>CP070843.1:0-3137 GCA_020350905.1 Deltaproteobacteria bacterium
CAGAGGAGAGTTCATGGCCAAGATTGAGAAGCAACAAAGACTGAATGAGATTAGGGGAATGGTCAGCGCATTCTGCGACCTTCATCTGAATGTGGAGTTTGCCGGCTATGCTTTGAAGTTATGCGAAAAGCTTGGACGAATGCGTAAGCTATCCATCACACGGGGGAGGACAGAGATCTGGGCTGCTGCCGTTATCTATGTGATTGCGCGGTTGAATTTTCTGTTCGACCCAGAAAGTGAAAATCACATCACGCCCGACACCATCTGTGAGTTTTTCCGGACAAAAAAGTCAACTGTCGGGAACAAAGCGACTCAGATAGAGAAGGCGTGTGATTTGGTAGTGGGAGCGGAAGGTTATTGCAGCAAGGAGATCAGCGACGCGTTCATGTTTCTCGAGACGCCAGAAGGCTTGATTCTTCCAAGAGGCATGCTGATGGAAAAGGAGCTTGTGATTGAAGTCGTTGAGGGTGAGGAAGCTGAGGAGCTAGAGAGATTAATAGACGAACACCGCCGCATCGAAGAGCAACGAGCTCAAGAGAGAAAGGCGCGGCGCTCTGAGGCCCGTCGCAAAGCTGCTAAAAGCAAGAAAGAAACAAATGACGACAGACAACTGAGTTTGTTCAACGATTCTTGATACCCCTTTGAAGATTTGGGGCAACCTGATCAAGGATGGTCGACAACTTGGCTGCAATCTTCAGATGTTTATGAGCCGTTTCCGTCTTCGATGACTTCCCTGGTGCTCGGTGTATGCTCATTTCCATCCCATGGTTTTTGTATCTGCACAAACCCGTGATAGGAAACTTCATCGGGATTCCTCGGCACCGCAGATTTTTTCCAGCGTTATTCCCACAACAGCAGTTGCCAAACTGACTCCTGACGGTTGTGATCATGGTTGGACGTGGAGATCGAAGTGGAGATCGAAACACCATTCGACTTCTAGCAGAATTGAAGAAAGCCTCCGTTATCGGCCCACAGGAAGCTCGGATCCATCTGGACTGCATGTCCAATGCCAAGCAGGAGTGTTCGATCATTGATCGCTCTTGTGTGATGGAGGGGCTTATCACGGTAGTCAACGTATCCTTCATGTGCCAACTGGACGGTCAACGATCGTGTGCCGGTTGTTGCGACAACTTTCAACAGGACCGCGAAGTTCTAAGGAGAAAGTACAGCCGGAGAAGGGCTGCCTTTGATGCCATGGTAAGGGGCAGAGGTGATCTGCCGCTGTACAGAGAGCACATGGCCAGACAGGAGCTTGCTGACGTCTCCTGCCGTTTTCTGGCTTTTCTTGACGACAATCAGCAGAGTGTGGGCTGTCTGCTCCATCCGAAGGGACCGACAAACAAGGGAGTCGATCTGAGAAGGTATGGAAAGCATGGTGAACCTCGCTGCCAAGCCTACATCTGCGCCGGTCTCAGAACCGTGCGTAAGGGCGGTCTCTACGAGTGGCTTCTATTGCACTATCTGCAGAAAGCAAGTAACGACTGGTATGCTTACTCTCGTCTTTTCTCACCGTCTGTGACCTACAAGTATTATGGAGGACTTTTCGAGATTTACATCAAACTGGGAAAATACCTCTGAAAGCCCAACTTTTGTTACACAAATTGCGGCATTCCTACGTGGTGCGTCTATCGATTAGTTCGCATATCCCACCGTTTGCTACCACGCGAGGTGCTTGACTTACGAAGAGGACCTGCAGTCAGATGAACAAATTTGCCATTCTCTACAGTGACAATCTAAGGGAATACGACCTCGGACACGTTCTTACTCAGGATCGATATCGGAATTTCATTGATTTATTTGAGCACTCGCTCGGCGACCATGATGACTTTGAGGTTGTCGAACCGCCATACGCCCTAGAGGCGGACCTTAGACTCATCCATACCGAAGAGTACATTCAACGCGTTGAGAAGTGTGAAGGAAAAGACCCATACGACACGCCTCTTTCCCCAAGTCTAGTCAGAGCTGCAAAGCTTCTGGCTGGAGCCGGAAAATATGCGGGGGAACTGGTTCAAACTGGAAAGTACGACAAGGCCTTTGTAATCGGGGGAGGCGTGCAACATGCAAACAGGGAGCGCGAAAAAGGGTTTGGTGTCTTCAGTGATGTGGGAATCTGTGCCGAGAATTTGTTGAGCAATTTTGGGCTCGAAAGGGTCTTGATTATTGACACCGACGCACATGCAGGAGATGGTTTGTATGAGATATTTCGTAATGATTCACGAGTCCTGTTTGTGTCCATTCATCAGGATCCCCGAACCGTCTATCCTGGCAAAGGCTTCGCCGGAGAAATAGGAGCGGATGGCTTGCCTCCATCACTGGCGTCACGGGGGTGGACCTCGATCTGCAAGAACCTGAGCCGTTTCCCAATGGATTAAAACCAGACTGGGGACTGCAGGAAGCGAAAGAAATCGTCCGCGTGATCAAGGTGAAACTCTCGCCATATTGGCGATGCTTCCGATAATGAGTATGGCATTCTTCCGGCACTTGGGCCGAAGATTCCGGGACAGATTGTTACGGAACTCAGAAAGTGGCTTTGCTTTTTGGGTTCTGTGCCGCTCTCTGAAGCCGTCAACACTGCCAAAGGTGATTTCTGCATATGAAGCTCAAGACAAAATCCCTCCTCGGCCTTATTTTCCTGGCAATGGTGGATACCATCGTGCCTTTCCCCATTCTTGGGGTGATTCTCATGTATGTTTTGCTTCAAAGACCCCCATGGTTCAGGAATGTTGTGACAGAAATCTACGATGAAGGCTGAGGAAACATTGACCAGACAACTCATTGAGTTTGAGAAAATAGTGCATTAGCTCTCAGGTGGACAGCGTGGGACCACTTGAGGTGATTCCTGCCTCCCGAGCCTCGGCCAGGTCATACATTGCAGAACAGATGTTGAGTAAATCCTTGTGTTCTTAGGCTTTACCTCATGGCAAGCTATGTGAACTCTCGAGCTGCAGGAATTTGCCCCAATATTTGGCAGTTCACATCCCGGCTGAGCATTCCCTCATTCCGATTCTATGGTCAAGTCTTCCGACCACCTTGATGTTGACTGATAAATAGCATTAGGATAACTAAGGTTGTTCAAGATGGAATTGGTACAAATTTCCGAAAGACTGCATAATGCCCTCTCAGAATGTGAAGACAGG
>CP070843.1:3237-17215 GCA_020350905.1 Deltaproteobacteria bacterium
CCGCGCTCCGTTGCTTTTTTCATATATGATCATCGAACGTGACAGCTTTTCCTGTCGTACCAGCAGCGGTCTAAACTCCTCACTTCTTGTCTCGGGTAATCCCTCCAGAAATTCCCGGATGGCTTTGCGCAGATGGCGGGGAAATCGGCTGAACTGTGTTTGGTCAACTGACCCTTTGTTTTCCAGGAAGAATACCTCGGACAGACCTTCACTCCTCGGCTGAACCTCGAAGAATTGGCGATGAATAACTCCGGGGTTCGAACGATCCAGCTCCAGGACCTGCCGCGCCTGCCCCTCGCCGTTCACCGCCCTATAGCCGCATGCCATGGTTATATCCACCAGCTCTTCCAGGGCTCGGTCATGGCTGTACCGAAGTCGTTCACTTAGCTCTGTTGCAGTCAAATGGGGCTTAAAATAGATGCACCCACTCGCTGTTAGCAAAGCGAGGAGAACAAGAAGAACACATGGCGCAGAGAGCCTAGCGCCTGGCGTAATGACGAGATACGCCATGCGCTTTGCGCCATGCGCCTTTTCATCATCATTACCAACCGAGAAAGCGGTCCTCCCTGGCGATGGACACCTTTTTGACGGGTACGAGCTTACCCTGGCTCATCTTGTAGATGGTGGCGGACATGGCCGGTCTGTGGTCCGTTGGGCTGTAGGTAATGGGTGGCGCGAGGCCCCCGGTGTCAAAATCCTTCAAGGTTTCAAGCGCCGCTTTCAGGCCGGGGCCGTTGAGCTGGCCAGCCTTATCAGCCCTCTTAAGGCCTTCCCACATTACCATCATGGCCGTCCAGCCCTGGATGTAGCGGACCGTATGGACAGCATCGGGGGAGTTCTTCTTGTTAAATTCAAGTATCGGCTTCATTCCCGGCACGTCAACGCCGTACATGGCGACCGGCGACATACCGTAGATTCTCTCGCTGCCGGCGTCGCCCAGGAGTTGCAGAAGATTCTCATCGAAGCCCCAGATGTTGGAGATGAACTTGGTATTGAGGCCCAACTTCACGGCGTCTTTTACCGTAACCGAGGCAGACGGGGTTGTGCCGCCAATCCAGGCCCAGTCAGGGTCGAACTCCTTCATGTGAAGCAGTTGGCTTGTGGCGTCGATGGCCCTGAGACCTACAATCTCGTCGGGTCCTACTTCAAGTCCCAACTCCTTTGCCATTGCCTTGCCGGCAGGTATGGGCGCTTTGCCGTAAGGATGGTCAGGATAGGTGAAGACCACCTTTTTGGCTCCTTGCTCCTTGACGAACTGCATAGCCAACCGGATGCAGTCGGAGTATGACGTTACCACGAAAAAATTGTAGGGGGTCTTCGCCGGGTCACAAAGGGCCGAATCGTAGGAGGCGGAGATATAGACAATCTTATCTTTCGCCACCTGCGCCTTGAGGGCGTTGGTGTCACCAGTGCCCCAGCCCTGAATTACAAAAACCTTGTCCACATCCTTGTACTGTTTATAAAGGTTGACTGCTTCGGGAATCTTGTAGGCATAGTCATTGGCAATAAGTTGAATCTTGCGGCCATTGATTCCACCGTTTTCGTTGATGTATTGTTCGGCATCCTTGCACGCCTGGGCGTAATCCTTGCCCACCGCCGACGTGGGGCCGGTGATATCGAAAATACCGCCGATCTTGATAGGTTCTGCCTCTTTCTTTGCACAGCCCCAGAATGTCAGTCCAGCCACGAGCAACAGTATGCAGAACCAGTGGTAAGTCTTTATCCTTTTCATTATCTCCCTCCCCCTCTATGTTGAAGTGTCAGTTGGGTGGCCACCTCAGAATGGTGCCACTCTTTTTCCAGTTTTGCTCCCGTGGAGGGTTTTCTTCCCGTTCCCTTTCACCTCCTCTCCCAAAATTTCCAAGCAAAGTATTTTCTCACATTAATAGGAAAAAGGCCACAGCTTCCAGTAGGCGCGGATGGTGTGCCAGCGGGCAGCAAGCCCATCCGGTTCGAAAATGAGAAAGAGAATGATCACCAGGCCGAATACCAGTTCCCTCAGGGTTCCAAAAATAGCAAAAATGTTGGGGTAGATATTGCTGAGTATCTCGGTTGGAATCCGAAGCACTTCAGGCAGTAATACCATAAAGATTGTACCGAAGATACCCCCCAATACATGCCCCAAGCCACCGATAATCACCATGGCCAAATATTGAATGGAAAGCCACATGGTGAAGTGCTCATCACTGACGACCAGGTTGTAGTGAGCAAACAACCCACCGGCCACACCCACGTAAAAGGAGCTGATGCCAAATGCCAAGAGTCGGTATTTGAACAGATTGACTCCCATGATCTCTGCGGAAAGATAGCGGTCGCGGACCGCCACCATGGCCCGACCGGTTCTGGTCCGCAGGAGGTTCTTCAGGAAAAGGGTTGCAACAATCGTCAAGATCAATATTAAGTAGTAGTAGTGCAGGTCAGTGTCCAGGGTAAAACCAAAGAAACTTGGGCGGTCCACATTCAGCCCACCACTGCCGCCGGTGAGTGAAGTCCAGTTGCGCATAGCGTAGCCAATAATAAACTGGGCTGCCATGGTGGCGATGGCCAGATAGAGCCCACGCAAGCGCAGGGAAGGCACTCCGAAAATCATTCCCACTCCCGCCGTTACCAGGCCTGCGGCTGGAAGCGAGAGCCAGAACGGCCATCCTGCTTTCATAAAAAGAATTCCCGAGGTGTAAGCACCGACTCCCATAAATGCTCCATGTCCCAGGGAAATCTGGCCGGTGAATCCGGTGAGGAGATTGAGGCCATGTGCGCCAATGATATAAATGCCAATCATGTTGGCCATATGTTGCACGCTAAAGCCGAAAACTCCGCTCAGCGAAGGAGCAACAAAAGGAAACCCTATAAAGAGAAACAGCAGAAGTCCCCCCATCCAGCACTTGAGCCAGACGGTCCGGAAGATCTTCTCGTCTTCTTGGTAGGTGCTATGAAATAAACCTGTGGGCATCGATATTTGTCATCTCGTTTCAATAGAGTATGAGGATAAAACGCTCTGCGCTTTGCGCCTATCAGACTCTCTCGATTTCCACCGTCCCGAAAAGGCCGTAGGGCTTGATCATCAGAATCACCACCAGCACCACAAAGGGTGCCACCTCCTTGACCCCACCACCGAAGTAGATATCAAGGTATCCACCCATAAGATTTTCCAGTATGCCAATGGCCAGCCCACCGATGATTGCCCCAACAATACTGTCGAGACCTCCTAGAATAACCGCCGGGAACACTTTGAGGCCGAAATCGGCCAGAGTTATGTTGATACCATTGATGTTGCCTATGAGAATGCCACCCACCGCAGAGACCGCCGCGGCTATACACCATGATATGGCAAAGATCTTTTTGACGCTGATTCCCATGGATTGAGCAACCTGCTGGTCATCTGCAGTGGCACGCATGGCAATGCCCGCCCGGGAGTATTTGAAAAACGCAGCAAAAACAGCCATAAAAAGCAGGGCAAACCCAAAAGTCCAGAGATATACTTCAGAGACTACAATACCCTGGAATCTCAGGGGTTCCTGGGGAAAAATCTGAGGAAACACTTTTATCTGGGTTCCCCAAAAAAGGGTAACGATGCTTTTGAGCACGGTAGCGAGCCCAATGGTCACCATTATTATAGTGATAATGGGCTCCCCGATTAGCGGCCTGAGCATCAACCGTTCTACCAGCAGACCGAGAACCACAGAAAAGGCCATGGTGATCAAAAAGGCCCATACGAAAGGAATTTGCATATCTACCACCACCCAGAGACAAACGTAAGCCCCCATCAGAACAAACTCGCCCTGGGCGAAGTTGATTACGCTGGTGGCCTTGTATATCAGCACAAAGCCCAAAGCCACCAGGGCGTAGACGCTGCCAACGACCAAGCCTGTGACAACAAGTTGACTAAAATGGAGGAATCCCGGACTCATCTCTACACCCCGTCACTGAACATTTGTAGAAGATCGTTAATTAGAAAATTAGAGAATTAGAAAAATCGTTGAGATCGCAAGATCGCGGCTAAAAGCCGCTCCCACAGGAAAATCTTCGCTTTTTGTTTTTTGAAATCCGCAACCCGAAATTCGAAATTCGCAATCTTCCCTCTGCCCTACTTCCCAAAAACCCTCTTCCACCAGGAAACCCGCTCTGTTGCCGTATACTCCTCTGGAGACCTCACCGTCCGTACCTGCAGGTTGGTTCTCAATGTGGTCGTTTTGCCATCCTGATAGCGGATCACGGACTCGATGTCCAGGCTTTCTCGCTCACTGTAAAGGCCTGCGATCTCCTTGGCATATTTTTCATTGATGAACTTGCGCCTCACCTTCTTAGTCCGAGTGAGTTCTTCATCATCCGGATCAAGCTCTTTGTACAAAAGAAGGAACTTCACTATCCTGGCCCCTTGCGGCAGGCTGCGGTTGACCCGAACCACCTCCCCCTCAATTAAGTCGTATACCTGCTCCTTGCCAGCCAGATCGGTGTAGGTGGTGTAACCAATGCGGCGATCCTCAGCCCATTTGCCCGTATGTTTAAAATCTATACAAATCATGGCAGTTACATAAGGCTTCTGATGCCCCAGCACCACAGCTTCAACAATGTAGGGACAGAACTTCAATTTGTTCTCTATGTACATGGGAGAAAACTGGGTCTCATCTTCGAGACGCATGAGGTCAGAGATACGATCAATGCAGATCAGATGGCCGGCCTCGTTTATGTAACCTGCATCGCCCGAGTGTAACCAGCCATCTCTGAGAGTCTCCTTGGTGGCTTCGTCATTCTTGTAGTAACCCTGAAAGAGAGCCGGGCTTCGACAGACGATCTCACCTACCCCCGAGGGGTCTGGATTGTGGATCAGAATTTCAGTCTCCGGTATTGGTTTTCCTACGCTGTCGAAGTCAATATCACCGTCACGGTGAATACAGGATATTCCGGAAATCTCGGTTTGACCGTAGATCTGTTTCAGATTTACCCCTAAAGCATGAAAAAAACGAAACACATCTGGTCCCAGAGCGGCACCACCGGTGGAGGCACTACGTAACCGGGCAAAACCGAGACGATCCTTGAGCGCCCGGAATGCCAACAGGTACATGAGGCCGTACAGCAGACGCCAGCCAAGGGGGGGCTTCTGTTTGGCAAACTTGAAGTCAGCCATGCGGTAGCCAACAGGCATGGCCAAGTTGTAGACAACTCGCTTGAGCCAACTGGCATCCAGATGCTTTACCATCACCGACCTGGAGAGCCCCTCCCAGACCCGTGGCGGCGAAAACATCACGTGTGGACCTATCTCATACAAATCTTCCGTGGCGGTTTCCGGCTCCTCAGGGAAGTTCACGGTGAATCCAATAGCCAAAGCACTGGAGACCGCCATCATCTGTTCGCCAATCCAGGGTAAAGGAAGGAAGGAAACGAATTCGTCACTTTCATATTTGGGATCCACCGCATGCAGATTGAGAGCCATCTTTAACATGTTGCGGTGAGTAAGCAGGGAACCCTTGGGAAAACCTGTGGTACCCGAGGTGTAGGAGATCAGGGCTACATCCGCATCTTCTAATGTTCGGAGGCCCTCCTCGAATTCCCCTGGGTGTTCACGCTCATATTTTTCGCCGATCTCTTCCACATCGAGAAAGTAGATTAACTCTTCGTCCCCATAGTGGCGCATTCCTTTGCGATCGGTGTATACGATTCTCTCCAGTAAAGGTAGCTCTGCCTTCATCTCGAGGATCTTGTCCACCTGTTCTTGGTCTTCTGCAACTACAACCCGAGCCTCAGAGTGGTTAATAATGTAAGCCACCTCTGTGAGGATGGAGTCCTGATAAATTCCCAGTGGAATGGCGCCGAGGGATTGTGTGGCCAGTTCTGCATAAAGCCATTCGGGACGATTATCGCCGATAACGGCTATTTTATCGTTCTTCCCCAGTCCCAGAGCCTTAAGGCCTAGGGCAAATCTTTTCACATGATCGTAATAGCTTTGCCAGCTCACCGTTTGCCAGATGCCGTATTCCTTCTCCCGCAAAGCCACCCGACGGTCACCGTAACGAAGCGCATTGCGTTGCAGCAAAAGGGGAAGTGGTTTACCCTCAATATCCTTTGTCGTGGGGTCCAATCAGCTCGCTCCCGATGATCTAGAATCCTAGTTTGGAAAAAGCCGCGTCAGAGCCTCCCAGGTAGGCATTGATCACATGCTCATTATGCTGGATCTCTTCCGGTGGGCCCTCGGCAATCTTGGTGCCAAAGTCCAGTACGAACACGCGATCAGAGATATCCATCACCACTCCCATATCATGTTCGATGAGAACTATGGCCACTCTCCGTTCCTCGTTTATGTCCAAGATGAAGCGTGCCATGTCCTCTGTTTCTTCCAGATTCATACCTGCCATGGGTTCGTCCAAGAGCAGAATTCTTGGCTGCATTGCCAAGGCCCGGGCCAGTTCCACACGTTTCTGCAGCCCATATGGCAGCGTGCCTACGATTTTCTTCCGAATAGCCTGAATCTCCAACAGGTCAATAATGCGTTCCTCAATCTCCCGGCGGAGTTTTACTTCCTCTTTGCGGGCTTTGCCCCAATAAAAGCCGCCGCTAAGGAAACCAGATCGCAGGTGAACGTGTGCTCCGAGCTTTATATTGTCCAGCACGGTCATTCCTTGAAACAGTTCTATGTTCTGAAAGGTCCGGGCTATACCCATTCCTGCAACTTTATGTGGGGCTAATTGAGTGACATCTCGGTCTTCGAATAAAATTTTTCCCTTGTCTGGATAGTAGAATCTGCAAATACAGTTCAAGATGCAGGTCTTGCCGGCGCCGTTGGGTCCTATGATGGCGAAAATTTCACCGGGATCCACCGCCAGACTGACACCGTTGAGAGCGGTCAAGCCACCGAAGCTTAAATGTAGGTCTTGAACTTCCAACTGAGCCATATTAGCCGTTTCCATGTCGGCCTCATCAGACCGCAGCCTGCTGACGGTTGGCCAGCCTGTTGTGGGGTTTGGGGGTAGTTGCTATGATGGACATCTTAACAATGGACAACAATACTCCGGTGCAGGTCCGCGGGACCCGCGCATGCAGGTCCCCTCCCGACTGAAAACATCGGGCAATGATCAGCCTCAGTTGACCTCATGATTTGTACAAACAGGCAACAAAGTGGATGTCTCTCTGAGGGTCCCTATTATTTCGTCAATTTAGCTATCTTTGTCAAGTCATAACGAAAACCCTATCCTGGGAATAGTCTTAACGGTCCAATTTACTCTTGACAATCTCAAAAATGGGACGATACCATCATCGAAACAGCTGAAGGGCTGCCGGTTTTCCGGCAAAGACATGCAACTCTCACCTGGCCTTGAGGACTAGGTTTACTAGGACTGAATAAATGACCCAGCCGGCTTCTCAGATGTCTCCCGCCTGGTACGCTATCTACGCCCAGGTCCGCCACGAAAGCAAGGTATATTCTCGTCTATCGGCCAAATCCTTTGAGTGCCTCTTACCGCAAATAGAGCGTTGGAGTCGGCGCCGAGATCGACGCAAGAAAATCCAGGTACCCATTTTCCCCGGCTATCTCTTTGTTTATACGGTACTTGACAATTACCAACAGGTCAAAATCTTACAGACAGCGGGCGTCGTCCGGATAGTGCGGACCAAGGACGGTCCCATCCCGGTGCCCGATAGTCAGATGAACAGTCTGATAACGCTCCTTGGCAACGCCAGCGTGCTCACCACCCACCCCTATCTGAACGAAGGCATGCGAGTCAAGATCGTCAATGGCCCTCTATACGGTTGTGAAGGTATTTTAGTGCGCAAGAAAAACGAGAAGGCGCGACTGGTGGTGGCCATAGATATCATTCAGCAGGCGGTTTCGGTGGAACTCAGCGAAGAAGACGTTGAACCCATATTGCTATAGAGCCCAAAGCGCAAGACGCCATGTCACATTTCACATCTTTCATTTATTCGCGCTCGCTCCGCGCCGCTCAGTCCCCACCCCTGAGGGGCGGGGCCCCAGTTTCTCATCTATCAGTTTCTGAAGCGAGTTAAGGTAGACGACCTTCAGGTGGGTCATATGGGGAGAAACTATTACTGCTTCATATTTATTGGGCGGATTGGTATTCCGCTATTTTCCTGCGGGCCACCGGGTGCTGTTGATTCTGAAACAGGATCTCCTGGTAGGCGTGTCGGGCAAGATCAATCTGACCCATTTCTTCCAAAATTCTGGCCCGATTGAGGAGGGCTGCCTCATTTTTCGGTTGCAACCCGAGGCACTGATCGAAGTAGTGAAAGGCCATCTCTAAATTCCGAACGTTTTTACCGTTGATGTGAAGCCAACCGAGTATATTGTAGATGACCGGCTTATACTCCACCACCTCCAGAGCCTGTTGGCCGATCTCCAAGGCTTTGAGGTCGACGTCTTCGTCGTTATTTGAGTTTAACTTCGAGATGTAACTACGTAAAAGAACAATAAAAACCCACGGCTCAGGCATTGCGTCCCGCACAGTGTTTTCGATCTTCTCCAGAAGACCTTTCTGGAGCGATACCGGCATTGAAGATAGAATCTCGAAGTTGACGAATGAGGTCACCTCGTACACTGGTATCTTTTGACCCAGCCCTTTAAAAACCAAGCTCTTCGCCTTACTGAAGGTCACATTGATTTGGCTGTTTTGCTGGCATCTCTTGTAAAGGCTGGCGCCTACCATGATCTGATAAACGTTGCCCTCCCGTGAGGCAGATTCGATACGCTTGGTCAGGTTAATGGCGTAGCCTTCAATATTGGGCTCCGCCTTGCCTATCTTCACCCGCCATGGCCTGACATCTTTAATGACCTTGCCACAATTGATGCCCGCGCCGATACGCGAAACCAACCGCTGTTCACTTAACACTTTTTGGTTATAGTTTGAGGATAGCCAGGCAAGTTTGATTTTCGTAGCTATCAGCAGAGCATTACTGATGTCGAAGTATATGTTTTCAGAATAAAGGAAAACTCTCAGTTCATCGCCAGAAATTGACCATTCCGAATCAATCCCATTCCCTTTGTAGCCGAAGTAGTCCAGGTGGTGAGATACGACTTCAAACAGTGTGTCCTGGAAATTGACCAGCATGTCGTCGTATTCCTGGAGAGTAAGGTTCTTGGCCAACTCCGTGGAATTCATGAGGTCGGCAAACAGGATGGTGGCGTTGCTCTCTTTCATGGGCTACAGCTCAAGATCAATTTTGCCCTCCCTGATGAAATTCTTCATTAGCTGAATTTCCTCTGCAAATCCCTCTACCTCCTTTGCCATTCTTTCAATCTCGCTTTTACCCTCTTGGACCACTTTCCTCACAGCGTCATGGGAAGAATTCACCTTGGTATTGGTATCATCTATCGCGGCTTGCAGCGGCCCCACCTTGTCATCCAACTCTTGGCGAAACGCCTCACTTCTCTCAAGGATCGCGTTGGCTCTCTTGGATAGCTCGTTGAGCTTGTTTGCCAGCGGCTTTGTCTTCGCAAAAAGCATGTCCGTCACTGTATTGGCCTTGTCTTCCAGGTTTTTTAACACCTCCCCTTGATCATGCTGAAAAGTGACAATTGTTTTCTCCAATTCTGCTATTTTTTTTCTGGTCCTATACTGAACGGCGATCTCATAGAACAATAACAAGAAGACAACAATCCCCAGACCAAGATCAATATAAAGGCCACCGGTAGGCAGCTCACCAAGTGTCATTTAAGCACCTATTCCTCTCTGGCCAACTCATCACAGATGCATACCATTTTCTGAATTACCAACAGCCCGAGACCATCAGCCAAAGGATAACACTATTCTCCAACTACAAGGAAAGACTCCTTCAAAAAACGTGCCAGCAACCTCTGATAACAGGGATTTGTCTCGGAGGAGTGTCAACAAAAGAGAACGGCTATTAAGAGGCACCTAAAATGTTGATTCCATTACTCCATGGCCTCAAAGAGACCGGGGGCCTCTCGCAGTCGCCGCACAACCCGTTCTTTGCCCACCGCGGCGAGTACGTCAAAAAGACCAGGCCCTGCAGCTTGCCCCGTAACAGCAGTCCGAGCGCCGTTGATGAGAATTCCCGCCCTGACGTCCAACTCGTTAGCCAGCCCACGGATGGCCCGCTCTACTGAATCAGGGGTGAACTCTGCCAGTGCTTCCAGCCGTTCCGCCATTAAAGGCAACCATTTCTTGAGGTTCGCATGTTTCAGGATGTTCTTGCGCAGCACCTTTTCTTCCATGGGGAAATCATCTGCAAAGTAAGGTCGGCCCCAGTTTGCAAAGTCCTTGGTGGTATGGTAGCGGCTGCGAATCAGGTCCACGGTGGATTCAAACCATGGTCTCTTGTCACCGGCGAACGAGGGACTCCACAACCCGGCTGCCTCAAGTTCCGCCTGCACGTAAGGCAGCAACTCATCAAGCGGCATGGTTCGCAAGTAATGGGCATTCATGCTTATTGCCTTTGGATCGGTGAAGAATTTGGGGTCGTCTTTACGAATGTCGAACACGGAGTTAGCCCGATTGATGCCCTCCAGGGAAAAAGCATCGATCAGTTCATCTTTGGAAAAAATCTCCCTATTATCCGAAGTGGACCACCCCAGCAGAACGAGAAAGTTAACCAGTGCCCAAGGCAAGAAACCCCGTTCGCGATAGTATTGTACGGCAACCATTTCACCATGAGCCCGTTTGGAGATCTTGCGCTTTTGGGGATCCAGGGTGAGCGGCATGTGGGCGAACCGGGGCAACCTCTCCCCCAAGGCTTCATATATCAAAATCTGTTTGGGCGTGTTGGCCAGATGGTCTTGACCCCGGATCACGTGAGTAATTTGATCGCGGATATCATCCACTGCATTGGAGAGGACGTAAAGGGGAGATCCGTCTGAGCGTACGATGACAAAATCTTCAATATCTCGGTACTTCTTCTCAATCACCCCGTATACTGCATCTTCAAAAATCACTCCTCCTGGACCCCGGGGCACCTTGAAACGAATCACATAGGTACACCCCTCTTCCTCCAGTCGACCGATCTCCTCAGCAGAACGATTGCGGCAGGTTCCGTCGTAATGATAGTCATCCTTTCTTTTTCTCGCCTCTTCCCGCTTGCGCTCCAACTCTTCATGGGTACAGAAACACTTGTAGGCATGCCCGCTTTCCAAAAGTCTCTGGGCGGCCTGGCGATGATCGCTCGCATAGGCGGACTGGAAATAAGGCCCTTCATCCCAGGTTATCCCCAACCAACGCAGTCCATCCAGGATAGCCCCTATGGACTCCTCTGTCGAGCGCTCAGCATCAGTGTCTTCTATGCGAACGATCAGCGTGCCCTCTGTCTTCAGGGTAAAAAGCCAGTTGTAAATGGCGGTCCTGGCCCCGCCGATGTGCAGATATCCCGTGGGACTGGGTGGGAAACGTACGCGGACTTCCTCCATATTACAATCTCTCCTTCTCTATACTGGTCACTGCCCGTCACGGTTCAATGGCGTGACAAGAATATTTCATTGAGCTTCAAACTTCAATATCACCTTTATAATCATACCTTACTCCCTTTGATTTAAAAAAAGTACATTTCTTTCTCCTTCGCTCGGCGATCTGCACTCTGCGTCTACTCCTTGCAACCTCTATCCAGCCTTCTCATCCCCTTGCAGCGCAGTGCAAATGCTATCCGCCAATTTATAACTTATCCCTGGAACTTGGCTGATTTCCTCAACCTGGGCCTCTGCCAACCGTTTTACTGAGCCGAAAAACCGAATCAAATCCCGACGTCTTTTGGGCCCGATTCCACGAATCTCGTCCAAACGAGATTGAAGTGCGCGTTTCCGGTGGCGTTTCTGGTAATAGCTAATGGCAAACCGGTGAGCTTCATCACGGAGTCGGCTGAGGAGAAGGAGCAAAGGGGGATCCTTCTTAAGCTCCAGCGGGTTTTTTCTGCCTGGCAAATACAGTCTGTCGGTGGCATTTGCCTCGGCCTGCGTGGTGGTCCTTGGTTTCTTGGCCAGCGCCACCACGGGCATAAGATCTGCCAAATCCAGCTCTCTCAAGACTCCCAGTGCTTGATTCAGCTGTGCTTTGCCGCCGTCCACCACCAGCAAATCCGGTAATCCCTCTTCCTTAGGCATATCGGTAAAGCGCCGGTGTAGCACTTCAGCCATCATCGCTGTATCGTCGATCTGGTCGACAGTCTTGATGCGATATCGGCGGTAAGCTGATTTGTCCGGTTCACCATCCCGAAAAACCACCAGGGAGCCCACCGGAAACTTGCCTCGAAAATTGGAAATATCAATACATTCCAGACGATGGGGGATGGATTCCAGTCCTAACCGCTGTCGTAGGCGGTCCAGAGCAGGAATAGGATCGGTTGCCCGTGTCATCTCACTCATCAGGTAGTTTGCCGCGTTATGTGCTGCCATGGCGAGCAATTGGCGGCTTTCTCCTCTTTTGGAAAACCTTACTCCCACTCTTTTCCCTTTGAAGTCTGAGAGCCACTCGGCCAGCAATTCCTGCTCTGGCAATGGCTCACTTATCAATATCTCTTCTGGGATCGGTTTGCCCTGCTCGTAGTATTGCAAGATGAACGCCCGCACCACCTCTGAAGAGCTACTCTGCGGTTTTTTGAACACAAAGCAGCGACTTCCCACCATCCGCCCACCTCTTACGAAGAGTACCGCCAACCCAAGGTTATCTCCGGCCTCATGCGTGCCGACAACATCCTGATCACGAAAACGGGCTGACACCATCAGCTGTTTTTCCAGAGTCTTGTCTACCGCATTGAGTCGATCCCGGTACATGGCGGCCTTTTCAAACTCAAGTCTGTCCGCAGCTCGCTCCATTTCCTGCCGCAATTTTTCTTGCAAGTCTTGAGTTCGGCCTCTCAAAAAAAGCACGGCCTGTTCAACCACCGGACCATACTCCTGAGGTGATATGGCGCCGACACACAACCCAAGACAACGGCCCATTTGATGATTGAGGCATGGTCTGGCCCGCTGACGAAACTTGGTGCCACTGCACTGGCGCAAGGGAAACATTCCGTGCAGCACTTTGAGTGTTTGCCGCACAGCGTTCGCTGAAGCGTAGGGGCCGAAGTACTGGGCGCCGTCCTGGCGAATGCGGCGTACCAGTGATAGCCGTGGATATTCCTCCTTCGGGTCCAAACGCAGGACCAGATATCTCTTGTCGTCACGGAGTATTACGTTGTATCGAGGCCGATGCCGTTTGATAAGGTTTGACTCGAGAATCAGTGCCTCTTTCTCTGAACCGGTAAGGATGAATTCCAAATCCGAAATCTTGGAAACCAGTACCCGGGTTTTTGGGGACTGATGCTCTTTGTCCCTGAAATAGGAAAGCACACGTTTGCGCAGATCCTTTCCTTTGCCCACGTAAAAGATATTGCCTTTGGCGTCCTTCATAAGATAGACACCGGGGCTTGAAGGCAGAGTGTCCAGTTTATCCTTAATCTTAATGGCTGTGCTCATTTCAGTCTGTCCAATTACCACTGAGAGTAAAATGCGAGACGAGCGAGACGCGGAACACTCAAGAATCATACTCCATCTTTAGCAGCCACCCCGTCTCGCCTTTGACGCGCATAGCACATCAATAGACTTCCAACCTCTGTTCTTTCAGATTTCGTATCTCGTCTCGCAGACGAGCAGCTTCTTCGAATTCGAGCTTCGCGGCTGCCTCTTTCATCTGGTTCTCCAACCCTGTAATGTAGTGATCCAGCTCCTCAACCGTCTTATACTCAACAGCTTCTTCCTGCACGGTCGCTACAGTAACATAGTCACCCTCATACACGGAGTCCAGAATATTATGTATTTCCTTTCTGATGGTTTCCGGTGTTATCTTATGTGCTTCATTGTATTGAGCCTGGAGCCGACGTCTCCTGTTGGTCTCCTCCACAGCCCTTGCCATGGATGGGGTGATTTCACTGCCATATAAAACCACCTCTCCAGCCACATTTCGCGCTGCTCTGCCGCACGTCTGGATGAGGGATCTTTCTGAGCGCAAAAACCCCTCTTTATCCGCATCGAGTATAGAAACCAGCGACA
>CP070843.1:17315-30808 GCA_020350905.1 Deltaproteobacteria bacterium
AAGTAGAGGCGGCAGAGACGGGCAACTGCTCCATCCTGGATGATAAGCCCATCCGGCTGAATCTGGGCGAGACCAGAAAGGATACCGATCAGATCTGCCAGCTCATCTTCACGTACTATGGCGTTCAGGGCCACATAGAGTTTCACCCCATGCCCATGAGCGTATTCCCTCAGTCTGGCTATCTCCTCGAGGGTGAAATTGGCTGCGAGGGCTCTAGCGCTGTGATGACGATGACCCACATAAATGGCGTCAGCTCCATGCTCCAGGGCGGCGAAAAAGCTCTCTATATTGCCGGCAGGTGCGAGCAATTCTGGGTGATTTGGCTGTTCTGGAAGGCTCTTGGACATAGGTCATTTCTCATTTGGATGAAATGGATTTATTATTCTTCTCCCTAAATCTCCAATGATTGATGCGCAATGAGAGATGCGAAACTGGGAAGCCGTTCGTCGTAGATGCCGCTTGCGGTGTGGGACTGAGCGGAGCGAGCGCGAATACACGAGAAATGGGCTAGGTTTTTTGTCCGAATACCTGGGCAAAGATGGTGTCAACGTGTTTTAGAAAATAGTTGAGGTCAAAAATCTCCCCTAGTGTATCTTTCGACAGATGTTGCATAATCTCAGGGTCAGCTGCGAGTCGATTTTTGAAGGTACCGCCTTCGTTCCACACAGACATGGCATTTCGTTGGGTTAGACGATACGCTTCATCCCGGTCCAAGCCACTTTCTGTGAGAGCCAGTAGGACACGCTGAGAGAAGAAAAGGCCGCCCGAGTTCTCCAAGTTGGCTTTCATCCTCTCCTCATAAACCACCAACTTGTCCAGCATGTTGGTAAGACGATGAAGCATAAAATCGAGCAGGATTGTGCTGTCTGGAGCGATAACCCGCTCAACGGAGGAGTGGCTGATGTCGCGCTCGTGCCAGAGGGGGATGTTTTCCATCGCGGCCATTGCATTTGCACGGACCAACCTGGCCAGCCCGCTTAGATTTTCGCTGCCAATAGGATTTCGCTTGTGCGGCATGGCTGAAGAGCCTTTTTGTTCCTCGGTGAAGTATTCTTCCGCCTCACGGACCTCTGTACGCTGCAGATGGCGGATTTCGGTGGCGATTTTGTCGATGCTGCTGGCGATGATAGCCAGGGTAGAGAAGTACTCGGCGTGGCGATCTCGTTGGATGATCTGGGTGGAAATTGACGCCGGCTTCAAGCCCAACTGGGCGCACGTAAGTTGTTCCACTTCAGGGTCCACATTTGCATAGGTCCCCACTGCCCCCGAAATCTTTCCGGCTCTGATGGTCTCCCGGGCCCGGCGCAACCTCTCTCTGTTACGCACCATCTCCGCATACCAAAGCGCCAATTTCAGCCCGAAGGTGACCGGTTCTGCATGTATACCATGGGAACGACCTATCATGACCGTGTGGCGATGCTCATGTGCGCGTCGCTTCAGGACTGCAAGGAGTGCTTGAATATCATCCAGCAAAATGTCTGCTGCGTCTCTAAGCAGCAGGGCGAGACTGGTATCTAGAATATCAGATGAGGTCAATCCCAGATGAATATAGCGCGCGGGTTCTCCCACGTGCTCAGCCACAGAGGTAAGGAAGGCGATGACGTCGTGGCGTACCTCACGTTCAATTTCGTCGATGCGCTCTACATCGAAGTCCGCCTTATCTGCGATCTCCTGGGCTGCTTGAGCGGGTATTTGTCCTAACTGGGCCATGGATTCCACTACAGCCAATTCCACCTTCAGCCACTGGCGATAGCGGTTTTCCTGCTCCCAGATGCGCCCCATCACTGGACGGGTATATCGTGGGATCATGGTCTCATTTTCTTACTCTGAGTAATGATTAGCCCCTGGGGGCTATGCCGGTCAAAGGTAGCTCGCTTGTATCACAAGAATACCCATTGAATCAAGGAGTTATGAAGAGATTGCGGATTTTTGATTTCGGATTGTGGAATTAAAGGTTTCAGGTGTCGGGTTTCAGGTGTCAGCAGTAAACGGTAAATCGTTATCGAGCATCAAGTATCCAGTATCGAGCATCAAGTCTCTCAAATGCCCAATCCGAAATTCGAAATCCGCAATCTTTTACTCTTCCGGTTTGCTTTGCTTAATGAATTCATCGAGCCTGATCACCTTGGCAGGGGAAGAGGTCGATGAGGCGAAACTGCCGCGTTCATCGCGCGTTTTGAGATCCTCCACATGAAGCCTCAACTGGTCATTTTTGGAGATGAGATCTTCAATCTGCTCTTCTAACAACCGCCAGGAAAGTTCAAGTTCGGTGGAATCTATCTCCAAGTGGAGGAGCTGATTCAGCCTTCTTATCAGGGCAGCGCAGAGCTTGTAGTTAGTACCCTGCAGGTAGGAGGCAGCATGAGCCCAGATGCTAATGGACTGCATGTTGCATTCCCGTGCCTTGGTAAGGAATAAAGAGTGTATGGCACTCGGACCGATATAATCTATGAGCCCTACAGGTTCATTGAGTTCACGAAGTTTCTGGACATCATCCAGGGAAGCGCCAGCAGCTGAGATTTTCTCTTCATTATGAAGCACTTCGTCATGAAGACCACCTAGGGTTATGAAAGCTTTAACCTGATAACGCTGGCAGAGTTCCATAAAAGCCTTGACGTATTGGTTCCAGCGCAATTGTGGCTCGGGACCGTAAAATAAAATCAGGTCTGAACCTTGGGGTCTTGTCGAATAATAAAATCGGCTTCGTGGTAGGTCCAAACTTTTCAAATGTCCGCTGTGAATGGTCACAAGAGGACGATTGACGGAGAAAAGATAAAAATCGTCAGGGCGAAAGGTAGCCAACTTCTCTGCCTGCAACCGTTCCACAATGTAGTCAACAGTGCTGGTGGCCACCTCGCCGGCATTCCCCCAACCCCCAAAACCGGCCACCAATGCCGGTTCATGGAGTGAGGGTTCGGCAAAATAATGAATCTTGTCCATGGAGGCAGGCTTCATACTCGCGTGGTCAGTAAAATTACGGCTCACAAAATCAAGCTCAGTGTAGCCTCTTTTTTTATAACTGGCAAGCGACCGCCAGGCTAGTTCCCGGCAAGCGTGAAAACAGGACTTGCGCCAAGAATGTATGGTTGGTGGTTATAGATTGAAACTGTTGCCGAGTTGAGGTCTCATTCGGAAATGAAAATGTCTTCCTGGTGTTTCTTTGCCGTTCCAAGGCTCCCACCAGTCACTCAAGAGCAACACCGGGAAGGCCAACGGGGGAGGCTATGAAACAACGAGCACCTGAGCCTCCTGTCTTTACGCATCTCAGCCTGGCAAGAGCCAGCATGAAGATTTGGTGCATTTTCAAGAGCTACACTGCCATAAAATGGCGCGCCTTGCTCGTTGTGGAGTAGCCTTCCCCATTGGCCTTTGTCGCTCATAACATTCTTGAGGAAATTCCTGGTGTGACAGTGATTGACAGTATATAGCCATTGTGGCATAGTACCTTGGTCACTTGGGAGTCAGACCTGCAACTACATGTCGACGACTCCAATCATATCACCTTCTATTACACTGAATAGCCTGGATGGATCAATGCCCTTAGGGCCGGTTGGACGGACCACCCCATGTCCACCCTCCTTGCATGACAGGCTCTGGACTGTTTCGTAATTTTTCCATCAGGCACACTCAAAGTCTTTCCTACAGCAAGGGAGAGAAGCTATGGCAAAGTATGTCTACTTTTTCGGAGAGGGTAAGGCTGACGGCACCAAAGAGATGAAGGGTCTTCTTGGCGGCAAGGGAGCAAACCTGGCCGAGATGACGAACTTGGGGATCCCGGTTCCCCCCGGTTTTACCATTAGCACCGATGTCTGCGCCTTTTACAAAGATCCCCAAAGATATCCGACGGAGATTCAAGGCGAGGTGGATGAGGCTCTGGCCAGGATGGAAAGTGCGCTGGACCTGAAGTTCGGCGATCCAGAAAAACCGCTGCTCATGAGCGTACGCTCCGGCGCGGCCATCAGCATGCCGGGGATGATGGACACCGTTCTCAACTTGGGCCTGAACGACGAGACCGTAGCCGGTCTCATTGAGCAGTCGGGAAACCCCCGATTTGTCTATGACAGTTACCGGCGCCTGATTAGCATGTACGGAGACGTGGTCATGGGCCTCAAGCCGGAGTCAAGGGACGACATCGATCCCTTTGAGGAGATCCTCGAAGATCTGAAGAAAGAGGCCGGGGTGGAATTGGACCTGGAACTGTCAGCGGACGACCTCAAAGAGCTGACCGTGCGCTACAAGGAGGCCATCAAGAGCAAGCTGGGCACAGAGTTTCCCCAGGATCCCAGGGAGCAGCTCTGGGGGGGCATCGGTGCTGTGTTTTATTCCTGGGACATCCCCCGAGCCGTGGCCTACCGGGAGCTGAACGATATACCCGATGACATGGGTACCGCGGTTAATGTCCAGGCCATGGTCTTTGGAAATCTGGGAGAGGACTCAGGCACCGGTGTGGCCTTCACCCGCAATCCGGCCAGCGGGGAAAATACCTTCTACGGCGAGTATTTAATGAACGCCCAGGGCGAGGACGTGGTAGCGGGCATCAGAACCCCTCAGCCCATCAATAAGCTGCAGAAAGGCGACCGTGACGTTCTCTCCCTGGAAGAGGAGAGGCCCGACATATACGAGGAGTTGGACGGGATAAGAAAACAGCTCGACACCCACTACCGCGAAATGCAGGACATTGAGTTCACCATCCAGAAGGGCAAACTCTGGATGCTTCAGACCCGTTCCGGAAAACGTACCGGAGTCGCGTCGGTGAGGATTGCGGTGGAAATGGTGGAGGAGGGTCTCATCTCGAAAGAAGAGGCCATCATGCGCGTGGAGCCGGATCAGCTCAACCAGCTGCTCCAGCCCACCTTCAATCCTGCGGAGAAGAATAAGAGCATTGATGCAGGCAAACTTCTGGCCGTGGGCCTCAACGCGGGTCCCGGTGCTGCTACGGGAAGGGTGGTCTTCAACGCCGAGGACGCTGTTGAGTGGGCCGGGCGGGGCGAGCGGGTGATTTTGGTACGCTGGGAGACCTCACCTGACGATATCCGCGGTATGGACGCCGCCCAGGGGATACTCACGGCCAGGGGCGGGATGACATCCCACGCTGCTTTGGTGGCTCGCCAGATGGGCAAGGTTTGTGTGGCCGGCTGCGGCGCTCTGGACATCAGCTACAAAGATAGGCAGATGGCAGTGGACGGGAAGCAGATAATCAAGGAGGGTGATTGGATCTCTCTGGACGGTAGCGTGGGCCAGGTGCTCATCGGCGAGATACCCACATACCCTTCAGAGGTATACAGGGCGGTCATTGAGTGCACTCTGGATCCAATGGACTCAGCCATCTGCCAGGCCTTCGGAAGGCTTCTCACCTGGGCTGACGAAGTGCGCCGACTGGGTATAAGAACCAACGCCGACGAACCGGAGCAGTGCGAAGTGGCCAACGCCTTCGGCGCCGAGGGCATAGGACTGACCCGCACTGAGCATATGTTTTTTATGGAGGACCGAATTACTTCCATGCGGGAAATGATTCTCGCCGATACCAAGGAGGATAGAAAAAAGGCTCTTGCCAAACTCCTGCCCATGCAGAGAGAGGATTTTCTCGGCATATTCAGGGTGATGGACGGCAAACCTGTCACAATCCGCACTTTGGATCCACCCCTGCACGAGTTCCTTCCCCACGATGAAGCGGGTATAGCTGACCTGGCAAATTCGCTTTCCATCCCGGTGGAAGAAGTGGAAGCTCGGGTGGAATCTCTTGCAGAGGCCAATCCCATGTTGGGACACAGGGGTTGTCGCCTGGGTATCGTCTATCCGGAGATAACAGCAATGCAGGCCAGGGCCATTTTGGAAGCGGCCTGCGTTGCGGCCAAAGAGGGTGTAAAGGTTGTCCCGGAGATAATGATACCCCTGATAAGTGGGGTAGAAGAGCTGAAGAACCAAAAAGAAGTGGTGCTAAAAGAGGCTGAAGCGGTGTTCAGCGAGCAGGGCATGGAAGTAGAGTTCAGTGTGGGCACCATGATCGAGATACCGCGGGCGGCGCTCACAGCCGACGCCATCGCCGCGGAGGCGGAGTTCTTCTCCTACGGCACCAACGACCTTACCCAGACCGTTTACGGCATAAGCCGAGACGACTCGGCGAAGTTCCTTTACCCATACATTGAAGGCGATATCTGGCCGGATGATCCCTTCGACAAGCTCGATCAGACCGGGGTCGGGCAGCTTGTGGATATGGGTGTGCGGCTGGGGCGCTCCACCAGGCCCGACCTCAAGGTGGGCATATGCGGTGAGCACGGTGGTGAACCATCCTCCATCGACTTTTGCCACCGGGTAGGCCTCGACTACGTTAGCTGCTCACCTTTCAGGGTGCCCATTGCCCGGTTGGCCGCGGCCCAAGCGGCCTTGAGAAACGGTTAGAGGGATAAAAAGCGAAGACATGCAGCGAAACGGCCCGTAGGGAAGAAAGATGCACTCCCTCCGGGCTGTTTTGTTGGGCGAAATTTAGCTACGGTCAGGTCGCCCGTGCTGCTGAAACGGAATTTGGATAGGTAAGGAGGAGCAAACCAAGATGGACAAAAGAGGTTTAGACCTGCTTCTGAAACCGGCCCGCCTGGTAGCTACTTTGCGGTCCTAAGCGTGAAGGTGAGCGCACAATATTGGCGAAACTCAGCGACCAGGTAGGAAGAAGAAAATAGATACAGGTAGAGTCGCGGTTCTCCCGTCCACAGACAGAGGGTCAAGTTTTAGCGGCTGTTGATTTTATGTCGCAAAACACCGGAACACTTGAAGGTGACTACCTTCCGCGGTGAGAGCATAATGGGATCGCCGGTCTGGGGGTTACGGCCGCGCCTCTGATTCTTCTCCTTCACACTGAATTTACCAAAACCGCTGATCAGGACGTCCTCGCCCTCCTCTAAGGTCTTCTTAACCATCTCGAAGAGGGTTTCGACTATCTCTGCGCACTCGCTTTTGGTGAAGATGTTTCTTGCAAACAGGTTTTCTACAATATGCGCCTTCGTTAACGTCATAGATGACTCCCCCTTCTCAAATTCCTTGATCGACTTCCCTCTCTGGCTAGACTAATCTAGTAAATACAGGATAATTCTGAATAATTCAAGAGAAAAATCTCATTGGCCTCAAAGAAAAAATCCTCATTGAACATTCTCGGGCTTCCAGGGCCCTCATGGAGTTGTTCGAATCAGCATTTCTTAATCTAATAATATTAAATAGTTCTAGTTCTTGGTTTACTCTGCTCTCCTCCGGGACATAAAAACAAAGGGAACAGCACACATGAGTGGTTTGTGCTGCTCCCTAAAATCAGCGTTGGTACTGATTTCTTATCTAGTTTGGTGGCGGTGCAGGGACTTGAACCCCGGACACTGCGGATATGAGCCGCATGCTCTGACCTGCTGAGCTACACCGCCATAATGTAGGGGTTTCATACTCAACAGCGACCCTATTGTCAACCCAAAAATCTGAAACAATCAATTACAGTGCGGGCTACCTTGGACTCTCCACAGGCATAAGAGAGGTTGCCTTGAACACTGAAGGGAAGATTTTCGTCAGTGGTCAGTTGGAGGGGAAAACGTAAAGCCCTGCACCCCATGCTCCATACCCCTTGCCCCATGCCGTCTAGACAACGGACAACAGACGGAACCACCACGGCGTCCCTGCTGCGTTGACAAACCCCAGAGATTAAGTTACATAAAGCCCACCTTGCTCCAAAGACCACTTTGGGTCCCTGCCGGGGGATACTAACGACTTCAACACCGGCTCCATGGCCAAGAATCGGTAGGTACTCTATGTCTTTTGAATGCCCGCATTGCGGAGAAGTACTCGGTGAGTTGACTTGTCAGGCTTGTGAGCGCTCGCTCCTCGAGGGGAGCCGGTACTGCAGTTGGTGTGGGGAAGAATTGGGTGATGATGCTGGTGACCAGGCAGACCTAGAGGGGGCTCCGGTAGTAGACGATGAGGGCCCAGTTGATTTTACCAGTAGAAAACTTTGCAGCGACGGTACATGCATTGGGATAATTGGAGTTGATGGTCGTTGCAAAGAGTGTGGCAAACCCTATACTGGAGAGCCGGAGGAAGACTAGCCCGGATATTTCATGAATTGCTGTCGCGAGACCACGAAGATGGGCGTGCTACCAGGCAACCGCAGGGTGTTGGTTCCGAGACGTACTTGAGCGGTACGTCGCAGGGGCCGATACCCGAGGACGCCAGGAGGGACGACCATATCCGTGGTCGCAGCAAGTGATTCATGAAATATCCGGGCTAGCACCGAGTCAGTACCATCCCAGGTTGTGACCATCTGGAAAAATAATCCTCGCCAAAGTGAGGTGCGAGATGTATGAGCTAAAAATCATAACAGAATTTTCTGCTGCACATAATTTGCGGAATTTTCGAGGGAAGTGCGAAGCTCTACATGGGCACAATTGGAAAGTGGAGGTTGTGGTCAGCGGGGAGGAGTTAGACGGCAGCGGCGTAGTTCTGGACTTCGCAGAAGTTAAGGCCGCCACCAGTGAAGTCATGTCAGAGATTGATCACCGATACCTCAATGAATTGCCCTTCTTCGTAGAGCATAATCCATCTTCTGAAAACATAGCCCGCTATATATTCGAGCGGCTGCAGGAAAAGATCACTGACGAACGAGTGCGCGTCAGACGGGTGACCGCCTGGGAGTCCCAGGATGCGTGTGCAACCTACTTGGGCGCATCGACTGCCCCAGTTCGCTAGTGTCCATCCGGAAACTCCGGAAGACGCGAGCTGGGTTTAGGTGGGGCCGCGGGGGATTTGCATAAACCAATTCGGACTGTAGAGACTAATCTGCCACACCTTTCGTTTTAAGCGTGCGTCATGTTCGCTTCTTACTGCGTACTTCTTCCTTCGACCACCCTTCGGAATCTCTCCACCTGTTCCAGGTAATAGGAACGATCGCCTGTTGCGGCTGCCAGAGCTTTCTCTGCCGTGACTAAAGCCTTCCTTGCTTGACCATTGACGTAATACGCCTCTGCCAGGGTATCCAGGATATGGGATTCCTGAGAGCTGGCTGCCGCTTTCACAGCCAGTGAAAGGGCCCTCTCTGGTTGGAAAAAGGATCTTTCTTTGCTTGTTGCCAATACCCAGGCCAGGTTGTTCAGGATTTCAGGGTTGTCCAGGTCAAGTTCCAAAGCGCGCTCCAGATGGCGAACTGCTTCTTGCGGTTGATTTCGGGTGTAATAAAGGGTTCCAAGGCTCGACAGAAGTAGAGGATTCTCCGGCTCAAGCTGTACCAGGCTGGTGAGCATCTTGTAGTTTAATTGTTCATTTAAATTTTTACCTACTACCCCGGAATGAAACAAATAGCCAAGGGCTCCCACCGCAATGAGCCCTACCAAGTAACCCGCCAATGCTCTCTTGATTTTGAGGCGATGCTGTCTCAACAGCGAAGGATCTCTGGCGGCAGCCGTAAGGAAGTCGACGCGTTGTTTGATGCTGAAGTGGTGCCAACTGGGCACATCCCGGACGTTACCACTATGAAAAGCTACTTTTTCCAGGGCCGAAATAAGCGGATACCCTCTCCCCATGACACCAAAGACGTTAAGATCGGCCTGGCGTTCGAAGTTGCGGATAAAAAAGCCAAAGAGAAAGCGGAAATAAAAGACCAGCAAAAGAAGCAGGGGAAGGGTGGAGAGCATGGAAATTAGGGTAAGAAATTCAGAGTCACTCCGATTCAGTAGTGCTGCTGGTAGATCGCTGGCGAGCACCAGCAGAAAGGAAAGAGTCGAGAGGGGATAAGCAAGGACAAGGTAGCCCAACAGAAAGATAAGGTAGAAGAAGAGATGTTTTTCTTTTACGTGACCCAGTTCATGGGCCAGAACTGCCCACAATTCGTCGTCGTCGAGAACATTGAGGAGGCCCTCTGTTATCAGAAGATAGCGGCAGTGGCGATGCAGCCCCATGACCCCTGCAGTGATAAAATCGGCGCCAGGACCGGGCCAGAGAACAATCTCTCGAACCTGAAAATTCTCATCCTGACAAAACTTTTCTATGAGCAATCTGCTTTCACCTGAGGCCAATGGTCGGCAACCCCACACACGTACTACAAGGGGTGGGGCAAAAATCATGAAGATGACCAGTAAGAGAGCAAAGAAAAGAACCTGCCCCAGAGGGGTGTTGAGTTGGTCGTGGAGCGAGCCAACAGGGAGGAGTTGTAAAAGATCAAAGCTGCCTGAGATAAGTAACCAGGGCAAAATGATGGCAAGATTGAATTTGAGATTGGTGGCTACTATGGCAGATGGGGTGCAGGTGCTGGAAGAGAAGCGACAATGGCATTGATAGCTGTAAGACCAAATAATGGTCAAGTGCAATAGGAATAAAGCTAACGCAGCCAACCCTTGCAGGGTAAAACTACCCCTGATGAGGGCTACTGAGGTCAGATAATACTTGATGTCGAGCAGGTAGATATGGAGACAAAAAAAGAGGAAAGCCAGGAGCGATTGGCGGCTCACGGTTCGATGATAGAGTACCCCCAGGTGCGGGCCGGCCGAGACGGCCGACATCCGTGCTGCCAGCCGCCTGAAGACCTGCCTGTTGATAAGGGCAAACAGTGAAAGTAAGGTGAGACTAGCGAGAAGAGTGAGATAAAGAGAGAGCCGTGGCGCCGGCGACGGCTGCTGGGTGGAAAAAATGAGGAGAACTACTATAAAGTAAATGAAGTTTGTGTACATTTAAGATCAGCTTCCAGCAAGGCTTTGCAGGAATTTTATGTCGTTTGTTTGTCGATTGTCAACAAGTCGCATTACTACAGTAGAATCAAGTTTAACATATTGCTGATAAGCCTCAAGGCTTCTGGTCCCGTGGCCCATCTTATACTATCATCAAAAAAGCCCATCTCCACCCAGTTGATTGTTCTCGTATGTCTCAGGCAATGGAATACGATTCCAATTCTCTCCCCTTTCTCGTTGACTGCATTGTCACCGTAAACGATCTTGACTCTGTTCGGGGGTTCTTTTTCCACCCCTCCTATTCCAAAAACAACGGTTTTTCACCCTCGTAGCCCTCAAACTCTCCTTCGAGTCGTTCCAATGCATCGAGTAAAAATATGATACCTGCGTTCACTATCCCTAAAGCGGTAATGCATCTGTGAGCCTCATTAATTGCGTTACTGGTCGGGAAGGCTTTTGCATCTAGAGAGTGTCTAATTTCATCTACTATTGCATCTATATCCTCACCCAATTCAACGAAAGCATTCACCATCTGTTCACCAATCGTTATCTTTGGCATCCTATCATCTCCCGTTCTCTCTGGTTGCCCACAATGGGAATTTTATTTCTCAAACTATTACCTAAAATGCCTAGGCTTCAATACCTGGTTTTTAGCATAATACCGGCTAAGTTTTTATAAATAAAAGAAAAAAAACTAGACTCCTGCCTGGCACAATTATTGTTAAGTCAAAATGCATCGTGGAGGCGAGACTCAGCAGTTGGGACAGTGAAAATTTGCGGTGCTGGGGTCGTGGGTTCGACTCCCACCGCCTCCACCAAACAAGGAAAATATTGAATGATGCTCCCCTGCTCACAATGTAGCAAGGTATGTTTTCTAGATGACTTCTATGAGATTGCTTACTCTGCTGAGGAATTCTCTGCGTTGTGCAGCAAAGAGTGCAAGGAGAATTGGGACTCAAGAGTACCTCCAGAGAATGATACTGACTGCACTTGTGAGGGGTGCAAGAGGACACTGGGGCAGGGAAAATCACCTGTTGAATTTTGGTCCTACACAGAACCTCATTATTTCTGTGGTCAGATGTGCAGAGATAAGTGGTTACTGGGCATTTCAGATAATCTGTAGCCAAATCCGCATCACCTCTGAGATGGGAAATAATTTGAGAGCAAACCAAGGCATTCAAGCATTAATAAAAATTTACAAGAATATATTCCGCATTCCAGAGAACCTCAATTACTACTCAGAAAAAGACTACAGAGCCGCAGAAAGGAAGTTCCTGAAACAGGCATTAGAACAACGCAAGATTGAAATGGAAGAAGAACTTTTCGGAGAATGATACCTTCGCCTACTCCAAAAGATTTAACTGTCATGATTTTTCTCGCTATTGCCTGGTGGTTATTGTTACTGGGGGTAGTCCTCTAGCCCGGATATTTCATGAATTGCTGTCGTGAGACCACGAAACTGGAGAGAAACAATGGTCCTGGCATATTGCAAGAGATGTAGCTTTCATGAACTAACAAGAATTAGTGGAGAGGAATATTCGAAATGCGCCAAAGAGAACTGCTTGTCCATTTATGCAAAATGCCTAATGGATGTAGCTCTCAGGCAATTCATCTGTAGAAACGAGCTTGGCAGTATTGAACAATCAACTTCTGCACTGGACATATGTTACCCATCAATTTCGTGGTGAGTATTGAGAAGGCCGCAGCACTCTTATAGTTCATGGTTAAGTCCTCTCTGATGCGATTCTTGTTTTCATTTACCCTATCTCCATAGAAACCGCCAAGGGGACAGGGACAGTTGTCCGGGCATCATGGCAGTCCGAAGAATGAGAATCTGCCAAGCTGCAGTATTTCAAGGTTTTGGAACATGTTCCAGAATCCGCTCTATTGCGTCTTGATCTTCGGGAGTCAAGGGTTGTCCGTTTTTATTGATTAACTCCCAAGCAGCCAGTACTGCCGGGATGATTCGGGCGGGGGCTTGGTCATAGTATTTCTGCAAAGTCCGGACCCGCTGTCCATTTTCCCAGAGATGGCGGAAGCGGCCCGTCTGATCCGGATAGCTGTCGTCCAGATTCAGGGAGGAAAGTGTAATGGTCCTCCATTCCTGAGGCAAGAGATTGGCACCCACCGAAACGACACCACTAGCACTGGGTCGCTCAAGGAAACTGCGCTCCCCACCATCATAGACGAGAAAGTTGGGCTGACCACGAACGGCCCGCTGGTAATTCATGCCTCGTCCAAGGTCGCCACGATGCACAAGTCCAGCCAGTCGAGGTTCCTGGGCTAGTTTTTTCAGAACAGCCGTCCGAATGTTCTTACGTTTGGTCTTGTTTCCAATTTTCCGAATCAAATGAGGATCGTTATCGGCGATCAGGTTGAATTCAGTGTCAGCAAGGAGATTACGATAGTGCTCGGGTAAGCCACGATTGCTGTGGTAAAAAAGTGGCGTGTCCACCCAGGCGAGGGGGCCTTGGTAGTGAAGGTGACGGCAGACTGTTTCCAGTTGGCGGCAAATGTGTATGGTCTGTTCAGCAGATGTGCCGGTAATTCGAACCCAAAGAGGAAGTCCTGAAGGCACCAGGGTGATGATCTCCTCGAGCAAGGAGGAGGAAACCGGGCCGCAGCTGTTTGCATCGGGGCACCAGAACATGGGGTCCAACAGCAGCCCTGCCACTGCTGGCTGCAAGTGAGCCATGAGCGACTCAAGACCCAGATACAAACCGCGGTTTTCTGGATTTGGCACCAGCGCCAGCGAACAAATTAGGCCTCTGGGTGTAACGGTCGGGTTCATCAGTCAGACTCCAA
>CP070843.1:30908-34947 GCA_020350905.1 Deltaproteobacteria bacterium
CACCTGCGATCCGCGTTACCCAATAGTTGCCACCACCTACCGGGTCACCGAGCACTGGCAGACGGGTGTTGCGACTAGGTGGCAGCCGTGGTTGCTTGAGACACAGCCCCAGTCGTTCTGCGAGATGAGCCATGAGCTGGCAAAGCTCAAAGGAATCAAGAACGGTGACAAGGTGACGGTGGAGTCAGCGCGTGGAAAGGTGGAAGCGGTGGCCATAGTGACCATACGTTTCAAGCCTTTCAAGATTGCCGGTACCACGATTCATCAGGTGGGCTTGCCCTGGTGTTTTGGCTGGGTTACTCCCAAAGATGGCGGTGACAGTTCCAACCTGCTCACTCCTTCCATCGGTGATCCCAATACCAAGATCCCGGAAACCAAAGCCTTCATGGTGAACGTTAGAAAGGCATAAAAGGAGGTGAGACCTGTATGGCTGACAAATCGTTTTTCATAGACACCACCAAATGTACGGCTTGCCGAGGCTGCCAAGTGGCCTGTAAGCAGTGGAACAAGCTGCCGTCCACCCCGACCCAAAATTGGGGGAGCTACCAGAACCCAGCAGATCTCTCCTTCGGTACCTTCAAGTTGGTACGATTCCGGGAGGTGGTTGCCGGGGGCAAGGTCAAGTGGTACTTTTTCCCGGACCAGTGCCGGCACTGTCTCGAACCCCCGTGTAAGGACACTATAGAAGGTTTCGTTGACGGGGCCGTCATCCAGGATGAGTCCACGGGTGCCGTCATTTATACGGGCAAAACCCGGATGTTGAGCACCCCGGCCTTTGAGGAGGTCCGGGAGTCATGCCCATACAATATACCCCGTCAGGATCCAGGCACTGGTCTGGTATCCAAATGCACCATGTGTTTCGACCGGGTGGGGAATGGCCTTCTTCCTGCATGCGTCAAGGCCTGCCCCACTGGGACCATGAACTTCGGTGATCGGGGTGACATACTGGATATGGCGAACAGGAGAGCGACTGCGCTTCAGAAAAAGGGTTTAAAGAAAGCCCAGCTTCTCGATGCTGATTCTATTCGTGCCATCTTCTTGGTGGTAGACGATCCGTTAATCTACTACAAGTTTTCAGTGGCGCAAAACAATGTTGGCATCAGTCGCAAGCTGGCACTGCGCAAACTCATCAGGCCGGCCACTGGGCTTATTACGAGCGTGGCCAAACTGTAATGAGGATGGGCACCTCGCGATCAAAATAACGTTGCGCTAACCCGAGGGAGGGACTATGTCCCTCCCTTTTTTTATGATTGCTTAGCACGTCAAAATCTGATCAGTAGGAGCGGGTTTACCCCCGCCCGACAATGTAACAGAAATGGCAATTACGGGAGGGATTAACCCCTCCCCTACAATTTAATGTTTTCAACGGCAAATCGAGAAACTATTGACTAGTGTAGCTAGTAAGTATTATGAGAAGTCGATATCGTTGCGGTCGAGGCTAAAAAACAATGACCATCCTGCAATCATAAAAGGGAGAGGCAGGGACTAATGATTGAACCACTCGATGAATTCTACAGGAGAATGACATACCGGCTCAACCAACTAAGGCAAGAGAGGAGCGAGCTCGAGGAAATCCTGGCTTTTTATGACAAGGTGCTAGCGGCGCAGCAACAGACTCAGCGAGAAACAGCCATACCAGAAATTGACCTCTCGGAAGAGCGGTTAAGGTTGAAGGTCGAGGAAGGATTTCCCCTCCTCGGTCGCGGAGATTTTCGGGTGGACAGAGATTCCTCCAGGGAGCTTTTTCAAAGGATCTGTCACCTTTCGATGGCAGAGAATCCAGTTCTTGCCGCAGCCGGAAAAACTCTACTGGAAGTAATGGACACCAAGAAGCTCGATTTTGTTAAGCTGACCACGGCAGTCCTGGAAAACGATACAAAGGCGATTGAAGCTGTAGCAAACGATCTGGGTGTTGCCATCCCCGTTGTTCAGGCCCTGACCAAGCTAAGTCTTCAGCCTTTCCTGTTGGCGTCGGTGCAAGCTGTTGCTCAGCGGGCTGCTATAGACGACTGGCACTATGGGTACTGTCCCGTCTGCGGGGGATCACCGGCTATGGCTGCTTTGGTCGGTGAGGAAGGTAAAAAGGAGGCGCTCTGTTCATTCTGTGGCCACTTCTGGCAGTTACCCCGGTTGATGTGCCCCTTTTGCGGAACCGATAGACAGGAAGATCTGCGCTATTTTCACGGGGAGGGAGATGATCTGTATCGGGTGTACGTTTGCGAGCAGTGCCGTGGCTATCTCAAAGTGATGGATACCCGCGAGGTCGGAGATGTCGGGACCCTGGCTGTGGAGGATGTCGCCAGCGGACATCTCGACCTGCTGGCCGAAGAGGAGGGCTACGAGCGCAAGGCCCCGAGGCTTTGGGGAATCTGAAGCCGTCGCTCAAGCTCTAGCAATTGCAGATTTTAGATTGATCTACATTGCAGGTAGAAAACCCCAGAATCTACAATCTACATTCTGCAAACTGCAATCAAAAATTGTCGTTACTTGTTTAGCTTCCCCAGCTCTTTCACCAGCACTTCGAGACGTGGTCTCGTGTTGATATCGTGGACGTCTATGTAGCGGATTATTCCATTCTTATCAATAACAAAGAGAGACCGTTCGCTGACGCCATCCGAGCGTAAGACCCCGTATTTAGTCGCCACACCTCCATGGGGATAGAAGTCGGAGAGCACGGGGAACCACAAATTTCCACTCCCCATGCACATCTGGTTAGTCCAGGCATAAAGAGTCGGAATGTTGTCCACAGTAATACCCAAAAGGATGGCATCACTCTGGTCAAAGTATTCTTTGGCAATGTTGTAACCGGGCCATTGGTCAGAGCACACTGGTGTCCAGGCAGCGGGGACAAAGGATATTACCACGTTTTTCTTGCCACGATACTGACTCAAAGTAGTCTTTCCGCCTCGAACCGCCGGGAGAGTAAAATCAGGTGCTAGGTCGCCCACCTTTACTTTGAGGACACTATCTGTAGGTTTCAGTTTTCCCACCTGATAGATGTTCTCTTTGAAGCCGGGGGACTGGGCATACGCTGCTGCAATCCAGAAACATATGACCAACAAGCCCACTATCCATATATATTTCTTTCTGGTCATGGTTCTTCCTCCCACCTAGAGCCCGGACAACTTGACCATCAATTTGAGAAATTTATCGGCATCTTTGAAACCACCCAGTTTGGAATAGAAGACCTCGCTGTTTCCATCACTTTTTAGCCTGACACCAATGAAATATGGGGTTCTCACTTCACCCAATGCTTTGTGGATTGAGTAATCCTCGTCGGAAAAGAGGGGAAAAGGAACCTCGTACTTCTTCCGGAAGAAGTTCACCTCAAAGTCACTGTTCCCGGTACCAATGCCGATTAACTTCATCTTGTTTTTAAGGTCTTTTCTGGCCTGCATGATACGATATAGTTCGTTCACCCGGAACGCTTCTTTTTGACAGAACGGTCAGTACATGTTGAAAATTTCAATGATTACAACCTGCGTTTTGATTTCTGCAACCGCAAATTGGCCGCTCCCGGAAAGCCCCAGATAGCTCCTGGCCTGATCGTCCTCAGGCACGGCAAGTTTGAACGACGGCAGAGTCTCGCCTGGAGCTGGGGGGTTACTGGCGGCCAGGGCGGGATCAGTAGCGACGAACAAAAAAGCGAAAATACACAGACATGACACCAGTATTTCCTTGAGTTTTGTCAACATGAAGTCTCCCTCCCTTGGCTTTTTGCGAAAGAGTGATCTGGTTTCTGGTGGCTGATTCTAAGATACCTCAGTGCTGGTTTTCACCTGTAGACAATAGAACAACTGTTTTCGACTTTGTCAAGTGAAAGAACTGCAATGGACGGTCTTGACCCCATGAGTGTTTTGGGGTTAGGATTCCCCGATTGGCTGTGAAACATCCGGGCTAAATAGGTGCAGGTGAAATGAAAATAGTGGTTGATCGGAAAAAATGTCGGGCTACGGGTGATTGTGTGATTGCTTGTCCTGAGGATGCAATCTCCATTGTGGACGGGGTGGCTACCATCGACGAGTCCAAGTGCGATCTG
>CP070843.1:35047-37653 GCA_020350905.1 Deltaproteobacteria bacterium
ATGAAAGGACTAATTCAAGTTGAAAGTTGGGCTTTCGCTTGTTCCAACACTCCAATACTCCAGTGCTCCAATAAAGATTGCAATTTTTACCGGCAAAGCCATGCAACTCTGCCCTCCCCCGCGAGGCGGGATCTTAGACTGGTCTAAGGACCCAAATAAAAAGGGCATCTTATCTTCCTTAGACAAGATGCCCATGATAAACCTGTTTCTGCGAACTAAAGCTTCGTGACGTTCTCGGCTGCCGGGCCTTTGTTGCCCTCTCCTACGTCAAAGCTCACCCGGTCACCTTCATGAAGAGTTCTGAAACCGGACATGTTGATGGCGGAGTGATGAACAAATATGTCCCCACCGTCATCTTGCTCAATGAAGCCGTACCCTTTCCTTTCACTAAACCACTTAACAGTTCCTTCTGCCACAGCGAAAACCTCCTAAAAAGTTTTGTTCCAAGCCCCAGGCCGCCACTCTGGCAAGGGAAACAATCCTCAAAAGCCTAACTGACTTGCGAACGAAAACACTTAAAAACTTTTATATAATACAGAAAAGTACAGGGGTCAAGCGCGGAAAAGAGTCGAGCAATTTTCGCTCGCCTTGCACAACAGCTACTATTTTGCCCGAAAGGTAATCCGTCCTCGAGTCAGATCATACGGTGACAGTTCAACTGTCACCTTGTCTCCGGTAACAATCTTGATGTAATACTTGCGCATCTTCCCGGAGATATGGGCCAGGACCCGGTGCCCATCGGCTAATTCCACCCGAAACATGGCATTGGGTAGAGTCTCCACCACTGTCCCCTCAACCTCTATTGCTTCTTCCTTTGGCATTAACTCCCCCAATGAAAGGGCCCCTTCAGCCTTTTCTGCGGAATCCTCAGCGTGAGCGGCCCTGGTCTTAAATGTACACAAATTAGAGTGAAGTGCTGTTAGATCGCGCTAACTTAAGCTTAAATGATCTCATTTGTCAATGGGTGGGGACGAATCATGAAAAATACGCTTAACCACCAAACGATGCGGTCAGTGGCCGAGCGAAGCCGCAAAAGGACGGCGAAGCTGTTTCTTTGCGGCCCCAATGAGTTGTGAGGCCCCTGGTCTACGGCATGGTAGCCATCCTGGCAAAGTTTCCCAGCGCTTTCTCTATCTTCTTAATAACTTCGCCGCATTCCTTAATGCTGTGGCGGCTTGCCAGATATTTCGGATCATTATAGGATAGCCACACTTGCCCCGCTTCATCTTGCCAGATGAGAGCTTTTTGGGGCAGATCGATGGCAACGCTCTGGCCACACTGCATCAGTGGGGTCCCCACCTTAGGATTGCCGAAGATAATCAATTCGGTCGGGCGTAGCTTTTTCCCAACCTTATGCGCCCCTTCTGCATGATTGATTCTTATGAACACAGTCATGCCTTTTTCCTCTAGTATGTTTTCGAGACGGTCCACTGTGGTTTTTACATCACGGGAACTCTTTACGTTAATGATGCCGTTGTCAGCATAAGTCGCAGATGCAAAGAAGAACATTGCCATCAGAGTGCAGAGTAAATATCGCATAGTTGATCCTCCTCTTCGGTTTAATCAAGGACAAATGAAGCCTAGCCGTTAGTTGGGCAAAATTTCTTGTGCATATTCTCATAACAGAGAAATATTAGAAAGCAAAGAATCCGGGCCAGTCAAGATTCCGCTTTTCTGGTGTTTTCATTGCAAGCAATATATAATAAGGTCTTACATGTTCGGTTGTCTGCAGATTTTCTGCCGCGGGCAGAGAACGCTAAGCGCATGGCGCACAGAAGTCAGCGATAACAAACAACCATAACCATTCAGTTAAAGTCACTTTGCTTGCTCAAGAATAATTATGGACACAATGGCATACGATACGCTGGTAATTGGCAGTGGCATCGCCGGTCTTACTTTCGCCCTCAAGATAGCGGATCGCCGCAAGGTTGCAGTGGTGACCAAAAAAGAGAAAGTCGAAACCAGCACCAATTACGCCCAAGGAGGAATTGCCTCGGTGCTGAGCCCTGACGATTCTTTTGACCTCCATATTCAGGATACCCTGAATTCTGGAGACGGCCTATGTAATCCTGCTGTGGTCGAGATGGTAATCAAAGGCGGCCCTAATCGCATCCAGGAACTGGCCGAAATGGGTGTACGCTTCCAATTGAGTCAGCAGGATTCCGTGTCTTTCGATCTCGCTCGTGAAGGCGGGCATTCCCGTAGCCGTATCGTCCATTCCCAGGACATGACCGGCAGGGAGGTGGAGCGAGTTCTGGTGGCCATGGCCGAGGACCACCCCAACATTACGATTTTTGAAAACCATATCGCTATCGATCTGATTGTCGAATGCCACCTGCTCAAACGAGGGTTGCGAACCACCCAGCGCCAGGAGCGCTGCTGGGGTGCATACGTTCTCGATATTGAGGGCAATCGTATCCTCACCTGTCTGGCCAAAGATACTTTACTCTGCACTGGCGGTGCTGGGAAAGTATACGTCTACACCAGCAACCCGGATGTGGCCACAGGAGACGGCGTCGCCATGGCCTACCGAGCCGGGGCAGAAATAGCGAACATGGAATTTGTCCAATTCCACCCCACCTGTCTTTATCACCCTCACGCAAAAA
>CP070843.1:37753-40967 GCA_020350905.1 Deltaproteobacteria bacterium
ATAATGTCGTAAGGTGTGAGCAGAATGTTCACATCCTGGCAGCACTGGGTAAAACAGTCAATTCCGGGATGACAACTAAAATGAAAAGCGTCCTCCAGACCAAGGACCTTGGTGGTTTCGTTCATCTGCCATTCTCACTTTGTTGGGGTAGAGTTTTGACCAGAGTAAATTATTTACGTTTCACTTTGAGGGGCTCTTTCTTTTGCCCAGCATTGCCTTGAAGTTGCGGAGTCTGGGACTGGTTCGGATGTACTTGTCGACCAGATTCAAAGTGGCCTGATCCTCGCAGAGAATATCTCTACATCGGCAGCGTTTATTACACTTATCACAAAAATAACTCTCATCAAGTTGGTTGCCGCATGAACACTGAGGTTCCATGACCAGTTCGCCATCTTCAAGGTAAGCGTAGTAGGCGCCAAGCTCTACAGTTGCTGTGTCCTTTGAGATTTCACTCATCGTGTCTTCTCCTGAGGTGTGATTTGCGACCAAGAGGTAGTGTCAGATCTCTAACTGCGTGGTCAACGGGAAATTACTAGTTTGAGATAAAAATAACAAAACATTATAACCCTCCTCTTACAAAAGGACCAGTGGTTTGTGAAGGGGCAGACAGTGGATTTCGGATTTCGGATTGAGGAAAAAACTGAGAACACAGAGGGCAGATAGAAATACAACTGGTAGCAGACAGCTTGCAGCTGGCAGCTGTGGTTAGAGGTTGGAGGCAAAGCGGAATGAAACGGAGAAGGGGCGACGCGGGGACACGGCGAAGAAGGAAGACAGAGGACACAAAGAAATCAGAGGTTGGAAGTCGGAGGTCAGGGGACAAAGACGACTAGGCACTAGGCAAAAGTAACTGCAAGACGAGCGAGACGTGTTAGACTCAGATCATGAGACTTCTTCTTATTCCCGACCTCTCGTCTCGCCCGACCTCCCTTCTCGCTTCTTTCTCTATGCTCTATGCCCTGTGCCTTCCCAAATTCGCAATAATTTAGACTTGTCCTTTATTTCAGATTTTCCTGTCAGCTCGAATGGTTTCGTACGCTGCATTGATCAGGGTCATCCTCTCGGCGTGTCGCCGTTGACCAACCTGGTCCAGGTGGGCAAAGTGATCTGGGTGGTAATTTTTTGCAAGTCGTCGATAGGCGGTGCTGATTTCCTCTTCAGAGACCTCAGGGTAGACGTCTAGAAGGGCGTAGCAACAAGCCAGGTCCAGTTGGGGTGACGTGCCTCGATATCGGGACTTAATAACCTGCCATTGCGACGGAGGAAGATTCAAAGCCTCAGCAATTCTGTGCAAGAGTGTGAGCTGACGGTCATGCAAGGGCCCCTGAATGAGCAAACAGAGTGTAGCGAGGATTTCAAGCAAACGATTGCGCATTTGTACATCTGAGTGGTTCTTGAAAGTCCTTGCCATGGCATGCATGTCAAGCTCCACTTCGAGGAGCCGCTGGAGAAGCTCTCTTGCCATATTCTCGTCCTCGGCGTCGAATCGAAAGAGTCTGGAGATAAAACGTACTGTTTCACTGCTCTCTTCAGAAGAGGGAGCGGTGTTGGTCTTCAAGAAAAGGGTTGTGAAACCAAGGAGGTTAGCGGTGAGTAGGTGGCCTTCTTGGACATGGAGTTTGGGCGTCAGCTTATGGCCTGCCATATAGCCGAGCACGGCACCTATGGGGCCTCCGACGAAATACCCCAAGCCTGCACCCACCGCCTTCGACCAGCCTTTCATGAATACCACCGAATCCGAATAAATTGCTGCTTACAAGAGGGAGATTTCACCACAGAGGACACAAAGATCACCAAGGGATTCACAAGGCAAGTAGTCTTACTGCAGCTCGAATAAGATCTTTGCTTTGTGCCCTTTGTGCTCTTCGTGGTTCACCCTGATTAACCTTGGATTCGTTCTCCAAACGCGTGCGGCGAAATTTCCTTGACACTATGTCATGTCGATGTTAGCTTGCGCAAGGCAATTTGAACCCTTTGAAATCAAAAGGGATTTTAGCAGGATGTAACCCCTGGTTCAAGCAAGGAACTCAGGAGGGCAAAAGCAGCACTCATAAAGGGTTTGTGCTCGGAACTCTTATGGAGGATCCGTGTCTTAATGTAAGAGGGGGAGGACACTATCCCATGAAAACCGTGATGTTTGCGTTCGTATCAGCAGTTTGGGCCGCTCCTGCCGGTGGCACTCCCCGCGGTGGTATCATCGACATGATACTCGGTGCCGGTGCGGTAGTGAAGCTGGTGCTGATTCTACTGGTTTTGCTTTCAGTCGCTTGCTGGGCGATTATTTTTCTGAAACACAGAGTCATAAAAAGGGCAAGCAAAGAAAGCTCTCGCTTTCTCAATCTATTTTGGAACAGCAAGAATCTTGCAACTGTTTATCGAGAATCCAAGAAGATGGAGGATAGTCACTTGGCTGAGATTTTCCGGGTAGGTTATATGGAACTCGGTAGGCTGACCAAATCCAGCGATCGTGAAAAAGCTGAAAATCCCAATGATTTGGAAGTGAAAATGATGTGGATCGACAATATGGAGAGGGCTTTGCGCAGCGCTGTCAATGGTGAGGTACAGCGGCTGGAGAAGGCCCTGACCCTATTGGCCACCACGGGTAATTCTGCGCCATTTATTGGGCTCTTTGGCACAGTGTGGGGTATAATGATTGCCTTCCAGGGCATCGGTCTCAAAGGATCTGCAACTTTGGCTGTGGTGGCTCCTGGTATCTCCGAAGCGCTCATAGCGACCGCTGCTGGTCTGGCTGCGGCCATTCCTGCGGTAATTGCTTATAATCATTTCACCAATAAGGTGCGCAATATAGAGACAGAAATGACCAACTTCGCCAATGATTTTTTAAACATTGTGAAAAGAGATCTGGTGAGACGCTCCAGTCAGACAATGAGCAGCGAGTAGTAGGAAGCAGGCATAGGGCATAGAGCCGCCGCATAGCCGCGACTAAATTCGAAATCCTTAATCCGAAGCACGAAACAAATCGGAAATACAAATGTTCAAATGTCCCAAACAACTTGGTACACAGGAGATGTTGCTGGGAACGAGGTTTAGATCATTTGAATTTTGAGAATTTGGAAAAGCGCCTATTGACTTTACGCCGCAAGAGCTCTAGAGGGCTGGCACCTTCCCTCCGCTTACGCTCGCTCTGCTGTTCTTGCCGGGCGGAGGTCTACCGGACCAAAGGTTGTGGCAGCCCGAGCTGCGGATGTAGCCA
>CP070843.1:41067-44838 GCA_020350905.1 Deltaproteobacteria bacterium
ACCAGCACCATCGAGGTGCAGATGGCCGGCAATGAGAAATTTCAAGACCTGGCCTTCTATGCTGCGGAAAGTGGCTGGCAGAGGTCCTTGAATTGGCTGGATCGCCAGTACCCGGCAGTCACCCAAAATCTTGGCTGGGACGGGGCATCTGAGACTTTCGCAGAGGCGAACTACAACAGCTCGGACTACATGGTATTGGCAGGAGATAACGATACCGAATATTCGGTGACCATAGAGTTTGTGGGCACAAGTGCTGTGCCAGGCTATGGTACAAATTTTAGAAGATTCAACTACAGGGTGGATTCAACAGGGTTCGGACCCAGCAACGCTCGTTCACAAGTGCGCGTGGTTGCCGGTAAGATCTTTGACACGGAAGGCTAATAACATGAATGCAGTCAAAAGCAAATATATGATATCACACGTTTTACTGGGCTTCTTCCTGATATTTGCTGGATCTGGCCTGGACCAGGCAGGGGCACAAGCCTTGGATAATTGCCCTTATCCACCTTTTTCTTCCACAGAAACCGGCAAACCAAATATTCTCATCATCCTGGACCACTCTGGATCCATGAACAGTTCTACTCCCAGTGGTGAGTCCCGCTGGAATATTGCCCGCGACGTTGTGCCTCAGATCATTGATGCTTTTCCCAATGTGCGTTTTGGCTTGATGAGAATGGACGGCTCCACTCACTCGGGAAACGATAACATAAGCATCGAAAGTCCTTATGTCAGGCAAGGCGGCAAACTGTTGAAACCCATTGGTACCCCGGGAAGTGAGATAAAACAATATATTAGCGATTGGGGATCTGACGCCGGCCATCCCCAGACCTGGACCGTACTGGCCGAAACCCTGGCCACAGCAGGTCAATACTTTGCCACTGTTGAAGTGGGAGGCTTCCATACCGGAAGTGATGATGCAGCCACTCTCACAGACGAAAATGGTGATTTTGTCAACGACGGCATCGAAAGCGGCGATCTGATCTTTAACACCACAGACGGCTCGTATGGGAGCATAACAGCGGTCACCGCCACAACCATAACAGCCACCCTGGCCAACGGCAGCGACAATGATTGGGACACTGACGACGCTTACACTACCACCCAAAAAGCGGGCAAGGGCCCGTCCGGTTTTGGGGCCTACAACAAACCATACCACCCGGATCACAGCGAGAGCACATGTCATTTCAGGACGGGAAAGCTCAGGGTAGGGGATGAGCCCTGGATTGACTCAAGTGATTCCATAGCAACACAGCCTGCCGGTTTCGAAAATTATGTTGCTATTCGAACCTATAAGGATAGATTCGATGACGACGACAATACCGAGGCAGCACTGATCGATTTGGATCTTCCGGTGGCAGCTACCGTTTACGTGGCCTACCAAAGCGGTAGGACCATCCCTACCTGGCTAGAGAGCTACACTCAAACCAGTCAAACTGTGACAACATCGGGGGGCAGAACCTTAACAATTTATGAAAAGTCATTTGATGCCGGCAGGGTCACTTTGGGGGGGAACCAGAACGGTAGTGGCAATGGAAGTTACACCTACTTTGCGTATGTCTCCCTGCCCGGCGGCATCACCGACTGTATCGCCTCAAATGTCGACGATCAGGGCAGAAACCTGGATACAACCAGCCCCATAGAAAACGAATGCCAGCAATCCTTCATTATCTTCATTACCGACGGTTTGCCCTGGTATGACAACAACTGGTCCGTTGTCACCGATGTCATTGGCGACTACGACAACGACTCAGAGAGCGGCGATCGCAAGTATACCGGTGATTCGAACGATTATGGGAAAACCACCTATCTTAATGATGTGGCCAAATACTTATATGACAACGATATGCGTTCCGACTTGGAGGGCAAACAAAATCTGATCACCTATGTAGTTGGTTTTTTTACTGATTTTGCCCTTCTGGCACAAACGGCCGCCAATGGGGGCGGGCTCTATTTCACCGCCGACAGCGCCGACGCCCTGACAGAGGCTCTGAGCGGGGCGATTACGGATATTCTGAATAGAATCTCTGCTGGTACCTCGGTTTCAACCATTACCACTTCTTCGGCATCGGACGACTACCTCATTCGGGCCAAGTTCCTGACTCTTTCCTGGCAGGGATTCCTTGAGGCCTTTACCCTGCCCTATTACGACGGCGAAACTCCCATTTGGGAGGCAGGCCAAGTCCTGGCCGACAGGATAGATATCAACACCCCAGCTGACCGGGACATCTTCACCTATATCGGCTTGGAATCTATCAAGAAGCAGGATTTCGATTCGGCCAATTCCACTTTAGTGGATTGGTTGAACTTAGAATGGACCGAATTTAACGACAGCGAGGTTCAGGACATCATAGATTATCTGCGGGGTGACGACACCAATGACGGCGGTAAATACAGGGACAGGCAGGGCTGGTTCCTGGGTGACATAATCCACTCTGCCCCAAGCGTTGTGGGCCCGCCTCGTTCTTTCTTTTTCGACAACGACTATCAGACCTTCAAGAGCAATAACCTCAACAGATCCACCATGATTTACCAGGGAGCAAACGACGGCATGCTCCACGCCTTCAATGCTACGGACGGTTCAGAAGCGTGGGCCTTTATTCCGGAATACATACGCCCTTACCTCAGGAACCTGACTCTCCCGGCCTGTCACAAGTACTATGTGGATTTACCTGCTACAGCCAGAGACGTATACGATGTGGCCTGGAAGAGCGGTGCTGATGACTGGACTGGGTGGAGAACAGTTTTGCTGGGCGGCAATCGGTTAGGAGGGTACGAATACTTCGCCCTGGATATAACCGACCCTGCTGTAGATTCTGTTTCCATTCTCTGGGATCGGATACCTTTTTCAGGGAGAAGGTCCTCGACCATTCCTTTTGTCGGCAAGATGAAGGCTCTGGAAGGAAAGGCTGGAGAGGTTGATAAATGGCTTGCTGTCTTAACTTCCGGCTATGACGAGGACGCGGCGCGGACTGGTATGATTGCCGCGGTCAATTTCACCAATGGCAGCAAGGAACTGATCTGGGAAGAGGGCAATTCAACAGTCAACGAACTGGCGACCCACGTCAAAAGCGGAGCAAATCCTTACTATACCCTGACTTCACCGGTTGCGGTGGATTCTGATAATGACGGCTATCTCGATCTGATCTACGCAGGTGACACCGAGGGGGCACTGTGGAAGTTCTACTATGACTATAACGATACCCTGTGGAAGAAAGTAAAGCTGTTTGCCACCGGTGGCCAGCCCATCACCGGCAGACCTACCCTGGTGTTCGACGACCAGGAAAACCTCAGGGTTTTCTTTGGCACCGGAAAATACTTGGTTGGGGTCGATAAGGACAACTCCACCCGGAATGGGTATTACTGCATCGTTGAAAAGAAATTTGTAAAGACCAACCCCAACGACGATAATGACGGCCATTACACCATTGTGCCGGCATCACCCCTTGGACCAAGTGATTTGGCGGATTTGACTGCAATCAAAACCGAGGGGGAATTGAGTAATTACCTGAGCGGCTTGTCCCAGGCGGAAGAGGATGCCTTCAATGACAGGTACGAAACGGGCTGGTACTTTCAACTGGATGATCCTGGAATCGATCCCGGCGAGAGAGTGATTGATGAGTCCACAGTGGTTGCTGGTGTTTGCTTTTTCACCTCTTTCACGCCCAATGAGGACATTTGCGGCTATGGGGGTTACGCCAGGGTATACGCGGTGGACTACAAGACAGGATTGATCGCCACCGCCGGAAACGTCACCACCCTGAGTGCTGACGG
>CP070843.1:44938-50900 GCA_020350905.1 Deltaproteobacteria bacterium
CTGATAGGTGCTGAAATGGGCGGGATGCTCTGATGTAATGACCGCACCTTCTTCCAACCCCCATAGTATATTATATCCTCCTTCGACTATCTCAATCAGGGCAAGGCACTCGTGAGGCCGTTCTCTGATATAACGTAAATTCTTACCAGAACCCGTAATAATGAATCTTTCCTTGTGAAGCTTTGGAAACTCCCTATCCAATTGGTGATGTATCTTGTCCCGAGAACCCTCTTGTGGAAATTCCTCTATTGAAAAATGGTCCGCCCTTACAGAAATATTTCCAGACGTTCCTGCCGCTGCTTCAATGGAACATAATCGTTCAGCCACTTTTCCAATATAGAACAAAAGATCGTCGACACTGGATTCCACAATAGCACCCTAGTTATATAAGATAAAGCCCACCCATCACCTGTTACTCTTCATGTACCAATCCTGACAAAAAGGGCGACTGGCTGAGGGTTAACCCTCATGTTGCATACCCATGCCGAGGAAAAACGCGTCAGAGTGCGCCAGATGTGGGCGCGCACGGGCTGGGACAGGGTGAACAGTACTTGACCGTACATGAGATTCTTTCCGAGCGAGCACAGTTCGGCCCGAGCTCACGGCCGAGGGCGCTCGCAGATGGCGGGCTATCACGCGAGCGCAGCGATTTTTACCGGCGTGGGTTTGCAACATCAGGGTAGACTCTCATTTGACCTCAAAGTATAGGCTTCGAAACACTTTTCCTTCAGCCGAGGTGATGTCTACCCGCCATGGGCCAATATAGCGTCTGTCTGAGAGGGACTTGTAACTCCATGTCCGCCAGTGTGATGATTGGACGCTCAAGTGGACATCGCTGAGCTTCTCTCCTTTAAAGTAGTAAATATGTCTGATCGATGACGGAGGGTGCTTGCATTGAATTAAACTCCAAACGTAAACGCGGTTAGTCGACCAGGAAAAGGAATTACTCACTCCAACCGGCATTCTGTCTTTTACATCGCTGCCTACGGTTGCTTTTAGAGCTTTTAGATTGAGATCCCCGGATAATGACTCTGGAGCTGGACGGTCAAGTCTAGTCGTATCGTGCAACGGCCCACTTGTGGCTTTCGTCGGGACGATCCGGTCGGAACGTGGCGGCACTGATGACCCAGGTATTGCCACAGCCGAATCCTCTGTCCTCGCTAGGCTTTGAGAGGCCGTACCCGAATCTCGTGCACCAGATGTCGGTTGTGATACCGCTTTGGTTGGGTTGGAAGTCTTAGGTGAAGGACTTGCCAACCTTGCAACCGCTTCGGGGGGCAGGAATAGCGCTTTCTTTTCGGCAGTGTTCGCGGCAAGGGTGGTCTGTGATCCCTTGCCTTGCAGAACCTGACCATCGGCAAGCACTGGAGAATTTTTTTGATACAGAAACAAATGATAAAATCCGAATCCGGCAAGTATCAGAAGGCCAAAACTCAATAGGGTAATACTCCCAAACAACCAGATTCTTTTATCAAATAACCATCTTAGTTTACTTAATGAAGTGACGGCTTTTTTCAAAGAAAATGAAATTGATTTGGATGAAAAAGTGATTCTTGGTAATGATAAAGTAGCTTTTTTAATAGAATCAATAGTTGATTGAACAAAGGATACGATCAATTTTGACTTGTGGACAACTGATTTTAGCCAAGTACCGATTCTTTTTGCTACAGAAGAAATTGTTTTTAAGGCAGCGATAATCTGCTTTGTTGAGGGGGCAGCTGACTTTAATGAAGCGGTCGTTGCTTTAAATGAAGAGCCGATTGCATTAAATGAAGCACCCATCTTTCTTATTAAAATGGCTGTTGAGGCCTGCCATCTATTGCCTTGCGGTTTTTCGCGTTGGGTGTGCTCGTCTTGATTCTTTTTCTTGTTTAGTAAAAAAGTGACTGTTTTTATTGAAGAGGGGATTGCGCTCTGTTTTCCATCATCTTTCGGTTTCTCAGAAGAAAGCTCGTCGGCATGACCCCTCTGTTTTTGTACGGAAGCATATAATTTTAGGGCTTCATCGGCATTTCCGCCAATCAGTCTGGCATAGGAAGAAATATAGCCTTTGATATATGGGCCTTGCGGGAGTTTCTCGTAGTCATCTTTTTCTAGATAATCAAGATAAAACTCTGAAATCTTTGTTAAACGAGATACTTCGCGCAAAGTGATGTTTTTAGCTTCTCTCTCTTTCTTGAGATAATCTCCAACGGTTTCCATCGTTCAGTCTCCACAATGTTCTACCTTCTTCTGGTCGCCTTAATGATGTTTCCAAAGTCATTCAAACAAATCAGACCCACCGCATATCGCCAATTCAAATTGAAAGAGGGTAGAAACACTCTTTTTGTCACTCACTTGGCTTAAAAAGCGCAAAATCGCCAATGAGACGGTTGCATACAAAAGCACGAGTATGTACGATATCTTTAAAGAGAGCCAACGTCACGCACAGAAAAGCTAAGTCTGCTAAACTGATATGAACTCGGTTTCGAAAGGAAAGAGTATAGGACTGACAAGAACTCGCTTTCGAAAAAAAAGTATAAACTGAAGGGGCCTTGCGTGTCAAGGTTGGCTCGACAAGTTCTACTTGAAAAAGAGCTGGCCCTTCGAAGATATCGCTACGCGGGGAAGGACCAAGTTTTCGATGTTGAATAAATCTAACTCCAGTCGGGACTCAACCGCCCCCCTCTGTCCTTGCGGTAAGGCATCCAGGCCAGGCCAAAGATTCTCAGGCTCATATTGGTGCTTTTGGGCTTCAAATTGATTTCCTTGAGCTCCTCTGAGGCCGGATCGTACGCCCCCTCCAGACTTTGGATGTCCGCCTGCAGTTGCATCTCGAGCTCGTTCATCTCATTCCTAATAGCTTCAGCAGTCTGCCGGGCTCTGGCCACGTCCATCTTTTCCTTCCGCATCCGACCAGCCGATTTCATTGCCGTTCCCATGCGCGAGGCTGATGTGGCGCTGATGGTCTTGCGTCCCAAAAAGGCGCCCAGAATTGCTGTTCCAAAAGAAATGGCCGTCGCCATCGTCTTGGACTTGGCTTGTTCCTCCTCCCGGGAAACAGACTGCTCAGCACGCATCAGCCGGTTGTTCAATGTTGTGAACTTTGAACTGTATTTGCGGCGCAGCTTCTCGATTGCCAGATCCCGCTTTTCACGAGCTCCCTGCGCAAGCCGGGCACGGAACTCACCTTCAGTTTCGTGCACCCGACTTGTCTGATTAAACCGTTTGGACCGATATAGCGTGAGCGGCCGGTTTAAGCGGACCCATCGCAGGAGATCTCTGTTCCAATTGCGGTAAGCCTTCGAGTCATGAGCCGCCACTGGCAACTCAGCAAACTCTGCGCCTGGCACAGGAGTGGATTGCAGGTCGGCCAGTCCGAATTCTACAGCCTTGTCCCAATCGAGGGCTACGGGCCCCTCTTCAAATTCGACAGCAAAGGCCATGGTTTTCATTGTATCCACATCATGACTGACGTTACTGTAGAAAACGTCTACTTGGCCGATCACCGCCGGATAGTAGATGAGACCCTGGCCGGCTCCTGATGCAGCCAGGTAAAACACATCTATCCCCGAGGGCAGCATCGGTGGTTGTGATGTGACTGTGGGTAAAGTATCTGCCTCTGTGACTCGCGAAGCAGCACGAGCCGCTGCGTGTTGCCCCCCAGGCAAAGGTGGAGTGAAGACCGATTCCTCCTCTTTGCGAGCAGCCATAAGCACCTTGATTTGCTCGCGGGTCATGGGGCCACGCAAATAGGAAAGTACCCAGCGACTTTGAAAAATAGCCGGTTCGTTTTCATGAACATTATGGAGAAGGAATACGCGCTGACCAAGTCTTGAGAGGATCTCGGCAGCCTGCCCCCGATCAAAACCGGTACCTGCAGCAGCTCCCTCGAGGCCACCCAGAACTCGCTCCTTATCCTGATCGGTCTGAAGGCGACCGATAAGCCAGGTCCCTGCGTTGGCAAGTCCCTTGTAGTCAATATCCACCGGGTTCTGAGTGGAGAGCACTACGCCCAGGCCAAAAGCCCGGGCCTGTTTCAACAGGGTCAGTAGCGGTGCTTTTGAAGGCGGATTCTTTACTGGCGGAAAATACCCGAAAATCTCATCTATATACAAGATGGCCCGCAGGCTGGAAGTTCCGGGCTGCATCCTTATCCATCCCAGAATTTCATTCAGCAGTATGGAGACAAAGAACATCCGTTCACCATCTGACAGATGATTAATAGTAAATACCGAGAGCCTCGGCTTGCCCTGGCCTGTGAAGAGCATGCGATTGATATCCAGAGGTTCGCCAGAAAGCCAGCTTTCAAAACCTGGCGCGGCTAATAGACTGTTCAAGCGCATGGCAAGGCCGAATCGCTCTTTGGCAGGAAAGAAGGAATCCAAATCCATGACTCCCAGTCGTTCGAAGGGAGGAGACTGAATAGCATGGATCAACCCGGCCAGGTCAAGGCCTTTGCCGCTAGACCATGTTGAATTTAGTATGTTGGCGATCAGAATATGCTCAGGACTGGTGAGCGGGTCTGCCTCAATGCCAATGAGAGCAAGCAGGCTCGTGGTGGTCGTCTGAATGCGTTCTCGTAGCAGATCGCTATCGTTAAGAATGGTCCCTGGCGGTGGAGCGAAAGTCCGCAAAACGCTCACCGGCAGACCCGCATTGCTTCCTGGCGTGTACACCGCGAAGTCCGCCGAGGCCCGAAGACGAGCGATACGTTCGGGCTCTTGGCCCCACTCCGCCAGCCCTTTTCGCCAGGTTTTAGCTTGCTTTGCCGCATACTCACCCAGCGTCAGTCCCTTGAGCATGGCGTCCTGCTCATTTACCCAGGAACGGAAATCCTCAGCACGCAGTTCGGGAAAACTCAACAACAGATTGGGCAAGTCTCCTTTGGGATCGACGGCAATAACAGGAACTCCATCTATGAGAGCCTCTTCGATCAGGGCGATACCGAGACCAGTTTTGCCGCTACCAGTCATGCCAATGATGACTCCATGGGTAGTGAGGTCCTTGGAATCATAGAGGACTAATCTGTCTTTGAGCTTACGTGTGGCAAGATCGTAATCCCTGCCGAGATAAAAGGCACCGAGCTTTTCGTAGTCGTTCATTGGTGAACCTCCAACAAAATCCAGAATCGTGATTTAAACGTGGTCAGCCATTTTTGTTTTCTGGTACCTCAAACAGGAGCGGTGAAACACGGCCATGTTGCCACTACTTGATGGCTCCCATCGTGAAGCCGGCGATGAAGCGGTCCAGGAAAAGGGTGTACAAGATGGCCGCGGGAATACTTGGGATAAGGGCTCCAGCCATCAACGGCCCCCACTCGAAGAATTCCCCGATGAGTTCCGTCGGCACTCCGATGCTCACCGTTTTTAGGGCTGAACTGGAGATGAAGGCCAGGGCGTAAATGAATTCGTGCATGGACAGGGTGAAGGAAAAGACCACCACGGTGAGGATTCCCGAGATGGAGAGGGGAAGCACAATCCTCACCATAGCCCCAACGCGGCTGTAGCCGTCCACCATAGCCTGCTCCTCAATATCCAAGGGGATAGACTTGAAGAAGCCCATCAACAGCCAGGTGCAGAAAGGGATGGTGAAGGTGGGATAAATCAAGATTAAAGACCACAAGGATTCCTGCAGCCCGAGGACGCCGATCACCCGGGAGAGTGGGATAAACAACAGGGTGGGCGGCACCAAGTAGGTGAGAAAGATGCCTATGCCCAGATTTTCGCCCCAGCGCCCGGCCCAGCGCGCCAGGCTGTAGGCGGCCGGAACCGCAACCACCAAGGTGATTGCTACCACTGCTATGCCCACCACCACGGTGTTGATCAGGTATTTAACAAATAAGGTACCAAAAAAAAGATGGTGCAGGTGCTCCAGGGTGGGGGGTTCGTTAAAGAAGAAGGGGTTGTTCTTCAGGGTATAAAGGTCATGGGCCGGCTTAAAGGTAGCAATAACCATCCAATAGAAGGGGAAGGCACTAAAG
>CP070843.1:51000-53505 GCA_020350905.1 Deltaproteobacteria bacterium
GCTGTGAGCCACGGAGCTACTGGCAAGGGCAACGACCAGGTGAGATTCGAACTCAGCTACACCGCGCTAAGCCCAGATCTCAAGATCATCGCACCCTGGCGACAATGGCAGTTGAAATCCCGCCAGGACTTGCTGCAATTTGCTGAAACCCACGGGATCCCGGTACCGGTGACCCCGGAAAAGCCTTACAGCATGGATGGTAATCTCCTCCACCTGTCGTATGAAGGTGGGGTGCTGGAAGATCCCTGGAGTGAGCCGGACCCGGAAATGTTCACAATGACGGTAGCCCCGGAAGATGCCCCGGATACACCCGCCTATGTTGAGATCGACTTTGAACAGGGCAATCCTGTGGCAGTAGATGGGGACCGTTTGGGATGCGCCGATTTACTCACCCGGCTCAACGACTTGGGAGGAGCCAACGGTATTGGCAGGGTGGATCTTGTTGAGAATCGTTTCGTGGGAATGAAGTCAAGGGGGGTATATGAAACTCCAGGAGGAACCATCCTGAGGATGGCGCACCAGGCGGTGGAGTCCATCACCATGGATCGAGAGGTACTGCACCTACGCGACGGTCTCATTCCCAGATATGCAAGTTTGATCTACAATGGCTTCTGGTTTTCACCGGAAATGCGGTTGCTCCAGGATACCATGGACGCGGCCCAGGAAAACGTGTGGGGCAGGGCGCGGCTCAAATTATACAAGGGTTCCTGTCAGGTGGTGGGTAGGAAATCTCCACGTTCACTCTACCAATCCGAATACGCCACCTTCGAAAAAGACACGGTTTTTGATCAGAGCGATGCGGACGGTTTCATAAAACTTCTGGGACTCCGGCTGCGTCTCCAGGGTCCACAGGGAAAAAAAGAGTAGGCAACAAGCAGCGTTCCGTTATCGCTTAACTGGTATTAGTTATTCGGAAAAACAAGATTCGCCGACTGGGATGCAACAGAGTAACTAGTTGTTCGACGAGAATATCTGCTAACGGATAACGGTTAACGAATAACGATCAACGATTCATTTAAAGAGTGGAGTAAACATGGCTGGCAAGCTATGGCATGGTCGGTTTCGGGAAGCAACCAATCAGTTGGTTGAAAGCTTTACTGCGTCCATCCGCTTTGATCAGCGGTTGTACCGCTATGACATTGAGGGTAGCATGGCCCACTGCCGGATGCTGGCTCAGCAGGGTCTGCTGAGCGCAGAAGAAGCAGATACCATGATTCAGGGGCTAAGCGAAATCCTGCGAGAAATTGAACATGGGTCTTTCGTTTTCGACGACAGCCAGGAAGACGTGCACATGGCCATTGAGCAACGTCTTATGGAAAAGGTGGGTGAAGTTGGAGGCAAGCTCCATACCGGGCGCAGTCGGAATGATCAGGTTGCAGTGGATATGCGCCTCTTTCTCAGAGACGAAATCAAGGGTGCTGAGGAAGATCTGAAGGTCTTGCAGGGTAACCTGGTTGCGTTGGCCAAGGCCAATCTAGGGGTAATCATGGCCGGATTCACGCATTTGCAGCACGCCCAGCCAGTGCTTTTTTCGCATCACCTCATGGCTTATTATGAGATGTTGAAACGTGACCGGCAGCGGATGGCCGGTTGCCTGGAGCGGACCAACATCTCTCCCCTGGGTAGCGGTGCACTTGCCGGAACTTCTCTTCCCATCGACAGGAATGCCACTGCTGAATTGCTCGATTTCCCGGCACTCAGCCGCAACAGTATCGATGCCGTCAGTGATCGAGATTTCATTATCGAATTCGCCGCCGCTGCCTCCCTCATTATGATGCATTTGAGCCGCATGTGCGAAGAACTCATTCTCTGGAGTTCAATCGAGTTCAATTATGTAGAACTGTCGGAGGCTTTCTGTACGGGTTCGTCCATTATGCCACAGAAAAAAAACCCTGACGTAGCCGAGCTGGTTCGGGGAAAGAGCGGCAGGGTTTATGGCCATTTGATGAGTTTGCTGACCATGATGAAGGGGTTGCCCCTGGCGTACAACCGAGATCTCCAGGAAGACAAGGAACCGCTCTTTGATACCATCGATACCGTACGGCAGAGCCTGAGAATCTTGGCCAAAGTCTGGAAACACATAAGTGTAAACAAGGAGCGCATGGAAGAGATGGCTGCTGCCGGCTACACACTGGCCACCGATGTGGCGGAGTACCTGGTGTTGAAGGGAGTCCCGTTCCGGCTGGCTCACCAAACAGTGGGCAAGATAGTTCGATATTGTTTAGAGGAGGGCAAGGAGCTGGAGAGCTTGACTCTGGAGGAGTTGAGGGGTTTCAGTAAAGTAATCGACGAAAAAATTTATACGGTGCTCGACCTGAAACATTCTGTGGACAGCCGCAATTCGGTCGGGGGAACTTCGCTGCAGCAAGTCCGGCAAGCCATTAGCAGTGCGGAGGAAGAGCTGATATAGATGATGACGAGGTCGTGGTCGCGCGCAGAGCTAATAGTTCTCCTGCTGTTCCTAGGGTTCCTGCTGGGAGCTTGCGGGAAGAAGGCGCCACCCAA
>CP070843.1:53605-61358 GCA_020350905.1 Deltaproteobacteria bacterium
CGGAACCTGCGAAGGGACCTGCCCTGAAGTTTTCCAACTCAATGAAGAAACAGACACGTCAGAAGTAATAAAGCCTGAAGGAGGGCCAGAAGATCTTATTCAAGATGCAATCGAATCATGCCCGGTGGAAGCCATCCACTGGCAGGAGTGAGTGTTCTGATATCTCTGGTGGATTAGTAATGGATGCCTATTGAGATTCTTAAATTTTACCTCATATTCTGCTGAGAAGCACTTCCTGAAGAATTCGCTCTCGCTCCACTCTGAAAACGACTTTCCAATCTGAGCTGATCTATTTCATTTAAAAGGAGACGAATTTCCAGCACATTAAATTATATTAATCTGCCAGGGGTGGACATTGCCATCACCACGTTGAGTAGATGAAAGCAAGTACTTTGAAGCCTTCGCAAGACTTGATCCACGGGATCGAACCTGGAGGGAACCCATGGCCAAGAGAAACCTCTTGTCATCGCTCCGCTTCCTTCGACCTCGAGACAGGTGTGAAAAAGAAGCCCTTGCCGACGGCTTGGCCGAAGTCCGTTGTGGCGAGAGGGGTTGGGAGGATTTTTACCGGAGAAGGTGGCAGTATGACAAAAAAGTCCGTTCCACCCACGGGGTAAATTGCACCGGATCCTGCTCCTGGGATGTCTACGTCAAGGACGGAATTATCGTCTGGGAAACCCAGAGAGGTGATTATCCCAGTTGCGGGCCCAATTTGCCCGATCACGAGCCCCGGGGCTGCCCACGAGGTGCCACCTTTTCCTGGTATACCTACAGCCCGGTTCGGCTCAAGTATCCTTATATTCGCTCAGTTTTATTGGAAATGTGGCGGGATGCGCTCCAAGCACAGGCTGATCCTGTGACCGCCTGGCAGTCCATTGTGGCAAATCAGGAAAAGAGGAGAGAGTACCAACAAGCCAGGGGCAAGGGTGGCTTCGTCCGGGTTTCCTGGGATGAGGCGGCCACTCTCATCGCCGCTTCAACTGTTCACACCATTAAGGAGTATGGGCCAGAGAGGATTTTCGGTTTTACCCCCATCCCTGCCATGTCCATGGTTTGTTATGCCTCTGGCGCTCGATTTCTCTCGCTCATCGGCGCTTCCCTTATTAGTTTCTACGACTGGTACTGTGACCTGCCCCCTGCCTCTCCTCAAATCTGGGGCGAACAGACCGATGTACCAGAAAGCGCCGATTGGTATGAGTCCACCTACATGATCGTCTGGGGCAGCAATTTGCCCATGACCCGTACTCCTGACGCTCACTTCTTTACTGAGGCACGCTACCGAGGCGCCAAAGTTGCGGCGGTGGCGCCCGACTACGCTGAATACGTAAAGTTCGCCGATACCTGGCTTCCGGCCAAGGCGGGCACCGATTCCGCCCTTGCCATGGCCATGACCTTTGTGATCTTCAAAGAATTCTATCTTGACCGACAGTCCGAATATTTCACTTCCTACGCCAAAGCATTTACCGACCTTCCTTTTGTTGTGGTATTGAAACCGAAGGGAGACCAGCTCGTTTCGGAGCGGTTTCTGCGGGCCTCAGATCTGGATCTCGGCCAAAACAATGCGGAATGGAAAACTCTTTACTACGATTCAAAAAGCAAGAGTTTTGTAGTCCCTAACGGCAGTATTGGCTTTCGCTGGAGCGAGGAAGGTCGGTGGAATCTCCACCAACTCGATTCAGTGAGCGGCGAACCTGTGGAGCCGCTCTTGAGCTTTGCTGAGGAGAATGATGGCTGGCATTCAGTGGGATTCCCCTTGTTCCAGTTCCAGGGGGCCAGCACAAAGGTCGACAAGGTCCCGGTGAAGAAGATTGATCGACACGGTGAGGAGATCCTGGTGACCACGGTTTTTGATCTGATGGCAGCCAACCTTGGGGTGGACAGAGGCCAGGGAGGCGAAGTTGCAGAAGACTATGACGATCCTAAACCCTACACGCCCGCCTGGCAGGAAGCGATAACCGGAGTTCCCAAAGCTGATGTCATCAGGGTGGCTCGGGAATTCGCCGAGAACGCTGAAAAAACCAAGGGAAAATCCATGATTTTCCTCGGTGCCGGCACCAATCACTGGTATCACAATGACATGACCTATCGGGCTATCCTGAACCTCACCACCCTCTGCGGTTGCCAGGGGGTGAACGGCGGAGGTTGGGCCCACTATGTTGGTCAGGAAAAACTTCGCCCTCAAGCATCCTGGGCTGCCATTGCTTTTGGACTGGATTGGCGGAGGCCTCCCCGACAACAAAATGGAACCTCATTCTATTATTTTGCCACGGACCAATGGAGGTATGAGACCTTCGATGCGCGACACATCGGTTCGCCCCTGGCAGAGAATGAGGTGGGCAAGCATCTTGCTGACTACAACGTCATAGCCGCTAGACTCGGCTGGCTACCCTCCTATCCCCAGTTCAATCGAAACCCGTTGGATCTTTGTAGAGAAGCAGTGGAGAATGGAGCTAACTCGGACGAAGAGATCATCTCTCATGTGGTAGACAAACTGAAGAAGGGCGAGGTTTCGTTCGCCCTTGAAGATCCGGACAGTCCAGAAAACTGGCCTCGACTTCTTTTTCTTTGGCGGGCAAACCTTCTGGGCGCAAGCGGCAAGGGCCACGAGTATTTTCTCAAGCATCTTCTGGGAACCGACAATGCGGTGCTCAACAAGGAGGGTGAGATCAAGCCGGAGGAGGTGCAGTGGAGAGATCCGGCTCCAGAGGGTAAACTGGATCTTTTGGTCACCCTCGAACTTCGCATGTCCACCAGCGCCATGTACTCGGATGTAGCTCTGCCGGCAGCCTCCTGGTATGAGATGCACGATCTCAGTACCACAGATCTGCATTCCTTTATCCATCCATTCAACCCGGCTATTGATCCTCCCTGGGAGACCAGGACCAATTGGGATCAGTTCAAGGCAATTGCTGAGAAGTTTTCGGAACTCGCTGCAAACCATCTTGGTGAACAGAAAGATTTGGTGGCTACTCCTCTACTCCACGATTCACCCGGTGAAATTGCCCAACCGACCGTCAAGGATTGGCAGAAAGGAGAGGTGGAGCCAATACCGGGTAAGACCCTGCCGAGCCTCTCTGTGGTCACAAGGGATTACCCTAACACCTACAAAATGATGACAGCCCTGGGACCTTTGGTCGCCAATGTGGGCATAGGCTCTAAGGGGATTACCTGGAAGTCAGATCAAGAATACGAGGAATTAAAAGAAAAGCTGGGAACGGTAGCAGATTCCGGAATGACGCAGGGCATGCCGGAGTTGAAGGTGGGCAAACAAGTGGCTGAAGCAATCCTGATGCTGGCCCCAGAGACCAATGGACGCACAGCGGTCAAGGCATGGTCCGGCTTAGAAAAGAAGACAGGGCTTAGCCTTGCCCATCTGAGTAAGGATAGAGAGGGAGAGAAGATGAGCTTCGCGGACCTGGATGGACGACCGCGCAAGATTATCACCAGCCCCATCTGGAGTGGTATCGAGTCTGAGGCCCGAATGTATTCTCCCTTCGTCATCAACATAGAGGAGAAAGTTCCCTTCCGCACCCTCACGGGGCGGGCGCAATTCTACCAGGACCATGAGTGGATGCTGGCTTTTGGTGAAGGACTGCCGCTCTTCCGGCCCCCACTGGATATGCAAGCGCTCGGCTCAACGGAGGTGGCTCGCCCAGAGAGCAAAGAGATCGTTCTGAACTACCTTACCCCGCATTCCAAGTGGTCTATTCACAGCACCTACTCGGATACCTTGATAATGCTCACCCTGTTTCGTGGCGGTGAGGCCATTTGGATCAATGACGAGGATGCAGCTTCCATTGGGGTCGAAGACAATGAGTGGCTGGAGTGCTTTAATGTCAATGGGGTAGTGATGGCCAAGGCGGTGGTAAGTCACCGAATCCCCCGGGGCAAGGCGTTTATGTACCACGCCCAGGGGAGAATGATTAACACTCCGGGCTCAAAGCTTTCTGGGAAGCGAGGCGGTACCCACAATAGTGTTACCCGCATCTTGGTGAAGCCGACTCAGATGATCGGTGGGTATGCGCAACTGAGTTACGGGTTCAACTACTACGGCCCCACAGGTGCCCAGAGAGATGAAGTGATAGTAGTCCGAAAGGCAGGAAAGGTGGACTGGTATGAAGATTAAAGCGCAAATTGCCATGGTTTTGAATCTGGATAAGTGTATCGGCTGCCACACGTGTAGCATTCCTTGCAAGAACGTCTGGACTAACCGAGCAGGCGCCGAGTACATCTGGTTTAACAATGTGGAGACCAAGCCGGGAATTGGCTATCCGAAGAAGTGGGAGGACCAGAAACTCTATAAGGGCGGATGGGAGATGGGATGAGAGCTCCGTCTTCGTGCCGGCGGTCGGCCGGCTAAATTGCTGAAGATTTTTCACAACCCAGATCTTCCTGGTATCGACGAGTATTACGAGCCCTGGACCTATAATTATGACAAACTGATCTCCAGCCCTGCCAAAAAACATCAGCCGTCGACCCGACCGAAATCTCTGATCACCGGCAAGCCCATTCGGCTGAAGTGGGGCCCCAACTGGGAGGACGATCTTGCCGGGGTGAGCACCACCGGCTCTGGTGATGTGAATTTCAAAAACCTGGATTACCAGATTTACCTCCAGTTCAAAAAGGTCTTCATGTTTTATCTTCCACGTCTCTGTGAACACTGTCTGAACCCGGCTTGTGTGGCTTCATGTCCCTCAGGAGCTCTCTATAAGCGAGATGAAGACGGAATTGTTCTGGTTGACCAGGAGCAATGCAGGGGATGGCGATATTGTGTCTCTGGCTGCCCCTATAAGAAGGTCTATTTCAATTGGGATACCGGCAGATCTGAGAAATGCATCTTTTGCTATCCCAGAATCGAGGCGGGTATGACCAGCCTTTGTGCTGATACCTGCGTCGGCAAGATCCGTTATGTGGGAGTCATCCTCTACGATGCCGATCAGATTGCCACGGCGGCGTCCACCAAAGAAGAGGTGGAACTTTATCCCATCCACACTGGTATGTTCCTCAACCCCAAAGATCCGGAGGTGGTTGCTGAGGCTATTTCTCAGGGGATTCCTCAGAGCTACATTGAGGCGGCCAAGAATTCCCCGGTCTATAAACTTGCGGTGGATTGGCAACTGGCCTTCCCTCTCCATCCGGAGTTCAGGACGCTGCCCATGGTCTGGTACGTCCCTCCCTTGAGTCCACTGGTGCAGTTTTTTAAGGAGTCGGATCACGATGTCCGGGATCCTGAAGTGATGAGGATTCCGCTGACCTATCTGGCCAATCTTCTGACCGCTGGGGATGAGGAGTCGATAAGGCTGGCCCTGAATCGGCTCATGGCCATCCGTAGCTACATGCGCTCGAAGTGGGTGGAGGGAAAACCGGATGTGGCTGTTCTAGAAGAGGCCGGTATGACCACCGAGATGGCTGAGGGAGTGTATCGATTACTTGCCATTGCTAAATATAAGGATCGCTTTGTCATACCCACGGTCAAGAAGGAAAAGGAAGTTAACCTCTATCAGGAGCAGGGTGCTGCGGGTTTTGGTCCGCATGGCGCATAGCTAATGTAGGTCGGATCGTTCCCGCCTTAGCAGGCTTGATCCGACAAAAGGAAGGAACTGCCGTAACTCAATGCCGTGTAGCAAGCGCTGCGCTCGACGAAATCCCCCTCGGTCCCCCTTTAAAAAAGGGGGATAGGGTGGATTTGAAAGATCTCAGTGTTCCCCTTCACTTTACTAATCAAACTGTTGAGGGCGAGCCTGATCACGAAAAATCTTATTTGAGCGCTTATGGGGTTAATCTCCGCCTGAAGAGCAATAGATTTCTTCAACATTGAATAGAGTGAGCTAGACAAATGACAGATGAAAAACGTTATCTCCTGAAGGTGCTAGCGATACTACTTCAATATCCGGATGATGAATTTATTCTGTCGCTTGAGGAGTTGAAGGAAGCGGTGGAACAGATTCCTCGAGTGGAGCAACGGGAGAGGTGTGTAAATTTCTTGGACTACCTGGGCAATAATTCGCTTATCCGTCTACAGGAGGAATACACCTCGAGTTTTGATCTTAACCCCACAACGTGTCTTAACCTTACATACCACCGGTGGGGTGACGCGAGAGAGCGGGGAAGAGCTCTGGTTGATTTCCACCAGCTGTACGAAGCTGCTGGCTATGAATGCGCTACCGGAGAACTGCCTGATTATCTCCCGTTAGTCCTTGAGTACCTCTCTTTGAGCCAGAATGGTGGCCACTCCTCGTTTCTTGGACAGTACTGGGAACAGGTGGAAACCATTAGCTCCGGGCTTCAAGAAGCCGGCAGTGTTTATGCTGGTCTTTTAGAGATAGTTGCAGATCTTTTCAATGAGATGAAAACCAACGGAGTATGAGGACATGAATATTCTTAACACACTTGCATTTTTAATTTTTCCGTACCTGGCTCTTACCACCTTTGTAGTTGGCCATCTGTATCGTTACCTGACGAATCCTTACGATTGGAACTCAAAGTCAAGCGAACTTCTTGATAAAGAAAGCTTGAAGATCGGGATCACGATTTTTCATTGGGGTGTCATCTTAACCCTCATCGGACATGCTGGCGGGCTGCTGATCCCTCAAAGCCTTTTTGATGAGGTGGGTATCGATAGTCAGGCCCACACTAAGATAGCCCTTTTAACTGGATTCATTGTTGGAGCTGCGGCTCTTTTAGGTCTTGTTCTCCTTATTTGGCGACGGATCACTAAGGACCGAGTGCTTGCGACCACAACCTTGAATGATTTTGTAACCCTGGGCTTGCTGCTTTTTGTGATAACTACCGGGCTCACCAATGTAGTTTATGGCTTTTTTGAACACTTCGATGTCCTTCACTCTATTGCCCCGTGGATTCGCGGGATTGTAACCCTGACTCCCGATCCAACTCTTATGGTTAAGGTGCCGGTGAGATATAAGGTCCACATTCTCAGCGCCGTTGCCCTGATCGGGTTTTCTCCATTCAGTCGACTGGTACACATATGGAGTGTGCCGCTCACTTACCTTGTTCGGAGATTGATTATCTTTCGGAGGAGAGAAGCAAGCTTTTAGAGCAGGATTAAGGGATTAAAGGTGTCAGGTTTCAGCATTTTCCTTTTAATTCCCTGAAACCTGCACACTGAAACCTGAAACCTTATTGGGAAGGAGGTGAAGATTTCATGAGTGAGGAAGCCGTCTGTTACGCCCAGTCCAGTCGAGGTGCGGCTCTTACCTGGACTACCCTGGCATTTTTTGCCGGCTTTGCGGGAGTCTCCGCTTTCGGTCCCATCGTCACCAAGCTGAAACAATCTATGGCCCTGAGTCCGCTGCTCATGGGTCTACTGGCAGCGAGCCCGGCACTCACCGGTTCGTTGTTGCGGATACCTTTTGGTGCCACGGTGGATCGCATGGGCGGGAAGAAGCCCATTTTGATCCTTCTGGGCCTTGCCGTGGCGGGTATTACAGCTATTACGGTGTTATTCAGCCTTTTTTCCCCGCCCCAGCCATCTCATTACCCGTTGTTCCTCATAGCGGGAATCCTTTGCGGTTGTGGCATTGCCGTGTTTTCTGTGGGCATTCCCACGGTGTCCTACTGGTATCCTCAGAAAAAACAGGGCACTGCCCTTGCCATCTATGCCGGACTGGGAAATATGGCCCCGGGAATGTTTGCTATGGCCCTGCCCTTTCTGGTGGTTTCCCTTGGATTTGCCATTTCTTATGTTCTCTGGCTCAGTATGCTGCTGTGTCTCCTTGTTGTTTTCTTTCTCTAC
>CP070843.1:61458-66411 GCA_020350905.1 Deltaproteobacteria bacterium
AATGAATTACTTATTCAGAATTTCGTGATTTATCGGAAACTTTTCAGCAGCCTGCTAGCCCGGATATTTCATGAATTGCTGTCGCGAGATCACGAAGATGGGCGTGCCACCGGGCAACCGCAGGGTGTTGGTTCTGAGGCGTACCTGAACGGTACGTCGCAGGGGCCGACACCCGAGGACGCCAGGGAGGACGGCCATATCTGTGGTCGCAGCAGGTGATTCATGAAATATCCGGGCTAGTCGCTCTCATCCACCTGAATTCGGTGGTATTTCTTTTTGCCGGCGCGTAGTAGTATTTCCCCATCTTCCAGTAGGTCCAGGGTGGCCTTCTCGTCAAAAGTTTCTAGCCTTCGACCGTTTATATAACCTCCTCCTTGCTTGATGAGACGCCTTGCTTCCCCCCTGGAGGAGCACAATCCCACCTCGGCAAAGAGCTCAAAGGCGGGAATCCCTTGGCGCAGTCGACTCGAAGCAATTGTGGTGGCTGGCATTCCAGCAGCTGCACCCTCAGCAGCTGATTCTGGTTGCCTTCGCACCCCACTGCTGGGCAAAAGGTCGTCTGGAATGGTCCGTGCCCCGAAGATCTCTTCCGACTCTGCCTGGGCGGCTCCAGCGGCGGCCTCTCCGTGGGTGATTCTCGTGACTTCATACGCAAGGATTGTCTTCACCAGATTGAGATCCGCTCCGTGTAGACCTGCAACTGCTTGAACTTCATCCATGGGTAAGAAGGTAAAATATCCGAGGAATCTCGCTACATCTTGGTCCTCTGTATTAATCCAATACTGGTAATATTCGTAAGGCGAGGTTAACTCGCCATCCAGCCAAACAGCTCCCTGTGCGGTCTTTCCCATCTTTTCGCCGCTGGCAGTTGTAATCAGGGGAAAGGTAATGCCATACACTGTTTTTTGGCGCATTCGCCGCACCAGATCAACGCCTGCAACTATATTCCCCCACTGATCGCTTCCACCCATTTGTATGTGGCAATCGTAGTCATCAAACAGCAGGAGGAAGTCATAGGCCTGTAATAGCATGTAGTTGAACTCGATGAAGCTCAGCCCGGTTTCCAATCTCATCTTGTAGCTTTCCGCACTGAGCATCCTATTCACGCTGAAGTGACGGCCAATATCCCGCAGGAATTCAATATAATTCAGTGGCGCCAGCCAATCAGCGTTGTTGAGTAGCAGGGCCCTCCCCGCCTCGAAATCAATGAACCGGCTTAACTGGACCTTCAACTTCTCACCGTTGTCATTGATCTCTTCGCGGCTGAGCATCTGGCGCATTTCTGTTTTGCCGCTGGGATCTCCCACCAGGGCAGTGCCACCACCAACCAGGGCTATGGGCCGATGTCCGCAGCGCTGCATGTGAGCCAGGGACATAATGGGTAGCAGGCTGCCAACGTGCAGGCTTGATGCGGTGGGATCGAAGCCGATATAGCAAGTTGACGGGTTTTCAAGGAGCTGGCGACAAGACACTGCCTCGGTGCTCTGCTCTATGAAACCGCGCTCCTCCAGAACATCGTAAGCGTTTGTCAACTTCCACATCCTCCATTTAATGAATCGGCTCAAGAAGCCTTAGGGCACAAGGCGCAAGGAATGTTGAAGCAGTGAAAAATATCAAATCCCAAGCACCAAATCTCAGGTTGTCAGGTGTCAATGTCGAGGATTCAGGTGTCAGGTGTCAGGAAAAAGGAACATAGAAGCTGCAACCTGAACACTGAAACCTGAAACCCACAATTGTGGTAATTGTGACCTGTTTGGAATTTGTGATTTGTTACTTGGAGTTGTTAGTCACTCCAGAACTCCAGCTCTTACCTGCCAACTGCCTGCTCGTCCTACCCATCCATCTTCTTACAGATCCGTTCAATCACCCTCGTATGCCCATCATCCGGAGAGACATCAAGAAGAACTGCCTGCAACTGGCGGTCCCCTTTCGCCGCGGTGAATTTCTTCGGAGTTTGGGTGATGATCTGGGCAATGGCCTCTTCCTTCTTGATACCAATGATGGAGTCTGTTGGCCCGGTCATGCCCACATCAGTAATGTAGGCAGTACCAGATGAGCGAATCTGCTCATCAGCTGTTTGCACATGAGTGTGCGTACCTACAACCGCACTCACCCGCCCATCCAGATACCACCCCAGTGCCTGCTTTTCTGAGGTTGCTTCGGCGTGGAAATCCACTATGAGGATGGTAGCTTGCTCTGATAGTTTCCTTACGAAGTCGTTCGCCGCCCTGAAAGGGCACTCCAGGGGACTCATGAACACCCGACCTTCCAGATTAAGAATGCCAACGGCGATACCGCCTGCAGTGGACAGCACCGCGTCTCCTTTTCCCACCACATCTGGTGGATAGTTAGCCGGTCTGAGCACCCTCTCACTGTTTTTCAGGTACGGTTCAATTTCTTTCTTTCTCCAGATATGGTTTCCGGAGGTAAGCACGTCGATGCCTATCTCCAGCAACTCTTCCGCCACCGTGGGAGTCAATCCCGCTGTACCGGCGGCGTTCTCCGCATTGGCAATTACAAAATCTATTTGCCGGCTTCCTATCAATTGCGGCAAGAGTTCCCTGAGCACCACTCTACCAGGCTTGCCAACGATATCTCCTACAAAGAGAATCCTTACCAATCCCGGTCCCTTCTCTCTCATGAAAAACAATCTTTCGGTTTCGGCAGCTTGGTCGATTATGTCGGCTAAACTGGCTTATTTCGCGTATTCCACTGCCCGGATTTCCCGAATGACAGTCACTTTAATCTGTCCGGGGTAACTCAGTTCATTCTCAATCTGTTTGGCGATGTCCCGGCTCAACATCACCGATTCTTCATCGGAAATCTTGTCGTTCTCGACTATGATACGCAGTTCACGACCGGCCTGGATGGCATAGGACTTGCCCACTCCTCGGTAGGAATCGGCAATTGTCTCCAGTTCCGCCAGTCTCTTCACATAGGTTTCCATCAGCTCCTTGCGGGCACCCGGCCGTGCTCCTGACAGGGTGTCAGCCGCTTGCACCAATACCGCCAAAACGGATTCTGGCTCTACATCCTCATGGTGAGCGGCAAGCGCGTGAATCACTTTAGACGATTCTCCATACTTCTTTGCTAGTTCAGCACCTATGGTTGCATGCGGACCTTCCACCTCATGATCAACTGCCTTGCCGATATCGTGCAGCAAGCCGGCTCGCCTTGCCCGCCTTTCATTCATCCCAAGTTCTGCAGCCATGATGCCGCAAAGAAAAGAGACTTCCAATGAATGCTGCAACACATTCTGGCCGTAGCTGGTCCGGTACTTTAATTTTCCCAACAGTTTGATCAGTTCGGGATGTATACCGTGCCCCCCGACGTCAAAAGCTGCTTGCTCTCCAGCCTCACGAATGGCGTTGTCCACTTCCTGATTTACTTTTTCAACAATTTCCTCAATTCGGGCTGGATGTATTCGACCATCACTAATCAAACGCTCCAGAGCCAAGCGCGCCACCTCGCGCCGAATAGGGTTGAATCCAGACAAAATTACAGCCTCCGGCGTGTCGTCTATAATCAGATCAACACCGGTTGCGGCTTCGATGGCTCTGATATTACGTCCCTCGCGACCTATAATTCTTCCCTTCATCTCCTCATTGGGAAGAGCGACCACTGAAATCGCTTTCTCCGCTATATAATCCCCAGCGTAGCGCTTGACGGACAAGGATATGATTTTCCGTGCCTGTTTCGCAGCAGATTCTCGAGCGTTTGTCTCAATCCGCTTGATGAGTTTCGAAGCATCGTGGCGCGCCTCAGACTCCATGGACCTTATCAGCATGTCCTTGGCCTCGGTGGATGATATTCCAGCGACGCGTTCGAGCTGGGTCCGCTGTTCCTGGATGAGCTTATCCAGAGTCCCTTCCTTCTCAGCCAGCTCCTTTTCTTGATTATGGAGAGTTCTTTCCTTCTGGGCCAGATTATTCTCCCTTTTGTCAAAAAGCTCACTCTTCTTTTCCAGATTGTCCTCTTTTTGCAATATCCGGCGCTCAGCATTTTGTAATTCTCTCCGGGTGTCCTTGGTCTCCCGTTCGAAATCAACCTTCATTTGATATAAACTGTCTTTTGCTTGAAGTGTCGCCTCCTTTTTCAGGGTTTCAGCTTCCTTCGTGGCTTCACCGATGATCTTCTGGGCCGCATTTGTAGCGGATGCCATTCGTGCTTCCATACTTTTCTTGACTATGAAGGCTCCCACCAAAGCACCAAGTAGGGTCCCAGACAAGATCAATAACATTGTTGTAGTGGTCATAACTATAACTCCCACCTATACCGGGACTGTGTAACTCTTGAGAAACAGAGAGCAAACTGCTCCCAATCAGCACAGAAACTGCGCTCCAGAGACTCAATGGCAGACAAACACGTAGGAAGGCGCAAGGCCGTCAAACGAGGCCACGGAACATTCCGGTGAGAAATTCAGGGTAGGGTGGTGTTGTCCACTAGAAATGCGGTTTCCTCAAACCACTTCTCTCGGCAGATGACACCCGAAGTAAGCATTCTTAGTGAAGGGGCTTACAATTCCTCCTTTCTGATGATTGGTTCAAGATTTCTTTACATTGGGCCCTTAAAAAGGCTTCTATTTAAACAGCTTGTCTCTACTGACAGCTGTTGAGAGGATTTGGGCAAGCCGCTGAATCGCCAGCTTATTTGCACGCCGCCTATATAGGCAAGCTCAAAAAATCTTCTCACATGAAACGGCGATGGTTACGAGTTACCCCATTTAAGCCTTGGTCAGGGACCCGATCCCCGACCCCTTTAATCAAACAACACCGGATATGTACCATCACGCCACCTTATAAGGAATCCACCTAGGAAACCTCTCAAGCGGTATTGAAAAAATAGCGAAAAATAATGATTTAAGCAAGGTAAAAATAATTGAGTGAGTTTAGCCGGTTAAGCAGGTTCTGCCGGTTCGAACTGTTAGAGATAGGTTTCCGACTGGCTAAACTG
>CP070843.1:66511-69912 GCA_020350905.1 Deltaproteobacteria bacterium
ACAAAGGAGATGGCCATGAAAACAACAAAGGATAAGAGAGTCAGAAGAAAAGAAATTGGTGTACCCACTTGTATCTGGTCTGAGACCGGGGTCGTCAGCAGCCGCAACTGTAGCAGGCAACTGGACTGCGAACGGTGCCTCTTTGACCAGAACATGATGGATTTCTATGCCTATAACGTAACTCCGCTACCTGCAATGCCGCAGGCTGTGTAGGAATAAATGACGAGTGATTGGCACTGTGGGTAAGTGCAGTGCAGTCATTTGAAGGGAGGTGCTACTATCATGACTGGTAAAAGCATAAAGAGTAGCAAGACCAAAAAGGTGCAGGGTTTCAATATCCTGGAAGATGAGTGTATCTGGATGAAGGCAGGAGTGATTAACTTCAGACTGTGCGACAACGCTTTCGATTGTACCAATTGCCCATTTGACACGGCCATGACCCGGGCCCTTGAAAAGACAGGTACTCATGTAAAGCAAAAAGTTCAGGAGAGTTGGCGGGAACGAATGCGACTTCGCTACGGGGATGAGCGTGAGTGTCGCCACATGCTCTCAGGCCGGGTTCATTACAAAATCTGTGTTAACGACTTTCAGTGTGACGCCTGTGAATATGACCAGAGCCTGGATGAAGCAGAACTCCATCAACATCTAGGCAGACCTGCTGTCCATAAAGTCTTGGGTTATCAGGTGCCGGACAACTACTACTACCACCGTGGGCATGGATGGGCCCGGGTGGAGTACGGGGGTCGCGTACGACTTGGCCTTGATGATTTTGGCTTGAAGCTGGTTGGACCGGTGGATGAATATCTCCTTCCGCCCTTGGGAAAGAAGGTAGAGCAGAGCGATGTAGGCTTCAGGCTTGCCCGCGAGAGCAATGAGGCCGAGGTGCTCTCTCCGATAACGGGGACTATTGTAGCGGTTAACCACAAGGTTCTGCGTCAGCCCAAATTGAGCAATCAGAAACCTTACACTGAAGGCTGGCTTGTGGTGGTGGAACCCAAGCGACTCAAGGGGAATTTGAAAAATCTGCTTTTTGCCAACAAAGAGGTTGATGGCTGGATGGAGCATGAGGTGCAGCGTCTTCATGACATGGTCATGGCAGAACATGGACCCATGGCGGCCACCGGTGGTGCGCCAGTTGATGATGTCTTTGGCAACGTGCCGGAAATCGGCTGGAACACGCTAGTGAATGAATTTCTACTCACCTAACCCTCAAGCCACACCAGCTGTCAAGGCAAGGCCTTTGAGAGTGGCTTTTAGCGAGTATTCGACAAAGGGATCGCGGCTGGAAAGCCGCTCCCACAGAATGTCGCGTGGGCACTGCCCACCATGAGAACGGTGGGATAAGCCCAGAAAGGTTACCATCTATGGATATAGCAGAGAGAATCCTGTTCGGCGTCGATGACTCCGAGTCAGCCCGGCAGGCTGGCGCTACAGCGGGTGCTCTCCTTAAGTACAGGAAAAATACCAACATAACGATATTTTACGGAGCTCCAGACCCGCAGCTCTCCTCCTTGGCAAAAGTGCTTCGCCGGACTCCTAAAGTCGTGGAAGAAAACCGAAAGGTTTGCAGCCTGCAAGAGCATAGGATCTTGGAACAAGCCCACGAGGCTTTAATAGACTCTGGATTCAACGCGGATAGGGTGACGATTCGTGGAGAGGGCAAGTGTCATGATCCTGCAGAAACTATGTTGCAGTTGGCGGCTGCCGATGCGTCGGAAACCATTGGCCTAGGCAAGAGCAGCACCGGTCGGCTGGAGCGGATGTTGACGGGATCGGTCAGCTATCGGCTCGTTCATTGCGCAGATGAAAAGACAATCTGGGTGATCGATCCGCCGATCGCTTCACATGACGTGCTGGTGGCTTTGGGGGGCGGGGCCATCAGCCGCAGGGTAATGCGACACGCAGCTCGGTATTTTGCTCATCTTAGAGAGAGTAAATTCACTTTTTTCCACGTGGCGCCGCATTTGCCCCCGCAGTACTGGGACGACACCCGCATCTTGAGCAAACAAGAGCGCAAAAGGCGGCAGGAGGAAATAGCCTGCTGGATGAAGGAGTATGCAAACAGAGTTAAAGAGATTGCGGATGAAGGAAAAGAGAGACTTCTCAAGGCCGGGGTTCGTGAGGAGAACGTTGCCTTCAGGGTTCAGACGGTCGAGAGAGGCACGGCCCGCGATATACTCGCCGAACTAGCAGCGGGTAACTATGGTATTTTGGTCATGGGCCGTAGAGATTCCAGGAAGAGAGGCACGTTTCGACTAAGCGGAAAAGCCAATAAGCTATTCCACACCGTCCATGACGCCATGCTCTGTCTGGTCAATTAGGCCAGGGCCAAATGCCTAAAATGTCTAAAGTGTCTAAAGTGCCTAAAATACACTAAAATCTAAAATTTGAAAGCTCAAATCTGCAATCCAAAATCCCTTAATTCCTTAGTGCCTCAATTCCGTCTTCTCCCTATTACAACAAATGACAGCGAAGCGTAATGACCTAATGACGCCGTCAGGCATATGACTAATGTCCTACCCTATGCTCCATGCTCTATGCCCTATGCTTTTCACAATCCTCAATCCGCAATCCGAAATCCGCAATTATCAAAGCGTGTGTCTGCGGTTAATTATTGACTCCAGTCAGGAAGTTTTTGGATCCCATACCTCCGGTAGGATTCCTCGAGAAATGCCTCGCAGTATTCACAGAAAAACAACGGTAGCTCATCTAAATCGCCCGGCCCAGAGGAAAGCCTCATTATGCATTCGGGTTGTTTACAATGAACCAGATCGAAGGTGTGCGCCACTTCATGCAAAGCGACTTTGGCCGCACGTTCGTAAAAGGTGTCCAGAGATACCCCACCGCCTTCTTCCTTCTGCTTGAGACGATGGAGTGAGACCACCGCAGCGCGCCCTCCTATTTGCGCTTCTCCGAACACGTGGGTTAGTATCGGAATAAATAGATCGACACTCACTAACGCCAGAATCCGAGGATGGGGACGTCTGCTCTCAGCGAGTTTTTTCAGAATCAGGGCGGCGTGGTACTGCTTACGTTGGTCACTGAAAGCAAATTCGGGGGTTTGACGGGCGGGGAGAATATCCACCGGCAGCTGTAAAATCTCCTGCAGGTTGGCGGCAACAATCTTCACGACCGCTTCGCCCACAGAGCCCAGGCGGAGAACACCAACAACTCCATGTTTCGGCAGGGATGTGTGGTTGCTTATAGCTGGGTTCTCTGTTGGTGTTCGGACCCGGGTATTCACAGGAGACATCTCAGCTTAGCTGCTGGCCCGGTCCGGGCGTAAGTCATATTTCTTAATTTTATTGTGGAGGGTGACCCGATTAATTTCCAAGGCCTGCGCAGCTTTGGTGATATTCCAGTCAAATTCCTTGAGCACTTTGACAAGATGAGCGACTTGA
>CP070843.1:70012-73294 GCA_020350905.1 Deltaproteobacteria bacterium
GGAGCCATAAGGCGCACGAGGGTTACTGCTATTTCAAAAATGGCGGTCTGGGCCGAGCGCCTCTTTTCAGAGGTGGCAGCAGAAACGTAGAGTCGATCCTTCAATACATCCAGGTAAAAGGCACTGAGGTCCACCACACAGAAGTTGTGGATGGCATGGTAAATCTTGTGAAATTCAAAGCGTTCATATGCTTGCACCACTCTTTTCGCCAGCTGTTGCAGCCGATGCAGTGCCCAGCGATCGAGCGAGTCCATGGAAGCCACGTTCACCCTGTCCCGTTCAGGATTAAAATCGCTCAGATTTCCCAGAAGAAAGCGGCAGGTGTTTCTGATGCGTCGATACGCCTCAGAAAGCCGCTGAAGAATTTCTTCCGAGATCCGGATGTCGTCCCGATAATCTTCGGCCGCCACCCAAAGCCTGAGGATCTCGGCTCCATACTTTTCGATGACTTCATCTGGAGCAATGACATTACCTAATGATTTAGACATTTTACGACCAGCACCGTCCACCACGAACCCATGAGTGAGCACAGTATGGTAAGGAGCATGGCCCCGAGTACCCATCGCTGCCAGGAGAGAACTATGGAACCAGCCCCGGTGCTGATCACTCCCTTCCAGGTAGAGATCAGCCGGCGAGTGGAGATCCTCCCTCGGTTCGAGCACCGCGGCATAGCTCACACCGGAGTCGAACCATACGTCCAGGATGTCCATTTCCTTGGCGAAGGTCGAGCCGCCACACTCGCTGCATTTTGTTCCTGCCGGTAGTAAGTCCACAGCCTCTTCCGAGAACCATATGTCGGCCCCCTTTTCGGCAAATCGGGAGACCACGTGTTCCAGCACCGCGGAATCGGCCAGAATCTCGTTGCACTCCTGGCAGTAGAAAACGGTGATGGGTACACCCCAGGCCCGTTGCCTAGAAATACACCAGTCTGGCCGATTTTCAATCATGCCGTGAATGCGTTCTTGCCCCCAACTGGGTATCCACTCCACCTCTTTTTCGATGGATTGCAACGCTTTATTCCGGAGATCATTCGACTCCATACTTATAAACCACTGCTCGGTGGCGCGGAAGATAACCGGTTCCTTACAGCGCCAGCAGTGAGGGTAGGTGTGGGTTATGCTCTCTTTTCTTACCAGATTTCCCAGTTCGGCGATCTTTTCATTGACACCGTTATTGGCGTCGAACACGAACTGACCGGCGAAGTGAGGTACGTCTGCCGTGAAACAGCCGTCATCATCCACTGGAGAATACACCTCCAGATCGTATTTCAAGGCAGTTTCGAAATCTTCGCGACCGTGACCGGGCGCGGTGTGTACGCAGCCTGTGCCCACATCAAGGGTCACATATGGTGCTTGCACTATAATCGACTCCCTATCAATAAAAGGATGACGGCACTTCATACCCTCCAGGTCTGCAGCGGCTAACCGAGCCAGGATCTCATAATCTGAGATCTCGGCCTTGGCCATTACTTCCTCCACCAATCCATCCGCAATGATCCACGCTTCATCGCCGAGCCTTATGAGCGCATACTCGTAGTCCGGGTGGAGGGCAATGGCAAGGTTGGCCGGGATGGTCCACGGCGTCGTGGTCCAGATGATGACAAACACCTTCTCGCCGTTGAGCGCTGACACCTTCCGGCCGAGGTCGTCGATGAGGGGAAACTTCACATAAATGGAGGGAGATTGGTGCTCCTCATACTCTACCTCAGCCTCAGCAAGTGCAGTGCGACAAGAGCTACACCAGTAAATTGGTTTCTTGCTCTTGTACACACTGCCCCGGGTAATAAACTTTCCCAGTTCCCTGGCAATGGTAGCCTCATAGTCATACGACATTGTCAGATAGGGGTTCTCCCAGTCCCCCACCACGCCCAATCGCTTGAACTCTTGCCGCTGGATATCGATGAATTTTTCAGCATAACCACGACAGTGACGTCGCAGCTCCAACTGACTCATCCCCTGACGCTGTTCACCCAATTCCTTTTCTACCTGGTGTTCGATGGGTAACCCGTGACAATCCCAACCTGGAACATATACACTGTCGTAGCCCATGAACTGCCTGGAGCGGACGATCATATCTTTGAGAATCTTGTTGAGAGCAGTGCCCAGGTGAATATGACCATTGGCATAGGGCGGACCGTCATGAAGCACATAGCGCGGCCGGTTTTTACCTGCTTCCCTGAGCTTGGCGTATAAATCCAGCTGCTCCCACTTCTCCATAATGACCGGCTCTCTTTTCGCCAGGTTGGCCTTCATGGGAAAGTCCGTTCGAGGCAAATTGAGCGTTTTCTTATAGTCCATTCATCTCTCCAAGGCTGTCCAATCTCGCACTGTGTGTAGCAAAATCCAGAAATGCTGAAATTAACATACCGCCCCGGATTGTCAAGAAAAATGTCCTGTGGCTCGACAGTGACTGAGGTTTCAGTGTTCAGGACGGATGCAGGTTTCAGTGTTCAGGTTTCGGCTTTTTTGTTTCTCTTCCCAGACATCTGATACCTGAATGACACCGAAGACCCTGAGATTTGGTGCGTGGAATTTGATGTTCTGCAGTGAGTAGAACAGCCTCTTGGAGTACTTTTCTTTACTACTGAGAAACTCTCGGCCCTTGAATATCTCAACAACCCGATACTACAACATCCCCTGACATTCACAGTGAATCAACCAAATGGTGCTTGACAAAACACTTAATGTGTAGCATAAGCTACTTCCTCAATAATAAGCTGTCCTTGCAGCAAGCAGTAATTGAAGCTCCCTGCAGCAAGCTGCAGGGAATCTTCGAAATGTAAGGAATGAAACCATTTTATTTGTAGTTCGCTCGCTAACCCCGCAGCAAGCTACGGGGAATGCGCTCGCTGGAGCATTCTCAACCGGCCTCGAGAACAAAAACGGGCCGCCTGAGATGGGGGTTCGTTTTCTATGCTGATCCCAGAGCGCAAAGCGCATAGAACATCGAGTCATTGAGTATACCGGCCATGTCTCTAATTCAGAAAGTAGGGGAAGAAGTGTTTCTGCATAGGGCCCGGGAGATAACCGCCTCACAACCACTCTTCTCCTGGCTGGGGGCAAGCATTGTTTCGGTGAGCGAGGGATACTGTGAAATGCAACTCCCCCTCAGGAAAGAATTCGTCAATGATCGGAAAACGCTGCAGGGCACGGTTCTCTTTGCCCTTCTCGAAGCAGCCACCTTTGTGGCCTCTCGCACTCTGGTAAGAGGTAAGACTGAGATGGATTTTCATCAGGAGATGAAAATCAACTTCATCAAAGCAGTGCGACAGGTGAACCAGAC
>CP070843.1:73394-79480 GCA_020350905.1 Deltaproteobacteria bacterium
CTTGGTACAGTCTTCCTCGAAAGCATGCCATCCACATTCCAGTATCCCAGGAAGATCTCTCGCGCCTCTTCCAGAGACTTCATTCTTAAATAGATTCGGCGAGACATAACAAATGCCTAAACAGAAAATGTCTAATTTGTAATTTTCACTAACTCCCGCCTCTCCATGGAAAGAACAAAGACGAGTTAAATTCTCATTTCGAAATCTACCCGCTGCCTGCTGCCGGTTTTTTTAAAATTCGCAATCCGAAATCCTCAATCCTCAATACTTATATCCTTATCACATCAACTATCTCTCCTGCATAAAGTCCTTCGGCATGTCGATGGATACAAATAAGGCCATCAGCGTACACCAAGGTGGAAATCAAAGCGGAGTCACCGAAAATGGGGTCCGCTGTGAGACCGCTGTCTTCTTGCCGCAGCCTCACTCGGATAAAGTCTTCCCTCCCTTGTTTTGAGGCCACGTTTCGACTCAGTTGGGCCTGGATCGGCCTCCCTTCCCCCAAGGATAACTCAGTCCCGCTAAGGTAAGACATGAAGGGACGCACCAGCACCTGGAAAACCACCATTGCCGAAGCCACATGGCCGGGAAGACCCCAAAAGCCTTTTTCACCTGTTTGTACCAGAATAGTGGGCTTGCCGGGGCTTATCGCCACTCCATGGGCCAGAACCTCACTGTGGTTGAATGAGGTTAAGACGTCCAGAGTTAAATCGCGGCTGCCCACCGAAGATCCGCCCGAGATAAGGCAGATATCTGCACCATCAAGTGCCTGTTGACATTTGGTCCGCAGCTCTGAGAACTGATCGGGAGCTAAGCCTAACAGAAGCGGCACTCCTCCACACTCTCTTACCATAGCTGCCAGACTGTGGGAATTGATGTCTCGCAGTTCTCCTAGTCGGGGGTCTTGTTCAACGGGGACAATCTCGTCGCCGGTGCTGATGATTGCCGCTTTCGGTTGCCGCCTTACTGTTATCTTTTCTTGACCCAGCCCGGCAAGCAGACCAATTTCCTGCGGCCTGAGTCGCCTCCCTGCCTGCAATGCCACCTGACCAGCACGAAAGTCATCACCGGGTCGGATCACGTTTTCCAGCGGGGCCACACTGCGGCTGATAGACACACTCTTCTGGTCCAGCTCTTCGGTGTATTCCACCATGACCACACTGTCCGCACCTGCAGGAAGCATTCCTCCGGTGGGAATCCTAACCGCCTTGCCGTTATTGAGCTCAAGTGCCGGGATCTCTCCCATGCCCACCTCACCCACAATCTCTAGGAGCGAAGGCAAACTCTCTGAGGCGCCGAAGGTATCCTGAGCTCTGACCGCGTAACCGTCAACAGTAGAGCGGATGAAGGGTGGTAGGTCTTCCTTGGTGACAATGGGTTCCGCCAGTATTCGGTGTAACCCCTGGCCCAGAGAAACCTCTTCAGTATCGAGGAGAGGGAATCGTTGGAACTCACCCCACACCTGTTCGCGGGTTTTTACCTTGAAAAAACTTGTCCTCACGTTTTTCTTCGTGTCTCTTTCTGTTCTTCCGTTCATAGCGCGAAAGTTTTTATATCACGGAGAGAACGAGCAAAACAACAGTTTTCGGGACTGCCCAATCTTGACACTGCTCACGGGAGTTTGCTAGTTTGCCATTATGTAAAAATGTCTTATATTATAGTTGCTTGCCTTTGCCGAACACCGAAATTGGCAAGAAAAACAGCAACTTTTTTCAAATAGGAAAGCGCCATGACGAAATCAGGAAATTTTTATTCGCACTCGCAGAGTCCCATTCCCCTTGAGGTTCAGCACCAACTGAGATCCGTATTGGACCAATTACCACACCCAGTCCCTCTCTATCTCTTTACGAAAGAGGGTCAAAACGACATCTATAATCAGGCAGCCACAGAGATTGTTCGCGCCTTTGCTGGACTGGGAAGGAACATTGAACTTCACGAAATGGACTTCGACCATGACCTTGCCCAGAAATGGCAGGTGGATATTTCTCCCACCATTCTCTTTGATCCCGAGCATTATCCTATCCGTTTCCTTGGAGCTCCTATGGGTGAAGAAGGCCGAACCCTTCTTGAAGCAGTTGTCCTCATCGGACTTCGGCGTAGCAATCTCAGCGAACAGTCGCTCAAGATCATAGAGAAGATCAATTCCCCGCGGGTGGTGAGAGTATTTTCCAGCCCCACCTGCCCATACTGCCCGCAGCAGGCGGTCAGCGCTCTCAAAGCAGCCATTGCCAAACCCGAATTGATTTCTTTGGAGATCGTCGATATTCAGGCCAACCCCAACCTCGCCGATCTTTATTCTGCCCATAGTGTTCCTCAAACTTTTGCCAATGATACTCTGATTGCCCAGGGAGCTCAGCCAGAAGAGCTCTTCATACTCTCTTTGCAAAAGATGGAGGAGCAGGCCGTATTTATTCCGGATATCGACGCGGAGCTGGTTGAAAATGATCTGGTCATTGTGGGAGGAGGCCCAGCCGGGCTCACCGCGGGTATCTATGCGGTTCGCAGTGGGCTCAACACAGCGGTGGTGGAACGCGATACTCTCGGGGGTCAGGTGGCAACAACCCCCCTAGTGGAAAACTACCCTGGTTTCACCCAGGTGGGCGGCAAGGCCCTGGTTGATTTGCTCGTAAGCCATGCGTTGGAATATGTAACGATTTTCCAGGGAGAAGAGGTGGTGGACATTCAAATTGGAGAAGGGATCACCGTGCTTACCAGCAGGAGGCGCTTCAAGACCAAGGCTGTTCTTCTGGCCACCGGGGCAACTCACAAACTCCTCGGAGTTCCTGGAGAATCGCGGTTCTCAGGCCGAGGAGTCACCTATTGCAGCACTTGTGACGGACCTCTATTTAAAGGGAAAAAGGTCATCATGGTGGGAGGCGGCAACAGCGCCGTCACTGAGGCCCTCTATCTCCACAATGTTGGGGCGGACGTCACCCTGGTGCACCGTCGAGACACCTTACGTGCTCAGGAACATCTGAACAAGTATCTGTTCTCCGCCAACATTCCTGTCCTCTGGAACACCGAAGTAAAGGAGATACTGGGAGAAGAAAGAGTCCGAGAGGTTCTCCTCTACAATAATGTCACTCAGGAAAGCAGAACCTATCCTCTAGACGGGGTCTTTATCGCCATCGGCTACATTCCTGCCGTAGGGCTGGCGCAGAAACTTGGCGTGGAACTTACACCCGATGGATTTATCAAGCGTGATGAGCAGCACCGCACCAACATACCTGGTATCTATTCCGCCGGAGACGTGGAGGGAGGCTACAAGCAGATCGTGACTGCAGTGGGCCAGGGTGCTGAGGCTGCCCTGAGCATCTATGAAGATCTGATTCATCCATATTGGCTGGAACGGTCAGGTATCTCAACGGGTTGAAAATGCTACAGCGAGCGCTGACCCCGCAGCTTGCTGCAGGGAGCTTCAATGCTTGGAACGTGTGATGTGAGTTCAGCACCCATACAAAACCCTAAATCTCAAATCCGCAATCTACAATCCTTCCAGCCTTGACGCCTTGTAACTAAATCTTATTTTAGTAAGAAATAATACTAATGCCCGACAAGATTACTGGGGTTATGATGTTCCGGTATTCTTCTCTGCTGGCTGGCCCGGATGTGTCATGGATTGCTGTCACCCGACCACGAAGATGGGATGTGCAATTAGAACCGAATGATCTTGGCTGGCCAAGACATCATTTGAGAGGATGACAAATGCCACTTCATGAAATTGGAAACTATAGCATCTCTTTTCTCCAGGTATTAGATGAACATGGAAATTTGGACGAGGAGTTGGAGCCCGAGCTTAGCGAGGAGCAACTGATCAGAGTTTATCGGTCCATGGTTCTGGCCAGAGAAGTTGATCAGCGGATGCTCAACTTGCAGCGCCAGGGAAGAATGGGAACTTTTGCCCCTTGCACCGGACAGGAGGCCGCCGTGTGTGGGCCAACCCTGGCCATGACCCCCAAGGACTGGTTTGTCTGTTCTTTTCGGGAAACGCCTGGGCGGCTCATGCGGGGCGAAACAATACTTCAGACCTTTCTTTACTACAACGGCTATGAAGAGGGTAATCTCCTACCTCCTGCCTCGCGGACGTTGCCAGTCTCCGTCCCTGTGAGCACGCAGATTCCACATGCTGTGGGCATAGCTTACGCTATGAAGTACCGTGGCGAGAAGGACTCTGCTGTGGTGGCATTCTTCGGTGATGGTGGCACCTCGCAGGGAGACTTCCATGAGGCTCTCAACTTCGCCTCATTGTGGCGGGTTCCCGTGGTTTTCATCTGTCAAAACAACCAATGGGCCATATCCGTGCCCCGCAACAAACAAAGCCATAGTAAAACGCTGGCCCAGAAGGCCATTGCCTATGACATGCCGGGCATACAGGTGGACGGCAACGACGCTCTGGCCATGTATAAAGCAACCAGAGAAGCTCTGGACAATGCCTATGTGGGTGAGGGCCCCACTCTTATCGAAGCGATCACCTACAGGCTATTGATGCACACCACCTCTGACGATCCCAAGAAGTATCGGTCCGAAGAGGAAGTCCAGGAGTGGTGGCAACGCGATCCTATCCCTCGTTTGAAACGCTATCTGGAGAGGAAGGGAATCTGGAACGAGCTGATCCAGGCCGAAATGGATGATGAGATCAAAAAGGAAATTGAGGCCGCAGTGAAGGAGCTTGAGCAAAAGACTGACTTCAAACCGGATGCTCCTTTTGATCATGTATTCGGAACCCCTCACCAGGAGATAGAAGAACAACGGGCTGATTTTCTTGCCAACCTCGCCGAGTTTGGAAAAAAGGGGGCAGCCCATGGTTAAGATGAATATGGTTCAGGCCTTAAATCTTGCCCTGGAGCAGGAGATGACAAGAGACAACAGCGTCATTGTTCTGGGTGAGGATGTGGGGGTTGATGGCGGCGTTTTTAGAGTTACAGATGGCCTTTATGACAAATTCGGTGGGGAGCGAGTTATCGACACGCCCCTGGCTGAGTCGACCATATTTGGGGGTGCCATCGGCATGGCCATGGCAGGCTTAAAGCCTGTGACGGAGATGCAGTTTTCAGGGTTCGCTTACTTTATGCTGGCACAGCTCGAGGGCCACGCCTCGAGATACCGTTCCCGCACTCACGGGCTGTGGAGTGTGCCACTGGTGGTGCGCATGCCCTATGGGGGAGCAGTGAGGGCATTGGAGCACCACTCAGAAAGCCGCGAAGCAACCTTCGCACATTTCCCGGGGGTGAAGGTGGTTATTCCATCAACACCTCGCAATGCACGGGCTTTGCTCGCAGCGTCTATCCGGGACCCGGATCCAGTTGTTTTCATGGAACCAAAGCGATCTTACCGCGCCTTCCGCGAAGAGGTTCCCGAGGAAGAGGAAGTTCTTGAAATTGGCAAGGCGCAGGTTGTACAACAGGGAAGCGATTTGACCGTCGTCGCCTGGGGTGCCATGATGCGGTCTACTTTGCAAGCGGTTGCCGCCATTCAGGAAAGACGAAGTGTCAGCATTGAATTGATCGACCTTCTCACCATTTCTCCTATGGACGGGAATACCATAGTAAGCTCAGTAGAGAAAACCGGCCGCTGCCTGGTGGTCCAGGAGGCGCCCAAATCCTTTGGGGTCGCCTCCGAGATCATCGCCAAGATAAACGACAAGGCGCTGCTTTCTCTTGAGGCCCCGGTTAAACGGGTGACTCACTACGATGTGGTTACACCCTATTTCGGCCGGGAGTTGATGTTCATCCCTGACGTTGAGCGCATCTCGCGCGGCATTGAAGAAACGTTGGATTTCTGAGAGAGTTTAGGATTTCGTATATAACAACATACGATATGTTGCCCCTGCAACCTTTGGAAAATGCCCTCGGGGCTATTTGAACTCACTTTTTTTCTGAAATTACAGGAGGTGGATTATGCCTACCATAAAATATAACGACATCACAATTAACGTTGACGACGAAGGATACCTGCTCAATGCAGAAGAATGGGATGAGAAGGTTGCCTGCGGCTTGACGCAAACAGTAGAGGACGTGGATGAGTGCGATCTTACAGACGAGAGGATAGAAATCCTCAAGTTTATGAGAGACTACTACAACCGATTC
>CP070843.1:79580-84319 GCA_020350905.1 Deltaproteobacteria bacterium
GGCAACCGCAGGGTGTTGGATCCGAGGCATACCTGAACGGTACGTCGCAGGGGCCGACACCCGAGGACGCCAGGAAGGACGGCCATATCCGTGGTCACAGCAAGTAATTCATGAAATATCCGGGCTAGGGGTCACACGAAGGTCAGGTTGTAGCACATCGTCAAAAAAGATCAAACCACTTTCCGGAAAATACGGCTGATCCTTGACAGCTGGCTTTGTCCATGGATAGTTTGGAGAAAATATTCTTCAGGAGGTGGAGCCTTCAATGCTCAGTCGTGAATATATCTTTCAAGAAATTCTTGAGCAGGAAAGAATCGCTGCCTTGCACCAGACACTCTCGGTGCCGGATTGGCCTGCTGCGCCGGGAAGAATTATCATCAGTGGCTCGGGGGATTCTCATTGCGCTGCCTTATTTGGCCACTGGCTGTTGGAAAAGCGTGGCCAGGTCTCAGGGTTGCCCTCTCTGGAAGCCAGCCAAACCGCCCAATACTTGAAACCAGGGGATCTCTTTATCGGCATCAGTGTCTCCGGCCGTACCGCACGGGTGTTGGAGGGAGCAAAACGTGCTCTGAGCGCGGGCGCGCCGGTGGTGGCAGTGACCGATAATCTGCAGAGCCCCCTGGCACAACTGGCAACTGTGGTATGGCCTATCCACGCCTCGCCTGCAGAGGAACTCCAGCAAACAAACTACAAACATGAACATGCAAAGCAATACGTGGGTTACCACCATGACGTCGCCCAAACCAAAACGTTCTGGGCTGTCCTTCTCACCCTCATCCGAGCGGCGAAGAGCAAGCTGGACTGGCACACTCTTTTGGCCCATACTCGCCGTCTGTTGTCAGCCGCTTTCCACAAACCGCTGTTTTTCAAAGCCGCTCTCTGGGCCAAAAGTGGTCAAATATTCTTTCTTGGCAGCGGCTGGACAAGAATCGTTGCCCGTTTCGCCAGCTACAAGATGCATGAATTCAACCGGGTGGCTCACTTCACTGGCATCGAGGAATACTGCCACACTCATTATTTTATCACCCGTACGTCTGACACCGTCGCTTTTCTCATTGTCGACGACGACACTGCCGCTCGGGCGGTGGAAGTAGTCCCGGTGCTCCAGGAGCTCTTTGAGGCACGCATTATCTGGATCCAGTCTGAATCGCTTGACCAGCCTCACTTGGCCATCCACGCTAATAACCCAATTGAGATGGTGAATCTGCCACCCACCAATGAGCCTTTGCAGCAATTTCTTGATCTCGTCTTAGCCGTGCAATGGCTAACCTATTCGATCGGTCGTGTGGGCGCACCCGACATCAATACCTTTCACGCCGGCTATGACACAGAGAAATTGGTGTCTGGTACTTTGAGAACTATTCGCCGATCTGCTATTCAGAAACCGGGACCGGACTAGCAAACAACTAAATGAACCTGCACCAGAGGCAGTGTGGTAGCAAGATGTTGAACTCTTAACGGGGAGTGCGGTCCCCACCCCCTGCCTCAAAAGAACAAGTGGTGAAATCAATGCTCGTGCCGCATCCGGCACAGGTGTGAGTTTTGTTGAACTCGTCCGAAAAGATCTCTTTCTCTTTACCACAATTGTTACACTTGCAGACAAATGATTTGAGATCCTTGAAGGATTCGTATCCTGGGCAGTGCTGTGGGGTCGAACTCATAGCAGATCTCCTCTTAGCTCGTGACCGGATGGATACCACTTCGTCGTGGTCAATCATAAAGCGGTATATATGGTACGGTTTTTCACATTCAAAAAGTTTAGCTCTCCACCCAGTAAAAGTCCAGAAAAAACGCTGGGTATTATTACGTAAGACATATGACATAGACTTCCTATTTCTTTTCTCTTCAGCAGCATAAAGCAGACGATTTGGATTGCGGTGACTATTCGTTTTGAAAGGTACAATATTTGCATAGCATATTCAGGTACTTTTGTGGTAAGGTACCGTATTGCTGATTTATTCTCTGTCATTCCCAAAATATTTGCGGGCGGAACTGAGCCTCGAAGCCGCCCTTTTCGCAAGGAGGGTATCCGCATGTGTACTGTCAAGAAGAAGTCACTGGTCTTTCTGGTCGCAGCTGTTCTGTTGTTCACCTGGGCGGCATCTCCTGCCCTGGCAAAAGAGAAGATGTATATTACTGGAGAAGACAGGAATGCAGCGTCTATGATATTTGACTTGGTGCTGCTCAGACCTCTGGGCCTTGCGGCAACTGTAATTGGGACTGCTTTCTTCGTCGTTTCTCTACCTTTCAGCGCATTAGGGGGCAATACTGGCGAGGCTGCTAAGAAACTGGTGGTGGAACCTGCCAAATACACTTTTTCCCGCCCTCTCGGAGCGGAAGATTATTAACGAAAACCACGCTCCTTGAACCGCCCGATTGTGAAAACACTTGTGGAGGAATATACTCCCTGCCCTCACATTCCCATCTCTAGCCTTGCAGCTGGATCGTGAGCGTTGCTGGAGGATTGCGCCATGTCGCCTTACGTCCACGGTTTGGACTCCTCGGTGCGAAAGCAGTAGCCTATGAACATCCTGCAGGCTTTGTGTCTCGGCGTTCTGCAAGGCATCACTGAATTTCTTCCGGTCAGCAGCTCAGGGCATCTAGCGCTGGCGCAGCATCTATTTGGTCTCCGGGAATCACACCTGTTTTTCGACGTGGCAGTGCATGTCGCTACCCTCATGGCAGTGTTCGTGGTCTTTCGTGCCGACCTTCTTTTGATGCTTACGGACTGCCTCAGGTTTTTCAGCCGCACTCCATCAGCCCAACCTGCCCCCGCTCCCACTGATTCAGGTAGTGGCGTAAGAATGGCGGTCATGATCCTGGTGGGTTCCCTGCCCACTGCCGTGATCGGATTGCTCTTGCGCGATGTCTTCCAACGATTCTTTACCTCACCCGCCATAGTCGGTCTCTGCTTGTGGATAACCGGGTTCTTCCTGGTGTGGAGTCGCTGGTCCCGCCAGCACCGCAAACACCTGGACAGCCCCAATGTACTGGAAGCCTTGGTGATCGGCCTGGCTCAGGGAGCTGCCATTAGCCCTGGGGTGTCACGCTCTGGGGTGACCATCGTTACCGGTTTGCTACTCGGTCTCAGGCCTGAAACGGCGTTCCGCTTTTCCTTTCTCCTATCGATTCCTGCAATTTTGGGGGCCCTCGCCTCTGAAATATTCCACCTCAGTGGCACTTATCCAGAATGGCATATTGTGGCTGTGGGATTTTTCTCCGCTTTTGTGGTGGGTTGGACAGCTTTAGGCGTACTGCGGTCCCTAGTGGAAAGGGGAAAACTCTTTTATTTCGCCCCCTACTGTTTCGCGCTGGGGACTGTAGCCCTTGTTATTGCACTCTTTTGACGAGTATCGTTACCACCTTCTAGCCCGGATATTTCACGAGTTGCCTGCTGCGACCGTGTATCTGACCGTCCTTCCGGGCGTCCTCGGATGTTCCTTCGACAGGCTCAGGACAGGCTCCCCCTGCGACGTATTGTGCAAGTACGCCTCGGATCTAACTCCCTGCGGTTGCCCGGCATCACATCCATTCTTTGTGTTCTTCGTGCAGAAAAAATAGTACCGGTTTGGAATGCTTTCGGTAGGCTTACAGTTGGTAGTTAGATGAGTTCAACAAGATTCTTGCGGACTGCGTAATGCACCAGCTCGGCCGTGCTCTTGCACCCGAGCTTAATGAGAATATTGGTACGGTGTGTGTCCATAGTGCGGACGCTTATGTTGAGTGTCTTTCCAATCTCCGTTCTGCTTTTCCCTTCTGCGATAAGTTTGAGCACTTCTCTTTCGCGGGGTGAGAGCTTGGCCCGACCTTCGTGTTCATCGCTCTCGCCGTAGCCATCGATATGTTCAGCTGATATAGACGGGCTTAGGAATCGCTCTCCATTGCAGACAGCTTGCAGAGCTCCAAAAAGACACTGGGCGTCCATATCCTTCACGAGATAACCAGAGCCGCCAGCTTCAAAAAATTGGGTAACAAACCCCTCGTCTTTGTGCATGGTCAGAGCCACCACTTTTGTCTCTGGCAACTCTTCGAGGATCCGGCGCGTCGCCTCAATGCCACTCATATCGGGCATGGAAAGATCCATGAGGATGATATCGGGTCGGCACTCCTTAGCTCGGTCAATGGCTGAGAGGCAGCTATCGGTACTGCCAATGACACAGAATTCTGGTCTCGCTTCGAGAAGCAGTTTCAGAGATTCTGCAAAAATGGTGTGGTCGTCAACGAGAAAAACGTTATGTTTTCGCATTATTCTGATGTGGGCATCTAGCCGGGATGTCTCACGAATTGCCTGCTGCGACCGCGGATATGACCGTCCTTCCGGGCGTCCTCGGGTGTCGGACCCTGCGACGTACTGTTCATGTACGCCTCGGATCCAACCCCCTGCGGTTGCCCGGTGGCACAGCCTTCTCCACGGACTCGCGACGGCAATGCGTGAGACATCCCGGCTGGTTTACATGCTTTTCGACCATCACTTCGGGAAGAATATAGTTCACTTTTGTAGTAGCAAATTTCAAGGCCCCAGGTCAACAAGAATCACATTGACACTTCTCCGTCATCTTGATATATAATGGGTGTTTACAGCGGTTGGGGCTGTAGCTCAGTTTGGGAGAGCGCTTGAATGGCATTCAAGAGGTCGTCGGTTCGATCCCGATCAGCTCCACCAAAATTGAGGATCAGAGGCGGTCTGTCATGACCGCCTCTTTTTTTCTAAAAAGCAACAGTTAGATGTTGGGTATCAA
>CP070843.1:84419-88349 GCA_020350905.1 Deltaproteobacteria bacterium
ATCAGAATTAGTCATGTATAATAACTACAAAGCTGTGCTGTTCGTAGAGAGAGTAAGATGAAATCTCGTAACAACATGTCAATAGTTGGGGTTGACAATGAAAATAAAACCGAAACCCTTCTTTTTTGGAAGAAACATACATCTGAATGTGGACCTAGAGGACTGGTTAGATGCTTCAGAATTAGGCTGATGGGCTCGCAGGTTTAGCTAGTGTCTATCCAGATCCAGGAAAAAGGTGACTCCTCGCCTTTAAATTCGCAATCCGAAATTCCAAATTCATAATTTTCTCTCCATGCCCTCTGCCCTATGCCTCTTTCGCCTTTCCGCAATCCGCAATCCCAAATCCTCGTCTGCCATAACCCATTGACATAATCCAGCAGTGTGCTATCCTTACTTTTGCGTAAGGAATTTTACTCTAGCCCATGTATGAGGTATAAACATGATAACCGGCACTTTATCTTCCAAGGGACAAGTCACTATTCCCAAAAAAATCAGAGAATTTCTCAAGGTGGAAACCTCTGACAAGATCGTTTTCATCCCTCTTGAGGAGGGTAAGGTTCTGATTACCAGCAAAGAAAATCCCCCGAAAGCGCTTTTTGGCATGCTGAAACATAGAAAGCCGACCAGACCTGTGTCTTTGAAAAGGATGGAGACTGCAATACGGAAAAGGCGTGTCAAGAGGATGTCGCGATGATAGCACTCGATACAAATGCACTGGTGCGAATGCTCATAGAAGACGACCAGAATCAAGCGAAGAAAGTTCAAAAAGTTGTTTCATTGGCGGAAAAGAATTCGCTTCAAATCATCATTTTATCTAAGGTGCTCATTGAAACGGTTTGGGTTCTTGAGGCGGTCTATAAATGTACGAGAGAAGAGATTTCGCAGTTTCTGGAAACCCTGCTATCTACATCTACGTTTACTTGCCCAGATTCGGGTGTCATCCGTAGTGCGGTGCAACAATACAAAAGGGGAGGGGATTTCGCAGATCTAGTGATCATTGCTCAGGCCAAGTCTCACCAGGCTAGGATATTCTTTAGTTTCGACAAGAAGCTTCAGAAAAGGTTTCCAGACTATGTGGTCGAAACGATTAACCTTACTGATTCGTGAAATATCCGGGCTAAGACTTTTTTTGATAAAATCCAAGTATATAGTTTGGTTCGACCTCAAAATTATTTCCTCAAAATCTCTCTCTAGCCTCATGCCATGTGATATAGCCACACGGTCTCCAGCTCGAGGGTGCCAATAAATCGACCTCTTTCTTGTTGGAGTCGATCCCACTCTTCCTCGGTATAAACGAGCAGTTCGGCTGGTACAGGAAGTGAGTTCAGGTTCCAGCACAGGTTGCGGCGTTCGAAGGGCTCTGATGATTCAGACACAATGGCAACAAGATCGAGATCGCTGCCCACACCCCAATCGCCCCGGGAATACGAGCCAAAATAGCCCAGACGGCGCAATCCTGAATGACGCCTTACCTCTTCCTTGGCCCATATTCGAACAGCTTGGTCAACCGTTTCGCGATCAGGCCATCTGAGCACGGACGAATTCAAGGATCTCACCGGCATAGCGAATTGCCTCTTCACTTTGCAAAGGGCCATAGTGCTCATAAGGAGGGCCTTTTGGATGACTGTTGGCATAACGAGTTGGAATGTAGAAATTGTCGAGCACTTTGCCTTTTTCCACCAGATCTTCTGGAATCGCTAGGGGTAGTTCGAGCAGGAGTCGAGCAACCACATGTCCCCACGCCTCCTGTCCCTTGGACAAATGCAAGGCCTTGACAGCCTTTTCCGCTGATTGATGAGCTGCAAAGCAGGCCCACTCGTGGCGTTCATCAGCCCGCGAAGCTTCGGCCTGCTCTAGATCCCGCTCAGCTTGCAGAAACCAGTCTGTGGATCGATTCGCCATTGACACCTTTGTCCTGGATATTTCATGAATCACCTGCTGCGACCACTTCAGGATTTCGGATTTGGGATTGCGAATTGCGAAATGACCTCCCTAAGCCCTATGCGTCGTGTCTTTGAGCTTAGAGCTCTGAGTTTAAATTGCCCTTTGCCCTACAACTCAGGATCAGAGTCTTTTTTTACAGTCGATGCCCATGCGACGGGCATCATCAATGCCTAGGATGCTGATGGTCGCTCCCGAATCCACAAATACCCAAAACTTATGTCCGGCAATCAAAACCGGAATAGTCGGCATCATATAGTGCTTGTGAATAGTTTGAGGGAATTCTATAAAAGACATGCCATGTCTTCTTCACGAGGAACACGGAGTACGGATGGAATCTGGTGAGGCTCAATTTCTCGGGCCTTATTCTCAACATCTGTGCCGGAGTCCCCCACTGCTACCAGCGTCTCATCGACTACAGCTATATATTTGCCCGCATAATTTGTCACGAGCTCACTAAAATTTTCTACGATCCAGAAATCATTTTTATCCATACTTGCCCCGACTTTTCAGGAAAATATAGTAACATTAAGCTACTATCAACATACTTGATGTCTTGGCTGGTGTCAATATTTCCGACTACTTTCAGACCAAATGCAAACGATTCGAAATTGTCCTTCGGACTCCCACCCTTCGGGCGGGTTCCCGGTTTCGCAATTCCCAATTCGAAATCCTACGCTCTACTCCCTGCCGTACCTTGATCTATTTTCATGCATTTGGTATAAAATTTCATGAAAGGAGAAGGAAACATGGCTAACCTTCAAATCAAAAACGTTGAGGACGATTTGTACGAAGAGATAAAAAAACTTGCTTCGGCGGAAAACCGCTCTGTCAGTCAGCAGGTTCTCTTCCTGGTCAAAGAGTATCTGGCAAAGAGGAAACACCTCACAGCCACAAAATCTCCAGCTCAGGTATTGCTGGACCTTTCCGGCTCTTGGGGGGATGACAAGCATGCAGAGCACATTGTCAAGGAGATAAAAAGCGCAAGAAAGAGCTCGAGAAAACTGGAGAAAGGATTCTAATTGTACTTGCTTGATACGGATACAGTCATCTACAGCCTCAAGGGGGAGCCCGCGGTCAAGAAAAACTTGCGTAATCATTTTCACGATCCAATGAAAATGAGCGTGATAACCTTGATGGAGCTCTATTACGGCGCGCACAAGTCTCTAAAGATCGTCAGTAATCTAGCAAAAATAAAGACGTTAGAATTGTCGTTTGAGATCATTTCTATTAGCGAAGAGTCAGCTGAAATATTTGGGATGACAAAAGCACACTTGGAAAAAGCTGGATCACCCCTCGATGATTTCGATCTGATCATTGCATCCTCTGCTCTCTCCAACAATTTGGTGCTGGTCACCAACAATGTGCGACACTTTCAAAGGATCGAAGGCCTTAAACTAACCAACTGGACCGAATACCCCCCCGAGAAGCCATAAACGATCGTTCAAATCGTAAATAAGGGTTCTGGGATCGCGGATCAGAGATTTGGCATGGGGCATAGAGCACGGAGCATAGGGTTTAGTTCCATATGACCCACCATTCCACCCTTCCACTATTCCTTCCTTCTCTCCTGAATTCTGGCTACTGGCTACTGACTCCTCGCTTCTAAATCCGCAATTCGAAATTTTCACTCCATCCTCTGACTCAAAAAAATTCCTTTGACCGAACAAAAAATAGATGTTATATGTGACCATAAAATGTAGTCACATTTTGGGGGAAATTATGACTCAGGTGAATGTTAGAGAGGTTAAGGCCAAATTATCAGCGTATCTTTCACTAGTGGAACAGGGAGAAGAGGTGACAATCCTCCGCAGAGGTAAGCCGGTAGCCGTCCTCAAGCCGGTTATAGATCCATCGCCGCTACCCAGCCTGAAAGATTTTCGCGATAATATAAAATTACGGGGTCTATCTGCTTCCGAGACCATCATCAAAATGCGAGAGGAATCGAAATAATGATGGAGATTCACTACATCGATACATCCTTTTTGG
>CP070843.1:88449-91137 GCA_020350905.1 Deltaproteobacteria bacterium
ATCCACCAGAATGGGCTTTTGAGTTCCCTGGCTCCCCCCCTGAAGGTGGAAAATAGAACGCGTTGGTCGTTCGCTGGCAACTATTTTTTCTTGTAAAACCACAAGCCCTTGCAGTACAGCCTCAGGTCTGGGTGGACAGCCCGGGATATAAAGATCCACAGGCAATATCTGATCCACCCCCTGCACCACACTGTAGGCGTCGTACATGCCCCCACTATTGGAACAGGATCCCATGGAGATGACCCATTTGGGCTCGGCCATCTGTTCATAAAGCCGCAAGACAACCGGTGCTATTTTCTTGAAAATAGTACCCGAGGTGATCAGAAGATCTGACTGCCGTGGTGATGGTCGGAGTACTTCTGCCCCAAATCGAGCCATATCGTATCGGGCCGTGAGGGCCGTTGCTTCCTCGACGAAGCAGCAGGAGAGCCCAAAGAACATGGGCCAGAGACTATACTTTCGGGCCCAGTTGATCAGCAAGTCAGCCCCATTTAAAATCGGGTTGTTTAATCCTTTTTCGACGTTGGCCCCCACTCGAGTCCCCCCTTCTTCCAAATGTAGAGAAGGCCAAGGAGTAAAACAAAGATGAAGAAAGATATTTGCAGCCAACCGGCCCAGCCCAAGCTGTCGTAAGAAATTGCCCAGGAAAATATGTAGGCAGCTTCCACATCAAAGATGAGAAAAAAGATGGCCACGAGGAAAAATGGAACAGGATATCGGAGGCGGGCCGAGCCTGTGGGAATTATCCCGCTCTCGTAAGGTCTCAGCTTTTCGGGATTGCTTCTCTTTTCCCCGAGCCAAGATGCAAAAAAAAGCAGCAATGCCACCAAGCCCAGCACAATAAGGGCGTAGATACCCAAGCTGAAAAGACCCGGCTCCCAAGGCGAAAGTGTAACTCCATTAAGGATAGGTTGCACTCGTCCTCCAGATCGTCATACCAAGAGCTTTTCCCTCTAAGACTTTTGAGGACAAAGGATCGGAAATAGTGCTGATGCTCGAGGGCCATAGAAAGCCCTGCTTGCAGAAATCACAATGAATTTCATGATAATTGAGAGTGTTGGGGAGTGCAAGTCCTTTCCTCAACACAATCAGACAGATGCGTCGATCTTATACCGGTTCTATTCCAGAGTAATAAGAACCGGTTCTTTGCTCTCAGTCAAGCGCTTCGCCGTTGAGCGCAAAACGCAGAGCGCAGAGCGTGAACCAAACGATACGCATCTTAAAGGAAGATTACCTTGCGCCTTGTGCCTCGTGCCTTGTGCCTTTTACTTATCTATTTGAAATTGTTGCTGATTGTGTTAAAATTTACTGATATGGTATCATGAAGATCCGTGGAGTGCACCTTGGTCTCCAGAGCACTCTGTAGCAAAGTTTCATGAAAATGATGGATTCAGGGATTTGTAGATTATTTCGATTTTTATTGTTCATACACTTCCTATTGGTTTACAATCTTTTAGACCAGTGGATAGCTAATCCTTGCATTCCTCAATTTCTGAATTCCTAATTTCGTTTTTGGCAAAGGATACCCTTGCAAACGCAAATTCAGTTTCCAAACCACTGGGGTGAAACACTGGCGGGCACCTTACATGTCCCCACAGAGGATTCCCGTCGTGGTATTATCCTCGGTCACTGTTTCACTTGCTCCAGACATACCAGAATCCTGCGTGACCTGGGCCTTGCCCTCGTGGAAGAGGGATTTAAGGTACTTCGCTTTGACTTTTCCGGAAATGGTCAAAGTGAAGGGAATTTCGCTGAGTCTAGCTACTCGAAGCAGATCTCCGACATGAAGGTTGCGGCCGCCTTCATGTCTGCTGAAAGGGTCTCGTGGTTCGGTCTTGCTGGACACAGTATGGGCGCTATGGTGGCCCTGCTGGCAGCAGCAGAGATGGATAATGTCAGGGCGGTTTGCACCTTGGCCGCAAAGGCTTCAGCTCTGCATACCACTCACTTTCTCAACGAACGCCAAGTCTATGAACTGCAGAATACTGGGCGTGTTCACTTTGTGAGTAGGGGCCGCAACTTGGAACTTACGGACGCCTTTCTTGCTGACGCCGCAAGATATGAACTCTCCAAGGTCTTGCCCTCTTTGCTTCAGCCCTGGCTTATAGTGCACGGTGATCAGGACGAAATAATTCCAGTAAAGGACGCGTATAGACTCCACCAGTACAAGCCTGCAGATACCAAACTAGCGATAATTCCAGATGCTGATCACATGTTTAGCCAAGATGCACGGCGACAGGAGGTTACTGAACTGGTGGTGAAGTGGTTCGAAAAGAGGGCAAGAAAAGACGGATTTTAGTGGCCGATCTTCAGGACACGGTGACGCGGAGAAACGGCGAGACGGAGATTAGAGGTCGGAGGTCAGAAGACAGATAACCTTACCCTTGCGCCTTGCGCCCTGAGCCTTGAACCCTATGCCTCTCTGGATTCTGGCTACTGGCTCCTGACTCCTGGATCCTTTGCTTTCAGATTTTAGGCACTTTAGACATTTTAGCTCACTTTAGACATTTCTTAAAGGTGAAACTACCATGGCTTTGACCGGTGCTTGGAATGCCGAATTCATTGATGAGCAGTACCAACTGTGGAAGTCTGATCCCTGCAAGGTTTCCCGAGATTGGCAGTTTTTCTTCCAAGGTTTCGAGTTGGCCTCCGCCAGAGAGTCCGAAGTCGTTCTAGTCTGTGATGAGG
>CP070843.1:91237-94312 GCA_020350905.1 Deltaproteobacteria bacterium
CATCCTGACCTTGATCCCTATGGGTGACTGGTGCGGATCAGGAAATGACCGACACCTCCATCACATGAAAAACAGGTCGCAGAAAAAGGAGGAGAGCAGACCGCGGCGGGTCGGAGATAACCCTGCAAGAAATCATCTCTCTTGCGATGGAGGAGTATTTTTTTCTTGACAGGACCTTTTAATGGGTGACTACTGGCTCCTGAATTCTTTGAATCTTCGTTGCACCTTGTGCCTTGCGCCTTGTGCCTTTTACTTATTCAATAATCCCGTCTTTCAAATCATGCTTGGTCCACACAGGAATAGGGTCACAGATATTATTTCTCGGATTCAACCGACACCTATAGGAAGTCTTTGACTCCCGGGTCTTTTCCATATAGTCCCAGCCATCAGCATAATAACTACATTCATCATTGAAACAGACGTAGTGATACGGTTCATTCCAGGTATTTTCCGCTGGCGGCTGCCATTTGAGCATCGGTTCTCCACAGTGTGGGCACTTGGGGCGCTCCTCTTTTGCCATTGATTGAACTCCTTTTTTGTCTATTGTCAAACCGCCTTCCCTCTCTTAGCGATTCTCCAGATAAATGTCAGAAAACTCCTCGAGTGTTTCTTTCATGACGGCCGCGGGGTCAGGTATGCCGTCTCCAAAGATCTCCGCAATTTTCTCCAAACTCAGCTGCCCCAGGTCTCGAAGGATTTCCATATACTTAGCTTTCTTATCTTCTGGGAGGGTCTCAACCATCCTACGGCCTAGCATGCTTTCGTAAAGACTATACATCCTGTCCAGTTCTTGCTCTTTCTTGTCATCGGTCAACTCAAGTCCTTTTTTCCTCATCAGAGCTTCACAGTAATTGACGATAACTGGATTCCTCGGCTTTTCCACACTCATAAGGATTTCCTTTCTCAACCTCCGTTTTAACCGTTTTTTTAACTTAGCTTATAGTATAAGCATAGTATTCTTTCTTTGCCACCTTAAATTGTGCATTATTTCGCTAAGTCGTTGACTTTTGCTGGTGCCTGCGATACTTTTTCACCAATTTTCTAATTCCCCATCGCTGTATTGTTTTGGAGTTCCATAGTGACCGATACAGAAAACAAAGAAAAGCCCAACAAAGAGATAATGGATGCAATCCTCCAAGTTATAGAGGGTGGAAACCCTGAGGAGATTGCCCAAGAAGTGGGTATGCTCCCTGAACAATTGGTCGCCCTTAGTGATTCTTTTGTCCAACAACGTTACCAAACAAGTTTGCTGGGTGAAGCAGCCGAACGCAAAATTGGTCGAAATGAGCCCTGCCCTTGCGGCTCTGGAAAGAAATACAAGAAGTGCTGCTTGCACAAACATGAAAAGATCAAAGATCTTTTGCGTGGCAGTGTGGAGTTTCAGGAGCCGGAGGCTGAAGAGGAGGGGCCGCCTGAATTTGTGGTAAAAGGATTTGATCTTCTGGCCGCAAACAATTATGAAGAGGCAATCAATTACGCCAAGGACCTTCTCTCAACCTATCCTGAGGATGACCGCCTCCACGATACTCTGGGTTCTGCCTACCTTGCCACCAGTCAATACGATGAGGCCATTGATATCTGCCGAACTCGCTGGGACGTGTCCAAAGAAGAGAAGGCATTCTTTATCGAACATGGTCATCACCAGCGGTTACCAGAGGGTGACGACAGTGGAGCACCTCACTTTTATGCCCCGGAGACATGGCTTGAGAAGTACTGGATTGGTAAGAAGGCCAAAGAGTACAGCACCCTAGTGCAAGATCCACAAGATCCTGTAATTGGTAACTTGATTGGTGAATTGCTAACGGCTAACGATCTGGAACGCTTCCCCGCTCAACAAGAGAAAGGTCTTGAGGAAAGAAGAGAGGCACTGACGCCCACCATCGAGCAACTCAAGCAAACAGGACCTGATGCTCTTCCCTATCTGCTCCAGATTATGAGCCACTTTTCCTGGGCTACCTTGTTTGTTCCTGAGATAATCGCCCATTACCCCACCGACCCAGCCATCCACAGCCTCATGGATATCACCATGTTCAATTACCACTACGTCTCAGAGGCCTGTCTCAAGCACCTTGAAGCTCTAGGAGCTGCAGTACTCCCATACATCCGTGATGCTTTTGCCCGTAACCATGACTTTGATGAACTTAAGGTGGGTTTCATTAATATGCTGAGCAACCTTGATTCACCTGGTGTGGATGATTTCTTGCTGGAACTCCTCGACCATGAGGAGCCTGCGGTGGTGGATTGGGCTGGTCTGGTTATTGGAAAGCGGAATCGAACCGACTTACTACCAGCCCTGGAAGAGGCAAATTCCCGGATTGGAAACAAACCCCGAATTGGTTGGGCTATCGGTCAGCTTAAGAAGATAAAGGAAGACAACCAGTAGACACGGCGACGCGCCGGTAAAGCTCCCTGCGCCGTTTCTCCGCATCATTCCACTCCGGGTTCTTACTAGTATCGTGAAACGCTCACCATCTATTGAAAGTCTACCCCTCAGTCTTCGTGTCCCAGGATCTTCATCCTGAATGCCGCTGCCTCCTGGCGTTTCTCATCCAGCTCCCGCCATTCCTGTCTCAGCATATCAAGATTCTGCTTCTGCTCCAGCCACTGGGTCTGTTCTTCGGTGGCTGCCCCCTCTACAGCATCCCCGCTTACAGGTTTGAATCCGTTACGACCCTCGAGTTCCTTTAGCCGTCTCTGAACCGCGGTTACTCTCTCTTTCACCGTTCGCATTTGCGCTAGAATGGCTTCCTCATTTCTAGTCAAGGGTACGTAGTTTCCCCAGCACTCATCCTCTTTATCGAAGTATTGGTGGCAGGTTGTGCAGGACTCGCCATTCTCGGTCACTGAAATGGTGTCATCTTTTTCGACGTCGCCACTCATTAAAACTCCTCCCTATCTAGAGCGCTCATGGCGTAAATTCGAATTTCGTGCTTCGGATTTCGTATTTTAAAGCCTTCACTTGGTACCATCTATACTATAGGCACCTCAACAGCGTTTTGCAAATCGCACAAAAAAGCCCGGGTTCCTAGAGAGGGCCGGGCTCCTTAATAACTCGATTTTAGTTGGAGACTACTC
>CP070843.1:94412-97523 GCA_020350905.1 Deltaproteobacteria bacterium
AAGACGAGCCTACTAATCAGATCGTCGAAGTCAAGCAAATAATCCCTTTCCAGGGTGTGCTGGTAGTGGCGGTACACTGTGGCGAGCTTACTGTCATTGTCTCGAGCCAGATCATCGGGCGAGAGGAGCCGGCCCTTTGCCAAAGAGATCTTGCGGATTACCTCGAGTGGTTGCCACTCGGGTCCTGACAGGGAGTGCTGTTTGAGGATCTCTTTGATAAGATTCATCTGGTCAGCCTCAGACAGGAGTTCCAACTTGGCCGCAGCGTCTGTGCTCTCGCGGAGCAGAGAGCCGGAGACGGAGTGAAAGGTACCTATACGGATCTCACGGACCCAGGAGGGTTGAGACAACAGGGCCTCCAGGCGAGTAGCCATTTCCAATGCGGCTTTGCGGGCAAAGGTAACCGCCATAACCTCTCTTGGGGCAACGACCCTGTTTTCAATGAGATAAGCTATTCGATGCGTGAGCACTCTGGTCTTGCCGGTTCCAGCACCGGCGAGGATGAGAAGGGACCCTTCGGTGTGTTCAACTGCCAACCGTTGGGCTTCGTTGAGGTGTTCTGGCATGCTTGAACTACTCCCCAAAGGAAGATGAATCCACGAAGGACACGAAGATGGCGAAGGAAAGAGCGCAAATCCTTTGGCAAACAGGTGCCGGTGAGCGATATACGGCGAAGGGGACGGTTCTAAAGCTGTTTACCCTTTCGCTTCAGAAAAGGCCCAACTGGCCGGAGATCTGTTGACGTTCTTGGCTGTCGATCACCCGAATGGTGCCGAATACACCGTCGTAGCCTGGTTGGATACCCACTTGCCCTGAGCGCACCCGGTTTATGGCCTCGCCCAGGAGGTCTGAACCAGACCGGCGGATACTTTCCAGTTCTGCCTCCACCAGCACATGATACTCGTTTCCCAGTCTGCTTAGAAGATCTAGGTAAGCTCCGTTTACCCTCTTGCTGTTGGTCCCGACCTGCTCCACTTCGGCAATTATTTCTATCAAGGGAATTATGGACTTGTATGGGCGTGCTCCAGGTGAGCGCCTTCCAGCAGGGTGGTCGGCCAGTTTCTCCACCCGGTGCATAACCCCCACGGTCACCTTGCGGTTGCACTTGGGGCAGCGTCCATCGCTCCTTCTGGTGTCTGCAGGGGAAAACCGGACGCCGCAGGGACGGTGTCCGTCGTAGTGATATTTGCCTTCTTCGGGATAGAACTCCAAGGTGCCCAGGAACTCTGGACTATCCGGTTCATAGATAGCTCTCATGATGGCAGCATAAGATAGATCGGTATCAAATAGATTTGCCTCCCGCATGAGTTTGGCAGGGGAATGAGCGTCAGAGTTGGATATAAGCTGTAAGCCATCCAGGGAGGAAAGTCTCCAGTTCATGGGCGGATCAGAGGAAAGACCGGTCTCAATGGCGGGAACCAGTGGAGCCAATTCCTCAAAACATTCCTCCAGACTGTCAAAGCCCGATTTGGCCCCGAGCACGGAAAAGTGAGGAGTCCAGGCGTGGGCCGGCACAAGTACAGCCTCATCGGTTGTCTCTTTAGCGATCTTGAGCAACTCTTTGGCATCCAGTCCCAGAATGGGGCGGCCGTCTGATTTGATGTTGCCGATACGGGCAAGCGTGGCCTGTAACCTGCGGGCAGCATCCATGTCGGGCAGAAAGATGAGATTGTGAACTTTCCGGGTGCGGCCGTTCTTCTTGTAAATGCTGCTGACCTCAGCGCTGAGTAGAAAACGCACTGGCGCCCGACAGCGATTGGGAACTGTTGCGTCCACAGATGTCGCTAGATCTGCTTTGAGTTGGTACAGACCAGACTCCGCGGGCTGGAGCTTCTCTTGGAGCTCTTCCAACCAGCCAGGATGGGTGCAATCGCCTGTTCCAACTACCGTGATCCCTTTGAGCTGCGCCCACCGATGCAAGCTCTCGGGTTCCATGGCTTTGCTAGTGGCCACCGAGTAGTGGGAGTGAATATGGAGATCGGCTATGAACCACACAGTTTTCTCAATCCTTGTAGTTGCTTTGACTGATCGAGGAGGGTGGTACGTACGTGGAGGGCGGCACCGCCGACCGAATTAGGAGGCTCAAGAGAAGCCGGTTCTACCGCATCCAGATGCTGAAGTCTCACCGCCCGACCTGCGAGAAGAAGTGGTGCAGGCAAAAGAGGAAAGCAAACGTTCTACACTCTCAGCGCCGCAGTGCGGGCACTTGGGAGGAGGCTCGTCTGCACGAAAAACCAGGGTCTCGAAACACTGATTGCAACAGCAGCAGAGATACTCATAAATAGGCATGGTTACCCTCAATAGAGACTGTAGTACCCTATATCATAATCATCTTCTCTGCGGCGATCAACCTCGGGGAACGCTTTGCTTTCCCGCATAGCGCCAAGCTCATGGCGTCAATGCAATTCATGGAATATCCGGGCTAGGTGTTCTTCTCCTGAATTCTGGCTCCTAAATCCTTTCGCATATTACCTGACAAAATGCCACAGATTGGCCAAAAGATGCAACGATCTTTTGCCCTGCCTGGTGGAAAGATCTTGGTACGCAAGCACTCCGCTCATGGGTAGCTATGGTTCTGTCTCCCTCTCTCCTACCCTTGGATGATTTCTTTCCTTGGAGCCGTCGGGGGTAATTTCCCGGAGTCAAGCATTGGTTGACTTTCCCTGCAAAGTTTTCTAACGTAATCTGGTAATGATTCATAACTTTGCTGTCCTAACAGCTTTAGAGCGCCACTCGGTTCGAAATGCCTGCAAACCTCCCTCCAGATTACTATGAAGCTGAAAAGCGCTACCGCGCAGCCAAGACGGTCCCGGAAAAGATCGCCCACCTTGAAGACATGCTAACAATTATGCCCAAGCACAAGGGCACGGACAAACTGCGGGCAGGCCTTCGCAAGCGTATCTCCAAGCTGAAAACTGCAGTCCAGAGCAAGAAGAGCCTTGGCAAGCGAGATTCTGCCTTCCACATCGACAAGGAAGGGGCAGGACAGGTGGCGGTGATTGGTCCTGCCAATGTGGGCAAATCTGCCCTAGTGGCGACCCTTACAAACGCCAACCCAGAAGTGGCTGATTTTCCCCTCACCACTTGGAAACCAACCCCCGGGATGATGCC
>CP070843.1:97623-100540 GCA_020350905.1 Deltaproteobacteria bacterium
GTCACCAGGGAATGCAGACTGAGCGATTTCTCGAAGTGCTTCCCCTCATTTAGGATGACGGCTCCCGTCGCTTCTTGTGATTCAGTGGGATCCAGAATCGCTCGGGTCTCTCTTTCTATGTCAGGATCGTACAGCAGAGGCAGATAGAGAAATCCTGAATCCACCAGAAAATCAATGCCAGATCCAATCAATCGCCGCATTACTCATTGCTCCTGTTGGCAAGTTCTTTTATACCCCACCTCGTCATGTACTTAATGCCGATTTCCAAGTAGCGATCCTTTGTAAATCCGAAATTCGAAGCACGAAACAAATACAGAATCCGAATTTTCAAATGTTCAAAACGTGACTACCCAAAAAGAATTTTCAGTGTTTTGGTCATTTAGATTTTTGAAATTCGAATTTGTTTCGGATTTCGATATTCGGACTTCGAATTCCTCACTTCTGGTTCGGAATATCATATCCAACATCATCGCCCTGTGGCGATGGCTATCACTTTCCTTGCTGGCAAAAGCCCCCTTCCTGGGGCTTAATGGCTCGAATAGGCACATACAGGTATTGCTCTCCCGCCTCAGTTTCTTCTGTTACTGCATATTCCAAAGCCGTACTATCAATTTCTTGTCCTCGAGACAGAAATTTTCCTCCGTCAAGTTGAATGTTGATGTCTTCCAGGATCAATTGTTCTTCTATGGTCAAATCCTTTTTCTTCAGCGTGCTTTCACAGAGCTTTCGAAGTGATTTTCCCTCGTAAGCACCTGGTTGGTAAATGTCAACTAAGCCCTCGCCTGCCTGTCCTGGCAGGACTTCAATAACGAGGGGTAGCAACTTCTCTGCTTCTTCAGTGTCTAAAGCCCTATGTGGTTCATAATCCTTCGTCATGTTACACCTCCTTCAGATAAATCCCCCGGTCCAGCAATTTCACCACACATGTGTCAACAACTCGGTAGTAGATATTAATACCGGTCCGTTTCGAAGCAAGGATGCCTCGGTCTGTCAACCGTTGAAGTTGATTGGAGACTGCCTGTGGTTTCATCTCCAACGCCGCAGCCAGATCTGTGACACACATCTCCCCCGCCCTGGTAAGAGCATAAATCATTCGCAGCCGAGTACGGTTACCCAGCATCTTGAATACTGCTTCCAGTTCCACTGCACTCTCCTCGGTCAGTAGGGGACGCTCCTGGCTCGTTGATTTCCCTGAAGTGTGGCTCAGCTTGTCGAGTTGTTCTTCTTCGTTCCGCATAGTACCACCTCCATTATGATATCCTTCAATTATATAGTGTAATAATGAAAGGTCAATCACCCATTAATTTCACTAACGCTGCCCCCTGGCATTTTACCTTCAGTAAGCGCGGCCCTGCCAATTTATGATGATGGTGTTGGACTATTGGAGTGATGGAGCAATGAGTACCTCAAGCTGTATTGATGACAAAAACTACCCAAAAGTGGCTTGACCGAAAATGGGTAACTTTTTTGTTATGATTTAATTTTGATTAGTTACACCGATCGAGGGGGTAGAAGCTGAACAAACAGGGCTAGAATGAGTGAGTTCCCTGTGATAAACTAAGCGGATAAGAGATACTAACCTAATAAATACCTGATCAACCACCAACAATTAGCGAATATTAACGACAGACTATGAATAACCTGCTAGGGGGTCACTTAGACTGCAATGTGGCCGTTTGTTTGGGCTTTTTTTTGCTGAAAGCTGATGGCTGATCGCTCACCATGCTTTGGCCTAAGGAACTACGAGGTAGTGACATGAAACATCAATTCGACGTCATCATTGTGGGTGCTGGTTTGGCTGGTTTACGCGCCGCCATCGAACTCGGTGAGGACACCAGTGTCGCCGTGCTCAGCAAGGTCTTTGCCACCCGCTCCCATTCCGGCGCCGCCCAGGGAGGAATTGGCGCCGCCCTTGGCAATGAAGAAGAGGACAACTGGGAATGGCACATGTTCGACACGGTTAAAGGGAGCGATTATTTGGGCGACCAGGATGCCATTGAAATTCTAGCTCGCGACGCTCCCCGCACTATCTACGAGTTGGAACACCTCGGGGTGCCTTTCAACCGGACTCCAGATGGCAAGATCGCCCAGCGGGCTTTCGGCGGTCACACCCGTAACTTCGGCGAGGCCCCAGTGAAGCGAGCCTGCTTTGCAGCGGACCGGACTGGCAGGGTAATCCTCGACACCCTCTGGGAAAAGTGCCTTCAGAGGGGCATTCGATTTTTTGATGAATTCCAGCTGATGTCTTTGATTGTCAGTGAAGGCCAATGCCATGGAGTGATCGCTTATGAACTCGCCTCCGGAAAATTACACACTCTCCATAGTAAGGCGGTTCTCCTGGCTACCGGCGGTTATGGCAAAGTGTACAAAACCACTTCCAATGCCTTTGCATCAACTGGAGACGGCTTGGCCATTGCTTTTCGCGCCGGAGCTCCCTTGGAAGACATGGAGTTTGTCCAGTTCCACCCCACCGGCATTTATAAACTGGGCATCCTAATCAGCGAAGCAGCTCGAGGCGAAGGCGGCGTTTTACGCAACAGCGAGGGTGAAAGATTCATGGAACTCTACGCTCCTGTAATCAAGGATCTGGCGCCGCGCGACATGGTAAGCCGCTGTATTTTGACAGAAATTCGAGCCGGCAGAGGTATAGACGGCAAGGATTATGTTCATCTGGACCTAACCCACCTTGGCGAGGAGGTCCTCAATACCAAGCTGGCAGAAATAACTGGATTTGCCCGAACGTATTCGGGTGTGGAGCCAATAAAGGAACCAATTCCGGTCCAACCTACCTGCCACTACATGATGGGAGGAAGTGCCGCCGACGCCGACAGCAAAGTCATTACCGACAGTGAAGGCACACCATTTCCCGGTCTTTATGCTGCCGGGGAATGCGCCTGTGTCTCCGTACACGGGGCCA
>CP070843.1:100640-103914 GCA_020350905.1 Deltaproteobacteria bacterium
AATCCCTTTGATGTTCCTCAGAGCATGGTGGAACAGGAATTGCAAAGAATGCTGGACACCATTCTTTACCGCCTATCAGCCCAGAATCTCACCCTAGAGCAGGCAGGAATGGATGAAGAGACCTTTAAGGAGCGCAATCGAGAAAGTGCTGAAAGAAGGGTGCGAGCCACTATTCTCCTGGAAAAAATTGCTCATCAGGAAAGCCTTGAGGCCAGCGATGAGGAAGTGGACCAGGGGCTGCACAAATCCGCAAAGGATATGAACCAATCGTATGAACAAGTGAGAGATTTTTACAAGAATAGTAATTTGTTGGAACCGTACAAACGTCAGTTGATGGAGGAAAAGGTTGTCAATTTCCTCCAGGACCACGCGGACATGACAGACGTGGAGGAAGCGGTCTCTGGCCCCGGGGAAGACAAAAGTAAAAGAGAGGAAGGTTGATGACTCTGATACCCATCGTTGTCGAGCAAAGCAGTCGCGGGGAGCGTGCTTATGATATTTACTCAAGGCTACTCAAAGATCGCATCATTTTTCTGGGCACGGTGGTGTCCGATGAGGTGGCCAACCTGATTATCGCCCAGATGCTTTTCTTGGAATCTGAGGACCCTGATAAGGACATAAACTTTTATATTAATTCACCTGGAGGACTGGTCACCGCCGGTCTGGCCATCTACGACACCATGCAGTACATCAAACCGGATGTGGCAACCCTGTGTTTGGGACAGGCCTCCAGCATGGGTGCTCTCTTGCTGGCAGCAGGGACACGAGAAAAGAGGTTTACCTTGCCACATTCGCGTATTCTTATCCACCAGCCCTTGGGAGCGTTCCAAGGGCAGGCAACCGATGTGGAGATTCAGGCCAAAGAGATTTTGAGAATGCGCGAGAGACTAAACGACATACTGTCTCATCACACCGGCCAACCCCTTGAAAAAATTCAAAATGACACTGATCGAGACTTTTTCATGAGCGGGGAGGAAGCAAGAAAATACGGTATTGTTGACAAAGTAATTGTCGAGCGGGAGATTCCGGAGGAGGACTCCAGGGAAAAGGGGTCCAAGAAGACTTCGGAGGGCAAGGATGATTAGGGAACCCATTGAATATAACCTCTGTTCTGCTATAATATCCATGGCACACGAGAAAGGAAAAAAAGGGACGCTGTGCGACATTGGTTGGTTAAGGAGGATTAGATGACGAGAAAGAAAGATGACCGGGGCGGAGATCTGGTCTGTTCATTCTGCGGAAAAAGTCAGGATGAGGTCAAGAAACTCATAGCTGGTCCCACCGTTTACATTTGTGACGAGTGTATTGAACTCTGTAATGACATTATTGCTGAAGAATTTGAAAAGGAAGAGGCCGCCAAAATAAGCAGTGTCCCCAAACCCACCGAGATTAAGGAGGCTATCGACGACTATGTCATCGGCCAGGAAAGGGCCAAGAAGATTCTCTCGGTGGCGGTTTATAACCACTACAAGCGCATTGAATCCCGAGCTGAGATGGAGGATGTGGAGATCCAGAAGAGCAACATTCTTTTGATCGGCCCGACAGGATGCGGGAAAACGCTCTTGGCCCAAACCCTGGCCCGTATCCTAGACGTTCCCTTCACCATTGCCGACGCAACCACTCTTACTGAGGCGGGTTACGTTGGCGAGGACGTTGAAAACATTATTGTCAATCTGCTTCAGTCAGCCGACTACGACGTGGAAAAAACATCCCGCGGCATTGTATATATTGACGAGATAGATAAGATCGCTCGCAAAGCGGACAGCCCTTCCATCACCCGGGACGTCTCCGGCGAGGGAGTCCAACAGGCTCTACTGAAGATCCTGGAAGGCACTATTGCCAATGTCCCACCTAAGGGAGGACGGAAACATCCCCAGCAAGAATTTATCAAGATTGATACCACGAACATTCTGTTTATTTGTGGTGGCGCTTTCAACAACCTGGAGGGTATAATCAAGTCACGCATTGGCGTCAAGGCCCTGGGGTTCGCGGCTGAGATAAGAAAACGGGAAGAGCGCAAATTGGGCGAGATTCTCTTGCAGGTGCAGCCCGAAGACCTGATCAGGTTCGGTATGATTCCTGAGTTTGTCGGGCGACTTCCAGTTGTGGCAACCCTGCACGAACTAACTGAGAACGAGTTGGTGGAGATCATGCTTGAGCCGAAGAACGCACTGGTAAAACAGTACCAGAAGCTTTTCGGCATGGAAGATGTGACCTTGCGCTTTACTGAGGGCTCTTTGAAAGCTGTGGCCCGTGAAGCCATGAAGCGGAACTCTGGAGCTCGAGGGCTCAGGAGTATCCTCGAAAACATCATGCTGGACATTATGTACGAAATTCCCTCCCAGCCAGATATTCGCGAATGCGTCATCAGTGAAGAGGTAGTAACAAACAGGGAATCGCCACTTCTACTGTATGAAGGCTCCTTGGAATCAGCCTAAAGGCAGAGAGACGCAAGAACAAACAGTGCACCTTTCAAGAACCTAGTGAAGGGCACGTGCATTTTACCACGCAGCCTTTTCTTCACTAAACGAGACAATGATGGGTATGTTCAAGAAAAATCGCGACAGTGTTGACGAAATGGACCAGTTCGGACCTCTCGAGTATCCGTTGTTGCCTCTCAGGGACATCGTTATTTTCCCCAACATGGTCGCTCCTCTTTTCGTTGGTCGGGAAAAATCAATCAAGGCTCTAGAGCACGCCATGGGGCAGGGAAAAACCATTTTTCTCGCCACCCAGAAAAAGGCAAAAACTGACAATCCCGCCGAAAAAGACATCTTCCGTATGGGAGCCGTGGCGACAATCCTGCAATTGCTTCGTCTGCCAGATGGTACGGTAAAAGCCTTGGTGGAAGGTAAGAAACGCGGCAAGATTACACATTTCCTGAGCAACGATGACTTTTTTATGGTGCAAGTGAAGTCAATCGAGGAGAAAACTGAGCAGAATGTTCAGATCGAAGCCTTGATGCGCAGCACTGTTCAGGCCTTTGAAAAATACGCCAAGCTGAATAAGAAAATTTCCCAGGAGATGGTTCTCTCGGTTTCCTCAATTGAGGAACCGGGGCGGTTGGCCGACACCATAGCCTCCCACATGCCTTTCAAGATCGACTACAAACAGAAGCTGCTTGAAGCCATCCCGCAATTCAATCGGCTAGAGATGCTCTATGCGTACATCAGCGGCGAGATCGAGATCATTCAGACTGAGCAGCGCATCAAAGGCCGGGTCAAAAAACAAATGGAAAAGACCCAGCGGGAGTATTATCTAAACGAACAGATGC
>CP070843.1:104014-106999 GCA_020350905.1 Deltaproteobacteria bacterium
AAAAATGGGTGAGGGAATTGCTGGATGGGTCGCTCAAAACCGTGAGTCAGTTCTCATTGCAGACGCACAGAATGATCCAAGGTTTTCCAGCCAGGCCGACCACGAAACTGGCTTTGTCACCCGAACCCTCCTTTGCGTTCCCCTCCTGTATGGTGGCGACCTCCTTGGGGTGATCAATGTCCTCAACTCCAAAGACAAGCCGGGTTTCGACTCCTTTGATGAGGAGCTCTTGGAATGCTTCGCAGACTTGGCTGGCACAGCCATAATTAGATCGAGATTTCTTGAACTCCGGCTTACCCAGGAGAGGATGCGGGTTCAACTGGAAGCCGCAGCCAATATCCAATCGCTTTTCTGGCCTAGACTACCGGAGTTGGGAGCAGGGAGTCATGTCTGGGCTGTATCCAAGCCAGCAAAGTTTGTTGGCGGGGACGTATACGATGTGATCCGCATGCCCGATGAAAGTTGGCTGGTCTATGTGGCCGATGTATCCGATAAGGGTCTTCCTGCTGCACTGATCATGGCGGCATTATCAACGAGAATAAGGAGTGAGGCATTTTCGCACGATGAGGTGGACACATTGCTCGGGACTGTCAACAATGCCTTGTATGATCTGACAGTGGATGAAGGTTTTTTTGCCACTATCGTTCTCGGTAGATATTGGCCCCCCGACGGAAGAATGCAGCTCACCTTGGGAGGCCATTTGCCACCTCTGTGGGTTGTTGGTGATCAGGTACGTGAGATCTCGGATTTAAAGGGGATATCATTGGGCGTCGCACCGGATGCCAAGTACGAGAAAAAGGAGATCTTCCTCTCGCCTGGAGAATCGATCCTTTTTGTAACTGACGGGGTCACTGAGGCAGAGAATGAGCGGGCTGAGTTGTTTGGCCGGCTTCGCTTGTCAGATCATATCAACTCGGTAGGTGGCCCTTCCTACGGAAAAAGCCTATTCGATGCGGTCAATGCTTGGCGAGGCAGAGCAGAAGCAAACGACGATTTGACCATGCTGGAAATCTGGCGTGATCTAGATTAATGCGATGGAGCAGGCTACCTCAGTGGCGCTGTGGCGAGGAGGCTATCATGCAGCAAGAGATATTCACTCTAGAGCAGGCAAAGTTGGCCACGTCCTGGGAAGAGTTGATGGGCGAATATGAAGTAGAGAAACGATGCGCAAAGATAGCGACTTGGCTCAAGCGGCATTGTGGTGTATCTGGAAGTGCATTCTTTCTGCAGGATTCAAGGTTGGGCCGGAAATTCCTTTACACCGATGCGGTTCCCGAAGACGTTCTCCAAAATCTCCAAGGGCTACTGCCACACTTGCATCAAGCTGTTGATACAGAGTATGAGGCCGTCTACTTGGCCATGAGGGATGGGAATCTATCTATAATAGATGCTCAAGGACACAATCCGTCTCTCAAACAGGTGATACTAGCTACGATCTTGTCCACCAAAAGGTACCCCATCGGTATTACTGCCCTGGTTACAGAAGCAAGCTCAGTCCAGTACTTGCTGGATGAAGAGCACAGGTCATGCTGGTTTAGCCCCCTTATATCGAATCTGTTGGATAATGCCATCTCTCATGAAGAGAAGAGCAAGAAGATAAGCATGCTCAACCTGTACCAAACAGTAAGCTCATCATTAGCCTACGTGGGAGATCTGCATGAACTTCTCAACACCATTATGAGTATTGTCACTTCTGAACTCCTGTGCGAGGAAGGTTCGGTTCTCATGTTTGACGAAGAAAACAATGAGTTCGAATTCTTCACCGCCGTGGGCGAGACGGGAAAGGACCTCGAGAAAGTCCGATTTCCTGCAGACAAAGGTATTGCAGGGCGAGCATTGAGAGAGCGCACACCACTTGTAATAAATGATGTTGCGAGCTCCCCTGACTTCTATGGGGCCATCGACGAAGAACATGACTTCAAAACAAAATCAATACTAGCGATTCCCCTCATATCAGGGGAGGAGCTCGTTGGGGTCATTGAAGCCATAAACAAGATTGGCAATGATGGTTTTGATAAAGAAGATGCCCAGATTCTCTCAGCGATCGCGGATGAAGTGGCTTTGGCAGTGAAACATGCGAGGCTCTTCGACTATGTCGTTGACAGTTACTGCAAGATACGACAAGGTCTGTCAAGCTGTAAAGGGTGCATGCGTCCCCTCAAGTCCTGGACGCCTTGTGTACGGTACTTGAGTCAGCAGGTCTGAGAGATTTAAGATTTAAGATTGTAGATTTTGGATTGGGCCCGAGTTGTTTTAACTATAGTGAGGTGGGCGGTGCCCACCCTATATTATTTCTTGAGGAAGAATCTACTGGCCGCTTTTATCTTGCTGGCGGTCTTTTTTATTTCCTGGGCTTCCTTGACCCCGGGAATATTCTCCACTTGCTCTTGGATAAAATCCTTTTCATTCTCGGTGCTGGATTCGGCAGACGAAGGAGTTTCTGTGTCGTCCTTTATCCAGGTGGAGATTTCGTCCTTATCTTTGCCGGTGGCACCCTTGAATTCTCGAATGCTCTTACCCAAAGCGCGGCCTATCTCCGGCAATCGCTTGCCACCAAAAATGATGAGAACGATGACAAGAATTACCAGAAGTTCGGGAACACCGAAAGTGAACACTTTTACCCCTCCAAGGTAGTGATTCAATCAATCCTACATAGCATGATCCTCCATACCTTTTCAACTATACGACAGAATTCGTGGCATAATCACCGGCTGGAAGCCCTTCAACAAGCTCAGGCTAGCCCGGATATTTCATGAATTACTTGCTGTGACCACAGATATGGCCGTCCTTCCGGGCGTCCTCGGGTGTCGGACCCTGCGACGTACTGTTCAAGTACGCCTCGGATCCAACACCCTGCGGTTGCCCGGTGGAACGCCCATCTTCGTGGTCTCGCGACAGCAATTCATGAAATATCCGGGCTAGTTCTCCAGACACTCTCTAATGATGTGACATTGTGCTTTTCTACTACCGTATCAATGGCTCTCT
>CP070843.1:107099-112051 GCA_020350905.1 Deltaproteobacteria bacterium
AGCACCACGGTGCCGTCCAGGTGGGCAAAGGTTGTTGCCGGGGCCGGGTCAGTGAGGTCGTCAGCCGGAACATAGACACACTGGACTGCGGTGACCGAGCCCTTGGTGGTGGAGGTAATGCGCTCTTGCAATTCGCCAAGGTCGGTTCCCAATGTGGGCTGATAGCCAACGGCTGAGGGCATGCGGCCCAGCAGGGCCGAAACCTCGGCACCGGCCTGGGTAAAGCGAAAGATATTGTCAACGAAGAGCAGCACGTCCTGGCCTTCCTCATCCCGGAAATACTCCGCCTGAGTCAGCGCTGAAAGCGCCACTCGGGCCCGGGCTCCAGGAGGCTCGGTCATCTGCCCGTATACCAGGGCTGCCATGGGCAGCACGCCCGATTCCTTCATTTCCAGATAGAGATCGTTGCCTTCGCGGGTGCGCTCCCCCACCCCGGCAAATACCGAGATGCCCTTGTGCTGCATGGCGATGTTGTGAATCATCTCCATCATGATGACGGTCTTACCCACGCCGGCACCACCGAACATCCCCATCTTGCCGCCACGGGGAAAAGGCACCAGAAGATCGATAACCTTAACTCCAGTCTCCAAAACGTTTACCGAGGTATCCTGCTCGGTGAACGCTGGTGCCGGTCGGTGGATATCAGCGTACATCTCCGCCTCAACCGGTCCCAGCCCGTCCACTGGCCGACCTACAACGTTGAGTACTCGACCGAGACTGGGCTTGCCCACGGGCATCTGAATTGGCGCACCGGTGTCCTTGGCAGGCATGCCCCGCACAAGACCGTCGGTGGTATCCATGCCCACACAGCGCACCACATTGTCACCCAGGTGCTGGGCCGCCTCCACAATAAGGTTATCTTCCTCGTCGCTGATGGTTGGATTGCTGAGAGCAATTGCCGTCAAAATTTCCGGCAGTTTCCCCTCGGGGAACTCTACGTCCACCACATTGCCGATGACCTGAACGATTTTTCCGATATTCATGGGCTGTAAATCCTCCTCAAAGGGTACTAGAAGAATCTTTATGTCTTCAAGGCTTCCACACCGCCGACAATATCCATGAGTTCCGCGGTGATGGCGGCCTGCCTGGCTTTATTGTAGATAAGGGTCAGATCCCGCACCATCTCCTTGCAGTTATTGACCGCGTTGTCCATGGCGGTCATGCGGGCGGCATGTTCGCTGACCGCCGTTTGGAAAAAAACCTCCAACAGTTGGAGTTTGATGTAATTGGGCAGCAGGTCGTTGAGAACCCCTGCCCGTGAAGGCTCAAAGATATATTCCAACAGCTCCTGCTCCTGCTCTTCTTCCTCCATTGTTTCAGGGACTATGGGCAGCAGCTTCTTGACCACAGGTCTCTGGGTGACCATGTTGATAAACTCGGAATAGCACACATACACCTCGTCCACCTCATGGGTCAGGAACAGATCAATCACCTCCTGGCCGAGAGCACTGGCATCACCATAGTTGGGATTATTCAGCATCCCCTCATGGAAAACACGCACATCTCGCTTCCGCCGCCTGAAATAGTCTCTCCCCTTACGACCGAGTTGGGTGAGGGATATCTCCAAGCCCTCCTGTTCCTTTTCTTGGATAAACTTATCAGCTGCACCGATCAAGTTGGTATTGAAGGCACCACAAAGACCGCGATCGGCGGTTATGGAAATCAGCTCCACCTTGACCACTTCCTCGTGGGCCATGAGCAGAGGAAAGCCCTCGGGTTCAACCCCAGCCGCAACCCGGTTCATTATTTCGGTAAGCTGAGTGGCATAGGGGACGAACTGGTCCAGCTGTTGCTGGGTAGTACGAAGCTTGGCGGCTGCCACCATATTCATGGCCCGAGTGATCTGCTGGGTCTTTTTGACCGCATCGATCTTTCTTTTGATGTCACGTAGAGTTGCCATAGGTCGCTTCTCTCACTCGCTTTTTCTGAATCCCGACCTTAAAGGGTAGCCTGGAAGATCTCATCGAACTCAGTAAGAGCCTTCTTCATCTTCTCGTCCAGATCGTCACCGATCTCATTCTTCTCAGTGAGCTCATCAAAGATGTAAGAATGCTTCTGCTCGATGAACTCCAGCATTTGCTGCTCGTATACCCCCACCTTTTCCCCCGGATACTTGTCCACAAAACCGCGAGTACCGGCGTAGATGGACGTCACCTGCTTGGCCATGGACATGGGCGCATACTGAGGCTGCTTCAGCAACTCAACCAAACGCACGCCTCGATTGAGCTGATTTTGGGTGGACTTGTCCAGGTCGCTACCGAATTGAGCGAAGGCCTCCAGTTCACGATACTGGGCCAGGTCCAGACGCAAAGTGCCGGCAACCTGCTTCATCGCCTTCACCTGGGCGGCGCCGCCCACGCGGGATACCGACAGACCCACGTTGATGGCCGGGCGCACACCGGCGAAGAACAGAGCTGGTTCCAGATAAATCTGACCGTCTGTAATGGAAATAACATTGGTGGGGATATAGGCAGAAACGTCGCCGGCCTGGGTCTCGATGATAGGCAAGGCCGTCAAAGAGCCACCGCCTTTCACGAACTGGGGATCCAGTTCGGGGGCGTTGTCCGCCAGCTTTGCCGCCCTCTCCAGAAGACGGGAGTGGTTGTAGAAAATGTCACCCGGATAAGCTTCACGAGCCGGCGGCCGCCTCAGCAACAGGGAGAGCTGCCGGTAGGCAACCGCCTGCTTGGACAGGTCATCATAGATGATCAGCGCATGGCGGCCACGGTCCCGGTAGTACTCGCCCATGGCGCAGCCGGCGTAAGGAGCAATGTACTGCAGCGAGGCGGGATCACTGGCACAGGCCGCAACCACGATGGTGTAGTCCATGGCCCCATGCTTTCTGAGAGTCTCCACCACCTGGGCCACCGAAGACTTTTTCTGGCCGACGGCTACGTAGATGCAGATCACATCCTGACCCTTCTGATTGATGATGGCATCAACCCCAATGGCGGTCTTGCCGATCTGACGGTCGCCGATGATCAGCTCACGCTGACCCCGGCCCACCGGGGTCATGGCATCGATGGCCTTGAGCCCCGTGTACATGGGTTCATTCACCGGCTGGCGGTGAATAACGCCGGGGGCGATCCGCTCGATTCGGGAAGTCTCGGTGGTCTCGATGGGGCCCTTGCCGTCCAGAGGCTGCCCCACCCCGTCCACGACCCGACCGACAACCGCATCGCCCACCGGTACCTCGGCGATGCGACCAGTGCGTTTTACCGCAGCACCTTCCTTTATGTGGATATCCTCGCCCATAATGGCGCAACCCACGTTGTCTTCTTCCAGGTTGAGGGCGAGGCCATAAATAATGCCGTGCTCCGTGGGAAACTCCAGCAGCTCCATGAGCATGCACTGCTCCACCCCGTAGACGCGGGCAATACCGTCACCAACAGTGAGAACGGTGCCAGTCTCGCTCAGTTCAACCTTCTTGTCATAGTCCTTGATCTGTTCCCTGATAATCTGACTGATTTCTTCGGCCCTGATTTCCATCGGCTCGCCTCACCCCTTTATTAAAGTTTCTTTGATGCTCGTCAGTTGATTCCTGACGCTACCATCCAAAACCAAATCTCCAACCCGAGCCACCACGCCACCAATAAGCTCGGGGTCCACCTCTGCCTCGACGATGATGCTGCTACCGGTGGTCTTTTCCAGGGAGGCTTTGATAGATTCCATTGCCTCCTCCGAAAGAGGTGTAGCGCTTGTCACTTTAGCCCTGCTGATGTTGTTCAACTCGTCCAGTAGCTTTTGATAAAAGATGCCAACCTCAGGAACTATGGTCAGCCGGTTCTTCTCGATCATCAGATCGAGCAAACTCTTGAAAACCGGAGACAGATCCATTTTGTCGACCACCGCGTTGACAATAGTTTTGCGGTCTTCTTTGGCGTAAAGCGGATTGGAAGCAGCATCGGCAAATTCTGTCTCACTCTCCCAAAAGGTCACGAATCCACCCAGCTCCTCACCATACTGCTCGAAGTTGCCGTCCTCGCGACCTAGGGTTAGAAGCGCTTTTGCATATCTTTTGGCTAAAATCTGATTGATCACTTGGCCTCCACCACCTTTGTCATGAAGTCGTTAACCAGCTTGTTCTGATCCTCTTCCCCAATTTTTTCTTTGAGCAATGCCTCAGCCGCCGTCACTGAAAACTCGGCAATGTCCCTCTGTAGGTCCGCCTTGGCACTCTTGATCTCTTGTTCAATGGCAAGATCTGTCGCTACCCGGATGTCCGCCGCAGCCTTTTCGGCGTTGGCGATAATCTTGGCCTTCTCTTTTTCACCCATCTCTACGTATTCCTGCAGGATGCGGTCGGTCTCTTTATCCAGCTGGGCTAGCTTTTGTTTGTATTTCTCGTAAGTTTCTTCCGCTTCTTTCTTCTTAGTTTCCAGCTCATTGAGTGTGTTGGCAATGGATTCAGTGCGTTTGGTGAAGAAGGATTTTACATCGAGTTTCTTGAAAACAAATACCAGCACACTCACTAGAATGACAAAATTCAAAACCCGCTGCCAGAAATCCGGCCACATGGACTGGCCACCCTCAGAGGCCCAAACCACCCCAGCTGTCATTAGTATGGCAAAGCTGCACGAGCCAATCGTGGCCAGGAGTCTGCGAGCTCTGTTACCCTTAGGCCAACTCATTGAATGCTCCTCTCCAGGATCTTCTCGGTCATCGCCACGGAGAAAGCCTGAACCTGCTCTTGCAGCTTATCACGAGCCGCCTGGATATCTGCCTTTATCTGTTTGCGGGCCTCCTCGACTTTGCTATGGACCTCTTCGCTGGTTGAGGCTATAAGCTGGAATTCAGCCTCCTCTCCTTCTGCCTTCATGGATTGAACCCTGTCCATCCCTTTTTTCCTCGCCTCCTGGATCTTTTCTTCAAACTGGTCGACGGATTCCTGGGCTTGGTCGGTCAAGGAGGTAATGTCGGAGTTGAAGTCTTCGACAATTTGATTGCGTTCC
>CP070843.1:112151-126973 GCA_020350905.1 Deltaproteobacteria bacterium
GAGCTTGCCCTGAAAAACAAAGTGGATTTTCTCCTTGTGGCGGGCGATGTTTATGATGCCGCCGATCGTAGTTTGCGGGCGCAACTGAAATTTGCAGACGGTTTGAAGAAACTTGCCGTTGCAGGAATTCGATCGTTCGTCTGCCACGGGAATCATGACCCTCTGGATGGTTGGTCCGCATCCCTTCATTGGCCGGAGGAGGTCCACATGTTTGGTCCCCGATTGGAATCAGTCTCGATATCAATAGGGGAGGAAGAGGTGGTTTTGATTCATGGCATCAGTTACCCGCATAACCAGATAGATGATTCTTTTGGCAGGGGGTTTAAGCGTCAGGGCTTGCAGCCGTTCCAGGTTGGCCTATTTCACTGCAGTGTGGGGAGTGATCCAGCGCATGAGACCTATGCGCCCCGTACCCAGGAGGAATTGCTGGCTGCAAACCTGGATTATTGGGCCCTGGGCCATGTTCATAGACACAGGGTGCTGAAGGATGGTCGTCCCTTTATCACATATCCAGGAACTACTCAGGGGCGGCATATCCGTGAAACTGGTCCCCGGGGCTGCTTGCTTGTTCACGTTAGTGACAGCGGAGAAGTCTCGGCCAGGTTTGAGCCGGTTGATGCGGCGCGCTGGTTTTCCCATGAACTGCACATTGATGATCTTGAGACTGAAGGAGATTTGGTGGAGGCGCTGGAAGGAGTGTGTGAGGAAGCCCGGAATGAAGCCCAAGAAAGGCCAGCGATTGTTAGAATCAGTTTGCGCGGTCGAGGTCCTTTGCATGCGGCTCTCCGGAGGGGACAGGTGGTAGAGGATCTTACCGAACGATTACGCGAGAGCGGGATGGATTCGAAACCACAGGTTTGGATTGAGCAGATCCTGGTCAATACCAGCACTGTGATTGATCTGGATTCCCGTAGGCAATCTGCTGATTTCCTTGGTGAGGTTTTGCGGGTTATAGAGGGTTTCCGCCTGGAGCCGGAGCAGCTCCACGAGTTAGTCAGCGAGCTTTACCAGGATAGGCGCGGAAGGAGATTCCTGGAAACTCCCGCTGAAAGTGATCTCTTAGAGGTTTTGGATGAGGTCGAAAGTTTGTGCTTGGATGAGTTGGTGGAAGAGGAGTCTTGGTGAGACTTGCGGGCCTACATATTGACGGCTTCGGCATCTTTCATAATCTGGATGTTACCGGATTGTCTCCAGGGTTGAATGTATTCCTCGGCGAGAATGAATCCGGCAAGACCACCGTGTTAGCTTTTATCCGAATCATTTTATTTGGTTTTCCCCCTGGACAGCGGCGGGAGAACATTTATCCACCCCTGGAAGGTGGGCGCCATGGCGGTTACCTGAACCTCTTGAGCGGTAATAAGGAAGAGTATGTTGTCAGCCGTTACCATGGTCGCAAAAGGGGGCCGTTGACCGTTACCCTACCTGACGGTGGTCAGGGAGATGCAGAGGTGGTACGTCAACTTACTGGTGCCGCCACCGAAGACCTCTTTCGTTCGGTCTTTGCCTTCAGCCTTGAGGAATTGCAGCGCTTTGAATCCCTCAAAAAACAAGAGGTCAAAGCCGCGATTTACAGCGCTGGCGCCGGTGTTGGCAAAACTTCCATAGCCCAGGTAGAGAAAGGGCTCGAGGCTTCCATTGGGCGGCTCTATAAACCTGGAGGCAAGAATCCAACAATCAATACTTTTTTTAGAGAGTTGCAGGAGATAGACCGGACAATAGGGGAGAAAGTAGCAGAGATAGACCGGTATGATGAATTGCGCGATGAGCTGGACCAGGTTGCTGCGCAGATAGACCTCATGAAAGATCGCCTGGGCACCAAGAGGCGCAGGCTCGAAAGGGTCAAGCTCTTGGAAGCAGCCTGGGAAGACTGGATAAATCTATGCAGGGTTCGGATGGAACTGGCAGAGCTTCCCAAAATCGAAATATTTCCAGCCGACGGTATCAGCCGCTTGGAGAAACTGCGGGAGGGCAAGCGGCTTTTGAATGATCACAAAGTTGGATTGGTACACAAGATTGAGCAGTCGGAAAAACAGTTAGGCAGTATTAAAGTGCAACAAAAGTGGCTGGATGCAGCTGAGGATATCCGTTTGCTGAATAGAGGACTGGACCGTTTTTCTGCATCCAGCCAAGAGGTTACGGAATTACAATCGCGCTTGGAGCAAGAGAGAGAATCTCTGGCAAAAGAGCTCAATGCTTTGGGGCCGAACTGGGACCTAGAAATCCTGAGTAACTTTGATGCTTCCATCAGTGCCAAGGAAGAGATTCACCGCAATCAGGAGAGGCTGACACAGGCTCGAGATGTTCAAAGCCAGGCGGAGCGCAGCATGGCCCATGCCAAGAGCGCTTTGGAGCAAGCGAAGGCAAGGGCACTGGAAGCGGAGAAGGCGGCAAAGCAAATTCCAGAACCGAAGGAAAAGGACCCTCGTGTTCTGCTGGAACGTCGGCGCAGCCTGAGGTCACTGCGCAACCTTATTCTTTCAGGACTGGAGCTCCAGAGTGATCTGGAAGGTCTCAAAGAGCGTCAGGAAGACCTCCAAGAGCAGGAAGGTCGCTTGCACCAACAACTGGAAGCCAGAAGGACTGTACCGTTATGGCCCAGGGTTCTTGCGGGGTTCGCCTCTGTCGTTGCTGCTATGGTTATTGGCTGGTATTGGGGGTTTGCTGGCGGATTGACCATAATTTTGGTAGTCCTGCTCATGAGTCTTGCTTTGGCCTGGAGTGCATTACGGCAGCGGCGCCAGCAAGAAATTCAGGCCGAGCTTCTGATGCAGCAACTCGAGCAGGTACAGGAAAAACTCAATTCCTTGAATGCGAAAGAGAAGCAGTGCTCGGAGCAGATAAGCTCCAGAGCACAGGAGGTGGAGCGGCAAGCAGCGGCGATAGGGATAGCCGGGCACGTGACCCTTGAAGAGGTGGATAGAGCCGAAGCCGATGTGGAGGTTGAGCAAGAAACGCTCCACAGTTGGCAGCCTGCGAGTCAACGCTATCGTGAGGCAAGAGAGGATCTGGAGAGGCGTCAAAAAGAATTGGATGAGGCTGAGCAACATTCGGCTGAGGCGCTCAAGAAATTCCAAGATTTAGAAAAGCAGTGGCAAGGCTGGCTGCGGCAGGCAGGTCTGGCGGAGAACCTCTCGCCACATGGTGCGCTGGAGATAATGGAGCGGATTCGCACACTGCGCCAACAGGCAGGGTCGCAGGCGCAGCTTGAAGAACGGTTCCAACGGCTCGAAATATCAGTGAAGGGCTACAAAAAAAATGCAGAGGTAATCGCCGAGAAAGTGGAAGCAAGGGATCTGCTGCGGGAGGATGCCGATACGGTGGTTTACCGGCTAATGGAGGGATTGGAGCGAGTCGAGGAAGCGCAACGAAAATACGACATGCTCCAGCGACAGTTAGAGGATTACCAGGCGGAAAAGAAGCAAAAAGAGGACGAGCTCCAACAGATGGAGAAGGAATTAGAGGATCTTTATACAGAAGGCGACGCCGAGGGCGATGACCAATTTCGCCAGCGAGCACATTTGTATGAGCTCCGTTTGCGAACGAGAGAGGCTTTGGAACGACACCAGCGCAGTTTGGAGAACCTCGGAGGTCGTGGTGACGATCAAGACCGGTTCCAGGAAGAGCTGCAGCAGTGCTCTCCAGAGAGGCTGCATGGTGAGAGAGATGAATTGGATGAAGAGGTACAGAAGCTGGAAAAGGAACTCTCATCTCTGCAGGAGAGCCATGGTCGTCTCAATGAGCGCAAGGAACAGTTGGAATCAGCCGAAGAACTCTCACTCTTACGGGAGCAGCGCCACGTTCTCATTGCAGAACTCACGGATGCAGCCCGCCGCTGGAGTGCGCTAACCATATGCCTTCGCTTTCTGCAAAAAGGTCGTCAGATTTATGAGAAGGAGAGGAAGCAGCCGGTAGTAAAGGAATCTGAACACTTCTTTCGGACCATAACAAATGGCCGCTATCAAACGATCGTGGCACCGCAGGGAGAAGAACGCATTCAGGTTATCGGGGCCAATGACGCCCGATACGAGTTGGGCATGCTCAGCCGGGGCACTGCTGAGCAATTGTACCTATCCCTGCGCTTCGGATATATTCAAGAATTTGGGCGGCGGGCTCGTCCTCTACCGGTGGTAATGGATGATATTCTCGTGAATTTCGATCCTCAGAGGGTCCGAGCCGCTATCAGCACCATGCTCGAGCTGGCAGCAAAGAATCAGATACTTTTCTTTACCTGCCATCCAGAAACCGTCTCCCTGCTCAAGAAACTCGATAAGAATATTCCGGTCTGGGAACTTAAGGGAGGGGAGTGCAGGAAGGCATAAGGTAGATTTCGGATTTCGGATTTGGAATTGAGGGATTGAGGGATTTGAGATATTGAGTTCTCGATAACGATTTACCGTTTACCGTTCACCATTTACCATTCACCATTTACTCCTGACTACTAGATACTAGGATTTGATATGACCCAGATACTCAGCGGCATATGTTCAGAGGGAATCATGGTGGCTACAGACAGTATGGCAACCAGTTTCGATGAGTACGGCAAGGAGAATTATTTCACGGTTGATAAGCTGTTTTCCATAGGCAGTCATGGCTTTATCGTCAGCGGCGGGATGGGTATCAGCGTCGAGCTGAGCATGCGATTCAAGAGCTATGCAGAAGAGCGTAAATTGTTAGGAATCGAGGAGATTAAGAGCGCCGTTGGACCTTACATGTCCGACCAGTACCGGGAAGTATTGCGTGACGGTGGTGGCAGGACGGTCATATATGAAGAACTTGATAGGATTTACTTTGTGGTTGGGGGCTACTCCTTTCGATCCCAGGAAAAGCCCTATCAACTTGCCCTCTGGGGAAGTGAAGCAGGGCAGCTTCCCCTGCAACGCATACAGATAGGTCCCTGCCTGGCGGTTCCCAGAACCATGTCCGGGGAGATGAGACTGTTTCAGATGTGTCAGAGAAATTGTCAGCTTCTGGAATTGGTTGAGTTCGCGGAAGAGTTTCTTCAAAAGCAGTCTGAGGTTAATCCTCAGATCGGTCCGCCATTCAGGCTTGGAACGATTACTGCTTCTGGATTTGCCCGTCTGGAACGGAACCATGAGCCACCGGAGAACGGAACAAGGTGAGAGAGGACTGAAACAGGTGGTTGAGCCGTTTATAGTTAGTGTCAGTGACGAAGAGGTTAAACGGGAGAGAGAAAAGGCAAGGGGGCTGCGAAAAACGCGGTGGTGGAAACAGAAGCTGGCCCGCGGTAGCTGCTATTATTGCGGTCAGCGCTTCTCGCAGGATGAGCTGACAATGGATCATATCATTCCCATTATCCGCGGCGGCAAAAGTACCAAGAACAACATTGCTGCAGCTTGCAAAGAGTGTAACAACAAAAAGAAACACATGCTGCCCATGGAGTGGGAGGAATATCTGAGTGGTTTCACTGCTCGTGATGAGGATGAAGTGTAGGGCGGATTAGGCGGAGGGAGCCCACCATTACGATACCTGCAGGAGAAGCGGCTGTTTGTTGTCATTTGCGAAGGAGGGGGAGAGCATGAGTATAATGCCCGAGGGTGAGAACGTTAGAAAAGCTATCAAGTGGATCTCAGACAAGAAGGAATATGAACCTGAGGATTGTGGCCCAATTCTCGACATGATAGAGAAGGCAGCTAAGAGGTTCGACCTTTCACCAAAAGACGAAGAATTCCTCATTCGTTTCTTTTGCAGCCCTGAGCAGACCTGACAGAGAGGTATAGCTTCCGGAGGTGGCGGTCCAGTTGGTCCACCATCTGCATTCCTATAGCTCGAGGGGAAGATTTACCGCATAATTTTATCTTGTAATGTAGGGAAATGTGAGTACAATAAAAACTCCACAAAGGTAGTTCAACACTTACTTTATAAACTGTTCGGGGGTCGTCTAAGGGCAGGACAGGGGTCTTTGGAACCTCTAATCTAGGTTCGAATCCTAGCCCCCGAGCCACTCGACAAAAAAGCCTTCCCTGCGGGAAGGCTTTTTTGTCGAAGGCTGGAGAGGCAGAAGAGAGGACCTACGTGAGTTTATCCCGAGCGAAGCGGGGGAAATCCTAGCCCCAAATCCAATATTCAGGAGTCATTTCTCAATTAGTAAATTCGTTAACTCGTCAAATCGTAAACGGTGAAAAGTGAACGGTAAAGCGTAGAAACCGTAGAAGTCGTTAAAATCGTCTTGAGCGTTTAGCGTTAGAGTTGTTATCTCGCAGCGTCTCCGTGTCCCCGTGCCTCCGGGTCGCTTTGAATTTGTCCCCTGCCTGCTGCTAATTATCCTCTCTCAACTGTGACCTATGGTATTGACCTGAGGTGATTCAGGATGTAATCTTCGGCGACTATTACATGGCATGCTATCTGTAAGCGACAAGTGATGAGAGGGAATTTCATGAGCAAGAAGATTAAGGTGGTACAGTACGGGTTGGGGCCTATTGGCTGCCAAAGTGTTCAGTACCTGATTGAGAGGGGCTGTTTTGAGCTTGTAGGAGGCATTGATGCAGATCCACAGAAAGTAGGCCTTGATGTGGGAGAGTTGGCAGGATTACCCGAGTCCCTTGGTCTTCATGTCACTGACGATTCGACGAATCTGCTGAGAGAGGTAGATGCAGAGGTTGTTGTCCTTACAACTACATCAAACCTGGAGCAGATTCGGCCCCAGATCCTGGAAATTATCTCCTGCGGCAAGAATGTGGTTTCCACTTGCGAAGAACTCATGTATCCCTGGCTAACCAGCCCTAGCCTGGCCAAAGAGATTGATTTGGCTGCTCGAGAGCAAGGGGTCTCCGTTTTGTCCACAGGGGTGAATCCCGGCTTTCTTATGGATTTTTTGCCCTTGGTGATGACCGGCGTCTGTCGAGATGTGGAAAAGGTGATGGTGGAACGCATTCAGGATGCGCAGTTTAGAAGATTGCCTTTCCAAAAGAAGATTGGCGCTGGGCTTACGGAGCGGGAATTCGAGGAGAAGGTAAGAGCAGGCAATTTGAGACATGTTGGGCTGACTGAATCCATGCACCTCCTTGCTTCTGGATTAGGGTGGAAATTGGACAGAACTGAGGACATAATAGAGCCTGTCATCGCTTCTCAGGAAGTTAGCATCGCCAATCTTACCATTGAGCCGGACCAGGCGCTTGGGGTCAACCAGGTTGGGAGGGGCTACATTGGAGACAAAGAGGTGATAACGCTGGTGTTTCGGGCCACCATAGGGGAGCCAGAAGCACGTGACCGAGTTCTTATCCAGGGAACTCCCAGCATAGATATGGCCATCGAAGAAGGTGTTAACGGAGATACGGCCACCTGTGCCATAATAGTCAATGCTATACCTGTGGTGATTCAGGCCCCGGCCGGGCTCAGAACGATGGTGGATATTAATCCGATTTCATTTTTCAAATGAAACCAGTGAAATTAGGGAATTGAGGTATTCAAGAATTTAGGAATTGGATAATCTGTGATAAGAGTCTTGATTGTTATATATAGACACGTAATTCCCGAATCCCTTAATTCCTAAATTGGTGTGAGCATGTTTTCAATTCGAGAGATAATCGACATGGCCATCCAGCTAGAGAAAAACGCTGAGACCTTTTATCGTGAGGCGGTGGCAAGGATGTCAACCCCGATCCTTGAGCCGGTTCTCGTTTGCCTGGCGGATGAAGAACGCGACCATGCACAGTGGTTTGAGAGGCTGAAAAGGGTGACTGAGGAGGCAAAAGCGGACGGCGAAAGGGGGGAGATTAGTGGAGCGTCTTTAAGAAGTCTGGTGGGCGATCAAAAATTTTCCTTGGCCGAAGTCGATCTCTCAGAGATAGACAGCGCACAAGAGCTGATAGAATTGGCTGTCGAGCATGAGAAAGACACCATCCTCTTTTATCAGATGCTTCAGTCGTTCATAGAGAGTCCTGAGACCACGAAAGAGTTGGATGAAATAATTGCTCAAGAAGATCAACATATTAAACTGTTGAAGGAATGTAAAGTTGCAGTAGTGAACGGTGAACGGTAATCTGTGAGTAACTGACCTCTTTGACTTATTTTCTAATTCCCTTCCAGCATCTAAAATATTCCGCTTGACAGCCGATTTTTAAGAATTTAACATGGCTGCTAACCAATATGTTAGCATTGCTATTTGTTAACGACACTGTTAACGTCCTATTATACAAGGTGTTTAGCCATGGTAAGTAAAACATTGGGATTCAGACTCCCAGAAGAGACCTGGAAGAAATTGGAGGCAGAGGCTCAGAGCAAAGGTGTGTCCATGACGGATCTGGCGAGGCAAAAAATTATGCTTTCGACAAATTTTGAAGGACCAGTCCAAAAGCTATTAGATCATTACAGTACCATGCTTAATATCTCCAGGCATGAGGTCATCGAGGCTATTTTGACGGACTATGTAGCTATGCTGGAAGCTCACTCGGATGTTTGGGGCCCAGGAAAGTTGATACTGGAGGAGTTTACTTTTACGGAAAGAGGTCTCATGCGGGGGCAGCACCTATTCAAGCTGAGGAAGGCACTCCACGTTAGGGAGTTTAAGCGAGAAAAGGTCAAGATGTTACTAGAAGAAGAGGGGATTGTGGGACGCGACAGGATGAGCAAGGAGGATAGGGAGTGGCTTAATGCAAACCTCCATCTCATCCATATCCCCCATGACAAGGGACCGCCCAAGAAATCTGTCTCTCAATGGATATCTAAACTCAAGAGACAAGGTAGGGAGCAGGAGGCATAGGGCATGGAGCGTGGGGCATGGGGCATAAGGAGTAGCCTTTTGGCCTGTTGGAGGTTGGGGGAGCGCTCAGGTTCGCTGTACTCACCTTCGCTTAAGGTTGGAGGCGACAAGAATCAAGAATTGAAGCTTCTCCGTTTCCTGCCTCTAACCTCTTACCTCAGACCCCTAACCTCTGCCCGCTGATCCCTGACCGCTTACCTCTTACCTCTTACTAACCGAAATAATCTTTTACTATTTTCTGTGCCAGATCCATGGAGCTGGTAAAGGCAGGGGACACAGGATTGAGTATATGGATGCTATTTTCTTCCTTCTGAACGAGAAAATCCAAGACCAGTTCTTTTTTATCCCAATCCACCAGTTGAGCACGAATACCAACCTTATCTGCAGGTTCGATATCTGTCGGATGTAGCTTTTTTACAAGTTTTGACGCACTGTTAAAGAAAAATGGGGTTAGATACTTTTTTGGCTCCTTAAGGGCTACATCTCTGAACTTGGGGTTGGCAAAAAAGAGAACCGCGTCTCGGAAGAGTATTGCTAACCCTTCCGCATCGATTCCCTCTATCAGACCGTAGTTCTCCCGTCCTAAAGCTGGGATGGCGGTTGGCCCCAGATACACTTCACCATGCACGCTTCGGGTGAAATGAATTCCGAGAAAAGGGTTGCGAATGTCTGGAACCGGGTAGATGTTCCCGCGTACCATGTGTACTTTGTGCTTTTTCAGCTTTTTATAGATGCCTTTGAAGGGAATCATGCGGAGATTCAAGCCAGGATTGAAGGCCCGGGCTACACGGTCACAATGAGCACCCGCCGCGTTTATGAAGTGGTTGAATCCTATATCACCGTGGCTTGTGCGTGCGGTGGCACTACCCCTCGTGCTCACGAAGGCGCAGTTAAGGAAAAATTGTACTTTACCTGTGGAGACAAGGTCGGCCTCCAAACTCAACATAACCTTTTTCGGGTCAACGACTGCAGTGTCGTGAGAATAGATGGCCTTCTCTACAGTTCTGGCGTTGGGCTCTATCTCCCCGAGTTGTTGTTGGTCGATTATGTCTACTCTGGCGCCGTTTGCGATTGCCCGTTGGTAGAGTTCTTTCAGGGCGGGGATTTCTTTCTCGTTCCGGGTGACAATTACCTTTCCGGTTTCCAGCAGCGGCAGTTCTTTTTGCTTGCAGTAGTTCCGCATAAGGAAGTTGCCACTCAGACAAGATCTGGCCTTCAGACTATCCGGGGTGTAATAAATGCCAGCGTGCAGCACTCCACTGTTGCGCCCGGAAGCATGTTTGGCTAAATCCTTTTCTTTGTCAATAATTATAATATCTTGGTATCCCTTGTGGACCAACTCTCGGGCTATGGTGAGGCCGATGATGCCACCACCAACGATGAGGATATCGGCGTTCGCTTTGGACATGACTTTTCCTTTGATCTCTGACCGCTGACCCCTGGCCTCAGTATACTTATACCGGCTAAAAGAGAAAGGACTTTTAATCGCGTTGAGCCAAATCAATCAATCTGCTTGATTTACTGCAGGTCAAGAACGCATGGTTGGATGGTGGAGAAGGAGTACTGGTGATCTTGGGTGCTCGTTGGTCTTACAATGGGGACAAGCGAGCAAAGCGAGAAAGGCGCCAGAGCTCCGCTTCATTTTTTTGAATTGCTCGCTCTTCTTCCTTATTGAGTCTGTCAGCTTTGCGTAGAGCGGCCTTCTGGACAAGCAGCAGCTTTTGGCCGATACGGTCAAGAGCTTCGTTGAGACTGGCCCGGCGCTCTTCTTCTTTCTTGGCGGTTTCAAAACGGTGCAGGGCGGCAACCGTTCGACGATTCACCTCTTGCCAATCCAGCCTTTCTCCCGCTTCATCAAGATGTACACTGTATAGCCCGGCATAGCAGCTTGAGAGTACACCAAGGCGCAACTCTCGCCACACTTGGGAATTTATTGCCTTGAGGCGGCGATGAATCTCCTCGAGACTATAGAGGTCGTGGTTTTCAGGTAGGGATGGCTTAGCTGGTTTACGGCCCAAGATACGCGACAACCAGGGTCGTCTTGAGCCTGATAAGGGAGCTCTTTCTGATTGGGCAAGAACTGTAGTGAGACCCTTTTCGTAGGCTTCGTAGTTGCGTTCTTTTTCGGTCTTGACGAAGAGTGTGCAACCTTCCGCCATATGGAAACCCCACAAGGCTCCTACGACCAGCCCCAACAAGCCGCCCACGCCGCTGTTCAGCCAGGATCCCACAGCAATACCCCAGAGGGATCCTGAAAGAATCAACAGAAGACCGCAAAGATCTGCCAACAGTTGCTCCATCTTGCCAGCTTTCTTTTGCGTGAGATCATCTAACATATTGGTTTTATGCAATAAACGTGCCAGAGAAAAGATTTCAGATTGCAGTAAGCTGCAACCAGAAAACCAACAATCTGCATTCTGCAATCTAAAATCCGCAATTTCCTTGCGTTCTTTGCCTAGCCCTGATAGTAATAAAATCCAGCGCAAAAACTCATAGGGGGATGACGCATGGGAACACTGAGTCTCAAGAACTTTCCTGATGATCTGCACGAACAGGCCAAATCTCGGGCTGCATTAGAGGGGATTACTCTTAAAGAACTCGTTGAGCAGGCAGTGTCCGGGTATCTGGCAAGCCCCATTACCCTTGACGTCGAGGAAGTGATTGTGAAGAAGAAGGACTCTGAGCAAGAATAGGTGAGGGGAACATGAAGGAGTGTCGGCGCTTCGCGCGCAAGAATATTGATGGCGAAGTCAAAATCTATACCAACGGGGGTATTCACCTGGGGGGGCTCAGGGATATATCCGAGGGCGGCCTGGCCGTAACAACAGCGACGCCTTATGAAGTGGGATATGAAATGTTTGTCTCTATCGAACTACCCGAGGCACTAGAAACGGTTACTGCGTTGGCCGAAGTAGTCTGGGTTGATCCCCTGGAGGCTGCGTTCCACCCAACAGGCATGGGTCTGAAATTTCTGGCTCTGAAAGAGGAGGATTACTACAAGCTGGAGAAGATTCTGGAGGCAGTCTAGTAGACGCCTGAGGCATAGTAAGTAACTTCTGGTAAGCGGTAAGCGGTAGATCGTTGAAGTCGTAATAGTCGTAGAAATTGTTCAAAGCGCAAGATCGCGGCTGACCTTCGACAGGCTCAGGTCGGGGAAAGCCGCTCCCACCGGAGAATCCCTTTCTTCTTTCTTCCTTCCTCTGACTTCTATCTCCTGTCCTCTGCCCTCTACCGATTACAACAAATGACAGCGAAGCGTAGTGACCTAATGACGGCGCAGCCGAGCTGGGGACCTGCTTGCGGGACTGAGCGGAGCAAAGCGAGCGCGAATAAATGACGCGAAGCTCGATGAGAGCTGAGCACTGCTGTCCCCTGCCAGCTGCAAGCTGATTCCGGCACAATCTTCGATTGTGGCTGAATCTCAGGTGGGAACCTGTACCGGTTCTCGTAACAACCGTTTAATGGCCTCAGTGGCACTAGCTGCAAGGTGTGGGTGTGACAGGGTAAGCCCTTCCAACTGACGGAGGCTGTCTGCGGTGCGATAAATGAGCATGGCCAGATCACCTTCGTCAAGGCCAGAAATATCCACCAATTCCTCCCACTTAGCTCCTGAAATCCAAAAGTAAATGGCGGCCACTGGCCAGAAGGATAAAGGATTTGCTGGAAAGCCGCTCTGCCGCAGGCGCCGGCGCAATGGATGCAAGGCCGAAACCATCTTGGCAAACCCTCGGCCCAGCTCTGGGTTTTTCAGGCTCAGCTGCTCTAAGGCCTCGCCCTGACTTTCCCGATCAGTGACAAAAGGGGCCATTAGGCCGGCCAGCATTTTAGGATCATTGTGGGGGAAAACGTCGCGGCGGATAGACTCGGCTACCAGTAAAGGTTGATCGAGTCGGAGCTGTGATGCCCAGATTCCGTCAGCGCTCGGTCGGCCTGCCTCGTCCACGTAGCCCTCTTCTCGCAGAAAATGAAAGTGGCGATTGAACTCGTGCCAAAGCCGATTGGTGACGTCATCAACGCGTTGGCGAAGACTGAGGACTCTATTTATCTTTTCTCTGAACCGGCCCTGTTTTTTCGGCTCACATTTGCTCAAATGAGGACACTTCCCGCATGGGAGTGCAGCAATTGATGCCGTGGCCTCTTGCACTCGTGATTTAAGAGTCTCCCAGACTTCTTGCTCTGGATAGGGCAGGGGCTCTTTCATTTCAAGCTTTGGATAGGTGTCGAGCGGGATGCTGAGGACAGACTCTAGCCACCGCTCCGGGGTGCCCAGTGCAGCAAGGTCAAAGCAAACGTCCAACACGGAGGCGACTTTTGCAAAACGCAACCAGCGCTTACGCAAACGACCACGGCGCAACCGGTGTTGTGGCCATACCCGAATGGCAGTAAAGCCCTCTGCTCCGCCTCGGTTCTCCCGGGCCAATACCACGAAAAACTCTCTTTTCTTGCTGCGAAATAACCTTCCAGGGGTAAGGTAGGCCTGTTTACAGAGAGCGTCCCAACTCCGGCGCTGCTCCAGTTGCGCCTGCCTGAGCTGTTGCTCCAGTTGGCGCTTTCTGGATAGAGTGTGCAGAACTGTATTCAAATCACCACATCCAGCTTCCTCCAGCTCAGTGGCTACATCTTCTTCGAGTCCCCGTAGATCCTCAACCAGTTCTCGATATTTTTCCAGATTCTGAAAGGTTGCAAAGGAGCGAGCAAGTAGATCCCTTACTTCTTCAGATCTGTGGGAAAGCAGTAAGTTGAGGACCATAGAGAAGGTGATCTGTATTTGACTATCTACGCTCTCTGGTGAAGAGTGCAGGAGGTCGAAGATGAGTGGTGTATTCTGATATGGTCCGGGGAGAACAATAACAAAGCCCACTTTGTCCATGCCGCGACGACCGGCCCTACCAGTCATTTGGAGCAAATCAGTAGCACTAAGCGGAACGAACTCGCGTCCGTTGAAGCGATCACTCTGGGAAAGTACCACGCTGCGGGCTGGAAAATTGACACCGGCAGCCACCGTTGAGGTTGAGAAAATAGCCTCAAGCCCTCCCTCTTTCATCAGAGTCTCCACCAGCACCTTCCACTGGGGTAATTGGCCGCCGTGGTGCGCGGCCACCCGCCCGTTGCGGAGCGAAGAAAGCTGCCGATGGATCCTAAGGTATGGATGATCCTTCAAGAGTTGGCGTAATCGTTCACCGAAGCGACGGTGTTCCTCGTCGCTCTCAGTGGGATTCAGCCGGGGAAGCGCTGCAAGCAAGGCCAGGTTACAGTCTGCCCTTGATTTGAGAAAGAAAATGGCAGGCAACAGTTTGAGGTGACGAAGCGCAGCGATTATCTGGGAAAAATTGGCAACTCCGCGTCTTGGAGACAGACCGGCTCGTGGGCTGCTGCGAAGGAAATGTTGAACCTTGCCGGCCATTTCTCGCCGTTGGACAAGGGGAGTCACTTCACCGCTGGGAAACATGAAAAGCGGATGAATGGGGACGGGACGTTTGTGCGCGGTCACGATTCGACAATCCTCCTGTCGAAGCCATTCCAGCCAACTGGCAATTTCAGCCGCATTGGAAATGGTAGCAGAGAGAAGTAACAAACGTGTTCGAGCCGGGAGATAAATCATTACTTCTTCCCAGACTACACCACGGTCCTCGTCTCCCAGATAATGGGCCTCATCGAGAATTACTAGTTCGACCCCAAGGTCCTCTCCCCGATACATGGCATCGTAGAGCTGGTTGCGGAGGATTTCGGTGGTACCCACGATAATTGGCGCCTGATGATTCTCCTTGCGATCTCCGGTGAGAATCCCCACATTTTCTGCCCCGAAGTGCTGGCTGAACTCGGTATACTTGGAATTGGACAGTGCTTTGAGGGGAGAGGCATACCAGCTGCGCCCCTTATGGGCTAGCAACTTTTCCATAGCCTGAAGAGCAATCCAGGTCTTGCCCGATCCAGTTGCGGCGGTAACGAGCACATCACTGTTGTCGATAGCCAGTACCGCCTCTCGTTGGAAGGGGTCGGGAACAAAGGGCGCAGCTTTGGGGACGCCGATTCGTTCCAGCAATGGCTTGAGCTGTCGGGAGGCTTGAGGTCGAAATCGGGGCGGATCCTGCTGCCTTCTACC
>CP070843.1:127073-131734 GCA_020350905.1 Deltaproteobacteria bacterium
ACTTGAACGATTTCAACGACTTGAACGGTTTAAACGACCTAAGTTTACTCTTGACAATTGCCCGATCTTTGCTAATCTAAGCGGGACTTGGGCGGGAATAACTCAGGGGTAGAGTGCAACCTTGCCAAGGTTGAAGTCGCGGGTTCAAATCCCGTTTCCCGCTCCATTAAGTACTTATTATAATTATATTTTTCATATAAAGAAACTGTATCTGGTTTGCATCCAGAGTGGTTTCGCCCGGCCTCATAATCAGCCTCCTTCGAGCTGTGTTTGTACCCAAAATGAGGCAAGCCCCCCAGAGGGGCTTTTTTTATAGAAACCAACGCGGATGGAATTTTTGCGAGGGACAGGCAATCAACGTTATGGAGTAGGACAGTGGCGGAGCAATTGAGTCTTTTTGGTGAGGAGAGTACTCTTTTCAATACAGCCGTAAGACGGCTTTTGGAGATGGAATTCGACCGATGCCTGGAGGTCTTAGAGCGTTATCGCAAGTTGTTTCCCTGGGGACGTAAAGTTGACACTGAAGTTGAAGTGGCAAAGTTTTGGAAATCGAAACTGGACCAGGTTGGCTGGGCGCAGATTAGCCCTGCGGAAGCAGAAAGACGGTACGAAGTTTGGGTGAAGTTTGAAGAAACATTTGACTATCCTTGGAGAAAAGACTCGATCAAAGAGCAACTCCGAGTGGTCTTCTTCGCTAAGCTGGCCGATGGGCTGGAGGCAGGAGGACATTCAGGACTGCCAGAGCTGCCCGGTGGCACACCCTTGGGGCTCATTTACCTAATGGCGCACAGGCTGGATGCGGCTATTGACTCCTTACAAACTCTGATTGCGGCTGAACCAGAGAATTCCAGGGCTTATGGCTACCTGGGCGACACTTACATGTTGCGTGGCGATCCGCCCATGGCTAGACTCTGTTATCGCGAAGCCTTTGTCATTACACCAACCAAGGTAGACTTACCACGTCTCCAGGATGATGGTCTGAAAAAGCGATTGGATGAGCTGATAGAAAATGAAGATCACGAGGGCAATTCCTTGGCCTGGTTTCCAGTGAAGGCGCAGCTGGAGGGGATATTTGAACGACGGGTTTTCCGGGATCTGGAGGATCTCAAACACTGGCTTCAAAGATACCTGGAGCTGTCGAAGGTGTACAACAGAAATGAGGATCCGGCCCTTGTGCCGAGGCTCTTTTATCAGGCCATGGTCCTTTCAGACAATGCTCCAATGATGAGATTTATAAAGAAGGTGGAACTGTCGGAGCTAAGACGAAAGATGAAAAAATGGCATCCAGCCCTGTTCGCAAAGCACATGAGTTTATTGGAGGGAAGGCGTACCGGATAGAAGACCGCAGTTAATCAGGGTTTGAAGCCAGCCTGTTTTTTGGTCGAATAAAGAGGTCTGAAAACAACCTGTGTTCAGCGCTTCGGTCATTTTCCAGCACGAGCGATGGCGGCTTTTCTCTCCAGCCGGTTGAAATGAAGAAGAGAAGAAGCCGGCCCAAGCGGATTCAACAGGGTTCTAGCCAGCTTCTCCTCTGAGGAGAAAAATTCTTACTTTTTCATCTCTTCTAAAGCCTTCCGTTCCATCTCCGCCCGCCCGCCAAAAGTCTGGAGTGGGGTGACCTCCCAATCCAGTGAACCCCACATGGGAAGCTTTCGCAGCATTTGATCTAATTCGTAATTCCTCCTTTCATAACTATGGGAACAGAGGCCAGTCGGAAAAAGATAAAATCTTATTCATTATGCTAAGGCTGGATTCTTTTTGTGTAAAACTATAAAAAGAAATCCAAAGCGGAGGGCCTTCTCCTGCCGAGGCAGGGATGATCGAGAGGTTAGAAGGCGGGATTTTCGGCGTCCAGTTCCAGATTGCCGTCGAAGTAGTTACGGTTGACCCGGAAAATATCGATTCGGCACCGTCCTCCATTTTTGCGAATAAGGTGGATGTCATAGTTGCCGAGGAAGGTGTGGAGCATCACGTCTGGCCAATTATCTCACGTTCGGCGCTGCTCTCTCAAGATATGGCTATTCTATTGGAATCTCTACTTGGCGGTTGGGGATATTAAAGTAAGTATCCCAGGAACTCACTGGGAGTATCACTCACTCGATCTAAGGTTGATTTCCCAACTTTTCGGTTAGTGTTGAATATTCATCATCTCCCTTGCAAGACTTTCAGCAGAGTTCCTCTAGCTCTGGTTGGCACTTCTCTCCTTGAAATCTCTTAGACGTTCTCTACAGTATTCAAGCAATACTTTCTTTACGTTAACATTGTCCTTAACCACTTCTCGCATACTAGTATAACTGAGTTCCAGAAGCATACTCTTGTCCACTGTTTTTACGTTAGCCGGACTCGGTTGGCCGGTCAGAAACGATATTTCACCAAAAAACTCGCTCTCCCTCAGAATGGCAAGCTCCCACTGATTTCCATAATGGTCTCTTCTACATACACAAACCCGGCCGTTCAAGACAACATAGATTGATCTGCCAGGGTCCCCTTGCCTAATGATCATCTCTCCTTCATTAAACCCATGTAGGGTAGCAGTATCCGTCAGCTTCTTGCGCTCCAACTCATCCAGGGAGGAGAAAAAAGCTATTGAGGAAATCACATCCTGAAGTCGTTTAGTCCAGAATTCAGCTTTTTCTTTCTTATTAAGGATATCCAAATCTTCAACTGAAGCTGATCGGATTTCCACAGTCTCAGTGAGCTCATCCTTCACCTCGGAACTTTCATTCTCCAGGAAGGTCAAAGCAATTTTTCCTAGGTTGAAAGTAAGACCAGATTTGAGAACCAGTTTTTCTACTTGCTTACCATTTGTCTTGATGCCGTTGGCGCTTTCCAAATCCTCAACGATCCAACTCTTACCTTGAAGAGATACCTTAGCATGGTTGCGTGAGACGGTCGGGTCCGGAATCGTGATAGTATTATTTGCATCGCGGCCAATCGTCGTCGGTCCAAGTAATGGATAGACGGTTTTTTTCATCGATCCAATTTGGAAAGCCAAGTAGCACTTATTCATGAAAAAGTCCTCAGTGCTGAAAGGAAGACTACACCTTGTTTCCGTGCAAACTAATGGTCTAGTATCAAAAACCAGGCTACAAGCCTAATACTTCAATCCTTAGTTACTCCCGATACCACATTAGAGATAAACTGAAGGTCATCAACAGAGATATCAGTGAATCGGACGCCCATACCAATAGGTACTTGTTTCTTGTCGGGGGTCAATGGGATATCTACCCACACTACCTCCGCACCTACGTGTAGAGGCGCTCGGTTTGGAGCCTGGATAGTCATGGTGAAAAGATCATTTTTGGATAACAGTGTAGAACAGCGGATATAAGCACCACCACGGCTGATGTTTTCCGTTTTGCCGACCATTTTCCCTTCGGGGGTGAGCATTACAACAGACCAACTTACGTCGACTCTCGGATGCTTTCTTTGCCCAGCAATCTGAGCCAGATTCATCTCAACCTCCTATCTCCTGGGGGTAAGCATTCTATCTATTTCAATCAAAAGACTTTCCTGGCGTAGGCTATCATTGATGTTTCCAAATACCTCCAGTAGTCGTTCAGGATGAAATTATCATGCCAAGATCAAAATAGAAGTAATTTTCTCTAAATATCTTAAATTGTTATCCCTATAGATGTGAAAACGGTAGACTCAAGAATTTGCAGAGGTAAGGGTCAAAAAGTGTCATACAGTGAAAATGAACGACACTTAGCGGATGGATGTGGATTGCCGAGTGCAAAACAAAGGGCAAAAGGGGATTGTGATGCATTAATACTTTCTCCCGATCATATAGAGAATGTCATAGGTATCCTTTGGCCTTGTTTTTGCACAGGTATGCGAGACCAACTTACAGGCTGGTCACCAGAGTGAAACGAAACTCCCAAGTCTTGAGTGACTGCTGCAGGAGGTACTCATGAAAAAACTGAGAGTGATTTTTATTACGTTACTCGTGGTGTTAAGTTTCTCTGCATTAGCAGTAGCCCAGCATGAAGTCGAACTCTACACCACCAGTTGGTGCCCCTATTGCCAAATGGCACGTGATTTCTTTCATTCGAGAGGCATTTCATTTATAGAATACGACATTGAAAAAGACACAGCGGCTGCTCACCGCAAACAACAACTGGATAGTCGAAATGGAGTTCCTTTTGCTGTTATCAATGGCCGAGCAATACATGGATTTTCCGAAGCGGCTTACGAAAGGGCGCTAGCGAGTCGTCCGTAATTTAATTGGATGGAATGTTTGTTCTGAAATAATTTGAGATTCGGCATAAACAAATTTGTTACACTAATGAATGCCTTCTTTGAGCGAGAACAGCCCAAGAGAAAGACTGGGAGACAATAGGATGGTCTTCGGGTGCGGGCTTCAGCCCCAAGACTCTTCATCGCCTAAACCTTGAGCGTTATAAGTTGAAGCCCTACAAGAGTGGTATGAAACTCCATATAACATACTCTAAACGACACGTTTGCTGTTTAGAACAAGCCACAATATCTGGGGTTTAACGAGGAATAGGAAACTGCCAACTTTGAGTTGGGCTTAGCACCTGCCGTAACAGGACAGCCTGATCCCTCTGGCGGGGCTGTCCTGAGCTAGACGCAATTTCAGTTGATGGCCATCAGTTTTGTGAAATGCAGTACTAGAATGAAATTTTTGTAAAGAATCC
>CP070843.1:131834-135254 GCA_020350905.1 Deltaproteobacteria bacterium
ACCACAATAGCTCTCGCTGCTTTTTCCCCCAGGCAACGAAAGCTGTGACTAAGGTCTGATTCAAAATAAATGCTGTCTCCGGACTCAAGCACCTCCACCCGGTCCACGCTGCGAAACTCGAGCGTGCCCTCGAGGACATGTAGGAATTCCTCTCCGTCGTGGTTCATGAAGACCATCTCACTGGTATCCTGCACAGGAAATTCCACTATGAAGGGTTCCATCTGCTTGTTGGTCTTCTTGGTCTCTAGGGCCTCGTACACATAATTGACCTCACCCTTGCGGTGGTGAGGCCGCTTTTCTACTCGAAGCCGTTCATTGTGTCGTGTGATAGAAATTTTGTCGCTTCCCACCTCGTCCTGAAAGAAGTGGGCTAAGCTAACATTGAAGGCCCTGGCCAACTTGAGCAGGGTAGCAACGGGTGGAACCACGTGGTCATTTTCAATTTGCGAGAGGAATGGCTTCGACAAGCCAGTTTTGGCAGTCACATCCTGCAGAGTGTAATTCTTCTTCAGTCTCAGTTCACGTATCTTACTGCCAAGCTTGAGAGCCTTCACATCCAGATGAATGTCGTCTCGAGACCTCTTCATTTTCTCTCCTCACAATGCAAGGGGTTATAACCCACGGGATTCCCCAACACCGGGAACCGCAGCGAGAATCCCAACAATCGCTTCAATCACTTTCATTGTACACTAACTCTTGTTTGTCTAAAACAAAAAAGGTTTGTTTCCGGAAAACAAGAAGTGCTAAGCAGGCTGTACATGATGAAATGAGAAACTGGGAACCCGCTTGGCGCAGATACCGCTTGCGGTGCGGGACTGAGCGGAGCGGAGCGAGCGCGAGAAACCGGGAACCCGCTTGTGGGACTGAGCGGAGCGCAGCGAGCGCGAATAAATGAGAAATGGTATAGTGTTCTTTGCGAGCAGCTATTGCCTAAATTGGAAATCTTTCTCTTGAAGAAGCTTCATACACGCATCTACCACATCTGGATCGTACAGTACTCCCCTGTTCTGAGAGATTTCCTCTAGGGCCATGTCGCGGCCCAGGGTTGGCCGGTACGGTCGATGCGAGGCCATGGCCTCTACCACGTCTGCTACAGCTAACGTCCTCGCCTCGACAAGGATGTCTTCACTAAACAAACCTGCGGGGTATCCGGAGCCATCAATTCTTTCGTGATGTTGCAGGACAATCTGGGCAACTGGCCACGGAAATTCTATCTCCTTCAAAATTTCATATCCCACCTGGGGATGATCCTTGATTAGAGTATGCTCGATTTCAGACAACTGTCCAGGTTTACTGAGGATTTCAGCCGGCACACAGATCTTTCCTAGGTCGTGAATCAAGCCAGCCATACGGATTCCATCAATTTGATGGCCTGACAGTGCCATCTCTATTGCCACCCCGCGAGCCAGATCGGACACACGCCGCTGGTGGCCGGCGGTGTAAGGATCTCGCCTTTCCACGGTCAAGGCCATGGCTTGAACGATTCCGCTCATGGCACTTCTCAATTTGCCCAGGGTAGACTGAACTTCTGCTTCGGCACTTTCACGCCTGACAATGTCTTGTTTCAATTGATCGTTGAGTTTAATCAGTTCGAGGGTTCGTTTTTCAATGCGACCTTGCAGGTCGTAATGAATTCTTCTGAGTTCTTTTTCCCCAAGCCACTTCGTGCTTAAAGAGGCAGCAAAGTGTTGGATTTCCAAATTGTGAAACGGCTTTTGCAGATAATACAGCTTGTCGATTGGGGGAACGCGGGAGGCAATCTCGTCGGGCTTTGTACCTGGATAGCCTGTAACCATTACTATCTCCGTGTAAAGATCCAGAGCCCGGATTTGCTCTGCCAGCCACACTCCATCGGGCCCTGGAGGCATTCTCACATCGAGGAAAGCAACGGCGAATGGATTTCCCTCCTCGACTGCCTTTCGAACAGCATCAAGCGCTTCTTCAGCTTGACTACACATGCTTAAATCAAAATGGTGGGAATTGGAGTCGAGGTGGAGGGACTCATTATATAGCCTCAAAATAGAAAGCTCATCATCCACAGCGAGAATTCGAATGGGGTTCAGTTCGGGTGCAGTCATCCGCGTAGCGTCCTGTTTGGCTGAGAAGTGTTAGATGAGCCGGGTAAATCGTTTGCAAGAAATAGACCAGGAATTTCACCCCAAACCACCGTAGGGTCTCTAGCTAGCGGGTACTTCTAACTGTTGGTTACGCAACATACAAATCACTCAATCGTCTTTTACTGGTTTTGACGATTCTATGTCCAGTAAAGTCACTCCAGCGAAATCCACTGTCTTGTACTCTTTGATATTTCTCAGATCATGCAGGTATTTGCTGATCAAATCCAACTGACTCTTAATGATAGACAATTTTTCCTTTGTGTTCTCTTCCTCGGTGCTCGCCGATAACAGGTCAACATATCCGGTTATCACCGTTAAAGGTTGACCAAGCAAATGCGAAACTGTAGTCGTAGTTTTAGCGACCCCTTGAAACCTATGCTCTTTGATTTGGCCCCAGCCGGATCTTCTGTCTTTAAGCCCTCTTCTGTCACTACTGCTTCGCCTATCCTTACCTGTCCTTCTATCTTTATCGGAGCGTCTGTCGCCCTTTTTTCTTCGATCTCCAGCGGTGGAGGGTTTATTCGTCATCGCTCACCCTAAACATAAGATGCAATAGACAATCGCTCTTTGTGGGCGTGGTCAGCTCAGAGAGCCTTTACGCAAGAACGAAGGTTTTGCATGTTGGAGTAACAAGACCTTCTTTGTTGGCGAGAGCTTTTCGTATTAAAAGATCATGCCAAGACAGAGAAAAAACATATATATCTTTTTATTTCAAGTAGTTATATTATCACAGAAAGCGAGACTACTTGTGGAAATTGAGTAATTAAAGCCAAAGAATGGGTAGAAATTTACCACTTTTCGAACCAATCAAGAGGGGAGAGTAGGTTCTGAAAATGCTCCAGCTCGCCCTGTTGAATAGGGTTCCCTTCGGGAAATTCAACAGGGCGAGCGCATTCCCCTTAGCGACTCGACTTGAGGACTTCGAGTGAGCCTCCGTTCGGCCCGAGCTCACGGCCGAGGGCAGTCGTACTCCTCGTCGACAGGTCTGGCTGCAGGGAGCTTCAATTGTCTGGTGTCTATGCCATATCCAGGCTAGGTTGCAAGCGGTGTGCGGTCTGGGCAAAGATTGCAGCAGCTTTTTTTACCTCGTCCTCTGTGGTCATTTTGCCAGTGGAAAAACGTACAGTTCCCATGGCGTACTCCAGGTCCATTTGCATGGCCTCCAGCACCGAGGAGAGGCGAACGGAATCTGAGTGGCAGGCAGCCCCTGCCGAGGCAGCAACGGATTCAATCTCTGCTAAAAGGGTGTTGGCTTCAATAGACTTAAAGCACACGCTCAGGGTGTTGGGCAACCGTTTCTCAG
>CP070843.1:135354-140639 GCA_020350905.1 Deltaproteobacteria bacterium
GACTGTCAGTCTGGTCGGCCCAGATGTTCCAGCCAGGGGCCATGGCCCGATTCACTTGCGCCATGACAATAGGAAGTCTGGCTCCTGAGGCCCAGTGAAGGAGTTCGTGCATCAAGGCGAGTCCTTGGGAAGAGGTGGCGGTAAATGTCCGTACTCCGCTGCTGGCGGCACCAATCAGGGCAGCCAGGGCTGAATGTTCACTTTCTACCCGAAGAAATCTGGCATCCAGGGTGCCGTTGGCACAGTATTCTGACAATTGCTCTACTATGTGAGTCTGAGGGGTTATGGGGTAAGCGGAGATCACCTGAGCCCTGGCCAAGCGTACCGCTTCCGAAACAGCATGGCTTCCCTCTAAGACGTGTCGCATAAGAGTTCCTCCTCTAAAATCATGGCATTACGGGGGCATTCCACCACGCAGAGTCCGCAACCTTTGCAGTAGTCATAATTGATATGCCTACCGCGGGGGTTGTTATCACGAGTAACCGCGATCTCCGGACAAAAAAGTTGACAGTTGTCACACTGGTTGCACAGACCACAGCTGAAGCACCGTTCGGCTTCACGGATGGCCAGGCTGGCACCAATCTTAAGATTAATTTCAGCAAAAGACTGGAACCGTTCCTCACGCAAGAGGCGGGGCTTGGTAATCATGGGCGCGAACTGGAAATAGTCAGTATTGAGGTCATGGTAGCGGACGACCCTGTTGTTGCGTAGAGAGCGCGGTCCAGCCAGATACGTCTCCAATGATATTGATGGGCCCTCACCCACCAGACAAGTCTGAAGCCGGGGCCGGACCGCATCGAGGCCTTCACGAAAGAGGATATCTAAGGCAATGGCAGCTTGTTTTCCAGAGGCGACAGCATGTGCCACACTTTTGATCTGAGCCACCAGGTCGCCTCCATAGACCAGAGTGGGTTCCCGGCTTTTGTGATGGAGGACGCAATTGCTCAACCGCAGCATACCTCTTTTTTTCGTGGGGGGGTCATACCAGGGCTCACTAGCTTCACCGCCTATGGCTTTGAACAGATGCTGGACACGAATCTCCTTTTTCTTACTCGACCCTGCTTTGACCCGGGCTCTCCTCTGGCCGTCTTTTTCAACTGCTTGCATCTGCTGCAGAGTCACGACAAAGTCCCCGTCCTGCGCTGCAATTTTCACGGGGGCTTGCAGTTCCCAAAGCTCCACTCCTTCTTCCAGCGCCATTTCCACCTCCTCAGCGAAGGCGGGCATGTCCTGGCGACGGCGGCGATAAATGAGAATAACTTTGGCACCGAAGCGGACCGCAGAACGGGCTGTATCAACTGCCGTATTACCACCACCAATAACTGCCGCGGTGCCCTCCAGGGCTGGAGCCTCACCCCTGCGGATCTCAGCCAAAAATTGCAGACCATTTTTCACTCCAACCAGATCCTCTCCGGGAATCTTGAGGGGAAGGCTGCGGGAATGCCCACATCCGAGGAAAATGGCGTCATACTCGGACTTTCCACCTCGCAAGAACTCATTAGAGATGGATTTGCCACAGTGAATCTGAACTCCGAGTTCACGGATTTGAGCAATCTCTTGATTCAGGATGAAGAATGGTAGTCGATATAGAGGGATACCCCACCGGAGCACACCACCGGGCTCGGGCAGCGCTTCGAAGACATCAGCCTGATACCCCAGGAGAGTGAGAAAGTATCCGGCTGCAAGACCACTGGGGCCTGAACCTACTACAGCGATTTTCTGTCTCTTTGATTCCAGCTTTTGCAGCGAAGGTTTTAGTTCATAACGACTGGCGGTATCTGCAAGAAAGCGCTCCAGGATGTGGATCGCAACAGGCTCATCGAATTCCCTTCGATTACACTGCTGTTCACAGGGGTGGTAGCAGACACGCCCGCATACGCCGGGGAAAGGGTTTTCCATCAATATAGTTTCCCAGGCCTGCTTGAAGGATCCCTGTGCCGTCAGCATTTCAACCCGCCCGATGTCTTCAGCAGCTGGGCAGGCAGCACTACAGGGAGAGACTTTTTCCTCGTACTGAGGTCGAAGAAACCGCCAAGATCCCGTCTTGTTCCCTTCAGTGGTGAGGTAGGAACAGGGAATGAGAAGAGGGGAAGGATTATTCGGAACATGTTGTGTAGCCATTTTTTGTGTCCTCGTCTAACCTTGCTTGCAAGCGGAGAATCTCTAAAATTTCAAATTTCGAATTTACAAGGCATCCTCAGCTTGAACCTGCGGAATCGATAGTTTTACCTGTCCACGAGTTCTACTGTTTGCACCTCCTTGTATGCTGTCTCAGCAGCCTTTATATTAGCTTTTGGCTGACGAGGGATCTCCTCCCGTATGACCTCCGAGATGGCAGCCATGCTGGGTACGCCCAAGACGCGAGCAAGACTTCCCATCACTGCCGTGTTGACAATTGGCTGGGTGCGAGTTCCCAGGCGATTTTTCAAGGCGATATGAGTGGCGTCAACAACGGCGAGTCTGTAATCGGAGAATGAGTCCAAGTTGGCCGGAGGAGATGGCCTGTTGAGTAGGATCCAACCACTCTTTTTCAGACCTACAGTGACATCTATGGATTCCAACAGGGTTTGATCTAAGACAACCACATGATCGGGGGTGTAGACGTTGGTTCTTATAAGGATCTCGGTTTGATCGAGTCTTAGGTAGGCCTCAACAGGAGCTCCTCGACGTTCAACCCCAAAGAGGGGAAAACTCTGCACGTGGTAGCCGTCCAGGAAGAAGGCCTTTGCCAGTAGAATGGTGGCCATGACCGTGCCTTGGCCACCGCGCCCATGGAAGCGTATTTCCACCATGCTTGCCTCGCTCTTTTGACTGGTATACATGTGGCCCAGCAGGCCACTCCACTAACAGCAGAGGGCAAACAGCTCCAAATGAGTGTTGACTTTTAGCTGGGTCAACTGCAAGACGCATACCCAACAACCCATGAAAAATAATGAAGGACATAATCACAATTGTTAACCGCTCCAGACTACCACAATAGCTCTCGCTGCTTTTTCCCCCAGGCAACGAAAGCTGTGACTGAGGTCCGATTCAAAATAAATGCTGTCTCCGGACTCAAGCACCTCCACCCGGTCCACGCTGCGAAACTCGAGCTTGCCCTCAAGAACATGCAGGAATTCCTCTCCGTCATGGTTCATGAAGACCATCTCACTAGTATCTTGCACAGGAAATTCCACCAAGAAGGGTTCCATCTGCTTGTTGGTCTTCTTGGTCTCTAGGGCCTCATACACATAATTGACCTCACCCTTGCGGTGGTGGGGCCGCTTTTCTACTCGAATCCGTTCCTTGTGTCGTGTGATGGCAATTTTGTCGCTCCCCACCTCGTCCTGAAAGAAGTGGGCTAAGCTTACATTGAAGGCCCTGGCCAACTTGAGCAGGGTAGCCACGGGAGGACCCACGTGGTCGTTTTCAATTTGTGAGAGAAATGGCTTAGACAAGCCAGTTTTGGCAGCCACATCCTGCAGCGTGTAGTTCTTGTTCAGTCTCAGTTCACGTATCTTACTGCCAAGCTTGAGCGCCTTCACATCCAGGCGCATGTCTTCTCGAGACCTCCTCATCTTCTCTCCTCACAATTCAGAAGGTTATAACCCGCGGGATTCCCCAACACCAGGAACCTCGGTGTGTATCCCAACAATCGCTTCAATCACTTTCATTTTACACCGACTCGTATTTGTCTAAAACAAAAAAGGTTTGTTTTCGTAAAACAATAATGTCGGGCAGGTAGTTGGGGGGGTAAGTGGGCATTCGCAGCACGACACGGGGACGGGGAGAAACGACGAGACGGGGAAAAGATGACAGAGGGCAGACGACAGATGACAGAAGGTAGCAGAAAGGAACTCAATTTTGGTTGCCATTCTCCTGAATTCTGACTCCTCTGACTCCTAACTCCTTGCTGTATGCGCTATTGCCTAAATTGAAAATTTTTCTCTTGGAGAAGCTTCATACACGCATCTACCACATCTGCATCGTACAGTACTCCCCTGTTCTGAGAAATTTCCTCTATGGCCATGTCGCGGCCCAGGGTTGGCCGGTACGGTCGATGCGAGGCCATTGCCTCTACTACGTCTGCCACAGCCAGAGTCTTAGCCTCGATTATTATGTCGTCGCCGGTGAGACCAACGGGATAGCCAGAGCCATCAATCCTCTCATGATGTTGAAGCACAATTTGGGCAACCGGCCAAGGGAATTCAATTTCTTTCAAGATCTCATATCCCACCTGGGGATGATCCTTAATCAATATATGCTCTATTTCGGTCAACTGCCCCGGCTTGCTAAGAATTTCAACAGGTACGCAGATTTTGCCCAAGTCGTGAATCAATCCTGCCATGCGGATCCCGTCTATCTGATGAGTAGACAAAGCCATTTCTGCGGCAACCCCACGGGCGAGATCAGACACACGCCGCTGGTGGCCGGCCGTATAAGGGTCCCTTCTTTCAACGGTCAAGGCCATGGCTTGGACCACCCCACCCATGGCGCTGCGCAATTTGTCTAGGGTGGACTGGACCTCTGCCTCTGCGTTTTCGCGCCTGGCTATATCTTGTTTCAACTGCTCATTGAGTTTGATGAGTTCTATGGTCCGCTGTTCGATTCGACCTTCCAAATCGTTACGGATCTTCCTGAGTTCTATCTCGCCAAGCCATTTTGTGCTCAAGGACGCAGCGAAATGTTGAATCTCGAGGTTGTGAAAGGGTTTCTGCAAGTAGAGGAGCTTGTCGGTTGGCGGCACGCGAGAGGCTATTTTATCTGGTGTGGTAGTGGTATCTGAATAACCGGTCACCAGTACTATTTCTGTGTAAGGATCCAGAGCCCGAATTCTTTCTGCCAGCCAAATCCCATCAGGCCCTGGAGGCATTCTTAAATCGAGAAAAGCTACTGCAAAAGGCTTTTCCTTCTCGACTGCTGCTCGAAATGCATCAAGAGCTTCTTCAGCCTGCCTGCAAAGGGTTAAATCAAAGTGGTTGGGATTAAACTGGGGTTGGAGTGTTTCCTGGTATAGGGACAGAATTGCTGGCTCATCGTCCACCACAAGGATGCGAACTGAGTTGGATCTGGGTTTAGCCATTACTACAATGTCCTATTCGGTAGAAAAATCCAAGACGGACAAGCCAAAATCAAGTGCAAGAAGTAGACCATGCTCGGAGCAGCCGATTCATGAATTATCCGGGCTATGGAAAACTGTGGGACGGGAGTTGCGGAAGGGTCCGGAATTGCTTGTTTAGACAAGATTATATTATTCAATCATCCTTAATTGTTCTTGTCGGCTTTATGTCCAGTAAAGTGACACC
>CP070843.1:140739-150199 GCA_020350905.1 Deltaproteobacteria bacterium
CAAAGGCTGCGGACCCGGGTTGTAGCTCGATGAATTTGACAGCTGGAATTTCGGCCAGCATCACCTTCCAGCCGGGCAGCCTGGTAATACGATGTGTCAGCAACAACGCCAGTGACGATTTCGGATCACCATGGCGCTCCCGCATGTCAGCGATCAACCGGCGAAGTTCCGAGGAAACTGGCTCACTCTTTTCCACGAAAAAATCCCGTGTTATGGTAACGCGATGGGTTTTGGACGCAGCTGCAAGTTCAAAGGTTACCATGGGGCTCTGTTGGAGTTCCGCCATGACACCAGACAGGCGGTCATACAATTCTTGCTCAGAAGTGGCCTGATGAAGAGGATCGAAACGGGTGGTGCGGACAAATTCAGCGGCGATGCCCTTCACCCATTCAGTGTGCAGATAACTCAAGCCTTTTCCGGCAGCCGCTGCCAAGTCTTGTCGACTGAGGGGATCAGTCTGTTCGAGAAAGGTAACCACCGCCCGGTGCAAGTGTATGTCCACATGGAAGAGCAAGCTCTCAGTAGACGGCTCCGGGGCAGCCGCCACAGCCAGATCGATGAACCCTTTGACGGGCATCGCCAGATCGGCAGCCATTCCAAGAATGAGCCCCAGCTGATCATGATTGTAGAAACCTGGAACGGCAATGACAACCTCATCCCCTCGGCTCCTGATGTTTTCCCAGATCTGGGCCAGGTGCGCGTAGGCCATTTCTGCATGATTTTGCGCGGCGGGCGCGAAGCCCCTTTGGTTCAGAGGCTCGCTGCTCAGTTGATCCCAAAACCAGTTGGTTCCTCGGGGCGGGTCAAGATGCGCCCTCCTTTCAGCCTCTCTGCCACAAATCAACCGGTTGTTTTCCTGAAAGGCACATCCCGGGCTCTCCATCTCTCCTTGGTCAATCCTGATCAGTCCTCCAGAGTCGGGTGCTGCCGCCACCATAATGCCGGCATCGTTCAACTCCAGTCCTAGTATGCTCATTGTGCACACCTCTCAGGAAATATGAAGATGACGGGTAAGGTTCTGTTCACAGTAAGCCTCGGCATCCAGCACATAGCGCTCCTGCAGCAGCTGTAACTGATGGAGCAAGAACATGAGCACGATGCTGATCAGAAGGGCGATCAGGGTCGAATTGAAGGCTACTCCTAGGCTCTTGGTCACTCCGAAGATGTCTCCCTCGATCGCTTGGTGGGCTTTTCCAAGCGCCTCCCCGATACCCCGGACCGTTCCAATAAACCCCACCGAGGGAATGGCCCAGGCAATGTACCTGATCATAGACAGTTCAGATTCGAGCCGTTCTCCCTCCGAGGCGCAATAGGCATGGGTGGCACTGGCAACGTCTTGGATATTATGGGTGGTACCAAACCGGTGCAGGGCAGCAAGTAAAGCTCGCGGCAGCAGGGCTGACCGTTGAGGTGGCGGTAGCGCCTGAATGTGACGGGACAGATCGTGAGTGTCTTCAGGTAATATGCGGATGCCCTCTTCTAGGGGAATCAGGTTCATATGCAACAGAGCTCGCTGCCTGATAGTTGTGACCGCCTTGTAGCCCATGATGGCCAAGGCCCAGAACATGAGGATGAAACAGACTTCCTGTTCATAATCGCGTATGACCACATAAACTGAGCGTTCGGTCACGTAAGACTTATCTTCCATGAGCATGGCAGCCTGCTGTGCCAGAAACGAGTCTGCTCTCGGACGGATAATCGCTACATAAATTGCGTGGACCACGATGATCACAAGAATCAAGGAAAACAACTGGTAGATAAACTCGGTGGAAACCGGAAAGGGTTTTTTCATGTCGATTCTCTCAGAGTCAGGCTGTCTTCCAGCCACACTCCCATTTACTATCCCCGCCAAAACCTCGAGCTGTGGGCTAAATTCCCACCGGAAAATCAACTGCTTGATCAGGGGCAATTCGTTCCGAGGGAACAAAATCCTTGAAAAGAGGGGCCTTTCCCTGGGAGGCTGAACCGGCTCTGCCCGGTTCAGCCTTGGGTTCATCTTCCCTGCCCTCATTCGAGCGAGACGACTCCTTTTGGTCAGGGGCCGGGGTTTTGCCATCTCCCGGATCTTTGAACGCCATCTGGTTGTTCACCCTTGTATCCGAATCGGCCTTTCTGGAGGAATCATTTCTAATTGCCTCATCTCCTACCCCTAAAGACACCCCCAGCGCAAGGTTTAACACCACCAATGACGTCAACATTGTGTGCTTATACCAATTCATCACTTCTTCTGAGGAAGCTCGTCCAGGTAACGGCAAAGGCGGAAACCAAGATCCGACCGCTTGCCGTTACTGTAATCACGGTATGATCCTCTCAGCGCACTGATGCTAGCGTGTTTCCAACTGGAGCCTTTGACCACTCGATGTTTTCCCTGCAAGGGGCCTGAAGGATCGAAGTATACCATGCGGGCGGAATATGAATAGATTGAATAGTTGTCGTGACACCATTCAGCCACGTTCCCTCCCAGGTCATGCAGGCCCAACTCGTTGGGCCTGAATGAACCCGGCGGGGCGGTGACCGGGTAGCCATCATCATAATTCTCCAGATAATAGGCCACTATACCTCTGGCGGCAAGGTCAGCGACGTTCACTGACTGTGGTGGTGGTGGAAAGTTGTCTCCCCAAGGGTATTTCATAGTGGCCTTGCTGCTTGTGAAGCGGGCGCTGTATTCCCATTCTGCTTCCGTCGGGAGGCGATACCCAGTGCCCATGGGTTCTGCGGCCACTAGTTTATCCCCCCGTTTGATGTAGACCGGTGGCAAGGACTCTTTGGCGCTCAACCAGTTGCAAAACAGTGCGGCCTGTTCCCAGGTCACCTGGACCACGGGCTGATCATCTCTATTCAGACTTTTCCCCTTCATCGCCCCAGAGTTATGCCCTTCGAGAAATTCCCTGAATTCTCTATTGGTTACCTCTCGAGTGCCCATGTAGAACGGTCTTTTCAGTACGACGTTACGCAGAGTCTCATTGGACCGGCGCCCTTGTTCCCTGCGTGATGACCCCATGGTAAAGGGTTTTGGTCGAATGAGCTTTAGGGTATACTCATTGGCTGCTTGAATTACAAGGGGTAGGCCAATCTTCTGAACCAGCTGTCTGTCCAGAGCAACTCTTAGCTCCTGGGTAAACCCGGGACGGGGGGTGAGCCTGGTCCGGAAGGGTTTATAGCCCTCCTTCCTGAACTCAAGCTGGTGCTCCACCGAGATGAGACGCAATTTCTCCGGCGCAGCACCCTTTGGTTCGCCATCTATCAGGAGTTCAGCATCCTCAGGCTCTACCACAAGGAGAATAATGCCAACTCTTGGCGTTAGATTTATGGTGAGCTTTCTCAGTTCGGCGGAAGGGACTTTGACCTTCCGGGCGATCCTCTCGTATCCAGGTTTGGAAAGCCGCACGATATGCTCGACATCAGGGTGCAGAGGTATCTGCAGGGGCGTCCGTCCCATATAGGTATCGCCAACAGTCACACTCGCGCCGGAGGGATTGCTCCTGAGGGCAAGCTTTCCATCCGCCGGCTGCAAGCGTATCTCACCCAATATCTGATGTCTATTTGCCTCCACCTCCACTTGAGCCTGCCATGTTTTGTAACGGTCGGCACTCAGTTCCAGCCTACGGGTGCCCTCCATGAGTTCCAACAGGAGGGGCGTTTTGCCAAAAAGGTCTCCATCCACTCGAACATTCGCCCCTGCAGGCACAGAGCCTATTGTAAGTGTGCCCCAGGCTGGCGCCAGGGAAAACGTTGCGGTCTGCAATGTGCCTCCGCCTTCGATTTCCACGAAGGTCTGCAACGCCCTGTATTTCTTGGCACGGATTTCCAGTCGTCGTTGGCCCGGTTTTATCTCCACCGCCTTGAGGGGTGTTACGCCTATTTCCTCGCCGTCGATATAGATCTGGGCCCCCTCGATGAAGGCTGCAGGCTGGCCCTCAGGGTAAACTTCAACCGTTAACATCCCCGGAAGTTTCTCCATGACCAGAAGTACGGTCTGACTCTTTTCAGCTGCCACCGAAATGGACTGTTCTAGCGGATAATAGCCCTGCTTGAAAGCTCTCAAAGTATATTCCCCGGGCCGCAGAAGGTAATATCCTCCCAACCTGGGCGTAATGATGCTCCCACTCATGGAAATCCTCTCGGGCGCTGGATCGATCCTGACCACTACCTGACTCGCCGTAAACACAAACCAGGCTGAGACTGCCAGCAGCATAAGCATCAGACCCAGTGGGGCCCAAACCAGCCATCTCAAGAAAGGGGGGGGCTTTGGCCGTTGACGACCAGTGCGAAAAGGTATCGGTTTAATCTCCCGCGGTTGAACCGGGGGGGCGACCTCGGGAGGGGCCAGCTGCGATGTATGGTCAGCGCCAGACACCCTGAAGATTATCTCATCATCATGCGCCAGGAGCTCGATGTCACACGAACCTACGGAGAGTGTATCGCCGTTACTCAGTTCGGCTAAACCCTTCAGCTTCAAGCGGTTGTGCCATACAGTGACCCCCATTTCCGCTGCCCGCACATGGAGGCGACCCTCTGACAACTCAATATAGATGGCCTCATCTTTTTCACTCAGGCCCAAAACCTGGATAGCGGCAGCAGGGCTGCCGCTGACAACGATGGGAAAGTCACCTTCCGTTAAAAGCCTTTCGCCCGTATGATCACGGATTTTCAATTTCTTACTCAAATCTTGATCCTGCATATCACGGTAAAGCGCAATGGCTGCTGGCCGGGCTTGACCACGATCTCTTTCCTGAAATCCTGATAGCCATCCCTGACGCCCACCACTGTGTATGTACCGGGCCGCAAATACAAATCATAGACATCGAACTGACCCAACTTTCCCACCCGATACACGGCCACCTTCGTGAGATTATCGGACACCAGTGTGACTTTTACCGACCTCTGGGCTACCGCAACCAGCTGATGCAGTTTCTCTATTTGGGCCGCAAGCCGCCCACCTCTTGGCTCAACCTGCTCGACCTCTTCGAGGAGCAACTCCGCATTGGCAAGGTGGCGTTGGGATTCCAGAACGGACGGCCTTTCGAGATAGAAATTGATCCGCTTTGCGGTCCGGATCTGTTCCAGCGAGCGATTCCTGCCCCGAATGGCGAACTCTACCTGCGGATCCATTTCGAGGACTGCCAGATAGTGCTCCAAGGCCTGGCGCCAGTCTTCCGACTGCTCGGCCTCCACTGCCTTCTTTCGCAGGTTCTCCAAACGAGCCAGTCTGATGGCCTCGTTCACTAGGGCCAGTGCATGCCTGACCTGATCAGAGTCCGGTCTGAAGGTTTGAGCCTTTAACAACGATGACCTGGCGCGTTGGTAATCGTGATTGTGGTAGGCTGTCAATCCTGCCGACATGAATTGTTGAAACTTCTCCTCGGCGATGAGAGCTTTGACCCGGCCAAAACCCTCCCGGGCCCCCTGCGATTCAGGATCCAGTCTTAAAGCCTCCTGGTAATCGGTGAGTGCAAAAGAGAGGTTGTTGTTTTGCTCATGACCCTTTGCCGAGGTGAGCAGGGCCATAACGGCTTCGAAGTTTTTCGCTCTTTTAAGGCCGCGTTGGGCAGACTCGTTTGCTGGGTCAAGCAGCAGCGCTACGGTGAATTTTTGCTGTGCGGTTTCACTATCTCCTTCGGCCAGAGCCAGACTGGCCTCGTCGAGGAGACGACCCAGTGCGCTCTCGGTTCGATTTGTCAGTTCCTCTGCTTTGGCGGCGGCCTTAGCATATTTGAGAGCGGCGGACATGTAGTGTTCCTCAAGGAAAGAGGCATCAGCCTCGCGACCGAGTTGAGCCATTCGCTCATAAGCGTCGCCTCCCCATGCTGCTGCACCTTTATCTTCCAACACCTTCTGCGCGCGCACGAAGTCAGCGAGCCTTTGCTCCGCTTCCTCCTTTTCCTCTGCGATTCGGACCAGGTCAAGGGTCGCAGTCTCCCCCACTCCACTCTCACTCAATGGAGCTTCACCCCGGACCTTTCTCCCCTCGAGTTCCGGTGCGGAAATGACCTCAGGAGCGCGATGATGGACCGGGTTTTTCGACAGGTAAAGGAGAAGCAGAGCACCGCCACCCACCAGAGCAATAAATGTCAGGGTAAGCGCAGCGACTTTTCCCAGGTTTTTCCACCGAGAGGTGAACCGCTGAGCACCGGTATCGTTCCCGGGCACTTGGACCGGACTGATGATCTCAACCTTGTCAACTCGATCCTTCATCACAGTACCCGGCTTTATACAGCTCGCCCATTCAAGGCGGTCTTGAGATAAGCGGAAAGAATGCCACCCAGAGCGCTAGTTTTCGGATGTACACTAGTTGGTGTTCATCCAGAAATACCCTTCCCCGCCCCCTTCTCCCGAATGAGCGGGGCCTTCGCCAGCGGGGAGGATATTCGTGGGGTTTTCGGACTGGACACCGTTTTCTTGCTCAACGGTCTGATCTGCCTGAGAGTCATCGAGTTGATCAAAGCCGGTTTCGGCGAAATATATTTTACGCAGCAACTCTCGCCAGTGGAGATACTGCTCCTCCGCCGAACCGGTTAACTCGTACTGATTACCTTCGAACTCCATGACCACGGGTTTCATATCCCTGCCAAATGAGTCGCTGAGTTCCTGAATGGCCGCAGCATGAATCTCCTGCTGTTTCGAAACATTGATGCCGTCTACTACCAGCGCCCCCCCTCCGATGATCATGATATTCTGCATGGCGTTGGTACCTTGCACGTCACTGGCGTCCATGGCTATGGCCAGAGCCATCAATAACGCCCCGCCCGCCATCCGCTTGTATGAAGCCCACTTTATTTCACGTAGCGCAGTCCTCTCCTTTAGATTAAATCTACGCCATTCCTCATAGGCTGGCCACATCTCGTTGTAGAAGCCGTCGTAGTACTCATTCAGGGTGTCCACATACATATTATCCCTCTCCCGCACTCTCAGAACCCGTTCCATCTGCGGATCACCGTCTGCGGGGAGGCGCTTGATAGTGGCCTTGCCTTCATTATCCACAGCCAGATAATCGCCAAAGGCATCTGGGGAAAATGCTTGGGCAAACTCCAGTCTTGAAATCATCCTAATTTTCTGGACTTCGGCAGAACTCAACTGATTCCGGTAGGCAGCCATGTCATTGGCCACCGTGTTATAGAGATCCTGAAAGGCATCTCTACTGCCAGGGGCATTACCGGTATAATAATCCTCCGTGGCCTTGGCTTTGTATTTCTTACGAATCCAGGTGTTTCCAGCAGAATCGATCACGTCAATTTTCAGAATCAACCATTCACCGTTTGACTCAAGGACCTCACCTTTGACCATCACATCGACTCCATCAGTTTCATTGGGGATAATGCGCACAGCGCCCCAGTAACTGCTCTCCTGCAAGGTGTTTTTAAGGTTATAGGGAATATAGTGGCATTCTGCTTTTCTCACGTCCGGATGCGTACCTTCTTTTTTCGCCTTTTTTTCAGTTAGCTCGACAGTCTCAAATACGCTGATCCCCACATCCAGCAACTCGTCCTCAGGAATTTCCTTTTGAGCCTGATGCATTGGGGTGGGAACAATCGTTTGGGCTCTGTGGGTGGCACAACCGCTGACAATGAGGAAAAAGATTGAGATCAAAAGGGCATGGCCGACTGAGACTTTCATTGGGGCACCTCATTACCTATTGCTGTCCTTATAGTCTTCATATTCCTTCCATAGTTTTTCCTTGAGCTCGGGATCAGTCTCCTTCTCCGCAGCTTCGCGAAGTTGTCGGGCCACAATATCATCGTCGTGGCCGCCAGAACGGCGATCTCCCTGCTTCCGGGTAGATGCTTCACCAGATTCAACATCCTCCTCATGCTGGCCATGGACGGTAGTTCCTGCCGCCGAACCATCTCCCCCACCATAGCCTTGGCTCTGGTTCCCTTCACCTCGCTCTTGAGCCTCTTTTCCTTTTTCTGAGTCTCCGCTCTGCATCTTTTTATTCGCGTCTCCAGCTTTCGTCTCCCCTTCCTGTTCAGTTCGTTCACCTACAGTAGGGGTCTTCTCGAGAGACGAGGTGTTGAGAGCAACGCCTTTTTCCCGCAACCTTTCCGCGGCCGCCGCCGCCTCACTTGTAAGTTTGCTCATTCTAGGAGCCGATTTCAGACGAATTCTCTTAAGCTCTTGAAGCAACATCTCATCAAATGTCGCCAAGGATTCATTGAATTCACTGTCCAGGGCAGTAATCTCGTCCACAACTTCGTCCTCTGGAATTCCCGGCTCTAGCATATCATGAGCCCGAGATGAGTCGGGCGAGTTGGAGGCTGAGTGACCAGGTACTCGCCGAACATAGGCCTTCTCCATCTCCCGGACGACCTTATCATTCTCCATCACCATAGCCCGCAGGCGTGCCAGGTAGGTCTCATAGTCCATCAATAGATCCGGAGAGGCATTCCCGGATTCTTTCAGCTGCTCCAGATCAGAGGCAATGCGCGCTTCACTAGCCTGGCTAATTCGGAGGTTCTCTCGGGCCGTTTCAAGCTCCAATCGTGCAGCATCTAGGTTTGAGCCCCTCGTGAATTCGGCAAGACCAGACAACAGGAGGCCAATTAAAAGGCAATAATAGAGGGGTCGCCTGATCACTCTTCGCCAAGTGAAGCAAGATTCCATGCCTACATCTCCTACAAATTAAGTTGAATTGTAACCACCAAGCTAATGTGTAAACATGATGGACTCTCATTTCAAACGAGATCCACCTGCTCCAAATGGCCAGTGGGATAAAGGACAGGTCGCTTCTGGGAGCATGCAACCAGAAAGAAAACACACGCCAAAATGCAAGCCGTAAAGAGGGGATTTAGGTACCATTCTGAATCCCCTCTGGCTAATATGGTGGCGGGCAACTTTCTCATTATGTCTCTCTCCTGTTTTAGTCATCTTGCCCTGTCTTATGCGGATAGATGCGTCTCCAACTTCGTTGATTCCAGCACTGCAATAACGTCGAAGTTTCTTTTAGATTATTTCCTCTACCTTCCTTCAGCGAGTCTTTATTATCTCATATTTCAATCTAGATACCAATAATCTAACCTAGCTTCTCAGCAGCCTTAACTAGTAATAAAAATGAGAATTATTGCCTAGCTGCATATATTTAACTCCCGAATGGAGATTAATGTTTTGGGGCTTTTCCCCCAAGGCATAGGGTTGTTTCACCTAATGCTGCGTATAAAGGAAAGGCCGCCTTAGATCAGAGTTTTGGCTTGACACCATGAGGTGCGCTCGTGCTGCCTTGGTATTATGCAACAGAACAGAAATAGTTCTCTTGTGAGCTTTGAGGTCAGCATTTCAGGTGCTTGGTTTGGTCCGACCCCAAATTCTTCGACCTTAACTTGGTCCGGCCACTGATCCACTCGTTGGCCCCGGCAGAGACAACTTGCCTTCAGACTCGAACGGAATCACCGACGGCACTGATAGACCGCCACCTAGATGGAGCCGTCCCTTTAGCTTGTAGTTCATCATCTGCTTCTTACCTGCA
>CP070843.1:150299-154903 GCA_020350905.1 Deltaproteobacteria bacterium
AAACGAGTATCCCTCCGGAAACTACTCAGTGTCATTCTGAGCGAAGGGAAGAATCTTGCTGATCCAGTGATTATGAGATTCTTCGTCGTCCGCCGTCGGTGGGACTCCTCAGAATGACATCCAAAAGCGCGGATTCCGGGTGAACAGTAATCTCGAAATCGGCAGGATTTCGAGGGGATAATGAGGACGGTGAGACTCAGCCTAGGAGGAGTTGGTCAGAGATGGAATGGTGGTCGGTATCAGTGCTGCTCAGCAATCACCTCGCGAATGTATTTACGGTCATCGTCTGAAATCTCGACGAAACGAACACCTATTCCTCTAGGCTCATCGGTACCTTCTGGATTGTAGATGTTTGACCTCGCAACCCGGGCGCCAGCTCTCATAAACTGACGGGAATGGGGGACCTTAATAATCATACGAAAAGTTTCGTTGGATTCGGGTTGTTCTTGGCAGTGTACGAATGCGCCCCCGAGACTGATATTCTTGACCTCGCCTTCAATTGGACCCTGGGCGGTTAACATCGTAACGGGCCATGTCACCTCTACTCTAATAAACTGGCGTTTTTCTTCTCCCACAGAGAACTCCTTTTGCACAGCAGGCCATTTGTCCGAGGTCCCTTAGTCTTTTCAATTCATAAGGAATGTTAACCCTGATGTTGCACACCTATGTGGAGGAAAAACGCGCTAGAGTGCGTCAGATGTGGCGGAGCACAGGCTCGGACAGGTCGCGGCGTACTTGACCGTACGTCAAGTCCTGTCTGAGGCGAGCACATCCGCAGATGGCGTGCTATAGAGCGAGCGCAGCGGTTTTTAGCGGTGTAAGTATGCAACATTAGGGTTCAGTATTGGCTGGGGAGGCGTCAGTGTATGACTCTTGTTTCTGTACTTTAATTCTAACCTTGCGAATCTTTCTGGCATCTGCCGATTCGATTGTCATTTCAAGAGGGGCGTGGATTATTGTTTCGTGAGGTTGCGGGACTCTGCCCAACAAACTGATTATGAACCCTCCAACCGACTCGAAGTTCCCTTTCGGGACTTGAAGGTCAAAATGTTCGGTTAGTTTTTCGATTTCAAGTCGCGCGTCTACCAAAAGATCACCTTCGTCGGTGGCTACCATGAGGATTTCGTCTTCGTCGTACTCGTCACGAATTTCGCCGATGATCTCCTCGATGATATCTTCAATGGTAACCAATCCTGCAACACCGCCATATTCGTCAATGACGATGGCCATATGGGACTTCTTGTCGCGAAGTTCTGTGAGGAGGTGGCTGATCTTTTTAGTTTCGGGTATAAAATAAGGTGTTCGTAGTATGTCCCGTAAATCTAGATGCTTCTCCCCCCAAGAGGACAGCAAATCCTTCACATGTAGAATTCCAATGATGTCGTCGATCTTATCTGCATACACAGGAAAGCGAGAGTGGCCTTTGTTGATGACTAATTGGAGAAGTTTTTCAATGGGAGTATCACCGCTGACAATTACCGCATCAGTGCGAGGGACCATAATCTCTCTGGCCACAGTGTCGCGAAAGGAGAGGATACTCTGCATCATCTCTCCTTCGTCTTCACTCAGGAGCCCTTCCTCCTCACCAACGTCAATGAGTTGCTGGATTTCTTTTTGAAGATCAGGATGTGATGTCTTCTTGCGGTGTCGTAATTTGAGAACGGTGGAGATTTTTCGCCATAAGCCTGTTTCGGGTCCTTCTTCCAAGGGACTCAGAATCTCCTTATGTATAGGGGGACGTGTCTTCGCCCCAAGCTCGCCTGGCCCCGGTGCGCTGAACTAGCTTAATCTTAACAGTCTCTTTTTCGTTTTGTCAAATATATTGTCAAAGTGGATTAAGCTCTCTTAATCTTGCGACAGCTCACTTTCGAAGCGATAGGCGAGGAGTTTGTAAGCCAGTTTGGCGGCAAAGAAATCGGGAGCAATGTTTCCAGGCTGGGGGCAGAGTTCCATGATGTCAGCTCCTATGACTTCTCTAGAGCGGCACACTAAGCGGAGTACCTCAAGAACCTCATACCAGTAAAGACCCCCGGGCTCTGGTGTACCTACAGCTGGCATAATAGCAGGATCGAATACATCCAGATCAATGGTGATGTAGACCTGGGGCCGCAGTTGAGCAACGACTTCTTCTTGCCAATTCGACCGATTGTGGATATCTGCTGCGAAAAAAATTGGCAGTGCTTGTTCCTGAGCCCAGCGGTGTTCCTGAAAGCTCATCGACCGGATCCCAACTGGAACCAATTTCGCATGACGACTGGCGAGTCGCATGACACAGGCATTGCTGTATTCTGCACCTTGATAGGTTTTACGTAAATCGGTATGCGCGTCAAGTTGTAAGATTGAAAGGTCATTTACCCGTCCGGCCATCGCCTGGATCATACCCAATGAGAGTAAATGTTCTCCGCCGAGCATCAATGGGAATAGACCAAAATCAAGAGTTTTCTCGCCAAGAGACCGGACTTTATCTACCATCGCGCTCGGGTTACTCGCATCCACCTCCATTTCTTCAAGCGTGGCAATGCCTACTCGAAAGACCTCCTGACCTGTTTCTTCATCAAAAAGCTCAAGCTGCTGGGAAGCACGCAAGATAGCACCAGGTCCCTGACGAGTGCCAGGCATGTAAGTGGTGGTAGCATCGTATGGTACGGGAATAATCAGGACTTGTGCGTTTTCTGGGTTTGGGGAGGCTCCATCCCGTCCACCAAAGGAGGTGGACGCTGCGGCGAGGTTTGCAAAAGACTCCAGTCCGTATTTATGTTCTGTGCTCATGAGGTGCGAATACGTGTCGCCAGAGTCAGTGCTCCAGACGATTGCGTTCTTCCTGGACGATATAGGCCGTCCGTCTGATGTCTTTTGGGAATTCAGCGCCCCGATTCAGAAACTTCACTTCACTTTTCTGCACGCCAAACAAATTGTTTACATAGGAGATGGCATGGTCAGAGTCAAATTCTTTGCAAGAGAAAATGTCCAGACTAAGGTAATTCTTATCCGGAAAGGTGTGGATGCTAATATGACTTTCCGCGATGAGGACAAAGCCTGAAATTCCCCAATCCTCTGGTTCTATGGCCTCGTATCGAAACACATAAGGGGGCATGATCTTGGTCATTTTAATTTTAGCGGGATACTCACTCAAGAAGTTGTAAATAAGAGAAATATCCTCCAGTCGCTGGCGATCACAGCCATACCCGTCCAACATCAGATGTGTGCCAAAACCGTATTCAGGTCTTTTCAATTTAGCTACCTCCTTGATCCATTGAGCTATTTGTGTCCTCTTTCTTCATATTGGAGCTAAGCCCAGACATTCAGTTTCCCCAGAAATTTTTTCCAACTAAAAGACGGGAGGAGAGACAATCCACAAGAGCTTCGCCGTGGTTTTGCCGGAGTTGTGTAACCGATGTTCCTTATCCGAGGCAAAATAGAAACAGTCTCCTTTCTGCATCCGGTAAGCTTCCTTATCAACCCAGAGCGTCACCCTGCCTTGCAGCAAAAAGCCAAATTCCTCGCCTTCGTGACCGAGATGGGCTTCTGTGAAAGCCCCAGGCTCAAGACTCACCAACACCGGATCCATGTGCCTGCTCTGGGCACTCGGTACGAGCAGCTCAACCTCCATTTGCTCGGTGGAGGTAGAGCTTAGGACTCGTGCCTTCTTGTCGAATAGGACTTTTTCGTGCTTGACGTCGCGGAAGAAGTCAGCCAGTTCCTCACCCAGGACATCTAAAATGGACTTTAGAGTAACGATGGAAGGAGAGGTCAGATCACGCTCCAATTGACTTATGAACCCCTTGGTCAAATAGGCGCGGTTGGCAAGCTCTTCCTGAGTGAGATTGTTGGCTTTGCGCAATCTTTTTATCTTCTCACCTATTTCTAGAACCGCATCCATGGTTTACAATTACTAAACATTAAGTTTAATAAAGAATTCTTTTATAGTGACTTAATACCTTTTTGTCAAGAACTTTCTATGTATGATTTATGATTTCAGATTTATGATTGCAGATTGAGTTTCAAGCATTCCTAACCGCGAGGTTCTGAGATCTTAAATCTTAAATCTACATTCTTAAATCTAAAATCGCCGGGCTAACGTTGTCGATAGTTGGATGTGTTCAGGGGTGGATTGTCAAGGTGGGAATTTTGGTTTGCTGTGCAAATTTGATCGCCCCCATTATTCTTGGCCAAGTATAGGTGCTGATCAGCGGTCCGGAGCAGGGTCTCTAGATCTTGCTCCAGAGTCTTCAGCCTGCCTTCCAACTGGGCCATGCCCATACTAAGAGAGGCGGGCCCGCGATTACTTGTGTTAAAATTACTTCGCAGCCTTTTTGCCACCAGAATTGCCTGTTCGTATTTAGCATGCGGGATAATTACGGCAAATTCGTCACCCCCATATCGATATACCGAGTCAACATTGTCGCGACTATAAAATATCATTAACCTGGCCAATTCTTTGAGCAGGTCGTCTCCTTTTTGATGACCAAACTGGTCATTGTACTTCTTGAAATTGTCGACGTCGATCAGAAGAAGGAACAAACCATAACGCTGCCTAAAAGCACGAATCGCTTCTCGTTTAAGGTTTTCATCGAAGTAGCGTCGATTGTATAGGCTGGTGAGTC
>CP070843.1:155003-163085 GCA_020350905.1 Deltaproteobacteria bacterium
GCAAGCATATCGGTATATGAGAACGTTCGGTACTCAGTCATGCCTTGAAGAAGTTCCAGGCACACTCCCATTACAAAGAACCCCAGACTCAGTTGTAACTGAGAAGATCTCTGCGAATAGATGTTCGCAAACCACAGCATGAGAATCAAATACGCAATGATGTGGGAGAGTTTGTCACTTTGCTCGAATTCCAGCGGCTGAGGAGGCTTGGGCCACAAAGACAAAAAGACAATAACGGCGACAAGTAACCATCCTAGAGTCAACCAAACTTTAGCATACCTAAATTTGTGCATACCGTTATTTGTTGTGGCTCACTCCGTTCGCCGCATGGGGCATGGAGCATGGAGCATAGAGTAAAAGGCGTAAGGCCCCAAACGCAAGCTTGGCGTTGGAGGTTTGAGGCAACAAATCTTCTAAGCAAAGAACATCTTTTGCCTCCAACCTCCAACATATTTGGACTATTCGCTGCCAGCTGGCAGGCTCAGGCCAAGTAGCGCAGAGCGCACGAAGCAGAAGGGCAGAGTTATTTCTAACCCTGCCCTTTCATACTTGCTGGTCGGGACGGGCGGATTTGAACCGCCGGCCCCCTGCTCCCAAGGCAGGTGCGCTGACCAGACTGCGCTACGTCCCGAGTGTTTTTGTGCCGAGTCCGTGATGGTTGGAAATGTGGTATCACAGGGACGGGTCCAATGCAAGAGTAAAACGCACTGGGCGTTGGCCTCACGGCCTGTTGGAGGTCGGAGGAGCGCTCATGTCCGCTTTGCGGACCCTCGCTTTAGGTTGGAGGTAAAGGGAACATAATTGCGGATTGCGCCCGCCTCGCCTCAGCGGCTCGCGATGGCGGGCGGGGATTGCGAATACGGGAAGGAATGGGGATGGGCAAAATTATGAATCTGGACTTTTAAGTTTAATAACTATGCCCTTGTCTTCCAAGCTCCGATATTTGATGAGACCCTGGGTCACTGCCTTGGCAACGGCCTCTTGAAATTCAGGCTTTTGTAATTGGGCAGCCTCCTCCAGGTGATTCAGGGACCCTAGTTCCACCATTACAGCGGGCATACGAGCCCTTCTGAGCAAGTAGATATCCGCTGGAAGCACCCCGCCCGAAGCCCACGGAATTGACCAGAGCAGCTCCTCCTGCATGAGCGAGGCCAACATGCGGCTTTTCTCCCAATACGGTTCTTGTTCCTGGTCCCATGATCTCACGGTATTTGAAAATGGCATGGCAGTGGGCGATGCGGTCGTTGGGGACCAGTAATATATAGAGAATCCTGTTGGATCGGACGCGAAGGTGGTGCCGAGATGCAGGCTAATAAATAGATCTCCGTGGTTATGGTTGGCCAATCCGGCCCGATCGTCCAGAGAGACAGCCTGGTCATCTGTCCGGGTTAATTCAGCACGAACTTGTCCGGTCTCCTCTAGAGCTTGAACCAGTTTCTTGGCCAAAGCCATGGTTACTTCTTTTTCGAGAAGGCCACCCGACCCCTTACTGCCGGTGTCTTGGCCGCCATGGCCAGGGTCCACGATGACCTTGTAAACTTTGCCGGCATCTTGGCCCAAGCTGGCACTCGGCCAGAAACAAAGACACACTGCTACCACGCCAATCAGTATCACGTTCAGAAAGCAAAGATCTTTTCTCATTTTCACTTCGTGTTCTTCGTGCCCTTTTTGGTTCTAGCTAAGATTTTCTCTGCGCTTCCTGCCCGCCATCACTCTCGCTCTGGCGAGGCGGGCGGGTCGGCGTCCTCTGCGATTAAGTCCCTCTCGTTGTTCCCTGCCGACTGCCAGCTGGAGACTGCTGACTTGAGCGAAAATCCCACCTTCAGTTTGGATACATTGATGAAAAATACTCCCATGAGTACGAGCACTGCCAGGGTGAGAAAGTGGAGCAAGATAGCATAGGCAAGAGCAATGTCTTTCCCCACCCCAAACAAGCCAAGAGCCACTACGCAGGCGTAGTGATAGTTGCCTATGAAACCCGGTGCCGCGGGCAGGGCAATCCCGATACAGGTCAACACCAGAACAGTAACCCCCGCCAGCAATCCCAATGGTAGTTCCATGGAGCGAAACAGAACCAATAAGGTAGCTAGCGCGACAGCCCAGACCACTGAGGTCAGCGCCAGGATTGCCAGGAGCCTTTTAAGGCTGGTCACTGCTTGCATGCCGCTGTAGAAAGTTTCGGCAATACGGGTCAGGAAATCTGACACAGATTCGGGTAGAATCCGTGAAGCAACCTGAAAGAACCTCTGGCGAAATCCTGGGAGCGAGCCGAGCAGCACCAGCAGGACAGCAGCGAGGAGTATGAAGACGAATCCTTTGAATGAAGAGAGTATCAAGCTTGGCAACCGGAGTGCGGGAAGACATATCGCCAGAAGAACTACAAGAAAACTGGAATCGATCAGCCGCTCCAGAACCACGGAGCCCATGGCAGGGCTCAGGCCAACCTTGCTGTTTTGATTAAGCAAGTATGGTCGAGCCACTTCACCCAGGCGCGCTGGCAAAATCCACACAAAGAGAAACCCTATGCAGGTGATGGGAAGGAGCAAGCGCTGACCGAACTGTTCCAAAGGCGCCAATAAGAGCCCCCAGCGGACAGAGCGCAGGACCTGAGCCGCAGTAAGGAAGATCGCCACAACTACCACGGATAGTACATCAGCCTGTTTGATGCCGGCCATTACCTGGACCAGCTGAACATTCCGGAGGGCCAGGTACCCAGCCACCACACTTATCGCCAAGGAGGTGATTATTTTAAAGAGATTCTTAGTCATTGATCTCAGGTTTTCACCACCCGTTCGTTTCACTCACTCGAGGCACAGAGAGCACAGAGCAGTCTTTGTTTTGCCCACTGTCTATTGACTCGTGCTTACTCGGCAGCGGACAGGTCTGAGAGCTTTAATTTCTCCAATGCTGTCACGGCATCACGCATTCTATCATTCAAAGGCGTAGACTTCTTCTCCTTGTAGTCGTACACCACCTGCACGGATCTGCCCTCAGTTATCAACCGGCCACTGTCCTTATCTTCCATCCTGTATTCAAAATGAAAGCTTTTGTTGCCCAAATTGCGAGCTCTGATACCGATCAAGAGGGTCTCACCGAGGTATGCCGGACTCAGGTAGCGGCAGGTTACCTCACCCAGAATGAAGTTTATATCTTTCACCCCATGTACGGTTCTCAAGGCTTTCCAGTACTGCATCCGAGCGTCTTCCATAAACGATACAAAGGCCACGTTGTTCACGTGGCCCATTGCATCCAGATCTCGAAAAAGCACCTCGTGCTCAAAAATCACCTGGTATCCTTCCATCGAAACGAACCTCCATATGTTAGCCCGCCAAAGTGTTCGCGTAGTTTAGCTGATTTTGCAAATCAGTGCCAGAGAGAACTACCCCAGGGCGACGCGGTGATGGGGAGATACGGGGACGCAGCGATAAAGCCTTTCGCCCTTAGCTTGGGCCTTGAACCTTTGCGATTCTGAATTCTGGCTTCTTACTCTATGCGCCATGCCCTACGCCCCATGCCTCCTACACAACTGACCACCGACAACCGACTCCTGACATTAGGCGTAGACTCGGTTGATTGAACTTGGTAAAACGTAACCGTAGGTCGGATGGTTTCCGCCTCAGCGGAGGTCATCCGGCGACAAGCCTATGAAAAAAAGATCGCCTCATATCCTGCTCATCAATCCATGGATCTATGATTTCGCGGCTCATGATTTGTGGTCTAAGCCATTAGGGCTGCTGATGCTGGCCGGCCTTCTGCGCACGCAAGGCTATCAACTCAGGCTGCTGGATTGTCTGGATGTTCATGATTCTCGCTTGCAAGCAATCCCGGGTATGAAGCCTGCTACTCGCCGCGCCTTCGGCACCGGCAAATTTTACCGTACGCAGGTACCTCAACCCTCTTCCCTGCAACAATTTGAGCGGCCATATTACCGGTTTGGCATCACCCCTGAAATGTTCCGGGAGCGTCTCCTTGAGGGAGCCAAACCAGATGCGGTCCTGATCACCTCCACTATGACCTACTGGTATCCGGGCGTGCAAGAGAGTATCCGGTTGGTCAAAGAGCACTTTTCTGACGTGCCCCTCGTTTTGGGTGGTATCTACGCCACCTTATGCCCGGAGCACGCTACTCGTAACAGCGGTGCCGACCACATACTCCCAGGGCCAGGTGAGACTCAAATATTGAAACTATTGGAGAAGCTAACCGGCTACTCTTCTGAGAAGCCATCTCACAATGTAGAGTTGGACACCTCGCCGTGGCCGGCCTTTGATTTGCTGCCTCATCTGAACTATATATGCACGCTCACCTCTCGCGGCTGTCCGCTTCGCTGTCCGTATTGCGCCTCAACTCAGCTCTACCCGCAATTCACTCGAAGAGACCCGAACCAGGTGGTGGATGAGCTGGAGTACTGGCATAAAGTCCACTCCATTGTAAATGTGGCTTTCTACGATGATGCCCTGCTTCTAGATGCACGCAAACACATACTCACTTTGCTCGCTGAGGTAAGGCGAAGAGAACTCCCTCTGCAGTTTCACACCCCTAATGGCGTTCACATCAGTGGGCTTAACGCAGAAGTTTGTGAAGCGCTCTTCCTTGCTGGTTTCAAGACCGTGCGCCTTGGTATGGAGACCGGTGATGACGAGCGTCAGCAACAACTGGGGGGCAAGGTGAAGCCCGGCGCTTTCTCAACCGCCATTTCTAACCTCGCAAGGGCAGGTTTTCAGCCTGAGCAGATTGGTGTTTACCTCCTTTGCGGTCTTCCTGGGCAGAAGCCAAATGAGGTGGCCCACTCTATCCGTATGGTACGAGATCACGGAGCCAGACCTTACCTGGCTGAGTATTCGCCTATTCCAAAAACTCGCCTCTGGCCCGAGGCATTAAGCTGTTCCCCTTTTGACCTGGCAGGTGAACCCCTGTATCATAACAACTCTTTGCTGCCTTGCCGCAGCGATGACTTCGGCCTGGAGGAACTCCAGTGGCTGAAACAACTCTGCAGAGGTTAATCCGCGAAGGGTGAAGATTAGACAGGTTTAACAGGATGTACAGGATCAGAGAGACAAAGATAGTCGAATTGATGCAAAGATCGCTCAAAAGCTCAATGGGCGAGCATTTGATGGCTAATAATAAGCTCGCTTATTCTGGCCATCAAACGCTCCCCATTACTCCCGATGGGATTCCATCGGGAGCTACCGCTGTGCGGGAGGCTTTAAGCGATCCTGAACTTCGTGTTCTTCGTGGTTCTATCTTTTATCCGTGATTATCTGTGAGTCGCCGAAGGCGACCTGTGTCCAAAATCGTCTGCTTTTGTCTGCGTGGGTCGGTGGCTAATTGTCTTTTGCTGCCAGCTGCTACTTGCCTGCTGGCATGCGTGGGTCTGCGGTTGATTGGAAAGGAAGACCTTAATGGAGATTACCTTTCTTGGCGTGGGTGAGGCGTTCGATGAGAATCTTCCCAATACCTCTATGCTGGTTCGCACTAAGTATCAGGATAAACCTGTAACCGTGTTGCTCGACTGTGGCTATTCTGTGCCGCCCAAATTTTGGCAGCTGGGGCTGCATGTGGAAACCGTGGACGGTATCTGGATATCACATTTCCACGCTGATCACGCCTTTGGCCTTCCTGCTCTGCTCGTGCGTTTCTGGGAAGAAAAAAGAACGACGGACCTGCACATTCTGGGGCAAAAAGGAATCGAGTCTTTTGTGCTCAGATGTCTTGATCTGGCCTACCCTAACTTTTTACCGCGATTAAGATTCTCATTACGGTTCATGGAAGTTGAGCCAGGAGAACCGGTAGCGGCTCTGGGCCTCTCCTGGAAAACTGCGGTTAACGATCACTCGCAGAGGGACTTGGCTCTGAGACTGGATGCGGAAGGCAAGTCAGTGTTCTACAGTGGTGACGGTCGCCCCACTTCTGCAACCCGTGCTTTGGCAGAAGGCGTCCACCTCATTGTCCACGAGGCATTTCACCTCTCTAAAGATACACCCGGGCATGAGACCATAGCTGGCTGTATTGAGATGGCAATTGCCACCAGGGCAAAAAGACTAGCCCTGGTTCACATCCAGAGGCAGGTCAGGCGGGAACGGTTTGATGAGATTAAAGAATTGGCGAATTCTGTAAAGAATCTTGAGGTTCTCATCCCCGAACCAGGAGATAGGGTTACTCTTTGATTCACTACAGAGAGAAGAGGAAGGTAATTGCGGATTGCGAAATAACTCACCCTTGATCTATCAATGCGGCGAGATAACCTGCGCCGAAGCCGTTGTCGATGTTTACCACGGCTATGCCCGGAGCGCAGGCGTTGAGCATGGCCATCAGTGCGGCCAACCCTCTGAACGAAGCACCATAGCCTATACTGGTAGGCACAGCAACAATCGGCTTCTCCACCATGCCACCCACCACACTGGGCAGTGCTCCTTCCATACCGGCAACCACTACAAGCACACTGGCCTCCCGCATCTGGTGGAAATGATCGAGAAGGCGATGTAACCCTGCCACTCCTATATCAAAAAGCCGCTCTACCCGACTGCCAATCATTTCCGCAGTGATGGCAGCTTCCTCTGCCACCGGAATATCGGAGGTTCCAGCTGCCAGGACCAGAACGAGTCCTCGTCCTTTTTCAGAGACCTCGTGCTGTCGCACGGTCAGGGTGCGGGAGATGTCATCATAAACTGCTGTGTTGATCTTTTCTTGTACGTCTTTTGCCTTGGCAGCATCAACCCGAGTCACAAGCACGTTTGTCCCCTGCCGCAACATGGCCTCCATGATTTTTGTAACCTGGTCGGCGCTCTTACCTTCGCCAAAGACCACTTCCGGAAAGCCACGTCGTAAGGCACGATGGTGATCCACCCGGGCAAAGCCAATATCCTCATAGGGCCATGAACGCAAGTTCTCTACGATGGCATCCACATCGGTCTTGCCATCTTGTAAAGCTTGCAGCATCTCTCGCAGTTTATCTTCGTTCATTGGCTCACTCCGTTCGCCGCATAGAGCATAGGGCATAGAGCATAGAGAACAAACAACAGAATTATTTGGCTTGTCATAAAGTGTATTGGAAACTTGTAATTTGTCGGCATAAACTATCGAGCCGATCTACCAAAGAATCCATAGCCTCGTAGGTTATAAAGTTTCTCATCTCCAATAATTCGTAGATCTTGGAATCTAAATTTTGCCATAGTTTTGTGCCCCTTTCATCTACTAGAGAGTTTGACTAATGCGCCTTCAATTCTTTAACCCTATGCTCTATGCCCTATGCTCTATGCTTTCCTCCATCGATCACCTCTTTGATGAGTTCTGCTTGCTTGATAGCTATTTGATTGCGATCGCTCATTGCAGCACGGCCATTGCTGCCCATGGCCTTCAGTGCTTCGGGGTTGGCGAGAAAATGTTTGAGTTTCGCCAAAAGCTCGTCTCGGTCTTGGACCCTGATTCCACATCCGGCTGTTTCCAGCAGCTGAGTGGCCTCCAAAAAATTATCCATGTACGGACCGTAAAAGACCGGTTTGCCCCAGGCAGCCGGCTCCAGTATGTTCTGCCCCCCCAACGGTACCAGGCTGCCTCCACAAAAAATCAGGTCCCCCAAACCATAGAGGTCAAAAAGCTTCCCCACTCCGTCCACCAGAATTGTAGCAGTCTTTCTTTGTTCGCAGCCATTCACCAGTGAACTGAGTCGTTGAAACTCGAGTCCTTGCCGATTTAACCAAGCCTCCAGGCGACCCAAGCGATTGAGATGACGCGGGGCAAAGATTCCCACAAGGTCAGCTTGTTCTCGCAGCAGCTGGCTGTAAATCTCCGGTAGCCAGGAAAGTTCTCGATCGCGGATACTACCGGCAACCAACACGTATTGCCCGGATTTGAGCTGCAATTTTCGTTTAAGATTTTCTGCTTTGCTGGGATCCGCCTGTTCCACCAACCCAGCACCCTTCATATTCCCCGTTACTGTGACCCTGGCGGCCGGGGCGCCAATGCCGATGACTCTCTTGGCGTCATTGCTAGAGGCCATTGCCAGGGCAGAAAAATCTTCAAGCAAGGGCTTCATCAGTGGTAAGATTTTTCTGTACCGCCGGAATGATCTCTCTGAAATACGGC
>CP070843.1:163185-167241 GCA_020350905.1 Deltaproteobacteria bacterium
ATGGCTGGGTGCCAAAGCGGGTTTGGTTGGTATAGATCTCATCCTCTACGCCATCATTATCATGCTCATCTCGGCGGCGGAGCCAAGGGGCATATGGGGTATAGTGGAAAAGATAAGGCGGAGGAAAAAGGCTTAATGGCAATGCTGGAAGTTCATAATGTGACCAAAGACTTCGACGGTTTGCGGGCTAACGATGATATCTCTTTTACCCTGGAAAAGGATGAGCTGGTAGGTTTGATCGGTCCGAACGGGGCCGGAAAAACGACTCTTTTCAATTGTATTTCTGGATTACACCCCCTTACCTCGGGAAGAATTATCTTTGCCGGCGAAGAGATTACTCATCTAAAGGCATATGAAGTTGCGCGGCTTGGTTTGGCGAGAACCTTTCAGGTCTATGTGGCTTCCGGGGATTTGACCGTGAAGGAAAACGTCATGGTGGGCTGTTTCATGCGAACGAGGTCGCGGGCTCTGGCCAAGGAACGTGCCGGTGAAATCCTTACAGATCTGAAACTGACTGATCTATCAAATTACCTTGTCAGCGAGCTACCCGTATCCGCCCAGAAGAGAGTAACCATGGCAACAGCCCTCGGCTCTGATCCCAAGTTGCTGCTATTGGACGAAGTTGCCGCCGGTTTGAATCCCAGCGAAATCGATGAGATCATGGCCATCATCAAACATGTACACGATGATCTTGGGGTAACGGTGATGCTGATCGAGCACGTCATGGAGCTGGTGATGAAAGTAAGCGATCGTGTGATTGTCCTTGATTACGGTCAGAAAATAGCTGAGGGGGAGCCCACAACCGTTGCTAGAGATCCCCTGGTCATCAAGGCCTATCTGGGAGAAAGATACGTCACAGAACACGCAGAAGAATTGGAGTAAAGATCCAGATTTCAGTTTTTGATGTGGGATATGAGATGTGTGATTTTGGTGGCGAGAAACTAGTGAGGCTGGATAGCTCACATCCCAGATCTCACATCACGCATCATTGATCTCCTACTAAATTGACTAGTTGATAAAATGAGTGGGCAAATACTTCAGGTTGAAAACATCCATGTTCGTTATTCAGGACTGCCGGTCCTTCACGGCCTTACGCTCACGTTGAAGGTAGGGGAAACGGTGTGTGTTGTGGGTTCCAATGGTGCAGGCAAGTCAACCCTGCTGCGGGCCATCATGGGTACCCAACGTGTATTTGATGGGAAGGTTCTTTATCAGGGGCGGGAAATTCACAAGCTCAGGACAGAAGAAATCGTGCAGCTTGGAATCATATACGTACCCGAAGAAAAAATGCTTTTTAAACCGCTTTCTGTAGAAGAAAACCTCTTACTCGGCGCCTATATTCTCAATGAGACAGAAAAGATTGAAGCCAATTTGGAGTACGTTTACAGGCTTTTCCCCAGACTGAGTGAAAGGCGGAACCAACCGGCTTCTACCCTCTCCGGAGGTGAGCAACAGATGGTGGCTATTGGCAGGGGCTTGATGTCAAATCCTCAGATACTCATGTTGGATGAGCCCTCCCTGGGGCTCATGCCTATTTTAGTAGATGAGGTTCTGGACACTGTAAGGCGCCTCAAGGAAGAGGGAATTACCATTCTTTTGGTAGAGCAAAACGTGCGTGAAGCCTTGGACTTGGCCGACCGGGGCTACATACTCCAAACAGGACGGGTTATTGCGGAAGGCACCGGAAAAGAGCTTTTGGCTAGCGATCTGATCCGCTCTGCCTTCTTGGGGATTTGAGCGGTTGGATCCTATGAGAGAGATAAGGTTTCTCGCCCGCTCCCCCGCCCTGCGGGCTCGCTCGAGTCCTCAGAGGCTCTGTGAGAGATGAAAAATGGTCATTATTGGTGTTGACACTGGCGGGACCTTTACTGATTTTATCTTCAAGAAAGGTGAACAGTGGGGGATCTACAAGCTGCTCTCAACTCCTGCCAATCCGGCAGAGGCAGTACTGTCTGGCTTGCATCACCTTGCTCCAAAAGAGAAAAAGCAGATCATCCATGGGTCTACGGTTGCCACCAATGCCATCCTAGAGAGAAAGGGGGCGAGAACTGCGCTCATAACAAATAAGGGGTTTGAAGACATTATAGAAATCGGCCGTCAGAATCGAAGCCGCCTTTATGATCTTACCTACCAAAAGGAACCGCATATTGTTCCGCCCAACCTGAGGTTTGGCATCGGGGGAAGAGTGCTCAACACCGGCCAAGAACACCAGCAGCTGGACTTGGAAGAAGCTACTAGAGTAATTGAACTACTCAAACAGTCCAAGACAGAGTCGGTGGCCGTCTGTTTTATCTTCTCCTTTGCCAATCCATCTCACGAGAAAAAGATAGAGGAATTGTTAGAGACAAAGAAGGTTCCGGTCTCGCTTTCCCATGAAATCCTTGCTGAATTCCGTGAATTTGAAAGGACTTCCACAACAGTACTCAATGCTTATGTCTCCCCGAAGATGCATACGTACATCGGGCACCTGATGAGTGAGATCTCAAAAGGGGACAGCCTGTCCATCATGCAATCCAATGGGGGCAGTATATCGGCTGAAACTGCCATGCAGGAGTCAGTGAGGACTATTTTGTCCGGACCAGCGGGCGGGGTTGTGGGTGCCCTCGAGATCGGGGAGATGGCGGGACACAACCACCTCATAACCTTTGATATGGGCGGCACTTCCACAGATGTATCTTTGGTTGATGAGTCCCTGTCACTTACCATGGAGTCCGAGATTTCTGGCTATCCTATTAAAGTTCCAATGATTGACATTCATACGGTAGGAGCCGGTGGTGGTTCCATTGCCTCAGTGGATGTGGGCGGATCCTTAAGAGTGGGGCCTGAGAGTGCAGGGGCAGACCCGGGGCCAATTTGCTATGGCAAAGGGGATCGAATCACCGTGACGGATGCCAATTTATATTTGGGAAGGCTCATTCCCGAACATTTTCTGGGTGGCAGCATGGCACTTCAGGCTGAAAGGCTAGATGGCTTCTTTCAACAAATGGCGAAAAAGATAAAGTTGTCCCCAATGGAGCTCGCTGAAGGTGTCCTTTCTGTGGCCAACACGGCAATGGAAAAAGCCATCCGAGTAATTTCAGTGGAAAAAGGTTACGACCCGCGGGAATTCACCCTTTTTTCCTTTGGGGGTGCAGGGGGGATGCATGGTGCCTTTCTAGCCAAGCTCTTGAGCATACCGAAAGTGTTCATTCCCCAAAACCCTGGCATTTTATCCGCCATTGGCATGATCATGGCTGATGTTATAAAGGATTACTCTTTCACGATAATGAGAAACCAGCTGAACTGCACTGCAGAAGAACTGTCAACTCTTTTTGAGGACCTGGAAAAACGAGGTTTATACGATTTGGCCAGGGAGGGAATTGGGGAGGAGAATGTAAGGCTTGAGAGATTTCTCGATATGCGCTACCAGGGACAGTCTTATGAGATCATCGTTCCCTTCGACCTCAACTATATTAGTAGTTTCCACAGTCTTCACCAAAAGACCTACGGTTACCAAAACGAGAACAAAATCGTTGAGATAGTCAACATACGGCTGCGAGCAAGGGGCATACCTGAGAAGCCAAAATTTCAGGCAGCCAGAGCACTGAAAGAGCAACCACCTAAAGAGGCCTTTCTCGGGGAAAGGGAAGTGGTGTTCGATCAAAAAGTACACAAGACTCGCATATGTGCACGAGATAAGCTATTGAGTGGGAACAGAATTGCTGGCCCGGCAATCTTTGTTGAGTATTCTTCCACCATTGTGATTCCCCCATTCGCGGAGGCTAAGGTAGACGAGTATGGAAATGTAATCATTGAGATTATGGAGTAGTAGTCCATGCAATGCCGCAAAGGAATTACGCAAGGCGCCCTACTCTTGGGTGGCAAGGAGTGCTGGAGTAAGGGTAATTTCGGATTTCTGATTTCGGATTTCGAATTGAAAAAATAAATTGCAAACCAGAAACTTAATTTGAAATTCTCGATTTGCAATCTAAAAACTTTAATACCGTCAGTCTTAATTGCCCGGAGGGAGTAAACCGTGAAAGTCAATCCGATACTGCTGGAAGTCTTCAAGAACCG
>CP070843.1:167341-170110 GCA_020350905.1 Deltaproteobacteria bacterium
AGTTGAGGGGAGTCCATCCACTTTGTAACGAATGAGAACAGTCAGTACTCATAGCCTATTAATGTTATAAGCCCCTCGAAGAGAGGGGCTCTCAGGAGCCTGAAAGAGTTGACCGTTTTGGTCAGTCCTTGTCTTTTTGGCAGTACTTTTTTCTCTGATAAATGAAATAATTTGTATGCGTCTTGTATGCGTTTTTGGCGCTATTGTTATATTAAAAATAGTTGTTATTATTGAAAAAGTTGGCGGAAGTGCATGGGAATCGAACCCACCTGGGACAGCCCTCACTGCCCCACACCGGATTTGAAGTCCGGGAGCCCCACCAGTGAGCTTGGCACTTCCGAGCGTCTTATAACAAAAATGGCTCTCTCTGTCGAGGGATTTTGCCATGGAACATGGGGCATGGGGCACGAGTCAAGCGACGCGGGGACTCGGAGTATGCAGTTGGCAGATTGCAGCTGGTAGCAGGCAGCAACAGGTCAGAAGGCAGGGGCAATTCATTAGTCATTTGCCTTCGGCGTCACTAGGTCATGACACTTCGCTGTCATTTTTTGTAAGAGATGCGGGCATGGGTCATTAGAGATTGCGGATTTGGGATTGCGGATTGAGGAAAAAGCTGAGAAGACAGAGGACAGAAGACGGAATACAAAAGCAACTAATGGACTTGCTGGCAGCTGATTATTCAGCTTCTCGCGGCTGGAAAGCCGCTCCCACAGTTTAAAAAAGTAGGCACAACGGGACGATGCGGGGACGGGGTGACACGGCGAGGCGGGCGGGGAAAGCCGCACCCACAGTGATACCAAAGACAGTTGCCTATTCGAATATCCTCATCTATGATTTGCTCAGTGGCAAAAGAATTGCAATTATTCAGCCCATTGGTTGTGCGCTAGAAGGTTTGGAAAGCGTTTGAGTAATGAGGCAGAAATCAGCCCTCAAAATCGGTGCGCTTGAACTGGGGCAAGGGTTAATCCTCGCCCCCATGGCGGGGATTACTGATCTGAGTTTCCGCAGGATCGCAAAGAGTTTCGATGTTGACCTGGTTACCTCAGAGATGGTGAGTTCAGAGGGGTTAGTGCGAAATAAGGCCGGCACGAAGATGCTTCTCCAAAGCCATGCAGAGGAAAAGCCGCTGGCCATCCAACTCTTCGGTTCAAATCCAAAGGTAGTGGCAGAGGCTGCGCGTATTGCTGCGGATGTGGGGGCCGACATCATCGATTTGAACATGGGTTGTCCGGTGCCGAAAGTAGTGCGCCAGGGTGCAGGCGCTGCCCTCCTTCGGGATGTAGAAGCAGTCGCAAGCCTGGTTGATGAAGTGCGGCAGGTTGTGAGCATTCCGGTTACGGTGAAAACTCGATCCGGCTGGAGTCAAGCCAAGATTAACGTCTTGGATGTGGCCAGAGTTGTAGAGGATGCGGGTGCGGATGCCATAACCATTCATCCGCGCACAGCAAGGCAAGGATTTTCTGGACCTGCGGATTGGCCTCTCATTGCCAAAGTCAAACAAGCTGTGAATATTCCAGTGATTGGCAATGGTGACGTAACCCGCCCGGAAGATGTTGGAAAAATGAGGAACCTGACGCAGTGTGACGGGGTAATGATTGGCCGTGGAGCAATGGGTAACCCTTGGATTTTCAAGCAGGCCAGGCAACTGACAAAAGGACAACCGTTGTCTAGCCCCACGCCGCAAGAAAGACTGGATGTGGTGCGACGCCACCTGGCACTCTATGAAGAGTCGCTTCATGGCCGCCAGTCGCTCTCCGGTGTCCGCTCTCGGCTAATGTGGTATAGTAAGAGACTACGCGGAAGCGCACGTTTACGTGCTTCTCTGAGTGATTGTAGGCAACTGGAGGACATGATCAAGCTTTGCGAGAATTTTTTTTCCTTAGATAAGAATATGTCCTAAAGAGATTAGCCACATACCCACACAGACATTTTGGCCGAAGCGACTTGCTCGGCCAAAAGATGTGATCGCTTCGCGATGGAATGAGATGGATACTAACAAAATTACGTACCTTATTAACGACGCTATTTTTGAGGTGAATCGTGAACTCGGGGTAGGATTCTTGGAGAAAGTCTATAAGCGTCTGTGTTCGTCTTTGTGTATCTGTGGTTCATTAATTGCTGCCACATGGCTAGTATGCGGGTGACTTGGTGAAGGTAAAAGTAGCTAAGAATGCTGGTTTTTGTATGGGGGTGCGGCGCGCCATGGATCTGGTGCTGAATGCCGCAAGGGACCGCCAACCGGACGAGATTATTTATACCTATGGACCTCTCATTCACAACAATCAGGTTTTGGAGATTTTGGAGAGGCGAGGGATCCGCTGTTCCAAAGATTTGACAGAGGCCGAGGAGGGAGGCCGGATAATTATAAGAGCCCATGGTATTCCTCCCCAGGAACGAAAAGCAATTAAGGAGAAAGGTTTTAGGATCATTAATGCCACGTGTCCCAGAGTGGGGAAGGTGCAGGGAATCATTAAAGAACATGCACTGAGAGGTTACGATATAGTTATTGTCGGCGATGACAACCATGCTGAAGTAATCGGACTCAAAGGTTTTGCCAATGGCCGCGCTCGCGTCCTGAATACACCTAAAGAGGTAGACCGACTCCCCCCGATGGACAAGCTCCTGGTGGTGGCGCAAACCACCCAAGATGAGCGTGCTTTTAAGACAATAGCTGGTCTTTTAGAAAAACGCTATCCCGAGACCAAAATTTACAATACCATCTGTGACTCCACCCATAATCGTCAGGAAGAGGTGCGAGTTCTCTGCAAC
>CP070843.1:170210-174865 GCA_020350905.1 Deltaproteobacteria bacterium
GGCTCAGACAACCCCGGGGAGTCGCTATCAGTTTGAAAGACTGGGATATTTCAGGGTTGATACGGACTCTTCCGAAGAAAAACTGGTTTTCAATGGCACGGTTACCGTGAGGGACACGTGGGCGAAGATTGAGAAGAAAATGAAGGGAAGAGCTTAGCCAGCGGGCAGGTATGAACTGCGAGACGACCGACACTGGCGAGACCTGCGAGACGAGCATCAATGAATCCCTCTTTCACCCGCCTTCACGTCTCGTTCGACCTCACGTCTTGCCGCCATCGCGCTATGCGCTCGGCGGTTTAACTCGCCAGCGCGTGCCATCAGGTTTATCTTCCACGCTGATGGACATCGCCGACAGTTGATCCCGTATCTCCTCTGCACGAGCCCAGTTTTTCTCCTTACGAGCCTGAGCTCTGTCAGCGATCAGTCTCTCAACCTCTTCCTCGCCAACACCCAGGGCTGCCAGCGACAGCCGTCGATGCTCCCGGAAGAAGTCTTCAGGTGACTGCTGCAGCAGTCCCAGGACTGCGGCGCACTCGCGCAACCGGTAAATCCCCTGGGCCAGCAATTCTTTCTCCTCCGGCTTGGGCTTTGCACTCAGACCATCCTGAAACCTGTTGAGAGCCCGGCTTAGATCAAACACATGCCCCAAAGCTGCGGCGGTGTTGAAATCATCGTCCATTTCATCCTGAAATCGCTGTGAGAGAGTCTCAATTTTATCCAGCAGGCCATTAAATTCAGTGTCTTCACTTTTTGGTAAGGAACCTTTGCCGGGAAGATCTCCCACCAACTCCTCCACTTGTTCAACAGTATGATATAGCCTTTCAAGGCCCCGCTCCGCCTCTGCCATACTCTCGGGGGAGAAGTCAACAGGACTCCGGTAATGGCTCGAGAGGATAAACAAGCGTAAAACCTCGGGCTGGTGTTTCTCAAGCACCTGGCGAATGGTGAAGAAGTTGCCCAGAGACTTGGACATTTTCTCCTGATTTATGTTGACGAAACCATTGTGCACCCAGTACTTGGCGAAGCTGGTCCCGTATGCGGCCTCCGATTGGGCGATCTCGTTTTCATGGTGAGGAAAAATCAGGTCTTTTCCACCACCGTGAATATCAAAAGTGCTTCCAAGGTATTTGCTGCTCATAGCCGAGCATTCAATGTGCCAGCCCGGCCTTCCCTCCCCCCACGGACTGGGCCATGCGGGCTCTCCCGGTTTACTGGCCTTCCATAGGGCAAAATCCATTGGGTTTTTCTTATTCGCCTCGACAGCCACCCTTGCGCCGGCAATCATTTCATCCAGCTTGCGTTTGGAGAGCTTCCCATACTCATGAAATTTCTCCACAGCAAAGTAAACATCACCGTCAACCTGGTAACCGTAGCCCTTTCCTATTAAGGTCTCAATGAGTTGGATCATTTCTGAGATGAACTGGGTCGCCCGCGGTTCATACGTGGGCCTGGCCACACCCAATCGATCCATGTCTTCATAGAAAGCCTCTATGTAGCGTTCGGCAATGATCTGCGAGTCAGTGCCCTCCTCCTGGGCTCGCTTGATAATTTTGTCGTCAACGTCAGTGAAATTTCGCACGCAAACCACATCAAAACCGCGGTACTCAAGATAGCGGTAAATCATATCGAAGACAATGGCTGATCGGGCGTGACCTACATGACAGAGGTCATATGCGGTAATCCCGCACACGTACATGTGAACCTTACCAGCCTGCAAAGGTTCAAAAGGTTCTTTCTGGTTAGTCAAGGTGTTGTAAATACGAATATCCATACTTTCAAATCCCCATGTCCGTTTCTCTTTCCTCGAGAGCAGCTACGGTGTAGGCGGCAATTCCCTCGCCGCTGCCGGTAAAGCCCATTCCTTCTGTGGTCGTGGCCTTTACACTCACCTGCCCGGGGTTCACCTCCAGGGCATCAGCGATTGTGGCAATCATTGACTGAATATGTGGGGACAGTTTCGGGGCTTGAGCCACTACAGTACTGTCCAAGTTTTGTAGTTCAAAGCCGGCATCTCGAACCATGCCTCCAACACGTTTCAGCAGTTTGATGCTGGAGACTCCCTCCAGTTCAGGATCAGTATCCGGGAAATGATGCCCCAAATCCCCCAACCCGGCAGCACCGAGCAGGGCGTCGCAGGCAGCGTGGAGCAAAACATCAGCATCAGAGTGGCCATCTAAACCGCGGTCGTACGGAATAGCCACACCGCCTAGAATCAAAGGCCTACCCGACACCAACCGATGTGCATCGTATCCGAATCCTACACGTGTCATAATCGCAGTTCCAGAATATCAGGTCCAGAGTCTAGAGCGCAACATTCTTCAGAACTGAACCGCACTAAATCCGAAATAGGAATTTGCCCATAACAGATCTCTCTATTGCCTAGGTCCTTTCCGTCTGGCGTTGCGCTAGAAGGGCTTCAGCTATAATAAGGTCTGTTGACGTGGTGACCTTGATATTCTCCCGGGATCCTGGGACCAAATGCACCGAAACTCCCAGACTTTCCACCAGGGCAGCATCGTCAGTGACCATCATCTTATCCCGGGAAGCCTTCTCATACGCTAACCGCAAAAGGTTGGCTTGAAAAGCCTGGGGCGTCTGCGCCAACCAGATGGTGGCGCGTTCCAAGGTCTCAGCCACCACTTCTTCTTTTGCCCTTTTCACCGTGTCACCTACGGGTATGGCAGCTAGCGCGGCACCATGATGATTGGCGGCCTCCAGCACTGCCCCCAGTAGATCGACACTTACAAGCGGCCGCACGCCGTCATGAACTACAATCATTTCGCAATCACCTGGGACTGCCTCGAGTCCACGGGCCACGCTATCTTGACGTTCCGAACCGCCGTCAACCACCCCGAGCAACTTACGACAAGGATAGGGTTCGAGAACACGCTCCTTCAGGGCTTGGCGCTGTTGAGGGGCCACCACCAGCACCACCCCGCCAACCTCAGGGCACTTATCAAAAACTCCAAGTGTGTGGGCGAGAACAGGAATTCCTTGCAGATGCAGAAACTGCTTTTCAACAGCTCCACCCATGCGCCGCCCCTCACCAGCGGCTGGAATTATGGCAACAACACGCATTACTGTTCTACGCTTAGGAAACGATAGGGATGAATTTACCCTAATGTTGCATACCTATGTCGAGGAAAAACGCGCTAGAGTGCGTCAGATGTGGCTGCGCACAGGCTAGGACAGGACGAGGCGTACTTGACCGTACGTGAAGTCCTGTTCGAGGCGAGCACAGCCGCAGATGGCTTGCTATCGCGCGAGCGCAGCGGTTTTTACCGTTGTAGGTATGCAACATTAGGGTTTAGAGGGGCATGAGGATTCTGCAGACAAAAAAAGAGAATAGAGCAGGGCATAAGCCGAGTTCTGTTTCCTTCGGGGATCACTCCCCAAGGACAATGAACATTCATCTAGGACCACGATTACTCGCAGCCTCAAGCGACCTACCCGAGAGCTTGGGCGGGCCACCCTCAATGCTCTCCTATTTGGTCTTGCTCCAGGTGGGGTTTGCCGAGCCTCCGATGTCACCATCGGAGCTGGTGAGCTCTTACCTCACCGTTTCACCCTTACCTCGGGAAACAAACGTTCCCCGAGGCGGTTTGCTTTCTGTGGCACTTTCCTTCCCATCACCGGGACTGGGCGTTACCCAGCACCTTGCCCTACGGAGCTCGGACTTTCCTCTCCCCCGGCCGCGACAAACGTCAAGCACGGAGCAGCGATCATTTGACCTACTCTATTCTCACCGCGTCAAGTGATATGTCTCTCTATCTCCCCCCCGCAGGCCACGATCTATGGCCTCCTTCGCCAACCGATCAGCCTGCTGATTCAGTTCACGACCCACATGAAAAATAGCATAATCGTCGAACTGCTGCAATCTTGACACGGTCTGGTCAAACAATGACCGCAATCGAGGATTGCGTACCTTATACTTTCCGCTTAACTGCCTCACCACTAGTTCAGAGTCCAAAAATATCTCAATCCGCTTGACACCCAGGTCTGCCGCAGCCTCTAGTCCCCTTACGAGGGCCCGGTATTCTGCTTCGTTATTAGTGCCATTGTCGAGATAGCGACTTAGTTCAAAAATCTGTTTACCCTTCTCATCCAGAAGGACCACTCCTGCTCCGGAGGGACCCGGATTGCCCCTTGAAGCTCCATCGCAGTAAAGAGAAACACTCATCATTCGCGTGCCAGGCCCTCCTTCCCGGCTATCGGCCGCAGAGTCAGCCCATTCTTCACAGCAACGTATGTGTTCAGCGATAGCCTGGAAGAGGCTCCGCACATCTTTCCTAGTAAGATTGGGAAATTCGCCTCGGAGCATCGCAGGGGACAAACGCTCACCCAGCAGCTCGAGAATCCGAATGAGCCGCTGACGATCAAGTGCGCTTCTTGAACCCATTAACGTAAATCTCCCGCTGGCCTTGATATTTCATGCATTGCTGTCGCGAGACCACGAAGATGGGTGTGCCTGCCTGCCATGCGAGCAAGGCGAGGCGGGCGGGCCACCGGGCAACCCCAGGGTGTTGGTTTCCGTACCTGAACGGTACGTCGCAGGGGGAGCCTGTCCTGAGCCTGTCGAAGGAACACCCGAGGACGCCAGGAAGGACGGCCTTACACGTGGTCGCAGCAAGTTATTCTTGAAATATCCGGGCTAA
>CP070843.1:174965-183076 GCA_020350905.1 Deltaproteobacteria bacterium
TAAAATGGACCAACCTGGTGATGCCTAGTGCCATTCCATATGTGCCCACACCCATAAAAGCCACATAACCGAAATCCACATAACCTGTCATGCCTAGGAAGATGTTAAAGGCCTGACCAAGAGCACAATAGAATGCCAGCATTGCCATCAGTTCCCACATCCCAACCATATTCTTTCCGACCAAGAACATGATCAGATATATGGCATACACCGGGATCAGGGGATAGTATTTGCCAGGATCTACTTTCATTTGGCCCTCAACAGCCCAGTCGGTCTCATCAGAAGTATCAATAGCAGCATTACAAAGGAGAGAAACCTCGTCAAGGCGAAGGGCTCAACATTGGGAAGTAAGGCAAAGAGAGTATACGACCCGTTCTCTATGAGACCGAAGACCAACCCTCCAAAAAAAGCACCATATGGCGAGGCCAGACCTCCAAGTACGGCGATAACAAATGCTTTCAGTGTGTATGGCCCGCCCATATAGGGATTAATTCCAACAGGAATAAACATTGTCAGCAGGACGCCGCTTGTCACAGTCAAGCCGATGCCAAGGGCAAAGCTCAGGGCGTAGACCCCGTCGACGTTCACCCCGCATACCCGGGCGCCCTCACTATCCTCAACAACACTTCTCATGGCAGTTCCAGCCCTGGTCTTGTTGAACCACAGGTATAGTAAGACGGCAATGGCTATGCTACCCAAACAGGCATAGAGTTTTGTAAATGGCAGAACCGTGATTCCAAGGTTGATCTTGCCTACAGCCCAGTTGTAACCTCGAAATTCTGAACCGAAGATGAGCTTGATGATCTCTTCCAACAAAACACCAAGAGCAAAAGTCGCTAACAAGGAAGCAAGCTCTGGTGCTTTGATTAACCTGCGCATCACCGTGTAGTAGCAGATAAACCCTAGAGCCAATCCTATTATTAGGGCGGCAGGGATGGCAAATATCGGAATGATTCCAAGAGCGTCAAACAACCACAAGGTTACGAATGCCCCTACCATAATGAAGGCTCCATGGCCAACATTGACAACCTTGAGAACACCAAAAATCAGGCTAAGACCCATGGTGGCCATTCCGTAAATGGCACCCAGCACAAGGCCTTGGATTAAATTGCCGGCGAGCTGCTCAAATATCATCTTGTGTAACCCTCTAAGATTGCATTTATCCTGCTTTACTCAGGCTGAATAGAAAAATCTCCCCCCCAAGTGGCAGGCCACCTAGTGAGGGAGATTTCCGTCAGGTTTTGACTTGCTAAAATGTGCCTAAGTAATAACCGTTTGTTGTCTCACTCCCTACGTGCCTTATTATCTCGGCACTGCCATCCTACCTTTGGCCTTTTCGGCAAAGGTTGGCATGGGGAAGGCAAGTCTGCCAGTCTGGGCTGAGGGAGGCCAGATGATAATCCGCTTGCCCATTTGCCATTGGACGTCCACCATGGAATGCCCGACCTGAAGGCCGGTTGCATCAACATCCCAGCCTCCGTAGAAGGACATAAACTTGAGATCTCCAAGGGCTTTCCTCACCTTAGTAGTGTCAACACTATTGGCCTTTTCTACCGCCAAGACATAGGAGAGCACAGCCGCACCAGCCTCAGCCGCATGGTAATCCGGTATTACGTTCTTGCCCAAAGCCTTTTTGAACAGCTCAACGAATTCATCCTGACTTGGACCAATCCAGCGCAGCCCGGCCTCCTTGGCTCCCGCCTCAGAGTATTTAACCCCATACTCCCAGTGGGAAGGCCCCATTACACCTTCCGCCATACTGGTCAAGGCCTCGTAGAATGCCGGCAGGGTCGCCGCCGCAATCAGTGACAGAGCATCGACGTCTATGTCAAGATCCGCCATCTGTCGATTGAAAAGCTGGCCGTCTTCAAAATGTCCCCCACCGATAACGAAGTCTGGCTTGCTAGCCTTCAAGGCAGAAAGCAGGGGAGTTAGATCGGTAACGCCTTTGGGGTAGGTGCGCTTGAATACGACCTCGAATCCCAGTTTCTTGGCATGGCTTTCTGCCCCTTCCATGACCATTTTGGCAAACTCAGAGTCCTCATAGGCCAAGGCGACTCTCTTGGCCTTGGGATGGAGTTTGTGAATCATATCCAGGGTTCCTTCGTGATACCTGCTGGCCGGACCAATGGATTGGACGATATACTTGAAACCTTGCCGGAAGATCTTATTGTTTGCTCCCCCGTGGTCCATGTAAAGCATTTTGCGACTTTCGGCCACAGGAGCACCGCGGAGCGTCAGTCCCGAACTATACGGTGCCATCACTGCATTCACCTTGTCGGCTGTAATCAATCGCGCGATCAGGCTTGTCACAGCTTCTTTCTTGGACTCAGAATCATAGTATACATACTCGAGCGGGACTTTCTTCCCTCCGACCATTACGCCGCCATATTCTTTGTTCACCCAGTCGACAATTCCCTTTATCCCACCTAGTGCCTGTTCCCCTGCCTTGGCATATTTCCCAGAAAGACAGGCAGGATGGCCAATGACGATCTTCTTTGGCGCTGCCATAGCATCTACCGCAAAAAGAAGCGTGAAAGCGGCCACGAGGCTCATGAACCCAACAAAGTACTTGTTTTTCATAATCCATCCTCCTAACGGCTAGTCTTTGTGCGCCTTACCAACTGCATTTTCCTTTCACCCTTTACTAATATCCCAAACTTTTCCCCGATTTTATCCTCATTCTTCGCAAAAAGATAAATCCCGATTCGCGCTGTTTGGAAACACCGGGACTTGAACGATTGTTCTGGATAGGCCTTTATTCTGAGTAATCTAGTAATAAGCTGTGAATAATAGATAATGTTCACCTTGTCAAGGGCCAAGGACCTAATGTGCTCAGTTGAAATTAATTAATATGTGGTGATCAGTTCTCTTTATTAGCATCAGAAAGACGCTCGTAGACAGGGTGTTCTCTTAGTTGGAACAGCCTCTCACTGCCAGCCGGCAACCGGTCCTTCCGACCCAAGACCAAGAGTCCGCCGGGAACGAGTGCCTGGTGAAAGCTCCGGGTGATCTTTTCTTGGAGTGGTACTGTGAAGTAAGTATACACCAGGTTACGACAAAAGATCAGGTGATTCTTCGGAAAGGGTGGGTCCCAGATCAGGTTGTGCTCCACCCAATCAATTCGTTTCGGGAAATCAGAAGGTAACCGAAAGATCCCTCTCTCGTTAGCACAGTACTTCTGTCGCAAACGGAGAGGCATCTCTCTGAAGCTGCTGGCAGGATAGCCACCCTGTAAAGCCCTCTCCAAACAACGCTTGTCGCTATCGCTGGCCAACAGGCGCATCTCGCGACCTGCACCTGAAAAACTTTCCTGCCAGAGAATCAAGAGGCTGTACGGTTCTTCTCCACTAGCACAGCCTGCAGACCAGATCCGCAAAGGCTCAGCTGCAGGTAGTCGGCCCAGCAAGGTCGGTAACCATACTTCCTTCAGTGCTTCAAAAAGACTGGCGTTCCGCCAGAAGCGAGAAATAGTTACAGTCAAAAGACTGGTCAGCTGCCGCCGCTCTTCTGCATCATCGAGGAGGTAAGAATGATACTCGCTCAGTGAATGCAGGTTCAGTTCCTGCAGTCGACCGATGATACGTTTCCGGATGGATTTGCGGTTGAACCGACGCCAGCGTAACCCAAGTTGAGGTAGGGTAGTTTTAAGAAACTCCTTGTATTCCATAGAGAGGTCTTTCAGCTCATTATGTTCTAGTGTATCATAAGCAGTAACTAACCAATAATAAATCAGTATCTGCTCTTGCACGAAAGCTGAGGGAAAACAAATGATCGAATCCTACAGTTTCGGCAGCATGACGATTACAGGTCAAAGTCACCGCAATGATTTAAAGATCATTGAAAATCAGATTATTGGAAACTGGTGGCGCCGGGAAGGACACGCTTTATATGCCGAGGACATTGACGACATTTTATACTCCGCTGTGGAGACGCTTGTTATAGGTACAGGCGCATACGGCAGTATGCGGGTAACTGATGACGCGAAAAAAGCTATGGAGGGACGGGGCATCAAATTTGTGGCTGTTCCCACCAAAGAGGCTGTGACCATTTTCAACACCCTCCATGCCCAGGGCAAAAGAGTTGCTGGCGCTTTTCATCTAACCTGTTAGCCTTTCTTACCCCTAGACAGTTTCTTAGGTGCAGCAGGACTATTAACCTAAATATATTAGCGGTATTATTGGAAATGCTTGGCTTAATTACTGCTTGTCCCTCTTTAGCTAAAATGTTAGGAATAGACAATTTTTGCAATGGTAAGGTAACTTCATTTTCTATAAACGATCACCAGTCTCGCAACTGCCACTCGGCAAGGACGAATATCCATGTGTAAAAGAGGAAGGATTTTCTGCACTTCTTTGTAGCTCTAGCAATCGTGGCCTTGTTGTTGCTAACTGGAGCACTGACAGCAGAGACTTATCTAAGGTGGCAGCCTTTTGCCTCTTAGTGATCCTTTAAGATAATTTGGTGAAATGTAAAAGTAGTCTTCTTATCTGGCCCAGGATGAGATCAACGGTGGTGGAGGAATCAAGGGCAGGAAGCTGGATTTTATCTACCAGTATTCCAAGAGCGATGGCGGACTTGCGGCAGTGAGCTTCTTCGAAGCGAAAGAAATCAGCAAGAATTTTAGTGGCTTAATGGCCGTGAACGGTGTGAGCTTCCAGGTGCACCGAGGGGAGATCTTTGGGCTAATAGGTCCCAATGGTTCCGGCAAGACCACCATCTTGAACCTTATCAATCACTATTATCCTTTGACTGCCGGAGATATCTTTTTCAAGGGCAACAGTATCAAGGGTATGAAGACCCACCAGATCTGTCATCTCGGCATTGGCCGTACCTTTCAGGTGGTCAAGCCACTGAAGCGCATGACCGTGCTGGAAAATGTCATGGCCTCCGCCCTCTGCCGCGTTAATACCCTCGGGGAAGCCCGGAAGATGGCCCTGGAGATGCTGGAGTTCTGTAACCTACAATCGGAAAGGGACAAGTCTGCCGCGAGTCTGACCATTGCAGGGCGCAAGAGGTTGGAAATCACCCGGGCCCTGACCACAAAGCCAGAGTTACTCCTTTTAGACGAAACCGCCGCTGGACTGAATCCCGCTGAACTGGACGAGGCCATAGAATTGATCCAGAAAATTCGCAACCGCGGTGTGACCATCATTATTGTCGAGCACATCATGAAAGTCATCATGACCATCTCCGATCGTATCCACGCCATCAACTATGGTCAGACCATAGCCGAAGGCCCACCTGAAGAAGTAGCCAACAACATGGAGGTTATCGAAGCTTACTTGGGTGAGGCCTATGCTTAGGGTGCAAGACATTGATGTTTTTCATGGTGATCTGCAGGTACTCTGGTGCGTTTCTTTCGAGGTAAAGGAAGGTGAGATCGTAGCACTAGTTGGGGCCAACGGCGCCGGCAAGTCCGCCACCCTCAACACCATTTCCGGTCTGCTAAGCCCTGCCAACGGCAGCATCTTATTTCAAGATCAACGCTTGGACCAGATTCCTGCTCACAAGATCATCGAACACGGTGTGGCTCAGGTGCCAGAGGGGCGCCGTCTCTTTCCTGAGATGACGGTACGAGAGAATCTGATCATGGGCTCACTGATCTCCGAAGCCAAGAGCAAGCGCAACGAGACTATGGCATGGGTCTTCAGCCTATTTCCCAGGTTACGCGAACGAGAAAAACAGATGGCAGGCACCCTTTCCGGTGGCGAGCAGCAGATGCTCGCTGTGGGCCGTGGTCTTATGGCCCTCCCCAAGTTAATCATGTTTGACGAGCCTTCTTTGGGCCTGGCCCCCATTTTGGTGGCTGACATTTCCAAAATCATCCAACATATTAACAAAGAAGGCGTCACCGTGCTCGTAGTCGAGCAGAATACCAAGCATGCCTTGGAAATCTGTGACCGTGGCTACGTTCTGGAAAGTGGCCGAATCGTACTGAGCGGCACCGGACAGGAGCTTCTGGACAATGACCACGTCAAACGGGCCTACCTGGGCATGTAGAATCCTATAACCCACCAAAAACGCGAAGAGTTGGAATTTTTGATTGTAGATTTTAGATTGCAGATTGTACAGCAATCACCAGGAACTAAGAACTAGACACTAGGCACCATAAATGAGGTAGCCAGTAGGAGCAAGTAGTTGAGAGGAAATCAATTTTGATTGACCCTCTTCCGGATCTGACTCCCTGCCCTGAGCGACTCGACCTGACCCTTACAACAGGTCCTGTCCGAAGGGCTGGCTCCTTGCTCTATGCCCCGTGCCCTATGCTCGATGCTTCCTAAATCTACAATCTGAAATCTCAATTCTAAAATATCCCTTTGTGTGCCGTGTGGTTCTTTTTTTGTTTGTCTTGTTTTTGTTATGGGTGGAACTATGGCGGAAGTTATCTTTGTTGAAGTCACTGCGAGCCGCATGGAAATGCGGGCCTGTGAGATAGCAGAACACACCTGCGCTCAGGGGGGCAGACTGCAAATCATCGCTATCGATGAAGAGCAGGCAGCACGGCTGGACGATTTGCTCTGGACCTACAAGCCCGACAACTTTGTCCCTCACGGCCTCTGGAAAGGCATGGACAGTGAGTCTGACCAGCCGGTTATTATCACAACCCGAAAAGAACGGGTGCCAGGAATCGCAACTCTTTTGACCATGGATTATTGCCCGGTTAAAATGGTTCGACAATTCTCCAAAGTTATCCATATGGTGGTGGTGGACAACCAGGAGCGCTTGGAGGCGAGCCGCCGTTATTGGACTCTGTTGAAAGATGCCGGTTTCAGCCTGAGACATCAGAAGCATTGACCGACTGCTGCTCGTTCCCAGGCTCCGCCTGGGAACGTCGATCTTTCGAGGCTCTGCCTCCAGTAAACAAACTTGAATCCGGCTCCAGGCAGAGCCTGAAAATTAGATAAGAATAGACTCGTGATAGCTGATGGCCCGCTGGTGGAAGAAATTCAGAGACAGCTTTAAGTACCTCACCGCCAGTTTTGCCATCGTGCTTGTAAAACGAAAACTAAAAAGGCGGCCATACGATTGGAGCTTATGGCTAACCTTGGGCCGTCTCTATGGAGTCGGCAATCAGTGGCCACAGGCCATCGATTCCCTTAAGCGAGCCAGAAAACTTAATCCTGAGAGCGAGGTCATTGCCCAGGTTCTCGCCAACGCCAAAGAAAAAGCTCGTCAGAACGGGGCCTCGTCCCCGTCGAAGGAGTAAGAATTATGGAATGTCAACAGGATAAAAATCTTGCCAGTTGCAACTGTACCTATGAACCTTGCGACAAGAAAGGTATATGTTGTGACTGCCTTAATTACCACCTGAACATGCGCCAGCTTCCGGGATGCTGTTTTCCCGCCGAGGTGGAAAAGACCTGGGACCGCTCCTTTGAGACCTTCGCCAAACTGGTACAGGAGCAGAAAGTCTAGGCAAACAAGGGAAGATTGAAAATGTCAGATAGCATTACTGAAGACAAACGAACCGAGGAACGAATTGTCCGGGACAGCCTTATCCTTGACACCGTCCTAGAATCGCTTAACCACCCTTTCATGGTGATCGACGCCGAGGACCACTCTGTTCTTTTGGCAAACTCAGCTGCCCGGTCCTCAATGTCGCCCGAGGTCAAAACCTGCTATGGTCTATCCCATGGTCGTCGCACTCCCTGTGATGGCTCAGACCACATGTGCCCACTCGCTGAGGTGAAGCGAACCCGGAATCCCGTTAAAGTGGTGCACCGCCATCTCGACCAGGAGGGCAATCTGCGCTGGGTTGAAGTGAACGCCCACCCCATCTTCGACGAAAGGAAACGGGTGGTTCGGGTGATTGAATATTGCCTGGACATCACCGAACGCAAGCGAGCCGAGGCGGCACTCCAAGAGGCACATGATGAATTGGAATCAAGAGTCAAGAGCCGTACCGTTCAATTGACGAAATCAAATGAGCAACTGAAAAATGAAATAAAAGTCCATAAGCAGACACAAAGAGCATTGCAAAAAAGAGAAGCTGAGTTGAACGCACAATCACATCATCTTCAAGAAGTCAACATTGCCTTAAAGGTTTTGTTGAAACAGATGAAAAGCGACAAGGAGGACCTCCAGGAAAACGTTTTATCGAACATAAA
>CP070843.1:183176-187231 GCA_020350905.1 Deltaproteobacteria bacterium
CCTTATTACCCTCATTTCCATTGCAGGGGTTATGGTTGGCGTAACCGCACTAATCGTGGTTATAGCAGTGATGAATGGGTTCAAGGAGGATCTGAGGGACAAAATTCTTGGGGTGACCTCCCATGTGGTGATTTCCCGTTTTGATGGAAATATTTCCAAGTATCAGGAAGTAAAAGCGAAGGTGGAGGAAGTGGCTGGGGTTAACGCCGCCACACCTTTTATTTATACTCAGGTTATGATCAGCTCTCGTAAAGCCATATCTGGTGCAGTACTCAGAGGAATCGAACCAAAGACCGCTGGCAAGGTTATCAACCTACCAAAAAATCTACGTGCTGGCAGTCTCGAAGAACTGGAAGCTGAAAACAAGCCAGAAGGGCTAAGATCTACTCCAGGAATCATTCTGGGCAACGAACTTGCCAGGAATATAGGGGCCGCACGGGGAGAGCCCGTGACGGTAATTTCTCCCCTGGGTCGCCTTACTCCCTTCGGCCGGGTGCCCAGGAGTCAAACCTTCCGGGTGGCGGGAATATTTGACTCGGGAATGTACGAGTACGACTCTACCATAGCCTATGTGTCCTTATGGGCTGCTCAACGGTTTCTCGGTATCGGAGATCGAGTTACAGGTATCGAGGTTAGGGTAGATGAAATCTATGAGGCAGATCGGGTGGCCCGAGCCATTGGCGAAGCGTTGGACGGCTATCCTTACTGGAGTAGGGACTGGATGAGAATGAACAAGAACCTTTTTTCTGCCCTAAAATTGGAAAAAATCGTGATGTTCATCATCCTCACCCTCATTATTCTGGTAGCAGCGTTCAATATCGTGGGCACTCTAATCATGGTAGTTATAGAAAAAACCAGGGATATTGCTATTCTCAAATCTATGGGTGCCACCCGCAGAAGTATTATGAAGATTTTCATGATTGAGGGAGCGGTGATCGGCCTGGTAGGAACGTTGCTTGGGCTTCTTGGAGGCTACACCCTGTGTACACTGCTGGCCACGTACAAGTTTATTGAGTTACCCAGCGATGTCTACTACATATCTACCCTGCCGGTTCAGATGAACCCACTTGACGTTACACTCATCGCCCTGGCGGCAATAGTCATTACTCTGGTGGCCAGTGTGTATCCGGCCTGGCAGGCTTCGCGATTTGACCCAGCGGAGGCCATCCGCTATGAATAGGGCCGGGTTTGTTCTCCAGGTGAAGGGGCTTTATAAACACTTCGGCAGCGGCGAGCGTCGTGTTGATGTATTGCGTGGTATCGATCTCACTCTGGAAGGGCAGGAGAGCATTGCGGTGGTGGGAGCTTCCGGAGTGGGGAAGTCAACACTGCTCCACATACTGGGAACTCTGGAGCGGCCTAGTGACGGTGAGGTTACCTATGAGGGAGTGAACGTTTTTGACTACCATGAACAACAGTTGGCCGCCTACCGCAATCGCACCATCGGATTTGTTTTTCAATTCCATCATCTGCTGTCTGAGTTTACTGCCTTGGAAAACTGCATGTTACCAGCACTCATCGGACGCAAGAATAAAAAGGAGTCGAAAGAGCGTGCGGAGTTCGTTTTGGATCTGGTTGGCTTGAGCCACCGTTTGCAGCATCGTGTCGGAGAGCTATCTGGAGGAGAGCAGCAGCGGGTTGCGGTAGCGAGGGCACTGGTGTTGAAGCCTAAGGTGCTTCTTGCTGATGAACCCACCGGTAACCTGGACACGAACAGTAGCCGGAACATTCATGAGCTTTTGCTGAGCCTTAACCGGGAACAAAACGTGAGCCTGGTTGTCGTTACACACAACATGGAACTTGCAGGCATGATGCAAAGACAGTTGCAGATGAAAGACGGACTACTAAACGAGATCGAGTGACCTGCAGAGAGCGAGTATGTTGTGAAATTTCGCCTTCTTTTTGGTCTGCTGGTACTGTCTCTCACCTGGCCCCAGCCGCTCTATTCCCGCACTATTCGTCTTGCTATTATTCCCCTCTTGTTTTACAGCGAGGAGGATCTTACCCACCTGCGTAAGCCGTTAATGGATATGCTGGTCAGGAGCCTGAAGCAGCAAGGATTCCAACCGGTACCTGCGGTGGAAGCATTGGAGGGGAAAGCGTTGTGGGTGGCTCAAGAGATGACAGATGCTCAAGCTCGAAAAATCGGGGAGGAATTGGGAAGCACCTTCGTTATTTATGGCAGTCTCAGTAAGATAGGGGAACAGATCAGTTTTGATGTGCGTCTGGTTGATGTTGATCAAGGAAGGCCTACGGTACCCATCTATGTAACCCAAGTGGGACTGGAGAATCTTGCCAGTGCGGTCTCTGATCTTTCCAGAGAAGTGGGCATTCGCATTCTGAAGAGAAAAAAGATTCGTCAGATTCTGGTAAGGGGCAATCAGCGCATCGAAACAGAGGCCATTAAATTGAGGGTAAAGACCAAAGGCGGCGACCTTTTTGATCAGGCCAAATTGCGTGAGGATTTGACAGAGATCTACAAGATGGGCTATTTCAAAGAGGTCCGTATAGAGGCTGAGGACACTCCCCAAGGACAGGATGTGGTTTTTGTGGTGGAGGAAAAGCCCACCATAAATGAAGTTTCAATCCGCGGCGCCAGATCTATTACGGAAGATGACATTCGTGCTGCCATGACCACGAGACAGTATGGTATTCTACAGCGTTCAGTCCTCAAGGGAGATGTGGAAAAGATCCGGGCGCTTTATCGGGACAAAGGCTACTATAATGCGGAGGTTACCTACGAGATAAAGCCAGTTGAGGGTGACCGGGTGGATGTCAGTTTTCGCATAAAGGAGAACAACAAGCTTTATGTCCGCAAGATTACCTTCACAGGCAATCAGCATTTTTCGGATGATGACCTCAAGGATATTGTCAGGACTTCGGAAAAAGGCGGTTTTTTCTGGCTCACTGAATCGGGAATTCTCAAGCGGGACAAGTTGGAAGTGGACTCGGATATGATTGCCGCCTTCTATCTGAATCATGGTTTTATGGATGTCAGGGTGGGAAGTCCTGAAATTACCCATGATGAAGAGGGGATTTACATCAACTTTCCCATAAACGAAGGGGGTCGATTCCGGGTGGGCAAAGTGGAGGTGACCGGGAAGGGTGTCGAGCCGGACGCGAGGTTGCTGAATAAGATCAAACTGTCCAAGGAAAAGTACTTCCATCGGGAGGCTCTGGCCAGAGACCTTGAGAGGCTTACGGACCACTATACTTCTCAGGGATACGCGTTCGCTGAGGTAGAGCCAAACATTGCCCAGGACAGGACGAAACAGGTGGTTGATGTTGATTACGGAGTCAGAAAAGGGGAGTTGGTAGATTTTGGCAGGATTGAAATCAGCGGCAATGCCAAGACTCGGGACAAAGTTATCCGCCGCCAGTTGAAGGTGGTTGAAGGGGCACGATATAGTAAGGCCAATCTGGAGAGGAGTGTCGGGAATCTGCGGCGACTTGACTATTTTGAGGAAGTCGAAATGGACACCCGGAAAGGAGAAGCTGCCGACCGGATGGATGTCGATATAAAACTCAAGGAAAAGGCGACCAGGTTCATATCAGCCGGAGCTGGATATAGTACGGCAGACGAGTTTTTCCTGCAGGGGCAGGTAGCAGAACGGAATCTGTTTGGCCGAGGTCAAAGCCTGCAGTTTCAGGCCCAACTTGGGACTACGTCCAATAGATATACTTTGAAGTTTACGGAACCTTGGCTATTCGATATCCCGCTTTCCGCCACAATCGAGAGCTATAATTGGTCCAGGGACTACGATGAGTTCACCAAGGACAGCTTCGGGGGAAAACTCTCCCTGAGCTATCCGGTCTGGGATTACACCAGGCTTTACCTCTCCTATACCTATGACGACGCTGAGGTGAAGAACGTGACTGAAGGCGCAGCAACTGAAATCAAGGACCAAGAGGGGACCCTGGTTACCAGTGCCGTAAGTAGTACTTTACGGAGAGACAGCAGAGACCACACTTTTCTCACAACTCGCGGATCTGATAACAGTTTGATGGTGGATTACGCTGGCGGCGTGCTCGGTGGTGATGCCGGCTTTATCAAG
>CP070843.1:187331-190271 GCA_020350905.1 Deltaproteobacteria bacterium
AGGATCATGCATTAACCCTAATGTTACATACCCACGCCGAGGAAAAACGCCCCAGAATGCTCCATATATGGGCGCGCGCAGGCTGGGACAGGATGAATAGTACTTGACGTACGTGAGATCCTGTTGCGAGCACGCTCGCAGATGGCGCGCTGTAACGCGAGCGCAGGTATTTTTGCCGGTCTGCGTATGAAACATTAGGGTTAACTACTATTACTGAGGTACGCTCAGAAAAAATATGGTAGGGGTGCCCCCCCAAGCTTAATTACACAATATGATGAATGAGGATATGATAAATCGTATTAGTCAAAGAATTTAGAGCAGACCTAATAATATGTCAAGTAAGAAATTGAGAAAAATTGAGAACCAAAAAATATCCTGTGTAGGTTCTTCGCCTATCTCCTGCTCTCGACGCGTGCAGTAATCGCAATAGTTTTAAATGCAATGGAGTCATATTGGTATCGCCAAGTCGCTCGAGGCCTCAAATCCGGTAGAAAATCTAGTTGAATGGAGGAGAGGGAGGGGTAAGCTTGACGGCTGGTGTTTTGAGCCTGGGCCTGCTATTTGTTCTTGTCTAGGCCTAGTTCTTTTATTTTATACAGGAGGGCCTTGTAGCTGATCTGGAGGATCTTTGCCGCCTTCTTGCGGTTCCAGCCAGTCTCTTGGAGCACTGCACTGATCAACTTGCCTTCTGCTTCCTGGACAGCCTTTTTTCTCACTTCTTTGAGGGGGGGGAACTTTCTCTGTTCTCCAAGTTCGTGATCGTCCGCAAGAGGCGCCCCAGGTTCGGCGCCCAGTTGCCGACCACCTATCTTGCTCGCATCCCTTCCCAACAGTTCTTGTTTCAGAGTGTCCCAATCACCCAGGAGCATCAGGCGACCAACCACATTCTTGAGTTCTCTTACATTACCGGGCCAACTGTACTCGTGGAGAAACTCCATTGGTTCGCCGCTGAAGTCAAATCTGGCGTTGTAGCTGGTTTCGTCGAACTCTTCGCTGAAATGGTTTATGAGAGGCTGGATGTCATCCTTTCTTTCTCTAAGCGGCGGGATAAATATTCGAATGATGTTAAGGCGATAGTACAAGTCCTCCCGAAAGCGGCCCTCCCTGATACTCTGTTCGAGCTCTTGATTGGTGGCGGCCATTATCCAGCAGTCAACCTGCACATCCTTTTTTCCGCCCAGGCGCGAAAATTGAAGATCCTGCAAGACCTGGAGCATCTTCGATTGGAGAAACATCGGCATATCTCCAATCTCGTCCAACAGCATGGTGCCCTTGTGGGCTACCTCGAACTTACCCTGTTTCGACCTGTCGGCGCCGGTAAAAGCGCCCTTTTCGTAGCCAAAGAGCTCACTTTCGAGAAGTTCCCCGGGGATGGCAGCGCAATTAACCTTGATAAACGGTCTGTCTCTCCGTACCGAGCTGAGGTGAAGTGCTTGGGCGACCAATTCCTTGCCAACACCACTCTCGCCACAGATAATGACGTTAAGATCGCTGTTCGCAACCTGACGAATGAGTGCCTTGGTCTTTATGATGGGCTCGCTCTCACCGATAATGAGGCGATCACAAACGTCCATATCAATACTCGCGGTAGCGCAACATTTACCAAATGTGATCTAAAGGTGCTCAGTCACTCGTGAAAAGGTGTAAGACCACGAGATCTCAAACAATGAACTGCCTCGTTATATTAAGGGCGATGGGGCTCATCGTCAACAAATTTTTCATTGACCCACAGACCATAGTGTGGTAGCGTCGATTCACTCAATATTATCAATAGATTATGCGGAACTCGTATCTTTTACTTCTGCAATGGATCTTATTGATACATGCTTGGGTTTGAGAATACAATTGTCTGGATCCTTAAGGATAAATTAGAGAGATAACCCTAAGAAGAGGATACGGATATGGACGATCGCAGGCAAAGCCCAAGGCTGGATGTGGTTCTCAAGGTGCGCTTTGCAAGGAAAGAGGATTTTCAAGATGCGCTCATTCACAACATCAGTCAAACGGGGGTGTACCTGGCAACCGATGCACCTTTCGATGTCGGCCACCAGTTTACCATAGAGATAGATTTGCCGAATGATAAAGGGCAAATTAATGGCAAGTGCGAAGTAGTATGGGTCAATGAGATAGAAGCAGAAAATTACCCCAAAGGCATGGGCGTACAGCTTGTTGCGCTAGAGCCGAAAGATAGGGAGCTTCTCGAAGAATACCTCAAGGAGTTGGGTAACGCCTAGCCCGCCACTCACCCGCTGACCTTTTCCAGCCGCCGAACCCGCCATTCCGGACGAGCTCCGCTTCGCGGTTGAGTCTTTTTGTCAACCGACTGTGAAAAAAAGTGCTCATTTGTGTGAGATTTTTTCTCAGCTTCATCTTCAGTATTGATCTAAGTATTTGAAATTATTAAACTCACGTTCTTGGCATATGTCTTGCTGTTTAGAGCAAACCTCAAGCGATGAACGGGTGTGATGAGCCCGGATATTTCATGAAATATCCGGGCTAGGCCAGGATTGACAGATGACTTACATTTGCGTAAAGTGCCAGCGGACCTGGGTGATGGACGAGCCAACGGACTCTGTGAGTGGCGGGATCTGTCGAGAATGCATTACGACATATATTCGCTCTAAGCAGATCAAAGCAGGGAGTGACGCTTGTTTTGGCGAACCAGACGAATGCAATGAAATTCAGAGCTGTAAATATAGTCAGTGGTGCGTGACCTAGTCACATAATCAATCCTGATTTCTTCTTCGCATAAAATAGTTCTCCCTATGAGGTAGTACAATGATCTTGGCTTGTTGCTCAATTTGCGAGTATCACGAAAAAGTTGAAATCGGCTGCAAATTACACTCTAAATGCCAAAAAGAAAACTGCCTGTCTATGTACTCCAATTGTGTCAGAGATGCAGCAGTTAAGAAATTTATCTCTCAGAATACTCTCGACCTC
>CP070843.1:190371-199621 GCA_020350905.1 Deltaproteobacteria bacterium
AGAGCATAGGGCATAGGGCATGGGGCAGAATTGCGGATTTCGGATTTCGGAATGCGGATTTAGAAAGGCATAGAGCATAGCGGATAAGGATCAGGGATCGGGCACGTGGCAAAACCACCTCTCCACAGAGCCGCCGTCCAAATTCAAAGATGTGCACAGGGGCTGCCAAGCCTTGTTTCCAGGTTGCTGCAGGGACCCCTTCTTTTTATCTATCCTCCAACTTGTGCAGGTTGCGCTCAGATCCTTGAATCTGAAACGCCAGCCCCGTTTTGCCCGGATTGTTTCAAAGCGCTGGATCTTATTTTGGAACCGTACTGTCCGCTGTGCGGAATCCCCTACCTGGCGGAAGCTCCTAGTCGCCACCTCTGTGGTGACTGTCTTGGCGGTGTTCACCACTTTGACCGAGCTCGGGCGACGGGGCTATACCAAGGACTATTCAGGGAAGTCATCCATCGATACAAATATCGCGGGCAGTTGTTTCTTGTCAGACCCTTAGCAAAAATGTTGGCAGCACCTGCTAAAGAGCTAAGCCGGCTGCACAAGATCGATATCATTGTTCCGGTTCCCCTTCATCCAAAGCGTCTGCGGCAGCGCGGATTCAATCAGGCCTCTTTGCTGGCAAGACGGTTAGGATCGGCATTGAAAATATCCGTTGATTATGCGAGCCTGAGGCGGTCTCGATGGACTGAACCACAAACTGGCCTGACCCGCAGGCAGCGAGCAGCAAACGTAAGAGGTGCCTTTGGTCTCAAGACGCCAGAAAATGTGCGAGGAAAAGGTATCCTTCTCTTGGATGATGTACTCACCACCGGCGAGACTGTGAACCAGTGCGTCCGTGTGTTAAAAAAGGATGGAGGGGCCAAAGAGGTAGCAGTCCTGACTGTTGCACGAACTGTGGAGATGTGAGAGCGAGGCAAAGGTTTTGGGAGGTAATACTTGTCATTCGCGCGTCGAAACCACTGGTCAGCGACATCTGCAGACAAAATTCGAAATCCGAATTTCGAAATCTTAAACAAATTCGAATTACCAAAATCCAAATGATCGAAACAGGAGACAAGTCTTCTTCAGTATTTGCGTTTTGAACATTTGAAAATTCGGATTTTAGATTTGTTTCGTGCTTCGTGCTTCGAATTTCGGATTTAGTGACAAACTCTTGATGTTCACAGTGAAACAGCACCATTGCCACCCTGATAACTGGTACGGAAGTGTTGAACTATCTTTAAGATGGAGAGACGATGATGAATGCGGCCGAAAAGGTCCTTGATCGCAATACCCTAAAGGAAAAGGTGGATTCACTGCATAAGGCAGGAAAGCGAGTAGTCTTTACCAATGGCTGCTTCGACCTTATTCACATTGGACACATACGTTTGCTCCAAACGGCGAGGGAGAAGGGAGACTGTTTGGTGGTGGCGGTGAACAGCGACAGTTCGGTGCAACAGATAAAAGAACCAGGTCGCCCGCTTATGCCAGAGGGCGAGCGAGCCGAGGTGGTAGCCGCCCTTGGTTGTGTTGACTGGGTCACCATCTTCGTTGAACCTGATCCCCTCGTTCTGATTAGGCTGCTCACACCGGATGTCTTGGTCAAAGGGACCGATTGGTCGGAGGAAGAAATCGTGGGAGCTCCAGATGTGAGAGAGGCTGGCGGTCAGGTGCTCAGGATTCCCCTGGTGCCGGAAATCTCTACCAGCGTTATTTTAGAGAAAGTACGGACAGCAGCTCCTAGCAGTAAAACCTAGGAACAAAAATAGTGCACAGCACCCTTAGGTCATTAAGTCATTACGCTACGCTGTCATAACACTACGTTGTCATTAGGTCGCCTTAAATGAGATCATCATTAACTGCGAAGCTATGATCCGGTCGCCTAATTGTATTGAAACCCAGTGAAACAGTGAATTTGTGACCATATATGACAGCGGAGTGAATTGACGGCGGAGCCAAACTGGGGACCCGCTTGCGGGGACTGAGCGGAGCTAGGCGAGCGCGAAGAAATGACGCGAAGCTGAATGACTAGTCCTTCCCACCCTTGCGGGCGAGCAAATGAGCGGCCGCTAGAGGGCCGTAGTTCCCTTTCTCTTTAAGCTCCCACCAGGAAAACCCTTTGGACTTCAATAGAACGTCGTATTCGCCCGCTGAAAGTGCTCCTGCTACGCACCAACTCCAGGCGTCCTCGAATCCTTCAATTATTGGCTCAATCTCCCCAACGACGATGAGATCGGCCAGCGCCAGGTAGCCGCCGGGTCTGAGAGTCCGGCATATCTCTGCCAGTGCTTGATCTTTGTGGGGCATCAGGTTGAAAGAGCCGTTGGCAATAACCAGGTCTACGTTTGCGGGTCGCAGTGGAAGGTGCTCAGCATCACCAGCCACCCAGTGACAGCGTGGGTGCGCGCTAGCATGCTTTTTGGCCTGTCGGAGCAATGCGACAGTGATGTCAATACCGATGACCCTACCTGGTGGCTGCAGGGAAAGAGCAGCAACCTGACTGTCGATGCCCACCCCACAGCCCAAATCTATGACTGTCCAGTGAGGTTCGAGCTTGATCTCCTGCAACGGATTCCCGCAGCCGACGAAAAGATCCCAGGCTTTCTTCAAGATTGATAATCCTGAGGTGTCATAGCCGAGAGTATGCGCAAGATCCGCACCGCTGAGAATGGGGGCGTGGCTCACGTTGGCTGTGCCGGAAGTAGCGAGCCTCGCATACACCTCTCGGACATAGGTTTTTATCGTTTGATGCGATGGTGTCTTTGGCATCTGATAGGCTACACCCGTAGTGACGAAAAATTTCACATAACAAATCACAACTACAGAGGTTTCAGGTGTCGGGTTTCAGGTGTCAGGTAGAAGAAACATAGAAGCTGACACCTGAACACTGAAACCTAAAGCTCTGAAACCTGGTACCTCTTGGGACGATTGGCATTATGACAAAGAGGGTAGCAAGAAGCAACCAGCCCGGACATTTCATGAATCGGCTGTTCCGACCGTGGCTATGATCGTCCTTCCGGGCGTCCTCGGGCCTTGAACCCTGCGACGTACTGTTCAAGTACGGTTCGGATTCAAGCCCCTGTGGTTGCCAGGTGGGACGGTCATCTTCACGGTCTCGCGACACAGATTCATAAACTATCCGGGCTAGGAGGTCGGGTGGAGTTTGTTCCCTGGACAGAAAAGTCTGACATTGTTATAATCCGACTAATTTCATATACCTTTAGGAGAAATTTATGAAGATATCCACTCGAGGTAGGTATGGCACGAGAATGATGCTGGACTTGGCTGCTCATCACGATCAGGGCCCAACTCCTCTTAGGGAAATCGCCAAACGTCAGGACCTTTCGGTAAAGTACTTGGAGCAATTGATTATTCCACTGAAAGCCGCTGGGTACATTCGCAGCGTCCGAGGCGCCAAGGGCGGTTACACTTTAGCAAGGAAACCTGACAAAATAAATGTTGGGCAAATCATCAAGGTTCTTGAAGGGGGTCTGTCCTTGGTGGATTGTGTTGACGATCCCAAAATTTGCGATCGCAAAAAAAACTGCCCAACTCGTGACATCTGGCTCCGTATGAGTGAGCGATTGATGGAAGAACTTTCCTCACTGACTCTTCGTGACGTCTTGGATGGTAAGAAAATACCAGCATAGTCGAAGTGGGCGGAAAGGGGAGACCATAGGGGTTCAGTATTTTTCCTGCCAAGGGAATAATAGAGGCACCAGGCGGTACGTCTTACTTCTCAACGTCCCTTCTCGGTAAGTAGTAGCTGCCCTTCGATTCCTTCATCCCTTGTGGTATAGTTAAGGAGACAGCCTTGCGAGCGTCCAGCCGGAAACTCCGGATGGACCAGCGAGCGTTGCCAATGCAGAAATGAGGAATTTTCACCGTGAACAGCTGCCAGTTGTGCCATGGGCTGGAACAATCCTGCAGAAAGGAGGAGGAGGATGGCCATTCGAGTCCTAATAGAAAGAAGAATGGATCCGGAAAATGAAGCCGCTTTGAGTAGTCTTCTGATGAGGCTAAGAAGTAAGGCCATGCACGCCAAAGGCTACATCTCCGGTGAGACCTTACGCTCTCTGGAAGATCCCAATGAGTACTTGGTGATCAGTACCTGGAACAGTTTGGATGACTGGAGAAGGTGGGAAGCAGAGAAGGAACGACAAGAAATCCAGAGCCAGATCGATAGCCTGCTGAGGGCTCCTGCCCTCCAGCGGGTGTTTGTTTATGAGTAGGGTTGCTCACTTCGTTCGCCGCATAGCGCACGCTCAAAGCCAAATCCGAAATCCGAAGCACGAAACAAATCCGAATGCTCAAAATCAGAATGACCAAAACCTAAAGATCTCGATATGGTGTTGCAGCAACTGTGTTGAACATTTGGAAATTCGAAACCGGGGCCTCGCCCGGAGGGTGGGGACTCCGAAGGAGAATTTCAGATTTATCTGCACCTGCTCCATGTGGCGAACAAACCGAGCCACCATGGACTACTGACGACGGGCGCCCAAGTACCGTTCTTGCTCGCTATAAATACAGCCGCAATATTCCTGCCGATAAAGATTCAATTCTTTCGATTTCTGTATACCTTCTTGCCAACCTTGACGTAAGTCTCGATCGATAAATGGGATCCCCTGTCCCTGCCCCGCTTCCTCACCGAGCTGGCGAACCAGTTCGTGATCCTGCCTCTTACTGTACAGCAGGGTGGTGGTAAAAGCATCCATACGGCTCTTCTTGGCCAGTTTGGCGGCTGCGTTTAGCCGGAGGTGGTAGCAGTAGTAACAGCGATTGGATTCGCGGAACGCCACCTCCCGCAGGAAGCTGACCACATCATATTCGTCCCGGTATATTACCTCTAGGCCCACCTGTCCGGCAAACTGCTCCACCGTTTCCAAACGGCGACGATATTCCTGATAGGGATGGATGTTGGGATTATAGAAAAAACCGAAAACCTTAGATCCCTCATCCTGCATAACCTGAAGCGGATAGACGGCACAGGGTGCACAGCACATGTGGAGCAGAATTTTCAAGATGGCACCTCACGAGGAGCTGTCAAGGCGTCAGAAGGAGCTGAGATTTAATTATAAGTCAAAGTGATAGAAGGGGCAAACATGACAGGAGTGTTGGAGTCCGGCGATTTTAGATTGCAGAATGCAGATTTCAAATTTAAGAGCTCAGAACCTAGCGGCAAGGAATACAGGTAGTCCCAGTCTGCAATCAGCAATCTGAAATCATAAATGACACCTACTCCATGCTCCAAATACCGCACGAATAGCACCAATGGGTTCTCTTGGCGAATCAGGCTCCATGGACTGGACCAGGCTGCGTTACTTAAGTAACTTCTGAGCCGCTATGTGTATCGGATCCCAGGCGCCGGAGAAAGGCGGGGCATAAGCCAGGTCCAGATAGGCCAACTCCTCCAGGGAGAGGCCACCGGTCAGGGCAACCGCAAGCCCATTGATTCTTGAGACCACACCATCGCCTCCCACAGCCTGGGCTCCGAGAAGCCGACCGTTTTCGGTGTCGGCGACCAACCGGATATGGAGTTCACGACTCCCCGGATAGCTGTGAGCTTTGGAGACACCTTGAATGGCCACCGCCTCTGCTTTTAGACCCGCTTCCCTGGCTTCTTCTGCGGTCAAGCCAGTGCTGGCTACCTCCAGATTGAACACCTTGAAGCAGATGGATCCCACAATTCCCGGAAATGAAAGATTCTGGCCGCCGATGTTGGCACCGGCAATGCGACCCTGTTTGTTGGCAATATCTCCGAGTGGAGCATAAACCGGCCTGTGGCTAATGCGATGAAAGCACTCACAGCAATCACCGGCGGCATAGATGTAAGGGATATTAGTCTGCAGGGACTCGTTCACAGAAATTGCTCCGGTGGAGCCAATCTCTAAACCAGCCTCAGAGGCAAGAGAAACCTGAGGAAGCACACCGAGACCGAGAAGCACCAAATCAGTTTCAAAACTATCACCACTGCTGTGGACGATAATCCCTCCCGTCTGCGTGGGCTCAAATCCTTCGAGGCTGGTCTCCCCCATGAAGGTCACTCCATTGGTTTCAAGTTCTATGAGAATTTGTTCAGCAAAATCTTCCCCCAGTCTCCTGAAGGGGAGATCTTTTCGATAAACGACAGTAGTCTCCAGTCCCAGTCGCCTGAAAGCTTCACACATTTCAAGAGAAATCAGGCCTGCACCCACTACCACAGCCCGTTTAGCGCGCTTCTCATCAATAAATTTTCTTATACGAATGGCATCAGTGACGTTTCGCAAACAGAAGATCCCCTCGAGGTCTTGGCCGGATACGCCTGGTAGCCGAGGAGTAGCACCGGTGGCCACCACCAGGTAGTCGAAAGCAAGGGTCTCACCGTCAGAGATTTCCACCCGCTTTTGCTCAGGTCGGATGGCTGCTACCCTGGTATGAAGTTTTACCTCAATGCCGGACTTGGCAAAAGCTTCAGGGGTCCGGGCAATGAGCTTGGCCTCATCCCTTATTACATCACCGATGTAATAGGGTGTGGGTCAGGCTGAGAACGAGACGTGCTCACCACCCTCCAGTATGATCACCTCCAGTTCGGGGGCAACGCGCTTGGCTTTGGCAGCTGCACTCGGTCCTCCAGCACCACCACCAATTATCACTAGTTTTTTTGCCATTGCTAATCTCCTGCTCTGTCATCTTAAGTAACAATTTATTCTCGGCGTCTTGATTTAAATCCGAAATCCGAAGCACGAAATCCTAAACAAATTTGCAATCCAAATGTTCCACTGTTCAAAACGAAACTAATCAGAAGATTTAACTAAAGTTTCGATCATTTGGATTTTGGGAATTTGAATTTGTTTCGAATTTCGATATTAGATATTCGGATTTTCAGCCATGTGCAGCGGGCATCTGGCTTTTTGATTTCCAACGAAGAGGGCTTATCGCCTCAGCTGTTGGAGGAGCCACTGAATGATGACCTTCTCCAGCTCTTTTTTATGGTTGCGGAAACGGTGGTCGGCAGCCCCTATCTTTCGTACCGTTATCTGGTTATCACGAGGACCACTATTCTTGAGGTGATCGGCCACGCTAGGGTCTGCCAAGCGATCGGCAAGACCGTGAACTATGAGAACAGGTGTGGAGACCTGGGCGATGTTTGTGAACGGGTCGGAGCGGGTCGCCGGTCCTCTCAGGCTTACTACATGGTTCGCGGTGTAAAGTGTCTTGCCCAGTGGGCCGAGGTCAATGAGCATCCAAAAGTCACCCTTGCCTGCGGCGTGCAGTTCCTGGGCCCGGCGGAGAACCTCGCTTGCCGCTTCCAGGCCGAATGCTCTGACGTTCCATTGGAAGAGATTTCCAGGAGGTCCGGTTAGTATTATTCCGGTGATTCTCGGGTCTCGCGTTTCCGCCAGGTAGTAGAGGATCCGGTTGGTACCCATGCTGTGACCATAGAGGAAGAGGTTTTTGTAGCGACGACGAGCCATCTCATCCACGCCTGTGGCAATGTCTTGCAGATTTTCTTCGAAAAGGTTTTTCTTCGGCCCCAAGTCATGGTCACGCATGTTAAGTGCTAAGGTGGTAAAGCCGTGTTCAGCTAAGGCTTCAGGAAGAAAGCTCATGATTCCTGAATAGAAATTGCCACCGTAGCCGTGAACCATGAGAACTCCCGCTTCAATCTGGTTGGGATGAGGCTGGCGCAAAACACCGTTCAACCAAATACCATCTGTGGTCTGCAGCCTTATGGGCTCAGTCCGAACTTTTTGTCCAGTCCCAGCGCAGGCTGAGCAAAGGAGAATGATAACCGCCGCAAGGCTAAACAAGAAAGGTATTTTGACTGATCGCATGATTTTCTGACTCTCCAGCCACATAAGAACAGGATAAAGTTTCGCGAGCTAGGGAGTCTGGCCGCCGAGGAGCCAAGCTGGGTCTACCGAAAAAGTCTCTCTCAGGACCTCAATATTTTCAGGAGAAAGCTGCTTTTCCCCAGCCTCAACGTCCTCAAGGTCCTTTTCGCTCATACCCAGTCTTAGAGCAACCACAGCCCGAGTGAGGCCGCGAACCTCTCTGAAATTCTGCATACGCTTGCCAACTTCCTTGTTGTCAAAATCGCTTTTCATAATGATCCCTTCCTCTACTCTCGCGAGCATTCCATGGGTCGGTCCATGTGCATGTTCTTAAAGAGACGCACAAGTGGCTAATCTAACACACAAGGTAGTCTTCTGCAAAATTCTTTCCCGTAAGACCAAAATAACAGATGACAAATGACAAATGGCTAATGACACCGTATACTGGCACAATTCGTTTCACTGTCCAAACCCTGAGCTTGTGCGGAGGTAACAGGATAATGTACGTGGTGATCATGGCTGGAGGCAAAGGCACCAGGTTCTGGCCGCGGAGCAGACAAAAGCGACCCAAGCAACTTCTCAATATCGTAGGGCGGCACTCTATGCTGCAACAGACGGTAGCGAGGATCACTCGTTTGCTGCCACCTGAGAATATAATAGTGGTGGCAGGTGAGAATCACGGGGAGGAGGTGCACAATCAGCTTGCCGAACTGCCTAAAGAAAATATCATTCTGGAGCCAGTAGGACGAAATACAGCAGCCTGCATAGGTTTGGCGGCACTCCTGGTGCAGCAGCGGGACAGCGCAGCAGTGATGGCAGTATTACCAGCGGACCATCTGATCACCGACGAGGAGCTTTTTCTGGCGACGCTGCGGGCGGCAGTTGCAAGGGCCCGACTACAGCCTGCGCTCATTACTCTGGGGATACGGGCCATGGCGGCTGAGACCGGTTACGGCTATATAGAGGCAGGAGAGCACGTTGATACAGTACAAAATCACAGCTTCTACAAGGTGATTTCATTTCATGAGAAACCTGACCGGGAGCGTGCTGAGCATTACCTGGAACAGGGTAATTTTTTTTGGAACAGCGGAATGTTTGTCTGGCAAGCGGAGGCTATCCTGGAAGCAATACGAAGTCATTTGCCCGGGCTTTACTCAGATCTCCAAGAACTGCAGCCCTTTCTCGGTACGGGTGAACTTGAGGATGGCATTGCCCGCATTTACCCTGATCTGGAGTCCATTTCCATCGACTATGGTGTGATGGAAAAAGCAGAGAATGTCTTAATGATACCTGCAGACTTCGGTTGGAACGACTTGGGAACCTGGGCCTCCATGGCCCAGATCTGGCCTAAAGATGATCAAAACAACGTCTACCAGGGTGAAATTATGGCTTTGGATTCCAGAGAGAATGTGGTGTTTAGTCGCCAGAAACTGTGCGTTCTTCTCGGCGTTGACGAC
>CP070843.1:199721-203799 GCA_020350905.1 Deltaproteobacteria bacterium
TCGTTTATCCAACTCCGGTGTTTGTTGTGGGAACGTATGACGGGGAAGGGAAAGCGAACGTGATGACCGCTGCTTGGGGAGGTATTTGTTGTTCACGTCCACCATGTGTAGCAGTCTCTCTCAGGGAGGCTACCTATACCTACGGAAGTATTGTGGCGCAAAAGGCATTTACCATCAGCATCCCATCGCAAAACTATGTCAAGGAAGTTGACTACTTCGGTATTGTTTCAGGGAAACACAAGGATAAATTTGCCGCTACCGGTCTTACGCCGGTTAAGAGTGATCTGGTAAATGCTCCCTATGTAAAGGAGTTTCCTTTGGTTTTGGAATGCAGGTTGCTCCATACTATTGAAATAGGTTTGCATACGCAGTTTGTCGGCGAGATTTTGGACATGAAGGCGGATGAAGCTGTAATTGGAGAAGATGGGCTTACTGATATCGAGAAGGTCAAGCCCATCGCCTTTGCTCTGGAAACTAAGGCCTACCATGGAATCGGAGGATTCATTGGAAGGGCATGGTCCATAGGAAAAGAGATTAAACGGCTGAACCGGTGTAGTACGACTTAAGACGTGACAACTTTTTTTTTACTTCTATTTCGCCTGGTGGTAATCCAGGCACGTCTCCACTGCTTTCGACACTTTCATTTGGCATCTGCTTTTTGAGGAAATCTTAGATTAGTGGTAAAGAGAGAAGATCACAGTTGGCCAATTATCCCACTTTCAGGCCAGACCACTCAAGATATTGCGGCAGGAAGAAAATTTCTATGCTGTGGATAAAGGGAATTCACACGTCTCAGGTGATCGAGGTGAGGCTATATTTCTCATTATCATGTGAAGCCGTTCAAGCTCACAAGCCCCTGGAATCATATCATCAGAAAACTCGACTCCTGCCTGCCTACTAGTTCTGAAGACCCATCTCTCCCTTAACATTTGGACAAAGGTTTACGAAGTAGGCATACTGGAGTATGGTAACCCTCGGAATTGGAGATATGAAGAAACTACTCATCACAGGCGCTAGTGGGTTTCTGGGATGGAACATCTGTCGGCTGGCGAGAGATACATGGCATCTTTTCGGGACGGTCTATTCTCATCAGGTAGACATACCGAACGTAAATACCATAAAAAAAATAGACTTAACCAACCAGTCTGAACTAAAAGGATTGTTCGAAGAGGTTCGTCCTGATGCTGTGATTCACACAGCGGCAGCATCTGATCCTAATTTCTGCCAAGTCAATCAAGATGCGTCATACAGCATTAATGTAGAGACATCTGTCAATCTGGCTCTCCTTTGTTCGGATTATATGATCCCATACGTATATACTTCTACTGATTTGGTCTTCGATGGATTGAAAGCTCCTTATCGAGAAAGCGATCCGGTATGCCCTGTAAATGTCTATGGCGAGCACAAGGCACAAGCTGAAGAACGCATATTGAAAGCTTATCCTCAATCCACAGTCTGTCGAATGTCATTAATGTTCGGGCTTTCTGGGCCAGTAGCAAAAAGCTTCATTCAACCGATGCTTTTAGCGATGAAGGAGGGCAGAGAACTGACCCTATTTGTAGATGAATTTAGAACCCCCCTCAGTGCCGGAGCCGCCGTTTCCGGTTTATTTTTGGCACTCAACAAACTGCAGGGGATAATACATTTAGGTGGGAAAGAACGCATTTCCCGGTATGACTTTGGGAAGTTGATGCAGAGGATCTTCAAATTTGAAATTGCCAAAATTAGACCATGCAAGCAAGAAGAAATCCATATGGCAGCAATCAGACCGGCAGATGTATCTCTTGATAGCAGCAAGGCAGCTGCATTGGGATTCAGGCCACTACCTTTAATTGAAGAATTACAAAATATCTATGAGAGCCTTTAAAGCATCTCTTTCGACCAGACCCAGCATCTTGTAACAGCTGCTCGGAGTTCGAAGTTTAGATTAAGGGATGGAATGCAAACTTTCATTCACTGCTGTTTCTCTACTCGCGCCCGTCAACGCAATTCTTGGTCCATATACTTGATGTGGGTGGAGTCTCGTTGCATTTCACTCCACCCGTCCAAGTAGGCGTTGTCTGGACTCGCATGGCAAGTCCCCTGGAAGGTCCTCATACGGTGTCCCTTAAACACTAGGAACAATTTTTGCTCAACGGTTCTGAGCGATCGAAAGCGAGTTCTTATCGATTTTTGACTTTATTCAGTGGCATCTTCAGCAAGTTGTTCCGGTAGATTTGCTCCAGGGCCTTTGCATCTATGGCCGGCGCAACCAGAAACAGTCATTCGATTCAACAATCCGATTAATTAATGAGTTTTCAAATAAGCTTTTCAAAAGCTATAAAACAAGGACAGGGCATACAGATCCACTTCTGATTTATAGAAATCTATGTTGGAGTCGCTTCTGTTAATCGTCACCAATGGGTGCAGATGAAGACCTTGGACTCCAAAAATGTGCTTGTAAAAGCCCAGTACACTGAACCCATAACGGTCATCTTCCCGGGTTTTGCCAAAGACGGGATTACTTTCGTCATAGTCGGCATAGCCGTAGTAGCCGTTTAGAGCGATGGCAAATTTTTCCGTATCATATCGATAGTTCAGATTAAACAGAAAATAGTTGTAGGTCATGTCGCTCCCATCCAGGTCAAAATATGAGTACTGGAAGCTGGGAATGAACGTATGTTTGCTCCCCCCACTCTCAGAGACAAATCTATAGAGCACTTCCAGGTCGTGCTGGTCACCGTTTCGATCAAGCCTATCCTTCTCAGAGCCGGTTATAACGCCGTTAGTTTCCAGTTGCCTGCCACTTCTCTCGTTATTGATGTCTATGTTGCGGTAGGTGTATTGGAATGAGAAGTCCGAGGCCAGGATGTTGGCATAGGAAAGGCGCAGACCATTTATGGTCCGGTCGGTACCGTCCCGACTCCTATCCTCCACATACGGGTCCCTGTAGACCTCGGATACAAAAGGAGAAAAAACGTAAGCCACCCCAAGAACGCTTTGGTCGGGCAGCTCCTGTCTTACTCCCAAAAGGGTGGATGGATCCATGCGAAGGATATTTTCCAACTCACTACCCAAAAAGATTTGCGTACGGGTACTGGCGAACGTGTAGTTCAGATTGTAATTAAATATGGGGGTAACTTCAGTTTCCGAGTGCGGTTTGTTATCCAGAGAGCCGATTTCGTCATCGCTAACCGTAAAACCACCGATCTTCTTAACCATGTTGTTTTCCACTCTCCAGACCCCAGCTCCACCGCTGACAAAACCGCTGAATCCCGACTCCTGCGGTATCCTTGCATAGGGCTGTGCATGGACAGTTGAGGCAAAAACACATAAAGAAACTATTATGATTACCTTTGTGAACAGCGACATCAGTCTCATTTCGTTTCCTCCTCTTCTTCCTACTATTTGGGTAGCAACAAACTTCCCCACCGGAGCACAGCTACCAGCATGGGCACAGCAGGTAATGAGGCAATTGAAAGGTCACTCCATAAACCCCGAGAAAGAATCTTTGTGTGGGAAAATTTCCAGCGGATAATAGCACACAAGGGGACTCGATGCCTAGGAGATAAATGATTAGGCATGTTCATTTCTACCGCAACCTGTTTACCCTAACGTTGCATACCCATTTTCCTAAAACCTCTTTGGGGGTGACTTCTTTTTTGCTAATCTGGTGCTTGCCCTCATCATACGGCCTGTCATAATTACATAAATCTGTCAGCAAAAACAGGTCAAAACTGAATGCATCCTCTTAGATTCAGCAAGCTATGGCTCACACTGGGGTGGTTACTGGTCGCAGTTGTTATATTCTTGTCGTTGTGGCCTCAACCTCCCAGGCCCCTGGAGTTCGAGCAAAGTGACAAGCTGGCTCATTGTATCGCCTACTTGGTGCTCATGCTATGGTTTGCAAATATCTACCCACAGAGGCCCCATCACCTGAGGCTGTGTACCGCATTCTTTGCAATGGGAATATGTTTGGAACTGCTTCAAACGTTCAGCGAGTACCGAACATTTTCCCATGGGGACATCGTTGCAAACGGTTTTGGTGTTTTCCTCGGTTTCTTTCTGGCCAAGACACACCTTGCGACCTTCCTCACCA
>CP070843.1:203899-208878 GCA_020350905.1 Deltaproteobacteria bacterium
AAGAAACTGGGCGGGAAGATAAGCTCCCTCGTCCCCAGGACTCGCATTCCTGATGAGATCATTGATGCTGAACTGGAAAGAGTCCGTGAGGCTCTTCCCCACATACATTTACAGCAGAAGCTTGGAGTAGAGGAGGTCGAGCAGCTAAAGGAAGACTATGACTTCGTCATTATCGCTGTTGGGGCGCAGAAACCGCGAATTCTTCCCGTTCCAGGGAAAGAGAGGATGATTCCGGCTCTACAATTTCTTAAGGATAGTAAGGCTGATAAGGCCGAAGTAGGGAAAACGGTGGTGATAATCGGGGCAGGTAATGTGGGTTGTGATGCTGCCACCGAGTCTCACCGGTTAGGAGCAGAGGACATCACCCTGATTGACATCCAGACACCTCTCTCATTTGGTGTCGAGCGAGAGGCAGCAGAGGAGATTGGCGCCAAGTTTCGCTGGCCTTGCTTCACCAAACAGATAACCGAAGAAGGGGTGGAACTAACCACCGGCGAGGTCATCCCAGCGGACACCGTTATCATTTCCATCGGCGATCAGCCTGACCTGGATTTTCTGCCCGATACGGTCAAAACCTCGCAAGGTTTCATAGAGGTCAATGATATCTATCAGACCACGGATCCCCAGATCTTTGCCATTGGAGATGCGGTGAAACTGGGGCTTCTCACCGATGCCGTTGGGGCAGGTCGTCAGGCTGCCCGAGCCATAAACGACATTCTGGCGGGTAAACGTCCCCGGGGTGACACTCATCAGATCATCGATCGCTCTCGTATCAAGTTGGAATACTTTGATCCTCGGCTGCAGGGCTTCGAGTCCATTGAACAATGCTCCACTGAGTGTTCCTCCTGCGGCTCATGCCGCGATTGCGGGGTTTGCATTACCATATGTCCGAGGGGAGCTATCTCCAAACAAGAGGAAGGGGAAGGCGTTCTGGAAATGGTGGTTGATACCAACTTGTGCATTGGCTGCGGTTTCTGCGCTGGAGCTTGTCCCTGCGGCATCTGGAATCTAGTGGAGAATGATCCACTGGGAGCATAGGGCATAGAGCATAGAGCATGGAGTAAAAAAAATCAACGTGCCCCAGGGCCTGCTACTTTGGTGGGACGGGCCCCGTGCCCGTCTATACAAGTCATCCCGGCATCCGCCGTCGGCGGATATCCGGGATCCAGACTAAGACAATCTAGATAGTATTCAGTCCCCAGTCTTCATTACCCCTAATACTCCAAATAGATTTTTATTCTCTTTCCAACAAATCTCGGTATAATAAAAGCTTTTACAGGGCAGAGAATCCAGAAGCCAGGAGGCATAGGGCATAGGGTCAAACAGATTGCAGGCGCATAAGTCAAACTCTGAAATACACGAAAGGGGCATACAACAATGGCTAAATTTAGATTTGAAGTTCCCTGCAGCTAGCTGCAGGGAAGCTTCGAAATGTAAGGTAGAGATTCCATTTTACTGTAGTTCGCTCGCTAACCCCGCAGTAAAGCTGCGGGGAATGCGCTCGCTGGGGCATTTTCAAGATCTACGCATCTGGCAGTTGTCAATCGAATTAGCTAATGAACTATTTGATATTGCAGATGAGCTTGAAAGGAAGAAATTATACCGGTTTGCTGACCAGCTCAGAGGCTCCGGAATGTCCATGTCAAATAACATATCTGAGGGCTCAGGGTCTTCTTCGAGCAAAGAGTTCAGACGTTTCCTGGACATTGCACGAAGGGCTACATTTGAAAACGCTAATATTGTCATCTTATTGGAGATGAGAAAGCTTATAAGCGACGAGACTATGGGTTCCTTAGTGGAGCGGCTGGATAGCTTATGCAGACAAATTACAAGTTTCCAATACACTCTATGACAATAAAAATGGGACGGGTTTTTTCTCTATGCTCTATGCCCTATGCTCTATGCCCAAAGTCCTAATCCTTTAAACCATACAAGGAAGTATTAACCTCATGGACCAAATAGTAGCACACCTCAGCGCCCAGAGAGAAAGACTGAAACAAGCGGATCAACTGGGAGATCCGGGAAGAATATCTGCCATGATCGACGTGGCTCTTATTTCTCTCTACAATCGGTTGAGCAACCGGATCGATGTGGATTCCAAAGAGATCCGGCGCTCTGGAGCGATTTTGGCTACCGGTGAATTCGGGCGACGCCACCTTGGCCCTTTTTCCCCGATAACACTCCTGTTCTTACAGACCTTTGATGCCCCTTTCGAGGAAGAGGCCTGGAGAACAAACATCGTGCAGCCGCTTGAGCAGGCAGGCTGGGACGTCCAGTTTCAAACGGCTACCAAGGAAGAGGCAGTGAAGCTGGGCCTCAATAGTTTTGACTGGTTGGGTGGGATCCTCGATAGTCGCTTTATTAGTGGGTCGCGGACCTTAGTGGATGACTTGAGGTTACTGCTGGTTCGGGAATTTGACTCCAACAGGGGCTGGCAATCAATTAGGATTTTTCTCGAGGAATGGCAAGAAAGGCATAATGGTCAGGGGGATCCAGCAGTTATCCTCGAACCGGATTTGGAGTACAGCGCAGGGAGTCTCGGCGAGCTCAATCGAATACGCTGGGCAGGCCACTTGCTCAATGGCGGGGATGCGTTGTCCGGGATGGACAGTCTGGATCCAGATAGCTCCTCGGCTCTTAAAAAAGCTGAACTTTTTCTCCTGAGGGTGAGGAATCATCTACAGCTTCTCCGGGAAAGGCATGAAACCCAATTGCGGTATGAGGCTCAACAGCAAGTGGCTCTGAGCTTGGGCTACCGGGATCAGGGGGATTTCCTCGCCGTCGAAATCATGATGAAGGAGTTGGAAGGCCATTTCTATGAGGTCCGGTTAGTAGCCAATCGCCTCAGGGAGTTATTACGGGAGTGGGTGCTGTCCGCGGAAAAGGAAAAAGAAGAGCCAACCGCGAAAAAAGTGGCGCCTGGCATGTGGGTTGAGCGCGGCAGGCTCATGATAGACAGCCAGATGCTGGCAAGCGATGGGGAGGGTCTGTTGGGTCTCTTCACACAGGCAGTCCATTTGGATGTGTCCCTGGGCGCGGAAGCGTATCAGTGGGCCAAGAGCCAGGCTCAGCAACTTCCGGGAGACTTGGAAGGTACGTCTGCATTGCGCGATTGGCTTTTTGAGATTATTCGGGAAGAAAGCTCCAGGATTAGAACCTTCAGAGCCCTTTACGGTACGGGGGTGCTTTCAGCCCTTGTCCCCGAGCTTCGTGAGGTCCATGCTCTGGTCCAACATGATGCCTTTCACCTTCACCCTGTGCACGAGCACCATCTCAGAACTTTCGCTGAGCTCAAGAAACTGTTTAAAGGTGAACATGATGGAGACTTTCCGCAAGTTCCGGAATGGCTGGAGTCCATCAGAGACAAAGAGGTGCTCTTACTGGCCGGGCTGATCCACGACGTAGGCAAAAGCGGCGGCCGCGGCCACGCCCGCAGGGGAGGTGAAATGTCAGTGCTCATCGGAGATCGTCTCGGGCTCAGCGCAGAGGAGAAGGAACTTCTCAGCTTTCTGGTGGCCAACCATGTGCTCCTTACTGACAATGCGGCGCGTCGAGATATAGATGATGAGCAGATGCTTCACCATTGTGCCAGTGTCATTGGTTCGGTAGAGCATTTGAAAATGCTTGCCCTCCATTCTTTTGCAGATCTTCGCGCCACCGGTCCTCAGGCCTGGGAATACTGGCAAGACCTGCCTATACTGGAACTCTATCAGTGTTTGTTGCACCGTTTGGAAAAGGGTGATCCAGATACGAAGGCGGTGGCGGCCAGGCTCCTATCGTTAAAGCGCGAGGTGGGAGAGTTGCTGGGTGACGAGATGACCAAAGAAGAGCTAGATCATCACTTTCAGCAGCTTCCCTCCCGTTATCTCCTTGCAGCAACACCCGAGGAAGTGGTGAACCAGTACAGATTGGAGTGTCAACTGGAAAAGGCGGTTTTGTCCTGGCAGGTGGAAGAAAAACAATCCATCTGGGAGCTTACCCTGATGAGCCGACAGCCTCTCGGTATGTTGGCGAGGGCGGCGGGAACCCTTACTCTGAATCAACTGGACATCCGCAGAGCCAAAACCCACACCAAGAAAAACGGTGTTGCCTTCCAGACCTTCGAGGTGGCTGCCTTGAAGCCCGCAATGGAGATTTCTTGGGAGCAGGTGATGGCTGACTTGGAGAAGACACTACAGGGCCGACTCGCCCTGGATTACAGGCTTGCTGTGCTTGCTGCCAAGCAAACAAGAAAGAGAAAGTGGGCGCCTGCAAAGCCTGATGAAGTAGTGGTGGACAATCATTCATCCGATCAGTACACCATTGTCGAAGTCTATACCACTGATCGCCCAGGCCTGCTCTATTCCATTACCCGCACCATGCTGGATCTGCGTTTACAGGTCTTTCTGGCTAAAATCTCCACCAGGATGGATCAAGTGGCCGACATCTTCTACGTGCTGACCCAGGAAGGCCAGCGGGTTGAAGATCCAGAACACGCCGAAGAAATCAAGAATGCCCTGCTGTTCAGTTTGCAATAAACAAAATGTACAAGGTGTAGGGTACAAGGTACAAGGAATAAAGGACCAGTAGTCAGTAGCGAGTAGCATAGAGTCAGGCGAGAAAGGGAAGTAGCATAGAGCATAGAGTCATAAATCTTTCATTTACTCTATGCTCCATACCCCATGCTCCACGCGGCGAACAAAGTGAGCCCAAAATGAATTTAGCCCGTCTTCTCTATAATGTCACCACCCTTCCCATAGCGGCAACTTTGGCACCCTTTGCCTATCTCGCCTGCCGGTTACTACCTGAAGAGAAGGCTGAGCGCTGGAAACAACGTCTTGGCTTTCATTCGCAAGGAGCTATCCATTCTCTCCACCAAAAGCCCCTGGTCTGGATCCATGCCGTCTCAGTGGGTGAGGTCGGGGTGGCCTCAACCCTGATCGGTGCTCTCGATCAGGTGCGGCCCGGTTTGGGAATCGTTGTCTCCACCACTACCCCTC
>CP070843.1:208978-212834 GCA_020350905.1 Deltaproteobacteria bacterium
CTCCACCATATCTGCCATTTCCTGTGAAGTTGCGCTTTCGACCACGGGTAATTCCTCCTCATTCGTCTCGGTTCAGGCTTAGACCTCTAGCCCTGAACCTCTTTGGGATATGGCTCATTGGTCACTGGACAGTTGGCATAGCAGATGCCGCAGGCAGTACAGAGCTCCGGGTCAACATAACGGGCTCTCTTATTGACCTTCACCTTGAACTTACCTGGTTTTCCCTTGACGCTGACCAAATCCGCGAGAGTGATCAACTCTATATTCAAATGCCGGCCGACCTCGACCAGTTTAGGAGAGATAATTCACATGGCACATTCGTTGGTGGGAAAGGTCTTGTCGAGCTGCGCCATGACTCCGCCGATGGCAGGGGATTTTTCAAGCAGGTAAACGTAGTAGCCGGAGTTTGCCAGATCCAAGGCGGATTGCATTCCGGCGATACCACCGCCTACTACCAAAACCGAACCGATGGTTCCGCTTTTTTTCTTCTTCTTACCACTCATGTTTTCTCCTGCAATGAGCTAGTTTGAAACGTAAGGGCAGATCTTTGGCAAGAAAAGAGGGTCATATTTGGTGATTGCACAAAATGACCATGAGAAATGGCCAAGGCCCATCCATTGTACTCTAAAGCTACATTTTCTAGTATGGAGGGTGTCGGTTGTCAAGAAAAAATGTGAAATTTAGCGCGATCTCTGTATCCCATTTGTGCATTTCATCACGGAGTCAATTCTAACCAATAATCATGTAAAAATCAATTGGAAATGGATTTATCCAGGTCAACTGACTGTTCCGTTGACAGTCCAACTTTTCTCGCCTATATCCTTGATAATCTCTTCTCTTTTTGTCATAAAGGTGATCTGTTAGGATGGAGCATAGAGCGTAGGGCATGGGGGGATAATTTCGAATTTGGAATTTCGAATTGCGAAATTAAGAAATCAATGTACAACATTCGCAATTGTCCTTCGGACTCCCATCCTACGGATGGGTTCCCGGTTTCGCAATCTGACATTCGAAATCGTCAACATCTGGCTTCTGGCTCCTGAATTCTAAGGGTCAGATGTAGGGTGGGCATTGCCTACCACCAAGCTTACTAATGAGAAACTAACTTGGGAGTTTTGAATCATGAACATTCACGAGTATCAGGCAAAGGAATTATTTAAACAGTTCGACATCCCAATACCTCAGGGCAAGGTGGCCTTCAGCGTAAATGAGGCCACAGAAATTGCCGAGGAATTGGCCAGCATGCCGGTGGTGGTCAAGGCCCAGATTCATGCCGGAGGCCGTGGCAAGGGTGGTGGTGTCAAGGTGGCTCAGTCCACTCAAGAGGTGAAAAGCGTTGCTGAGGAGATTTTGGGTATGACTCTTGTCACCCATCAGACAGGCCCTGAGGGGAAGCTGGTGCGCAAAGTCTTGGTGGAAGAAGGGCTTGAGATCGACAAAGAGCTCTATCTCGGAGTGGTACCTGACAGGGCCACAGCAAGCATAATCTTTATGGCCAGCGAGGAGGGGGGTATGGACATCGAAGAGGTGGCCGAAAGTACCCCTGAGAAGATTATCAAGCAGCAGGTGAAACCCGGAGATGGATTGCAGGGTTTTCAGGCCCGCTCCTTGGCTTTCGGACTCAATTTAGAGCCAGATTTGATAAAGCAGTTCATCCCTCTGGTGGCGAAGCTCTATAATCTTTTTATGCAGTACGATTGCTCCCTGGTGGAGATCAATCCGCTGATCATAACCAAAGACAAGCGACTCATTGCCTTGGATGCCAAGATCAATGTGGACGACAATGCACTCTACCGCCATAAAGAGATTCAGGACTTCCGTGATCTGGACGAAGAGGACCCTATGGAGGTAGAGGCTTCCAAGTACAATCTGAACTACATCAAGCTTGATGGCAACATCGGCAATATGGTCAACGGCGCCGGTTTGGCCATGGCTACCATGGACATTATCAAGCTGGCCGGGGCTGAGCCTGCTAATTTTCTGGATGTGGGCGGCGGGGCCAGCGCCGAGATGGTGGAAAACGGCTTTCGTATTATCCTGAGCGATAAGAACGTCAAGGGAGTTTTGATCAACATCTTCGGCGGCATATTGCGCTGTGACATACTGGCTCAGGGTGTGGTGGAGGCCGCTAACAAGGTGGGTATTGGTGTTCCTGTTGTGATCCGAATGGAAGGCACCAACGTGGAAGAAGGACGCAGGATTCTAGCTGAGTCCGGCCTGGATCTCAAGGTGGCAACTGACGTCTGGGACGCTGCCTCCAAGGTGGCTGAGATCGCGAAAAGCGCATAGCGCTGCGCGGTTTGAGGTTGGAGGATCGTTCAGCCCTTTCAGGCTTCACTAAAGGTTGGAGGCAACAAGTCCATTGTAGGCCTCTAACCTCAAGCGAAGCGATCCTCAAGGCCCGAAGGGCCGCTCCTCAAACAATCTGTCAGATGGAGCAAACTGGTGAAAGATTACGTAATCTGGCATATCAGTGAGTCAGAGCAGATGGGAGAAAAGTTGTGAGCATACTGGTTGATGAGAACACGCGTTTACTGGTTCAAGGGATCACTGGCAAAGAGGGGCAGTTTCACACCCGTCAGTGCGTGGAATACGGAACCAATGTGGTCGCTGGGGTAACCCCTGGCAAGGGTGGCAAGGAAATGGATGGTATTCCAGTATTCAACACTGTGGAGCAAGCGAGGCAGGAGACCGGGGCCAACGCTGCCATGATTTTCGTACCGCCAGGCTTTGCCGCCGATGCCATTATGGAAGCGACAGCTGCATCCATTGAAGTGATTGTGGCCATTACCGAGGGCATACCAGTGTTGGACATGATGAAGGCATACCATGCGGTGAAGAGTAGTGGTTCGCGCCTCATTGGCCCCAACTGTCCCGGGATAATCTCACCCGGTAAATGTAAAGTGGGGATTATGCCGGGACCTATCCACCTGGAGGGTTCGGTGGGGGTTGTCTCACGTAGCGGCACTCTGACCTACGAGGTAGTGGACCAGTTGACCAAGAATGGCGTGGGGCAGAGTACCTGTATAGGCATTGGCGGCGATCCGGTCATTGGCACGAATTTCATCGATGCTTTGCAACTTTTTGAGGCAGATCCCTCCACCAGTGGGATAGTGATGGTTGGAGAGATTGGCGGGTCGGCAGAGGAGGATGCGGCTGAATTTATTGTTCAGGAAGTAAGCAAGCCGGTCATTGGTTTTGTAGCCGGGCTCACCGCTCCTCCTGGCCGGAGAATGGGACACGCCGGAGCAATCATCAGTGGCTCCAGCGGCACGGCCCAGGCCAAGATCGAGGCCATGGAGAAGGCCGGCATTACGGTGGTCAGGAACTTGGGAGAACTGGGCAAGACTGCTGTAGAGGTTTTCGGGACGTAGCTCTGGCGATGCCATACAGATTACGAAAGACCTATCTCATACAGATTAGGTCTTTTTTTGTGTACACTCTAATTTAGTAGTTTCAAATCCCATCCCGGCATTGCTGGAATGGTATAATTGTAGCTTACCCTTTGGGTAAATATGCTGCGGTTCTTCGTGAAGAGGCAGGCGCGGCAAAATCCCCCCAATCCCCCTTTACGAAACTGACCATGTCCCACATTTTTTGCTGGACACAGGGGGTGAAGATATGAGTCGCATTCATGCACAGATCCCAATACTCCTCCCCCTCGACGGGGGAGGATGAAGGTGGGGGTGATAAAATAAATAGAAAATCAACCACTTAATCATTCCCCCTCCCCTTTATCCCTTCCAGCCAAGGGAGAGGAAGAGAGTTACTAAATGGCCGGATGTTATATGCTCAGGGGGTCTGACAGGGTACAACTTAGTTACAATTGCAGCTCTGAAAAAAGATTGCAAATTCA
>CP070843.1:212934-222282 GCA_020350905.1 Deltaproteobacteria bacterium
CCTCCCCACTGTAAGGCATAAGCAGCACAGCTTCCCACTCGGCCGCCGCCACCAATGATCGCCACCTTCATCTATATCTCTTCTCTTTCTTGCTGAAAATTAAAAATATTATGGTAATTTCTGGGGAGAGCGCTCCTGAATCTTGTTCAATGCAGTCCGCACCCCTGCCTGCTGGCCGAAAACAGCGAGCATCTGGATGTGCTGGGGGCAATTGCCCATGACCAGCGCCGTCACAACGTTACTCGCCTTTTCGGCGACATCCGCTGCCCAGTACAAATCAATCAGTCTAGCCTGGACGAGACCGACCGCTCCCCAGCGAGCGCTACCAATACGTTCCCGCTCTGAGGGGCGGATGTTATTCAGAAGCATCTGCAAAAAAGATTCGGTGGGCGAGCGAATGAGTTCAAGTCTCATTTTTTTGCTCCACTTGCTAACCTCTCCAGGGCAGCCTCGGCACACTGGATGTCCTCCTCCACACTGCCTCCGCTGACCCCGATGCCACCGATGATCTCATTATTTAGCTTGAGTGGAAAACCGCCACCAAAGATAACAACGCGTCCTCCGTCAGCGTTGTGGATGCCGAACAGGGGCTGCCCAGGCTGGGCTACCTTCGCCAGCTCATGCGTGGGAATCTTGACAGCTACGGCTGTATAGGCCTTGTTGATGGCGATGTCAATGCTCACCAAAAGTGCCTGGCCCATGCGTTGCAGAGCCACCAAGTTTCCGCCGGCATCCACCACTGCAATCACCATGGGAACGCCTATCTCGGTAGCCTTTTTTTTGGCCGCCACTATCAATTCTAACGCCAGATCTAGGTTGCTATTCATAAATCTCCTCCGCCAGAAACACTAGATGATCCGAAAAGACTCCACCAACGTACAGCGTCTCTGCCGGGTGAAGGTTCGGGCAGACGTCAGTCCCTCACCCGTGGGCCCAGCAATGGTGAAGGCTGTATGACCTTCCCCGCCCAGACCAATCCCGGCGTAGGAAGGTCCATTTTTTACAAATATGGTCGTCTGGACCGCCCGGGCAAATGCGGTCATGTGCTCCACGTTGGTTGAATGCATGAGGGCCGTGTGCCTGTATCCTTGCTCCACCTCTACCGCGAGTCGGATCCCCTCCTTTACGTCCTTGACGCGGACGATAGGCATTATGGGCATCATTTGCTCCAGCCAGACTAAAGGATGATCTTTGTGAGCCTTAAAGATGCCTAACCGGTACTCCTCTCCCAGCTCGATACCTATCTCCCGCAAAATCACCTGCACGTTTTTACCGATATAAGAGGGGTTAATTTTTCCCTCCGGGGTCACCACCAGGGCTGTCACCTTCTCGGCGTCCTCCGGATTGATCAGGTAGGCCTTACCAGTTTCTTGCATGAACTTGATGAGGGAGTTGGCGACTTCGTCCACAACGATGACTTCTTTCTCGCTGGTGCAGAAGATATTGTTGTTGATGCTCGCTCCATCAACTATGCAGTGGGCCGCCTTGCGGATCTGGGCTGTCTCATCAACTAGCACCGGTGGATTACCAGCCCCGGCCCCGATGGCTTTTTTGCCCGAACGAAGAACCACATCGACCACCTGCCTCCCCCCTGTGGCCACCAGCATGTTGATTCTAGAGTGTTCAATAATCTGCTTGGCAGTGTCCAGAGTCGGTTCTCGCACAGCCCCTATCAAACCAGAAGGTCCCCCTGCATCCACGATAGCCTCATGTAGGAGCCGGATCATCCGAGTGCTGGTTTTCCGGGCGTTGGGATGCGGATTGAAGACCACAGCGTTGCCTGACGCTACCATGCTGATGCTGTTGTTGATGATGGTACCCGTAGGATTGGTGATCGGAGTGAGAGCACCAATGACACCCACTGGGGCATACTCCAGCAGCATCAGCCCGTGGTCGCCGCTGAGGGCCGCAGGCTGAATATCCTCAGTGCCCGGAGTCTTCGTGGCGCAGAGGATATTTTCATTGATCTTGTCCTCATAACGGCCCAACCCGGTCTCTCGCACCGCCAACGCAGAGAGTTCCTCGTTATTGTCCAGCGAGGCCTGCCGGATGGCAGCAATCATTTTCGCGCGACTATCCAGCGACATGGCAATTAATCTCTTTTGCGCTTTTACGGCATGTTCAACTGCCTCTTCCACCGAATGGTGGAGCCCAGACGAATTTTCCGACCTTAAGCCTTTTTCTTCAGTAAGCTCCTCTAGAACTCTTCTGACCAACTCAGCGATGATTTTCTGATTCACCGCCATTCTTATTCCTCCTTGGACCGTCTGCATCCAATTTCTTCAGACCAGGTTCCCTGGCTGATTCAACACTTTCCTGTCAACACTAGCTCTTATTATTGTACGGTGTCGCTCCGGCTCGCGAAGATGGCTCATCGGCGGTCATCTCTACAGATCAGCATGATTGCACCGCTGAGAATGTAAAAATCACCATGAGAAAGCGTTATTTCCATTTCCTTCACTACTTCTTCAAGTGTTCCCTGTAGTCTCGATAGCCAATCCTCTGTTTTTGATTTGCCCGGCAGAAACTTCCCGATCCATTCAGACAAGGATTCCATTCGCGCTAATGCCTCGACCACGGGCTCTGCCACCCTCATATCCTCCTCAACAGTGCCCCCGCTGATGCCAATGCCGCCGACTACCTTCCCCTGTAAACGCAATGGAGATCCACCTCCGAAAAGCACGATCTTTCCAGGATAAGTATGTTGTATACCGTAGAGTACTTCGCCAGGTTGAGCCAGTTTTCCCAGTTCATGGGTGGTCATACGCAAAGCGGCAGCGGTATAGGCCTTGCCTATAGCAATCTCTGTGCTCGCTGGTAAGCTGCCATCCATGCGGCCGAAGTACAACAAACCGCCCTCGGCGTCCGCCACGGCAGTGGCCATGGGTACGCCCATACAAAGGGCCTCACCTTCGGCGATTGAACCCAAGATACGTGCCAGTGAGTAGGAGATCTTCATTGGTTCTCTCCTCGCTCAACAACACTGGTGAGCAGGTCGCGGACAACTTTAGTAACAGCGGCCCTGACCTCCAGCCCCCAAGCTATTACGAAGAGTAGGTCGCTGACCCGATTGTAATAAATGAGCAGATCATCGTAGAGGCCTGACTCTTGTCGGTTCAGCATGACGATCAGACGCTCACAACGTCGGCAAACAGCCCGAGCTACATGAAGCACGGCACTATCCGTGGATCTCCCAGGCACCACAAAACTGCCGGGCAGGCCATAGAGTTCGGTGAATTCGTCGATCCACTTTTCCAGCCTGACGATATCTTCTTTGCCGATACGGTTCTCCAGTCTAGCCAGACCATTGGGGGTCGAAGCCAACTCGGAGCTCGCCACAAAGATGTCTTTCTGGAGGGCGAGGATGACGGATCGCACTGGTTCCTGCCGCGCCAGGGCCCGGGCCACTCCCAGGTGACTTTGGAGTTCGTCCAGGGTTCCATAGGTCTTGAGCCGCAAGTCGTCCTTGTCAACCCTCTCACCGCTCAAAAGCCCACTCTCCCCTTTATCACCGCGGCCTGTATAGATTTTCATCAACACGCTCATCACTCAGGTGCCAGTCGTGCTAATCCGATAGATTAACAATGCGGTCAACTACCCTCCTCAATGTCTATATGGTCAATGATGCCAACGATTGTGGCGTCCACCGGACACTGATCATTATCCACAGCTTGGCGGGCTCCGCTGCCGCGCACCACAAGGACCCGTTCACCCACACCGGCACCCACCGCGTCCACGGCCACGATGGGTTCACCCATGGATTTTTCCTTTTGGGGCTCCAATGGTTGAACGATCTGTATTTTGCTACCGACCAGCCGTTCATGCTTGCGGGTGGCCACTACCGTCCCCATTACTCGGCCAATCAACATGACTTTTCCTCCTCGCCGGGACTCAGTGCCAATGATCCTCCACCAGAGTGACGCCGTAACGATCGGCTAGCTCACGAGCCAGTGGGGTGATGATGGCTCCGAGAGATATTTGCAAATCTCCCCCACGGTAGTAGGCTTGAAGAATATCTCCTGCGGATATAACTTTGCCTGACTGCTTGAGCAGTGAGACCGGAGAACTTGGTCTTGCCTGCTTTCGCCTGGAATGGTTCTCTTTAGTGAGGGCGGAGTTCAACCCGTCCTTGATTTCCCGGACATCGATTAATTTGCAGCCGTAATCGGACGCGATTTGCAGCCGTTCCAGAAGGGCCTGTTTCAGCGCCGGGCTACCCTGGTGAAAACCCAACGCTTCTCTGCCAGCACCCATTGGATCAACACCGTTTTGCGCCGCTATAACCGTTTTTCCCCCAAAGAGCCCATGCACAATAAGATTGGCGGCGAGTGTATCGGCAATAAGCATTGTGATCTTGGAGAGCGTGTTGACACTTAGCAAGGGGACCACAACACAGCGCGCCCTCCTGAGATTAGAAAGCCACTCTGTTGGATCCAGCGAACTCAAGTGGGGGAAACCGGCCAACTCATTTCTGACCACCTGGCCGTAAAGTTCTTCGGCCGCCGGAGAAAATACCACCTGCACCCGGTAACCATCCAAGATGAGTGAGCCGACCTGTTGGACGGCCTCTTTGAAGCCCACCGTTGCGCCGGTAAAAACCGCAATCAGGGTTCCCCGGCTGCCATCCGCTCCCAGCCGCACTGCCAACCTGCCAATTACCTCGGAGACAATCCGCTGTATGTCTTGCTCCTTCATCATCGCTCCAGTTTAGCTCTGGTCCTTTAGTCGCTGCGCACAATTCAGAGCGATACCGAGAGGGGTCACCAACAGAGGATGGCGCGGTTTGGCCACCACCAAACCTGTTTCCTCAGCCATCACCCTTTCGATGCTGGGAAAACTGCTCGTCCCCCCAACCAGATAAAGGGTCTCGACGGAGTGGTCTTGCAGATGCTGACGTACGATGGTTGCCATCTTCTGGAATACCGGCTGTACCAGGGGAAACAACTCATTTTGGCGGGAGGGGTCTCTCTTCATGGCCTCCGCCTCGTGATCTTCAATCCTGTAGTGCCCGGCGAGGACCAGATCCACATGGACACCACCGGTGGGCTCGTCCGCGGTGTAGACTACCTCCCCGTTTTCAATCACTGATATGCCGGTCGTTCCTCCGCCGATATCCACTACGGCACCCTCTGTGATCTCCAACACAAGCGAAGCTGCAGTAGGTTCATCAATAAGTCCCTCCACCTTCAACTCCACCGCTTGCAGAACATTGCCGAAGGCCTGGGCGTTGCGACCGACGGTACCGGGTGGATAGGCAGCGGCAGCCGCTTTGATGGGGAAGCCTGCGCCCCGAAGCGTTTCCACCTGCCGGCGCAGGATGGCGATGGCACCTACATAATCCAATATTAGGCCGTCGCGGATGCTGGACAGGCTGTGAGTAACTACGCCGGCAATGGGTGCACCCTGGCCGTCCACTACAGCAGTGACGATGTAGGAGGTGCCAAGATCCACACCGGCATATAAGTCTCCGATGGGACGCCGACTGCCGTTCAGCTTGAGGGCAGCCTGAAAGTCCGTTATGCGCTGGTTAACCGATTCACTGATCACCTTTTAATCTCCTTACCTTTGATACTCTTGATGGCAGCCTCTGCAGCGGTTCCAGCCCGCTCCACGTCCGACCGTTTGCCTCCTAGGTATAATCTCCCCACCGCGCCGTAGGTTCGACAGTCCACCAGTGTAATTTGAGAATTTTTTTCGGCTTCGTTGGCCGCGTGGGTTATATAAGCGGCCGGCTGAACTTCAAGACTGTACAGATCCTGCCCCGAAAGGAGCATCGAGCAAAGACGCGAGACATTCACCATCTGGGCGTGGTAGGCATTTACCTTGTGGATGATCTGAGAACTAAGAATTGTTGGCTTTATACGATCGTCAAGAGTCAAGCCCAGGGTTTTGAGCACGGCGGTGCCGGCATGCTTCACCTCAGCCTGCGCTTGGGAGTGAAATTCCAGCACGCCGAAATGACGTTCCACCACCATAAGTCCTGGTCTAACATTGGCCGCCTTCACAGCCGCATCTGTTACCTTATTAATCATTACCCCTGGAGAGATTTCCACCAGAATGGCAGCCATACCCGGGATGGGGATATATCCTCTGGCATTGGCTCCGATATAGGCGGCAAACTGGGGCTGTAATCGGTCCAAGTAGACATAGGAGCGAAGTTCTGCCATGACCTACTCCTTGCTAAACACAGTTCAGTGGGCTAGTGTGGAGATCTTCCATCCAAGGGAATGACAGCGCAATCTTTACCCCCGGTGCTTCCTGTGCCTTAAGTTTTCTGTGTCCTACGTTTCTTAGCTTTGGCTTTCTCGGGCGTTTTCTTTTTTTTCTTTGGGGGAATAGCAGGCTCAGGTGCCAACTCAGCCTTCTTCTTGTCGGGAGGAGGTGGTTCCGGCATCACCTCAACCTTCTCCCCTTCGGGCGGAGACGGTGGTTTCGCGGGCTTCTCGACTGTCTTCTCCTTCGATGGAGGAGGCGGTTTCGGAGGTTCCGCTTTTGGCTTGGTCGTCGGAGGTGGCTCGCCGGCCGGCTCCATGGGGATTTGCCCGTCCGGTCTTGGAATAACGTGCACCGCCACAACTCGCCCCACCTTTTCAGCTGCCGCCGCACCTGCCGCAACTGCGGCCTTGACGGCAGCCACCTCGCCGAGGAACCGTATGGTGATCAAACCTGCTTGTACCTTTTCATAGCCGAGGAAGACCACATTGGCGGCCTTGGCTCCGGCATCCGCGGCCTCAACGGCTGGTACATATCCCCAAGTCTCAATAAGTCCCAGGCTTCGTTTTTCCATGAGTTTCCCTACTCTTTCTGCAACAACTCCGTTACAATCCGGACAATCAAGGCCTGTAATTCATCTGCTTCGTTGTGAGAAGGTTTAGTTGAATGCTGAACCTCAGTGCGGGCCGCATCCTCATTCTGGAGGACTAGCGGGTCTCCCTTGACCAGTCGGGCAGCATTGCGACCAAGCTGGCGCAGCAGCATGGGTCGAAGTTCGTCGGCCGCAAGGGATAATAAGGGCTTGCCAACCGACAGATCACGATGGTGCAGGGCCACAGTCTGCCCAGCCCCGTCAATACCTATTCCGACATTAAGCGGTGAGCTACCCGCGGCCTGCCTGGCCAGACTCTCTGCTGACCCGCCAGATACTTCTCGAAGCTCAGCGGGAATTCCTTCCTCTTCCAGACCCCAGTAGATGGGGGCAATTACTTCATCCAGCACAGGCTGTCCCGCCAAGATCCAAACCGTAGGCTTCATTTCATCCGACTTGGAGGAACTCGCCACCTCCACTTAGTTTACTCCTTTTGCTTTTCTACGTGGGCTAGGACAAGACCGGTGGCCACCGCATTGCGGGGTCCTTCTGTGCTGCGGACATTGGCTCTGCCGGTTACCACCCCGTACTCAATCAGGGCATCGGAGATCATTTGCGGAATTTCAAAATCCAGAGCCGAACCTCCTACCAGCGCCACAAAACTGATCAGACGGATATTGTTGGCGGGCGCCACTCTTTCCAAAGCACGGATAGCGTTTCGCACAAATACCTTTCTCTTGGCCCCTTGTCTAACCGCAACAATCTTCGCCAGCGATTCCCGGGTATCCAGCGGTATTGATCCGTTTTCCGCCAACACCACTACTCGCCCGAACAGACGCGGATCGAAGGGCTCGTGGAAGAACTGGACCGAGCCATCTTCATGCCGTTGGTGGAAAAGGGTTTCCGCTTTGGCCAGGGGAAAGCGTTTGATGTTTTCCGCCAGTTCCCGGTCTTCGAGACCCAGTTCTGTATCAATGAGAAGAGTTACCATGTCACCGGCGCCTGCCAAGTGAACACTGTGAATCACCCCTGCCTCGTCTATGAGAGAAGCATCGGTAGAACCTCCTCCGAGATCTAGAATGGCCAATGGAGGCTGAATTCCGGGGGTGGTCAGGGCACCGTAAATGGCCATTTCAGCTTCGATGCCACCCACAATGGTGCGAACTATAATTTCCTCTTCCAGCTTTCTGGCAAGCCTTTGCATGGGAAGTTTATGGGTTTCCACCATGGCAGCAAGTCCCACGGCGTTGCCCAGGGTGTACTCTCCTGCCAAGGCGCCCAGGACCATCTGGGGCTTCAGGGTGTCCACCGCCAGCACATCCTGCACCCGGACCGAACTCACCGGCTGGTCGGTAAGGTTCGCCATCACTTTACGTACGTGTTCAAACATCCCCCCCACATTGGTCCCAGGCTCCGCTTCAATTTCCACCAGAGGGTAAACTTGATCCAACTGGTGCATAATTGCCTCCGCCCCGTCTTGCACCTGCACTTCCGTCTTGCGCTCCTGGCCAATAAGCGTGATCTTGCCCGCCGGAATACGCCGCTCTTGAATATCTCCTTGGGGTGTTTTGATGACCACCGCACTGCGGGTTCCCATCAGAGCCCGAGCAATGGGTACAACTCTGCGAGTCTCCTCGGGATCGAGCCCGAACACGGTGGCTATGTCATAAGGGTTGGAAAGTTTTTCGATGGTTTTGCCTGGGCCCGCCACCTCTATAGCCGCAACCATTCCCATCGGGACCCGCTCGATGTGGGCCACTTCATCGACAATGGGAACGGGGCTGTGCAACCGGTTGTTTATAAGGACGGCATCGTCTTTCTGAACAATGGCCCCTACAATATCAAGGCCAGCAGATGTTGCCCTGTTCAAGCGAGACGCCGCCTCTCGGAAATCCATTTCTTCCGGAATGATCACAATCCAAGGCTGGTCGGTTGAAACCCTCTCCAGATCATCCAGGGTGACGCTGGTTCCTATGCCTAACCCCTGCCCTCCGGGAGTGGATGGATTGTGGCCGATCATGGCCGATTCAGTTATGACCGTCTCTGTGATGGTCTCCATAGCCACATCACCAATCACCGGGGTGGCCTCGTTGAGAAGGACTATGTCTAGGTCATGGCGCTCAATGCTCAGGGGCTCCAAGCCAAGGTCGAGTGCGTCAATAATTCCCATGGCATTCTGGACGGTACCCTTGATGCCCACAGTCCGCACCAGAGCACTAGAGAGAAAGCGCACCTCACCGCTTTGTCCTAGTTGCGCTATGGCCACCTCGGTGGAATTGTTGCCAATATCCACTCCGGCGATGTAAGCCATCCCCCAAGAACTCCTTTTAGGATTGCTTCAACCTGCCCCGCCTTTCATACTCATCTGCCGCTTCTCGAACCAGTGCTGCACACACTCGAGCCTGGTACTGTGATTCCAACTCCCCGGCAATGTCGAGTAGCTCCCTTTTAGTGGAACGATAAGGGCGGAGAGCGTTGTAGATTTCCAGAACGCGTTCATCTGGAATTCTGGTCAGTTCTGCGGCCCGGCGCAGGTTGGCTGC
>CP070843.1:222382-225360 GCA_020350905.1 Deltaproteobacteria bacterium
CGCCAACACCCTGCGGTTGCCAGGTGGCACGCCCATCTTCGCGGTCTCGCGACACCAATTCATGAAATATCCGGGCTAAGCCAGCGTCGCCGGCTCCATCCCTAATCACAGCGTGCGCTCGAAAAATTCATAGATCTCACCGCGCATCCAGTTGAAGCCAAGGGGGGTCATTGACAGGAAGGACGTATCGTGCCTGTACAAAAAGCTAATACGGGCGGGCCGCCCCAGTGCTTACCACAGGTCGTCCCGTGCATTCCGAGGTATGCACTCGTCCTCATGGGAGTCGAAGATGAGGATACGACTAGGGTCTGCGCGGCCCGGATAATTGGCGGTGTCAATGTGCCGGAAGAGGGGCTCAATGGCTTGTTCATAATCTGCGGCTGTCCACCCGAAGCGTTGCAGGATCTTCTCGCGCGGCCGGCCGGCGTCGCCGTCGCAGGTCGCCAGAATGCTGTGAGGATGTGCTCCGCCCATCACTATCACAACGGCTGCGAAGCGCGGCTCGTTTACGGTCACCATGCCGGCCGTCACAGCGCTACGGCTGAAGCCGATCAGTCCGGTGCGCGCGGCATTGATTTCGTTGCGCCTCTCGGCCCAGTCAACCAAACGGCTGATGTCGACAATCTTGACAGCCTCCCGCTGCGCAATGTTAGCCATGTTTGACAGGAACTGCTCTTCGGTCTCGGCCTCGCCAACTGCCTCCCAGTCACTCATGTCCCGGGCTCCGAGCACACGCAGGATGTGCATGCCACCATGACTGCGGAGCCGCAATGTAGACGTGATCCTCGCGGGCGGATAGGTCAGGCCAAAGCCGTCGCCCCAGATTGGCAACACAATGACCAACGGCAGCTCTCCGGCGGTGTTGCTGCGGTAGTAGAGGACCTCGATGCGGTTGCCGTCCTGGCCGTTCTCGCCGATGGAAGTGATCTTGAGATGCCGCACTTGGTAAGCCAATTTCGGGTCTTGCTGAAGAATACTATTCTCGAAAGGTACCGGCCCCTTTTCGTAAGCCAGGATGGGAGGCCCGGACTGTCGCTCTGCCCGCGTGCTGACTTCGGGCTGGAATGGCGTGTAGATGTGCGCAGTACATCCAAGCAGCGTGCCAACGATCAAGAAAACCAGGAACAGGCGTCGCGACCTCTTCTTGATTAACGACTCACGGTAGGCCGAAATGATCGGAACCATTTTTCTCACCCTAGGCTAGAGGAATCTATACCCAGCGGCTCAGTCCATCTTAAAGGTGGTACGTATTGAATACAGTGACAGCATGGGTCCTAATATTTGTTAAGCTGCCCAGGCGTCAAGAGTTGAGGCAACAAATAAATCTTGTGCTCTATTATCTTAGTTGAGCATTTTCCCTATGCAAAAAACGTACTTGGATTTATTGGCCCAGATACTTATAAAGCGTATCCTGCCATTCCGTGGCTCGGATCTTTTCCAATAAAACATAATTGATGGACTCACGCAAGGGCCTGTTTCGTGCCAAAGCAATTCCATAGTACTGGCGCTCGAAGGTACTATCCAGTACCGCCAGATCCCCCTTGAAGTCCTTGTTGACCAGGTAACGAAGCATAGTTTCATCGTAAACGAGAGCCTCTATTCTACCCTCATTGAGCGAGCGTAGTCCCTCAGTCGCTGTCTCGAAGGAGCTAAATGAGAGCCGACGGTCTCGTAGGTAGGCCTCACTGGTGGTGTGGGCTACGGTGCCGACGATTACCCCAGGTAAATCATTTGGCCCGTGGACTGGCGATTCAAGTTTACTCACAGTCAGCAATAAGAAAATAAGGCTGACCACAATCCCTAATCCGGTAAGGAGGTCAATACCTATGTCCATCGCTGAAGAATTCAAAGAGCACAAAAGGACGGGCAAAGTGTAATGAATGATGAGAAAAGTAAACTCACCTCGATCACCAGGCAAGTTTGAAAATGCGCCAGCGAGCGCATTCCCCGCAGTCCGCCTGAGGCGGACTGCAGCTGGCTGCAGGGAGCTTCAATTACATCCTTCACACTCAACTGGAAATTACTTTGGTAGAAAATATGGGCGGGCTGCTTAACTCTCGGAGATAGCACCGATCGCAGCTGTGAGTTCGTGGAGCATTGTATCTTGATCGATCCGTGGAAACTTAGCAAAGCCAAGGTGCTTCGCAAGCGTAGTAAACAGGTCGGACACAAAGCCACCGGAATCGATCTCTAGAGCTTGAAACGTCGACATTGGCGAAGGTAGGTCATCCTTTTTCTGTCCTGAATGACAAATTGGGATAATCGGCAGACCCTTTATCCACCCCCATCCAGTTTCCAGACAGATCCAGGGTCTCTTTAGAGAAGCCGGACTGCAAAGGACAAGAAAAGCCACTGCTGAGTCCAAAGCTTGATCAATTTCATCAATCCACTTGTTTCCAGCAGGGAGGTCATTGGTATCGCTACTTGCGAAGACCTCGGATTGACCCAAAAAAGTGGACTCAATCCAGTCTTTGAGTACCTCCGCAATAGAAGCCTCCTCTGAGATATGGCTGAGGAAGATAGTCAACCCTGCATCCCCTCCAGTCTATCAACAAATAATGCTAACGCGAAACATACAAAGAAGCTATGTCTCGTCAACGTACACCCCTTATATTCTCGTTGTAAGCAGATAAAAATCTGTCAATATGAAACTTCAAATCTTCTGCGACTATACGTAGGGTATCTGGGGAATCTAATCCAATTAACGCTTCCGTGACACCCATGTTCAAAGCACAGATCTTCTCCATCAAAAGATATGTGGCCTGCTGTAGCGGTGAAAGTTCGCTGAACCATTCTTCATATTTTTCAGAAGCACGTACCCCCTCTTCGGGTCCCAAGGATTCGATTCGTGTCATGGTTTATTTTTCCTTTCCATCATTACTTCTCTCTTCAGTATTTGTCACCGTCTAACAGAGACACCATGTTGTCTGTGGATGATGCAAGCACGATGCCAACAATAAAAAGCGGAGCCGAAGCTC
>CP070843.1:225460-228451 GCA_020350905.1 Deltaproteobacteria bacterium
GCATTGACGGCTGACCATTATCAGTTCATGTCTCAGGTGATCTCACTGCAATGTCTCTTCTACTTTGGCACCCTGGTGGAGTTACGCACGCAAGCGCCTGACTGGTGGCGGATTTACCGAGCAGTGTACACGGCCACCCGACTGGATCCCTACAATATGGACGCCTACTATTTTGCCCAGGCAGTGCTAACCTGGGAAACGGGGATGATCGAACAGGCCCTCCAACTCCTAAAGTTCGGTTTTGCCCATCGAACCTGGGATTGGTATCTACCCTTCTATATCTCCTTCAACTATGCGTTTTTCATCAAAGATTATGAAAAGGCCGGAATGTACCTGGCAAAGGCGGCTGAGCTCAAACCTGAGGTGGAATGGTATGCAACCCTGGCGGCCCGGTATTACTATGAAGGAGGCAGCACCGCCTTGGCCCTGGCTTACCTCCAAGAAATGATCCCTGCTGCTCGGAACGAAGCTATAAAGAAAAGACTGGTCACCCGAGCCAAAGCTTTTGAAAAGGTTCTTCAGATAGAGCAGGCGATCGCAGCATTTAAGGAGCGTTTTCAGGCCGACCCTGAGGATCTAGGACGTTTAGTAAACGCTGGTTTGCTCGAGAGGATACCGGATGATCCTTATGGTGGTACCTTTTACTTAGATGAGCAGGGAAGGGTGCGGACCACAAGTAAACTTGCCCCGGTAGAGATAACCCATGGAAGCCATAAGAACTGAGGCACTGAGCAAAACTTACCTCAAAGGTCTGCGGCAGCGGAAGGTGTTGGCTCTCAATAATTTAAGCCTGACCGTGGCCGATGGTGAAATTTTCGGTTTTCTGGGCCCGAATGGTGCTGGCAAGAGCACAACCATCAAACTTCTTTGTGATCTCATTCGCCCCACCAGCGGCAGGGCGGCCATCCTGGGTCAAGACGTGGGACGGCCGGAAGCCCGGCGCCAGATTGGATACTTACCTGAAAATCCAACCTTCTATGCTTTTTTGACTGGTTGGGAACTTCTCGAGTTTCATGGCACCCTCCACGGTATGCACCAGTCATTGATCCAGGAACATGGCAAGCGCTTGTTGGACATGCTCGAACTCGCCGATGCCGCTCACCGTCCGTTGCGCACCTACTCCAAAGGCATGGTGCAGAGACTGGGCATTGCAGCTGCTCTCATTCATGATCCACAGGTTCTTATCTTTGATGAGCCCATGTCAGGTTTGGATCCAGTGGGGCGCAAACTGGTGGCCGATTTGATGCTGGATATGCGCGATCGTGGCAAGGTAGTTTTTTTCAGCACTCACATTCTGCACGATGTTGAGGTGATCTGCGATCGCATAGGAATCATCACCAACGGAGAATCCCGATTCACCGGAACCCTGCCAGATATGATTTCAGAAAGCTTCTCTTCTTATGAAGTCTTACTGAGACGGGTATCCCCCGAACAGATAGAGGCCCTGACACAAAAAGGTCACAACCCCACTAGTTTTGAGGACAAGGTGAAGGTGAAGGTTTTGAAAGGAGATCTTGTTACCTTTTTGGCAAGCTTTATGCAGGAAGGTATGGAATTGATTTCCATTGAACCAGAGCGTTTAGGCTTGGAAGATTTCTTCATAAGGTTTGTCACCTCTGCACCCCAAGATTGAAAGTGTGGGCTTGGTCGTCGGGGCTAGAAAATGCAAAAAATATTCAGGCGTATAGATCCTGACCTCATTTTAGTCCTTACACTTCTAGTGTTTGGCCTTGTCGCCTATTCAAACAGCTTCACTGGAAGCTTTCAGTTCGACGACCGCCTCCATATCCTGCGAAATGAAGCCTTTACTGATCTGGCCAATGTAAGCAAAATATACCATTACGGCAAAGGGCGGTTCCTCCCCTATCTGACCCTGGCATTCAACTATAAGATTAGCAAATTTGATCCCATAAGTTACCATACCTTCAATTTTTTTATTCATTATGTTGCCGCCATTTTTCTTTATTTTCTTTTCCTTGAAATCTGCAAGACTCCAGACATGCAGGGTTTGCAGTTCAATATTCCCGCACGGTTAGGCGCATTTCTCGCTGCCGGCATCTTTTTTCTGCACCCCCTCCAAACTGAGTCGGTAACCTACATCATCCAACGGTCGGAAAGCATGGCCGGAATGTTTTATGTGGCCACCGTTTTCTTCTATCTCAAGGCACGAGGAGCTAGAGCAAGAAGAGATCTGTGGAGTTACGGGCTTTTGGCTGGTATCTTTGCCTTGGGTGCCGCTTTTTCAAAAGAGACCGCACTGACATTGCCGGCCATTATCCTGGTCATGGAACTATTCTTCTTTGAAACTTCAATCAAAGAGCTCCTTGGCAAAAAACTGTTTTGGCTCATGGTGACACCTGCAGCCATCATCGTATCTTTCAAACTACAGCCTCTGGTCCGAACCGGGTTCTTCCACGATCCGGGTCCAGGGCTTTCTTTCACTAGAGAACAGTATCTTCTTACCCAATTCTCCGTGCTTGTTACCTATCTGCAACTCTTTTTCTGGCCTGCCAATCAGAATGTGGACTGGGACTACCCACTGGCCACCAGTTTGTTGTCGTTGCAAACGCTTACGTCTTTCCTGCTCCTTTTCCTCTTGCTCATCCTGGCCTTTTTTGCCTATGGGAGATTGCGCTTGGTCTCTCTCGGTATCATCGCCTTCTTTATAACTCTTGCACCCACATCCAGTATCATCCCTCTCCGGGATGTAATCTTCGAACACCGCATGTATCTCGCAGTTGCCTTCCTGGCCATGGCCTGTGTGCAGCTCTGCTCTCGTGTTTTTGCACGAATAGGGGAAAGATCACTTCGCAGTCAGTCTATGGTTGTGTGCGCTTTGATCATAGTATTGTTTCCACTCTTGAGCGGACTTACCCATGCCCGTAACAGAGTGTGGCTCAATCAACTGTCGCTGTGGGAGGATGCAGTAAAGAAGTCTCCAAACAAGGCACGGGTGCACAAGAATTATGGCAAGGGCTTGCTTGCCGTCGC
>CP070843.1:228551-232968 GCA_020350905.1 Deltaproteobacteria bacterium
CGATGAAATTTCGGTTCATCACTTTTGCCAGATCTACCATCATTTTGGAGATGTCGCCGTAATGCTCGTCCCATGCGACTTTCGCCAGCATGTGCGGCCCCGTCATGGTAACTTTGACCGCTTTTCTCGCGTACTTCGAAACCAGATTGAATTCATCCACAAGACCAAGGTCCGCATCACCGATCGGCCCGGTGCAAATAGCTGCGGGATGAAACACATTGGGATCTTTGGAGGTGATGGGTTTGGGTCTTGTTTCCTTTGAAAAGCCGGGTATTTTCTCCCAAAAGAAGTTCAGCATGGCATTCGGCGGCGCGTGACGGTTGTTTGTTCGACGATGCATTTCTCCTCCGTTGATGATGTCGATGCCTGCGGCTTCCTGATCAAGGATTGCGGCCTGGGTGGCGCGATACTGTGCATCCGCCATGTCCGCTCTTGACAGGGTCCCGTTTTCCACCTGTTTCTCTAGAGCTTCGTACCAGCGGGGTACACTGTAAGACCCCACGACTGTGGTTGTATATTTTTCATATTTAGCCATTGGTTTCCTCCTTTGCAATGATCCACCCTTTGCGAATTACGGCAAAAAAAAACTCCCGCACAGGGAGAGTGATCGCCATTTGTCAGGAATGACCCCATGTTTCCCCTGAGGGCTGGAATTAGCACCTTGATGGTACAGGTTGCTGGGCGGTCACCGGGCCAGTTCCCTCACGCCTCTCTTCATGAATTTTGTACTTTTATGTTAACTCTGAAAAAACGAAAGTCAACCAGACTATGTTTGAAATTGCAGCTTTTCCTCCCTCTGCAATCTTATTTTTTGCGCCGTGTGCCTTACTCCGGAAGCCTTCTGGCTCGGTGGTCTTCCTACATGCCTGCCTATGAGTTGAGAAGGACCCTTGAAAAATTCTAGAGCACGTGCTAGGGTACTATGTATCAATTCAAACACACCCTAGTAGTCCTCTTTCCAAAACACCTAGGGCCCGCGCTTTTCTCTGGAGCGCTGCACTTGCCCTCTGGTTACCCGCGTTCTGTGGGTCACTATCTACCACATGGCCTCTAGAGCCTGTCCCAACCATAATTACAAAGCTTCATATTGTAGCGCTGCCAGCCGTTGGTCTAGGAATCCATACATTGATCCGGTGTTGACCTGATTCCTAGATGTCCAGAGAAATCGTGGCACTCTTTTATTAGGTGAGAGGAGAATATTCTTTTTTTATTCTTTCTTAATGAATACAAGTATTTATAACTATATGAGCAAAACAACTGCTTCGATACATATTCAGCCTACCATCGAAAACGACGAATTGGCGAAGCTTCTTGGCGGTCAGAAGAAAAAGAGCTTGCCAAAATCAATCAGAAAAAAAGTGCGAACTGCTAGGCAGAAATTAAATAAGCTTGTCAAACCCAGCTTGCACTATCGTATTGTCAAGCCCAGCGCAATGGATAACGATGTAGTTCAGCTTGATGAAGCTATTGAATTCACAAGCGCCAAGCTCGCCAAGACTTTGAAAAATGCGGAAGAAATAGTGTGTTTTGTCGGTACTATTGGAACCGGTGTGGAAAATGAGGTCAATAGACTTTTGGGCAAACAAAAGCTTGCGGACGCTTACATTCTCGATGCCATGGCTTCGGTGGCAGTTGAGAACATGATTGATCGTTTCCAAAACCTCATGGAAATTCGATTCAGTGCGGAGGACAGGACTGTTACCTTGCGTTTTAGCCCTGGCTACTGTGACTGGCCCGTCTCCCAGCAGAAAAAACTCTTCAACATCTTTAACCCCAAGCAGTTAAACGTTGAACTTCTGGATTCCTGCCTAATGAAACCGAGGAAGTCGGTTTCCGGTGTTTTTGGAATAACTCCTCAAGGGTCCGAATCATACAATCCCTGTCGAGATTGCCCAACCCGTAGGTGTGAGAGCAGAAGGAACTAGGCCCTGTCCAGCTGGCCGGGAACCGGAGGAAGGATCCGTTTTCCTATATGTAGAAGGGAAAGGAGAGCATGAAAATAAGAAAAGGATTGTCCGGGGGGCAGTACAAGCCTCTCACTGAGGAGGATATAGCAAAGATCCATGAGACCTCCATGAAGGCTTTCTCCGAGATCGGTGTCCAAATTAATTTTGACGAGGCAAGAGACCTCTTTCGCGATGCGGGAGCAGAGGTAGAAGAATCGTCCCGGGTCGTTAAAGTACCGCCAGACTTGGTGCAAGAACACATTTCCAAGGCACCCTCTATGGTTACTCTTTGCGGTCGGGTGGAAAACGGCGAGCTCGACTGTGAGATCGGAGGTGACAAAGTCTACATGGGTACCGGCGGTACCGCCTTGAATGTTCAGGATCCGGGGAAAAGGGATGCTCGCCGTTCGCAACTGAAAGATGTCATGAATATGGCCCGGCTGGTGGAGGCTCTGGATAATATCCATTTCTACATGCTCAATGTATACCCGAACGATCTCCCTGATGAAGATATAGATGTTAATCGTTTTGGCGCGGCTCTCAATCGCACGCGCAAGCACATTATGGGGGGTGTTTACACCGTCGAGGGTGTAAGAAACGTCATCAAAATGGCCGAAATCATAGCTGGTTCACCTGAAGGTTTAAGAAAGCGGCCCTTCATTTCCATGGTCACCTGCAACATTAGCCCATTTAAACTGGACAAGAGCTACGGTCAACTGGCGATGGAGGTGGCGCGCAACCGTATTCCTGTGGTCGTTCCCGCTGAGCCTCTCTGTGGAGCCACGGCTCCCATCACGCTCGCCGGTAATCTGGTTGTCCAAACTGTGGATACCCTGGCCGGGGTCATGCTTACCCAGCTGGTCAATCCGGGCACACCGGTGCTGTTCGGCTGCATATCTTCCATTACCGACTTGCGGGACATGAAATACCTCTCCGGGGCGGTGGAAATGGGTTTGATGAATGCCGCTGCCGCTCAGATGGCGAGATTCTATCAGCTGCCGCTCTATTCAACAGCCGGCATGTCAGACTCCAAGGTAAACGACGGCCAGTCTGCGTACGAATCCGCCATTACCGGTCTCATGGTGGCACTTGCCGGCGGGAATTGCATCCATGATGCGGCTGGCTTTCTGGAGTTTTGCATGACCGCCTCTTTTGACAAACTCGTAATCGACAATGAAATCATCGGCATGATCATGCGCGCTGTTGAGGGTATCAAAGTTGACGATACTACTCTTGCTTTTGACGTGCTCAAGAAGGCTGGGCCGGGCGGCCACTTTGTCTCCAGCCGTCACACCCGACGGTACATGCGCTCCGAGCAGTTTCACCCCAAACTCAGTGACAGGGACAATCGTGACAGGTGGGAAAGTGGGGGGGCAAGAGACACCAACGCCCGTGCCACACACAAAGTCCACGAAATTCTCAGTGGCTCAGCCCATTGCGTCTTGCAGAAGGAGATTCGTGAACGTCTCAAACGTGAAATTCCTGGACTTCGGTCCTTTCTCATGGAGTAGCCCGGATGATAGTCATTGCTGAGAAAATCAATGGCACCCTTCCCTCGGTCAAGGAGATTATTCAAAATCGACAGCAGGAAAAACTTTTGGACTTGGCCAAGGAGCAAGCTGCAGCCGGCGCCAGTTATATTGACGTCAATGTGGGGACCGGGATTGGCTCTCGGAAGGACGAAATTCAAGCAATGAAATGGGCCGTTGAAACCATTCAGCACGAGGTGGAAACACCGCTGTCCATCGACAGTGCGGATCCGGCTGTGTTGGAGAGCGGCCTGAAGAGCCGCAACCGACGCCCTTCTTTGATCAACTCGGCCAAGGCAGAGCAAGAAAGCTTGGACGAGGTGATACCGCTGGCCAACGTCTATAACGCCCCACTTATAGCCCTGGCCATGGATGAGAGCGGCATCCCCAAGACCGTGGACGATCGGCTTAAAGCAGCAGAAAAAGTAGTCTCAGCCTGTGAAATTTTCGGAGTGCCAATCGAAGACGTTTTCTTTGATCTTTTGGTCATGCCCATCAGCACGGACGTAAAACAGGGGCTCAAAACACTTGCAGCAATCACCGAGGTCAAGAAGCAATTTCCCGGGTGCAAGACTGTGCTGGGTATTTCCAATGTATCGTACGGCTTGCCCGCGCGGGGTAGGCTGAATGCAGCTTTCTTGTGCATGGCCGTTTACGCTGGACTCGACGCGGCAATTATCGATCCCCTGGACGATGAGATCTCGGCAACGGTAAAGACCGCCGAGGTGCTGGTGGGGAGGGACAGACACTGTCGTAAGTACACCAGAGCATTTAGAACCTGACCGCACCTAATGGTGGATTTGGCCTACGGCCTTAATCCACCTTAGCATTGCTCAAATTCTAAATCCGAAGCACGAAGCACGAAACACGAAACAAGCACAAAATTCAAATGTTCAAAACCCCACCGCACGCAGGCGGAATTAGAGGCGCTGTGGAAAAACA
>CP070843.1:233068-242319 GCA_020350905.1 Deltaproteobacteria bacterium
AAGCTGCAAGCAAGCATGTTTTCTCGAGACCAGTTTGTTGTAGATTACAATGTCGTTTTCTGGTGAACGCCCAATAGTAATTTTATCAGGTTCGGTAATATCCTTTCGTTTCGTTATCTCGATGACTCTCGCATCTAACACCGCTGAACGCACCGTACCTTGTCGTAGTTGTTTTAGCACATGTTCATCTTCAACTACATCGGTGAGGAATTGAAACATCACATCTTTGTCAAGGAATTTTTCAGACTTTTCGACTAGAAAACCGTTTGGATGTGCAGCAACAAACTGGGTTAGCGCTAAATCTTCAAGGGTGGAAAGATACTGGGCAAGCTTCTTATACCTAATTTTGCCTGCCACTTCCGAGATGGTGACACGTTCGAGCTGCTTGAGACTCTTAACAAACTCGACACCAATACCCTGGTTGTCTTGATCGATTCGGGTAATAACCGCATTGCCTTGCAAACCGACTGTCTTGTTTTGGCCGGTGAAATCGGGTGGAAGAAAGAAGGTGAGCTCCCCCGGATCCCCGACTTGGAAGGAGCGGTAGTGTCTTGTCCTGATGAAGGCCCCTTTTGGCTTAAATTGGCGGTCATTCCCTCAAGCGCATGATCGACCCCTTTCCTGAGAAATTTCACATGAAAGTTCTGACGTATTCTGGGGCTCTTCCGTTGATCAGATGTTCTCATAACAACTCGGGAACCGGTAATTAAACCATACTGCTCAAGGCAACGAACAAAGTGCTCTGAACCATCAGGATCTCATTCAGGGTAATTCCATTTAAAGAAGTCAAAAAAAGGCAGTCCTTTTCCATAACCGTTATACAGCATGCAAAAATTGTACAAAATTAAATAGTTAGACTGATTTTCCCACACTTTCAATGAGTTAAGTCACACCGTACCTGAAGTCAGAGCTGGGTAAGTATGTACCAAAATTCCTATCTTGTGAAAAGGGCTTCCATTTATGAGTTAAACTCTCAACAATCGTGTCATTGTGATGTGGAACCTTGGTTCAGATCGAATTTGACCTATAAGAACTCTAACTGGTTTCCATCCGGAAGTGTAGACACCAGGGGTGTCATTCTGAGGATCCCTGCGACAGGCTCAGGGCAGGCTCTGCGCTAATCGAAGGGCTCAGAATGACAATACGGGCCTTCAGGCTGTCGCGAGACCGTTTCTACCCGCCCAATAGAGGCGAAGGAGGGATTATATCACTTTTGAACCTTAGTCCAAGGTGCGGTAGCTTGGGGTCCGATTCAGACCTGGCATAGTGTAGGAATCCGAAACTCCCCTCCAGAGCGTGAGGACCGGAAAGCTTTCTTGATACATTTTCAACTTCTCACAAGATTCTGCACACTTGTTCTTGGTCTTGTTCAGTCTCTCGCACGTTCTGCATGGACTCCTTTCCTCTTCAGCCATGGGATGCCTCCCGTCTCGAATCTCAAACCTGAGGTAATGAAGCCATTGCAACTAATCAGTTGCGTTGCGTCATATAGTCTCAGTACACAAAGATCGTGCCAAACTCGACCATTAGATAATGCTTGGTAAATTCAAATACTTAAAAAATATTTCGCCCATGAGGAGATTATCTGTGTTGGGAAATAAAGGTTACAAGAACGGAAAGAAAGTACCACTTTGGCGTTAGAAGAAACGACTACATGAGAGATACTAGCCCGGATATTACGTTTGATACCGAAGGTGGGCAGAAGACGGTAGATCAAACTCCAGTTAATGTTTACTGCCGTCTGCTTTCAGGTAGAAATCCACTAAGCGATTTCTCTTGGTATTGAGGATGTAATGAAAGGGATTCACATATTTTTTCTTGACCCTTACAGAGTAATGAAGATGCGTGCCGGTAGAGCGGCCGCTATTACCCATAAACGCGATCACCTCTCCTCGCTTCACTTTTTGACCCTTTTCCACATTGTATCCGGCGAGGTGCCCATAGGCGGTGGTTACACCCCTACCGTGGTTAACACGGATATACTTACCTAAGTATCTGTGCTTACCCCTTCTGTAGACTACACCATCCGCCGGTGCAATGATGGGTGTACCCTTGTGGCCACATATATCCAAACCATTATGAAACTCCTTGGCCCCAGTAAAAGGGCTGCGTCGCCAGCCAAAACCGGAAGCTAACCAATACCCCTGGGATTGTACTGGAACAATACTGGGAGTGCTGTCCATGGTTTGTCTCTGGTCCCACATGGCGTCCACCAATTCCCGGAGATCTGCCTGCAGGTTTTGAGCTCTTTTGACAAGCGGGCTAGCGTGTATCTCTCGTGGCAGCGTTGCAGTGCTGATTGTCATGGCATCGTTGATCGCAATGGTGGAGAGATCCGGTAAAGGCTCACCTCCTTGGCCAAGATTACTTCCCTCCTCCTGACCACCATCCAGCCCCAAAAAATCGCGGATGACGCTCTCATCTTTCTGTATTTGCTTGATTGTATGGCGCAAAGTATCAAGATCCTTGACCTCGTGCAGTAAACCGGCATTCTGCGCTTGCAACTCAGTTGAATCACGATAAAGACGGTGTCCGAGATATCCTCCTATACCCAACAGCAGCCATGAAAAAACCAGCAGACCAAAACAGATGTAGAGATACACGTGAGGGATAGAGAAAGTTCGGGGGGCAGAGTTTGCTGACGGCATCCACATCACCGTTACTGTCTTTTGTTTCATCTCTACTCCTGAGAATTATGCTTCTTCCCTAGCCCAACTTCATATCAGTTGGAGATGTCTCAGCTCTTGTCTCCACAGGGTGCTGTACTTTTTCTCTGTTGATGTATTCAAAACCATACCTATAGCGTGCGACCTTACCGTGCCGACTTGGGATTCAAGCAGGGCTCAAGTGGCTTTCGCACATCAGAAAGACTAGCCCGGATATTTCACGAGTTGCCTGCTGCGACCATGTATCTGACCGTCCTTCCGGGCGTCCTCGGGTGTCGGACCCTGCGACGTACTGTTCGAGTACGACTCGGGTCCAACTCCCCGCGGTAGCCCGGCATCACATCCATCTCCACGGTCTCGCGACAGCAATTCATGAAACATCCGGGCTAGTGGTCGCAGATAATAATCTTGTCTGCCGAAAAAAAGAAACCTGGCTCACCCACCTGCTTTCCTGCAATGGATGTGCCAGGAGATGCCTGTTTCTTTATTGCCAATTCCTTTAGCGCCGAATACTGCTGATAACAGAGTTCGATATATGCTTTTGCTAACCACGGAGACACCGAGGAGTGCTTCGCACTCAAATTCGAAATCCGAAATCCGAAGCACGAAACAAATTCAAAATCCGAATTCTCAAATGTTCCAAACGTAAATATCCAGAGAGAGTTGTCTAGTGTTTCGGTCATTTTGATTTTGGTAATACGCCTGTTAACTTAGCTCCGCAGGTCCCCCACAAACTCCTCCCCCTTGAGGGGGAGGGATTAAGGTGGGGGTGAAGGAAGAAGAAGGATTATCAACCATTTCTCATTCCCCCCCTCCCCTTTATCCGCTCCCGCCAGCGGAGGGGAAGAAATTTAGGGACAGAGACTGAGAAAAGCCGCTCTTGTAAAACCTGCCGTCACTTATGCGGAGTTAATTGCATAGGCGTTTTTCGGATTTCGGATTTACACTAGATATGTGCCTCTGTGGTGAAATTTCAATCAGGCCTCCTCAGGCCGTCATAATGCGGATCAAAGTAATGAATCGTTTCTCTTCTCTGGCCGCTGCCCTTTGATCTACCACCATTTCAGGCCATGGCACCCTTTCGTTCCATTCACGAGGATTGGTCAGGAGGGTGGATTGTTCAGGAAGGCAAAGGGTATCAATGAATAATCCTAGCTAGTTGACCAGTTGGTTGGCATGTCAGCAGTGACCTTCTTGCCGAAAGGAAACACCTTTATTTATAGCAGTAAAAAGTGCCAAACTACTTTGCACCAGCTTTTCTTAGTATTTCGACTATTGCCGTGTGGCCCCCGGACTCAGCTACCGCAATGATCAGGGCTGTATTACCATACTCATTCCTTGCATCAATCTCCACACCCTCAGCTATCAATTGGCTGGCCTCCTCAGAATTTCCCTTGTATGCGGCAATTCGCAAACGTTCATCACGGCTCGCGCAGGAGAGGAACAAAACAAGTGCTAGAATCACCACGAGAGCTGCCCTACTGTCTATATTGGTCTGCATTTCCACTCCTTATTCGCATTCAGGTTGAACCCCATGTGCACCACCGTTCACCTCATCGCGCTCCCATCTGCAGTAGCATCTTCTCCTTCTCTTCGCGCACCTCATCCTTGATTCTCTTAACGTGACCGCGACCCAAACCTTTGACCTCACAACCCAACTCAAAGTAGCGTTTGATTCTTTCATCGTCCAAAATACCAAAGCAGTCGATCACGGCCAACGGCCCACCAGCTGTCTCTACCACCTCATCGGGGTCAAGGTCCAGGTAGGGCCGATGCCTGACTGCAAAAATTACAGCGTCAGCTCCACGCAAGGCCTTTTCCAGCTCTCGCTCGATGCGCAGGTCCACCAATTTATCTTGGTTTCGGAAGAATCTTTTTAAGCTATGTGTGGGCGATGGATACTCATCCTGCTTTTCAAACTCCCACCAGTGCTGTACGTAAGGATCGTGCGCTCTCAATTCCGCGCCCATCTCAGTGAGTCTCCTCACGATTAGCTCCGAGCCGCTGTTTCTCGTGTCTCCAACATCTTCACGGTAGGAAGCTCCCAGCACGAGTATATCTGCTGCTGCCAAAGGCCGACTCATGTTGCGCATTGCATCCCGTGTGAGCTGGGCAACATGCAATGCTCTGGTGTCGTTTATGTCGATGGCAAGAGGAGTAATTTTGAAGATGTCGTCTTCAAAACCATGGATATGGCGGTAGGCCCACATACCGAGACCCCCATCTTTGGGTAGGCAGTAGCCCCCGATGCCTGGGCCCGGAAAAATGATATTGCTGTGAGTAGGTCGGATCTTGATAGCTTGGATCACTTTGATCAGGTCCACACCGTTGCGCTCGGCAAAAACACTCCATTCGTCCAAAAACGCCAGAATGGTTGCGCGAAAGCTATTCTCTACGATTTTTGCCGTTTCCGACTCAATGGGCCTATCCAGTAGGGTCAACTGATAATCTTCCGTATTGATTACCTCGCGTAGGAACTTTTCTACTCGACGGGTGGCCTCTTCATTTATTCCACTACAAACCCTCCAGAAATCACGGATACTGGCAACGTATTCCTTCCCCGGCATTACCCGTTCAAAGCTGTGCGCAAGCAAAGGATCACTCTGGATGCCGCGTTTGCGGAACACTTTTCTCATGATGGGGTAGGCCACCTGTTCTGTGGTGCCGGGGGCCACCGTGGTCTCTATGAGCACCAGTGTTTCGGGAGGAATGTGTTCGGCAACGATTTCGAGTGAATTTTCCAGAGCCATCATATCTGTTTGCCCATCCCTGACGTTCCCAAACGATTCCTTCAGGTAGTCACATTGAACGTCTGACACCACCACATCCGCAAGCTTCAAGGCCTCATAACTGAAGGTCGCAGTCAACGTCTTTTTCTCGCTAACACACCGGGCAATCATGGGTTCTAGCTCTTCATCCTCAGACTTGACAGGAGCCATGCCGCGATTTAGGAGCGGGATCTTCCAGTAACTGCGCGTGCTTGGACGCTGCATGCCAATGACGAATTTGGTTGGCTCACCATTTTCATTTTCCGTATCAGCCACCACTGCGGCCATGGCTGCCCCCACAAACCCCACGCCCATCACAACTACAATCTCACGCCCTAAAGCTAGCTGATCTCTTACTATTGCTTGTAACCGTTTGGCTTCTTCTTCATAGTCATCAGGTCCAGGTAAGTAGAATTTTTCACCGTCGGGACTAACAGAGTACTCTGCAACCATGGCCAGCCTCCTTCATCGATTGAAGCTCCCTGCAGCAGGCTGTAGGGAATCTTCGAAATGTAGGGAAGAGATTTCGTTTTATTGAAGTGCGCTCGCTAACCCCGCAGCAAGACTTGTCGACGAGGAGTTGGGCTGCCCTCGGCCGTGAGCTCGGGCCGAACGGAGGCTCACTCGAAGTCCTCAAGTCGTGTCGCTACGGGGAATACGCTCGCTGCAGCATTTTCAACTCGAGTATGCTTACCCAGGCCCCAAAATAGATTCAAGGGACACGCCTGGCATGAGGGATTTTAGAATGTACCACCATTAATATGCCTCGAAAATGACATGGACACTCTCTTCGATGCTCATCTCTCCGACCTCTATGGGCGTTCGAGCCTCCGCTGCCATAGCCTCCATTCTGTAGGGACGTACAGGTCCACCCGGGCCATAACTTAGTTTGATGATTTTCTTGATAGTAAGGCCAGCTGCTTTCGCCAAATCTTCGGCGATCTTCTTTGCTTGCTGTACAGCCTTAACCGCAGCCTCTTTTCTCAACTCCTCATCTCGGTCAGGACTGAAGGTGAGGCTCCCGATGCGATTCACGCCTACCCTCGAGGCTTCATCTATGAAAGTACCCAACGCGTCGATGCTTGTTGTTTCCAGTATGACCGAATTTCTCGCCCGATATCCTTTCGGACGAAGCCTGTTGCCCTTATCATAAACAGGGGTAAGGTTAAAACCGGAGGTCTTTATTTTAACCTCTTTCGCCGTAATTTTTCTGAGTGCGTTCAGCAACTCATCTGTCTTTTCCGCGTTTTCACCTGCAGCCTGTTTGGCCGTTGTTGAACTGGTTTCCACTGCGAAGGCAACAGTGGCTATGGTAGGCATGACCATGATTCTTGCCTTGCCTGTGACCTCAATTGTTGATGGGGTAGGTTTTTCTTTAGCGTAGCTCAGGCAGGCAAAAGTAATGATAATCAGAGTACCAAAAAGGCTAATAACGAATCTTCTATACATGGCTAATCTCCATATCGATTGGTGACAAGATCAACACTGCACATAGCTATGAGTTGGTCCCAAGTAGCCAGGATATTTTATGAATTGCTGTCGCGAGACCACGAAGATGGGCGTGCCTGCCCGCCATCGCGAGTCTCCTCACTCAGGCGAGGCGGGCGGGCCACCGGGCAACCGCAGGGTGTTGGGTCCGAGGCGTACCTGAACAGTATGTCGCAGGGTGAGCCTGTCGAAGGAACACCCGAGGACGCCAGGAAGGACGGCCATATTATTCGCGCTCGCTGCGCTCCGCTCAGTCCCGCAAGCGGGTTCCCAGTCTCGTGGTCCCAGCAAATAATTCATGAAACATCCGGGCTAGGTGGCATCGCAGGGTAGGACCGGTTGACTCGTATGTATCACAAGATGGCAGAATTGGTCAAAATTGATCTTCCTCGCAGAGGTGTGGTAGATGATCTACGGCGAACAAGAGATAAGGTAATGCACATAATAATATGTATTTCGTATACTTATCAGTTTTTCACCAACCGAGTGCGGAAAAGCGGAATGGATTTGTGTCTCACTAGGCGGTTTAGAAAAATTATCATTCCTGAGACAACAATTATGCCGAGGTCTCTAAAGGCCCCAAAAAGAACTGATTGTATCACCTCTCTCCATCCGCTGTATCCGGTGCTCAAATGCAACTCCAGAGGCCACCAGAGCGAAACTGGTGAAGATGTGAGTACAGCGTCAGCCACAACGTGGGAAATAAGGAGCAGGAAGCAAAACAAAAAGTTTAACTTTGGAATTCTTGACCAGCACCTCCAAACATTGGACGCTAGTAAGGCTATCACCAGAGCAAACAGGAAGCTATGAGTTGGACCCCGATGGAAGAAATTACCGTTACCATGCAAGATAAGTCCAATTAAGACATCCATGTCTGGCAGATTGGTAAGCACAATGATAAAAGCGAAGGTCTTCCAGAGGCTAGCGGTTGAATTGCCCTTGGAATGGATGTCATGTATTGCCAGCCCAGCAGCTGTATGTCCTAGTGGCAATGGCATCAGGGATCATCCTAGCATTGCGGAATGCGGATTGCGGATTGCAGAATTCTTAATGAGTTCTTGTTTTGGGTTCAATTATTCTCAATTCGAATTTCGAAATTTGCTTTTTAGGATATCACCCCATTAACAAGATCTATGCCATAGTAGACATGTTTGACGATTGTCATTTTATTTTGCTTAGATAGCCATCCCAAGTCAGCCAAAAAATCCTTTATTCTGGAGCAATTGGAGTGCGGCGAGGGAAAAGAACTACTCATTGTGGATGATTTTTTTCCTCTGCATCGGTAGGACACATCTGACCCTGTGATACACTTATAAACACCTTGACGCACCGGCAATTGAAGAAATCATGAGATTCCGAAATCCGCAATCTAAAATTGGAGGTAGTTCATGGCGACAATCAATCTCAGAAACGTGCCAGACGATCTACACCGCAAGGCAAAGGCGAGGGCGGCATTGGAAGGAGTCACACTGAAGCAACTCGTTATGAGACTTCTGGAGGAGTATCTGGAGGGAGTGTGTTAGGTGAACAGGAATGAAACGGGAAGGTATGCAGGGCTATCGGCAAGTCCTCCATGCCGGGCAGCCGCCGATGTCAAACCAGAACTTGTTCCGGACCCGCCACTGGCCATTCGTCGTAGGGCGCAGATACTTGCGATAGGAATAGAGGTCCTCGTCACCATCATGATCGAAATCTTCTTTTGTTTTGAACTGAAAGAAAATCTCCTGACGATATGAGCCGGACTTCTTGTCGTTCCACACTCGTATGCGGTAGCCCCGGTGGTTATCACGCCGCAATTCTACACCCAACTCTGGAAAACGATACAAATCCGCTTGATCTGGGCGTTTGTTACTGGCCCAGCCGATGTTTAATCTTTTTGCGCCATTCTTTGTGTCTTTCCAACTACCTTGACTGTGAAAACTACCATTTTCTGCGCAGTAGATCTCCTGTGCCCGCAGATAGTGCACTATCGAGGCCTGACACTCCACCTTCCGAGCCTTTTCAGTATAAATCTTGACTGTGGGGACGGCCATCGATGTGAGGATTGCCACCACCCCTATGGTTATCATAATTTCCACCAAGGTAAAACCGAGGCTGGAATCTATATAGTGTTGCCTGCAGCACTTCATGGACTATTTTCCTCTCCAGACATATATATGTCCTCTGCAGTGGCCACTTATCCTCCATCCATACTAAGCGCATTAATTAGTGCAGCATAAAGAAGCTAACCTATTGTTCGGCTTGGCATGGTGCTTCAGATACTGAATGACCGCACTTTCGAGTGCTTTGAGGTTGTCGAAGTACACATTGTGAGTCACATGGTAGCGGA
>CP070843.1:242419-248014 GCA_020350905.1 Deltaproteobacteria bacterium
CCCAGACCAGTGTAACGAAGGGCCAAGCGGTTCATTTCTGCTATTAGTCCCTCGCCATGTCCCCTTTTCAAGTAGGCTAGGCCCCGCAACAGGTATGCATTCACACTGTCAGGCTTTAGCTCGATGACCCTATTATAATCCTGGATGGCCTTGTCTAGCTTCTCCTGAAAGTAGTAATGTGTCGCTCTTTTCTCGTAGGCATCCACAAGGTTCGGGTTTAACTGGAGGGCCCTAGTGAAATATGCGATCCTTTTGTATGCCAGAGAGCTTCTGAGACCGCGGTTGTAGAGTTCAACGGCGTTCTGGGCCCAAGCCGCTGCAACAGTCAAACAGAGATATGCCAGTGTTGCAACAACAATTCTCTTCACGGTTCTCTCTCCCTCCAGCTTTCTATTCTACTATAGCCTCTCTCGGAGACCTAATGCTAATCGGGCGCTCCAAAGATGCTTTTCTAAAGGGGTCAAGTCTCCGTTTGACTCTTATATGACGACGCTTGAGGCAAAGAGTTGTCGTGACACTTTCTCATTTCACTATATATGGTGCTATAACTGACCACGCCAAGATACATCTGGGTTGTGGCCAGGCTTGCGTGCCCGAGTATCACATTGTAGACTGTCTCGATGAATGTTCCGGAGCGGAGGGCTTAAGTCGCCACTGTATTCATTGCCACAGATCTCACACAACATTTCTCACATATGGGAAGAGTCTTTGGGCCCACATGATCCAAATGTGGCAACCGTTTCAGAGAACATTGCGCAACTCTATAGAGAGCTTGGGGAGAAGGAGGAAGCTATTATGCTGGATGAGCGCGCAAGAGCGATTCGTGCACAACATTAGCAGCGCCAACAGTGGCTAGTGGTGGTCACCGAGTAACAAATAATCCTTGCAGATCTCAGCAAAACCCGCTCTTGGTATTTTCAGTAGGCGAGCTGTTGCTGCGCCCTCCCAAAGAGATATGTCCGGTCAAATTTTGCCAACAGCACCTTGATTTATGAGCGTTATAGAGACTTTTCTTGCTTGAATTGAATCATGCGAGGTTTATGGTTATCATGCAAAATGTGCAGTCTCCGAGGCGAAAACTGGGTCTCACATCAAATCATGTTGCGCCTTAAGGTACTTGTTTAAATGGGCCAAAAACTTACCAAGAATTGGGAATGGACCAAGCAGTCTCTGAAAAGGCCCAGGCTTGCTCTCTTACTTCAAAATGCAGCAAAAGAGCATCGTTCAATGGAGCGAGAATTTCGCCTTCGTGTTGAGGCCGTATCCTCTCCTGGTATCAAGCTTCAGTTCCCCCATCTCAGCTTAAGTTTTTCCCGATATTTTGCTCGCAATTTCTTCTCTATCCTTATTCTCTCGATATTGGATCATCTTGGTATTCCAACTACTCGACTTCGGACCTATGCTTTGGTGACCCATGCGATACGAGGGATTGTCACAGCAAGTGACAACATTTTAGACAACGAAGATAAAGGGGCCTTGACGATCGTGAATATGGACGGGCGGGTCTTGTCGAACATTCTCTTGATAATGGTGCAGTACGACCTCGTGCACGAGGTGATTTCAGAGGTGGCACCCAATGTATCAGTTCGCCGCAAGGCACACAGTCTTCTCATGAATTCCCTTTCAGCGGTAGCACAGGAGGAATCGACAGAAGAGAATGCAGTCGAAGAGGTTTTGCATCCGGATGAGTTGCTTCGTGCGATTCATCACTATCGCGGTGGGCGATTGCTGGAGCTGGCTTTTGTGCTACCGGAAATAATTGAGCGAGAACTGGCTCCTGCAATTAGTGAGCTGAAGGCTGGTATCTACCGGATCGGGCTAGCCGTTCAATCCTTGGATGATGTCACTGATTTTGCGCTTGACTTACGGTCTCGAAACCACAATTTACTGCGCAGTTGGATAGTCCACAAGCGTCCCGATGGTCCAATGACTGATAAAGACCTAGTTCACATTCCACAGGATGAACTTTTTGAACCGGAAAGACGTTTCCCGAATGCAACTAAAGATATCGTGCGTTTTTCCATTGATCTCGCATTGGAAGGCTTCGAGAGACTTCAAGAGCATGGGTACCCCATAGATCATTCAAGTGCACTCGAACTGGTTCAAGTTTTGTTCAAGCTCAGGGGCGCACGAAAATTATGGGAATTATATGTTTGTGACGAAGCATAATTGCTTCTGTCCAGCAATAGTTGATCCATGCATATCATATCCACATAAGCCCTCAAAATCCATCATGTATTTTCTTTGATTACCAGTCTGGCAACCAATATTCCATCTGAGAAAATCTCCTCCAGACCAATCCTTACCAAATCGTAATCTTTTGGTAATCTTTTGGTAAGCTTCTCATTGTTACTATCGAGAAAACTTACCAAAACTTTAATTTGTTCTCCAATGAAAGATAATCTTTTTGTTCTGCACTAGTCTGGTGAATGAAACTTATTTCTTCATAGAAAGGAGGTAGGAGAGAAGCAAAGAGTTCCTTCATGGAGTTGTTCGGAGGGCAGTCTGGAACAGACAATTGCGCGTTCCATTCAATAACAAAGCAAGATGAGGAGGGAAAGACAAATGAAACACACGCGAAAAAAAAGTAATGGAATGAGGAAAGACACGCTTGTGCTGCCCATAATTCTCGTAGCAGTGGTCGCTGTATTCTTGGCAATGGGCGAATCTGCACTGGCTGTGGATCTCGACGAAGCCAACGTGTTCATCGAGTGGAACTCAACAGATAGTGATCATGGCATCCAATTCTTCTGGGATTCAGAAGGTTTCACGCAGATGACGGTCACCAATAGCGGAGGCACTCTGGACATCGGCACGACTGGAAACGTGGCACTCCAAGGACTTACTGAGACCGCCATCGAGAGCGTCGAGCCGGATGAGAGCGAGCAGACGAGGGCAGAGTTCTTTGCACGTTTTCCAGCGGAGACCTACCTCTTTTCGGGCACATCGACTGAAGGTGACCCGATCACCGGCGAGGCTGAGTTAACGCACGACCTTCTGGAACCTGTCTTATTCACTAAGATAAATTTACCGGTTATCGAGTGGATTGAGCCCGAATTGAATGATGTGACCGGGGAAGATCTGGAAGTTGTCGGCTATGAGCTTGTCGTTGAGCTGGTGGTCTTGGTGGAGGAGGATGGCGAAGAAGAAGAGCGCGTGTTCACGGAGACCACCGTTTATCCGGCTGGAGTGAGCAAGCACATTGTTTCGAATAGATTCATGGGAGTGATAAAGAATCCCCCAGGGGAAATTGAAGAATTGAAAGTCGAGATCTTAGCGACAGAGCCAAGCGGAAACAGGACCATCACCGAGCAAGCGGTGGAATGAGAGGAATAATAGGCTCAAGCATAAACTGCATGACATCCGTGGGCTCCATTTCGCAACCTACTGTTCAATATTTCTGGGGCGAATGGAGCCCGCCTACAGCATACAACTGTCCGCTCGGCGCGGGGCCTCTAAAGCAACTACAAGCCTGTCACCAGCGTGTCGGTTCCGCCGGAATTTATCGAGGAGGGCGAAGAATATCAATACGAAGTATTGGCGATAGAGCAGAGTGGAAACCAGACAATAACCGAGGAATGTTTTGCCGTGAGTGAACAGAATGGACAGGTCGTGGAATGCGAGGATGATGAAGAATAGCAATGATGATCTTGCCGCCTAATCCGAATGGGTACCTAAGGACTCCCTCCGCCTCTCGCTTCATTATTCCGGCGGAGGCGAAGGGAGTCCTCTTTCCTCTTGCGTGATGGCGCGTCTTACCAGATGCACATGCAAATCTCCGAGCCCTGGCTCCGGCCTGGGCTCGGTGTATTACTTAACCCGGATTATTCGTGAACATAATAAATGAAAAAACTAATTACACAAAGTTTTTTGTTATTTTTCATAATTTTCTCTTTCTATAATGTAACATACGCCAGTAAAGCAAGTCTCCAAGATATAATCTGGAATAAAGTTGACAGCCATCTTATTGTGAGTTTTAAATTAAAGGGTGTTTTCTCATCACAGTTGAACGAAGTTGTTCTGAGCGGAACCCCTGTCACCTTTACATTTTTTGTTATCTTGTACAAGGTTAGAGATTATTGGGTGGACAAGAAAATAGTTAACATAACAATTGACCACATGATGAAGTACGATATTTTGCAGGAGAAATTCATTATGAAAAGATCCTGGAGAATTGATGAAGTATCGATTACGGAGTCTTTTTCTGAAGCTCAGAAGGCAATGACTGAAGTTAGCAACCTAAAGATCTTTCCGTTTGACTGGTTGGAAAATGATTGCCGTTATCAAATCGGAATTAAGGCCGAACTCAGCAAAGACAACTGGCCCCGTAATTTACGATCTGCATTCTTTTTCTCTCCTTCCTGGGGTTTTGAAACAGATTGGTATATACTAGACTTTAATCACTGACAAAAACCGATTTCATCGTTCCCTTGAATGAGAGTCAAAGAGGAAGTTCCCTATGCGCATCCTGTTGATTGAAGATGATCTGAAGCTGGCCTCCTTCATATTGAAGGGATTCAAGGAGGCCGGCTTTGCCGTGGACCATTGTGCTGATGGCGAGGATGGCCTGCATATGGCTTCGAATGAACCCTACGATGCCGCCATCGTTGACATAATGTTGCCCAAGCTTGACGGTTTCTCTCTCATAGATGAACTGCGCAGGCGCAAAAACACTACCCCGGTAATTATTCTGAGTGCAAAACGCTCAGTAGATGATCGGATCAAGGGGCTGCAGACAGGAGGAGACGATTATCTGGTCAAGCCCTTCTCTTTTGCTGAGCTCTTAGCACGCGTGCAGGCACTGATCCGCAGGGCCAGTGGGGCGGCAGAGCCTAACACTCTGGTGGTTGGTGACCTTTCTATGGATCTTCTAACCCGCAAAGTTATACGGGGGGGAAAGAAGATCGATCTTCCACCCCTTGAATTCTCTTTACTCGAGTACCTCATGCGCAATGCCGGGAATGTGGTCTCCAAGACCATGATTATGGAACATGTTTGGGATTACAATTTTGACCCACAGACGAACGTGGTCGAAGTTCGCATATGCAAACTGCGGGATAAGATAGATGACGATTTCGAGAAAAAGCTGATTCATACCGTATATGGAGCCGGGTATGTACTTGAAGAAGGTTCGTAGGCTGCCAGGCACACTGGCTGTCCGATTAACCGTCTGGTATGCGGGGATATTCACTGTATCGACCCTGGTGGCCTTTCTGGCCTTGTACTTTGTAATCTCTACAGTGCTCAAAGAACGCAGGGACCAGGACCTTGTGGACGATGTGCAAGAGTATTCCGCCATGTTAGACACAGAAGGGATTGACAAGGTCAAGGCTGAAATAGCTTGGGAGGCTTTCTCTGATGGGGCGGATCATATATTTTTGCGTTTGCTCTCTATGGATGGCGAAGAACTTCTGACAACAGACATCACAGTATGGCGGGGTGTGGGCTCTGGAAGCCATGCCTTGGAGAAACTGAAAGAGGGTGCCCAACATGTTCTCGAGACCCTCGATCTCCCCGAACAAGAGTTTCAAGTTCGCACCGTCTATGGCATCATTGGCCCTGACCTGATTTTGCAGATAGGGGAGTCACTAGAGG
>CP070843.1:248114-256937 GCA_020350905.1 Deltaproteobacteria bacterium
ACGCCTCGGATCCAACACCCTGCGGTTGACCGGTGGCACGCCCATCTTCACGGTCTCGCGACAGCAATTCATGAAATATCAGGGTTTCGCCACTTTCCAGTCGAAGCTGGATGGGAAGGCGCGGCAAGTAGAAGGATCCGAAAGCCAGAAGACCTGCCCAGGTGCTAGTCGATTATAGGCCACGTGGACATGGCTGAGATTGACGATCCTTAAGGATCAAGTAAACTGGGTGCAATCCTTAAGCTGGAGACAGCTTGGGGATTTTTTTTGGCACCAACCTCAACCCCCATTTTTCCCGAGGGCGCCTGTCGTGGGCAGACGGCAGGTGTCTTTGGGAAACACTTAGTTGAGCTGAATTGTGATTGGCACAGAGGCCTGTCCCACCCATCTTACTCTCACATGCGGAGAATATTAATCGCGGCTGAAAAGCGCTCCCACAGAATCCAGAACTAGGAACTAAGGGATTGCTCAGTAGGCGAGTATGAGCGGGCGTCTCTGCCCGCCGAGAGGTCATTCATGGAAGTGGATCGATTAATCTAAAGGAGGAGAGAACATGAAAAAGGGGGTAATAGTTTATCTCACTGACAGCAATACGCTACCAATGACCTTTGATGCTGACGAAGCACTGGCACGTCTATCTCTGTCGTGCGATCACTCAGTACTGGCCGCTGCAGCAGAAGGCTTCTATGACATTCCTGAGGCCTGGCATCTGATGCTGACGCGGGGCATGCAGTATATCTCCTGTATCAAAGGACGGTTCAATAAGTCTGGACACATTGAGCTCTATGGGGAACCGCTAAGGTTATACGGGTAGTAACTATTGCGGATTTCGGAATGCGGAATGCGGATTGTGGACTAAAAATTGAGTTTCTGATTTGCATTCTATTTTTTTCAATCCGAAATCCGAAATCCGGAATCCGGAATTACCTTTGCTCAATTACTCCACTATTCCATTACTCCACAGCCTTGGGCTAATTGTCACCAGCGTCTGTATGGTTTAAAATTCCTCCAGAATTGCCAATTGGTACTGAGGAGGGTTTACCCATATGAAGGTGACCTGGGACAGTGAGGCTGAAAAGACACTCCGCCGCGTTCCGTTTTTCGTTCGCACCAAGGTGCGCAAAAAAGTGGAAGAAGAGGTTGCCGCTGCCGGCCGCAATCGCGTCACCAAGACCGATCTGGAAGAGAGCAAGCGGAATCACCTGAAACGTCTTAGCGAGGGAGTCAAAGGCTACAGCGTCGAGGCCTGTTTTGGCTCCAGTGGCTGCCAGAACGCTGTAGTCTCTTCAGCGGACCCGGTTTCCAACCTTGAAAGTCTGCTGGAAGGGGCAGACCTGCTCAGCTTTCTCCGTTCACAATTGGGCGACCATATGAAGTTACATCACCAGCTTCGTGTAACTCTGTCAGACTGTCCCAATGCTTGTTCCCAGCCACAAATCAAAGATATCGGTATTATCGGCCAGGCCCAGGTTGCTTGTGAGCCCGAGGAGTGCACTGCTTGTGGAGAGTGTGAGGCTGTCTGCCAGGAATCAGCCATACTATTAGATGACGGATTTCTGATTTCCATAGAGGAAGATCTCTGCGTTGAATGTGGTGCTTGTGCCCGTGTATGCCCCAGCAGCGCAATTAGCACCACGGCCAACAATTACAGAATTCTAGTCGGTGGCAAACTGGGTCGCCACCCTCAACTCGCCCGTGATCTGACCAGCAATCTTGACGCAGAGCAAGTACTCGACCTGGTGAGTGGTATCGTTGATTTTTTCAAAGCCAACGCCAAGAGTGGGGAACGGCTGGGAGCGCTCATCAATAGAGTAGGATGGAAGGAGTTTAGGAAAGCAGTCCTTGAGCCATTGGACCACCCCCTATAGCCCAGCGGAAAACTGTGGGAGGTGGTTCGACACGGGGAAAGGGAGATACGGCGAGAAAGATTCAGGAGGAAATGGCATCTCCGTATCGCCGTGTCACGAGGTTGCCAAGAGCAAGCCCCGCTACCAGACCGCTTCCCTTAGCGTTTGTTCCAGGGAAATCGGCTCAAGACCAAGAAGCTCATAGAAGATTTTCTCGTTGTCGCAGGTGCTGCCCTCCAGTAGCATGGTTATCTGATCTATGGTGAGGGGATATCCAGGAGCGTGCTGGAGTGCGGAAGTAGCCAGTCGTAAGGGTAGAACCGGCATGTGAATTTTTACGATGGACTTACCCATCACCCGGGCCAGGGTATCCATGATTTCATCGAAGGTTACGTTGTCAGGACCGCCCACATCCAGCGTCTGATCCTTGGCGGTTTCCGGGTCAAGAGCCTTCTCGAACCCCTGAGCTACTGTGGTAACACTAACCGGCTGAAAACGGTATTGGCCATCCCCGATGATGGGAACCACATACTTCTTTACCATATCCTGGAACATCTTTATGGCTTCCCCACCCCTGCCAAAGATTAGGGAAGGCCGAAAGATAGCGTAATTCAGCCCGCTCTGACGTACGAGCTCTTCTGCGGCGAATTTGGTACGCAGGTATGGGGTAGGACCATCTTCCCGAGCCCCCAGGGCACTCATATGAAGAAGCCGCGGAACCTTTGTTTCTTTGGCAGCTTCAATGACATTGGCCGTGGCCTCAGTGTGCAGCCGCTCAAAGGTAATGTCCTTACTTGGAAAGGCTCGGATGATACCCACCAGATGTATGATCGCATCACATCCCTGCATCCCTTGGATCAAATCAGCAACCTCATTCACCGTGCCGGGTATTGTCTCCACATCATCCGGTCTTTTCAGCTTATGCTCAGAGCCTGGTCTCACCAACGCCCTGACCTGGTGACCTTTTTCCACTAGTTCATGCAAGACATGATTGCCTACAAAACCTGTGCTTCCTGTGACAAATACCTTCATGGCAAGCTCCTATGCACCGGCAGCAAACTGGACATGTAAGAGGCGGACATACAAGTGCGCACAACGGCTGGTTTTGCTGACCCGAACGCTGTCAGTGAAAACCTGCTGTGATGTGACAGGCCAAACGGTTAGCAGTAGATGGAGATATCTTATAACAAGCCCCAAGATTAGGCAAGAGAGACAAGCGCTACTTGCACCCTGTAAAACAATTTATTAATGGTTGCTTGACCTTCAACGATACCAGTCTTATGCTGTGGGGTGGAGGGCAAACGTAACGGAGGGACATTTATCCTATGGTCATGTTGACTCTTGCGAAGGTAATGATCTTTGTGGTTCTTCTCTTTTCCGTAATCTTGCATGAGGTGGCCCATGGCTACACTGCGCTTCGCCTGGGTGATCCTACTGCACGTGACGCCGGCCGTCTTACCTTAAACCCGATTAAACACATTGACCCGTTCGGAACACTGGTTTTGCCTCTGCTTCTCCACCTCGCTCAATCTCCCATTCTGATAGGTTGGGCCAAACCAGTTCCGGTAAATCCCTACCTTCTGAGAGAGCCGAATAAAGCAATGATGCTAGTGGCTGCCTCTGGACCTCTCACCAATATCACACTGGCTGTGCTCTTTGCTCTGGGACTTCGAAACCTGCCAGCCTCAACGGTTCCACTGTTCGTCGACCTCTTGGTTTTTTCCTGCTACATAAATATCATCCTCGCGCTCTTCAACCTCTTGCCGGTTCCACCTTTGGATGGCTCTAAGCTGATAGCGGGCCTGCTTCCGGTTAGACTGAGAGAGTCCTACCTGCGATTAGGGCGCTATGGCATCTTTATCGTCCTACCCTTCGTCTATTTAGCTCTGAAATATGGGGTGCTCACGACAATTGTCGAAGGTATCTTTTACTTCCTGGTTCGGGCATGATTGTTGGCGGGTTCAGAGGCTCGCCCTACTTGATCTATTTTTCGAAAGGAAAAACATTTTTGGTGCGGTAGGCGCCTCTGCCTGCCTGCAGAGTGATACACTGCTCAATTTATTCTTTCTACATTGAAGATTTCAGGCCACTCAACTGAAAGGTCCTGTCCATTTCAGACGGCTGCCTAGGATTTTGTGGAGTCTGCTGAGTGGTCTGCACAAGGATTCCGTAGTAGGTCTTGATTCGGTCCACATATCTGACCGGTTCGGTTCCTCTAGCATACCCATGGGGCAAGTTGCGGTAATACTTCTTCTGACGCAGTAACGGCAGAACAGCGCTCACATCCTGCCAACTATTTGCATCTTTCTCCAGTCTTTCGGCCAGCATTCTTGCGTCCTCAAGGTGTCCCCAACCTACATTGTAGGCAGCCAGAGCCATATATGTACGATCAGGCTCGGACACATCCTCGCCAATTCGTTTGTGTATCTGAGCCAAGTAGCGGACACCACCTTCAATGGATTGGCGGGGATCTATCCTGCTTTTCACGCCTAGGGTTTTAGCGGTCTTCTGAGTAAGCATCATCAAGCCCCTGACCCCGGTAAAACTCACTGCCTTTGGGTCCCAGTGCGATTCTTGATAGGACTGCGCTGCCACAAGCCGCCAATCCAACCCATGCTTTTCTGCGGCCTCTTCGAACTGATCGCGGTACCGCGGCAAACGATGACGCACCCTGTTGTGGTATTGCACCAGATCCACATAATCAAAAACCTTGAGATGCCCATAGTAGTGTTGTTTGAGACGCAGGAGCAAGGCAGAGGTTTCCGGCCGGGAGAACCATCTCTCAACGGCTGCCAAAAGGTGATGGTGCTGCGGATGCAGGGCCCACGCCAGCCGCTGGCCATCTTCAATTGCAAAGTGAATGCTTAACTGGGGATAATAGCGCCGATTAACCGCAACAATGTTCGAATCAGCTATGGTAAGTGGTACTATGCCCCGCCAGACCATCTCTAGGATTTCCTCGGTCTCGTATCCTGAAACCGGCATCCACGACAATCCAGGATATTGCTGTTTGAGCTGCCTCAGCCGTTCCTCATATGAGGTGCCGGCATTTACCCATAAAGGCTGACCAATGAGATCGTCCACATTGTCAGGTGACGGTCCTCCCCGTCGCCCCACCACCTGCTGCTGGACTTCCATATAAGCAGGCCCGAATGCCACTTTTCGTCTTCGCTGTTCTGTGACGGGAAAGCCTGCGGCAATGATGTCAGCATCACCGCGAAGGAGGGAGGGGATCATTTCTTTGAAATTGTGGGTGACAACACAGACCAGCTTTACACCCAGATAGTCAGCGAAGGCTTTGGCCAACTCGTACTCAAAGCCGGCAAATCCCATGGGGCCCTCGTAATAGCAGGTGGCATTGTTCCTGATAAGGACTCGAAGCTCGCCCCTAGCCTTTATAATCCCTAACTCATTCTGCGGGGTAAGCTGCTCACAACCTGCGCCAGCCACCAGTGCCAAACAAATGATGGTCAAGCTCGCCCGTTTCATCCAGGTCATAGGGGTTGCTTTCTTATCGGACTGTGCCATCACTACAGCCTTTACGCACCCTTTCTTACGCCAGAAATTGCTCCACAATGTTGGAGCAAAATTCGTTCCGAGCCCTGTTGTGAAGTCTTTGCTTTACCGCCAATGGTACTATCTTATCCCTTTCCTGCCAGCAACCAATACTTCTGACGCAAGTTTACAATTGTATACCAAAACTGACCATTGGCAACCCACAACGTTTACTTTACCAATATAACGCGAAGGTCCATGACATTGGTATTGGTCGGACCCGTAATCAGCAGGTCATCAAGGTGTTGAAAAAAATGGTATGAGTTGTTTTCCGCAAGGAACTCTTTTGGATTGAGTCCTTTCTCCAGCGCCCGGGCTACCGTGTCACCATCCACCACTGCGCCAGCGGCCTCAGTGGGTCCGTCTGTACCATCAGTACCACCGCAAAGCAGGCAAACCCCTTTCAGCCCTTCAAGATCGAGAGCGGCAGCCAGGGCAAATTCTTGATTTCGCCCACCTTTTCCTTGGCCTCGCACCACCACCGTTGTCTCTCCCCCGGAAATGAGGCAGGCAGGTCGAACCACAGGATGACCACTCATAATAATCTCTTTAGCGAGGGCCGTGTGAAAACGAGCCGCCTCCGTTGTATCACCCTCGATCAATGAAGAGAGGATAAGGCTCGTATAACCGAGCTTTTTCGCTTGCTTTGCGGCAGCTTTTAACGCTTGCATATTGGTTCCCACCAGGATGGATAACGTCTGTGAAAATATTGGCTCTCCCGGCTTCGGTGTCTCCGGAACCTTTCCTTCTATTCCTTCTTCCAGGTGAGATTTCACTGAGGCCGGCAACTTGTCTTGGAGAGCATATCGATCCAAAACTTCCTGGCATTCCTTGTAGGTGGTGGGATCCCCCACAGTGGGTCCCGAAGCAATCACGTCCAGGGGATCTCCAACAACATCAGAAAGGATAAGAGAAATCAAAGTAGCCGGATGCGCCAACCGTGCCAGTTGCCCCCCCTTGACTTGCGAGAGGTGCTTTCGTACCGTGTTCATCTCTTGAATAGATGCTCCCGACCTCAGAAGCAGGTTGGTGGCGGCCATTTTCTCATCCAGGGTGATCCCCTCTACCGGCATTGGAAGGAGAGCTGAGCCGCCTCCAGAGAGCAAGAAAAGCACCAGGTCTTTTCTCCCTAGTTTCACCACCAGGTTTACCAGTTCTTGGGTGGCTCGCCAGCCATTTTCATCTGGAGTGGGATGTCCCGCCTCCACCAAACGAATCTTTCTCAGAGGAGCCAGATGGTCATACTTTACAATAACCAACCCGCCGTTTATCCGATCACCCAGCACTTCCTCCACTGCCTGAGCCATCGCTGCTGAGGCTTTGCCCGCGCCTATGGCCCAGATTCCTTCGAAGTCCTCCAGATCCAGTTCTTGCTCGCCAAGCAAAAGCCTATTTCCCTCCACGGTCACAAACCGCTTGACAGCTTCATTCGGGTCTACAGCACGCAGTCCAGCTTCAAAGATTTGTCGGGCCTCTTCCTTGAGATCTTTGTGCATCACAAGCTCCTGAACAGGCTAACTTAGTGAGAGTCTATCCATAAATTACCGAGTGTCATTCCGAACCCTCTGTCTCCTATCTTCTCAGCTTTTCCTCAATCCAAAATCCCAAATCCGCAATCCTCTTTGCCCCGTGCCCAACCTATACACTAGATCATTTACTGCTGACAACCATCCTCAGACAATCTTCATTTGACAGTCCTCGCACCTGCCAAGTAGAATCAGCACGATCATGGTCGTATGAGCTCTGCCTATCCCTGGATTTGGCAAGCGATTCTGGAGGTTCTCTCATAACATCATAATCCCCTCCCCCTCGACGGGGGAGGGGAAAGCAGTTATCGGACAGCCTCTGTCTGTGGAGGTATATCATTATGGAAGATTGTATCTTTTGCAAGATCATTCGCGGTGAAATCCCTTCAGCTAAGGTTCTCGAAACCGAGACTGTCCTTGCATTCTTGGACATCAATCCGGTGAGTAAGGGACACACACTGGTAATCCCCAAGGCTCATTACGCCACTTTTCCTGAAATGCCAGCAGACGTTATCGCTGCATTGGGCCAAGCCCTGCAAAAGATCGGTGAGGCTGTCAAATCCCAGCTCAATTCTGCGGGTTTTAACATTTTGCTAAATAATGACCGCGCTGCAGGCCAGCTCATCGATCATTCTCACTTTCACCTGATTCCCAGAAACCTTGGCGACGGAGTAATGGACTGGCCTCCGGTACGTCCTTACGCAGAAGGTGAAATGGAAGCGGTGCGTGCAGCACTGGAGAGTGCGGTATGATAAGTGGCTTACGGCACAGGACTCAAAGAGTTTTAGGGGGCATTGGGTCACTTGGTGGTTTGCAAACTAAACCACCTTATCATGGCTTCACCCTTAATGGTGCTTTCTTCTTCAGCGACCTAATGACTCAATGACGGGCGGGAAGCCCAAATGACCTAATGACAACACAGTGTTATGGCAGCGAAGCGCAATAGCGCTGAGCGTAATGACTTATAATGCCTTGCGCCTGTACTTATCTGGCAAGGCCAAGTACCTCTCCCCCTCCTGAACTTTATCTCTCTTGATACAGCCCTCTCCATAAATTTGACATTTGTAATGAAGGGCCTCCCAGGTCCAGTCGTATTGCTCCGGCGAGAGTCTACCGCTGTTAAGGATCTTCTCTAGGGCCACTATTCGATAGCGATCTATCCCTTTTCTGGCAGACAACTGATCAGGGTGGCCGCCCCGTTTTATCACCAGTGGCTCTGGTAGTAACGCCACTGGATAATCAACTGCAACTCGTAGCCAAAGATCATAGTCTTCGGCCATGGGCAACTCTTCGTCAAAATAGCCCACCTTTTCAATAAGCTCACGTCTCATCATCACCGCAGAAGGGCTTACCAGGCAAAGCTCCAGACTGCGCTGAAAAATATCCCCCGACGGTTTCTGATGGTGTTTTTTTGGATTGACTCGGCGGCCATTTCTCCACCAGATCTCTTCTGTTTGGCAAATGTGAATCTCCGGGTTTTCTGTCATGTATGTATGTTGAACCTGTAATTTAGAGGGGAGCCACAGGTCATCTGAATCCAAAAATGCAATCAGTGGAGCAGTGGAAAACGCAATACCGCGATTTCGCGCCGCGCTCACTCCCGCGTTCTCCTGCTGGTAATGTTTGAGACGCGAACCGTAGGCAGAGAGTCTTTCCTCGGTTTCATCGGTGGAGCCGTCATTGATGACTATGAGTTCAAAGTCCGTCATGTCCTGAGCCAAGACTGACTCCACGGCCTCAACCACCAGGGGCGCACGATTGTAAGAAGTGATTATTACAGAGATTTCAGGATACATTAAGCAAATGCCTCAAGTGAGCTAACGTGTCTAAAATGTCTAGAAAGCCGGGCACAAGTATCATGTAGGTAGGAACCGATTCCCGCGTAACGGATCCGC
>CP070843.1:257037-266514 GCA_020350905.1 Deltaproteobacteria bacterium
ATCTCTCGCAAGAAGTCACTTACCCTACCTATGGCGTTCTTGGGTACGTAGAGCATATCTCCGTTGCGGAGTTTGACGTTTTGGCTCATATCTCCTTTATTGAGGATTCTGTCTATATCGCAGGCGATCACCTCTGGTCTGGTCATATCGCCTCGCAATATTCTGGCATCGCCGAGTACGGCTCTTTGTTTGAAGCCTCCGGCCAGAGCGAGTGCTTCCACCACCGTAAGGTCGCCGCGAGTCGGAATGACTCCGGGGTTGTTGACCTCTCCAAACACAAATACCCTGTTCTTTTTGTCTTCCGCGATGACCGGTACCACCACGGTGTCTTCACTATCGAGTACCACGTTCTGGCTCAAATCTCCCTGAGTTATGGTCTTGTTGAGGTTAACCGTGGTGGCCTCTCCTGTCTTACGCCTTACTGTAATCTCGCGAAGGTTCGCTTTCTCGGTGGGGCCTCCAGCCCGGGCCAGGGCCTGAAGGACATTGGTTCTGCCGGTTAGGTAATAATTGCCTGGTCCGGTACGAGAACCTCTCGCTGTCTCTGGCCCCACAATTGTCCCACCGGTCGTGGATATTGCGCCCAGTAAGGACACAAATTTGCTGTTGTACTCCTTCACCCGCACCGCCACCTGTGGCTGTCTTATATAGCGGCCAAGTCTCCGGGTGAGGAGATCGTCCAGCTCAGACACCGTGAGTCCAGAGATGTAGAGATCCTGGAAAAACGTGAAAGAGATCATGCCATCGGGTCGAACCTGTACAGTATATTTCTTCTCCTCGATGCCCTCCCAAAGGCTAATCTCCAAGACGTCTTCTGGGCCGATCTTGTATTGGGGCCGACTGTCAATGACTACAAAGACCTCGTTTTCCTTTGGATCTACGGGGAACACTTCCTCGCCCTTGTCGGGAAAGGGCGCCCTTCCCGTACCGAAGGTCACCGTTGCGAGGGACCGAACCTGGGTTTGGCTGGCCCAGATCCTCACGCCTTGGCCGTCGCTGGCGGCTAATAGATCCTGGCGGCCATCTGAGTCCAGGTCAGTGAGGGCCATGTCATAATGGGTGCCGCTGGAGCCATAGAAGTCGAGCACTGGTGACAACCCTCCGTTTTGCCACTTCCAAACCCATATCCCTTGAGAGTCCAGAGAAGAAGCAACGAGCTCCTGGTCACCATCGCTGTCTACGTCGCCGGCCAGGACTTTCCAAAAATTGTTCTGGTTAACCGGTGAACTCAGCCTGAAAAAACCAGCCCGGCCGTCACCTAAGTAAATGCGGATACCGTGGCGATAGGTGCCGGCAAAAAGGTCCATATGCCCATCGCGATTCAGATCCCCGACGGTAAGGGCGTAGAAATTGCCCATTTCCAGGGGCGACAAGTCAGACCATCCACCTTTGCTGTCACCGAGCCATACGCGAAGGGCACCATGTGGTCCGATACCTGAGCCGCAAATGTCGAGATGACCATCTTCATTGAAATCAGCCACCGCCACATCGTTATACTCATCGCGAGCAGTGGGACCAACGTCGGTAAGCCAGCCACCCTGACCGTCTCCGATCCAAATCCTGATACCGCCTGGGCCATCCACACCGGCTGCCGCAGCGCTCAAATCAGGATTTCCGTCTGCATTGATGTCGTCTGCCCGGATTCCATTAAATTTGTCTGACTCGGCAGGAGAGGAACCTCTTTTCCAACCTTTCCTGCCGCGGTTCAACCAGACCTGGATTCCAGGATTCTCCCCCAGCATACTCAAGGCAAGATCTGGGCGTCCGTCGGTGTCAAAATCTCCAAGGGCAATAGAGCGGACGTCACCCTTCGTTGGAAGCATGAAAGGAGAGGACCAGCCGCCCTGGCCATTTCCGTACCAGATGGCGACTGTCCCGGGCACTGAAGAACCGCCGGCAATGTCCGGGTGTTGGTCGCCATTCAAATCGCCCGCAACCACAGCCTGATAGATGCCAGCAGTGGCCAAGCTCCAAGGCCTGAGTTGGTAAGCATCAGGATGTTGCCCGGATGGCCTTCTTTGGTGAGTGCAGGCAGGCTGGACAGTAAGGAGAAAAACTAGTCCAAGGAGAACAATGATGTTTTTTCGTAAGATCAACGCCATGATAGTATCCACCTATTTTCGTATCCGCCTATCCCCGTGAATCATTTAGAGCCTGAATGGCCTACCCAGATCCGATCTTGGCTATTCTGGGTAGAATAGTGCAGCTTCACTCCCGTTCTCCATTGATGAGAGAGCCTCTGCTGCCGAACTGACCTTTCTGGTCATGTTCGGCTGTGCAGAAAAGGGTTCTGAAGTATCGTTCGACCCTTTCAGCACGGTAAGCGGTTTTTTTGCAGGTTCTTGTTTAGGCTGCGCCAGGCTATGATAGATCCAGCCGGTGATGCCGTTTTTTAATTGAAGTTTCAGCCAAACCCCTTTTTTTCCCACCACTTGAAGCCGCGTTCCCCTCCGAATGAGTTGGATCACGGGACTGTACATGGTGGGCCCTGATCGGATTCTGGCTACTCTGGGTAGACTCGTGTAGCTGTGAACTCGTCCTTGCAGTGAGGAGTGACCCTCTCCTGCTGAGCTCGATTTTTTCATCACATTCGGTTGTGCCGCAAGGGGTTCTGAAGTTCCGTTCGATCCTTTTCCAATAGTAAACGACTTTTCTCCAGGCTCTCGTTGAGGTTGCGCCCAGCTATGGTAAATCCAGCCGGTGTTTCCGTTTCTGAGTTGAAGCCTAAGCCACTCTCCTTCTTTGCTCACCACTTGAAGCCGCGTTCCTCTCCGAATGAGTTGGATCACGGGACTGTGAATGTTGGGCTCTAATCGGATCTCGGCTGTGTGAGGCAGGCTCTCCCAGGTTTGAACCTTACTTGGCTTTAATGAGACAGCCCCTTTGACCTGGCCTGGCTTCTTCATTACGCTCGAGTGCGACGCTGCCAGTTCTGTTTCTTCGACCGGTTGTTCAGGCATGCTGGAGGGCTTTTCTTGAGCCAGCTCGGGTTCAGACCTCCGCACTGCCGCTGGCTTCGTAACTTCCTCTGCAGCCTTTGTGGACTCGCTCGGCAATTGGGTACTCGCCTTCCTACCGCTAGAGGGCACGACTATTTTGGCTCTTTGGCTTTGAGACTTTTTAGTTAGGCGACTCGGATTAGGAGAGCTGATCCACAAAAAACCTCCTAAGAGCATAAGCCCGATTAGTACCGAGAGAAATATGAGATGTAATCCTTTGCCCTGCTTTGCCGAAGTCATTCTCACCGCATTGAGGATACCGCGTATCCCTCCTATTCCCTGACTACTGATTTCTTGCCAACGGGAGGATGGTGTTGAAGTCTCAGCGTCACTTTCTTCTTCATAGTAGTAATCGGTGCGGTAACGGTAGAAATCCGGGGCCACATCCGGTTTGACATTATTGAGGATTACCCCCAGAACATTGCTATTCACATTTTCCAGTTGCACCTTGGCTCGATGGAGAATACCACGGCCAATCCGACCCACCTCATAAACGAGGACAACCCCATCCATCTCAGGAGCCACTTCGAAGGCGTCGGCCACGGGCAGCACCGGCGGCGTGTCTACGATGACAACATCGTAGTGTTCCCGCACCTCATGTAAGAACTCCTTAAACCTGGGTGAACGAAGGATTTCTGCAGGGTTGAGCAACCCTTGCCCTGCATTGATTATATGTAAATTATCCATCCCTGGAGTTTTCAGAATTTCATCAAATTCGAACTCACCGAGCATCACATCGATGATGGTGTTGGTCACCCCTTTCCAACTGCCGTCTGACGGTCGTAATTCCGGCAGACTTCCCAGTTCCAGTTCAAATCTATCCTCGTTGGGAGATTTCAAGTCGCTGATTCCCACCATGTAGTCTGTGACCCCTGGTTGTCTTTCAAGGCCGAAAATTTTGTGGGCCGCTGGTCTGCGGAGATCAGCATCAATGAGGAGCACTTTTTCTCCAGCTTGGGCCAGACTCAAGCTAAGGTTGGCAGCATTGTAGGTTTTCCCCTCGTGCAGGGATGAGCTCGTGACAAGAAAAGCTTTTGCTTCTCTTTCCTTCCAGAGAAACTGCAGGTTCGTTCTCAAGGACCGGTAAGCTTCAGAAACGGGAGACCGCGGGGCAAAGTGGGTTACCAAGGGCTGGTTTTTATATTGGGCTACATCTGGCCCTTTCTCTCTGGTGGTGAATTCATCAACACTTGGAATAACCCCCAGGACCGGCACGCCGAGAACCTCCTCCACATCTTCGATGGTGCCAAGAGATGTGTCCATGGTTTCCACAATCAGAGCAAGCACAAGGCCCAGAACGAGGCCGATTACCCCGCCAGTGGCCGTGTTTACAAGGGTATTGGGTCTATTGATAGGGTGGGTTGGCTCGAGAGCAGGTTTGATAATCTTCACCTCTTCTATGAGACCGGATTCCTGGATCATAACTTCTTGATACTTGGACCTGAGCTGGGCAAGAAGATCCCCGTTCAACTGCACCTCGCGGCGGAGCCTGGCGAGGGTAAGAACACTGTCTGGAATAGCCATTACCTGACCCCGTGCTGCTTCGAGCCGCTTTCCCAGGTCCTGCAAGCGGCCGTCAATTGTGGTCAGCATGGACCTCAGCTCTTTTTCCATTTCTGCAAGAACATTCGTCAGCTCCGCATCGACAGCATCCACCTCTGGATGTTCCTCTGTATAGTCGTTGAGGAGGACTTCGCGCCGCAAGCTCAGGTCTCTGAATTTGGCCGTAAGCTTAGCTAGTTGGGGGGAGGGATCCTCGACGTAGAATGCTTCTCTGCTCACACTCTGCTTCCCCTCAAGGAATTGTATGAGCAGTCCTAGCTGTCTTTTGACTTCAAGTCTCTTTTGCTGTAGATCTGCCACCTCATTCTCGAGGCCAATAAAACGATTAATGACCGCTGCGGTCTGAGCGTCAATGGCTACCAGTTTGGTGCTATGTTCGTAATTGCGAAGATTCTTTTCAGCTTGCTGAAGGCGGTCTTCCACTACGTGCAACTGCTTCTCAATGAACTCCCGTGTTTCTCTGACCTTCTTGTTCCGTTCATCAATGTTATTCTGACGGTAGACTTCGGAAACTGTGTTGGCGATCTGTGCAGCCTCAGTGGCATTTGAAGATGTAGCGGTGATGTTTATAATGTTGGTGTTGCCCTCTTGCTCGGTTGAAATCTGCGATTTGAGAGTATTCACTATTTGCAGATACTTATGGCTGTTGCGGACCTGTGCTGATGAGACATTTGCAGGGATCAGCCCCATCTGCCGCGCTGATTCTTCGAATACTGGAAAGCTGGTGATAATCACCGCTTGGGTGGCAACGTTGTCCCAAGAAGTCCAGGAGACTGTGCCGAGTAGCAAGGTAGTGAGATCAGTTGCCTTTTCTACTTTGACGGCGGAGGTTGCCTCGTAGAGGGGGTCAGGAGTACCGATGACAGCAAAGAGATAACTGAAGAAGGTGAACAATATGGTAGATAGGATGACAACAAGTCTACGTTTGCGGATGATCCGCCAGTAATCGCGTATATTTATGTCATATTTTGCCATGGATTATCCCCCACACTATTGTTTAAAAAGCCTACAGAGGCTTTACGACAACCGCACGCATACCTTTCTTATTCAACATCGAAAACTTGGTCCTTAGGGCCAGTCGCTGTGTAATTTATGATTTATGATTGTAGATTGCAGATTGAGGCTGCATGCATTCTTTCCCGAGAGGCTTTGAGCTCTTAAATCTAAAATCTGCATTCTCCAATCTAAAATCCCTTTGGGGCAGTCCAAAGCCGGACCAGTTGCTCCAGGCAAATGGTTGAACTCTCTGGAGTCAAAGGCAACCTTAAAAAAGCACGTTTTCATGGGTAGATAGTTATTTTCTTCCTTTAATTCCGCTACCCTCTCCTGCAAACACTATGCCGCAATTTCTCACCGGTAAAGATTGCGAGTTTTCTTGGAGTACTGGAGCAACTCAATTGCGGATTTAGGAATACGGATTGCGGAATTGGAAATGAGTCCTTTGTTTGAGCTTTTATTAATTTCAATCTGAAATCCGAGATCTGCAATCCGAAATGTGATGACTCCAGCAGACTGCCGCAAGAGGGGAAAGATCATTGAAGCCACCTCAGGGGGTAGCCTAAAGCCTGGTCCTTTGGGCCCGGATTCTTCACATCTTTATTTGTTGCCTCAAACCTCAAACGCCAAGCTTGTGCCTCGTGCCCTGCGCCTTGGGCCATGCCCTGTAGAGATAGTAAAGGAAGAAGAATGGGGAGGGGGCTAAGCTATCAATGACAGGGTGAAGATGGCCAGGTTGCCTAGCGTATGGATGGTGATGGGGACAATGAGGCTGCCGCCGATCTCATAGGCCAGAGCAAAGAGCAGACCCCCCAGCAAACGGGTGACGGGGATTCCATGACCAACGGGGTGGCAAAGTACAAAGATCAAGGTGCTCAAGACAAGTGCCACAATCACCCCCCATCGTCTCAGGAAGCCGTAGAGTATTCCCCGAAAGAAAAGCTCCTCTGCTACGGGCCCTACCATCCCGCCAACAATGAAAAAAAGGATAAGAACGCTGGTCTGTGTCGGTAAGCGGGCTCTTATAAAGGTGAGAGGATTAATGCCGGCGGCGAACACTCCAACACAGGCAATGGAGGCAAGCGCTCCAAAGGCTGCCGACCAGAGCAGCCCCTTTTTCAAACCGGAGACCATCTCTGATCGAGCCAAGCCTATGGAAGATACTCCTTTCCCCCAGGTCACAACAATCAGGATAATCAGAAGTACTTGAAGGAGACGGGCGCCAGCCAGAATAAGCAGCGGCTGGTAGACGGACTTTGAAGTCACGACCCACGTACCCAGCTCAATGGCAAGGACAGCGGCCAAACATAGGAACAGGGTTCTTAATTTGATTTCCTTTGATTCCATCCGAGGGCTCGTAAGGCTTTGTAAGCATACCATTGGTTGTACCAGTGATCGGATGTTTTGATCCTTGTGAGAATTTCGCTGACACCTCTTCTGTCTCCCCTCTGCCCGAGGCCATAAAAAGCCATTGAAACCACATTGGGATGGGGATCATCCAGAAAGGCCAAGAGATCTCTGTAGGTTTCAGGTCGGCGGCTTACAGCCAGCCCCCTCACCAACCAGTAGCGCTCTGCTATGTGGGGGCTTGTCAGCAGCGTTGGATAGGGCTGAAAGCCACTTACTTCCAGCCCTTTTCGCTCTATGATACTCAAGGCGGCAACCCGCTCTTGCCAGGACTTTGATGCCAGAGCCTGGGGGACATCCTTCAACTCCATATCTTTCCCTCTCGTGTACTGGAATGGGATCAGGATGCTCAGGCCAACAATGAGACAAAGGATTGAAGCAATCAAAGAAGAGGTCCTGACTTCCAGAAAAAAGCAACAGAGGAGACGGATCAGAGCATGGAGGAGCAGATAGAGGATGAGGGGCAACCCCATGACAAGAGAGAAGAAGGTAAACTGCCGGAAAAAACCGAGTTTGTCACTCTTGGCGGAGAATTCTCCCAATGCAGTTGCCGGGTCGGAGAAAAAATCTGCGAGTGTGGTCTGGAAAACTACCCTATCTTCATTCTTAAAGACCAGCATATCACCGTCTTGTACCAGGTCCAGGTCAACTGCGTCATCTGTGGCCACGGCAAGGTAGTTGTAATTGAGCAATTCCCGCTCCAGTCGCGCGATTAAGGATCCTTTTTCAAGGTTTTGCAGACTGCATGTTTTGAGAACTTTCTGATTTAGAGACTTGAAGACCTCCGCCGGGTAGAGGGTATAGTCATAGTAAAAATCGTTCACCTTTATTCCAACCGGATTTGAAAGGAGGAACATGTCCCTGAAGTCCACGAAAAAGTGGCTGTCAATTTGAGATGTCCACAAAAGTGCCACCACCACAACCGGGATGGTGTGCACCGTGCCGTGGACCCACCCCCTTTTACCAGGGCCTGATGGCATCCATTTGACGGTGGCGAGGAAAACAACGGGGGGTATGGCAAAAAAATAACATGTGGCCCCGAAGGAAAAGCCCCGGTGATTCAGCACCACAAGAGAGCCCAGCCAGAACAGCAACAGAACGATCAAGACAGATCTGCTACGGGAGAACACCCGATGCCATATCCAGGCCGCTCCGATCGAGAGTAAGGTCAGACCTGCACCCACACTAAAGGTGAAAAAAAGACCGCCAAAAAAGGCAGAAGCGAAATCCTGGAGGCTGGGCATGGTGCGTTGGTTCGGTATGGTGAGGTAGCCGGCGGCTTTTATGGCCGATAGGCTGCGATAGAGATCGAGGTTTGACAGATACACCTGTGTGGCAGCTATGACCTGGGCTACAAGGAGGCCCAGCAAGAGAGCCCTGGCCGTGTAGGGAAGTCTTTGTTCTGAATGTACCGAGTGTTGGCCCATTGGACAAAAAGGAAATAAGGATTACAGTCTGCCGTAAAATCACCATTTAGAGTTTGTCCGACAGTCCCTTTAATGCCTGCCATTGTCATTCTGAGCGAAGCGAAGAATCTCATAGATTTCGGAACTTACATCTTCGAGATTCTTCGGCCAAGGCCTCAGAATGACGTTATCGGACAGCTTCCTCTCACCTTTTTGAATCCCTGCTTCACAGAGGCCGCCAGAGGCCACATTTAACAGGACAAGATCCGGAATCCAGTGAAAGTGATGCATTGCGGCGCAGTCTCCCGTCAAGGACAATGACAGACGGAACAATTATCACTCAGTTCAGCCCTTAATTACCACTTGGCGATCTTTTTTACCAGAGCGAGCACCCTCTTTTTCGGTCTGAAACTGAGTTCTTGACATGGAACCTGAGCTGCTAGCTGGCTCAAGAATTCCAATTCATGCAATATCCGGGCTAGTACTCATCCGGAAACCGGATTCTTGGATGTCATTCTGAGGAGCAAGGCGACGAAGAATCTCCCGCTGCAGGATTTGCTTGATACATGTGAATGAAGTGTTTGCAATGGATTAAAGTAAACACTTGGAGGGCACACAATGGGAACAGTCACAGCCAAGCAACTGAAACAAAGAACAGGTAAGATCATCAAAAGACTCAAATCAGGTGAACGCTTTACCCTTACACATCGAGGTAAACCCGTTGCCGTTATTAACCCCTCTTTATCTGAGGAGAAGACGTTCCCTCCGCATTTGAGATCATTTGACGAAGCGTGGGAGGACATTGAAAGGGCACTGGAGAAAACAAAACCTCCATTCAAGAGCTGGAAGGAGGCAACCGGGCGGGCTCGAAATCGGGTTTAGTTCTCATAGATACTAATATTTTCGTCATAGACCTGCGGTACAGAAGAGATGTTCACTACGACAACAATCTTGCCTTTCTCAAGGAGGTAGCTGAAAAGGGAGTAGGTTTTACGACTATTGTTAATCTGTTAGAGCTTTGCGGAATTCTCTCATTCAATCTCAACGAAAAGCTACTTCTTGAGCTATGGTTCTACTTTCAGGATCAATACAAAGTTACTGTACTC
>CP070843.1:266614-271066 GCA_020350905.1 Deltaproteobacteria bacterium
GAAAGCTTGAATCGCTCGGCCTTTCAGGTATTTTGCAGGTTTTGTCATGGGAGCACAAGAGTGGTGTCTTGCACTTCATCAGGGGAGAAACCGGGAGAGCCATCTGCTTGAAGGATGGTAAGATTATTGCGGCTACTGGTGGTGAGTGGCTGCGTTTAGGGCAAATCCTCCACAACAAGAGACTGATTTCTTATGAAAATCTGTCAGAGGCACTCGGCAAGGCAGGCGAATCAAACAAGCGGCTGGGCGAGGTGCTCCTTGATTTGGAATTGATAAGTAACGATATTCTAAAAGACACAATTCGCTACCAGGTTCAGCAAACCGTATCAGATCTTGCCTCTTGGGGCGAGGGCGAATTCGAATACCGGGATTGTTCAGTGGAATTTGAGGATCGGTCCATCGAAAAAATTGATATTACAGGACTGATAATAGAGGCGACTCGCAGAGTGGACGAGTCCAAGCGCACGTTCACCGAGATCTCACCAGCAAAAAAAGCACGAGAATATGCGAGAGCTAAAGTCTCTTGGCCTCTCAGCATACTTACCGTACAGGGACCGCTGGAGGGAGAGGTTCGGGATATAAGCTTAACCGGCGCACTTATTCATTGTCATGAATTACCTGATCCAGATAGTCCTATTCCCATGGCTATTGAAATACCAGAGCAGCACCACTCTATATTTGCAACTGGTGAAATGATTAGACTGGATATTGAAGGTGAGGAAAGAGAGCACCCCTCATTTCTTCTGGGTATTCGATTCGCAGAGATTTCTGAAGAGGATCTCAGTTTTCTCTCCCAAAAAGTCTTGCACTAACTCAGACATATTCATAGTTAACGCACTGACCGAACCAGTTGTCGTCCAGTCGGAAACTCTGCTCTCGTCTCGAAAGGATTGCAAGGTGGATTTGGAAAAAGTCTTAGACAAGCTCTCTGAGAAAGAGCGAGAGTTCATTTCAATTCTCATTGAGAAAGATCCTTTGACTGGAGTGTACAATAGAAGAAAATTCGACAATGATATAAAACTACTCATTTCAATGTCAGAGAGAACAACGAGAGGTTGTGGTTTACTCATCATTGATATCGACAATTTCAAAGACTTTAATGATAAATTTGGCCATTTTGAAGGTGATCAACTCCTAAGAACGGTAACACAAAACATTGAACAGAGCCTGAGAAATTATGACAAGATCCATATATACAGATATGGCGGAGAAGAATTTGTTGTAATTATCCCAGATACAAGTTCCAATAACGCGCTCGCGATAGGAGAGCGCTTAAGAAGAAATGTCAAGAAAGCTTGCGACGTTACAGTCAGCATAGGAGTATCCCACTATAAAGAACTGGCTGGTAATATTAATGAGTTGATCACAAACGCCGATAAAGCATTATATGAAGCAAAGAGGGCGGGCAAGGATAAAGCCTTGCTTTATGAAAAAACTCCTTAGCATTCCACTATCGAGAATGCTAAGGCCATTTCCATCCATACTCAATGCATACAGTCTTGTCTTTTTCTAACTTTTTCACCCACCATTCTCAAGTGAATTGATGCCGCAATCTCATCGGATGAGGAGATTTCATGGAAGACAAAGGGAACATTCCTAGTGTGATTCGATTCCTCGTTACTGCGGCATGTTTTGTCATCATTGTTGCCGGTATGCGTACCGCCAGTTCAATTCTGGTGCCATTGCTCCTATCTCTGTTTATCGCGAAAATCTGCACTCCCTTCCTATTCTGGATGCAGAGGAAGCGCATTCCTAATGTGTTGGCTGTAGTGATCATATTGGTGGCAATAGTAGGAATAGGCTGGCTTCTGGCAGTTTTCGTCGGTTCGTCCCTGAATAGCTTCTCCAGAGCACTTCCGCTTTATCAGGAGCGTCTTGCTGGGCAGACTGCCGCTCTGGCATCCTGGCTGAGCAGCCACGGGATGGAGGTTTCCTATCAGGTACTGATAGACTATTTCGACCCACGAAAAGCTATGGGTGTTGTCGCCAGCACGCTCACTGGATTGAGAGCAGTGCTCACAAACATCTTTCTTATTTTGCTCACAGTCGTTTTTATTCTACTCGAAGCCTCTGGCTTCCCGCAGAAGCTTCGTGCCGCCTTAACAGATCCGGACGAATCTTTAGCCCGTCTGAGTAAGATTTCTGAAAGCGTTAACCGCTACCTCCTTATAAAAAGCCTGTTCAGCATGTTGACTGGAATTGCAATATGGATCTGGTTACTTATCCTCGGAGTAGATTACCCGTTGCTATGGGGCCTATTGGCTTTTCTGCTGAATTTTGTCCCGAATATAGGTTCTATGATTGCCGCCGTACCAGCCCTCCTGCTGGCACTGATCCAACTGGGGACAAGCTCTGCACTATTGACCCTCCTGGGGTATGCGGTCGTCAATGTTTCTATCGGTAGTATCATGGAACCAAAGTTTATGGGTCGTGGCCTTGGCCTATCCACACTGGTGGTTTTCCTTTCGCTGGTCTTCTGGGGTTGGGTTTTGGGTCCTGTGGGTATGCTCCTTTCTGTGCCACTAACTATGATCGTCAAGATTGCCCTGGAAAGCGATGATAATACCCGCTGGCTTGGTATAATGCTCGGGTCAGGACCACCGCCTGACCTCGTCAAGCCCCCCGCGGCAGAACTACGCCAATAAAGATTGCGGACTGTAAAAACATATTTCATTTCTGCAATCAGAAATCGCAAATCTTCAATCTCCATTCCCAAATCCGGTGTTCCAAACTCCAGATCCCAAATCCGCAATCTAATAATGGTACTTTCTTTCCACTTCTATAACCTTTCTTGCCCAAAGTCTCGAATCTGATTTTCGGAACTGAATTCTTTATCTATTTGAATTAACAACATATTATACGATTCTTTGATTTGGCACGATCCTTGTGTACTAGGGCTAAAACATCACTGTTAAACCAGTTGTACGAGACCAAACAACTTAACAAAACAACAGTAGTATCCATGACGACGTTCACCCAGCGGCTCCATATTGTTTTCATGCCATTTGTCGCAGTGGTCATACTTCTTTTGATTTCAGCTTCCCCCTCGACCTCAATGGCTGAAGGCCAGCAAACAAGCTTCACAACCTGCCTGGCGGCACTCAGAAAAGAAGCATTGCACCGGGGTATTCCCCAGAAAACGTTGGACACCACCCTCAAGGATCTGAAACCCATACCGAAAGTCATCAAGCTGGACCGCAATCAACCGGAAGCGAAACTAACATTTGACCAATACCTGAGCCGGGTCCTAACAAAAAAACGGGTTGCCAACGGACGCAATAAACTGAGTGATACCAGCAAGTTGCTGAGCAATATAGCATCACGCTACGGGGTAGAGCCCAGGTTCCTTGTTGCCTTATGGGGGTTGGAGACTGATTTTGGCCGAATTACCGGATCTATGCCGGTGATAGAATCCTTGGTCTCGCTTATTTATGATGGTCGCCGCAGTACCTTTTTCAGGAAAGAGCTCATTCACGCCTTACGCATTCTGGATGACGGCCACATATCTCTTGCACAGATGAAAGGATCCTGGGCCGGTGCCATGGGACAACTGCAGTTCATGCCGTCCACTTATCGCCACTTCGCTGTGGATTTCGATGGGGATGGACGGATAGATATTTGGAAAAGCCAAGAGGATGTTTTCGCTTCGGCGGCAAATTATTTATCGCAATCAGGTTGGAAAACGGGTCAGACCTGGGGACAGGAGGTATATCTACCCGAGGGGCTCTACCGTAACTCTACGAACCTTAAACAACAAAAATCCGTCAATGACTGGCACGCACTGGGGATACGGACACTGGATGGAACCCATTTCCCTTCACTGAACCTGCTAGCCTCCATTGTGCAGCCAGACGGGCGGGCAGGTCGGACTTTCCTGGTCTATGACAACTATCACGCCCTACGTAAATGGAACCGCTCACATAATTTTGCTCTCTCAGTTGGAATCCTATCCGACCAACTCCATAGCCCCTGAGGGGGGGTGACCGCGACTTCTTCAACAGCTTGTTTCCTTGCTACATCTAGCCGGGGTGCTTCACGATCCTCGGTCACAGCAGGCGATTGGCGAATTTAGTGTCCTGAATTTTGTAATACTTGCAGGCCATCATCCGACTACGAAGCGGAGTAATTTAACGACAAACGGGCGGTACTGCCCGTCTGTTCAAATTTGCATAATAATTCTTTTCATACTTGACAAAACAAGCCAAGTGTGTAGTAAATTTCAATCGCTGCGCTTTTTGAATTATCAGTTCATAAAATTCTCTAATCGCCCCGGTATTGTTCTTACCTACCCTACCACTTTGTTTTATGTGCAATCCCAAGAACAAGTAAGATATGGGTAAATGATCCGGGCAAAGATTTTGCCTGGTGTCACTTGACCTCAATTCTAACAGCAAGGGGGGGGTTATGGTTTTACGCATGAGGGATAGGCTATTCCGAAATGTGACGTCCATC
>CP070843.1:271166-290391 GCA_020350905.1 Deltaproteobacteria bacterium
AACGGCTATGAGCTTGTTAGCCTTGGCCTTCTTACTCCCACAAATTTCTATCCTCTGGACTTCAGCTACCGCTTTTCAAACAGACGCTATCAGGAGGCTAAAGATGCTACAGTGCTTAAGCCTACAGGTGCTTTAGCAAAGCGTATCCGCGAAGCACAAAGCTTGAGCAAACCAGAGCTTGCCGTCAAGATGCTCAAACAAGCACTGGCCAAAGGGATACCCGCTTCATATCTGCTCATTGATTCCTGGTTTTCCTCGCCTAAACTTTTCAAAAACATCTTGGGACTAAAACTGCACGTCATCGGTCGGCTGAAGGATACCAAAACTCTTTACCGGTACGATAACCAACGGCTTAGACTCTCGAAACTCTACGAGGTCATCAAAGACAGCCTTGTCAAAGACCCTGAGTTAGGCTGCCTGCTCAACTCAGTTCCGGTACTCTGTGGCAACGGAGTTGAAGGCACAATTGTTTTCGTTAAAGGATATAAAGAGCCTGAACTTGATAGCACCCAAGGCAGAAAAAAGACTCCAGAACCTAAATGGGTAGCGTTCTTCTCTACCGATCCCAAGCTCTCTGGCCGAGAGGTAGTCAAGAAATACATCTTACGTTGGTCCATTGAAGTCTTTTTCAAAGAAGCAAAACAACGCCTTGGCCTCGGCAAGGAACAAAGCCGCTCCTTTGCCGCCCAGATCTTTTCAGTAACCCAGAGCTTTGTGCGCTATAGCATGCTGGCCTATCTGTTAGAACAAGAACCCTCGCAAAGTACCATCGGGGATATGTTTCATCAAATCGAGCAGGAGAGCGGCACCGTCAGCTTCTTTGAACGCCTGTGGGATTACTTCTGCCTCTTTCTTCGAAGGTGCCTTGATACCCTGGCTCAGTTCTTCAACCTCGGACCCGAATTTCGAGACTACATCGGCGCTATTTGCAGTGCCGCTAACGCTTTCGAACCCCTAAAGGGGTGCGAAACTTGAGTTCTTTACTTGTTCAACTTCTCCAGCTCTTCAACGAGATCTTCCAAATGTGGCCTCTTGTTGATGTCGTGCACGTCTATGTAACGGATAATGCCCTTTTTATCAATGACGAAAAGAGCCCTTTCGCTCACCCCTTCAGAACGTAAAACGCCGAATTTTTTGGCCACCGCCCCGTGGGGGTAGAAGTCTGAAAGAACAGTGAACCACAGGGTTTCATCACCCGTACACATCTGATTTGTCCAGGCATACAAGGTCGGAATGTTATCCACGGTTATGCCCAAGAGGATGGCATCGTTTTGGTCAAAGAAATCCTGGGCGATATTGTAGCCGGGCCACTGATCGGAACACACGGGTGTCCAGGCAGCGGGGACAAATGATATGACCACGTTCTTCTTGCCACGATACTGACTCAAGGTAACCTTGTCACCTCCCACCGCCGGCAGGGTGAAATCGGGGGCTCGGTCACCCACCTTTACCTTCAACACACTGTCTGTGGGTTTCAGTTTGCCCACAGGGTAAATATTCTCTTTGTAGGCATCAGAGCGGCCATGTGCGGCTGAACCCCAGGAAAAGATGGCCAACAATCCCACCATGCAGAGAATCGAACCATATTTTTTGCTCACCATGATATTCCCTCCTGCTAAAGCCCAGAAAGCTCAACAATCCGTTTCAGAAAACTATTAACATCTTTGAATTGGCCTAGTCTGGAATAGAAAACTTCGTCACTGCCATCCCTGTTGATTTTGACGCCGATAAAATAAGGAGTTCTAAGCTCGCCCAAAATCCGGTGGATGGACAGGTTCTCATCAGGAAAGAGAGGAAAGGGCACCTCATATTTTTTTTGGAAAAAGCCCACTTCAAAAGGGGTATTCCCAGTGCCGATACCAATCATCCTGATCTTGTCCTTGAGATCTTTTCTTTTCTGAATAGTACGGTAGAGTTCGTTCACCCGAAATGCCTCTTTCTGACAAACCGGGCAGTACATGCTGAAGATCTGGATGATGACAACCTTGGCCTCGATTTGAGCAATGGTAAACTGCCCTGTACCCGAAAGACCCAGATAGCTCTGAGCCCTTGTATCCTGGGGGATAGGAAGCTCGAATGGGGGGAGACTCTCACCTATGGCAGGTGCGTTCGTGAAGGCTAGGCCAGCATGAATCGGCACCAGCAGACAGATGGCGAAAGCCGCACAACAGATAAGTGGTTTGTTCATTCCCTTTGTAATCACAGCCATCCTCCTACAGTTTTCATCGGGTAGGGATTCCGAGCCATTGCAGTGAGCCTCAAACCGAACTTTACCGGCCCATGTCACTTTTCCCTGGCATGGTGCCTGCCTCAAAGGTGTGACCAAAGCGGTCAGGTGAGGGACACACCGCTCTTTGCACATTCTAGAACTTGTATGTGACAGACGCAGCCACGAAAATCAGATAGTTGGTATCGAACTCGCCCTTGAAGCGTTCTCCCTGGGCGGTTTGATCCATTTTGCCTTCGCCAAAATAGACACATGATGTACTAAAGCTGTAGCTCAGGCCGATGGGGTTATCCTTGCCATATGCTGCCGCGACCCTGTACTGTTCATCCAAAGGCAAGTCTGCCGTGCGGTCTTTATTGGACACCGGTGAACTGTCGTAGGATATGCCCATGGCAATAAGATGGTTTTCACCGAGATCGTATTTAAAAGCACCGCCCACATGCCAGGTATTCTTCCAGTCGCGGTCAATGGTAGTTGTCACCACATCACCTGTAGGACCAACATTTATCCTCACATTGTTCTGACTAAACTGCGACGACCTCTGATAGTTAGAATCCGCTGCCAGAGTCAGATTTTCCGTGGCCCTGTACCTCAGGCCGAATGTGAAGGCCTCGGGAAGGTCGAAATCAACGGAAATCGAATCTGCACTTCCGAGGAGGTTTTGAAATGCACCCTGAAGACCGCTGGTTTTGAGATCTCCAGACAAGTCGACATCGGCCTCACTCAGGTAGGTAAAACCAAAGAGAAGCGTATCGGTGGGCTGGAAAATCAGACCGGCAGTCCACTGATAGCTAATGTCATCAATGTCGTCAAAATGTACTGTGCCGTCATTGGTACCGAAAAACGACTGGTTAACCGCGATCTTCTGATTAAACGTCGTATAGAGCATGTAGATACCAGCACCAATGGACAGCATGTCGTTGATCTAGTAACCCAACGAAGGGCCCGCCCCCACAGTCTGAAGTGCAGCCTTATAGGCCTGATAGCGGCCAACAAAATTCTCACCGTAGTCCAGCCCACCGCCGGCAACCGCAGCAACTGAGAGACGCAGCTTGAGATTCTCATTGAGCCCTTTCACCACAAAAAGACCCGGGATGACAGCAGGATTGCCGGCATTGCCGCCGTCACTGCCACCAGCCGTGGCGATATCAGAGTCGAATTTGTTAATGGGATAAGGACTTCCATCCCCGCCAGCACTTCGTCATTTTCCCGATAGGTCATGCCGGCGGGGTTGGTGAAAGCAGAGGAGGCATCATCCACGTTGGTAACATTCGCCACCCCGGCGGTACCCACACTGCCTGGGGTGGCAATCTCGGGAAGGTAGAACCCTCCGGCCAAAGCATTTTGACTGAACAGCGAAAAAATGGTGAGTAGGAAAGCAGTGAACGACCATTTAAAGAGTATCTTACCCATTTGATTTCCCCTCAGGTTTTTGTCTAACTATGATTCACCATCACGATAGCTAGTGAAAAGCTTCTTTGAGATTCTCAACATTTTGACGCATCACACTCATAAAATCTCCCTGATCTGCTGCATTGCCGCAGGGATCAAAAACCACACTCTGTATACCTACTGCTTGCAGTCTATCAAACGCTTCCTCTACCGGCTTCCCCTCCCAGATCATCCATTGTGCCGGGTGGTCTTTCAGAAGGCTATGAAGTTCCACCATCTGTTCAGTCGTTGGTATTTCGTCAGGCTCCCAGTGGACACTTCTTATATTCAGACCGTAACCCCGAGCAAAGTAGTCGTAGACGGGATGAGACACAACGACAGGCCTTGACTGATCTTTCAATACTACTTCCTTGATATCGCGGTCAAGTTTCAGCAGTTCCCTCGCGAGTTCCTCGTAGTTTCTCTGAAACGTATCCTTCAGAGCAGGCTTCTTGCGGCTCAGTGCTTTCGCTATCGCCTTGGCCTGTTCAGCCGCGAGGCTGAAGTCGATCCAGGTGGTGAAAGCGAGGGCCTCGTGGGCATGCTCGCCTGCGGCTCCATGGGAATGGGTGAGAATTTCGGCGGCTTCAATGTACCGGTCTTTGAATGCGGAAGACGTATTTACCATCCGAGACCGGGGCAGCGTCACCTTGTTCACCCACTTGGCATAGTTCGCCCCATTGAGCAGGATGAGATCAGCCCGCTGATAATCTGAAATCGTTTTCGCATCCGGCATCCAGTAAGCAGGATCTACATCAGGTGGGGCAGGAAACACAACACCTGCGTGCTCTCCGGCAATCCGCTCGGCAAAGTATTTCAAGGGATAGTTCACAACGTATATATTGAGCCTCTCGCTCGAACAGCCTTCCCCGGGCTTGAGAAAAACACATGCAATACTGATGGTGATGAACAATAGCGCAATCAGTACAGTGTGTCCCTGGTATCTTCTTATCACGTACATTTCAAACCTCTCATTGATGAAAAATAGATGGCTTTCATTCCTGAAAAACCCAGTGGGAGCGGCTTTCTAGCCGCGATGACGGGATAGACTAGCTGCGATTATCGCGGCTAGAAAGCCGCTCCCACAGAAGATATCCAAAAATTCGCAATCCAAAATCCGAAATCCGCAATCATCTAGACTCCATCACTCCAGTACTCCATTGATATTAACGAATAAACAGCATTCGCACCAGATCATGTGAGAACTGATTAACCAGGAATATCAAGGCCCCGCAAAATACCCCGCTCATGACAACAATAATGAAAATCTCTGCCGTAAGGAGCCGAGCAATGGTCGCCCGACGGCAGCCGAGCTTGAAAATCGTTTGTATTTCCCGCTGTCGCAGTCTCAGAGACAGGGCAAAGACCAGAATTATCGCCAGGATCGTTGCCAGGGCAACCACTGAAATCACCGCATCCAGGACGTTCTTGATCCGAAAGATGTTCTGAAGCAGGCCGTCTATGACATCCTCTGGCCTGACTATTTGTCGGGTTTCCTGTCGAGACAGATACCGCCCCCGCAGGATGGTCCCGGACTTGTCGTCATGGGGTAGTGCAATCACGGCAGTTATGGGGTATTGTGCCAGGCCGCCGTGAAAGTGAAACGAATCGATATTCTTTTCCGTGATTTCAGTGTGGTGGTAAAGTTTGGCAGTTGCCGCCACGTTCCTTTCGGTCCTTTTGAGCACAAGAGTGGGATCTCGCAGTTTGGTCACATCCTCGTGTCCGTGTCCCAGCCCCTGGATGACCCAGGCGGTTTTGAGGTCAACAAAAACAGCCAGGTCATCTGAGGTGTGGGATTTCTCGAGTACTCCCACCACCTTCATCTTCAGGGGATAAACACCCGCTAGGTCGAAAAGGGTCTCGGGCGATGACACCAGACTGTCTCCCGGTTTGAGACCCAAGCTTGCCGCAACCTTTGCCCCAAGCACACAATCACCCAGCACGGCAAGCTGCCTGCCTTGAGCGATTCTCAAGTCCCGGAAGTCAAAGTAATCCAGCGTTGTCCCCACGATGGGGTTTCCTCTGGCTTGGAATCGAGCGTATACAGGGATTGGCAGGGCAAGGTCGGTTTCCATCACCCGATTCGAGGCCGCAACCGTAATGAGTTCAGGCACTTCATCGTCGAAGTAAAGGGTATTCATAACCAGGTCCAGAGCGCTGCCCTTGGCGCCTACTACCAACGGCGTTGAAACAGCCCGGGACATGAGCTGTCGCTCACTCTCTTCTAGTAAGAGCTGCAACGACACGGGTAGAAACGAGATCAAGGTGACACAGGCCACAAGGGTCACCGTCTTGATTTTATTGTAGATGATATACTTCCAGGCGATGTAAAGACTATCAATCATAATCAAGAAATCCGAAGCACGAAGCACGAAATCCGAAACAAATTCGAAATTCGAATGTTTTAATGTTCAAAACGTCAGTTACCCAACAAAATGGAATAACCAGTAGATCATTGGCTTTTCTGCAATATTGAACCGAATATATTCATAAGTTCAGTGGATTCATTGATTAGCGAATTACGGTCATCCTCTAATTCTCGTTCCTCATGAGTATCTAAAAGTTTTAACCAATATCGGCTTTCTTTCGCTTCTTTCCGGCAGATTTTAATTCTAAAGATAAAGTCTTTCTGCTGAGAGCCTCATTAGCTTCTATATAATTCGATCCAACAGATCCAGATGCCTTCACCAACTGTTTTCCATCTTCAATGTTTGCAGTGGTCTTTGGCAACTTCTTTACGAAGACTCTGACATCCTTTGCAAAAGCCAAAGTGCGATCCTCAAGGTTATACTGTTTTGAATTTCGAATTTCGGTCATTTGGATTTGTTTCGAATTTCGATATTCGGATTTTTAATTGCACCTTTTGTTCGGCCAAGTCGGCCGAATAAAAAGTCTGTGTGTGTCTGCGGCTAATTCATACCCTCTTGGGATTGCTTGAAATCCACTACTCGATCAAATCGCCTCAGTAACTCATAGTCATGCGTGACCGCCAACAGGGTGGCGCCATGATCCTCCACACTTTGGAACAGCAGGTCCAGGATAAGACCCTTGTTGTCCGGATCAAGATTGCCGGTGGCCTCATCCGCCAGGATTATTTTTGGCTGGGGCAACAGAGCCCGGCAGATGGCGACACGCTGCTTTTCTCCGTGGGAAAGGTCATTGGAATTTCGCTTCAGCTTGTCGCCGATTCCCATCTCTTGAGCAAGGTTCGTAGCCCGGGCGCGCGCCTCTCCATCCAGGCTAAGGGCACCGGTGATACGGAAGGGATGGAGAACGTTGTCGAGGACGTTGAGATAATCAAGAAGTTCGAAGTCCTGAAAAACAAAGCCTATGTTGGTGATACGGAAATCACGTCGCTCTCTATCATCGAGTCCGCTTACTTGCGTGTCGCCCACACTAACGGTGCCTTTGAGCGGGGTCATTATGCCGGCAATCAAATTCAGAAGTGTGGTCTTGCCGGAACCGCTCGGCCCGATAACAGCAACCTTCGAACCTTTGGTGATAGAGAACTCGTCGATGCTCAGACGGAACTCACCAGTGGGGTATTGGAACTGCAATTGCTGAATATGAATCATGGGAACACCAAAGGTCAAATTCGAATATCGAATATCGAAATCCGAAACAAATTCAAATTTTCAAAATCTAAATGACCAAAACTGCAGGGCCATTGATTTATTCGATTTTGTTTTGAGCATACGAATCAATTCGTTTTTCCTCCAGCAGTTCCAGGTCGGTGATCTTCCAGGCCCCTTCCACCGCTTCCACGGTGATGTTGGCTTCATACTGATTCTTGCGCATGTGGATGTGGCCCCAGTGGCCCACCGTGCCCAAGGCAGTCCACTTGGCATGGAACAAGAGCCCCAGGGGACGGTTCTTGAGGTGATTTACCTCGACCTCCAAGATCTCCACCTCCTTGACGCGGGCTCGGGCGCCACCTGCCTGGGTCACCACCAGTGATTTTCGGTTTTGCAGGTAGATTTCCGAGAGCAAATCCCCGCTCACACTGGTGGCCAGCCTGTCGTAGACAGCTTCTTCTTCCCGGAAATCAAAGGAGCGGTAAATATTCTTGAGCAAACTGTTCAAGACGACAACCGCATCCTTCTCAGTCATCTTCGGTGCCATGGCAGCCGGCCGGGCAACAGCAACCTTCAAAAATGGATACAGCAGAACACTTCCGGCAATGAGCAGCACTGCCAATCCTATAAACAAGCCAATCGGTCCACCATTTTTTCTACGTTTTCTGATCTGCAATCCAAGAGGCAGCACCGCCAGCAGGCAGAGAGCGCTGGCAAGAGGTATTTTCATGGTGGTCAGCGACTCGTCCACTTCTATTTTGGCAACGGTCGGTATCTTATAGGTTTTGAGAAAATTGGTCCAGGTTAGGACATTGTCGTCTGGTGTCAGGTAGGAGGGAAAGGGGCCGGCCGGATCGACTGCATTGGCCGGAACCTTTTGTATGCGATCCGACCAGAGGTCCCACTCGCTTGTGACCTCCTGTGGTATCCCCTCGGTGAGATAGGTAATGATCACTCCCACCAGGGCGGTATTGATCGGCAACTGCTCGGGCTGCTCAATGAAAAAGGTGCGCGTCATGGTGTACTTGACAAAGGCGGTGCGGTCAAGGATGGGCCGCAATTCCTTCCCATCGATGAGGACCTTGTCCCGTTGCAGAAAAAACTCACCCACCCGTTTCTTCAATTGCTCGTTTTCATCTGCTTCGATAAATTCATTGCCCCGCAGGCCAAGGTCAATCCACGCTTCAAGGTCTTTCACCCGAGCAAGGATCTCATGCCGCACTTCATAGGGCTCGATGTAGAGAAATGACATGACGCCGCCGCGCTGCCACCGTTTCAAAGCCTTTTTGTCGAATTCCGAATACCAGGGATCATCCCAATCAAGTGTCACCGTGGACGGCTCGGATAAGTATCTGAAATCATTAATCGGCACACGATTGTGGTAGGTAATGAAGCCAATACCTACCGTGCTCATTTTGAATTTTTCATCCAGAGGGGGTATGAAGGTCAATGAAGAGGGTTTCTGCTTGAAGGGGTAGACAAGTTCGGCATAGAGCACGCGCTTGTCTTCCGGCGGTCCCGGAATCCGCTGGCCTGTATAGGGGTTGATCTTCCCGGCATAGAGCGAGGGACGTTCTTTTCTGAAGCGAGGCTCGATAAGCTTCAGCTCACCCTGCAGGTTCCGTCCCTTGTCATCGATTATCTGAAAGTCTTCTTTGGAAAACAGCCGCATGCGCTCTGCAAGGGCAGGTCTTTTTATAGTGGTACCTTTGAAGAAACCATCGGGAATGAGGCGCTCAAAGGTCACCATGTCATTCACGAAGATCTCGAGCTCAATTCTTACGTGATCGTCATTGATATAGATTTCGGCGATATTGGGCGCGCTTTCCGCACCGGAGAGATTAATCCAGTCTGCCTTCGTTGGCGTAGGAACAATACAACAGAAGAAGATAAGCAAGGATATGATCAGAAAAGATGATCTTTTCATTTCAGCGTTCTATGAGGAAAGGGAGAGTTGATCCAATAATTTACTTTTCTTTTTTTTTCTTATTCATCGCATCAGCAGTAGATATAGAAACCAATCCACCTCTGGCAAGGCGGCGGTGGATTTCTGCCTCATCAAGTTTCGCACCCAACTGGATTCCCGCGCGGGAATGACGAAACCGGGTAAGCTACTGTCGTTCCTGCGAAAGCAGGAATCCAGTAAAGATTCAATGACGTCATTTGGTGTCTGGTTCCCTGCCTTCGCGGGAACGTTGTCTGCTTTTGGTAGTTAATTGAGACGAACCTTTCGCATAGTGGGTGGTAGTTAGGCATCTATAATTTCCCTGTTCCTAACATAGACGCAATGTCTGCGCAAACTGATTAGTTAACACTTTACACAATGGTAACGTATGATGGACTGAAAGGAATGCATGGTGGATCCTCGGTTGATCTTTTTACCTGTTTGCGTTACATCACAAAGAACATACAGGAAATGGATGCAAAAAGATGAAGGTAATAAAAATTGGCGGTGGCTCTCTGAAGGATCATGAGACCATCGAGCATATTTTTGATCTCATCGCTACTCGGGGGCAGGGCAATATTTTCGTGCTTTCTGCCCTGAACGGGGTTACTGACACCCTCATCAACGGGATGTCTGCCGCTCTGGCCGATGAGAATACTATCGCCGACATCATCAGCGATTTGAGGAGCAAGCACACAATAGTTGCTCGCCAACTCATCTCCAACTGTGACGGTCTCGAAGAGTTCGGCCGAAAGCTAGACAAGTCTCTGAGTGAGCTCGACCGCCTGTATTACGGTCTCAATTTCACTCGGGAGATCACACCGAGAATGAGAGACATGATAAGCAGCTATGGCGAGCGTTTCGCGGTGGAGCTGTTTGCCAGCGCCCTCCGCTGCCGAGGTATCAATGCCACCTACCGCATGCCTGAAGAAATCGGCCTGTACACGGACGGCAAATTCGGCGATGCCACCGCAAATCTACGCAAAGCAACGAACAATCTGCAGCAGAACCTGACGCCTTTAGTCAATGAAGGGAAGATTCTCTTTATTCCTGGTTTTTTCGGGGTAAGTGAGGAGGGCGATATCACCACCTTTGGCCGAGGTGGCAGCGACTATTCGGCCGCAGTCGTGGCTGTGGCAATGAAAGCCGCGACCCTGGAGATATGGAAGGACGTAGATGGTTTCATGAGCGCCGATCCCAAATTCGTCCCTGAAGCACAACTCATACCGGTTCTCTCTTATGAGGAAGCTGCAGAGCTCTCTTACTTCGGCGCCAAGATTCTTCACCCCCGCACAGTGGAGCCCCTCAGGAGAAATAAGCTGAAAATTACCATCAAGAACACCCTGAATCCGGAAGGACCGGGCAGCCTGATCACCGCAAAAAGTCCACGGCCCGAAAACGTGATCAAAAGTGTCACCTATGACACTGATATTGGTATTCTCAAGATCCATGCCTCAGGAGTTGGAGCGCGCCCCGGGATTCTGGCTCAGGTGGCTGGTCGGCTCACAGAAAGCGGGATAAACATCAAATCGGTAGTCACTTCCCAAACCTGCATAAGCCTCTTACTGGCACACAATGACTTGGAAAAAGGACGCGAGGCCCTTAAGTCCCTGAGGCCAAGATCCTATGGGCGCCTGGAGAAAGTTGATGATGTGGCGCTGGTGTCCATTGTGGGCGAGGGTCTCGCCAAACGCAAGGGCATTGCGGCTCGCTGCTTTGCAGCAGTGGCGGGATGTAACGTCAATGTGGAGATGATCTCATTTGGCCCCTCCCGGGTGGCGCTGTATTTTCTGGTGAGAACCCGAGATCTACACAGCGCGGTCAACGCAATCCACAGTACATTTTTTTCAGTTCCACGCTGTGAGTAAATAATGCAAGCTTGGAGTATTGGAGTACTGGAGTATTGGAGTGTTGGAAAAGAGTAGGGCCCGAATTTCAACTTAAATTGATCCTTTCATTACTCCACCACTCCATCACTCCTGCAAACTCCCGCACGAAGGAATGACCATTGAAACCCCCTCGGCGGTAGCCCGAAGCCACTTCCTTTGCTTCCGGATTTTCCTTTAAATCCCTGTCTTATGTCGCAGCTGTTCAGAGACCTGGCGGGTGAGGTGAACTACTCGTTCAGCCAGGGGTTCGGTCAGGGTGCCGCAGCCGCAGCTGGGGGTGATGATCGACTGGCGAAAGATGGTTTCCAGTGACAGATCATCGCCAACCAATTGCTCAACCTGCTGCCGCCAGCGGCTCACCAGAGAATCAGCATTTTCCCCTTTGATATTATCCGGATCCATGGTGGGGACTATTCCCCAGGCCACGATACCGCCTCGCTCGATATAGGAAACGAGATCCTGGCGGTAAAGAGCGAAGCGGTCGAAGTAGGTATAGGCATCAAAATTGATCACATCCAGAGAACCGCCGAAAAACAGGGACCAATCGGTGTTCGCACAAACATGAGTCCCTGCAATACCGCCGGCTCTGTGAATATGGCTGGCCACTTCAGCGAGCATTGTAGAGATGTCTTCTGCAGAAACGCTTATGAAGGCGGATGATCCAAATCCAGCCAGAGCTGGCTCGTCAATGAATATAATCGTAGGAAGTGAGAACTGGCTGAGCCGTTCTACCTGCCATTGCGCATTGAGTGCCAGGGTCTTAACCACCACATCGCGAAGGCGAGGATCATATAGGGCGAGCCGGTCATTCTCGTCTTTCAGTGCTGCCAGCAGCGTAAAAGGCCCGGTGATCTGTCCCTTCACGGCAGCAGCCGTCTGTTTCTGTCGTTCCAAACGTTCTAAGAAAGCAAAGAAGGTCCTGCCAGTGTCTTCGCCAAAACGGAAGCGTGATTCATCCAGAGAAAGCTCGCCATTTGAGGCCGGCAGGTATTCTTCGTAAAATGCAAGCAACTCCTGTTCGAAGCCTGGGTCTGCGACGGCAAACAGAATGCGGTCATTCTTGCGGTCTAGGCCGGGGAGTCCCTCGTTATATTGCACCATCATCTGTTCACTGGTGTAGGAGGAGAGCTGAGGCCATGCGGGGATTTCCCCTACCTGCTCAAATACCAAGTCAATGGCTTTTTGCCGATCATGGTGCGGCAGACTGCCAACGAGAGTGGCGGCCCCGTAAGGTTGCCATTTTCTCAAGTATTCAGACAAGGATGTACCTCCCACTTAAATCCACCCAACCGGGTGAATCCAGGATATCAGTTGCAAAACCTGAAAGTTGGGTATCATACGAGCCTGGTTGTGTCAATGGTTGAGCCACAGGGGTTAGCAGATGAAGCTGGGCGGGAAGTGCATAAGCAGTGGGAAAAAGGTTGACAAAAAAGAGCTTATTGATTAGACTTCGACACGCTTGAGCGGGCATAGCTCAGTTGGTAGAGTACGAGCTTCCCAAGCTCGGTGTCGCGGGTTCGAGTCCCGTTGCCCGCTCCACTGATTCTTCCAGCTGAGTTGGATGAATTTTCGGAGGGAACACGGCGACAGGCCGATGTTCAGGTCCCTTTTTGAGGTAGCTGCCCGAAGGATGTTGAGTAACCGGCAGGAAGCTTACTTCGATTAGTGGATTATTAGGTTATAATCTTACTTGCTTCAAAAGCTAACTTTTGTAGTCAATTTAGTTATAATCTAGTCTGCTAAGAGAAGTGGGCATAAGCCCACTTTTTTTGTATATGGAAACAGAGATCCAAACGCAGATTCGGCAACAGGTAGAGCAACTCGCGGAGGCCCTTGTCGCTTCGGAGGGCATGGAGTTGGTGGATCTTGAGTATAGAAGGGAAGGGCGCCGATGGATGCTGCGGTTGTTTATCGACAAGGACGGTGGAGTCACCTTGGATGATTGCGCCAGTATTAGCCGCGAATTGGGAGACCTTCTGGACGTGAAAGATGTAATCCCCCAGACCTATGTGCTGGAGGTCTCTTCGCCAGGCTTGAATCGGCGTCTCAGAAAAAAGGAGGACTTTTCCCGTTTTGCTGGACAGAAGGTACGGCTGAGGCTCGTTGCGCCCATAGATGGTCGAAGAAAAATTGTGGGAGAGCTGGAGGGAGTTGAAGATGAAGCGGTGATCGTGGCGGCTCCTGAAGGTCGTTGTTCAGTAGCTCTGAAAGACATTGCCAAGGCCAATTTGATCTATGAGTTCTAAAGCCTGAGAAAACGAGATGTCGGACACAGAATGAAGTGAACAAGGAGAGCAGTGGAGATGATCCAGGATTTAAAGAGGATAATCGAGCAGGTCAGCAGAGATAAGGGCATCGAGCGGGAAGTCCTTATTACCACATTAGAAGAGGCCATGCGATCTGCGGCCAGGAAGAGGTTTGGCCATGACCTTGATTTGGAAGTAGCCTACAATGACGAATTTGGGGAGATTGAGGCCTTTCAATTCAAAGAGGTTGTGAGCGAGGTAACGGATTCGCTCCTGGAGATTTCGCTGGATGAGGGGCGGGAACTGGATCCTGACTGTGAACTCGGCGATAGTCTCGGAATTAAGCTGGACACCGACACCTTTGGTCGTATTGCCGCTCAGTCCGCCAAGCAGGTTATCATCCAGAAAATGAAGGATGCAGAGCGGGAGATGATCTACGAGGACTACAAAGACCGGACTGGCGAGATCATCAACGGCATCGTTCAACGCCTCGATAGAGGGGGTATTACGGTTAACTTGGGTCGGGCTGAGGCTGTTGTTCCCTACAGGGAGCAGGTGCCCAGAGAAACCTATCGGAGGGGCGATCGCATAAGGGCCCTGGTGCTCGACGTGAATAGAGAATCGCGTGGACCTCAGATCATCCTTAGCCGCACCCACTCCGATTTTCTCTCCAACCTTTTCACCCTAGAGGTGCCCGAGATCGCTGAGGGTATTGTCACCATCATGGCAGCGGTTCGAGAACCCGGTAGTAGAGCTAAGATAGCTGTGACCTCCAAAGACCCCGACATCGATCCGGTGGGTGCCTGCGTGGGCATGAAAGGATCTCGGGTACAAAGTGTCGTCCAAGAGTTGCGTGGTGAGAAAATAGACATCATCGAATACAATCCGGATCCTGCCAAGTATGTAGTCAATGCGCTGGCACCTGCTGTTATTTCCAAAGTTGTCATCGACCAGGCAAATCGGCTCATGGAAGTCATCGTTCCTGATGACCAGCTTTCGCTGGCCATCGGCAAGCGGGGGCAAAACGTGCGGTTGGCTTCGAAGCTGGCCGAGTGGCGCATTGATGTTAAGAGTGAGAGTAAGTATCAGAAGTCACTGAAAGAGGGCTATGAATCCCTATTGGCATTGCCAGGTGTTGGGGATGCCACCGCTGACAATTTGTATGAGGCTGGTTTTGCCTCGGCGGAGGAATTGGCTGGCGGTCAGGTGGAGGAATTGGTGGCGCTTCCAGGTATCAGTCAACAGAAGGCCGTGAAGTTCATCGAGGCGGCCAAGATTTACGAGGTTGAGCGCAAGGAGAAGGAGGCTGCGGCCAAGAAGGAAGAGGCTGCGGCCAAGGAGGAAGAGGCTGCAGCCAAGAAGGAAGAGGCTGCGGCCAAGGACGAGGAAGCCGGCGAGCCTGAAGAGACCACCGCAGGAGGAGTATGAAAAAAAGAAATAAGCGGAGACAGCCGCAGCGAATGTGCATTGTCTGTGGTAATAAGAGAGCCAAAGCTGAACTCATTCGCTTGGCGCTGGATGAGAAAAGCAAGGTGTGCCTGGATTACCGGCAACGGCGCCGTGGGCGTGGCTGCTATGTGTGCCAGAGGCCAGAGTGCCTGACGCGAGTCAAACTGGCCTCCCTTGAGAGGGCGTTTCGACGATCGCTACCTCAGACCGCTTGGAATCCCGCTCTGACCATGGCGGAAGCTCTACAGGGGCGTAGCATCCAGTTGCAAGAGCAATGATCTGACCACGCACTCAGAAGTGCTGTTATGAACTTTCGAAGATAGCAAATTAATACAAGTCGGGGGGTTGCATGGCGAAGTTGAGGGTGTACGAACTAGCAAAAGAATTAGACATTCCCAATACGGATCTGCTGGAGCGGATCGGTAGCTTGGGCATTCAGATCAAAGGGCACATGAGCTCTTTGGATGAAGAGCAGGCCCAACTGGTTCGTGACACGGTGACGGGTCGCTCGCAGCAACTGATCGAAGAAAAGCGGGTCCGTAGAGGAGTCATCCGCAGGCGGCGAAAAATTGTTAGGACCGCGCCTGCACCGGAGGAAGTGGAGACCGAAGTTGCGGTAGAGACAGTACCCCCCGTCGAAGAACCGGCTGAAGCGGGAGTCGAGACAGGGCTGCCACCAGTTGTGGTCGAGGGAGAAGCACCAGAGGTTGAGCCCGAAAAACCAGAGAAACCTGAACCGGATGTGGAGGTTGCGAAAAAGAAAAAACCGGCGAAGAAAGTAAAGGAAAAGGAAAAGAAGGTCAAAAAACCCCGGAGGCGTGTCAAGAAAGAGGCTGCCGCCAAAATTATCAAGCTGCCTGAGCGCGTGCCCAAGGCTGTTCCCGAACCCGAGAAGGGAGAGCCCAAGGTTGAAGCATCAATGGAAGCAGTGGAGAAAGTGGTTGAGCCTATGCCTGCTCCGCCAGAACCCGAGGCTGAGGCGAAAAAGAGGCCGGGCAAACCGAAAAAGAAGAAAGGAAAGCGAGCACGAGCCGAAATGGATGAGGAACGGTCAATGAGGAGGAGGCTGCCGAGCCGCCGCAAAGAGGTGGTCACTGGGGACGATCTTTACGCCAGGCGTCGCGGGCCGGGCCGGATGATGAAAGGCCGCAAGGCAGCACGCGCACGAGCAGTTGCCAAAGATATAAAGCAAACCGAGATCACCATACCCAAAGCCGCCAAGCGAAGGGTCAAACTTGACGAAGCCATCACCGTGGCCAGTCTTGCCAAGCGCATGGGAGTCAAGGCCAGAGAGGTGATTACAAAACTTATGGAATTGGGCCTCATGGCCACAGTGAACCAGGCGATTGATTTTGACACCGCTTCCCTGGTGGCGACGGAATTTAATTATGAGGCCGAGAAAACAGGTTTTGAGGAGGCGGAAATCTTGCAGGCTGTACCGGATCAGGAGGAAGACCTCAAGCCACGGCCTCCGGTGGTAACCATTATGGGACACGTTGATCATGGCAAGACCTCCCTGCTTGACGCTGTCCGGCAGACTAAAGTTACGGAGGGAGAGGCAGGAGGCATCACCCAGCATATAGGTGCTTACAATGTGAGGCTGGATGCAGGCCAAGTGGTCTTCCTGGACACCCCGGGCCATGAGGCTTTTACGTCCATGCGGGCCCGTGGCGCCCAGGTAACCGACCTGGTGGTTCTCGTGGTGGCGGCCGATGATGGGGTGATGCAACAGACGGTTGAGGCAATCAACCATGCCCAGGCGGCAGATATTCAGATCCTGGTGGCCATAAACAAGATAGACAAAGAAAATGCCGACCCCGACAGGGTGAAACGTGAGTTGGCCGAGAGAGGACTGAATCCAGAGGAGTGGGGCGGTGATACCACCATGGTGGAAGTGTCAGCCAAACAGAAGACAGGGCTGGATGAATTGCTTGAGCTCATCTTGCTCCAGGCTGAACTACTGGAACTGAAGGCCAATCCCGACAAGAAGTCAAGAGGGCGGGTGGTCGAGGCTCGACTGGACAGAGGCAAGGGACCGCTGGCCACTGTCTTGGTGCAAGAGGGAACTCTTCGAGTCGGAGATCCTTTCGTCTGTGGCACCTTCCACGGCAGGGTACGAGCTATGCTGGACGATCGCGGCCGTAAAGTGGAAGCAGCACCGCCGTCCATTCCTGTGGAAGTCCACGGAATATCAGGGGTGCCACAGGCTGGTGATGAGTTGGTGGTGGTGTACGACGAGAAACAGGCAAAGCAGGTGGCAGGACACCGGCAGTTGAAGTTGCGCGAAGCAGAGCTTTCCCAAGCGACGAAAGTAACTTTGGACAACCTCTTTGAGCGCATCAAAGAGGGCGAGACCAAGGAGCTCAAGATTGTGCTCAAGGCTGACGTTCAAGGCTCCTTGGAGGCGATTTCCGACTCCCTGAACAATCTGAGTACCGAGGAGATCAAGGTCAACATCATTCATAGTGCAGCGGGAGCTGTTACTGAGACAGATGTGATGCTGGCTTCCGCTTCAGATGCTATAGCTATTGGCTTTAGCGTCAGGGCTTCGCAGAAAGCCCAAGAGTTAGCAGAGGCTGAGAAAGTCGACCTGCGTTTCTATGACGTCATCTATCAACTGGTAGCGGAAGTAAAAGACGCAATGGAGGGAATGCTAGAGCCCATATACAAAGAGCACTTCATGGGTCGTGCCGAGGTACTCAAGACCTTTCATATTTCCCGGGTAGGGACTGTTGCCGGCAGTATGGTCAATGAAGGAAGGGTGGAGCGGGGAGCAAAGATTAGGGTGCTGCGTGACAACGTGGTGATCAACGATAGTAAGATAGCGTCGCTCAGGCGCTATAAAGATGAGGTCAAAGAGGTCAAAGCGGGTCTAGATTGCGGAATAATCATTGAGAATTTCAACGATATCAAGATTGACGATATCCTAGAGACATACACAATAGAAGAAATCAGACCTGTCCTGGAACCTGGTGGCAACAAGTCGGAATGATTTCTCTATGGATGATTCCAGCTTGAGGCAAGGTGTAGGGCGATGGTTGTGGGGATTACAAAGCTAAGCTTGCGTTTGCCGGTTAACCAATCCCTCAAGGGCAAGCGCAAGGTGATTAAAAGTATTTGCGAGCGACTACGGCAGCGCTTCAATCTGGCAGTGGCTGAAACCGACTCCCAGAATCTATGGCAGGCTGCTGAGTTGGGTATCGTCGCAGTGGGCAATGAGGGAAGATACATTGAATCTAAATTGGACAAAGCCATCAATTTCGTTGAGAACCTCCAGTTGGCCGAGATTGTGGATATCCAGACGGAATTGATTCACTACTAGAAACTAGATGCTTGATCCTGGATGCTAGATGCTGGATTCTCGATACTGGTTCGCGGGTGAAGACTTTGAAGGAATTCCTCTAGTATGGAGCATCTAGTTTCGAGAATATTATGGAACACAAACGGGCAGATCGAGTTGCGGATCTCCTATTGAAGGAGCTTGCTGAAGTGCTTATGCGGAAGGTGAAAGACCCTCGCCTTGCTGACATCACCTTGACAGCCGTCAAGGTCTCACCGGACCTGCGACAGGCCAGAGTATTTTACAGCTTGCTAGGTGACGAGAACAAAAAGGCTGCAGCAGCTGTGGGTTTGGAAAGTGCTCGAGGTTTTGTCAAGCGTGAACTGGGTAAACGGCTCCACCTTCGACGCATCCCGGATATTGCATTTTACTTCGATGCTTCTCTGGAACATGGCTCTCACATTGACCGACTGCTCACGGAGCTCAAGGAACCTGGTCTGGAATGATTGCGACAATTGCACGCGAGCTCGAGAATAATGAACGCTTTCTGGTGGCCACCCACGTAAACCCAGACGGTGACGCGATCGGATCTCTGGGAGCCCTCGCCCTGGTGCTCGAGGGAATGGGTAAACAGGTGGTGGCTTACTGCCAGGATGAGGTGCCCGGATTCTTACGATTCCTGCCTTATTCGGACCGAATTGTCAGAGAAATATCTGGTCCCGACCGCTTTGAAGTGGCAGTGGTACTAGATTGTGGTGAACTTGACAGGATTGGCAGCGCTGCCGAGGTTCTCAAGCACGTCCGAAAAATCATCCATATCGACCATCATAGTTCTGGTGATGATTTTGGCCAACTAAACCTGGTCCGGCCAGAGTGCAGCAGCACTGCCGAGATTCTTTATGAAATCTTCCAAGCCATTCCGGTGTCCTTGACCCCGGAGGCTGCAGAGAACCTCTATACTGCCATTTTGACCGATACAGGGTCTTTCCGTTTTGCCAACACCACGCCAAGAGCTCTGGCCATAGCCGCAGAATTGGTCTCGCTCGGAGCAGTGCCGGAGAAGGTAGCGGGCGAGGTTTATGACAGTATGAGCCCAGAGCGTATAGAGCTGTTACGTAACAGCTCTATACGCTCTGGGCTCATACTGTCATAAACCTCGCCCGCTACCTTCTCCGGCACT
>CP070843.1:290491-294654 GCA_020350905.1 Deltaproteobacteria bacterium
AAAGAGGAATTGCAGATGAGTGAGAAAATCCAGGCACGCGGCGTCGAGGAAGTCGAAAGCGCCTTGGAAGCTAGCCGAGGTCGAGGCGATCATGATCGGTCTCGCCCGAGTCGTAAAGGTCGGTCTGTTCGGCGGACGGACGAGTTGACGCAGAGGGCGGCGACCATTTTGGTGTCGTTTGGGTTCAAGCCGCTACAGTTGATGCACGTCTTAGGTTTGAAGAGGCGAACGGCCTATAATGTTGCGAAGCGTGCGAGAGAGGAACTTGAGAGGATGTGGCAGGAAGCGCAGGTGGAGGCGAAGCGTGCACGAAAAGCGGAAGAGCAAGTGAATGCGGCCAGCCTACGCGAGCCGTGGCAGAGAGCGGACTCGTCTCTAAAGCTCAAAGACATTCGGCGGTTTCGTTCGTGAGAAGCATTGTCAAAATGATCTAGGAAACTGCATGGCCTTCCTGCTAGGGCAGGTGGGGAGGTTGGGCGAAAATTGGAGTTTTTTTTCCTAGTTAACCACTAGATATTGGGTCTTTTCGCAGATAGCAAAAGTGTGGATTAAAGTATGATATATGAACTTTCCTATCGTTTTGGTGGGACTTTATCTCATAACGCTAAAGATAAAGTCTTCGATTGACTCTTACTTGCTTTTAACAAACGTCAAAAGGAGATGTGACCTCTCTACTATTATCTCAAAGTAGCTGTTAATACGCACCTTTCAGAAGAGTATTAGCAACCACAGGTACACCATATATCCTGCTAGTAGAAGCAGTGCTTCCAATCGATTCACTCGACCCGCTCCTCTACGTCTGGACCAGAATATCGGCCAGAGTGCCAAAGATGCTAAAAACACCATAAGATAATCACGGAGCAGCGCTATACTCTCTATCTCCATTGGTTTAAGGATTGAGGGAATCCCAATGATAGCAGTAGAGTTGATTAGGTTGGATCCAACGACATTACCCACGGCTATCGAGTGTTGTTTTTTCAATACACCGGCGATTGAGGTAGCCAACTCCGGAAAACTCGTACCTACGGCCACTACTGTGAGTCCGATTATGAGTTCGCTAAGCCCGAGTGCTTTGCCTAGTTCAACGCCACCCCAAACAACAAGTCGGCTGCCGATAAGGAGAAGAACGAGGCCGCTGATCATTTGCACTAAAACCTTCAACCTCTTTGGTGGTGGAGTTATGGAGTTGGTTGGAGCAGCCACTTTCTTTGTATCTTCGCCCGCAGAGCGAATTACGATGACGAGATAGACAGCCAAACCTATCAGCAAGACGAGGCCTTCAAGGCGGCTTATCACCCCGTTTGCAGACATCAGCCAGATGGCAACGGTAGCTACCATTAGAGCGGGATAGTCTTGTCGAAAAAGCTTGGATTCCACCATTAATGGCTGAAGAAGAGCACATGTCCCCAAAACCAAGCAAATATTGGAAATATTGCTTCCCAACACATTCCCAAGCCCCACACCGGAATGATCGACAAGCACTGCGGTGGCAGTGACGAGGAGTTCCGGCAAAGAGGTGCCAAACGATACGACAGTCAGGCCAACTACCAGAGGTGAACTCTTTAGCCTGTATGCCAGAGAAGCGGCACCGGCAACGAAATGGTCGGCGCCAATTGCTAGTGCGGTTAAACCTAATACAAGGGTTCCAAAAAAAAACAACATCACTCAGTCTCACACGCCAGGCAAGATCCGGCAACCGGGACTAGGTTAGAGGGCGATCCGAGAAGGATAAGGATGTCGTCACCAAGAATTTGGGTCTGGCCATCGGGGTTGGCCAGTATCTCCGCTCCCCTCCTTATGGCCAAAAGGGTAACGCCGTATTTGGTTCTCAACTGAAGTTCCGCCAGTGATCTGCCAGCTACTGGAGCCTTTTGATGCACCTGGATGCTACTTATTTCCATATCCGGAAAGTTGAGTTTGAGGTCAGCCAAGGAAGCCGGATCTTGCGCCGGTTCGCGAAGCATCTGATACCCGCCTTTTCGCGTCTCTGCAGTCAACTGATCGATCTCTATCTTTGGTACCAAATACTTGGCCAAAACCCGGGCGAAGATCTCCAGGGAGGTTTCGTATTCCTCCGCAATAACCTCATTGGCACCGAGGTCATGCAGAGGAGTCGTCTCATTGAAAAAGCGGGTTCGAGCAATGATATGGATCTTCGGGTTTAATTGTTTGGCCACTGCGGTAATTCTTCGAGTTGCAGTAGGATCTGAAATGACCACCACCATTACCCGCGCACCTTCAATACCAACATGTTCCAAGACTGCTTCATGGGTGGCGTCACCATAAATCATAGGTTCACCCGCCTTCTTTTCTTTGCGAACGGTATCCGGGTTAATCTCGATGATAACATATGGGATCTTGGCCGTTTTAGCCGCGGTGGTGACGTTTTTCCCACTTAAACCATAGCCTACGATAATCAGGTGGTCTGCAAGCTCATGTGCTTGGTGTTCACTCACTGATTCTGACTTTGAAGAAAAACCGGTTTTGAGCTTAGCCGGAAGGGGCAATCGCAGCATAACATTGGCTACTCTCGATGCAAGCGCCATAATAAACGGTGTTGCCCCCATGGTAATGACGGCAACCGCCAGAAAGAGCTGGAATGTATCACCTACGAGCAATCCATAGTCAACCCCGACTTTGGCCAAAATAAATGAAAACTCTCCCACCTGGCACAGGGTAAGACCGACGATTATCGCGGTGCGCAGTGGAAAGCCGAGGAAAAGCACGGCAAGAGTCGCAATGAGAGTCTTGCCAATTATGGCAGCAACAACGATCAGGGCCACCTGATCCGGCTGTGTGATTAAAAAGCCAAGGTCCAGGAGCATCCCGATGCTGACGAAAAACAGGCTGGTAAAGACGTCTCGAAACGGCACAACATTGCCGAGGGCATGGTATCCATATTCAGATTCGGAGATGATCAGCCCTGCCAGAAATGCACCCAGAGCCAGAGACAGCCCAGCAAGATAAGTCAGCCAGGCCACACCAAAACACATGACCAGGACGCTTAACAAGAAAAGCTCCCGGCTCCGGGAACGGGCGATCTGAAAGAGCAGTCCCGGCACGATCCATCTGGCACTTGCCGCCACCAAACCGAAAACACCGATACCTTTGAGTGCCAAAAAACCGAGGGATCTTCCCAAATCTGCTCCCTCCCCAGCCAACAAGGGGGTGACCAGGATCATGGGGACAACAGCGATGTCTTGAAAAATCAAAACCGCGAGGGCCATGCGGCCATGGGGGCTGTCGAACTCGGCCTTTTCCTGAAGGATTTTCAAGACGATCGCGGTGCTGCTCAGAGAGATAAAGAAACCGATGAACACGGCCTCATTGAAAGGACGTCCTAAACGCGTGGAGATGGCGAAGCTCACCAGGAAGGTCAAGATCACTTGCAGAGAACCACCTAAAACCACCGATTTCTTCATGCGCATGAACTCTTTCAGGGAAAATTCAACGCCGATGGTAAAGAGCAGCAACATCACACCAATTTCGGCAAGGATTTCCACTTCTTCTATTGCGCTGACAAACTTAAATCCATAAGGCCCGGCGAGGATTCCTGTTAAGAGAAAGCCCATAACGGTCGGCAATTTGATGCGCTGACAAACCAGGAGCACACCAATAGCCAGGGAGAATATGACAAGAACATCTTTGAATAACGCTACTTCCATTGCACACCCCAAAAAAAGTATCGCGCTGAATAAAGACAGCAGAGCGACAAAGAATATTGCATTGTATAATCACCACTTGAGACTATTTCCACCCGTACCTTTGTAATTTATCTAAGGGCAAACCCCCTCTTGGTCGATCCTCCAGGGAGAGTCACCATCACGGAACTCTCTACCAATTCCAGAGAAAAGCTACCTTATTTGCGACCAAGATATTCCGTATATTTTCGAAAGATAACTGGAAAATTGTTTCTTTGTGGAATAGCGATACTTAGTCGTTACTTTGACAAGTCATTTAGTCAAACGCTCGGAGAGGATCTCCTCAAAATGTATAGGTTGATTCTTCAGGACAAGGGCTGAACATCAGCTTGCCAAAATCTTGAGTTTTCCAAAGGTGTCCATAAGATAAGCATATAGTGAGCTGCACGATGTTCTGGGAGGCTTAATGAGTGGCCTTGAAGGAATGGATTTACGCTAAGATCGAGTTAGTGTAAGCCCTAT
>CP070843.1:294754-299313 GCA_020350905.1 Deltaproteobacteria bacterium
GAAATTGTCCACAATGCAAAGAATCAGTTTTAAATGGCCGGAAAGACTTTGGTTGTGGTCAATGGTGTTTTTCTTCATCTCCACATTTTAGAAATAGATGTAGTAAATTCATTCGATCAAAGGCTAGATTTTACGGACGGTATTTCTGAATAGCGATTTGTTTACCGATACGCAGAATAACTTCTGCCTATTGAGTAGACTGAGGGATCAGAGGCTACAGCCAGTTTGTCTGCGGCCAAATAAACGGAGGGTGTCATCACCATGATAGACGTCGATCACCTTGACCCATACCTGCTTCAGCCAGTTGGAATCGTGCGCTCAAAACTGAAGAGACTGGAAGATTGCCCACTTCAGGGCTGGGAAGGCGCGCCCAATGCTTGGGTGGAAATTGATCCGGCTTTTTCGGACGGCCTTGACGGCATCACTCCAGGCCTTGAGGTAGTCTTACTAACTTGGTTCCACAAGGCAAGACGCAACGTCCTAAAGCTCCATCCTCGCAACAACCCGGAGAACCCTCTTCGCGGAGTTTTTACAACGCGTTCGCCCGACCGTCCAAACCCTGTGGGTTTGCATCGCGTTGAGGTTCTGGAGGTCGACGTGCAGGGGTGGCTCAGAGTGCGTCCACTTGAGGCGCTGGACGGCACGCCGATCATTGACATCAAACCGGTTCTTCGGAAGTCTCTCGACGTGTAGCGAGGAATCCAGTAGACAAATGCAACGCAGTCTAACTCGCTGCAGACCGACCGCCTAACAGTTTCGCTGTTCGCGGCCGCAGAGCTCTGCTGTTATGCGGTATGGAGCAAATAACATAGTGTGAATTCAATGCAGTTTGAAAACAAAAACGCACCGATGTCTGAATGGAACTTGCCCAAAAGATTCAAATCAGAAAGCGGTGAGGTTGCCTATAATGTGCTAGGGGAAGGACCACCTGTCGTGCTTGTTCACGGCACTCCAAGTTGGTCTTATCTTTGGCGACATGTTGCCAAAAGATTAGTGTCTGATTGGAGCGTTTATGTCTATGATCTTGTTGGCTATGGTTGCTCAGAAAGGTTTGAGTCGCAGGACGTTTCAATCAGAAACCAAGCCAAGATTTTGCGACAGCTTTTAGGTTACTGGCAACTGCAGGATACAGCTGTGTATATTGCAGGTCATGATATTGGCGGTGCTATCGTACTTGCAGCAAGTTTACTAGAAGGCTGCCACTTTGCAAAAATAGCCTTAATTGATGCTGTGATTCTCAGCCCTTGGATTACCCCAACTACACAGCACCAACAAAAATATCTTGAATGTTACAGGACGATGCCAATCCACATTTACGAACAAGTGGCGTTGGCACATCTTCGTACAGCTTTTTACGTAGAACCTGACGAGCATACCTTGAAGACTTACTTTAAACAGTGGCAGGGAATGACCGGCCAAGCAGCCTGGTTTCGCAAAGTTGAGCAGTTTGATGAAAGCGTAACCGATCAAATGGAACCAATGTTGCCGGGACTCCAAATTCCTATCAAACTTTTGTGGGGTGAGCATGACACTTGGCTTACACCGGATGTGGCAAAACGAGCTCAAGTGACCATTCCGGGCTCAAGACTGGTAATCATTCCAGACGCCGGACATTTTTCGCCTGAAGACAATTCTACTGTGGTTTCTAAAGAACTTACTAGTTTCTTCAATGCTACTTAGCGCCCAAGAAGAGCAGCGCAAAAGAAAACCGCACAAAAACCGGCTGAAGTCGGATCTGACAAAGAGCTTCGCTGGTTCTCTAGACTGAGTGAACATTACATACTTCACAGTTTTCCCTTTGAGACCAAACTCCAACATTGTGTGCTGAGGTTTCAGGTGGGGAAAGTGTGGATTAAGGGATGAAATCTTAAGTTCGACTGAATTTTTAGGATATTCACATATCTGATGTAGTTTTGGGATCAATTTTTTCCCTTTAAATTCCGTCTTCTGTGAAAAGCATCATCTGGCATGCTAGCTCTTTAGGCGGCCGAAAAACATCGCACAACCATATGTCGCCTTGCATGGCATTTGACACACTTGGCTCTCTGATCCTTTAGTTCTTCATGTCGAAAGCGAGTTCTTATCAGTGGACGAATCTCCACGACGGGCACGTCTCTTTTACACAGAATCATAGATGCCCCCTTTAAAACCCGCTACAGGTGATGGGAAAGATGAGTTTTTTGCTTCATGATGAATGGAGAAGTATTTAAAAACACTCCTCAAATCAGATGCGTTATGCTTGACACACATGGCTCCTCTATGCCATACTGCTGTCAGTTGAAAGTGAGTTCTTGTCAATTCAATCGGCATAACGCTGGGACGCGGTCATCGGCATCAACCTCTCGGCAGTTTTCCAGGCCTCCTGAGCGCCTCTGCCGGTTGCCGTTGCGCGTACTACTCCACGGAATACAGCCTTTACTGGAACTCTTAACACCGGAGCAGCTCGGTTATCTCGCACCTTTCCGATGCAGCGATGCCGCATCCCAGATCACCCGCCGAGCCCTGACCAAGAACGGGGGTTGGACAGTCCAGTGAACGCAGAGGCCCAAAACAAGCCCCGACGTCGGCTTAACCTGGCGCTTCAGGGCGGCGGAGCACATGGCGCCTTCACTTGGGGTGTGCTCGATCGCTTATTCAAGGAGAGCGATCTCGCAATTGTCGGCATCTGCGGGACGAGCGCCGGTGCGATGAACGCCGCCGTCACCGCTTTCGGAATCGCCCAAGGCGACTTCGAATCCGCACGCCAGGCGTTGGGCCTGTTCTGGGAACGGACGGCCGATATCTCCTCGCGCGGGCTGCTACAGCCGACGCCACTCGACCGCATGCTGAGCCCAGGCAACATGGACCTGTCGCCCTTCTGGCTCTGGTACGACGCAGCATCGCGCATCCTCTCACCTTACCAGCTCAATCCGTTCGGCTGGAACCCACTCAGGGTCGTACTCGAAGAGGTTGTGGATTTTGAGTTTCTGCGCAGCACACGTGCAGTCGAGCTTTTTCTTTGCGCCACCAACGTGAAGACCGGCCGTATCAAAGTGTTCTCCCACGAGGAGCTGTCGGTCGAGGCGGTTCTCGCCTCGGCCTGCCTGCCCTACCTATTCCAAGCGGTCAAGGTTGATGGCCAGTACTATTGGGATGGCGGCTTCATGGGCAATCCGCCGATCTATCCTTTGATCTACGGGACCGATTGCGATGACGTGATGATCATCCAGACCAATCCAATCAACACCCAGAATGTGCCGAAAACGGCACCGGAGATCCTCAATCGGATGAACGAGCTTTCGTTCAATTCCAGTCTCATGCGAGAGATGCGGGCGATCAACTTCGTGACCCGGCTGGTCGACGAGGGCCTTCTCCAGAGCGACGGCTACAGACGGCTCAACATCCACACGATCGATGCCGAGGAAGAGATGTCGTTGCTGAGACTCTCGAGCAAGTTCAATGCCGACCGCAGCTTCCTGAGCTACCTCTTCGATCTCGGCCATGAGCGTGCTGCGCGTTTCATCGCTAAACATGGAGACAAGATCGGCCGGGAGTCCTCGACCGATATCGTCACCAAGTTTCTTTAAAGATGTATTCTCGGGTGTAGGAACCCGAGCCACCACAGGTCAGGCCGCGCTCATGGGCAGCCGAAAGGAAACCGCAGCGTTTGTATGTTAGAGATCCTTGGGACGATTTTACTAAGGTCTCTTTATTCAGATTTGAGATCTATCAACAATTATGACACCTGGACCCTGACACCTAAAACTCTGAGATTTGGTGCTTCGAATTGAGAAAGTGGGCTCGCCTTATCCAAAAAACCTATGGACCCATTAATCTGTCCTAAGTTCAAGGGCAGGATGCGGATCATAGTCATCGTAGAAAACCAGCAAGTCATCAAGAAGATCCTCACCCCCTCGGGCTCTACCAAGTAAGATCAAAACCTCCGCGAGGGCGCCACCAAGGGATCTTTGGCTCGACTCCTCATACGGTCAATCCCGGACTCCGACGACTACCTTCATACTACAAATCGTCAAGGCGTAAGTCCCACTGCTCTTTTGGTAAGAGCTAACACCTGATACTTTAATCTAAAGTCTAGCCTTTTTATAACAAACTACTGCCTTTTGTGTCTTGGTAGATTTCGGCCAAGTGCTCCACTTTTCACATATCCACTATTTTGTGCTGGGCTCTTTGGGGCCGAAAGTGTGGATTTAGATACTATGAAGGGCCGCTTGGATAGTCCTTTGGTGGTATAAAGAGGTAACCAACAAACCCAAAGGACAAAGGAGGTTACGATGAACCAGATCCAAGCGACCCGTAGCAGTGAGAATAGCACAGGTGAGAAGTCTTTGTACATGGCCTTCGAGCTTTCCGAGAGGAAATGGAAGCTTGCTTTCAGTGACGGCGGTAGGGTCAAGCACCAGGCGATTGATGCCGGTGCTACGCTGGAGCTGCATGATGGTATTGAGGCAGTGAGGAGGCGATTTGGACTGCCGAGCACCTCTCCTGTGGTCAGTTGTTATGAAGCAGGCAGGGATGGATTTTGGTTGCACCGTTATTTGGACAGCTGCGGGATCACTAAC
>CP070843.1:299413-302283 GCA_020350905.1 Deltaproteobacteria bacterium
AAGGGCAGAGCCTTACGAGTCCCGGAGCTGGATTGGAACGCCGGCTTGTATTTGTACACCCCGTGGAAGAGCTTCTACGAGATGCAGCTATTTAACAAAGAGAAGTATGGTGCAGCAATTGACGAAATGGCGGCGTACAAGCCTTCACTGAGTTACAAAAATCAGCCCACACCATTGGGAAATGCGATCAAGAACCTTGATCCCATTCTCGCCAAGCTGTCTGGTAAAACGGCTGTGTTTGTTTTTTCAGACGGTCAATTCACCTTGAGCCAGCCAAAGATATGGCCTGTACCAGCAGCGAAGGAGATAGCCTCCAAATACGATGTCAGTTTTTATATCATCAGTTCAGCACAGACTCCAAAAAGCGAAAAACTGGTGAATGATCTCGCTTCGGTGAACATAAGCTCCCGGGTGGTAACCTTTGACGCAATGCTCAGCAGGCCAGAGTATACTACAGGGGCGAGTTATGTAGTCAGAGACAGGGCCCTTTTGGAGACCCGACTTGTTAGCAAAGTGGTGGGGGTGGAACTCGATAACATCCTGTTTGATTTTGGCAGCGCTGATATCCGTCCGGAGTATCACGACAAGTTGGATGCGGTGGCTAAGTTTTTGGAGAAAAATCCTCAAACACACGTTCTTATTGAAGGCTTTGCTGACAGCACAGGTGATTCGACATATAATATGTTGTTATCACGGCGAAGGGCTAAGAGCGTTAAGGATTACTTGATGCAGAAGGAAATTTTCTCAGCAGCAGAGGCAAATATAAATGCTATTGCTGACAAACGGCTGGTGACGGTGTGGTATGGGCCAGTTGTTCCTGTGGCCAGTAACGAGACAGCAGAGGGACGCCAATTGAATCGACGTGTTCGGCTAACCATAGGGGGGATAAATTAGCGAGGGTTTGAGCAGGACTTCACCTACTCAAAGCAATGGTCTAACCTGATAAGCAAGGACTGCAAAAAGAGCAAGGGCAGGGTCAGCAATGGCCTTGCTCTTTATCTTTCTGACCTTTGTAGATGAGGAACGGTAAGTTTTCCGTGGTTAGTGAGCCCGACAATGTGCATGGAGGTAGGGGAATGAGCAGTCGCATGGTGAGAGCTACGAGTCTATTCGCTGCGCTATTGGTCATCGTTTTTCTCAGTGTTAACTTGGCGGAGGCGCAGGACGCTGAATCGGTTCTGAAGCTTGATCAGACATGGTCTGGTGATTTTGATGGGATGGTCGAAAGACATCTTATTCGGGCACTGGTACCCTACAGCAAGACATTCTACTTCCTAGACGGCGCCGACCAGCGTGGTCTTGAGTATGAGCTTCTGAAGGAGTTTGAGAAATACGTCAACAAAGAGCTCAAAAGAAGACACTTGAAGATTCGCTTGATTGTCATTCCAACGAAGAGGGATAGGCTTCTGCCCGGTTTGTTAGAAGGACTAGGGGATATTGCAGCAGGCAATCTCACGATTACACCAGAGCGGTTCAAGCAGGTTGATTTTTCAGACCCCTATTTCAAGGGGGTTAATGAAATTCTCGTCACGGGTCCTGCAGCGCCTCAGGTAAAGACCGTTGAAGACCTGAGCGGCAAAGAGATTCACGTCAGAGGTTCCAGCAGCTACTACGCTAGCCTTCAGAGTCTCAATGCCACGTTCAAAAAGGCGGGAAAGAAGCCGATGAAGCTCGTGTTGGCCGATGAATACCTGGAAGATGAAGATCTTTTAGAAATGATGAACGCCAATCTGATTCAAATGATCATTATCGACAGCCACAAGGGAGCGTTCTGGAAGCAGATCTTCGCAAACCTTACCCTTCTCCCCAATATCAAGGTCAGAGAAGGCGGTCAGATCGCTTGGGCGGTGCGAAAAAACAGCCCCAAGCTGAAGAAAGTTATCAACGGTTTCATGCAGAAGCACAGAAGAGGGACGTTGATGGGCAATATCCTCTTCAAGCGTTATCTAAAGAGTACCAAATGGGTGCGAAATTCGCTTTCTGACGAAGAGTTCCAGAGATTTAAAGAAGCCGTTCAATTCTTTAAAAAGTACGCTGGAATGTATGATTTCGATTGGCTAGTCGTGGCCGCTCTAGCCTATCAGGAATCCCGTATCGACCAGAGCAAGCGTAGTCAGGCAGGTGCCATTGGAGTTATGCAACTGTTACCGAGCACTGCCGCGGATCGCAATGTAGGCATCCAAAATATCGAAGAGATCGAAAACAACATCCATGCCGGCGTAAAGTATCTCCGATTCATTGTCGACCGGTATTATGCAAAGGAGCCGATGGATAGATTAAACAAGGGGCTTTTTGCTTTTGCCAGCTACAATGCCGGTCCAGCCAAAGTAGCCAAGCTTCGCAAGGAGGCCCGAGAGATGGGTCTCGATCCCAATGTCTGGTTCAGAAATGTTGAAATTGTCGCTGCCAAACGGATTGGGCGTGAGACGGTTCAGTACGTAAGCAATATTTACAAATACTATATTGCCTACAGACTCATCGTCGACCAGCTTACTGTGAAAAAGGGTGTCAAATAGATCGCAGCCGATATCTTTGATCCAGCATAGGAAGAATTGAATCCAGGATTTTGAGCCTTAGGAATATGAAGCTCCTCTAAAAAGGCAACATTTTGGGAAAAGACAGCTCTGGATTTAACTCTGACTGGAGATCAACAAAGAACATTGAGGGATAGAATCTACTTTTGTCTCTTGCACGAGAATGCTAAGTACAGAAACAAAATTGGCCTCTTTTGATTCTACTAGCCCGGATGTTTCCTGAATGGTCTACTGCGACCGCGGATATGGGCATCCTTCCGGGCGTCCTCGGGTTTCCCACCCTGCGACGTACTGTTCAAGTACGCCTCGGATGTAAAACCCTGCGGTTGCCCGGTA
>CP070843.1:302383-309034 GCA_020350905.1 Deltaproteobacteria bacterium
AAATGGCGAGGGGGGAAATGTGGTCCATTGACAAGCAGGTGGCCTTTCCAAGCATGATGCAGTTTGTCTTCCAAAGTGTGGAAAGGTTTATCTGGATAGAGGTAAAGTATGTCATAAGGGGCGAGATCAGCAAGGAGATAATCTTGTTTGAGAAATAGAACATTGTCTATGCCAAGCTTATCTTGAATTTCCAACGACCTCTGAAGCAGTACTTCATCGCTCTCGTAGCCGGTTACTTTTGTAAATAAAGAGCCAACCAGTGCCACTCTACCATCTCCGCTACCCAAATCCGCCAGGTGGGTATATTGATTGAGCTGGAAATGGCAAAAAGCTCCATATACCTCACTGAGGTCAGATGTTGCCCACATTCCCAATTCTGTGCTCCGGTACGGGAGTGCATCATCTGATTTGAGTAGTTGATCGAAGTTCTGGTAGGCGGCTTCAACCTTCCGGAAGGTTCCATCTCTTTCATCGGAACGACTAACCATATTGTCACGCTCATTCAAACAGAGTATCTAGGTTTTTGGCCTGGTTGGATGATTGTATAAACGTGGGGGGGTTGCATATATTCTATGGCGTGGTCTTCTTTGGCACGTGCACCGAGCCAAAGGAGGCTTAACCCGGGTTAACAGAATAATTGGTGGATAGCTGGGGAGCCTAACGGCCAGCTTTCGTGGAGTTGATGGACAATGGGAGCGTGCAGGTTCTTTACGGACACCACCGACAAGAATTGCCGGTACTATTCGCTGTCAACGCGCTCCTTCATCTCTTTTCCAACTTTGAAATAAGGAAGTTTCTTTTCTCTGACCTGAATTATCTCGCCTGTCTTGGGATTACGTCCCTGATAGCTGTTGTAGCTTTTGACTTTAAAGCTGCCGAAACCCCTAATTTCGACACGGTCACCTTTGGCGAGCGAATCGGCCATGGAGTCGAAGACTACATTCACCACATTGGCAGCATTTTTTATGGTAATGCCCTCCTCTTTTGCAATGCGTTCAATCAGCTGGCTCTTATTCATCCTCCCTCCTCCCTGCAGAAGTGTTCACCCTGTCCTCCCCCTTTATGTAAGGCGGGTATGACGACGACTCCTTTCAACTAGCATCTCTGTTGCAGGCTTTTTACAAACTAGCTGAACCTTTCCGCTTTGTCAACGATAAATTTTCGATAATTAACTAAAATAATTACTAAAAAAACAGACATCTTATACAGTAAGGCGTATTGATGACTAATAGCAAAACATCTTCATTCTCGGCTCGGTAGGGGAACCTAACGAATAACCGAGCGGTCTCTATAATATCCACTTCTCACAGATATGCCCGGATATACTAAGCAACGACGACCTAGCAAGGTACCAGGGTTGGTGACCGAATTGCATCCAGTCTCGGTATCGTCACCAATAATGGCTCCGAATTTTCGCAGGCCAGTGTCATGTATTTTCTCATCCACCTTTACACTTACCTGAGTGGGTACTATTTTGAGATTCGCCAATTTCGTTCCTGCTCCCAGATTGGTACGGTTTCCCAGAATACTGTCGCCGATATAGGCAAAATGGCCGGCCTTGGCACCATGTAACATGACAGAGTGCTTCATCTCAGTGGTGTGGCCTACAACGCAGCGATCACCAACTAGGCAATGGCCACGCAAATAAGCACCTTGACGGATTTCACAGTAACCACCAATGATGGTGGGACCTTTAATCAGGGCACCAGGCTCCACCACACTTCCAGGTCCTATAAAAATATTACCGTCCATCAGGCAAGCCCCTGCATAGAGAACAGCGGCGCCCTCAAGTACCACTCCCTCCCGGATCACCTGATAGTTCCCCTTGGTAGCATCACCTGGGCGTAGTTCAAACCCCGAAGTGAGAACTTTTCCCTGCTGCAGGACAACTGTTTTCTGTAACACCGGGCCGGAGTGGCTGAGTTCCGGCAAATTGGGCTGTAATACATCAGAGAGATAGGATTTGAGGCGAGAAAAAGCCTGCCAAACGGGCTCTTCCACTGTGAATAGCTCCGGGTGGGCCCAGTCACTTAAATCGAAGAAATCTTCTGCGGACAGCATTCTTTCTCCTCTTTATTATGCGTGGTTTACGGGGGCTTTGAACTGAAGAACTCCTTTGCCTCCTCCTTGAGAACGTCCAAAAGCTTCTTTCCTCTTTTCCTGGCGATTTCCCGGGCCTCATCCACGAGGTGGGAGGCGGCGATATCCAATTCACCATTGTCTGGCAGGGGCAAATCTTCTTTCTGCAACTTCCAACGCAGAATTGATTTGGCGAGTCTTAGTTCGCTCTGTCGAAGGTGATTGAATACAGAATGTACTAATTTCTTCATATTATTAAGTAGTTAAAGTAACTTTCGTAAGTCTAGTCAAAAAGATAGTGGGCGTCAAGGAAAATAGGTCAGGCTTGAAAATGCTCCATGGAACACATTCCCGGTAGCGATTCGTTTATTCGTCAAATCGTTGAAGTCGTAGAAATCCTTCAACGCAAAAGTTCGCTGCTATCCTTCGACGAGCTCAGGACGGGGAAAGCCGCTCCCACAGAGGACTTCTCAGCTGTCCTCCGCCTTCTGCCTTCTTTTCATCCACTTCTCGAGCAGTTGAGTTGCATGTTTGAGAGCTTCGTCGCGACTAGTTATCCGGCCCTCCCACTGTAGTTCAGCAAGGGTGTGCAGCAGCTTTCCCACAGTGGGGCCAGGGGAAAGATTGAGACGGTTCATAAGCTCGTGCCCCCTAACCAGAGGAGGCTCACCCTCCTTTGGCTTCAGCTGCGTATGGTAGAAATCAAGCCACCTGTCTATTCGATGACGAAGTACGCCTACCTCAGCTTTTTGTGATCGAGGACCTTTTGTTGCCACATAGATTGAACCGAACAGGAAAAGGAGCGGCCAGAAAAGTTCAGGCCCCAGTTTGAACAGACGGCTTAACGCTTTCCGTGAAGTCCGTCTGAGACTGAATAGATGGACGACACGCATATGCTGGCGAACTAGCTGACTTACGAAGTCTATTTCCTTGTTACTAAAGCAAAACCGGGCGCAAAGGGAGCCGGCCAGTCTAGCCCCAGCGACTTGGTGCCCGTAGAAGTGGGTCACACCATTTTCGTCTACAGTGCGGCAATTTGGTTTGCCGATATCATGGAGCAAAACCCCAAGTTTCAGCATGATCTCTCGAGTTCTTCCGCCAGCAATTCTTTGGGCAAGAATCGGTAAAGCCTCATCAGCATGCCGTCCCAGTATTTTTTGGGGGTTTGCCAGGAAAAATTCCAAAGCCTCCAGCGCTGCAATGCTGTGCTGCCAAACATCCTGCTGATAATAGTCATTTTGACTGCAATTTCTCATAGGTTCACATTCCGGCAGCAGTATTCCCAGTACATTATCGTCGTCCAAGACTCGCAGGATGGGGGCAGAATTGGTGGTGGAGAGGATGAGCACAAGTTCATCCCTGATACGCTCTACCGCAACCCGATTGAGTCCATGGCGTATTTCACGTATGCGGTCTTGGGTATAGGCCTCGAGAGTAAAATCATGGGTAGCCGCCAGGCGGTATGCCCTCAAGATGCGGAGGGGATCTTCCTTTAGGGAATGGGGAGAACAGAGCTGCAACCGTCCTGCTCGGAGATGAGAAAGTCCACCGAGAGGATCGAGGAGATGGAAAGAGCCATCAGTCTGCCATGCTGACAAGTCCACCGCCAGAGCATTCACGGTGAAATCGCGCTGATTGAGATCCGCGGCAATTGATGAACCCCTTAGAGGAGAGAGGTCAATCTGGTAAAAGTCGCTGAGCTCATTTAATCCAGCAGGAGGTATGAGTCGGATAGTGCCAAATTTCCGATCTATAAGCGCTAGCCTGGTGCCAGTCTCTCTGGCTAGAGATTTCGCCAGGTCTGAAGTTCGCCTGCTGACAAAGTCAACGTCCCTACTGCTCCGACCCAACAAAGTATCACGTATAAAGCCGCCAACCAGATAGAGTTGATGCCCCTCGCTTTGCGCCAGCTTAACTAGCGCGGAAATCAATCCAGAGTTCTGCACCAAATAGTTAATAAGGTTTCTAAGGGTTTTGATTTGATAAGCCCCGTTCATGGTTTTCTCACTAGAAGCAAATGATCACCGCAATAATATGACGTGCATGTCAAAAGAGACTGGATTATAGTTACACTTGCACAATATCTCAATAGTATAAAGGAATCAGAATCCAGAGGGGCAAATATGACCAAGCCCACTCTTGAGGCCAAGTACCTCGGTGCCATGTTAGGAAGTGCTGTCGGCGATGCCATTGGTGAGCTTGCCTTTCATTACCCCGAGAGAAACAAGCTCTCTCAGATGGTCGAGGGGATGACAGAACTTCGTTACACCGATGATACTGCTATGGCGATTGGGTTGGCAACTTCTCTTGTCAACAAAGGCTATCTCGATGGGCAGGACCTTGGGGAGACCTTTCGGCGCAATTTTGAACGGGAACCCTGGCGGGGATATGCAACCGGACCTCCAACTATCTTCACTATGGTGCGTACATTGGGAATTCCTTATGCACAAGCGGCTCAGAGTTTGTTCGGTGGTAGCGGCTCCTTCGGGAACGGGGCTGCCATGCGCATAGCTCCCTTGGGTCTGTTCTTTCATGGCTCCTTGCAGATTTACGAGCATGCCTGTGATTCGGCTGAAGTAACTCACTCGCATCCAGTGGGGAAAGATGGTGCAGCATTACAGGCCCGGGCTGTTGCCCAAGCAGTGAAGCTCGACCCACAGAAGGAATTTCTTCTGCACCTGTTCGTCAGAGAACTCATTGATTTTTCTCGTACCAATGAAATCCGGGAAAAAATGGAGCTCCTAGAAGAATTGCTGAGCGAAAGTATCGCTCCACCACTCGCTGCCAAACAGCTAGGCCAGAGCGTTGCCGTGCAGGAGTCCATGCCCTTCGCCATTTATTCTTTCGTGCGGTGTCCTCGTTCCTTCGAGGACTGCCTCGATTGTGCTATCATGCATGGCGGAGATCGGGACACCCTCGGTGCAATGGCTGGAGCTATTTCCGGTGCCTATTTGGGTGTAGAGGCTATCCCTTTCGGGTGGCGGAGAAAATTGGAAAATCGGCAGACTATCGAGGAACTGGCGTTGGAGTTAGCCGAGAGGACAGTAAGCACAAAGGACTAAACACATTGTGGATTGCGGATTTCGGATTGCGAATTTAAGAATAGGGAACGCAGAGATATCGAACTGCAGATTTCGGAATATCATTTTACATTTTGGCTAGTTGGTTTAGTGGAACGCTCAACGAGAAATAAGTATTGCGAAATGATGTAATGACTAGGCCCTGTGCTGCCATTTACTTTGGGAGTACTCAGCATGAACGAGTCGAACAACCAACTCGAGCAACCAGTTCTCATTCATCACCACCCTCGGATGATGAGTATTGTCCTCAATCGGCCACGTGTGCTGAACAGTCTCAACCTGGAAATGATTCGCTCCATTGATCATGCGCTCGACGAGATTGAGACCGATCAAAGCATGCAGTTTGTCTTACTCTCTGGTGCTGGAGAGAGGGGATTTTGCGCCGGTGGGGATATTAAAGCGCTTGCCCAGGCTGTAAAGCAAAAGGTCTCCCCAACGGCGGATCAGATCTTGGAGGAAGAATACGACCTGTGCTTGCGGCTCCATCGTTTTCCAAAACCGCTCATCGCCGTCGCTGATGGTATTACCATGGGCGCGGGACTGGGACTGGCTGCTGCTGCTGATCTGGTGGTGGCCACAGAGCGTACTCGCATGGCTATGCCAGAGACGAGAATCGGTTTTTTCCCGGATGTTGGAGCCACAGGGTGGATGTTTGCCAAGTGTCCGAAAGGCTACCCTGAATATCTGGGTCTTACCGGATACGAGATGGTCGGGGCAGAGGCTGTACGCGTGGGTTTTGCCAGCCACTTGGTGAAATCGGAGCGGTTGTCTGAACTCATAACAGTGGTGGAGGGATATTCGGGAACCCTTTCCCAGCTAAGATCTGATGCGGCAGAGGAATTGCTAGCAGCGTTAGTCCATTTTTTTGAAAGCAATATCCCCATCAAACCCGAGATGGACGAGTGGGTTGCCGCCTATTTTGCTGGCAAAAGTTCCATGGTGGAGATTATAGAATCCTTGCGACAGTGTAGCATTCAAACGCAGCTATGCGACGGGATCTTTCATCGACTGGCCGAACGTTCTCCCACGGCGGTGGCAGTAACCTTAAGGCTCCTGCGGCACAATGAGGGAAGGCAGCTGGAGGAGGTTTTCCAAGCCGATCTCAAGGCCGCCCGCTTTATTCTGGCACACCCTGATTATCTTGAGGGTGTACGAGCTCGGGTCATAGACAAGGACGACAAGCCGCAATGGCAACCAGAGAGTATTGAGGAAGTGGGGGATCTGGACGTCGAACTGTGGTGAGGCGGTCCACTCTCCATAGTGCCAGTATCCGAAACGAACTAACTATGCAAGTGAGGAGTTAAAAACTCAACGGGGAATTACCGTTTTGAACATTTGATAGGGAAACCTGGGCCCCACCTTCAGGTGACTAGTCGAAAGGTCCAGTTTCGGATTTGTTTCGATCGATGGATTGGTGACTATATGACAGAAACGCCTTTTATTATCGGTACTAACTACTGGCCTCAGAAAACGGCCATGTTCATGTGGCGGC
>CP070843.1:309134-312379 GCA_020350905.1 Deltaproteobacteria bacterium
ATTACGGTCGCTGAGGGGAGTGCTGTGGCTGACACCATGAAGGGCTTCGAGATCTACGGCCTGCGCGAGATCGCCAGACGGTACGGTGCACGACTGGTAGATCTTAATCGTGATGAGTGGGTCGAAGTTGAGGTGGTAGATCGCGACCTGCGTCCCATGAGTCTTCGTTTTGCACGAACCGTTGCTGAAAGCGATTGCCGTATCTCGCTAACGCCCATGAAGACCCACGATGCGGTCATCGTCACCTTGTCGCTCAAGAATCTGGTGATGGGAAGTTTGATCAGCAAAGGCCTAACAGGTTTGGACCAGCTCGCGCACGTTCTGAGCCATTGGGTGCGCCCACGCGACGCCCTCTATCGGCGGGGTTTTGGCTGGATAGTACGACACCTCCTCCGCAGCGACAAGGTGGCAATGCACCAGACCTACCCGACCATGAATTACAATCTCTTCCGCATCCCCAAGGCCTACCCTGTCCACCTGGCCATCTTGGATGGCTCACCGCTATGGAAGGCAGCGGGCCGACCCTGGGCCAGCCTGTGGACTTACGCCTTGCCGTAGTTTCCACCGATTTCATCGCAGCTGATAGCGTCGGTGCGCGGATCATGGGGTTTGACCCGAAAGAGATAGGATATCTTCATCATGCAATCGCTGACGGTCTCGGGGAAGGTTCTCTTGATAGAATACGGATCCTAGGAGATCACTTGGAAGACTGTGTTCGGCCTTTCGAACCGCACCCAAACTACCAGCGGCAGCGGGATTGGAAGAAAGTAGAGGTCGAAGAGCTGCGGGCCTCTCGAATGTGAGTACATCATATGTCTATTTTGGCAAAGGGAAGTGATCAAAACTTTTGCTTACCATTGATCTACCTCATCATTTTGTGCTAGGTATTTCTGGAGGGTCAAGTGCAATCGATATAATATTGACTTTCAACAGTGATCGAGGTGAGGTTAGCTCATTCATCCCGATCTAAGATTCAATTTTATCAAAGCTCACTTAAAACGGCTGCTAAATTTCCTAAGACTAATGCCCTCTTTTCATGACCTCGCCTGCTTTTCAACGGAGCGAATCAAGCCATCCTTCTTTATTGGAGTTACCCCAAATGAAAGACCAAGAAAAGACAAACGAGCAACTAGTAAGTGAACTGGAGAAATTGCGACAACGGATTACCGAATCACAACTGTCAGCAACTGAGGACAAGCGGACGGATGAAGTTTTGCGTGAGTCAGAGCGAGAGCTGAGCATCAGGAACCGGATTGCCGAGGTTTTCCTCAGCGTCCCCGATGACGAAATGTATGGAGAAGTGTTGCAAATTGTTTTGGACGCCATGGAGAGCAAGTATGGCGTCTTCGGATACATTGAAGAAGATGGCGCCTTGGTCTGCCCCTCTATGACCAGAGATATTTGGGAGCAGTGTCTGATGGCTGACAAGGACATCGTATTCCCGCGCGAGACATGGGGCGGCATTTGGGGCAGGGCCCTCACTGAGAAGAAAACTCTCTATTCAAACAAACTTTTGCGCGTACCTGATGGGCATATTCCTATCTTCAGGGCTCTAACTGTACCCATTGTTCATCGGGAAGAAGTCATTGGTTCGCTCCTTGTCGGCAACAAGGCTAGGGACTATGAGGTGAAGGACAAGGAGATGTTGGAAAAAATCGCCGACCGCATAGCTCCGATCCTACATGCCAGATTACAGAAAGAGAGAGAAGAAAAGGAGCGCAAACGGGTGGAGAGAGAGTTGCTGAAGCGTACGCATGACCTTGGCGAGCGGGTTAAGGAACTTAGATGCCTTTTTGGCATTTCCAGGGTTATAGAGAGACAGGACGCAACATGGTGGGAGAGATTTCAGGAGATAGTCAATCTCATTCCTCCCGCATGGCAGTATCCGGAGATCACTTGCGCACGAATAATGTTTGAAGACCAAGAGTTTAGAACGGCAAACTTCAGAGAAACCATCTGGAATCAGGCCAAGGTAATCACTGTGGATGGCAAGCAGGTAGGAACCGTGGAGGTATGCTACCTAGAGGAAACACCGGTCGTGGATGAAGGTCCTTTTCTGAGAGAAGAAAGAAGCTTGATCGATGCAATCGCTGAGCGATTGGGTAGGATGATCGAGCGCAAGCGGAATGAAGAGCGCATTGTGGAACTTTCTAGAGCATTAGTAAAGGTCCAAGAGATCGAGCGTCAAGAGATTTCCCGAGACCTGCATGACAACCTGGCACAGGACCTTTCTAGCCTGAAGATAAGTCTGGATACCCTCCTCGGTGATCGGCCGGAGTTCTCCTTTGGAGACAGAGAAAAGGCATCCGAGCTATCAAGAGCGGTACAGCGGAGCATCGGCTATGTCCGGGATATGATTTATGATTTACATCCCGCTGGACTGGAGCATTTAGGCCTGGCTGAGACTATCCGCGTGTATTGCGAAGAGTTTGCGGCAAGGAACGCCAAAAAGGTTGAGTTTTTTTCTGTGGGTATGGGGGACCTCAAACTAGGTTTCGATACCGAGATAGCCTTATATCGCTTGGTCCAGGAAGGTCTAGCCAACATCGAAAAGCATGCTGATGCGAGCCGTATCACCATCAGACTTTCCGCGTCTTTTCCTCACATCATCCTGCGCATAGAAGACAACGGGAAAGGCTTTGATGCGCAGACACGCATATTTGAGGCCTTGAAGGAAAGACGAATGGGACTGCAGATTATGGAACAGAGGGTGGCCCTTTTGAACGGGGAAATGGTGATCGACTCTCGTCCGAGGTTGGGTACAAAGATCCTGGTAAAGGTGCCAATACGAGGAAAACACTGATGGGTAAGAAGAGGACCGTTCTGATTGTCGATGACCACCCTTTTTTCAGGGAAGGGCTCAAATCGCTTTTGGCAAATCAGTCTAGCTACGAGCTTGTTGGAGAGGCAGGAAGTGGTGACGAGGCGTTGAAAAAAGCCAATCAACTCAGTCCTGAGCTGGTCATTATGGACATATCGTTACCGGATACCAGCGGTATTGAGGTTACGCGAGCCATACGGAGCCTTCTCCCCGAAACGCGGGTGGTGATTCTTAGCATGCATCTTAAAGTTGATTACATTGTCAGGGCTTTTCGGGCAGGAGCCACGGGATACATTACCAAAGAATCTGCAACTGAAAGACTGTTTGAGTGCCTTGAGGCCGTATCAAAAGGGGAATACTTCGTAGACTCATCACTTCACTATGCGGTTGTGCAAAACCTCATGAAATCCAGTGAACAGGAAGC
>CP070843.1:312479-315416 GCA_020350905.1 Deltaproteobacteria bacterium
GCTTCTTCCTCCTACTTCTCCAAAAAGTTATTAGTTACTTCAGATTAACCGAATGAGGTGAGAACTGGCAATAAGGAAGCCCCCACCGGCACGGCGCACACCGATATAAACCGATGGGGGTCCCATCTGGGAGAATGGTATCAGGTAAGCAACGGTCTGTGGCGCAAAGCCGAGACTGCCGGTCCACTCTTTTCGCACATTGACGCTCAGTAACCGTACCCACTTCTATGGTCAGCAGCGAGGGCAGCACAGAGCTCTACCGCCTGCCCGAGTTACGTAAGAGCCTGCTCTAGCAGACCTTTAACCGCTCCCCCACCCTTACTTTCAACGAAAGATAGGATAACCGGAATGAATTTGCTGATCATTCCACTATTCAATCCCAATTTAGAAAAACCACCTGCCAGACTCGCCAGATTCCCTAATTCAGATGCACCACTGCCACCAAGAGCAGATGCCAGTCCTCCCAAAGCGCCCGCAATGCCACCACTTTCCGGCGCAGATTCGATCAACTCGCTTACACCTGGGACGTGCTGGGAAATCTGGGAAAAATCCGTGTCCCCAAGCTTTTCCTTCGCTAACTTAAAAAGCAGTCCCGCTCCTCCCGTTGCTTGATCTGCGTTCACACCAAGGGTCTTGGTCAAAAGATCAATTAATTCCATATCCTACTCCTGTCTCTTTCACTCCGGTTTACGCATGCTAAGCTTCACAAGGCAAAAGCTTTCTCACCAATACGGCCACCAGATACAAAAAGGTGACCGCATCAGTGAGGTCACCTTTCCAATAAATATTACGCTAGTAGGTCAAAGCTCGAGGCAATTTTTTGGCCTGGTCAACCCATCCACTGACCTCCGATTGGGTTGGCACTCGGCGAACCAGCTTTTTCGCCTCATTGACCTCTGCAAGCTTCTTGTGGAGGTTTTCAGCATTTCGCTGCGCCAGAGCAGGAACGGTATCTACCCCTGCTGCCTCCAGCAAGTCAGCATATTCTTCACCAACACCCTTAATGCGAAAGAGATCTGCCATGTTTGCCCAGCGCAGTATTAGTTTTTCACTGACACCTGCTTTATCGGCTATCTTCTTGCGGCCAGTGGGAGCCGCACCTTTCTCAAGCAATTGATCCAGTGTCCCAACACCTGCATCTTGAAGCTTTTGGGCGTAAGCCTTTCCAATACCTTCGATCTCAGTAAGTTTCGCCATGGTTACACTCCTTTCTTTTCAATTAATTTCCTAGGGTTATTCGATCGTGAAATTGCCAGCCCACACTGCTTAGTAAATCACACCACTCCCAATTGTGAACGCCATCCTTTCGCCGGTAGAGAAGGTTATTCCTCGAACAGCCAATTTAACCCGGATATCAGCCGGCTTCATGTTCATCATCGGAGAAAAGGGGTTTATAATGTATGTCCATGTTTTTTCAAGATATTTTCCCGGTTGAATCGTAACATACTGATTTATATAGACTTTTTCAAGATCGTTACCGAACTTATCTTTGAAGGATAAAAATGCATCTATCCTTTCAATTGGCCGCTCATAACCGCTAGAGAGTTGAATGGTAAACCTGACCAAGTAATTTCTTGGTTGGACCTGGAATTTCCATCGCTGTAATGTGAGCAAGAGTTCTGATGATGACCAGCCGGTGCTAACTGTAAAAAGAAAGACTATGAGGACAATAGTACTTTGCACCATTCGCATTTTTATGAACTTATACATTTTCACCATTCATGCTACAGCGAGAGTATCTCGATAGCCAGATCATCAAAGCCCGTTTAAGTGATTCCATGAACCAATGATCGGTTACGAATATTCAAGGGAGATGCCAATGAGTCAAACAGGTTGACTTGAAATTCTAACTAATTGAAAACAAGAAAATTATTGAGGTAAGAATGAAGCTAATGCGACCAACAAGTTGTTTCTTTTTGGTTCTGTGTATTTTTGTGATTACTTCTTGTGGGGGTAAAGAGCCAGATCCTATAAAGGACTTTGAAGGTATTATTAGTCGGCTAGATAATTTCCTAAGTGAGCAACCCCTTTTATTGCTCGTAGATAGGACTGTCATAGTAGATGGTACAAAAACACCCGCATACAAGGTAGACAAAATAGTCGGTTATGAGATGGTATACGATATACAAAAGACCGATGAATTAGCTTCTCCTTACCTTGGATATGATTTCATCCTTATAATTGAATTGACATATCAAAGGGTAAGTAATCAAGACAGTGGCGATTTGATAAGTGATTTTTATAAGAGGGAACTTGAGAAAACTGAGAGAGAAATGAGGGAAACAGAATCCTCAGAAGCCAAGTCCCTGCTAGAGCAAAACTATCAGACTCTAAAGGATAGAAGAAACGGTTTTTATTCTGCTGATGATGCCTTAAGCTATACTGAGCCAGAGGACTTTGGAAAGGAATATGAAGACACTGCCACTATCCATTATGCCTACCAAGAAGGTAAATGGGTTTACAAAAAGATAGAAGGGTCAGCTATGCCAGGTTGGGTAGTAAATTGTCTCAGAGAATTACCTCAGAACCAAGAGTGGAGAGATGCAATTGGCATAGGGAAATAAATGCAATAGAAAGAAGGTAAGACTGCAAGCTATCCATGGTCAGAAGACCTAGCTAACTGACAAATAGTGAAATATTTGAAGGGTGATTTGAACAGTAAGACAGTCCTCGGACTGTCTCTTTTTTGTTCTGATTTCGTGATTTCAATGACATAAATTTATCACAGTATCGTCATAAACCTTCGCCATTGAAGCCGAAAGTTTAGATTTCCGGGTAAAAGCACCGGTTACCCGGTGCTCTCCCCACAGACCCGGACGTGAAGGTTTCCTTCATCCGGTTCCTCAGTTTCAGCCCTTTTTACCGGACTGAAAACCACTCAGGCAACCCCGAGTGGCGCATAGCTTTGCTGCCCTGCAGGCTCTAGATATTGTGGCC
>CP070843.1:315516-321224 GCA_020350905.1 Deltaproteobacteria bacterium
AGCAGGCAGGGATGTGCTGGGAGATAAGGGCAGTTACGACCTAAAGGAATCGCTCGCCTCTTACAGCTGTAATTCTAACAGAAAAAATGGCCGTCTGAGTGCAGAAAACGCATATTTCTGTTGATAAGGATCAACCAGCTTTCGGCCCTACCCCCAAAGGCCTTAGAAAGCCGGATTGCCATTTCCGGCGAGATCCCGAAACTGCCATTAAGCAGGGCTCAAAGCGTTTTCCTCGATACCCCAAGACCCTTGGCTGCTTCGGTAACGCTTAACATCCCCCCTTGCCCTCAAGGCCGAGTGATGCTGAGCAGGCCAAGCTGCTCTTTAGCCCTTTCCTTCCAGGGAGAGTTCGGCGCTTCGGCTATGTATTGACGCCAGAGGGTGATGGCCTGATTTCGATGTCCTAGTTTCTGATGGGACAAGGCTAAACCATAGAGCGCATCGTAGTTACGAGCTCTCTTCTGCAGAGATTCCTCAAAAGCTTCGATGGCTTTCTCGTAGCGCTGGAGGTCAAACAGCGCAAATCCCATATTTGTCAAGGCTGCAGGATGGCCCGGATTGAGTTCGAGGGACCGCTTGAAAGCATTGACTGCCTCCACCAGCATGGCGCCGCGCATCAGGGTAATGCCATACTGGAACCAGCCCTCGGCGGTTGAGGGAAGCCCGGAAGGTGCTTGCGCAACAACAGGCGCCTCCTGCCGTCTGTAAAGCACCAAGAATTTGCCTGGTGCGAGTTCCTCGGCAAAAGGACGGTAGCGATTCTGACATTCCGCGGCAAGCAGGAACTCCCGGTCGCCGGGGAAGGTGTTCAAGGCAGCCTGCATGATGGCCTCTTGAGCGCTACGGCCCGGATGCAAGCGAGCGCCGGAGGTCATCACCACATCCGGCGCTCGGCTGCACACATACTCGCCATCATGCTTGAAATGGCCCACAAACGTCTGACTATCGCCGCCCGCTCCTACCGGTGCTCTAGCAATATGCCGATCGTTCAAGCCCAGCATATCCACCGTTGGCATGCCGGTGCGGTAAGGTATTACCCCAGCTGCATTGACGGCAAGCAGAGTATCTGGCGGCAGGTGTGACTTGAGCCAGACGCTGACCTGTTCACGTTCGTGCCTCGCGATCACAACTTGTCTAAGAGCTCGTCGTTCTAAAGAACCATACGACAACCCAACCTGCACGATGGCCAGCAGGAGCGCCCCAGCGGGCAGTGTCCGCTCACCCCTCGGACCGAACCGCTGGGCCGCTGCTTCCAGACCGACCCCTGCCAGCACTGCCAGGGTTGGAATGATCGGCACCACAAAGCGGTGAAAAGGGAAATAGTCGCCGCCTATCCACACAACGTAGGCCAGGTGTGCCATAACCTGGCCTACCAGGGCTAACATAACCCAGTTATAAAACCTGCGCTCCAGCAGGGCTAGCAGGGTACAGCCAATCAATACAATACCGCCGGATACCAGAAATCGTTTTAAATACGTGAGTCCCATTGGGATCAGACTGGGCAGGTCACCGCTCAACTTGGCATAGAATGTATTTGGTAGGGGAGGGCCGTAGTAGGCTAGCCTGAAAGCAAGGTGTGCCAGGGGGATTGCCACAAAGAGCAGCGTCGGTCCAGCCAGGCGTCGCAAGGCCTGTACCCTTTCCTGTTCGCGCCAGGGGACAGCAGCAGCAAAGGCCACAGCCGCGAGTAGAGCGCCGGGGGGACGTGTAAGCACCGCTAGGGCAAACAGCAGTGACGACCCCGCGCTGTGTCGGCGACGCAGCGCCAATTGTTGATTTGCTAGAGCGATCAGTGCGGCAAAACAGGTTGTTTCCATGCCCGATGTAGTCCACTGGGCCAGAGGTGTCGAACTCGCAACCAAAAGCACTCCAGCCACCCCTGCACCTGTTCGGCCGGCCAGCGTTGAAGCAGTGCGAAAGACAGCCCATATAATCAGGGCCAAAGCAGGGAGGGAGAGGAGCAAGGAGGCCAACTCCAGCTCCAACCCCAGGAGCCTGAGAGGTGCAAGCAACACAATCCAGAGAAAGTTTGTATAGCCCTCGACACGTTCGCCTGGGTTGTAGACCAGACCAACTCCATGCAGCCAGTTGTCCAGGTAGCGGAAACCAATGTACGCGTCATCAGCCACAGAATAAAGATTCACCAGGTTAAACGCCAACAAACCGAACCCTGTTAAGCAAACGAGGGTCAAACCCCAGCTGAATGATTTCTTTTCCAGCGTAATCTTCATTTTACCGGGCTGCAGATTCTCTTGTTTCAGTGTATAGATAATAAACAGCTCGATGCTGCTTCGCAACACTCGTTCACCCCTAGAAATGCAGGATGGACCACCGGGTGTGATATCCATAGGGTGGAGAAATCCTCAAACGTTGTACAGAGGCGTAGTTTCGATGGCGGATTTCGGATGGATCTCCGGAATGACTTGGCTTATACAATCTCTGCGCCCGTCTCAGTGGATGCGGAAGTTTTTATTGGTTCTCTACTGTTACCTGACTATACATCTGGCCCTGATACAATAGCTGCTCTATTCGGATGAAATTGATGTGCAATCGAATCAGGAAAAGGTGCTTAGTCAATGTTGTAGTGCGCAAAGAACTTGCCCCACGCAGTATTTGCTTCTATTGTGTCCATCAAGCGCCTTCCTACCAAGGGCCACCAAACCTTATCGTGGTAGAAATGGGAGCCGAAAACAAAAAGATAGACTATAGGAGTACGAAAGAAGAGCCATTGTAATCTTTTAAGCGGGCCGAACCAGAGTAGGTCGCCAAATCTGCTAGCAAAGTTGTCCCCAACTGAGAACCGGAAATCCATGTCAGAAATATCCTCACCGAGTACCTCAATCTCTTCAATCCGGCCAACTCCAAGTCCATCTTCATGTGCCAGCTTAATATAATCAATTTTGAATGGGTCGAAACCCATTATCTTTGCTGCCACAGTATCTATAGCCACGGAGTCAGCACTGGCAAGTATGAGGCCTTTCTCCACAGGAATCATGGTCCGGGGTCCTGGACCATTGCCGCAAAACGTCCCGTCCATGACTGTAAAGATTCCCGAATGTATCTCTTTTTGGATGGCCAGAAGGTCTACCAGGGTTTCATGAATTACACTGTGCGTGTAATGTCGCCGCGTGTTAAGGAGCCCGCCAAAAGCGTTTTTCATCGCCCCAGTGATGGTGGTGTAGATATGGCACTTTACAGTTGGAAGATGGATAATGTTTCTCCCGCGAAAAAAGGAAGGGAGCCTGATACCTTCTGGATAAATCTGATACAGAACCCTCATTCTTGTTTTTGGGCGGTATTCTTCCCAAGTGATATCCTTAGGCAAGAAGTTGTACTTTTCTGGAATACTATGGCGTCTATAAATGGGCTCCAATTTGTTTAACTGGCCACCCTTAAAAGGGTCTGTGACAACCGTGTTGTTATGTACAGCTACAAGGTCATTGAACCCGGCAGATTTCAGACCCAGAATAGTGCCTTCCAGTTGCCAAGGTGTCGTATTAGCAGATAGAAATGGATAGTGCCAAGATATGTTATCCTTCAAAATTGTCGTAGTCTGCTTCTCCAAAGCACTATTCAAACCTGCTATCTCCATAAGCCTAGGAACATCTTCAAGAACCCTTTCCGGTGTCGTCTTAAGAACAGCGACAGTAGCTCTTTTCAATTGTTTTCCTCCCTAACCACAACTCTGATACTCAAAATCCTTTCTATGCTCTCCGAAACACGTAAAGCAACAAATAAAAGTGGAGGAGCCACAAAATAATCACTAGCTGAATAAATGAGTCTTTCAAGACAATCAGAGTTGGTGACCCGCTTTTTTGGTCAACAAATGTAATTTGCATATATCTCAAGAGACCGACTATGACCCACAGGGTGGTCAAATAGAGTTTATCAGTTCCATGTTTATGACTACTTCTGGTGAGACGGTGTAGAGAATATAGCTAACGATGATAACGGATGCCATAACCACCATGGTCAGGTTGACAAACTCCAAATTGTAGCGGTCTAAAACCCTGCGGAGGTTATGTCCAGAAGACGCCAGTACGAGGTCATCTCTACGTTTGGCCAAAGCTAAAAAAAGTGCCAAAAGGAAGACCATCAGAACCAACCAGGGACTTATCCATACGTCAGCTGCGCATCCTCCAGCAAAAACCCTCAAGACAAATCCCGTGGAGATGCATATGACGTCTATAATTGAGATGTGTTTCAGTTTGAATGAATAGGCAAAATTGAGAAGAAAATAAGCCGTCAAAACAATTATCACGCTCTTGTTCAAGAAGGCGGCTGAGATGGAAACAGAAATAATGGAAAGAGCGATTAGGAACCAGACCGCCTCAAACTTACCAAGTGTTCCACTGGCTAGAGGTCGGGATTTCTTAAGCGGGTGGTGTCGGTCTTCTTCAATATCCTTAAAGTCATTCAGGACATATACAGCACTGGCTACCAAACAGAAAGCTATGAATGCCCAGAAGGTTCTTAAGATAGCTTGAATGTCATCTAATTTGTAGCCAAAGAATATGGGAACCCATATGAATCCATTTTTCACATATTGATGAGGGCGAGCAAGCTTAATGTATTCAATTATCTTCTTCATTAGCCTAGGGAAGTTGAATTTAAGTTATATGAATAAGCTCAAAAGCTCGGGCAAGCGCTTTCTGGGCCGAGTCCACGTATTGAACACCTGGGATATCAGGAATGGTTTGGAGGCCCACAACCGGTTTGCCGGCTTTCAAAGCGTGACCGATTTCGGAGAGGGTGCCGGCGCCGCCGGCCACCGCGACCAGAGCGTCGGCTGTGTGGGCGATGATAACGTTCCGGGCCTGGCCCATATCTGTGGCTACCGGTATCTTGATGAAGGAATTGGCACTGTTGGTGGAAGGTCCCGGAAGAATGCCGACAGTGAGGCCGCCAGCCGAAGAAGCGCCTTCAGCAGCTGCTTCCATGACCCCAGTTAGGCCACCACAGACCAAGATAGCACCTCGTTTAGCTATTTCTTCGCCAACCTCCACAGCAAGCTGGTAAATACTGTTCTCGCTCTGACCAGAGCCGATTACCCCGATGATGGGAGAGCGTTGATTCATGTAACATCACTCCTTCCAACCATGCCGGCCCAGCAAATTGACAAAACGGCAACCACCCAGATCCGTCTTGGTAATGCCTTCCTTCGTCCGGACAACCTTCATAAGGGACTGAGTGTATTTGTCGCCCACCGGGACAACCAGTCTAGCGCCCATAGCCAACTGGTCCACCAGAGGCTGCGGAATCTCAGGGGAGCCGGCTGTTACAATTATGCCATCAAACGGGGCCTCTTCCTTTGCCCCAACGGTGCCATCTCCCACCTTGAGGACCACGTTGAAGTAACCCAGTTCGTCCAGGATACGTCTGGCCTTGATTGAGAGGGGGCGAATGCGCTCAATGGAATAGATTTTCTCTGCAAGTTCTGCTAGGATTGCTGTCTGATAGCCAGAGCCGGTACCGATTTCCAAGACTTTCTCGGCGCCCTGCAGCTCAAGGGCTTCGGTCATAAGTGCCACCATATAGGGTTGTGAGATAGTCTGCTTCTCACCTATGGGCAGGGGATGATCATTGTAGGCCTGGCTGACGAGCGCTTCTTCCACAAAACGATGGCGGGGCACTTTGCGCATGGTTTCAAGAACCCGGGTGTCTTTGATACCACGGCTGACAAGCTGGCTTTCCACCATACGGTTGCG
>CP070843.1:321324-325691 GCA_020350905.1 Deltaproteobacteria bacterium
AAGAGAAGCATTTCACCGCGACCGTGCGCCAGAGCCGTGGAGCCGGGATTATGGCGGCCTGCGGTCAACTCGGCCACTGTCATTAATCATTACACAACGACAAGCAAAGGGCGCGCCCAAAATTGCGGCCCTGCCGCATCTCTTGGTGATATATACGTACTTATAATCTATAACTAAATATAGTGGCTATATGCCGAATGACAGAGTGTGGAGTATGATATGTGAACTCGTAGAGAAATGGCAGGAGAGTCGACTTTTCAAAACTAAAGAAAGCGGAGCCAGGGACTTCGCTGGGTTCTTTGAGATGTGAATAGGATGCGTGGCACCCTGCTATTCAGGCTTTGGTATTATAAACTACAAAATTTTTTGACTCATTTTCAACTTTGAATGTTTTAACTACCTCACTGTATTGCCGCTGGTTTTTACGCATCTTGCCTGTATCCGATGATGGTGTGGTCGTGACTTTCGTTCATTGGCGAAGCTTTAATTGTCAGTCGTAGTGATCGCGATGTTTCTGTCGAAGAGACTGCTGTACCCTCCCGGGTCTAAGTCTTCCATGACTCCCGGGATGACGAGTTTCAGCTCAGTGTATAGGCCGAGGTACTTATCGTAATCTTCCTTAGAGATCCTTCCCTTAGTCTCTTCTATGTCGTGCCAAACAAGCTCCAGATACTCCAGGACGTTTTCCAAGATCTGGCACCACCGATCCACGGTCGCTTTGTCTATCGTCTCCCATCCCCGCCTCTTTTTCAGTCTTTCATTGAGGACTTGGTCGATGGGGTCTCTGTAATCCGGTGGTCGGCAGTCAGGGCAGAGCAAGCCCAATGAACTGCATTGCGCCTCTTTTATAGCAACCAGCATTTCCATCCTATCACTCAATTCGATCTCGTTACTGCAATGGGTACACTTCGCCATTTTTGACCCTGCCTTTGTTCTTCATTACTGTTTCGTGAATAATTGATTATCAGAGTTTCAACTTCTTCTCTTTTAATACGATCAAACGCGGATTAGAAAATCGAATCCGAAGCTCTGCAGTGTTTTTTGGAAAGTGTCCAGACAGGCCATAAGGGCTCGGATAGCATCCTTTCTTTGAACAATACGAGATATGGTAAATGGATCTGAAGATAGTAAAGTTTAGATTAAAGTATGTAATTCACAGTCTCAAATGAATTTAAAAACAAGCTTGTCAAAAAAAATAAAAGAGGGACATGGAATACAGATCAACTTCTGAATCATAGAAATCTATGTTGGAATCGCCTCTGTTGATCGCCACAGTAAGGTTCAGATGGAGATCTTCGACTCCAAGAAAGCGTTTGTAAAAACCTAGCAGGCCAAAACCATAACGGTCATCTTCACGGGTCTTGCCATAGATAGGATTCCTATTATCATAGTCGGCGTACCCGTAGTAACCATCTAGAACAAAGGCGAATTTTTCCACATCATATCGATAGTTAAGACTAAACTGGAAATAATTGTGTTTCATGGCGCTGCCGTCCAGGTCAAGATAGGAGTACTTGAAGCTGGGAACGAACGCATGTTTACTAGCCTCTCTCTGAGAGACAAATCTATAGAGCACTTCTACGTCATGCCTGCCACCGTTGCGGTCTAACCTATCGGCTTGAGAGGGGGTCAAAAGGCCGTCCCGCACCAGTTGCCTGCCGCTTCTCTCGTTATCGAGGTCTATGTTGCGGTAGGTGTATTGGAATGACAGGTCCGAGCCCAGGATTTTGTCGTAAGAAAGACGCACACCATTTATGGTGCGGTCGGTCCCTTTCCGATTCTTACCCTCCACATACGGGTCCTTGTAGACTTCGAATATATAAGGAGAAAAAACGTAACCCACGCCAATAACGCTCTGGTCGGGCAGCTCCTGCCTTACACCAAGAAGCGTTGCCGTATCAAAGCGAAGGAGATCTTCCAACAGACTGCCCAAAAAGATCTGAGTACGGGTACTGGCAAAAGTATACCCTACATTGTAAGAAGCAATTGGCGTAACGAGATACTTTGACTTCGGACTGTCATCAATAGAGTTGATTTCATTCTCGCTCACTTGGAAAAACCAGATCTCCTTAACCAAGTTGTCTTCAATTCTCCAGAGTCCAGGTCCCGCGCTGACAAAACCGCTGAATCCCGATTCCTGAGGTATCTTTGCATGCGGCTGTGCAGAGGCAATGGACGTGCAAAGGCACAACAGACTCACCAGAACAATCTTACCAGCGAATGGCAGGGGTTTCATTTTTTCCGACCTCGGCGGTAATTGTTCGACTACTTGGATGGTACCTCGAAATTTGTGCCATTCCTCTCATTGAAAGCGGTCCAAATCTGTTTAAGTACTTCCGGCATCCATTCGCTGCCACCCTTGATGAAGTCGGAGAAGTTGTCAGCCATGCTCGGGGTCGTCTCTTTGGCCCTCGTCGGTTGCATCGGCCAAATCTCCTGGTCGATAGCGGCCATCCGCACGCGGATCGCGTCCTTGGTCACGTTGAAGACCATATAGTCAGTGGCCATTGCCAGCGGACCGTCGTACGTGGCGCGAACACCTGCCAGCTGCTCGGGCAAGGTGTCGTGGTCGTTAAAGAAGTGATAGCCTACGGCCAAGCGTGGTCTTGTCATGGCCATGATCTTACCAAACTGCTTGGGCGAGGTGTGCTTGATCGCCGAGAGATTCAGCGCCCATTCCGGCCGGTAGTTCATCTTGTCGAGCATAATCTGGGGTGAGGAGAAACATTCGTGTACTGAGATGTCGACTCCCTTGGTATACTTGATCCACCACTTGTTGGGGAAGGTGTCGCTGCTGTAAGCGAACTTGAGGCCATTCCACTCGAGGATGAAGCTCACGGAGCCGTCCATTACATGAATCGCCGGAATCGAGCGGATGGTGACACCGTTCTCCTGATAGATGATCTGATTTACACCTTTGTAGTCGAACTCGGTTACCTCGAGGCGCTCGCCACGAATATCCATGAGGCCCTTCAGCGTCGTCGCGTCCCAGTTGAGATAGCGCTTAATCCCGTCGATGGCGTACTTGGTGCCAAACTCGGGCGTGGTTCCGCTCGGCCCCCAGACCCTTAGTGGATAGGTCCGGTTCATCTTCACGCCGCCGATCCACAGCGCGGCGAGGTCTCCCATGTGGTCCACGTGCAGGTGGCCGATGAAAACTTTGTCCAAGTAGTCCATTGGGATCTTCATGGCTGCGATACGCGAGGCCGAACCTTGGCCAATGTCAAAGAGGAACTTGTCACCGTTGCCTAGCTCCACGAGAAAGCAGGCGGCAGCCTGTTTGGGGCGAAAGCTTGGCATACCAGTGCCAAGGGCCACGACGCGCATTTCGTCAGGTCCCAACGGTTCAGTGCCTGGGTAGTAGACGTCCCGATTCTCTAACGGTTTGACAGGTGACATTTTTGCTTTCGCCGCTTGGGCTTCAGGTGACAACTGTAAGATCCTGCCGACGCTTCCGTCATGATGTCCTTTCATGTAACCAGCTACCATAGCGAGTGCTGCGACAGCCACAATTGCCAGAAGTGCCAATTTCGAATTTGCGATTTTGCTCATTGGGAGCCCTCCTGTATTTCGATAGAGACAATTCTTGCTTCTAGAATTGTCAACGTGTGCAGTTAAGCTAATGCTTGTATAAGGTAGAGGGGCTTATGTCAATAGAAGCAGATCCCCGAGATATTGCAGTATGTGCCTACTCGATCCTATAAGGCAATTCGCCCACGAATTCCCCAGACGTATACCGTATCTTCATCCGGGTTGCGCGCCGGGTCGATGATGACCTGGAAGGTGGGGCCGAATTGGATTTCCGGCGTCAGCTGCACACGATAGAAGGAATCGATCGCGCTCTGTTGGTTCAGTCTATGATTGGCCGGATCGGACCAAGTGTAGCCGATACCAATGCGATCATAGGCTTGTCCGAAGATTCCATTGATAACCAAGCCAATGTTCACCATGTGCTTGACGGGCGTCGGGCCATCGTCGCTCTGGTTCGCGTAACCGTAGCGTACCCAAGGTGTAAAGCGTCCGAACCGCTGCAGGGCTGAACCGGCGATGCCCCAACCGTTGTCAATCCCGGCGTCATCCCGCTCGTTCTGATGCCAGATCGACACGTGGACGTGACCAAACGGAGCACGCCCGGGCTCTCGCGGTATAAGGCCCGTGTCGTAGCCGACTTCGAAGATTTTGAAGAGTTCGCCCTTCTCGTAAGTGTTGTAAAAGGCTTTCTCCACATCCGCGTTAGCGTCATGGGCGCCGAGGCGCAGCATGAACTGGGGGTGCGGTCTGTACATGACGTACGCCCCAAGCCCGTTGGAGGGCAGCGGTATGGCTGCATTGGTGACGTGATTGAAGTCGACGAAGTCTTTCCGAAA
>CP070843.1:325791-332557 GCA_020350905.1 Deltaproteobacteria bacterium
CAACGCGAGACTGCTCTGTGAGTAGAAGACGATTGGCAAGGGGGAAGTGGGTGCCTCCAATGAAGCCTGCAGCAAAACTCATAAAAGAGAACGTTTCTCGAAATAAGAAGTGGTGCAGATTTAAGGTCGGCCGATGGTGGAAGTAGACAATGACCATTGCCAGAGCAAGGCAAAAGCAGGCGAGGATGGTTTGGAAAATGACAAGAGCTCTGATTTGAATGGATTTCCTTCTGGGATAGTAGCTCAGAGTGACACTGCCCGCGGCCAGTCCAACCATGAAAAGAGCCAGAAGCAGACCAATCTTATAGTAGACGTAGCCAAAGAACACCTGAAATGCAAAAACGATGAGGATTTCAAGTGATATTTCAGTGAGACCAAAGATGGAAACAGCGTATAATACCTTACCCGTGGGGAATGAGGAAGATGTGGCCCCGAAACGTTGCCGGAAACTCAAGAGTGCAACAAGGCCGCACAGGATAAGCATCCCGGTCCAGACCATGCGTCTGCTTAGAGAAGAGAAGACCCTTCCTATTATCTGCGAATATTGGGTACTCCACATGAGTAAGTTATAGGAATAGGCTCTGGGGTCAAGATCGCTGTTCACCCCAGACTCACCTGCCTGATCAACCATTGCCAGAAAAGCTTCCTGCCGAAGAGGCGATAGATCCCACAGTATGTAATGATCCTGTACATAGAGGAGCTGCAAGTTGCGCTGCTGCAATCGCTGCACCAGAGTTTCCGGTTGGGTTGTGAGAATTCCATGGGAGTTGGAACAAAAAAAGCGGACCGTCTGTCCAGGAAAAACGACCACTTCCGGGAAGACTCTCAATGCGGTCAGATAGAGCAACTTCAGGTATTTTGCCTGGATAGGACCGAGTGCGGTTTCCGAACCGCTGGCAGTGAAGAATAATACACCTCCTTCCTTCATCTTACTGAGAGCGAGCCGAAAAAATTCCTGGGTGTAAAATCGATTTACCTGCGCGGTATAAGGCTCGGGAAGGTTTACCAGAATGGCATCATAGAGGTTTGAGCTGCGGGCAAGATATTGTCGGCCATCCTGGTGATGAACCATTACGCGAGGATCTGCCAAAGCAGCCGTAACATGCACGGGAAGATGGGTTTTTCCCAATTGGATGAGCCTGGGGTCCAACTCTACATACTCAACGTTGCGGACGCTGGGATGTTGAAGCAGCTGGCTGAGAGACTCAGAGACGCCCCCTCCGATAAGGAGAATGCTTTTCGGTTCAGGGTGCTGAAGGAGGGCATAGTGGACCGCCCCTTCAGCACTCAGTTGATCGGGCACCGCAAAGTTCCAGAGACCACTTTCAAAAAAAGACAGCTGGTTTTCCTTGGCTACCACAGTGATGTGACCAAAAACGGTTTCTTCTGAGTCTATGAGACGAAATCCGGTCCATTGCCATTCCCGGCTGATCTTGTCCAATTTTGTGCTTTGGTGCTGAACAAAAAAGAGGCACAGGAAAATGATAACGAAGGTGGAAAGGTGAAGCCAGCGGCCACGGCTCGCCTGCAGGGTCAAGATAAGACCTAAACCACAGAGAAGGAGAGCAATTCCACTGGCGATCTGGATGGCATTGAAATAGTGAATAAGCAGGAGGGTAAATAATAGACCACCGAGGCCAGCCCCAAGTCCCTCAAGAAAGTAAACCAGACCGGGCGACCTCGTCCAGGCTGGTATTTGAGCAGCCAAAAGAGAGCAAGCCAGACTGAATAACATACCGGAGATAAGGCAGAAGGAGGTGAGAGTGAGGAAAGAGATGGCCAGCATCTGTCCTAAGGTGACAAGTTCGCCGGCGCCAATTTGGAAAACAGAGCGAGCCACCCTTATAAAAAAGATCGTTGCAGTAAGGATGACGCCGCTGAAGCTCTGAAGGTATCCGAACAGTGGTTGGCTGAGGCCGTAAGAGCGGGAAATTTTGCCCCCGAGCAGGCCTCCCAGCGCCGTCCAAAAGAGCCAGGCGGCAAGAACAATTGCCACTGCCAGTTCACTACCGGAGAAGACGGTTAATAGTTCTCGAAGTACGAGAATCTGGCCAATAGTAGCCGCAAAGCCGATAAGTATGAAAGCCAGAGTAGTAGTCACTTTCATGTCTTGATCAATACACTATTTTGCCGGGCCAATCCAAGGGTTTTCATAAAAGTGCAAGGGAAGATAATTTCGAATTGCGAAACTGGGAACCCGCCCGAAGGGTGGGAGTCCGAAGGACAATTGCGAATTTCGGATTGACCAAATACTCAATTAAGTTTCCATCGGACAAAGCAAATGAATAGTGACTCCAACCTAAAGTGAAGCGCTCCTCCAACCCTACGCTTCTTGACTCGCGCCGGAAGTCTTGATTGTTGAAGCTTTTCAAGTTTGCCCTTGACAAAAGCATTTGCACGAGCTACTGTTGCGACTCATTCTCAATAAGGATTCCCATGAAAAGTGAAATTGAGGTATTCAGAAAATTTATTCGCAATAAGGGTTTGAGAAAAACACCCGAACGTGAACAGGTAGTGAGAGCGGTATTCGCCATCCATGACCATTTTGACGTGGATGAACTTTACGCGCTGCTCCGGCGTGAGAATGAGAAAATTTCCAAGGCCACGATTTACCGTACCATTCCCCTGCTGCTCGAGAGCGGCCTCATCCAGGAGGCCTACTTCGAGGATGGTCATCTGCACTACGAACACATCTATGGGCATGATCACCACTGCCACCTTCGTTGTCTAGATTGTGGCAAGGTGATTGAATTTACCGAAGAAACTGTCAAAGATGTAGAAGGGAAGGTCGGGGAACGGTATGATTTTCTCGTAACTGGACACAAACTCGAGGTGTATGGGCATTGTGGCAAGTGCAGGGTGCACAAGTGACGAACAAGGCAGACGACAAGGGCGTGCAACAGCGTATCGACGAAATGCTGGTGGTATAAAGGACGCGAAGCTCAATGGAACGGCTACACCAATACGAAAAAGATGAATTCATCAACATCTGCAAAGAGCATGGCCTGAACTATAGTGATAAGCGGTTGCTGGTGCTCGAGGCATTCTTGGGGACAACAGAGCACCTCACTGTTGCTGCTCTCCAGGAGCAACTCGAAAGCCAAGGCCAGCGATTGGCCAGCGACTTCATTGACGAGACCTTGGATCTTCTCTGCCGCTATGGATATGCTTACAAGACTGAATTTGAGGGCCAGGAGGTCCAGTATGAACATCGCCACATCGGTTGGCATCATGACCATCTCATATGCGCTGACTGCGGTAGAATTCAGGAGTTCCACAACACTGAGATTGAAGCATTGCAACGACAAATCGCCCAGGATAGATATTTTACCTTGCTGCATCATAAGATGGAGCTGTACGGCATTTGTGGAGAGTGCCGAAAACAGCGACGGCCCGGTATTCCCTTATCTTTTGTGCTCCCCGGAGAGGAAGTCGTTATTGAGCGATTGCATGGTGGGAGACAGGTCCAGCAGCGATTGGCTGACATGGGACTTACCCCCGGAACAACCATAGAAGTTATCAAAGCAAGCGGACCCGGCCCTATCATCGTTGCCTTCCGCGGTAGCCGAATCGCCCTGGGACACGGCCTTAGCCAGAAAGTGCTCGTCTCGGCCAACAACAACCCTGCCAAAGACATTGGCTAAGGAGTTCCACTCATCTTGGTTCCCGGTTACAATCTTTATCATTTTCTTCAGACGAGGGTGAATTTGGTCGGGGATCTTGTTCACCGATTTGGAGATATGTTGATGATTCCATTGAGTGAATTCAGAGAAGGTGAGCGAGGTGTCATCACAAGATTGAACGGCAGTGGCACCTTTCGCAAGCGACTACAGGAGATGGGCTTTATCAGGGGATCTGAGGTATTCGTTGAAAAATATGCTCCTCTTAGAGATCCTATTGAACTGGTTATTAAAGGCTACCACGTCTCGCTGCGGGTGGAAGAAGCGGCGCAGATAATGATGGAAAGGCTGGAGTGAGAACAAGAGTGAAGAAAGAAGCCATTACTATTGCCCTGACCGGCAACCCAAACTCTGGCAAGACCACCATCTTTAATAATCTCACAGGGACTCGCCAGCATGTGGGAAACTGGCCGGGGGTGACGGTCGAGAAGAAGATGGGGACCGTGTTCCATAACGGCCACCGATTGCAGGTGGTTGACCTCCCGGGAACCTACAGTCTGACCGCATATTCCATAGAGGAAATCGTGGCCCGCCGTTTTCTGGTTGACTCGAAACCGGATGTGGTTGTGGATATAGTGGATGCCTCCAATCTGGAGAGAAATCTCTACCTTGCCACCCAGCTTATAGAGATGGGGGTAAAGCTTATTCTTGCCCTTAACATGGCTGATGTGGCAGAGGCGCGCGGCCACGAGATTGATGCTGAAAGTCTGGGGACTCTGTTGGGTGTGCCTGTGGTTTTCACCATCGGTACCAAGAATCAGGGGATGAAGGAATTGTTGGACAAAGTGCTTGAAGTGGTGGAGGACCGGGATACGGTGAGCCGGCACATCCACATTTCCTACGGCCACGAGCTGGAGAAAGAGATCAAGAAGATCCAGGACGTTATCTGGAGGGATCCCTCAGTTGGTGAGCGCTTTTCAACCCGCTGGCTGGCCGTGAAACTGTTAGAAAATGACTCGGCCGTGCAGGAGAGGGTAAGATCGTTCGGAGAGATCGGCAAACAGACTTTGGCTCAAGCTGAGGCGAGCCGCGAACGGTTGGGTGAGTTTTATAAAGACGACGCCGAAATGGTGCTTACAGACCAGCGCTATGGTTTCATTGGGGGGGCTCTCAAGGAGGTCCTTAAAGTCTCCGCCAAAAGCAAACTTGATCTCTCCAGGCAGGTCGATCTGTTTCTTACCAATAGGATTCTGGGTTTTCCCGTCTTCATCTTTTTTATTTGGGCGATGTTTCAGCTGACCTTTACCGTTGGGGCCTATCCAATGGAATGGATAGACGCCGGGGTGAGCTGGCTTGGAGCCGTGGTGAGCGCGCTTCTGCCAGCAGGCCTTCTGCAGGATTTGCTGGTAGACGGTATAATCGCCGGCGTGGGCAGCGTAATCATTTTCTTGCCCAACATTTTGATTCTCTTTTTCTGTATTGCCGTGTTTGAAGATACAGGCTACCTGGCGAGAGCCGCCTTTATCATGGACAGGGTAATGCATGTCATTGGGCTGCACGGCAAGTCGTTTATTCCCCTGCTCATGGGTTTTGGCTGCAATGCTCCGGCGATCATGGCTACGCGCACCCTCGAAAGCGAGCGTGATCGGTTGCTGAGTATCCTGATTAACCCTCTGATAAGTTGTTCAGCACGATTACCCGTGTATATACTGCTGGCTGGAACATTTTTCGGAGCCAGTGCCGGCAACGTCATCTTCAGCATCTATGCCCTCGGCATTGCCTTGGCCATAACCATGGGCAAGCTCTTCAGTGTCACTCTTTTCCGGGGTGATATAGCACCCTTCGTGATGGAACTTCCCCCTTACCGCGCTCCAACATTAAGGAGCTTGTTAATTCACATGTGGGATCGTAGCCAGATTTTCTTGCGCAAAATGAGCGGGGTGATCCTGGTTGGCTCCATCCTGGTTTGGGTTCTCAGCAGCTTCCCGCGAAGTCCCTATCTGCCCCGGGGCCAGGCTGTGGAGAGAGGGACCACCAGCGCCACCCAGGAAAGGCTGCTCACCCTTGCCGAATCCCAACAGCCAGTGTCGCCATTGATGTCGGAGGATAATCTGAAGAATCTAGATCTCAACAATGAAATGACAAGGCTGGAAGGCAGCTTTCTCGGGCGATTGGGCCATTTAGTTCAGCCAATCTTTGCTCCCTTGGGTTTTGACTGGCGAACGAGTGTGGCCGTGCTCACAGGATTTGTGGCAAAAGAGATTGTGGTGAGCACTCTCGGAGTATTGTATGCAGCAGGAGCGGATGTGAACGAGGAGAGTGAAGCGTTGCGCCGGTCCTTGCGGGCCTCAGGTATGACTCCTCTCGGGGCGTACACCCTCATGGCTTTCGTACTTATCTACATTCCATGTTTGGCTACGGTGGCGGTGATTCGGCGCGAGACCAATTCCTGGAAGTGGACCGGGTTCAGCATTGGCTATTCCCTGGTCCTGGCATGGATGGTCTCCTTCCTGATCTATCAAGGTGGGAGGATTATTGGGTTGGGGTAGGAAGTATAACAAGCATAGGACATAGGGAGGTAATTTCGAATTTCGGATTTGAATTGCGAATTATTAAATATGGCGATGAAAGACTATCAAGTCAAAAGAATGTTCGAGACCATAGCCTTCTCCTATGACTTCCAGAACAGCTTTCTGTCATTAAGAAGGGATTCATATTGGAGGCGAGCCATGGCTCAGAGTCTCAAGCTCCCAGGTGAAACCCTGGTCTTGGATATGGCGACTGGAACGGCAGAGGTTGCAGTGGAGATATGCAAGTACCACCCACAAGCCACGGTGGTGGGTGTGGATTTTTCTCCAAAGATGCTCACAATGGGTCGAAGAAAAGTGAGTTCCAAAAGGCTGGACAACCGTATTCACCTGAGCTTGGGGGATGGACGTCAGTTGCCCATGAAAGACTGCTATTTTGATGCTGCGACTATTGCCTTCGGAATCCGAAACATAGAGGAACGAGAGCAGGCACTAGCCGAATTCCATCGCGTATTGAAGCCAGGTGGGCAGTTGTTGGTTATGGAATTCGACATCCCCGACGACCTGGTGCTGGGAACCATGTACCGGCTCTATTTTGATTTCATCATGCCGCCGCTG
>CP070843.1:332657-335172 GCA_020350905.1 Deltaproteobacteria bacterium
AGACCCGCCGGTGTTGAAGGTTTCCTTCCCATTGGGGCGCTTATGGGCTGGAAGTTGTTTGTACTGACTGGGATATGGGACTCGGTACATCCCGCGGCTATGATTATTCTCGGATTCGCCGGATTGATTTCCTTGACACTGAGAAAATCTTTCTGCGGCTGGTTTTGTCCAGTGGGAACCCTGTCTGAGTGGTTGTGGAAATTGGGGAGAAAGATTTTTGGCAGAAACTATAGGATGCCAGTTTGGCTGGATTTGCCTTTACGGAGCCTGAAATACTTGCTTCTGGGGTTTTTCGTTTGGACAATCTTTTCAATGAGTCGGCTTGCCATCTTAGCTTTTCTCCGGAGTCCGTATTACAAGATGTCCGATGTAAAAATGTTGTTCTTTTTCACCCGGATGTCCACGACCACATTTGTGGTTCTAGCCATTCTGGTTCTTACCTCCCTGGTCTTCCGTAACTTTTGGTGCAGGTACTTGTGTCCATACGGGGCGTTAACGGGATTGCTGGCTTTACTCAGTCCTACAAGAATTCAGCGGAATTCCGACACCTGTATAGAGTGTAAACTCTGTTCTGAGGTGTGTCCTTACCATCTGCCTGTGGACAGAAAGGACCGAATCATAAGCCCTGAATGCAACGGCTGCATGGATTGCACCTTGGTCTGTCCGGGGGGAAAAAATACGCTGGAACTGAAAACGATTGGGGTCAGGAAGAAATTTTGGTCCTCAGCAAAGCTGGGATTCGTAATTATCGTATTGTACGTTGGGTTGGTGTACACGGCTACGATTACGGGTCACTGGAAGACTAGCGTTTCAGAGCAAGAATTTCGTATCAGACTGCAAGAGATAAATATGCCACAGTATACGCATCCTGGGGGTTGAAATGGAAGTTTCAGTGTTCAAGTTTCAGCTTCTATATTTCTTTTTCCTGACACCTGACACCTGGTAACTCTCCAAGTCTTTTTCGCAAAGATCCGAGCAAGCAAATCTGATTGGGTGGTCTCTTCATTAATCTCCTCTATTTCTCCTGGTGACGATTACCTCGAATCTCCTTATCATATACGCCGCCTGAGACGTCTTTGGATTAGGTCAAGATCTTTTAGAGGCAAAGTTATTGATTAACAGGAATAAAAACATATATATTGGCGAGCGATTCTTGCAAAACAGTGTGAGCTCCGCAACAGAGGCAGGCAAGCATATGCTTGAACGATGGGTAAAAGCCAACGAGCAATCTCTTATTAATCAATCCCGCAGTTTTTCCCTCCCCATCCTGAACCTCGACGATCGGTTTAGGATCCCGATCATGGTCGAATATAATCTGAACAAGACTATCGACACCATTGAAGACTCAACAGGTCTGGAACCAGATGAAAAGATTTATCTGATTACCACCTTTTGTGATTACTTAGAGCGGGATAGCTACTCGTCTGCAGTGCAAAAGCGTATGCTCGAGGTTACTCCGGAAGAGGAGGCTTTCGTTTTTAAAAACTACGAAGCCACCATATCTCTCTACAATACCTTGTCAAGTGAAGAAAAGGAGATGGCACGGAGATGGACTGGAGAAATGGCCAAAGGAATGTGCACTTTCCTGAAGAAACCCATTAACACTCACCATGACCTGAACGAGTACTGCTACTATGTAGCCGGTACTGTGGGTCTCTATCTGACGAACCTCCTGAAGCTAAAGGGCAGCAATGTTTCTGACGAAATCTTTGAAAGACTTTCAGTGAATGCTGTATCTTTCGGATTATTTCAGCAGAAACTCAATATAATAAGAGATTTCGTAGAAGATACGATTACCAAGAAAAGATCCTTCTGGCCCCAGAGCTATTTTGAAAAAGAGAAAGATGATGTGGAGATTTTGAATAAGATGTGTTTCGACGTTCTCAAGAACGATATACCTAGAGCAATTCAATACTTCAAACTTTTGCCACCTGGGAATGACTCATACGATTATTTTATTCGCTTCATACTCTGTTCAGGAATCGAGTACTGGAAAATTCTCAAGAGCGAAAGATCGGTTTTTTCAAAGACCAAGGTAAAATTAGCCAGGATATTCATTCAGAATTTGTACGGCAATGTTTCCTCTCAGACTCGTGAGGAATTTCTGGGCTATTGCCAACGATTCTACGAGGAAGAAATCTCGGCCTGGCCCGAGCATTAGCAGAGCGCATGGGGCATGGGGTTTCAGCTGTCAGGTGTCAGTGTGCAGTATTTAAGTTGCAGCTTTTGTTTCTCTTCCCTGACACCTGAAACCTGACACCTGGTACCTAAATTACACCTGACACCTCAACATTTAGAAAACCCGGCAGAGCCCCTACACTGCCGGGTCTTTTCATTAATCGTCCGAGTTATGGATGATGTCCTAGTCTATTTCACCAGCTTCAACCTCCAGAGCTTGACGATCGGCCATATCCATGAGCACGCGCTCACGCTCACCCATAATGCCCAGGGCCTCGCGCTTCTTGTCGATATGGTCGATGATCATAGCAGCCATCTCAAACGGATCTTTGGCAAA
>CP070843.1:335272-338475 GCA_020350905.1 Deltaproteobacteria bacterium
CCGGCCCGAGGTCTTGCATGTGGGTGAGGACAATTTTGCTTCGAGGCAGACGTCGGGAATTCAAGCCGGCTTCGAAGCCGACTACATCACAGATCGTTGCAGCAGCAACGGCAGCAGCAAAACCAAGTGCATCAACAAGGGGAGTTTACGCTGAGGGGGGATTAGGTGTTGTTTAAGTAGGAGATTGTGAGCATTCGATGTGTCACTCGTGGTTGTGAGCCCTGGCACCCACTCCTTGTTGGTGCAGACTCGAAAGTGGTTCCTATCTCACACGTTTTTTTATTCATGATAACGATAAGTTATTGTGTTTAGCCACACTTTAATTATAAGATACATATGAGCATTTTGCAAGTTGACACCCAACTGTTTGTCCCTTTTTCGTGCAAAACAGAAGTCGCATTGAGTCCAGGTCCTGACTGTCGAGATTGAAATGCAGCTTGTCTGGGATGTCTCCAGGCTGGCTGAACAATTCGACTATAGGCTTATGTGCTCTATGCTCTCCAAAATGGCCCAGCAACATGAGTGCGTAAATGTAAGCATGATAGTCTTCACGAGCTGTATATTCTGCGGGATTGGAGAGAACCTTTTTAAGAATTTCGATCAGATAGGGGGTTATCTCTTCCTTCATTTCTATGGCAGCATTCACATACTCGCGTTTGTACGTGCCGTCATAGCTCTCTAAGGCCCTTAGTGTTTGTGATAGCTTTTCTTCTGTCACCTTCAAAACCTCCGCATGTAGCCGTGCAAGCCGAACGTGGCGAAAAAAGAGATTGGTCGGCGGGCCTAGATGCGGGTAGCTCTGTCCTGTTGCTCAGACACGGGCTCTGCCGAATATCGCCGCTACAATAGCAGCCATAATCTCCGGAGTGGGCTTCCATCTGTACTCACTGTCATAACGCTTCTTAGCAAAACGGTGGCGAGCATCAACGAATCGCTCGGAATCCTCCTCTCCGAGTAGTGGCGGGATTGCTTCCATAGCCAGTCTTGCCTCTTTTTCATTTCCAGATCGATCTAGTTGGCCTTCGGAATCGAAAGACAGCCAGGAGAACTCAGCGTGCACAATCTCTACTGGCCTGCGATTGACTAGATCCACCACGACCAGCGCGTATCGCACACGCATGCCAGCATACTTTGGAATAGACTCAACAGGATCATCCCTTAGCAAGCGCTCATACCGCGCCATAGCAAGACGATGCAGGGAGTCATCCTCATCAACTATGAATATCCTTATACTCAGTCCCATCGTAGTCTTCCTTTTCGTCAGGCAAAGTCTTGATCACAGCCTACAGAATCCCTTCGACACACCCATGATAAAGAAATTCTTCAGGCCGGCGAAGGTTAATCACTGGGACACCGTTACACCGGTTCTGATCATCTCGAAAGATATTTCTTCGCTCTATGCCTCTGACGATAATGTGGAGAAGTGCTGCTGGTGCCTGCCACCATCGAGAGCAGCTCAGGCGAGGCGGGCGGGCGTCAATGCGGGCTTGTCGTGGCATGGAGACACTTTAGCATAGGTGATTTCGAAGAGAAACTTATAATTTTATGGACGTCCCCCTTTTTTCTCACTCATCCCAGCTACGCTCTAGCTAACAGAAATTGCCCTAAAGAGGTGTACAGGCGCCAAACACCACGAATGCCACTTCATCACCGGAACCCGTAAGCACAATCTTGCCGGTCTCTTCCGCAATGGCCAGACTCCAACCCAGACCGTCTCTGACGCCCTCAATTCCGTCCTCCGCGCCCTGCAGAATCAACTTACCATCAACCCGCTCCATCCGTTCAATCATTGTAGTACGCTCGTCTTGGCTTGGCCCAACCGCCCTGATTTTTTTCTTTTTGAAGTCGATCCTAAGAAACTGGGGCGCGCTAATGCTTTCTGCCGTTACCCGGAAGCACTCACCGCCCGCGTCGCACTCGATGATATCCATGGAAGCACACAAAAGCGGCTGCGAGCCGTCGAAGTCCCCTGCAACTGCAGCATAAGGCGTCAGCCACATTCCCAGCAAAACCAATCCGATCAGTTTCAACGTGTTCATATTTCCCCCCATCTGACTACCTCACTGTGTAGCCGCGGCCTTCCAGACAAGCAGAATAGGCGCGGTTATAAGTATTGCGCTTCTGGGTATATGCATTGACTTGCTCTTGTTCCCACTGCTTCTGCGCTTGGTTCTCTTGCCTTTTCTGATCCTGTCTTCTCATGCCGCCAACCAGGCCGCCGGTGGCAGCGCCAATGGCTGCTCCCTTTCGGGCATCTCCGGCAATGGCGCCCCCTACGACACCAACTGCTGCACCACGAGCCCCTCCACGGACCACCCCTCCCTTGGGAGCATCTTTTTTGGGTGGCGGTGCAGTCGCTTGGGGCAATTGCATGGGATCAAATCCAGTCTGGTTCTTGGCCCAACTGTAGCACTCGAACTTGTCCTTATCCATTTGCTGCTGGCTCTGACCCTGAGCAGGATAGATCATAAACTCCTGCGCCGTAGCGGTTCCTGCCAGAAGCGCTATCAGGAGCAGTAAAATAACCAAAGACGTTGCTCGTTGCATCTTTTACCTCCTTTTCTGGCATATACTAATCGGTCTCGAAGCTGTGCTTCTCGGCCCTGTCGTCCAAATCAAAATATCGATAGCGTAAGTCCTGAAAATTAACCTCAGCAGTAGGATTGGATGCATCGGCGCCGGATGTGTCGCATCTGACGTTTAGCCTTACTTGGACGGCCATTTAATCCCATATTCCTCCTGGAACTCCTTTGTACCTCGGCTTTCAGCCTTTGTGGTGTCGTAGCGGCCCTTCAGGATCCATTGTGTGTACTGGCTGGGGAAATTGGGATCCGGTGCGGATGGCTTGCCCGGACCGGGTACATCCCAGGCATCATCAGTGCTCACGGCCATGCGCTCGATGATTTCTTCTTTGGTTATGTTCCACACCATCATATCGGTGGCCATGGAGAGCGGTCCGTCGTAAGCCGAACGGATACCATCATACTGGTTGTAGCGGGTCCCTTCCTCATTGAACCAATGGAAGGCAATGGCATGCCGCGGCTGCAGTTCACTCATAATCTTGCCAAAGGCCGGTGGACAGGTGTGAAAGCCACAGGTAGCCCGGATGGCCCGTTCCGGTGGTTGGTTATAGAACTTCACCATGTCCTGCGGCATGGGCATGACTTCGTGAATCACCACATCGGCGTCCTTGGCATACTTCA
>CP070843.1:338575-341486 GCA_020350905.1 Deltaproteobacteria bacterium
GGAAAAAAAGGGAGTCAAAACAGATGTTTTTAAGAGTAAATTGCTCCACCAATTTGTTGTTTGTATGTGGACTTCAAGGCGTCGAAAAAAGCTATTGGAACGTGCAAGTAAATATGAAGCTCTGGTAGTAATGGGCTGCGAAGCCGCGGTCCAAACTATCCATGATTCTGTCAAATCGACTTCTTGCAAAGTGTTCCAAGGCATGAGATCCGAAGGTATTATGAGTGTTAAACCGCTATTTCACCTGCCTTGTAACATATCGCTTGAATTAAAAAGTATAACTCCGCTTCTTCATCAGGCCAAGAATTCTGAGCCGTGGGTTAGCCTTTGACCCAGGATACAATCTATTAGAAGGAAAGATAGGGATTCTTTACACTGAGCTCGTTCCTCACTCAGACAGCGCTTTCATGTATCTGCTATAAATGACAAGAAAAAGGAAACCTTAGATTTTTTCCACCTCTAAATCATACCTTTAAGGAATCCAACTGCGCACCTACTCGCTTGTTTGGCAAACTATCTCTAATGCTTGTTCATAGGGTTTTGTTAAAGTATCTTTTCCCTACAGTGCTCATCTGATTCGCTTAAATTCCTCGGTCACTTTTCCGCATTCTTTACACATTCTTTACCCTTCCTTTATCAGACTTTTACATTTCTGTGCCATGTTCCCAGCCACAATACTTCTCCTACCCCCATTTGTGAGGAAGGCTGTGCACAGGGAAGAGTCAGCCTTTTTGATCTAATTACTACCAGGTTCAGACCGGCTTTGACTCATATCCCATGGAGGAGTCTCCTGATCCTCATGCCAGGAAAGGAGGTGAAGACGAGAAAAAGAGAAAGTCAAAACAAAAGAATGGAAAACCTTGACAACCTAAGGAAAATACAAAAGGAGGTAGCAATGTCGAAGAAATTTAGCATTTATGTTCCCCTTTTTATCCTAACCATCGTCGCCGTGTTTATGAGCAACTCGGCAGAGGCGAAAAGAGGTGGAGAAGGAGGACGCGGTGATGGCCCTATCATATACGTAACAAGCCAGGATCTCTTCTACGACAGTATTGTCACGGCAGATCCCTTACCCTTCAAAGGGCCATTTCAAGAACTGGAGATGGGTGGCACCACCGGACTCCAAACTGAGTTCGGACCTGGCGATCCAGGCTATTACGGCGGACGATGGTGGCTGGATCTAAACCTAAACGGTATAATGGATGAAGAGGATAAATTCTTCCTCTGTCCACTGCTCGGCCCTGGTCGTGCAACGCCTTAGTCAACACCGAATGACCATCTCTGGACTTTTTATAATCCACTAAGGTCTGCTAGTCAGAGAAAACTGCGGAGCTTCGGCTCCGCTTTTTCATGCCTTTAATATATGAGTTCGATTAAATCGAAGCCAAGTTTGGATTTGGGGAGGTGATCTACACTTTCCAGTTTTCCAAGCGGCAAGGGTTTGTCAGATTTCTGGCTCATTTAGAGTCGAGAGTGTAGAGGCTCGTGTCACTCTGGTCGGGCCCTTAAACGATAAGACGATCATGGCAGGGCAATGTCACCAACTTTGCGCTCCTTACCTTGACTGTCCCATCCCTCTGTGTCAAAGTCTTATCATTACAATAGCTGGTAAATGAAAATAGGAGAGTAGACGATGGGAGCCTCTAAAACTCGGGGTCAGATTCTCATCGTGGAAGACGATAAGAAGACAGCATCCTTGGTGCAACTATACTTGGAGCGAGAAGGCTTTGAGACCGTTCTGGCACATGATGGCCATGAGGCGCTGGAACTGGCTCAGCGTCACAGGCCGATTTTCATTATCCTCGATTTGATGCTTCCAATGGTGGATGGATGGGAAGTATGCAGGGAGCTCAGGAAGTCTTCCGATGTCCCCATCCTTATGCTTACTGCGCGCGGAGAGGAAGTGGATCGAATCTCGGGATTGACATTAGGGGCAGATGATTATGTGGTGAAGCCATTTAGTCCCCGTGAACTGGTCGCACGTGTCAAGGCCGTTCTCAGAAGAGGACGGTTGAAATCCGCCGTAGAAAAAAACATTTTGTCGCACGGGGCTCTTGCCTTGGACCTAGAAAAGCGCAAGGTGAGCTTGACTGATCGTCCTGTTCAGCTTACGCCTCACGAGTATAAGCTCCTTCAGGCCCTCATGGCTTCGCCCGGAAGGGTGTTTACCCGTGATGAGCTTTTGGACTATCTCTATCCGAGTGGTGAAGCGGTTATTGACCGCGTCATCGATGTCCATATCGGCAAGCTCCGGCAGAAGATCGAAGAGGACCAATCCAAGCCTCGATTTATCTTGACTGTCAGGGGAATAGGCTACCAATTTGAAGAAAGCAGCGGTTCATGAGAAGGACTAAGATGTGAGAAACCGTCTCATTTGGAAACTGCTCGGAATCAACATTCTCATTATCGGCGTGGTGATCATTATCGTCTGGCTCTCCATTGACTACCTCGCTGCCGGCTATTTCATGACCCTAATGGAGAAATACCATATTTCCCCAACATCAAGTCACGAGATGTTCGTGGGTGCTGTTCACCGGTATCTCATCTGGGCCAGTCTTGGAGCTCTTGTGCTGGCTGTTGCTCTCAGTTTTTTGATTATGAAAAAGATTTTGAATCCACTCACCCAGATGACTGAGATTACGGGAAAGATTGCATCTGGCGAGTATTCGGCCAACGTGCCGGTGGAATCTCAAGATGAAGTTGGCCAGTTGGCTCTGGCTTTTAACCGGATGGCTGAAAGCCTCCAAAAGATCGAGCAACTGCGAAAGACGATGATGATTGATGTGGCCCACGAACTGCGGACTCCTCTAACCAACATACGAGGCTACCTGGAAGCGTTGACTGATGGGGTGGTCAGCCCATCGAAGGAAACCATTGATCTGCTCCAAGAGGAAACATTCCGGCTGGTTCA
>CP070843.1:341586-344484 GCA_020350905.1 Deltaproteobacteria bacterium
TAAGAATAGCCGCTTTGAGGATAAATGAGCTAGCAAGAGCCAGATTTACCGTTTCGTATCCGACACCCAAAACGTAGGGGAGTTTCAGACCGATCAAACCCAGAAATAGCCCTCCGATTGCAGGCTTGGTCCATTCGGGGATTTTCAACCGACTGAACATGCTATCAGCGGTGTAAATCAGCCAGACAAAGGCTATGGCAAGGAGCCCGGCAACCAGTCCGAGCAGCAAATAGATGACGAGTTCCCAGTGGGAAGCCAACTGGAAGCTGCTCACCTCAAAGGTGGGAAACTCGCCCCAGAAAACCCGGGCAAACACCGAGGCAATAATCGATGAAATGATAATGTGGCTTATGTGCCCGATCTCGATGTCCAGAAGGATGATTTCCACGGCAAACAGGGTCCCGGCAATGGGAGCATTAAAAGTGGCGGCAATGCCGGCCGCTGCGCCACAGGCAAGACAGACTCGTCGAAGAGCCGGATCAAGTCGGAAAAACTGGGCTAGGGAGGAACCGATTGAGGCTCCTATCTGGACTATTGGGCCCTCCCGCCCCACCGAGGCGCCACTCCCGATTAGAAAGCTGGTTACCAGTGCCTTGAGAGCGGTTACGCGGTGACGGATAGTGCTCTGCCAAGTCGTCACAGCTTCAATTACAACCGGCACCCCCGGTCCTTTGGCTTCCGGTACCAGAAATGTAATCACTGGACCGACAATGAATCCCGCAGTCGTGGGGACCAGGACCCTGAGCCACCAGGGCGAATTCACCACTTGATCAAGGTAAGTAGTCCCCGAAGGCCACAGGTAGTGTTGGAAGATTTCAATGAGAGTACGAAAAAGAAGAGCTCCACCAGCTGCAAGGACTCCAATACTCAATGAAAAGACGAGAAAATAGAAGTGTTTCACCTGCGGTCGCATCAAATTGTCCTCAAAACACTAAATCCCCCTGGACGCAAACTTGCGATATATTGACACCGAAATTATGCGGTAGTGGCCGTCCGTTACTGGGTCTGAAATCAGTAAGTACACTCTTTGCCGTCCTTCTCCGATAAATGGGGCCTGAAGTCAGAAAAGAAGGCTCTTTAAGTCACCACCCAAACCGCCATTTCCTTGGCCAAAGGCTATCTATCAAGCATTTCGCGTCATCCATAAGTCCCCTGGTCTCCAGGTTGAGTTCTTCCAAGTTGACATCCGACTGGGTATAAAGATAGCTTGGAAGTCAGCGATCATCATATCGCCAGGTTTTAACTTCTGTTTCAGACCGATCATTCGGATGTAACGTTCGTTGGTGTCTAAGATAGGGTGGAAACCCCATAGACAGACCTTTTCTACAGGTTTCACGATTTCTTCCTGCAGTGAAGAGATTCTGGATTCTCAGTGAAAGTGGTGTTTATAAATCCCAAGAGATGCTGAGGTGAGGAAACGAGGTACTCTTACCTTTTTCTTTCCTTGAACGTGACGTCGAGCACAGGGGAAAAGGGGGTAGGAAGCTCAGATCAACGGCTTTGGTGAAGGGTTCTCTAGAAAGCTATTATACGAGTTTTTCAGAACGACATTCAGAAAAGATATACTTACTAGTTAATGATTACCGGCAGAGGAATCTTCATGTCCAGTTTCACCTCCAGACGATGAACGACCTTTCCACTTTACACATGCATGGGCAAAGGAGCCATAGATAACACTGCAGGGCATGTAGATTAGCCGAACAGTTAGGCTTAATCGATCTAATACTCTAGACTCCCAACAGAATAGTAGACGTTCTGTTGGGAGTTAGCAGGCACATCTTGAAGTTCACCTTATACCTCCAAAGTCTGCATGTATGTGGCTGAGCTCGAAACGCTAGCCCACTAACCACCATCCTACGCCCCGTTAAGAGATCCTGTCAATCGGAATACGTTTCGACAATGGGAATTGGTTCGTTCAGTGGTAGGGGGTTGCTTAATGTAACTCTTGATGAGTAATCCTCTCCCCAGCTTCAACGATGGAGAGTGTTGATTATTCTACAAAGCCGATTATAGGTAGGAACAAAGCGACGTCAACATATTGAGATGGCAATGTGGAAATACTAATGCCCAAGACACTGTTGCAGGCATGTGCGATTGGCAATTGGAGTCATCTTGCCAAACTCGCTAGTCTCGCGTCAGTGGGCCTTTTTGGATATATGATCTGCGTATAGAAAACTGCTGAGCTACAAGTGGGATTACTTGGTTTTCCTTACCTTCAGGGTCTGCGAAGCTCAGAAGAATTTCTTATGGCATTACTAAGAATCGATAAAATCACGATAAAACCATGCTGCAAATCTTGTCAACCAGAAAAGCCGTGTGGCGGGGGTCAATTTGAGATCATATGACCAAGGTAAAGACTCGGCCAGGTATACATCTCGATCCGGATGCCCCATTTTAGTAGTCTGCAAAATCATACTATGTGATGGAAATCTATGAAGACCCAGAGAAACCGTGGGGCGGTAAGTTACGTGGAAGCCATGAGATGGATTAAGAATCTGTACCGATTCTCGGCATTTTGAGGATGAAGTTCTCCGCATCGTCCGTACTACTCACAGAAGAATAGAACATTTTACCGTTGTGGAATTTCTTCAATTCTGTCCAAAGCTTGTTGAATATCAGCCGGCTGATTGTAAAGGTGGGGAGAAAACCTGACAAAATCCTTTCTCGATGAAACCATAACTTGAGCCGCCTTAAGCTTTCGAGCTACTTCCTCCGGATTTTTTCCCGGAAACCGTGCAGCCACAATGGAGGTCTGCTCTGCCTCACTACGAGGCGAGATAATTTCCACGTTACGCTTTTCCAAGCCTTCAATCAACAAATTAGCCAGATGTTTGTTGTACGAAAAAATGCGCGCCACACCGACATCCACCAAGTATTCTATTGAACGCGCCAAACCTA
>CP070843.1:344584-349632 GCA_020350905.1 Deltaproteobacteria bacterium
CTTTTCCCTTGGTCAGTTGTTGGTGATCAGCATGCTCTAGTAATTCCGTCGTTTCACTGAATATTTGTTCGCATTCCTGGAGGGGTAAGTCGTTGAGAATCAGACTCACCTGCAAGGCCCAGATATTTTGTAACAGTCTGGGCCGAACCAGACGTTTCCCCCAGAGAAAGAACAGGTTGTCTATGTGTTGTTGAGGAAAATAAAGGTTGGAGCGTGGAGACGGCCGGTGTGGGGCAGAGAGGCTAGCGGCAAAATTTTCCCGCAAAGAGTTGACCTGGGCAGAAAAAGTTCCTGCACCCTCCCCCGGCACCTGCTGACCAAAAGAGGGAACCCCCCAACCACTGGAAGCACCGAGGCTGGCGTTGTGAAGGGTCAAGACCACTCGTCTGGTCCGTTGGCTCACCTCCTTCGCAAGGCGAAACACCTCAACAAGTTCGTTGCTTTGGTAAGAAATCAATCTCTCCAAATAAGCGATTTTCTTTTGGCTGCGCTGATCCCAGGAGAGAATTCGTAGATCTTTTTCAGGTTTGTAGCAGAATGTTTCAGAGCGGCTTTGGGATGGGCTCGGAATTGATGGACCGGCTAGGTCGTGGAGCGATATCATCCTCCGCCAATACCTGTGGGAGCCCACTGGAGAGAGCCGGCTGGCGGCGACCAGGATCTCACAGATCTCTCCGGGCGAAAGACCTTGTTTCTCAAGAAGCCGCCTTTTTAACCCAGGTTGAAGGGGAAAGGGCAATCTCCTGATCAGCAGGGACAAGAGATGGTTGCGAGTTGAGGACTGCAACGAGCCAGAAAGAAGGCCGGCTTCCTGGCGCCAAGAGGAGAAACGGCGTTTCAGCAAGTATTCCAGGACTACGGTCAAGAGGCGGCAATTTTGTAGGCTATCTGTAGCCGAAATCAGTTCAGCTACCAGTGGTCGCAAGGATTGGTGTTCATACCAACCGGGGGGCAGCCAGTCCGGAAGCCACTGGACTAAACGGCGAAAATGGGCAAGTTCGTCATCCACGGGAGGGCTGAAAATCAAAATCCTCACTGCCTGGCGTACGTTTGCGGAGGTGTCCACCAAACCCTGGGCCAAACGAATGAGATCCGCCCGACATGGCGCAGGACTGGCCCCGAGAAGATGACCGGCACTATCTACGAGATGTGGGGCATGATTTTCCAGAACCCGAAGAAAAGGTCGAAGGGGTTCAGGATCGTTAAATTGCCAGATTTCCATACGGGGCCACCGTGGCAGGGTGAGGTCGATGTCTTTCCTTACTCAAAACTTTACATACCTAGAAAGAGCATTATATTAGAAGCATCCTCTTTGGATGGCAAGGTTTACCATCATTGTGGAACTTTACCGGTGTGCAGGTGTCTAAGTGCAGGTGAGTGCTTACGCTAATAGTCAACCATATGGATTGCATCTCCATTCGACCATATGGAGGAAAATCCCGGTAGCCCGGAAGGACGATTATGGATTGTAGATTGCGGATTGCGGATTTGCGATTGCACGAGACCGAGTGAGAAAAAATAGAGGGTGGAAGTTAATACTGGATTCTTGTCTTGCTCGAATGACCACTTTGCAGAAGCCACCTTTCAATCTGAAACCGGGAACCCGCCCGAAGGGTGGGAGTCCGAAGGACAAATCTAAAATCTGAAATCTTGTAGCGGTGCCAGCAGGCGCACTGTGAAACATCCGGGCTAGAAGGCGAATTCAGAAAGGAGCTGATATGAGGATGGGTATCTCAAGAATCGGCCGTTTCAAGCCATATGAGAGCGGCTTTCTCTTAACAATTACCGTGCTGGCGTTGTTGCTTATGCCATTGGCCCAGACAGCCGTTTGGGCCGAGGAGGGGGTAAAACCCTACTCAAACGCACCGATTTCCTTTGCCGAACTTGTTGACAAAGTCAAAAATGAAGTAGTCAACATTTCTACCACCACAGTCATCAAGAGAGGCCCCATACCGAGACCGTTTGGTCAGCATAGACAATTTAGGGACTTTTTTGGCGATGATTTTTTTGAGCGTTTTTTTGGACAGATCCCCAAGGAACGGAGACAGCGAAGCTTGGGTTCGGGCGTTGTAATCGATCCCAAGAAAGGCTATATCCTCACCAACAACCACGTGGTAGCCAATGCCGAAGAAATTACCGTCCGGCTGGATGATGGCAAAGAGTACAAAGCTGAAGTGGTGGGGAGGGACCCAAAGACAGATCTCGCTCTGATCAAAACGAAGAACCCCCTGGATGTTAAAAGCGGGGCGCCACTGGGGGACTCGGACACAGCTAGGGTCGGGGAATGGGTCATGGCCATCGGCAATCCATTCGGCCTGGAACGAACCGTCACCGTGGGAATCCTGAGCGCCAAGGGCAGGGTGATCGGGGCCGGACCCTATGACGATTTCCTCCAGACTGATGCTGCCATCAATCCAGGGAACAGCGGTGGCCCTCTTTTCAATATGAAAGGCGAGGTCATAGGAATCAATACTGCGATAGTAGCCACGGGTCAGGGCATTGGCTTCGCCATTCCCATTAATATTGCCAAAGAGTTGTTGCCGCAATTGGAGAAAGGCAAGGTCATTCGAGGTTGGCTGGGAGTTAGTATCCAGGAGGTAACAGAGGACATTGCCAAATCTTTCGAACTCGAAAAAGCCGAGGGTGCACTGGTGGCTGAAGTCATCGAAGATTCTCCCGCCGAAAAGAGCGGTCTGGAGCGTGGTGATATCATCATCGGTTTTGACGGAAAAAACATTGGTTCACCAAATGAACTGCAAAGGGTTGTTGCCAACACTCCTCCGAACAAGCGGGTCAAGGCGAAGATTATTAGAGATGGCAAGACCAAAACGTTGACCGTAAAAGTGGGGGCAATGCCGGATGAGGTCCCTGAGACAGAAAAAACCATTACCACTGATCTCGGCCTTACCGTGCAGACCTTGACACCGGAACTGGCAGAGCAATTTGACTGGCGCCGGGAGGAGAAGGGTGTTCTGATTACCAACGTTGAGTCTGGGAGCGCTGGTGCTGAGGCCGGCTTGCGACGCGGGGATCTCATCAAAGAGATAAACCGACAAGCTGTTGAAGATACGAAACAGTATGAGCAACTGGTCGGAAAAGCCAAAGCAGGCGAGTCCTTGCTGCTCTTCGTTAAACGTGGAAGCAGGACTTTCTATGTAACCGTGACTCTAAAATCCGAGTAAAGTCGGAGTGACTAAAAGGGGTGCAACAACTTCGGGGGCGGGGATAAACCTCGCCCCCGAGGACTTTTCACGAAAACCAAGAGATTCCCAACTGATTACTCTAGCAATTCGATCGAAATAATCATACAGGGTTTGAAAAATTGAAAGTGCTGCCCTTGACGTGCAGAAAATGATGATTAAATTATTACACAAGAAAGTTTAATTAGATGAAATAATTGAATAAGGAGGAAAAAGAAATGTTTGAGATGGTACCGTGGAGACGATACAGAACACCACTTGCTCGGCCAAGAAAGGATCTTTTTCACTGGTTTCTGGAGGATTTTGACCTTCCAGGTTTCGGTACAGGTGAAAGAGAGTGGATGCCGGCCTTTGATGTCTCTGAAACCGAAGGTGAGATTATTGTAAAGGCTGAAATTCCCGGCATGAAGGTCGAAGACATCGACATCACCCTCACCGATGGCCTGCTTACCATCAAAGGCGAGCGGAAGATGGAAAAAGAGGAGAAGCAGGAAAATTATCATCGGATTGAACGGCAATTTGGAACTTTCTCCAGGTGCTTGAATCTAGGGCTGAAGGTCGAAGCTGACGGTATTGACGCCGGCTACAAAGACGGCGTACTTACTATTACTTTACCCAAGGCCGAGGAAGACAAGCCTAAAAAGATTGAGGTAAAAAACTAATCACTCTCAGATCTCAGCCGGTTTGATCTGGCAAAAGGGCGGGGAAAAGGCGTGTCTACTATAGGATGTGATACAGCCGGCCCCGCCATATTATAAAGGAAAGGCTCTATGAAACCTTTCTGGGGGTTGTTCAAAGCCACGTCCTCTCGACACTGACTTCTTATCAGATGGGGGGGTAGCAATGAAAGAAGGTATAACAGGATTTTCACTATACGTACCTGGTGCTCTTTTTGTAATACTTGGTATCCTTGTAGTCTTTTTTCCAAAGTTACTGGTAGGTTTATTCTCTGCCGGTTTGATTGTTATTGGCATTACCGCTATTTCTGTGGCTCATCACCTGAGGAAACACCACCGCAACTCGCACTGGAGAGTGAACTGGGAGCATGTGAATCCGTCTGTTGAAGAGTGGCAGCACAGGGTGTTCGTCCATAGACGATGGTAAATTGTCCGGGCTAGCATCCAAGCCTACCACAGGCTCGGTCTACATATGATAAACCCCGCCGGTTCAGAAGAACCGGCGGGGTTTATGTTTTTTGCATTGTGTTGGTGAAACAACCTGGTAATGCTTTAATCCCCACTTGATCAGTAGGATTGAAATTGTTATCTTTCTCAGCACTTGAGTTTATTAATTCGTCAATTCCATCCAGGAAGATTTATGTCAGAAATCATCATTGTATTCATCATAGCGGGAATTGCGCTGGCATTGTCGGTCCGGTGGTTTTAGCGGACCGTTACGGGCAAGTCTGAAGGCTGCGGCTGCAACGAGAGCCCCTGTCCTACCATCTCATCTTGTGATGCCAATGCTAGTCACTGTAACGAAATCTGAGTCATGCCTCGGTGGCAGTTCCATGATACAAAAAGAACTCAATGTCGGTGATAGACACTTTATTCATCTGCAATCCCAGCGTTTCACCATCAATGCCCAGGCTGAGTCCTAGAAGTTGAGGGTAGAGAACCGAGGGCAGTTTGAGCTCAGGGCCTCTTTGGATCAGCAGTATTCTTTGCACTCTATCGAACTGGATCTGACAGTAGGAACAGGCGACACAAAGGTAATCAGCGTTGGATTCTTTAGCCCGTCTGAGTTTGGTCTCAGTCAGGTCCAAAGAGAGTTCATTGTTTATTCCCCACAAAGGCGAGCCACAACACTCCAATTTTGTAGACCAGTCGATACTCTGAGCTCCAGTCA
>CP070843.1:349732-357873 GCA_020350905.1 Deltaproteobacteria bacterium
GACCCACCCTGATACCATGGTTATCGTGATCACCGGTTACGCCAGTGTCTCTTCAGCGGTGGAAGTGATGAAGATGGGGGCCTTTGACTACCTGCCGAAACCGTTCACCCCAGAGGAACTTCGCGGCGTCGTGCGCCAGGCCGTGGCCGAAAGAGCCATCCAGCTGCAAAACCGAAGATTCAAGCAGCAACAGGGAGATCTGCGATCATTTTCTCACCAGTTAGTTGGCGACAGTCCAAAGATAGAAAAAGTGATTGAGATGGTGAGAAAGGTTGCTCCTACGGACTCGACGGTTCTTATCTCGGGTGAGAGTGGCACCGGAAAGGAGCTGATTGCCAGGGCAATACATGCCAACAGCAAGAGGGCAAACAAGTCTTTTTTTGCGGTAGACTGTGGAACCATTTCAGATACCTTGCTGGAGAGTGAACTCTTCGGACACAGCAAAGGAGCGTTTACCGGGGCCCATCAAGACAAACCCGGTATTTTCAAAGTGGCGAACGGAGGGACGGTTTTTCTAGATGAGATAGGCAATATCAGCCTGGAAGTACAGGCCAAATTACTTCGCTTCTTGGAAGGCCGCGAATTTTTGCCCCTGGGAAGTACAGCCGCACAAACGGTGGATATTCGGCTCATTCTTGCCACCAATCAAGATCTCAAGGACATGGTTTCCGAGGGCTCTTTCAGAGAAGACTTTTATTACAGAATTTTCGTCTACCCTATTGCCATGCCGCCATTAAGAGACAGAAGAGAGGACATTTTACCCATCGCCTATCATTTCTTGGAACAATTTAACCACAGTTTAGGAAAGGAGATCGAGGGCTTTGACAGCAATGCCGTGAATAAGTTGACCCAATACAACTGGCCTGGAAATGTGAGGCAGCTGAGAAATGCCATTGAAAGAGCGGTCATTCTTTGTGACAAGGAGATAATTAGCTTAAAGGAGCTTCCATTCACAGATGAGGTCGAGCAACTGATTGAGCGTGTTCCATCGACCAATGAAGAACTCAAGAAAATCAAGAAGGAGATCCGACAGAAGGCGGTTGGTGAGGTGGAGAAAAATTTTGTTATCAATGCTCTGGCCCTGAATAATTGGAACGTGACCCAGGCCGCCAAAAAAGTTGGACTCCAGCGAACGAATTTCCAGAGTCTCATGAAAAAGCACGGTATTACACTGCAGCAACGTGTTAAGTCGAAAAGAAAGTAAAGGTGTGGAAGCCGAGTAATTTCCATCTTTCCTTCTCCCACCCTTGCGTATTCCATGAACTAGTACTTTTCCACAGCCCCTTCCCCCGAAACTTCGCAAAAAGTATATACCATGTATTTTATTTGTATACACCAGAAAATCCTTGAGCGCTTCACCAGGGTGGAGGGTGAGATTTTGACTATAGCAAGTTTTATTTAATAAATATTACAAAATGTTAGAGAGTATTTGCTTTTTTGGAGATTAACCAAGCCTGGGATGATGCTTCACAAAAATAAGTGTATATTTTATTTATACACTTTTTTGGGGATAGACTATATTTATATAAGTCTTTAGTCAATTGTTTCAGATGGTTAGAAGGTTTAATCAACATTGGCACATAGCCTGCTATAGGGTGGAGTAAGTTTTACTGAGATTTCGGTGTAGGTAATATCAATTTGGTAAGAGGTAACCAAAGTTACTAGTACATTTCATTACGGGGGAAACGATGGAAGAAAAAGCAAAAATTCTCGTGGTCGACGATGAAGTGAAGATCTGTCGAAATGTGGAAAAGATTCTAGGTAAGGACGATTATGATGTTAGTTGGGCCTCGAGTGCGGACGAAGCCCTGGAAAAAATGGCCAAGGAATCATATAAGCTCCTGATTTCAGACATAATCATGCCGGGTATGAATGGGCTTGAATTTCTGAAACTCGTTAAGAACCAGTGGCCACTCACCAAGGTTATCATGTTCACAGCCTATGCATCCACTGATACGGCCGTGAAGGCGATGCGGCTGGGAGCTGTGGACTACATTCCCAAGCCGTTCACCCCGGATGAGTTGAGGCTGCCGGTGGAACTGGCTATGACCGGGGAATTGACTGAAGCCTCTCCCACAGAACAGGAAATGGAGGCTATCAATGTCATCGATATTGACACCCCTTTTGACACGGATGAGGTAGCGAAATATACGGATGAAGACTATGCGAAAAGTGTCAGCCGTTCGGATATTCCGATTGCTGGAGGTCCGAGTCCTGAGCTCTTGGAAAACTACTGTGAATTGGGAGCAATGGTCTGCGAGATTTTCCAAAAGGTAGGCGGTACCTGTAAAGGGGGTCTGAAGACAGGGAAGTGTCCCCAGATAGAGGCGAGGAAGAAAAAGGCAGCCAAGCAAAAGCAAGAACAGGGATTTGATCCAGATAGGCTCATTGGTATTGATATGCCCTTTGATTATGAAGAAGTGGCAGCGATAACCGGTCCAGAATATGTTCAGTACCTGGACCGTGACGGCTATGCTTTCTTACCCTATGAGCAGCTCAAGAAAAACGCTGCCCAATTTCTGGCCACAGAGCCTGAACCAGCAGCAATTCCCCTTGAAGTTGCTGCAGAAGCTCCTCGACAAGACATACTGGTGATAGAAGACGAGGTAGCTGTCAACAACAATATCAGAAAGATACTTGCCAAGAAGGGATACCAGGTGGATCAGGCAGTCACCAAGGACGAGGCACTGCAAAAGATTGAGCAAACATCCTACAAGCTGGTTCTCTTAGACTTAAAAATCCCTGGAGTGAAAGGTTTGGAGCTTCTCCGGGCAGTTCGCGAGAAGAGACCGGAGAGCATGGTAGTTATTATTACCGGATATGCCAGCATAGAAACCGCAAAGGAGACAGCCCGATTGGGAGCTGTCGCCTACCTACCCAAGCCCTTCACTCCGACTGAAATCCGCGATGTGACGGAAAGTGCCGTCAAGCTCGCAGCTTAAGAAACTCTTAGAAGAAAAAACTCCCGGTGTTGGTAATCACCGGGAGTTTTCTCCAACATCGCAAACCTGGTCCCTTGGGCCAGTCCCTAAATGATTTGTGATTGTAGATTGCAGATTGAGGCTGCATGCATTTCTTACCGCGAGGTATTCAGCTTTTAAATCAACAATCTGCATTCTCAAATCTACAATCGCCAGCCGAGTATGCAAATATCCCATCTCCCTGCTACCATTGAAAATACTTTCAATGAATCTCCAAACAGAATCCCATAAGAGAATATTCAACAAGGAGTTCCCCTTCCCTGGTGGGAGGGGATGAAGGGGAGGGGGACCTGATCGCATAACGCATAGCGCAGAGCATCGAAAGGAATTACTTTTCCCTATACACTTGGTGCTATGCGCCATGCGGATATTCACCCCCACCCTAACCCTCCCCCGTCAAGGGGGAGGGATTTATGATGTTATCGGAGAGGCTCGAAAATTGTCTGCTGCAATTTGGTAAGGCGGTTGCCAGTGAACCTTTATCTTGTAGGTTATCGCTGTACGGGCAAGACCAGCGTGGGCCGACTGCTCGCCAGGGCTATGGCCTGGACCTTCGTTGATATGGATCATGAGTTGGTAACAGAGGCCGGGATTCCAATTGAAGAGATTGTCGACAGTCGGGGTTGGAAATATTTCAGGGAGCGCGAAAGCAAGCTGCTCCAGCGGCTCAGTCAGGCTACAAAACAGGTTATCTCTACAGGCGGAGGCGTGGTAACAGTCCCCGAGAATATCACCATCATGCGTGACAGCGGGAAGGTAGTTTGGCTTCATGCCAGTCCGGATACCATTGCCGCACGAATGGAGGCGAACAAGAGCACCGCCGGCCAACGGCCTCCTCTCCATGGGAACGACTCTGTCGTTGAGATCGAGGAGATTCTGGCAGAAAGACTGCCCCTCTATGATGAGGCCATGCATCTGCAAGTGGAAACAGACAACCTGTCCGCGGAGGAAGTGACCGAGAGTATTTTGCGGTGGCTTGAAAGTCAATGAGAAGCTGGCAGTTAGCAGAAGGCAGCAGGCAGCGAAGAGTCATTTGGCTTCGCCGTCATTCTGTCAATTGGGCTTACGCCCGTCATTAAATTGTACAATGAATGACCACGAGTGACAGCGAAGCATAAGGACGGCCACTTGTAGTGGCCAAATGACTATAGATGACAGCATAGCATAATGACTTTGAAACCAATGACGCTATGCGTTTAGCGCTTTGTGGATAAGTAGGAGTGGCCTATGCCTGGAAATACATTTGGTACCATGTTTCGCGTCACCACCTGGGGTGAATCCCATGGACCTGGACTGGGTGCTGTGGTTGACGGCTGCCCACCAGGCTTGACTCTCACCGCAGATGAGATAAACCAAGAATTAGCCTGGCGACGAGCTCGCGATAGTCGTGTCTCCACTACTCGCCGTGAACCGGATCAAGTAGAAGTCTTGTCAGGTGTTTTTGAGGGTCGCACCACCGGCACTCCCATAAGCCTCGTGATCTACAACCGAGATGTGGACAGCAGCGCTTATGATGATCTGGAGAATGTCTTTCGACCGGGCCACGCTGACTACACGTATTGGCACAAATATGGGATTCGAGAGCGGCGGGGAGGTGGCCGGGCTTCGGGACGGGAGACAGTGGCCCGAGTTGCTGCCGGCGCTGTGGCGAAAAAGGTCCTGGATCAGCATGGGATTACCGTGTTGGGGTACACTTTGGCCTTGGGTGGCGTTCGTGCTCAAAACGTGGATTTTGGTGAGATTTTTGAAAACCCTCTCTTCTGTCCAGATCCCGAAGCTGTCCCACGAATGATTCAACGTTTGCAGGAGATCAAAGAGGCCGGAGATTCGGCTGGCGGGGTAGTAGAGGTCCGGGCTCAAGGATGTCCGGCCGGCCTCGGGGAACCGGTATTTGCCAAACTGGATGCAGCCCTTGCTGGAGCTCTGATGGGGATTGGCGCGGTGAAAGGTGTAGAGATCGGCAGCGGCTTTGCAGCAGCAGGAATGCTCGGCTCAGAGAACAACGATCCCTTGAGTCCAGGAGGGTTTCTTTCCAATAACTCCGGCGGCATTCTGGGAGGAATTTCCAACGGTGACGAGATTGTGGCTCGGGTGGCGGTGAAACCCATTTCCTCCATTGAGAAGGAGCAGGAGACCATCACCGAGGACGGTGAGCCCATAACCCTCTCGGTCAAGGGGAGACACGACGTCTCGGCCATCCCCCGTATCGTGCCCGTGTGCACCGCCATGGTGCGGTTGGTTCTGGCGGATATGTTACTGCAACAGGAAGCGATAAGGTAGGTATCAATACGAATCAGGGGCGAGACAAGCCGCTCAGGCCTGAACCGCAAGTGGCATCTGCGACAATCAGGTTCCTAGTTTCACTCCGCTACCGCTAATAGTCATTGATCGTAACGACATAATGACCCAATGACGGGCGCAGCCCTAATGACAGCGAAGCGCACTAGCGCGGAGCGAAATGACATGCTTTGCAGATTGCCGACTACGTAGTTAGCTCGAGCTTCTCAAACAGCCCGTCTGCGTACGCCAGAATATAGTCGCGCTGGTTTTTGTTAGCATACTGAATGCACCCACAGCGGAGACGAGTTCGGGTGCGAATTAACAGTTCGAAGCTCACGGACTGGAGGTCCAGATTGACAGCGAAATAGTAAGGCTGACAGTCCTTGTGTTCTACCTGCAGCTCTCCATAAAGCGATGCAGGCACGAGGACCCAGTAAATCCCTGGTAGATCGCCAGCCTCTGAATTGCCGTTGAAATAATCTTCCAGCTTTAGAAAATCACTTTCTCGCAATTGGTCGATAACGTATTGTTTCATAGCGACAGCTCGATATCTCCAGTTCGTTTTGACATGTCAAAGCGGAGGGTCAACAACCGATCATCCATCCTGGCACCATAACCATCCTATACCCGAATGTAAAACCGTTTTTGCTGGATTTCCGGAAAACCTTTCGCTAGAATGCTTAAAAGGATGCACTATGCAGGAACTAGTCTTCGTGCACGATCACACGTTTTGCTTCAGGGACGATCGAGTCGCCGAATTGAGCGTTTGAATTTGGCTTGGCAGGCGCTGCTTTAACTTTAATAGTCACACCATAATCCAAAAAAACCAGCGGTGCATTGAATTGATAGATTGCCAGCAGTGAAAGTGTGCCTGACGCCATGAGTATGGGAAGCTGAAAGACAGTGGGAGATCAAATCCTTGACCCAAAGAGGCGTTATGGCAGATTGTTGGATCAAGTGCAGGTGAACGCACCTTACCGGCAACTTGTAGACCGATACCTAGAGTCATTTCTTCACTACGGCATAAACCCGGAGATAGGCTTTGATGCTCATGCCCTGGAAACATTTAGCGAGGAGGGCATGGCAAAAGTGGCCCGCCTTATTGCAGATTGCGGTAGCATCACTACTCTCCACGGACCATTTATGGACCTTGCTCCCGGGGGTATCGATGAACGCATACGGGCAGTCACCGCCCGGCGGCTGCAACGGACCATGGAACTGGTTCCCCTTTTCCGCCCGCTCAGCATAGTGTTTCATGCGGGTTATGATGAACGTCGTTATCACGCACACCGTGCAGAGTGGTTGTCCAAAAGCTTGGCCACCTGGGAACCTCTCATTCAGCAGGCCGAAGAGACGGGGGTGGTGATCCACCTTGAAAACGTTTATGAGCAAACGCCGGAGATGATCCTTACCCTCATAGAAGAGATGGACTCCGAACATCTCGGTTTCTGTCTGGATATGGGTCATATGAACGTTTTCGGGGAAGTTGCCTTATCGGAATGGCTTGACGCTTTGGGTCCCCATCTCAAAGAGGTTCACCTTCATGACAACAGCGGCCATGGCGACAGCCATGGTCCCATCGGCAGCGGCACAGCACCGTTTAAGGAGTTATTTCAGTACTTGCACGATCAAGAAAGGAGACCCGTGGTTACTCTCGAGCCGCATGAAGAGGCGACGCTGTGGGCGAGCCTGGAAAACCTCGAGAAGCTCTGGCCTTGGCAGGAGGAGGACCCCTAACGATTTTAGATTGAAGAATGCAGATTTTAGATTTGAGAGCTCAGTACTTCGCGGTAAGGAACTCAGAAGATAGGAGGGACGTTTTAGCAAAATTGACTGACTGGCAAAGTTTGCACGATCCACCCTAGATTTGTGGTTGAATGAGGCGACAAACCAGTGAGAATTCGAAAGGGCAAGCTGTGGAAGCACTAGAGGAAAGGTCGATGAAGACGCTGGTGGAATACATTGTCAAAGCCCTGGTTGACGATCCTGATCAAATCATGATAGCCGAGAGAACTGGCCGCAACACCACCATTATTGAGCTGGCGGTTGCCAAGGAAGACATTGGTAAAGTTATCGGCAAAGAGGGACGCACCATTAACGCCATCCGCACCATAGTCAATGCTGCCGGTGCCAGTCAAAAGAAGCGGGTGGTACTTGAGGTTATGGGTTAAATCTCATTGGCTCCTGATCGACGGCCATCGGGGTTTGGGTTCCCTCTTCCCCATCTTCATTATTAAAAATTAGGATTGGACATAATGCATAACCGAACTGTGGTATTCCTATGTGCAGTGGTACAATGTATACTGACCGCGCTCGATGGTGGAGCTTGGCAATTGCCATCTTGCAAGTGCTAAAAGCCTATGATAGTTAGAGCGCGTTCGCACTTACTGTTATCTCAAGGAGGGACGTAATGGCCAAGAAGTTCAAAGAAGTGCCGGTTGATCAGCTCTACACTCGCATTGATCCTGAGTCTCTCGGTTTTGATACCACCGAAAAACTCTGCGCCCCCGAGGAAGGAGTGGTGGCTCAGGAGCGGGCTATTGAAGCGCTCAAATTCGGCATGGGTATGAAAGATATCGACTACAACGTCTTCGTAGCAGGGCAGTCCAAGACAGGGCTGACCTATATCGCCAGGACCTTTCTCGAAAAGAAAGCCAAAGAGGAACCGACCCCTCCTGATTCTTGTTATGTCTACAATTTCAAAGAGCCTGATAGCCCAAAATGTATCAGTCTGTCGGCCGGGCGCGGGAAAGATTTGAAAAAAAGCATGGAGCAGTTCGTGCAAACGCTCCAGGCAAAAATACCCGAGGTTTTTGACAGCGAGGACTACAGTGCCAAAGAGGCCGAAGTCCATCAAGCATTTGAAAGCAAGAGGCGTGA
>CP070843.1:357973-364635 GCA_020350905.1 Deltaproteobacteria bacterium
CATGCTGGACCAGCTGGTGGAAGTCTTGGAGATGGCCGGTGACAGAAATCTCAATGTGATGGTTACCCTTTTTACCGGACATATGAACGGCTTGAATTGGCTGCCGCCATGGATGCTGCGGGCTTCCACTGAACGGAGTCAATATAAAGTGTTTTCCACCGACAAGATTCGGACAAACCAGATCATGAATCAGTACGTTGATTCTGAGATTATAGAAGCGCAAATTTTCTTCCTACGGGAGTTGACGAACGCTGTGTCTGGACACCCTGCCCTTTCCGCTTGGAATTTGGGCAACGAACCCTCTCTGTGGTCAATTCCCCCAGATGAATTCTCGGCAGAGCTCTGGCTGCAAGCAATGACTGAGACTCTCAAGGAGAAAGACGATACCATACCGATAACCCTGGGGCTGCATGTAAACGATCTCACTGAGAGCGGTGGCCTTAAACCGAGGTTGGTCGCTAACTATTTGGACTATTTAGCTATTCACGTTCCACCACGGCGCGTACCCTGGGCGGAAGATCCCCTAGATGCGGCGCTTCCGCCCTTTCTCGGGTGTATTGTTGGATGGTTGGGGAATATACCTGTGTTCGTTCAGGATTTCGGTGTGGCCACTAAGCCTGTTTTGCCCAAGACCAGCAGCCGTGAGTTCAGGCGCGAAGCTGATCTTGTCTTGGTCAGCGAGGAGGACTCAGCCCAAATAACAGCAGAAATATTGACCCGGTTGAGGAGGTTCAAAATGATGGGGGGAGTCTGGAAGACCTACGGAGATTATCACCCCTCCATTTGGGGCTGGCCACCGCTCGACAAAAACGTGAGCGAGCGCTTTTGCGGACTTGTGCGCTATGACGGCAGCCCCAAGCTTGCAGCTTCGGTGCTCGAGTCCAGGCCAAATGGACCGAAAGAAGATGAGGTCTCTGTTGAATGGATTGACCTGCCGGAGGAAGATTATTACCGGGATCCAAGGCACCAATTGGGTAGGCTCTATCGCCGTTTTCGGGAGTATTATTCTTTCGACTGAAAGGTAAAAAATGCAGAAATGTCTTGTTACTGGTGGTGCGGGATTTATCGGCTCAAATCTTGTCGATCGTTTGATAGGTGATGGCGTGCAGGTGCAGGTTCTGGACAACCTGAGTACAGGATTTCTAAAGAATCTAGAACCATTTCTGGGGGACATTGACTTCACGCAAGGAGACGTGCGAGATTTAGATACGCTTCAGGAAGTTATGCTTGGAGTTGAGGTGGTGTTTCACCAGGCGGCAGTGGTCTCAGTACCTAAATCCGTAGAGGACCCCATCGAGGCCGCAATGGTAAACAGTCTCGGCACACTTCATGTCCTTGAAGCGGCTCGTCGGGCCGGCGTTCGGAGGGTAGTGTTCGCCAGTTCCTGCGCCGTCTATGGAGATCTACCCCAACTTCCCAAGAAGGAAAATGCGGGAACCAGGCCCTTGAGCCCGTACGCTGTTAGCAAGTTGCACGGGGAGACCTACGCTTTTCTCTATAGTGACTTGTATGGTCTCGAGACCGTTTGTCTTAGATATTTCAATGTGTACGGCCCCAAACAAGACCCTACCTCGCCCTATTCGGGAGTGATATCAATCTTTATGGATAGAGCTGTCAGGGGCGAACTGCCCACCATCTTCGGAGATGGGGAGCAATTCCGGGACTTTGTTTATGTAGCCGATGTGGTTCAGGCAAATCTCCTGGCTGCTTACCGGGACAATATAGCTGGCGCGGTTATGAATATAGGGACTGGTAGTTCTGTGACCGTTAACAGTCTCTGGGAAAGCATCTCCCAGTTTACCGGTGTGGAGGGTGAGCCTGGAAGAGCAGAGAAAAGACCTGGAGACATTCGAGAGTCTGTTGCCGACATCTCCCGGGCCCGAGAGCTACTAGACTACCAACTTCACTACAGCTTCGAGGAGGGACTTGAACTGACCTGGAGGTGGTACCGCAGTAAAGGCAGTAAGCAGTAGGCAATATCATTGGATCTTAAGTTCTTCAGTAAGAGTGCAATAATCTAGGTAGGTTAGAGGTTGTGGATTTCAATCGGTTCCACCGCTTCTACGAGCTCGAAGCCAAAAACTCTAGAATAAAAATAAAGTTCACTGTCCAAGGCACGTTTGATGGTCTCAGCTCGGCGGAAACCATGCTGCTCACCTTCAAACGGGACGTAAGCCACAATCAAGCCCTTCGCTTGCAGAGCAGCCACCATCATCTCGGCCTGATTCGGTGGAACCACCTCATCTTCGAGTCCCTGGAAAAGTATAAGTGGACAGGAAAGCAAATCAGTAAAATGGATTGGTGAACGTTCACGATAAATGTCTTGCCTTTCCGGATAGGGTCCAACGAGTCGGTCCAGGTAGCGAGCTTCGAACTTGTGGGTTTCCTTTGCAAGGGCCTCAAGATCACTGATTCCATAATAGCTGGCGCCAGCCTTGAAGATGTTACGGAAGGTAAGAGCACAGAGAGTCGTGTAGCCGCCGGCGCTACTGCCGCGGATGGCCAAGCGCTCGCCATCAACCCTACCCTGTTCCACCAAATAGCGTGCCCCATTAGCGCAATCGTCCACGTCCACTATCCCCCACTGTCCTTCTAACCGCTGCCGATAAGCACGACCGTAGCCACTGCTGCCCCCGTAGTTTACATCCAGCACTGCAAAGCCTCGACTAGTCCAATATTGGATTTCCCAGGCGAGAGCGGTTGAGGTGGCGGCAGTGGGGCCACCGTGGCTTTTGACCAGAAGCGGCGGCTGTTCCCCGTCTGGTGGTTGGTAGTCACAATTGTGAGGTGCATAGAAGAAAGCGTGTGAGGTTTTTCCTTTTTTCGTAGGAAATTCAATTGCTTCCGGGATAGACAGATAACCCTTATCTACCTTGAGGTCGCTGGCACGCCGGAGCGTTTGAAACTGCATGTTTGCAAGGTCCAGCCTAACGATGGAAGGCGTTTGTGTGGGGGAACCGGCGCAGAAGACCACCTGTCCTGGTGAAGCGCTCAGATTCCATATTTCAGTGTACGTTGTTGCGATTTCTTCCAATTCTCCAGTACTACAATTAAGGCTGGCCAAGAACCAGGTTCCCTTGCTCGTGTAGACGCAAATAATCCGATCGGCGGACTCAAAGCCATACGTAGACATGGAAAACAGCCACTGGGGCCTGCCGAATTCAAACTCCCTTGGGCACACCGGTTCCACCAGGTTCTGGCAGTAGCGGTACACGTTCCACCATTCGGTCCGATCAGAGATGAAATAGAGGACGCCATCAGCTGACCATTCCGGCTGGAATATGGATTCATTGACGCCTCCTGCTAGTTTTTGTGGTTTTTCCACCGAGCCATCGGCCTGTATTTCACCCACCCACAGTTCAGTCCCATCCCAGGGGAGATTAGGATGGTTCCATGTCAGCCACGCCAAATAAGAGCCGTCGGGACTGATTCTAGGTGTAGCATAGAAGTCATTACCGGAGACCAGCACCCGCTCTTCCCGTTCATGGTTGAGCCCGATGGCAACAATAGTATTGACAGGCTCGCCCTCGCTAACACTGTGATCTTCCCGCACACAGAGCAGCCGGTTTCTGTATGTGTCCACCACCGTGTCTGCGTACCGTCTTGCAGTCTTCCCGGTTAGTGACTGGGGCTCAAGGTCGGGGCCCTGTTGATACAGCCTCTGATCAGCAAAGTTGGAGAAATAAATGGTCCCATCTGAGACAATGTAGGCCCCGCCCCCATATTCATGCACGCGGGTACGGACATTAAATTGCTTTGGGGTCACATCATCGGTCTTGCCATCCTGGCTCCAGCGCACGATGACGTTGCGACCAGCATCTGCCGGTCTAGACTCACTCCAGTATATGTAATTACCGTCCAGTACGATCTGTCCCAGTGACACGGTTTCAGATACGATTAGCTCTGAGGTGACTGGGGATACCCATGCTCCATAAGGTCTCACGCGCACCATATTCATATTTGCTGCTCTCCTGTAATTATCTACATGCTTGTAATTGATGATATTTTAATATAAACTTAATATAATAGTTTAAATTCTTAATGGTAACGATCGAGATAGCGACAGCATGCATCTGTGCCGGCTATGATTCTTCTTGGATTCCCAATTTTAGTCTGGCTTCCTCAAGATCACTCGGGTTGAAAAATTCCGGATAGTAATCCAGGGCTATTCTTTCCAAACTCAGGCCACCTTCTTTTTCAAGTTTATGGATAATTTTCTCATTTGCAGCTCTCAAACGCCACTGGACAAAAGGGATAAGTCTCAAGTAATTACCTTCGAATTCTCGCCACTTGCCTAACCTTTTTGCTTCTGTCGGACCAACAATTCTCTTCAAGTCCTCTTCACACTTCCGGAGCAGTTCTTCCAGAGTTGGTTTGCCCCCGGTCATATGACTCTGTTGCCTGTCGACATACTCAGTTAATGCTTTCAAGATAAGTTCTTTCAAGGTGATCCCCTCGAGTGCTGCTGTGGCTTTTGCCTTGCGGTGCAACTCTTGTGGAAAGGGCCTGATGGTATACGCTGTATCTGCCATTTTTTCACCTCCAAGATATATTTACTACTTTAGTAGTAAATATAGCGCAAATAGTCAAGAGTTAAAGATTGTTTATTATCAGTATCTTTATACATAGTTTTATACATAGTGCGGAAATGGAGAAATAGTCTATCTTAATCACTTGATTTTATTGAGGGAACAACTTACCTTACGAGAAAACTTGCAGCTATTTTCAACAGGAGGATAAAGTGCTTGATGGCTTTGCCACACCCGAGGGTACGGAGTTCTATGCGCAAGAGCACAGTTCCTTCAACTATGGCGAATTGGACCAGAGCGGCTTGTTGGTAAGCCAGGCAGGATTCGGTTGCTATCGTGTGGATCCAACCGTTGCCGAGCATCGAGAAGCCTTGCGGCGGGCGCTGCTAGCTGGTGCAAATCTCATTGATACGAGCTCAAACTATGCAGATGGTGGATCGGAGGCACTGGTCGGAGCTGTTCTAGGAGACCTAACCTCATCAGGTGAAATTTCCAGAGAGTCGGTGGTGGTAGTGTCCAAGGTGGGCTATCTTCAGGGCCAGAATTATGAGCTCAGCCAGGAACGCAAACGGCAAGGAAGCCCTTTCAGGGAACTGGTACTTTACGCAGATGGACTGGAACACTGCATTCATCCTGAGTTTCTGGAAGATCAACTTACCCGGAGTATGGAACGGTTGCGACTCAGCTGTCTAGATTTTTATCTGCTCCACAATCCCGAATACTATCTCAGCTGGGCCAGTAAAACTGGTCTCATCTTAGAGGAAGCTCGGCATGAATACTACAGCCGCATAGGACGTGCGTTCGAGCACCTGGAGCACGAAGTGGAAAGAGGTCGAATCAGCTTTTATGGCATCAGCTCCAATACCTTCCCCTCCCCTGCTACCGATCCGGAATTCACCTCTTTGGAAAGAGTGTGGGAAATCGCGGAATCCCTTTCGACCAAGCACCACTTTCGCCTCATTCAGCTACCTATGAATCTCTTGGAGACAGGAGGAATTACAGAAACGAATCAATCGAACGGGCAGAGTGTTGTCCAGTTTGCCCGTGACAAGCATCTGGGTATGCTCATTAATCGACCGCTGAATGCAATCATCGATAACCGACTCATTCGTCTGGCTGAGGTCCAGGCAGCTCAAGCTGCGAGCACAGAGGAGATATCTCAGCGTATAGATGATCTCATTCACTCGGAAGAACTACTCAAGCAAAAAATTCTCCCTGACCTCAACCTGACGCCATCGTTACGAGCACAGGTTCTAGAGCAAGTCGCCATTGGTGGAGTCCTGGAGCAACAATGGTCGAACTTTGGCACCTATGAACGCTGGCAAGAACTTCAATCATACTATTTTACGCCGCGGATAAGAGGAGTGGTGCAGTTCTTGGAGCAGCAGGAAAGTCTAACAGAATCGCTCTTCCCCTGGATTCGGTCGCACCAGGAAATACTCGAGGCCGCGTTTCGGGCGATTTCTTCGGTCTATCAGGAACAGGCAGCCGAAAATGTAGTCCGGACCAAAGCCAGGGTGTCCTCAGCGGATGCGGATTGGGCCGGGTCTGCGACCTTGAGCCAGATGGCGTTGCGGGCACTGCGGTCCACCCTGGGAATAACGACTGTTCTGGTTGGAATGCGCCAAGAATCGTATGTTGATGATGTGATCGAGGAGCTTGGCAGACCGGTTAGCAGACAGGATAGAACTGGATCCTGGCGTGAGCTTCAAGAGATGCATTTATGATTTCCGACCAGGTCATTTTAAAGGGTAGGGTTGCTCGGCGCAAATCTCACTCGACCTTGACCTTTGTAACCTTTTTCTTCTGTTTTTCCAGTGATGAGATTCTCTCATCAATCAAAGTCCTGAAGCCCCTGAGAACCTCAATCCTGGCATTCCGGAGATGAGTAAAGAAGCCGCTGTATTGTTCCTTTGCCTCCTCCATCATCCTGCTCGAGAGGCAGAGGGGACAGCAACAGGTCTTGTGCTCCACTCTGGCTTTACTCTTCTCCTCTTTTTTGGGCTTACTCACTGCTCCCTCCAAATTCAATCAAAAGATAGTCTTCCTCTAGTCGAGCCTTGCGCGGTTCTAACACGGCATAGGCGCGAGGAAGCACGATGTTTTTTTTGAAGTTTCCTATCTTGATTATGA
>CP070843.1:364735-368834 GCA_020350905.1 Deltaproteobacteria bacterium
CTCCTTCGATCCCCGGAAAGATGTCATAGACATAATCGTGGGCATCCAAAGCGGACTTGTTCATCATGCCTGCTTTAACGCGCTTGACGACTTCATCGCGGGAGAGGGTGAAGATCGCCTCGAGAAGCTGTTCGCGCTCTTGCTCGTTCGCCTGCGCCACGACGAAGAGCACGCGGGCGCTGTGCTGAATGTAGCGGGGCGAAAGCAGCTGACGCTTCAGGATCTCCATGATGACAGGCGCCTTGGCGCGGTCAAAGCGGCCTGGATTGCCTTGGCGGTCCAGCTCGGCGAAGAACTCCGACGTCCATTCATTGTGGTAGTCCCACAGCCTCAGGAACAGCTCCTTGGTGAAGGGGGTCCCGGCCTTGACCCCGAGGGCGTTCTCAGCCGGTATGAGGCCATCCTCGGTGAGCGCCGGCCCTTTAAGGTAGCCGTCTTCGGTGATCACGGCTTGGTGATGGAGGAGAGTCCACAGCCACGACACATCTATCCGGTAGGTGGCGAGATCATTCATGAAACGCAGCGAAAGCTCATAGTCGTCGATGGCAGCCGCGAAGTTACCGTTGAGAATCTGGAAGCCGTAGTTCGCCGCCATGTAGAAGGCGTGCTGGATGTGCTCAATGGTGATCTCACCCTTCGGCACGCCATAGATACTTTCCCAGAGTTCTTGGGTGAAGAGTTTCTCCGGCTTACTGAACATATCCTTAGTGACGATCCACGGTGTGATCTTGCCCTGTGGGTTCAACAAGCCGCGGGATTGCAGCAAGAGCCGCTCCGCGTCCGAGAGACCACTGGCGACCGTCGGCACCGGTTTGCCTTTGACGTCCACATCCTCTCGCTCCGCATCGAGGATCGCCTGGAGCTGCGTCACCGGAGCCTGCAAAGGTTCATTGCCAGCGGCGACGTAGGCCGGTTCGGGGCTGGCAACCCAGCTTTGTCGATAAGTATCGTAGAGTCGTCCCTTCACCCCTCCGGCGAGGATGTCTTCCAGGGTGGGCTGTCCACCTGCGGGCAGCGGCCCCTCGGGCACAAAGATGAGACCCAGCAACCGCTCTCGCAGCTTGTCGATGACCATGGCACGTAGGGCCAGTGGGTTATACTGCGAGCGGCCATAGGGATCGGTCGGTTGGTAGATCATTACCGCCGCCATCCCGCCAATGGGAGCCCCCTGGCTGAGCTCGCCATTCTTCAAGCCTGCCATGAGCATCATCAACGCGTTATACCGCTGATATGCAATCATGTTCGGGGTGGCCATGCCGATGGACTGTGGATCCGGAAACACGCCCTGCGGGTCGTCCTTCCACATCTCAATGATGCTGGCGAGGTAGTCCCAGCGGCCGACGTTGGTCCCAAGGAGCCTGCGTCGCAAGACCCAGGCGATCACAGGCAAGAACCGGCCCGCATTCCCCTCCTCATAGAGAACTTTAATCTTGATGGTACCGGGCTGGACGTCGAGCAAGCCTTCCAGCCGTACCAGGAGCTTCTCCACAATGAGAGCTTCCTGAGGGGTCTGAATCTTCGGGATGTAGTAGTATAGGCCGGTACCGATCCGTGTGAGGGAGCCGTAGTTATTGAGCGCCCAGAGGAGGGTGATGGGAATCATACCGTGCACCGGCTGACCTTCGACCGTGACGTGGTCATACCGCACGTGGATACTTGGAGGCCGAGCGAACCGGGTCGGCCACTGCGCCGGGGGCGCCTGAATCCTGTACTCCCGCGTTCCGCCTTTCTTCGCCACCTCATAGGCACGGTCGGCCCAGCGGCCCTCGAAGATCCCTTTGGCGTTTTCCACGGCCCCGAAGATCCCTACCGGCTGATTCTCTGGCGCGCCGTCGGGCCGGAAATGGGGCGGTGCGGCGTCTTCAAAGTCCGGCATATTCATGGGGGCCGGGCTATTCAACGCTTTGAAGGCCATGTCCAGCGGATGCCACGGCCCGGTGAGCTCCAAGCCGGGGTTCGTCAGTGGGTGGGCGTCCTTCGGGATGTCCACTTCGTCGTTGAGCCGCCAGCTCCACTGGCTGTCACGACCCAGAAAGTTGTCAATCAAGCCCTGGATAATCTGGTGATATGTCCAGAACTGCCCCGTTGCGGGATCCTCAAACGTGTCGTCCCACTTCGGCCAACCATATTTCTCGCGAACCGGCGCGGGAGAAAGCAGTAGCTCCCGGCGCGCGGTGAGGGCCGCAGCGATCTCGGGATGCAGCTCTCGGGCGAGTGTGGCAATCTCCTGTTCCACATTGACTTTTCGCCCGTTTATCGTCTTGGTCCCGAAGAGCCCTGGGAAGCTCTGGAGAATGTCCTCGCGGATCATGGCTTTGGAGATATGCCCTCCTGCCGATTCCGAATGCTCAAGGTCTGTGCTCATGGCTGTCTCCTTGTCTATCTAGTTATAAACATGATGAGAACCGACTTTTGAATGTTTGTCAAGAGCCTCTTAACCAGGATTTTCCCCAAAAAAATTTTGGTGACATAGGCCACGGGAAAGCTACTCCACAACGAGCAAAATAACTTTCATTTGCACACCAAGGTAAACAGTCCCTTGAACACGGGTTAGAAGAATGATCCGTTATTTTTGGGAAACTCCTGTGCAACTCAGCAGTGACTAATCAGTTGCGACAGATGTATAATGGCAACTTCCAGAACGGAACCCCGGCAACAGATCAAGTGCACCACACCACTTTGCACGACAGAACAGACTGGGAGGATTACCCATGGCTTTCGAATTGCCTAAATATCACCCACCTGACTTTACTCATGAGCCCCTACTCGTTTCACCACAGGTAAGAACCGAGGAGGTAGGGCAAGAAGGTGTGGCTCCCATTGGATTCCACGCAACCACCATTTTCCCTGAATATTTCAAGATAGACGAGGACTGGATTCTCATAGAACAGAGCAGGATGGACTGCGCTGTTGTATTGAAGGAGAAAAAACTTGAAGTGATTGAGCAGCGAAGGTTGCGACCAGGAGAAAAAGTAATTGTCGGTAGAGGGGAGGATGGGGAAGAAGGAATCTATGTGCACACAACCGGCTTTGATCAACAAAGTGATATCGCTGAGAAGTTCGCTTTTCGCTCGGGAAGATCCAGGGAGACCTCATATTCTCAAGATTATGATAAGGCCTACGATCTCCTCAGACATGAAAAAAACAAAGGATATATCGTTTGGATACTAGGACCTGCCGTCGTTTTTGATGCGGATGCGCGAGACTCCATGGTAGCCCTGATCCGGAACGGCTATGTCCATGCCCTTTTGGCTGGGAATGCCCTTGCTGCTCACGACCTGGAAGCAGCCTTATTCAAAACTGCCCTTGGACAAGATATCTATACCCAGAGTCCAGTATTACACGGTCATTATCACCACCTGGACGTCCTCAACATGGCACGCTCCGCCGGTTCCATAGAGGCGTTGGTGGAGAGGGAAAAGATAGATAGTGGAGTCATCCATGCATGTTTGGAGATGAAGGTTCCAATGGTCCTTGCAGGCTCCATCAGAGATGACGGATCTCTTCCTGAGGTGATAGTGGACGCTTGTGACGCGCAGGATGCGATGCGAGCGCATACCAGAAAGGCGACAACGCTTTTAGGATTGGCTACACAATTACATACCATTGCCGCCGGCAATATGACGCCATCGTACCAGGTGGTAAATGGCCGGGTAAGGCCTGCATATATTTACGCTGTGGATATTTCAGAGTTTGCCGTTAACAAGCTGAGAGATAGGGGTACTTTGGGGATCACTTCGATCGTGACCAATATTCAGGATTTCCTGGTGATTCTGAAACGGAACCTTATCGACTAAAGGCTCACGGCGCCAGGCATAGGGCTAGGAGCATAGGGTAAATTCAAAATCCTCCACTCTCTGCCCTTTGTTTTCTGCTCTTTGCCTATTGCATTCTGACTCCTAGCCAGGAGCCCTGTGCCTTGAGCCTCATGTCTAAGGAGGTTGCGGTGGCAAAGTTTGATGGAAAGGTGGCACTAGTTACTGGGGGCGGTTCTGGCATAGGGAGGGCCATCTCTCTGGCCTGTGCTGACGGGGGCGCGCGGGTGGTGGTGGCTGATGTAGACCCTGCCACGGGCGAAGAAACAGCGCAGGCGATCGCC
>CP070843.1:368934-374949 GCA_020350905.1 Deltaproteobacteria bacterium
CTACTCAAACAGTCAAAGACAGAGTCGGTGGCCGTCAGTTTTATCTTCTCTTTTGCCAATCCATCTTATGAGAAAAAAATAGAGAAGTTGCTGGAGAACACAAAGGTTCCGGTCTCCCTCTCCAATGAAATCCTTGCTGAATTCCGTGAATTTGAAAGGACTTCCACAACGGTACTAAATGCCTATGTCTCCCCAAAGATGCATCAGTACATCGGGCATCTAATGAGTGAAATGGCAAAAGGGGACAGCCTGTCCATCATGCAATCCAACGGGGGCAGTATATCGGCTGAAACTGCCATGCAGGAGTCAGTGCGGACTATTTTGTCGGGACCAGCGGGAGGTGTTGTCGGCGCCCTCGAAATCGGGAAAATGGCGGGAAACAACCATCTTATAACGTTTGATATGGGCGGCACTTCCACAGATGTTTCCTTGGTGGATGAGTCCCTATCTCTAACTATGGAATCCGAGATTTCAGGCTATCCCATTAAGGTTCCAATGATTGATATTTATACAGTAGGAGCCGGTGGTGGTTCCATTGCCTCAGTGGATGTGGGGGGATCTTTAGAAGTGGGGCCTGAGAGTGCAGGGGCAGATCCAGGGCCAATTTGCTACGGCAAAGGGGATCAAATCACGGTAACGGATGCCAATTTATATTTGGGAAGATTAATTCCCGAGCATTTTCTAGGTGGCAGCATGGCGCTTCAGGCTGAAAGGCTCGATGGTTTCTTTCAACAAATGGCGAAACAGATAGGATTGTCCCACATAGAGCTCGCTGAAGGTATCCTTTCTGTGGCCAACACGGCAATGGAAAAAGCCATTCGAGTAATTTCAGTAGAGAAAGGTTACGACCCGAGGGAATTTGTGCTTTTTTCCTTTGGCGGCGCAGGGGGGATGCATTGTGGTTTTCTTGCCAAGCTCTTGAACATACCGAAAGTACTCGTCCCTCAAAATCCAGGCATTTTGTCAGCCATTGGCATGATCATGGCTGATGTTATAAAGGACTACTCTTTCACGGTGATGAGAAACCAGCTGAACTGCAGTGCAGACGAACTGTCGAGTCTTTTCGAGGATCTAGAAAAAAGAGGTTTATACGATTTGTCCAAGGAAGGAATTCGGGAAGAGAATGTAAGGCTTGAGAGATTTCTAGATATGCGCTACCAAGGCCAATCTTATGAGATCATCGTCCCCTTCGACCACAGCTATATCAGCGACTTTCACAGTCTTCACCAAAAGACCTACGGTTACCGAAACGAGGACAAGATCGTTGAGATAGTCAACATAAGGATGCGAGCAAGGGGCATACCCGAGAAACCGAGATTGCAAAAAGCTAGAGAAATGAAAGAGCATCCACCTGCAGAAGCCTTAATCGGGGAAAGGGGAGTGGTGTTCGATCAAAGGGTAAAAAAGACTCAGATACTTGCACGAGACAAGCTGTTGAGCGGGAACAGAATTTCTGGTCCGGCAATCTTGGTTGAGTATTCTTCCACCATTGTCATTCCCCCATTCGCGGAGGCTAAGGTAGACGAGTATGGAAATGTGATCATTGAGATTATGGAGTAGTAGTCCATGCAATGCTGCAAAGGAATTACGCGAGGCGCCCTACTCTTGGGTGGCAAGGAGTGCTGGAGTAAGGGTAATTTCGGATTGCGGATTGCGGATTGAAAAAATAAATTGCAAACCAGAAACTCAATTTGAAATCCTCGATTTGCAATCTAAAAACTTTAATACCGTCGGTTTTAATTGTCCGGAGGGAGTAAACCGTGAAAGTCAATCCGATACTGCTGGAAGTCTTCAAGAACCGATTCTCCTCCATCTCCGAAGAAATGGGGGTCACCCTGAACAGAACAGCCTTCTCCCCCAACATCAAAGAGAGAAGGGACTCTTCTTGTGCAGTATTCGACCGACAAGGTGAGATGATCGCTCAGGCTGCCCACATCCCGGTCCACCTGGGCTCTATGCCCATGTCGGTGAAATCTGCTATTCAAAACGTCACCATGGAAGACGGTGACATGGTGATATTGAATGATCCTTTCAAGGGTGGGACTCACTTGCCGGACATCACCGTTGTTGCTCCTGTTTTTGCCGGTGAAGATGCCCCCTCCTTTTACGTGGCTAACAGAGCTCATCACGCGGACGTTGGCGGCATGAGTTCTGGATCCATGCCACTTTCCACCTCTTTGTTCCAAGAGGGAATTATCATTCCTCCGCTGAAGCTGGTGGACAAAGGAGAGATTGACCGGAAAATGATGAGCTTTCTGCTGAACAATGTCAGAACCCCCAAAGAGAGGGAGGGGGATTTTGCCGCTCAGATAATGGGAAATATTACTGGGATAAGGAGGACTCAAGAGCTAATCGAAAAATATTCGCTCGAGACCGTCGATTTCTATGCGAAAAGATTAATGGATTATGCCGAACGGCTGACCAGACACGCAATAGAAGAGATTCCAGACGGCATCTACACCTTTGAGGATTTTATGGATGATGACGGCTTTACCCAAGGTACGGTAAAAATTCACGTTTCGGTCACTATCCAGAGAGACAAAGCAATTCTCGATTTTAGGAAATCTAATCCACAAGTCGGAGGAAGCATTAACGCTGTACATGCCATTACTCTTTCTGCGGTGCTTTATGTTTTTCGCGCTTTGGTTGAAAGAGATATTCCCACCAATGATGGTGTTCTGAGACCTATAACCGTGCAGACCCTGAAGGGCACTGTGGTTGATGCCCAGTTTCCGGCAGCGGTGGCCGGTGGTAATGTTGAGACTTCTCAACGGATCGTTGATGTTATCTTGGGCGCTTTTGCCCAGGCCCTGCCAAAGAGAATCCCGGCGGCCAGTCAGGGTACCATGAACAATGTGACCATCGGGGGGATTGACCCACGAAACGGAAATCCCTTTGCCTATTATGAGACCATTGGAGGTGGAATGGGTGCTTCGGCCGCAGATGACGGGGAAAGTGGGGTCCATTCCCATATGACCAACACATTGAACACTCCCATTGAGGCCCTGGAATATAGTTATCCCTTTCTGGTCACCGAGTATTCCATTCGTCGCTCCACTGGGGGAGAGGGTCTACACCGGGGAGGAGATGGTATAGTCAGGGAAATTCAGCTTCAATCTGACGCGGACATTACCATTTTATCGGAGCGTAGAAAACTCCCGCCCTACGGTCTTGGTGGTGGCAAACCAGGAGCGGTGGGCCGGAACGTCATTATCAGGAGTGGGAAACGAATGGAAAAACCGGGGAAATTCTCGGCTTCCCTCCAAAGAAATGACATTGTAAGAGTCGAAACGCCCGGAGGTGGAGGGTACGGCAAGAAAGGAGCCGGGAGCCAGGAGTCAGAATCCAGTAAGCATAGAGCATAAGGCAGAATTGCGGATTTCCGATTGCGGAATGCGGATATTATATTGCAGAATGACGATTCTAGATTGCGGTCCTCTAAAATCCGCAATCCAAAATCCGAAATGTGAGACAAGGGTCTTGGCATAATGGGTCATGATAATTCCATCTACCTGAAACCAACCGCGATCATCGACAGCAATCACCCTAGGATCCAAGACTACTCCATGGAGAAAGTGGAAGGCAGTTATGATCCAGTAGAGCGTGCAGTAAAACTCTACCTGGCGGTGCGTGATGAAATTCGCTATGATCCTTACAGTCCTTTTCACCTGCCAGAACATTATCGAGCCAGTTCGGTGCTTGAGCGGGGTCGAAGTTTCTGCGTGCCAAAAGTGTCTCTGCTTTGTGCTTTAGGCCGGGCCTGCCACATCCCCTCACGAGTTGGTTTCGCCACGGTGAAGAACCATCTGGCCACCAGGCAACTCATCGAGTTTCTGGGAAGTAATGTTTTCGTTTACCACGGTTTCGTGGAGTTCCACCTGGAAGGGAAATGGGTGAAGGCGACCCCTGCCTTCAACCGGGAGCTCTGCGAAAGGCATAAGGTGGAGCCGTTGCAATTCAATGGACGGGAGGACTCTCTTTTTCACTCTTTCAACCGGGAAAACAAGAAATATATGGAGTATGTAAAATACCACGGCGCTTATGCTGATATACCGGTTAACGCCATCGTGGCCGCTTGGAAGAAAGCATACGGTGAAGATCGGGTCGAAGTTTGGATCGAAATGTATGCCAAACGGGAGATTACTCCTTTTGCTGACTTTGACGAAGAGGAGGTCTGGCAGGGGTAGATAGGAAAACCAGGAGCTAGTAGGTGAGCCGTTAGATGAGTACACCGAGGGTCCCTGCTGGAGATGGTATTAAACTTGCTGTGGAAAGCGAATCTCTATGAGCAATGATGTGTCTCAGCGGATAGGAAAGAAGTTGAAGCGTTCATTACTACTTGGTGCAATTTTGGTTGCGGCGTTGACATCAGGTCCTGCTGGTGCTGGAGAGAGAGCAGGGAAGAAGCTGGTTCTGGTCTGCTCTACCACTCAGATAGCAGATTTTGCTCAACAGATCGTGGGGGATCGATGCGTGGTCAAAACTATTCTGGCGCCTGGGGCAGATCCACATACATATATGCAAACTCCACAGGATGCCAAGATGGTACTGGAGGCAGATCTTACTCTGCAGAACGGTTTGCACTTGGAAGGTAAGAACTGGATGGCAACTTTGGCTAGGGATGCCAACAAACCTCTGGTGACAACTGCTGACGGGATAAAACCCATAGAAATTGAAGCGGCGGGAGAAACAATTTCTGATCCCCACTCCTGGTTCTCCCCCCGAAATGCAGCGGTGTATATCAACAATATTTTACGGGCAGTTTCGAAGATTGATCCTGAAGGTAAGGAGGAATATCCTGCAAGGGCAAAACTATATTTGCAGCAGCTTCGGGTTCTTGACTCCTGGATTCGGGAGCAGGTCAACAGGATCCCGCCACATCAGCGAATCCTGGTGACTAGTCACGATGCTTTCAACTATTTCTGCCGTGAGTACAAATTCAACGCCGACAATAACTACCTAAGTCTTGCCCCCATTGGCTGGTCTACAGGCGCTGAGGTGGGTGCGGGTATGACTCCAGAAAAGCGAAAACAGGTGATCAACTCAATCCGCAATTATGGTGCCATGGCCGTATTTGTGGAAACCAGCGTCAACCCCAAGGTGATCCGGGAGATTGCCCGAGAGTCCGGGGTCCGCGTTGGAGGCAAACTGTATTCCGATTCAATGGGTGAGCAAGGAACGGCGGGCGAAACCTATATTGGCATGATGCGCGAAAACGTACTGACCATCCTCGCCGCGTTGAGGGGCTGGAGGAATATAAGACAGTAGGAGGGAGACGAAGTGCGCATTGCTTTGGCAGTGCTTATCTGGCTAGTGTTTGTCGGTGGTCTGGGGCTCTATACACACCATCGCGATGCAACCGTCCTGGTATCAGGGCCTGGCGTGGAGATTCAGGCCGCTGAGGGGAACTATGCTCTGGAGATCACAACGACCTTCACCGTGGAGCCAGATCCTTTCGCGCTTCAGACTGATGAACTGCGTGAGCAGCCGGCACTTGTGGTACGTCTTGGTGAGCGGGAGATCTTGAAGAGAACTGATCGGGTTGAGGCCGTAACCCCCATAAGGTTAGAACCGTTGCTGGGCCTGGTAGAAGGCACCAACGAGATATATCTGGAGGCCAGCCCCCCACTAGAACAGGCGGACAATAGCCAGGCAGTGCGTGTCCAAATTCTGCGTAATGGACAAAGCGTTGCCGAGCAGACATTCTGGTCTGCACCCGGAGGAAAAGTGGCAGACACGATGAGGTTTGAACTAGGTACTATCCGGGAGGCGGAGGAGGATCATGGCTCCTAACGAATCCTCACCAACTGCAACCATTGAGGTGGAGAACCTTACGGTAAGCTACGGCCCCAAACCTGCACTGCTGGATGTCTCCTTGGCCATCAACAGGGGTTTGCTCGTCGGGGTCATTGGTCCCAATGGTTCTGGCAAGTCTACTCTCATCAAAGCAATACTAGGTTTCGTAAAACGCGACGTCGGTTCCGTAAAAATCCTTGGGATTCCAACAGAGAAAGC
>CP070843.1:375049-379460 GCA_020350905.1 Deltaproteobacteria bacterium
ATATTCAGCGGTTCCTTTCATTCTTTCGATCCGCTTTCCGGCTCGGGGTTTTGGGGAAGGAGCGTTTTCACTACTGGCGACTGCTGCTCTGGACCCTGTTCCGCAAGCCCAGGCTGGTGCCATTGGCCGTCACCCTTGCAATATACGGCTATCACTACCGGAGGATATGCGAAATATATATTCTTTGATCCGGACTGAGAATTATCGTGTGATTAACCCTCCCGTCGCCGCTTATGACGACGCGTTTTGCAAGGAGAATGCGACCATGGATAATGCCCCGAGGCGTCAGGGAAAGGAAACATTATGCCAAAGAACTTAGAATCCAAGAGTATCGATCAATTACTGGCTGAGGCCGATGAACTCATCCAACAGATTCAGTCCGATGCCATCGAAGACATGAAAGAAGAACATCGCCTGCAGTTTGAAAAACACACTCAAAACTTCAAAAAGATTAAATCCGAGGTTCAGGGCAAGATCGAGACGAAAGGAACATCGGAAATAGGCTCCGGCGCTGAGGGCATGCACGAGGCGATCCTGGATATTGTGAAGGCAATGGGGGAGTTTACAAAATATCTTTCCTGATTTACGTCAAACACCTTTGAATAACCGTAGAAATGGCGGGGTATGCTCTGGGGAAAGAGTCCATATCAACACCCGAAATGGCGACTTCACCACCTGGGAGTAATAGAATATGGAAAAGATGAATACCATGAAACCTCTGTTTCCCCATTTACCGGAACGCCTCGCGGGCTTGGAGGCGCTGGCGGAAAATCGTTGGTGAAGCTGGAATCTCGTAATGCATCGCCCCTGAAGTCACATTGTTACCAACAAAAATGAGGGAGAAATACAGATGAGTACGAAAGCCGTATATAGAAAAACTAAGACTTTTCTAGAAGAGCAGAAAGCCAGCTTGAGCAGTTGAAGGCAAAGGCGCAACAGCAAATAGGCGAAGGCAAGCTTGAAGCACATGAGAAAATAGACGAGTTGGAGCAGAAAACCGAATAAGCCAAAGGCAAACTCAAGCAACTTGCAGATGCTGCTGAGAACACTTGGGGAGAGGTCAAAGACAAAATAGAAAACGCCAAAGACGACCTCATTAAATCAATCAAGAAATTGTTCTCGAGCTGAGCTGATTAGTTCTTTTGTCGGTCCTGGTGTGTCAGGTAAGCTAGATGAAATCTTGCAGAAGGAGTACTAAATGAAAATAAAACTTATAATCGGATTGATATTGCTGGGGCTGGTCGCAGTGCTTGCCCTGCAAAATGCAGAGATCGTGACTGCAAAGTTTTTGCTTTGGCAGTTTTCACTACCGCAGGCACTCATGAGCCTTGCGTCCATGGCGGTGGGGGTTGTAGCCGGGTTACTTTTCGGAACCGTTTCTCGCGTAAGATCGAGGATCACCAAGTAATCATCTTAAGCCAATGCACAGCCTGCACTCGCATCACAGGAACCTGCAACCAAGCTAACGCCAAGCAGGAGCAATGCTGCACCGCTTTTTGGGTTATTGCTGGAAAGGAACCATTGCCCCGAACTCAAAGAGGCATGGTACGTTTCATTCCTCGTGGAAGAGCAAGCAGCAGCCGCCACAGTCTAAGCCAGAGAGCCCTACTATTGCAGTAGCAAAAGTTGGCCAAACGAGGGTTGCCTTTGCGATTTCGGACTGCGATTCGACAACCAGGCTTCGAGTTGCCACAGTAACAAAACGATGTTTGAAGATCGTATAATTCAAGATATCATTGATGCCTGGCAACATGACCAGGATCATCTAGAACGTGGGAGACGACAAAGGTCTATTCCTGATTTCGATTCCGTCCGCGTTCTCATAGAAACAGCCTTTCTCGCAAGTTTGAAAAGGGAAGAAGATAGGTCTATCACCTTCAGTCTTGCCTTGTTGCAGCGTGATGAGATAGACGAGGAACAAAGTGCTTCTGGCCGGTCCCAATTAGTGATGAATTTTGAGATAGTAGAACCTTTGTCAGTAGAGTCGATACTAAAGCTTGCTCCGGCGTTCGATCCTGAGATGATCTCACTAGCGGTCGAGAGAAGGGATGACGGTGCCCAGTATCAAATCTGGGGTGCGCTAAATTACTCCCCGACGACAAACAGATTCAATGAAATTCCAGTAGTGATCCCTGAACTAATCTACACACGGCCCGACGTTCTCACGATATCTAGTCGTCAACCGGGTTCGCTCTTAGTATCTAGAGCAAACAATCTGATCGGACGGTTCGTGGGAGGAGAGTTCATTAGAGCAACACCGAGGCCATTCGCATCGGGGGGCATGGGCAGTTTTCTCATTAGAGCCGTTCACACACATTCATTATACAATAGGAGTGGAAACGAATACTGGCTTATCTATCGAGACGCTCTTGATTATCTTCTATCGGAAGCTGCTTCTCGTAGCCATGGTGCAATGATAGTGTTGATCCCGCAGCGCAGCCTGCAGCATTATGAACATGAACGACTTTTTACTGATGAGTATCGCTTCTCCCGAGAACTCGGTTTGCGGGATCTATTTATTAGGCTTATTGAGGGACCGCCAGGTAGTATGTCGGGTCAAATTGCTCTGCGGAAACTCATTAAAGAGAGACTCCAGCTTCTGGCACAGTTGGCTGCTATCGATGGTGCCTTACTCCTTACAGACGAGCTAGACTTGATTTCTTTTGGGGTAACGCTCAATGCGCCCGTATGGGAGGGCACTGTTCTCATAGGGCCAGACGCCTTTGGTGGGGGAGGTGACATCTTTGCTCACACTAAGTTAGGGACCAGGCACAGTTCAGCCATTGATTTTATAGGGAAGTGTCCTGATTGTGTGGCATTTGTTGTCTCCGAGGACGGACCAATTCGAGGAATCGTTCAGCGGGATAGCAGTACGTTATTATGTTGGCCAGATTGCACCGAATCGATGTTTGTTTAGGTTTGTATAGCGACCACCCCTCAACCATATTGCTCAATTTGCGAAGAATAAACCTGAGCGTTAATATATGAAGTCCCACTAAGCCGATAGTAAACGTACATATCCATACTTTTAATCCACAGTCACGCCGCTTTTGCCCCGTCCGAACATGAGTACTACGGTCCCTGGAGCTAAGACTGTGAATTAAGGGATATTAACTTCGAGAGTAATCGAAGTTTGATTACGTATCTCACCACCACGAAAAGTCACATCTCCTTCTCATAGTGTGCCACGAAGCTCAGTGGTTGGATTAATTACTATGGTAGGTTTTACAAGTCGGAGAGGTATCACGCCCTCGGGCGCTTCGATTGGTTACTGTCAATGTGGGCACGTCGAAAGTACAAACGCCTAAGAGGCAGTCCTCGGAGAGCTTGGCGGTGGTTAAGTCGCATAAAACAGCGTCAGCCAGGCCTGTTTGCCCACTGGCGCTTTGCTTAGGTGGACGATAAGAGCCCTATGAATCGAGAGGTTCACGTGGGGTTCTGTGAGGGCGTGGGTGTGAAATTCCCCCGCGCTACTCGACCACTGAATCTTGGCCAGTTTAAGGTCTTGCCAAATATATGGAGGCTGTGGTCATGAACGTTGATGAAGTCATGAAAAAATATGTTTCAGAACAGAGGGATACTTACAGGCTTCTATCAGAAAAAACGAAGGAATTCCTTTCGTCTATTCTCAGTTCTGAGGGTATTGTCCCACATTCGATCACAACCAGAGAAAAAAACCCAGAGGAACTTAGAGAAAAAATAACTAGAGAAGGCGAGGTCCCTGATGCCCTGGTTAATTGCATCAGAGACTTGGCGGGTGTAAGAATAATTGCATACTTCACGAGTGATGTGGATAAAATAGTACCCCTGATCGAAAAGGAGTTTAATATCGATTCTGGGCATTCAATGGATAAAAGATTGTCTTCAGATCCTGCAATTTTCGGATATGCATCGGTTCACTTTGTGGTAGAATTCAGGCCCGAAATGCTTAAACTTCCTGAGTATGCCCTCTTTGACAAAATGAAGTGCGAAATCCAGGTCAGAACAATTCTACAACATGCATGGGCTGAGATTGAGCACGACATTGTCTACAAATCTCCAGGAGAAATCCCATTCCGGGTTCGAAGAAGATTTGCGTGTCTCGCTGGATTACTGGAAATTGCAGATAGAGAATTCGAATCTCTTCGGCAGGATGAAATGGCGGTTCGCCAGGCGATTCAAAGTAGGATCAAGAAGGTTAAAATTGATATCTAACCAATAGTCATTGCGACATTCCATTCATTAAACCAGCATTGAGGAAAAGAAGGACAAAAATGAAATCCCTATCCAGGAGTGACTGCACGGCGTGCGACTATATCTGATCAACCCATCCAATCCGCTTATAAGCATCGTCAAAGTCAAGGAGAGCCGCTGGAACCGCTACCGCGTGTGGAAACCGCTCAGTCTTATGGTTCTCGCCGGTTTGACCTCA
>CP070843.1:379560-385119 GCA_020350905.1 Deltaproteobacteria bacterium
AAAGTACAGCACGGCACAAAGAGCAACGGCAGGGGTGTTTTCCTCTGCCAGGATGAAATCTACGGTTTTTGCCGGTACAGAAGCACTGGCCTGGTAGTGCGTCGAATAATCTGGAGTGACTTCTCTTTCAGGATATTGAAACGACCCGGTTTGGCAAATCCCTGTGCTCCGATAACCACGAGATCGCAGGGACTCTGGTTTATCTCCTTTACCACTTCCTCCACCACGTTGCCTGCGGCCATTTTCGTCTCCGGCTGGTGGTCGAGCTTCTTCAGAGTGGACTCGCCTTTGAGAACACAGGCGTCGGCGAACTCTTGGCTTTCCAAGTCGTCGGTGTCGCGAACGTGCATGAGGGTGATTTTGGGCTTTCTTTTCAAGAGCATGGGACTGATGAAATTAAGAGCTGATTCGTCACAGGAAGAGCCAGAGTAGGCCACCAACACATCGGTTATGTTCCGCAGTTCGCGCACGATCAGCACCGGCCGGTCAGCGTGGTTGATGACCTGAGTGTGGACCTGCCCCAAAAGCATCTCCCTGAGAGCTGAAGAGTGTTGACAGCCGAGAACGATGAGGTCTGCGTCTTTATCGCTGGCTTCACGGAGAATTACCTCCGCCGGATCCCCCACCAGAATCCTGGGTTCGCAGGGAACCTTTCCCTCGAAGCAGATTTCGCAGGCATCAGCAATGGCTTCCTGAACCGCTTTGGCTTGCTCATCAATTTTCTTTTTGTGATCCTTTTTCAGAAATGGAACGTCGAAGTCTTCAAGAATGATGTTTCCCACATCCTTCTTTACGTGGATGGCGTCCACCTCAGCATCAAAGTGTTCCAACAGGTGACAAGCATACCGAAGCGCCAAATGTGACTCCAGATCTTTGTCGACCGCAACGAGAACCTTCATAAAACCCCCTTCTTTCTATCCTTTTCAGATTTTTCTATCTCTGCTGTTGGCCCCAGAGAGTTATTACAACCCCACCAGATAATTTATTCTGGATGCAAAATAATCATTCTGGGTAAGCTTTACCAGTTTATATTGGCCGGACCTCCGCCACGGCGTCATTGTGGTTGATCCCAGCTTTGTCCACGAGGGGCAGCTCCGAGCCAATTTATCAGAACTCGAAAGTTAGTGCAAGTTTTAACAAACTAAAGATTGGCTTGCGCTTAGATCGGAAAGAATGTCCACAAGCACAGCAGGACAAGCAGCAAAACGGTGTTCCAGTTTTCAATGTGAGTCCACTGAATGTGTGACATTGCCATAGCTTTTTTACCCAAAACATCCCGCACACAAAATAGGTAAATTTACCCAAACCATTTTGATTTGTATTCCTGATCTCCAGGATAGACTACCCACAACCGGTCCAGTTGGAGGTCTTGAATATGTTCCAGCGAGCGCATTCCCCGTAGCTTGCTGCGGGGTTAGCGAGCGAACTACAATAAAATGGATTCATTCCTTACATTTCGAAGATTCCCTGCAGCTGGCTGCAGGGAGCTTCAATTGCCACAAGCATGGAACGGGTGCGGCCCGGAGCATCAGCGTATTTACACTCAAACCCCTGCCGTTTGCCGTGCGTCATGACCAGTAAATCGAGTTCGGCCCCGGCGTGGGTTGCCCAGAAATACGCATCCCGCGATCCAAGCATACCCAACACCTGTTCCACGGCGAAGCCCCCCCACGAAGCACCGAACTTCGGATGCCCTCGCGGGTCAGTCAGAGTGCGCAATTGTATCGGGGAATCGAGAATCCCACCTTAGCGGATGTAGATCTTGGGTGCTTTGACCTGCCGCTTGCTGATGTTTTCAAACCAAGGTGGAAGGATCCTGACAAGGGGAAAGGGTTCACGCTCCGTTTGACCCTTACTAGAAAACAATAAGAGTCAAAAGGAGACTTGACCCCTTCCACATTGGTGTATGGTTAATCCTCTAGCATACGAAGAACTGGATGCGCCTGATACCCACCACGTAGGCATTCAATGTGGCAAAAACACCACCTTTGACATACATGGTGCTTAATGCTGATCTGTTCTTTGACTACCCCGGGAGGATATATGAAGCGGCAGCAATTGACGGAAGAATCTAGGTACATATTAATTATCAATTCTTCGGAAAACCTGCCAGAACTTCCTCCTTGCGGAGAACTGAAAAAAAAAGGCAGGACCATGTGAGGGTTCCTGCCTCGTAGGTAATACGAGCCCGGATGTTTCATGAATTCATGAAACATCCGGGCTTGTTGACTTGACTATGTGCCCTTTTTCTTACCCTTTTGGCTCCCGGGGACGATACGTATCGAATCTGCACCTTCGATTTTTTCCCCATGATAGGTAGCGCCCGTTAAAGTCGCCGTAGTAGCATCCGGATTTAGATGCAAGTCGTGGGTCTGAAAGTGACATAAGAGGTCAAGGTCACCGTCATTTTCTACATCTGCTCTATTGCATCGAGTGGGCGCAGCTTCTGCAAAAAGCAGCGTTTGAGGATCCACATCCCTGGCGTCGAAGCTCTGAGTGGTTAAGACCGCCACCGGTACTACACCCCGAGAACTCAAATTTATATTATTGGGATTGCCTCCGGGTTTGATATCCAGGTCTATGCTTATCGACGAGGCAGGTGGGTTGTAATTGTAATCAGTTCCAGCTCGATAATCGATAAAGGTAGCGACGGAGTATTGAGTCGCCAAGTAGACGTCCCCCAAATAGTCCGTCTTCATCTTTTCAGTGCTGGCGGTCCAGATAAAGGTATCGTTAAACCAGTAGTCGAGTTTGCCATCTTTTTGCATGCCTAGCTTCATTTTGTGCTGCCCGTAAGATCGGCGAATACCAGTATCAATCATTCCCCTTGTTCCATTTGAGATGTTCCACCAGTGAATTACATAGTTCTCATATCCGTCCAAGGCCCCGATCTGCGTCCATGCATTCACTCCGTCCGTCACCCAAAGTTCAACTGTGCTCTTCTTCGCTGGATCATCGAGAAATGTGACCTCTACCCATGGACTACCTGCCGCTCTGAAATCATTCGATGTGGTGTGCTGAGCCGCATAAGGATATTCTCTATTTGTGTCGTAAGGACGTACTTCCAAGTATCCAGATTGATTTAAATAAAGTTCAGCAGCGAGATATTCAAGCCAATCAACGCCCTTCCACCTGAGCGCGGCCTCACCGCTTGCCGTTCCAAACGTACACAGAACCGCCACCACAGTAAGAGCACACGCTGCCTTCCATACACTGCTCTTTATTTCTCTCAGTACTATCATCTGAGCCCTCCCGGTTTCCCTCTTACCTCTTGGCAAGATGTACGATGAACCATCCATGAGGCGTCATGAGATCAGCCGCCTGCTGGGATCTGCCATGCTCCACCCCAAGTGCCAGCAGAAATTGTGCCAAAATAAAAATTCTTTTTAATATCAAATTCTTACTGTTTTAAGATATTTCCTCGGCGTCACTATTCAGTGGGGTACTTTGGTCAAAATGCAAAAAAGCACTCGCCAGGTCGTTCGTCTACTCTCCATCAAATCATCAAAAAAAGTAATAACGTTAATATAATAGACCTAAAGTTAGCAATACTATTTCAGGAGAGTTTGGCCAAATGACGTTTTTTGGCCAAACAGCCAAACGTGGTCAGCTGTTCAGTTCTTGGTGGACAAATAGATACTGAAATACTGCCAATAGCTGGCTCAAGGTTGGCTTGATGAAATTGGAGAGAAGTACGTTTGGCGAGGCATGAGAAGTGCTCTTTCCGCTTCCACAGCGTGGCAGCACCCGATTATTCTTCTGACATCATGCGTCCACCTGACCGTTTGAGGCTGCTTAGAGGAAAAAAATTTTAGGGGCCCTAAAAAAACTTAAAGGTTCTTCAGGGAAATCTGGAATCTCTCACCTGTGATGGAGAGCAGCAGACTGGGTCCAAAGAGCCAATGTGAGAATGCTGTTGGCGTAGACATAAATCACTAACTTCACAGTCATAATTCTCCTTCCAGAAATCCACGGACCCATACATCGCCGCTTAGAATCTTTCGAAAAATTCAAGTTGGCAGCATTATTGCAGAGCAACGAGGCGTCACGAAAGAATTGAACGTTTTGATGGCGCGATTCTGATGACCATCGTTTTGTTGACCCGAAAGTCATCCTGGCATGTGCCTCAGGTAGGAGAGCTAAAACGAGGACGAGATCTATGGAGTCGAACTTTTCAAGTGAATTCAGACCAAAAAGGGTCGGAAGCGGGTTCAGCACCCTCGAACTCATCGTCATTATAGTTATCATAGCTGCAGTAGCGGCCCTCTCTGTTCCGAAGATTCAGGATTATATGGCCTCTTACCATTTGAAACAAGCTGCAAGCAATATCGTCTCTCAAATGCAGCTTGCTCGAATACGGGCGATTAAGAACCGGGTAAGAACGGTGGTGGTCTTTTCTCCGACAGCCTTTACGCCTGCAGGTGGTGGCGCGTTCACCATTTATGAGGACAGCGACAATGACTGGGTCCAGGACGTTGGAGAGCGGGTAGTCCTCCAGAGCACCTCCATGCCGCGTCGAGTGACACTGACGTCTGCGGTATTCGATTTTGCCGGAAATGGAACTGATCTCCGATCTTTCTGTGGCTTCGGGCCTCAGGGGTTGGCTGCCAGAAACGGGAGTGTTTACGTCCAGGGCGCAGGTGCCGGGCAAGGTATCGTATTGCGAAACAGTAAGAACGCCACTCGCACCATCTGGTTTTGGGCGTCCGGTAAGGCTGAAATTCTCTAGATAGGTAAGGGGAAGGAATGAAACCTCTAAAGCAGCGAGCGAAACCACAAGACGTCGGCACGTCATGCGAGTTGGTTGCAGAACATCTGCAGCGAGGCATGACCCTTCTGGAGGTCCTTATAGCAATCACCATCCTCTCAGTAGGCCTGCTGGCCCTTGCCCGGATGCAGGCTCAGGCTGTAAAGGGCAACCTCTCTGGTAGGCAGTTAACTGAAGCCACCATTCTGGCTCAGGACAAGGTTGAAGATATTCGCCTCGCTAACAAGCACTATCTGACGGATACCTCACAACCCGAGCCTGCTGCAATCCAAGATACTCAAAATAATTGGACCATAGATGCTGACGGAGACGGCATCTTCGACACCTTTAATTGGGCAAACCCGGAAGGTACCGAGGGCCCCATTGACGTCACTGAAGCTGCTACCCCAACCGGAGGTTACATCCGGGAATGGTGCATAGCAGATGGCTTTCCCGTGGTCAAGGCGAAGACCGTCCACGTCCGGGTGATGTGGGACAATAACCGACACGTTATTCTGCAAACCGTTTTGTCCCAGTGAGCGAGGTGGGTATGGAGCGATCCATGAGGTCAAAATTGAAAAGAAACCGCCAAACAGTTGACCAGGCAGGTCTGCGTTCCCTTGCCTGCTCCAGGATGGGCTTTACCCTCGTTGAGCTACTGGTTGTTGTTGCCATTTCTGGCATCGTTATGGGCGGCATCTACACGGTTTTTGTTCGCTCCAACCGTGTTTATATCTCTCAAGATGAGGTGGTTGCGGCCCAGCAGGAAGCACGTTCCACTCTTGAGATTTTGGGTCGCGAGATACGCATGG
>CP070843.1:385219-394772 GCA_020350905.1 Deltaproteobacteria bacterium
CTAGGTTGGACAGATTTTGTTGAATTGGTTTTTCTCTTTTCTCCCAATGCTCCAACTTTAATGATCGCATATGTTTCGACGACCATAATAAATATAAAGAAAAAGGCATAATACCACCACGACCAGTTCACCAACTCGATTTGCTTCCCCAGAAGAATTAAACCGATTGTCGCCAATAACGAGGCTTGTACTCCACCTGCAAGCACAGGAATCTGCCCTCGCGCACCACCAAAGGTTTCGTAAGATGTCCTTAGCCACCATACCGTAGCGACTGCCGCCAACACTAGGCTGAAAACTGCAATTAGTAATATCATTTCTCTGTAACGTATTTGCCGAACGTCGAGCTCGGCTGCAGGCGTCAGCGAAGCTGTTCGCCTGCGAGCTTCACCCTTGACAAGGGGAGGTCTTATAAGGGTTAGGTGATTTTTCCGTGTTACACTCCATTTCCAATGACTGAAACGAAAAAGCACGGGAAACCATTTCCATCAATGACATAAAGCAGAAGAAGATAAATGCCCAACGGAACCGAAGGGGGCATAAGGGCTCCCGCGCAAAGGATAAAGAATCCACCTACCAGGGGTAGTCCCGACATATGTGCAAAATCTGCCATGCTGCCATGTCGCCGCTTGTAGAGCCATGGGACGAGAAGGGTCAAATAAAAGTTCAACAGACAAACCCCGGTGGCTAGAAGGGTAAAAACAAAGCCCAAAACCGTTCTTCCCCATTTAATATTTAGAAAAGACATAGGATCAATGCCGATGAAATGTCGCAAGACAACCACACCCGGAACAATGAGACCAATTGTTACAAAGATGACTAGAACAACTATGTCTTCGCGTGAGGAATATTTCATAAGCAACGCTTAAGGCAAGGCCGCTAAAAATGAACTCGTAAGCCTAACCTTAAGATTATACGGTGTATTATGCGCTTTATAGTGCGGAAAGTCTCATAACCCAATAGTAGATTGCGAAAGACGACAACTACTTATCCGGCAACATTCCACAATATTGAAAACGACAAATACTGAAACCAACATCCGCTCTCATTACACCCAATAATACCCTCATCTGGTGCTGCAAAAAAAGGGCCAATGGCTTGTTCCTTGCTGGGACAATAGGTGAGACTCTAAAGTGGAGATTTCGTCCCTTAATTCACACGAGGCTGGGTTCCACTCTGGCATAATATTTTGTGGGTTGTCCAGACAAGAGCACCGGGGGCGATTCTGACACCTGAAGGCTTAAAGTTCCAACTAATGACAAATGACAAATGATAAATGTGAATGACCAGCTTGACAAAGCAAAGCGGGTATACTAACAACAAATGCTCGGGTTTAGGATCTCGCTGATATTCAGCAAAGTGGTTTGGCCTGGGAAGGAAAAACATGCTTGACTTCGAAAAAACTGGCGGGCTGGTGCCGGCTATTGTACAGGACGATGAGACCGGAGAGGTGTTGATGCTGGCATATGTGAATGAGGAGGCCTGGGAGAAGACCCTCAGCAGCGGCAAAGCTCATTATTGGAGTCGTTCTCGGAAAGAGTTATGGCTTAAAGGGGCAACTTCGGGTCACCTCCAAGAGGTTCGTGCCATTCATGTGGATTGCGATCTTGATACAGTGCTGCTCAAGGTTCACCAGAAAGGTGGGGCAGCCTGCCACGAAGGATATTCGAGCTGCTTCTACCGCAAGGTAGATGATGGCGAGCTGAAAACAACAGGTACAATAGTTTTTGATCCGAAGGATGTTTATCATTCGTGAGGTGATTCGCCGCACGTGAAAGAAGATTGAACCTTTGAACATTGTTTCGATTCCGATATTCGGATTTCGGATTCATTCAGCTCAGTGGTAAACGAAAAAATTTAGATTACCCCAGTAATCCCTCACATAGTGAGTGGTGCGTTTATTATACTGTAAGAGGAGGTACTTGATCTCGTGCAACAGTTAAAGCTGGGCGTGCCCAAGGGCAGCCTACAAGAAGCTACGATAAGCCTGTTCCGAAAGTCAGGCTGGCGCATTTCGTTGAGTTCCCGCAACTACTTCCCGGAGATCAATGACACGGAAATCAGTTGTTCCATTTGCCGTGCCCAGGAGATGTCTCGATACGTTGAAAGTGGGACCTTCGATGCGGGGTTAACTGGAAGAGACTGGATATTGGAGAACGGTTCTCAGGTAAAGGTGGTGAAGGACCTGGTCTACTCCAAAGTAAGCCAACGACCTACCCGATGGGTACTGGCAGTGCCCATGGACTCCAGCATCCAACAACTTGCCGATCTAAATGGTAAAAAGATCTCCACTGAACTTACCAACTTCACCCGGCATTACTTCAAGGAACAAGGTATCAATGTGGCGGTGGAGTTTTCCTGGGGAGCCACTGAGGCCAAGGTCATTGACGGGCTATGCGATGCCATAGTGGAGGTCACCGAGACTGGAAGCACTATGCGGGCGAACGGTCTGCGTATCGTTGAAGAACTTATGCAGTCAAACACCCAACTGATCGCCAACCTGGAAGCCTGGGACGTTCCATGGAAGAGGGAAAAGATTGAGCAGATCGCCCTCCTTCTGGAGGGAGCGCTGAGAGCTGAGAATATGGTTGGCCTTAAGATGAACGTACCTGAAGAGAGAGTAGGAGATGTCATGGAAGTTCTGCCCAGCCTCAATGCCCCCACTGTATCACACCTCTACCAGAGTAGGTGGTTGGCAATTGAGGTTGTAGTCGACAAAGATCAGGTGCGTGAACTCATCCCCATCCTCATGAAGCGTGGTGCCGAAGGCATTATCGAGTATCCGCTCTATAAGGTAATCTGAAACAGAAATCAGAGGCCGGAGGGTGGATTTAAGATTGTAAATTGCAGATTGGAGACAAAGACAACTGGCAGTAGGCAGCCGCGATTGGAAGTTGGAGGAGCGCTTCGCTTGAGTTTGGAGGCAAGTCATTGCGGATTTGGGATCTGTCCTTCGGACTCCCACCTTCGGGCCGGTTCCCGGTTTCTGATTGTGGACTTCCAAAGGACAACGATTTCAACGTCTTCAACGATTTGAACAATGTAAACGATCCGTAACCCATCACCAATTGCCCATTTACCGACATTAGGCATTTCACCTCATGTGAGACATTTGCTGATGATCACCAAACGTGCCGAAGAAATCAGACCCTTCATAGTCATGGATGTGCTGGAGTGCGCCCAGGAACTCGAGAGTCAAGGTGAGCACGTAATCCACCTGGAAGTGGGGGAACCAGATTTCGATACTCCGGCCTGCGTTCGCGCTGCCGGTGAAAGAGCGCTGAGAGATGGAAAAACTCACTATACTCACAGCCAGGGACTCCTTGAATTGCGGCAGGCGATTTGTGAAAATTATCTAGAGCGCTACCAGGTCGAGATCACTCCCGAGCAGATCATTGTCACCTCAGGTACATCACCTGCCATGTTATTGATTTTTGGTGCCTTGCTGGAGGCGGGTGGTGAGGTGATTATTTCAGACCCCCATTATGCGTGTTACCCTAACTTTATTCGATTTTTTGACGGGATTCCGGTACGGGTTCCTGTGGCCGAAAAAGATGGCTTTCAGTTTCGGCCCGAAGAGATTGGCAGGATGGTGTCGCCGCGTACCCGGGCCATCTTCATCAACTCACCCGCCAATCCCACTGGAAACCTGCTATCGCCAGAGCGTATGGCCGAAATCGCCAAACTTGGCCCTCTGGTGATTTCCGACGAGATCTACCACGGTCTGGTCTATGAGGGCGAAGAGCATACCATCCTTGAATATAGCGACGAATCTTTCGTGCTGAACGGTTTTTCCAAATTGTACGCCATGACAGGCTGGCGTCTCGGTTATGTAATTGCACCTGCCCGTTTCGTCAGGCCCATGCAGAAGATGCAGCAAAATTTTTTTATTTCAGCCAGTGCCATGGCTCAGTGGGCGGGAGTGGAAGCCCTGCGGAATAAAGAAGCAGCCGAAGAGGTAGCGCGCATGGTTAGCATCTATGATGAACGGAGACGCTACATGATCCAGCGGCTGAAAAAGATGGGCTTTGGCATTACTGTGGAGCCCACAGGGGCCTTTTATGTGCTGGCCAATGCAAAGCGATTCAGCAGCGATTCCTACCGCCTGGCCTTTGATATCCTCCACAATGCCAAGGTGGGTGTCACTCCAGGAGTTGACTTCGGCCCGAACTCTGAGGGATATATCCGCTTTACCTATGCGAACTCTTTGGAGAACATCGCCGAGGGTATGGACCGACTGGAGCACTTTTTAGAGCAAAGGAATTTTACAGTGTAGGGTGGGCACTGCCCACCGATAAGGCTGGCTCCTTACCACACAATAACCATCCAATCTGAGCCCAATGATAATTCGTTCAGCCAAATTTGTCTGCAGTGCGGTAACCCCGGACCAGTATCCACCCGCTGACCTTCCTGAAGTGGCTTTCGCCGGCCGTTCCAATGTTGGCAAATCTTCACTTATCAACAAGATACTGAACCGCAAGAAACTGGTGCGCACCAGCAAGACCCCAGGCCGCACCCAGCTCCTCAATTTTTTCGAGATTAATGAGGTTTGGCGCTTTGTGGATCTTCCAGGATACGGCTATGCAAAGGTGCCTGTTGAAGTTCAAAAGCGCTGGCGTCCAATGGTGGAGAGCTACCTGACGACCAGGGTCAACTTGCGAGGCATGGTGTGGCTTCTAGATATTAGGCGGGAGGTATCCAAAGAAGATCTGCGCCTCTGGGATTGGTTGCGAACGAAGCAGGTAAAGGTGATAATCGTTCTCACCAAGGCGGATAAGCTCTCAAAAAACAAACGCAATAAACAGGCAGCCAGTATTGCTAAAAGTCTCGGGAGGAAAGCACGGGAGCTGATACAGTTTTCTGCCACCTCTGGCGAAGGTAAGGACGAGATTTGGCAAGAGTTAATCAGATTACTTGAAACTACCAGCTAGAAAATCGGCACCATTGTCATTGATAGTCATTTGGTCACTGAAGTGACCGTCATTCCGCTTCGCTGTCACTAATAGTAGTTCATCATCTCACCTAATGACGAGCGGTCAGCCCGAATGACGCCGAAGGCAAATGGCCACGAGTGACGGGTTTGGTGCATTGTAACGCAGTCTCCTAGCCCGGTTCAGGAAGATTTTCGGATGGATCACTTACCCCGAAACTGACAGCTGAGTACTACCAAATGCGCAATGAGAGATGAGTTATGCGGGCAGTGGTGCAAAGAGTGAGCGAGGCAAGCGTACAGGTTGAGAACCAGAAGGTGGGCAGTATCGGCCATGGCATCCTGGTTCTTTTGGGAGTGGGCCAAGATGACTTGCCAAGGGATGCAATCTATATGGCAGAGAAGGTGGTCCATCTGAGAATCTTTGCTGATGCGCAGGGCAAAATGAATCGCTCACTGCTTGATGTGGGTGGAGGCCTGTTAGCCGTTTCACAGTTCACCCTTTGGGGTGACTGCCGAAAGGGGAGGCGGCCTTCCTTTATAGCGGCGGCGGAACCGAGTACAGCTGAAGAGCTATACGAAGCTTTTGTCCAGCATGCCGGAAGCCTGGGCGTAACCGTAGCAACCGGGCAATTTCAGGAGATGATGGAAGTATCGCTAGTCAATGACGGACCAGTGACGCTATTACTAGACAGCAAGAAGGTGTTCTGACCAGGTTGCAGACCTTATTATCTCTCACAGAGCTCACAGCGGTAAGTCTATTGAATATAAGCTATTTCATTTTTCAGAGAGCTCCAAAGAACTCCGTGGGCTCAAAAATAAGATTAAGACAAGGCTGACAGGTATGGAGAGGATAAACCGTGACTGAGGAGCAACAATGGCCATTTCCGCCTTCTGAGGGTGAACTTCTTCCTTGCGGCATTGTGATCGATATGGAAGGGGACTGGTATTATCAGGGCAGCCGTATGCATCGGGCCGACATAGTTACCCACTTGTGCCAACACCTGGGTAGGGACGAGTTCAGTGGGTTATATATCATCCAGATGGGAAGGCAGCGTTGCTCTTTGCAAGTTGAGGACACCCCCCTGGTGGTCACAGGTGTTTTGCATACAGAACAAAGAGAAGGAGATAAACCAGAGCAGTTGCTGCTAGCCATGAAACATCTCGATAGGCACGAGTCCTTGGACCCAGAAAGTCTATGGATTGGCGAGCAAAACGTGCTTTATTGCAGAGTAATGGGGGGCGGGATCCCGGCTCGGTTCCTGCGCCCTGCTTACTACCAGTTGGCAGAGTTTATCCACGAGGACAAAGAGCAGAACCGATTTTACCTGTCGCTTAAAGGAAAGCGTTACTATATAGGGTAAAGACTTGTTGGGATAGACGTGAAAATGGATGGTAGGAAAAGATTGCTGGCACTTGTTTGCATGATAGCTTTCGGTGCATTGATATGTTTCGCCGGCCAAGGATTGAGCCAATCATTTAGCCATCTCAATCTGGATCCTAGCCAGGTACTTTGGAGTAGATTGTCTTTTCGAGCAAAAAGCGCCGTTGTTGACGTCAAAGTTGACGTTCGGTTCAGTCCCTTTTCTACAGCTGAATTTGAATCAGTATGGCGAGCCAATCCCCAGTCCATTCCACTGCCATCCCCAGGTCAAGAAGTCTATAACGTTAACGTAAACAGGGTCATTGATCATATTTTCAGTCCGCCTGTAACGTTATCAAATCAGGTTTTGTTTGAGCCCAATCAAGCAGCAGTTCTCTCTAGAGTTAGATTGCGCCGGGGAAAGGATGATGTCAAAAGAACCTATTGGTTCAGTCGGGAAGGAGTTCATCGGCTGCGGACAAAGCCCAAAACCAAGCGGGAAGCCTCACACGATCCTGCAAAATGGACTGATGCCAGGACAAGTTTCTACAGGTACGATCCGACTCGACTAGAGTGCCCGCACGTTACGGATCCTATCCTCCTCATATATCTGTTGTCTGCCGCTCACATGGACAAGAGAGGCGAAAATTTGTCCCTTTGTGTTTTCGGAAAACAGCAGTTGCATCGCTTACTGATACGGACTGAAGGCTTACAGACTCTTGAGGTTGATTATTCTGAGAACAGTGAGGAGGGTACAGTCCGGAAAAAGGGAAAAGTGGATGGCCTCAGGATCACCTTCGAGGCCCAGCCTCTCCAATCAGACCTGAAAAAGGCGGAGAACTTTTCCTTTCTTGGATTCCATAAAGACATTACGATCCACATCGATCCTCGGTTACGCATACCTCTTCAGGTTAGCGGAAGAATCCCCACGATTGGCCCGGTGGCATTGAAGCTGAGTGGAGTAAGTATGAGGGACAGCAGTAAACCAAGCAAGATACCCTAATGGTAGCGGGCACAGAGGGGATGAGATTAACCTATGGGACAGGGGAGGGATGAGATCACGCTGCTTCGTATTCACCCTCTATGTGAAGAATAAACTCGCCCTGCTTTTCCGCTGGTACTAGTTTGAATTTACCTGCACCTTGAGTTCCGGTCAGCTTCCCTGTCCCGCGGTAAGTCGTCCACGTACCCTCGGTTATTTTATTAAGTCCATCCCGGCTGCCTTTGAAGCGGCTGTAAGCTGTCCCATGCTGGAAGTGGGCCATAACATAACCCTCCATAAGGCCCCAGCCCCTGACCCGGTCATGGACGGTGACACTGCGACGGGAGACAAACTCGCCGGCCACCCCCACTTGGTACTCAATGGGTTCCCCCTCCATTTCGACGATCATCATGGAGTGGTCAGGCTCGTCGTCAATTTCGAACGCTTCTCTCCTGGTAACCATAAGTTTATACTTTTCCTTCTTAACCATATTACTCTCCTACTCGAAAAATCTTGGTCATCTCAGCTGAATTCTTCGCGTTTTTAGACTTCATGTCCGCATCTGTGGGGGATCTCACCTAATAGCTTTTGTCCAGGAAGGAGTAGAGAACACCGTGCTGAGAGTCTGTAGTCTGAAAAGTACAGTCCAACGAGCATAGTCGGGAGAAGATGTATCAAAATGAGAGATTTACCCTTTTTCTAAATTAGGCCTTCAGGGCAAGCCATGTCAAGAAAAATCACCAGTATGGATGCAGCGCCTCCAGCTATAGGCAGCGGGCAGGGTGATATTCATGTTCCACGCTTCCTGCAACTCTGTTGTATTTAATGAAGCAGGTTGTTCCTTTTGAGGTCCCGAACCAGCGCTTCTATTACAGAGTCAAAGAGCTCAATTCTTGACTTTGGGTTTGCGGTTTTGGATGTGGCTGACCAGATCAGTTTTTCCGTTCCGGCATCGTAAAGCTTCGTTTCCAAACCTACCCTTACGCTGGTAGTGTATTGCGCTGGCTGATGGGTATAACCGTAGGCGGTGCTGTAATCTCTATAATATCTTCCTTGATAGTCATCCGGTCTTCCTTGCTCGCTCGTCGACGGACTACGTATCTCTTCCTCTTTCAAGCTAATCAAACGCGTGACGAGCACAGCATCAATATCTAGTTTTTCAATTGCAGCTAGTATGGCCTCTTTTTCTATCTTTTGATCTGACGGCATGACTGACGAACTCGCAACAGCCTGCACTCCTGCCGCCTTGAGCTTCTCCACGAACTTGTTCTCAAAAGAGCGCCTCGTATTCTCTTTCTTTGCCACCCCAATGACGAACAAATCGGAGAACGGCGCCCCCCGATACCCATCGTCTTTCCAGATGTTCGTTATCTTTGTGGTCGTGCAAGAGAAGAAGATAAGGCTGGCGGACATAACAAAAGCTGCAATGTTGAATAAGCTTTTCATCAAGAAACCTCCCTCTCCATTTAGATTTTGATATCCGCTTATCACACGAGAGTTTTGGAAGCAAGGCGAGAATCCGTTCATCAGGAAGGACGGCCATATAATTCACGCTCGCTGCGCTCCATGAAACCGTCCTTGGATTGAGAATGGTGGGATTACACCCTTCGGTTAGAAAAGAACCATACCAGTTTGAGGGCTTACATAAATTTATTGTATTTTCTGATAGTTAGCTGTAATTATAACGTGAGCTAATCGAAGAATCGTGGCAAGGAAGTTCATAGATTTGGCAAAAAAATCTATTGTTGACACACTACTGTGTGACTTTGTCAAGGGGCTTCTGAGGTGCTCATCACTCCTGACTTCGCTTCCTTCCTTTCTCTCCGTATCACCTGTATGGTCTTCTGCGTCTCTTCTTGTTCAAGCGCTTTATAGCTTTCTCGTGTTTCAGTCTACTTCTCTCGCCTTTACTTAAATAATAACGATGCCTTTTTATTGAAGGCCCAACATTCCTTTGGAAGTCTCTTTTGAGTCGCTTGAGCCTTTTTTCAAAACTATGCAAGTTATGCCACCTTTCTTTAACTTGAATCCGGGGAAAGGATCTGTAGCCACTAAATCTTTGTGACGTTCTGGGCTGCGGGACCTTTTGTGCCCTCTCCCACCTCAAAACTTACCCGGTCACCTTCATTGAGAGTTTTAAACCCGGGCATGTTGATGGACGAATGGTGAACAAATATGTCCCCGCCGTCATCCTGCTCGATAAAGCCATAACCTTTCCGTTCACTGAACCACTTCACAGTTCCTTCAGCCATGCTCCTGACCTCCTTGGATAAAGTGTTAA
>CP070843.1:394872-397459 GCA_020350905.1 Deltaproteobacteria bacterium
AACAAATACATCCGGGCCTTCTTCTTGCTCGATGAAGCCGTAGCCTTTGCGCTCATCAAACCATTTCACAATTCCATTAGCCATTGTGGCACCCTCCTTTCAAATAAATTCTCATAGTTCCAAACTCGAGGTTGCCACTTAAGGTTAAATCCGATGCCTCACCTGAAGAGACTAAGGGGATGGCGGAGTTTTCACCGGTTCTGGATGTATTAAGCCATGGAACACCGGTGTCGCTCCGGGTCGAAAAAGCGTAGCCTGGAAAAGGGAGGACGGTTCCTGCTAGAAGGGGAGGACCGCCTCCTTATTTCTTAAAAAAGAGATCCTACATTACCAGCATAATTTCTTTGTTATTTTCTTTTGGCAATGTCCCAATGAAAATAATGCGTTATAGATGAACTCGTGCATGTTGCCGTTTAGTTCATCGAGCTCACGCGGTAACAATTGCGCATCAATGTTGCCGCCCAATTTTGTTCTAGGGTGATTAGAGTCGAACATCAGCTTATGGGATGTAATGTGAAGCATTGGCCAAGTTGAATTTGTATTGCTCATTATTATCTGAAGTCACCTAGCGGATTGAGTTAGATTCCAGCTGAAACGTTATGATGTGAAGTCTGCCCCGGTCTGGTGACACTCCAATTAACATACTTTTAAACCCTTTACCGTCTTTCTTCAGTCCACCCTCATCCTTACCATATGGATTTTCCTAATATTCTGCTTGGAGTGCATATAGGGTCTTTCTGACAAATTTGCCGGCCGCCCATATTTTGTGATCGCGTTTTCCCATCGAACGCCGTTCTGCCTGATGTTATTTGCAGTGAGCCCCTCCAAAGTGTCACTCACACTCACTCGATCTTAATTATCCTGAACCAGTCTCAGATGTGCACCTTTTCGTTACCGGATAATGAGTCCGGGGGTATTCTTCTTGCCAATTCTTCTTTCGATTTGGTAGAGTGACATCAGTTGGACTCTCTCCGCACTAACGAAAAATCGGAAATCGTTGCTCACTCAAGATCGATTCCCACAAGACGAACCAGACTTTGCAGAATTTAGAGCCAATTTAGTCTGATTACACTTCTCGAGGGGAAGTTGAATAAACTGATCCTCGGCCATCAGTTAAAGACTCTTATCTAAGGAGGGACATCACTGAAGATTGAGCAAATCAACCAGGAGGAGGAATAACCCATGGAACTGACATACGCAAAATGCATCGAAATTTCAAAACGGGTCCGTTGGGACATTGACAAGGATGTTATCCGGGGACGTGAGTTTGACTTCTCACAGAAATTCCTCCCCGACGGCATCTCAAAAGTCGATAAGTTAGATTTTCTGAACGACGATGAGCGGAGGCTACTAAGCCAGATCCAGGGCCGCACCTATGCCAACATGTTTGGATTTGTCGAACGATTTATCACTGCGAAGGTCCTTGAACTCACCCGAGATCACTGGCTGGGTGACCAGACAGCGCTCGAAGCTCTGGTACGGTTCACTGACGAGGAGCTGAAACATCAAGAGCTGTTCCGCAGAATCGAAACGATGATCAGCAGCGGCATGGCCGAGGGTTATGAGTTTCTGCCCGATCCGAATGAGGTTGCAGCAGCAGTGTTGGAGAAGTCCACTTGGGCTGTATTGGCCTTGATTCTTGAGATTGAGCTCTTTACCCAGGCTCATTACAAGCAGAGCATCGAACCGGACGAGAATCTTTCAGAGCTCTATAAGGACATCTTCTTGTTTCACTGGAAAGAGGAAACTACCCACGCGATCATGGACGAACTTGAATGGCCTCGGCACGACAAGAAAATCACTCCAGGAGAACGAGACCGTGCGGTTGATGAACTGATTGAGATCATCGCTGATGTGGACGGCATTTTGCAAACTCAGAGTGCAGCTGACGTCGCGTACTTCCTAAAGGTTTGCGACCGCTCATTCAGCGAAGATGAAATCGAGCAGATAAAAGCGGGTGTTCTGAAGGCCTATCGTTGGCAGTACATCTTTTCCGGGGTGGAGCATGAACGCTTCCAGGCGCTTTTTGAAAAGCTGACAACGGAGCAGCAACGTCAGCGCATCAACGAGGCCTTGGCGCCAATCATGTGATTCACCTGAAGAACTTACGCCCCAATGGGAGTTACTTCCTATTTAATCAAATAGGCAGACCCTGGGGCAACACACTCAGAGTTTAATAACAAGACTCCTAGGAGAACATCATGCTTGATGCAACTACGATAGAAGAGTTCAAGGCGAGCCTTCGGGGTGAGCTTATTCAACCCAACGATGAGGCCTATGATGCCGCCCGCAAAGTCTGGAACGGCATGTTCGACCGGAAACCGGCAATCATTCTACGCTGTGTGGGTACAAGCGACGTCATCAGCGCTGTGGATTTCGCCCGGGACAAAAGCCTCCTCATCTCAGTGAGAGGCGGCGGCCACCACGTGGCCGGCACTGCTGTATGCGACGACGGCATGATGATCGACCTGTCGCTCATGCGGCGGGTCACAGTGGATAAGCAAAATAAGATAGCCCGGGTTGACGGCGGTGCACTATTGGGTGACGTTGACTACGAGACCCAGCTTCACGGTCTGGCCGTATCAGC
>CP070843.1:397559-400084 GCA_020350905.1 Deltaproteobacteria bacterium
GACAGAAGTGACAGGACTACCTCAAGCGTACCGCGTAGCATCTCTAGCCCAACTTCCGCATTCGCGGACAAAAAGCTCTTTGTTTTCAGGGGTCGGGGATCGCATTGGGTGACTATCGCGCCTGCCAGGTCTTGACCGGCTTCATGACCTCGTGGGGGATCTTCAGCGCTTTGCGCTCTGGGATCACCATAGAAAACGAACCCCCATCCCAGGCGGCCCGTTTTTGTTCTCGAGGCCGGGTGAATTTGACCAGACAACTTCAGCAAAGACATGTAGGGGTGAGCCGGCAAGGAGTCTGACGCTCAAAAAAAGGTTCTCACTGGGGTCTAGCGGTTCTTGGCATTGAATATATGCTCCCAGGGAGCTGACGTCTTTTGTTTCTCCTTCTACGGTGGCAACAGAGGTGGTCATTGTGACGGGCCATCTCACCTTGGATCTCGGATATAGCCGTTTATCCCGTTCCATCTTAACACCTAAATGGGTGAAATCTAATGCAGTTCCGGCAGATCCTTTCGGAGCTCTTCTATATAAGCCACGGCCCTTTCGAGTTCATCGGTAAGGTGACGGATTCGGAGTACCGATTCTACTCGGGTTGAGAGTTCAACCATGTCGAAAGGTTTATTGACAAAGTCATCAGCCCCCATATCAAGGGCATCCAACTTGTTGTCTTCAAACCCGGTTATAAAAATCACCGGAATAAATTTAGTTTCCTCCTTTTCCCTTAACCGCTTGCAGACTTCCAGGCCGTCCAAGCCGGGCATCCTCACGTCCAGTATGATTGCTTGCGGATTTTCCGTCTCCGCTAACTCTAGCGCTTGCACACCATCTGAGGCCAGAATTACTTCGTATCCCCGGTCTTTCAAGAAATCGTCGAGCAAATCCCTGATTTCTTGCTCATCATCAGCGACTAGAATTTTGTCGGCCATGGTGCCGCTCCTGTTATAATCGTTCAGCTCGTTGATTTGTTTTGAAGACTCAAATCAGCAGGGTATCATGCACCTTTTCGCTTGCAAGCGGCTCGTGCCAAGACAGGATAATGCAGGGCCGCAAATAGAGCAAGAAGAATCATCTGCGACCTGAGGGTATATTCACAATTGAGAAACGACGGCGAGAGCGGGGGCCATGGTCTTGCACTATGAGGTGGAAAAAGCTGGCATGGATCGGCAGGCGTAGCGTTCGAGTTAGGCCTCCCCAGCTACGGCAGGTGGGTAGCGTATGAGAAAGTTGGCATTCTTAGGGTTAACTCGGAAGGAAGATGAGGACCCCGCGAGGAAGACGTTTGAAATCCTTTACCTGATCTCCGGGAATTAGTTTCTTGTTAGGAAAGTAGTATAATGTACTCTCTTTCTTGTATCTCATACCTGCAATCTTAAGGGGCGGCCGACGGGGAGTAACTTTGTAGGGACCACTGTAGCCCACGATAACCTTTGTCTCGGAGGGCAGGTCATCCCAGTCGGAAATCTGGCGCCCGTTCTTCATGCCTCCTTCAGGAAAGAAGTAAAACGTGGTCTTTTTCTTATAGTCTCGTCCTGCAAATGTCCAAGCTGTAAGTCCATTAGATATGGTTTTGACTGGACCTCTGTTCCTTTTCAAGTTGTGATAATAGTCCTGGTTGAGGAGAACGATGGTCTTTCGGGGAATACGATTCCATCCGTGCCGCTTGTCAATCTGATCCCCAGGGATGATTCGTCCATCTGGAAATTGATATAGGGTTGTTGGCGAATTGTAGTCCTCACCTGCTATCGTCCAGGCTGCGTTGCTCTTGGTAATGACGTTGGAAGGAAAGCGACTTGCAGTCACTAAGCGGCGACCGTAGTAGATGGCAGCAAGTTCTGGATCTGCTCCAAGTCGGCCTGTCTTTACATCCGGGTCAAAGCTCCAAGTCGGTCCCAGTCCTGCTTTAGCACGATCAAAATTCTGCGCGCAACGCTTACGTCCCCTGTGCTTTTTCTTGAACCAACGGTTCGGTTTTCCATATGCCACCTGGCTGTGAGTCAGCACAGCGCTATCATCCAAATGATAAACCTCATGAAGAATGTCTATCAGAATCCCGATTGATCTGTATTGCTTGTCAGTTATTCTAGTGTAGTGGTAGCCGACAAGCTCAATCCCTATAGAGATCTTACTGATATCTGTTTCTCCGTTCCACATGCTCAAACCCGCATGATCTGCTTCGTATTTCTTGTCCAGTATGCGATATGTTCTTCCGTCTCTTGCAATGACATAGTTGGCATGACCTCCGTAGGTCAATCGGTGGCCCCGAAGGAGCTTTCCTTTGGACACTAGCTTAAGAGTGGTTTTGAGCCCGGCCTCGGAGGTGTGAACGACGATGTACTTCGTCTCGGTTCTGGTAATCTTCTTGAATCTGGGATGCAGTTGCCTTCGCTTGTCTATGATGGCTTTCTGAAAGGCTCGCCTTGCAGTTTTGGAATAACGAGCGTGAACTGGGAGGGCCTGTAGGAAGAGCAGCGCAATGGTCAACAAGAGACCGATACTGCGAGGATAGTTAGACATTATCAAGTCTC
>CP070843.1:400184-404152 GCA_020350905.1 Deltaproteobacteria bacterium
CCGTAAGCCGACCTGGCTTTGTTGGTGTAGGGTCAAGAGGATTTGCCGTAAATGATCACTTTGTCTGCCATGTTTCTCCTCCTTGTAATTATCATTTAGAGCCTCTTTATGGAGTAATGGCAAAAAGGCGATTGGAACCCTTTTCCAATCCTCCACTTCTCCGTTCATTCCAGGGTAAAGCTCTCCTTGAACTTGGGAACCACCACATCCCATCCCAATCTCTGTTCGATTTCCTCTGCCAATGATGCCGAGGCCTCAGACTCACCATGAACGAGAAAAGTTTTGTTGGGGGGTCGATTGAAGCCGATTAACCAGGCCAAGATCTCATTGGAGTCCGCGTGGGCGGAGAAGCCGGATATATTGTCAACGTGGGCTCGAGTAGAGATATACTTTCCGTGGATCTTCACTGTGTCCTCTCCGTCCAAGATCTTTCTTCCTCTTGTACCTTCTGCCTGGAAGCCAATAAACAACAGGGTGTCCTGGGTGCGAGGCAACCGATACCTTAAGTGATGCAGGATGCGGCCGCCGGTGGCCATGCCGCTGGCAGAAATGATAATGGCACGCTCATCTAGTTGGTTCAGTGCCTTTGATTGGTCTCGGTGTCTACAGAAGTGAATCTGCTGCGGCTGAAGAATACGGGTTCCGCTCAGTTCCAGAACTTTGGCCGTCAAATCATAATACCCTTTTCTTTTTTCAAAAACAGTCGTTGTATCTATTGCCATGGGTGAATCTACATAGACAGGGAGTGACGGTATCTCTTTCTGATCCTCCAATTCCCTCAAGGTGTAGAGTAGTTGTTGCGTGCGGCCAACGGCAAATGCGGGTATTACCAGCACTCCCCCTCTTTTCACGCTTGCATTGATTACGCGTGCCAGGTCCTTTTCAGGCGTGCTATTGTCGTGCAGGCGGCCGCCGTAGGTTGATTCCAAAATAAGATAGTCCACCTCGAATGCCTGGACTGGATCTCGGAGGATGGGTCGCGCCGGTCTTCCCAGGTCGCCACTGAAGACGATCCTCTTCACCTTCCCTTCCTCCATTGACTTTATGTCCACAAAGGAAGAACCGAGGATATGTCCTGCATCTTTGAACTTAACCCGCACTGTATCAGTAATGAATATGTCCTCGCCGTAGTGATAAGGCTCAAACCGCGACAGCGTTGTTTCCGCATCCTCTGTAGTATACAGCGGCAGTGCGGGTCGGTGCTTGGAAAAACCCTTTTTATTGGCCCAGCGGGCGTCTTCTTCCTGCAGGTGGCCGCAGTCGCGTAACATGATGTCGCAAAGATCATAGGTGGCATGGGTACAGTGGACCTTGCCATTGAAACCCTCTTTGCACAAACGGGGCAAATAGCCTGAATGGTCAATGTGAGCATGGGTGAGAAAAACCCGGTCTATTTCAGCGGGAGGGATTGGGAAGGGTTCCCAATTTTTCAGCCGGTTCTTTTTCAATCCTTGGAAAAGACCGCAATCTATCAGCAGTCCATTTCCGTTGAGTTCCAAGTGAAATCGTGATCCTGTGACCGTACCTGTGGCACCAAGAAATGTCAGCTTCTCCATGTTAACTCCAGAAGTAGGAGGCACTCGGTAGTAGACACTGGGCACTGAGCACTAATTTGGAGCGAGACGTGCTATACTATCTTTATTAATAACTGGATAGTGCACGACCTCCCGTCTCGCCGGGTCGTGCGCTATGCCTCAAGATATTCCGAATACACCTCGCACAATTGCGCCAGTCTTTTTTCTTCATCTATGAGCAGTCTCTTGAGCTTTTCGCAAATCAACAAGTCCGTCGAGAAGGCCATCTTTGCAGGTAACGCTTCAAGGGGAAAGAACTCCGCCTCGCGGGCGTCAGAGCCCGGTTGGAGTTGCCCTCCAGTTAGCCTTCCCAGAAACCAAACGCCCACTGTCTGGTGCTCTGGATCATGGAAGTTTGAGTGGACATCGAACACAGGTCCCAACTCCACATCCAGCCCCGTTTCCTCCCTCAATTCGCGGCGAGCGCAAATCCGGACATCTTCATCCCACTCGACATGGCCGCAGGGAATGCACCACATACCATCATAGGAGCCGCGACGCTTGATCAGGAGCAACCTGCCCTCTCGTAGTATAATGACCGCAACTCCAACGGTTGGGTTTTTGTACTGAATGAAACCACATTCCTGGCAAGAGGGACGGGGTTGTTCGCTTTGAGGATTTAGCGTAAGGGATTCGCCGCACAATGGGCAGTAGTGATAATCCATAAAAGACGCATCTCCGTTCGACAGTAATCAGGCTTTATCCAATATTCCACATCAGGTAAACAGATAACCCTCCAGTGCACTGGAGGGTTATTTTAGCCTTCTGTATTCAACCTGATACTAAGGAGAGATCGACTATAAGAAAAAACAAATCCAGGTGCTCAGCTTCTCATAAGTCAATAATCATGTCCGCCTCACTGCCGCAACTCTCGCAGGTGAAGGACTTTTTTTCCTGTTTCTCCACTCCTGCAGCTTTCTTCTCGGGATCTTCCACCGGCACAAGTTCGCAGGTCACAACCATCTCGGCCTCATTGCCACAGTTCTCACATTTGCAGACTTCCATCATCTGTCTTTTTTCAGTCATATCATTCTCCTTTGATAAATGAGGTTGGCCCCTGGAATCTGCCTAAATTATAGTATCTGGCCTGGGTGAAAGCAATTGCGGATTTATGATTTATGATTTAAGATTGCCGATGGAAATTTCTAGTATTTTTAATCTTCTCTCAAGCGAAAAAAGCGTCGCCAGGGAGGGAAAGTCGCCATTCAGGCAGCGGCCAGAACTCTGGGGGTTTCCAAGGGGACCGTAGTCCATTCCCTGAACAATGGTAAATTAACGCGTATAAAAGAAGGTGTTGTAGCCTTGATTTTGGAACATATTCTGCTGTAGCAGCTGGAAATACAAGCAGGGTGAACAAATGACGGATAATTCTGGGACTGAAGGAGATAGACGGCAAGAAAAGGACAGGCGGAGCACTACAGATAGACGGTCCAGGGAGGACAGGCGGAGTTCCACTGACAGACGGAGCAACGAGGATAGACGGGAGGGTTGGGGAAAGATAGAAGATCAAAGGCTGCTTTCGGCGGTTTTTGTTGTGATGGATGAGATTAAAGCTTTGCTTGAAACAGAGGAAGAATCGAGTGTCATCAGTCCTGAGGTCAAACCTGCAGGGAGTGAAGCTGTTATGACTGTTGAAAGTAAGGTTGGCGTCAGGGGTGAGACCACAGTCACCGTAGATAGAGAACATTATGAGGAACTCCTGACCAGACTGGGACAACTGGAAGTGGAGAAAGAAAACCTTCTCGTGTACAAGAACAATATGCTCGAGATCAAAGGTGCCCTCAGCCATAAGGAAAAAGAATTTCAGCAGGCTAAGGCCAAATTGCACATGATGGAAAAAGAACTCAGGCGCCTCAAGAAAATGGGTTGGTGGAAAAGGATGTCTGGGCGCAAATGGAGGATGACCGGAGGATAACAGCGATGCAACATTCAGGCTAGGGATCCATGATTGGATATACTCTGGTGAGTATGTTTGAAATCAAACATTTCTATTACACCATACCCTATCCGCAGTTTTTTCGAGTCTTTAACCTCTTTTCGCCGTTGTCGACCCTACTTCCGTTTATCTCCGGAGACTTTTTTCCGTACAGCAACTAACTATATGATAATATAGAAAAAGCCAGAATTTTCCCCCCTCAACCTTATCGCTCCTCGGTTGTTGCCTTGAGTTTGGCACATATTCTGCTGTAGCAGCTGGAAATACAAGCAGGGTGAACAAATGACCGATGATTCTGTAACTCAAGGAGATAGACGGCGAAAAGAGGACAGGCGCAGAAGTACAGATAGACGGTCCGGGGAGGACAGACGGAGTTCCACTGACAGACGGAGCAGCGAGGATAGACGGGAGGGCTGGGGAAAGATAGAAGATCAAAGGCTGCTGGGAGCTCTAACCAC
>CP070843.1:404252-410579 GCA_020350905.1 Deltaproteobacteria bacterium
AAATCCATGTTGTAATGAGGTAAAGATCTTCTCGCGTTGTTGTGGCCTTGAGCATTCAAGATAAGATCGTCTCTCCGCTTGGCCAATGCCAGGAAAATCGACAAGAGGAAGACCATTATAACCAGCCAGTGACTTACTGGGACCTCAGCAGCAATACCTCCGGCAAAAACCCTCAAAACAAAACCGGTGGCGATACAAACAACGTCGATGACAGCGATGTGTTTCAGGCTAAAGGAGTATGCGAGATTTAAGAACAGATAAGCCATTAAAATGAATAATACATTATTAGACAAGAAAATGAATGATACGCTGAACGCAAGCACCAGAAAGGTTAGTAAGACTCGAGTGGCTTGTTTGGCAGTGATTGCTCCACTGGCAATGGGGCGTAGTTTTTTGACAGGGTGGAGACGGTCTTCTTGAACGTCAAGTAGATCATTCAGTGCGTAGACAACACCGGCAGTGAGACAAAAAGCAAAAAAAGCCCAGAGGGTATTAAATACAGCTTGCAGATCATTCAGCTTGTGCCCGAAGAAAAGAGGAATCCAGACAAAACCATTCTTTACATAATGGTTGGGACGGGCAAGCCTTATATACTCTGATAATTTAGCCATCTTTCCAATCAGGTCTTAGAGAAAAAGACAACCTAGGCTTTCTCTATAGCCACAAAAGTGTCGTGCAAAGTGACTAGATTTCGTAAGTAACCTTCTCAGTCAAAAAATCGAAACCATACAATCGCGAAAATGGCCTTTACTCCATCCTTCCAGCCGATCTTCTTGCCCTCGGCGTAGGTGCGACCACTGTAACTGATGGGGGTTTCATAGATGCGGAAGTCTTTTTTTGCTATTTTGGCAGTAAACTCAGGCTCGAACCCAAAGCGGTTTGATTTGAATTGCATGTCACTGAGGACTTCCCTCCGAAAGACCTTGTAGCAGGTTTCCATGTCTGTCAGGTTGAGGTTGGTCAGAGCGTTGGAAAGCAATGTCAAGAATTTGTTACCCAAATAGTGCCAAAAGAATAGCACCCGGTGAGGCCCACCGAGAAATCTTGAGCCATAAACAATGTCAGCTCTGCCATCAAGAATGGGTTCCAATAAAACTGGGTACTCCCTCGGATCATATTCCAGATCAGCGTCTTGAATGATGACAATGTCGCCGGTGGTAACCTCAAAGCCCGTTCGTAAAGCAGCTCCTTTACCCTGATTCTGGTCATGGTAAAAAACCCTGACATTTTTCTGAGCGAGACTAATTTCCTTTAATTGCTCACGGGTGCCATCAGTTGAGCCATCGTCTACGATAATGATCTCCTTTTCGAGATCCACCGCTTGGACACGGTTGACAATTTCCTTGATGCTTGTAACTTCATTGTAAACAGGAATCACTACCGAGATTTTCATCTTCTGCGCCCTCTCAGTAAGGGGTAGTTGCGGCTTTCCTCGCTCAGCCACAAGGCCAACTCTGTTAAGATTTAGGGCTCTATTTATACCCTTCGCTCTCCAAAAACAATACTCGTCCGGAGCGAGGGAGTACGAGGCAGAGACACTATATATTGCAAGTATACGGTGACCTCAACCCTCGTAATAGGCTTTTTCTGCCTGGTAAAATTGCATTCGCTTATCTATATCCCTCGCCAGTTCTATTCGGCCCGTGGCCAGGGCCAACTCCACAGCTTTTCGGGCAGTCTGTACGGCATCATTGAATCGTGCTGCTTCCGCATAGGCCGCAGCGAGAGTGTCCAAAAAATCAGCATTTTTATGACCGGTTAGGATACAGGCCCTTTCGGCCAGTTGGACTGCTCTCGCACCATCTCGAAAATTCTGATTCCGATGCGTTGCCAGGATCCAAGCCAGATTGTTGAGCACCGTGGTTGAATCAGGGCTCAGCCGCAATACCTCTTGATATTGCTCTGTGGCTTTCTCGGTCTGATCCAGTTTTAGCAATGCCAAGGCAAGTTGAAAATGTGCCATTAAGTAATTGGGCGTAATCCCTATTGCCTGGTAATAATGTTCAATGGCTTCCTCAAGCCTACCTTGGCCAGCCAGGGCAACTCCAAGATTGTAATGTGCCTGCGCATAATCGGGCCTAATTTGCAGGGCCTGAGAAAAATGGTATATGGCCTCCTCGGAGTCGCCCTTTTCAGTTAAAACAATGCCCAGAGTGTTGTGTGCTTCTGCATAGTCAGGTGAGATTTGTAGAGCCTGGGAGAAGTAGCTTATCGCCTCGTGTTGCATGCCTTTGCCGGCTAAAGTGGCTCCCAGATTGTTGTGCGCTTCTGCGTAGTCGGGATTTATCTGCAGGGCCTGAGAAAAATGGTATATGGCCTCCTCGAGTTTGCCCTGCTTTCTTAGAACAACTCCCAGGTTGTTATAGGCACCAGCGAAGTCGGGCTTTATCTGTATTGCTCGCGCATAATGGTCAACGGCTTCCTGAAACTTACCTTGTCTGTCAAATACGACTCCAAGATTGTTGAGCGCTTTCTCGTGATCAGGCTTGATCTCGACCACCCGGTTCCAATGGTAAATGGCCTCGTCGATTCTGCCTTGCTCTTCTAGAACAACTCCCAGGTTGTTGTGCGCTATCCATGCATGGGGATTTTTTGCAATGGTGTCATGCCAAAGTGTTTCACTGTCTTTGTAGAGATTTCCTTGTTGCCAGGTAAGTAATCCAATAAAAGAGAGTCCCACTAAGCATGCTGCGTACCCAATGATATTTTGCCACGGCCCAAGTCGTCTGAAAAATGAGGCGAGGCCGGCGGCAGCTAATACAATCAAACCTATGCTGGCCAGATACTGAAAATGATCAGCAACGAAGGAAAACTCCATGGGATAAACATCGAAAAATCCCAGGGCCGGGAATAGGGTGCCTCCAAAAAACAACACCGCCACCAGAGGTCCTTTGCCAATCCGATTTCTCAACAGCCATAAAATTAAAATAACCGCCACCGCAAGCAAGGGAAAAATATACTGCCACCAAATTGCTGAATTGATCTGCCAACGTGGATAGATAAAGGTGAGTTTGTGGGGCCACAGAAGCTTACCAGCATAGAACCATAGGGCCCTTCCGGCAATAAGACAACGATCAACAAAAGATAAAGCCCAGGCCGCGCCCTGGGCACCAACGTAGTGTTTCTCCACCCAGACCGTTGTCAAACCAAGCACAGTGCCCACCGCAAAAAAGGGGGTCAAATCCAGGACTTCGAGCCAACCAACGCGGTTTCGCTTCCACCACAACAAGAGAAGCACCGCAGCCGGCATGGTGCAGGCTACTGTCTTACTTAATAGGGCACAGAGGTACAGGAACAGCGCCAGTGGGTAGAATCGCCAACGCCGCCCGCTGATAGGCGAGTGCAAATTCAGAAAGCGAAGATAAGCCAGGATGGAGGACAGAAAAAAGAGACCGGAAAGGACGTTTTTACGCTCGGTCACCCAAGCCACAGATTCCACGTGTACTGGGTGGAGCGCGAAGATCGCTGCAGCCAGCCAAGCGCCCGGAACTGACAGATAGCGCAGCAGCAGCCATAAAAGGACCGCATTTAGTGCATGCAGTAAAACATTCACCAGGTGGTAGCCAAGAGGGTGCAATTGCCATAAATGATATTCCATCCAGAAACTGGTGTGAACCATTGGATAGTACTGCGGCACAGCCCCAAGTTCGAACCAAACTCTTTTCAGGCCGTGAAGTGATCTTAGATTGAGGTTGTTTGTAATGTGGGTCTCGTCATCCCAGATATATCCGCCCCGCGTGGCAGGGATGTAAACCAGGAGCGTTAGCAAAACAATGAGACCAGCTCCAAATATAATGGTTTTCTGGGATACTTGCATGCCTTTCCCCATATGACTTCATCAAAGAAAGTTATTATCGGTCGCAAAGTGCACGGTCTAAATTTATATTGCCACATTGAGCAGTTACCCAGGTCAAAATGAGGAATCAGTTCATTTTGACCCAAGGATTAGTCAGAAAAGGTGTCCCAAGTTCACGATTTCCTATCCAAACGTTCAAGCAAACGACGAGCTTTATCAAAGTGTGGAGCATTCATAAGGATTTTTCTTGCCGCTTGCATCGCTTCTTCTTTATCTCCTGACATGAAACACGCCAAAGCATAATTATACTGTAGATCAATGTTTAGAGGATTTATCTTGAGGCCTTCTGTAAATAGTTCTCCCGCTCGATGATGTTTCCCCATTTTACCTAAAAGAATTCCCGAATAAAGGTACAATCTGTGATCCCTTGGAAAGGATGATAGTATTTTTTGAATATATTCCAATGCTTTATCATGGTCATTTGATGAGTAATATGCTTCAGCAATGATAAGATAACGATACTGTGCTTCAGATATTTTGTCAGAGATTTGTTGAGCCCACTCTATGATTTCGTCTTTGCTTTTTCCTAATGCACCGAATAGATTGAGCGTTTCAAGATAATATCTGTAACTGTTCGGTTCCATGCCTATTGCTTTTTCATAAGCCCACAAAGCCTTCTCCAACTGATTATTGTTCTGGTAGGCACCTCCCAAGTGAGCCCAGGCCCTCGAATGACTCCTGGACAAATGTGCGTCATTCAAGGGTAAAAATGGGGGCAGTGATATGACAAATGTGATTCCGACTGTGAGCAGAATGACCCCGAACCTTCTGGGGTTACTCACAAGATAGTCCAGACCACCGCCTGCCATAATGAGGGTCGGGGGCATCAGGGTCATGCGATAGCGGCTATTCACATAAAAGATCATCGCCGTCAAAAAGCTGCCTATGAAAGCCGCAATCAGAGCCAGAGCAACCGGACGCTCCAAGAAAATGCGGGCGAATCCAATGACCGCCCAGGCCATGATGAATCCAAACGGCAGAAAAGCAAGCCTGAGCCATGGGGTTACTTCTTTATCCACATCTAACAGATAGTTGCTCCCTAGTTCATGATTGTTGAAGAGGATGGCACCTTTGTAAAAAATCAATTTAAGATATTCCAACGGCTTTTTTTGGATGAAGGTGAGGCCCCATTTGAACCAAAACGAATTCACTTCAGAAGGCTTGAGCTTGCGCCCCGTTACTCTTTCAGCGATTTGAGTCTCTTCATGCCTCTGATTGGTCACTTCGCCGGAAAATCCAGGAATAACAGCTATGCTGCCCCGGGCCCATGGGTTGTTACCCTGTGCAAATGTGATCCCGGCATTGGCACTGATGAGAACGAAGTCTTTGCCAACCACATAATTTCTCAGGGTGACCGTACCAATTGTCAGTGAGGGTAACAGAATGAGAATCAATATGGGGATAGGTGTTTCTCTCAGCTGTCTCCTGTACACTATGAGGATACCGAAAATAATAAGTGGAATCATCAAAAGGTAGTTGGGGCGACATATGGCAGCGACTCCGAGCGTAACGGCTCCTCCTATCCAGTAGTACCATTTCTTTTCCTGCTCGGCACGGGTCAAAAGGTAAATAGAGAGCAAACCAAGGAATATTCCTGTGATGGTCGGCAATATCTTGGTCTCAAAAAAAGTAAGCGGAGCGTAGAAGAGGCTGAAGCCGGCGGCTATAAGGCCGGCTGGTTCGCAGTAGATTCTCTTGCCAATACTATAGATAAGAGCCACTGAGCAAATGCCCACACCAAGTTGCATAATATAGACAGCCAGGAGATTGTTTGGAGCAAACCGGAAAATAATGCTCAAGAGATAGGGGTAGAAAGGTGCTCTGTAGAAAATCTCAGTGCCCAGCCATCCCTCCTCAAGGATTACCTGGGCCCAGTTAAGGTAAACGGCAGAATCCATACTGACGATGCTGTAGTAAGGGTTGTTGATCGCATATGAATAGAGATAAACTCCTTTGAAGAGTAGCCCAAAGAACAGGATCGTGATAAAGGCGAGATTTATTTGAAGATCTCGTCCCAATATGGTTATGTTTATGTTTCTTTTCATGGCGACTCTTGGCCCGGATGTATCATGAATCACCTCGCTAGAAGGTCAAGAATCTTGCAACTATCATACCCGGTTACAATGATTTCAGATACGAATAGTGGACTTCTCCAACCAGAGTACATCACGTGGGCTCGTCTGGCCCATTGCTCTTAGCTCTAGTCTCAATGCTGATTAGACTGATTCTTGTATAAATTGTGATTCATTATATAGGCGGCTACCGCTGCTGGGACAAGTTCCTCGATGGACTGACCAGCAAGAATCCGCTGGCGTACCTCTGTTGAAGAGATATGATCGATATTTTCGCTCAGCCGCAAGGTGTGGATACGGTTTGAGTATTGCCTAATGAGAGGATTTTCTCGCACCTTCAACTTTCCCTCCCGCTCGAAAACCAGCAGTTGAAAACCAGCAAACATGCGCGCCAGGGCT
>CP070843.1:410679-415268 GCA_020350905.1 Deltaproteobacteria bacterium
CCCTGTCGGGTTGGCTCTGTTGAGCTCCGAGAAATTCTGCAGCGTATTATTCAGGGAAAGGGAGAGCCAGAGGATCTGCAACAGCTTGATCTGGTCTGCCGTGCCATGCAGGATGCGCCCTATTGTGACTTTGCGAGAACTACCAGCGGCCCGGTGGTAACCATTCTCAAGCACTTCCGCGCAGAGTTTGAGAAGCACATCGACCAACGAGTGTGTCCGGCTGGAGAGTGCGAAGCCTTAGAGAAGGAAACCGAAGACAAGGAAACTGAAGCGGGCGGGGAGTAAGTAGGCAGCTACAGACTTACATCTCGATTCCGAAGAAGTTACCCATGAGGAAATTGAGCCTCTTGCGCAAGACCGCATAAGAGTAGTGCCTGGTTGCTACTTCATAGTTGTATTCTACGATGTGCTGACGCCGTTGAGGATTTTCCAGAATTTCGCGAACTGCCTGCACCACCTTTTTTGTCAAGAACCCATCCATTACCACCAGCTCAAAGGCCTGCGGTTCGATATCCCTGACAAAAACGCCATAGCGATTTACCAGTAAGGGCTTGCGGAAGTAAATTGCTTCCAGAAAGGCGTTCCCGAAGCCCTCATAGAGGCTTGGATAGGTAATGAAATCCGCATGTGGATAGACATCCCAAAGAGTGTATTGTTTCTCACCACCGGCATTGATGCTCCGCTTGTCGGACACACGGGTGGCAATCAAACGAAGGTCGACACCATCCTCCCGGGCATGATCACTGAGCCAGTCAGCGTAATCGTAACCTTCGTCACCAGCCTCGTGTGAAATGACCAGTTTGTATCTTGGATCTTGTAACCGCTTGACCAACTCTATGGCATGCTCAATGCCTTTTCTCTGGACTATCCTGGTGGGTTGCAAAATGAGGACGTCACCTTCCTCCAGACCAATTTCCTGGCGCAAGTTGCCATTGTACTCATAATCGTCCTGGGGTGGATTTTCGAAATCCAACACGTTAGGGATAACAATGGAGGAGATTCCGGTGCGCAGGGCGAGTTCCTCCTGGGCCACGGAGTTGATCACCACATGCTGTATATTGGCAAGGTTGGGCGGGAAAGCCATCTGGATGTAGTCGTGAACAGCCGTGACCGAGAATCGCACCCGTTCCCAGTAGAAGTCGTGGTGGTGGGCAATGGTAGGCATTTCTGTTTCGGCGGCAACCTCAGTGAGTGCCAGTCCCAAGGCAATGTGCATGGGAATGGTCAGAGAGTTCTGGGCGATGAGCACATCTATGTGGAACTTTTCAATGAACTCGTAGAGGCGCACTTTCAGGAGGCTGCGAAGGGCATGGACCATGTCTGTTACTACAGCCTTTCGCCCCTTTCTGCCAAAAGCTTTTTCCTGAACCCATTTCACCGTATCGTGCTCGAAATGAGCCTCCTCAACTAAGAGGCTCCTCTCCTGATCTCTGTCCAGTTCCCCAGCAAACCAGTAACAACGATGACCACTGGCCTCCAGCACCTCTGCCCACTTGGCCGATTCTAGTGAAACGCCGTCATTCCCTGCGAAACGAGTTGATACGAAGCCTATGTTCTTTCCCATCTCAGCGAAGACCCCCTGAATGTGCTCTCAAGACCTGTCGGCAATGCAGCCAGGAATTGTGACAAAAAAGCCCGTAACATGCAAGTCAAAGTTCAAGATTTGTGCCATTAAGCATGTGGCATAGGGCGATAAGGAAAACGCAGTGCTCCACCTGTTTTCTCATATATTGCCAACCGGTTGATATTATTATAATGTAACCAAGGAGGGAAAAGTAGCCCATGCCAATTCCCGACACTTTGGTCATCATTCACTATCACCTGTTAGCGGGAGGGGTTTGCTCGGCCATCAAGAACAGTGTTTTTGCTCTAAGCCGATCAGGATGGTTTGCGCACCGGACCCTGCGAGTCCTGACTGGCAGGACGGACGGGGTGGAAGCATTCGCAGAATATCTGAACCGAATGGATATTCAGGCGGAAGTTGAGGTGGATGCGAGACTGGACTACAGTGATAGAGTATGGTCAGAACGAGATGACTTCTGGTACGATGCTTCAGCTCTGGCAACCTGGCTTCTCCGACAAGGTTGGCGATCCTCTTTATTTTGGACGCACAACCCCACTCTCGGCAAAAATGCTCTGCTAACTGCTGGTCTTATGCTGGCGGGGCAACAGGCTGAGGCCACGGGTTCGCCGCATCGGTTTCTCTACCACATCCATGATTTTGCTGAGTGCGGTAGGCTGTGGAACCTCATGAACTTGCGGCGGTGTTGGGGCAGCGGTGGTCTGGAGGATTTCTATCCCGTTGCCAATAATGTTGGCTATGCGGTTCTCAATAGTGCGGATTCCCTAAAATTGGCCCAAGCCGGAATACCAAAGGACCGAATTTTCCACCTTCCTAACGCGGTGGCTTCTACGCGGGCTGAGAAGAAGAAAACCAAGGAATCAATAGCGGTGGAGCTGCAGCGCTATGCTCGTAACCGTGGATATCGGTTTGAACCTGAACGGCAGTGGTGGACTTTGCCTATCCGGCTTATTCGGCGTAAGAATGTAGTGGAAGCGCTGCTCCTGGCAGCAACGGCAGACAATCCACCTCAGCTGCTTGTTACTTTGGATGCCAACTCGGAGCCCGAACGTCCCTATGCCGAAGCCGTAAAAGCCCTGTTTAGAAGAGACAATCATGCTGCGGTTGTGGGCTTCGGCCATGAACTAGTGGGGAGCGCCTTTGGTTTTGACGACCTTCTGCTGGCCTCGGATGTGGTGGTTACCACCTCGCTGTTGGAGGGATTTGGTTTCACCTTTCTGGAGGGAGCCAACCGGGGCATCCCTTTGGTGGGAAGGAATCTCAATGAGTTAACCGCAGACTTTACCGAAGCTGGGTTTCCAGGGGACTCGCTTTATGAGCAGTTTTTGGTGCCAGTTGACAGGGAAACGAGAAAAGAGATGATTACCAAAGGGCGCCAATTCGCTCAGAAACAAGGCCGGCTGTTGGGACTCAACAACTCCACCATTGATAGATTTGGTGATGAAGTGAAAGCGATCTTTTCTGATGATGCAGTAGATTTCGGCTTTCTAGAGCTCAACCAGCAGCTTGGCCTCATTGACTACCTTCGAGAAAACGCTTTCGTACAGGAGCTGCGGTCTTTGAATCCGGCAGCCGCTGAGCCAGCAATTTTCCCTAATGATTTCACTGAACGAGTGGAGGAGCAATTTGGATTGCAGCCCCACGCCACAAAGTTGGCAGCCGCAATCGAGGGGTTATTTGGCCAGAAATGTGAAGAGGCAGGCGCTGAAAGGATCAGTAACAGATTGCTGGACCTCTATTTTCTTCCGAGGTTCCATCGTCCCCTCATAGGAGGTTGGTAGTGCAAAATTGGCTTTCAATCCTACAAGAATTTTCTGTGCCAGAACCTGCGGTCACGGTGTCAGGAGGCGAGGTTCCTCCTTTGGAGCCGCTTCCGAGGGTCATTTTGTTTGACGTCTACGGCACGCTGGTATGTCCTCATTTGGGTGATCTGGATGACCAAGCTCGGCTGGTTTCCAGTGAGGATAGTTTTGTGGCAACCGCTGAACGCTTCGGCCTTGCCAAAGATGTGGGTATCGACTGGCACCGGTGGTTTTTTAAGGCAATTGCGGCAGAGCACAAGGGACTGAAGGAGCAGGGCGTCTCCCCGGCAGAGGTTCAAGTAGATCAAATCTGGGCTGACATGATTAGAATGGTGGGGGGAACCCCAACGGGCAGCCAACCCCGGATGTTTGCAGCCTACCGTGAGATGTTGGCAAATCCCGTCCGGGCTTTCTCAGGAGCAGTTGAGGCTTTGAGAAAATTGAAAGAAGGAGGGGTAGGGCTGGGAATAGCATCCAATTCACAATTTTACACCATGCCCATTCTCGGCCTGACCCTCGGAATCAACCCAGATGAATTCTTCGATCCAAAACTAACCTTTCTCTCTTTTCGCCTTGGCTTCTCCAAGCCCTCCCCATACTTTTTCCGTCTGGTTAGAACAACGATTCTGCACTTGGGCCTCAGGCCTGAGGAGGTTCTGGTGGTTGGAAATGACCGTGAAAATGATGTGCTGGCGGCGGAGGCCCATGGTTTGCAAGCCTTGCTCTTTTACGGCAATGACCAGAGTGTGCGGTTGGGAAAGGATGGGCTTGCAGGAACAGTGATTGCCAACTACCAGACGTTACTTACTGCATGTGGGCTGTGAGGAGCCTGATATGGGCAAGAACATTGGCTTTATATCCACCCGGTTTGCGGGAACTGATGGTGTTTCATTGGAAGCGGCCAAGTGGGCCCAACTTCTCTGGGATAGGAAGCACGTTTCCTACTGGTTTGCCGGGGAGCTGGACCGCGATCCCAACTCGAGTATGCTGGTTCACGAGGCCTTTTTTGACCATGAGGAGGTCCGCTGGATCAATGGGCACGTCTTTGGAGTCAAACATAGGACTTCAGAGACCAGCGGTCATATTCATGCCATGCGGAATTATCTCAAGGGAAGGCTTTACGAGTTCATCGAAAAATTCGACATCGACATCATTATTGCCCAGAATGTTTTGAGTATTCCCATGCATATCCCCCTGGGATTAGC
>CP070843.1:415368-423012 GCA_020350905.1 Deltaproteobacteria bacterium
ATAGCCTAGCGCAACCATACTAGCATCGGCGGCAGCCTGCACCTCTGCAACAATATCGTACAGGCCAGTGACCAAATAGACATACTCCACTCCTTTGATCTTTTTCATCTGACCGGCGACCTCACGGTCCATCCCAGGATCCGCTGTGATCAAAACAATTGCCTTTGCCATAATAGTACCCTCCTTTTTTGTTGGCCCGAATATTTCATGAACCGCCTGCTGCGACCGACTCGAATCAGAGCCTGATTTCTTTAAATCATCATAGCCGAAGTCTAACTCGTAGTGCAGCATTTTTTTGATACTAGCTATTCTCGCTTCATGAACTCCTGCCGCCACCAGGGCGAAAAGGATAGAATAGATGATAGACTTCCTACATCATCTGCATCTTGCCGTTGTTTGCTTGGTCCTATATAAAATGAAGTACATATGCAACTAGTAGCATTAATGGTCCATCCCTTAAGCGTTTAGATGAGGAGAATGTCATGAGCGAAGTCCAAAGAGAAGTTCTTGTTTTCAGCGAACAATTCAGTCGTCACAGTTATGGGTCCAATCACCCCTTGAAGGTGGAGCGACTCCAGTTGACCATGGACTTGATTCGCGCCTATGGTCTCTTTGACAAGGCTGAGGCACCATGGGTTGAAGCCCAGGAGGCTGAGGAACAAGACCTGCTCCTGACTCATTCCCAGAAATATATTGAAATTTTACAGGAGGCCAATGATGGCCAGGCTCCTTCGCAAGCCTGGAAATACGGACTAGGCAGCGGTGATAACCCAGTCTTTTCTGGTTTGTATGATTGGTCTCTTTTGGTCACCGGTGCCACCCTTGAATGCGTCCGCCAGATCAGGGAAGAAAACAAGCAGATTGCCTTCAACATCGCTGGTGGCCTGCACCATGCAATGAAAGATCGGGCCTCCGGATTCTGTTACCTGAATGATCCAGCCATAGGCATTGCCAAGATGGTACAGGACGGTCTGCGAGTGGTCTACCTGGACGTTGACGTCCACCACGGCGATGGAGTTGAAGCAGCGTTCTATGACACCGATCAAGTATTGAGCATCTCCCTTCACCAGCACGGCCATACACTGTTTCCTGGTACCGGATTTCCTGAAGAGATGGGCCAGGGGCCAGGCCGGGGATATTCGGTAAACGTGCCTTTGGCACCCGAAACTGATGACGATCTGTATCTTTCAGTTTTCACGGAAGTGGTGCCGCCGTTGGTTCAAGCCTACAAACCTGATGTGATAGTGACCCAATTGGGCGTGGATACCATGGGCACAGATCCTTTGGCCACCTTGAACCTCAGCGTCGATGGATTTGGCAGGGTTGTGGAAGAGATAAAATCCTGGAATTTCAAATGGGTGGCACTGGGTGGAGGCGGATACAATATCATGAATGTGGCCCGAGCCTGGACCAAGGCTTGGGCCATTATGAAGGGAGTCCAACTTCCGGATAATTTACCCGAATCCTTTATTGATCTACACAAATCCGAGCTGGGCGAGAATCCCACTCTCTCGGATCCATCTCATAAAACCCACCCAATCATCGCTGGACGTGCCCAAGCATTGGCCAAATCGGTCGTTGCCCGGATCAAGGAAGGTATTTTCCCTATCATTGGTGCCTAGCCCGGATATTTCACGAATCACCTGCCGCGACTATCTAGCTGGCAGCTGATTGTTTCCTGCTTTCTGCAATCCAAGAAATATATTTGGCCCCATGGAACCGGCTTTCTTTTGCACCAGGAACACTCTGGCGTCTCGTATGTCCTGATCATCAGACTCGCCTTCAGACTCCCAGAGATCGGACTGTTCATGCACGATAACGGTTCCAGAGAGGAGAGAGGTGTCCTCATCCTCGTGGGGGAAGATCCCGACCTTCTCGATCAGAACCGGCAAAGAAAAGGTACTTACAGACTCCCCCTCGCTCATGTCCTGAGAGAGTTCCCGGTAATCAGCAACCGTTTCGTGAAACATGCCGGTGAAATTACTCGACTAACTTTTTGAGATTGAAATAACGTAAGATCGCCTGACCAATGGGGGTTTTCAGGTATTTCGATTCGCCTGCTGTTCTTGAAATCGCTGTCGCCTGGGAAAGGATTTCGTGGATCTCATCCTTTTCGCTCTTGGTCAAGTTCATAAATCGAACCACCATGCCCCATTTCTTGGCGCTGTCAAAACGCTGCCGCAGGATGACTGAGCTGTCTACCTGGATGGTCTTGTTGGAGTGTGGATTGGTAATCTTTAGGGAGAATGAAGTGCCACAGTTGTGAGGGATCTTGGTGTAGATAACGCAGCCCTTGGGTGAAAAGCGAGTTCCATTAGCTTCCACCCGTCTCCCCCCTTTGTTGTAAAATACCGGTAGTTGAATTTCTGGTACCTTTTGCCCTTGCTCACTCTTCGTTTCCCTTCCACCCCACGCCCTCGCCATGCATCTCGCTCCTGTCCAGATCGTTTGAAGATACCGGGGTGGGAGAGCAAGGCTTGTGCCAACCTATATATATTCAAAATCACTAAAATATATCGTTTCTTTTACCTGTTATTGTATCCTCTCATCCACTGCAGAAATAGAGAGTGTATTTTTTTCTATACCCAATGGGGAAGTGGAGTGATGGAGTAGTGGAGCAATGAAACTATGCCATTTCTTCTCCTTTTTCCAGTACTCCAACACTCCTTAGAGTAGGTTTCAACAGAAAAAACGATTGGGAAGAATACGTTGGCGCCAGCAGACAGGTCAAGTGTACAGTTTCGTTATTTCATCCACAACGAATTCGGGCAGAGGTCTCGCATCCCCTTCCGCTTCTTGCAATTGCAGTCCTACCCCAGGAGGCACAATTTCGCCTATTACTCTTGCTTGAATACCTGCCTTATCGTACTCGCGAATAAGATCCGAAGCCATTTCCGCCGGTAGAGAGAGAAGAAGGGCGCCAGAAGAGATCGCCCCCAGGGGGTTGAGGCCGAACTGTTGGCAGAGTGCCTCTGTCTCAGGTAGCACTGTAATGGCGGTTGCCTCCACCATGGCGCCGCAGTTGGAGGCCATGCACATTTCCCTTATCCCGGTGGCCACCCCACCTTCAGTCGGATCGTGCATGGCATGCACCGGAAAATTGCGAGCCAGCGTCGCTTCACGCACAACACTGATTCCAGGGGCAAAGAGAAAATCCTGACTTCTTTTCATCATTTCGGCTCCGTGTACCGCCCCGACCTCCTCCGCCTTCTCGGTGGCAATGATGGCAGTTGCCTCAATAGCCGCTGCCTTTACCAGTACGAGAGCATCCCCAGCTTTGGCATCACTGCTCCGGCACAAGTGTTCAGGGGCAACCTCGCCAATCATCTGCCCGGCCACCAGCACAGAGTTAACCGCCGGGCTTACCTCTGTATGCCCACCCACCCAGAGGACATCCATCTTCCGGCAGGCATCCTCGATCTCCGCAAAAAGGGCTTCAACGTCCTCTATTCTGGTCTGCCCCTCCGGCAAAACAATTGCTGCTGAATAGTAGCGTGGCGTGCCGCCGCAGGCTGCGATATCATTAGCGTTTACGCACACAGAATACCAGCCGCAGTGCTCCGTGGCAAAGGTGATGGGATCAGTGGTAACCACCAGGTATCGATTGCCCTGATCAATTACCGCAGCATCCTCTCCCACTGCGGGTCCTACCACCACATCTGGCGCCTGAGAAGTATAGCCCAGGAGTCTTGCTAAGGTTTCAGGTCTAAGTTTGCCCGCAGGCAGAATTTCAGCGGCCATCACATGCTCCTGTATCAATTATAAATCGCGGCTACCTGCCCGCAACGCTCTCGCTTGCCAGGCAGGCGGGGAAAGTCGCTCCCACAGCTTTTTCACTTTCTATAGCATAGTCCTTCTATGAACGGCAATCCAGCTGGCGATACCCACTTTACTAACAAAGCTTCCCCACCAAGCACAGACTAGGTTTAAATCCGAAATCCGAATGTCGAAACCTCAATGCCCTTTGCCCTATGCTCCATGCGGCGAACGGAGTGAGCCACAACCGACCCTTTATGGTATAGTGTTGACATGCCAAACAAGATAAAAAGCGAGACCACCTTACATCATTTTTATTCCATCGGACACGGCAATAGAAGCATAAAAACTTTCACCGAAGAACCGAAACTGAATAATAATGATTGATTGCAAGAATCCTAAAGAAGTGGCAAGTATCATTGACCAGACTCTGTTGCAACCGACGGCCACCAGCGATCAGGTTCAGAAATTTTGTCAAGAGGCTGCTGCCCTGGGCTTTGCTACTGTGTGTATTGCGCCGAGCTGGGTTCGATTGACTGCCAAAATTATGAAAGCCAGCAAGGTCCGGGTGTGCTCCGTTGCCGGCTTCCCTTTTGGCTTTGAGCCTTGGGAACTCAAGGTGCAGACCGCGCAAACCGTCCTGGCTGCCGGCGCTGATGAAATCGATTACGTGGTCAATTTGGGTGCGGTCAAAGGTGGAGATTATGAGCTCATTGCTGCTGAAATGGCGGCAATGCGACGAGCAGCTGACAGGGTGGTGATAAAGGTCATTCTGGAAACCGGTTATCTCATCCAACAAGAAAAGAGAAAACTTTGCCAGTTGGCGGTGGATACAGGCTTGGATTACGTCAAAACCTCCACCGGCTTCGGACCAACTTGTGCATCTGCCGATGATGTGAAACTTCTCGCTGAATGCAGCCAGGGCATAATCAAGGTGAAGGCTGCGGGTGGAATTCGAACTCTGCAGGATCTGGAGGAGATGGTGGTAGCGGGTGCACACCGTATCGGCACCAGCGCCGGCAGGGAAATCGTTGCCGAGGCCGCCGCTGGCGGCATGTAAGTGGTAAGGTGGTGAGCAGAAAGCAGAAGAAAAGGGTTGCTGGTTAATCGCGAATATGAGACATAGACACTTTGCTTGTCTATGAGCAGGAGATGCTTATCTTAGAATAGGTTGGCAAGTTGCTAATAGTGATGGAACGGATGCTACATTGGAGGAGTCATGATTATTGAACAAGTTCAAGTGGGAAACTTTGCGGTCTTTGCTTATGTTGTGGGTTGTCCGGAAACGGGCGAGGGAATCGTAATCGATCCAGCAGACCAGGTGGAAGCCCTTTTGGACGTTGCCAAGAATAGGCAAATTGACAGGATCAAATACATCGTAAATACACATTGCCACGCTGATCACGCCGGCGGCAATAGGGAAATGAAAGAGCGTACCAACGCCCAGATTGTGGTCCACAAAGATGATGCCGAGCGACTGGCCAATCCATCGGCTTTGGCTATCCAAATCTTTCAATGTGAAGCCTCACCCCCTGCAGATATAACTGTTGAGGAGGGAGAACGGGTCGAATTCGGCAAACAATCCCTCGACGTCATCCACACGCCCGGCCATACCCCTGGAGGGATCTGCCTCTATACCAACGGTTACGTATTTACCGGGGACACTTTGTTCGTCGGTGGAATCGGGCGTACCGACCTTCCTGGCGGATCAATGGCCCAACTCATTCAATCAATCAAGAACAAGCTTCTCACCTTGCCGGATGACACTTTGGTCTTCCCCGGCCACAACTATGGATTTTCGCCCCAATCTACTATCGGCAAGGAAAAGCAATACAATCCTTTTGTTAGGTAATGTCAGTTGACTGCCGTCGTCTGCCTTTCGTCTTCCTCCATCTTGCCCTGTGCCTTTAGCCTTTTCGCCCTGTCTACGTGTCTCCGATTCGCCGCCTCATTCCACCATGCCCTATGCTGCAAGCTCTTTGCTCTGTGTATAATCCACCATTTTGGCCTAGTTCTTGCTCTAAGTTTCCGTTAGCCTTGCCCTGGACTGCAAATGCGCTAGTCTCCATCCGAAAACTCCGGATGGGCCAGCGAGCATCTTAGTGGACAGGAGCTAACGTTTGTGAGGCTGTTTCTAAAATCCGAAAGCTCTGGGTATAACTGATGACCACGTACGCGTTGCTTGTTGTCAAAGGACCCGGGAAGGGTCAAGTCTATCCATTGGAGAACGACGAAGTCACTATAGGGCGAGATCCGTCCTGTGAGCTCTCTTTTGATGACAGGACGCTCTCCCGTCAACATGTCAAGATTGTGAAAAACGGCGACAGTCTTACCATTGAAGATCTAGACAGCGTGAATGGTCTTCTGCTAAACGGTATGCGGGAAAGCAGCGCCGAGCTAAGAGTGGACGATCGGTTAACCCTCGGAAACATTGAGCTACTCGTGCGGCCAGCAAGCGTAAAGGTTCCCCCGCTCGAGAAGCTTGCACCACGTATCCCCACCGCGGACGAACCCACCCTTTTGCATCAGCCGACAGATCAGCGGCTCGTAGCCAGCGAGGAACCTGAGCCAGACTCCATCATGAGCATTACCCAGTCTTTAAGTTCTTCTATGCTCATGGACCTTCTCGGTCGCAGCCATCAGAGTTTGGGAGCCATGTACCGGGTAACCCGTATAGCTAGCTCAATTTTTGATCTGGACGTTCTTCTCAACAAGATCCTCGACGAAACATTCGCCACCATCCGGGCCGAACGCGGTTTTGTCCTTCTCATCGACCCCAATAGTGATCAACTGGAAGTCAAGGCCTCTCGCTGGCAAAACAAAGAAGCCCTCGACCACAAAGTCAGTATTAGCCAGAACATCATTTCGCACGTTCTAGACAAAAAAGAGTCAGTGCTCATCGCTGACGCCATGGCCGATTCCAAGTTCGGCCTTGCCGAGAGTGTCGTGATGCATAAAATACGCTCGGCCATGTGCTCGCCGTTGCGTGGGCGTACCCGGATTGTCGGCATCATCCACACAGATACCACTGGCGCCGGCGAATTCAACCAAGAGGACCTTATGCTCCTGGATGCCATTGGCAATGCTGCTGGAATTGCAGTGGAAAACGCTCAGCTCTACAAGGATAAGATTCAGAATGAACGACTCGCTGCCATGGGCCAGGCCATCTCGGGGTTGTCCCACTACATTAAAAACATTGTTGCTGCCATGGACACTTCGCATGCCATGGTGGAAAAAGCATTGGTTGCTGAGGACCTGAGTCTAATCAACCGGGTGTGGAAGATTCTAAGGCGCAGCAATCAGCGCATTAGCAACCTGGTGCTGGATATGCTTGCTTACTCCAAAGAGAGGAAACCTGACACCCAACCCTGCCCGTTAAACGACGTTTGTAAGGAAGCTGCGGAACTGTGCCACGACCGCATTAAGTCAAAACATGGAAAGCTACACCTCGCCCTAGACCCCAAGCTTCCGAAAATCCAGGCTGATCCACAGGGTATTCACCGCTGCTTGCTCAACTTGCTCACCAATGCAATTGACGCCCTAGATGAAGATGGGGGTGAGGTGAAAATCAGCACCCAGAGCCAGGGTGAAAATGAAGTTCTGATCACAGTTGAGGATAATGGCGCCGGCATGCCTGAAAAGATCCGCCAACGGATCTTCGACGTCTTCTTCAGCACCAAGGGAAGTCAGGGAACAGGGTTGGGCTTGGCGGTGACCAAGAAAATAATAGAAGAACACGGGGGTGTTATAGAAGCCGAATCCACACCCGACCAGGGAAGCAAATTTACGATCAAGCTTCCGGCGGGGCAAGAACTAGACACTGGGGAGTAGGCACAGAAGGACGACGCGGGGACACGGAGAAACGGGGATTAGAGGTCAGAGGTCAGA
>CP070843.1:423112-426957 GCA_020350905.1 Deltaproteobacteria bacterium
CTAATACCCCTGGGAAACTAGTACGAAATTGAGGTGGGCAGCATGGAGGGGTGGGAGTGGACTTTGTATTTCATCCCTTAATACACACTTTCGGCTCTAGGAAGTATACTACACCATGTGGGGACGGGCCAGAAAGGGCAAAAGTGGAGAGTATGTAATATGAACTCAAAGGAAAGATGAAAGGCAGAGCAACTACTAACCCTGCCTTTGCTGGCGGTCATTTTCATGCATTTCATCTAGTTTCTTACCCCAAGTTCCGTTGATAAAGGTCTCCGTCATACGATAGGCTTCGTCATCTGTGTATTGCCGGGGCGGATGCTTCATGAAATAGGCTGACGGCCCGTACAGGATGCCACCTTTGCCTCGGTCCAGTGCCAGCTTGCAACAGCGGATGGCATCAATGCCGACACCGGCGGAATTGGGGGAATCTTCCACCGAAAGACGCAGCTCAAGATTCATGGGCACATTACCGAACAGTCTGCCTTCCATACGGATGAAGCAGACCTTGTTATCCTTTTGCCAGGCCACATAGTCGCTCGGCCCAATGTGGATATTTTCGTCATCGATCCGCCGGGCTGCAACCGATTGAACCGCTTCTGTTTTAGACTCCTTTTTGGATGGCAACCGGCTGCGGTTGAGCATGTTGAGAAAGTCAGTGTTGCCTCCGGTATTGAGTTGATAGGTGCGTTCCAGCTTGACCCCCCGTTTCTTGAACAGATCGGTCAGTACTCGGTGAGTGATGGTGGCGCCGAGCTGGGACTTGATGTCGTCACCGATGATGGGAAGATTTCTCTCCTCGAAACGCTTGGCCACGACAGAATCGCTTGCAATAAAGACAGGTATGTTGTTTATAAAGGCCACCCCTGCTTCCAGGGCGCACTCAGCATAAAAGCGGGTAGCCTTCTCCGAGCCCACCGGGAGGTAGTTTAACAGGATTTCCGTGCCCGACTCCATGAGAACCCGGATCACTTCGTGCTGGTCAGGTTCTGGTTCGTCAGCCAGGGCGAAGGTGTGATTGTCGTCATAGTTGTGCATATGGTCGGAGAATCCGTCCAGGATTCGCCCCATCTGTACGACCACACCGGTCTTTGGTATGTCGTTGCAGAACACCGTAGTACAGTTTGGTTTCTCGAAGATCGCCTCGGCCACATCCTTACCAACCTTGCGACGGTCGATCTCAAAGGCCGCTACCACCTTGATATCGTAGGGCTTGTATCCGCCTATGTCCCAATGCATCACGCCGATGGCCCCTTCGCTAACCTTTTCCCTGTAATGATAAATTCCCTGAATCAATGAACTGGCGCAATTTCCAACCCCAATGATACCGATTTTGATGTTGCTCATCCCTAGTTCACCTCCTGAGATATGTGTGGACTACACCACCTGAGCAGACGCATACCAAGCGGACACCGCTCAGCACAAGACAGCGACCATGGCTTCGCCGATGGCAACGGATTTCAGATAATCGCGCGTATCAGCATAGTCGTAGCCCATCACTGAAGCCAGCGAGGCTTCAAACGATCACGCTGGCTGATAACCCCTCGACGATTAGTGTTATAAACGCTCAACTTTAGCCCATAGAAAAAACCATAGGCACCAATGCTCTGCGGTAAAGATCAAGGGCGCAATTTATTCAAGACATCAAATAAGCGCCTTAGAGCTGTGAGATTGGTACCCACTGCAAGAAGAATAAGAGCGACAATCAGCACAGCATCCTGACCGAGCAATGCTGTTTCGTTGGCATGGGCGGTGAAATTTACCAAGGAATTCACCATCCCGGCCACACCGATGGCGATGGTTCTTTCTGCCCGCTGGAAAAGGCCCACCAGGCAGGAAACTTCGAGGCCTTCAGCTCTTGCTCTGATGTAACTCACCATGAAAGAGCCAAAGAAGACAAGAAAGACGGTCAGGGTGATAAGGGGTGTGGCGCTACCCTTCCGCAGGAAGTAAGCCCAAATACCCACGAGAATAAAGTACTCGCAGTAGCGATCTAAGACCGAGTCCAGAAAGGCACCCTGCCTTCTTGCTTGGTTAAGTTCTCGGGCCAGGGCGCCATCCAGGCTATCGAGGAAACCAGCAAGTAAAGTGAGCACTCCGCCCCAAAATGGGCTAAATACAAAGGCAATGCCTGCCCCCAGACCGGAGAGCATACCGAGAAAACTCAGATGGTTGGCCTTCAGCCGGAGAAATACGCAGCAAGGAATAAAATATCTGTTTAGAAAACGATAATATACGTCTTCAAGTACGCTTCCTTTAAGCATTTCAGCTCGCCTTCTCCAGACCCTCTCCTGGCCAAAGCCCGCAACCACATCGAACAGGCCAACTTCTCCCGCTCTTGGTTATCTTTATTAAACTGATTAATTGTCACTGTCGTTGTCTCTGGGGACTACACTCCTTCTGCTGACTCACCGACCCTCTGCTGAAGTGTCAATGAACTTCCATAAGTGCGGTGCTCCTCGCTGGCTTGTGCAAGAAGAAATGAATTGTAAGAATTGACCAACCTCTCGCCGACAATCCCTGCCAGACGTTTAAAGAAAATTAGCCCGTCGGCAGGATTGTTGTCTAATATCCGATTCATTTCTTCTCTTGGAATCTTAAGGACCTTAGTCGGTGCAGAACACTCTGCTGAAGCTGTATAGACGTCGCGATCAACCAAGCTAGACCAACCAAAAGCCTCCCCCCTCTTGCCCACAATATGGGTTATGTGCCCTTCCTGTCCGATGGTTAGTTTCACGCTCCCTTCTTCAAGGACATAGAAGTTATCTGCGGGATCACCTTCCTTAAACAGAAAAGTACCCTGCAAGTGGGACTCATCAACCATGATTTTCACGAATTTTTTGATGAATCTTCGGCCTACTCCCTTAAGAAGATCAGCTTGTTCGATAAACATAATCGCTCCTTTCAATCCTAAAGACACGCAGATCATCTCCACGACAAAAAATCAAGTTCTTCCATCCACATGTTTCAACAAAGTGTTGTTCTAATCTGAAACAAAAAGCCATTTTCTACCAATCTACCTACAGCTCGATTTTCGTTGGTGGTCAAAGATAGGGTAGAAACCCCATAGACAGACCTTTTCTACAGGCTTCACGATTTCTTCCTGCAGTGAAGAGATCCTGGATTCTCAGTGAAAGCGGTGCTTATAAATCCCAAGAGATGCTGAGGTGAGGAAACGAGGTACTCTGGCCTTTTTCTCTCTTTGAACGTGACGTCGAGCAACGGGGAAAAGGGGGTGGGAATCTCAGATCAACGGCTTTGGTGAAGTTTCTATAGAAAACTAATATACGAATTTTTCAGAACGACATTCAGAAGACATATGCGAGTTAATGATTACCGTCAGAGGCATCCTCATGTCCGGTGTCACAACTAGACGATGACGACCTTTCCACTTTATACATGCATGGGCAAAGGAGCCATGGATAACACTGCAGGGCATGTAGATTAGCCGAACAGTTAGGCTTCATCGATCTAATACTCTAGACTCCCAACAGAACGTTTACTATTCTGTTGGGAGTTAGCGGGCACATCTTGAAGTTCACCTTATACCTCCAAAGTCTGCACGTGTTTGGCTGAGCTTGAAACCCCAGCCCATTAATATCATCTTACGCCCTGTCAAGAGAGCCTGTCAATCGATATACCTTTCGATAATGGGAATTGGTTCGTATTCTGAGCAGAAGGGCAAGGTCTCGCAGAGCAGATGGGAAAGCGTTGATCCCTTAATCTAAACTTTCCCCACTATACTAAAAGTATTAATTATTGCAGTATTATATATTTTATGGCATACTCATCTCAAGGAGGTGAGCTATGCCAAAGGTACTGCACATCAAAGACGTTGAAAGAGTTAA
>CP070843.1:427057-429685 GCA_020350905.1 Deltaproteobacteria bacterium
CAAGCCGGCGGCAACCACGGGCTGGGCCAGCTCCAAAGTGGCAGCCAAATTCAGTTCGTTCTCCATATAGGAGCAATCGATGGCAAACGAGGTGAACCCTGCTTCCAGTTCGGCAGCCACGAGCTCTGCCACTTCCTCTTTTTCGTCCATATTTTTCACTGTAATGTGGTCGCCATGGATAGCGAAGGGTACCGAGGTATTTCCCAGTCGATCATTTTCCGTCACAATAAACTCGGCGAAGCTCATAGGGTCAAACTCGGTGTAGCCCAGCTCAGATTTGGCAATCTCATACATTACTGGGGCCTGAGTGGCCAGAGAGGCACGGATAATACCCTCTAAGGGTAAACGGCAGCGGATGTTTGCGGCCATGATCATCGCATTTGCTTTTCTGGCTGCACTGCAAAGCGCCTTACCGTTCACCAGCGGTGCCTTGGAATCTGGAAATCGTTTCTGCACGCTTTCAGGCCGATATTTTGACAAATCAGTGCTCATCAGAATCCCTCCTATCTGTTCATTTGTTCAGACGTTTGAAAGAGATAGTAAGCCTGAAGTTCAGTCCTATCTTTTACCTTAATCCTAGGGCGATGAAAAAACAAGCGGCAATTTATCATCTTTCTATTTTCTGTGGTTGTTTCGGGGATTCTTGTCTCTGCATTATCGAAAACTTGGTCCTTTGGGGTCGGATTCTTTACTGGTTAATCTAAAGGAGGAGCGATTTGCCGGAAAGCAGTGCTTTGAAGGAAACCCAGTCTCTTAGGTAGTAGCTTTAGCCTTCTTAATCCGAGACACGTCAAATGTCTTTAACTGCTTGTGAAACTCGACGGCTATTCCCCATCTATCTCGTTCGACCCTCTTGACGGTAGCTTGTCCTCTTAAAAGCAGAGCATCCTCTTGACCAGTGAATTCAGCGGGGAGCAAAAGTTCTATCTCAGCTTGATCGTTGCTTTGAAAGGCTGACCAGGAGGTGCTGGAGATAAACGCTCCGCTTTGGGATAGGTTGATTGCAACACCATCGACTTCGGTCGAGGTAGGCATTATCTTGATCTTAGCAAGGAAATTCGTTCTTATTCGGGGACTATCACGACTGTCCACTGAATTTCCCACACCCCACTCCATGAATAGTAAGTATATGATAGCCTATTTGTGGCCCTAAAGTCGCTATCCACCAAGTGGACACCTACAAGAAATCAACACAAAATTAACAAAAAATCCACAAATGTACGAGTTTTTCGTATTGACAGATACAACGAAAAGTGTAAGATACTACTTATTATTGGAATTAATTTTCCATTCAATCCTTCCGAACGTCTTTTACAGAAATGAGGGGCCATTAGTCTTCTATCAACCTTCGGTACGCAGTCTTTAGGCTCTTGTACTCCAATGGAGGTAGTGCTGTGAAAGAACTGCCATGGGAAGTTTGCCAGTATTTCTTCAGCGACAATTGCCCTAACAATGTGGCTGTCTCAAGAGTACTCTTGATTCCTCAGTTCCTTGATCAGTCCGAGATTGGAGCCATACGTCAAGAATGTGAAAGCTGTGAAAAACGTAGCAATCAAAGAAGGACCAACCTACGAATCAAGCGGCCTTTTAAAGTCGCTATTACAATCCCAGAATCGAATAAGAGCAACAGGGGAACCATGGTGAATGTCAGTGCTACTGGTGCTCTAATTGAGCTAGAAGATCGGTCAGAGATTGGTGTGGAAGAAATAGTAGAGTTGCACATTGAGTCCTACGTTGAAGTCTCTGGCCAGCTTGAAGAAACCACGTTTAATCAATGCTGTATTGTCAAAAGAATAGAGAATGAAAAGCACCGAATAGCGGTAATATTTATAGATAGAGCAGGTATCAAGGAAATTACCAACTTTTAGTTAGGTTTTTGATTCACTTATATCTACTGCGAGAAAACTATCAAAGCTAAGTAAAGCTGTCAAGATATAGTATCCTAACTTGCCTCGATAATATTGCAGCTATCCCTCAAGCTTCAGAAGCTTCAAATAAAGTCCTCGGGCCAAATTCAGCATCAAATTACAGGCCGCCTGATCCGAAGAAAAACAAGAGCCTGCCATAAGTCTCATACGACATTGAGGAGAGAGTGGTAGGTATGAGACCAGAAATCATTCTTACTGATAAAGCGGGAAAGCTACTGGAGGTTGAGGCACTCGCGTATCCCGAAGACACCAATCTGATTGTCGATCCTTATTCCGTTCTGGAAGAACCTGAGGCTTCCATGGCTGAGGTTGTTGCCAACGCCGAGGCGACTCTCCCACGACCCCTGGGGGAGATCATCAGTGCCCAGGCCGTGGGGTTGAATGCAACCTGGCTTTTCCGGCTGGTGCTTCTAGATTTCAAAGGACAGCACCATTGTAAAGCCGAGACTGTGGAAAAGACTCTGCGTCAGTTGATGTGGCAAATAGCCCCTCTTGAAATTCAAGCCCTGGGACTGGATCGCTTTGAGCTCCTGGAACCGTGCATAACAGCGTTTCGAGTTCTCTCCTGCCTCTGTGACCAAATGAAAAAGCTAGAAACTGCCGGCAGCTTCCCACCAACGACGTTCATCTTTTCCATACATCAACAAGCGGCCCTGCGTCGCTACCAAGTGGCGCTGGCCAATTTACCGTGACACTACAA
>CP070843.1:429785-433159 GCA_020350905.1 Deltaproteobacteria bacterium
AGATTCCTATAACCTACCAAGGTGAAGAGATGACTATCGCCTTTAATCCACGCTATTTTATGGAGACTCTGGCAGTTATGACGAGCAAGGTCATATCGGCAAAGATGATCGATGAATCAAGTGCATGCATAATCGCTGGTGAAGAAGACGAGGGCTTCTTTTCGGTGGTTATGCCGATGCGGTTGTGACCATAGGGTGGAATGTCACGCTGGCCGCAATCACCTCAGCCTCAGTGTGACACCGGGCTAGGTTTATGGGTGGCAAACTGGTATAATAAACTGTTATAATAACTTAAAAAAAGTCGTGATGGAGCCCGATGGCAGACCGAGATCACGTGCCAAATATTAGTGTGAAAGAGTACGACGCCAGCAGGATCAAGGTACTGGAGGGTTTATCTGCGGTCCGCAAACGGCCAGCCATGTACATTGGCAATCTTTCCACCGAAGGCCTCCACCATCTTGTCTACGAAGTGGTCGATAATAGTATCGATGAGTCGCTTGCTGGCTTTTGTGATCAGATAGATATTCAGATTCAGGCTGACAATACGATCACCGTTGATGATAACGGCAGGGGTATACCCATAGATACACACGAGAAAGAAGGTGTTCCTGCGGTTGAAGTAGTGATGACCAAACTCCATGCCGGCGGCAAGTTTGACAATCAGTCGTATCGGGTATCTGGAGGACTTCACGGTGTCGGCGTCTCGGTGGTAAATGCACTGAGTGAGTTTCTAGAAGTGGAAATTCGCAAGGATGGTGAAGTGCATCAGCAGCGCTATGAGCGCGGTGAAACCGTAACGCCTCTACAAACTATTGGTACCACGAAGCGCAGGGGGACCAGGGTTACTTTCAGGCCGGATCCGCTTATTTTCAAAGACATTAACTTTAGTTTCGAAATCCTCCTGAATCGCTTGCGTGAATTGGCTTTTCTCAACAAGGGAGTTCGAATAACCATAGAGGACGAGCGCAAGAATCGAAGACAGCAGTTCTATTACGAAGGTGGGATTATTTCATTTGTGCAACACCTCAACGAAAACAGAAATGTTGTCCATCCCGATGTGATCCACCTGTCCGGCACCAGAGACGGCATCGCGGTGGAGATCGCCCTTCAGTATAACGATACCTACAGCGAGAAAATATTCTCTTTTGCCAACAACATAAACACCAGGGAGGGCGGAAGCCATCTGAGCGGATTTAAGGCGGGCCTTACCAGAACAATAAATCAATATGCTGCAGGTGATACCATCCCCAAGAACCTAAAGGAAAAGCTTGAAGGGGACGACGTTCGTGAAGGTTTGGCTGCTGTCATCAGCGTCAAATTAGCCAAACCGCAGTTTGAGGGCCAAACCAAGACAAAACTGGGAAACAGTGAAGTGAAAGGCTTGATGGAGACGCTGATCTATGAGCATCTCAGCTCCTTTTTTGAGGAGAATCCGCACATAGGTCGTGCCGTTCTCACCAAGGTGGTGGAAGCTGCCAGGGTGCGAGAGGCGGCCCGACGCGCCAAAGATCTTACTCGACGGAAAAGTGTCCTGGGTGAGCACTCCCTGCCAGGCAAGTTGGCAGACTGTCAGGAAAGGGATCCAGCCCAGAGCGAGTTGTTTATCGTGGAGGGTGATTCCGCCGGGGGATCGGCAAAACAGGGACGAGATCGAAAATTTCAGGCAGTGCTGCCATTGCGCGGTAAGATCCTCAATGTGGAAAAAGCTCGCTTCGACAAGATGTTAGAAAATCAGGAAATCTGCACAATGTTCACTGCACTCGGGACCGGTGTGGGTAAGGATGATTTCGATCTGTCCAAACTGCGCTACCATCGGGTGATCATCATGACTGACGCCGATGTGGACGGCTCCCATATTCGTACCCTGCTGCTCACCTTCTTCTACCGAGAGATGGAGGAACTCATCACCAAGGGCCACCTCTACATTGCTCAGCCACCACTGTTGCGAGTGAGCCATGGCAAACGGGAAACTTACATTCGCGATGAATCTTCATTCCAGCGCTTTCTTCTGAAGCGTGCCGCCAAAGACCGCAAAGTGTGCGTGGAAAAGAGCGGCAAGGTGTTCGGCGGCGGTGATCTGTTAGAACTCCTGGAGAAAATGGTTGCTTATTTTGATGTGCTTCATTCCCTGCAGAAAAGGGGCTACGATCCCGATTTGATGAAGATCCTTTTAAGACTTTCTTTGGAGCGGCAGCTTCAAGCGGATCGGGCGAGCATGGCACGGCTGCAGGAAGAGTTCAAGAAAGAAAACTTCGAGGTGGGCGATCTCCGGGAGAATGAGGAATATAGAACGTTTGAACTTCAAGTACGGGCCAAAGAGAACGGTTGGGGTTGGATTACGGTTGGCAGGCATCTGTTCAATATGGTGGCTTTCCGCCGGGCTCTGGACAAGCGGCAACAACTGCTTGACCTTGACGAGCCACCCTATAGAGTAGTTGAAGGCGAAAAGGAGATGCCCATCCACTCCAAGAGGGGTTTGCTGGAATACCTGCGCGAGCAAGGAGAAAAAGGCTTGAGCATTCAGCGTTACAAAGGGCTGGGGGAAATGAATCCCGAGCAATTATGGCAGACCACCATGAGCCCCGAGAAACGCACCTTGCTCCAAGTAACTGTAGAGGATGCGGTTGAAGCCGATACAATTTTTACCATCCTTATGGGAGACAAGGTGGAGCCAAGAAGGGAGTTCATCCAGAACAACGCTTTGGAAGTGAGAGAACTGGATATCTAGCCCGGATATTTCATGAATGACTTGCTACAACCACGGATATGGTCGTCCTTCCTGGCGTCCTCGGATGTCGGTCCCTGCGACGTACCGTTCAGGTACGCCTCGGAACCAACAGCCTACGGTTGCCAGGTGGCACGCCCATCTACGCGGTCTCGCGACAGCAATTCATGAAATATCCGGGCTTGTAACAATGCTTTAGCAATGCTTCAGCATTGCTGGGCCTTACGCCAGCCAGCTTCTCGGAATCCATTCTACGTTTCAGGTCTAAGAATTACAAGGTAGATTGCGGATTGCGGACTGCGGATTTTAAAAAAGCAGAAAAGAGATATTCTCCCGTGGGAGCGGCTTTCTAGCCGCGATCTTGCGATTTGAACGACTTGGACGGTTTTAAAAACTTCAACGGTTTGCAATGAGAACAGTGTTATGAAGATTAAGAATCGGCGAATTTTGCAAATCAGTCGATGGTTCCTGCTGCTGGCCTGCCTCAGTGTAGGAGGATTCCTCTTAGTGGGGGGCAAAAGTAAAGGTATTGGGATTTTGCTGCTCTTGATTGGACTTTGGTTTGTTTTGGACAATCCTTTGGAGAGTTTTGAGAATCTGGAGGGACCCTGTCCGTTTTGTGGTCATACAATACAGGGTCGTCGGCGAG
>CP070843.1:433259-435820 GCA_020350905.1 Deltaproteobacteria bacterium
ATAGGCCAGATCTCTGCACAGGAGGGTTAAAATGAAGCCCACTGCCAGCTGTGATCGGCCCAATATCGGCCCCATAAAGGCCACAATAGAAGCAGTGGCCATCCCCACCGCAATGCTGCCCACAAGACCCAACCAGGGAGTTCCGCTGATAAACTCCAGGGCAAAAGCGCTCATGGCCGCCAGCAAAATGGTGCCATCCAGCGACAAGTTGATTACGCCCGCTCGCTCGGTCAAGGTTTCACCCAGGGTTGCCAGAACGAGAGGTGCACCCGCCGAAAGAATGCCAGCCAAGGTGAGAGCCAGGAAATCCATTATTTCTTCCTCCGGAGAATTTGCCAGCGCTCTTCGAGTCCATGCACGAGAAATACTGATAGAACCAGGACTCCCTGGATGACACCGCTCAGAGATGAGTCCAACTTGAGCTGGAGGGGAAGTTGAATCGAGCCCACATTCAGAACAGCGAAGAAGAAACATATGGGCGGAATCAGATTGGGCCGAAATGAAGCCAACATGGTGACCAGAAGGGCTGTGTAGCCGTAATTGCTGGAGATTGCCGGCAGCAACCGATGGTAGACACCCACCACTTGTAAAGCTCCAGCCAGTCCGGCCAGGGCCCCACAGAGAGCCATAGCTTCCACAATCCGCTTGTTTGGTTTGAGACCAAAGAGCAAGGCCGCCTCTGGATTCTGACCAACTGCTTTTAGACTGAGTCCCCAGCGAGTCGAACGAAGGAGATAGATTACCAGGAAAATGGCCAGCAGTGCCAGCACCAGACTCACTGGACTCAAGGAAAAGCCTTTAAACCCTTTGAGCCAGAGTGATGGATGGAGCGGTTCGGTGCCGCTCATAGAAGCAACACCCGGTCTTCTCCATGGTCCGAATATAAGCCAAAGAGTGAGTCCCAGAGCCACGAAATTCAATCCCAATCCCCCGAAGATTTCGTGCACCCTCCCCCAAGTTCTCAGCACACCTGCGATATATGCCCAGAGAGCGCCGCCGATCATGCCGGCTATGAGCGCGCCCGTCAGCACCAAGGGGGAAGCCCCTGCGGGAAAGGGCCGCAGGAAACCTGTGGCAAAAATAGCACCCAGAATGATCTGTCCCTCGATACCGATATTCCAGAGCCCCGGGGCAAAAGTCAGAAGTAATGCTGAAGAACAGAGGACCAGAGGGATCCAGACAGCAATTGTCTGGACAAGCTTTGCAGCCGAACCGATACCGCCCGCAAAAAGAATTGCAAAGGTGTGTAGTGGGGGTGCTCCCGAGACCAGGAGTATGAATGTCGTAAAGACGATTGAAAGAAAAACCGCAGCCACCAACCGACCAAGTGTTAGACTGAATTTTTCGGTGTAAGACATCTCTTACACCGCCCTTCCCTGGCCGGCCATGAGGCGACCCATTTCCTCCACACTCATGGCATGATTTGGGCGGTCGGCAACCAGTCGGCGGTTATAAAATATCAACACCCGGTGGCTGTGAGCTTTTATTTCATCCAGATCCGCAGAAGAAAACAGGAGGGCCGCGTTCCGACGACATCTCCTCAACAAATGGCTCCAAACCTGCTGACCCGCCCCGTGGTCGAGTCCTCGAGTTGGATGCTCCAGAAGAAGTAGCCTGGTTTGGGCTGGGATGAGGGCCAGCAATAGACGTTGTTGGTTACCACCGGAAAGGGCTCTGGCAGTGGTGGATAGCTGTCCTTGAATGCTGAACTTCTTTATGCCTTCCTCGGGCAACAGGTTATCCCGACCACCGTTCTGAGGAGGAAAAGCCAGGTGGAAATGCTCATCTAAGCTGAGATCAGGGAAAAGGCCATGCTCTAATCTCGCCGCCGGCAGGAAATGAATACCCGCCTGCCGGAATTTCAAATATGGCCGGTCTTGAAGTTCCTCGCCGCCGACGACCAGGCGTCCTTTGAGCACACGAGCCAATCCAGCCAAACCGCGCAGGAGTAGCTCCTGACCGCTTCCTTCCAGGCCAGCCAAACCTAAGATCTCCCCAGGTCGGATCTGCAAAGAAATATCAGGAAGAGTGTATTTGTCGCCTAAAAGTTGGACATCTTCTAGTTGTACAAACTCCCCCTTCCCTGGGAGCGTTCTCTCCGAGGATTCTGCAGTCCCATCGTGCTCGGCTCCGAACATAAACTTGAGCAAATTCTCTGATTGAAATGGGGACTGCAATTGCGCCACCAATTTACCCTGCCGCAGCACGATAACCTCCTGGCAGAGCTCCTCAACTTCTGTTAGTTTGTGGGAGACGAAAATTATGGTTCGTCCCCTGTCCCTGGCGAGTTGACGTATGGTAGTAAAGAGCATCTCTTTTTGGGTCACGGAAATACCGGTAGTGGGCTCATCCAGGATGAGCACTTTCACTCCCAAATCCAGGAGACGGAGCAACTCCAACTGCTGCCGTTCACCTACCGTGAGCTCACTCACCTTTTCCTCAGGCGATAGTCGGAAATGAAAACGGGCTCCCAACTCCTTGAGGCGACTCAAAGTCCGTTTCTTGTCTCGCTGCCTGCCGCCTAAACGGAAATTCTCCCAGACTTCTAAAGCAGGAAAATC
>CP070843.1:435920-440654 GCA_020350905.1 Deltaproteobacteria bacterium
ATGATCGGGTTCAACATTTTCTCCACCAAGGCATCAAAAGGATGGGCTTGGGCGTAAGCCTCTTCATAGCGCGTCCCGCGAGGGGTCATTAAACGAATTATGGTTTGGCCGCCCGAGTTAAAAAATCTGCGTCCTGATTGAGCAAACTGCTTTTCAAGGGTGGGAAGCCAGGTCCAGTGTGAGAGCACCTGACCAACGCCATGTTTCCCCATCACCTGGAAAACCGGATTCGTGAGGTAAGGCTCGGTGCGCAATTCCAGGTGGTAACGGCTCTCTTTTGGAATCTCCTCGAAAAACAAATCGAGGTCTGTGGCCAACTCTTGTGGGGAAGTTCGATCTTTCTTGCGCTGGTATTCCTGTTCAAAAATGAGGCCGCTAAGGTAAGGGCCAAGAATGGCCGCTGCCGGCTCATAGAATTGACGGGTAAAGAGTTCACCATTCAGGTAGCTCTCATTAACAACATACCGGCCCCCACGCCACAACTTCTGCGCACAGATCGCCTGGGGGACTTTGAGTATGAGGCTATCGCCTTCCTTCAGATACTGGCGATTTCTTTGCACTACGTGATAGTTTGGAGTTGGCTTTCCATCCTCTTCCAACAAAAGCCGATAAAAGGTAAAATCCAGCTCGAGCACCCGGAAATGCTGGAAGTACTCCTTAACACTCTCAACCGGGAGAACTTCCTCCACGAATGCTTTTCCACCCACGGTTTTTTTTCGGCGGGCAATTCGATCACGGTAGAGTTTTTCTGAATAGATCTGACCAAGCCACCCCGCATACCGATCACTGGCTGTTCCCAAGAATACGTTGGGGTGGAGGCCACGAAATTGAAAATTTTCGACATCTAAGGTTTCTGAGTTGAACATGTCACGTTCCCTAGATCTGCGTAACCTTGCGAAAAACCGACATGAGATGTAGGATATTGACTTTTGGTTATGGAGCGAACCTTTTCACCGCAAAATAATCTCACATCACATATCACACATCCAATGCTTCGAAGCTTAACCAAACGAGCAAAGGTATCGGCATGAAAAACAGGCGGCTTGCCTATTACATCACAGCGCATGGGTTTGGACACGCGGTGCGTTCCATTGAGGTGATACGCCATTTACTGGTGCTCGCTCCGGCTTTAGAGATCGTGATCGTATCCACCCTTCCTGAGTTCCTTGTGGACCAGAGCCTGGGAGACTCTGTGTCTATCAGGAGAAAACAGCTAGACATTGGTTTGGTGCAAAGAGATAGCATCCAATTTGATCTGAACGCCACCTTAGACCGATTGCAATCCCTTCATAACCGTCGGGATGCCCTGGTGGCAGATGAAATTCATTTTCTCGAAGCCCGAGAGATTCAGGCTGTAGTCTGCGATATTCCCTTTCTGCCTTTTGCGGCTGCATCTCAGGCTTCCATTCCAGCTGTAGGGATGGGAAACTTCACCTGGGACTGGATTTATCAGGCATACGCTTCCGCAGACCCCCGTTGGGCTCCTTTGGTGGACTGGATCCGGGAATCATACCATAAATGCCACCTTCTCCTCCAATTACCGATGCACGGGGATTGCTCGGCCTGTCCTCACATTCAAGATGTCCCTCTCGTGGCGCGTCGGGCTAAACGAAAACCAGAGGAGACCCTGAATATTCTTGGATTACGGCGAGATCAAAAGGTCTATCTTGTCTCTTTCGGTTGGCTCGAACTGGGAGAGACTGCGCAAAAGCGGTTAGAGGAAATCACCGATGCAGTGTTTCTTTACAAACACCCGTTGAGCTTTCATTTTCGCAACGGAATTTGCCTGGATGAGCACCCCCTTAGCTACCAGGATGTGGTTGCCGCGGTTGATGGCGTCATCACCAAGCCTGGTTACGGCATTGTCTCTGACTGCCTTTCTCATGGTACACCAGTTATATACACGGACAGAGGCTTTTTCCCCGAATACGATATCCTGGTGCAGGAGATGGCCAAGCAACTCACGACTGTTTATCTATCCTCACCAGATTTTTATGCTGGACGTTGGCAAGCAGCCATCCAATCACTCGAAAAGCTACCTCGAGTACCTCCCACCATTCCTTGCAATGGTGCAGAAGTCTGTGCCGAGATTATTCTGCGATATCTAAATGAGCCGTGATCGATGGGCCTTGTCCACTCTCCCTCCACTGTGCCTGTTGCATCCCGATTCTCACTCCACAACCTTGGTATAGTGTTCTGGAAACTCACCCGTATATCGCAAGAACGAAGGAATCGGGTAACGCACCCCACCCTCGTGCGTCCCTTCCAAACCCTCAATGATCTCTTCCACCCGGGTTATCGGAATGGAAAAAGCCATCTCGTGATCCTGGGTTTGGGCAAAAATTCGATCACCATAACAAGGAAGGATAACTTCACATTTTCCCGAACGTAAAGGAACGATAATCTCTTCTGCACAGTCGATCCGACCGCCGAAACTGGAGGTCAAGCGGTGGCCTGTTTTCCACAGTGCCGCCGTCAGCAGCCTCAGAATCTGCGCTGAATTCGCATAAACCACGATCACGTGAGGGTCGAAAGCGGTCCGGTGAAGTGGTGCTACCAAAATATGCTGATATTCCCCGTATGGAAATTTCTCAACCTGCTCCTCTGCGCGCATCCCCGCCTCTACGGTCTCAGTGTACATACCAGCGCAGGCTTTCCCTTGCAAATAGAACTCGCTTGCGCGCCGGAAGCCGAAAACGACTGCGGTCAAAGGACAAGAGATATCCTCATCACCGAGAGCGACAACCCACCCGTAGCGACGAGCCATGGCGATGGCCTGACAGGTGGCGACCTTGATTGTGAGATCCTGGGCCGGACGCTTTACCCGCTCCGGAAAGCTCTCGTCCGACTTCAACATCCGAATCGCCACTGGAAAACTATCCAGTCGCACATGTTCAGTGAGCGCATCGTGAAATTTCGACAGATCTCCTTCCACAATGACCTCCTTATCAAGGCACGTGTTTACAGTCAGCTTACGTCTCTTAATTGAGAAAAAGGAAAGAATTCGGGCCCAAAGGACCAGGTTTTCGATGTTGAATAAATAATTATCTAGACTTGTCTCTTGAATGTTAGAAGCCCAGATCAAAATCGGCTTTTTGCACCAGGGTTTGGAGGTATTCCAGACTTTCCCTGCCTGCTTCCTCGGGTGTATTTACATATGGGTAAAGTTCAAGGCTGACGTCGCCCTCATACCTTAGGTTGATCATGGTCTTGAAAATTTCCTGGAATTGAATGGCCCCATGGCCGAGAATAAGATGATTGTGTGTCCGGCTCGCGGCTATGTCTTCGAGATGAACGTGACCTATCCATTCGAAAAGCTCTTCAAAGGCGGCACCAGGGTTTTCTCCTGCACAAAAAAAGTGTCCAATATCAAAATTCAGCCCAATGGCAGGCGATTTGACATCTACAATGAACTCTCTGAATTCCCTGCTGTTTTCCATCAAAAGCTCTGGCTCGGGCTCAACCAGTATCTTTATGTCCAGTTCCTGCGCTAAAGGAGCGACCCTCTCTAGTCCTCGATGAAACAGGGCCATGGCCTTTTCTCGCGAGATCTCACCCACTGGCCCGCCGGGTGGCACGGATATATTTTTACAGCCGAAAAAGTCTGCCACTTTCAAGCATTGTAGGGTGTGCTGGATTCTCATTTCCCTCCTTTCCTCCAGGGGTTCAATCCATGATGGGAGGTAGGTGTCTCCGACTGCAAACAAGGTAAAGCTGTTCAGGTTGGTAACTTTGAGTCCCTGATCACCGATTAAGGTTTTCAGTCGAGTTAGGTTTTCCCTGTCGTAGTCCGGAGGATAGAGATGGGGCCTGTCGCACATGATCTCTACCCCCCGAAAGCCCAAGCGACCGATCTTTTCCACCGCCTCAAAAACAGAGAACTTCACAAATGCATTGGTGCTATAGCCGAGTATCATCAGCAATGCCTGTAACGACGTGCGCCGGACACGCAGAATCGACTGCCCGAGGCGCAAAATATAGTTATAGAATCCAGTAGTCAGTGGTCAGTAAATTAAGAGAACTGTCTTGGTTCTTTTTTCTGGGATTATGGATTGTAACTCCCTGGTAAAGTGCCTAATGACTCAATGACGGCGAAGCCCAATGACCGGGCGATTGCCCGCTGTCTGCTGTTTACTGCCCGCTTGTCCCGAGCGTAGGCTCGGAGCTGCTAGCTGTCTCTTGCCGGCTGTCTGCCAATACCTTCTCGCAGTCCAGTGCCAACTCGAGAAGCCTGGAAAGTTGGTCTTGAAAGGTCACGGCAGGATCATTACCAACTGGCTGCTTGTAATAGAATGCCAGTTCGGGGATCGGGCCGGAGCGACCAGCCCTCTGAAGGACAACCATCCAGCGGGCCAGATCCAAGACAAGGGGAGTCGCAAGCACAGAATCCCTGCCCTGCAAATTCAACCGGATGCTCATGGGCAGTCCGAACAAGCCGAGAAAGTCAATCACATCCCATGCTTCTTTGGCGTCACCGCGGGGGGGATAGTAGTCGATTTGAACCTGGTGGGAAGAAACGCCATATCGCTCACCGACGGGATAACCAAGAATTTCATCGAGAATTTCTGTCTTGTTCGACAACTTCCCTGCAGCCCTCTTGGGATCCATCAGGTTTTTCCCATCTTGATTGCCGAGGATGTTCAGGCTGTACCAGCCATCCACAAACAGATTTCTGGCCTTCAAGGCAGAAGCCAATACAACTTTTAAATAAGTCTGGCCGGTCTTGCCGTCGCG
>CP070843.1:440754-449268 GCA_020350905.1 Deltaproteobacteria bacterium
ACGTGCCGTATCAAGCCTTGAGTTTCGACTCTGCCAAATTGAGAAGGGAGCTGTATTTCCAGCTGTAGGCGGCAACCAACATGAAATGCTTCCATGGCTGGCCCCATGGTCACCAGCATGATGCCTGAGATGGAAATATCCGCTGAAGTTGCCTTATATGTGTGGCTGATCATCTCCTCTGGCAAAGTCTCCAACGGCCAAACTCCAAAACTAACCAGAAGCCTTTCTTTGAATCGAGGATCCTTCCTCCTCTCCTGTATATTTGCCTCAGCCCGTTTCTTTTTGGAATCCTCCTCACGCTCGCGAAAATACTGGACGAGAACTTCCCTAATCTGTGGATAACGCAACATCAGTCTTTTCATATTTTTATAGCTGAACTCAGCCAGGAGACTTTCTGTGGCTGTTGCCACCGAGCTTGATCTCGGCTTGCCGGATAACAGAGCCATTTCCCCGAAAAACTGATTTGATTCCAGGGTGGCCAGGGGGAATTGTTTGCCTTGGCGGTCCTTGGTGAATACCTGCACCCGACCATCAAGGATTATGTAAACGGAGCGTCCCGGATCACCCTCCTGGAAAACGAGCTGGCTGGCACTGAAAAGGTGCAAGTTGGCAATATCTTCCAACCTTCTCAATTCTTTCTTCCCGAGAGATCTGAAAATAGGGGTGGACAGGAGGGCCCCTTGCAACCGCATGAAACCGGGCTTGCTTCGATTTGGATCTGCGAAAGGAGACTGATAGTTAATGAGCGACGAAAACATCTGCATGGTCTCGGAGAGTTGTTGTCTATTATCTGAAACATCTTCTTCCATGAAAGTCAGTATAGATTCCCCAATTTGAAAGGTATCTGCCAGGTTCAATGTTTTAGAAACCACACGCTCCCCGGCAAGGATGATTCCGTTGGCGCTGCCAAGATCTTCAACAACCCAGGAACCCTGCTGAAAGCTGACTCTGGCGTGAGTGCGAGAAACGTTATAATCCACAAGGGTTATGTCATTTTCCGGACTGCGACCGATGCTCACAGAACCTTCCAAGGGATAGATACTTTTCTGCATCTTGTTCCGTTTCAATGCAAGATAAAATCTCTTCACTGTCTGACTCCATGGCGCCTGGATTCGAGTAACTCGATCGTATAGGAATTTCGTTTTTTGAGTCCGCCAGCGGCGGACGTCATACAAAATCGCGGAGCGATTTTATAACTCGAGCGCATCGTAACTGGTATCCAATACCAGAGATATGACTCCGAATAAGAAGATGAACCTTCAGGCGTTGCTGCAAGTTTCGGGCCCACCCATAGAACAGATTCATAACAGTTTTAAGAGGCCTTGAAACGGGAAAGTGAAGTGGGGAAAGCATTTTTCCTTTTCAGACTTGCAACCACAAAAGAATTCGGGTACTTTTTGCTCAGAGAGTTTTAGTTCCCACTTTTAGAAAATCCTGTCTCATTATCATTTCTTGTAGAAAATGCTTTGGCACAGAGTGTCTGGGCTGCCGACCTTTGTGTCCGCAGTCTCGATATTCTTGGAAAGGGGGTGATTGAAGCCGCAGAATAAAGTACAAGGTTGTAGTGAGGGCATGATTCTTACCAAATCAAGGGGGAGGCCATGCATGTTTGGTTAAAAAAAATGAAAGTTTTTTACCTTTTCCTCTTTCTTGCCATTCTCTTCTTCCTTTATCCAGTTGTGGAGGTCGGCGCAGCATACCCTGTTGCCGATATGGACCCTCAAGGATATCCTGCGGTGAATACTGGCTGCCTAGCGCCAGACAAATGCCATGCCGGAATAGAACCCATTCGCTCTCACCAGTCCGAGATGGCCAAACAGATTTACGAGAGGGGCTCAAAGCTGGGGGATCCCAACGGCTGTGTGGTGTGTCACGGCGGCGACCCGGCGGAGGAGAAGGATGCCAAGAAAGCTCACACCGGTGCACCTGACGGAAGTCCTCTGGATACCCTTGTCCTCCATGCCGCTTCCGTCTGGGTCAATCAAAAGATTTGCGGCCAGTGTCACCAAAAGTGGGTTTATGCTCAGTACCGCTCTATCATGCAGACCGAGGCGGGCAAAATCCAAGGCGCTGTATGGGGCTGGGGCCCTGCAGGTACAGGGTACGCGGTGAAATATGGTAATTACGACGTAGACGACCCCGATGGCTCCACACCTGTGTTCGGAACAAAAGAATATACGGAATACACCCAAGCGCTCATGAACGCTTATCCGGACAATTTCCCGGCCAAACTCATCCAGGTTCCCAAAACCGACGTTGAAAGTCTCAAAGACAAGCCCTATGAGGCAATCTATACCTACATCCGTACCGATTGCCAACGCTGCCACGTTGGCGTTAAAGGCAGAAACAAGCGGGGGGATTTCCGCGGCATGGGCTGTGCCGCCTGTCATATCCCTTACAATAACGCGGGTCTCTATGAAGGCGGTGACCAGACGGTGAAACGGGACCAAACCGGTCATGCCATGGTCCATTCCATCCAGTCCACACGCAAGGCCAAAGTAGTGGTGAACAATATGGTTTATTCTGGAATACCCCATGAGACCTGTGTTTCCTGCCACAATCGAGGCAAGCGCATCGGCGTCTCTTATCAGGGCCTGATGGAATTTCCCTATGGCAGCCCCTTCACCGCTGACGGGAAAAACAGCCCAAACTGCACACCAAGGTCTACCAGTTCATTCAAGATGATACCCACCACAAGCTTAAATCCCGCGAAGGTAACCCCGAGGGCGGCCTTCTCTGTCAGGATTGCCACGCCACTACCTCAATGCATGGCAACGGCAATATCACCGGTACCTTGCTGGCCAACGTAGAAATCGAATGTTCAGACTGTCATGGAACCGCAACCCTGTATCCTTGGGAGTTACCTCTGGGCTGGGGCGATGAATTCGGCAACGAACTCGATATGAATAAACCCCGCGGAGTGACCAAGGAACTCCTGGAAAACCAGACGAAATACGCCACTCAATACCCTCCCCAGGATGGGTACTTGCTTACTACTCGCGGCAATCCTTTCGGCAATGTCGTCCGTGAAGGCGATAAAGTGGTCGTCCATTCAGCCAGTGGTTTGGACTTCGAAGTTCCCGCCCTGAAAACAATCAACCTTCAAGATAAATGGCAGAACAAGAATGCTGCACTTGCAGCTAAGATCAGAACCCCTGAGCATTTGCAGAAGATAGAATGTTACGGCTGCCATTCTGCCTGGGCGCCGCAGTGCTACGGCTGCCATGTCAAAGTAGATTTCTCAGGCGACAAGAGAGCCACGGATTGGGTAGCCGCCGGCAATACCCATTTTCCTGACGGCCACACCGCAGAATCCATTCGGGATGGCAAACCACCTGTGGCACCAGGCGTTGCCTTCGGCAAGACTTCGGAAAACCGCTCTTACCTCAGGTGGGAAAACCCTGTCCTTGGCATCAATGGTGAAGGTAGGGTGAGCCCGATTGTTCCCGGCTGTCAGCAAATTACCACCGTTATTGCTCCGGATGGTGAGATGCTGATTCACAACAAAATCTGGAGAACACCCCCGAACACCGAAGGCGGCGGTGCTAAGGGCCAGCGGGGTATAGATATGGCCCCGGCTGCTCCACACACTACCGCCCGCCAGGCACGTGAGTGCACCTCCTGTCACGCCACCTCCAAGGCCCTGGGCTACGGAACTCACGACGGCAGGTATCTGCGACAGTACACTGGTGGTATCTACGTTGATATCATGAATGAAAAAGGACAACTTGTAACCAAGACCGCCAAGTATCAGATCAGTCCCATTCCCGATTTACCCATGGATCTGGATCAGGTTGTTACCCGTGAAGGTGAGCAAGTTCAATCGGTTGGGCAGCACTGGCCGCTTTCCGGGCCATTGACCAAAGACCAGCGAGACCACATGGAACGGATAGGCGTCTGCCTCTCCTGCCACAAAGATGTTCCCGACGGCGCCTTCGCCTACCGAGTCGTGAGTAAGGCTGGCAGCGTTCTTGAACTTATCCCGAAAACCGACGAGGAACACCAAAAACTTATTGGCCGGGCTCTGTATATGGCAGCTAACATAGAAGTGCTTGGCGGCATCGTCATTGCCACCATCGTGGTGGTCCTTGGGATCTACTTCGTTTTCCGAAGGAAAAAAACATCTTGATGAAACTGATACGCACCGAGGGGTGTAGTTTGGCAGACTGAATCTTATAAACGAGACTGTGACCATTGTGTGCCGCCTGTTTGCATGAACAGGCGGCTTTTTCATTCCCTAATCATTTTCTGATGAGCACCTCTCTCACCCTTGCCTTCATGCCTGGAGGCCACCATTCTTAGAGCACACTATTAGGGTTGTTGAATGGAGGGAATCCTGTTACATTCCTTCGGATGGATGGTGAGGGCTGAAGGAAAGTTAGTTGACAAAGTTGGCAAACTCTATGCACACGGTACCACCACCTGTATAATCTTTAGACCCTCAAGGGAGATGAGGAAAGAAGAGTAAATTGGAGGACCTCTTTCATGCAGAACAGGAAAGTACTGGTAGTGGATGATGAGATGGACATGCGGATCTTCATCTCCACCCTTCTGGAGACGAGCGGCTATAAACCAATTATCGCCAACAATGGGGAGGAGGGTATCCAGAAAGCCCGCAAACATAACCCGGCGGCTATCATTCTCGATGTCTTGATGCCGAAATCGGGTGGTATCCAAATGTATCGGGAGGTAAAAACAGACGAGAATCTAAAAAATATCCCGGTGATCATGATCTCGGCAATCGCCAAGAAGACATTTTTCCACTCCATGCAAATGCTCAACAGCTACCGGGGCCAAACCGTACCAGAGCCGGAGGCTTACATAGAGAAACCCCCAGAGTCTGAGGAATTGCTCGAGACGCTCAAGAAATGCATCGGCTCCCCTTCATGAAACGAGAATATCAGCTTCAAAATCAAGACCAGTGTGCGGGTTTTTTCTCCGTGGTTGTTTGCCAGTATCAATCCTGTTGCCGATTGTATCTGAAAGGATGCAAGAGTTTGTTTCCTTAATCCCGCACGATTTCCAAGTTTGCCAGAAAATCACTCAAGTGTAGAACCTTGATCGGTAAGTCGTTGTTCAACACGCCCCCATCAATCTGCATTATGCAGCCGGGACAATCGGTAACGACCATATCTGCGCCAGTTTCTTTTATATGTTCGATCTTTTTTCCAAGTATCCCCGAAGAAATCCCAGGAAAATCCACTGAATAGGATCCAGCGAATCCACAGCAGACATCGGTGTCTTTGAGCGGCACGAACCTTTCGCCCAGCAGTTGGCTCAGGTACTGTTCTGCGGTGGTCTTCAAGCCTCGACCAAGGTGACAGGGAGTGTGATACGTTACCTTTTTATTCCCACCAGCGCGGAACTTGACGGCGCTTGCTTCTAAGAACGTTGAGAGCGACTTGGTCTTGGCCGCTATTTTCTTGGCTTTTTCCTCCAGTACGTGATCTTTTTTTGCGAAGTTTTCAAACTGCTCAACTATTGCCACGCCGCAACTCGGACAGAGCACCAGGTAGGCGTCGTAATCATCCGGGTGGCCCATGTAATTGAGAGTGGTGTGTATGATTTTCTCCGCACTCTTCCTGTCACCACCGAAGGTGGCGGGCAGTCCGCAGCAACCTGAGATACGCGGAATGTCCACCCGAACCCCAGCCCTTCCGAGCAGGTCCATGAGTGCTATCCCCATATTAGGATAAAAATATTCCACCGCGCAGCCTGGATAAAAAAACACGCGAGATGTGGCAGCCGAAGTCGCACCTGTTTGCCCTCTAGCCAGGTCGGTGAAAGTCGGCCTCTTCACGCTCGGTGGTATCTGGAAGGCACGCTTTTCAGGGAGCGGCAGCCTCAGGTGTTTTCTGTTTTTGGTGATAAAAGGTGTCTGGATAACCGAACCCACTCCCATGAGACCACGAAACACGGTGGGCTTGGCTAGCACGCTCGAATACACCGCCTTTTTCAACGGGCTGACCCCGAATTTGCCCCCGAAAAACAGCTTCAATTCACCGATCAAGTGCTGCAGATCAATGCCGGCTGGACAGTTGTGTGAGCATGCCTTGCAAGAGAGACAGAGGTTTAGAATTTCCCTGGCTGCCTGTTCGCCATGGAAAAGAGCGGTAAAGATAAGGCCAATGGCACCAATGTATATGTGCCCGAAAACATGGCCTCCAATCATTTCGTACGCCGGGCATATATTAGCGCAACTTCCGCAGCGAATGCACTTAAGCGCCTCCTTGAGGGTGGGGTGCTCAAGATATTCCAGACGGCCGTTGTCGAGAAAAACGTAGTGTGTTTCCTTGAGACCGTCCTCGCTCTTGAATGACGGATTGCGCCCCTTTATCCAGGTTACATAGGTGCTGATGATCTGACCGGTGGCACTTTTCGGCAAAACCCGCAAAACCTTCATGGCCTCTTCGAAATTTCGCACCAGCTTTTCGTAACCCAGCAGCACTATATGCACAGGCGGCAGCGTGGTACACAGTCGGGCGTTCCCCTCATTGGTGACAATGCCAATAGTGCCGGTGCTGGCAACGGCAACGTTGGCCCCGGTGATGCCCACCCCAGCCTTGAAGTAATAGTCCCGCAGGTAGTGCCGCACAACCCCAACCATTTCTTCGATATCGGGACAGATTTCCTTGCCAAAGTGCTCTGTGAAGATGTCGCACACCTGGCCCCGGGTCTGGTGAATAGCAGGCATGACCATGTGAGACGGATGATCCTTGGACACCTGAAGGATATACTCACCCAGATCGGTTTCCACTGGTTGTACGCCTCCCGCCTCGAGAGCGTCGTTCAGTTTGATCTCCTCGCTGGTCATGGACTTGGATTTGACGATGTATTCAGCGGAGTGTTTCTTGCACACGTCCAGAATATAGTTATTGGCGTCGGTACCGTCCTGAGCGCGGTAGACCTGAGTGCCATGTTCTTCCACATTTTCCTTGAACTGGTGAAAAAGATCCTCCACATCCATTCGTGAAAGCTCTTTGAGACTATTTACCTGCCGACGAAGCGCTTCGAAATCAAGACCTTTGAAGGCGCTGTCCCGGGACACTTTGTAACTCGAAGCAAAGTTCTTCAGGGTGTCATGGAGGATCTTGTCATTGAGCTTTTCTTGGATTCTATCTCTCAGTTTCTTCATTCCACCACCTAGTACGGTAACAGCAAAGAGCGTAGACCAGGTTTTCTAAACTAGGAGATAGAAGTCAGTAACCAGTAGCTAAGGACGGAATGAGGTGATTCTCCTGGATTCTTAATTCTGACTACCTGTCCTGAGCCTGTCGAAGGACTGACTTCTCATTCCTCTGTTTTTCCCTCTGCCCTGAGCGCTATGCACTTTGCCTTGAGGACATTACATGTCCTCGACAATGATGACCTGCATCTCCCGGGGGCCGTGCACGCCTATGGTGAGGACTCGCTCAATGTCCGCCGTTCTGCTCGCCCCGGTTATGAAGGCGATGTAGCCATTTTCTTTCCTTGAGCGCTCTTCCAGGAAATCCACAACATCTTCTAATTTTTCTTTGACCCGTGAACCTTCCACCAGGACGGTGAGTTTTTCCGCCAGACAGGTTGCCAGCCGAAGTTTTTCGTCTGCGCTGTCAAGTACCACCGTCCCGGTTTCAGCGATGGCGTAGTCGGCCTCAACAACTGCTTCATTTATCCCTTTTTCGTCAATGTCTGGCTGTAGCGGTTCCAGTCCGAAACGGTGGGCTTTGACGTAGCGCTTTTGTGCCGTTCCTTTTCCCACCTCCTCCTCGATCTCCGCTGCCGGTATGATTGTGTTTACGTTTCCCACGAGTTCGCTATAAGCAACAAAGCGGTCTATACGGTCCATGCCCATCTCCCCCTGAAAGAGGTAATCAAGTTATAAAATCGCTCCGCGATTTTATATGACGTCCGCCGCTGGCGGATTCAAAAAAGGAAATTCCTATACGATCGAGTTGATGATTGTAATGGATGCGTCTATGCGATGGGGAGCAGGATAGGAGAAATCACTCTAGCGTGTCAATACATTAACCGTTTGGGAGCAGACGTCGGTGAGTGGAGTGGATGTGGAAATTGGACGTGGCAACCAGTCAAAATGGAGAGAGGATAGCGCCCCATGTTGACTGGGTCCGGATTATGGGACCTGGGTTTCTTCTTCTATCAGCCTTTTGAGATTTATGGCGCTGGTCGAGGTGTCGTAGGAATCTATGTTCCGCTCCATGGCCTTTTGGGCCGCAGCCATGTCATCCAGCAAGTAATACAGCGCCGCCAGCATGAATGAGCCGCCCGGATCATTGCCAAAAAATTGCTCTGACTGTTCATATCGTCCCTTTACCCGTTCCACCTTCGGTCGAAGTTTCCCGTCGATGGCCACGTACGGCAGGGCCTCTGGATTCTCTTGGAGAGCCCGGCGCATGGCCCTGATACCGTTGTCAAGTCGGCCTAACTCGGCTAAGGCCAGTGCGTACCCTACCTTCGGTGTGCCTTCGGTGGGATTGGCTTGTGCATAGTGGCCGAAGGCTTGCAGTGCTTCGG
>CP070843.1:449368-452563 GCA_020350905.1 Deltaproteobacteria bacterium
AGGATATTGTTGCCAAAATGACCTTTGACAAACGCCCATCGATAGCTAACCAACAGAAACGGTTGTTCAAAGAGAAAATCGACAACTTCGTACAGACTGCAAAAGGCAGTGCCTACACGGATATTACCGGGGGAGTCTTGCAGTCCGTGGAGTTTTTAAACGAGGCCGGAGCGGGACAGAAGTACATTCTCATATTCTCAGATCTTAAAGAAGAGTTGGTCAAAGGGCACATCCGTGATTTTCCCATCCAGGTGGATGGTTGCAATGTGGTTGCCTTGAACGTCACGAAGCTGCGCAGCGACAACGTTGATCCCCGGGAATACTACAAGCGGGTTGAAGACTGGAGAGCGCGTGTTGAGGCAGGTGGCGGCAACTGGCGAATCGTCAATGATCTGGAACGGCTGGAAAACATATTCGAAGGTTAAGTTGATTTCCAAGAACAGATGACTCCTGGGAGAGCGAGTTCTGCTTCAAACCCGAGTGACACAAATGGGCAGTCTTGGCCTCAATCCGGCTGTACCTGTTGAGAGGCAGAGAGTGTCAATTTATATAAGAGATTGATTTTTAAGGATTAATTGTTGCAGTAACGTTTGGCACACTGTTTGCTCTATTCAGTTTCGGAGACGCAATCACAAATCTTTTACGCGCAATGAAACGAAACGGTGTCCATGCAAATTTACAGGAAAAGCTCAATCCAGCCCCTCATCATGGGGTTTTTTCTTCTGTTTGCGCTCAGTGGCTGTGCTGCGGCAGTGGGCGCTTTAAGCACTGTAGGGTCAGGCGTTGCCGGTGGCGCTGAGTACTTCGTATCGACCCCTGTTGCCAGGACGGTCTCCTATGATTACGATCGGGTGAAAAAAGCCCTTCTAGTGACGCTATGCAAGATGGTTATCGATGTGGAGAAGGTTAAAAAAAGCGAGAGTGGGGAGAAGATTCTCGCCACGGCGGACGATTTGGTAGTTGTGATAAAACTAAAAAAAATCACTTCTGAATTGACCCGCATTGAGATCAAGGCTGGAGAAGGTATCGTGAAAAGGGATGAAGCGACTGCTACAGAAATAGTCCAGCGAACCACAAAAATAGCGGAAAAACTGGTAACCTAAGAAATCCTGTAAGAGCTCTCACTTTCTGTGTTGTTTGACAACCAACTCCCCAGCAACCCACCCCTTCTTTTTCACCTGAGGTACCCATATCTGGTACCAGCCCTTCTTTTCATCCAATAACAGATATTCCTGCCGCTGCCTGGCTTTATAAACAATCCCAGCCCGTGTTGAAGCCGCCTTCCTAATATTTACCCGCTTCTTTAGGATGTGCAGGATGGTAAGGTATTTGGTGGGAATGGTCCCCTTGTGCGAAATTTCCTTATGGATGAGGTATACTTGGTGTTTCCTGACCCAGCCAGAGATTCGGAGTCTTGGGATCCAGGCCAGAATCCAGGATTTTTCAGCACCTACTTTCTTGATGTTCTCCCCTTTTCCCAGAGGACCAAAAAAGGGTGCGTCCCCGTCCGGTCTTACAAAGACATAACACTCATCCACTCCAACAGCCATAGTTGGGAGCAAATTGGCTGGGATCTCCTCCGGTATATAAGAGGCTCGCTCCTTTGGTTCACCTTGTCTCTTCTTGCTGCTGCTGGTGCAGTTCACAGCTGCAAACGCCACCATAGCCAGGGCGAAAAACAATATCATCCTCGGGCGCACGTACTAACTCCTCAAGATCATCTACGGATCAAGGTCAATTGGCTAAAGCGGCAAGCTTACTTCTCTGAAGTGTCTTGCAATACAGACGAAATAGGGATTATGCAGGTCCCTCTTATTATAGTCAAGTGGGGCCTTTTTTTTCATGTCCACCACTTTTCCGCCGCTTTGTTCCACCACGCAATGGCCAGCCGCAGTGTCCCACTCCATAGTGGGACCGAATCTGGGGTATAAGTCAGCATTGCCCTCAGCCACAAGGCAGAGTTTAAGGGAACTGCCGGCGGGAACAAAATCCACCTTTTTATACTGCTGCTTCATCTTCTCAACGAAGCCGGAAAGCGCTTCTGTGCCATGCGAACGACTCCCAACTAAACTCAATTGGTCCGGAGACTTCTTGTAAGACTGCTGTACGGGCAGTCTGACGGCCGCCTCAATCAAAGCCTTTAGTGGTTTGTTTTCATCAGAGAACTCTGCCGCGCCAGCCACCAGCTGCCCGATTGCCCCCACATCCTCCAACTTGTAAGAGCCAAGTCCCTCAGCGGCGAAGTACAAACAGCCTATAGCTGGGAGAAAAATAACGCCCAACACCGGTCTGTTTTGCTTAATTAACGCTATATTCACGGTAAACTCGTCTGACCGTTTTACAAATTCTTTGGTCCCGTCCAGAGGATCCACGAGCCAATAATATTCCCACCCCTTTCTCTCTTCGTGTGGAGTAAGTTTCCCCTCTTCACTGAGGATGGGAATGCTACTTGTGGAGTCCGACGATAGATGGCTTGCAATAGCACTGTGAGCACGTTTGTCAGCGAGGGTCAGGGGTGAATCATCTTCTTTGTATGAGACGTCAATTTTGCCATGGTAGACCTCAAGTATCGCTTCTCCAGCCTTCCTGGCCGCTATCAGAGCCGTAACCAGATACTTCTCTAGCAATATCCTCGACATTTCCCTACCTTTCCAACTATCAGACAAAGTCCGGCGGCAAACGAGTTGTAAAACCTAGCGTAACCTACCGGAGCTGAAAACATTTCGCAAGCAAAAGATCTCCCGCGACACCACTCGTGGAAATAAAAGGGCAGGGACTCCCAAAATGCGACTGCGGCATTACATTTCAATGAGGACAATGCAAATCCAAACAGTCCTCCTCTAAAGAGTAATATATTGCCACTGATTGCTCAGGAGATCTGCAAAGAGGACTGTGTTCTCTCGTTTCTTTTTCCCCAGCAGGAGCTTGATTCCCTCGCTCACCATCAAAGTTGCAATAAACGCGGGAGTAAAGGGCGGGTTTCCAAGAGTCTTCTCGATTCCCTCCCGTTTCGTTCCGTAGATGTTGCTCAACAGCTTGCTTCCCGGCCAGACAACGGCCACTTGTCCGAACCAACCCCCAATAGCGCCGTGGACAAGAGGTATGTTATAACGCTCTCCCATTTCCTGGAGATGGAGCCTTGAAGGAATGGTGTCGAGGCAGTCGAAAATCAGGTCCACGTCATTATAGGTATTG
>CP070843.1:452663-456062 GCA_020350905.1 Deltaproteobacteria bacterium
CCCAGACGGGTCATAACGAATGCCTTTTTCCCCGCTTCGGAAGCGCTGAACTTCTCATAATAGAAACCAATCAACAGGTAGGAGGCCAAACCCACCAGCTCCCAGAAAATGTAGAATTGGAGCATGGTGGGGGCGATGCTCATGGTCATCATGGCCCAGGCGAACAAAGACTGAAAGGCATAGTAGCGTGCAAAGCCAGGATCCCCAGCCATGTAGCCCAGAGAGTAAACCTGCACCAGAAAGCTGATACCCGCAATAATGGTGAGCATCAGCAGACTGAGTTGATCCAGCATGAATCCAAAGGGAACGTACAGTTTTCCAGAGACCAGCCATTTGGCGGTGTATTGGATAGGCTGCTCCAGATGCCAGTGGCGGCCGAGAAGGGAAAGGGCGCAGATGAGGGATACACTGACGGCCGCAACTGAGATTGTTGCCGACAGCTTCGGGTATGGCCGGGTAAAGACCATTATCAGAACAAAACTAACAAAGGGCAGCAGCGCTCCCAGCATGGCTGCCAGCAAAGTTGGATCTTGGAACCAGGAAGAGGTCATGGTTAGCCTCGTAGTTCTTGGGCCCGCTCGATATTAATGGAACGGAGACTGCGGAATACTGCCACTATGATACTCAGGGCGATGGCCGCCTCAGCAGCGGCAATGCCCATAATGAAGAGGGTATATATCTGACCGACAATGGGATCAGGTGCCAGGAATCGGTTAAAGGCCATAAAGTTGATGCTGGCGCCATTCAGCATGAGTTCTATAGCGATGAGCATGCCGATGAGGGAGCGGCGCTGAAACACCCCAAAGATCCCCAGGCTAAATAACAACGCTGCCAAAAAAAGATAGGTGTAAAGACTGTTCACGACGTACTCCTGCGAGCATAACCCGAGATGATGATGGCACCAAGGATGGCAACCAACAGCACCAGAGAAATCACTTCGAAAACCAGATCGTAGCGGGTAAGCAGGTAGGTGCCCAAAGTGGTGATCGACCAATCGTTGCTGCGCATCGCGGCCGGCTGCCACTCGGTGCGGCTGATGATTGCACTCAGCATGATGAACACCGCCGCGCCTACTCCCAGAGCAAGGCCCACTTTAGGCAAATGCCTTTTGGGTAGACTCAGGTGGAGCGGCCTGGACAGCATGATAGCAAAAATAATGGAGATACAGATTGCACCCACGTAAATGAGGAGCTCCATCAGAGCGATAAAAGGGCTTCCCAGGTAGACAAAAAGTCCTGCTACCCCGGTGAGACAAATAATAAGGCCCAAAACGTTGTACAGAATATTTCGGGGAAAAACTGCTATGAGCGCCCCGGTAAGGGTAAGTGCCACGACCCCGGCGAACCCTAACTGGGCCAGGACTTGGGGTTGAATGAGGCTTTGAACCGAGTTCATGCCGACTCCTCCAACCGTTGGATAAGGTCAACCACCCCATCCCAACGGCTATAATGCGCCAAATCGTATTCTCCTGAAAACTTCAGTGTCTGGGTGGGACAGTTGTCCACGCACAGACCACACAGGCTGCAGTGAGAAAAATCAATAAAATAGAGGCTCGCTCGTTTCTCGCTGTGAGTATGAGTCTTTTCGCCTTGGACCTTGATCACGTTGGTGGGGCAAAATCGCATGCAGGTGCCGCAGGCAACGCAATTATGGCTCCCGGTTTCGGGAAATTGTTCAAACTCAATGTGCCCGCGGTAGGCTGGGCTCATCTCTAGATATTTGCGGGGATATTGGACCGTGACCACAGGTCGGTAGATGCGTCGGATGGTGACCCACATGCCTGCGATCAAGCTCCAGCCGCCTTTCACAATGTCTTTGATCATACCCATAAGAGATGTAGCTCCGCTCAGTTCTCCCCTTCAAAGGCACCGTTGCCTGAGTAAAGAATTCGGTCCCAAAGAACCTGGTTTTCGATGTTGACTAGATCCGATACAAACTAACGCAATAATTTTATGATTCCGGCGTAGACGATCAAGTGAAGCAATGCCGCCGGAATCATGATCTTCCAACAAAAATTCATGAGCTGGTCGAAGCGTAATCGCGGGAACGTCCAGCGCACCCAGATAGTCACGAAGATCAGCACATAGGTCTTGGCAAAGAACCAGATCAAGCCGGGCACGGGCAAAAATCCGAGACCGGGAAGACTTTTCCAGCCGCCGAAAAACAAGGTGGTTGCCACCGCCGAAACTATGAGCATGTTGGAATACTCGGCCAAGAAAAACAGGGCAAAACGCATTCCACTGTACTCGGTATGAAAGCCGGCTACCAGCTCGGACTCTGCCTCCGGGATGTCAAAAGGCGCCCGGTTTGTTTCCGCCGTAGCGCAAATAAGGTAGATGAGGGCGGCCACAGGCATCCAAAAGACGTGCCAGATCTTGGACTGCGACGCCACGATCTCGGACATCTGCAAGCTGTTAGACCACATGACCACGCTGAGCACCGTGAGCAGCAAAGGAATCTCGTAGGCCACATTCTGGGCCACCGCGCGGACGGCCCCCAACAAAGAGTACTTGTTGTTGGAGGCCCAGCCACCCACGAGAACCGCGAGTACATTGAAGGTGGAGAAAGCGAAGATCAACAGCAGCCCAACGTTCATATCCCGGATAAGGAGCCGTTCGCTGAAAGGAATCACCACAAAGCTCACCAGCACCGGCAAGAACACTGCGATGGGCGCAAGCATGAACAGTTTGCGGTCAACATGGCGAGGGGTGATGAGCTCTTTGCTCACCAGCTTGATACCATCGACAATAGTCTGGAGAATACCAAAAGGCCCGACCTCTTTGGGACCGATTCGGAGCTGGATGTGAGCGGCGACTTTGCGCTCCAGCCAGACCAAAAACAGAGCGTTGACCTGTACCAGAGCCAAAACACCCACGAGACCCACAACAATCCGCGCCAGATCAGGACCGAGGAAGTTTACCAGGTTTTGCCAGGCGGCCATGATTATCTCCGCTCAAATACTCGTGACTATCGATCTACTTCAGGTACAACGATATCGATGCTTCCCAGGATGGAGATGGTATCCGCTACCAGGGTTCCGGGCAGCACCTCAGTGAGAACCTGCAGGTTACCATATGATGGAACTCTGGCCTTGAGTCTGTAGGGATAGGAGCTTCCGTCGCTGACAATATAGAAACCCACAGCACCGCGGGCAGATTCCACTGCGAAGTAGTAGTCGCCCCGTGGGGGTCTCACTTTGTGAGGTACCGCCGCCTTGATCGCCCCTTCAGGCAACCGCTCCAGTGCCTGCTCGATGACGCGCAGACTTTGCTTCATCTCCTCCAAACGGACCAGGTAACGATCGAAGGCATCCCCTCTGGTGCCGGTGGGAATCTCGAAATCCAGCTCCGAATAAACCGAATAGGGTTCAGCCTTGCGGACGTCATATGGCACTCCTGC
>CP070843.1:456162-459579 GCA_020350905.1 Deltaproteobacteria bacterium
AGTAAAAAGGTAACGGGAGGGAGATGGAGAAAATCTTTCTCGGTGTACTCTGCTAAGGCCCTTGAAACCAAGGGCATGCCGATTTGGTAAAGAGAGAGCCCGTCTTTTTCTTCTGCAATTATTTCCTCTATTGCAGGAATAACCTCATCTTTTGCCTCAATGTCTTCCAAGATCAAGGTGATGATCGTCTTTTTGTTGTCTGCGGAAATGAGGTTTCTCTGGAAAAGCTCAACTGGAGCGACGAGCTTTTCGAAATCGGCAAGGTTCCACCTTTCGGTCAGGTCCATGTCTTTTCGTATTCCGGGAAGACTTATCACTCTCCTTATACCGTTTACTTCCGCAAGGGCCTGAGCCAAAACGTCGATTCTTTGAAAGGTAGCGAGCTCAAAGATATTCTCCGCACTTGCCACAACGAAGATCATTTCGTCGGTACCGAATTCTTTCTTAAAGGACTCATACCGAACTGTCTCTGAAATATCTTCCACAGCAAGATCATAGATGGATGTCTGGAACTTGAGCTTGGGGAGCTGCCAGGCAAAGAGAAGAGTAATTATGAATGCTGTAAGGAGGATATGGAAAGGACGGTCAACGATGAATTTGAGCCATCTATTCTTTCCGGAAACCGTGTTTGGTCTCGGCATGGCAAGTGCCTTACTTATTGGGCGAAGGGGAATGTGAGCTTGAACGTTGTGCCTGTGCCTTCATCGCTGTAAACTTCGATCTCGCCGCCGTAGTCTTTAACAATTCCGTAGGTGATGGAAAGGCCAAGTCCCATTCCTTTTCCCACATCTTTTGTGGTGAAAAAGGGTTCAAATATCCTGTTCTTTTGAGCTTCGGGGATGCCCGCACCGGTATCTGAAACTGAAACCGCCACCCTGTCATTTTCTTTAAAGGAACGTATGGTAATAACATCGTCACGGCTATCAAGACGAGCCTCTTTCTTCTCATGTATGGCGTCTCTGGCGTTGGTTACCAGGTTGAGAATCACCTGCTCTATGCTATTGCTATGCCCCCAAATGTGAGGGAGATTTTCCTCAAGATAAATATCCACTTGTATATTTTGTAAGCCGAGCTGCTGTTTGACCATACCAGCAACCATTTGAATGGGCTTATTGACGTCCACCTTTTCTTTGGCGAAATCGGGCTTGTACCCAAACTCTCTGAGGCGATTGATAATTTCTGAGGCCCTGTCCACCTGCTCGCTCACTTGGCTGGCTACTTCCAACAAATCTTTCTCAGGGATGGAATTTCCTTGTTCAACCATCATTTTGAGATATTCGTTACCCATCTTTATTGCATTGAGCGGCTGATTCAGTTCATGAGCAACTCCAGCAGACATTTCACCGAGCATGGTCATTTTATCGGCCTGTAGAAGTTGAGCTTCTTTTTCCAGCATTTCAGTAATATCTGTGGTAGCGAGAATGATCGCCTCTTTGTCTTTGTATCTAATCGGACAGGCTGTAACCCTGACGTAAAAAGGTTTCTTGTTCTTTTGGAAGTGTTGCACTTTTGAGCCTATAACACAGGCCTTTGGCCAATCAGAGTAGTCAAAATTCGCTAAACCCTCCAACACATCTTCTACAGGCCCAAGATCATTAAAAGGCCTACCAATCAAATCTTCCTTTGAATAACCGTAGGTCTCCTCAGCCATTGGATTAGCATCCAATATCATCTGGGTCTCTTGGTCTAGTACGAAAATCGGATTGGGTCCGCTGGTAAAAAGGGAGCGGTATTTCTCTTCTGATTCATGTAAAGCTTCTTCGGCCAACTTTCGCTCTGTGATGTCAAGAAAAGCTCCTGTGATAAATTCAATTTCTCCATCCTCTCCGTAAACTATTTGTCCGCCCTCTTCTATCCAGACAAGTTTTCCTTCCTTTGACTTAATGCGATATTCACGCATATATGACTCATCAGTTTTCAATGCTTCCCTGAATTTATCTTTTGTGATTTCAACATCATCCTCATAGATAACGTCGAACCAGTTTTTCTTTCTGGATAGGAATTCTTCTTTGCTGAAGCCGGTAATTCTTTCTATCTTGTCGTCAAAAAAATCTACTGAACCATCAAGATATCCCTTGTAAACAATATTGGGAAGATTCTTCACCAGTAATTTATACTTCCTTTCGCTTTCTCTTAGTGCTTTCTCCGAACGCTTTTTCGCGGTTATATCCATGGCTATACACAGGAGCCCACTGACGTCGCCGTCCGTTTCGCGTAAGGCGTTAATTGTCATTCTCACCGGAAATTGCGCCCCGTCTTTCCTGACATATGTCCATTCAAATTGTTCGGACTGTTCTCGAATTGCATATTCGATGAGAACATCAAATCCATTTACTTTGTAACCATGCTTTGACCTGAATCTTATACTGAACAATTCCAGTTCGGACTCTATATGAAATATCTCTGGAGTATGTTTGCCAATTAACTCTTCCGCACTATATCCCAACAGTCTTTCCGCTCCGGTGTTAAAAACAGTGATAAGGCCTTTCTTGTCTGTTGCAATAATACAATTTTGCGTTGCTGAATCGAGTACGGCTTTTCTTTGAGCATTCGCAACTTGAAACCGGCGGAGTACCTTTTCTGTCTCTTCAAATTGTTTGACAACGAGATTTGCCGTAAGCTCTGCTGCCCTGCGCGCCACCTGAATTTCTTTTCTTAAAAGGACATTTTCCTCGGCCAAGGCCTGAAACTTTTCGTCAGTTTCCGTGAAAACTTGAGGAAAGTAATATCTCGCTTCCATAATGATCACCCGTTTTCTTTAGGGTTTGAAAAATATCATTCACAACATCGTTTAGGTAATAATGTAGGTCTATTACGATAAGTCTGCCTCTGTCTCTCATTGGCAAACTGAAGCTTTTTCCATGTTCAGACAAAAATAGTGCGAGGTCTTTTCTTGAGATTAATCGTATGGACTGTGCAGACCAGACACGGATCAAAGGACCTGATGATGTGATCTAGCTCAACTGGATTATCCAGATCCTTAATCTCCGTTCCTATCAGAGCTTCCTCCCATGGACCTCGCACACCGCTTGCATCGCGGGGCGATGCATTCCATGCCGTCGGGGTAATTATCTGATATTTTTCGATCTTCTCTCCGCCTATTTTTACCCAGTGGCCGAGAGCACCTCTCGGCGCCTCGATCAAGCCGTAACCACTCCCGTTGTTGGCTTTGCCGTGATCACAATAAAATTCTTCCTTGCATGAAGCCGTCTCCTTGAGCCACAGCTCCATGACCGGGATCAAAAAGGTTGTTCTCACCAGACGGGCGAGTTCCCGGAGATACACATTTGGACCATCTTCTCTTACCAGATCGAGGATAAGCGGATCAGCAGCCATCACCATCTCTGCCAGAGGTCCCGTTTCCGCGGGCATGCCATCATAGCGAGGCGCTTTGGCCCAAGAATATCTTCCCCATTC
>CP070843.1:459679-462833 GCA_020350905.1 Deltaproteobacteria bacterium
ACGATACTGAGTTCGCTCTCAGAAGATGCCAAGGCGTTTAAGATCTTCCTCGCCTTCGTCTCGATCTTCTCGAGTTCCGTCTCGATCTCGCTTTGCTGGTCGGTGACCTGGATCTCCATCGGCGCGCACTTTTCCTTCTGAACCTTTGGAGGCAGGCTCAGGATATTCAATCCGCTGATGAGATATGCCCATGAGGATCTGAATGAAGCTCTTGGCGATCTGATGCAAATCTTTGAGGGTCAGCTCACATTCGTCCAGCTGGCCGTCCGAAAAAATCTTATTAATAATTTTCTGAACAACTCCTTGGATCCTGGCAGCCGTGGGATCAGTCAGAGTGCGGGAAGCCGCCTCCACAGTATCTGCCAGTAGCACCAGACCGGCCTCCTTCGTTTGCGGTCTCGGCCCAGGGTAACGATAGTCTTCCACCGACACTTGTGGCACATCTCCCCCTTTGCTGTTTTTTTGCTTTCCTTGAAGGTCAACCGCTTTCTGATAGAAGTAGGAGATGAGACTGGTGCCGTGGTGCTGCTGTATGATGTCCTGGATGCCCCGACCTAGACGATACTTTTTGGCCAGTTCAACGCCGTCCTTAACGTGTGAAATGAGAATGAGACTGCTCATCGACGGAGCCAATCGTTCGTGCCTGTTTTCCCCACCAGCCTGATTCTCTACAAAATACTGCGGCTTGTTGATCTTACCGATGTCGTGGTAGTAGGACGCCACCCTTGCAAGCAATGAATTGGCCTCTATGGATTTTGCCGCCGCCTCCACCATGTTGCCTACAACTATACTATGGTGATAGGTTCCGGGGACCTGTACCATAAGTTCTCTGAGCAAAGGCTGATCCATGCTCGCCAGTTCGAGCAGTTTGACGTCGGTGGTGTAGCCGAATGCAATCTCAGCCAGAGGACACAATCCGGTGGTAACAACGCCGCTAAGCAATCCTCCGACGATACCAAGAAGTAGGGCCACCCCGGTCTGGGTAGTCAAGACCTTTTGGTAGGCGATGGTGACAAACAGGATTACCATGGCGTTCGTAAGTCCGACAGTCAGTCCAGCCCGCAAGGGTGTGCTACGATCCCTGCAGACAACCACGCCCTGGATTCCTACCAGGGAGCCGATTAGGTAGTAAAACAGGAGGTTGATCTGGTGGTCCAAGACCAGCGCGGCCAACAAGGCGAGGAAGAAGGCGAATAGAAAGGCAACTGTCGGCCCGAAAAAGATGGTTATCAGCATTGCCCCGGCGGCCATGGGCAGCATGTAAAAAATGGCTGCCTGGCGAATGAAAGGAAACGCACTGTGGATTGCGTCGGCCACACCTACGGAAAGTTTGGTCAGCACCAATAGAATAATGAGAACCATTGCCAGAAAGAGCAGATCTTTGGTCTCAGTTGAAAACCGACGGATGTATTTCCCAGCAACGTGCACAGCAAGCCAGATAAGCAACCCACCGAGCAAGGCGGTACCTAACATAGTGAAAATCACCCCGCGCTCCAACTTGCCCTGGGCCTGCATCTGCAGCTTGAGCACCTGCTCGGCGCCCAGCCTTTGGCCCTCACGGACAATCATCTCTCCCTTCTTGACCTGAAAAAAGACCGGCTTTACCGCCTCAACAGCCTTCTGTCTGCGCAGTTCAGTCTCATTGCGGTTGAAGGTGATGTTTGGTGGGAGGAGCGCTTGGGCCAAATGTACCATGGCGGTGCGTACCCTGCGATTTTCTTCTTCCAATATGGCGCCAGCTCGCAGCCTCATCTGCCGACTGGCAGCTTCGACACTGAGATAACTGAGGACATCCATGGCCCGATGCTCGGCCCCGCTCTGAACACTTCTGAGGACCACTCCATTTTGCATCTGGCTGAGCAACAAAGATTTGTTACCCACGACACCGCCGGCAAGAACGTTTTCCGCCAGTTCTATTACTGCCTCTTCAAAACGCGGATCAAATTCCGTTTTAACCAGGATAGCATAATCAGTATTGGAGATGGTTATCCCGAGCTTTGTCTCAAAATCCTTCTTTTTCTCTAGGGCCCTCTCTTTAGCAGACTTATGGATAGCGCGACTGCTTTCTGCGCTCGCCCCTTTTTCTTCGCCACTGCTTTCTACTGGCTGTTGAAATATGGCGCGCATCATGGTGAAAGCAGCATCCAGCCGCTCCCGAAGATGCTGGCCCGTCTCTTCATCCAGGTCATAGATAGCCAGAGAGGAGCGCCCGGCCTCCTCGCGTTTCTTTTGGGTGGCTGTTTCATCAGTCACCAGGAAGTCGTGGACTGCCTTAATATGGTGATCCGCCACATCTCCAACCTGGTAGTTTACTGGGAGGGCAATATAATGGGGCGTGACCAGAACGCCCAGTGTGAGGCTAAAGCAGACAAGAAGAAGGACTTGCTGCCACAGGGTCGACTTCACTTGGTCGTCTGGTTGGATGCCATCACGGCGCTCACGGGCTGCTAACCGTCTCGCGCTGTCAGCGCTCTGTTGGCGCTTCTTTTTTAATAGCTCCATAGCCTATCTGGCCCCATCCATTCCTCGGTCACATGGCATCGGCTAAACTCTCACCAGGGTTTCAACTGGGCAACATTCGGCCTGATTCATAGCCCTGGGTAGATTGCTACGCGATTCGTCTCGCCTTGGTGAGCCCCAGCGTTAATACCGGGCAAGCAAATTGCGCGCCATTTCCAAGTTACTATATATCAAACCCTACGCTGTGTATGTATCCACGTTTCAATGTACTCAGCTTCACTTCTTTCTTTCAGCCCGCTCATATGCCTTGATGATATCTTGCACCAATCGGTGACGAATGACATCTTTATCAGTAAAGTAGACGAATTTCAATCCTTCGACGTCCGTAAGTATCTCCACGGTCTCAATGAGCCCAGAGCGTGTGCCGTTGGGCAGATCAATCTGAGTAATATCTCCTGTTATCACCGCTTTAGAGCTTATCCCCAGTCGGGTTAGAAACATCTTCATCTGCTCCGAAGTTGTATTTTGCGCTTCATCGAGAATGACAAAACAATCATTGAGGGTGCGGCCCCTCATGAAGGCCAAAGGTGCGACTTCAATGACGCCTCGTTGGAGTAAGGTGCTCGTCTGCTCGAAGTCTATCATGTCGTGGAGGGCATCATAGAGTGGCCGCACATAGGGATTTACCTTCTCC
>CP070843.1:462933-465757 GCA_020350905.1 Deltaproteobacteria bacterium
TCAGGCGATATCAGAAAGCAGTAGCCTCCCATTGGAAAATCCAAGACATGCATCGATTTCATCCAACAATCTCGGATACAGTAATTTTTCGGCCTTTTTCAGTTTGTAGGGCAGCCGTGGGCTTACGTATCCACCGTCGATGGCCATCTGGCGCAGACGGGCGATAATTTCGCGCGCTTTGACCGCCTGGGTACAGGCTCTGCTGCAGCGACCGCAACCGATACAAAGCCAAATGGATGGCGAACGCAGGAGTTCTTCGGTAAGCCCCAGGTTCACCATGCGGATGGTGGCCTGGGGGTCAAAAACCGACCGTTCATGAAATATCGGACAGCAGTTGGTGCATTCGCTGCACGTCAGGCAAAGCGTTATATTTGAATCGGCCGTCTGGCGGAAATACACTGTCCGGTCGGCAGATGCCTTGGGAGTTATCTTAGTGCCCGGCAGTTCCACCGGAGTATCCAGCCACGCATACCACTGTTCATCGGTAACGGTGTCGAGTTCCCCTTGGATGCAGCGGACCGTGGCGTGCCAACGGACGCGCTGGAAACGGCCGAAAAGCTTCTCGTAGTCTTGCATTGTCTCCCATTTGACGATTTGACGACGCAAAGATTCTTCCCGAATAAATCGGATCACTTCCGCAGGTTTCACTCCGTTTGGACAAACGTCGAGACAACGCTGACACGTCAGACAGTACCAAATTTCTGGTATGGAGAGTAATTCATCGAATAATCCCATATTCGCCATTCTCACAATCTTCCGGGGGGAAAGGCGGTTGCTGGCGAGGTTAATGGGGCATTCATTGTCACAAGTGCCACAAGCCCAGCAAAGATTGCTTGCGGCCCGGGTACCGGTTTCAATGACTTTGCGTAGCTCACTGTTGGGTGTCAATATGGGATCCATAGCATTTACCATCAACCTTTCCTGGCTGTTTTAATTCTTGGTTATTCAATAGTGAGAAGAACTCCCATTCCAAGGGAGCTACTTCAGAGGGCGAGTTGACCTTTAATTCTAATCCCAAAAAATCTAAGGTCAATAGGAGAATATATTATTTTACTAGATTTTGTAAATTAATCCGGACTCTGGGTCCTAACGATCGAGTGAAACCCTCTATTGCCCGTCGCCTTGATAAACTGGCAAATTATATGCTTTTGTCCGGATCCTCTAGGAGATGAGAGTGGTCTCTCAGAATCAGTTCCTGATGGTCTTGGTCTAATTCAGCTTCGTAAAGTGTTAATGCCTTGCAGAGTTGCTGGACAGTTAGATTTTTTGCACCCCGGAGGGTAACCCAGCGGACTGTCGCTCCGCGGAGGTTCGCATCACGGAGATCTGGTATGATGTCTTGGTACTCACGCCTCCAGTTATTCCAGACCTTCACACCTTCCGTGAGCTTAGCTAAGTGTTGTGAAGATATCTCTTGGTACATTTTCTCTGTGCAGATAAGGCTTTCTCATGCTGGATTTATGTAATGAGAGCACAATCCCTTGCACAGGGAAATGTCCTTTTAGCCAGTTCGCTATCTTCGCGGTCTCGCGACACCAATTCATGAAATATCCGGGCTAGGCATCAATCATCTTTTTTCTTGCTGGGTCAGGACATTGAGTGAGCTCTGAAGTCAGGCGTGCTTCGTGTGTAGGCATATTTTCATCAGGGTACCGACAGAGGAAGATTCCATCCACCTCCTTGAAGTCGGTCTTACCAGTAGGGATTTCAAAGGATTTAGCCATTATCTTTGCTTTTACATAGCGACAGCGTACATCGCTTGCAGGGTATGTTTTCGCCAAGCAGTACTTCCGCACGAACCCCAGGTCTTCGGACCTGGTCTTGGGCCATTTTTTCATTTCCATCATCCTTTCTGGGCAGGATTGGAAGCGGGGTTTGTTGTGAGGTACCTACTTGTTATGTTTTTCTCTTCTGTCAATGTAGTTACGGTTTAGAAATGACTTTTATGTAATCTCCTTTGACGAGTTCAGAGATCCCGGCTGGACCCTTTACGGTAAGCGATACAGAATATTGTCCTGCATTAAGATATTCGTGAACTGGATGGCGTCTTCTACTGCTAGAGTTGTCACCAAATTCCCAATACCAATGGGTGATTTTTCCAGTAGAACGGTCTTGAAAGGTTACAGTCAACGGTGAGGGTCCGTGAACTGGCTTTGCAATAAAGTCACAGACTAACTCTGAATCATTCTTGAGAACAGATTCATCTGCTACGATCTTAACTGCAAGTGGGGGTGAAACAAGCAGCATAGATAGAATAACCAGATACCAAATACAGTTTCTCATGGTGCGTCTCTTGAGTCCTTCTCTACCAGGGTGGAGATGAATTTTCGGTCTTCAGGTGATATGTGAATGAACTGAACACCCATCCCGAATACTGTTTTATTGTCAATAGTAAAGGTACCTGACCAAATCTTTTCCCCAATTACAGAAATGGTTTGCTGTTCGGAAGGCTCTAGGAGAATAGGGAATTGCTCTCCGATCTCAGGCTCCATTGGGCAGAAGATGAATACACCGTCGACGCTAATGTCCTTTGTCTCTCCTTCTACTGAACCTTGCGCAGTTTCCACTACAGCGCGCCACTTGACTAAGATTCTGGGATGGAGTCGTCTCTCGATACCCATACTTTTTTAGCGGGACTACTTCTCCGCCTCTTCCTCTCTCCAGTTTATGCTTCAGGCTTGCTCACCACCGGAACCTTTGGGGATACCGATGTGGCTGTGAGATGGTCTGTTTTCATTTGATGTCGATACAAACGAATTCCCCACTTTCGTCTTGGATACATATGTTCTTTTTATCGTAACTCGTCATATCTCCGCATCTGGGA
>CP070843.1:465857-471584 GCA_020350905.1 Deltaproteobacteria bacterium
AATCTGCCTGAAGAGATCCTGCGCAAGGTTGCCGTCAACAGGCAATGGATGAAAAACTACCAGGTTCGTCTGGGTCTGGTGAACAATCCTAAAACCCCTCTACCAGTTGGTCTTAAGGTCATCGGAACTCTGATGGTCGCCGATCTCAAGCGATTGTCCAAAAACAAGGGTGTGTCGAGCGTTCTGAGTTCGGCCGCCCAGCGTTTCATAATGAGAAAGGGCGTTAAGTAAGAGGGAAAACTCCGCTCTCGGGTGGTGGATATGAGACGGGCGGCAATACTGACAATCAGCGATCGGGGTTTCAGGGGTGAGCGCCAGGATGGAAGCGGTCCAGCCGTTCAAGAGATTCTGGACAAGGTTGGATTTTTCATAGCTCATCATGAGGTGCTTCCAGATGATCAACACCTCATTGAAAAACGACTCCGCTACCTTACCGACGAACTTTGTCTGGATCTGGTGGTTTCTACCGGTGGCACCGGGGTCAGCCCACGGGATGTAACGCCTGATGCCACTCTTGCGGTTGTTGATCGCCAGGTGCCAGGTATGGCCGAGGCGATGAGAACCGCAAGCCTGCTCAAAACCCCCCATGCAATGCTCTCCCGGGCAGTGGCCGGAATCAGGGGGCAGACACTCATCATCAACCTGCCGGGTAGTGTCAGAGGTGCCCGGGAAAATCTCGAATCGATACTCCCGGGCCTTCATCACGCTTTGGAAAAAATCCGGGGCGATCCGAGTGACTGTGGCGCTTCTTCCTAACACAGGATTCTGCGGTCGCAGGGGCTGACACCTGAGGACGCCAGGAAGGACGGCCATATGGTTCGCGCTCGCTACGCTCCGCTCAGTCACGCAAGCGGGTTCCCAGTTTCGTGGTCGCAGCAGGTTATTCATGAAATATCCGGGCTAGTCAAAGTCTGCCAGTATCTCCTCCAGCTGCTGGCGCATCTTTTCTGAATGACTGCCTGGCCAGTAAATCTTGCCGCAATCGCAGCAACGGTGAAACTGGCTCTGTGTCTGGTAAATGTAATCTGGCACCTCTGCGCGAACTTCCTCCCTGTTAACTGTGTCGAGTAGACAATTGCAACTGAGGCATCGACTGAAGAGCTCGGCATCGATCATGGCCAGACGCAACCCTCGGACCACCTCACGGAGCTGCTTTTGGGGTTCATTGGCAGTAACAACGAAAACTCTGCCCAGCTCCTGCCATGATCCGGCCCTGCGGCCTCTGGTCAGGAAAATCCTATCCTCTCGCAGCCGTTCCACAATCTTTTCATCCGCGGCCTGTCGCAAATACACTACATCATATCCGAGAACTCTTAACCACTTTGCCAGTTTTCCCAGCATGCGGTCGGCAACGAAACGCTGCATTAGAAAACCGCCTTCAAGGACAAAACTACCAGGGAACGATCTCGATTCCCTCAGGCAGGGCGAGATGAAAGACACTTGCGTCTAAATCTTCGTTGATCGCAAACTGCTGGTAGCGAATACTGAGATGGGCTTGGCCTCCCTCCATCACAATGCTTCTGGGGTAAAATGATCCATCAATAGAAACAAAGTCAGAAAAATTGGCCTCAAACTTGCCTTCATTTCTCTGCACTCGTTCAACCCTGGTCACGATCATGTCCTCACCCTCGAGCCAGATCCTTTGCCTCAGCCGGGCATGCTTGTCTTCCAGTTGCAGCATGAAACTCTCCGCCTCACTCAACCTGAAGAGTTTTGCTTGTACCCGATGCCATGGCGGTACAATCCCCGCCAACAGCAGGATGGCCTCCCGATCCTGCAATGGAAATTTGACGAGTCTTGCCAGAGTGCCACTTGAGGCCAAACCTTGATAGGCATGCTCACGACCGGGCTCCCAGATTGTAAATTGGTGGCCATCGCTCACTGCATATAGGACGGGGTTTCCGAACAAGCCTACCACTTCCAACCGTAAGGAATCAGGAAATTCACTGAGGAGGAAGGCTCTTCCCGACCAGCGCCGTTTCCCTCCCTGAACCCGGATGGTGCCGACCGCACGGAAACTGAAAAGGTGGTTCTCTCTTTGTTTCAATTGGGCAACAACCAAAGAAACCGGCAGGTCAGCCGGTTCGTAAATGGGTACCTCCTTGGCGCAGCCGCTGAAAAAGAACAATAGATAAACGTACATTACTAGCGAAACCAGCCGCAGTGGCCCAGCCTCGACTTTGCTTAATCTATGCCATTCTAGCTCAGGCCCCATGGCCCTCCTGTATAAATTCAAACCAGGCCCTGAGTTCACTGAGCCCCCTCAATGTTTGCTTTTTTCTTGCTTTCCTCGAGCTTGGATTCCAACTGCTTCGGGTTTTCATGACCGAGACGCAATGCGCGCTCATAAGCCTCCTGCGCTTCACGCCATCTGCCAAGAGCCTGGTATGTATCTCCAAGGTGCTCGGTAATCAGCGGATCTTCTGGCAGTCGATCCAGTGCCTTCTGAATCCACACGAGCGCTTCATTGTGGCGGCCCATCTTGAAATATACCCAGCCCAGACTATCGGTAATGTAGCCATCTCCCGGCTTGATCTGCAGAGCGCGTTTAACAAACTCCTCCGCCTCCTGCAATCGTATGCCCATTTCCGCCAAAGAGTAACCCAAATAATTGAGAGCATTGGCATCCTTGGGGTCCAAAGCAATCACTTTTTCCATCTCGACAATGCTGTCTTGCCGGTCCCCCATTTTATCCAGAACGACACCAAGGCGAAAATGAAGGCGCTGATGGCCTGGAGCCATCTTCAGACCTTGTCTCAAAACCGCCTCTGCTTCAGCAAAGCGCTTGAGTGTTTCGTACATGTTCCCCAGGTAAAGGTAGCCGTCCTCTTCCTCCGGGTGGTTTTCTATTACTTCCTCGAGAGTAGCAATGGCGTCATCTATATCCCCTCGCTTCTCCAGAATAAAACCACGATGGAGTCTGGCTTTCAGTCCGTAGGGTTCGGAGGCAGGAATTGCATCGAACTCGGCCAAGGCTCGCTCAAAATCCTCCTTCTCTTCATAGGCTATTCCCAGGTAGTAACGAATCTTTTGGTTTTCGGGGTCTCCCGCCAGAAGAGTGTTGAAGACTTCTATGGCCTGATCATATTCTTCCAGTTCCAGGTGGATGAGGCCGACCTTACTCCGCATCTCCAAACCCTTCTCCTCTGGATCCTTTATCTTTTGAAACTCGGCCAGAGCCCCACGGTAGTTACTTTGCCTCAGGTAAAGATCGCCAAGCCTGGATCGAGCTTGCTTGTTCTCTGGATCAAACTCCAGGATTTTCTTGTACGTCCCCTCTGCATCATCATAGCGGTTTTGCAGCTCGTAGAGATAAGCCAGGTCCATGAGGGCCATTTCGAGATCAGGTCTGATTTCCAGTGCCTTTTTGTAGTATTTCTCTGCTTCATTGTATTCCTTGAGCTCCAGTTCCATCCGGGCAAGATAATAATTTGCCACAGGATTTTCAGGATCCAGCTTCACGAGCTCATTCAGAACCTCACGGGCCTCCTCATATCTACTCTGGGCAGCGTAGAGGGAAGCCAGCCAGAGCCTGGCCTTTTGTTGTTTCGGATCCAGATCGAGCACTGCCCGGTATTCGGCAATGGCTCGGTCCGTCTGTTTGAGACTGCTATACAGTCCAGCGAGCATCATTCTCGTTTTGATTGACTGAGGATTTAGATTTCTGGCTCTCTGTGCCGCCTCGACGGCCTTTGCATTCTGACCTTGGCGCAGATAGAAGGTGGCTAACTCCCCAAAAAGATAGGCCGCCCCGGGGTCTGCTTCCGCGGCGATTTCAAGTTCAGTCAATGCTTCTTTTACCCGATTTTGATAAAGAAGCTGACGAGACCGGAGAAAATGGTAGTAGGCGTCAGTGCGGGAGCTCAAGTGAGGTTTAGCCCGTGCTTGCTGGGCGGCAATCTCCTTTTCCGTTGCCGCCTTTTGTCCAGTGAGAGCGCAACTCCAAAATGGTGACAACACAAGCAGAGCAATCAGTATAAAAGCAGAATAGCGTCGCATAACTATATTTCATCTAAGTTCAGATGAATAGTCTCCCCTAGAGTTTCCACTCCGGGTCATCTTGCTGTGAGTAAAAGCCCGAGAAGAAGGATTGTTCACAATGGCAAGAGAGCCTCATGAAGTACCTGGGCTAAGTACTTTATAATGTTGAAATAATACGTTTAAAATCCGCCACTGTCAAGCGTTTGCGCGAATTTTATGTCGTCTGTATACCGTTTTGCTTCGTAACTAACGACTAAACGCATAACTGCCGCTGGATCTAGTTTAACATAGTTTTGATACGCTTCTAAACTCCGGTGTCCGGTAGCGCGCCTGATAATCTCGTCTGAAAATCCCATCTCAACCCATCTGGTAGTGCGAGTGTGTCTAAAACAGTGAAAAACCACCCCTACCCTTTCACCTTTTTCATTCAGCACTTTATCACCGTGGGTGATACCTGAGTTTTTACATAGAGCCTTAAATTTAATCGAAACTGCGACCGGTGTGTAGTGCTTTTTGTAGCCACCACGACCCCTATAGGTGAATACATAATCATCCGGTTCAAGCCCATGCAACCTACGGTCCAAAACCTCCTTAAGCTTCGGAGAAATAGGCACAGTTCGCCTTGCTCCTGTCTTGGTATCAAAGATACCTAGGTCAATGTAATCCACGGTTACGCCGCTTATATGAGCTATATTCAGGTAAATTTGGTTAGCTCTGAGGCTACAGATCTCTCCTGACCGCATGGCTGTCTCATACCCACACAGTAGTACATCCGCAAAGTCTGGATCTGCCGCAGTGTGTAATTGGTAAAACTCTTCCTCGCTTATAATCCTACGTGGATTTATCTCGCGAGCGATGGGAAATTCCCCAGGTACGAGATCGCTTTGTATCTTTTTACGCTTCAGAGCCAAACGATATATGGCGCTCAAAGCGCCTATCTCATAATCAATAGTCCCGCTCTGCGCGCCCTCAGCTACTCGACGCTCTCTGTATTTCTCTAAGACATCAGCATCGACGTTTACCAGGCGCCTTGACCCAAGATGTTTAAGCAAGTGAACCGACGCAAATACCTTTCTTTCGTAGCTAACCAGCCTTTGGACTTTGGGTAATTGCATATACCAATTACAGAGATCACGCAAGGTTTTGAATCCAGCCTTTTTGACCTTCAGGCCAGCAGCAATCTCTCGATTTTCGTATTGCCTAGCCACCTGTTTTGCTCTCGCGGCCACAGCCAGCTTGTAGCCCTTGTCACCCTTGCCGCAGTACACCCGCTCACCTTCCACCCTGGCATACCAGTAAGTGGATCCGTTGCGGGTTATACATGTGACACCTTTGATTTTCTTTGCCATCCACATCACCTCCTTTCTTCAATAGTTTTCTCCCCCAGTTCCGCATACCACGCGAGCGGCTTCGATAACTTCGCAAGGCAGAGTTGATTCAAGCTAATGCCCTCCTTCTTCGCCTCGGCCAGTAGCTCGCGGTGGATGCTGTCCGGCAATCTCAGTGTTACAGTTTTCAATTTATCTCCTCCTTTCTAAAGTATATAAGCAACTATATATGATATCGATTAATTTGTCAAGACTCTGGTCACATTTAAGTTCAGAGAAATAGCACATAAATAGTATCTATTACCAAGATTAAACGTGAAGTAAGTCCGCCCTCGTTATGCTCACAATGTTCCTTAAAAAATCCTTATATGATATCTTATATGAAATCTATTCACCCCCCGGCGACCCCCCCAAGCAA
>CP070843.1:471684-489708 GCA_020350905.1 Deltaproteobacteria bacterium
TCGGGTCTTTGAGCTACGGGAAGGCAAGAAACCTTGCTATCACAGGGGGCATAGTTCTGGTCGCATCATGGTTTCTGGCCTTTACCATCGTATTCTTATTACCCCTTGCTTTTCCCTCCATTGAAGCCGGCTCTTTTTACAGCCCCAGCCTGGTTGAAGTCGCTGAGGTGGACTTTATCGACCTTTACATTCCAATCAACCCGTTTAGCTCCCTGGCTCGTACAGTGGTACCCGCAGCAGCGGTGTTTAGCATCGCCTTTGGTGTTGCGCTTATCGGGGTGGAAAACAAGCAGAGCCTGCTGGACATTTTGGCTGCCACATCAAAGACTCTCACTCGTATTGCGATGATGGTGGTAAAGGTCACACCTATTGGTGTTTTCGGCATCGCCGCGAATGCTGCCGGCACTATGACCATCGAGGAATTCGGTCGGCTGCAAACCTATATCATACCCTTTATCGCTGCGACCCTTTTACTGACTTTTTGGGTTCTTCCGGCACTGACCGCAGCCCTCACACCTTTTAGCTACCGTGAAATCCTCAAATCTGCCAGTGATGCCCTGACCACCGGCTTCGTAACAGGAAATCTGTTCATTACGCTGCCAATGCTGGTGGAAAGCGCCAAAGAGCTTTTTGAGAATCGTCAGATAAAAAGTGATGATACGGATAACTATGTTGAGGTGCTGGTTCCTACATCCTTCAATTTTCCCAACGTCGGTAAGTTGCTGACACTGCTCTTTGTCCTCTTTGCCGGCTGGTTTGTCGGCAAGGGTATTGCTCTTACAGCCTATCCAGGATTCGCAGTGCTAGGATTGTTTACGTTGTTTGGTGGTGTGGATTTAGCACTACCTTTCCTGTTGGACCAAATGCAGATTCCTTCAGACCTGTATCAGCTCTATGTTGTTACGGGAGTCGCCAACAGCTGGTTTGCGACACTTCTTGCAGTCATGAACCTGTTTGCATTCACGTTGGTGGCTGCATGCGTAGCAACTGGTGCAATGAGAATCAATTGGTCACGCATTTTTAGGTTTGCAATAATTTCGTTGGGGATTTTTGCCGTTGTCATCCTGGGAACGCGTTTCCTGCTGTCTCAGATGGTAAGCAAAGAAGACATTCAGCGGCGTACCCTGATGCAATCGGAGATAAAAGATACACAGAAGGCGGACATCAAAAAGACAGGCTCAAGAATGGCGGGAACTCAAAAAAGCTATCTTAAATCGATTATCAAGCGCGGCAGGCTGCGAGTAGGCTACAACCCTGAAAACCTGCCCTTCTCTTATCATAACGACAACGGCGATCTGGTTGGTTTCGACGTGGAGCTTATGAATGAACTGGCCCGGGAGCTGGAGGTAGAGCTGGAGTTTATCCAATGGAAATACGAAACCCTATTCAAAGAACTCGAGCAGAACAAATTTGATGTTGCTATAGGAGGAATGATTGTCAATCCGGAGCGCCTCACAAAGGCAAATTTTTCCGAGCCTTACATGAATATGACAGCAGCAGTAGTTGTAGAGGATTACCGACGCCATGAGTTTAAGAGCTGGCGTTTGATAGACGAAAAACTCAATATTCGCCTGGGTGTGGTAGGGGAAAAACGGGCGGAAAATCTCAAGCGCGTCTTGCCGAATACCGATGTAGCTCTCTTGGAAACTTATCGCGAATTTTTCACAGACAACCCAAAAGGGGTTGACGCACTCGTCATTAGTGCGGAGGCGGGTTCAGCCTGGACAATCATTTACCCTTCCTACTCAGTCGTTGTGCCGGAGCCTCACATAAAGGCCCATGCTGGTTTGATCATGCCGTTGGGTGATTCGGATTTTGGAAACTTTGTTGACGACTGGCTGAAACTAAAGAAAACCAGCGGATACATCGACAAGCTTTATGACAAGTGGATATTGGGCAAAAGTGAGGAGCAGAAAAAGCTGCGCTGGTCGATTGGGCGCGATGTGTTTGGCTTGTGGAAATAAACTGCCGGCAAATCGAGTGAAAGAACAATCTTGAGACAGTTTAGGTGGGCTAAAATGGGGAGAAAGCAAACTGTGGATTCCATCCCTTAATCTAAACTTTGCTGGATTCTATACTGGTACAATATCTTGACACTTGGCAAGGCAGGGACACCGGAGGAAGCGAAACGCTCCTCACACCTTCCTCTCCTGACCCTGGAGCAGGTTGCGTATGTTACTCCGATGTCGAAATGCAACGCAAAGGGCGAAAACTGAACTCAGGCCAACATAGAGGGAATGGTATCCGGTAGCCGCCGCCCAAACTGGTAGGGTTAGAAGGGCTGTGAGAGAACCAAGGGAAACGAATCGCCAGAGCAAGGTCACAACGAGAAAAATAACAAGGGCGGCCAAAGCTGCTTTGGGCATGAGGACGAGCGCGATGCCAAATGCTATGGCCACGCCCTTTCCGCCGCGAAAACGAAGAAAGAACGAGGCCAGGTGGCCGAAAAAAGCGGCCAAGGCCACCAGGGCAACTATGAGAGAGCCTCTCTCCGCTTCACCAGACCACAGACTTAACGCAACTGTAACCGGAAGCGCTCCTTTGGCCATGTCGATGATGAGAACCAAAAGGCCCCACTTTAAACCAAGGGTGCGGGCAACATTGGTGGCACCGATGTTTTGGCTCCCAACAGTACGCACATCAATATCAGCCACCCAGCGACCAATCAAATAGCCGCTGGGCAGTGATCCTAACAGATACGCAGCCAATACAAAGAGAGTAATGCTGAACCACTGCATGCGATTTTCCCTCAAGGTTACATGCCATCACAACTTACCGACAGCCTCCTCCACAAGGCAAGTGATTTTTTTGAAAAATCCCTCTCTTCGCACTGCACCCGAGCATGATTGATGCAAACCAAGGGCAGAAGCCTTGCTTTCAGACCGCGTCTCCTGAAACTGATCGTTGTGGGTAACACTCGCTGACCCAACCGCAGTTTCTGGATGAATGAGAGCTTGCAGCGCCACGGCGAATTCCTGTTTTTTCTTGCTCTGGCTAGGCATAGTAGTATATCGTGCCTACTGTGAATCAGGGGATACCTGCAGACGACAGTACTTGCCGATTGCAAACTACAAAGTCGTGAGGACAGCCTCATCAATACATGAGTTGACGATATGAAAATTTGCGTTATCGATGGCATGGGCGGTGGCATTGGGAACGCCCTCATCAAGAAGATCAAAGCAGCCTTTCAAGAACAGGTGGAAATTATCGCCTTGGGAACCAATGCCATTGCAACGGCGCAAATGATGAAAGCCGGAGGGAATAGAGGTGCCAGTGGTGAGAATGCGATTGCTGTAACTGTCCCCAAAGTGGATGTCATCATAGGTTCCATATCAATAGTTCTCGCCAATGCGATGATGGGCGAACTGACCCCTGGTATGGCAGCAGCCGTGGCGAGCAGCCCCGCGCCCAAGATGCTTTTGCCGCTTACCCAGGAAGACGTGGAAGTGATAGGGGTCTCTGCTGAGCCGCTGCCTCACCTTGTGGATCACCTCGTGGAAAATAGGCTACGTCCGATGGTTGAGGCCTCCCTTCGAGAGTAAAGTACCATTTTAAGCCACACTGTACGCCGGGTTACGGTGTTGTTTCACGTGGAACATTCCATGGAAACCAACAGTTCTCTCCCCTTAGAACAGGTCAGTAAAAGTCTAACCACACGGTGGCTGGGGAGGACCGTTCATTTCTACAAGGAAGTGGATTCAACCAATGTGACAGCAATGGATCTGGCGCAAAAAGATACGCCGGAAGGCACGGTTGTTTTGGCAGAAGAACAGTTGTATGGTCGTGGCCGAGGGGACCGCTTTTGGCATTCACCCGCTGGAGTGGGCATTTACTGTTCGATTGTCCTGCGGCCGGAATTATCGCCCGCCAAAACAATGCTTCTAACCCTGATGACGGCGGTGGCAATCGCAAAGGCTGTGGCTCTAGAAACGAATCTTTCACCTCGAATCAAATGGCCAAATGACATCCTCATCGATGACAAGAAGGTAGTGGGAATTCTTTTGGAAACTAAGGTGGGAGCAACTGGGGTGGAGCATGCGATAATTGGTTTTGGTATTAACGTTAATCACACCCCGGCTGATCTTCCCCAAGAGCTGTTGTTGGCTGCAAGTTCTCTCTTCATTGAGCTCGGCGAGCGGGTTGACCGGAGTAAATTGCTTATCAAGATCTTGGCGGAAGTTGAATATCTTTATGAGAGGCTCCTGCAAGGGGATTTGGCTATAATGCTTGAAGATTGGCGCCATTTTTCAGCCACATTGGGCCGGCACGTCCGCATATTGCAGCGGGGGGAGCTAACAGAGGGTGTTGCTGTCGATGTTACAGAAGAGGGAGCTTTGTTGGTACAAGTAGAGCAGGACTCTTTCATAACGGTTCATGCAGGAGACATCGAGCATCTGAGGATTGTAGCTGATGATGCAGATAGGTGAGCGGCTGGGTCAACTGATTGCCCTCGTGAGGCAAGAGGGTCAAACGGAAAGGTTCTCCAGGAAGGATGCGGGGTGATTAGAATCCTGAAACCTACATACCCCCGGCTTTTTCCATGTCTTCCTGTTTTTTCTTACAAGAGATACAGTAAGTGGTAACCGGTCGAGCCTTCAGCCGTTCATTACCAATTTCGTCACCACACCCTTCACAGATGCCGAATTCTCCGGTATCAATTCGCTCTAAGGCGCTTCTTATTTTGGAAAGGAGTTTACGCTCACGATCACGGATGCGCAGCATGAAATTGCGGTCCGACTCCAGAGAGGCCCGGTCGGTGGGGTCGGGAAAGCTTTCATTTGTGGTGGTCATACCGGAGACAGTCTTTTCCGCTTCGGCTAGTATCTCTTGAAACCTTTCTGTTAAGACTTCTCGGAAATAATCAAGTCTCTCCTTTTCCATCCTCTAACTCCCCTATGCAGCTAGTAGAAGAGGGCCTTTTTAGCACAGGATTCCACTTATGTAAAGGATAAAACGCACGCAACGCTTAAAAGCTTTGATCTCGATAATGTCCGCTCCTACCACCGCTCTTTTCTAGCAAACGTATATCATTAATCATCATACCCCGGTCATGCGACTTACACATGTCGTATATGGTCAATGCTGCTGTTGAAACCGCTACTAAGGCCTCCATCTCAACGCCAGTTCGATCGGTGGCATTTACCTCGGCCTGGATGATGATTTCTGAGGCCTCGTTGTCCGGGGTGAAGTCTATGGTGATGCTGGTCAGCTGCAAGGGATGACAGAGAGGTATCAGTTCACTGGTTCGTTTTGCAGCCATGATACCGCTCAGTCGAGCCACACCCAGGACGTCACCCTTCTGTACATCCCCCCCGACGACGAGTTGGAGAGTCTCCTGTTGCATGCGAATTCGTCCGCTGGCAACAGCTCGGCGGTCAGTAACGGGCTTTGGACCCACATCCACCATTCGTGCCTGACCAGATTCATCAAAATGAGTTAGCTCTGACATGGTCACCTCTCTAGTCGCAAACCTCATAGCGAGCGTCTCAAAAGAGGGAGTCAGTAGCCAGGAGTCAGAATGCAGGAGATAATAGAACTTTGTTAGGGAGTTATGGCTCCTAACTTCTGTCTCCTGATGATTTCCTCGTGCCTTGAGTCTTGTGCCCTGAGCCGCTTAAGCTATGCGGTGTTCGATTTGATTTGAATATTCACATAAAGATCACCCGAGTCATGGTTGAGTTCTCCACCGTCTCCTTCGCGAGAGATTTTCAGGCGAGTGTTGTTTTGTATTCCGGCCGGAATATCTACCTGCAAATCCTTTTTGACCTCACGACGGCCCTGACCATTGCAAGAATCACACGAGAGTGAACGGAGACTCCCTTTGCCATCGCACTTGGGGCATTCGCCTGTAGCGGTGAATATTTCTGAAATTGCAGTGTATTTGCCACTTCCACCGCACCACGAACAGGTTTGTAACGTGGAGGTTGGTTTTACACCATTTCCTTGACACTGCGGACAGATTTCCATGATGTTAATCTGGATGCTTTTTCTGGCACCAATAGTGGCCTCCTCACGGGAAAGCTCAAGTTGAAAGCAGAGGTCAGCTCCGCGTGATGGATGTCGCTGAGATTCGGTTCCGGCAACACCAAGGAAGTCAAAAAATTCAGAGGAAAAGGTTCTCAGGACGTCTTCGGTTCGCTTAAAACCTCGATAACCGCGTTCTTTGAGCCCCTTATGACCTTGGTGGTCATAAAGGCGACGTCGTTCTTGATCACTCAAAACATGGTAAGCTTCGGCCACTAGTTTGAACATTTCCTCTGAAATTGGATCTCCCAGGTTGCGGTCAGGGTGATACTTGAGAGCGAGTTGTCGGAATCGTTTCTTGATATCCTCGTAAGAGGCATCCTCCTTTAGATCAAGAATTCCATAGTAGTCTCGACTGCTTGTCATAGCAGCACCGCCAGTGAAACCAACGAGGTTCACTTGAAGTCAGATAAAAGATCCTTTTTGATACGGAGAAAATTAATGATACTGTTTTCTATAATTGAATACAATGGCAGAATCCAATAGCCCTGCAGTAGATTCGCCCCTCAAAGGTGCGGGCAAAATTAATTCAACGCAAAGAATGGATAGAGAATGGAAGAGGTGCCATGAACGGTAAAGGAGTGAGGAGGAATATTCTCGGCTTCATGTATGCTGAACGGCTAAAGTCAGCTCTGATTATTGCCGGTCACCTGTTGGATGTGTTGCCCGATCTAAATGAGGATGAACGTCCGGGTGGCTTGAAAATGCTCGGCTCTTTTGTCAGGGGAGTTGGCAATGAAATAGGAATCGCCGCTCATGTCATGGGGGGGTCGGACTGGGATGGTCTCAGTGGACAGCTCAACCTTATGGAGGGTTATGCTCGACTGGGACAATTGGAGGCCGCGCGGCAAGAATTGAGTCAGAGCCTGAGCCGTGTAACTACACTGGGTGCCAGTACCATGACTTCTCTTAAAGACGCCGGTTTACTTTAGTTCAGAAATAACAGAAGTGGTGAATTCCATAGCAACTGACTTGGGAAAATTAGCCGCAGAGGCACGCAGACTCACACAGACTTCACAATTTCCCATAGAGTTAACCGAGAAAAGGTCATTTTGATGCGACTTTCTGCGTGTGTCTGCGGTTAACTAATTGATGTCAGTTACTGGATGTGGCCTAAAGGTGGCTATTGTCTATGAGGACTTCGAATAGGTACCTTCGAAAACCCGTAATACGTCCTTAACGCGGTAAAGATCCCGCAAGAAATAGGGTTGCCAGAAGTGCTCTCCCGGTGGGAAAAAAGCCAGGAAAGGGATACTGCGGCTTCCCATCTTCTGGAGTAATCTTTTGGCGGGGGGGTTTTCCATGGTGAGATCAGCCTTCAGAAGCAAAGCATCATGTTTTTGGAAAGTCTCAACGACGCTCCGATTGTGGAGAACGGCTTTCTCCACTAAGAGACAGTTGGGACACCAGTCTGCGGTGAAATCTACTACCACCCAACGGTTTTCCCCGGCAGCTTCCAGCAGTTTTGTATTCGTATAGGGCTCCCATTGCTGTGATTTCTCAGATACGAGCTCCATATTTCGCGCCACAGAGGGCACTATATCCAAACTGACCCATCCTCCAACAACCATGATGCTAACTGCTGCCAACCGAACGATTATGCGTCGGCGGGAGGAGTCGCTGAGGGTAGTCATCTTCCCCCAGATGTAGAAGCCTATTGCCAGGAAGAGACAGAAAAGGACCACGCCGACAGTCATGTGTTCCGGTAGGACAGTGAGTAAATAGATCACCGTGGCAAGAAGAGCAAATCCCATAAGCCGTTCAAAATGGATGAGCCAGTTTCCAGGGCGGGGAAGCCACCTCAGAGTGTTGGGAAAAAGAGACATAACCACATAAGGAGCAGCCATACCCAGACCCAGGCATGAAAATACGGTAAAAATCTGAGCGGGAGGTTGGCGAAGTGTCCAGGCCATGGCTCCTCCAAGGAGAGGGCCGCTGCATGGCGTGGCCAAGAAGGTTGCCAATGTACCCTTGTAGAACGATTCTAAGTAGCCATGCCGCTGGGCGCTGGTTTCTGTTCTATTGGCGGCAAAGTGGGGTATGGGAAGCTGGAAAACGCCGAAAAGACAAAGAGACATGGCAAAAACCAACCCGATCATTGTGATGAGAAATGATTGCTTTTGAAACAGTTCTCCCCAGCCGTATCCCGCAAAGCTAGCCAGAGCTGCAAGCACGAGGAAAACCGCAAATATTCCTGCCGCAAAGCTCAAACCCATGAAAGCCACACGACGTCCACTCTCTTGAGACTGCTGGACAAAGCCCAGCACTTTAAGGCTGACAACGGGCAAGACACAAGGCATAAAATTAAGAATAAAGCCAGCCAGAAGGGCGAACAGGGCAGCCTTGACAATACTCCCTACCTCGAGGCTAGGTAGAACAGGCCGGGGATGCAATTCAGGGATCTCAGCGGGCTGGATGGGCAACCCCTTGATTGGCTTGAGAGGGGTAGAGGCGGAAAAGGATGGTACCAAGGTAGCTTTACTCTTAGCAACGTGAGTGAGGCCAATATTTTTGCGCACCTGTAATGGAATAGCCTCTGCGGCCTCCGGGCTGCTGACAATGGTGAGAGTGGCAGTGAGGTCGGTTTTGTAAGGCATGCAGAGACCTTCACGACAAAGAAGGGTGCGGAGAAGTAGGTGAACCTGGTGACTTCCAGATGACAAACTGCCGGGTATAGATAATCTCACATAGATAGAGGTCTTCTTTTTATAGGCCCAGACCCATTCATCCGGGCCAAGGTCGGGTTCGATAAATTTTTCCGCCGGGAGAAACCGGGCAGCGTCAGTCGTGACTCCTTCAGGAAGCGAGGTCACCTCAAGAACTGTGGGCAACCCGGGACCTGGGCCTTTTGGGTTACCATAAATATGCCAGCCGTCATCCAAGACAATATTCGCGACAACCCAGACCTCCTGGCCTGCGGCAACCTTGGAAGGATATGTCTTGACGTCAATCTTAATCGGCGGCTTGGAATTGAGCTGAATTTGATTCGTCGCGAGAGCAGGAGCAACCAGTCCTGGAAAAAGGAAAGCGAGGCATAATATGACGGTGAGTTTAAGGCGGGTCATAAGGCTCGATTCCGGGATAGAGGCACCTCCAACATCCAGCAGATCATAAACAAGAACGCAGCGGATGGCAAGAGGGCTCTTTCCTGCGAACAGCGCAGGAAAGAGACTGGTAAATACCTTGCTTAGCGACAGATTAGATGAGAAACTAGAATCCCCCAAAATTCTCTCGGCCGCTCGAAAGTCGACACCGCTTCATAGTGCCAGCCAAGATGTTGGCCGCATTGACGACAGAAGGCCATTCGCCAGCGGTAGCCCGGAAACCAGGTGTAAACCTCAGTGGCTCCTCCGTGAACAACGGCACCCGGGCAGTCAGAAAAGGTGTGAAAGTCGCATTCGACGCCAGCCGGGTTGAGGAAAAAATGTCTATCGGAAGCATTTATGCGTAGGAGTCGGTCAGAATGAGTGACCAAGCCTCTACAAGCAGCACATTGGTAGGTTTTGTCGCCATTGCCACTCATTCCTTTCACGGGAGAAAAAAGGCTAAACATTCTTAGTTCCAGAGCTAGGAAGGTTGAATGGCAGGTAACATACCAAACCCCCAAGAAAAGTCAATCCGAGTCAGGCAATACGCCAATTCGTCGATTAGAGAATTCGGCAATCAGTCAAATCATTGTTGCTCAGCACTTTACAACATTAGGGTATGGTTGGGCATATCTCCAGAATAACGAAAAACCCATAGCCTTTGTTCTTGCGAAGAGCAATCCAACCTGATATATGTACCATTGTTCAATAAGTGATGAGATGGTTTTTGACTGAGGGGCACTGGCGCACAGCATCCCTGCTTTCATATAATTCCCATTAACGGCGCATCGTCCCTAATGAACTCCAAAATAGCAGATCACCCCCTTTGGCTGTGGTACGGATTAGCAGATCTATCCTCGGGGTTGTCGCTGAACTAACTTAGGAGTATTGGGCTGAATAATTCACCTAAAATCATTATTCGGGCTTTCGCATTACTCCATTGCTCCTTTGGATCCACGAAACTGGATATAACTCAGTAGGTTCGCATAGGGCTGGCAACCAGATCAAGGAGTCAACCATTACACATGCTTTCAAAAGTCCTTTCCAGTTCAGTGTTGGGTATTGATGCCTATGTGGTAGAGGTGGAGGTAGATATCACCATGGGTCTACCCGCCTTTGCCACTGTGGGTCTCCCTGACGGTGCAGTGCGTGAAAGCAAGGATCGAGTGAAATCTGCAATCAAAAACTCAGGATACCGTTTTCCGCCTCATCGCATTACCGTAAACCTGGCGCCGGCAGACAGAAAAAAGGAGGGGGCGGGATTTGACCTCCCAATGGCCGTGGGTATCCTGTCTGCAACAGGTTTGGTAAATCGGGACAAGCTGGAGCAGTATCTGATTATCGGCGAACTCTCCCTTGATGGAAAAGTCAAGAAGACCAAGGGTGCGTTGCCCATGGCCCTCGCAGCAAGGAATAATGGTTTTGCCGGAATTATCGTACCCAAAGGTAACAGCAGAGAATCTGCGGTTGTGCAGGGAGTGAATGTCTTTGCGGCGAGTCACCTTTATCAGGTAGTGGAGTTTTTAAACGGCATTGAGGAATTACCCCCTACAACCGTTGATGTCCAGAAGCTATTTTCCAAAGATGCACTCTCTGATGTGGATTTCAACGAGGTCAAGGGGCAAGAACACGTCAAGCGAGCTTTGGAAATTGCGGCTGCCGGGGGGCACAATGTGTTGATGGTAGGGCCACCAGGCTCCGGGAAGACAATGCTAGCCCAAAGACTGGCGACCATTCTGCCTGACCTGACCTTTGAGGAAGCTCTGGAAACAACGAAGGTTTACAGTATCATGGGATTAATGGCTGAGCGTGCCGTCATTGCCACTCGGCCTTTCCGATCACCCCACCACACTATCTCCGATGCCGGCTTAATCGGTGGCGGCCAGATTCCTAAGCCCGGTGAGGTAAGCCTGGCCCACAATGGCGTATTGTTTCTGGATGAAATGCCGGAGTTTCGCAAGAATGTTCTGGAGGTTTTGAGGCAACCCCTGGAAGACGGCAAGGTGACCATTGCCCGAGCCGCCACATCCATTACCTATCCAGCTTCTTTCATGGCCGTTGCTGCCATGAATCCCTGTCCGTGCGGCTTTTACGGCGATTACAAGCGGCAGTGCCAGTGCACTCACTTGCAGATCCAGCGGTACCGGACCAAGATTTCAGGACCGCTGCTGGATCGGTTGGACATTCACGTTGAAGTGCCGGCCGTGCAGTACCAGGACCTGGCTCAGGAGAGCAGCGGGGAATCCTCACAAACCATAAGGCAGAGGATAAATGCAGCCAGAATGTTGCAGCAGGAGCGGTTTACGCATCACAAGATCTATTGCAATGCCCAGATGCCGCCCCGATTGCTCAAGCGGTTCTGTAAGTTGGATGAGGATTCCCACGGTCTGTTGGAGACCGCTATAGATCGGCTGGGGTTGAGCGCCAGGGCTCACAACCGCATTCTCAAAATAGCCCGCACCATAGCGGATATTGAGGGACTGGAGCAGATCAGTTCAGCGCACATAGCCGAGGCCATCCAATACCGCAGCCTGGACCGTAGTCTAGCTTAGTCTACCTTTTCACCGAATAGTATGTTGATGAAAGCACTTTTGTACGAGGTAAGAACCTTGTCTCTCCTCATGACCACAGCGATAAAGTCTGGTTTGAGCAATGTATTCATTGGAATGAAGACCAGATTTCTCTTTTTCAGTGCTGGTAGATCCCTCACCACGGTGGCGAAAGAAACGCCGAGACCCATCTCAACATAGAGAGAGGTCAACTCAACATTTGAAGATTCCATAACGATCTGGAAGTTAAGTCCCAGTTTCTGAAACCGCTCTTCCAGGATCCTACGACAGGTGAATCTGAGGTCCTTAGGGGGCAATATGAGTGGATATTTGGCTATCTGGCTCAAAGTAACACGCCCCGCCTCGGCCAAAGGGTGGCCAACTTGTACCATCAATACAGTTTCCACCTCTTTCCAGCGAAGCAGAGCGAGATCTTTGGGGACCTCTGATTCCAGCGTAAAACCAAGATCAATATCCCCATGTCTTACCAGTTCGATAACGACCTGCTGCGAGCGGTCAAGAATCGTCAGCTCAACGTGTGGAAATTGACTGATATATTCTTTGAGTGTTTCCGGAACCAGATGATAGAGGGTTGTAAAAGGAGCGGCTATTCGCAAGCGCCCTTTTTGCAACCCTTGGAGCTCGCTTAAATCCTCTTTGAGACATTCATATTTCTCCAAAATTGCCTCTGCGAATTCAAAGAACCTTTCTCCAGCAGAGGTCAGCCTCAACTTACGCTTGCCGATCCTCTCAAACAGGTGGCAATCAAGTTCTTGTTCGAGAGCTTTGATTTGCTGGCTGAGTGCCGACTGAGTGCGGAATGTGGCATCACCAGCCTTGGTAAAGCTGCCGAGCTTGGCTACTTGATAAAAACCTATTATCTGCTGCCACTCCATAATAAATAAGCTATGCTAATCAATATAATAAAAACTATTAATTTGATTTATATCAAATTATCAGAAATAGTGAATATAGGCAATAAGAACAATTCGAACAATTACTGGAGGTCATGATCCAAGAATTCACCATAGCGGCACAAATCAGGAGTAAATCCGAAGTACGAATATCGAAATCCGAAACAAATTCGAATTACCAAAATCCGAATGACCGAAACACCTGACAAGTCTTTTCGAGAAGTCACGTTTTAAACATTTGAGAATTCGGATTTTGTATTTGTTTCGTGCTTCTTATTTCGTATTTCGAATTTGAGTGTGAAGCACTCCTTTGTGTCTCAGTGGTTAACCAAAAATTACAAAAGACAATGACCACTGCTGATTCAAGTAGGTCGAGATGGAGGTTGATCATGAAAGAGTCGTTGAGACCGGGGTTGACATTTGAGTTCACATTCAAGGTTCCTGAGAACAAAACAGTTCCTCACCTCTATCCAGAATCTCCAGAATTTCAGGTGATGCCAAAAGTGTTGGCTACAGGGTTCATGGTGGGATTGTTCGAATGGGCTTGTATCCAAGCCATCAATCCTCACATTGATTGGCCCGATGATCAGACAGTGGGTATCGACGTGAAACTAAACCACGTGGCAGCCACACCGCCCGGATTAACCGTCACGGTGAAAGGAAGGCTGGAAAAGGTGGAGGGCAGAAAACTGAGCTTTTCCCTCGTTGCTGACGATGGGGTAGATACGATCTCTGAGGGCACTCACGACAGGTTCGTAATCAACGCGGATAAGTTCAACGCCAAGATGGCTGCCAAAGCCTCCACCTAACCTTAATGGTGCATAACACAATATGATTTCCGAGGCCTGTCGGAGCGATTGGCTGTCCGTGTTCGATTCCGTCAAAACAGTAACGTATTCTTTGATGAATGGAAGAAGAATGTCAACGTGATACAATATTGGGATACTCACTGCCCATAGCCTGCGTATCCCCATACCACAAAATCAAATCGCTTTAAGAATGTCGATTCAGTTTCCTGGAATAATACCGAGATTCCATCACAATCCTCTATGGTTTGTGATTTCAGATTACTGATTGTCGATTGAGGAGCATACGCATTTTTTAGCACGAGGTACTGAGCTCTTAAAACTAAAATCTGCATTCTTAAATCTAAAATCCCAAGGGTCAGAGTTCAATGGCTTTGCCGGTAAAGATTGCGATAGGAATTTGAGATTTTACGATGCTCCACCCCTCCAGCCATGTGTCTGTTATCTGCTTCGAAATGGTCATACAAAACGTAAAGAACATGCATTGAAATGAGAAAAACTTTCCATTAGACTACCTGGAGAAAGTGGTGCAAATCGCGAGTTACCTTGTTTTGCCGAGGTACAAGAGGTACAAATAGAATGGATCATGTGAGCCCAATGAAGGTCAACAATGTTGACGTCCATGTTATCAATTCTTGTAACCTGCACTGTCACGGCTGTAATCATTTAGCGAATTATGGCTATGGTGGCCCATTTAGGGTAAAGGAACTCGTCGATTGGATCAAGCCATGGAAGGATAGGCTCTATTTTAAAAGAATCTCTCTCTTAGGCGGAGAGCCTCTCCTGAATCCATATTTAAAAGATATCTGTATTGCTTATCGGAGACTTTTTTCTCATAAGGAAACCAAACTCCGCGTCATCACGAATGGAATATTGATAACAAAATGCCCCTGGCTAAAAGAACTGATTCAAGAATACCATATTCATATTCAAGTATCCTTGCATGTGTTCACGGGAAAGACAAAGAACGAAAAATTAATCAACCGAGTGAAGGAAGGACTGGCTCTTCTGGAAAAGTGGGCTGGTGATACAGTCCGGCCGGCTGAAATCAGCTGGGGCTCCTATGTTGAAGCGAAACAAAAGTTAAACTTCCAGGTTTTCTATCAGGGGGCAGGAACGCAGATAAAACCTTTTCAACATGATGATATTACTGAGAGCAAGAAACACTGTACCTGCAAAACACTTCAGCTCTATAAATCGAACCTCTATAAATGCGCCCCCATTGCGTACGTTGGAGATGTGCTCGAAAAATTCGGAATGGAAGATGATCCGGATTGGAAGCCTTACCTGAACTATGAACCACTTACACCCGATTGCTCGAACGCTGAACTAGTAAATTTTATGAAAATGCAACCGCACCCAGAGTGGACCTGCAAAATGTGCCCCCTCTATGCAAATGTCATTCTCTCAGGCGAAAGAGAAATATCCCAGGAAGCAGTTGAGTCCTAGCCCACATTTTCAAGGTGGGCAAGAACTCGTTTCTTGAAAGCCGGCTTACCTGAATATGGCAGCTACTGTGACACGATCGATTTATGCAACATCAAAAACCTGGTCCTAAGTGCCCGGATTCTTTACTCGAACAGGGGAAAGGAAAGACAGAGAAATGACCCAGGTTAAGCAGCAACCAAAAGACGAATCCCGGGAAGACTACTATCCACCGACCGGTACAAAGTTTCCAATATATCTTTTGGGTACCGGTAGATGCGGGAGTACTCTCCTGCAAAAAATACTGAATAGTGTCGACAATGCCATGATTTATGGGGAGCATGGCGGTTTCTTAAAACAGATAGCGGCAGCGTATTTTCTCAATTTTGAAGACAAGATGATCGAAAAGTACATAATGAGTCAGAATGTTGCCGGAAAAGAGATAATGTCGGTTCTGGAGACCTTAAAGAATCCACAACTGTGGAGTGCATGGACGAATTGGTACAACCGAGAAACAGTGAGAAACAATTTTCGAGATTTCATCGAGTCTTTTTTCAATCCTATTTTTCTGGAGCAAAAGATGCATTGGGGATTTAAGGAGATAAGGTATGGACTGGATGATCGCGTGCCAGAAATGCTCGCTGATCTTTACCCGGATGGAAGATTTGTTTTTATTGTTCGTCATCCAGTTGATGTTGTTGCAAGCAAAATATCGGCCCGGGCAAGTGATGGCATAGAGGCTGACGCCCACACCTGGGTAGCACAAAATACCTATTTTTTGGATTTTTTCAGGAGCAATAGAGAAAGAAGCAGCATTGTCTGCTATGAGGAGCTAATTAGTAACAATAGTCAACAGTTAAGCCAGCTCTTCGACTGGCTGGGCTTTTCTTTGTCTGATAGGCAAAAGAATATAATTGAGACAACAAAACCGAGGTACAGAGGAAGACCTCAGCCAGCGAAATTAACTCGTGATGAGGTAAAGAGTATTCATAAAATAACCCAAGAGATAAGAAAAGAGCTTGGTTACTCATAAGTGGGAACAATCGTTTTGAAAATACTGTGTGTCTGTCCATCCCGCGTAGAAAGTATCAGGCCCCTTCTTCTTGATCATGGAAGAGAGTGAAACAGACCTCATCCCCCCTTCTAAAACCCCTGGCCAGTTCCATATGCCTCAAGGTCGCCAAATTCCACTGAAAACCATCTTCATTTATGCTAACCCGGATGTTTCATGAATTGCAGTCGCGAGACCACGAAGATGGGCGTGCCACCGGGCAACCGCAGGGTGTCGGACCTGAGGCGTACCTGAACGGTACGTCGCAAGGTGCGACACCCGAGGACGCCCGGAAGGACGGCCATATCAGAGGTCGCAGTAGGTGATTCATGAAATATCCGGGCTAAGTTGGTTGCAGATTTCCTCAGCGGTAAGAGGGCCATTGTTGGTGATAAGGTCGAGAACTTTTTGCTGAGTCGACGTCAATGTAAACTCGTTGCCAGTCATGTCTTTCGCAGTATGAACTGCCCATGGATCGCACGCTTTCGGTGCTGTCATCACATCCATGTAGCAGTCCTCACACAGTGTCTGTCCTGCATGTTGAAACGATTCCTCGGGGTTCATATGCTCTCCGCACTTTTCACAATTCATAGTTATACCTCCGGGTTAGCCTTATGATTGGATCCGGCGTGTCCAAAGAGAAATCTGAATACCCTTGAACCAACATTTCATCTCTTCCCTACTACGAATAGATCTTTATTTCTTTTAAATTCTCCCAGGTCTGTTCCGAATACCAGATGTCGACGAATTCAAGGATGGCATCCTTTTCGCGTTTGATCATCTTCTCAGCAACGGGTTGGCGCAAAAGATGTTTTATGCTTCTGAAGGCCGAACTATCTTTTTGAGCAAGTTCCTGGGCTATTTTTCTGGCGTCTTCCGCCAGAGCATCCTCAGAGGAGACCTGATCAACTAATCCCAGTTGGAAAGCTTCTTCAGCAGAATACATGGCACCACTATAAACTATCGACTGAGCATTCCTAGACCCCACACAATATTTTATCATTTCTAAACTTCCAGCAGGGACCGGTGCACCAAAGGTTATCTCATTCAACGAGATTTTCGCTTTTCCGTTGACCATCAAGCGGAAGTCGCATGCTGTGGCCAACATACAACCTCCGGCTATGGTGTGACCGTTCAGTGCGGCAACAACCGGTTTTGGAAAGCAGAATAGGGACGTATAGAGTGTAGTGAATTTCTCAAGATATCTGATGAAATCGTTCTTGGGATAATTCAAAAATTCGGGAACATCAAATCCAAATGAGAAGAATTTTCCGGAACCAGTGAAGATAATCGACGTCACGTCACTGTCTGTTGATAGATCTTCGAAAGACTTGGTGATTTCTTCTACCATGGGCTCGTTGAGCGCGTTTACTTTTCCCCTGCTTAAAGTGGCAGTCGCAATCTCGCCATCTATTGAGACATGCACAAAGCTCAAGGTAGCCTCCTTTAAAGCTTAATTGAGGTTTATTTGTTATTCGTCATCTCAAAGGCAAGAACTACCATTCGAGACTATGCTACAATTCATTCAGCAATATTTTGGACATCATATTGCCATCAACATTGCCGCCACTGATAATAACACCGACTCTGCCTGACGCAGAGACTGCCCCACTGAGTAGTGCTGCCAATCCCAACGCGCCGGAGGGCTCCACCACAATTTTCATCCGGTAGAATAGAAATTGGACAGCTTCCACAATGGCGGTTTCCGTCACTGTTCTCATGTCATCAACGTATTCTAACACCAAGGGAAAAGTAAGTTTGCCCAAAGACGGAGTACGGGTTCCGTCAGCGATGGTGGGTGGATTCTTGACCGTGTGCAGAGTTTTTGTGTGAAATGATCTTGTGGCATCGTCTGCGAGTTCGGGTTCAATGCCAATTACCCGACAAGCCGGTTCTATGGATTTGGCGGCGATAGCTGAGCCACTCACCAAACCTCCTCCACCACAGGGGACAAGCAACATATCCAGGGTTTTCAGTTCCTCGAACAACTCCAATGCTGCCGTTCCCTGCCCGGCAATGATGTCAAGATGATCGAATGGAGGAATTATTGTATAGCCATGCTCGGCTCTGAGAAGATCTGCCATCTCTTCACGAGTCGCTACCTCAGGATCATACTCAATAACCGCAGCACCATAGGCCTCGGTGGCAGTCCGCTTAACTCTGGGCGCA
>CP070843.1:489808-495098 GCA_020350905.1 Deltaproteobacteria bacterium
ATCAAGAGGAGGGAGAAACACGAAAACGGTAAAGTATACGTCACCTATGAGAATGGCACCAATCAAGAAGCCGTCTCCTATTACGGCCGCATGATAGATCGCTTCCTCCGTACTTCCCAATTCACTATCAAGTAAAGGAAAAGGCCGCTGTACAGATCAAACTCCCAATCCAGCAGCTTAAAATACTCTCCCTGCTTGGAAGCGAAGGTCGGTATTGAATGGCCTTTGGAGTGTTAGAGTCTATGGTGATTTCGGACTGCGGATTGCTGATTTCGGATTGAATAAACCAAATTGGATAAGAGAAATTCACTTTTAGATCCACATTCCGCATTCCCACATCCGCAATTGAGTTGCTCCACTACTTCATATAGTCCCAAAGTTAGCTCTCCAGTTCTATCGGTGCAACGGTCGGGCTTTTCAGAGGTCTCCCCGGCTTTCATTTACTGTGAGCGTTGCTATGCGAATTGCATATTTCGACTGTTTTTCAGGCATCAGTGGCGACATGATCCTGGGCGCGCTTATTGACCTGGGTCTTGAACCGAAAACACTGATTAAACATCTGTCCAAATTAAAGCTCACCGGCTACGAAATTGAGGTATCTAAAGAACAGCGAGGGCCGATCACTGGAACAAGGGTGAATATCAATGTTGACGAGGAGGAACCGCCACCTCGTTCTTCAGACCAGATTCGGGAACTCATCGGCAAGAGTAAGCTCCCTGGCCAGATCAAGAAAAATAGCCTGGCTGTGTTGAAGCGACTTGCCACAGTTGAAGGGAACCTACACCAACAGCCCCCAGAGCACGTACATTTCCATGAGGTGGGAGCGGTGGACTCCATAGTGGACATGGTGGGGGCCTGTATTGGACTCCATGTTCTGGGTATTGACCAGGTTGTGGCCTCCCCAGTGCCCTTGGGTCGGGGATTTGTCCAGTGCCAACATGGGATGCTACCCCTCCCCGCCCCTGCAACCCTGGCCCTCCTCGAGTCCGTGCCTGTTTATGACTCTGGTCAAGAGAGAGAACTGGTAACTCCTACCGGTGCTGCGATTCTTACTACCGTTTGCTCCGAATATGGCGGCTTTCCAACTATGAGTATTGAAAAGGTTGGTTACGGGGTTGGGCAACACCCGGCGAGTCATCCCCCCAACCTGCTGCGGCTCGTTTTGGGCCAGGCAACAATGGCCGTGATCAAGGAACAGCTCCTGCTTTTTGAAACCAGCATTGACGATATGAACCCTGAATTATATGGACACCTTATGGAACGACTCCTCGATGCAGGAGCCCTGGATGTCAACGTTCTGTCTGCTCAGATGAAAAAGAACCGTCCTGGACAATTGCTGCGGGTCCTGGCTTCAGAAGGATTAAGAGATACCGTGCTCCAGATACTTTTCCATGAAACCACCAGTCTCGGAGTTCGCATTCAAGAGGTGGACCGCTACAGCCTTCCCAGACACACTATTCGTGTGCAAACACCATTCGGTCACATTCTCGTTAAGGTTGCTTTAAACCCCATAGGCGAACCTACCCTGGCACCTGAGTACGATTCATGCAGAAGAGCAGCCCTGAAGCATAAAGTACCTTTGAGGCAGGTTTACGAGGAGGTGCTACGCAGAGCAAGAGATCGACTCCAGAAGTCCGGTCCCGGAACACGGTGACAGAGTCGAGGAGTGATTCATCTTCTCTCCACATCCCAGCGCCGCCGTCTCGCCATTTGACCTTGACAGTTCTCGACCGCAAAAAACCTGCCCTTCTCATGACCGGTGAGTGTCTATGAACGGAGTGATCACTTGTTGAAAGTAATAATCATTGCTTTGTTTGCACTCACATACCTTTCGTCTCTTTTTGGCTGGGGCCACCTGCTTGAAAAACTTCTGGGACTCTCCTGGCCGTTTCCTTTCACCATATGCTTAGGACTGTCTGGATGGATCTTCTTAGGTGGTGTATTGAATCTACTGGGAATAGCTTATCCTTTGGTACTAGATGGCATCGTAATCTTCGGCTTGGGTTATTTTGCATTGACTTTGGTGCGGTCACGGAACCTCAAGAAGGTTTCTGAGTACAGAAGTTTTTACTGCTCGAAAGATGTCCTCTTACGTTGCCTACCGTCAACAATGGCAATCCTTATTGTCTTTGTCTTTGTTGCTTATACGGTTTCATCGCCGCAAACATTCAACGTTCACGATGATCTCGAGAAATATTTGAGTCACCCGATCCGAATGTTAGCGACTGGAACCGTGAAAGGAAGCCATTTCAGTGCCTTAGGAAGTGAGACTCTTGGGGGACAAGCCTTTTTGCATGGCTTCGCCCTGGCTCACTGGCCCCTTGGGTATGTAAATACTGTAGACACAGTGATCGCCTTCCTACTCTGTCTCATGTCTGTTCTTAGTGGGAGTATACGTAAAGAGCTTCCTTTTTGGTACATTCCATTGGTAGTCTTGGTTCCCATTTTTATTAACCCGCAATATGTCAATATTTCCTCATTATATACAGCAAGTGCAATGATAATCTTCTTATTTCTTGGCGTATGGATACATTTTGAAGAGGACAAGGATACATTGTTATCTTGGCCTTCTCTGGCTTTCCTAGGATTATCTTATGCCGCGCTTATCGCCCTAAAAACCTTTTATCTATTGGTGGTAATCATCCACTTTGTTTTAGTATTCTTGGGAATAATCTGCGTGTCACATTCATTTAAGAATGCCATAAAGTGGGCTATTAGAACTGCATTTTCCACTCTACTTTTCTCTTCCCCCTGGATACTAGTGTATTATTCAAACTGGATAACTTGGTTGTCAAATATCAGTGGTCCACAAGCTTACATCTCGGACAGCGGATTTGCTAGGCAGACTGCAGCTGCAATTAATCTTCTTTCCTCTGAAAAACTGTTTTTTGGCTTTGGTACAACGTTCGCTCATTACACAGCAACGATGATAGTCGTTACTCTGTGCTGCTTATCTCTTTTGGTATATAAAGCTGCAATTCAACCGACACACACCACCCGGAAGGTAATGGGCTTTGCGGCATGTGCAACAGCCCCGATTTTATACGTAGTGAATATTTTCATGCTTGCTCCCCTTCTTACAGGACCGAGTAATGGCTTGCGGTACCTCTGCCCTATTATCATAGCCGCCGTGCCATGCAGCTTGATCATTGCTGCCTCTGCGGCTTCAGAATCGATGCGGCTGAAGAAAACCAAGAGTCAATTTTCTAAAATTCCATTACTGATTTTTGCTCTTTTTGCAGTCGGTCTTGCGGTGATTTTTTACGAATCTCTTGCAGAACGAGCGAGACAAGCCTACCAATTTGGGTCCACCTTATCATTCAGTGAATTGGCCAGAGATCCTCTCTATCTGGACTATAACAAATATGCATTTAGTCCTGATGCAAAGAAGGACATTCAAAAGGCGCAGCTTGTTGTGCCTGAGGGCAGAAATTTAGTGGCGTGGACACCTTTGGCAATGCATCTTAATTATCGACGCAACAGAATTCTTGATATTGATCCAGCCGGATTGGCAAATCCTTGGCTTGGGTTTCCATTCGGCAGACAGGTAGGCGAAGGGGTCAAATACTTTATCAACTTGGACGCACATTATGTACTGTGGCAATATAGTTCCCTTGCAGTGCGCCCAGAGCAGGCGTTGCTAGAATGGGCTGCCAGTCCATATGCCCGCTCACATACTATTGGCGCCAGAACTTACCAATTTGTCAATACACTGAAAGATATGGCTAGAGATTCGCAAATTTTTTATAACAATGGCTCTATTGTCGTTATACAAATATCTCAATAACTAGGCAGGATTTGATGCTGCTCCGAGAATAGCCTCAGCCATAGGACTGGAAAGCTCAATCTATCCTCATAATAGGTTTAAGGATGCGATCTATGAATTCTACCCGCAAAAATGACATTGTGGTCTTCCTGGCTACTGGTTTCTTCACCGGCTTTCTCCCCACCATGCCAGGAACCTGGGGGACATTCGCTGGCATACCTCTGGTGATTATCTCCCACCGGTTAACCTCGTTAATGCAAGCGATAGTTACGATTGTCTTCGTTACCTTTGCAGCCTATATCGCTGGCAGAGCAGAAATACTTTTCGAAGATCGTGACGCCCGGCCCATTGTGATCGACGAGATGGTGGGTTTCCTCATAACCCTCCTCTGGCTCCCCCTGAACTTTCTGACTCTTTGTTTGGGTTTTGTTCTCTTCCGGTTGTTTGATATCGTTAAACCTCCTCCCATCGGCACTGTAGAAAAACGGTTACCGTCCGGCTGGGGGGTAGTCTTGGACGATGTTCTTGCCGGGATCTTCGCCAATGTTACCCTGAGGTTGTTACTCATCGTTGCGGGGATTCTATAGAGACTTTGGAGTAGTGGAGTATTGAAGTCTGTGGTAATTTCGGATTGCGGATTTCGGATTTCGGATTGAAAAACATAAATTGGATATCAGAAATTCAGTATTCAGTCTACAATCCACATTCCGCACTCCCAAATCCGCATTTGAGTTGCTCCATTACTCCATTTCATCCTATGGTTAAGTAATTATAATGATTGATGAAATAACTAGAATTTACGGTGAATTGATTGCCATCGGCGATGAATTGCTCTCAGGACGGACCGTTAACAACAACGCTGCCCACATGGGGCATCATCTGAGATTGGTAGGATTTCAAATCCGTTGGACGACGGTGGTGGGAGATCGAGAGGAGGACATTGTTGCGGCCTTGCAGCGGGCTATGGAACGGGCCCATTTTGTTCTGGCCACCGGTGGTCTGGGTCCCACCGAAGACGACCGCACCAATGCCGCAGTAGCTACAGCTCTCGGGAGGCCCCTGCAACGAGACCCTGAATCCTGGGAGGTCATTACTAGGCATCTCAAGAAGCACAACATACCCATGACCCAGGGTATCGCCAAGATGGCAGAGCTCCCCGAAGGTGCACGTCGCATAGATCTGGCTCGCGCTAGGGCAGGCTATTATATGAGCCATGCAGACAAACCTCTCTTCTTTCTGCCGGGTGTTCCTGAAGAAATGGCGGATATGCTGAGAGCTTTCGTCCTGCCCACCCTCAAAGAAAGATTTCCTGAGCCATTCACTATTCGCTCACAGGTCCTTCGCATCTTTGGACTCAGGGAGTCGGAAATAGCAGAGCGGTTGGCAGAGTTGGAGAAAAAATTTTCCACCGTTGGTTTTGGCTACTTCCCGCACTTCCCGGAAAACCATTTGAGTCTGACTGTCCAGGCTTCAACTTCGACCTCGGCCGATACCATTCTTGAAGAAGTTGTTCAAGCCGTTGTC
>CP070843.1:495198-498155 GCA_020350905.1 Deltaproteobacteria bacterium
CCTCGGCCGTGAGCAGTTCGGCCTTGAGTTCACTGCCGAAAGGCTCGGGCCGAACGGAGACTCACTCGAAGCCCTCAGGTCGAGTCGCTCCAGGGAATTTTCTAAATGTGAGGAAAGACATGGTTAGATTCAGAACCGAAAGAAAACAGCTACTATTCCTGCTCATACCCTTACTCTATCTGGTGGTATCCATCCTCATAGGTTCTATGCAGGTCTTCGCTGAGGAAGAAAAGCAGGAGGGGAAAGAAGTGTATTCGGTGCCACCACCACTTGTATACCAGGGCCTCTATCCCTGCAACGCTTGCCACCGTAAAGACGTCCGGGGCGTGAGCAGCCAGGTTGACAGGGAAAAATCATTTCTGGGAAAGTATCTCAGAGCACCCGATCCCAGACCAAGAATTCTGGTTCGCATGCACAGAAATATCAACCTGAAACATGCCGAATGGATGTGGTGCCTGAACTGTCACAATCTGGATGAACGGAACTATCTGAGGTTAATCAACGGGGATACTATTTCCTTCGAAGAATCTTATCGGCTGTGTGGACAGTGCCATGGACAAATCTACAATGACTGGAAATTAGGTATTCACGGTAGGAGAGTGGGCCAGTGGAGCGGGAAGAAACTCTACTTGCTCTGTGCACATTGCCACGACCCTCACGGCCCCAAGTTTCGCAAACTTATGGCGGAAGATGCGCCCCGCCCCCCCAGTTATGGTCGGTGGCAGTCGGCGGACCTGCAGCATGAGTGATAATTTCGAACAACAAACGACGTAAGAGACAAGGATCAACAATGAGCAAAAGATGTGGAGATGGAGTGAGCAGGCGAACCTTTTTGAAAGCTGCAGGAATTGCTTCAGCTTCGCTTGCACTCGGCGGTTGCGGCATTGCGGACAAGTTGCCCTCCGAAGACACTTTAGAGGAATATTTTCAGAATAACTTCAAAGAGATGAGTTTGGATGAGATCCAAGAAGTAAAAAAACGCTTACTGGAAAAGTACAAGAAAAAGTACGGCCGAGAGTTTGTCTTGGGAACGGAACCACCCGATCCGGATGTCAGTTTTGCCTATGCCCTGGACCTTTCCCGGTGTATCGGCTGTCGGCGTTGTGTCTATGCATGTGTGCAGGAAAACAATCAAAGCCGCCATCCTCAGATCCAATGGATAAGGGTTCTGCTTTTCGAAAGAGGGACCATGAACTTTGAAGAGTCCGAGCACTACTACGAAGCCGGTATGGTGCCGTTGGAAGGACACTATACAGTGCCCATCCAATGTCAGCAGTGTGAGAATCCGCCATGCGTGAAGGTGTGTCCCACCACGGCGACCTGGAAAGAACCCGATGGTATCGTTGTCATTGATTATAACTGGTGTATCGGCTGTCGATACTGTATGTCGGCATGCCCCTATTGGGCGAGGCGATTCAATTTTTCCGATCCACAGATTTCTGTAGATGAATTGAATACAAACGTTCACTACCTGGGAAACCGGCCGCGAATGAGAGGTGTGGTGGAAAAATGCACTTTCTGTGTGCAACGTAGTCGCAGGGGGCGTTACCCAGCCTGCGTAGAGGCCTGTCCGGTTGGTGCGCGAAAATTCGGCAATCTTCTCGATCCTGAAGACGAAATGAGTCAGGTGTTGGAAAATCAACGAGTTTTCCGGCTGAAAGAGGATCTGAACACGCAACCCAGATTTTATTATTTCTTTTCTATCTAGTGTCCATAATGTAAGCGCAAATAAGAAGAGGACCAAACGTATGGCAAAAGTACGTATCCCGAAGCTGCCTATCCCGAAAGTGCCCATTCCCAAGCTGCGCATTCCAAAAATACGTATACAGAATGTGCTCATCCAAAAAGTCATCCATTTTCATTCTCAGGTGTTACAGAGGCTGATTAAGGGGCCGCCCATTTTCTATGTTTGGGTTTTATTTCTCCTGGGTTTGATCGCTATTGGTGTGTGGGGGTACAGCTATCAGTTCAAGGAAGGGCTGGCGATAACCGGGATGGTCGATCAGGTCTCATGGGGTTTGTATATCGGTAACTTCACGTTCCTGGTGGGTGTAGCTGCAGCAGCCGTTCTGTTAATCATACCCGCCTATATCTATGATTTCGGCCCCATAAAGGAAATCACGGTTTTGGGAGAGGTTCTGGCAATCAGTGCGCTTGTAATGTGCATGCTTTTTGTCACTTTGGACCTTGGGCGTCCGGAACGAGTTTGGCATCTTTTACCTTTTCTTGGTACTCCAAATTTCCCTGCATCCCTGCTAGACTGGGATGTTCTGGTTTTGAACGGCTACCTGTTTATCAACCTTGCCATTTCAACATACCTTATAGCCACGATTTATCTGGAAAAGAAAGCTACCAAATGGTTGTATATGCCACTCGTCCTTGTTTCCATACCCTGGGCTGTTGCCATTCACACGGTAACCGCATATCTCTATAATGGACTCGGCGCGCGCCCGTTCTGGAATACTGCCATCTTGGCACCACGGTTTCTAGCCTCGGCTTTTTGCTCGGGACCGGCACTTTGCATCATAATCTTTCAGTTGATTCGGAAGTTCACCAATTTCAAGGTGAAGGACGAAGCCCTGTTCAAGATTGCGGAAATGGTGTGCATCGCCATGGGAATTAACCTGCTTTTCCTGGGTGCTGAGGTCTTCAAGGAACTCTATACGGATAGTTGGCACAAGGCCCCCATTGTTTATTTGTTTGCCGGACTCCATGGGCACACTGGATTGGTAAAGTGGATCTGGACAGCCGTAAGTTTTAATTTTTTGGGCTTTGTCTTGTTCCTTATTCCGGCGACCAAGAAAAATTTCATCACCCTCAATCTGGCCTGCATTCTTATTGTGGTTGGAGTTTGGATTGAGAAAGGCTTGGGCTTTATCCTTCCCGGTTTCGTCCCCTCGCCGCTGGGTGAGATATATGAATACTGGCCCAAAACGCCAGAAGTCATGATATCAATC
>CP070843.1:498255-503745 GCA_020350905.1 Deltaproteobacteria bacterium
GCGGACGCGCTGAGGGAAAGTGAGAAAAGATATCGGAGGATTACCGAAGCCATAACGGATTACATATTCACGGTGAAAGTCGTAGACGGTCATCCTGCGCAAACTCATCATGGGCCGACCTGTGAGGCTGTGACGGGCTACACTGCGGAGGAATTTGACGCAGATCCCTTCCTCTGGATTCGAATGGTACCCGCAGAAGATCAGTATATTGTCCGAGCCCAGGCTTCGGAAGCTCTGTCGGGAGGTGATCCGGAACCGATAGAACATCGCATTATCAGAAAGGATGGCCAGATTAGATGGGTAAGTAACAGTCTGGTTCCCACGAGCGATGGGCAGGGCAGTCTTGTTTCTTACGACGGTCTGCTTCGCGACATCACCAACCGTAAGATAGCTGAGGAGACACTTCGGGAAAGCGAGGAACGCTATCGCCACCTTGTGGAGACTATGAACGAGGGCTTGGCGATGGCGGACCAGGACTACATATTTACCTTTGTCAATGAAAGATTTTCCGAGATGTTGGGATATTCTCGGGAGGAGATGCTAGGCCGCCATATCGTGGAATTTGTCCATGAGGATTACAAGGACTTCATGGAAGACCAGATGGTCAGACGTCAGAGGGGCGAAGCAAGAAGTTATGAGATCGACTGGAGAGCAAAAGACGGTCAAAGGGTCTACACTCTGATATCTCCCAAGGGCTTTTACGATGCAAATGGACAGTTCACGGGCAGTCTGGGGGTCCTCACAGACATTACCGACCGCAAACGGGCGGAAGAGGCGCTGCAAAAGGCTCACGCCGAACTCGAGTTACGGGTGCAAGAGCGTACTGCCGAGCTGTTGCAGACAAACGAGCAGCTTAAGCGCGAGATAGAAGATCGCAAGAGGATTGAGCAAGAACTTCGGGAAAGTGAAACCAGGTACCGACTTCTCATAAATAACATGCCCAGCATTGTCTACAGGGGATACAAGGACTGGTCTGTGGACTTCTTGGATGAAAAAGTAAAGGTGCTTACAGGTTACGGCATGGAAGAGTTCAACTCTCGGAAAAAGAAGTGGTCTGAGGTCATAATAGAAGGAGATCTCGAAACTGCCAAGAATGCCTTTATTCAAGCATTAAAAACAAACAAGTCCTACGTCAGGGAATACAGAATTGAAACAAAAGGTGGAGAAATTCTCTGGATACAGGAACGGGGTCAGATAGTATGCGATAAGGACGGTGAGATTGAATATGTAAGCGGAGTTTTCTTCGATGTTACCGAACGAAAACAACTGCAAAAAGCCATTGTCCAAAGAGAAAAGCTCAACACTCTGGGCACCATCGCCGCTGAAGTAGCCCATGAAATTCGCAATCCACTCGTCTCCTTGGGCGGCTTTGCCCGACGCCTTCAAAAAAAGTTTCCGGATATGTCCGAGTGTGACGTTATCCTGCAGCAGTCCCAACGCTTGGAGAAGATACTGTCAAGGATACGGAACTACCTAAACCCCGTAGAAATCCACCCTCGGGAATGCTCTGTCAACAGCATTATCGCTGACTCTGTGGGCTTGCTCTCTCCTGAAACCGAAATCAGAGGGCTGAGGTGCCAACTGGATCTCAATCCAGACCTGTCGGACGTCTACACCGACCCGGAAATACTGACCCAGATTTTTGTCAATCTCATTCTCAATGCAGCCGAGGCCATGGACAATGGTGGCATTTTATCCATTAGGACCTTTGAAAGTGAGCAAGACCTCCACATTGAGTTTAAGAATCCATCTTCCGAATCGGCAGTCACGCATCCTGAACTCCTTTTTATGCCCTTCGCTGAAGGCGGCGAGAGCATCGGGCTACCACTCTGCTACCGCCTCCTGAAGAATATGGGAGGTCTTCTCTCCTATACATCAGAAAAAGATCATATGGTTTTTACCGTTTCGTTGCCCAAATCAGTCGGACGCCATCTGCCATGAGACAGGACTCATTTTTCCTTTCGTTTGCTGAACGTCCAGCCGAGATATAGATGCCCCCTGAGGGGCTGGAAGATGGAGCGATCAGTGATTATCGTTGTTGAACCAGGAGTATAACTGCTACGCAACACGTAAAATTTCGGATGGAAAGGAAGTTGTTCATGTACAAACTCACCATCGTATATTTAATAGGGTTCCTGGCACTGGGCCTTCTCAGCACTGCATATGCAGGTGGTGCGGAGACCGGGTCAAGTGTTTCCAAAAACAAACTCGAGAAAGCAACATTCGCGGGTGGCTGTTTCTGGTGCATGCAGCCGCCCTTTGACAAGCTTGACGGGGTGATATCCACCACGGTGGGCTACTGTGGCGGCAAGGAAAAGAATCCAACCTACAAGCAAGTTTCCGCTGGCAACACAGGCCATGCGGAAGCCGTTGAAATTGTGTACGATCCCTCCCGCGTAAGCTATGCGGAACTGCTCAATGTATTCTGGATGAATATTGACCCCACCCAGGAAAATGGGCAGTTTGCTGATACCGGGGCCCAGTATCGGACGGCGATTTTTTACCATAGTGAAGAGCAAGAGCGACTGGCTGAGGCTTCAAAGAAAGAGCTGGTAAACACCGGTAAGTTTGCCAAAAAGATTGTTACCGAGATTGTACCAGCAACCCCTTTTTACAGGGCCGAGGAGTACCACCAGGATTACTACAAGAAGAATCCTGTAAGGTATAAGCTTTATCGATACGGGTCAGGCAGAGACAGTTATTTGGCGAGGAAGTGGGGTAAGAAATAGCCAAGTCATCGATGAGCTTCTAGACAGACAACACCTTCGGAGCCCACAATAGCATTGTGAGCTACTCCGGCAGCCAGATTAAGTCGGTCACCAAAGTTTAAGGTCACCTGCTCACCAGAGTCGGGGAGGCCAAAGGTGATTGATCCGCTCACAACATAGATCACTTTGTTGAAGGAATGTGTGTGCGCGCTGTACACATCGCCCGGACCATTTGACCAGCGATAAGCATCTAAGTCTTCCTCGGCCAGGATCTTCTTAAGTGTCTCCTCGTCCGGTCTGGTACCACTAGACCATCTGATAACCTCTACTTTACTCTGTTCCAAATCTTCTGTTTCCTCACTATTCATTCTTCTTACCACAGAGGCACGGAGGCCACAGAGGAAGTGGTTTTTTCCCTGGCCGGGAGAATGCGGCCAGGGAAAAGAAGCATCCGGCTTCGCCGGAATATACTGGATACTAGCAAAGCTGCGGTGCCGGGATCAGCGTCGTTTGAACATGAACGATGCCCGCACGGCTGAGTTCTTTTCTTCGCGCTTCGCTTGGAGCCCCACCCTTCGGGGGGGCCGGTTTGCCCGATCGCCGTCTCCCGATCGGGCAAAAAGAAAGTTCCCTCTGTTCCCTCTGTGTCTCTGTGGTTAACTCACGGGTGCATTGCTAACTGCTGAATCCAACACCCCTGAAGGGTTCGAGGAGTACGCTTCTCACCAACCAATCCCCGTTATTTTTCAAGAATTCCAGCTTGAGACGGTAAAGATCAGCGGTTTCTCCCACCTCCTCGAGCCAACCTCGAGGATCCCTGTACAGATCTTTGAGTTTCGGAATGGATCGTTCCTTTTTGACTATCATGAAATAGACTTTTGCGGATGCCTCCCGGCCACTTTCCTCGAGATCGACACTGGGCTCAGGATACAGGACTTTGAAATTACCGTAATGGTTGAAAGTGAACCAGAGTATCCTTCTGACCTCTCGACCATCATGCTTACCTGGCCGGGCGACAAAGTCCTGGGTAGTGAGTTCTAATAGACCAGCCGCATTGTGTTTTTCTGCCAGCTTCGCGCCTTCCTTGATGAGAGTCAGGATCTGTTCTGTGTCGTCCTCTTTTGTGCATGCTGTCAGCAACAATAGGGTGATCAGCGAAAGTGTGATCACTCTTGCCACAAATGGATTGCACGTTCCAATCCTCATGCGAGTAAATAGTGTTCGGCTCATATTCCTCCACCCCCACCACTCCAATACTTCGAGGCTGCACGGAGGTGGATTAGAGAGGAAGCTGGGCAATAATTAGCATCATCTGCGCGGGGCCGGCAAGACCAACTTGAAGATGAGCACAGCCAGAACTGCTATGACACCGACAAGTCCCAAGCGGCGAATACCGCCTGGACTTATATAGCTGGAATCATTCGTAAAAGATGCCAGATGATTGGTGATATTGAAGTATTTGTAACCGTAGTTTTCAGGATCTAAATCGTAGGCCTTGTCGAAATCTGCATTAGCTAGAGCCTCTTGCCCCAACTGCCTGTATGCCTTTGACCGTACTGTATATGCCCTACCAACGGTTGACTGGGCTCCGCCAATTTCAATGGCCCTGGTGGAGTCATGAACGGCCCTCTCCGGAAAACCCTTTAGACGATAGCCCTCTGCCCGATAGCCGTATGCACTCGCAAGCTCAGGCTCCAGCTCGACAGCCCGGGAGAATTTGGCTATGGCCACATCTAAATTCCCCATTCTCAGATGAGCTAGACCGAGCATCGTGTAACCCTCCGGGTCCCATGGCCTCAGGGCAGTAAATTCGTCATAATCGTACATCATTTTGTCGTAATTCTCTTTGAAGTAATAGAGTCGCCCCCTTTTGTCATAAGCCATGGCCAGCCGTGGATTCAGCTCCAGTGCCTTGGTGAAGTAGTGGATCTTTTTGTTGACCATGGTACTTTCCAGGCCAAGATTGAAAAAATGGGTGGCATCCTGACCCCAGGCTGGACACACAGAAATGAGGATGTAGACTATCACACCCACTGGTGCTGTCTTCATTGCTGCTTCCCTCTATTGGTCCCCAGGTTGCGCTTATCTCGTAAGGCTAACTCTTTGCCGTTTTGTTTCCAACCCACCTTTGACCGATAGTCGGGAAAGAGGTGAGATTTGTTACAAGACTGGGAAAAGAAAATTACTAAAGAGTCACGATTTGCGGTACAAGGGACCTTCCCCTGATTCGAAGCAGGGCAACCGTGCCTGATGAGCTATAAGGGCTAGCACTGCCCGGGTTGAGGAAAAGCACACCTTTCCGGTTCTCTACGGTGGCTCTATGGGTGTGACCATTTATGACAGCGACAAAGCCTGCTGCAGCCGGGTCCAGGTTGAGGAGATAGGCGTCGTGCAGCACATAAATCAAAACCTCTCCGATCTCGACAACTTCTGTAGCTGGAAGACCATGGGCCCAGCCACCGTCCATGTTCCCCCGTACAGCATATACAGGGGCTATGGCGCCCAATGCCTTGAGCACCTCATGATTGCCAATGTCACCAGCATGAATGATCAGATCTACGCCTGCGAAAGCTTCAGCAACCTCAGGTCGCAAATGACCGTGGGTGTCCGAGATGACGCCAACGAGAAAACCATCTTGCTTGTGCGCTTCTGTTGACACAGCAACTGCTCCCACGTTCACTCCAGATTATCAAGCAAGGCCCATTCCAAAAACTGTGCGTAAACCTCCCAGGCATTGTCACCATAGCCCCCAGCCATGAGATAAGCGCCCGGGATACCCTTA
>CP070843.1:503845-507755 GCA_020350905.1 Deltaproteobacteria bacterium
GTGATGATGCGGAAATTGTCATCCCCAATAGTGATCTCGTTACCAACCAGGTGACCAACTGGACGCTTTCCGAAAGACGTATGCGGCTCAGAATACCGGTGGGAGTCGCCTATGGTTCTGATGTTCCGCTGGTTATGCGGATACTCAAGGAAGTTGCAGAAGGGAATCTGTCGGTGCTAAGCAATCCTCCCTCGTCGGTCCTCTTCCTGGGTTTCGGTGAGAGCTCGCTTAATTTTGAACTGCGCGTGTGGATCAGAGATTTTCTTGATAGATTTCGTATACAAAGTGAGCTTAACCAGACTATCGACAGCAGATTCCGATCGGAGGGTGTAGAGATCCCCTTTCCTCAAAGAGATCTGCATGTACGTAGTATAGATGAAACTCCTGGCCCGACCTTAACACCGCCTGGGGATCGGCGCCCCGACCTTATTGTAGTACCAAGGAAGGAGAAGGATGAAGAGGAAGACTAAGAAAAGGAGATTGAAAGCCCCCCATCTACCTTGTCAAGATAAATGATTATTGTGCATTACATGCTTTAATACACACTTTTCCTCTTGAGACCGATCTACTAAATATTGCTTTTAACAAATAAAGTACGGAGTCTAGGCTCCGTTTTTTTATTGGCTCAAAACAGTAGTTTTCTCATTTGACTATTTCGGAAACGGAGTTATTCTTCTTTCTAAAATCGACTCAGGATACGCGAATGGACAGACTGAACATCGGCAAGGAAAAAAGGGATAGACTTTTTTGACGTTGTGAGATTTGTCTTTTTGAACCCAATGTGGAGAGTCGTACGTGAGAAGATGCCAATGAATATCAGTCGAATCAAAACTTGAAACGACTCTATGCAAATTATTGACAGAAAGAGTTAGCAGGGAAGAGTTACGTTTCACCCACATCATTGTGGTGAGTGGAGGTCGGACCATGCTCACATTGGAAGAACTGATTCAAAATCAAGATATGCTTAGTCAGATTGATTGGGATCTAAACCCACAGGAAGCCTTTGAAATGTATCAGGTAAAATCCAAAGATTCTTGGAAGTATCGTCATCTCCCTGAGGTCTTACATTTTTATGTTGATGTTTGGAAAGGCATAGCCAAAGTTTTCCTTATGCGGCGGAGTTTGAAAAGTGCAGAGGACATCGCCCTAATTCCCGTGCCCACCGATATGATAGATGCATGCCTGAAGAAACAGGCAGGCGAGCCGATACCTAGTGGGCAATATCACATATACGACCCGATCAGGGACTGGATTCGTTCAGAGCTAGGCATGTAACAAGATTCGCATCAGCCAGCCAACCCAACAAGAGGGCTAAAGCAGATTCTAGCCAGTGTCTAGATTCATCATTAATACCCAAGTTCGCTTTTATTCATCCTAAAGTTTACATGTCATACTCTAAACTTTCTCTTCTGAAAGACTAGTAGCACATCTGGTGTCACACTGAAATGCCCAGCCCAAAAAACAAGAGCGGAGCTACGACGACTCCGTATTTTGATTTAATCAAAATGGCAGTTTTTCGGATTGACAGAAACCACCCAAGACATGTTATTTTAGTCTCGTGCCCCCCCGACAGGGTTCCAACCTATAGCCCTGTCGGGTTTTACGCCCCCATTGGCTGATGTACGCCAGTCAGTGGGGGGTTCTTCTTCTTGGCATCGGGTTTGCATTGGTTAATCCGTGAGTGAGTATGGGCACTCACTCATCCCAATTCTCCTCAGGTTGCCCCCATCGGCATAGTGTCGGTGGGGGTAATTTTTCCACCCCTCCATACTGCCTCTCATTTGACAGGTTCACCTCGTTGTCGTATCTTGAGAGCAGTTTGAGTTCCTATTGCTACTCATCTATGAAGGATTATCTTTTCGTTTTGAGGTGGCCTAGTTGGCCTGAAAATCGCGCCGCAGCGACCCTTATAACTTAACACCATCACGGTACGAGAAAGGAGGGGGAAATGAGAAAAATAGTCATCTTCTTAACCATCTCCTCTGTTGTCTTTGCGCTCGTATGTGGGGCATGGGCAGGGGATGGGAAATTGGTCAACTCTCAGGCGGCACTACCATTCGCAAAACTGCCTGAGGGGGTGAGTTTTCCTGAGGGAATTACTGCAAATCCCTACACCGGTGAGATAATCGTCGGCACTTTCGACTTTGGCGGCAACAACCATCTCCTGCGGTTCAGAAGCAATGGTCAGCTTGTCGCCCAGAAGTTCTTTGATCAAACACCGCTTCTGGGTCTTGCCTTCAACCGTCAGGACAAAAAGATTTACATCGCCAACTTCGGAGCCTCGATGATTCAGCGAATACCTGCTGATTTCACTGCTGCGACCCCCGTGGAGAACGTGGCTTCCATCCCAGGGATAGGAGCGCCACCAGACAGATCAGTGGATAATCCCGACGGCAGCCAAGATTTGATTACTTTCGGCAGTAATGATTTCCCAGCTCCCAATGCTCTTGTTTTTAACAGTGAAGGTGACCTCTTCATTTCTGACTCCTTTCAAGGAGCCATCTTTCGGATAGACAACGCAGCCAACTGCACAACCTCATGTTCAGTTACGGAAGTCGTGCATGATTCGCTACTGGCAACAGCCGGATTTCCTCCGTTTGGAGCAAATGGTTTAGCTCTCAGTGGGGATGAGTCCACACTGTTTATTGCCAACACGGGGGATGATCGTGTTTTGGTGTTTGATTTAGACACAGAGGAAATAACGGTCTTTACTGAGAGCATCAACGGAGCCGATGGTATCGCCTTTGATAAGTTTGGACGCCTTTGGGTTGCAGGGAACCAAGCAGATCAAGTGGTGGTACTAAATCAAGATGGTCGGGCGGTTTTCGAGTTGGGTGAGTTCCTTGGCTTCAATAAAGACGGCTCACCTCGTGGACTGCTGTTCCCGGCGAGTCTGGTAATAAATGGGAAGTGGGTCTTTGTAACAAACCTCGCCCTGCCATTGACATCGACGGTAGGTGACGAACCGGAGGAGGATGTAACAACATACACGGTCTCGCGCATCAAGATTCCTCACAAACTGCGGTGAAACAATACAGGCAAGTCTTAACTTGAGCCTGTGTATAGGTGGCTCGTGCCAAATGCTTGAAGGCCAGAGAGCATTATTGGCAAATCAAAGAACACTGCGGAGCTTCGGCTCCTCTTGTTTAAGCTCTCGGTATCTTGTGGCATATAGAAATCCAGCGAAGTGTGTATTAAGGGATGGTATATTAACTTTTGCGGTGATCGAGGTGAGTTTCTGTTTCTCATGTAATTGGCCAAAAATGTGAGGGTAGCAATGGAATTGGTTATCAAAGTTGTGGATGTCAAAGGAGCATGCCCGGTGTATAAGCTAGGCAACAAGATCACCTTGAAAGAAGGATACATTCTGGATCCTGCTGCGAGTGACCGAGTCTGTATGCACTCTTTAGCATCGATCCTTCCTTACTATGTGGCGCTAGCCAAAGGCATCCACGCCAAGGATCTGGGCCTTTCTCGAGGGGGGTCATCAGAAGCGTATGTACAATGTCTTGATCCTTGCGAAATCACGGGTGGAGGTACAGTGCTTTTCCAGATGTCAAGAAAGTAAGGGAGATGATAGTGGTCAGGAGAAGGAAATCACCACTCACTTACCCCACAGCATCCCAAATCCTGTGCTAGATTAAACTTCAGCAGAGTGTGGATTAAGGGATGTTTGTGCCAAGATAAACCCAAGTCGTTGGGATTCCCGAAAGGAGGGATGAAATTCGATAGTGTTACCCAGTGGGTGAGAGCTGGTTTGAGCTCAAGTCCCACCTGACCAAAGTGTAGCCGACAGGTCAGTAGTGAAGTCCACGTGCAAACCCAGTACTGGGAGTACAAAGCTGGATGGATCACGGATGCAGGCTGTGTATTGAGCCCCGAAATTGATCTAGTTGTGGTCACGAGGATA
>CP070843.1:507855-510473 GCA_020350905.1 Deltaproteobacteria bacterium
ACTGAGTTGTTGCCAATGATAAATATGGAGGCAAGTTCGTGGGTCACCACCACCACTGTCGCGCCAAGACTTTCCGAAAGCTCGAGAATCAAGTCATCCAGCAGCCGGGCGCTGATAGGGTCCAGTCCAGCCGAGGGCTCATCAAAGAAAAGGACCTCGGGATCAAGGGCCATGGCCCGCGCCAGGCCGGCTCGCTTCCGCATCCCGCCGCTGATCTCGGAGGGATAGAATTCCTCAAAGCCAGCCAGCCCCACCAGGGAAAGCTTAAGTGAGACTATTTCGCGGATCTGGCTGGGGTTTAACTCTGTATACTGTTCCAGGGGTAGAGCCACATTCTCCGCCAGGGTCATAGAACTCCAGAGCGCGCCACTCTGATACAGAATGCCAAAGTTTCTCATGAACTGCTCTCGCTCTTCTGGGCTCGTCTCCCAAAAGCTGATGTTATCATAAAAGACCTTTCCCGTTGCCGGCGATTTGAGTCCCACCATAATTTTCATCAGGGTGCTCTTGCCGCAACCGCTCCCACCCATGACGATAAAGACGTCGCCACGGTTGATCGTAAAATTGAGATCGCGCATGAGCACGAAATCACCGTAGGCCATGGTGAGATCTTGCACTGTGATGTGAGGTTTTTTATTGTTCATATTTCCCGACTAAACGTTCCACCCAGACTTTAAATCCCCCCAAACCCCCCTTTACCAAAGGAAGGCTATGATGGAAAACGTCAAATCACCAGAAGTCCCCTTAAGAAATGGGAACCTCCCTTCAAAGTCCCCCTTTTTTAAAGGGGGATTTAGGGGGATTTTTCAATCCAAATTAGAAACTTCGCCATGCGCTCTGCGCTAAATCCCGATGATATTGGTAACAACCGCAAAAAGGCCATCGGTAACTACAATCAGCACTATTGAGGTAACCACAGCCGAGGTGGCCGCATCTCCCACGGCTGAGGCACTTCGCCCGCACTCCATGCCTTCAAGGCAGCCCGCTATGGCAACGAGAACGCCAAAAACAGCGCTCTTGAAAATCCCTAGCCCGAAGTGAGTCAGGTTGAGAGCAAGACGGGTCTGCTCCATGTATTTGGTAAAAGAAATATCGAACATACCCGCACCAACCACAAGCCCTCCCAGTATGCCCACCAAGTTAGCGTAGATGCAGAGAAGCGGCATCATTACGATGAGGGCAAGCATGCGCGGCAAAACCAAGTACTCCATGGGAGAGACTCCCATGGTTATCAGGGCATCAACCTCTTCGTTCACCTGCATGGTCCCAATCTGGGCGGCAAAGGCAGCACCGGTGCGACCAGCCATAATAATTCCGGTCATTATTGCCCCCATCTCCCTGGCCATGGCAATGCCGACCAGGTTGGCAATAAAAATCTGCGCCCCGAACATGGCCAACTGAACTGCACCCACAAAAGCGAGGATCAAGCCCACCAGAAAACTGATGAGCGTGACAATGGGCAAGGCGTCAATACCACATTGTTGGATTGTCAACCACAGGTCTGAGCGACGGAACTTGGCCTTGCCCACAAAGAACTTACCGAAAGCGATTGTGGACTCGCCCAAAAATGTGACAAGGGCACCCGCTTGGCGGGCGATGTCCATACTGGCTCTGCCCACTTGCACCAAGAAGGGTTCACGCGCAGCCTCTTTGTGTGCATCTTTCTTTTCTGGCACAGCGGCAGCAAGATCCAGCAGCCGTCGCACCCCCTCCGGCAGTCCTTCCCTGTTGGTATCTATCTGTCTGGGGCTAAACTTATCAAACACCTTGATGAGGAAAGTGATTAAACCGCTGTCCCAGCGGCCAAGATCTTGGGTGTCAAAAGCGATGCGCTGGACTGGAGGCCCGGAATCGGCCTGCTTCTGGACTTCTCCCACTGAGGGAATTTCCTCTCCGATTATCCAATCCCCGGCGAGTCGGACAAGCAAGGTGTCGTCAGTCGGCCGACTGAAACTCATCTCGCATGGTGCTGCCGCTGCTTCCATACCACCGTCCATCCGTGTTCAGAAATCTAGGGAATCAATGCAAGTTATAAAATCGCTCCGCGATTTTATACGACGTCCGCCGCTGGCGGACTCGAAAAAAGAAATTCCTATACTATCAAGTTATAAATATAGTGTCTTTTTTCAGGTACAAGCTGCGGCGGTTGGTGAAGCTAGGGTATTATATTGAAGTTGTTGTAAATTTTCAAGCCTTACTCTATTCTGTATCCGACCTCAATCGGCTAGGATTGTCATACCGGGGACAACTAAGGGGCAGTACGAAAGAAGTAAAAGGGGTCAGAAAATAAGAGACAGGTGCCAGGAAAAGAAGCATAAAGCAGAGTCAATATAGAATTCGAAATCCTAAACACGAAGCACGAAACAAACTCAAAACTGGTCCTTCGAATTTATTTCGGATTTCGATATTCGTATTTCGGATTTTTCTATATGCTCCGTGCCCTATACTCCATGCCCTGTTTCAAATCCGAAATCCAAAATCCGCAATTCTGCCCGCCTAGGGTAGTTGATACAACCAGGAAGCGTCTCCAAACCAGCGGTCCGTCAACTCATCCATTCCACCCGTCGCCTCAAGGCTATCGAGAAAGTTCTCCACCCAATTGACCAGATGGGGGTCAT
>CP070843.1:510573-513327 GCA_020350905.1 Deltaproteobacteria bacterium
AGAATTCAAGTCTATCCGGGAATTGGTTGCGGAATCTGTGAATACTGCCGCCGGGGTAGTGAAAATCTCTGTCCCTCTATTCGAATACTGGGTTTCAGCTTGGACGGTGGCTTTGCCCAATACCTTGCCTTGCCGAAAAGCGGAGTTGAGAATGGATGCCTCAATATCATTCCTTCTTCGCTGCCCTTGTCAGAGGCGGCCATGGCCGAACCACTGGCTTGCTGTCTGAATGGGCTTGAAAAAGTCGGGCTGAAAGAAGATGAGACCGTTGTCATCCTTGGAACCGGTCCAATCGGCTGCCTCTGCGCCATGACTTCACGCCATCTGGGTGCAGGAAAAGTAATTCTGGTGGAGCAAGACCCCAGCCGGAGAATTTTGTCACAACAGGCAACGGCAGATACGGTATTGGACTCGACAGAAGTGGATGTGGTCGAAGCTGTGAAGGGACTGACGAACGGTAGGGGGGCTCAGGTAGTGGTAACCTGCTTCAGAGAAGCTGCACTCGTGTATCCACTTCTGGAACTTGCGGCCCCGGGAGGTCGGATACTGCTGTTTTCAGGGATTTCCGGAAATCGCGGAGTTGTTCCCACCGACCTGAACGTGATCCATTATCGGGAACTGGCGTTGGTAGGAGCTTATGGGTGCACAGCCGCTCAGTGTCAGCGAGCGCTCGAGTTTTTTGCGGAAGGGCTAAAGGTCGATTGGCTCATATCGCAGCGGGTGGATCTCAATGGGCTCGAAGAATCTTTTTCTGCTCTTTCTTCCAGAAAAGCGATGAAGATATACGTGGAGCCTTGGGAGGGGAATCATGGATAAGTTGGTCTGGTTTGGCAGCAGGATACAAAGACTCATGGACAAAAAAGATCTTGATCGAGCCACTACGAGAGAGATGTTCGACCACGTTTTAAATGGAGAGCAGCCCGAGCTTCAACAGGGTGCTTTTCTTGCGGCCCTGGCGGCAAAGGGGGAGACGCCGGAAGAGATTGCTGGAGCCTGGGAGGCAATTCGGGAACTTGATACGATCAGAGTTGAACCGAAGGTGGACGGCCCGATTTTGGACAACTGCGGTACAGGAATGGACCCACTGAAAACGTTCAACATCTCCACTACAGCTTCGATACTAGCAGCTGCAGGAGGGGTTGTACTGGCCAGGCACGGTGCCAGATCAATAACCTCCAAGTGTGGCACCGTGGATGTGGCTGAGGCGTTGGGAGTAGACGTGGAGGCCGGAGTTGAGGTTGCAAAAAAGTCAGTGGAGCGATGCGGCCTGGGATTGTTCAATGGCATGAGCCCATTGGTTCACCCAAAAGGACTTTTCCGCATACTTTCTCGGATCAGATTTGGCACAACTTTGAATATTGCTGGTTCTCTGGCCAGTCCGATTCTGCCGCACCTGGGGGTGCGGGGAGTTTTCAGCCCGGAAATGGTGGATAGGGTGGCTGAAGTGATGCGCGAGATAGGCTACAGAGAAGCCTATGTCTTTCATGGTTTTCAAGATAATGGACAGCCAGGAATGGACGAAATTTCCAACTTGGGGCCAACCATTTTCTGTCGACTCAACGAGAGAGGCCGTCTGGAAAAGTTCATTCTTGAACCCGAGGAATTGGGTGTGAAAAGAGCCAAAGCGGCGGAACTTGCTCCGACTGGAAGTCCAGGCGAAGAGGCGGTGGGGTTGGTGCGGCTTTTAGCGGGTCAGGAGAATGGAGCCAGACAAGACGCGGTCTGTCTCAATACTGCGCCTATGTTTCTCCTGGCCAGGCGAGTTCAAGATTTTAAAGCAGGAATAGAGTTGGCCGGGGAGCTGATCTTTTCCGGAAAAGGGTTGGCGAAGCTCAAAGAGTGGGTGAGTTGCCAGAATGAGGATCCAGAAAAGGGACTTTCTAGATTTGAGAAAGTACTAAGAGAGGCTGGGGTTACTCTAAATTAGACAGGTCTACCCACCATCTCTTTCCTCAAGGTGAGAGGGATTAGTTTTTTAGTGGGGGCGGGTCCCCGCCCGGAAAAGCGAGATCATAGCACTAAGCGGGCGGGCGTAAAGCCCGCCCCTACTTTTCCTAAATCTGATCAGGACTGCAGTTCAGGCAGATCCAGATAATTGTCCAAGGCTTCAGGATTGGCCAGGGCATCCTTGTTCTCGACTTCCAGGCCATGGATGACATTGCGCACAGCCAGTTCTACTTTCTTGCCGCTGATGGTGTAAGGGATGTCCTCGGTAGCTAAGACTTTGGCAGGGACGTGCCTTGGGGTGCAGTTTTTTCGAATGGTGGTTTTGATCCTCTCTATGAGTTGATCGGTGAGTTGACTCCCTTGGCGCAGTTTGACAAAGAGAACGATTCGCACATCACTGTCCCAATCCTGTCCAACTACAAGGCTATCCATAATCTCGGGTATACTCTCCACTTGCCGGTAAATTTCGGCGGTGCCAATACGCACGCCGCCAGGGTTTAGGGTCGCATCCGATCGGCCGTAGATGATGACGCCGCCGTTTTCGGTGATTTCGATATAATCCCCGTGCTGCCAGACTCCGGGATAGATGTCGAAATAGGCCTGGCGATACTTGATATTGTCCGGATCGTTCCAGAAGTAAATGGGCATACTCGGCGCAGATAGAGTGCAGACAAGCTCTCCTTTATGTCCAACAACAGGATTACCCTGCTCATCATACGCCTCCACCCTCATACCCAAGCCCCGGCACTGGAGTTCAGAGGAATAGACAGGCCCCATGGGATTACCGAGAGCAAAGCAGGATATGAT
>CP070843.1:513427-516437 GCA_020350905.1 Deltaproteobacteria bacterium
AGCATGGGGTTGCCAAGCAGGCAGTTCCCACACTGCCTGACCTTGCCTCAATAAATGTTCATCAGGGATTGAGATATTACGATCTCGGGCGTTGGCAGAAAGCTATCGTTGCTTTCAGTGATGCTATTGCAATCAATCCAGATCATGCAATTGCCTATTTTGGTTTAGGTGTTACCCATTCCCGGCTCGAAAACTGGGAGGAAGCACTGACGCACTTTAAGAAGACGATTGAATTGAGTCCAACTTTTGCACAAGGTTACCTGGGACTAGGAATAACATACAATATACTTGGCTTCAGCGTTGAGGCCATAAGGGCCCTAAAGCAGGCGGTTGGTATCAACCCTCGATTTGCTCAAGCGCGCCATGCTCTGGCGCTGTGTTACTTAAGGAACGGTGACCGGGCATCAGCATTGGAGGAATATGAAATTTTGAGAGGTCTTGACCCAGATTTGGCCGACCAGCTGATCCTACTGTTAAATAAGTAAATAAGTAAATAAGTAAATATATACCCACCCAGTGTTCTCTAACTTGAGATTATGTTTCCAATAGAGCCGTTACGATTCGCACAGAAATTATTCATTTTGCATAGAAAATTGGAATGCCAATATTATGATTTTAGGAAAAAGTACCAGAATAAGGTATTAAAATACCTAAAAATTAGTGACATATCATTTATCTGTGCCTATTTACTCTCGGCAATCTTGGATGCCGCCATTACCCTACGCAACATACAAGGGCCTGGTGATGAATCCCATCCATTTACCTCTTTTATGATGCAGAAGTATGGAGTTCAAGAGGGCCTTTTGCGAGTTCAAGGGATAGAAGTGCTTCAACTGGCTGCCTTGCTTGGATTTTCCCACATCGTGGCGGAGTCATGGAGATTGTTGAAGGGGGAGGCGATAGATATGGAAGTCAGACTCGGCCTCGTTTATGTTTACCTGGCTATTGGTATAAGCAAACATATGCAGGGCGTGTTGTCCTGGCTTTAGGTTCAAAGCATCTTCTCTTCAAATCTTCGAAAGGTCTATGCCAAGCTAGAAAATCGAGATCCGACTGGAAAACACTTCCACGTGCGTTCTTACTTGCTCTGACAACTCCAACTAACCTGCATCTCATTGTGGCAGCGGTTCCTACCAAATATTCGTCCATGTTGAAATAACTTGATCGTACAGGAATTTCCTTTTTCGAGTCCGCCAGCGGTGGACGTCATATAAAATCGCGGAGCGATTTTATAACTTGATTTATTTGCGGTATGAAGCGATGCTGGAGGATAATGAAAGCTATCTCCGGCTCATACTCAGGAAGATCGCATCCGCGCTTCGCGAGCAATGGCATGTGCGGCGCGAGAACATGGCGTTTACCGTTGGGAAAACTCCTGAAACCCCTTTAAGGGTTGCCAATACCACTTATTATGATTATAGTGTCGGGCGTTTCAGGGAGTACTCTTGGAGCTGCTTGCCTGTAGACTTTTGCAACCAGCGTCCAGGATTTGAAGCTGGTGTTGTTTCAAGCGACATTGGGTGGAAGTACTATCCCGGATATTTCTTAGTCAAATGAAGATTTCCATTGAAGAAATTAGCGAGACTGCTCGCAAGGTGCATGTAGAACTCTCCGAGGAAAAGGTGAATCGTCACCTCAAGAAGGCTTATCGACAGCTTAATCGCACTGCGAAGGTTAGAGGGTTTCGCCCAGGCAAGGTCCCGTTGGCAATTCTCAAACGGCAGTATGCTGACCAGGTCAACCATGAGGTGGGCTTAGAACTCGTCAACGAGACTTTAATGGAAGCCCTAAAACAAACCGACATTGAGGCTGTTGGTCAGTCTGATCTTGACAGAGAACCGTTACAGGAGGGAGAGCCATTCCGCTATTCATTTATGGTGGAGGTGAGACCGGAAGTCGTTGTTAAGAATTACAAAAAGATACCGGTTCAGAAAAAACAACTGGTTGTCAATGAGGAAGAAGTTGACGCTGAACTGGAGCTGCGTCGACAAGCGAACTCGTATCTCAAATCCCTTCAGGAACCGCGTCCCATTCAACAAGGGGATCACGCGGTCCTTGATTTCAAAGCCTTCGCTGAGGGTAAGCCTGTTCCTGATGGTGAAGCCAGGGGCTTTCACCTGGAGGTAGGTGGTAACCGTTTCAACCCCGACTTTGAAACCAAGCTTATTGGTGCTAGCAAGGGTGAACAAAGAGAGATCGAAGTCACCTTTCCACCTGACTATGGCAACAAGAATCTCGCCGGCAAGAACGCTACTTTTCAGGTGGAGATCAAGGATATTAAAGAGCAAGGGCTTCCAGAGCTGGATGATGAGTTTGCCAAGAACCTTGGTGATTTTGATCATCTTGAAGATTTGCGCACTGCTGTAAGGCGGGAGTTGGAAAGCCAGAAAGAGCAGCAAGTAAATGCGGAAGTATGGACGCAAGTCTTGGATGAGTTGATCAGCCGTAATCCCTTTGATGTTCCTCAAAGCATGGTGGAACAGGAATTGCAAAGAATGGTGGACACCATTCGTTACCGCCTATCAGCCCAGAATCTCACTTTAGAGCAGGCAGGAATGGATGAAGAGACCTTCAAGGAGCGCAATCGAGAAGCTGCTGAAAGAAGGGTGCGAGCCACTATTCTCTTGGAAAGAATTGCTCAGCAGGAAAGTCTTGAGGTCAGTGATGAAGAAGTTGACCAGGGGCTGCACGAATCCGCTAAAGATATGAACCAATCGTACGAACAGGTAAGAGATTTTTACAAGAATAATAATTTGATGGAACCGTATAAACGCCAGCTCATGGAGGAAAAGGTTATCAATTTCCTTCGGGACCACGCGGACGTGACAGAAGTTGAGGAAACGGCCTCTGGCCCCGAGGAAGACAAAAGGAAAAGAGAGGAAAGTTCATGACTCTGATACCAATCGTTGTCGAGCAAAGCAGCCGCGGCGAGCGTGCTTATGATATTTACTCCAGGCTCCTCAAAGATCGCATCATTTTTCTGGGCACGGCTGTGTCCGATGAGGTGGCC
>CP070843.1:516537-519664 GCA_020350905.1 Deltaproteobacteria bacterium
GTTGCGAAGTGAACCACCTATTCCAGAAACGATCTCGAGGAAACGCTCAGAGAGTAGCTGATAGGGACTCGGTTTCGATAAGAGAAAATATAACCTTAGGGGCCTTGTGTGTCAAACGTCGAGAACGCCATCATATGTTAGATCGAAGTTTTTTCGGGCGCCTCAAGAGTTCGGATGCCAGACTGTGGTAAGGGGGTGTACGCGTCGTGAGGGCCGCGACTGGGACTATTTATGGAAATTCGGGCACGCCAATTCCTATGGATCTTTCCCCAGTCTTTGGATCAGGAGAAATAGTCATTAGCAGAGTAGTCAGGGTCTGTGTGGAGATAGTCATCTAGAATTGGAGAGTGTCAGCCATCTAACCGGGGCGCTCTGGGTGGAGATCTAAAGGTCAGTATGACTACCTTAATATTGCCCAAAGATGTTGGGACGTATACTTTTGCCAGATAACTGAAGTTCTCTTGCCAAGATGTGAACTTTTATAAAAGTTCACATATCGTATGGATATCTATCCAATGACGTTTCAAGAGAATAACGAATGACAAGTTACGTGCACCCCAAGAAAATTGCTAGGTAAATGCACCTGATAACGATCTCTTTTCCTATTTTCGAACAGGTCTCCTGCTTCTTTCAAATGAAGAAAGGTATCCGGCTACATCCTACTTCTTTTCTGCTAGCGGTATGTGTACGGGGCTCCCTGCGGCTACCTCAGCCGCTTCCATGATGGCTTCTGAGAGGGTAGGGTGGGGGTGAATGGTGACCCGGAGGTCCTCAAGAGTGGCGCCCATTTCCAATGCCAATGTACCTTCAGCGATCAATTCAGATGCCTGAGGACCCACCATGCCAACCCCCAGTACGAGGTTTGATGCAGGATCCGAGAGAATCTTTACAACGCCATCCGACCGCCCCAAGGTTCTCGCCCGGCCCAGGGCTCTCAAAGGGAAACGGCCGATGTTAATCTTGAGTCCTTGTGCTGCCGCCTCACGCTCTGTGAGGCCGGCCCAAGCGATCTCCGGGTCTGTGTAGACGACCGCCGGAATTGCCCGGTTGTCAAAGGCAGAGTGGTGCTGAGCAATCACTTCGGCCACTACCTTGCCTTCCCGGCTGGCTTTGTGCGCCAGCATTGGGCCTGGCGTCACGTCACCAACAGCATATAGGTGGTGTTCGGCTGTTCTGCCTTCAGAGTTCACCTGGATGAATCCGTGGTTGTCTGGCATGATTGTAGTGTTCTCCAGACCAAGATCATCCGTGTTTGGCCTTCGCCCCACAGCCACGAGAACCTGAGTGAATTCGGATTTCCTGGTCTCACCGTTCTGTTCAATGGTCACGACAAAACCAGCAGAGCTTTTTTCCAGACTCACCACTTTTGATTCCAGTAATATTGTTTCGAATTGTTCCTCACAGGTGTTGAGTAAAACTTCCACCAGGTCCTGGTCTGCTCCCATCAGGAGATGGGGAAACAACTCAACCACCGTGACCCTGGAACCCAGACCTGCGTAGACCTGACCCAGTTCCAGGCCGATGTAACCGCCTCCAACAATTAAGAGATCCTCAGGAATTTCCGGGATTTTAAGGGCCTCAGTGGAATACCATACCGGGAGGTGTGAGGCCAGAGGAAGGCTTTGGATGCGGGAGCCGGTGGCAATAATGCAATGGCGGAAATCGATAGCGCTGACATCGGCTCCTTCAATGATCAAGGAACGATTGCTCTCGAAGCGGGCCCGCCCTGTTATCAACTCTATCCCTCTTTTCTGGATGAGCCGGTCTACGCCCTGAGTCAGGCTGCTCACAACAGATTCCGTCCAACTCCGCAAACCCTGCAGGTCCGTTTTCAGGTCAGAAAAAGAGAGACCAAATTGTTCGGCGTTGCGCGCCGCTCTGATGACCTCAACCGCGCTAATGAGCGTTTTTGACGGAATGCAGCCCTCCAGAAGACAAACACCGCCCAATTGAGCACGATCATCTATCAGGGTCACCTCTTTGCCCAAGTCAGCGGCCCGAAGGGCGGCGATGTAGCCACCAGGTCCACCGCCGATAATTGCCACTTCCGTCTCTTGTCTTAGACTTCCTACGACCATAACAATCACTAAGCACTACTTAAGGCAGAGGGCACATGGCTATATCATGTGAGCTTTTTTCTGGAGCCTTGCACCTTGTGCCGGTTGCAAATCGGGCCCTAAATCTTGGCTCCATGCCGTTTACGTTTCCAGGAGCAGGAGATTCGGGTCGGAGAGTTCACGCACCATTTCGCTGACGAAGCGGGCTGCATCAGCTCCATCAGCCACTCGGTGGTCAAAAGAAAGAGTGAGAGGGAGCATCCTTCTGGCCACGATCTCACCATCGCGGACTACAGGCTTCTCCTGCACCCTGCCCATCCCCAGTATGGCCACCTCCGGGTAATTAATTGCTGGAATGAGAGCAGTACCGCCAAGTGGTCCGACATTGGTGATGGTGAAAGTGCCGCCCTGGAGTTCAGCAACTTTGATGGTTCCTTCCCGGGCCCGCTTGGCCAGATCCTCGATGCTTGCCGAGATCTCCATAATGGACTTGCGGTCAGTGTTATGGATGACGGGAACCAACAGCCCTTTACCAGTATCCACCGCAATGCCGATGTTATAGTAGTCTTTGTAGATGATCTCCTCTTTGAAAGGATCAAGGGTGACATTGAAAGCGGGAGTGGCCCTGAGTCCTGCTGTTACTGCCTTGATAACGAAGGCAAGCAGCGTAAGATGACCACCAGGCTGTCCCTCGCGGCGCTCTCTCTCCCGCAAGCGGAACTCTTCCAGAAGAGTAACATCGGCCTCGTCCATGTGCGCCACATGAGGAACCAAGATCATGGATGTAACCATCTTGTGAGCCACTTTCCGCCGGATAGACCGGAGCGGTTGTTTTTCAACAGGACCCCACTGTTCAAAGTCAGGAAGAGGTTCGAGATCGAGGAAAGGGATAGTTGCGCAGGCCTGGGCAGCATAGTCAGCCTCGGCAAGCCGTTCCTCTACAGCCGTCTCGTCAGGGACCTCGATCTTTGCTGCAACCGGCTCCTCCGTGGGAGCTGCAGGAGATTTTTCCGCAAAGAGTTTTACGTCTTCAGGAGTAATGCGACCACCAGGTCCGGAGGGAGTAACTA
>CP070843.1:519764-528124 GCA_020350905.1 Deltaproteobacteria bacterium
AGTGAACTCAGAGTTCGGAAGCAGATGATCAGGAGAGCATTACCATCATGCTAAAGAGACTTAGGGAACAGATTTTGAGGAAGACAAAGGGAGAGCACAAAGAGGTGGCGGTGAAAAATCGCCAGGCTCAGGCCCTTAGAAAAAGAATCGAGAGGCAGACCAAGGCGATCGCCTTCGCCGAGGCCGGTCTGCATGAGGACGCCCAGAACCTAATTCGAACTGAACTGGCTGAAAAGAGTAAGGTACTGGTGGTGGGTCACGAGGACACCTTTTCCCAGCCAGTGATACAATACGCAGTGGGGCTTGCCGAGCGCATGGGCTACGAAATCTTAGCCCTGAGTGTGAGCCCGGTGCGAACTGAATCATCCACCCTGGAGCCCTATTGTGACATGGTTTGTGAGCAGTTTCGGGCGAGAAGCGAAGAGAGTACGGCCGGGTTCCGCTGTGCTTGCAAAGAAAAAGGAATCTCTTTTAGCCATGTGATCAAATTCGGCGAGGTCGACCAGTGCATTAAGGAAATTCACCAGGAGCGGTTTCGGGTGGAATTCGTGGTCACCGAGCCGGAGAGTTGTCCCGACGAAGGGAACGTAACGATTCCCGTGTTCTGTATGGCTCGCTAGCCTTACAGCCACTTACAGATGAACGCGCGGATGTCGCCCCGCCAGCCCCTCGCGGCTTTAAATCACCATTTTCATATCCTTTCAGGAAAAAGAGGAGTTGCATGGACGCTCGTTTCATTTTCGGTCTGGTTTTGATCTTGTTCACCATTGGGCTTTGCTTCTATTATAGGAAAGGAAGCAACAAGAAATAGGGAGAGTTATCAACGCCCACTCGCCTTCCCCTCGCTTCTTTGCAAGATCTTACCCCTCATTTGATCCCATAAAACAAGTAGATTACCGTGAGCATGACCGCAAGGAAGACAACGGTCATCACTGCACCGGCTTTGGTGTAGTCCACGGTCCGGTAGCCACCTGGCCTCATAATGAGCGCGTTAACCTGGTGGGTGGGTAAGATAAAGGTATTAGAAGCGGAAAGACCCACCACCAGGGCCGCCATTCTCGGATCACCGCCTGCCATGACCGCCATGTTCATGCAGAGCGGTACCAAGAGAACCGTGGCTCCCACATTGGAGATTACGAGGGTAAAAAACGAGGTCAAGACACCGAACACTGCCAGCAGAACTATGGGGGGTGCCGCGCCGATCAGTTCGAGTATGCCACTGGCCATGTAGGCTGCGGTGCCGGTCTGCTCAAAGGTAACTCCCAGGGGGATGAGCCCGGCTAACAGAAACACCGTCATCCAGTCCACTGAATGGTAGGCCTCATCCACTGAAAGCACACCGGTAATGATCATCCCCAGCGCTCCGGACAACAACGCCACCGAGAGTTGTACGTTGAAGAAGATGATCTGACTCAGAGCGACTGCCAGCCAGAGCATGGCGAGTTTGGCCTTTGCCGGCCGCAAGATCTCACCTTCCAGGGGGGTGGTAAAGGTGAAGGGTCGGGGCAGAGGCTGTCCCCGGATCCGGTGAAATCGGTCCCAAGGGCCCTGAAGTAAAATGGCGTCTCCCATCTTCAATCGTACATGATTGATCCCCGCGAGATAGAATCTCTCTCCAGCGTGAATTGCTATCGGATTAACTCGGTAGTATTTCTGGAAGCGGACCTCGCCCAGAGTCTTGTTAATCAGTTCGGAGCGGGGAGAGACCACGACCTCCACCAGACCGGCATTTGTGCGGGCGAATTCATCAACAAAAAAATCCAGCCCATCTTTAAGTTGCCACCCCTTATGTTTGGCGAGAGCCCTGACATTGGCTTCTTTGCCGATGATGACCAAGTCGTCGCCTGCAGCTATCCGGTTACGTTTCCTCGGCACAAATCTTTTCTTACCCCTGGCAGCATTGCCTGTGGCGACTACTGTCACCAAAAAATCCTTACGAATAGCTAGTTCCTCCAAGGTTTGGGGGCCTTCGAAATCCTCGGGAACGTGAAGTTCAAAAAGATGTATTAGGTCAGGGTAATCGCTTAGGAGGGTTGCTGCCCCACCCCGATCTGTCTCACCATCACTGACTGGCAGGATGAATTTTCCCAAAATCAGAAAATAGATGATGACGCTGAGGAGCAGGCAGATGCCGATGGGTGTCTGGCTAAAGAGACCGAACGGCACAAGCTTTTCGCCTTCCAGCACCATGAGGTCGTTGAGAAGAATGGTGGGGCTGGCTCCCACCAGTGTAAGGGTTCCACCCACGATGGCACAGAAGCCCATGGGCATGAGGATACGGGAAACCGAGATTTCAAGCCGTTTGCAAATCCGCTGTGCCGCGGGGAGGAACAAAGCGGCCGCGCCTATATTCTGCATCAAGCCGGAGATAGAACCAACAGTACCTGAGATTAAAGCCATGAGTCGGCGTTCGCTGCGTCCCGCTAATTTGACAATGGGGTTGGCTACTTTGTTCATAACCCCGGTCTTGTCCAGGCCAGCGCCAATGATAATGACAGCTATGATGGAGACTACCGCATTACTGCTGAGTCCCATAAAGGCTTGCTTTGGAGAAATGAGTCCAAGGCTGGGCAGCAGAACCATCATAAGTATGCCCACCACGTCCACTCTGACCCACTCGAATACGAAGAGAATGATTACGAAGGCAAGAACAATTAAGGTCATTACCATGTCGGCGGTCATTGTGGATGATCCTCCGCGCTCTAGCTAACCTAGTAACATGTATCCTAGTGCGTCAGCCCAGGGGTAAGAGATGCCAACAAACATGGTGACGTCACGGCGCCATCTATCATAAAAAGGATTCGGTTCAATGTAGCAAGAGTTCGGAATAAGAACAAGTTTTAACAAAATCGAAATGTGCTATACTGCACCGGTGCCAGTCTGCCGAGCAGTTCTGGACGGGTTTAGTCTGGATAATGGAACGGCCTTGGGCAAGGCCGCAGAAGAGGACGGATTTTCCACTCTTTGAGGGTGAGTGATCTGATTTTGGTAAGTCCATGGAATCGCAGAAAAAATTTGGGCAGGCAGAAATAAGGGGGGAGCATGGCACTTTTTGGCAAATACGAGGAAAGGCAACAGCTCGAGGAACTTGAGGAGTTGAGACAGGAGGTACTCGGGGCGCAAATGCCAGAATCGGTGGAGGCCGTCGCTCTCAGGGAATTGGAAAAACTAGAGAAAACTCCTGTGGAGGCAGCTGAATATACCATTGGCATCAATCACCTTGAGTATCTGGTGAGTCTGCCGTGGAGTGTCCACACAAAAGACAATCTCGATCTTTCGCGGGCCGAACGAGTTCTCAATGAGCAGCACGCAGGCCTCCACCAAGTTAAAGCCAGGATTCTGGAATACCTGGCGGTCAGGACTCTCAAACTCCAGCGAAAACCTAGACTTATGGTGGTGGACGATGAGGAAATTGCCCGGACCAATCTGCAGCACATCCTTGAAAAAGAGGGCTACCAGGTAGCCACAGCCGCAAATGGCGTGGAAGCTTTGGAGCAGATGAATTCCGCTGGATTTGAGCTGGTGCTCACTGATCTCCGCATGCTTGAGCTCGGCGGAATGGAACTCTTGGAGCACATTAAAAGTCGACATGTCGGCACTGAGGTGGTCATTATCACAGGCTATGCTTCTGTGGACTCGGCGCTTGAGGCTGTACAAAAGGGCGCCTACCATTATCTCTCAAAACCCTTGAAAATTGATAAAGTGCGCACAATCGTACAGCAGGCACTGACCGAAACGCAATGGGAGCATAGGCCCAAAGGTCCAGTGTTTTGCTTTAGTGGCCCGCCCGGCACGGGCAAGACCTCATTGGGAAGATCAATCGCTTCCGCCCTCGGGAGAAAGTTTGTTCGGCTATCTGTCGGTGGGATGAGGGACGACGCCGAGATCAGGGGACATCGCCGGAGTTACGCAGGCGCCATGCCCGGGCGGATCATCGACGCCATTCGTCAGGTCGGATCCAGGAACCCTGTATTTATGCTGGATGAAATCGACAAGATAGGCCAAGATTTTCACGGCGACCCGGCCTCGGCCTTGCTAGAGGTTCTGGATCCGGAGCAGAATGACCATTTTCTAGACTACTACCTGGATGTGCCCTTTGACCTGTCCAGCGTCATGTTTATTGCCACCGCGAATTATGTGGATCCAATCCCTCGAGCATTGTTGGACCGGCTGGAGGTGCTTACCTTGCCCGGTTATACGGACCAGGAAAAAAAACAAATCGCCCAGGATTTCCTAGTTCCCAGGCAAATTGAAGCCACCGGCCTCGCCAGTTCTCCCCCCGAGTTCACCAGTGAGGCGGTGGGGAAGATCATTAGAGCATACACCCGGGAGGCGGGACTCCGGAACCTCGAGCGAGAGATCGGTTCCATCTGTCGCAAAATCGCTCGGGAGATCCTACAACAAGGAGGGCAGTCCCGCCCCATGACCGTCACCCCCAAAAAGGTGGAGCAGTACCTCGGTCCGAGGAAGTTCCACTACGAGGTCACCGAGGCTAAAGACCGGATTGGCGTTACCACAGGGTTGGTCTGGACCGAGACGGGTGGTGATATCATCTTTGTTGAGGCCGCGAGGATGAAAGGAGAAAAAGGGCTGATTTTGACAGGCTCCTTGGGGGAGATGATGCGGGAGTCGGCCCGGGCCGCGCTGAGCTATGTCCGCAGCAATGCAAAGCAATTCCAAATCGCAGAGGACTTTTATGACAACCATGATATTCACATTCACGTGCCAGCAGGGGCCATTCCCAAGGATGGGCCCTCGGCAGGTCTCACCATTGCCTTCGCGCTGATATCTCTGCTGACGGAAAGGCCGGCAAAAAGAGAGGTGGCCATAACCGGTGAGTTGACCCTTGGTGGCAGGATTTTACCAGTAGCGGGGGTAAGGGAAAAAATACTGGCTGCCGGCAGCGTCGGTGCCAAGACAGTGGTCTTTCCGGCTAAGAATCAGGTGGATTTGGAAAACCTTCGGGATGAGATTCGCGGGGATTTGGAAGTTGTTCTCGCCGAGAGCGTTGAAGAGGTGGTGGATTTGATTTTACGCTGATTTGCAAATATTTAGCATTCAGCTATCAGCATTCTCCGCCAGTCCCCAACGTTTTAACTTTCGCCACAGGGAAACCCGATCGATTCCCAATATCTCCGCGGCCCTCGTCTTGTTGCCGTCCACACGTTTGAGCACCCAGCGGACATATTCATGTTCATTTTCCTCCAGGGTGGGCAACCGATTGCTTGAATGATGGTAGATGGTGAAGCATAATCGTTCAAGTTCCTGCGGCAAATGCTTAGGCAGAATCTTTCCACTGTTGCAGAGGGCAACCGCCCGTTCTATGATGTTTTCCAGTTCTCGGATGTTGCCCGGATATTCATAGTTCATCAGGATGTCCATGGCCTCGTCCGAGATGTCCTCTATGGTCTTCTCCAGAGACTTAGCGTACCGTCTTCGAAAGTGATGTGCCAGGAGCGGGATGTCGTCCCTCCTCTCCGCTAAGGGAGGAAGGTGCAGACTGACCACGTTGAGACGGTAGAAGAGATCCTTGCGGAAATCGCCGGCCTCCACCTCTTTTCCCAAGTCCTTGTTGGTGGCGGCGACGACTCGTATATCAACTGGGATTGACTGAGTGCCACCGACCCGGAGCAACGACCTGCCCTCGAGCACTCTGAGAAGCTTGACCTGCATGGACAGTGGCATGTCACCTATCTCATCCAGAAAGACGGTGCCGCCTCCGGCCGCCTCGAGCAGGCCGATTTTGGTTGAGGTGGCCCCGGAATAAGCACCCTTCTCATGGCCAAAGAGTTCATTGGCCAGAAGTTCCTCGGTGAAACCCCCGCAGTTGACCGCGAGAAAGCGCGCCTCGGCGCGATTACTTTGATGATGTATTGCCCGGGCGATGAGTTCTTTGCCAGTGCCGGTCTCCCCAAAGATGAGAACGCTGACGTCAGTGGGGGCGAACTGGGCCACCATCTCGTTGATCTCCTGCATCTTATGGTTCTTGCCGATGATCAGAGGCGACCCCACCCTAGCCTTGTAATCCCGTTTAAGAGCGCGGAGTTCATCCTTGAGCCTTTTCTTCTCCAAGGCTCTCTTGACTACCAGTCGCACTTGATCCATTTTATATGGTTTGGGGATGTAGTTGTAGGCGCCCTTCTGCATTGCCTCAATAGCGGTGGCGACCGTGGCGTAGGCGGTGATAATGATCACTTCAGTTTCGGGATATTGTTCTTTGGTTCTGGTGAGAAGCTCCATTCCGTCCACTTGTTTCATCTTCAGGTCGGTTAGAACCAAATCGAATTCAGAGTCTTCAAGTATATTCAAGGCTTTGATGCCCCGGTCCACCGCAACGACTTTATGACCCTCTTTACTGAGAACATGTCCGAGGTTCTCCCTGGCAATGTCCTCGTCGTCGACAATAAGAATCTTGGCATTTTTCATAGTTCTTGATCTCCGCTGCCAGCGTCTCTTTCGAGCGGTAGACTGATAGTAAAGGCACTACCCTCTTCCATCTTGCTCGTCACTGATAAGGTGCCACCGTGACGATCAACAATTCCATGAGCCACGGAAAGGCCCAGACCAGTGCCATAGCCCGCTTCCTTTGTGGAAAAGAACGGATCGAAAATGTGGGGCAGGTCTTCAGGAGGTATGCCGGAGCCGTTATCCTGAACAGTGATTGCAATTTTATTCACGGCACTGTCTTCTTGGGCGGTGATGGTGATGAGCCCCCTGCCGTCGGGCATGGCCTGGGCCGCGTTCCACAAGAGATTGAGAATCACTTCCTGGAGCTTTTGAGCATCTGCATAGATATCTAGCTCCTCCGGAATGTCAGTGGTGATCTCCACTCCTGCCGGTAACTGGCTGGAGACCAGCCAAGTGGTCCGGTTGGCCAGGTCTTGCAGATTGACCCGGTCAAGCTCGAATTCGTGCTCACGAGAGAAATCCAGCAGTCCCTTGACGATGTCACGAGACCTGTCCACCTCCTGGTCAATGTTGGTGAGGAGTTTCTTGACATGCTTTCTGTCACCGTCGTCGATTTCTTCCAAGAGAATCTGGCAGGAGGTAGAGATGTTGTTAAGGGGGTTATTAAGCTGGTGGGCGATTCCCGAGGTAAGAATTCCCAAGGAGGACAGCTTTTGCGCCTGTGCCAGCTGATCCTGGCGGCTCTCGAGCTCGGTGATCATTGTGTTAAAAGCCTCCACCACTGCTTGGGTCTCATCATATGTCTGAACAACGGGTAGGGGCTTAAAATTACCCCTGGCAATTCTCTGGGTGGTTTTCTCGATGACTGTAAGTGGTCGTACAATTTTGCGGGTGATCAGCAAGGCGAGAAAAAGGCTCATGACAAAAAGTACAATAATCGTGGAAAAGAGCATCGTCTTGAGGGATGAGACGATCTCTTGAATTTTAGAGTACTCCTGGGTGGACAAATTGAGGGAGAGATCGACGAGATTATTACCCGTCTTATTAAGTCGGGCCTCTATCACTTTCTTCCTCTGCAAAGCCGAGGTCGACCCTTCCCCCTCAGTAGCTAGAACCTTCAAGTGTTGCTCATGATGTGCAAATTCCTGCTCGAGTTGGGCCAACTGCCCGGCACCTTTCGGGCCCATTAGATCCTGCTGAATACGACCAAAGACCTCTTGTGCCCTCTGCAAATACAAACGTCCCTCTTGGTAATCCTTCTGTTTCCCGTTGAGGAGGAAGCTTTTCTCATAGCGCCTTGCTTCCATAATGAAATAATGCAGATTATGGGTAATTTCTCCCAACTGCAGTTTCCGATCAAGTCTAACAAGGTCGCGGTAGGCCAGCATGCCAATGAGCAGAACGGCGGCGACGCACAGGGTGAAAACCACCATGACCTTTTGTCGAATGGAAAGCTGAATCTTTGAGAAGTCTCTTTGCATGATGATTTATTTAGATTTGAACGGCGGTCGAACACGGTGCTGGCAGCCTGTAACTCCCGTTCACTATGTACATACTTCCGAAATATAGCCCATCAACATCTTAAACGCTATTATCTAATAAACCAAGTTTTGCACCCTGTCAAATGGGGGACTGGTTTCATTTGGTGGGATCTCTCTAGGTAGAGGTGGGGTGTTACTGGTAATTCTTGATGAGTTATATCCAATCCTATCGGATTGGTGGGTTTAGTGTAGATTGGGTCACCAGAGACGGATTGACTGGGCTCAACGTTGGCGCAAAATATTGCAATAGGTATGTGGGATCGCAATCCTCAAAATGCTGAGGTAGATCCTTCCCGTGGGAGACTAAGTATCAGCTTGCCAACATCTTGAGTTCTCAATGGGTTAAGATATGATAAGCAACTAGTGTGCTTGCCAAAGATCGCTGAGACTTTCCTAGTTGATGTGGAGAGA
>CP070843.1:528224-530804 GCA_020350905.1 Deltaproteobacteria bacterium
ACGACTTTGACTACGGGGTAGTAGACTTCTTCCGGTTGGTCTTGGGGTTCTTCCTCGTTTTTGGGAGTGGGTTTGAGGTGTTTTTGGTATGTTTCTTCGTCTAGGGGAATGTCGCCTAGTCCGTCCTCGTCGGCCGAACCGGTAATTTGTTTAAGGGTCTGTCTGGGAAGAGGCGGATTGGTGCAGGCGGTGAGGAGAATGGTTAGACAGAGGAGAATTGTAAAAAGGGGTTTCATATAAGCCGCATCATTCCTGATGTTCTTGCTTCCCTTGAGGTAAAAAAGCGTGTATTCGCGATCTATAGCAGGGATACGTAACCTATATACAAATATGAGAGAAAGACATGATTTAGTAGTAAATAAGGCCATGGAGTTCCGAAAAATTGCCGCTACACATAATGCCAAAATATGAAAGCTTAAGAGCAATAGAAAGATCAAATCTACAGCGATATACACACGTATAGTTAGGGAGCTAAAAAAGATGACGTTTCATGAAATGCAAAGAGCCTAGCTCTCGTTAGTTGAGCTTTCCGATAATCTTTTCGACTTCTTCCAAAATCTTTCCACTCCTCAGAAGCTCTACCATGATCCCGATGTCTTTAGACAGAACACGATCTCTCTCCAGATGCGGAATGGCGTCCCGGATTAACCTGTATGCCACGAGGGTCCCTTCTCCTGGTTTCATGTTGGTGAGAAGATCCAAGGCCTGCGCACCGCACAAAAGCTCGATGGCGATAACGCACTCCGAATTTCTCACAATTTCGTAGCATTTCCTCACAGAAATAGGCGTCATGGGAACGTGATCTTCCTTGTTGGCTGAAGTGGGTATGGAGTCCACACATGCGGGGTGAGAAAGAACTTTATTCTCAGAGACCAATGATGCAGCCGTGTACTGAGCGATCATGAGTCCAGAGTTGATACCGCCATCGCCCACGAGAAACGCTGGAAGCCCGCTCAGCTGAGGATTCACCAGCCGTTCGATGCGCCGTTCTGAGATATTTGACAGCTCTGAGACGGCCATACAAAGGAAGTCGAAAGCAAGGGCCAAAGGCTGACCGTGAAAATTCCCCCCAAGCAAGAATTCCTCAGACTCCGGAAAGATGAGAGGATTGTTGGTTGAAGAGTTCATCTCCGTCTCCACCACCTTTTTGACATATGCCAAGGCATCCTTGCTTGCGCCGTGAACCTGAGGGGAACATCTCAAGGTATAGGCGTCCTGGATGCGGGAGCAGTCTTTGTGGGAAGAGATGATTTCACTATTTTGGGTTATCCTCGTCATGTTGTCAGCAGCAGCGGCCTGCCCAGGATGGGGGCGCACCTGATGAATTCTTGGATCGAATTCCGTTCTGCTTCCCATAAGCACTTCGAGGCTCATGCATGCCGCAATATCGGCCATTTTGGCGAGTCTCGAGGCATCAAACAGCGCAAGCCCGCCAGTTGCGGTGGTCATTTGGGTGCCATTCACTAAGGCCAGGCCCTCGCCAGCTTCTAGTTGAAGAGGCTCCACACCGCATCTCTTTAACGCTTCAGCGCCAGTCATCTTTTGCCCCCCGTACGTAGCTTCTCCAAGCCCCATCAGAACCAGAGAGAGGTGTGCTAAAGGTGCCAGATCGCCGCTTGCTCCTACAGAGCCCTTCTTGGGTATTAATGGACAGACCCCTTGGTTCAGAAGGTCAATGAGCAGCTGAACCGTTTTTAGACGGATGCCTGAATGACCTCGAGCCAGATCTTTGATGCGAAGAGCCATGACAGCCCGGACGCTCTCTTCGTCCAAGATCTCGCCCACACCTGCTGCGTGGCTCATGAGGATATTTTCCTGAAGGACACGGGTATCCTTCTTGGAAATTGTTTTGTCGCTCAAGGCGCCGAATCCTGTAGTTATCCCGTAAACGACTCTCTCTTCCACTACCCATTTATCGATCAGTTGTCGAGCCGAACGGATTCGTTCTTTCGCTTCTTCGGTCAGTCGGACTTTAGCGCCCCTCCGAGCAATTGCTATAAGATCTTCCAAAACCATTCCATCTATACCTAGAAAAATCTCTTTCATAAGCAATAACCTTTGCTCATTAACCGCAGAGATCATGGAGACACGTTACAATACCTTCTGATGCGAAATTCGCACACCGCTCTCCGTGGTCTCAAGTGACAAAGCTACGGGAGTTTGGCTTCGATATATCCGTCTACCTCCAGGAACAAAGTTTCGACCCGTTGCAGTGCCTCCTCGAGTTCCTCCTTACAGGTTCTGACGAATTCCTCATCTTGGAGACCAGGAAGATTGATTCGTACGTTGTAAGCCGCCACTAACGCAGCAGTTCGTGCGAGTTGTAGGGCTGCTCCGGCATCGGTCAGGGTATTGGGATTTCCCCGTTCCACGGCCTCCTTGGTCAGGCCGATAAGTTTTTCGGAGGTCCGAAGGGTGTCAAGGGGTACCCTTGCAGCGTTTTTCGTGGCTTCCTGTAGGGCTTTGTGGCGAACACCCTTCTCTTCCTCTGTCTCTTTAGGAAGGTTCATAGCCGCCATGACTTTCTGGTAGGCATCTGAGTCTCTTTGTACCAGCTCGATGAAGTGTCTGGCCATAGGG
>CP070843.1:530904-534638 GCA_020350905.1 Deltaproteobacteria bacterium
GAAATCATGCGGTTGGTGGGGGCCACAGATTTTTTTATCAAGGCGCCTTTTCTCATAGAAGGTCTGTTGCATGGTCTGGTAGGCGCATTGCTGGCAGCCGGCGGTTTATCACTGCTTATCCTGTTTCTGTTTTCACATCTGGACTTGCCACTGAGACTTGCCGTGATGGCAGGATCCCTGCCCGCGGGCCAATTAGTTGCGGGATTTCTTGGTCTCGGCCTGCTCCTCGGTGTTCTGGGGAGTATGGTTTCCCTGAGGAGATTCTTACGGCCATGAGTCGAGTACTTTTAGCCTTGCTCATAGTGCTGTTCTGCGTGTCAGCCCCAATGGTGTTGGCGGAAAAGGTGCAGAAAACAAAAGATAATGTTCAGGTTCACAAAAAGAAAAGAAGTGAGGTTCAGAAAGAAATAAAGAGGGGCCAGGAGCAGATTACTGAGATGCGCCAGCAAGAACGTTTGATCCTTGATCGGCTGGATCAAATGGAGCTGCAGCTTCAACTGATCCGCGATAATTTGGAGAAGCGGAGACGGGAGCGGTTTCTCTTACGAAGTGAGGTCGCTGAAAAGCGTAAGAGACTCAAACAGTTGGACCCTGAACTGGAGAAGCTCCGGGCTCTGCTGGCTCAGAGACTGGAGGCGCTTTACAAATTTGGCAGACACGCATATCTTAATGTGCTGACTTCGACCCGTGATGTGAGCGGATTTCACCATCATTGGGTTTATCTCCGAGCGGTGGCTGAACAAGACAGTGCGCTCATCGGTCAGTTTATCAAGCGGCAGCAAGAGGAAGAGAAACTTATTCAGGCGCTCACTTATCGGGAAGAGAAACTCGGCAGGCTGGTGGCAAAGATCGACCAGGAAGTGGCGGAGTTGGAAAAGGTCAAACGTGAGCAGGTGGCTTTGTTGCAGGATATCCACAATCAGGAGGAGATGTACCAGCACTATGTGACGGAGTTGGCAGCGGTTTCCCGCGAATTGAAGAATAAAATTGAAGAGTTGAAGCGAAAGGCCGGGAGAAGCAAGGCGAGAATCCAGCCGAAAGGTGGTTTTGCCAGTAAGAAAGGGGCTCTACCTTATCCAGTCCAGGGTAAGCTTATGTCTCGCTTCGGGCCAAAACAGCATAAGAAATTTGGCACTAGAATCCGTAGCAACGGCATTGAAATAGCCACCGAACCACTGTCTCCAGTGGTTGCCGTCTACGGTGGACAAGTTCTTTATTCCGAGTGGATGAAAGGGTACGGCAAGGTGATCATCATTGATCACGGTGACAAATACTACACTCTCACTGCCCATTTGGCGGAGGTGTTGAAGGAGACTGGTGAAACGGTAGAGTCGGGGGAGATCGTTGGTTATGCAGGGTATTCTCCCATTGAGCAAAGCGGGGGCAAGGTTTATTTTGAAATCCGCCACCTTGGCAAAGCCATTAACCCGGAGGCGTGGTTGCTCCCTTCGTTGGCCAGTGCAGCAGGCGCTAAGGCCCGATAGAGGCACGAGACTTGCAGGATATGTCACATTCATCGGCGGAATGTACTCGCAAACGCTGAGGTGTCCGGGGGGTCGCTAGTCTTTCGATTCATGAATTCTGTTGAGAATTTATTCGATCAAGACTAGTGCTGGGTTAGCAAAATTACTAAATATCTGCTATTTTACTAAGTACACTTTAGTTGCTGATCGAAGCGCTAGGGAGGATGCATGTCGATACGTAAACTTAGATTGACCATTTTGGTCTTTATACTGGTAGGATTGGTTGCGGTTTTTGCCTGGGAGCGGCTAAGCATTCAGAAGGTATCTGCCGAGGACAAAACCGTCTACGAGCAACTACAGATATTCAGCGATGTTCTTGACATTGTACAAGAAAACTATGTCGAGGAGGCGGACAGCAAGGAGTTGGTCGAAGGTGCCATCACCGGCATGCTGAAGACACTGGATCCTCACTCCTCCTATCTTAATCCTGATGCTTACAAAGAACTGCAGGTGGAAACCAAGGGTAGTTTCGGAGGCATTGGTATCGAAATCACCATCCGTGATGGTTTCTTGACCGTTGTTTCACCCTTGGAAGGGACTCCTGCCTATGACTTGGGAATAGAGGCCGGTGATCAGATCCTCCGGGTGGACGGTGAGCCAACCAAAGAAATGACCCTGATGGAGGCGGTTAAAAAGATGCGCGGCCCTAAGGGAACGAAGGTAGTCCTGAGCATAATGCGGGAAGGGTTTGCAAAACCGAAAGATTTTGTGATCACCAGAGCCACAATTGCCATCAAAAGCGTGAGGGCCAAGACCTTAGAGCCAGGTTACGGTTACCTTCGACTCTCTCAATTTCAGAGTACCACTGCCAGGGATCTGCGCCAGGAGCTCACCAAGCTAGAGAAAGAAAATCAGCCCATGAAAGGACTGATATTGGATATGCGAAACAACCCCGGTGGTCTCCTAGACCAGGCCGTCAAGGTGAGTGATGAATTTCTCGACGAAGGATTGATTGTTTACACCGGCGGCAGACTCAAAAGTCAAGATATGAGATTCGAGGCACACACAAATGCCAGACCCCACCACTATCCTATTGTCGTTCTTGTAAATGAAGGTAGTGCCAGTGCGGCGGAAATTGTTGCCGGAGCTCTTCAGGATCACAAACGAGCTGTGGTGGTGGGAATGGAAACCTTTGGCAAAGGTTCAGTGCAGACGGTGATGCCCCTCAGGAACGGCGCGGCTCTGCGTCTCACAACCTCTCTCTACTACACTCCTAGCGGTCGCTCTATTCAGGCTAAAGGTATTGAACCTGACATAGTGGTGGAGAGGGAACTACCCCGGAAGAGAGATGACGAACACGGGCGACTCAGGGTGATTCGGGAAGAGGACTTAAAGAATCACATGGACGGGGCGGGAGAGACAGAATCTGGAGCCAAGCCGGATCCCACCCGAGACTCCAAAAGCAAGCAACAACTGGAAAGTGATAATCAACTGGCTCGGGCACTCGAGGTGCTCAAGAGTTGGGAAATTCTCTCACAGATGAAGTACGCTCCCGAGTAGCTGTTGCAGTCGTTGGGGTGGTTAGAGCTCAGTGACGGGCGTGTTTCTCTGGGAGTACAAGGTTGAACCTGCCTGCCAGATTAGCCCCTCAAACCTGGATTGCGGCGGATCTCAGATGAGGTCTGTTGCGGTCATGGGATCATTTGGTCCCAATCGCTATTGCATCCCATTGCTACTGCGGCCGGGTAAGATTCCCTCCTGCTGGGAGTTGACTGGAGTGTCGCTCACGTCCACGATACAGGACCAACTAACAGGTAATCAATTGCCGCCTGCGCATATTTTACAAGCAACTATGAGAGCTTGCCAATGTATCTTTATCTACTGCTTATCCTACGATTGCTAGGTTTTTTCACTGCAAATGGCCGAATTCTCAATGGCGTGTTTTGGTAACGAACATGGCGAAACGGACCAAGAAGAAACGGTCAGCGAAACGTGCAAAACGACCAGCGTGGAAAAGTACTTCCGGGAAGGATCTTTTGCTCCGTTGGCCAGTCGGAATAGGACTCTTGGCCCTTGTGTGTGTGCTTCTGGGTTTGTGGCTGGCTCGAGACCGTCGATACGAGAAAACTGCCGTTCCAGCCTATGAGGAAGAGAGGAGCAACCGTTTTGGCGAGCTGGTAAGTGAGGTTGAACTTATCATTTACCAAAGCCTGCGCCAGCTGGGAGTGCATGCATCTCAGGTTCAATTCCTCAAGGTGATACATCGAGTCC
>CP070843.1:534738-539064 GCA_020350905.1 Deltaproteobacteria bacterium
ATTGATCACAGATCAAACCATCCTCAGAGTCATTTAAATAAATTTCTCCCTTGCATTTTGGACAGGCCAGAATGTCCAACAACTCTTTACTAATCGCCATTTTCTACTCCTTATCCAATTGTTCAGCCACAGCTTGGAAAACATCCTCAACCTTGAGTGCTGTCATGCATTCCACCGTCTCACAACTCCTCTGGAAACAAGGGCTGCAATCTCGTTCCATCCTCAACACCCGATGCGTATTTCCATAGGGGCCGGTGCGCCAAGGCGCGGTAGGGCCGAAAAGCGCTACGACCGGTGTACCGAGAACTGCGGCCAGGTGCATGGGTCCACTGTCGGTTGAAACAACGACATTAGCATTCTTATAAACATAAGCCAGTTCCCTGAGGTTGGTGGTACCAGCCCAGTTATAAAGTCCACCGACGTCAGTTTCCCCTATAATGCGCGTAATCGTATCTCGATCTTGTGTGCTGCCAGTAAAAACAACCGTAGCCCGCAATCTTGTTATCAACTCAACGGCCAACCGGGTGAAGTTTGCCTCCGGCCAGAGCTTCGTTTGCCACCTGCTGATTGGATGACAGGCCACGAGGGGAGATCCACTGTTTGGCCTTATCTGACTTAGTCTTTCTTGTAACAGGCGCTCCTCGGTAGGGGTCCAGAGGTCGTGAACCCGAAAACTGTCTCCGTCTGCTCCCAGATAGCGTATCAGGTCTAAGTAGCGCTCCAGGGCGTGCCGATCAGGATCATAGGGTGGAAGTCTTTCGTTGAGAAATCTCCAGCTTCCCTCACGAGTGCGGTCAAAGCCTATCTTGCGCCTTCCTCTGGCCAGACCAACCCAGATTGCGCTTTTGAGCAGCCCTTGCAGGTCAATGATCACGTCATAGTAACGTTGGCGCAAATTACCACAGAATCGAAAAATATCGAAAGACACTTTTGGCCATAATAACGGATTCCTCAGCTCTTTAAGCCAGGAGCACCGCCGGCAAACCAATATCTCATCAAGTCCCGGATAGTATTGAAGCAAACCAGCGGCCTCTTCTTCAACCAACCAAGTGATGTGAGCCGAGGCATAGTGGTTTCTGAGTGCTTCAAAGGCAGGAATGGACTGCACCACATCCCCCAAAGCACTCAGTTTAACAATGAGAATGTTCATATGCACCACAAAGGACACAAAGAACACAAAGGTTCTAGAGTATTATTCTTCTAATTCCGCGCCTGAGTAACGTAACGTTGAAATTAATAAGCATGCCAAGCTTGAGACCACTTAATTTGAGATACGTCAATACTTGCGCTTTATGAATTGGGAGTAATCTATCAACCGATTTTAATTCTAGTAATATCTTATTATCCACAACCATGTCCGCTCGGTAAGCGCAGTCAATATTTACCAGCTTATACGTTACCGGTATCTTCTTTTCTAACTCAAAGGGGATGTTATTTTTACTAAGTTCGTAAGCCAGACTTTGCTGATAGGCGGACTCCAGAAGTCCTGGACCCAGTTGGCGATGAGTTTCAATTGCCAACCCAATTATTCTATTTGAAAGCCTGTCAATCTCAGCCATTTCCACATTTGCTTTTCTTTGTGCCCTTTGTGATCTTTGTGGTTTCCTCTGTCCTTTTGCTCTTTCTGTTTGACCTTTTGTATCTGCAAGAATCCACTTTACAGCCTCTTCAAGATTTTTGGCGACAAAATCCACTTGCACCTTGCTACTGGGTCCAAGAAATTCGATCTCCCCCTTTCCATAACCTGTGAGCACTAATATCGCTTTCGCCCCTGCATTGCGAGCCATTTCCACATCTTTGAAGCGGTCCCCAACTACGTAGGACTTTTCAAGGTCGAGGTTCAACTCCTGAGCGGCCTGCTTCATGAGCCCGATTTTTGGTTTGCGGCAGCCGCAGCCTCCTGACTTACCCTTGCTTGGCGGCGCATGGGTACAGGTGTATATGCCATCCAAAAAGGCGCCACCTTCTTCCAACAAACCGCTCATCTTTTGATGAACTTGATCGATGAGTTCCTTGGGAAAATAGCCGCGGGCCACTCCCGACTGATTGGTAACCACTACTGCTTTAAGACCACTTTCATTAATACTCCGTATTGCTGCTACTGCTCCAGGTATGAGCATAAATCGATCTATGTGATTAAGGTACCCCATCTCCTCATTGATGGTACCATCCCGATCTAAGAACACTGCAGTATGCATCTTTACCCCCATTATAGACAGCTACAGAGATCACTTAGATCGCAACGTAGCTCAGGTTCGATTGAATGCGAAATTTCGGATTTATTCCCCTTGTAGCCTTTGTGTTCTTCGCGGTTAGATCGTGAGCAGTTGCTCTGCAGCAGTGGCGACCTCATCCACCGTAATCGCCTTCATACATTCCAGGTCCTCTGGACAGGACCGCATGAAACATGGGGTGCAGCTTACATGTTTCGGGTGGATTACTACTGCTTTATTATTCAAAGGCGCAGTCTTCTGGGGATCAGTGGAACCGAACAGTGCCACCTGGGGAATGTTCAAAGCAGCAGCCACGTGCATAAGTCCCGAATCATTGCTAAGAAACAACGCACACATACTGACCAAAGCCAGGGCCTCAGCCACTGTGGTTTTTCCAACAAGATCAATGGGAGGGTGGTCCATTATCATGCTGATCTGCTGTGCAATCAGTTCCTCCCCCGGTCCACCCAATAGAAGAAATCTCCGACCTGACTTCTGAAGCCGTCTTAACACAGCACCAAAACGCTCCGGAAACCAGCGTTTTGTCTCTCCATATGCAGCACCAGGATGTACACCAATAAGAAGTTCCCGTTTATCGATACCCATATCACTCAGTAAAGTTAGACCCATCTCAATACATTTTGCCTTGAGCTGTAGCCGCGGGATACGGTCCACCTGGGCCGCTCCCAAGCTGTGGAGCAGGCCAAGGTAGTAATCGACTTGATGCAGTCCACGCTCTTTCCGTCTGTCCCGCAGGCGGTGGGTAAGAAGCCAGCCACGGCCATCAGTGGAGTAGCCCAGCCGCTCTGGAACCCCAGCAAGCCATGCCACTATAGCGGAGCTCAGGGAGTTGGGCAAAAGAAGCGCCAGATTAAATCGCTCCCGCCGCAATTTCCATCCCAATCCAAGGAGATTTCCGATTCTATGAGCACCGCCTCCCCTCTGATATCCGACAATCCGCTCAGCTGACTCGCTGGCCTCAAATAACGCGGCTACCCCCCCCCGCGCCAGCACGGTCAGATCAGCCTCAGGCCAATAACGAGCGCAACCATCCACCACGGGCAAAGAGAGCACTGCATCACCTATCCAGTTGGGAGCGACTATGAGAATCCTTTTGTTCATGTCTCCCTTGGCCACGGGTGATACGGTCGGGTTTTCCACCGCTGGTGCACCCAAAACCACTGTTCGGGATGACGCCGCACGTAACTCTCAATGATCCTGTTGAATTTAGCAGTGTTTTCTTCAATATCAACTCTGGTGTCGCCACTTCTATCCAGGACCACTTCCGGCTCAACAACAATTCGATACGAACCATTGGGCTCCCTTACGTTGTACGCAGGAACCACCGGAGCACTTGTTCTCAGAGCGAGAGAGCTTAAAGCCTTGTTCGTACAGGCGATCTCGTTGAAAAATGGTACAAATACCCCCTCATGCCATGCAGGGTTTTGGTCAATGAGCAAGCCCACCACCTCTCCCGCCGCCAGCAAGCGGAGGACTTTATTCACAGAACCCTTTTTGGCAATCATCGTATTTCCTCCCCGGGTACGGATGTTATCGATCAAACTGTCCAGGAAAGGGCTATCCAGGGGGCGGATTACGATATTAATTGGATGGTAAAGCAGGGAAAAGGCCAGTGCCATGAGCTCCCAGTTGCCAAAATGAGAAGTCATAACCAAAACTCCTCTTCCTTTTTTCAAGGCCGCGTCTAAGTGCCTCAAGCCATCAAAGGCCACGAATCCATCCATTTCATCTGATGTAAGCCTTCGAATATATGGCAATTCAAGAATAACCCTAGCAAGATGGATGAAGTTTCTGCGGGCTAAGTTTCTCCTCTCACTTTCCGTCAGTTCGTCTCCCCATGCAAGCCTGAGATTGTTCAGGGCTATTAATCGATGTCTGGTGTCAAGTCGAAACCAAAGCCTCCCGAAAACCTCGGCCAGTCTCCAGGTGAATTTCAGCGGCACCATTGCAGCTACATCGAGAAACATTTCTGCCATCTGCTGCAATCCAGTAACTCTCACTACTCCTGAACCTTTCGTGTTCCGTTAGATGTTGTCAAGGATCTTTGCACCACGGCTTTGAGCAACGAACTGTCTCCATCCAAGTCAATCTC
>CP070843.1:539164-548375 GCA_020350905.1 Deltaproteobacteria bacterium
CCAGATAGGCAAAGATGTTTCGCTATCAGGATCTTTTAACACAACGATGGGCGTATTCGTCTGCGGGTCCATGGTGAGACCCGATATTATCATTTCCCGCACCATGATCTCTCCTTCACAACCTTCAGGCTCACATTATCTTCCATACAAACCACACCCTCCAAGGAGTGGGCATGTCCTGCGGTAATCAAAACAGGTATCTCCTCACCAACCAGCTCTGGCGGTCCCTGAAAATTCACCACCCGGTTCTGTGGAGTTCTGCCACTGAGCTGGGATCCTCCGACCTGACTTGGACCTTCCACCAATACCCGAGTGGTTTGCCCAACCTGTACTTTGTTCTTTTTGAGGGTTATGCGCTTTTGCAAACTCTGCAGAATTTGCAGTCGCTGCAATTTAACTCTTTCCTCCACCTTTCCATCCAGACGGCTGGCCGCCGTCTGTGGTCTATCAGAGTATTTAAAAGAGAAAAGCGCATCGAAGCGAACTTCCTCCAACAGGCTGAGGCTCTCCTGAAAATCTTCCTCATTCTCACCGGGAAATCCAACAATCATGTCTGAGGATACCGCCACGTCCTCTCTTATTGCCTTCAACTCTTTCACCAGTCGAAGGTAGTGTTCCCGGGTGTACCCCCGCTTCATTCGTTTTAGAATCCGGTCAGATCCTGATTGCACCGGAAGATGGATGTGAGGGCAAAGTGGCTCGATATCCGCAAAACACTGCATGAGTGATGGCGACAGGTCTTTTGGGTGAGAGGTTGTAAAACGAATCCGCAGCACCCCTTCCACTTGGGCTACTCGTCTCAGCAAGCCAGCAAAATTGAGTTCCTCCGCAACTCCCTGGCCGTAGGAGTTCACATTTTGGCCCAAAAGGGTGACCTCCCGTGCGCCGCACTCAACCAGGCTTGCCACCTCCCGGACAATCTCGTCGCTCGGACGGCTTCGCTCCTGACCGCGGACCATTGGCACTACGCAGTAGGTGCAGAAGTTGTCACAACCTCTCATGATGGTTACGTAAGCGCTCACTCCAGGCCTGCACAGCTGCGACCGACCGTCAGACTCATCACCAAAATCGTAGGAAAAATCCAGAAAGGCTTGCCGTTCTCCGATAGTTTCATAACGAGCGAGCATGGCCGGGACTCTACTGACGCCATGAGTCCCAACCACGAGATCCAGGTGTGGCAGTCGTCGCAACAGATCCTCGCCATACTGCTGAGCCACGCAGCCACCGAGAGCCACTACCAATCCCGGCCGGCTGCGTTTGAGCTGCTTGAGACGGCCCAGGTAACTGAATGCCTTTTGCTCGGCTTTGTCGCGAACAGTGCAGGTGTTGATGAAGATAAAATCCGCCTGGCGATAATCATCTACAGGCTGGAAATCTTCCTCATCAAGGATTTCAACCAAACGTTCACTGTCGTAATGATTCATCTGGCAGCCGAATGTTCGGATAAACAGCCGCCTGACCTTTCTATCGCCAATTGTGCTCACAATTCAGTCCTGATGTTCGTTTCTCATTCCTTCTTCAGCCTCGTGATCTCCCTTGTGGCCTGAGATAGCCGTTTGGCCAAAGTGCGAATGATCCTTTTAGCGATCTCCGGATGCTCCTCAATCATATCCTGGATGTTGTCGGCTGAATAGGCCTGGATCACACTACTACCTTTGGAAATTATTGTAGCCGAGCGCACCTTGCCCAACACGCTAGCCATTTCGCCAAAAAACTCGCCGGGGTTCGTAATACGCCCGACTTCCCTGCCACCTTTGAAGACCACTAATCCCGGCTCGGTGGATAACAGTTTGAAGATGTCGGTTTCACTGGCCCCCTCTTCGATAATGGCCTCGTTGTCTCCGTAGAGAAGAACGCCTATATTTTCCGCTCTCCAAGAATGGCAAGCCGTCGCCCGTGGTGGGTGACCTTAACGTTACCGCTGAGCACTACACAATAATGACTGCTGTGCTCACCTTCGGCAATGATTTCCTCATCTTCTCCGTAGGTACTGATCTCCAGGGCCGTTGCCCAGTCTTCCAGGTCAACACCTTCCTGCAATTTTCATCCGCCACGGCGTCACCATGCCAACCCCAGCGAGGGAGGCTGTTCTGTGCGGCGGCACGTAAGGACTAGACCCATGAGGGTTAATCTTTATCCCAGCCGCCCGCAATTTTCAAGAGCAAAGCATTCTTTATGCAACCGGACTGATCCGCTTGAGCTCCAGTTCTTGACCCAAGGCTTCCAGTAAAACCTTCAGACTAGCATGACGTCCAGGCGGTACTGCCATCTGCACGAGCCCCTTCTGAGGATCCAGCGTGGTTAGCGTTGTCAGTCCCTCATATGCCTCCAGGATAAATTTCAGATAGTGGATTTCGTGAGGATCAACCTGGTATATCCACAGGGTTGAACGCTGTTGAGGACTGACTCTAACAGCCATTGGTCACCTCATGGAAACAGTGTCGCCACGTTACCATGTTTAGTTAGTGGTTACAACAGTAAAGCCATGCGGCTGTTTGTTCTTGACTTGCGCGTACAGTTGCGATTTATTGTCGCAGACCATGACTAATTGACGCGAAGAGGGCTGACGCGGAGACGCGGGGCAAAAACCTGAAAATAATGTTTATTCGGTTACAACTCATCGCAATACATCCTAGTAACTATCTCCGTGTCACCGAGTCTCCGTGTCAGGTTTTCTCGGGGTTCTCCACGTCATCGCCTCTGGTTGCCCTTCATTCTTTAGCCGCTCACAGTTGACTACCAGGGCAGGACAAGCACATGAAGAACACTGAGTCCACTCCAGACACGATCCAGGGAGTCCGCTACCTGTGGCAGCTAGAAGCCCCCTCTCTCGACCGGGCCAAGGAGATTGCAACGGCCCTCGGGCTACCCCCTTTGGTGGCCCTGATTCTCACCACTCGGCACATCACTTCTACAACTCAGGCTAACGATTACCTCTTTTCCCGGCTAGAAAACCTTCACCCTCCAGACAATATGCCAGATCTCGATAAAGCGGTTACTCGCATCGTTAGAGCTTTAGAGCAAGGAGAGCAGATCGCTGTCTACGGCGACTATGACGTAGACGGTATTACTGCCACCGCGCTGCTGGTTCATTTCCTTTCCTCGTTAGATGGGGCAGTACGTTGGTACATACCGCATCGTCTTCAGGAAGGCTACGGTCTCAACAGTAAAGCTCTTCAAGCTATGCATGGCGAGGGTGTCACTTTGGTCATCACCGTGGACTGCGGTAGTACGAATCATGAGGCTATCGAATTGGCTGGGAAACTTGGACTGGATGTAATTGTCACCGACCATCACCTGGCGCCACATTCCCTTCCGGCAGCCATCGCCCTGGTAAATCCCAAACGGAGTGAAGAAACAGAAGAACTCTGGGATCTGGCTGGCGTCGGTGTTGCCTTCTACCTTGCCGCCGCGCTTCGAGCCCGCTTCCGCCGCGCGGGCCGGTGGACCACCTCTGAGCAACCCAACCTCAAGAAATATCTCGACTGGGTCGCCCTCGGCACATTAGCAGACATGGCCCCTCTCACCGGTACTAACCGGATTCTCGCACGTTTCGGTCTTGTAGAACTCTCCCGAACTTCCAACTGCGGGCTGCGTGCTCTCAAGGCAATCTGTGGTCTGGAGAAAAATACAATCAGTGACTGGGACGTCTTGTTTCGGTTGGGCCCCCGTCTCAATGCTCCTGGACGTTTGGCGAGCGGAGACCTGGCTGTGCGCTTTCTCCTTAGTACTGATTCTGCTGAGGCCCGGAACCTGGCCTTTGAACTCGAGGAACTCAACCGACGGCGCCAGTATGAGGAAAAAGAGCTGCTGGCCGAGGCTTTGTACCTTGTCGAGGCGGATAGTTCTTTAGAGCAAAGTAGCTCATTGGTTCTTGCTTCACCCGGCTGGCACAAGGGACTACTGGGTCTCGTCGCCTCCCGCCTCGTCGAACGCTTCAACAAACCGACCATCCTCCTCACTCAAGTGGACCAGCACTGGGAAGGGTCCGGGCGCAGTTTTGGTACCTTCGATCTTTATCAGGCACTGTATAGCTGCAGAGATCACCTGGTGCGCTTCGGCGGCCATAAGCAGGCAGCAGGACTGGGCCTCAAAAAAGAACTACTGACCGAATTCCGCACTGCATTTGAAAGCATTGTGGAGGAGCAAATGGACCCGGAAGACATCCGCCGAACAATGAAAGTGGACGCTATGGTTCATCTTGACGAGATTAATCCTGAGCTGATGGCATATCTTGAACGAATGCAACCTTACGGAGTAGGCAATCCAGAGCCCGTTTTCTGCTGCCGTGGTTTTCAGGTGGAGAGTCTGCAGATACTCAAGGGGTGCCATTTGCAGTTGCGGTTGAGGCAGGGAAAAGCCCGCCTCGGCGCCATTGGCTTCAACTTCATTGAGTCCGATCATCCACCTCCAGTTCCAGAGTGGCTGCTCTTCAGCCCCAGATGGAACCATTGGCAGGGCGAGAGCCGCATTCAGTTGAACATCATCGACTACCGCTAGGATTTTAGACTGTCGATTGCAGATTGTAGATTGGAAAACAAAGAATTGCAGTCGCACTCTGCAATCATGAGAGGTAAAAATCCTTGCCAACGACAAGGCCCTGTGCTAGTAAAATGGAGCCCTGCCGATGACCGCTTTCGGCGCAGCGACGGCAGGACCAGCCACAGGGCTCTTCCTAACCGCTAACATTCGGCATTGAAGGGGATGATGAAAGCTCTACTGTATAAGGTTTCTTGGGCCGTGTTTGTCTTGTGGTTGTTCTTCTTCGCCCTTTCTTCTCCTGCCCCAGCCCAGGATAAAGATCTGAACAGACCGCTGGTGGCCTCTGGCACGAGGCCCATGCGGGAACAGGACTCGGCAGACGCACGAAAGCTGGCCCTGGAGGAGGCTTTACGCGCTGCTGTGGAACAGGCTCTCGGCTGGCTCCTTCCTTCCGGCCGCATAGTCCGCTATTATCCGCTCCTGTTGGATCACATCCTCAAGGAACCCATGAGTTACATCCAGGACTATCAGATAGTGCACGAAGGTGTGACATTTGGACTCTACCGGGTGACCGTGCTGACAACCCTATACACCGAGGGGCTGACGCGTAAATTGCGCCGTCTTGGTTTGTTTCTGGCAGCCAGCGAGCGTCCCCGGATTGCGATCCTGGTTGCTGAGCGCACCAGCCCTGAGGGCCCCTGGCATTGGTGGTGGCAGACTTCGCTGGTGGAACATCGACAGTTTATATTTTCCCAGGCTCTGGCAAAGCTCATGTCTGACCAGGGTTTGGTGCCACTAGATCCGAATCTGCTCCTGGAGAGCTTACCTGAGGATCCGATCTACCAGGAACCTATATTGACTGATGAGCAGGGTGGAGCCTTGGCTAAGGCTCTGGGAGCGGATGTGGCCATGCTGGGTCAGGTTACTCACCGACCTGCCAGCACGGGTTCACCTGGAATGGCTAGCGGATCTCTACGAGCAGTGCGAGTGGAAAATGGTAAGATTCTTGCCCGGGTCTCCGGCACTGCCCAGGTCCAGCCTTCCAGCGAGCATGTAGCATCTGACTACGGTTTTCCTGCCTTGGCAGAACGTTTGGCCCCACACCTGGTGGATGGTGTGCTGACTCCCTTTGTCGCCGTATCCCGTGCCCTTAAGGAGGTTACCCTCCAGGTTGAAGGAGTGAGGTCCTATGGCGATCTCCTCCTTATCAAGGAGCACCTCCAACGCGCTCCTGTGGTAAAGGAAATCAGGCAGATTCAGCTGAAGACCGACCTGGGATCTTTTACCCTCGTTTTAGCGGGGAATCTCGAAGACTTGGAAAGTGCACTGGAGGATCACGACTTTGGCACTTTTATTACCAGCGCCGAAGTGACCGACGAAAACTTCATAGCAGTGACTATCCTCAGCAAGAGGTAAGCCTCTCCTCCCATGACCATTCCGAATTTCCTCACAATCTTGCGCGTCCTGCTGACGCCGGTGCTGGTTATTTTACTCCTCGAGGAGCGCCTCAGTGAGGCCCTTTTCGTCTTTATAATAGCAGGAGTTACTGACGGACTCGACGGTCTGATAGCCAGACTGTATAAACAGAAATCCAGGCTGGGCGCCTTCCTAGATCCGCTGGCGGACAAGTTGCTTCTCGTTACCACCTACGTAATTTTGGCCGTCCAGAGTCTGGTTCCAAGCTGGCTCACCGTTATTGTTCTCAGCCGGGACGTGCTCATCGTTTTGGGGGTATTCGTTCTATTCATGCAAAATCTACCTTTTGAAATCAAACCTACCCTTGCCAGTAAACTGACCACCTGTACCCAGATCATTACCGCAATTGTCACCATGGCAACAGCCTTGGCTGCGCCTCATCCGCTTCTCAAACATATGCTTTTTTACCTCACTGGCGCGGTCACGATTGTGTCCTGGGCTCAATATATGGTTCGGGGAGTCCGCATTATGCAGAAAGCCGGGGACAGTCAGAAAAACAAGAGGATGTAAACGCTGGGCACGCACAAGCCATTCATAAAATATCCGGGCTAGAATTGGGAGGCAGTGTATCGCTTCCAGGATCCATCGGAAATTTTTCTTGACAGTGACTACCTGTCTTGATACTTAGTATATGCTTTAATCATAGGCACGTAGCTCAGGGGGAGAGCACTACCTTGACGCGGTAGGGGTCTGGGGTTCAAATCCCCACGTGCCTACCAAACCTATTCTTCAAAGGTATTGATAAAGACCTGCATGAGAATCAACAAATAGTAGTCAGCTAGAGGCATCGGGGAGGTAGAGCTCGGGTGCCTTTTCTTATTTAGTGAGATGGAAAAGCAATGGGCGAAATAAGCGTAGCAATTGGGAGTGACCAAAGCCACCGCTTGCCGAAAGGCATAAGTGCAGGGGAAGCTTTGGAACGTCTGCGAGAGAAAAAGGGTAACCCTGCGGTTGCCGCTATAATAAACGGCGAACTTGCTGATCTCAGCAGACCCCTGGAACAGGATTGCACCATCGAACCGCTGAACCAGAACAACGAAGAGGCTCTGGAGATTCTTCGCCACACTGCCTCGCACGTCATGGCCCAGGCGGTGCAAAGCCTATTTCCAGAAGCCAAAATTACTATTGGCCCAGCCATCGAAAACGGTTTCTACTATGATTTTGATTACCCTGAAACCTTCAGTGTAGAGGATATTCCCCAAATCGAAGCCAAGATGGAGGAGATAATCCAGCGAGCTTCGCCTGTCATTCGCAAAGAATTGGGTCGACAGGAAGCAATCCGGGTCTTCACTGAGCGCAACGAGACCTACAAGGTCGAGATGCTGGAGGAGATGGACGAGCCGGTGGTGTCGGTCTACGGACAGGATGATTGGCTTGACCTCTGTCGCGGCCCCCACTTGGTTAACACCAGTGGGGTCAAAGCCTTTAAGCTCACCGGAGTTGCCGGAGCTTACTGGCGGGGTGACGAGCGCAATCCAATGCTGCAGCGCATTTACGGCACAGCCTTTTTTTCCAAGAAAGATCTTAAGAGACACCTACAACTTCTTGAGGAAGCAAAAAAACGAGATCACCGTAAGTTAGGGAAAGAACTGGATCTCTTCCATGTAAGTGATGAGGCGGGACCAGGGTTGGTCATCTATCATCCCAAAGGAGCTTTGCTCCGCCATATCATAGAGACCTTTGAGAAGGAAGCACATCTCCGGCGCGGGTATCAAATGGTCAGCGGGCCCCAACTGCTCAAGACCGAAATGTGGAAACAGTCGGGGCACTTCGAAAACTACCGGGAAAATATGTACTTCACAGAGGTAGAAGGCCAGTCCTATGGTATCAAGCCCATGAACTGTCTGGCCCATATGCTCATCTATAAATCCACAATTCGTTCTTACCGGGATCTGCCCATACGATATTTTGAGATGGGTCTGGTGCATCGACACGAAAAGTCCGGTGTCCTGCATGGCCTGACACGAGTGCGTCAATTCACTCAAGATGATGCTCATCTCATCTGCACTCCAGAACAACTGAACGGCGAGATCAATGGAATTATTGATTTTGCCCTGGACATGCTGGACTTATTTGGTTTCGAGTACGAGATTGAACTCAGCACCCAACCAGAGAAACGTATCGGCACTGACGAAGATTGGGAAAAGGCCACCGTCACTCTAGAAAAAGCACTTACTGATAAACAGATCCCTTATGCAATTTGTGCCGGTGAAGGCGCATTTTATGGTCCCAAAATCGACATCCTGCTGAAGGATGCCTTAAATCGTCGTTGGCAGTGCTCCACCATTCAGTGCGACTTCACCTTGCCGGAGCGTTTTGATCTAACGTACATCGGGCCAGATGGTGGAAAGCACCGCCCGGTGATGCTCCATCGCACTCTTCTTGGCAGTATGGAACGCTTCCTAGGAGTTCTCATTGAACATTACGCTGGCGCTTTTCCCACCTGGCTGGCACCGGTACAGGCCATCATCCTCACAGTTACCGACCGACATCAATCGTACGGCGAGGAACTCTACAGGCAGCTTTTGAATAATGGTATCCGAGTGGAAAAGGACTTACGGAACGAGAAATTGGGCTACAAAATCAGAGAAGCACAACTGCAGAAGATTCCTTACATGCTGGTAGTGGGAGACCGGGAGGTTGAAGCCGCTGGAGTCTCACCACGCCGAAGAGACGGCAAGGATTTGAAGCTTATGGCGGTGGCGGATTTCGTTGAACTGGTTAGGGAAGAAAACGCGGTAACCGATTCGATTCTCAAATGTACAAAACAATTTATTTCAGTTACCGACCAGAGGCTCAATTTCATCTCAGAAAGGAGGGAAGGAAAATAAACAAGCACGTTAACGTAAATCACAGGATTAGAGCTCCCCAAGTCCGTCTTATAGGTGTAGACGGCACCCAACTGGGGATAGTGCCGCTGGAAGAAGCTTTGGAGCGTGCGACGGAAGAAAAATTGGATCTGGTTGAAGTGGCGCCCAAAGCAAGTCCGCCTGTATGCAAGATAATGGACTATGGTAAGTACAAATACTTGCAGAGCAAGAAATTACAGGAGGCGAAAAAGAAACAGACTATAATTCAGATAAAAGAAGTAAAAATCCGCCCGAAGACCGAAGAACACGATTATCAGTTTAAACTGCGGCACATCAAACGTTTCCTCGGTGAGAACAACAAGGCAAAGATAACCATCATGTTCCGCGGGCGAGAAATAGCCCATTCTCAACTAGGATTGAAAGTCCTCGAGCGTATCATAGCC
>CP070843.1:548475-551644 GCA_020350905.1 Deltaproteobacteria bacterium
CATTGTTTAGCGGTTATGCGGGAAGCGGTTCTTTCACCCGCTCGGCAGTGAACTTCCGTTCTGGGGGTAAGACCCCCATGAGCGGAGTCTTCTCGGGCATCATAGTGGCCGTAGTGGTTCTACTGGCCGCTCCCCTTGCGGCTAAACTGCCTGTGGCAGCGCTGGCTGGAGTGCTTATGGTGGTGGCCTATCAAATGATACAAACCGAAGATATAAAGAGGGCCATACGAGCAACCAGGTCCGATGCTGCGATTTTGGTGATAACTTTCCTTTCGACACTTTTTCTGCACCTCGAGTTCGCTGTTTACGTAGGAGTTCTGCTGTCCATCGGTCTGCACTTGGCAGAGACGGCTCATCCACGCATTCACTCCAGTGTACCAGACCTGAAGACCGGAAGAATGGTTGGCACGGCACGAGGTCGAATTTGTTGCCAGATGGATATTGTAACGGTCGAAGGTGCCGTATTCTTTGGTTCAGTAACCTTCGTGTTGGAGGACCTTGAGCGACGATTAAGAAACCATCCTCGGATGGCTAACCTTCTTATTCGATTACATCAGACCAACATCCTGGACGCCAGCGGAATACACTCCCTGGAGATTCTTCTGGATGAGGTAAGGGACCGGGGAGGTGGGTTGTACTTCGCCGGGGTCAAACCGCGGATCTTTCAGGTATTAAAGAATTCCGGTTTACTACGTGAGGTTGGAGAAACCCATTTCCGCACCACCACCGGTTCCGCCATCAGGCAGGCGATGCGCGAGTCGTTCTGCCCGGCAATATGCGCTGCTTGCGAATATGTGGTATTTGTTGAATGTCCTGAGCTCAAGCGGGGGAATTGGGAGGTTTTGGGAGAAGGGGTAAGGCCTCGGAAGTGCGAAAGTCAGGAAAAGGGATAACAAACCGCAGAGATAAGAGGTAAAAGTTGAAGATCCTAACGTATAAGCATGAGAAGACTGCTGTTGAGAGGGTGCTGCGCATTGGAGTTGAACTCTCGCAGAGCCTGGATGCTGAAATCTGTTTTCTCACCGCCCGGAGTGGCACACCCGCCACTGAAGAGCCGCCTCCAGTGGGTGTGGAGATTCCCTGGGAGCACAGGAGTGAACTTCAACCGGGAATTCAGATTCTCACTCAGGCAATGGAACTTTTAACAGAAAACGGATTCCTTTCAGCGCAAAATAGTATCATCATTCGCGCTGTTAGGAATGGCTATCTGTTCTTGGGTTCAACACCCTCGGGTCGCCGGGTGCGTTTTTATGAACGATATGGCCACCTGCTGGAGGTGTTAAATTACGAGGTGGATGAACACCAGCAAGATTTGGTAGTTGTCGGGGCGCCGAGACGACAGGGGTTAGGACGGTTTGTTTCGGGTGACAGGGCGAACCACTTAGCCCGTGACCTGCATGCTTCCGTCTTCCTGGTACGAAACGGTGATTTGAATAGTCGTTTTCTGGTATGCGCAGATGGTTCGTCCTCGGCTCGTCGCCTCTTCCCACTTCTCAAACAACTCCTCCCTGCGGTTTGCGGACCGGTAGATCTTATTTGGGTGCGAGAACCAGATGCAACCGAAGAGGAAACCGAAGCGGGCAACGAATGCGTGCAGCGAGCTCGTGCCTGGTTGGACAGCTGCGGTAAGGAGGGTGATTTGCTCTTGCGTGAAGGAGAGCGGCCCGAGGAGTTGATACTTGAGGAAGCAGGCGATGAGTCTGTGATAGTAATGGGAGGGAGCCTGCGGCACGATGTTCACCACAGGGTGCGAGGGAGTTTGCCGCTTCAAGTTCTGGCAAAGACAGAATCCAGCGTTCTACTGGCAAAGCTGCCGCCCGAAGTGGGTACTGATTTTTTTGAAGCGCTCGACACCTGTGAGGGATGAAACATAGTTACTAATCACTGGGCACTAAGCACCATCCTGTCATTTGCTCCGCGTCAATTTGCTGCGCCGTCATTATGTTGTTACAACAACAAGTGACCATGAATGACAGCGCAGCGTATTGACGGCCACATCTAGTGGCCAAATGACCAAGAGCAAACGCGTAGAATAGTCATTGTCACACATATTGTCCGGCTGCGTACTGCGGGTGGTGCACCGCCTCATTCGTACACAAGGAGGTGAGAGTAATGGAAATTTATCTGATGCAGCACGGGTCAAATCTCTCCAAAGATGAGGATCCCGAGGAGTCGTTGAGTCCAGAAGGGGAGAGTCAGGTTGCAAGGGCAGCGCAGGCCATCAACAAGATGGGCCTCACATTCGATGTAATCATCGCAAGTCCAAAAAAGCGGTCTCAGCAAACTGCTGCAATTGTTGCCAAGGCCATTGGCTTCCCTGTGGATAGTATTGTGGAGACGGAGAAGATAAAGGCCATGACTCCAGCCGAGGAAACCATGCATTATCTTGAGCAGTTTGGAGACAAACAATCAGTTCTCATAGCGGGACATCTCCCGTCTCTCGCTGAGGTTGCCTCATCCCTGCTGACCTCAGGTTCCAAGGCTACAATTCAGTTCGAAAGAGGGGGAATTGGCAGGATCGATGTGGCGGCACTGCCCACTCACGAGGGCAGGCTTCGCTGGTATCTTACTCCTGCGCAACTCGATCTCATGACGGGGTAGCATTTCATTTGACTGCTGTAGTCTCAAGCGCTCCGTTGATTCACTCGTACATTTCTTTACTATTGACTAGAGCTCTCTGAGTTCTCTGGCCTCTGTGAGAGCTGAAATCGAGATCTGATTAAAAATAGCATCTGGGAGAGAGTAAAATGGCAGCAAAAGGAAAAGATCGTGCTTACCCAGTAATCCCTTCCGACCGTGGAGATGACTTGCACAACCTAGAATGTGCCGACTCTGCTGATCTGGTACTTTTTGTGGCAGGCAATCAATTCATGGTCATGGAAGAGTTGTTGACTGTTTTTCAGAATCAATACCCCGGTATCAAGAAAATTTTCTATGAGACGCTACCGCCTGGTTTGGAACTGAAGCAGATCTTGGCAGGGGGTGCGCTTTTTAGGGACTATGTCATCGATGCTCGACCCGATGTTTACGCCTCCGTGTCTGAAGCGGCAATGAAGCAGCTGGAACAAAAAGACCTCATTTCTGGTGAGGACTATTTTCTCTATCTGCACAACCGGATCGTCCTGATGGTGCCGGAAACCAATCCTGCGCAGATCAACTCAGTCCAGGA
>CP070843.1:551744-554284 GCA_020350905.1 Deltaproteobacteria bacterium
GATGAGTTCACCAAGGACAGCTTCGGGGGAAAACTCTCCCTGAGCTATCCGGTCTGGGATTACACCAGGCTTTACCTCTCCTATACCTACGACGACGCTGAGGTGAAGGGTGTGTCTAATAGCGCAGCAACTGAAATCAAGGACCAAGAGGGGACCCTTATTACCAGTGCCATAAGTAGTACTTTACGGAGAGACAGCAGAGACCACACTTTTCTCACCACTCGCGGATCTGATAACAGTTTGATGGTGGATTACGCTGGCGGCGTGCTCGGTGGTGATGCCGGCTTTATCAAGGCCGTTTTGAATTCCAGCTGGTACTTTCCGCTTTTTTGGAAATGCGTCGGATTTTTGCACGGCAAAACGGGCTATATAGGTGAAACTGACGGTGAGGTTCCCATCTATGAACGTTTTTACCTGGGGGGCATCAATTCCATCAGATCTTTTGGCTCCGGCGACGTGTCCCCTCGCGATCCAGCGACCGGAGACCGTATTGGTGGCAACAAGATGGTGCTTTTTAACGCTGAATTTCTTTTTCCCCTCGTAGAGCAGCAGGGTATTCGGGGAGTGCTCTTTTTTGACGCTGGCAATGCCTACGATGATGGCGACAATATAGACTTGGGCGACCTGAAGTATGCTGTGGGCGGCGGCATTCGATGGTTCTCGCCAATGGGGCCGTTACGGCTGGAGTGGGGCTACAATCCTGATCCTGATGAGGATGAAAGCAGAAGTAAATGGCAGTTTTCCATGGGGGTGTTCTTTTAGCATCAAGCTCTGTAAAAAATACATTGCGCACAGAGCATTGCTTCGATAGTGTTAAAAGTTGGCCATGTTGTATTATCAAAAACAGAGTAACTAGAGCAATGGGACATTGAGGCTAATGGGCGCAAGGAGAGACGAGATGAGGAATCTTACCGGAGTTATCGCTGGCTTGCTTTTTCTGGCGGTCAGCACCCAGGTCTGGTCGGCGGAAGTGATTAGGCTCGGGTTTTTCGACAAGCAGGCTATTGTGGATCGCTCTGAGATGGGCAAGGAAGGGCTGGACAAGCTCAAATCGAGAATGTTACCGATTCGCGAAAAGCTCGATGCCGCGCGACAGGAGATCGAGGAACTGGAGGCTGAATTCAAGAAGAAAGAACTCGTATGGAGCGATGATGTGAAGAAAACCAAACTCCAGGAAATTCGCGCTAAAAAGGTAATGCTCAGGCAGGGTGTTGACCAAGCCAATCGCCTCTTAACCGAGAAAGAGCGGGAACTCCTGATGCCACTTCAGAAAAAAGTGGTAGAAATTGTGGCTCGAATCGGCAAAGAAGAAGGCTATGCAATGATCTTTGAACTCGGGGATGGAGGGATTTGGTACGCGCCAGATTCTTTGAATCTCACCGAGAGGATAGTACAGGAACTCGATGAATTCCATGCTCGTGAAAAGGCCACGCAGTAATTGGCGCGCAAGGCATAAAGCGCATAGCACTTGGCGCGAGAAAACAAGCAGTACATGGGAGAGATCGAGCAACGACACATGACCACTGACTAAGGAAGTCCATTATGGAAAGAACCTTAGGCGAGTTGGCTCACTTGGTTGAGGGTGAGCTTCTCGGCGATCCGGAATTCAAGATCACGGGGGTGGCAGGATTGGAGGAGGCCCAAAGCAATGAGATTTCTTTTGTTGTGGGCCCCAAGTATGCTAGCAAAGCGCATCAAACTAAGGCGGGCGCCCTCATTGTTCCCCCCAAACTGCAAGCTTTTGAGAAACCTCTCATCATAAGTGAGAATCCTTACCTGGGTTTTGCCAAGATACTCAAACTCTTTGCCCAAGAACAGCGGACGACGGTGCTGGGGGTGAGTACAAAAGCTCATCTGGGAGCTAACGTTGCCCTGGGAGATGAGGTTTCGATCCACCCTCAGGTCTACATCGGAAACAACACCATGGTGGGCGATCGGGTTACCTTGCACCCGGGTGTTTATGTTGGCTCTGATGTTTATATCGGTGATGACACTGTCCTCTGTCCAAATGCGACCCTGCTTGCTCGTTGTATTATTGGCAAGCGGGTAATTATTCATAGTGGCACCGTGGTGGGCAGCGACGGTTTTGGCTTTGTCCAGGATGGCAAGAACCATTTCAAGATTCCCCAAGTAGGCATTGTCCAGATTGATGATGATGTGGAAATCGGGGCCAACTGTACGATAGACCGGGGCACAATGGGGAGAACCTGGATTCAGAGGGGGGTCAAGATAGACAACCTTGTCCAGGTGGCCCATAATGTGGTTGTAGGAGAGGACAGTATAATCATCGCCCAGGTTGGAATTTCAGGAAGTACCAAGATCGGCGAAAATGTCATTCTAGCCGGGCAAGTAGGGGTGACCGGACATCTGGAAATAGGCGATAATGTTCGGGTTGGTGCCCAATCAGGAATCGCCAAATCAATCCCTGCGGGACAAACTGTTTCAGGCAGCCCCGCAATTGATCATCGCGATTGGCTAAAAAACTGTCACATAGTAAGCCGTCTTCCTTAACTTCGGAAAAAGATTATGGATTTGGAGAA
>CP070843.1:554384-556925 GCA_020350905.1 Deltaproteobacteria bacterium
AAATGACTCTGAGGATGGTTTGATCTGTGATCAATGCAAACTTCTCTACGAGATTAAGGATGATATTCCCATCATGCTCATTGATGAGGCTAAGCCTCTGTCCTAGATTAACCATTAGCTTTTAGAATAAGAGCTGGCAGCAAGTATGACGACAATTATCGAACTTAAACGAGTATTGTGATCCGGTGAAAGTCGCGCTTGTCCGGAAAGACTTTTTACCACTGGGGGGTGGTGGAGAAAGGTATGCTGTGGATTTGGCCAAGTCTTTAAGAGATTTTGGCCATGAAGTCCATATTTTTGCCCACCGCTACCAACCACTGGAAGGGATTTTTTTTCACACTATAGAGGTGCCGGTAAAATTCTCTCCTTTGAAAAACTGGATATTTGCCAAAAACGTTCGACTTGCCTTGAGCAGGAACGATTTTGACATTGTAAATGGTCTTTCGCAAATATATCCTCAGGACATCTATCGCTTGGGCGATGGAATCCACAAGCACTGGCTACGTGTTCGCCCTTCCACGATTTTCGGTCACCTATGGAACAAAATTTCTCTCAGGCATCGCGTAATACTCCACATAGAAAAGAAGATATTCTCTCCTGGCAACTTTAAGCGGATTATCGCCATCTCAAACCTCTGCAAACAACACGCGATCAAATATTACGGCGTTCCCCCGCACCTTATAGATGTTATCTATTGTGGTGTTGACTTTGAAGTTTTCAACAGCTCAGCTCGCGATAAAGGATTAGTTTTGCGTGATTCCCTAGGAGTTGGCAAAGGGGATGTTGTTGTTTTATTTGCAGGTATGAATTTTGCGCGAAAGGGTTTGCGCCCCCTTCTGAGAGCCGTATCTCAGCTTAGATACAAAGAAAAATATCGAATATTAATTGTTGGTAAAGGTAACATATACAGATATAAGAAGATGGCGCAAGATCTTGGTCTGAATAGAGTCGCTATTTTTTGTGGCTTTCAGCACAATATGCCCGCATTTTACGGATTAGCTGACGTCTTTGTACTACCGTCCTATTATGAGCCTTTTGGCAATGTTTGTCTTGAGGCCATGGCTTGTGGTCTGCCTGTTATTACAACGGGAGAAACTGGAGCAAGTGAGTTTGTTTTGCATGGTAGATCAGGTTTTGTAATGGATCACCCTGAGGATACTGCCGCCTTGGCCAACTGGCTGGAGGTTTTTGAAGATCGAGAATTGAGCAGATCGATGGGCGCTGTGGCGCAAGAGCAAGTGTTGTCTTTGACCATAGAGAGAAATACAAAAAACACCATCCTTGTATACGAGAAAGCACTAAAGAATAGTTAGCGAATGAAAATCAAAGTAGTCGAAAAAGGAGATCTTTTTATCAATGAGGCTTTCTTAGAATTCCTTGACGCTCTAGGTTTGGCCTCATTCGATGACTTTATGCGGTTGGAAGGGTCGGTGGTAAAAAGTGCGGTAAGAGAGCGGTCAACTCAACGTCTCAATTTAGGGGATAATAGGGTATATGTCAAAAAGCATTTCTATCCGGGGATTCGCGAAATCACAAAGAATTTACTTCGTTTTCGACTTCCTGTTGGAGCATTAAACGAATGGCAGGCACTACTAGCTTTTCACTCTCGCGGCATTCCTACGATGACTCCCATTTGTGCTGGCAGGAAATTATTTCTATGGAGGATTGAAAAGGAATCGTTTCTCCTAACCGATGATTTGGGTAAATCTAGTCGTCTGGACGACTTTCTCAAGGCATACGGTGTTACACCCTGTCGGGGAAAAGCTCTTGAGAAAAAAAGGAGAATCCTCAAAAATCTGGCGGATATAACCCGGGAAATGCATAGTGCCGGCCTAAACCACTAGTACTTCTATCTATGTCACATTCTTGTCGATAGTCGGGAGAGACTGTATGTAATCGACCTTCATCGGGTCGATGTCCGTAATAACGTTGGTAAAAGGTGGAAGGTGAAAGATTTGGCGGCTTTGCTGTTCTCGTCTCTTGAGGTGCCACTCACCCACGGGGAAAGACTTGCCTTCTACAAACGTTATACGCAGATAAACAGACTCTCGGCCTATCACAAGACTCTAATCCGGCTCATTATCAAAAAATGTAACAAAATTGCTCAACACACTCAAAGGATGTACGAGAACAGTGAAAAAAAGAGTCATATGAAGCTCGTGATGTCCGGACCCGAGAGAGATCAATATACGGAGGACATAAGAGTCCTTCTTGATGGTGAATTACCGTCAGGCTGGGAGTGGGTCGCAAGCTCTGCCAACAGCGTGGTGGCTAGGCGGCTGCGGGCGCAGACTGTTTATTACAAAGAGTTCTTGAAGAGGTCTTCCCTTGAGGGACTCAAGGCTTTCGTTAGGGGCAGTAGGTGCCAGAGGGCAATAATCAAGGGCAATATACTGAGGCAGAGAGGTTTTCACAGTCCAGTCGTCCACTGCTGGGGAAAAAAGGGGAACCGTCATTTCATGATTAGCGAGGGAATTGATGCACTGGGCTTAGGGGATTATATTCGCAAACACTGGCAACAACCTCTATCTGGAGAGGAGA
>CP070843.1:557025-565481 GCA_020350905.1 Deltaproteobacteria bacterium
TGCCAAGGCGCGAGGAGTTCTTACCAAATCGGGCGTTGCTGAGGAGCGGATCAGCACAAAGATGCAAACTCGAAGGAGTGGCCCTGCCCGGGACATCCTCGCCGAAGTGAGCAGAGGTGGCTACAACATAGTGGCCCTCGGTAGACGCGGCGCTGGCGACAGCCAGATCGATCCAGGAAGCCGCGCCTCGAAGATTCTTCGGAGTGCTCGCGATTGTACAATAATGCTGGTGAACTAAAGAAGCTAATCGGGAATTCGGTGGAAGGAGAAGACTATGCAACGCAAAAAACGCAAGGACAAGTATCTCCTTAGGGTTACCAAAGTAGTATCGCTCCATGTTCACGACAAGCCTGGTCACACCTTGACGCTGACTGAAATGGAGGGCGAGCCCATAGAACTCACCGAGGGTGTGGCCGGCGAGTTTGTCTCCCGCCGAAGTGTCACCTTCCACGACCGCATTAAGGGCTCTGGTCCCATGCAGGGTTATGTCCAGGCCACCTTCAAGCATGGTGCAGTACAGAGCCGATTTGAAGGCCACCGCGACTCCACTACCAAAATTAGCGCGGGCACCTGGCAAACCTACAACGGCATAGGCATCCTGGCGAACATAAAGGGAGGGGGTACTTTCAAAATCACCCCAGGCAATAGACGGGGCGAATTTATTCTTGAGTTGGAAGCAGAATATGAGCTTTGATTGAGCCCGGCGATTTTAGATTGTGGAATGTAGGTTTCAGATTTAAGAGTTCAGTACCTCCTGGTAAGGGATGCATGCAGCCTCAATCTGAAATCATAAATCATATGACTGGCCAAGTGGACCAGGTTTTCGATACTCTGATGAAGGTTTGGAATTCGGGAAGATAAACATTCATCCAGCAAAGGCACCTGATCTGCAGGTGGAAAGGAGTGAGACTATGTCCGTAGGCACCTACAAAATAATTGAATTGGTGGGGTCAAGTGCTGTTTCTTGGGAAGATGCTGCAAAAAGCGCTATTGAGACTGCAAGCAAGACCCTCAGGGACTTAAGAATCGCAGAAGTGAAAGAGTTGGACCTGAAAATTGAGGAAGGCAAAGTTGTCGCCTACAGAGCAAGATTACATCTATCCTTTAAATATGTGGAAAAGGAATGACCATGTAAGGAGGCAAAAAAAGCGGCTGGAGACAGACGATTTTAGATTTGTCCTACGGACTCCCACCCTTCGGGCGGGTTCCCGGTTTTAGAATGCAGATCGCAGATTTAAGAGCTCTGAACCTCACGGTCAAGAATGCATGAAACTTAATCTGAGATCATAAATCTGAAAGCATAAATCATACAACAAGGGATTGCGCATGGATCGTTCAGAGGCTATCCATCTCTTGGAAAGCTGTGCTTTTTTTAAGGGGTTTCAAGAGGATCACCTTCAGGAACTTACCGATCTGTTTCATGTTGAAGCCTATGCCGCCAGAGATCACATTTTCCGGCAAGGTGATTTGGGAGATCGGATCTATATTGTTGCTGAAGGGCATGTCTTTTTGGAACGATCTGTGGATCTGGGCACACGCAAGGGAACTGTTGTTATAGGAGTGCTCGGTAAAGGCAAAGTTTTTGGCTGCTGGTCCACACTTCTCAATGAAACGCATACCCTCATGTCCTCGGCCGTCTGTAAAAACCCAACGAAAGTCTTGGTCATGAAGGGTTCAGATCTAAGACAGATGATGCTTGATAACAACGAGCTTGGATTTAATGTCTTGGAAAGGCTCTGCTTCCTACTTCGAGACAGACTACAGGGAGCATATCAAGCGATGGAAGAAATTTGAGCTACTGGCTGTGCATGGACTCAGCCATGGTCACCACTCGATCCCCCAGGAGATTACTGTACGACCCCAGTTCATTATCATACCAGCCGTAGACAACTGCCTTGGTGATTGGCACTTCCACCCGTGTTTCTGGAATGTTTTCCAATAGTTCCATAGGTATTAATTGAGAGAGTTCGACTGCAACCCTCGCTGTCCTGGTATGTGTCACTTGACCCTCGATGGTGGCAGCCACCCCGTAGAGCCCGATAATATCATTTGAGACGTTCTGCTCTTCTGTGTAGTGCAAGTAACCTCTTGGCATTTGGGCTGAGTAGCGGCGGTAAATGTTGTTGATTTGCTCCCGGTCCACCCAGGGTTTATCGGGAACTTCCTGAAAATTGATTACTAAGATAATGAGCGACCCGGTGCTCACTGGAATACGTACCGACTCTGCAATGAATGGAATCTTCCCCATTTCGGGAAGCACTTGCGCCAGGGCCTCCGCCGCCCCTGTGGAAGTGAGGATGATGTTGTTGAATATGCTCCTGTTTTTCCTGAGGTCTGTGGCCCCCGGTTTGGGCAAATGATCAAGCACCTGCTGAGAGGCGGTACTGGCGTGGACCGTTGCCATAGAGACGGAGAGGAAACGTTTTGGTCCAAAGCTGTCGATGAGAGGCTTTAGCATAAAGGCGAGGCAGGTGGTTGTGCACGAGGCATGACTGACAATCGCGTGCCTGGTGGGATCGTAATCGATCTCATTAATACCCATGACGGTCGTGACTGCATCGTCAGGCACGGCGCTGGACTTGTCAGAGATTTTGAACGGAGCTGATAGCACAACCTTCCTGGCCCCTGCGGCCAGATGGCCACGCAGCGAGCCTTTGTCGTGGTCTGCCGGCAGCGTCGGATCCCGGAACCGGCCGGTGGCATCCAATGCCAGTTCCACACCATGGTCCTGCCAGTTGATATCTCGTGGATTTCGGTGCCGGCGGAGGATGGTGACAGGCGTCCCGTTGATCACCATTCGGCCCTTTCTTTCGTCCAGGTCCTCGATGACCCGCTGGGCCCGGCATCCATGGAGATAGTTGTGTAGAGCTCCATACACTGAGTCTTTTTCAATGAACAGTGCAATGTCTGCCAGGCTAGTGCCGGCCTCCCGACCGATGTTGACTATCACCTCGGCAAAGTAGCGCCGTTCCACCTGATGCCAAAGGCTCAATTTCCCGATCCGCCCCAGGCCGTTAATACCTAATTTGACGGGAGAGGGCTCAGACACTATTTCAAAAGTTTGCCGCGAACTCATCACACCTTCCCTCCAAGTTTACCCTAATGTTGCAAACCTACTCCGTGGAAAAACGCATCAGAGTGTGCCAGATGTGGCTGCGCGTAGGCTCGGAGAGGATGAAGCGTACGTGATATCCTTTCCGAGGCGAGCACGGTCGCAGATGGCGCGCAATCACCAGAGCGCAGCGGTTTTTCCCGGCGTGGGTTTGCAACATTAGGGTTTGTACTCTTGCCACCTAAAGATACTCATTGCCCCGTACCACATAACGATGATTGATACCTGAAAAAAACCCCAAACGTCATATTTGCTCCGGGCTACTGCCACATTTCAACAGTCTTGATATCGTAGCGGCCATGGTAAACAGCCCCGCTACGGCCATCAATACTCAGGAAGTCTCCAGCCCGTACCTCATGACCACCTATACGACAGCGAGACTCACTCTCCCACACTTGAAGCTCGGCACAGCCCACCACACACGTCTTTTCTAGCTGGTAAGCGACAATGGCCGCATGGGAGGCGGCACCACCCCTGGCGCTGAGAATGGCATCTGCTGCCGAGATCTCTGTTATGTCGTCTGGCACGGTATCGGACCGTATCAGAATCAAAGGGTCGCTCGGATGCTTATGGCGATAGTGCTCAATCTCCTTCAGGTCAAAAACCGCTCTCCCACTCAATGCACCCCCGCTCACCCCGATGCCATTGCCCAGGTAAGCCTTGTTTTGCTTGAGACTCGGGGCGAAGACCGAGTAACTCCGTCTCGTGCGAAGTGCCATTTCCCTTGATTGTAATATAAAAAGCCCCTCTTCAGTGTCGCTCTGGAAAGTGAATTCAATCTCTTGGGGTCCCCAGCCCTGCTCGTAGATGAGTTTCTCAACGATTTCGTTGAGCCTGGCAAAAAGTTGTGGAAATAGGCTTTCAAAAGAAGTCTCCTCTTTACGTCCGTTTTCCCGCCTCTGCTCCTCTGAAAGAGGCAGGGTCTGCACCAGGCCTCCCACCACGTCCTCTCCTTGGTTGCCGAGGGTGAAATCACCCCACAGACTTATGCGGTCATCTGTACTTTTTGGATTGTGCGTAAAGGCGACACCAGATCCCGAATCAGTGTCAAGGTTACCATAGATCATGGCCTGGACGGTTACTGCCGTACCCCAATTGTCCGAAATACCCATGATTTCCCGATACTTTCTGGCCTTCTGACTATACCACGACCGCATAACTTGATAAATTGCGATCTGCAGTTGCTCGTCGGGATTGTCTGGAACGGACACACCTCGCTCCTCCAGTGTCTGTCGATAGGCCCTAACCACCTCGCGAATCTCCTCAGTGCTGAACTCCCGCTTGAGCAACCGATGGTAACGCTCTTTATAAGTGTGCATGATGGCGTCAAAGACGTCACGCTCTATGTCAAAGGACATGCCCCAGGACTGAAGAAAGCGCCGATAGCAATCCCAGGCGAACCAAGGCTCGCCTGTTTCTTGGATGAGTCCTTCAACAATCTCCTCGTTAATTCCTACATTCAAGAAGGTAATCATCATTCCAGGCATCGATATGGCAGCACCACTGCGCACAGACAGGAGCAGTGGTCTGGAGGGAGAACCAAAAATAGCTCCGGTGGCTGCTTCAACGTAGGTTTTCTGCTCATCCACTCGGTGCAGGAAGTCCTCGTTTGAGGCACAGTAATCGCTGCAGACCTGCTGACAGCGAAAAAACTCGGTGGTCACGATAAAGCCGGGTGGTACAGGAATACCTTGATCTGCCAGAAGTACAAGGTTGTACCCCTTGTTGCCCAGGTGTATGAGATCGTGGGTCGCAGGATTCAACTCGTGAATGGGAGAAAGCGCTTGGTGGGGGTCATAGCTCATTAATAGGTCCAGATGGCTGGAGGACAGTTCCTCTTTTTGTACGTTCAGAGTGTTGAGAATGCGACTAACAAAAGTGTCGAGGCTCTGAAGGCCCAAGGTACCCGCCACCAGATTCCGCAGAAAGGTTTCCGAGACCTTACTGATGAATGCTGCTCGAGACTGATTCTTCTTTCCTCGTTGATATTTTGCTAGTACTTGATCAGGCCCCAGTTGGCCTATGATCAGCTTTAAGTTGTCCTGATGGGGATTGTAATAGTAGCGGTTGATGATTTCTTTGATGGCCGTGGAAAATCCTTTGAAGATATCAATGTACTGCGAGTAACTGAAACGCCTGATCTCTATTGCCTGGCTGAGAAGCTCTAGCTGTTTGTTCAAGCGCTTGGAGGTAATGCCATCGATCTCCAGGGCCCGAACAAAGAAGGCAAGATATCTGCTAATTTGAACAATGGTTGCTCGAGTGATAATACGCAAATTCATGGTGGCGACCAACTCCTCAAATAGGGTGTTCGCCAGGTTTTCCAAGCGGAAGCTGAGGCCCAAAGCATCAAATTTAGGCTCGTGATAAGAGCCATACATTGAAGGAATGTTCGCCGCGATGTGACGCTTATGATAAATGTTTTCCAGCCCAACAGACTCCTGCTCTGAAAGAATAATGTCTTTGAGGCCTTGGAGGTAGTTGAGGATGGCGTCGAGCCTGGTGGAGATGTCGACTTCCTCCAGCCCCTTGATCAAACTGTCCGGGCTGGGCATGCCTATCCGCCTGCCCCGCTCCAAGTGACTGCCAATCTCGCGGACATTCAGCTGGTATTTTTGTGCCAGCAGCTGGTGAAATCGTATAATTAACAGGGAACGCTTCCTCTCCACTGCAGAAACCTGGGACATCTTGGCAAGCTGTTTTTCAACCCGGTCGATGTCCAGTTCCAGCAACTCTTTCTCATCCGCTACCTTGTTCTCTTCAAAAAGAAATTCAAAGATTTTCTGGATATCATCAAAGTACGGACCACTGGCTTCAACCTGCTGGAAAACTTCTTCGGGCAAGAAAGGTTGCAGCAACGAACTGTCGCCGGTGCGCCAGAACCCTATGATGTGTTGTATAAAATCAAGGAGAAGGGGGTTGCATTCAACATGGCTTTGCTTGCGTATAAAGTGGATTAAATGATCCTTGCGATGGCACAGCTCGTCGATCTCAGTGGATACGTCGCGCAACAAACCTTCGGCACCGATTTCGTTGAAGTAAACCGGGAAAAGCTTGGCTAATTGCTTAACCAGGCTGTAAACCTGGCGAATCGAGCTGTTGAGCAGGCGGCTCACGTCTTTTTGAAAAAGATCAGTATCCTGGACATGGACTCCTCCAAGGGACAGGTTGACCAGGAGTGCCGACAACAGCCGGGGGGTTCTATTGGGGTCTTGCTCTACCAGACCAAGCCAGACGCGAATGTTGCGAAGATGAGCCGGGTTGAATTGAACCTGCCATTCTTCGCTAACCCCGCCTATGCGAGGGAGCTCGAATCCAAGAGAAACGGTTGAGTCGAGAAAATGGTTGATGAGAAGGGGACTCCCAGTTTTAAAGAGCTCCCGGCCAATAGTTTGCACACATGATAGAGCACTCAGGGGATAGAGTTTCTTACTCTGTTTCAGCACCTCAAAAGTGCGGGTTACGAAGGATAGCAAAGCGTCGGGTGATTCCTTTTGAATGATCTGGCCCAGGGTGCGATCGATCTCTCTGAAAGCCTCTTCGTGAATGCTTTCGAGTCCCCTAGTCTCCATGATCTTGTAGAGAACTAGCACCTTGAGGTACGGGTTACCCCGGCCGAGCAGGCCAGGCAGCTTCCTATAATCGTCTACGATGTCCTTGAAGTCCGGGAACTCAGTCAGCCTTTTTACCAGGTCACCGTTGACTTGTCGCTTGGTGACCTTTTCCAACTCTTGATCCAGGGCGCGGAACCGCTCATGACCGATAGGGGCTAATTGTTGCGTATGTATCTCGGGACTCCACCAATCCCTCGCCAGTTCTTGAAACCATTCACGAGGGTCCTCCTGCCCCAGCCAGTATTGGTAGGTGGTCCGTAAAATTCTCTGCAAGAGCGAGCAATAAGAGGTATAGTCGAGTCCAGTCGCTTGGGATTCGGTCACGAAGGCGCCAGTCTTTTTCATGGAGTAGAAGCTGCTGGCGAAAAAAAAGAATTCTTCCTCGGGCATGTCTTGCATTTGTCCAAAGATTTCACTGAGAACTCCTCCGTACTTCTTAGGAAGCCTTTTTGTCTCACCTGCCAATTGTTCGAGAAAAAGTATGAGGTTGTTTGCTGCCTGGCTTTTCACAGCAGGCTGCTGTCCATCACCGATGGCCTCCATGAAAACCTCTGCCAATAAGCAGCATACCTGAGGACCCTGACCATGGGAAACGTAGATGGGGAAATTCTGCAGAGCATAGCGCCGTGTTTCTCGAACCACAAAATCCCAGTTGCGGTAAGGATGGTTGAGCTCTTCCAGCAGACTGTCAGTCTGCTGGAGAAGACCCACATAGTCCAAAACCACCTCTCGCATCACTTCGTACTTGGGATGGATTCGTACGTCAACCCGGGTAGCTTCCAGGTTGATTCGCAAAGCTTCCGATTTCACGTCTTCGCTTGCCACTGTGCCTCAACCTCCGGTCGGTACCATTCTAAAGGCTAAAAGGTAGAGAATCCGGGTTAAAAGAGCCACGCGAAGCCAGAGCAATATTCGCAAGCTGATATCAGACAATGCGCGGAGATCATTCAGTGCATAGATAATACCACTATTTTTCAATCTTAGAAATATGCAGGTTCTATTCCATCAATATACATTCTTGGGGTGTTCTGCTAAGGTTAAGAAAATACTGTGACAGGAGGGGGATATAGCCTGCATCCTGGTGCACACCATTACGAACCATTTTTTCGTTGTAATTGATGGGGGTTAGGGTCATACATGAAAAGAACTACCTTCCTGGCTGCCGACATTGACCAAGCTCGCAGAATGCTGGGTTTGGGCGAATTGGCCAGCATAGCAGAAATCAAGACTGCATATCGCCACCTGTGCAAGCAGTGGCATCCTGATGCACTGAAAGACGACGCGACCGGTTCCGGAAAAATCAAGGATATCAATGCCGCCTACCGCCTGCTCCTGGACTACTGCGAAACCTACAGATTTTCCTTCAGCCCGGAGGAGGTGGAATCCTTTGACCCTGAGAGGTGGTGGTACCGCCGGTTTGGCGACAATGTTTACCCCCCATCCGATGAAGAGGAGAGTGGAGGGTGAAGAAGCCTGGGGATTCTAGATTTGTCCTTCGGACTCCCACCCTTCGGGTGGGTTCCCGGTTTTAGAATGCAGATTTCAGACATTAGACTAGTGTCCATCTGGAAACCACGTTTATGGGTGTCATTCTGAGGAGCATGGCGACGAAGAATCTCATAGTCACTGGGTCGGCAGAGATTCTTCGCTTCACTCAGAATGACATGGAGAAGTTTCCGGTTGGAAACAAGAGTAGAAAATGTTTGATATGTATCGCTATTTGTGCTAAA
>CP070843.1:565581-569074 GCA_020350905.1 Deltaproteobacteria bacterium
ACACCGCCTGTACTATGCTGACACGTAGACCCCTCTGGCTTTTCTCTTGATTTTGCCTTGCTTGTACGCCTTTGAAACAATCGCCCTAAGCTTGCTGTCTGCAAAACCCGTTTTGTTCTTTAATTTGGTGATACTAATACCCCGTTTGTGACGTTTGATAATCTGGAGAACCTCGTCGGTGGCTGTCACTTTCTTTGGCCTAGGCACAACAATTTTCTTTCTCACAGGGGCCCTTTTCTTGGGCTTAGCCTTGGCAGCGACCTTTCTCTTGGGTTTCTTTACTACCTTTACCGCCTCAGGTCTATCTGCTTTCACGACCAGCTTTTCAATCCCTTCAGATAGTCCTTTGAATGCATTTGACATAATTGCGAGCACCGCCTTAGGGCTTTTCATGCTCGAGCCTTTGGGCGTATGTTGTTTCATCAGAAGAAACAGAAAATGCTCTGGAGTCGATTCATAGGTGGTGAACCTTCCCGCACAACTCGAACATTGTCGGCGACGCCTAATGGCAGTTCTTTCCTTGGTTGGTCTTGAGTCGACAACCCCGGTTTCAATCTTTCCACAAAATGGGCATTCCATATCAGATCCTCCCAGTAGGCTCTCCAGCAATATGATGAGAAAGGTAAGCTCACCTTGATCGCTGCGAAAGTTTACATTCCATCTGTAAATCGAACCATCTAGGATACTTAGCACAAAATGCTGGGGTAGATCAATAATGAAGGAAAGTTTCAATCTCCTGCCAACACCTTGAGTCGAGGTCGGCTCAAGGTCTGAGGTGCATATGTGAACCGGAGCTGGTTTGTATGCTCGGTCCGACTAGAGAGTCGCAGACTGGAGATTTCATCCCTAAATACACAGTTTTGGTCCAAGCATCCTTACCCCAAAGCATGGTAGGTGGGTCGCAAGCTGAAAAGTGGGGAGTATGATATCTAATTTCTCGGGCTAGTGGTATATTTGAGTGTTCTCATCCTCCTCTAATGTACCACCGTTTATAACTGTAAATCGAGACTTCCTTCTTTTTAACTGCCATTCAGCATTCTCACTCGTTCTGTCTCCATTTGATTTCCTCTTACCAGATTACATCTGTGCTGGACTATCGAATTTCTCAAATCAAGTCATCTTGTTTCACGAAGGAATCAATCTGAACTAGATTATAAAGTTTCCCGCAGAAGATAATGGCTAAATCTGATGTCACAACCATAGTGATTGAAGAGTTATGAAGGTCCATTTTATTTTGAGGATGCAGTCTAGCAGATCTTGCAGACTGTGATTGCAGGCATTGACAAAGCTTCAAGTGTAGCGACCTTCTCTTCAATAATGTCTCCTATTAGCTTGTAAGCAACATAGTGCTTGTAAATGTTAGCTACATACCTGACCGTTTCCTGACCCACTAGTTCCAGCGCTGCCCGATCTACATTTTGAAACCATTTGTTGGGATCAAGCCCCATTTTCCCGGCCCGCATTCGCATTTTTCTGACCTTGGCAGGCCCGGCATTGTAAGCCGCCCAGGAAAAGGCATGCCGATCCTCCTCACTTATCATGGGATTTGTAAAATAGTTGTCTCTTAGGAAGGCAAGGTACTTCACTCCAGCATGGATATTATTCTCAACATTTTCAATGTTGGAAATACTGACGTTCGGGTCGGCTGCTGTGGTAGGAAGCAGCTGCATTATGCCAAAGGCACCGCGTGGGCTTTGCTTGCTGTTGTCAAAACCAGATTCATGATAGGCCTGGGCAGCAATAGCCAAATAGTCAAATCCGTATTTGCCGCCGTACTTCTTGAAAAGTAATACCAGATCCCTCAGTTTTTGGTGCTCCTCCTGTTCCCTGTGATTATTTATCCAGTTTGTGTTCACGTAATATCTGTTGAATAAAATATTTCCGAGCAGAGTCCCTTTTTTCACCTGCTGTGTAAAATCGTTTAAGCTGTCGAGAAGTTCGGGATTATTTTTCCGCACAGCCCACCCAAGCCTGACTCCCGATTGAACCTTTAGGTCTTCGCGTATAACCAGATTAGGTAGCATTTTTGACCAGAGCCTCGCTTGGTAGCTATCGGCGATGGTTACTTCTATGGCCCCAGCATTTACCAGGTCAAAAATGTCCTCAGCTTGAAGATAGGGATCTGCTTCCTGAATTTTGACAGGTTCCTTACCCACCGAGCGCAAGTGGTCATTAAAGCCGTGAAGATATTCCACACAGCTGCTCCCATGGAGTACATAGACTTTGCGTCCAGATAGATCCTCTAAATTATCTATCCCCCGTACATCTTTTCCAGTAACTACTATCTTATCTACTGTAAGGCCACTATCGCTGACGAAAGCTACTTTTCTGTCTCGTTCTAGTTTGATGGGTAGCAGTGCTGTTGCGATATCCCCCTTACCTTCCAACAACGCTGGAATAAGGCGATGGGAAGGCACAGGGATATAAGCTATATTGAGCTTTGGGCGGCCCTTAGCAACGCGACTATTTAAGAACTTCTGGTATTGTAGGAGCAACTCTGCTTGCATACCGCGGGGTCGCCCTTGTGCGAGGAAGAAATCTGTTTTGCTAAATGAAACCAGTGCGCGTATCCATCCACGTTCTGTCATCTCGGGAAGATCCCCGGTAAAATGAGTGTCTGCAAAGGCTGGTAATAACTTCAATTGATCCTCCTGCGTGTATTGGGCTGTAACGTTGTCGGAGGAGATGAATAGACAGAGCAAGACAAGTGCTAAGGCTGTATAGCTTAGTCTCGAGAGATGTTCCATTGAATCTAACCCTCCACTCTCCTGGCACACTTGCTCGGGATTTACCCCTGCTCAGGTGGTTCGAAGAATAGAAATCCAATAAATTCTGGGCTCAGGTACCAATTTTGAGCGCTTTGATTATTTAGTATTATCAGCATCCAAATTCCATTTCTTTGGGCGAGAGGACTAATTGTCAGTTGGTTTCCAGCCAAAGAGGGCTGATAATGTGTCTTCTAATATTGGGAGTAAACTAATACCGAAAGAGGGCTAGTCAATACTAAAGATCATACTATCGATGGAAAATAGGTGACTCAAAATCTAGGCTTAAAGCGTTTATATTAGTTGCGATTTGGTCTGATTATAAGCAATTTATGGTTGCAAATTAGAACCTCAGATCGGGACAGGCGGGCAATTTTACCAATAGAGCATAAGCCCCATTTGGAGGTAGATTACTAGGTAGAAATATTGGGGCAAATCTTGTTGGCATAGGAGTATCGATATCTGGTACTCTTGCCAAACTCGCTAATCGGAGGATTATTGGTTTAGAGATAGATATGTTAAAGAGATCTGAATATTTCATACCTCCAAATCATCGAAACTAACCACTTAGCCTCACGAGTGTCAGGGTAGGAATCACTCTAGCTTCTTGGTTACGCCTCTTTTCATCTTCAGATTCTAAAGTAAGGGGTGGCACTTTCTTGGGCCGCCCACTTTCATCCAGCGCTACATAGGTTAGATATGCCGAGACCGTATGACGAACCTCACCA
>CP070843.1:569174-577355 GCA_020350905.1 Deltaproteobacteria bacterium
GTGTCTTTCCATAATCTCCTGCTGCACCCAGCGTGCCAACCATGAACTGGGGTTGGCAATCTCATAGCTACCCGCCACGGCGCCGACGTGCGAGTCAGTAAAACCGTCCAATAGATTTTCCAGCCAGCCTGCTCTTGGAATACAATCTGAGTCAGTAAAGCAAATGAAGGTGCCAGTGGCACTCTGCCAGCCGCGATTGCGGGCTGCTGCCGGGCCTGCATTTTGTTGTCTGATAACTGTCGCTCCTGCGGATTCAGCAATAGCTGCGGTGTCATCGGTGGAGCCATCATCCACTACTATCAATTCTACCTGGAGGCTGCCCCTTGTTTGGGATAGACTGTGCACCACAGCTTCACCAATGGTTCGTTCGGCATTATATGCCGGTATAACCACACTTACTTTCATGAAATACCTGGGTTAAAAGTGCTCTAACTGACTGAGGAAATCCTCAACCAGATGGGGCCACGAAAAGTTACGTTCCACAAACTTCTGAGCTTCCCGAGCGTTTTCTGGGTTCTTCTCCCCAAGAGCCTTCTCAATGGCGGTAGGAAACTCCTCGATACCGGTACACAAGGTGACATAATCTTTGAAGGTTTCAGCGTCCCCCACTGGATTGCAGACCACATTGAGACCTGCAGCCAGATATTCCCGCACCTTTATTGAAGCTCTGGATTTATTAGCTCTGGTGGGGGCCATATAGTTGATTCCCACTTTCGCCAACTTCAAGACCATTGGCATGTGGGCATGGTCCAGATAGCCTGTAAAAATTATGCGTTCCTGCAAACCGTATGCCTCAACCCTGTTGACAAAGTACGGCTTCCTTGAACCGTCACCGATTACCAGAACTTTGACGTTTTCACGTTTGCCAACAAAATCCTTGAGCATCGGCAAAACGTGTTGAAAATCACTGGTGATTCCCAGAGAAGCACTGTATACGATGACCTCATCGTCTGGCTTGATTCCCCATTTTTCTTGATAACGCTGATCCGAGTGAGCTTGAAGAAATTTTTCTGTCTCTACTCCTTGCGGCAAAAAATAGATCTTCTCTGGTGAGATTCCAAGTTCATCAATGATGAAATTCTGCAAATATCTATTATGGGTGGTGATCAGGTCAAAATGGGATGGGAAAAATCGAAAGAAAAAGAGAACCAACTGCCGTCTCGGTCCATCGAGGTAATAGTCGAAATCCAAATCATCAATGTCCAAAACAATTTTGTGTTTGAATATCCATTTGGACAAGAGGGCAGGGAGACAGGTATTGGGCATGGGTTTGAGAACAAACACCCACTGGGGACGTAACCTCAAACCCTGGCACAGATTCAACCAGGTCGCTCGCAGAATATCCAACCACTGAATCCCGGTGTCCGGACTCGAACGATATCGTATTCCAGCATTGCTCAGCCGCCCATTCTTGGTGATGGAACGCTCTAGAAAGAACAAGGAATGGCCCTGACGAGCTAATTCCTTTGCTATGCTCCAAAACCTTACACCGCTACCACTTTGCTCGGTGAGAGCATTGAGCATCAGGATTTTCATTGCCGTTTAAATCCAGCCCATGCGCCGCCTTCTTACAAACGCCACGGCTAGTTTGAAGGTGTGGTTCAAATGCGCCCGAGAGCGTAAAGCCCGCCTACTCATCAACCATAGCCAACGCGGCCTGAGGTAGTAATCACGATAGGCCTTTCTTGAATAATGCTCCAGGGTTTCATAGGAAAGCTGAGGATAAGAAACAGCAGCTCGATGGGACCCGTCGAAGTAGTCCCACTCAGTTGCTTGAACGTAACCCTTTCCTTTGGCAAGTTTGTAGAACTCAGTTCCGGGCAAGGGGGTTGGAATAGCAAACTGAGTAAACTCTGCATTGAGTTTATACGCAAATTCGATGGTCTGGCGGATAGTCTCCTCTGTATCCCAGGGAAATCCGAGCATAAAACAATTGAGCACTTCGATTCCCAGTTTTTGGCTCAATCTGGTGGCTCTTTCAATATCAGCTACTTTGAAGTTCTTCTTCATCCTATCCAAGACTTCCTGGGAAGCGCTCTCGCAGCCCCAAAGGATACGACTACAGCCAGCTCGTTTCATTATTCGCAGAAGGTCCTCGTCAACAAGATCTGGTCTACATTGCGGTGCCCACGCCACTTTCACCTTGTGATCAAGCAGCAATTCACAGAAATCGACCACCCTCTGGCGGTCGATCTCAAAGGTATCATCATCGATCTTGATTTCCCTCACTCCGAAACGCTCAACCATATAACGAACTTCCTCGAACATCCGCTCTGGTGACTGCGCCACCCACTTGTGGCTATACATCGTTTGCGGAAACCAGCAATAGACACACTTATATGGACAGCCTCTTGAAGTAGCCATTGCTGCAGCGGGATGATGAATGAACACTGATTCTGTATAGTTGTTGAAATCTATAAGATCATAGGCCGGAATCGGTAAGTCATCCAGGTCGGTCAACCGATCCGGAGGAAGGGTTTGACAAATTTCTCCACTTTTCCTCCAGGTAATGCCAGCAATCTCTTCAAGGCTTCCTCCAGTGCAGACGGCATCGGCGAGATCAGCGAGAGCGCAATCATACTCTCCGCGGATGACGAAGTCTATATGAGGTGACAAGGTCATGATTTCACGGTCCAGGGGGGTCACGAAGGGGCCGACAAAGACCACCTTGAGATCTGAGGAGTTTTTCAACCGTTTGGTTATTTCCAAATCAACGTTGACCTTGATCTGTTCAACATACATTATCACCAGATCCGGAGCTATTTCCTTGGCTTTCTCGAGAAGCTCGTTCAGAGTTACCCCCTCAGCCTGACAATCAATATAATAAACCTCTTGCCCACGTTCCCGTAAAACGGCAGCTGCCGAAAGATTCAGATAACAGTAGGTTTTCTCCCCCGTCACTGTTAGTGAGGGCCAACGCCTTCCTCCTTTGGTGAATCTTGAGGATGATGTCCAATCTAGGGTAGGTGGGGAGTCAATAAAAAGGATTTTCATTTTTTCATGCCAACTCAGATACATCAGCTGTTCTTGGAGGCAGGATTTTCTTTTTACAAGCTAGCATATAACTCCAACAGTTTATCGAGATGGCTCTCCATCGAGTATGTCGTCGCCGCTTGTCGACAGTCATTGGCCATTTGCCTGAGGCGTTCCTTTGACATATTCTGCAATACTGACACTAGACCGGATTCATCTCCTGGTTCAAAGAGAAATCCTGTCTTGTTTTCTGCGATCATCTCAGGAATCGCGCCAATCCTGGAACCAATGACCGGCAAACCATATCTATACGCCTCCAAAATAACCAGTCCAGCTGTTTCATAGCAAATCGAGGGCAAAACACAGACATCGCTTCCAGCAAGAAGTCTCTCCTTTTCCAGGCCAGATACGTGTCCGTGGAAGGTAACATTGCTGATATTCTTCAGTTCATCTTGCATGCGGCCACTATAGTCTCCATCGCCGGCTATGTGGAGCCGCACGTCGTTCCTGCTGATCGCTTTGAATGCCTTGGCAAGCGCAGACACTCCCTTGTGGGGAACTATCTGCCCCAAATACAGTACATTGATAATACTGTCCTGCTCTCCATTGCCGTCCGAGCCTTCACTTTCTCTTGAGTCAAAGGAGGACATTTCTATACCGTGTGGAATTACAGAACATTTGCCTTTTTTTGGAAAACCGTCTTGCTTGTGTAATTGGGCGCTAAAAAAAGAAGGGCAGATAAAAAGATCCACCCTGCTCGATACGCTCCAGCGTTTCATTGTTTGATAGATTTTGCAGGGTAGTCTATTGCTCTGGCAAACCTCAAAATTACTCCTCAACTTAATACTTTTCGGGCAAATAGAGATATAGTCATGCAGGGTGTAGACGACTTTTCTCCCGGATTCTTCGCAGGCCCAAAAGATAGAATTAGAGAATCCCCCTACATTATTGATATGAACAACTTCCGGTAATTCTTTATCAAGTATCCTTTTTACTGTGAAGTACACATGGGGATTCCACTGCTCAACCAGATGCCACAATGATTTCACCAGCAAAGATTTTTCCTGGGCCCGGTATCCCCAATAGAGATTTAAAGGATAAAATCTATATACTCTAATCTCATCAATGGTTTCATTGATAACGGTCCGAAAACGTTTCTGTGGCGGACAGGTGGTAATGACAAAAACATCATAGCCCTTTTCTTTTAGAGCGCTCGCTAGTGTCTTTACATAGACTTCTGTTCCCCCGAGTTCATATGGTTCATAGATGTTTGTTATAAGGCAAATCTTCATGTTCGTATCGCTTTTCCGGGATTTCACCCGAGCCTTTCTTGTTGCAGCCTAGGAGTAGGGGCCCAAATCTCCATAGCGGTGAGTGATCATTCGTTGCTGCACAAGTCTTTTTACCGATCTGCAGAGGTGCACTGATCTTCGTCCGAAAAGGCTCAGGAATAAGAGTAAGATGTGCTCCAGTCGTATTGGCTTTAAGGAAAGCTTCGCACCTTTCGTAAGCATTTCCCGAAATTGTTGATATTGATCAGCGGCAAAGTAGCTAATGCTTCTATTCATATAGCAGCTTGCGTAAATTGCCCTGGGAGAAATATCGGCAGGAGCCGTTGCTAATGCTTTTGCAATAACGGCTTTCTCATAATGAAATACTTTTTCATTATCAAAAGAAATTCTATTTTTGTGTTCTCTATGTTGAACAAGGTATTCTTTTACGGGAAAGATCAGGTACTCTTTCGAAATTCTCAACCACATATCCCAGTCTTCGCTGCTCTCCAAAGACTCATCAAGCAATCCAACATTTTCAAGGACTTCACGCCTGATCAACACTGAGGAGGTAGCGTCAATTATGTTTTCAAAAAGTAGTTTTTTGTATATAGACCCTTTTTGATGATGACCGCGATATCCTAGTATCTTCCCCTGGGAATCAATTAATTCTACCCAGGTAAAGACCATCCCCCAGTTAGGTACGTTGCTTAGCTCATTATGTATGAAATCGATCTGTCTTTGTAGCTTGTTCGGCTTCCAAATATCGTCATCGTCCGAGAAACAAATAAATTCGCCTGATGATGCCTTTACTCCCGTATTTCTGGCTCTTGCCGGCCCTCCATGTTGCTGAAAAATATAATTTACCCTGGAATCATGCAAATACTTTTCACATACTTTTTTTGTACCATCGGTAGACCCATCGTCTATGACGAAGAGCTCATAGTTCGTAAAGCTCTGATCCAGCACACTCTCTATGGCTTCCTTTAAATAGCCTCTGGAGGCGCCGTTAAAGGTTGGACATATAATACTTGCCTTGGCTGTCATGTAAGTATTCCCATTTCCTTAAAGGCTTTTTCAAAACGCTTGTGCCAGGTGTGATCACGCAAGGAACGCTCATAGCCGGCCTGGCGGATCTTTTCCCGCTCGGTATCATGCTTCAAGTAATACTGTACTTTTTCCACCAAGTCTTCATGGCCAGAGTAACAGGCGATCTCCTTACCGATTTCAAAAAACTCTTCAAGTTCCTCCATGTATTCCACCAGATAGAAACCACCACTCATGGGCACTTCAAAGTCCCGTAAACGTATCTGTAAAATACGTTCTTCCGCATCGTCCGTATTGCACGAAGAAAAACCAAGATTAATCTTTGACCGGCTGTACATCTGAACCATATCCTGGTCGCTTAAAACACCGCCTATCATTTCGTCAGGGAGAGCAATGACAGGAGTTTCCAGAGCGGTTTCCCAAGCGGCTGCCAGAAGCTCCAGATTCACAAGACGACGAAAAGTATCCTCCCAATCAGTAATGGACAGAAATTGCGTCACGGTTCGGCCGAGACGCCTGATAGGATTGGTCATACGGGATTGATAGTTTCGAGAGAATCTGTCCCAGCCGTAACCCCAAACCCTTACGTCAATCTCATTGTCCAACAAATGTTTGATATATGCAGGTCGCTCGCTGTAGGCTTGTCCAACAAAAGTAACATCAAATTCTACCGGCACATCATAGGGCTTATAAATCTCAGGGTTTGCCGCTTCTTGGCAATAGATGGGCAGGGCACCAATTGCCCTATAATCCTCGAGGCGAAACTTTTCGGGGACCAAACAATAGTGGTAATGAGGCGAAATCTCTTCAACTAAATAAAACTGGTAGGAACCATTGCAATACCAGTTGACCGCTTTTATACCCATGGATCGAATCGTCTCAATGCCCTCTGGCAATACACAGGCATCGTAAAAATAACTAAAGAACAAATCAATTGGTTGTTCTTCATGGGCTTTTCTGATTTGTCTCAAGAGCTCTTTCGTTACTTTGGGTCTATTTTTGGAAATAAACCGGGCATTCTTAGATTTGTCGACTTTTTGAATTGTCTCATTCAAATCATAATCAAATTCCACAACATCGTGCCCTGCATCAATGAGCGGTAAATACAAATTATTTCGCCAGACATTTGATTGAATATCAAAATGTGTATTAGGGCTGCTGTCTGCTGCGTAAAAGATGCGCATGCTATTCTATCTGCTTAAGCTATTTCTTGAACCAGAAGCAACCGCAACCATAATCTTGGGCATCAGCGACTTCTTGAATGGCATCGTAGATAATTCCTCTGGAGTCAGACCTGTCAGGGATGAGGGCAAATTCTTCAAGATGAATTTCACTAAAATACCTGAGGATCTGTTCATAAGAATAGATCCGGTGTGCATTGAACATAATCCTCGGCCTTCCCACCGGTACTACGAACAACAGTGAACCGCCGTCCGCAAGCACCCGCTGAAGTTCACCCATGGCCCTTAGATCTCCATCTGGATCAAGAGTATCCCCGTATCGTCCAAGACCCACATGTTCCACTACGTGCATACAGGAAATTGACTGAATACTTTCATCTTCAAGAGGCAGTGATGCCAGATCAGCATATTCAGTTGATAACTGGTTGAGCTGTAAGTCCACAGGTCGATAATCATAAAATTTCACTGGAATAAACGCTGAGACCACTGTAGCAAAGTGCAGGCTTGAGGATATATCGACATGAAATTCAGGCTGTGTACGAGCGAGAATCCTGGCAGCCCAAGCTGGGTGGTAGACATAGTGTCGATCGAAGGTCGTTGATGCAGTCTTATCACTCAGGCATGGGTATATATCACGCCAGTGTAACGCAAAGCGGTTGTCAGTAGCTTCAGTTAAATTCTTAAATCTCTTAAAATCCCGAATAAATGTGCACCAGTTAGTCAGCTTTATGTGGTCTGATATTACTTTCAAGCAAAAGAGCCTTTTGAGGAGTTCTGTTAACCTCATGTTATATGTTGTTTTGCAATCACTATACTAGTAGATCATATATCTCTTGTGACACATTACGTAAACCGTCTTCTTATTCTCTCCAATGCAGATATAATTATCACTATATAAGAGGGAACTCTCGGAAATTTCTTCACCGTCATATAAGGATCTTTATAGTCACAATATCTCCATCCACCCGTATTATCTGCATCAGGATCATAAAAGATACCTGTCCACCTGTGGAGATAGGCAGACCAGTCAGATCTTTGCTTTTGCATGTGGTGTTTTCGCCCGGCAGAGTTCGCGTGCCTGAAGTGCTCAACAAAGGCACCGGGGCAATCAACCACCTCGTATCCTCTTTGCCATAACTTCAGGCAAAGGTCGCCATCAGCATGATAGAACTGATAAAGCTCCTCCTCAATCCAACCTACATCTTCCAGGGCGTTGCGTACAAACATACCGTGATTTACGAACATCTTTTCGCCCAGGGTAAGGCCAACCTTATACTCTTGCTCTTGCGGCCATTCGCGCCATTTAAAGGCAACCGCCCCAATATTAAGACCCTGGGTAGTAAGATCTTTGCATTGATCTAAAGCATTCATTACTGAGCCAGGAACCAGCAGGGTATCATCGCTTATCATCACGATGAACTTGCCCTGAGCGCACTTGAAGCCCAAGTTCATGAAGTATCCCCAGCTTCTCTTCTTGACAGGCCGGCCCCTAAATCTGCCTTTATTATGTTGTAAAATCGTGATGATATCCTTCTGTTTACTGAGCCAACTCAACGATCCATCGGTGGAGCCGCCATCCACTGCGATGATCTCGTAGGGAACCGAGATCCCGTTGTTGCGGATGCTCTGTATCGAGGCCTTGAGGAATCTTTTGCGGTTATATGAACCCAAGACAACGCTAACCTCTGTCTTTTCTGAATTGCTGGCCA
>CP070843.1:577455-581865 GCA_020350905.1 Deltaproteobacteria bacterium
AGAGGCATGCATAGGAAAATCGGCAATGAACGTCTATGAGTTGTTTCTCATCAAGGGAATAGAACCCGATCAGGTCTATCGGCTTGAGGAAGACGAAATCATTATCGGACGCAAGAACCATCACCTCGTGCATTGCCTCATCACGAACTTGCCCTGGATCAGGCCCCTGAGCAGCATCGCATGGTCGCCCAGGAATCCAGATTCCCACCCAGCATGACTATTACCGAGACTTTAAGTTCGTCCGCACTTATGGATCTTGTGAGCCGCAGTCATGCCAGTTTAGGTGGCATGTACCGGATAAACTCGATGTCAAGCTCCATTTTTGACCTAGATGTGCTCCTCAATAAGATTCTCGACGAGACTTTTGCCATTATCCGGGCCGAAGGCGCTTTCATCCTTCTCATAGATCCCAACAATGACCAACTCGAAATCAAAGCCTCTCGCTGGCAAGAGAAAGAGGGACTCGATCAAAAGGTCAGTATTAGCCAGAACATCATTTCGTACGTTTTAGAAAAGAAAGAGTCGGTGCTCATCACTGACGCTAAGTACGATTCTCGATTTAGCCTGGCAGAGAGTGTGGTGCATCACAACATACGCTCTGCTATGTGCTCACCGCTGCGTGGGCGCAACCGGATTGTCGGCATTGTTCATGTGGATATCAGCACAAGTGCAGGAGAATTTGGCCAAGAGGACCTCATGCTCCTAGATGCAATTGGTAATGCAGCAGGTATCGCTGTAGAAAGTGCTCAGCTTTACACTGAGAAGATTCAAAATGAAAGACTTGCTGCCATGGGTCAGGCCATTTCAGGTCTCTCGCATTACATCAAAAACATCGTCGCTGCCATGGAGACCTCGCATACCCTGATGGAGAGGGGACTGAATGAGCAAGATTTCGAGATGGTGCACCGCGTTTGGAAACCTCTTCGGAGCAGTAATCAGCGCATCAGCAACCTAGTGCTGGACATGCTCACATACTCAAAGGAAAGGAAACCCGAGTTTCAAGCCTGTCAGATCAACGACCTTTGTAAAGAGGTTGCAGATCTGTGCCGGGATCGTATTGTAGAAAAAAAGGCAAAGTTGAATTTCGACCTAGATCCTCAATTCCCCAAAATACAGGCTGACCCACAGGGCATTCATCGCTGTCTGCTCAATCTGCTCACGAATGCACTTGATGCTTTGAATAAAGATGGGGGTGAGGTAATAATCAGAATCAGGAGAGAGAGCGAAAGCGAAGTCGCGATCTCTGTGGAGGATAATGGCGCTGGCATACCGGAGAAGGCGCGCGAGCGGATATTCGATGTCTTTTTCAGCACCAAGGGAAGTAAGGGAACTGGGTTGGGTCTGGCAATTACCAAAAAGATAATAGAGGAACACGGGGGCCGCATTGAAGCTCATTGTGATCCTGGTCAGAGAACCATATTCACCATTGAACTCCCCGTTGATGCGAGGGACAGATAGTAAGAACTGCGATGAGGTAGTGAAAGTCCGCATCGGTCTCCCGAAATTATAGATTACAGGCCCTAAACTTTTCCTTTTTGGAGCCAGCAACGATAGGTAGATCGAATGAAGCGAGGGCAAATTGTGCCCACTGTGCCTCTTTTTTCCTAACATCACCCAACATCTCCCACCTTTCTCGCATACTGCCCCTGGTTTACGGTTTCCTGCTCACCATTGTTGTCTCGCTTGACTGGGGTAGTCCCTTCTGTTAGGTTTTTTCACGCGTATCGTGGACAAATAGGCGCGACTGCTATAAAAAAGGAAAACATTTCTTGCCGGTGCCGCCGATTGGAGGAGAAGCTAAACCCTTATGTTGCATATCCGAGCCTGTGCCCAGGCCACATCTGACGTAGTCAAGCGCGTTTTCCCCCGACAATGGTATGCAACATTAGGGTGAAGAAACTGGGAGGAGCCTCATGAAACTGCAGGGAAAGAAAATAATCATACTCGTAGAGGACCTCTACCAAGAGCTGGAAGCATGGTATCCTTTGCTGAGAATGCGGGAAGAGGGTGCTGAGGTTACCACTGTTGGTACGAAAGCGGGTGTGACTTACAAAAGCAAGGGTGGGTATCCGATTACCTCGGATGTAGCTGCCCGTGATGCTGATGTTAGCGAATACGACGGGATTATCATCCCTGGAGGATATGCTCCCGATCTTATGCGTAGACATCCGGCCACGGTTCAATTGGTCAGAGATGGTTTTAAGCAAGGAAAAGTGGTGGCTGCGATCTGTCATGCGGGCTGGATGCTCACTTCTGCAGACATTGTAAGAGGTAGGAAGGTCACCGGATTTTTTGCCATTCAGGATGACCTGGTTCATGCTGGCGCTGAATATGAGGATGCAGAGGTGGTGGTGGACGGTTGCCTGATTACCTCGCGAAAACCCGATGACCTGCCGGCTTTCTGCCGGGAGATTATTAAAGCACTTTCTTAGTGTGTCGGTTGTCCAAGTGTATAGTGACTGATGGATTGCGAGGCACGAGATGTGCATAGACGATTCATTTTTAAGGACAATTCCGAAATCTGGCTTGAACCGTACTTGAAAATGTTCCAGCTCGCCCTGTTGAAGAGGGTTCCCTTCGGGAAATTCAACAGGGCGAGCGCCTTCCCCGTAGCGACCCGACTTGAGAACTTCGAGTGAGCCTCAGTCGAACTCCTCATCGACAGGTCTTGTCTCGGGGAGCACAGTATCGGGGAGCCTGTCGAAGGAACACCCGAGGACGCACGGTTTCCGGCTCAGAGAGCCTACAGCTCGGAGAGAAGGACGGTCGTATAATTCTCGCTCGCTCCGCTCAGTCCCGCAAGCGGGTTCCCAGTTTCGAGGGTGCAGCAGGCGAATCGTGGCATATCCGGGGTAGGATAGTTATGCAAGAAGGACATTATTTCCACATGCTGACCGGCTCCTGTGGCCGGTGGTGTTTGCAGAAGTTTTCCCGGCTGGTAGATATCCTTGGTTTTTTTGTGGTGTGCCTCAAAACGGCCTTGCGCTATAGACACACCGGCCAGAGGCTTATGGCTCGCACCTTTATCCAGCAAATATATTTTACCGGGGTCCAGTCATTAGAGCTTATCTGTCTCATAGCGCTCTTGGTGGGCGGGTTGGTAATTATTCAGGGTATTGCCCAACTGACCAGGGTGGGTAGCAGGAATGTTTTGGCATCCTTGCTGACTGTGGTGATTATTCGGGAAGTAGGGCCATTGCTTACTGCGGTGGTGGTCACCTTAAGATCAGGCTCAGCCATCGCAATTGAAATGGGATACATGACGGTACTCAGGGAAATTGAAAGCGTCGAGATGCAAGGTATCGACCCACTGCATTTTCTCACCTTACCCCGCCTAGTGGGGGTTACCGTAGCGGTGATTTGCCTGATAGTCTTTTTTAATATAGTGAGCATCTTTGGTGGATTCGTCGTAGCCTGGACTTTAGTTGACGTTCCATTTTGGGCGCTTTTCAGTGATCTCGCCCGTGAGATCAACGGCATTGACATCATTGTCGGCTCCGTGAAAGCGTTTGTGTTCGGCTTAACCATCGCTTTGGTCTGCATGTATCATGGATTCAGGACGGGGGAGGCGATTACTCACATTCCGCCGCAGGTGTCTCGAGCCCTGGTGGACTGCATTATTTTGTGCATATTTTTCAACGTACTGATTTCGGCCCTGTTCTACCTCTGATCGAGGCAATGGGGAATTGCGGGAAGATAACCCTTCATACATAGAATATGGTTGGAAGCTGTGAAAACGCCGATACTTTCCTGCGAGAATCTAGAGTACTGTGAAGAAGATGGTAATTGTCTCTTCAGTGAGCTGTCGTTTCGTCTGGAGAGGGGGCAGAGAGGCGTGTTGCTGGCTGACCCCCACCGATGCGCCACTATACTGCTAAAAATTTGTGCAACTTTAGTTGCACCCACCGGTGGCCAGATTTCCTGGTTTGGTCAAAGCTCGAATCAGATTGATGGGCCGGGGTTCTATGAGCTGCGGCGGCGAATTGGCTTTGTTCATCGAGAGACGTCTCTGATCAGCAACATGACAGTACTGGACAATATCAGCCTGGGGCTTCAGTACCATGAGGGGATGGTCAGGGCGCGTTCCTATGATAGGGTAACAGAGCTGCTGAAACAATTTGAGCTCTATGAGTATCGTTTTTTGCGACCGGCCGAGCTCACCTTTGAGCAACGCCGCCTGGCCGTTTACGCCAGGGAACTGGTTAAGAAGCCACAGCTTTATCTTTTGGAACACCCCTCTCTGGATCTAGGGGAGCGGGTCTATAGTCTGCTGCTAGATGTTTTTAATACCTGTAGCATTGAAGACGGTTGCGCTTTCTTGGTAGCGAGCGTCGTGCCTGAAGTTATCAAAAGATGGGGGGACTGGGTACTGGTCTTTGACAAAGGCCAGTGTCACCACTTTGAAGTGGA
>CP070843.1:581965-586203 GCA_020350905.1 Deltaproteobacteria bacterium
CTGGCTAATCTTGTCAATGAAGCAGCCTTGCTTTCAGCCCGTCGAAATGAGAAGAGCGTTGGCATGGCTGAGTTTCAAGATGCCATCGACCGGATCATCGGCGGGTTGGAAAAGAAAAACCGGATGATGAATGAAAAGGAAAAACATATTGTAGCATATCACGAAAGCGGCCATGCTTTGATGGCCATGAACGTGCCCACCGCCGACCCGGTAAATAAGGTCTCCATAATTCCCCGGGGCATTGCCGCCCTTGGTTACACCCAACAACTCCCTACTGAGGATCGTTACCTCATGACCCGGGAGGAACTCCTGGATCGGCTCTGTGTCCTGTTGGGTGGCCGAGTCGCGGAGGAAATCATCTTCAAAGACATCTCCACCGGTGCTCAAAACGACCTCCAGCGGGCCACCGACATTGCGAGAAGCATGGTCACTGAGTATGGTATGAGCGAAAAATTGGGTCTCGTTACCTATGCGAAAGAGAAACGTCCCCTTTTTCTCGATACCGGTATTGCGCCTGCCAAAGAATACAGCGAAGAGACTGCTCAAGAAATCGACGCCGAGGTCTCCCGACTGATGGAAGAGTGCCACCAACGTGTCAGAACAATACTCAATGAAAAGAGAGAGCATCTGGAGATCATCTCCCAGACCCTCCTTGAAAAAGAGACCATCCTTGGAGAAGAGTTGCAGGAACTTTTAGGGTAGAAAGGGTGGTCGGTTACAGACACATCCTTAGTCGCGGCCCAAGGGCTCCCATTCCTGGAGCATCCGTATGAGCAAGTGCACTCCCATACCGCTGGCTCCCTTGGGCACCAAAGGGCTTCCCTTCTCCTCCCACGCACAGCCGGCTATATCCAAATGAGCCCAGGGAACACCCTCAGGAACGAACTGTTTCAAAAAGACTGCAGCCGTAATTGCTCCTGCCTTGCGGCCATCCACGTTCTTCAAATCAGCAATATTACTCTTCAGGAGCTCAAAATAACTGTCCCACAAGGGGAGCGGCCACACCTTCTCTCCGCTTTTCTCCCCCGCAGCCTCAACTCTGGCTTGCAATGTATCGTTGTTGCTCATGAGGCCGGCAACATTGTCACCCAGCGCTATAACACATGCTCCGGTAAGCGTAGCAAGATCAACAATAGCTTGAGGCTGATAGCGCTCAGCATAGGTGAGAGCGTCGGCCAGAATCATGCGACCTTCAGCGTCCGTATTTATCACTTCAATATTGAGCCCACTCAACGATTGGATCACGTCTCCAGGTTTGTATGCTTTCCCGCTGGGAAGGTTTTCTGTTAAGGGAACCAGGCCAACCACCCTCAATGGCAAGTTGAGAGCAGCCACAGTTTGCATGGTACCGATAACCGCAGCCGCTCCAGCCATATCGTGTTTCATCCTGTCCATGTCTTTTGCCGGCTTTATGGAAATGCCGCCGCTATCAAAAGTGATTCCCTTGCCCACGAGAACCACGGGCGGTTTGTCCTCCCCTGAAGGCTCATATTCCATGACCACCATCAGACCCGGTTCCTCGCTTCCCTGCGCCACTGCCAGAAAGCTGCCCATCCCTAATTTCTCTGCCTCCGCTTTTTGGATGACGTGGAAGTTCATGCCAAACTGGGCCGCCACATCTTTTGCCCTCTCAGCAAGCATGGTCGGGGTAGCCAGATTTGGGGGCAAGGTAACCAGATCTCGAGCCAGGTTGATTCCTTCAGCCATCGCGGTGGCCCGGTCTATGGAACCGACCAATTCAGTTGTCTCTTTTTGCGCCAGAATAATCAAAGAATCAAAATCTTTGATTTTGTCCCGCTCCCTTGTGCGTAGCTCGGTAAATTGATACTGACCCAACATCCCTCCGAGCACACACGCTTCAGCCGTATCCTCAAGATCAAGAGGAAATTTGCTATCGAGAGGAATGGGCAGGACCGCCCGGGGCTGACGCCGATCCCTCAGAGTTCTCAGCGACTGGGCTGCTGCTTCCCGAAGAGCGTGAGCGCTGAACTTTTCACGTTTACCCAAACCCATGAGAAGAATCCGTTTTGTCGCCAGAGGCTCCTGACTATAGAGGAGAAAGTGCTCTAGGTGTTCTCCGCGGAAATCACCAGCCTCTATCACCTGACCAATAATGGAGCCGACTGCATCGTTCACGGCGGCCGTGGTCTCAAGCAGCCTGTCATCTTGCTCAAAATGAAAGAGGACGAACGCCTCCGCTTCCACAGTGGTGAAATCGCCCTTCTGCAATGTTATTTCCATCAGCAACTCCTGTGTCCGTTCTCGGCTATCAGCTGTTCTCCATCGCTGGCACTGGTTTTTCCAACATCATACTCGTTCGGATTCACCACAGAGATCGCGGAGAATGCACTTAAGATAATTCCTAAATCTTGGCAGGTCAAAGGTTTTGAAACGGAAACAACTCGATGAGAATTGGGTCAAGGGTGTAATCGGGGTCCAGTTGGCGTAGCCGCTTTACGGCAGTCCACGATTCACCGACCTCATCCGACTTGGCTGCAGCCAATGCCAAACAATGCCAACTATCCGCATCATTTGGCTCTAAGGTGGTGGCTCGACGACACGAGACGATGGCCTCGTGGTAATGCTCCTGCATAAGGTGAGCCAAACCAAGCCCACGATGGTTTTCACCGCAGTCAGGCTCAATGTCCACTGCTCGGAGAAAGGCTTGCTCTGCGCGGAGGTATTCCTCTAACTGCATATACGACATTCCCAGATTGTAAAAGAGATCTCCTCTCTCCATGCCGAGATCCATCGCCCGGAGGTAGTGCGCAATCTCGTCAGGGTGAAGTCCCAGCTGACCGTAGGCGTAGCCCAGATGATAATGAGCCAGCCCGTTTTCAGGTTCCTGGCTTATCACCTGCAAGTGCTGTTCAATAGCTTCTTCGAAACGGCCTTGTCTGAGTGGCAGGTCGGCGTACTCTGGGCATACCCAGCGCTCATCATTACTGCCTTTCTTCAGCTTGTGGAGGCTCTGACAGCCCGGCGTCATTACCGCAGCAAAGATTAGTAAAAACCCCAGGAGTAAAGGCCAACGACTAGTGTGTCTTGCTCTCTTCATCCACTTCTCCATGGCTGCGCTCATTACGCTATGAAAAACGTCCAAACCTTTCAAGATATGTTACCACATCGTCGTAAGCAACAACACCGGCGGGGATAAACGGCTCGACTGCATAATGCAAGTTGAAAGCCAATTGTTATCCATTGACAGGAATTGGTTTGCGCGTTTACTATCAACACCTGTACTCATCAAGGCATTTCAGAAATTGAGGAATTAAGACTTGACCAAGGAATGTAGAGATCCCAAATTCCACAAGCGACCATATACTTAACTCCGCATAGATTGCGATTGAGGGCTGGGATTTTCCCGAAGCGGCGTATGTGGCCAGCCTTGGCCATCTACAATAGATAAAACTGCCCCATATTACTGCTAAGGCTGGCTACATCCGCAGCTCGGGCTGCCACAACCTTCGGTCCGGTAGACCCCTGCCCGGCAAGAACAGCAGAGCGAGCGTAAGCGGAGGGAAGGTGCCAGCCCTCTAGAGCTCTTGCGGAGTAACGTCAATAGGCGTATTGTGAATAATCTGTACACAGGTTACGTAGGCATCTTTCATATACCACAAATCCGCGTCTAATGTGAAATCTACCTATATCTTCTTGTCTACCTGGACGAGTTGTTTCAACACCTTGTCAAACTTGACTGCCACCCCCTCATTCTGACGGTCAATTCTGGTGACTGTCGCATTACACTGCAAGGCGGAGCGGTCCTTGCCGGATAAAGCGGATGGAACAAACAATGTGATTGTCGCCTGGTCTTCATCCTGGAATGCGCGGTAGTCAGTGGTTTTGATCAAAGCTCCACCAGCACTGACATTCATGGTTACCCCATGAACCGGAGAACCCAATCCCAGCTTGAAAAGTTTCGCCGGGAAATGGTGTTCCAAGCGGATGTACCTCCGTCGGTCTCGCTGGCTCATACCTACGTCCTTTGTTGGCGGACTTTGCTGGAGGATTGGAAGAACTCCCTCGAGCATGCCCCTGTGGAACCTTTCTTAAACGATTTTTCTTCACCAGGATATTTCGTGAAAATGATCCATCGAGCGCATTCACCGCAGCCTGCTGCGGGGTTAGCGAGCGAACTCCAATAACATGGATTCATTCCTTACCTTTCGACGATTCCCTGTGGCTTGCTGCAGGGAGCTTCAAATATCCTGGTTATGCTGCCAACCCCAGAATGGTGA
>CP070843.1:586303-591761 GCA_020350905.1 Deltaproteobacteria bacterium
AAAGTAGGTCAGAAAGGCCCAGATATACCATGCTACGAGTGCTGCGATTGTTCCTATCAAAATCCCACCAAGCCCTAATCCTGCAGGAGTGCCTATTCCACCTGCAATGCTTGAGAGAATAACAACTGCCATCGCTTGACCCATTGCACCCTTGTCCGCTTCAACCTCTTCATACAGATGAACATCTAGCTTGGCTGCACGAATGATACGATCTTGGAAACTAGCCATTCAATTCTCCCCAATGTCTTAGTTAATAGTCGCGGGGTATCCCACTGCCCATTACTTTGTATAGCCTTGCAGGGCTGTCTCCGTCAATCCAAAACAACCATTTTCAGACTAATAGGCTGGATCAAAATAGAAGGCGCAGAAGGTGATTCATGAAATATCCGGGCTAGGATTTACACTTCAATTCCATCATAGTTTTCAATCTTACAATCTAACCATCCATGCACAGTGCCAAAATGAAACTCCCCCTCGTTGTCTTTCTCGATTAAATTTTGGCATTCGAGATGGTGGCGTGTCAACGCATACAATAAAGCTATCATCCACCCAGGCGGATCGCGGTGCTTAGGAACATGAGTCCACAATGGTCATTTTTTCTATTGACATCAGTGTAATTAAATACTATCTAGTCACCTTCTTTCCAACTGCAGCTCCACAACTTTGTGAGGTGGAGCCAATTTTGGAGATTTTTTGCGTTGTCGATATATCGACAACAAGCAAAGATACTTAAACGGAGGGTATAACGACATGACAGTGAAAGAGTTGCAGAAGGTGGCAAAGGCTATGGGCATTAAGACGACTGGTCTCAGAAAAGCAGAGATGATCAGGGAGATTCAGAGAACTGAGGGAAATTTCGACTGCTTCGGCTCTGCGATTGACTACTGTGATCAGATGAATTGCCTTTTTCGGAAAGATTGTCTGAGCTAATAACTACGGATGCCCCCAAATAGCCCCCACAGCCTTAGCAATCGGACCATCACCGAGAAGGGGCCGATGTGGGCTGATCTTTACTTGCTGTATTTCCTCCTCATACGTACGACATAAACGGGGCTGACAAACACAAATAGTATGAAAGCCAAGGTAGGTGCAGGACCAACGTGGAGGGTCATACAAATGACGGCCAGCAAAGGCATCAAGCTCCATCGCACCAACGCTCTCGGGCTGTCATTCCTGGTAATGAAATCGGCCACAGGTGGTGAATAAGCGTAATAGAAATCTACACAGGCCTGGCCAAGTGGGTTACTGATCAGGTAACGAGTTTGAAACTCACACAGAGCCATGACTTTTCGCTCAATATTTGATCCATAAGCCGCTGTTGCGATGAAACAACCGCCGCCCGATGCGCCCGGGTTATCTTTTTCAAAATTTGAGACAGAAACGGTTGTTGAATCACTAGACTGTAAACCACCGTTATCTGTAACTATCAACTCAAAGATTAGTGGTTGGTCACCACTGTCATCAAAACTTGGAGCCTCAAAGGTCGGTTGATCCTCTGTGGGATCGGATATGGTAACAGACGGTCCTGCTATCTGTTTCCAGCGATATGATGCAATGCCGTCATCCGGATCAGATGAACTTGACCCGTCTAGGGTTACTGTACTTTTCTCGAGCACCGTCTGATCAGCTCCAGCATTTGCTGCGGGAGGATCGTTGAGCCAGATCACATTTACAATGGTGGTATCTGATGCTTGCAACCCCCCGACATCAGTTACTGTTAACTCAAAGGTCAGCGAAACACCATCCGGTTCTACATTCGGCGCTAAGAAGGTGGGTTGAACTGTCTCAGGATTGGACAGACTAACCGAGGGACCCAATATCTGTTTCCAGAGATAAGACTCAATACCATTATCGGGATCAAATGAATTGGAACCGTCTAGGGTGACTGTAGTCTCTTCGTCCACATTCTGATCGGGTCCCGCATCTGCCGTGGGTGGATCATTGTCCCCAGTCACATTGACAACAATGGTATCAGTACCTTTCAAACCACCAAAATCAGTAACCGTTAACTCAAATTTAAGCGATGTTGATTTGTTGCCTACGACACTGGGGGTCGTAAAGGTGGTTTGCACTGCCTCAGGGTCAGATAGAGTAACTGACGGTCCTGCTATCTGTTTCCAGCGATATGTCTCTATACCATCATCAGGATCAGATGAATTGGAGGCGTCCAAGGTGACTATAGTTTGCTCGAGCACATTCTGATCGGGTCCAGCATCTGCCGTGGGTGGATCATTAGTTTCATCTATCACGTTGACTTTCGTCTCATCAGTATCTTTTGAGCCGGAAGCGAATCTGACTGTCAGCTTAAAGGTAAGTTTCTTATCCTTTGAAACCTGGGGGGCAATGAAGCTCGCTATAGCTTGGTCCGCTCCCGTCAATATAACCTTTGGATTCCCTTTAACCTGTTCCCATAGATAACTCTGTATCTTGTCTTCATCATCGTCATCGTCGTCTTCGGGAGTGGAACCGGAACCATCTAAATATACCGTGTCACCCTCATTCACGGTCTGGTCTGGTCCGGCGTCAGCATCTGCAAGAACCTGCGAGACTATCATAGTCAGTAAGAAAAGCATAAAAAACAATGCAACGAAAAAAGAAGTTTTCGCCTGCATAATAATCCTTACCTCATATTCATGGTTATGCAGTAGAGCTAGGTAATAAAAGACCAATTGTGGGCAAACTTATGCACCCATTTGGAATTGTGTTACTTTTTTTGTTAGGTCTGAGCGGTGCTGAATATCTTGGTGGCAAGAAACGTGCCTGTTCATGCCGGAGGAAAAGGTTGTCGATTGTGGATGAGAAATAAAGGGAACGCGAACTGTCCGCAGGATAGAGCAATGAGGTGGGGTTTGTAGGGAGGAAACAGAGCCGAAGCTCCGCAGTGTTCTTCGAAATTTGTGGATCGGGCTAAGACCTGACCACGGCATGGTCCTCCCCACCGGACACCCTAGCATCAGAGAGGTAGGGGCTACAACCTGTTTCTGCCCATATGCTCAGGGGATTTGGTCGAGGCGGTTGCCGAAAAGTATGATGTTTGAAAAAACAAAGCCGACTGCCACACCTATAACAAATGCAAATACATAGCCTGAAAGGAACATGGTGAACCTCCAGTTTTTTACCAGGTTGGAAATGCAAAGCCTATGCCTATTTGTTCCCATGCGCGGGCAGCATGGAGTGTTGGAAAAGAAAGCCCCCGTCGACACTGCCGAATATACTTAAGGGGGACGAAGAAATGGAGTTTGGATCAGATGACCTTCTTCACGAAATTTATGCCGTGGTCAACAAGCGAGAAGATGGGTGAGGGAAAAAAATTCCCCGCTCCCGAATGTTACGAGAGCGGGGAAGTAAGTGACGGCATGAAGAAAAAGTGAGCTTGTGACTCAAAACCATGCCGCTGAGGGGTAAGATAACTCCGCAAAGACGCTAAGGCAAGAGGTCAAGGTCAAATTTTTTAGATGCTCACAGAAAAAAAGGGCTAGCCCTCTATAAGCTAACCCTCTATGTTTACTGGTGGGCCGACAGGGAATCGAACCCCGAACCTACTGATTAAGAGTCGGGGAAAGCAGATTTTGGTAACTAGAAGGTATCATTTAACTATTTGATCTCTTTATGTCTGTGAGGCAGAAACAATAGAGAGAAAATAAGCAAAAAAATCAATACATGTCACATTTTGTCACATTTCTCTAAATGCTAAGAATTCCTTATAAGGAATTCATCCATTGCCTGTCTTAAAAATATTCTTGAGGGCGGCTGGCTGCTAGAAACATATATGTTAATCGTCGAGATTAGGGGCCGTTCGCATCCATATGACCAATGGATTGGGCATTCATTGGCTCCTGGCAACGCCTTGATATGTTGTCTATCTTGTCTCGCTGCACCTTCTTGCACCCGTTCAAGGCCAAAGCCTCATCTGTAAGTGCTGGCCCAAGTGATAATCTCTGCTCCTCCCCTCGCAGGCTATGATGCAGGTATGAAAAAGAGATCGAAACATTTCTTGGTTAGGCAAGACTAAACATAGATAGCAGAACTGTTTATATCATGCGCAAGTAGAACAACTACGATATGTGGTAGCGGGTCTTAGGACTTTCATCGTGTTGAAGACTCCACGTAGTCCTTGAGAGCAATTGCATTGTTTAGCCGTCGCTCTTTCGAGCTGTAAACAAAAGTCACTGTTCCCTTCCCTACATAATCGAGCAGCTCGTTTAGCAACTCTGGATTACTATCTAACTCTGCAAAGTAGCGAGACTTGAACTCAGCCCATTTCTCAGGATCGTGACCATACCAGCGACGAAGCTCAGTTGAGGGAGCGAGTTCTTTTGGCCAAAAGTCTATCTTCGCCTTCTCTTTCGAGATACCCCTGGGCCAAAGCCTATCAACGAGGATTCGATAGCCATCATCATCGCTAGGATTCTCATATGCCCGCTTGATCTTTATGTCCATTTGTCAACCTCTGCATAATGAAAAACTCAGCCGCGGGTGTCCAGCGGAACTGGGAATCCGCCGACGGGTAGGATTGATCGGAGCATACCGACCACAACCTGGCTGTGAAAGCTGTTGGATGCAGCTACTGGTTCTGGCACCGGATCAGACGCTTGGTGGAATGTTCTGATTCAGCCGGAACATGTTTTGTGGATCGTACTTGTTCTTGAGCTCCACGAGGCGCTTGTAGTTGACGGCGCCGTAGGCGGCATGAACCCGTTTGGCTCCTTCCTCCCCGGTCAGAAAGTTCACGTTGACGCCGCCGGTGGAGAACTGCTGCATGTCCGACCAGCAACCCCGCGCCCATGTGATTTGTTCGTCGGTCTGCGTGGGGTCCTCCCAGGAAGCGGCGACATTCAGCACGTAGGCGGCGTTCCGATTTCCTGCCGGCGTGTCCGTCTCGTCGAACCGTGTCAGTGCACCGCCGAGCTGAAAGACCAAAATAGACGAGTGGGCCGAGGTGATCTTCGCCGCATGATCCATGAGAACGCCACCTGCAGTCTCCGGGAACTCGGGCATGTACTCAGATTTCCAGTAGTAGTGACGTCCCGGGGCCATGGCAGCGTCGAACAACGTCTGGTGAACCGCAAACGGCTTGGGTGCGATGATGTCCGCCAGCGGATTCCCGAACTCCTTCAACGGCCGCACGACGCGCTCTCCGTCTTCGAGACTTCCCGAGTGACAAACAGCAATCCCCACCATTGGCTTGCCATGCACCTCTTTAGGCAAAAATGGTGCAGCTGGGGCCAGACGCAGTGTCAGAAGACAGCAAAGCTCTTCGGGAGCTTCGGTGGAGAACTCGCGAAAGAACTCCACCACCTCGGGAGCCCTTTCCATGGGGTGGATCACCATCCCGGCCGTGACCTCTGGTCCGACCGGATAGGCCTGGTACTCGAACGAAGTGACAACGCCAAAGTTGCCTCCACCTCCACGTAGTCCCCAGAAGAGGTAGGCATTTTCCTTTTCGCTCGCCGTGAGC
>CP070843.1:591861-603231 GCA_020350905.1 Deltaproteobacteria bacterium
AGGCAGTGGATGGGCGGGCTTTTGTCTACCGCCATCTGGTCAAGCGCTACGAATTGGATAACCTGCGGCACGTGAACAATGCTAACTATCTTAATTGGCTAAACCACGCTCGCCTCGACGCTCTGGCGCAAGTTGGGTTTCCTTTGGATGAGAATGCGATCCAGATCCGGGGTTTGGATCTGATTCCCGCGCCCGTCCGCTACGAGATCGAGTATTTCGTCCCCGCCGTTGCCGGTGACTGGATCGAGGTGCATTCGCGGGTTGCAGCGGCGGGCACGACTGAATTGGTTTGGGCACATGAGATCAGCCGCGGAGAAGAGCGGTTGGTAGAGGCACGTGCGACGATCTGTTTTGAGCAGGTCGACGGCACGCTGGCCAGCTTGCCGGTGACGGTGTTGGCGTATGAAACCACCCCTTGTTGATATCTTGCCTCAGCCGCCCGTTGGCCTGCCTGCAATTTGCCGGCATCAAATAGTGGCTGCGCTATACCCAGGGCAATGTTCCATAATTCATTTTCAGGCTTGAAAAGCCGGTCCAGATCTTCGCTGGTGTAGCCATAAGTCCCGGTCAACACAATCCGGGGGAAGCGGCTGGCCTTGGCCACACCAACCAGAGCGTTCAAGGCCACCAGTTGAGCCTCGGCGGCTCTGATGTCCGGGCGCCGAAGCAGGAGTTCAGAGGGCAGACCAGGTGGTACTGGATCAAGTCGTTTGTAATAGTCCTCCGGCTGAAGTCGAGGTGGCCGGGTTTCAGGATAGCGTCCCAAAAGGACGGCCAGTGCCTGCTGCGTGGTACCTAAGTCCTGTCGCAAGGACGGAAGAGTTGCTTGGGCCCCGGCCAGAACCCTTCGGGCCTGCCTTACGTCCAGGACAGAGGTCAGTCCTCTCTTGTATCTGCTCTCCACGAGATTCAAGCTGCGACGGAAAGATTCTACCAATCGTTCGGCAATTTCTATTGCCCGTTCAAAAGACTCCATCTGCAAATAGAGGGTGATGGCCTCCGCCACCACGGTCTGGGCCACTGTGCGACGGTTTTCTTCGGCTTCTAGGAGATTAGCCCGCGCTGCCTCTTCAGCCCGAGCAAGACGACCCCATAGGTCAATCTCAAAAGAAGCGGGCAACGATAAATCATATGTTGTAATTTCTCTATCGACAGAAAAGGCCTGCCCTGGCACTGAAGTCTGTTTGGGTCTTTGCTGCCGCTCTGCGCCAGCCTGAACGTTCACCTGAGGAAAACGATCTGCCCGGGTTGAAACCAGTTGCGCTCGTACCTCCAGGACCGCCGCTGTTGCTATTTTTATATCCAGGTTATTTTTCAGTGCCTCCTCCACTAACTGGTTCAACTCCGGGTCATTGAAAACAAGCCACCACTGATCGTCAGGCTCCGGCATTGTCAGTTCGGTGGGGGCGTACTGGTAACCCGCTGGCACTTGCATACCAATACCGGGTTTTTGATAATCGGGGCCTAGCTTCATGCAACCAGGTAATATGAAAAGAACAACGAGGGCTAACTGAGTATACATTAGCGAGCGCTTCACCCTTACACCTCCATTTCACTCACACCCAAACCTTGAAGAGAAAACTGGGTTATCTGTTCCACCAAGCGAGCCCTGAAATCCGTGTTATATTCACGTCCGGTGATACGACTGACCGCCACCCTGGCGAAATTAAAATAAAGCACCATTGAGAAGATGCTGAAGGTATTGAGCAGCATTTGTTCTTGCCCCATTTCATCGGTTTGAACAGAACGCAACGTGTCGGCAAACTCTTTGAAAAAGGGTTGAATTACCTCCTGGGCCACAAGCTCAAAAGCCCCGGTGGGTTGGGTCATTTCCCTGGTCATCAATTGACTATGGCGAAGACGCTCTTCATCCGATAGCGGGCCTTCCACGAAGGCCTGGGCCAGGGCTCTCACTACTTTGGGCGGCGATAGGGAGTCCTGCCCCGCCAAGGCCTTCCTGAAACTCTCACGTATTCGCGTAGCACGGGGTACCCAACGAGAACGGAAAACCTCCAGATAAAGATTTTCTTTCTTGCCAAAATGGTAGTTCACTGCCGCCAGATTGCAGCGTGCAGCCGAGGTTATTTCGCGAACGCTTACAGCTTGATAGCCTTTCTGGGCAAAAAGAACCTCGGCTGAGTCCAGAATGCGTTCTTTCGTATGTTCTTCCCTATTTTCCCGGGGCATGGATGACCTCCTACATTATTACAAACGTTTGTATCAAACGATCGTTTGAATGTCAACCTGTTTCTTCTTGACCCTCTTCCACATCCATCGCGTTTCCGGCTCATCGAATTGTATTGCTCTCGTGGCCAGGACCTATTATCCTGCCTAAAGAACTGCTGCTATCAATAGTGGGGGCTTCGAATGGTGACGAACGATGAATACCAAAACAAATGGCAAACTCGGGTGCAAACTGTTGGCTTTCGGGACACGGCCATAGGTTTTCTTCGGGATCGTCTCTATCGGGAATACGACAAGAAACGAGTGGACAACCTCATTCGCCGTCTTGGCAAATACCAACCTCAGCAGGAGATCCTTAAGCTCCTTTGCCTGAACCCAGTTTGGCAGCAGCGGGCCGTTGGACTTCTCCGCGAACTTCCTGAGGTTTCGGCGGATCCTGAAATCCAATTTGTTTTCAGGGCTGAGGGGAATGTACCCAAAATCCCGGTACTGCACGAGCGCAGACTTTATTTTGGTTGTGGTGAGAACTTCTATGGACTTGACGCCGAGACAGGAAAGGTCATCTGGCATTCGCAAATCCCTGGGAAGAGATGGTCAACTGCGCATCTTTCGGAGCAATCTCTCTATGTAAGTTCAACTGGTAGACTCCATTCCCTCTCCCCAGATGATGGCAGTGAACGGTGGTGCTTTGAGGTCAACAAGGGACTCACTTCGCCTTTTTCTCACTGCAACAGGGTTTTTGTGGGATCTGAGGAAGGAACCCTGTATGCAGTGGACGTGGAGCAAGGCAACCGACTTTGGACCTTCAACGTTGCCAGGCCGATCTCTGTCGCCTCAGGGGTTTGGCAAAACAAGCTTTTTGCAGCATCAAAAGATCATTCCCTCTATGCCATAAACATGGATGATGGTGAATGTTTGTGGCATTTCACCACCGGAGCCAAAATTTATGGAACTCCCCATGTAAGCGAGGGTGCGGTCTATCTGACTTCTGCAGATCACAAGATCTACGCCCTTTTTGCTGCAAGCGGCCAGGTCCTGTGGTCGTTTACCACTGGAGGTGAAGTGCACTCCTCCCCGTTCGAGGATGACGGCCAGGTCTATGTCAGCTCTCGTGACAGGAACCTGTACGTGCTTGACGCAGAGGATGGAAAGGAGCTGTGGCGTTATAAAACCCTGGGGTACCCTTCCTCCCCCACCGCCTGTAGAGGTATGGTCTATTTTTCTGTCCAGGGGCGTGTTTATGGCATCAGTGTCGCCGATCACAAGATGCGCTGGTGTTTTCCACTAGGGTTTCCACTGGCGACTTCGCCTGTGGCTGGTCAAAAGAGGATCTATGTTGGAACGCTGAGGGGTCAACTGGTCTGTCTCAAACTCAAAACAGAACTCGATGAACAGGGTTCCACCCAGGTGCTCAAGGAGTTCTTGGATCCAGAGCCAGAGAGTGAAGGGGAATAAAGAATCCGGGCCCTAAAGACGAGGTTTTCGATGCTGAACAAAAGGTATCGATACATGTCAGTTAGTTTGATGGGCCACTTTGCGTTTCGCGTTGCATTCAAAATATTCTTTCATAACCTCACGGGCAATAGGAGCTGCTGCCGAGCCACCATGCCCACCATGTTCCACTAGCACGGCCACCAAGATTTCCGGCTCTTCTAATGGCGCGAACGCTAAAAACCATGCATGATCGCGAAATTCATAGGGCTCCTCATCGATATTTTCATCCTCGTCTTCTCCCATACGTATAACTTGAGCCGTACCGGTCTTCCCCGCGACTTTTATGCCTGCCTGACGTGCTGCCCTGCCAGTTCCGAAAGGTTCCTGAACCACTCCCGCAAGAGCCTTTTGTAGAAAAGAAAGTGTACTTGGTCGGATTATTTGCTCTTTTCGTATCTCAGATTCAATAGTTTTCACTATATTGCCGTCTGCATCCTCAACTCTTTGCACAACTCTGGGCTTCACTAGTTTCCCGCCATTAGCGATGGACGAGTAAAAGAGTGCCATTTGAATGGGCGTGACCAGAACGAATCCCTGACCAATGGCCACAACCAGATCCTCTCCCTTCTGCCAAGGAATCCCAAATCTTCTCTGCTTCCACTCGCTAGTGGGAATCAGTCCTAGTGCTTCGTTGCCGAGCTGGATATGGGTCTTACTGCCAAGACCAAATCTACGGGCATACTCGGCCATAAGATTTACACCGATCTTTTGTCCAAGTTGATAAAAGTATATATCGCAAGAGCGCACTAAAGCTTCGTATAGATCGAGTGGTCCATGACCGCCCTTCCTCCAGCACCGATATGTATGATTGCCCAAGCGATATCTGCCCCAGCAGTCGAAACTAGTATCAGGATTGACGAATCCATTTTCCAATGCAGCTGCTAGTACTACTGGCTTAAAAGTAGAACCAGGCGGGTATTGCCCTTGAATGGTTTTATTCGTCAAAGGGTGCAGTGGATCGTTAACGATGGTTTGCCACTCCTCTGAGGTCAGACCTATTACAAACTGGTTTTGATCAAACGAGGGGCTGCTTACCATGGCCAAGATATCTCCGTTATCAGGATTCATAGCAACGATGGCTCCGGCCTGCCCTTTTAAAGCATTTTCGGCAATAAGCTGCAGGCGTGAGTCAAGGGTAAGAACTAGATTGTGACCCGGCACCGGAGACACCTCCTGCAAAGTGCGTAGCCTACGACCTGCAGAATCTACCTCCACTTGTCTCCCACCCCTCTGACCTTTTAGAAATTCTTCCCATTTCATCTCGACACCATATTTTCCAAGAAAATCACCAGGCTTGTAGTCGAGATGATTAAACTCCTTCAGTTGTGTTTGTCCTATCTCTCCTAGGTAACCAAGTAGGTGAGCTGCAAAAAAAGGCACTTCGTAGCTTCGTTTTGGCTGAACTTGAACCACCACACCGGGAAGATAATAACGATGAGTCTCTACAACTGCCAACTCATCTCTGGTCATTTCCTCTTTTATCACTACAGGCCTAAATGGTGCTCCTGATCGCGCGGAGCTTAATTTTTCCATAGAATTAGAATGATCAAAAGGAAGAATCTCTCTAAGGTGATCTAAAGTCTTTTCTGGGTCTTTGACGTCCTCAGGTATGATTGCAAGATTGAAGGCGGACCTGTTGTCAACTAAAATCCGTCCTTGCCGATCAAGAATCATCCCTCTAGGCGCTATTATATCTTCCAGTCGAAACCGATTATTCTCAGAGAGATTGCGATAGTGCTCTCCGCGGATAATTTGGAAGGTCCAAAGGCGCAGCAAGAGCAAAAAGAAGACTCCCACTACAATGCACACTGCTACCTTGTGACCTGTACTTTGAGCATCATCATCTCGAGTGCCTTGCACGTTTAATGGACTCACTCTGCTTCCTGTTCCTATTCAGACTTTAGACTGGGCTCTTGGATCATTTTACACACTTCGTTGAACCTCAGAGGATTGGCACAACATACATATGCCCATATGCCCCACTTGTAGTTGCAACAGTCGTTACGCCTTCTATAGTTCTGTCATGCAATTTGACCGTGACTGACCATTTTAATTTCGCTCTGGATTCTAAGACGTTTTCTTTGGCTTTCATTAGGGAAGTCCTTACTCGAAGTTATCTCTACAACCGGAAATGTTGCCACGGGGGTAAGACTAAAAGGTTTATAAAGAAAAGGGAGATGGACCCTTTCCTTGCAGGGCTCAAGGTGCAGGAAATATGCCAGAGAATGGTGTAGGATTTTAAGCAGGGGAGGAAACAGATTTTTTTGTCACCCCTGAGGAATGGAGAGGGTACCCGAGAATTCATATCTGTCAAGAAAGGCTCCGGGGAATCCCAGATGCTGTCATCCAAGGGGCCATACACCATGAGATGGCGCCTGCTTTGCACCATTGCTCCCCGGAATACTACACCTTCCTTTAGAGACCTTGGTTCCGGCAGGAATCGAATTCGCTAGTGCAGCCAGATCTTTTCAGAATAGGAGATGATTGACCTTTGCACGTGTGGTCTGCCGGATGATCCTGTGTGATTACCTCCGCAGGCAGCAATGCAAGAGCAGGTGTGAAAAGGAGATCAAAATGATTTAGGTGTGGTCTCGGCTCAACATAGATAGTAGCTATTTTCAGCTATTGCCCAGTGGTCCATACACTTGGTTTAGCGGTCAGCAGAAGAGATTATGGGTTTTGCCTTATTGCTTAACTTGCCTCTCGGCTGTTCCGAGGTAGGTGCCAGCTGCTTTCAGGGCGGATACCATCTCATTTGGTGTGATCGTATTCGGGTCATAAAGCACGGTGTTGATCTCCCGGAAACCCCGAAAACCATTCCTCACCTCTTTCACGCCTTCCAACCCCTCCAGGGCTGATTTGCCGACATCATATCATCCTACGTAAAAAACAATTTGAGACAGAGACGGCTCTATTGATTCAACCGGCCCGACCCAGGTTGATGCGACAATCAACAAAACGATAAACAGTGCAAAATTGACTTTCATTATAGATTCTCCGACTTCAATCACTCGAACAGCTTCCGGTATTTTCCGTAGCCCTCTTTTTTCAGGTCTTCATTAGGGACGAATCGCAGGGCGGCTGAGTTGATGCAGTAGCGCAGGCCCGTGGGCTTGGGTCCGTCGTTGAACACGTGGCCCAGGTGGGAGTCGCCGTGTTTGCTGCGTACCTCGGTGCGGACCATGAAAAGGCTTCGGTCAGGTTTTTCCAAGATATTACCAGGCTCCAAAGGCTGAGTAAAACTCGGCCAGCCCGTGCCGGAGTCGAACTTGTCCCTGGAGCTGAAGAGCGGCTCACCTGTGACAATGTCTACGTAGATGCCCGCCTTATGGTTGTTCCAGTATTCGTTTTTGAAGGGCGGCTCGGTGCCGCCAATGTTTTTTTGGAGGCCTCAGCCAAACGGTGCTCTTTCTCGTTTGCGTAGAAGATGGCGCTTCGGTACTGGAAGCCACGATCCACGAACTGGCCGTCTCCATCCGTGGGATCCACATGCCGCCAGAACACCTCGAGCAGTTTCTCATAGGTGACCTTGGCCGGGTCGTAAACCACCTGCACTGCCTCCACATGCCCCGTTGTCCCTTTTGACACCTGTTTGTAAGTGGGGTTGGCAACGTGGCCACCGGTGTAGCCTGAGATGGCCTCGATCACTCCGTCGACTTTCTCAAAATCGGATTCCGTGCACCAGAAACAGCCGCCGGCAAAGACCGCTGTTTTGGTCTTTCGAGGTTTATCGTTCATCTGTTTCTCCATTTTTCCATCCATGCCTCTGACCTGGTGGCTAACAAAAAGGAGCACCACTAGGATGATAATGGCGATATTTACGGTTTTCATGAGACACCTCCAAATGTTCTACAGATAGTTGAATATGATACGCACCCGGTCCAAAGAAACCGGCGTCCAATCTTTCCTTACAGGAACAATAAGACAGCGGCTTAAAGGGAGTGTAACGGATATGTAAAGATTGGGTAAAGATTTGCGGCGGGAGCGTTGCTTGGGAAATAAGGGGTTAATCTACCCGGCGGCGCTGGTCGATTGGAAGGTCGAACCAGATTCGGGTTCGGCCGTCGACTAGTTCGGCGCTGACAGAGCCGCCGTGGGCCTCGACCAGTTCCTTGACGATGGCCAAGCCAATGCCGGCGCCGCCATGCTCGCGCGAGCGGGACTTTTCGCCTCGGTAAAAACGCTCGAAGATAAAGGGAAGATCCTGTTCGGCTATTTCTCCACCGGTGTTGGCAAAAACGACCTTGATCGCCCCCGGCATAGATTCAGTAGAGACCATGACCGTTCCACCTGAATTTGTATATTGGCAGGTATTCTGCAAGAGGTTGTGCATTACCTGTGACAACTGTTGAGGATCAGCCCAGACCTTTATATCGCGGTCAACGAAATCCGTCTCAACCTTGATCTCTTTTGCTTCAAGTTGAGAGCGAAATGAGTCAAGCATCTGGGTTATAAGGTCAACAATTTGAACCTCCACTTTCTGAATGTTTGCTTTGGCCGCATCAGCTTTGGCCAACCGAAGGATGTCTTCCACCAACTGACCTAGTCGGAATGTTTCCTCTTGGAGTAACTCAATGGTTTCCTTGGATGGACTGACTACACCATCAGTCAAAGCTTCGAGGTACCCTCTTATGTTGGTTAAAGGGGTCCGGAGTTCGTGGGCCACATCGATCATCATCGTCTTCCGAAGATGATCGATCTTTTGGAGGCTGTCAGCCATCCGGTTGAAAGCCAGAGCCAACTGGCCAACTTCATCTTGCGATTTCACCGGGACGTTGGCCGAATAGTCACCTGAGGCGATCTTCCTCGTAATTTCAGTCATCTGAGTGAGTGGGTTCAAAGTTCTTTTCATCAGCAGGAAGCTGAAACCAATAGCCAGTACGAGAGCCCCTAGGCTGGCCCAGACAAGATAACGGTGAACAGCGCTTACGAACATGTCGTGACTTGATGTTGGTGAGATATGGTATTTTTCCATCAAGGTCATGAAGTAGTCGGCGGCAAGGTAATCAATGGCGAGCCAGACGATAATGATAACCACGCCGATAATGAGAATGTTGATTCCGAGCAGTTTCCAGATGAGACGGTTTTTCACACCTTATCCTTTTTCATGAACCGCTGCTTTCTTCAAATTGGTATCCTAGGCCTCTGACAGTTTGAATATACCGTGGATTCGACGGGTCCTCTTCGATCTTTTGCCGGAGCTTGCCGATATGGACATCAATGACGCGGTCAATAACCGCCTCACCACTCGGATAGAGATGCTCCAAAAGCTCATCCCGGGTAAACACTCTTCCGGGCGAAGCCATGAGGGCCTTGAGGAGCTTATACTCGTGAGGTGTAAGCTGAACCGGGCGATCATTCAAGCTCACCTTGCGCTTTTCTGGGTCCAAGGCAAGAGCCCCGTGAGACAAAATGTTTCTTTCTACGGTGGATCTCAGCCGTCCTCTTCTGAGAACGGCCTTGACACGTGCGACGAGTTCACGGGGACTAAATGGCTTCACCACATAATCATCTGCCCCTAGTGTCAATCCCGAGATTCGATCCACTTCCTCTCCGCGCGCGGTGAGCATGAGGATGGGGACATCGGAAGACTTCCTGAGTTCCCTGCATACCTCCCAACCATCCACCACCGGAAGCATCAAATCGAGGATAATGAAGATGGGCCTGTGACGCTGAGCCATTGCCAAGGCTGCATCACCATCATATGCGAGAACGGTCTCAAAGCCTTCCCGCTCCAAGTAAAGTTGCACCAAGGATGCAGTCTTTTTGTCGTCTTCCACAATGAGTATCGGACCCCGCATCGCAGAGGAATTCATCGCCTCATCTCCTATTTCATCTGCCAACTATTGTAATGATAAGACTCTGACATAGAGGGATTGGACAGTCAAGGTAAAGGGGCGCAAAGTTAGTCGCATTGCCCCTTTCTGGGAAGAGCCGGGGTCAGATCTTCATTTGTTATTTATTATTGAGAGTTAAATGATATCTGAAGATGTGACCCCCACGTCAGCTGCTTGCGATTGAAAAAAACGCTTTCGTTAGACTATCATACGATGGACAAGAAAAAAGGGCAGGGCGATTACTCACCCTGCCCTTTTTCAATACCGTGATTTTCCTCCGCGCCCGTCAACTTGAGATATACAACTAAGGCTGAATAGGACACTTGAAGTCCATCGCGGGTACTCGCGTGACTGTAACATCCCCTGCAGCCTCAGCAGCAAGAACATCTGCCTCTGAGGTGAGTAGATATGGGTCGACGTTCCAGGTTACCGAGTGGAACGCCCATTTACCACCATGATAGTCTGTATCGCCTGGAGCAACTGCTGCAATAGCTAGCTGGCCTTGAACTCCTTGCATGACCACATAAAGGTCGTCTCGGCCCGGCTTAGACATGGTGGCCGGTGGCACTACTGTTCGAACCACCTCGCCGTCATAAAAAAGATAGCCGAATTGCACCTGGGCCATAACTGCTGTCGTGCCTGCAAAAATAACGGCAAAGATGATAAATACAGTTAATCCCTTTTTCATTTCTATTCTCCTTTCTATGAATGTTCACTAGGCTGTTGGGCTGAAAAATCATTCTTCTCAGATAAGCTACTAAAGCCTGGTATCCATAAATAATCTGTCCCTAAACACCTAGCCGGGGTCATTTCCTCGGTTGCGCTGCCTCAATAATGTTTCGAAGCTATTTTGATTCAATTCCCTCCTTTCTAAAATATGAAAAAGGCTGACGCTTCCCAGTTAACCTGGTTTGCTTTTAAATCGGCAGGCGGGGAGGTCTTGTACTCAAGGAAGCTACAGGAGGAATTTAAAGGTTGGATAAAGGAAAGGTAAAGAATTTGTAAAGACTGCGGAAAAGAGGCTAAGGAGCTTAGATGAATCAGATGAGTACTGCAGCTACAAGATACTGCAGCGAAACCCTGTGAACAAGAATTAGCGATATCTTGCCAAAAGGTTGAGATTTCAATGGGTTAAGATTTGAACATCATTAGGTGAGTCGGCTTGGAAAGAGGGGTGACCTAAAATGTCATTAAGATCGAGTAATATGAAACACTAGCGATCGACTATGAAACTCCATATAACATAACCATGAGGAGATCGGCTAACTTCAAATTGCCACAACATGCTGGCCCTTGTCAACGTCTCCGTAATCTTGGCAGAATGCCTCCTTCAGAATTTCACGTTCCCCGTCCACCCAATCACGGAAAGGATCAGCGGGCTGGTTTTGCCTCTGCCTCGAAAGCTTATAAGCTCGAAGAGCGATGCGCTTGAGAAGTTTCTTATTTTGTAAGAGGTCTTGCCGAGCTACCTCCAAAAGTTCTGTCATAGGCGAGCAGTGAGCTAGAGCTGGTGGTCGGACCAAGCCAATAGTCTGAAATAACTAAGAAAGTTGCCGTTTTAAGTGGCAAAAATGGTTTTAGAAGGCCGATTTTGGCATCGAAGATACCACTCTAAGGGGCAGAGTGGCGGGTATCGCGGGTTGGCGCACATGGCACGCGCAAATCGACAGGGAGAGTATTCGGAGGCAGGCATAACTATTTTAGTATTGACTTCAAGAAACTGGGATTTCTATATACGTGGAGTAGCTTTGAGGTTTGGGAACGGGGTAGCCTTCTCCCTTGAGCCCCTCGAGATGGAATTCGATGGCTTCGCGCATAGTTTGCTCCACCTCTTCGCGTGAATCTCCAGTAGCCG
>CP070843.1:603331-607201 GCA_020350905.1 Deltaproteobacteria bacterium
CTGCAGCCAGCTGCAGGGAGCTTCAATTCTGACTCCTGTCTCTTGACTCCTCCTCATTGCTTTCCGGCAAAACTATTGAACTCTGACCTACCCTTGAGGACCATGTTTTCGACGTTGAATAAGTGACTTATTTAGAACTCCGCAATCTGCATTTTCCAATCCGAAACCCGAAATTCCCAATCCGCATTCCCCAATCCGCAATCCGAAATCCGAAATCTACAATGTGGGTCTGAGCGACAGATAATTTTTGGACCCCTTTGATCTAGCCCGGAATTGATGGAGTGGAAACGTGTAAGAGGCTGAAGGGGGCAGAAAGAACAAAGTCAATCCCGGTTATTATGGTAACCGCATATCAGGATAGAGATGTAGAAGCCTTCCTGGAAGGAGCTGACGACTTTGTTAACAAGCCGTTCGACAGAACAGAAATAACTTTTAGGGTAAGATCCATGCTCAGAATCCGTCACCTTAACGATGAACTGGAGAGAGCTATGGCTTATATAGAGGAGTTGGATAGAAATCTCCCCAAGCGTTGACGCCGCCACAATTGAACCAGATTATGTCAGAATGACTTTTTTCCATCCCTTTCGCAGAATCAAGCAGTGAACTTCAACTCCCGCCTTCCTTGCCAGGACGATTTCAAGTCTTATCTTAGTTGAATAAATAGTGAGAATCACCTCCGGACAAGGAGCACGATAGGTGGAAGGAATCTCGCGTCGCCAGAACTCTGCCAACGCTACCGCAGTAGAAGTAACACCTTTTAGATCACACGTAGGGTCCATTCTTTTCTTGGCCGGGATTTTCTTCTTGAATTTTTTGGGCAGAATAATCCTTGCCCCTCTGCTGCCTACCATTGAAACAGACTTGGGGTTGGATCACTCTGAGGCAGGCTCACTCTTTCTCTTGATATCATTGGGATATTTCGTATCTCTTCTGGGATCCGGATTTGTCGCCTCGCGACTCATGCACAAACGGACAATAATTGTCTCGGCAACCGCCATTGGCCTTGCTCTCCTTGGAATCTCTTCCAGCAACAGTCTGCTGGGAATTAGCCTGGGGTTGGTATTGCTGGGATTGGCAGCAGGGCTTTATCTGCCATCTGGTATTTCCACCTTGACCTCGTTGATCAATCCCAGTCAGTGGGGGAAAGCACTGGCCATCCACGAACTGGCTCCAAATTTAGCCTTCGTTGCGGCCCCTTTACTATCTGAGGTTCTGCTGCAATGGTTTTCCTGGCGAGGAATTCTGGCTGTAATGGGTATAGCGTCACTGGTGGCAGGGATGACCTTCGGTCGGTTTGGCTCGGGTGGCACGTTCCCCGGAGACGCCCCCAGCTTTGCCTCTTTCCGGGCCATTTTGGCCAAACCAGCTTTTTGGATCATGACCACCCTGTTTAGCTTGGCCATCACCGGCAGTTTGGGTGTATATGCCATGCTGCCTCTCTACCTGGTCACTGAGCACTCCATGGACCAATACTGGGCCAACACGCTGGTAGCTGTCTCTCGCGTTTCAGGCCTTGGGATGGCATTTCTTGCTGGCTGGGCAACGGATCGTTTCGGTGCCAGGAGAGTTATGGCAGCTGTATTTCTGCTCACCGGTGCCATGACGTTTTTGTTGGGTGTAACCAAGGGTTACTGGATAATACTCATTGTTTTCGCCCAGCCAATGCTGGCAGTCTGTTTTTTTCCGGCAGGATTTGCTGCCCTCTCCTGCATAGGGCCTTCAAGTTCCCGCAACGTGGCTGTTTCACTCACGATTCCCCTTGCCTTTCTTATCGGGGCTGGAGCAATCCCAACCGGCATCGGTATAATGGGAGATACTGTTTCCTTTGCTTTTGGTTTCGCTCTGGTGGGGGTATTTATCCTCATGGGCTTCCTGTTATCCCTCACCTTACAATTACCCGAAGAATATGAATGTCCGGCAACATTTTCCCAAGAGCAGAGGTAATGTGGTCCGATTTCTTGCGTTCAGATGAGGAAAATACCCTGCTCGGCTTACATGTTTCAGCTGAGATGCTCATACTGGCATGATGTTTGTATGTAGAATTCCATACCGAAACGCAATCTATCTGCTTCAGCATTCTACGAACAATGGGGAAAAGGATTAACGAAAAGTGGTCTCATATTCCATCTATGTCGTAGATGACGACCCTGACATGAGGGAAGTGTTGAGCCTTGCCCTTGAGTCAAAATTTAAGGTGAAGGCTTTCTCCACAGCTGGGAGTGCAATCGAGGCAATCAAAGATGAGCCTCCCGATTTGATTCTGCTCGACATTGGGCTGCCTGACATGAACGGTGTAGACGCTCTTCGCGAGATCAAGGAGCTCCATCCAGAAGCCCTGGTCATTATGGTCACCGCCTCCACCGACATCAACACCGCAATCTCCACCATGAAACTCGGGGCTTCCGACTACATGACCAAGCCCATTAATGTAGATGGTTTGGAGGTTAGTGTTCGAAACGCCCTTGATAGAATCAGACTGCGGAAAGAAGTGCAGGCCCTTCAGGAGAAGTATCTCAAGGAAAATATCCCGTGCTTCGTCGGAGAAAGCAATGCTATCCAGGATGTGATGCAGTTTGTGGACAAGGTAGCCCAAGCTGTCGACACTCCGGTTCTCATCCTCGGTGAAACCGGCACCGGCAAGGAATTGATAGCGAGCGCCATCCACTTTAAAAGCCCCAACTTCAATGGGCCCTTTCTCACCTTGAACTGCTCTGCCATACCCAGAGACCTCATTGAGAGTGAACTGTTTGGGTACGAGAAAGGAGCGTTTACCGGAGCAACGGCTGCCGGCAAAAAGGGGCTGGTGGAACAGGCTGCCGACGGCACCTTATTCCTTGATGAGGTGGGTGATCTGAGCCTCGAAGCCCAGGCCAAGCTCCTCCGTTTCCTTGAAGAGGGGGAGTATTACCGGGTGGGGGGCACCAAAAAGCTCCGCATCCAAACCAGAGTGGTTTCAGCTACCAACAAAGATCTGGTTGCCATGATAGAAAAGGACCTGTTCAGACGGGATCTTTACTACAGGCTGGCGGTTATTAAGGTTGAGGTCCCCTCACTCAACAATCGCCGTGACGATATCGTGCCCATTGCCAGGCACTTTCTATCCGAATTTAGTAGTAAACACGGAAGATCTTTTACCGGTTTCTCTCTCGAGACCGAAGGCTATCTGAAGAATCACCAATGGCAAGGAAACATTCGCGAGTTGAGAAACCTGGTGGAGAGGGGCATCCTCGTTGGCCATGGACCCGAGCTAACCCCACATGATCTTGGTCTGGATGGAGGCTCTGAGGGTGTTCCCCCACAACCTGCTGAAGATGACGGTGGAATTCCAACCCTACCGGATGAAGGCCTTGATCTCCAGGCCTTGGAGGAACATTACTTGAGAGAAGCTCTCAAGAAAGCGGAAGGCAACGAGACAAAAGCGGCGAAGCTTTTGAGAATGAGCTATTATTCCTTCCGTTATCGAAGAAAGAAACTCAAAGACCTTGAGGCCTAGCCCCATATCTTATTGGCGGGTTTGGCCTGTCTACAATTTCCATTCTTCAATTTTCCGAAAATCGCCTATTACCTTTACTCCGCAAAAGCTCTAGAGGGCTGGTACCTTCCCTCCGCTTACGCTCGCTCTGCTGTTGTTGCCGGGCGGAGGTCTACCGGACCGAAGGGTGTGGCAGCTCGAGCTGCGGATGTGGCCAGTCTTAACCCGGATGTTTCATGAATTACCTGCTGCGACCGCGGATATGGCCGTCCTTCCTGGCGTCCTCGGGTGTCGCACCTTGCGATGTACCGTTCAGGTACGCCTCAGGTCCAACCCCCTGTGGTTGCCAAGTGGCACGCCGATCTTCACGGTCTCACGACTGCAATTTATGAAACATC
>CP070843.1:607301-612131 GCA_020350905.1 Deltaproteobacteria bacterium
AGGCCTAGCCCGGATATTTCATGAATCACTTACTGCGACCACTGATATGGCCGTCCTTCCTGGCGTCCTCGAGTGTAGGTTCCTACGACGTACCGTTCAGGTACGCCTCGGAACCAACACCCTGCGGTTGCCCGGTGGCCCGCCCACCTTCGTGGTCTCGCGACAGCAATTCATGAAATATCCGGGCTAGTCCCCTATCATATAAAGTACCGCAAGGGGGTTTTCAACTACTTTTAGCACCACCCTGCCAAGGAAAGCACCCTAGGCTTACTTACCACAACAGAGGTTTTCTACACAACCGGTAAGCCTCCAGGTTGTGACATTGACATATATCAGGTATCTGCCAATGTATCAGCCTTGTCAATCTGTGGCGAAGCTTGGGGGTGCCTCCCAAGGAAAAACATAGCTACCAGGCAGAGCAATGGCACTAATAAGTATGCATTAGGAACATCATACATTACTGCGTATCCAGCAAAAATAGCCAAGAATAGTTGAAAAAGCAACAAGGTCGTACGTCTCATACTTTATCCTCCTTTATTGTGGGGCAGATGTTTTCAAAGTATAGTCGCCAAGATGCAAGCGATGTGCCAACCAAAAAACGGAACCTCGCTCCGCAGTATTCTTTGGAAAGTTAATAGCGTATTCTGATTGCCTATAGATGTAGTGGACATTTCTGAAATGCAAAAGTGTGGAGTATGTAAATTTTTACTAAAAACCTTCGACAAGGCATGGAGAACGGCTTGCAAAAAGGATGGTATTGGTGTAAAACTCTTTCACGATTTGCTGAGAACGGCTGTTCGTAACTTGGTAAGTTCGGGAACGCCTGAAAGGGTTGCCAGGATGATATCTGGCCACAAAACGAGGTCGGTATTTGACAGGAATAAAGTGTTGACGATACTGACTTGAGGCTTGCAGCACAGAGACAAGCTGACTACCTCGAATCCAAAATGGGCACAATCCGCAAAGTCATCTCCGTAAACCCTGTGCGCCCGTAGCTCAGCCCGGATAGAGCGTCGGACTTCGAATCCAAACAAGGCAAAATTAGAAAAGCCAGTGTCTTAGGGTATCTATCCTAGCTCACTGGCTTTTTTGTGTCCTAAAGATGTTGGGAAATGTTAGGCGATATTAGGAAATTTGGGGCACAGTGGGCACAGTTTTGGGCACAGAGGTAACTAATATCTCCAGTATCTTCGGTATCTTCATTTTTCCCTACTTCTTCAACAATTTCATCATCTTCATCATCTTGCAATTTCCCCGCATTTTCACGGGGTTTTTCTTTATGGACACCCAAAATTTTTGTTGACAGTTTTGGGTTAATGGTGTAATCACCCCATATAAGGTTAACTAAAGGATCTTGCTATGCGAGAAGGCTTCACCACTTTTCAGGTCACCAAAGCCCTCGACCCCAAAATGCCTAGAGAACGGCTCAGGGAATTGATTGAGCGAGACTTCATTGAGCCCAGCTTTCGAGAGCCAGGGCCACGGGGTGATAAGGCGATGTTTACTCACGAAGCCGTTTATGGCATCCAGTTATTTTGGAGGCTTCAACGGGCTGGATTCGACCGCAAGGGCTCGTCTAAATTCGTAAAGGATATGCTAGCCAGGGGGGAGTTGACAACGATAGATTATATTATGTTCAAGCGGGTGGAGGACCAAATTGTCTGGCGGCTTTTCGGTTCCGGTCTCGACTTCAACACTTTCGGCTTTGATTGGGAAACTGGCGACCCTGCCATTGTTCCCATGGTGGAAAGGTTGTACGGAAAGGACTCCACCCGCAAGGATTGGGAGGAAATTACTTTTGTGAATCTTAAAGAACTTAGAAAAACGATAGATGATAAGCTGTTGAAATTATAAATTTTTTTGCCTTTGTAATGGGGCAATTACCCCATTCATTGTCAGGAGGTTCCAAATGAGTAAGCGGGCTCTACCGACACCTAATTTGGACTTGCGGATTGCCATACTTAGAAAATATCACAACCAGTCGAATTTCGCGTATGTCCACAAAATTGATCCGAGTTATGTGACACATGTCATCCACGGCAGGCGTATTCCACCGCGAGAAGTTAGGGAAAGGTGGGGATTAGAGTATGCAGCACTGAAAAACGAAGGGAACTGTTAGCCCCTTCCGACTGCAGCAAACAGGTAGGTGCCCCTTAGCGTTTGAGAGGTTTTGTAGCCCTGACGACTACAAAGGAGCCTTCGCCGTAGCCTGACCTCACTGGGTCGGCCTCTTTCATCTCCGTTGGGTTCTGGAAAATTGTCTGACGGAAAACGAAATCGCGGAAACCGACTTGCTTCAGATGGTGCACAACCTCGTCCACTGAGAGGAAAGTGGCGTTCTGATAGAACTCATTGTCTTGTTTGCGCTTCTCATAGACTTTTCCAAGGGAGCTTTCACGGTCTATGAATCAGACCAGTATGCAACCCCCAGACTTAAGCACACGATAAGCTTCCCCAAGCGCGGCAGGCACGTCATCCAAGAAACAAATCGTTGTAACCAAGAGAACGAAGTCGAAGCTGCTGTCCTCGCAGGGAAGATCTTCTCCTACCCCGAAGCGTACTTCGATTCCTCTCTCCATGGCTAGTTTGCCCATAGCTTTCGACGGATCTACTCCTACGCGTAAGCCCAGCGGAGCAGCAAAGCGTCCTGTGCCAACACCGACCTCCAGTCCTTCCCCGCTTTTGGGAAGCAAAGCCCGAAGAGCTTCGAGTTCCGATTCGTAGGCCGCCCTATTTCGGTCGAACCAAGCCTCATACCTGTCTACGTTCTTCTCAAAGGACTCAACTCTGCCCACTTCTATGCCTCCAAACGGTGAGTGAAAGGGGCTGGAGAACGTCAGGCTCGTTCAAAGGGGCAATCATGCTATGATAAAGGAGATAAATCCAAAACCTGCCCGACAGTCTAGCCGAGTGTGCGAGGGTTGTTCAACATCGAACCAGTTGGAGTTGGAATTGCTCCAACGGCCGAGCTAACCGACCGCGGTCTAACGTCGTCCATCAGGCACGCGGGTGCCGCGCCGGCCGCATGGGCTTGCTCACGGCTCTATTTGAAACGATCATCCGATTTCCGGCTTGAGACTGTTTTCCTGGCTTGCTCAAGCCAGCCGGTCCGTACCTCCACTGGAACATCGAATTCAGGAACATAAGGCTTAATGTCCAGAAGTGGGGTTCCGTCGAGAATGTCCACATTCTGGATGTCCAGCACGCCGTCCTCAATCTTGTCCAGTTGAACAACTGAAAGCCCAATTGGATTCGGGCGCCGGGGCGCACGGGTGGCAAAGAGTCCTCGCTGCTCCGAATCCATGAAAGGCACAACGTGCAGGTTGAATGAGTGGCTGCGGTGGAAGTGGTATAGCAGAATGATGTGCGAGAAGCCGTCAAGATCCTTAAGTCCTGGGTGGAAATCCTCGAACACCTCAACAGTACCCTTTATGCCGCCGGCGCCCGCCGGCTGGATCGGCATGTCTTCGGGCTCCATAAATGGAGAATGAATGATCCCGATTGGTGTGAATGCAATCTTCATTTTTCTCACGCAAATTTGTAATTATACGGCCCAAAGGCGATCTTTAATTTCGACACTCTTGCAGACGAAATCGGCACGTATTGCGATTTCGCAGTCTACTCCTTCTCTGGGTCGATTGTATTGCAGATCTGCAGTATAACCCTCCCCATTAGTACCATAGATACCGAAAAACTCAGACCAGATTATTAGATCGAGGTTCTAAGATGGGAGTACGGAGTAAGGATAGGAGTAAGCCCAAGAGATGGAGGTAATAATGAAAAATGTAACTCCGATCAGTCAAAACGCAAGTTTGCATTTCCGGGTAAATGCACCGGTTACCCGGTGCACTCCCCACAGATCCGGACGTGAGGGTTTCCCTCATCCGGTTCCTCGGTTCCAGCCCTTTTCACCGGACTGAAAACCACTCATGCAACCCCGAGTGGCGCATAGCTTTGCTGCCCTGCAGGCTCTAGATATTGTGGCCTGCCACGCAATTTGCTGAAGTTTCGTGGATACGGTTGGTGACCTCAATGTGTCTCCCGTAGGTCCCTTCAACAAAACGCTATGCCCGGCTTCTCCTTCCCTGCAGTGGGTCCCTTGGGCTTCGGTTCCCCACCTTCCCGGTCAAGGGCATCACACCCCCTCGACCATCGGTACTATGATCAGCTAAGACTTCCAAATGCTCGTCTCGGGGTCGTTCGCTCTTCGCTATCCTTCCCCGATACCTTGTATCGCCCATCTTTACGTTTGTCTCTCCCACACTTAATGCAGGACTCGTTGAGGGGCGGGACATTCCACCCCAACGCCGGGATTTCGCCTAAGGCTGGATCTCCTTATACCGTCCTCTTACCCAAGGAAGCATTTGGACCTCCCAAGTCCCCAAGCTACCCCCGTGAATGCATGCCCTGGTCTCGGACCCCGGTGGTGTCCCAGGCACATCGCCAATAGCGCACCCAGGACTGCTGCCTTCCGCTGTATGAAGAGCGTCGGCTTTCCTCTCCCCATCCGTAGGGAGATTATCCTCGTGACCACCACCATATCAATTTCGGGGCTCAATACACAGCCTGCATCCTTGATCCATCCAGCTTCGTACTCCCATTACTGGGTTTGCACGTGGACTTCACTCCTGACCTGTCGGCTATACTCTGGTCAGGTGGGACTTGAGCCGTGACCAGCTCTCACCCACTGGGTAACACTATCGAATTTCATCCCTCCTTTCGGGAATCCCAACGATTTGGGTTTAACTTGGCGCGAACATCCCTTAATCTAAACTCGGCTGGATTTTACTGTGGCGCAAGAGATGGTTTCATCTCAAGGTCCAGGACAAA
>CP070843.1:612231-617512 GCA_020350905.1 Deltaproteobacteria bacterium
AAACGGGTTTGCACTTGGCGGTGGCTGCGAGATCGCACTAGCGTGTGATTTTATCTACGCTGCGGAAACAGCACAGCTTGGCCAGCCAGAAATTAACCTGGGCATTATTCCCGGTTTTGGCGGCACCCAGCGTCTGCTTCGTTTGGTGGGGCGGGCCCTGGCCAAAGAGCTTTGCCTGACAGGAGTCATGATTAGCGCTCAGGAAGCGAAAGACATGGGGTTGGTGAACAAGGTGTTTCCTCCTGAAACGCTCATGGAAGAGACCAGGAAGGTTGCATCCCTGATGGCGAGCAAGGGCAGAGTGGCGACTCGAGCAGTCAAGCACGTTATCGACCAGGGAATGAACCTGGACTTGCTTAATGCCTGTGCCCTAGAGATGGAAGCTTTTGCACTCTGTTTTGCCAGTGAGGATGCTGGCGAAGGCTTTGGGGCCTTCTTGGAAAAAAGGAAGCCGAATTTTACAGGATCACTGAAGGGATAGCTAACAGCGGGGAGCAGGCAGCAGGCAGAGAATAGGATTTCGGATTTCGGATTTGAAAAGGCATAGGGCATGGTGCCTGGTGCTTGCCTAGTAGCTGTTGCGGTATGCGTCAATGAAAGGCTCTGTGAGCGATCAACCGATGGGAGAGAAGGTGGACGAGCAGTCACAGGTGGTCATTGGTGTTGACATAGGTGGTACCAATATCAAGATAGCCCTGATCGAACCTCGTCGACAGGAGCTCCTGGAGACTGCGCGATTCAAGACCTTGGTGGACAGGGGGCCTGATGCAGTCCTTGCTGACCTGAGTGCTCACCTGACCGAGTTGAACCGCCAAGCTGAAAAGAACGGTTTTGTCCTGAGAGGCGTGGGGGTGGGATGTGCTGGACGTATCGATTTAACCAGTGGGATGGTGGTCACCTCACCGAATCTTCCTGGCTGGGAGAATTTCCCGTTGGGCAAGAAGTTGAGCGAGGAGCTCAAAATCCCGGTTTTTATTGAAAACGATGTGAACTGTATTTGCTATGGCGAATACTGGTTAGGTGCAGCCCGCGACCTGGGGGATTTTCTTTGCGTTGCCCCGGGAACCGGAGTTGGTGGATGTCTGCTCATTGATGGTAAGGCCTGGGAAGGGCATGGCTATTCTGCTGGCGAAGTTGGCCATACTACTATTCAACCTGATGGAGAAGAATGTCGCTGCGGCAACTACGGCTGCCTGGAAACCCTGGCATCGGCCTCCTGGCTCGTTTGGCGGGCCAAAGAGCGGTTGGCTAAAGGAGTAGAGAGCAGCCTTAGGCATACGTTGGACAGTTCAGGGGGACTGAATGCTGAATCCATATACAACGCGGCTGTGGCCGGAGACAGATTGGCACAGGAGCTCTTTCATCTGGTTGGTACCAGTCTAGCCATTGCCATCGCCAACGTGGCACATCTGCTCGGCATTCGGTCCATTCTTATCGGCGGTGGCCTTTCCAACGGCTGGAAGGCGTTTATCGGTCCCTTGCGTGAGGAGTTAGGGCGGCGGCTGACATTTGTGCCACCGGCTGAGGTAAAGGTGGTAAGAGCTCAACTGGGTGATGATGCCGGGCCTTTGGGTGGTGCCTACCTGGCAGGTAAGCGAGCCAGTATACTATGAAACAGCGGAAGCATGCAAGCGTTAGACTTCGCGTTAGTTGGCTGCGCCCGAATAACCAATGACTATCAGCCGCTATTACCTATGCCCTATGGGGGTGCGGGTTGCAACTGTCCAGAAGATATGGTAGAAAAAATTTTCTAAGGGGCTGCAGAAGCATCATTGCTTTGGTTGATATCTTCTGAGAGCATGAAGAGGTTCGGTTGCTTACAACGATGCATGCCAAAGAACGTTGCGGCTTGGCCCTGGGAAAAGGGCTTTTTATGTTGAAAGAGAGGTGAACAGTGGATGGCCGGCTTTGAGAGAGACTCGCTGGAAAGGAAAATCAAAAAGCTGCGCAAGGATTTTCAGAAAAACGTTCAACCAGCACTTCGGAGACACACATATTATCTGAGTAAGAGTGAGCGTCGACGGATCAAACGTAAGAAAGCGATCAAGCGGATTCAGAGAAAGCAGAGACGGTATCGATCGGCAGCCTAAGGCAAGAACTTTTGCTGGGCGGTCAAGATTACAAGGTTTTCGCCATATTTGGCTTCTCCCTGTGGGGGAGGAGCGCATCATTTCTCGGGGGTTTCGGCGCCCCAATCCTGGCGATCTCGTGGGTCGCCTTTATTTTTTTAATGCCTATGCATTGAGCTCGGCAGGACAACTACATGTCCCCTCTTCTCTCAGGAGGCTGTGTCGCAATGCGTCATCCCGGCCAAGTCCGCCTCAGGCGGACGCGAGCCGGGATCCAGACCGAAAAAAAATCCTTTGAGGTATTGGAATACCTCATGATTCACCTATGGTTGACTACCGATGTAGGCTCTGATATTTTGCGCAGATTGGTACTGTTCAGGCGCGAAACGAAGTGACGAGAGATCGTGTAATGGTGACACCTGATGGAGGAGGGTTCTATGAAGAAGATTCTATTTTTGACGGTGGCGTTTTGCTTCATTGCGGCAACGGCCTTTGGATCTAGCACAATCAAGGTCGGTTTGATGGCTCCCCTGACCGGCCCGTGGGCAAGCGAGGGCCAGGATATGAAACAGATCGTTGAACTGCTTGCCGAGGAATTAAATGCCCAGGGGGGACTTCTGGGAAAGAAGGTCGAAATTATCAGTGCAGATGACGGTGGCGATCCGAAGACCGCTGCCCTGGCAGCCCAGAAACTTGTAACTCAAGACGTTGTAGGTGCAGTCGGTACCTACGGATCGTCCATCACCGAAGCATCCCAAAACATTTATGACGAATCCAAAGTCATACAAATTGCCAATGGTTCCACTGCTGTCCGACTCACTGCGAAAGGTTTGAAGTACTTCTTTCGGACCTCTCCTCGCGATGACGAGCAGGGCAGGGTGGGCGTTCAGGCGCTGCAGAAACTTGGCTACAAGAATGTTGCCATTCTCCACGACAATACCACCTATGCCAAGGGGCTCGCTGAGGAGGCGAAGGCTCTTTTGCAGCAAAAAGGCGTGAAGATTGTCTTCTACGATGCCCTCACACCCGGCGAAAGAGATTACACCGCTATTCTCACGAAGCTGAAGTCCGCGCGTCCGGATGGAGTTTTCTTTACTGGTTACTATCCGGAATGTGGCCTTCTGCTGCGGCAGAAGAAAGAGATGAACTGGAATGTGCCTTTCCTCGGGGGTGACGCCAACAATAATCCTGACCTGATAAAGATTGCTGGTAAGGACGCGGCTGAGGGCTTCCATTTTCTCAGCCCGCCGGTTCCCCAGGATCTGCCCTCTAAAGAGGCGTCGGATTTTCTTGCAGCCTATAAGAAGAAATATGGCTCTACGCCTGGTTCCATTTGGGCGGTGTTGTCGGGAGACGGTTTCCGGGTGCTAACAGCTGCCATCAAGGCTACCGGCTCGACCGATTCCGGTAAGGTGGCTGATTACTTGCACAACAAACTCAGAAATTATCCGGGATTGACCGGGACGATATCCTTTGATGATAAAGGTGATCGAGTTGGCGAGGTCTACAGGGTCTACCGGGTAAATGCAAAAGGCGAATTCATTTTGCAGCCGTAACCCCGCTCCTTCCATGATCGGCTCACGGTTGATTTGCCGTGAGCCGATTTTTCTCAATTCCTCAGCACCACAATGGAAGAATTCTTTCAACAGCTTACCAATGGTCTGGCCGTTGGGGCCATTTATGCCCTGATTGCCCTTGGTTACACCATGGTCTACGGTGTGCTCAAGCTGATCAATTTCGCCCATGGTGAGCTTTTCACCATCGGCTCCTACCTGGGACTGACCCTGCTAACCTCCCTTGGATTGAGCGGTTTATTCGGGCCAGTTTTCGGTGTGCTCCTCCTCGCTGGAATGGTGATGGGACTGGTGGCGGTGGTGGGGGCGCTTCTGGAAAGGTCGGCCTACCGCCCCCTGAGGGAGTCGCCCCGTCTTTCTGCTGTGGTTTCGGCGCTGGGGGCTTCCATTTTTTTCCAGAACGCGGTGATGCTGATCTATGGCGCTCGCTTTAAAGTGTATCCCCAGGGTATCCTTCCCAGGACTGCGGTGAATCTGTTCGGTCTCTACCTTCCCCTGGTGAAGCTCCTCATATTGCTTGCCTCGGTAGTGATCATGGCGGCACTCTACGTGTATATCCACAAAACCAGAATAGGAACGGCCATCAGGGCAGCGGCCATCGATCAAGGTGCGGCAAGACTGATGGGTATTGATGTTGACCGGGTCATTCTCATTGTCTTCTTGATTGGGCCGGCTCTGGGGGGGGCGGCTGGACTTATGGTGGGGCTTCTCTATGGCCAGATCAATTTCACCATGGGTTGGGTTTACGGGTTAAAGGCTTTTACCGCGGCTATTCTTGGCGGAATTGGCAACATCCCTGGTGCTATGGTGGGAGGCATCCTGCTCGGGGTCATCGAGGCCATGGGCGCGGCCTACATCTCCATTGCTTGGAAAGATGCCATTGCCTTTGTAGTGCTGATCTTGATTCTCATCGTGCGCCCGACGGGTCTGTTGGGCGAACGGGTGGCAGAAAAGGTATGAGGGATCACAGGAAGATCATCTACGGAGTTGTGACAGCGCTTTTGGCACTGTCGCCTCTGTTTCTGAACAAGTACTGGGTAGATGTTCTCAACAACGTGGGGCTCTACGCCATCCTGGGGCTCAGTCTGAATATCATTGTGGGCCATGCTGGACTATTCAATCTTGGCCATGCCGCATTTTACGCCGTGGGGGCCTATACCGCAGCGATTCTCAACACCCGTTTCAATATTCCGGTCTTGTGGCTTCTCCCCCTGTGTGCACTTTCTGCGGGACTGTTCGCTGCAATTGTCATGCGTCCTATTATCCACCTCCGGGGAGACTATCTCTGCATCGTTACCATCGGCCTGGGAGAAATAGTCCGTATTGCCCTGATCAACGATGTTTTCGGGATAACCGGCGGCGCCAATGGCATTTTTGGCATTGATCGGCCATCAATTTTTGGGATCGCCATTCGGCGACCGCATGAATTCTTTTATCTTATCTGGGGGTTTGTAGCTGTTGCCGTATTCCTCTTTCACAGGTTGGAGAATTCACGATTTGGCAGGGCTCTCAATTACCTGCGGGAAGATGAGGTGGCAGCTGAGGGCAGTGGGATAAATGTTGCCCATTACAAACTGGCCTGCTTTGTGATCGGAGCTGCCTGGGCCGGAATGGTCTTTGATATCTTCGCCTCGAAAA
>CP070843.1:617612-621246 GCA_020350905.1 Deltaproteobacteria bacterium
GATCTGAACAGGTTTCCCCTTGTTTTCCTCTATTATCTGGATCTCGGCTTCCAACAACTCGATGAAGTTGTGCGGCAAAATGCGCGTGGACAGGCCTACAGCAATGCCTTCGGCGCCGAGCATCAGGAGCAGCGGCAGCTTGGATGGCAGGGTGCCCGGCTCTTGATTGCGTCCGTCATAGCTGGGGATAAAGTCGGTCAGATCTTTGTTAAACAACTCGTTACGAGCAATTTCAGTCAGGCGACACTCAATGTATCTGGGGGCTGCGGCATTATCGCCTGTAAATATGTTGCCGAAGTTGCCCTGGCCCTCAATGAGATATTGCTTGTTGGTTAGTGTGATCAGGGCATCGCCGATGGAGGCATCACCATGCGGGTGATATTGCATTGTGTGGCCCACCACATTGGCGACTTTGATAAAGCTTCCATCGTCCTTTTCCTTCAGGGCATGCAGGATACGACGCTGAACTGGTTTGAGACCGTCGGCTACGTTGGGAATGGCCCGTTCGCAAATGACATAGGAGGCATATTGCAGAAAGTTGAAGTCGATCAGGTCCGTAAGCGGCCCGTGCCGTTCATGGACAGGGAGATGATCATGTGCCGTTGGGGGTTCATCACCATTACCGCCGCCAGAGGTTTGTACTTCCGGTAGAGCAGATGATTGCCTACGCGGGTCGATTATGTCTTCGATGGATGTTCGTACACCACTAGCCTTCCTGCCCCGACGGGACCGTTTACCGCGGCTGGAGATGGATTCTTCCGCAAATAGAAATGTCTGCTGTCCCTTACTCATACCAGTATTTCTTCATCAATGATAAGTTTGTCCATGATGTAGTTGCGACGTTCCTGTGTATTCTTTCCCTGTCCCCCTGAGGCCGCATCTAGAGGGATGGTCTCCCCGCGGATTCTCTTTGCCTCTTCAGCAGATAGTTCTATGGTTTCTGCGGCCCGGACAACCTCGAATCTGGATTCCCACAGGGCTTTGCCTGATTCCTTGGAGATAAGTTGAGCAAAGTCTTCCTGGTTTTCCCTGAGCAGTCCGGCTGTCTTGGTAAGGATGTTATACCGTTCATAGGCAGGCAGTGCGGCCATAATGGCTGCGCCTCTGGTGGCGCTCTCAAGTGCCTGGTTCACCTCCTTGGGGCCGGCATGGGGTACCGTATCCACCAGGCTGCCATCGAAGGGGTTGAGCACCTGGATGGTATCTTGGGCTTCAATCCATTGTCCGCCAATGTACATCCGCATTGGTGAGACTTTCTTATTTAGCCAATTTTCTTAATTCTTCGACTATTTCCCGGCTGAGGGTGGCCAGCCCGTTGCTCTTGGCCTCAACCAATGCTTCGTAGGTCTTATCTAACACGGCCTCTTCTACACGGGATTTTCGCACCACCAGCGTATTGGTTCCTTCCTTATCCGTCACCATCCAGGTGACATCCAGCACAACGGTCTCACCCAATTGACCGTCGAACTGTACCACATCCAGCTTTACAAGATAGGTGGGGGAGAATTGGTCTCCCCAGGGATACACGGCCACTTGATCGGTGGGCAGGAGAATGGATATATTTTTTGCCAAAACCCGGGAGAAGTCTCCTGGAAAGGAGCCAGCCCATCGATTGAATTCAGATACCTCGATCTGGTTTTGGCTCTTTCGGGTGACGATTTGCGGCCGGTCGAGAAATTTGGGAAACTCCACCGGGCCGACGCCGATGGCAATGGTATTATCCATCACCGCTGCAGGGATCTCCTGTTGCATCTCGGGCAAGGTGTTCAGGGTGTAATAGGCCACAGGAGGTGTGCTGCTGCAAGCAGCAATAAAAAACACCATAAACAAAAATCCCCAACCCATGTTCCCAAAGCGTGCTCTATTTTTCATTGCTATCATCCTTTCCGAAAACCAGGGAATCCGGATGTCGTTCTAAGTAATCCACCAGGATGCCAATATTACGCGCCGCATCCGCGAGTTCTGCCAGGGCGCGCTTCAACTCATATCCTGTGGGTGAGTCCGCATTCAGAAGCCTGTCCACTTTACGGAGCGTTGTCTGAGCCTGCTCCAAGGTGGCTGTGGCCGCAGGGGCAACATTGGCATCGAGTTTTTGCACCAGCTTTTCGAGCTCTGCCGTGGTCTTACTCAGATTGGCCATGGTCCGCTGGAGATCTTGGCCGATCTGCTCCAGGGGGATGGTGTCCAGCTTTTCAACTATGCGAGTCACACCGCTGGTGATCTCTTCCATGGGCGTTGGTATGGTGGGCAGTTCAGGATACCTCCCATCCCAGTTGATCTTTGCGGGAGGCGCATCTGAATGAAAGTCCAGACCAACTAATAGTTGCCCGGTCAAGAGGCTGCCCTTTTGGAGCTGTGCCCTGAGACCCTTCTCCACCAAGATCTCCATACCACGTTTCCTGTCCACTGTTTCCCTGCCAATAAATTTAATCCTTTCTGGTTCCAGCTCAACTAGAACGGGGATACGAAAGGCCAACTTTTCCCAATCGAATTCCAATGTTACATCGGTAACCTCTCCTATTCTAATACCCTGTAATTGCACCGGCGCTCCAATAGTAAGGCCCCTGACCGAACCATCAAAGTAGTGGAGCCACCGCCGCTTCTGCACATAGGTCTTTTCAAAAATTTTCTCGCGGCTTTCGTACAATTTAAAGGTGTAACCCTGCTCCGCGGCAGCTCCGGGCTCGACATCGGCCGGGGTATCGAAGGCGACTCCCCCTATCAGCATGGTCAAAAAGGACTCGGTGTTTACCCTGATGCCACTAGCATCAACGGCAACATCCATCCCCGAAGCGTTCCAGAAACGGGTATTTTGACGAACAAACTCATGATACGGCGCATGAATAAAAATCTGGAAATCAATAGCGGTTCCGTCTTTTTCCATCTCGAAGGCCACAACCTGGCCCACCTTGACCTGCCGGTAATAGATGGGAGCGCCAATATTGAGTGAACCCTGTTTCACCGCTTGCAGTTTGAAATGGCGGCCGGGCAATCCTGTGGTAACCACGGGGGGTATCTCTAGACCTTTAAATGATCGGGCCGGCTTCCCACCAGGTTTGCCGGGATCGGCGCCGATATAGGCACCCGCAAAGAGGGTCCCGAGCCCGGCGGCCCCGCCGGCGCCGACCCGGGCGCGCTCCACCCAAAACCGGGTGTTCTCGGTGAGATGAGGCTCTGCGCTTTTTCTGAGCTCTGCTGTTACAATGACGTGGGAGCCATCCTCACTTAAATCGATGGATTCCACCTGACCGACCACCACATCCTTGTACTTGACCTTGGTCTTGCCTGTTTCCAGCCCTTCAGCGGTCTTAAAGGTTATGGTGATGGTCGGACCCTTTTCCGAAATCGCTTTGAAGGCGAGCCACCCACCGATCAGAAGAGCAACCAGCGGCACAACCCAGACAATGGAGAATTGCTTCTTCATCTTGACAATAGCCTCGGGTGCATCCTTGAATCTTGATTCATCAACCATACTGCTACTCCATTACATCCCAGATGAGCCTGGGATCGAAGCTCATGGCGGCAAACATGGTGACCACCACCACCGCCGCAAAATAAACAGCGGCCGGCCCGGCGTCGATTGTCGCCAGACCGCCAAGTTTCACCAGAGCCACCAAAATAGTAACCACGAAAA
>CP070843.1:621346-626503 GCA_020350905.1 Deltaproteobacteria bacterium
ACTCCTGGAAGGGATACGTGAGGAATTTGGCGACGGTCTTGAGTTTCTTGGAACCGCTACTACGGGATCGGGACGACATGTGGTGGGAGATTTTATTAAGGCTGATCTTATTATCGACGAGATTACAACCCATGCACGGGCAGCGGTTCACTGGGACCCGGATGTGGACACGGTTTTTGAGATAGGCGGTCAGGACTCCAAATACATCTGGATTGAGCACGGCAATCCCATGGACTTCGATATGAACAAGGTATGTGCCGCCGGAACCGGAAGTTTTCTCCACGAGCTGGCAAACAAACTAAAGATCAACATCGTCAGAGAGTTCCAGGACATTGCCCTGTCTTCCGACAGCCCGATCAATTTGGCTGAACGCTGCACCGTATTCATGGAATCTGACTTGGTCTCTTATGCTCAAAAAGGTGCCCGCTTGCAGGATCTGATCGCCGGACTTTGCTACGCCATCGTCCATAACTACCTCAACCGCGTGGTGGAAAAGCGGCGGATCGGCAAGAGAGTCATGTTTCTCGGCGGCCCATCGCTGAACAAAGGAATTGTTGCCGCCTTTGAGAATGTACTTGATCAGGAAATAATCATGCCAGAGCATCGAGAGGTTCTCGGAGCCCACGGCGCAGCTTTAAGCATCAAGGAAAAGAGGGTGAGCTCGGAATTTGTCAGGTCGGACTTCCCTGGCTTAGATACTCTGATTCAAGCGAAAATCTCCAATAAAGAAAAGATCTGTCGCGCTGATAAGAACTGCCATAACGAGTGCAAACTCAAAATATACGACTTTGGTGGTCGCAAGAGTATCTGGGGAGGAGACTGCGGCCGTTATGAAATGAGGGGGGATAGGACGGAGAAGGAAGGTGACTGGTTCAAGAAACGCGAACTCCTCTTTCTGGATTACCTCAAAGGCAATTCCGTGGACCTGGCAGAACTTCGCTCGCAGGGCTTAGCAGCCAACCAAGTCCAGGAGTCTTTTGACGGCAAGCCTACGATAGGTATTCCCCGGGCCCTGCACATGTTGCAGCATAGCATTCTCTGGTCCCACTTTTGGACAACGCTCGGCTTTGCCGTTGTTCTTTCTCCCAAGACCGATCAGGAGATTGCGGTGGCAGGCATTGAGTCCATGACCTCGGAGACCTGCTACCCCATTCAGGTATACCAAGGTCACGTCAAAACCCTCATGGGGCAGACCCGCTACCTCTTCCTTCCTACCACCATTAACCTGACTACACCTCAATCCGAGGAAACCGGCCTCTTCTGTCCGCTTGTGCAAGGAAGTCAGTACATGGCTAGTGCAGCCCTGAATATCTCTCCTTCCAGCCTCATTTCTCCAACCGTTTACCTGAAAGAGCCGGTGGAGCGAATCGTCCTGGATCTTCACCGTAGCCTCGGGGAGAGGTTTGGGTTAAGCCAGCGTCAAATTGACCGCGCCTATCGCCAAGCTTGGGAAGTTCAAATGACCTTCCAGCGCGACCTCGTCCAGCAGGGTCGCACCTTTCTGCACTCATTGCAACCGAACGATCTTTGGGTCGCAGTGAGTGGTCGCCCTTACAACCTTCACGATGAAAGGTTGAGCCTCCGGTTGGGGCAGAATTTGGCCAAGCTGGGTATCAAGGCCATTCCCCAGGATTTTCTGGACACTGCGAGTGTCGATCTCAGCGATTTTCCCAACATGTACTGGGGCCTGGGAGCTCAGATTCTCCGAACAGCCAAATTGGTAAAAGCACATTCCGGCTGTTATGGTATACACCTCACCAATTTCAGTTGTGGCGCCGATTCCTTCATTGAACACTTCTATCGCCACGTCATGGGAGAAAAGCCCTATCTTATTCTGGAGCTGGACGAACACAGTGCGGTGGCAGGAGTGATAACCAGGTTGGAAGCATTCAAGAACGTGATCCATAATGAGCACAAACAAACCCTGAGCAACTGGCAGGAAATGAAGTGTCGCGCCTCCTGAGAGCAGATCCTTCTCTCTATCATGCGGGAGCGGCTTTGTCGCCGCGATTTGGCGCTGAGGCAATGGAAAAGTCTCGACTAGAAAATCGCTCCCACAGGCTTTGCACGTGAAATTGAACAACTGATTCCGCCGAGAAGTGAGTCATGACCGCATTTGAATCACTGAAAGCTAAGGTTGGTAAATTCAGTCTGGCCAACAAAAAACTGCTCATGCCGGAAATGGGTCGGACCGTGACTAATCTCGTTGGTGCCACCATGAGAAGCTTCGGTGTCGATGCGCAGGTTATGGAGACCTACAAGGGATTGCAGCTTGGCAAACAGTACACTTCAGGCAAAGAATGCTTTCCTTGCCAGGTTACCCTAGGAGATGTTCTTTACCATCTAGAGCGCGAAAAAGAGAGGCTGGGAGAGGCTTTTAGAGCTGAGAACTATCTCTATTTCATGGCAGAATCCGGCGGCCCATGCCGGTTCGGCATGTACAACAAGTTGCACCGCATCGTCATGGATTCAATGGACGGCTTTAGCAAAACTCGCATCGCCTCCATCACCGCTGACGATTCCTATTCTCTCGGAGGATTAATGGCGCCGGAGGTGCGCACACACTTCCGGAGAAGTGCTTACGTGGGCCTTGTCATCGGCGACGTTCTCGATCGTATGCTTTGGCGCACTCGCCCATATGAACAAGAGGCAGGAATGGCAGAGGATTATCTTGAAAGAGCCCTTTTCCTCATGTGCCAGGAAATGGAAACCCATGGTCGCAAGAAGAGATTCCACCGCATCTTGGACACTCTGGAGCAGGTAGTCAAGAAAGCCAGAACTATCATAGATCCCAACATCCCGCCCAAACCGCTCATCGGCATGGTCGGCGAAATCTACTTGCGCAGCCACCGGCAATCAAACCAGGATCTTATCAAACTCCTGGAGAGCCACGGCGGGGAGGTGGTCAACGCCTCTATTGCCGAGTGGATAAACTATATCTCTTATGACAATATGCTCAAGGCAAAAAGAGAGGTCTTGTTTGCCCTCAAAAAACGTGACCTCAAGAGTCTTCGGCTGCATTTTCGAGATTGGCTGAAAAACCGCACTGAACTGGCCTACCAGTATTTCCGTATGGATCAGATTTACCGCAGGGTTAGAAAACATCTTCCTATCCACGAAGATCACAGGATCAGTACCTTAGAAAGGCATCTTGACAATGATCGCCTTTTTTCCTTCAAAATTGGCACTGAAGCGGGCCTGAGCATCGGTGGCGCCCTGGAATACTGCCTGCATGGGTATGATGGAATCGTCAATGTATTTCCCTTCACCTGTATGCCCAGTACCATGTGTTCAGCCATTCTGAAACCTATCCTGGACCGAATGAATATCCCTTACATCGATGCCGCCTTTGACGGCACCTACCAGCCCAACCTCGAGGCAATCATCCGCACCTTTATGTATCAGGCCGCGCAGCATCAGCAAAATCGCTTGGCGCAGAGCACATAGCGCGCGTCAGTTGTCCGTTGCCACATCGGTGTTCCAGAAAAACATACAACGGACGACGGACAGCTGCCCACAAACTGGCTCTCCGCTCAATTCCCTTGCATTCCGCCAAACGCTAGTTTATCTTATCCACCTAATAACAGCTTGCCTTCACATATCGGCTGAAGGAAAGGAGTATGACTTCATTATTTGTAAGGAGGTGAGTGCCGAGTAGGGCATAAGGAAAGCATGGGCCGACAAATGCTAATTAATGCCGAGGAGCCGGAGGAATATCGCCTGGCCATTGTCTCAGGGAAGAAGCTGGAAGAGTTCTACGTTGAGACTACCACCCGCGAAAACACGCGGGGCAATATCTACAAAGGAGTGGTGGTCAATATTCAACCTAGCCTCCAGGCCGCCTTCGTTGACTTCGGTACCGAAAAAAACGGCTTTCTCCAGCTGCCTGAGATTCACCCTGAGTACTACCAACGTGAACCGCCCGAAGAGGGAGCGCGCGTTCGCATTCAGGAGGCCATGCGGCCTGGCCAGGAACTCATGGTTCAAGTGGTAAAAGAGGCAACTCCTACCAAGGGTGCTTTCCTGACCACCTATGTCTCTTTGCCGGGCCGCTATCTCGTCCTGATGCCTGGGAGCAAACACGGCGGCATTTCTCGACAAATTGAAGACGAACGGCAGCGGGAACGGTTGCGGCAGATCATCTCTCAACTTCCCGTGCCCGATGGCATCCACCTCATCGTTCGCACTGCGGGCGAGAATAGAACGAAACGTGACCTGTCTCGTGATTTCCACTATCTGCTCAGGCTGTGGAAGAATATCAAGGCCACTGCCCAACAAACGGGAGCTCCAACCTTGCTGTATCAGGAAAGAGACCTCACAATCCGTGCTATCAGGGATTATTTCACCGCCAACATCAAAAAAATCCGGGTTGATAACAAAGAAGTTTACAAGCGGGTCAAGGATTTTATGGCTGTGGTCTCGCCGCGGCATCGCTGGTTGATCAAGCTCTACAAAGAGAAGAGACCCATTTTCGCTGAATATGAACTTGAGAACCAGATTGAGACTATCTATAGCAACAGGGTTCACTTGAAATCAGGAGGGTTTCTGGTAATCGATACTACTGAAGCTCTGGTGGCTGTGGATGTGAACTCGGGTAGGTCCAGCCGCGAGAAGAAACTTGGGGAAACGGCCTTCAAAACCAACATGGAGGCGGCGGTCGAAGTTCCGCGACAACTGCGCCTCCGCGATCTAGGCGGGTTAGTGGTCATTGATTTCATTGACATGAAGGACCGCAAGCATATTCGCCAGGTGGAAAGAGCTCTACGGGAGGAGTTCAAGAAGGACAGGGCCAAAACAGAGATGGGGCGCATCAGCAAGTTCGGCCTAATGGAGGTCTCGCGTCAGAGGCTGCGTCCTTCTTTGCAGTCCAGTTCGTATGTGTCTTGCCTCCGCTGCAGCGGGACCGGTGTGGTTCGATCCACTGAAGCCACCGCTCTGACCTATCTGCGAAAAATTTGGTTGGAACTCAGCCGCGGCAAAGCCAATCAGGTGCACGGCTCCTTTGCCAAGGAGGTAGCTGACTATCTCTTGAACAAGAAACGAGCCGAACTTCTAAAACTGGAGAGCCGATACGCTGCAAACATTCAAATTGAGGGGCGCCAAGACATCACTCCCGGTGAAGGTCAGCTGAAATTTTCCCACATTGAGGCAGGGGAT
>CP070843.1:626603-631065 GCA_020350905.1 Deltaproteobacteria bacterium
CAACCACCGTGCTCGAATCTATAGCAACGGCCCAGCCGAATTGGTCAAATTGTTCTGGCGAAGGCGCGACAGTTGGAATCAGGGTGGGCTGTAGTGGATCTTGGACCCAATTTTCACCATCATATCGGAAGAGATAGACCGAGCCGGAATTGCAGCTTGGAGCGTCAGGACAGACCACATCGTCGGTGGGAGCCCCCACCACGAGCCTATCTCCACTGATGGCAACCGATGCGCCAAAGCCGTCCACTGCCGGGGTCGAAAGGTTCTGGTTTTGCCACGTGCCGTCGTTCTGCTTCCTCAATACATACACCGCGTTAGGACCCGAAGGCAGTTGTGAAAGCAAAGACAAGGAAGAAGGAGCGCCCACCACCGCGGTGTCGCCACTTACAGCAACTGAGGCGCCAACCCCGGGGCCTGTGATCAGTTCTTGCCCGTCATCCCAAGAATCCCCAGAGCGCGTAAAAACATAAACGGAGCCGTGCAACCACAGATAGTTAAATCCCGAGACCACCAGGGTGTCGCCATTGATAGCTACGTCCCAGCCGAAATAAAATGTTGGAGCAACGAGTTGCTTCTCTTGCTTCCAATCTGTGCCGTCAAATCTGTACACGTATGCTGACTCGCCAATGGGAACCCCGACCACCGCCGTGTCGCCGCTAATGTCCACTGAATAGCCGAACTGGTCAAATGCCGCAGCGTGGATACCGGCGGTGAGTTTGAACTCGGAGACCCAATCGTCTCCATGTGCGGTATGTGTCAGCAAAGGAATGAAGAGCAACGCTAAAATCGCTCCCAACACTATCTTTCTGTGTGCCTCAATTTTCATGACTCCCCCCCTTTTCAAAAAGATTTGTCATTCCCCTTGAGGCCGTCCTAGCCGATTTTCTTGAATGCGGTATCACCTCCTATTCCTGAGAATTGTTCATGGTTACCTTCCTCCAGCCACACCGGCCACTTTGCGATACTGTGCACCTATGTCGGATTCGGTGGTCTTGGGTGAGGTGCCTACCGTTCCCCTGCTGGCGAGGTTGTATATGATGGCAGCGCTGGCGGCGCCACCCACGCCAACTCCTTCAGTGCCCGCAGCGAATTCAACGCCACCCCCGGAGAGGTACTGTGTGGCCCCACGGGTGATATCGATCGCCATACTCCCGAGTGTTCCCTGCTCCATTGAGATGTCAGTAGTACTGTCGTCGGCACTTTGATAATCGCTGTCCATTGCAAAACCCATGATCTTTTTCAACAGGACAGGATCCTCGCCAACCTTGCTGTAGTCATCATAGGCGATGAGCGGGGTTTGCGAAGCCGAGGGCAGGGCCCGGTCAGTGATGATTCGGCTGATTACTTTCGGACTCAACATGATGCCGCCGTCCGCTACGTAAAAGGAGGTTCGAATCACCTTGGTGTTGCCACTTATCTTGAGGTCAACCTGGGAGGTCATGGTGGCGGAACTTCCGATGATGCTGAGAACCAACATGAGCACCAGGGCGAAAACGAGCACCACCCCCCTGTCATTCCTGACCATTCGGCTGAGAAACCGCTTGAGGCTCAGATTTTTCATCTTTGCGACAATCCTTTTATGTGCCACTTTTTCCTCCTGCACTCCTAGGAAAGACCCAAGTTTCGAATCTGGATATTGGAAATAAGCTGCCGGGTGCGAACGAACTTGCCTCCCTCGTAAGGCTCAACTGCATGGGCTGCCTGCGCCACGAGGTTAATGACCACTCCCCGGATATTCTCGAGGTTGGCAGGGGCGGTGCTGCTGGTACCGTCAGCCATTTGATAGGAAAGGGTCAGACTCTGAATGTTTTCAAGGAAAAGCTGTTCACCGACTACGCTGGGATCTGCCCAGGCCCCACCGCTCCAGGTCAATGCTGTGCGATAGAGGGTGTTCTGGCGACTGGCTGTGGCGTGGTCACTGTGATAGTAAACGTATCGCACCGCATCGGTGTTGCCGTCGTCGTCCAGATCGGATTTGAAGGCCAAAGTGGTGGTTTTGTTAGCCGCGTCCACTGTAGCTATTTCAATGGCCGAATCCGGATTGGCTGCCCAGGCGGCTGTGGTAATCAGGTCCAAACCGCCGGGTTGATTGTTGGCTGCGATTAACCCTGCCATCCGTATTTCTCGGCCGAGGATTTCAAGGGCTGAACGAGCCTCCTGCTGCGCTGCTACCACTTCTTCTTGAGAGATATAGACCCGGTTGGAGCGAACGAATACCGAATAGATCGCTGCCATTACAATGCTGAACATGGCTATAACCACGATAAGCTCCACCAGAGTGAATCCCCGGCGGCAGCCCAAACAGCTCCGCGGTGCTTCGGGATGGTTTTTTTGTTGGCTTCGATGCAATATTCCGCTCTTCATTCTCCACCTCAATTATTGCGACAGTACGGTATCGACAGTCACCTCACGGCCGTTTCCCCACGTTATTCGCACTCGGAGGTTCTTGGCTTTGGTGACCGGCTTATGATCCGCCACGTACCAAGTCCTGGTATAGCCACCGGCCGAGGCTGCTGCCCCGGTGATGTCTATGGGGTTGGCTACCGCCCCTGGACCGTCAACGTTGGTGTGGTCCGGTGTTGCCATCTGCCAACTGAACTGATCTGGGATAGTGTCAGGGTCAGGACCATCGGTTTCGATCCAGTTGGCCACGCTGTCGCTCAGTTGACTGTTGTAGTTGTTTACGACAGTTTGGTCTTCGGCTGTCCAACTGAGCTCGGGCTTAGCGATCACCGCCAGGTAGCATTCATTCAAGAGCCGCAGCTCCTCCAGCTTGTCCTGGGCCAGAAATGTGGCCTCAGTCAATTGATTCCCATAATTGTTGCTGGCCACTGCCTGGGTTTGCATCTTGGCCAGGGCCATGAGGCCAACGGCAAGAAGGAGGATTGCCACCAACACTTCCACCATGCTGAAACCAAACTGGCGGTGTTTGCCCCAGGACTTCATCTGGTGATTATCAGTTGTCATCTGGTTCTCTGCATTCATAACTGGTCTCCCTAGGGTAGTGAAATTTTCGTCTTGCCAGATGCATGAAACGTTATGGTTCGCTCTTGATCGTTGTCATTCTGCAACTTGACGTCTCCAATCACATAAACGGCGCCGTTTCTGGCAGCGACCCCCTGGCTGTCGAAACCGCAGCTGGTTGTGTGCGTGGGTTCGCCTGAGCCGTTTGAGGTAAACGTGGCAGAAACGAGGCTCACTTTCGCCGGCATCTGAGTTCTCGAAAAAATGACGGTTTCCCCTGGGTCTTGGATCCAGTCGTTGTTGTTATCCTCGTAGATCAAGAAGGAGTTTGCCAGATCGGCCGGCACGAAACTCTTCGGGTAAAAAACCACCACCGTGGTGATCCGGTTTCTGATGGCGTGGATCCGGGCGAGTTGCATTTGCGAGACAATGGTGCGAGCCGCCTGTTTTGCATTGTAAGAAGGGCTCAAGTTGTGGAATATGGGAAGGGAAACGGCGGCTAATGCCACTACTATTCCCACGGTGACAACAAGTTCAATGGTGGTAAGCCCCAGATTCCTGCAAAGATAGCCCCTTCTGAGGACTGTTCTCATGATACATCCTCTCGTGCTCTTGGTTGACCCCTGGTGACTCATGTCACATCCTTTCGTTTGCTTCCTGGCAATCAATGATAGATAGACGAATGAGATAGTGTTCTCACACCAGCGGTTCCAGCAGTTCCACCAACACCATGCCAATCTTCCCGTTCATCTTCATTCCATTCTTCACCCTGCACATGAACAGGCTCAGCTTCGCGCAGAGAGCCTGCCAAGCGGTCAGCAGGCGTGACGTATGGGGTTAGAGAGGTTCTTTGCCAAGCGACGGTCACCCTTTTTGTCTGCTGACGCTTTGTAGCCAGTGCGTGTGCTTTTTCCTGCTGAATAGCAACAGGGTGGACACAGAGTAACGGCGCCGCGAAAAACAGTGACATTACTAGACTCAACGAGATGACCCTGTAGATGTTTAGCATGTGCGCTCCATCCCTTGCTCGAGACAAAAAAACTTTTTTTACTGGCAGGGTCCATGACAATCATGGTGTTCACTAAAGAACATCTCAACCAGTAAATTTTTTAATACTTCGACCGTTTTTCGGCAGACGAAAGTAGTATTTTATATACTTATATGGAAGGCTGAATCCTGAGGTCCCGCTCTGGGATAGGCTCGCTTAGCCTCGTCGTGTAAGGATTTGAACGTCAGCCAAGGAGTCTGTGCTATGCTAGGATTCCAGCCATCCGCGCCCGATTCGCTTCCTATCAATAACAAGAAACGTGCCAATAAAAAATTCCTTATTCCACTATTCCAATTTCATCTGGCTCCACCCCTCAGGGGCAGCCCAAGGCCCGGTCCTTTGGTCCCGGGTTCTTTAATTCATTTCGCGCCAGTTTACAAAGCCGCTTTTGACACCCAATGCCGGCGTCAGGTCAATCTGGTTTATGGTACCGGTGCTCTGCTGGACAAA
>CP070843.1:631165-638753 GCA_020350905.1 Deltaproteobacteria bacterium
AGCCCGCGCCATTGACACCGAGATCAAACAGAGCGGTGACGACTGCGTATACGTTGATATCAGCCACCGTGATGCTGATTTCCTCCGGCGGCGATTTCCTGGCATTCATGAGAAGTGCTTGTCTCTTGGAATCGACATCACTCGGGAGTCTATACCGGTAGTGCCAGCGGCCCATTACATCTGCGGTGGTGTACGGACCGACAAGTATGGGCGCACCAGCATCCAACATCTTTACGCCCTGGGAGAATCCGCCTGTACCGGGCTTCATGGAGCCAACCGCCTGGCCAGCAACTCTCTCTTGGAAGCTCTGGTCTTCGCGCACAATGCTGCTGCAGACATTAACAGCCGGCCCAATTCAGACGCAGAAAAGATCTCCTTTCCTGAAGTTCCACCCCTGGAGATGCCGTTGAACGCCAATGACAGCGAGATGGTGCTTATCGCCTATAACTGGGACATAATCCGGCGCCTGATGTGGAACTACGTGGGTATCGTCCGTAAGGACAATCGTTTGCGCCTGGCACAAAATCACTTGGCCCAGATTCAACGGGAGATTAACGAGCACTACCCAAACATCAGCCTCAACAGTGATCTCATTGAACTTAGGAATCTGGCAACCGTGGCGGAGTTGATTGTACACTGTGCTCTAGAACGCCTCGAAAGCCGGGGGCTGCATTTCAATATCGACCATCCCCAGAAAGATGACGAGCGCTGGCAGCGGGACACCACAATCCGCCTCAACCAATGGACGTGACTTTTCCCGACCACCTCACGTTTACCACTGAGCAGAGACGAAGGGTGAGCGGGCGAGAGCAAAAAGAAAGCCCCGGAAAACCCGGGGCTTTTCATTTTCTCCACTTTCTAGAGAAGATTACTCTATGGGATTCAGTTCTCTCTCCCTTGGGAACATGGGCAGATACCGATAAGAAAGCGAGAGTAGAAGCGCCCCGTATGCCAGCAAGGCCACAGTTGGAGCCCACTCCTGCCAGGTGGGTACATAGATTTGCACCTGTTCGAAGGGCAATACCGGCAACGCCAGGTTCTGTACGGTGAAGACGAAGCGGTTGATGACAATGCCGGTGCAGTTCAGAACGCAGGCAACGATCAGCAAGACATCATCCTCCCTGGCTTTCGGCATGAGCAGAATGATGGCCGGTATGATGCCACAGACACCTATCTCGGCCACGAGTAGCCACAAGCCATACGGCGCCTGGAAGAATTCACGAAAGCTCGCACCCATAATGGGTGCCGTGTGGGTGGCCCACCACCAAGTGTCGAGGATCTTGACCACCATATAAAAGGCAAGCAGATAGCCGGTAACTTTGGCCAGGAGCAAGATGGCCTCACGGCGAACCAGCTTCTTACGGGTAACACCCTCTACCATCTTGCAGACCAGGATGGTAAGGGCCGGACCGGAAGCAATGGCCGATGCCACGAACAAGAAGAACGTCCAGGGCCAGATGAAGAAGCCCTCACGGAAGGCGAAGGGCCGGGCAAACATCACTCCGTAGAGACCACCCAGAGAGCCCTGGTGGAAGAAGCTCAAAAAGGTTCCAGTGGCCGCAAATACTACCATTATTTCGTGTAAATTATGGCTGAAATAGTGCAACTCCGGCACCTTGTCTAACTGTTTGTTCTCGAGAATCAGAGGTAGATACTCGATGGTGAGAACAATGGTGTAGGCGGTGATACAGAAGATTACTTCGGTGAGCATGGAGTGCACATTGGGATGCCAGAAAGAAAACCAGCCCCGGATGGGTTGGCCAATCTCCAGGAGCAGCACAAGCTGGGCGCCGGTGTAGCAGATGAAGCCAACAACCACCGCCAGGTTGATGATATCTTTGAGCTCTTTTTTACCGATTACGTAGGTGAGAAAACCGGTGAAAAAGGCACCTGCTCCTAAAGCGATCACTGCCAGGTCTGCGGTGATATAAAGCCCAAAGCCGAAAGAGTCGTTGAGGCCGGTCACATTCAGTCCCTTCCACAGGACCATGAACCCACCCAATACTCCCCAGCCGATGACTCCAAAGATCACCAGCAACCAGAGGGAGAAACTACGAAACGAACACCGCTTTACCCCTTCAGGGATGAGTGCTGAATCCATGGTTGTCCTCTCTTCTCCACGGTGGTCTAAACTACATTACGTTATCTGCCAGCTTGCGAATCCATTTCTGAGTACTCAGGTAGTAAACCTTGGGCTCGGTGGCAAGCCTTTCCAGGAGCCGGAAGGCATGGGGCCCCCTGGCCAAAGTGGCCACTTCGCTATGAGGATCAAGCAAGTTTCCAAAAGTCATCGCTCGGGCCGGGCAGGCTTCCACACAGGCCGGCACGTACTCGCCCTCGTGTAGCTCACGCCGCCCTTCCATAAAAGCTCTTTCCTTGGCCAGCTGCAATCGGTGGACGCACATGGTGCATTTTTCCACCACTCCCCGCATCCTTGTTGAGACATCCGGGGTGAGCATTTTCTCCATGGGCTCAGGCCACTTGGGATCCCACCAATTGAAATAGCGTGCATGGTATGAACAAGCGGAAATGCAGTACCGACAGCCAATGCACCGCACCGGAATGTGGTTCACCAGGCCGGTCTCTTCGTCTCGGTGCGTAGCATTTACCGGACAGACAAAGGTACACGGCGGGTAAGGGTAAGGGTGATGGGATGAGTCACAGTGCAGACACGGCCTGGGCATGTAGGCCCTGCGGTGTTCCGGATAGGGTTTGCCGTTGTCGAGATAGAAGACCTCGAGCCAGGTAATGGAACGTAGCTTGTCGGTCTCATCTTCTCTGAAAGAGACGTTGTTCTCCTGCTGGCAAGCCACCGAGCACGCCATACAACCGGTGCACTTGTCAAGATCGATGACCATGCCATAGCGAACTCCGTTTGACTTGTTCCCACTCATTTCCTACCTCATACTTTGGAGATTTTCACCCGAGTTCCCCACCAACTGGCAAGGCCGGTGACCTGATCCTGCTGGGCCACCAGAATCATATTGGCGTTGACTCCTTTGCCCTTGATGTAAGAGTCGAAACCACTGTGTCCCAGACCAGTGGGGATAAAGACCACAGCAGGCCGCGCCGCTTCAGTCAGGTGGACACGGACTTCGAGCGTACCCCGCTCGGTTTGAAGTGCAACCCGATCGCCTTCCTTAAGACCCATTTTGGCAGCGGTCTTGGGGTTGACCTCAACAAAAGAGTCGTTCCCTTTGAGTTGGAAGTCAAAGAGCGTATTGGTAATACATGGCGGATTTGCCACCGGACCGTTGGTGATGACCATCGTCTCGTAGGGCATGAGAAGCAACGGATAATCACGCGGATCGCCAGCCAACTCTACCGGTTTGAAATGCGGCAGGTAGATGAGTTCATTCCCCTTGATGCCAACCTCCCTCATTTTCTGGCTATAGAACTCGAATTTGCGCGAAGGGGTTGTAAAGGCCGACTCCCACGAGGGCATGGCCTCAGAGGTATCGAACCAGCAGCCGTGTTCGGTAAGCTTCTCCCACAGGTCGTCAAAGGAATCATAGTTGGGGGCTAATTGTAGACCCTGGCCGTCTTTCCACGGTTGCAGTCCTGGTTCATCCGCAACTTGACCCCGGCCAACGTCAGCCAGTCCCTTCACCCGCTCCATCAATGCTGTCTCGTAATCGGACCAGGGAAAACTTGCCCCAACATTTCCGCCAAGGGAGTTTGCCAATTGGATCAGCACATCGCCTGGATGTCTCGTCTCAAACCGCGGGCTCAGCATTGGTTGGCTCAAGCTGAAGACCGCATATTGCAGCCCTGGCGGTATGGGTGCGTCTTCCAATCGCTCCAGGTAGGTCGGACCCGGAAGCACCAGATCGGCCAACTGGGTGGTTTCGTCCATAAAGGAAGAGAAGGAGACCAAGGTACCGATCTTATTCAGGGCCTCCAGGAAGGGCTGGACATCGGCAAGGTCATGAGCGGGATTGGCCTCGTACACCCAGAGCATTTCTGCCGGGTAGGGATTCCCCTCGTTGATGTTCTTGACTAAGTTGTGGAAAAGTTGCGCTGGCAAGGGGAACTGGGGCCCCTTGGACCCGTCTAATCTGGGCTCATTTTCGCCCGTCAGACTCGTAGCATCCAGCACCACTTTGGGCCATGGAGCCAGGGGCACCTGCGGAGTCCTGGTTACTCCACCCGGCTTGTGCAGGCTGCCCACCAGTGCATTGAGGCTCTGCACCGCGAGGAAATCGTACATGCTACCCTGCATTCTCCCCTGTCCCCAGCCACTCAGGGCTACGGCCGGTTTGGTCCCCGCGAACTCCCGCGCCAGTCCAATGATCTTCTCTTTTTCCACTCCAGTGATTGCAGCCACCTCTTCAGGAGTGTAGTTCCGACGCAGCAGCCCTCTGAACTCATCGAAGCCGTGCGTATATTGGCCCACAAAGGTACGATCGTAGCGCCCCTCACTCACGATTACCTGGGCAAGACCCAAAGCAAGTGCCGCCTCTGTACCTGGAGCAACAGCCACCCATTCATCGGCCTTGGAAGCACTCAGCGAACCTCTCGTCTCCACCTGGATGATCTTGGAGCGATCTCTCTTGGGATTGCTCCGCCAATGACCAAATGCCATCATCATGCGGTTGGGAGCACCCCAGCCCTCGATGTAGCCACTGCCAAAACTTATGACCAGCTTGGAGTTTTCCAGGTCGTAGCCGAGAGGACTGCTGTTCCCCTGGCTAACAAGCAACCCCACAGATTCTGCGTCAGCCGCAGCAGGCATCACGTTGTAGTTCGGCGAGCCGTAAGCGTGGAGAAAACGAGCGAAGAGTTCGGGGAGAGTGCCCTCGCGTTTACCGCTCACACAGACAAGGCCTCTAGCTTTTTGCCTCATGCCGCGCAGTTTGATGGCGAGGATCTCCAGGGCCTCATCCCAACTGATGGCTTTCAAGGTCTCAAGGTCGCCCCGCTTACCTGTTTGCTGCAGCGGTGTTTCAATTCGGCTGGGACCGTACAAGTACTGAAGCCCGGCAGCGCCCAAGGGGCAAATCCCTCCCTGGTTAACTGGGTGGCTGGGGTTGCCATCAATGTTGACGGCACGCTTTTCCTCAATGAGCCGAACCCTGACGCCGCAACCTCCAGGGCAAAGCTGACAAACAGTGTTCGCCGTGGTAGCGCCACCCCTCTCCGGTGAAGGCCGCCAGAACCAGTTCTGGCTCCAGATGGCGGTGTCATCCGCCATTTTCCACGGCAGCGGCGACAACAGCGTTCCGCCCACCCCTCCTGCAATCAGTTTAACGAAGGCTCTTCTGTCCAATTTCATAAGATCCTTCCCCTCAAGTTATAAAATCGCGAAGCGATTTTATATGGCGTCCGCCGCTGGCGGACTCGAAAAAAAAATTCCTATACGATCGACTTAGCTTCGCTTCGCTCCGAACCTACGAGTTGTCTATTTATGACAAACGTCACAGCTGTTGGACACATGCTCCCGAGCATGACAATCTTCACACACGTACATTTTCATGATTTCATTGGGGTAGCCAGTCAGTCGGTTAATCTTGACCGGGGGAGCCTCGGTCTCTTGTTCTACGTCCCGATGGCAGTCTGTGCATTCCATCTCTGCCATCTTCACATGAGCAGCATGCGAAAAGAAGACGTTGTCAGGTTGTTGCGAGTAGGAGATCCAAGGAATCTCTTTCTCCGGCTCGACAAATTCTGCCACCAGCATTGCCTCGCTTTCGGTTTCTCCTTGAGGTTCTTCATGGCACTCAACGCAAGCAGCCAATTGGGGCTTGCCGGCATACGTTCCATCGTCTCGGAAATAGTGACAATCCTCGCAACTCATGCCCGCCTCTTCCTGGTGGATGGCGTGGTTGTAATTGATGGGCTGGTATTGGGTAGAAAAAAGAAGTTGTGGGAATACAACCCAACCAACAAACAGTGCACCAGTGAAGCCTACTACAAAGAGAAGCCAGCCTAGTAGACCCGAATTCTGTTGCTTGTTTTCTCCGGTCATGGAACGCCTCAATATGTTGGAGTGCTGGTTTAAGGAATGAAGGGTGAGACATTGCGGCGAGATCACACTTCCCGGCCTGCATCTTTACACAGAGGGAACGGAGCCAGGATCGCGCCAAATTAAGCTTTTTTTCACAAGATGAGTTCGTACTTTTCTACCGGCTTCCCCCCTCTTTGTCAAGGGAAAAGGTTTTCAAATCCCCACCTGAAGCCATTATTCAGTACTCATCTTGACACTGGGGGAAAAAGTTCCGTATGTTGGTAGGGGTCTTTGAAGTTTTCGAGTCATCTTACTACCATTTGGCTCCGCCGTCATGAAGTCATTTGAGCTTGCGCCCGTCATGAGGTCGTACGAATGCTATAATGACAGATAACTACAAGTGACAGCGGAGCGAAACTGGTACCCGCTTGCGGGACTGAGCGGAGCGTAGCGAGCGCGAATAAGTGACCCACTGACGAAGAGTAACGAGGGGTGTTGACTCGGCGGCCAAAAGAGTATCGTTTGTGGCTTGTCTCTGGAGGACTAAGATGGACTTGCGTAGGCTCGAGGTCTTCTGCAAAGTATACGAGTTGAAAAACTTCTCCCGAGCGGGAAAGGCATGCCTCCTTTCCCAGCCCACTGTGAGCGAGCACATTCGCCATCTGGAGACTCATCTGGACGTGCGGCTTTTTGATCGCCTTGGCCGGGAGGTGGTGCCCACCCGCGCAGGTGAGATTCTTTATACCTACGCTCGCCGCATGCTCAATCTCAGACGAGAGGCAAGCCGGACTCTTGAACTGTACCGAGGAAAAATCTCTGGTGATCTGGAGCTAGGCGGTAGCACCATACCCGGGCAGTACATCCTCCCCTCCCTCATCGGCCGCTTTAAGGAAAACTTCACCGATATTTTCATAAAGCTCGTCATTGCCGACACTATGAAAATAACCAACATGGTCCTTGATGGCGAACTGGAACTCGGAGTAGTCGGGGCTAAAATGAAGAACAACAAACTACAGTTCGAGCAGCTGTTTGACGATGAACTCGTGCTGGCAGTGTCACCCGACCACCGTTGGTCGAAACATTCCGCCATCCGCTTGGAGAAGCTTCCACGAGCCCCTTTCATCATGCGCGAGCACGGTTCGGGAACAAGGATGATGATGTTGGAGATTCTGGAGCAGGCGGGGTTCGATCCCCAAAAACTCAAAATAGTGGCGGAGATGGGGAGCACCGACGCCATCCGCCAAGCCATTAAGGCCAAGGTGGGAGTCTCAATTCTGTCGCACCGTGCCATTGCTGACGAATTGCAATTCGAGCAACTATGCCACATCCCCATTAAGGGGCTTTCTTTTACCCGCCATTTCTATCTGGTCACTCACAAGAAGCGCTCCAGATCACCGGTGGGCCAGGCCTTTGTGGATTACCTCATCGAGAATCGAGATAGGTAAAGAATTTGGGCTCAAAGGACCCGGCTTTGGGCTGCCCCCTGAGGGAGCTTCAATGCTCTTTCCCCTCTTGCGGCAGTCTGCTGGAGTCACTCGATTGCGGATTTGGGAATGCGGAATGCGGATTGTGGAATTCAAATTGAGTTTTTGATTAGCATTTTATTATTTTCAATCCGAAATCCGAAATCCCAAATAACCT
>CP070843.1:638853-645379 GCA_020350905.1 Deltaproteobacteria bacterium
CCCAGCATTTGCTAACCAACGCCTGGGTTATAGAGAAGTTTCTGCCCGTTAAGTTTGAGATAAAGGGCGGACTTGGTGAACCTGGCACGGTGATCAAGAGAGACTTGTAACAGCAGACAGCGGGCTGCAGACAGCTTGCAGCCGGAAGCATGCAGTCAGAGATCAGAGGTCAGATGTCGGCAATTAGCAGGCGAAACCGGACGATACTGAGAATCGGTGACCCCTAGCTAGTTTCCATCCATAAATGGCCCTTTTACGCAATCTCTGTGTCAATCTTCAGGATTTCTTGTGCGACGTACTTCAGTACGCCTCCGCGCAATCCCTTGATTTCCTTGACCTTGCGCAAAATTGCTCATTTATGAATTGGAAACTTGAGCTAGCGTCATCCGGAGTTTCCGGATGGACACTAGCTAGCTGACCATACCGGCAAAACTGGCGAAACAGGCTAAACTAATTGTGATATTCTCCGTGGGAGCGGCTTTCAGCCGCGGTCTGGCGGTTTCAAAGAACTGAACGCCTTCAACGATTTGAACGATCAAATAATAAATGGTAAATGAGAAATGACTGATGATGAATTTTGTGTTAGTCTGAGAGAAATTCCTGCGACCTTTGCTTACCTTACTCTCCAACACTAAATCTGTTGATCATTTTCCCGAATAGTGGGGAATCTACAGGCTCCCCAGGCGAACGCTTGGAGGAAACATGGAACAAAAGCTTATGTTCGAAAAATTGCTGGTGGCAAACCGGGGTGAGATCGCTGTGCGCATAATGCGCTCGGCAAGAGAGCTAGGCATCAAGACAGTGGCCATCTACGAAGAGACTGACAAAGATAGTTACCATATTAGTCAAGGTGATGAGGCTATCTGTGTGGGGCCAGGACCCAGGAAAGACTACCTCAACATTGACGGGATTATTGAGGCGGCCGAAAAAGCCGGTGCTGGGGCCATCCATCCGGGCTATGGTTTTCTCGCTGAAAATCCAGATTTTTCCAAGGCCTGTACCGATGCGGGCCTCGTATTCATCGGCCCGCCTCAAGATGTCATTCGGAATCTTGGGAGTAAAGTTATCGCCCGCAGGATTGCTAAAGAGTCAGATATTCCAGTTATCCCTGCAACGGAGACACTTTCCCAAGGAGCAGAGGGAGAGAAGGAGGCACTTGCTTTCGCCGCCGAGTATGGCTATTCCATTATGATAAAAGCGGTTGCGGGTGGTGGAGGTCGCGGCATCCGGCAGGTGGACGATGCGAAAGCGCTGCTAGGCGGTATCAAACAATCCCGCTCAGAGGCCCTGATGTCTTTTGGCAATGATGAGGTTTACCTGGAAAAATGTGTTCAGCGACCCCAGCACGTGGAAGTTCAAATTTTGGCGGATAAATATGGCAATGTGGTCCATCTGGGAACGCGCAACTGTTCCATTCAACGTCGTCACCAGAAACTGATTGAGATGGCTCCAGCCGTTCTGAAAAAACCATTGACCGAGGAGATCTGCGGTGCAGCAGTAAGGGCTGCCAAAGCTGCGGCTTACCTCAGTGCAGGAACAGTTGAATTTTTAGTGGAGCCTGACGGCACATTTTACTTTCTGGAAGTGAATACCAGGATCCAGGTTGAACACACCGTGACCGAAATGGTGACAGGTATTGATCTGGTCCGGGAGCAATTGCTGATCGCCCTGGGTGAACCTATCGGTTTTTCCCAGGACCAGGTGGTGGAGCGAGGTTATGCCATTGAATTGAGGATCAATGCGGAAGATCCCAAAAATGAATTTTTCGCCAGCCCAGGATTGGTGCAGGTCTACCAGGCTCCCGGGGGGCATGGAGTCCGGTTAGACGGGGCCATATATCAGGGATATGAAATCCCGCGCTACTATGACTCTATGTTGGTAAAGCTGACAGTATACGGTTTCACCTGGCAGGAGGCGGTGGACCGACTGGTTCGTGCTCTTGATGGGTTCGTAATTATCGGGGTCAAGACCACCATACCCTATCTTCGACAAATTTTACAAGAGCCGGATTTCATTCAAATGAAATTTGACACATCCTACATTGATACCCATCCTCATTTGGTGGATTACCTGGAAGAAGAAAGGGAAATGGAAAAGATAGCGCGTCTTATTGCTGAGATCAATGCACATGGCTATAACCCACATGCACAATAGGCTGCGCTAAGCGCGGAAGCACGAAACAAATTCAAACGAGAATAAAGAAATAATGGTGGAGGCCTGAGATATGGAAGGTCGAATAACAACAGAAATGAGTGCAGAGGAAATCCTGGACACCTTACGCAATGCGGATGGTTACTACCTTTGTAACAACGAACGAGATGTGTCGCAATCTGACTTCAAGAATCGTTTGATGCCTATGACCACAGTACAAGTGGCTCTTCATCGGGAGGCAACCGGGTTTTTTTCCGTTGAGGTGAGTGGCGGTGCTTCCGTCCACGTGGATCTGATGCGCAAGCAGGTAAATCCTTTTGAAAGGCTACGGATTGCTCGGAGGGCCATGCCAAAAACACTGCTACAAGCCGTGTGTCGTGGGGCGAGCATGTTTGGCTACCGGCATTATCCTGAAAACGTAATTCGGTTTACAGTGAGCGAGTTCGCCAAGTATATCGATGTCTGGCGGGTTTACGATTTTTTAAATCATGTCCCCAATATGATTCCAATTTTTGAGGAGGTTCAGCGAGCAGGGCGGATACTGATGCCCAGTATTTGTTTCAGTACTGGCAAAGAGCATACAGATGAGTATTATGTGGAAAAAGTTAAAGAAATCTTGAATGTGACCGGGCCAGATGTGATCATTTCCATTAAGAATCATTCAGGCCTGGGGACCCCGAAACGGTTAGGCCAGTTGGTCAAGGCAATTAGAACATCCTGCCCTGACGTAGTACTGCACTATCACGGCTGCAACACCGATGGCAACGATATAGGGCGGATGATCGCCTCTGTGGTAGCAGGGGTTAAGATCTGCGATGTTGCAGACCACGGCCTGGGCGCAGTTTATGGTCAGGCCCCTGCACTCACGCTAATCCACAACCTTGAAGACTATGGCAAGAAGGCCGTTGGTGTGGATGTTAAAGCTCTGGTGCAGTCATCAGATGTCTTGCGGGTAGAGCGCAGGATCTATGAGCCATTTGAGAATCTTTTTCGCGGCCATGACCCAACCGTGGCTTCCTACAAACTCACTGGCGGTGCGGCCGGCAGCACCTTCGAACAAGCGGATAAAGGCGGCTTCCTCGACCGGATGCCCGAGATTCTGGAAGAGATGGGCCGAGTACAGATCGAGCTTGGAAACTGGTGGTCAGTGACCCCGGGCTCACAGATACTCTGGACCACGGCGGTTAACAATGTGCTTTACGGCAAGTACGAGCGACCTTCACTGGATCTGAAAAACCTCATCATGGGCAGGTACGGGCCACTACCTTTCTATGATCCTCAAGAATGGATTTGCCAAAAGGTGCTTGAATATCAGCGATCAGACGGAAAGAAGTGGCATCAAGTCATAGCGGAAGAAGGAGGAATAGCAAAGCCTCGGGATGCAGACCTGGAGGGAGAACGCGAGAATCTTGAAAACGAGATCGGCCGCTCGGCTACCAATGAAGACCTGGCTCTCTATTTGCTCTACTCCTTCGATACCGTTTCTTTTTTTAAGTTCGAGGCCCGGTATGGTAAAACCTGGCTCCTGCCACCGGAGATATGGTTCCGACAGGGTGGCTTCAAGGTGGGTGAACGCATTACCTTTGAAGATGAAAGCGGCAAACCACACCACATTGAGATAATCTCAACCCGCCAGGAAGGATCTACCGTAATCACTTCGCTTCTGGTTGACCACGCATTCCACACCCTGACGGTGACCCTTGAAGGGGCAGATGCCTGTCCACCACCGGGGTAGCAACAGCAGAGCATATTTTTCATTTCTCATTTCGCATTTATCATCTGGCATTGGAAACTAGAATCCGTGAGCAGAAATTATGATGCTGCAAGATGACAGATGCGTAATGAAACATGCTGAAATGTAAAATGAATGGGGGTGCAGCGATGAAGCGGCGAACCATGTTATTTGGCATTCTTGTTTCTTTCGCATTGCCTGTCTTGCTGTTGCCTCAGGCATCAGCACAACACTACGGACAGATCCGCGCTTTGAAACGTAGGGCAGATACTGTAACCCACCAAAAGAATTCATTTGTCGCTCGGGTGCTTAGCTCATATAAGATACCGTACCAGACTACCGAGCAGGGTATCGTAGCGCGACTGCATATTAAAGATCGCTGGTATGATGTTGACCAGATTGAAATTGTTCCGCTAACGCGGGAGGTAGATGGGGGATACCAGGTGATAGCTCACGAAATATTCTTCTACACCGAAGGCGAAATCCTACACCTGGTTTCAGAAGTTAAAATCCGTTGAAATTGTTTAAATTGCATGATCGCGGCTGAAAGCCGCTCCCACAGGAAAGATTCTCCGTCTTCTATTTTTTTAAATCCGCAATCCCAAATCCGAAATCTGTTCACTCCTCTTTGTCCTTTACTGGTTCGTCAAAACGAAACTGTATCTCGTAGATACCATCCTCCAGACTTCTGTGGATTTCATAGCCGGTTTTGCGGAAGACTTTCAGCATTTTTCGATTGGCCGCCAAGACGTATGCCATGAAGCCAGTCACGCCCTTGTTTCGGGCGATCTCAGTCAAGTAGCGAACCAGGAAGGTTCCCACGCCCATGTGCTGCATTTCTGACCGTACCGCAAAATCAACCTCAGCAAAATTGGATTCGCTATCTAAAATATAGCGGCCCACTGCGGTAATCTTTTCAGAGCCAATATCCCCAACAACTCCAACGATAGTCATCTCATTTTCATAGTCGATGTTTGCCATAGCTTGGGTATCTCGATGGGGAAAGACCTTCATGGACGAGAGAAAACGATAGTAAATGTCTTCGTCGGGAAGAGAATAGAAGAATTCCTGCAGGGCACGTTCATCAGTCGGTTTGATAGGGCGAAACAGGATTTCGAGGTCAGGATCGAAGTTATGGTGAGTCTCCCATTCCTCCGGATAGTACTGACCGGATGGCGGCGACAGGATCTGGTCCTCATACAGATAGCGAATGCGCTTGGCTTCCGCCAAAAGCTGTTGGCGAAATCTAGGATGAGCAATGTTAATGAGACTCAGTGCCCGTTCTCGAATGGTTTGTCCATGCAAGTTGGCAATGCCAAACTCCGTTACCACGTACTGAGCTGCCGCCCGGGTACCCACGACACCAGCACCGCGACTGAGATGCGAGACTATCCGAGACCTCCTGCCATCCGAGCTGGTGCTCGGTAGTACGATGATTGACTTGCCACCTTGGGAGCGCGCTGCCCCAACACTAAAATCAACATAGCCTCCTATACCACTGTACACCTTGTGCCCCAGGGAATCGGCACAGACCTGGCCGGAAAGATCCACTTGCAGGGCAGAGTTAATAGCCGTCATCCGGTGGTTCTTACTAATGACTTCCGGATGGTTGACATAGTCACTGGGATGGAACTCCACTTGAGGGTTGTTGTGGACAAAATCGAAAAGCTTACGGCTGCCCAAGCAAAAACTGGCTATGATCTTGTCTTGGTGTAAGGTTTTTTTCCTGCCGGTGATAATGCCTTTTTCCACTAAAGGCAAATAGGCGTCGGTAATCATCTCTGAATGTACGCCAAGGTCACGTTTGTCTGTCAGATGTGAGAGAATCGCACTGAGAATACGACCGATTCCTACCTGGATGGTGGCGCCGTCATCAACCAATTTAGCCACATATTGTGCCATTCTTTTGGCCATGCCCCGATGTTCAGGTATGGGGGCTTCTGTGAGTGGTTCCTCACGCTCCACAATGGCATCTAGCTCACTCAGGTGGATAAAACTGTCACCCAAAACTCGCGGCATCTGAGGGTTGATCTGAGCCACTACATGTCGTCCATTCTCAGCTGCGGCTTTGGCCACATCCACTGAAGCCCCCAGACTACAAAATCCGTGCTCGTCTGGCGGTGAAACCTGGATGACTGTAAGGTCAAGGGTGAGAACGCCATTTCTGAAAAGGCTGGGTGCCCGCGCTAGATATACAGGAATATAGTCTGCTCGCCCCTCAAAAACGGCCTCCCGCAGAGTGTCGGTAACAAAAAAAGTCTTGACCCGGCAGGCATGGCGCAGGCTGTCTTGGATCAAGGGACTTGGGCCGAGGGCCATGAAGTAGACAACTTCCACATCTACATACTGCTGCAAGTGGGAAGCGAGGGTGTGCACTAGATGCTGCGGTGTGCCACAGCCACTGCCAACAAAAATACGACTACCGCTTTTTAGATAGCGGCCAAAAGCCTCGTCAGCTGTGGTGATCTTGCTCTGGAAGGTGTGTTGCCAATCTTGCTCAAACATCCCTTGGTTTTCCTCTGCAAATCTAGGTTGGCTGCAGCCACATGTTTATAACGGTGTCGACGAGATTATAAGGTGGGTTCCTGTAGTGTTCAAGGGGTATCCCGGATATTTCATGAATCACTTGCTGCGACCACGAAA
>CP070843.1:645479-649629 GCA_020350905.1 Deltaproteobacteria bacterium
CTGTATCTGGTCTGCGATGTAATTCACGCTGATGCGGAGAGACAGATCAGCGAGGCCCTAGCAAGAACTGCTGGGGGTCGCGAGACGCTGGCGGAAGTAATCCGGGAATATTTCCTGGTGTGCGACCGTATGAGTGATCACATATTGCTGGTATATCAGGAAACCCAGTCGCTGCCCAACCGTTGGCGCAAGAAAGTGTTGGAAAACGAAGTCAGGTTCACCGGGTTGTTCAAAGGGATGTTGGAGAGGTTAGTAGCAGCTGGCGAGGTGCCTACTCTCGAGGAAAGGGCTCTAGACTTGGTGGCCCACAATATCACGGTTTTGGGACATATGTGGACTTTTAGGCGCTGGTTTCTTCGGCACCACTATAGCATTGAGGAGTATATAACCATCCAGACAGCCTTGATTTGCGGTGAGCTGTTTGGGTCAAAATATACTTAGCTCCGCTTCGCTCCGCAATTGGAGTAGTGGAGCAATGGAGTACTGGAATGATGGGCGAACTTGTCCTGAACAATCGTCGAGGAGAGGACAAGAATATGGTTTCTTCTGCTTTTACTATCCAATACTCCACTACTCCAACACCCCATCATTCCATTGGCGGGGCAAAAGTGAGAGCGGAAAAAGAATCCCCAACTTCAAAACTTTGTAGAAACTCCAAGACGTAGAGTTAGGAGAGTGTGATGACGGCCAGAGCTGAGGTATACAAGCCTAGATGTGCAGTTCGGGTGGTAACGGCCACGTCTCTCTTCGATGGCCATGATGCGGCAATCAACATCATGCGGCGCATTCTCCAGGCCACAGGAGCGGAGGTAATCCATCTGGGGCATAATCGCTCGGTTCACGAGATAGTTGATGCCGCCATAGAGGAGGATGCCCAAGGAATTGCCGTTTCTTCATACCAGGGAGGGCACATCGAGTTTTTCAAGTATATAGTGGATCTGCTGAAAGAGAAGGGTGCTTCTCATATCAAGGTTTTTGGCGGCGGTGGCGGAGTAATTCTGACTGAAGAGGCTCAGGAACTGGAAGCCTATGGAGTCGAGAAGATTTACTCTCCAGAAGATGGCGTCCACCTTGGTTTGCAAGGCATTATCAACGATCTTGTCAAAAGGGTTGATTTCCCCACCGTGGAAAGTGGTAGCGATTTTGAATTTGATCAGCTGCAGCCAATAAACAAGCCGCTGGTGGCAAAGCTTATCAGCGCCATGGAGTTGGCCAAAGCCGAGGAAAATGGTCATCTGGCCAGGCTCAGGGCCCACATTAGCCAGAGACTCAAAGAGCGCATAATACCGGTGCTGGGAATAACCGGCACAGGCGGGGCGGGAAAATCTTCTCTGACTGACGAGCTGATCCTACGGTTTTTGCACGATTTCAAGGAGATCAACATTGGTATCCTCAGCACTGACCCATCTCGCCGAAAGACCGGCGGCGCCCTCTTGGGTGATCGTATCAGGATGAATGCCATAGGTACCGAGAGGGTTTACATGCGCTCCCTCGCCACCCGCAAATCACGCACCGAGCTATCAGAGGCCATAGGCGATGCCATTGAAGTGCTGAAGGCTGCAGATTTCGACCTGGTAATCGTAGAGACCGCAGGAATTGGCCAGGGAGACGCCGAAATTATCGAATTGGTGGACCTGTCCACCTATGTGATGACACCCGAATTCGGTGCCCCGTCCCAGTTAGAAAAGATTGAAATGCTTGATTTTGCCGACCTGGTGGTGGTGAATAAGTTTGAGAAGAGGGGCGGCGACGACGCTGTTCGGGAGGTGAGAAAGCAGGTTCAGCGCAACCGTGGTGAATGGGACCGGCCGCCGGAAGATATGCCAGTATTCGGGACCATAGCCTCCAAGTTCAACGATGATGGAGTAACGGCACTGTATCAAGCTATCTTGGATGGGGTTGAGGAAAAAACAGGGGTGCGTTTTGATTCAAACCTTCCACGGCCAGAGAACCACACCTCCACTTCCAAGACCATCATCGTTCCACCCGAGCGCACTCGGTACTTATCGGAAATTGCAGAGACGGTTCGCGGGTATCATCGTCGCACTGGTGAGCAGGCCGAGATGGTACGGCGTCACTGGCATTTTCAGCAGGCGGCTGCAACACTAGAAGAAGCCGGACAGTCCCAGGACCCTGCCGATATCCTGGCACGGTTGAAAGAGGAGACGGCCAAGACTGAGCAGGAGCTGGACGAGGAGACACGCCAACTGCTGACGGAATGGCCTCAGATGAGAGAGGCCTACAGCGGTGATGAATTCGTCTACAAGGTAAGAGAACGGGAGTTCAAGGTTCCACTTCACATCGAATCCCTCTCCAGGCAGAAAATCCCACGGGTAGTGTTGCCTCGCTTCAAAGATCCGGGTGAAATATACCGCTGGCTGAGGGAGGAGAATGTACCCGGCCGTTTTCCCTTCACGGCAGGAGTATTTCCCTTCAAGCGCACCGACGAGGAACCCACACGGATGTTTGCGGGCGAGGGTGACCCAGCAAGGACCAATCGCCGCTTCAAACTACTCTCCGAGCACCATGAAGCCAAGCGGCTTTCCACTGCCTTTGATTCGGTAACTCTGTATGGGTATGATCCCGACGAGAGGCCGGACATTTACGGCAAAGTGGGTACCTCCGGTGTTAGTGTTTGTAGCTTGGACGATATGAAAGTTTTGTACGACGGCTTCGACCTCTGCGCCCCAAATACCTCGGTGTCCATGACCATCAACGGTCCGGCCCCGATCATCCTGGCGATGTTCCTGAATTGTGCAATTGACCAGCAGGCGGATACATTCAAGGCGGAACAGGGACGCGAGCCAAATGATGAAGAATACCGGCAGATCCGGGCCCATGTATTCCGTACGGTACGCGGCACTGTGCAAGCAGACATTCTCAAGGAAGACCAGGGACAAAATACCTGTATCTTTTCCATCGACTTCGCCCTGAAAATGATGGGAGATATCCAGGAGTTCTTTATCCGGAACAAGGTGGCCAATTTTTATTCGGTCTCCATCTCGGGCTACCACATTGCTGAAGCTGGGGCAAATCCCATCAGTCAGTTGGCATTCACCCTGGCGAACGGTTTTACCTATGTGGAATATTACCTGTCGCGCGGGATGGATCTGGATAGCTTCGCTCCCAATCTGTCCTTCTTCTTTTCCAATGGTATGGAGCCAGAGTACTCTGTAATCGGCCGGGTTGCCCGACGCATCTGGTCTCTGGCCATGCGTGATATGTACGGGGGCTCGCTCCGTTCGCAGATGCTCAAGTACCACATTCAGACCTCTGGTCGCTCCCTGCACAGCCAGGAGATTCAGCTCAACGATATTCGTACCACCTTGCAGGCTCTGGTTGCCATCTATGATAACTGCAATAGCCTGCATACCAACGCCTATGATGAGGCCATCACTACCCCCACCCCTGAGTCGGTGAGAAGGGCGTTAGCCATTCAGCTCATCATCAATCGAGAGTGGGGTTTGGCAAAGAATGAAAACGTCAATCAGGGAAGTTTCATTGTCGAAGAGCTAACTCGGTTGGTGGAGGAAGCGGTGCTTATGGAATTTGACCGGATCACTGAACGGGGCGGGGTTTTGGGTGCCATGGAGACCGGCTATCAGCGCAGTAAGATTCAAGAAGAGTCAATGTATTATGAGCGCTTGAAACATAGTGGAGAGTTACCCATAATCGGGGTCAATGCTTTCCGTCAGCCGGGTGATGAACCCGAATCGCTGAGTTGTTCGGTGGAACTGGCCAGAGCCACCGAAGGGGAGAAGGAGTCGCAACTCAAACGGTTACAGGAATTTCAGCGGCGGCATGAAAAGGATGCTCCGGCTGCTTTGGAAAGATTGCAGCACGTGGCCCTGGCTGGGGAAAACATCTTCGCCGAACTGATGAACACAGTAAGGTACTGCAGCTTGGGACAGATCACCCAAGCACTCTTTGACGTTGGGGGGCAATATCGGCGCAACATGTAGAGAGGGCATGGCGCAAAAGTATAGTAGCCAGTAGTCACCCATTAAAAGGTCCTGTCAAGGAAAAAATACTCCTCCATCGCAAGAGAGATGATTTCTTGCAGGGTTATCTCCGACCCGCCGCGGTCTGCTCTGCTCCTTTGTCTGCGCCCTGTTTTTCATGTGATGGAGGTGTCGGTCATTTCCTGATC
>CP070843.1:649729-652730 GCA_020350905.1 Deltaproteobacteria bacterium
CAATGTTGTTGCTGCAACGGGAAATAGAAAGTTTCAGCTCGGACAAATCCTGTTCGACGAAGGACTCATCTCCCGGCACAAGCTGGAGGAGGCCGTAACGAAGGCGAACACGTCAGGAAAACGGTTAGGCGAGATGCTCGTGGAGCAGGGATATGTCAATCAGGGTGTCTTGAGGGGCTTGATTCAACACCAGATCCAGAGAATACTACATGCTCTTTCTCAGTGGAAAGAGGGAAATTTTGAATATCGCGACTGCTTTGTAGAATTTGACGACCGAGCAATCACTGATGCCAGTGTCGAGAAAACCGGGCAGAGAGCAATAAAGACACCCAAGGCCAAACAGAGACGAGAACACTCGAGAGTTGAAGTCTCTTGGCCAATGAGTATCTTTTCTCCCACAGGACCGATAGAGGGAGAAGTGCTCAATATCAGCCTTACAGGTGCACTTATTCGTTGTTTGGAAATACCGGACCCAAACGAGGCTCTGAGACTCGGCATAGAAATATTAGAACACTCTCATGTCATGTTTGCTACCGCAGAGACGGTTCGATTAGATATTGAAGACTATGACAGCGATTATTACTCATACCTGCTCGGCGTCCACTTCACAGAGATTTCTGAGAAAGATCTTAGATTTCTTGCAAGCAGATTCTTGCATTAAGTATGGATAAACGGCTACTCGCTTGAGGACGAAGACCAGAAATGGGCTGTGTTGGTCCATCTCTATTATCACTGTTCATTTATCAAAGACCATGAAGTATGCTATCTATCTATGCGCCACGAACTCATCACTCGTATTTTGCATTGGCTCCCTTGCTCTTTTCCTTCATGTTGAACATTGCCCGAACTGCCAAGGCGAGCAGGTCAGTTTTGTCAGTGGCGTCGTCAGGAAAGGTGGCGACTCCGAGACTCGCCCGCAGACTCACCTTATATCCCTGGTTGGCAAGATAGATCGTTTGTCTCATTTGTGATCGGATGGATTCAACCATTTTCAGAGCCTGGGTGTTGCTGAAACCGGGCAATACAACGATAAACTCATCCCCAGCATAAGCTACACCGTAAGCGGGTTCTGAAAGAACACTTCTGATGGTGGCGCCTACTTCCTGAATGGCCTGGCTGGCATTCAGATGGCCGTAAGTGTCCACCACATGCTTGAAGTTATCAAGGTCCATGAAAATTAGCGAAAACGTCTCGTTGTTGGCCTCACTAAACTCAATCAGTTCGCTCAAGGCCTTATAAAGGTAGCGGGTGTTATATAGATCGGTTAGATCGTCACGGATGGCAAGGTTGTGAAATTTCTTCTCACTCTTCCTCAGCGCCTCCTCCACACGTTTTCGGGCATCATCGGCTTCCATCTCCTTGGAAACAATTGTTAGGCAACCTAAAGAAATGTTGATTCGATCTTGTGCAAAAGACTCTATGGTCGCCTGGTCCTTGACCCAAAAGACGTCGCCATTTTGAGGAGAACTCTTGTAAACAGCCTCAACGATTCCTTGTTCTCTAACCTCCATGCGCAGGTGGCTTCTGGCTCCTTTCAATTCCCGATGACTGAGAATTTCTTTCTTAGCACTCCAATCCGTTTCAAGAGATTTGTAGACACGTCGTTCAAGGATACTGCTGCGAAAAGTCTCAGCGGCTTGCGAATATTTACATCCCAAAATTTGGACAAGGCGTCTACTGACAAACTCATACCAGATCACTTTCGCTTCTTCGTGCCAAGCCGCAATGTAAGGGATTGCTAGTGTACCGATATTATCAAACGCCCAAAAGGCGGCAATACATTCCGCAACCCTATTTTTTAACTTTTCACTGTATGGTCCGTGAAGAATTCGGCCGTAATAATCCCCTGCACAGAGCGAGTTAAGCGTTTTATGGTCTGTCATATACTGTGAATCCTTCAGGTTTTCGGTTTATTTTTTCTTTTCTTGCCATGGGTATGGCACACGGGAGTGAAGAGAGGCCTCTAAAGAATCTAGCAATGTCTTGACGATCTTAGCAAGATTGCGTGTCGAAAGATTACATTCATCAAACTGGCCGTCATCAATCCGCTTTACAATTAGGCGACGAATCATTTTATCGACTTTCTCACGTGTGGGTTCATGCATGGACCGAGAGGCGGCCTCTACCGTGTCGACGATCATCAGTATCGCCGCTTCAACACTTTGGGGTTTTGGTCCCGGATAACGGAAATCCTCCTCATCGCACTCTAAACCTTGACTATTCTCGAAGGCCTTATTGTAAAAATATTCCACAAGCTGAGTTCCGTGATGCTGCGAAATGAGATCAACAATGACTTCCGGCACTCCGAACTCTCGGGCAAGTTTTTCTCCATGCTTTACATGATTGATAATAAGATTTGCGCTCTCTTGCCACCCTAGATCGTCATGAGGGTTCTCGCCGTCGGATTGATTTTCCGCAAAAAGCTTAGGACCTGCCATCTTTCCGATATCGTGGTAATAGGCTCCTATCCTTAGGAGAAGGGTGTCTGCCCCAATGGCTTCTCCAACAGACTGAGCGAGGTAGGCCACCGTCATAGTATGCTGATAGGTTGATGGGGCCTTGGTCAAAAGATCCCTCATTAAGGGATGTTGCAGATCGGCATACTTGTTAACTTTAAAAGTCGAAGCTGAATGCCAACTCAACTCCAGCAGTGGTAACAGAAGAATGGCTAGAGGTCCTGCTGCAAAGCCTCCCATGAAAGCCCATCCCATATAATTCAGTGAAGTAGTGTCAAAAACTTCCTTTAGAGAGCTAGTGCCGACTCTCTGCCAACCCATCAAAACGCCAACGACAGATTCCCAGTGCATTGTGAAAGCCATGATAATTGCTGCATTGATAATCCCTACCACCAGTGAAGGGAGAAGAATATGGATCCGCTTTCGTAATTTGAACGTAACCAGCACTGCTGTCAAACCACCGCAAATAAAGAAGAGCAGGATCTCCAAGGTGCGGCCGGAAAATAGACATACAAGCATTGCTCCCATCAATGTGGTCCAGGCGG
>CP070843.1:652830-657362 GCA_020350905.1 Deltaproteobacteria bacterium
CGAGGCACCTGAAATGAGCGATACTGGAACACCCAGGCGAGAAGCTGGCTTGCCGAAGCTTGCCTTGATGCCAGTACCGGCTAAAGCACTTGTTTCCATGATCATCCTGACCATGGGCTTTGCCATGCTTGGCGCATCGGGCCAGATCATTGTCCATGACATCATCCCGACTTTTTTTTCTGAAGAGCAAATGGCGGGCCATTCTGCCAGCGAGATGGAATCTGTCACCTCGCCAGGGGAAGGGGAAGCTACAAGCGGACGCGGCGATCTTTTTGCTTCTGCACCGTTGGATGAAAAGGTTGCCGAACCCTTTTACAAAACAGAGCAGTTTGTCTGGACCCTGAGGTGGACCCACATTCATCTTTTCGGCATGAGTATGATCTTCATTTTTATGGGAGCAATAACACTCTGCCTGGATTTAACTGCCAAGACGCGCGCCTGGCTAATCGTTTTGCCGTTTGTAGGCGTGCTGGTCGATATAGCCAGCGTCTGGCTAAAAGGCTACATTTCTCCTGCCTTTTTCTGGCTGCACATACCGGGAGGCGCTCTTTTTGGGGCTATCTTTATTTACGTCTCCCTTCGAGCTCTCTGGGAAATGTGGCGACTGGGTTCTGCCGCTTAATGTTACCTTAGCCCTTGTCTCCAATACCAAAGGCGCAACGGAATCCGACATCCGGGAAACCTTCCCACGGGTACCTGAAGCTTCTCAATCCTGACTCGGTCCCTGAGGATATGCTGAGAACCAAGCTCTTGTAGCCAGTCGTCTTTACTGTGGACGCGGTTCCACTTCTGGATCTCTTAGCATCCTCTACCCGAATCACCCATTCCTTTACTCTTCCTCCTATGTCTTTCACACCAAAAAGATTCCCGGCAGAAATCTGGCCGGTGGTGGAATCAGGAGTTGCCTGCTCGGCTGGGGCATGCATACGCATCATTTGCGCAATATGGTCTCCCGCCCTCGAATCCGCCTCCTCTCCACCAGGTTGGCTTTCTGAGAAGGCTACACTTCCAGAGCTACCCTTTATGGCTGCGTATTCCCATTCGTATTCTGTTGGCAAGCGCTTGCCATAATGGTGGGCATAGGCCGAGGCACCATACCAGGTAACCCGGACAACAGGGTGAGCCGCATATTGAGTGTCCCGCAAATGAAAACGGTCGTGTCGATAAATGATTTGCTCGTGTGGCTCAGTACCCTCGCCCAAATAGAACCAAATCTCACCGTTGCTTTTCACAACGCCGTTTTCGACGCTTAGGGTATTCTTGACGGTGTTTAGAAATTCCACGAAGTGGTGATTCGTTACTTTTGTTTCATCCAGGTAAAAAGATTGCACCTTTACCGTCTTACCTTGCTCTACCGGATCCTCCGACTTGATTCTGAGATCACCGCCTGGTACAAGCAGCATGTTGAGACCATCATTACCCAAGACGGATCGGGCCGGCGAACTAGGAAGCTTCAACTCGAATTCGGAAGCTTCGGAACGATCTGCTGGCGGAATCTCCCTCTTGGATATCTCCGTCTTTTCTGAGAGCACAGGCGATTTTCCAGGTTCACTCATCAAGTGCCAGAGAGCCATGGCCAGCATGGAGATCAGGGCAACGGCTATACCAGTCCAGATCCATTTGGCTTGGTGGAGAAAAAAAGGACGTGCTGGCCTCTCCGAGACATCTGAAGCTGTTTCACCTTTTAAACTGTCGATAGCATCTAAGATAGCTTTACGAAGTTCAGCCACTGATTCTATTCGGTCTTCTCTTTCCTCGGCCGTGGCCTCCTGGATGATCGTGTCCAGTTTCTGCAGAAAAGGGGTGTCGGCTTTCTCCAGACTCGCGCTTTTAAACGGAATCGTCTCAGGGGGTATCTTGCCTGCGATCGCTTCAAAAAGGATCTTTCCCAGGGAATAAATATCAGCGCGCTGGTCTACCTTCTTAAAGTCAAGAAAATGTTCAGGGGACATATAAGGCATAGTACCCTTTATATCTACCGACTGGGTTACGGGGGCCATCCGGGTGGAACGAGCCAAGCCGAAATCCGCAATCTTCGGGGTCGTGCCGTCCATAAGAACATTTTCGGGCTTCAAGTCCCGATGCACCATATCTAGATCATGTATCGCCTGTACACCATCGAGCACCGGCAGGAAGTAGTCCTCTAGCCAATCCTTGATGGTCTCCTGATCAGGATGGAACCCTTCTTCTGACATGGTGAACCGCAGTGTGGCACCAGGGATATACTCCATGACTATATATTCGATGGAGGAATCTTTTCCATCTTTCTTGATAGCGTCAGAGCCATAATCGAAGACTTGCAGAATATTTGGATGGCGAATCTGGGACATTGCCTGAACTTCACGCCGAAAACGTTGCACCCCTTTCTCGATCTCTTCTACATCATCCTCCAGCGTTTGGAGCCATTCCCAGGAAATGACCTTGATGGCAACATCACGCTTCAGGTTTAGCTGATGCGCCCTATATACCTCACCCATCCCACCCTTGCCGATGACTTCAAGGATCACCCACTTGTCGTTAAGCACCGTCCCAGTTTCTAGAATATTCTCAACAGTTGCGGTCATAGGAAGCTTTCTTTAGGTCACACTCCAATTATCTAGGGGTTTATCCAGTTTCTTGGTTGTTGATTGGGGGTAGGGTTACAGCAATTTACGGACCAGTCAATAGACACGCCCAAATGCTGAAATTTCCACACTTACCACCCCTTTATTTTCATTCTTGTGGATATTTTTTATCCACCTGAATACTTCTAACTCTCAAATATGGGTAGAAAGTATCCACTGTGTCGGGTTACGTCAAGATAACTATTGATTCGCTCGCTAGAAGAATCGCGAAATATTTGTAAAATTAAATACTTAATTTGGCAAGCATCTTTTGGCACGGACATTGCCATTATGAGAGGTCAACGGAAGCAATTCTAAACTAAAACAATTGGAGGTTAAGTGAAATGAAAAAATTGGTGACGACTTTGGGTATCTTGGTTCTGGTGGGGGTCTTGGCAGCCCCAGTCTTTGCGTACCGTGGGGGCTGGGGTGGGTGGTCACGCGGTCCTGGCTCTTGCTGGCAGGATAACGGGGCCTATGGCAACCTGACTGAGAGTCAAAATGCAGAGCTGGACAGGCTAGAGCAGAAGTTCTCCAACGACACGGCCAAGCTCAGAGACGAGATCTGGACCAAATCAGAGGAACTCAACACCCTGCTAAATGCAGCCGACCCTGATGTAAAAAAGGTTAGAGCCCTGCAAAAAGAGATCACTGATCTTCGGGCCGAGATGGACCGGCAGAGAATCGATTTTGAGCTGAAGGCTCGCAAAATTACCCCGAACAGTGGCTATGCTCGTGGATACTCCAGAGGTTATGGCCGACATATGATGGGATATGGTGGCGGCTACGGACACGGCCCCCGTCATTGGTATTAGAAAGCAATCCACCATTATCGAAAAGACAAACCGCTTTTCTTCCCTGGCAGTTTCGTGTCGCTGCCAGGGAGTAAGTAATTCGGGGGCAGGAAGGACACGGTTGTGATGAAAGTTTACCCACGGGAAAAAGTTGTGGATCCGGTATGTGGCATGGAGGTGAGCCTGGACGATCCGAGAACGATGGTCAGCAAATACAAGGGTAGGAGCTATTATTTCTGTGCTCAATGTTGCGTGAGAGTCTTCGAAAAAAATCCGCAAAGGTACCTAAAAGCAAAGGGCCCTTTTGGCCGCTTTCTCGTCAGGTTGGTCAACACTAATGTGAAGGTTTTTGGTCGCGCAGGACCGCCTTGTCATTAGCTTAAAACCTAGTAAAACCATGGACCTTATGTACTTTTGAGGTTTAAGGCAAAGGGGGTGAAGTTTATGAAGCGTTTTATGGTCCCTAGAGTAGCTCATTGCAGCAATGGATGCTTCCTCCTGTCCTGGGTAAGACGTTAAACTGCCCAAAGAACAAGGAGGGAATAGTTATGGATTGGACGATGATATTGGTATTTTTAGGCTTATCTATAATCACGGGTATAATGGCTGGATTCGGGACCTTGTCTGTAATCAGGGGGCTATTCATCTTTCTGCTGTTTCTTGGCTTGGCAATGACCGCACTTTTGGCCGAGTTGGGAATAAATGAGATATTGTCCTTCTTTCTGGGACAGCTAATCGTTATGGGCTCAACTTACATATATCTCAGGATGTTGCATCCCGAAATTCTGAATAGGGTAAAGAAAGAATATACCTATAACGGGCCGTCTCATGGCTGCTAAGACTGCTTCCGAAATATATCTTTCTGAAGCTGGAAAAGAAAAATCCGAAAAACTCTTCAACGGGAGATGACAAATGAATAAGGGCCAGTCTAGAAATATACTAAGAAATCATTCTTTCGCCATGATCATTTGTTGTGCAATCCCCCTAGTTGCAATCTCAGTACTCTCCTACATGGGAGTCCTGGGACCATGGGGATTCTATGCTTTGATTTTGCTTTGCCCCTTACTCCATGTTCTCATGATGCTGAAACAGCATGAGGAGTAATGTGATTCTGTTATTGTTTGACTGGCGGATA
>CP070843.1:657462-659966 GCA_020350905.1 Deltaproteobacteria bacterium
GACACTGTACGCAACAATATTGCCTACGGAGATATCAATAAGAGTGACGGAGAAATAATCGCTGCAGCGAAGGCAGCAAATGCCTATGATTTCATTATGAAAATGGACCAGGGTTTCGACACGTTAATCGGTGAGCAAGGGGCGCGGCTGTCAGGGGGAGAACGACAGCGGCTGTGCATTGCCAGAGCACTGCTCAAGAACGCGCCGATTTTGATCCTGGATGAGGCCACTTCCTCGCTTGACAGTGAGGCGGAGTTGGAGGTGCAAAAGGCTCTGGAGAACCTCATGGCCGGGAGGACAACCCTGGTTATAGCTCATCGACTTTCCACCATCCAAAATGCGGACCGTATAGTGGTTATCTCAAATGGTCGCATCGTAGAAGAGGGGCGGCACGATGAGTTGATGGAGTGTGACGGTGAGTACTGTCGCTTATATGACATGCAGTTCGCCCAATTCGATAATAATTCTAAAGTCAAAACCGTGACAAACGTCAGTGGTCAGGTGAACAAGTAAGTGCAAAGGACGATGAGACAACAGAGATCCAACCTACAAGTATCCGCGGGCCTCCCACATGTTCTGGCTCTATAATCTCTTGTGGCTGTTGGCATTCCCAGGTGTTATTTCTTATCTAGCTCTACGGAAATCGCTCACCGGGAAATACCGCCAGAATTTTGGTCCTCGCTTGGGAGTCGGTCTTGAGGGTCTAGCGAGACCAATACGTGGTGAAGTGATCTGGGTGCACGCTCTTTCCGTGGGTGAGGTTCTATCTGTTGTCTCCTTGGTGCACACCCTGAGAAGACAATTCCCTGACTACAAGATTCTTATTACCACCACGACTGAGTCAGGACAACAAGTTGCCCGTCAGAAGCTGGCCTCCCTGGACTGCCACTTTCTCTATATGCCGCTGGACTTCTGGTGCCTGATGCAAAGGATGGTGAAGAGTATTGGAGCGAGTCTCTTTGTTTTGGTGGAGACAGACCTGTGGCCGAATCTTTTTTGGTGTTTGGCAAGGGAGAAAACTCCAATCATCCTGGTGAATGGTAGACTTTCAGATCAATCGTTTTTTCGTTATGGGCTGTGGCGAAGTTTTTTTTCCCGGGCTTTCAATAATATCGATGTCTTCAGCATGCAGAGCCATGAAGATGCCAGACGAGTAGGGATGCTCGGGGTTGAGGCTGCCAAAATACGGGTAACTGGTAACTTAAAATTTGACCAGCCTATGGCCAAGAGCGCTGCGCAAGAGCGGGAGGAGCTAGTCAGGGAACTTGCATGGATCCAGCCGTCGGCGACGTGGGTTGCAGGTAGTACTCACCCGGGAGAGGAGGATATTGTCCTCAGAGTTTATTCCCGGCTGCGCCAGGAATTCTCTGATCTTTGTCTCATTCTGGCACCGCGCAATCAGCAACGATTCGAAGAGGTTTTCAAACTGGCGTCGCAGAGTGGTTGGCAAACTCTACTTCGAAGCCAACTGCCCGCCGGAAAGGGCAGGGGAACCCAGGTGGATTTGCTTATTCTCGATACCATTGGCGAGCTGGCGCGATTCTACAGTCTGGGTGATTTCGCTTTTGTGGGCGGAAGCCTGGTACCTCTCGGGGGTCACAATCCTCTGGAAGCGGTTCAACGCGGACTGCCGGTTGTCTTCGGTCCCCACATGGGAAATTTCAGAGAAATTGCCGCCGTCCTTACTGACAAAGGGGGTGGCTTTCAAATTGAAGATGAGGGTGAACTTTTTGAACTTATCAGAAGTTGGCTGGCAGCTCCAGCAATGTGTCGAGAACAGGGCGAGAAAGCGCAGGCAGCCATTCAGCCGCACCAGGGTGCTGTGGACCAGAACCTGGAGGTTATTCGCAGTATTTTGGGAACTAGGAAGGCATAGGGCAGAGAGAAAATTGCGAATTGCGAATTTCGAATTGCGAATTTTATCTTACGACAAATGACAGCGTAAGCGTAATGACCCAATGACGCCGAAGACAAATGACGCCCAGTGTCTGTGGGAGCGGCTTTCAGCCGCGATCTTACAATTTTATCGACTTCAATGATTTGACTAGTCGACTAATCGACCAATTGACATCAAGCGTATGCAGAGTTTAGCTGAATGGTGATGAGCGATCCAACAAATCGAAGAGATACTCCTGCAAACCAGTCTCAGGTGAGATACGGCGGTTTTGCCGAGAAGCTCTATGGGCTGATTCTGGCTAAAGACAGAAAGACTCCAAGGATCACATTTTTACGAATGGTCGCAACCGTGGTTGCCTGCTCCTATGATAAGCTGACAGCATTGCGCAATATTCTCTTTGACTTTGGGGTCTTAAAAGTTCAGCAATTGAGCTGCCCCGTGATAAGTGTGGGTAATCTTGCGGTGGGGGGAACGGGCAAAACACCCATGGTGGTATGGCTGGCACGGTTTCTGTTAGAGGAAGGGTGGCGGGTTGGCGTTGTCAGCAGGGGTTACAAGGGGGAGGAAACCAAGAGGGTCTTGGTCGTGAGCGATGGCAGAAATATCC
>CP070843.1:660066-662686 GCA_020350905.1 Deltaproteobacteria bacterium
ACCATCTCGAACACATCCACTGGGCAAACGTCCACACATTCCTCGTCGCCATCGCACTTGTCCTTATCAACAGTTACTTCCCACATGTGCTAGCCACCTCCTTATGCAATTGAAATCAGACTCAAGTTCGTCTCTACTGGATTGAATAAAATATGCACCATTCCATTTTCCTGGACAGGAGCCTAAACAAAGACGAGATACTGATTTGCTCTAAACGAGGATGGACGAAACAGCTGGAACTTCTCTTTGCGAGGTTCCAGTTCTTGAGATTTTCTACGAGGATGCTTGATGGTGTTGCCCGCTAAATCTCCTCTACGGTAATCGCGTCTTCTTCACAGACCTCCACACAGCTCTCACATCCCTCGCATTCATCCATATTCACAGGCTCGGCCTTGCCGTCAACCATTTCAAGAACATCCACCGGGCAGATATCCACACATTCCTCGTCGCCCGTACACTTTTCCTTATCTACAGTTACTTGCCACATTTGCTGCTACCTCCTAATGTAGTGGATTCTCCTTACTGTAAGGCGGGCTCAATAGCTAGAGTAAATCATAAGTGAAATTAAGATGTTAGGAACAAAAAACGGTTGTGCACGCACACCGGCGCTCAATATATCGTGAAGATTTTCCTTTGTCAACCTTTTGTGAAAGTATTTGCAAAAAAAGAAACACGGTCACCTTGCAGGTGACTGTCCGTTGTCCCTTGAGTAAAGAATCCGGGCCCAAAGGACCCGCCTTCGCCCAGGCTACGGCGCGGCAGGCCCTGGCTTTAGGCTACCCCCTGAGGGGGCTTCAATGGTCTTTCCCCGCTTGCGACAGTGTGCTGGAGTAATGGAGTGGTGGAGTAATGGAATAAAGGGCATGGAGCATAGGGTTGGAGGTTGGAGGAGCGCTTCGCTTTAGGTTGGAGGTACTATTCTTTTGATTTGTCCGATTTGTTGCCTCAATCTTCTAGTACGGATGTTTCATGAATCATCTTCTCTGCCTGCCTGTCCCGCCTGTCCTGAGCGAGCTTGCCCTGAGCTCGTCGAAGGGTCGCGGGGCTGCCGGCTGAAAGCCCTGAGCTTACCGAAGGGCTGAGCCCCGCCTGCTGGAGACTCCGCACTCCCAATTTATCCCTAGTTTTGATACAACGGACAACGGATCACTAACTACGGATAACCTGGAGGAGTCATGATCAAATTCAACGGCATTAATCATCTGGCTATGGTAACGGGTGATATGGACAAGACCGTTCGCTTCTGGCGGGACCTGCTGGGCATGAGATTGGTTGCCGGACTCGGCAAGCCCGGCTACAGACACTACTTTTTCGAGATCTCTAAAAGCGATCTCCTCGCCTTTTTTGAGTGGCCTGGGGTGGAACCCGTGGAGGAAAAGGACCACGGCTACCCTGTCGCCGGGCCTGTCATGTTCGACCACATCTCTTTTGGGGTTGAATCCGAAGGTGATCTTTATCACTTAAAAGACAAGATCTCAGCTGCGGGGTTTTGGGTGTCGGAAGCAATCGATCACGGCTTTATTCACTCCGTCTATTCTTTCGACCCCAACGGTATTCCCATCGAATTCAGCTACAATGTAAAAAGCGTAGATATCCGCAAGAACCCGCGGCTGGTGGACTCCGCCCCCTCAGTGGTCACGCGTGAAGGCCCTGAACCGAGCCTAGGCCACTGGCCCCCTGTGGAGAAACCCACGCCACCGCAGGAACGGAAAGTATATCCTGGCGAGGGAAGAGAGTTGGTCAGGGAGGAGAAGAATAAATGGTAAGCGCAGGAAGCGCTTACCAACTGGCAGGGCGCAGCTGGCAGCAAGCAGCCCCCCTCACCCCTGCCCTCTCCCCCCAGTGGGTGGAGAGGGAGATCAAAGAATAGTAGTATAAGATCCGCAGAGGGATATAACCCACCAAGAAATCTTTCTGCCTGCTGCTAGCTGTCTGCTGCCCGCTCGGACACTCGCACTTTGAGATCTAGGGTTCGACACATTAAGAAAAAGGCTCATGCCATATCGGCATGAGCCTTTCGTCGTTCAATATACCCCTAACGTGTCGTAACTACGAGGCTATTTCCTCCTTAACTGAGACGGCAATCTTGTAGAGGATGGTAAGAATTAGAAAGCCTGTAGCCCAGACACCTACGGTAATCGCCAACTCGGGTAGGGTGGGGACGTACTCGGTTATTGTCTCTAAGGGGTTAGGGATAAAACCGGTAATAACCAGGGTAATCCCTTTCTCGATCCACAGGGAAAAGAACACCAGCAAGCAGGAGATAGCCAGGGTGGTTTCATTCTTCCGGAGCGGTGGACAGAGCAGCATGAGTGTTGCTACCACTGCCATTACCGCAAAGGCCCACGTCCAGGGGACTAGATTTCCGTGCCCATGAAGACCGACAAAAGTGTAGACGAAACCGTGCATATGCCCTGGTATCTGGCTGTAGAAAGCGGTGAAAATCTCCAGCAGCACAAAGAATATACTGATGATCATGGCATACAGCACAATGTTAGCAACCTTCTGGATGGCCTCCTTGCCGGGATCGAACTTGCTCACCTTTCTCACGATGAGACACAGGAGAATAAGGAGCGCTGGTCCGGCTGCAAATGCGGAACCCAAAAAGCGGGCCGCCATG
>CP070843.1:662786-667877 GCA_020350905.1 Deltaproteobacteria bacterium
AATTCTGGATTCTGACTACTGGATTCTGGATTCTTTGATTTCAAATTTTAGGCACTTTAGTTCATTTTAGCGCATTTTAGGCATTTGTTATGTATTATCCATACTTTCTCGCTTACATGGTCAGTGGTTTTGTTATCAGCCTTGTTGTCTTATTGTGGGCTCTGCGCAATGGTCAGTTTAAGGACCAACAGCGGGCGCGGTTTCTGCCTCTGGAGGAAGGACTGGAGAAAGAACCGGTCAAGGTATCCAGGGTAGGTCGCTTCGAAGCGTATGCTCTCATTGTGCTCGCATCTCTTGGATTGTTCGGCACTGTCGCTACCCTGTTATTTTCTATTTTTAAAGGAGGATAGTTGGATTTAAGATTGCGGATTTGAGTTCACTTTAGGCATTTTACCTGGAGGAACTAACTTGCACTTTTTTGAACTGCGGAATTTCCAGCATTTCGTGCTCTACCTTTTCCCTGCCCTTATATTCGTTTTCCTTTTTGCTGTGTCTCTGGCATTTATGATCTTCAGAAGAAGGGATTCGGAGGAGCGAGAAAAGCGGATTACAGAGACCTATCCTGGAGAAATTGAGGAAAGGAATGCCCCCTTTCCCCTCATTGCATTCCTGACCATATTAGGCACTGTTTTATGGCTTTTCTTCTACATACTTTTTACAGGTGTTTTGGGGGTGAAAATTTAGCATGAATACTGAGGACCACCATGGCTCAGCTTTTGGAACCTGGATTATAGTCATTCTTCTTGTGCTTCTGGTTCTAGCCCAGGGAGCCTTCTCTTACTTGGTTGTCGGTGATCTAGGCCAACCCGACTGGGAATACCGTCAGGTAAGAGACGTACCTGGAGAATCTCCCTATGCCATCTATGAACCGCTCCCGTACCCGCAGCACATAAAAGGCCAGAAAGGTGAGTAGGTGAAAAAAGCTCTTGTCCTAGCCGGAATCCTGTTTTCTGTAGTGGTCGTGGCTGTTCTTGTTCTGAGGCACATAGACGACTATGCTGATTTCTGGCGGATGCGGGAGACTCCTGGCGTCAGACCCCATGAAGAACCGCTGCTCATCATGGAAGCGGGAGTGGTTCCAGTGTCCGATTCCGAAGCAATGCTCAGAGCCAGCAAGGCTGAAGATCTCAAATCGCCCCTGAACCTCAAAGATCCTGCCGTGATCGAGGCGGGAAAGAAATTGTACTTTAACTTTTGCTATATGTGCCACGGCCCGAATCACGACGGCAAAGGAACCGTGGGGCAGAGTTTCAGTCCCCTACCAACAGATATTAGAAGCGCCAAGGTTCAAGCCCTACCAGCTGGAGTGCACTTCAAGGAGATAAGCTACGGGATTCCTGACGGCAGACAGCCCGCACTTGCCACGACAATCCCCCTACTCGATCGCTGGCGTATCGTGGCGTATGTAAAAGCCCTCGGTGTCCGCAATTAAGATGAATCTTTCTTCCCCTACCTGCGATCTCTGCGGACTTCCACTTCGCTACCAAAAGCTCTCCTCAACCACGCCCAGCCGAACATTCCATTTCTGCTGCATGGGGTGCAAACAGGTGTTCCACATGCTTATTGAATCATCCGATGCAGGAGATCCGGGATTATTCCGAGAAACAAAGCTTTTCAAAAAGTGCCGGGAAATTGGCATCATCCCCAGGTCTGAGGCTGAGCTTGTTGAGAGAGCTCAGGAGAGCCCGACCACTGTTTTTCCTCAGACTGATCTTGTTCAGGAGCGAGATTACCAGGAGTCCACTGCCGCTGCGTCCTTCTTAAGCCTGACTCTCAACGTAACCCTGATGTGGTGTCCCGCCTGCGCCTGGGTCATTGAAGAGACACTCAAAAGGAGTCCCGGGATTATCTCTGTATCCTGTAACTTCGCCACCGACCGGGTGAGATGTGACTACAATCCGGTTCTCACCTCTCCACAGCGTATCATCGACTCTATAAAGGGGCTTGGCTATCAAGCTTTACTGCCGGGCGAAGAGACGGAAGCCAGAGAAAAAAAGGTAGAGTTCATTCGCTTTGTTGTCTCCGCATTGCTAACCATGAATGTAATGATGCTCTCCTTTGCCCTTTATTCCGGTTTTTTTACCGAGTTCTCCCGGGAGACGATTTGGAAACTATCTTGGCCAATTTTCATTATGGCAACCGTTGTTCTATTCTACGGCGGTCGTAATATTTATCGTCGCGCCTGGGTTGGAATAACCACTGCGGCGTTCAGTATGGAGACACTCATAACGGCTGGTTCCTTCAGTGCTTATTTCTACAGCATCTTCGGTCTACTTAGCGGCAGCATCCACCTTTATTTCGACACAGCCTCAATGCTTATTACTCTCGTTCTTTTGGGAAAACTGCTTGAAAGGAGAGCCAAGACTGAGGTCCAGGCAGACCTGGCGAATTTTTTCTCACTCCGCCCCACTAAGGTGAAAATCTGTTCCGATCAGTATCCGCAGGGTCGCTATGTTGCCGCTGATAACCTTCGAAAGGGAGACACTTTCAGGGTTGAAGAAAGTGAGGTGTTAGCGGCTGACGGTTTTATTCTCGATGGTGAGGGAGCTGTGGATGAATCCTCCCTCACCGGAGAACCACTGCCAATTACCAATAAACCCAAAGATCTGGTAAAGAGCGGCAGTAAGGTCCTTCAGGGGACATTTGAGATACGGGCCGAAGGGGTTGGAGAGGACTCGGTTGTTGGCCAAATGATCGCCATCATGGAGAAGGCGTTAGGGGAAAAGACACCTTTCGAAGGGAAAGCTGAAAGCGCCCTACAGTGGTTTGTTCCTGTTATCATTGCCCTCGGGGTGGGAACCGGCTTGGTCTGCCTGCTTTCCGGACTAACTGTGGAGCAGGCAATGATTCGGGCGGTCACCGTTATGGTGATCTCTTGTCCTTGCACTCTGGGTATCGCTATCCCCATGGCCAGGGTGGCCGGAATTTCACTGGCAGGGAGAAACGGTATCTTGGTCCGAGACTTTACTTCTTTTGAACAAGCAGACAAAGTGAATTCTTTTGTACTCGACAAGACCGGGACTGTAACTAAAGGGCAATGGTCGCTGCTCGAGGTTATTCGTGTCGGCTCGCTATCTAAAAATGAAATCCTTGCATTGGCTGCATCGCTGGAAAAGGAGTCGGATCATCTCATCGCTGCCGAGATCATCAAAGAAGCAGCAAAAGTGCACGTGCAACTCGCGAACCTAGAGGAAATAGAGGTCTTTGATAATGGGATATCTGGCACCTTTGATGATGAAAAAGTAAGAATAGGCTCCAGAGAATTTCTTGCTCGTGAGTTGAAGGCTAGCCCAGATCTTGCTGTTGACGCAATAAAGCCGGAACATTCCCTGGTATTTATGGGCTATGCAGGTCGAATGTGCGCTGTTTTTGTTTTTGGCGACGAATTAAAATCCAACTCAATCCCGGCAATGAACCGTCTTCATGCTGCCGGGTACCGGGTTACCTTGGTCTCTGGAGACGATGATCAGACTACCAAATCAATTGCAGAAGAACTGGGGATCGAAGACGCACAAGGCGGGCAACTACCCCAGGAAAAAGCTAACTTCATTTCTACAGTGCAGCAGCAAGGACAACTGGTGGCCATGGTTGGGGACGGCATAAATGATGCCCCGGCCCTCATCCAGGCGGACCTGGCCATCGCAGTTCACTCTGGTAGCGATCTAGGCAAGGAGGCGGCAGATCTGACGTTGATGAGGGGAGATCCTCTCCAGATATGGGATTTTATCCAGCTTGCTAAAAGAGTTAAGAGAAAGATCTATCAGAATCTTGGCTTTTCTTTCTTCTATAACCTTGTTAGCATTCCAATAGCTATCAGTGGACTTCTGTCGCCACTGATAGCGGTCTGTGCCATGCTGTTGAGTAGTCTCAGTGTAATTGGTAATACCTTGTTACTGCTGAAAAGGGCCTAAAGGCCTTTGTCAGTGGTCAGTTGTACAGTGGGAATAGGGTTGATTGCGGATATAGCTCGTTCTCGTTCTCGATATCGAGGGGAAGAAGTTGAGGAAAATTACACATCACAAATCACAATGACAAGATTTCAGGTTTCAGTGTTCAGATTTCAGCTTCTGTGTTTCTTTTTACTGACACCTGACACCTGAAACCCTGAGATTTGGTGCTTGGGATTTGGGATTTGTCCTTCGAACTCCCACCCTTCGGGTGGGTTCTCGGTTTCGGAATGCGGATGTGGGATGGCAGCACTCTGGAATCAGATCGAATGATCTTAGGCACTTTGCTCACTCTAGTCACTTGATTTTGTGCCTTCTCTCATTTTGACAAGCTACAATTTAGTGTTTAATATTTTTCAAATAACTGCGACTAATTGTGAGGTCTAATTTCAATGCTGTCTGGCCAACTGCCAACCGGAGGAAAGGGCAGCCGTGGTCAGAAGGAGGAGATTATGGAAAGTGGTATGGATATTCAGAACACCGGGCTTCGTGGCGTCGTTGTTGCCAGCACCAACATTGGTGAGGTAGATGGCTCAGTCGGGCGCCTCGTTTATCGAGGCTATCTCATCAAGGACCTGGCCGGCAAAGCTTCCTTTGAAGAAGTCGTGCATTTATTACTCAATGAGGCTCTCCCTACAAAAGACCAACTCAAGCCTTTCTCGGCCCAACTTGCGGCAGAGCGAGCCGTACCCCCTGAACTGATTGCCGCCTTGAAGACCAGGCCCAAAGACGCCTTGCCCATGGACGTCTTGCAGGCGTGCGTGTCCATGCTCGCCCATCACGACCCTGAGGCTGACGATCCTTCCCGAGAAGCCGCCCACCGCAAGGCACTAAGATTGGTAGCCAAGTTAGCAACAGTTGCCGCCGCCTGGGAGCGTATCCGTAATGGCCAGGAAGCCATTGACCCCGATCCAAGTTTGAGCCATGCTGCAAATTTCCTATACATGATGAATGGAAAAGTACCGGACGAGGACATAGCCGGCTTTTTTGATGCCGCCTTGGTGATGCATGCAGAGCACGGTTTCAATGCTTCCACCTTCGCTGCCCGGGAGATTGCCTCGACCAGAGCCCACATGTATGCTGCGGTGGCTGGAGCTGTGGGCTCGCTGTCAGGTGAATTTCACGGTGGTGCCAACACTCGGGT
>CP070843.1:667977-671141 GCA_020350905.1 Deltaproteobacteria bacterium
GTCGTTTAGGTTAGAAAAAACATCACAAATTTGCAACAAAAAATTTGAACCTGATGTCCATCTCAGGAAGACGGACAAGCTTTAACCGGTGCGGGTCGGGAATGCGCCGGCTGATTTCCTTGGCCATCAATTCGCTATTGCCGAGCCTTCGGGGTGAGCCTACGAGAGCCAAAATTTCCAGGTTTTCATATGCCATATTCGGATTTAAGAGGTGGTTCATGATTACCCAGGGTTTCTTGTAACTCGTAGCGGCAGGAGTGACAAGAGGCAGTTTCAAGAAACAGGTGGTAGTTGGTGGGTAGCCCTGTCGACGAGGAGTTTGACTGAGGCTCACTCGAAGTCCTGAGGCCGAATCGCTCAGGGCAAGCGGGAGGCCCCGCGACTGCGCGCGGGACAGGTGGGACAGGCAGGCAGGAAAAATGGTGTTTTTTCGTTATTCATTTCGGAGCGCCCCGCGCAGACTGTCTACTGCTTACTGGACTCCACCGTGAGGCCAATGACTCGATAATTGAACTCATAGCTGAGAGCGTTGCTCCAGTCAGCCTGGTACACCCCTTTGTAGCGCGTGCCCTCAACAGGTCCCACCGGTTTGCCGTAGGTATAGAACCAGTTAACGATAGGGCTACCGGTAAATCCCAAGGCTAACCAGTAGTTGCCAGGCATGAGTTCAGGCTTTTCCCGGCTGAAGTCGAAATCCACCCAACGGTAGCCTGGTTTCAGGGAGAGCTGATTCAGATTTATAAAGTCACTCGTGGCAATTGGCTCACCCGGTTTCATGTTGTTGTCCTGCAGGAGTTCGAGCCAGAGTTGGCCTTCGCCGCCGAAATTATGGAGTGCCAGCCCTATTTTGTCCAGCTTAACAGGCTGGCGGAGTTCGAAAACCTGAGCATACTGGATTAATTTTGTGGTGACGTACTCTGCGGTCTCCACTACGAAATTGCGAGTCATTTGGTAGCTGTCAGTGCCCACCGTACTTGCCGGGCCTCGGGGAAAGGCGAAATCAACGTTTTCCGGGAACTCGAGATTGCCAAAAAGAAAGGGCACGCGGAAACGAAGCTTGCGGCGCTCAGGTTCGGTTATCACTGGCGGCGGTGGCGGCGGTGGCACCTTTATTTCTGCAAAAGTTGCCTGAACAGGAGGAACGAGAAGCAGGTTCCGCGGCCCGTATTGCTGGCGACTGCCCGAGAGTTTAACCCGGTCGCTGTCAAAATCGGCGCTGATGGACTCCTGCAGCCTGGGTTTTCCTTTGCTTCCCGATATCTGTGTCCAGCGTAAAAGACCATCGTTGATGGTTTCATTGTTGTCAATTCCAGTCTCAATTCTGATGTAGCGATTGGAAACGAAAAGCTCGGTTTGCTGTGGATCGAAAGGCACCCAACCCAAGTCCCTAAACCAGACCTCGATCCAGGAGTGGCGGCCTTGTCCCATTTTGAAAGTGAGTATACCGCCTTTCCGGGAGACATTGAAGGGCTTGTTGAGGGTTACTCCATTTACAATGCGGACAGGAATGGACACCGCCCGCATCAACGCTGCACTCAAGTGAGAAAAATTCTGGCAGTTTCCTTTGCGCGCTTCCAGGCCGTAAAGGGCATCATATTGTGCTGGGGGAGTAACATAGCGCAGGTTGTCCACGATCCAGGTGAGTATGCGCTGGACCGCATCAAACTGGGTGGTCACACCCTGGGTGAGTTTCTTGGCCAGTTTCCGTATACGAGGATCATCCGACTGTACCTGTTTGGTAGGGGAGAGATAGGGTGAGACATCAGGCGGAACTTTTTCCAGAGGGAAGGGAGTTTCCGTCTGTAATTGCTGGAGCATCGTCTGGTTCTGGGCCTTGAATGAGATGCGGGCAGTGATTTCAGGCGGAGTTGGCTTCCAGGTGGCGACAATGATCTGGTTTCCCCGATTATCCTGCGAGCGTTTCTTGTCCTTGGGCTGGGGGGAAAAAGCGAGATCGAAGCCGTGAATTTCCTGTCGGTAGGTAGGAGATTCAAAAGTCGGTGGCACCACGAAACTCAAGACCAACTTCTGAGTGCCTGGGTTGCGCCTTACCCGTTGCTCAAGTTCGTAACGGATCTCGGATCCCATCTGACCCACGAGCACGTAGTTCTCAGCACCGCAGGGAAAGTTCCAGAGAAAGAACAGGGCAAAAGCCATGCAGACAATTCCTCTCATACCAATGCCTCTAAATATATTCACCGGCGACCTCCCGCACGTGATGGCCGTCCAGGACATGAAAGGTACGAATCTTCTTGAGAAAAACCGGTGAGAACATACCAATGGGTAAATAGATGATTTTCTTGCGGTAACGGCTTGCCACGGTATGGCACCAACTCCGGGGGGGCTTGGCGGCGATGTAGGCAATCTGGGCTTGTTCGCAATAGTCGATGGCAGCCAGTAACAATCGTTCCGACTTCGTGCTGGCGATGTCAAAAAACGCGTCCTGCCAAATGTCGTATACCCGCATGGGGGGATAGGTAAGCATGAAGCCTCCATACTGGCATCGCGATATTCCCGGTCCGACGAGGTGCTGGCCTGATGGAGTGGCATAAAATGCCATGTCCGATTCCTGCTCATGTTCACCCAGCCAGGTCACGCGCCAAGGGAATCTCTCCGCCTCATTTTCGGCAGGCTGGTCTTCATTAAAGATGAGCACCACTGAGCCCACCTTGCCCCGCAGAGACCGGTTTTCCTTTACATAGAGTTTGCCTTCGTGCCAGTTGCGAATTGTCTCACGCAAGTCAATCCCATCCATAAGAGAACTGGTGAACGGGACAGTCCTGCTGTTCTCAGCGGCCAGGATCTGACCTGCTTTCTTCTTGATGTAGTGGCCCCAGCCTTCGATGACAATATCTTCCGGGGGATAGGAGCAAATCATGTGCCCCTGCCACTGGCGCTGCCATTCTCCGGGACGTTGTTCCTGCAGTCGCCTTTTTTTAGCAGGAACCGGCACGAGACGGCGACGCATGGTGCGAAAACGGCGATGAAAGCGGATTTTCTTCTGGTTCAAGAAAAGATCCTCGCCGCGAAGCTCAATGGTGGGAAGGGTCGGATTCTCCTCCTGCCACGGGTATCGGCTTCCCAGATCCCAGACCTCGTAACCGTAGTTGTCATCCACAGCACCACGGGCAGCAACGACGAGCTGGTAGAAATCCGGAGCAAGA
>CP070843.1:671241-673877 GCA_020350905.1 Deltaproteobacteria bacterium
GATTGAAATTAATAAAAGCTCAAACAAAGGACTTATTTCTAATTCTGCAATCCGCATTCCTAAATCCGCAATCGATTTGCTTCAGGACTCCAAAACAACTCGCAATCTTTACCGGCAAAGCCATTGAACTCTGGTTCTGAGGACCAGGTTTTTCATGTTGAATAAAAAAATAGAGGTTTGGGAATGAATCGCACCTATACAATCACCATATTCCCCTTGATTTTCCTCCTCGTTCTGGGTGTATTCGCTGCGAATCTTGCTTCCGCTCAGTGGAAAATTCAAAAAACACCAACCGCCGTCCAAGACACGGATCTTTCGGTCTCTCCCTCAAGTGGCCCGGTTGACGCGCCAGTCGTCATAGGGGTGTTCAGTTGCTTTCAGTGACCTGCTTGTGCGAAGCTCGCGCCTCGCCTCGAGCAGTTGCTCGAGAAATACCCCCTACAGGTGAAACTGGTGTTCAAAAACTTCCCCCTGAGAAAGCATGCATTCGCCAAAAAGGCTGCGGTGGCTGCATTCGCTGCGCGAAGACAGGGGAAATTCTGGGAGTATCACGACCTCTTATTCGAGAATGTCGACACCCTGAGCGACCAGAAGTTTCGGCAAATCGCCCGCGAGCTCAATCTGGACATGGAGAGATTTGAAAAGGACATCAACGATCTCAAGATCGTTGCAAGGATCAACCAGGATATCAGGCTCGCGGCCTCTATGGGAGTGCGAGCCACGCCCACCGTCTTTATCAATGGAAGGGTCTCGAGGGGCAGAACCCTGGACGCACTCCAGGCTGACGTGGAGGCGGAGCTTGAAAGAGCTAGGAAAAACTCGGCGAAAAAAGGTGAGCAGAAGGGATAGGGGAATTCTCTTCTCTTCGCTGCTGCCTGCCCGCAACGCTCTCGCCTGCCATGGTTATGAGCTACGTGGAGGAACTGAAGGACCCATTCCACCAACCAGATGGCACGGGGAAGGGGACATTACTATCTCAAAAAAGCGCCGATATCTTCCCGCCGGTGTGTGATGAGACTGTCAGGCAAGCTCGCCAAGAATAGCTTGCCGTAGGACCTCTTGAACAGACGACCGTCCAGAACGGCCAGGATTCCCTGGTCACTGGCCCTCCGGATCAACCGACCAAGCCCTTGCCTGAGAGCAAGAACTGCGCTTGGGACTTGGTAGTCCCAGAAAGGGTTCCCTCCAGCTTCAGCGATCTTTTCCAAGCGCGCCGCCACCAGTGGGTCATTTGGAGCTGCGAAAGGCAGTTTATCAATGATGACACAACTCAAGGTCTCTCCCGGCATATCCACTCCCTGCCAAAATGAGGCAGTGCCGAGCAGCACCGACGAGGTATCCTCTCGGAAACGCTTGAGCAGAGTAGCCTTTGGCTGCTCGCCCTGCACCAGCAGTGTGAATCGTTCCAGAGGAGACAGCCGGGAATAGACCTCTCTGAGATTGCGATGGCTGGTAAAGAGGATGAATGCTCGCCCTCCGGTCTCTTCCAGAATAGCTGCTACTTCCTCAGTGACTGCCTCTGCGAAATGTGGCATATCCGGCAATGGCAGGTGTTTCGGCAGGTAGATCACCGTTTGCTCCCGATAGGAGAAGGGGTTGTCAAGGATCAGTCCCGCCGTTTCTGGGGACAACCCCAGTCTATTTTTGAAAAAGTCCAGATTGTTGCCTACAGCGAGGGTAGCGGAGGTAAAAATGAAAGGCATCGGCCGGTGAAACAGGTGCTCCTGTAGAATGGGCGCCACGTGCACTGGCGAGGCCCAGAGGAACTTACCCTTACCTCTCGTCTCATACCAGTAAACATAATTGGCATCTTTTTGATTCAGAATCAACTCTAGGCTCTGGTGAATCTCCTGAGCACGCCGATGACACGCTGACAATCCCTCACTGAGGTCTTGGTGACGAAAGAGCTCGATTATGAGCTGTTCCAAAGCTTGACTCAGTTGCAACCACCGTTGGTGAATCTCCCCGCTCACAGCTTCAGAGAGGAGCCGCTGCCTCCTGTCGCTGAAAGGAAACATCTCAAAGAATCGGGTGCTCAGCTTGCCGAGACTTTGTAGGGAACTGGTAAGGGAGCTATCCGTGCTCCGCGCTGCTCCCATCTCCCAAGAGATATCGCGAAAAAGTTCAAACAATCGATAGCTACTTACCTGAATGCTGAAGTAGTTATTTGCCGTTTCTTCCAGGAGATGTGCCTCGTCGAATATGACGACCTCATAGAGGGGAATCACCTGTCCGTAGCCACCGGACCGGACCGCTAAATCCGCGAAAAAGAGGTGATGGTTGACTACGACGATTTCCGCAGTAGCCGCCTCTTGCCGTAGCAAGGTAAGAAAGCACCGTTCGAAGCTGGCACATTTCTGCCCCAAGCATTGGTCCGCCCGTGCGCTTATTTGCTCCCACCCCACAAAATCATCTGGCAACCAATGGATCTCTGACCGGTCTCCACTGGTAGTTTGTTGAGCCCAGTCAATAAGTTCTTTGCCTACAGTCCCATCAAAACCAGGAAGTAGCTCAGGCTGTTCCACAGAGCGGTGAAAGCGGTACAAACATAAATAATTTGCCCTACCCTTCATGCAGACCGCCCTGAAGGGCTGGGAAAGGTGTCTCTTGAGGAAAGGGATATCGTGTTCCAGCAA
>CP070843.1:673977-679658 GCA_020350905.1 Deltaproteobacteria bacterium
TGTCTTCATTTCAGCTTAAATCGGGTTTTTGCCCTTGAAGTTTATCCAGCCAGAACTCAAAAATACTCAATTCAAAAAAGATTCATGAAATATCCGGGCTAGGTAGCGGTAGACGCCACCCTTGAAGGGTAACACCCTGAGAGGGTGTCACAACCAGTGGTAAAAGTATCCAAAACACCGAAAAAAAATGTCCCCCTTAATGAGCAAGAGGCTATACCTTCAGAAACCCCTAACAGATCTGGAGGTGCCGATGCTCAAGAAGGAGGACTGGATGTATATCAAAGCACAGGTTGCAAAAGGTGTCTACCAGAAAGACATGGCCAAGAGGTTGGGAGTCCACCCCAAGACTATCAGTCGGGCTCTGAAGCGTGGTGGGCCTTGGCCGGTCTCGGACATCGAGCCGGGGTAGCTGAGCCATTAAATTCGGGTCTAGCCCTGCAGGTAAACCGTAGTGGAGAGGGGTGTATATGAACCAGCATTTAAGCTTCTTCGGCTGCGGGAAGGCAGCAGGAGGATAAGCCAGGGTCTGAACCGGATTCGGGAAAACCGACTGTCCGGGATCTGAGGGGTGCTTGCGGAAACGTGGGCTACGGTGGAACTAGCCCATCCAGACTGCCCTAATGCCAACAATCACAGTTAAATTAGTAAAATTAAATGTTCCTCTCGCAATTTGCCTTTTTGGCATTCTTCTTGCTCTACGAGCAAGGTCGAATGCTAAGGGCCTCCTGTACTCCCGTGAGCCTGTGGCCCTTGCCTCAAGTGCAAGGGAGGTTATTACTGAACGATGAAAACAGAGAAGATCTATTTAAACAAGTATAAAGAAGGCAATATTATCTGCCCGCAGTGCAAAAAATCTAAGCAAGTCAATGCCGCTGACTTCAAGATGAATCACGAAATAAAATTAACATGTAGTTGCAGGCATTCTTACTTTATTAAATTCGAACAGAGACAATATTATAGAAAAAAGCTAAGCTTGAAAGGCAGATTTGAAAAAATCACTCACGAAAGAGATGTTAATGATAAGATGATAGTAACAAATCTTTCTGTTGCTGGACTAAGATTTAAGACCAAGAATGTCAATGAGTTACATAAGAACGATAGTGTGAAAGTATCGTTTCTTTTAGACAATTCTATGCAGTCCCAACTTCAGATATGGGGAGCAATAAAATATGTAAACGGACCTTATGTGGGAGTCGAGTTTCAAGAGCTAGATGACGAGAGCGATCAGTTGATCAGACAGTATCTTTCTTCAACAGCTCCACTGACCTTATCTAAAGATAGGGACATCATAGAGGAAAAGAGACTGGCAGATGAAGCTCTTTGCATAAAGGCTGCCCAAAAGGAGTTACAAGAATATCTCAGTTCAGTGGACGTTTCTAATGGTCCAAATTTTTCAGGCAAAACATGGGACGAAGCCCTAAGCAGATTCAGGAGTTTTTGGGACAATCGGTATATTTGTACTCATTGTCATAATATTACTCACGCAGCTACTGCCCTTGCTAGACAATACAAATGCAAGGGATGTACTCCTGGATATCTTTCAAACAGCCCAAATGAGATATGGAATATCATACTGAAGCACAGCCCACAGCGAGAAAAGTATTTTACAGAATATGACGCCTTTTCAGTAATTGACATGACTTCTGAAGATTATAGGCTGAGGTACCCAGATGGATTTTTTGTTCCAATTACAAAGCATATTGATGACAATAGTGTATTGGCAAATCTTAAGAATGTTTCGGAGAAAATGCGTTATTTAGGAACAGAAATTGACAAATCAAATATAGATTTTGAATTTATCGGGCAAGGTATCAAAAAGATAAGAAAAAGGAACTATCAGATAAATCCTGAAAAGATTAATATTGGTAGAGATAACAATAATGATATCGTTTTTCCTAATGCAAATATCTCAAGAACTCATGCTTATTTATATGTCGACCCATCTGATGGAAAATGTTATTTGATCGACGAAAAATCGTCAAACGGTACATTTCTTAATAACAAGAAAATAACCACTAACCAAGTACACGAATTATCTGATGGTGATGAAATCCGTTTCGGCCCTGAAAAAGTAGTCTATTTTTCTCCTGAAGGCTTTCACAAACTGCTCTGCAAGATTATGCGGAAAGATGCTGGTAACCAGAGTGAGAATGAGATCTAGTGACTGGCAAAAACCAATTCCGAGACTGTTCTATCAGCTGATCCGGTCACGGTATGGAGCAGATTATCAACTTTAACACATGGAAGGGAACTCGAGGCTTTGCGGTGAGTTCTCGAAGATAATAGGTGATTTGGGCATTTAGATACTAGATTTAAAGGAACGGGGTCGGCAATGGCTCTGCCTTTTTGGTTCAAGACCAAGCTACAATATCTTGTTTTAAACTGAAAAGATGCGGAGATTCGGCGCCGCTTTTTTGTTGAGTTCATAAAATTGTCACTGTGCCGACACCATAGTGAAACATAATAGGCTTTTAATACTATCCTGTCCGGAGGATCACCTGATCCAAACTCCATTCCCTCGTCCCCTATCGGCATATTTGGCCGTGTCGATGGGGGTTCTCTTTTCCATCACTCCGTGGTCCCCACCTCACTTTCTCCCTGCTTGCACACTGGCTAGAGCAATGACATGATCTGTTTAGCAAATTAATAACCGTAACACTCGTGGTACCACTTATTTAAGACTAGACTCCTTTGTTGCAGATTATATGACATACTACACACTTTCTCTTTTAAGACTGAGTTACCATATATGGTTATAGATTCTCTGTTTGCCCTCTCATTATTTCTGTGCCCGCACTGTGCCCAACACATTACATTTTTCCTAAAATTCCCTAACACTTTCCAACTTCTTTGGATACTAAAAAAGCCAGCGACAACGAGTAGATACGATCTGGCACTGGCTTTATGGGTTTTGGCTTGATACGATTAGGAATCCGGTGCTCTATCCGCCTGAGCTACGGGGGCATGAGAGCCCGCGCTATTGTCGGAGTATGGTTGGAAAATAGTGGCAATGTCTTACACCAAAGACTGTTTGTTTGCAAGCACGTTTTCATTTCATTACGCAAACCGCAGAGCGCAAGGCGCTATGGCAGTTGGATGTGAGGTGGGGCGAGAGAGAAAGTCGATTGAAAAAGGAATAGAGTCATCCGGCTCTCGCTCGTCTCGCAGTCTTTTACTGCTCACTGCAAGAAGCGCCATGCCTTCTGCGGTTTGCGTAATGTTCTTGACAGCAACATATCTCTTTCTTACCTTGCTTACAAGAAGCCTACGTTCCGGGTGCAACATTGCCAATAGAGGGCAGCGGTTCGAGATGCTTTGAGCCACCGAAAGGAAACAAGACCAAGCTCAAGGGACCATGATCATCGACCGAGTATGAATTTTGCTTGTATATATAGTGGTACAATCGAGACTAGGTGTTTTCTGAGGCACAATCCTTTGGTAGGTGAAGGAGTAGAGGAGTAACTCCTATGGAATTCCTTTTTTCCTTCCAATGGCAGGATGTGGTAGACATTCTGGTAATCAGCTTTCTTGTTCACAGGCTGTTTCTTCTCTTTCGTGGAACTACAGCCCTGCAAATCTTGCTGGGCGTTCTCTTCCTTTGGCTCTGTCACACCATCGCTCAGGCCATCGGGCTCGTGCTTACCAGCTGGTTTTTCCAGGGTGTCGGTGCTGTTGCCGTGCTGGTCATCGTAGTGGTTTTCAGAAACGAAATCCGCGAGGTCCTGATTCAGACCAATCCGGTCAGGTTGTTTCTGGGCCGACCATATGAACCTTGGACAATTGACCTCCCCGAGGTTGAACGAGCCGTCTTTCAGATGGCCAAGAGTGGAACAGGCGGACTGATCGTTTTCCAGCAGCGAGACAGATTGGCCGAGCACCTAAAGGAGGGGATTGTTCTGGGCGGCAAGCTAAGCTCAGAGATTATTGCCAGCATTTTCGCAAAGGAAAGCCCGGTGCACGACGGTGCGACAATCATCCAGGGCGCCCGGATCAAACTGGTTGGAGCTTTCCTGCCCCTGACCAAGAGAGAAGGTTTACCGCAACATTTTGGCACCAGGCATCGGGCTGCCATTGGTCTTAGCGAGGTGTGTGATGCGGTGATCGTGGTGATATCCGAAGAGCGTGCAGAAGTCTCGGTGGTATGCAAGGGAGAGGTGGAACTGATTCACGAACCACCTCAGCTGCAAATGGTGTTGGGCAGCTTGCTTCTGGAGGTCGATTCGGGGACAAAACCTCGAACCCGTCGCAGAGAGGTCCTGTCCCAATTGGCCGGTCTCTTGGTTACCTTTCTACTGGTGTCAGCCTTCTGGGGGATCTACTCTGGAAAGCAACTGTCTTTGATCAACGTTACCACTTCGGTGGATTTCCGCAACATCCCAGAGAATATAGAACTCAGAAGAGCATCCTCCGAGAGAGTTGAGGTACAAATTACCGGGAAGCGAAGACTCGTCAGTGCTCTCAATCCGGAACAGGTGGGAGCCTTTTTGGATCTGAGTAAGATCGATGCGGGGTTTCACCGATTGGTGCTGAACGCAGACAACATAGAACTTCCCCTAGGCATGGAAGTAGTGCGCGTAACCCCTGCCACTATCAGGTTGGAAATGGAAGAGCGCATTAAAAAGGATATAGCGGTCGAACCCCAGGTAGTCGGCAAACCGCCTGCCGGATACAAGATTGAAAGGATCAGTGTCAGGCCTGGTTCTGTTAAGATAAGCGGACCAAAATCGACACTAAACGCGATGCTTAGTCTATCCACTGAATCCATCAGTGTCAGTGACATCAAACCCCAAGAAGGTGAGAAAGTCCTCGAGGTTCCGGTAGTGCTCTCCCCAGCTTCCCTGCGACTGCTGCCGGGACAGAGTAAAAACGTCCGTGTCACCATTCAACTTATCCCCAATAAGAGTTCAAAAACTTCACCCGTGACAACGTCCCCCTGAGGTCAAGAGGTGGGGAACACATGCTCTTGCCATGGGTGAGCGAACGTTCTTCTGCAGATCTTATGTGGCGCACTTGCTCCTGGGTTCTGATTTGTCATTCAAAAAATTTCTTTGACACTCTTGTTCTGGCCTGCTAATCTCTAGCTAATCTATATGATTTGGTGAGGTTTTATGAGACTATCGACGCGCGGCAGGTATGGGACCCGTTTGATGGTGGATTTGGCGCAACACTATGCGAACGGCCCCATCCCCCTGGCAGAGATCGCCAAACGCCAAGATCTTTCAGCCAAATATCTTGAACAGTTAATCATACTTTTGAAGGGAGCCGGGCTCATCCGCAGTGCTCGAGGAAGGCGTGGTGGCTACATGCTGGCAAGAAGTCCCGAGGATATCAACGTGGGGGAAATCATTGAGACCCTGATAGGAAGGCTAGCCCTGGTGAATTGTGTCACTGAGCCTGAGTTATGCGAGCGTTCGCCCGAGTGTCCGACAAGGGGAATCTGGGTCGGGATGACAGACATACTTAAAAAGCAGCTCTTCTCCATGAACCTCCAGGATATAGTTCGAAAGTCTGCTCCCCTTGAGGATTTACTGGCAGATTCAGACAAATGAGAAAGGAGAAATCATGGCAAAGGTCGTTCACAGCTCACAGATCAGCATTACCCGAGAGAGGGGACCCACCAGAAAAGCTGTTATAACAGGCTTCGGCGAGCCGGTTTACTATGGTGTTCACGGCGGGATAAA
>CP070843.1:679758-682378 GCA_020350905.1 Deltaproteobacteria bacterium
AGCCCCGCTGGAACAGATTTATCATCCAACCAAGGGCCATCATGGGCCAGGTGAGGAGGAGAAGATAGCTGTTGAAGGCAACAAAGTCTCCAACGGTGATGGTGTTAAGGATGGTAAGTTTGCCACCGATGACGAGGACCAGGGCCATACTCAAATTCGTAAATATAAGACTCATGGGGGAGAACAAGCCGCTGATCTTGACCATGCGGAGATTTTCTGCAATATAATTCCGGCCAGTTTGATCAAAGCGGTTCGTTTCTGCGGCTTCCTGGGTATAGGCTTTGATGGTGCGAATACCGGCAAGATTCTCCCTGGCCCGCTCTGTTAGTTGAGAGAACGAGGCCTGTACCTTTTGGAAGCGCTCATAGAAAATCTTACTGATGGTCCGGGCAAAAAGAGCTATAAAAGGCATGGGCAGAAGAGCAATCAGAGTCAGACTGGGATTGATATAAAGCATGAAGCCGATTGCAGCGGTCCCCAGGACAAGGGTGTCGGTGAGGGCCACCAACCCCATGCCAGCGGCCAGTTGCACTGCCTGAACGTCGTTGGTGGCGTGAGCCATAAGGTCACCGGTGTTAGCCCGGTCGAAGTAGGAAAAAGTGAGAGTCTGCAAGTGGGCGAAGAGACGATTTCGCAAAGCCTCCTCAACTTGGCGCGAATGGCCAAACAGGCATCTTCTCCAGATAAAGCGGAAGACGACGATGCCCAGGGCCAAGGCCAAAACCATCCCGGCGTAAGAGAGCAAGCCGGCGCTGGTGGCCTGGTAGCGGGTGAGATCGTCCACAGCCAGCTTGATGACGCGTGGAATGAAAAGCTGCAACAGATCGACTATCAGGAGCGAGCTGACGCCGATGGCAAGGATGCCCAGATTGCGGCGGAAATAGGGAAGTAGAATACGATAATGGGTCATGTCTGGATTTTATCACAAAGAGGCTGGGGAGTTGAGGCGCGCTCATGGCGCAATATGTGTGTAACCAGTAGTCGGTACCCGTTAGTCAGCCCCAACAATTTCGGGATGTTTGGGCTTTGTATCGTATACTCCGTACCGGAATTTTTCTGGACTCTGACTCCTGATTTATCCCTGACAGCTGAAGGCTGAAAGCTTCCTCACATCATACTCATTTCGCTTTCTTCAATGGCTTGGTCCACTTTTGTCTGAAGCTCAGGCGGTAAACCTTCGATCTGTACATTCAGGAAGCCTCTGACAATAGTTGCAGTGGCTTCTTCTTCCGTGAGTCCCCGGGCCATCAGGTACTCGATCTCCTCTTCAGCTATCTTTCCAACTGCCGCTTCGTGCGACATCTCCGCCCCAGCCTTATGTCCTTCCAACTCTGGGATAGCGTGAATGGTGCCTTCCTCAGCAAGGATGAGCCCGTGGCATTCCAGGTGGGCTTTGACGTCCGGCTTCAATCCCTTGAGGTGCCCTCTGGCTTTGATAACCCCACCCGTTGTAATCGTCCGCGAGATTATTTCAGCCCGGGTGTGGGGGGCTTCCAGCACCACTCGGGCGCCGGTGTCAAGTTCACACCCAGGCGGAGCCACAAGAATAGAATGGAAGCGGGCCACGGCGCCAGGACCGGTGAGACGGGTAGTCGGGTACATCTGCAGCGAACGAACAGGCTTCAAGCAGACGTAATTGGACAGAAACAGGCCATCCTCTTCTACCACGATACCAGACCGAGGCCGAACCATTACGTCTTCAGCCCAATCGTGGATCATGGTGAAGGTGAGTTTTGCTCCGCGTTTGACATAGAATTCGGAGATACCTATGTGGATACCTGCCTGCAAATGAGGAGCGGTGGCACAGCCGGTGATAATGTTGAGTTCCGATCCTTCTTCGGCGATTATAATGTTGTGGACATTTTGCGCTGTGTTCTCATGTTTCATATAGAGACAGGCCTGAATGGGGGTTGTGACCTGCTGCCCCTCCAGAGCTCTTATAAAGTAGCCGTTTTGAAAATGCAGTTCAGCTTGTGCTGTATACTTATCGGCGTCAACGTCCACGGCCTGCCAGTAATACTTCTCCAGCCAGGAATGTTCCTCCAGGGCCTGGGCCATGGGCAGGACTTCTAGCCCTGGCTGCGTAACAGCACAGTGGACAATACGGTGGTCGGCCTGAAGGAAGGTCCCGGCGCGCCCCTTCTCCTCGAGGTCAACGCCTGACCGGATGATTTTCTCACGGTCTTTTGTGGTTAAGGTGTCAAGATCTAACGCCTCGGCCTGATCTTCGGCGAGAATTTGGTATTGCAGCAGATCGACATCCGCGCCAAAAGGAGCTTGCTTCTCTCTGGCCAGTTCTGCGCGGTTCCTCCTTACCTCTGACATTTGACACACTCCTGGTAGCCGTGTCGCTGGATTCCCTTGAACAGTTCGCGTGGATTGCCGCGACAGTGAATGCTGCCGTCCATCAGCACGTAGCCGGCGTCTGCTTCGATATAGTTGAGAATGAAACCTAGATGTGAGATGACCAGGCCAGATTTGGCCCGAGTCCGCCAAAGATACTTTTGCAGAAGCTTATTGATGGCCTTGCCGAGGATTTCCAGGTTTTCCAGGTCTACGCCGGATTCAGGTTCGTCAAGCATCACCAACTCAGGGTCCTGGAGGAGCAACTGTAATAGCT
>CP070843.1:682478-691820 GCA_020350905.1 Deltaproteobacteria bacterium
TCGAATTATGACGTTATTTTGTTCTTATGTTTAGCAGTTGTTATGCTTGTTACAAAAATAGAAATCAGCTCATTATTCTCAGTAATCAGAGGTTCAAGTTTTGAAGTTGGCTTTATCAGTTCGGCTCTTACTATGATAAGTAACCATACTCTTGTCTCACGTAACTCTTTAAGTGATACTTTCATCTTGTGGACAAAGTCAGAGCGAGATTCTGCGCTTTGAGCTTCACCATAATTGGGAGCGGGGGACGTACCACAACGAATGAGTTGCCCCGCAACGTGCTTTCCAACCTTTGTTTTTGGCAGAGATTCCGCCAAACGAATAATTCTTACAGCAAATTCAATTAAGCGGTCCTCAAGATCAAATATTTTGCTCTCCTTCGACATTCATAATTCCTTGTTCGATATTCTGCGGTTCAAGGTAGCATCCGGAAAAAAAACTGCGCAAAAACGTATATGGCGTTGATAATTGGTACCTAGGTGACAGACCACTTCTACCACCGTTCCCAGCCCCGGCCGTCATGCATCCAAAGCTGGGTCAAACCGTTGTAACGAAGACGGATGGCCAAGGTCCGGCCATTGGAGTTGTGGAGATAGATGGTACCGGTACTGCATGTCCCGTCGGGATTGAACTTGATTCGATTCTGACTGAAGCTAACCCCGTCTCCACCGCCTGCATCGATCTTGGTGTTGTTTGGCCCACGATCTGGTCCGCCGAGTTCACGAGAATAAGGCTGGAGGTGGACGTTGGCCAAGGTTTCAAAGTCCATAAGCATATCGCTTTTCTCCAACAGTTCCTTCCGTCGGTTTCCATTGTGATCCCGCCACAGAAAGCAGCCTCCTGATTCCAGGTTGCCGTCACCGTCAAGATCGAAATCGAAATAGTAGATAGTGCCTTGTTGGACGGCCCTAAGCTTTGCCTTGTGGATTTGGACTACAAGGGAGCGCGCTGTACTAGTGAGACGGTAGTTGGGTACTATTTTGACTAATTTTGGCAGACCCACAGCGGCTAGTACACCCACCACAGCCAGTGATATTATGAGTTCATTAAGCGTAAGGCCGCCTTCTCTGTTTTTCATGGCAGTACCTTTTTGGCGGAATTCACCGACAAAGCTATGCTACAAGTGTTCTGTGGTTTGTAGCTGCTACATCACAGGCGCTACCAACAGGGGAACGTCCCTTTAATCTATGATTTCAGTTAGATAAATGAGAGGATGGTTTGGTGCCCCGCTGTGGTATAAGTGGAGTTCGCTCGAACTCGCACGAATGCGAATCCATGCTTGTTGTTCCTCCTAAGATTTCTTGGGAGTTTCGAAGGAAGTGCGCCAGTAAGGTGTTGTTCACTTTTTGATGCTTAAACCATCTTTCCAACCATACTGAAAGCGGGCGAGGATTGCAAATAAAAAAGTTACAGGTCGTGCAACGCGACTCCGCAGAATGGCATTCTATAAAGGAAATGTTCGGATGGGCACTAATTGGTCCATAATTAACTGAATTCTCAAGCTTTCATCCACCCAATAGCCAGTCGCATTATTTCCCCATAACTCGGTTGAAATCTCTCCTCAATTGTGACAAAGTCAACTCCTATTAAAAGAAAGTTGAGGTTACCCTTGTAAGTGGGGTTGGATTGTGCTTGCCGAGTTACAGATCAGTAATTTCGCCATTATCGACAAGCTGTCTGTCTTTTTCAAACCAGGACTCACCGTAGTCACCGGAGAGACGGGTGCGGGCAAATCCATTCTGGTTAACGCCTTCAATCTATTGCTGGGCAGTCGTGGTTCTGGAGATCTCATTCGTACTGGTAGCCAGGAAGCTGCAGTGACCGTTCTCTTTCACCTGGCCGATGATGTAGATCGAGACCTACTGCTAGCTAGTTTGGGGGATTTGGGCGGCCCGGAGGTTGTGGTCAAGCGAGTTCTCTCCACATCCGGACGCAACCGGGTATATGTCAACGGTCAGCTTGCCACGTTAGGGTTATTGAGCCAGTTCTGTCGGGGGCTGGTGAGCATTTCCGGCCAGCGTGAGCATCAACTGTTCTTGGAACCTGAAGCCCACCTGGAGATCATTGATGGATTTGGGGGCCTCGAAGCAGAGCGGCAAGGATACGGGCACACCTTTGGTAAGCTCAAGAGGCTGCAGAGCGAACTGAGGCGACTACAGCGTCAGGCCCAGGAGCGCCAAGAAAAGGAAGAACTGTACCGTTTTCAGGTGGAGGAGATCCACAATGCCCGGATTCTGATGGACGAGGAGATCCAGCTCGAAGTGGAACGCGAAAGGTTGCGTCACGTGGAGCGGTTTCGGCAAGGTGCTTCCGAGGCCCATCAGATTCTATACTTAGATGGCGGTGCTGTTCTGGAAGAGGTGAGCCAGTGTCAGAAAATCCTTTCCGACCTGGGTAACCTGGATCCTGCCTTCAAGTCTCTGGCCCAAACGTTGGAGGGAGTCAAACACCAGGTGGAGGATGTTTCCTTGACACTTAGAGACTACATCCAGAACATCCAAGCGGATCCCGCCAGAATGGAGTGGGTGGAGGAACGGTTGCACACTCTCAAGCGGCTCATGCGCAAGTATGGTGGTAGCACGCGAGAGGTACTCGCCCACGCAGATGGATTGCAGCAGGAGCTGGATGCGTCAGCAAGTAACGAAATGGAGATCGCCGCCAGAGAAGAGGAGCTGGAGCAGATTCGCCAGCAGGCACTGTCCGAGGCTCTGGAACTTTCCAAACGTCGGCGAAAAGCCGCTCGCCGACTTAGCAAGGCCGTGGAAAAGAGCTTGGTCACCCTCGATATGGCCAAGTGCCGGTTCGAGGTGCGCTTTGACCAAGAAGAGGGCTCGGACCCCATTAGGGCTTTCCGGGCTTACGGGGCGAGCACGGAGTGTGTCCGGGTGGATGAATACCTTTTGGATGAAAGAGGGGTGGACAGGGTCGCCTTTTTCTTTTCGGCCAACCCCGGCGAAGAACTCAGACCCATGGCCAGTATCGCCTCGGGAGGAGAACTTTCAAGGATTGTCCTGGCTCTCAAGGAATTGTTGGCCCGGGAGACAGTGCTTGAGACCCTGATTTTTGATGAGGTGGATGCTGGAATCGGCGGTAGAACCGCAGACAGGGTGGGACAGCGGTTAAAGGGTCTTTCCCGGCGACATCAGGTAGTCTGCATTACACATCTGCCTCAGATTGCCTGCTATGGCGATTATCATTATGTGGTACGTAAAAGCTCTCTTAAAGGCCGAACCACCACAACCATGCAGGAGTTGAGTGGGAAAGAACGTCTCGAAGAAATTGCCCGCATGCTGGGGGGGGCAAAGATTTCGACAAAAACTCGGGCCCACGCCAAGGAGATGCTCGCGCAAGCGCAGAAGGCAGCAGACAGCAGGCAGTAGACGCCGTGCAGGCAGTATGCACTAAGCACAAAAATGTAGGGGCGGGGTTTATTCCGCCCGAATAGTCTAGTAAAAATACCTTACAGAGAAGTCCTTAAAGTCGCCGGTATACTTCTCCCAATCCACGCTTACCTCTGTTACGCGGGAATGGGGCGATCCCTGGTGGCACCAGCGGATCATATCCCCGACATTTTCTTTCTCGCCTTCCAGGACAGCTTCAACTCGACCGTCGGAAGTATTCATAACCCAGCCAAGAATTCCTCTTTCCTGAGCGGCTCTCTGAGTGTAGGCTCTGAAGAAGACCCCCTGTACACGCCCGGATATGAGTATGTGCGCTCGTGCTTTTGTCATTGACACCCCCATTACCAGTGAGCATCGGCAATAGTGCTTGATCACGGAGTCCATACTATTTCACCACAAAGAACACCAGGAGCACAAAGACTAAAAAGACAATATTATTTTTCCTTTGTGAACTTGGTGATTTCTGCGGTTAAACTCCCTGCTGTAATGAGCTTGTTGTCTCAGGCTCCCAGTTCACCTATGAGTGCAAGAAACTCCTCTTCGTCAAGCAGTTGGATTCCCAGTTCGCGGGCCTTTGCTAACTTGGAACCAGCACCAGGGCCGTGAACAACATAATCGGTTCTCGAGGACACAGAGGAACCGGTCCTGCCGCCCACCGTTTCAATCCGTCTCTGGGCCTCTTTTCGAGAGAATCTCTCCATGGTACCTGTGAAGACAAAGGTTTTTCCAGCAAGTTCAGTTTTGGCAGGCCGCGCTGCCTCCGTGGCCTCAGGGCTCACCTCCTCGAGCAAGCGGTCCAGCTCTGCATCCACTGAGGGATTAGACAAGAAATCAACTATGGACCTGGCAACAATGGGGCCCACCCCTTCCACCTCCAGAAGTTGATCCGTGGTTGCGGTTCGGATACCTGCAAAAGTGCCAAAATGGCGGGCTATGTCTGCGGAGGTTTTCTCACCCACATTGGGAATGCCGAGGCCGTAGAGGAATCGGGGCAACTGGGGTTTCCTGGTATTTTCTATTGCTGTTACTAGATTGTTGGCCGAAAGCTCACCAAAGCCTTCTAGCGGAGCAATTCCATCTTTAGAAAGCTTGTAGACAGAGGCGAGATCCTTTATCAGGCCTCTTTCCAGGAAGGTTCTTATGGTCTTTTCACCGAGACCCCCAATATCCAGAGCTCCCCTGGAGGCATAGTGACTGATGCTGCCGTGAATCTGTGCCGAGCAACCAAGACGGTTGGGGCACTTGTGATAAGCGCCCTCCTCAACCACTCTACTCCGGCATACTGGACACCTGTCAGGAGCCAGAAACGGTTCACTGCGGGGCTCTCCCGGCTTGATTACTTCCATCACCTGAGGAATGACATCTCCAGCCCGCTGGATTCGGACAGTATCTCCAGTCCGCACATCCAGTCGCTCCACCTCTCCAAAGTTGTGCAAAGATGCCCGAGACACGGTTACCCCACCCACGTCCACCGGCAGTAGCAGCGCCACAGGAGTCAACTTGCCGGTGCGCCCCACCTGGACAATGAGTTTTTCCAGCCGGGTTACCTCCTGGCGAGGTTCGAACTTGTAGGCGATGGCCCAGCGGGGCGTTCTGGTGCGCGAACCCATCTTCTTTCGCAGAGGTAATCCGTTAACCTTTACCACAATACCGTCCACTTCATAATCAAGCCGGTCACGGGTTTCACTGTAGCGGCGATGGATGGCCTCAATATCTTTCGGGGAGGTGGTTTTGTCCACCGCTTCAGGTGGGACTGTCAGTCCCCAGCGTTTGAGGTCAGCCAAGCAGTCACTCTCGTTCTGGTAGCCCAAATCATCTGCATTGGAGAGTTCAAATGGGAACAGTTCCAGAGGCCGACTGGCAGTAACGGTGGGATCGAGTTGGCGTAGAGAGCCAGAGGCGGCATTGCGAGGATTTGCAAAGGGTTTATTGTTCTCGGTGATAAGTCGTTCGTTGAGTTTGCGGAAACCGTCCACCGGCATGAATATCTCTCCCCGCACCACCACAACAGCGGGCGCCGGCGAAGAGAGGGTTCTGGGAATGGTGGCAATAGCGCGGATGTTGAGGGTAATATCTTCCCCGGTGAAGCCGTCTCCGCGAGTGGCGGCGCGGCTTAGCCTGCGGTTTTTGTAGGTCAGCTCCACGGATACCCCGTCCACTTTAGGTTGGATCAGGTAGTCAACCCCGGTTTCTCCTGCTGCTTCTAGGACTCTGCGGTGAAAATCCTCCACAATACGTGGTTCGTGAGAAGACTCCAGGCTCAGCATGGGCCGGTGGTGGCTGACCGATGTGAAGGGCTCCAGAGGTTCGGCACCCACTCGTTGGGTTGGTGAGTCGTGGCTGATGAGTTGCGGGTACTCTTTTTCCAGCCTCAGCAGCTCTTGAAAAAGCTCATCATAGGCCGCATCAGCAATCTCAGGGTCATTGAGACGATAATAGCGGTAATTATGGTAGTCGATCTGCTCCCGCAGTTCAGCGGCTCTTTGGCGAATATTTTCGGGAATTGTCCCGCCTGTTTCCATGACAACTCAATCCATTGACTCGAAAGTCAAACTACCGTTGCAGGTGGTTATTTATCGGTGGTCCGTTCTCAGTTGTCCGTTGTTCAAATTGTTCAAACCGTTCAAGTCGATCTATCATCTTTCATGTTTCGCCTTATCGGGCGGGGATGAAACCCTCCCTTACGATATATAATCTCGCAGTTCCCTTGCGCCCTGAGCCTTGTGCCACTGGCTCCATCCTCTATGCCCTATGCGCCTTTTGCGACGGACCACGGACAACTGACGCGTAGCTAAATCGCCCCTGTTGCTGCGCGTATCAGGCCGAAACACCCTGAGAGCATCATGTCGCCATAGGGTACGGCGAAATAATAGCCCAGGCTCTTCGCCAGATGTCGTTGGGGACCGGTTACCACTACAGTTGAAAAAGCACTCATACTCTTGGCTTCGGGAAGGGTGACGCAACCGTGCCCTTGGTCGTTGAATACCTCCCGGTCACTGAGTGTACCTTGACGAAAACGGACCAGGTGATCATGAAGCTTGGCAACTGTGAGACAACCAGTGTGGTGCTCATAAATACCAACGATTTTTGAGTCAAATACCAGCGAGGCTACCGCATGCTGATTTCCCAGATTGAGTACCACCAACCCTTCTTGGGTCTTGTCCGCGGCTGTTGGATCGCAAAGGGCACCTAAGATGGCAGCTGCGCCGGTGTCCATCACCAAAGCGCCAGGCAAGTCTCGCTGTACAGCTTGCATTCTGGTCAGATAATCTGGCGGCTCCTCATACCAGAGCTGATCCAATCTGCCACCTCGATCGAGAAAATCGCGCCATTGCTGGAAGCGGAACAAGCGGTTACTCCCGTGCGGCGAGAAGCCATGGTCCTGGACCGCCACTGCATATGAGTCCGGTAGTTCAACTTCGAAAGGCGCAAGGGCCTCGGCCAGGGACGCATGGTCCACGTCGCCCATTATCACCGGATACGCATCAGGTGGGGGCTCCTCCACCAGGGTCACTCCCAAATCTCTGACGCGATCCAGGTTGTCGTATATGGTTAGTGCAACCCCCACTTCAGCGTATACTGGATATCCGGCCTGTAAGTGCTCCTGGAGGGCGCCAACACAGGCGCCGCCACCCATGAGATTCCCGGTGAGAAAAATAGGAACACCCTGCAAGGTGCAGCGACGGATACGATTCGCCACCACCACTGTCTGGGACGGCAAAACCAGTTTGACGCAATTCTCTATGGAAGTGTCTGGCTGCCAAAGGAGAATATCCTGGGTGCCACCCCCGACGTCTATGGCTAGAGTTGGCGTTGGTTGTTTACTCCGCTTGTTTGGAGAAGACATGCATTGGTCCTTCGAACGAAACGACACGGAGACGCGGAGAAGGGGCGACGCGGAGATGGGAAAACGAAAAAGTCAAAAAGAAAACAAAAGATCTCTATCTCTCCGTTTCTCCGTGTCGTTGTTTCTCTGTGTCGCATATTATGCAACACACAAGTATGTTAGACAAGCAGAGAACGACTTGTTGAATGCACGGGCTGCGCAGCACCCGAACCAAACTTGTGGATGTCATTCTGAGGAGTGAAACGACGAAGAATCTCCTACTAACTAGATTCGCAGAGATTCTTCGCGGCGTTTATCCTGAGTAAATCGAAGGGCTCAGAATGACAAAGCCTCGTTTTCAGGTGGACGCTGAGTAATAAGCTGGTCGGGGAGGCTGGAGCAGAAGTCGAGGAGAGTTTCACTTGCCTGGCGGCAGGCCCGTTTAAAACGGGTGCTGCGGAAGCCGGGTCTCCATTTTAGGGTGGAAAGTTCATCTGAGACCACCAACAGCCCAACCAACCGTACTTTTCTATATGCGGCCACATGAAAGAGGGCTGACATCTCCATTTCCACTGCCAGGAGTCCCTTTTCTCCATAACCGCTGACTTTGTCCACGGTTTCCCGCAGTGGAGCGTCGGTGGTCCAGATTGGTCCTGCGCGAACGGAGAACCCGTTTTGCACACAGTAGTCTTGCAGACTACCAAACAAGTCGGTGTCCGGAAGAAATTTTGCCGCGCTCATAGGATAGTGGGAAGATGTTCCTTCTTCGCTGTGAGCTGAGCTGGGCAAAAGCCAATCCCCAATTGTAAGGTCTGCTTGCAGCGACCCACAGCAGCCAAAAACAGCAATTACCCGGCTTCCGAGGGCGATCAGCTTCTCGAGGACAAGGACAGCCTGCGGGGCACCAAGGATGGGGCCTGCGATGGTGATGGAACGGTTACCATGGACTACGTCCAGCAGACGAGCGTTATAAGCTGTACGTGCACTGTCTGCAACGGGGGCCGTCAGACGGCAAAATCGACGACGATCTGCTTCACTGCAGGCCATAATGGCCAGCGGCGCGCTGGATTTTTCCCGGGAACCCTTACGGGATTCGATAACGACTGAGTCATTTTCAAGGTTCATTGTGGTGCAGATCCTAATGGCTCAACAAAAAGGGGAGGTACTCACCACTAAGTATACAAAGAGATGGAATCTTAGAGTGTAGATTGCAGATTGTTTCAATCTAAAATCTCCTTTGTGCTCTCCGTGGTTCAAAATACCTTAGTCTGCAAAAAGGGAAAAGCGGAGTAGAGTGGTCTCTGCCTAAAGTAGGACCATCTTGCTCCGCTTTATTGAAAGGATAAATACTCTTGTTTCTTGGTTAGGCTCGTTGCCGCTAACACGAAGCCAAGGTTGAAGTGGTCATGGGGTTGACTATTTGACCATTCCCTTGAGCTTGCTGCCGGCCTTGAATTTGACGACCTTGGTAGCCTTGATTTTAATCTTCTTGCCGGTCTGGGGATTTCTTCCCTCCCGAGCAGCTCTCTTTGCTACACTGAAGGTGCCGAAGCCCACGAGGGTGACCTTGCCCCCTTTCTTCAGTGTGTCGGTTACTCCCCCTAAGAAGCCGGCCAGAGCTTTTTCTGCAGCAGCTTTGGTGATCCCGGCACTATCTGCCATTTTTGCTACGAGATCTGCCTTGGTCATAGATTCCTCCTCTTCTTGTCAATAAGCTTTTGGTTGGTCCCACCCCCAATGCCCTGTAAACCCGCTCCTGTCGCGGCTGGACAGAGGGACCCTCCGTAAAACTGCATGAATAGAGGCATTATACATAAGTTGATTCTAAACGCAAGAAGATATTTGTAAAAAGTGGAAGGTGCCTGAAAAAGGGCGACTCAACATCCTGACTGGGAGTGTAGGTCAATTAAGAGAAACCATACATATAGTGATCTGGATCTCAATTGTCGTTTATATTGTAGCAAGTAAGTCGTATAGACGGTGTTTGTCGGGCTAACTTTCCATCGCCGCTTTGATGTTCATCTCAATGCCGTTTTTTTCAAAAAAGATCTTAAGGATTCGGGCGGTAGCGCCCCAAATGCGGTAGTTTCCGTAGGAAACAAAGTAGGCTCGGAA
>CP070843.1:691920-694898 GCA_020350905.1 Deltaproteobacteria bacterium
CATTCTTCAATATCTGTGGGAGAACCTTGCAGCCGCGATATGGTCCTTTTTAGACCGGCGGTAAGAAATCTCATCGAGCATCGACTATAATCCTATCAGTCAAATTCGGCCCGGATATTTCATGAATTGCTGTCGCGAGACCACGAAGATGGCTGTGCCGCCGGGCAACCGCAGGGTGTTGGTTCCGAGGCGTACCTGAACGGTACGTCGCAGGGGCCGACACCCGAGGACGCCAGGAAGGACGGCCATATCCGTGGTCGCAGCAAGTGATTCATGAAATATCCGGGCTAGCATTCTGTCAACTGCTCATCGCCTTCATTGCCGTCTTTACAGAGCACCTCTCATCTGCACTTCATAAGCGAAGACCTCCGAATACGATTTCTCATGAGAGGAATCAGCAGAATAAGAGAAGCGACCACCAGCAACATGTACAGTTCAGGTTCAGGCACATTCGCTGCGCCTCCGCCCACCGCCAGGTTGGAGACATGCAAAGGCAAGGGCAGCGGCTGAGTAACGTCTTCACTTTGGGGCTCACTATTACGCACTGCCTCATGGACAGCGATGAATGATGTGTATCGAGTGAGAAGGTTGTATGTGAGTCCCAAATTGGTAATTTCAAGCTCATCTTCTCTATTTCTTCTGCCAAGACTGTAGTCTAAGATCCGGGCAATCCTTGTCCTAGCCCAGAGGTAGCGAAGCGCACGGTTCATTTTCAGAGGCTTTGTTTCGGCTACAGGAATGGTCTGAATATATTCCCCTGCTCCCCCAAGTCCGGCTAGTTCGATGGTACCTTCTGGTTTACCGCGCCATTTGCCAAAGACGACAAGGGGCCGTTCAGCAAACAGATCGGGGATGGCTGGAGGTTCAATGTCATATGTTTCAAAACCATCGTATTTTACGGCAATGTTGGTCAGCGTCGGGGCGCCAACATAGGTACGAAATCTTTCCGCCTCTCCTTGCGCCTCCTGAGGTTTTGTAACAATAAAAGGCTCACCCTGCCCGGCCCTGGCCATACCCTCGATGAGATACCTATTTACCGAGCTACCTATACCGAACGAGAAAACGTTCGTGCGGTTCAGATTGTTCTGAATCAGATGAAACACATCCCTTTCAGCAGCAATATATCCATCGGTTACCACCATTGTCGTTCTGGAGAAACTCTCGCTCCGGGGCAACGACAACGCTTTCTGTAAAGCGGAACGCAGCTCAGTGCCTCCGCCGCCTTGCTGTCTGTCGATTACTCTTATGGCCTTGCGGATATTCTCCCTCGTGCCCGGCAGTGATGAGGGTGACATGAGACGTGAACCCCCGGCAAAAAGAACCACATTGAATCTGTCCACGGCTCGCAGATTACCAATAAGATTCTTGAGCAGTTTCTTGGCGGTGTTGAGCGGAAACCCGTGCATTGAGCCGGAAACATCAACGACAAAGATGTATTCGCGGGGAGGAATATCCGCGGGCTTGATACGTTCTGGGGGTTGGACCATCAGCAGAAAGAAATTCTCCTCTTGTCCTTCGAAGAGGAGCAATCCTGATGCGATCTCCTGGCCCGCAAGGCGATACCTCACAATAAAATCCCGGTTTCCACCAAAATCTTCTGGAGCCACAAGGAGAATGGTGGCAACCGATTCGCTCTTCCAAATGACATCAGTCTCATGGGAAGTGCACACTATCTCCTGGAGGGCTATGCCGGTTGAGATGCTGAGGCTGATATTGAAGCTTGTTTGAGAAACTTGGTCTTCCTCAAGATACGGATTTTTGACCCATAGATCTGTTTCGGGCGCAGTCGCTTCCGGCTGATTAGAGTATCGAGGTCCAACAACGGTTGGATAAACGAATTCATAGATTTTTTCTGTCGGAACCAGTAATTCAGTGTAGCGGAGCTCTATGTCGATGGTGTCGTTCGGTAAGATATTGGCAACATTCATGCTGAAGACATTTGGTCTCTGTTGCTTGACGAGAGAGGCACTCATTCCTTCCTTCTTTGCTTTGTCAAATTCTTGCTGCGCCGCTTGGCGCTCTTTGACCTGAGCAACGATGACCTCCTCGCCGATGATCATTTTCATGCTATGAACCGCGGCTCTGGTGGATGCAGGAAAAATATACCGTGCATTAATTGGACGTGTGCCACCATTATAATACTTCTGTTTGATGACCACATCAGCGATGACACCACTAATGTTCACAGTTACATCAGTTTCTTTTAAAGGAAATTTATCCACTGAAGAATCACCATCTTCAATAAAGAAATAGGGAGAAAGAGTCCTATCATCCTGATTTTCCTCAGCGGCTGCAATAGTTATTAAGAAAAATGTGACGACCGTTACTATGATTACAATCATCGATTTCATTAGCTTATTCATTGGTATACCTCCCTGTGCTTTTTAGTGTACGGCTGTGTTTTCCTTCCCGAACCGCTTCTATTAACCACCTTGAAAGTGAAACGAATATGAAAGAAAAATGAAAAATGAATGAAAAGCTATCTGGGAGATGTCAAATGGGAGGGGGTCAGGTCTTGATTGGTGAATTTTACTAGCCCGGATATTTCATGAATCGTCTGCTGCGACGGCGGATATCATCGTCCTTCCGGGCGTCCTCAAGTGTCGGATCCTGCGACGTACTGCTCAAGTACGCCTCGGATCCAACCCTCTGCGATTTCCCGGTGGGACAATGATCTTCACCGTCTCACGACGCCAATTCATGAGATATCCGGGCTAGACGAATTTCACGGGGTAAACATGGAACATAGTGCTCAAGAACACAAAAAGGGGGATATCCCTAGCTACACAATATGACGGCTCGGCCCGACCTCATTTCGGAGTAACATTTGGTCACGCCAAAGTACGTGAGTTCAATTTACTTGAAACTTATTTCCTGCCCGGTTCGTCTCTCCAGAACCTATAGCGCAAGACTTTATAGCCATTCCTGAATTGAATATCCTCTAAGAACACCTTCTCGTTGGCATTAACGTCATGGCA
>CP070843.1:694998-698349 GCA_020350905.1 Deltaproteobacteria bacterium
CGAAATTCGCAATCGACCATGTACTTAACTCCGCATAGATTGCGATTGAGGGCTGGGATTTTCCCGAAAGCTCCGTATGTGGCCAGCCTTGGCCATCTATAATAGATAAAACTGCCCCATATTACTGCTAAGGCTGGCTACATTTGCAGCTCGGGCTGCCACAACCTTCGGTCCGGTAGACCCCTGCCCGGCAACAACAGCAGAGCGAGCGTAAGCGAAGGGAAGGTGCCAGCCCTCTGGAGCTCTTGCGGAGTAAAGTTAATAGGCGAATTCGCAATTCGACACTGCTCCCCTATGCTCTATGTCCAAGAGAAGGAGAAATCCAAATGAATGAACCTAAGGGAAAAGTGTGTCACTATACTGAAGTGGACGCCGAGATCTTCGGGGACGAGGCCCCCGGTGTTACCATTCGCTGGGTCATTGATGAAGAGAGGGATGGAGCACCCACCTACGCTTTACGCGTCATCGAAGTAGCTTCCGGTGGTCACACACCCGATCACACCCATCCATTTGAGCACGAAAACTTTATCATCGAGGGAAAAGGGCGGGTGCAGATCGATGGCAAATGGTTTGAGGTGGGGGTGGGCGACGTTGTTTTTGTACCCGCTGGCAGTCAACACACCTATGTCAACGCTGGTGACAAGCCCTTCAAGTTCCTCTGTGGTATTCCTGTTTCCAAGTTGAGGCCAAAGAACTAGAAAAAGATATGGCCGCTGCAATTAAATAGGTTGGATTTTTGCGGTATGGCTCTGAATCGGTTATACTAACGTGTTGTTGATGGTAAGGGTCTTGTCAGGATGAAGTTGATTAGTGATATTCGGCTGGGGTAGTAGGTTATCTTTTCTGATCGTAAGCCGTACAGAAAGTGCAGAGGTGAACAGATGGGGCGTGCTAAAATAGCCGTTGTTGGACTTGGGAATTGCGCCAGTTCCTTGATTCAAGGAATCAATTACTATGGTGACAAGAGTAGAGAAGATGCCATCGGCATCATGCATTGGGATATCGGCGGATACAGGCCTTACGACATCGAAGTGGTGGCGGCCTTTGACATTGACCACCGTAAAGTGGGCAAGGATGTAGCCGAGGCCATCTTCCAGCAACCAAACTGCACCACGGTTTTTTACAAAGATATGCCCAATACGGGTGTTACGGTTCAGATGGGCCGTATCTTGGACGGTTTTTCCGAGCACATGCAAAACTATGATGATAAGTACACCTTTGTTCCGGCCAATTATCTTGAACCTGATCAGGATGAGGTTGTAAGGATTTTGCAGGAGTCTGGAACGGAGATTCTTGTGAACTATCTTCCCGTGGGTTCTGAGGAGGCTGCGCGTTTTTATGCTGAGTGTGCTCTGGAAGCGGGCGTGGGTGTTGTAAACAACATGCCTGTGTTTATCGCCAGTGACCTTTCCTGGGCCAAGCGATTCAAAGAGAGCAACCTTCCTATCATTGGAGATGATATCAAGTCTCAACTGGGTGCTACCATCGTCCATCGGATATTGACCGACCTTTTTCAGAAACGGGGCGTAAGGCTGGAGCGTACCTACCAGCTCAACACCGGGGGCAATACTGATTTCCTGAACATGCTCAACCGTAGTCGGCTTCTTGCCAAAAAAAAGTCAAAGACAGAGGCGGTGCAATCGGTCACTGAAGAAAGGCTGGATGATGAGAATATCCACATCGGGCCCAGCGACTACGTGGCCTGGCAGAAGGATAATAAGGTTTGCTTTATCCGTATGGAGGGTAAACTTTTCGGTGACCTACCCATGAATGTGGAGTTGCGTCTATCGGTGGAAGATTCGCCTAATTCGGCTGGGGTTGCGATTGACGCCGTCCGCTGTTGCAAGCTGGCGCTGGACCGTGGTGAAGGTGGCGTTCTCTACGGGCCATCAGCCTATTTTATGAAGCACCCGCCCCGGCAGTACTCTGATGATGAGGCCTATCGAATGACCGAGGCTTTCATTCAGGGAACGTGGGTGAAAAAGTCTGATGAACAAGTTGATCTTCGCCGCCGGCAAGGACAGCAGGTGGTGGCCAAAGGGTAAGAGCAAATCTCCTCTCAGGAAAAAATGTTGACCTGATTGAAATATCCGGGCTAGCTTACCGTTTTTTATCTCTCCCACAACTGGCAAGAACCGAGGTGAGTAGCTGGGGAAAATCCGTGAAGATACCGTCTACCCCGGCCCTCACAAGTCTCTGCATGGTCTTGCGATCATTGACGTTCCAAATGTGAATCCGGCAGCCCTGACGGTGTAGCAAGGCAATATCTGCGGGCCGAAAGGCGCTAAGGCGAGGATGATAGGCCTGGGCCCTAAGCTGGCGTAAGAGCGTTTCAGGGTGTGGATGAGGTCTTGAAACCAGGACCCCGGTGGCAACACGGGGGTGTGCTTTTCTGATTTGCGCCAGATAGTTTTGGTTGTAAGATGAAATCAGGACTGAGTCTACCATATCCAAAACTTCCACCAGAGCTAAAACCTTTGTTGCGACCAGGTCGGGATCTGGATTTCCACTCAAGTCCTTGATTTCGAGATTTACGCTCCAGCCATGCTCTCGAGTAAAGGAGAGCGCTTCTCTGAGGGTTGGCGCCTGTTGCCGCACATAACTAGCCAGGTCCGATTCCGCAACCATACCTGCGGCAATTTGACCAAAGGGATCCTGTTCTCGGAACCAAGAGCCAAAATCAAGAAGGCGAATCTCATCAAGTCTGAACTCGTGGACCAGCCATGGTTTTCTACTGGGAAAAACCTCCCTGACGTTTGAAGTACGCTTGAGCGTGCTGTCGTGCACGACGATAAGTTCTCCATCCGCGGTCATCTGGATGTCCAGTTCCCACATGTCAGCGCCAACCTCTAAACCCTTACGAGCCGCAGCCAGGGTGTTTTCTGGAGCCAGGGAGCGTGCACCTCGGTGAGCAATATTCAGGGGGCGATTTTGAGTTTCAGGTAAGTCCATTGTCTTTCCAACCTCCCAGGCAGACCAGATAGCATCCGGACTCCAGCAAGTCTACCTTCTCGGAACATGTGCGGGAGAAAGTTGACTAATTCTAGCCGAAAGAGTTTGGTTGCGCAGCCCTAAAATCTAGCCCGGATATTTCACGAATTGCCTCCTCAGAATGGGTATGCAACATTAGGGTCAACCCTAATGATGCATACCCAAACCGGTAAGAATCGCTGCGCTCGAGTGATAGCGCACCATCTGCGAGCGCCCTCGGCCGTGAGCTCGGGCCGAACGGTGCTCGGAACAGGATCTCACGTATGGTCAGTACTGTTCATCCTGGCACAGCCTGTGCAGGCTCACATTCGGCGCACTCTGACGCGTTTTTCCTCGGCGTGGGTCTGCAACATTAGGGTA
>CP070843.1:698449-703952 GCA_020350905.1 Deltaproteobacteria bacterium
GAGACCACCATTGGCGAAATCTTCAAGGATCTCAAGGCGCATTTTGATACCTTCCCAGTAGAGCCTGAGCGCTTCGCCCGGCTCTATCCCATCCATCCCGCCACCACCGCTTTGCTGGATCGGCTCAAACCACTGTTTTCCGAACATCGCGGCGTGGTGGATTTCATCCACTTTCGCTTGAAAGGGGATGCCGAACGGCACATCCCTTCCCTTTTGGAACGCCCGGTCCACGACTTGCTCACCCCTGAGGTCATCTTCGACCACTTCCTGGACCGAATCCGGGAACGTTCCGAAAGCCAGATCTATGTGGAACGGGTCTTTGCTGCCTACGAGGATCAAATACCCGAACTGTTTCAGGACCCGGATCAGCAGCGAATCGCTTTTGCCGCGATCAAGCTCCTCATCCTCTTTGCTATATCGCCGGTAAAGTTCAAATACACGGTGCGGCACATGGCGGAGATGATTCTCTTCCGCGTCACTCCCATGGAAGCGAAAATTAACTACCAGTTTTTCCACGATATTCTAGAGCGTCTGGCAATAGAAGGTTCTTATATTCGGAAGGAGACGGACACCGATCCCCTCAAAAGCCATTACTATATCGATCTCAAGGCTGATATCGCCGGGATCATGCGACGCCGGGTCCTCCATCTGGCCACGGAGCTTTTTCCGGAAGACCACCGACTCTTCAGTAAACTCGGACGGATGGTTGACTCTCCGCACCTGCCCCTGGCAGGTTGGCTGGAGCATGGGAGGCAGCAGATAAGGTTCAAGTGGCAATACACCCCAAGGAGCGGTCTTCTGCTCCTGCGCCAATTAGATGAGCTCTTACTCTCTGAGGTGGAGGCCCTGGGCAGGCAGTGGACCAGAAGCGAGGACGATTTTTTTCTCCTGGTTGGTACCACCCATGCCTGCGACCGCCAGTATCAGCACGTGCGTGAGAACCTTCTGCCGCTCATCCGCGAACGGTATCCCGGAATCTTCCTCTTCTGGATTCCTGCTGAACTTGAGGACGAAGGCGGGTGGATGCGGGAGATGCTCGCCTCCCTGCTCCTTCTGGAGAAGGTAGAAAAGGAGCACGGAGAAGACAGCCAGCGGTCTCGAGCCTACCTGGTAAATTATCTGGAGAAGGAAAAAAGAGGACTTACTGAATTCTTTACCCGTCGCTACTTTCACGGTCTGCTGCTACGAGACGAGAGGCAGGTGGAAATTGCCACCTTCGGCTACCTGAGCCAGGAAAAGTTTCTGGAGGAGTTCGTACGACCGATGCTGGAACTCCGCTTTCCCCGGCACACTCGCATCCATCCATACATGGAGACTCCGGCCCCCACCATCCTCGCCACCCTTCTCAAAGACTTTTTCGCTACGGGGATGTTGCAGGTGGATAATCGCTCCAAGTTTACCAGCCGTAACGTACTGGAAGGTCTGCTAAAGCCCATGGGGTTGCTCAAAAAGAAAGGTAATCAGTATCTCCTCCAGGTGGATCCACGCCGCAACGAACTGGTCCACGGCTTTTTTGACGTAATGACCACCCGGGAAAGCGTGCCTTTGGAGGAACTTTACTGGAGCTTCAGAAAGGGAGACTACGGCCTGTTGAAACCTCAGTTTGAAATCCTCGTCATGGCTCTTCTCTGCTCCGGCCATTTGGTGCCTTATCATGGCACGAGGAGAAAAGGACTGGAGGATATCGTCCGTAGCGGGCTCAAAGGGATCACCGGTCTGGGTCGGGGTGAGATTCTCGGAGAGGAACTGCGCAGAAGCATTGCCGACCATCCGTTAGTTCCCGAGCCATTCCGCAAGACCCCACTCACTCTAGCCTCCCAGGAAGGGTTGTGGTCTGAGATCAAGTCCGCTAAGGAGCGGGCGCTGGAAGACTTGAGAGCGCTGCTTTCCAGAATGGAATGGGCCGCTGCTTTCCAGGCCTTCAAGAATCTTCCCTGGGCACGGAGCCGCAAAGAGATTGGGAGCGTCGTCGCCCTATGGGAGGAGGTTAAGGTCAGTCTTTCCTCCCGTGAGGGTTTAGAGCGGTTTCTCCAGGCTGGACAAAGGGACCCGCTTCTGCCAGAAAAGCTCGGACTCGTAAAAGAAGTGGAGGGGTTTCTAGCCCAGGCCGAACGGGCCCTTTTTGTCCATCAATATGTCACTGATCCAAGGCTGCACCTTCCGGAGGAGGTCGTCTCCGGTGCGCTCCGGCAAGATCGTGAGGAGATATTGCACTTCTACCAGGAGACACGCCCCTCGATTACCTCAGAAGCCCTGGAGCAAATTTTCCACACCTTCCAGAGATTTCAGGACCAATACATCAGGGCCTATGTGGAGGCTCACCACCGGGCGCGGGGCGGTGAGCAGTTCCAACCCTACGAAAAGCTGAACCGCTCTCGGCAATATCGCCTCCTGCACCGCTTGGACCGCTTGGAAATGATTTCGGTTCAGCACGACCTTCATTCCATTCACCAGAGCCTCTCAGCCGTGCTAAACCACCGCTGCCTCCAACCGCCCCAGGATCATCTCCAGGGCCAGCCCGTTTGCTCATGTGGCTTCCACTTAGGCGAGCGCACCTCTTTCAAGCCGCTCCGTGAGTTGGCCCAAGAGATCAACCAGGGGATTGTGGAGACTCTGGAGGCCTTGCATTTACCCTCTATTCAAGAAAAACTTCTCCCCTATCTGGAATCACTGGAGCTGGTGGGCAAGGAGGAGCAGGCCAAAGAGATCCGCCGGCTTTTGGAGATCCCAGCAGAAGAGACCGACGAGGTTCTTGGCCGACTGGATCAAGCCCTCACGCCCCAGGTCGTTGAGGGGATCAACGAGGCTTTCCGGGGCAAGGTGGTGGTGGTCCAGCGAGATCTGGATGATCTTTACCAAAGCCTGGTCCATAGGAAATACACGCTGTCTCAGGTTCGGAAGATCCTGAACAATTGGCTCAAGGAAGAAGGAATTTCCGAAGACACCTTTTTACACTTCCTCGGCACAGGGGACAAAGTCTCCCCCAGCCACCATGAGGATGAACTGACCGCTTTCCTACAGGAGGAACGCCCTCTACTTTTGCCATTGCTCCGTGAGGTTGGACACAGATCACTTGCCCAGGCGATGCTCGCATCCCTCTGGGCCGAGCAATACCGAATCACCCCGGAAAAAATTCTGGAGCTTTTCTCTTTTCCGACCCGTGGCGAAGAGCGGGATGACAAACGATATCAGGGCGACCTCGCTGAAGTGGCCCGGATGCTCCAGAGCCGCAAATCCAGGCTTTTTGAGTCCATGGTACGCAACGCAGAAGAAGATTCTTCCTTCATACAGAGCCTTTGGACCCATCTGGCTTCCTGGTCTCCCGGAGAAATCTTTCAAAAGGAAGGGGTATTTCCCACCATGCTTCGCGAGGCCTTTGAACGACTCCTGGGGGTTGATGAGGAAAGTGGTCTTTCCCAGCACTTGGAGGCCCGTCCCGGTCGGCAGGTTGCCACCGAGGGATTCTTGGAGCGTCGCCATGAAATGGTCGCTGTCTTGAAAAACTACTATCGTTTCAAAAAAAAGCAGTCGGCATTGAAAACACCTAAGAGCCTTGAACCAGGAAAATTCCAAAGATGGGAATCAACCTACATCCAGGCCATGAGCCCTCTCCCCTCCCTGGTGGTGGGACTTCAAGCGCAACTGGCCCGAATCGGCACATCCATACCGCCCTTCTTGAAGAACGAGACCAGGGAGGTGAGCCTGAAACTTGCAGATATGAGCAGGGATTTTGCTGAGTTTTGTCAAAAAGCCTTGCCCAGCTGGGAGAAGGCTGAGACGCCTCGACCCACTATGATTCAGGACATTCCATTCCTGCTCTCCCGGAAGAGGAAAGTTCCGGATCATACGCATCAGTTGTATCTGCTTATGGACTCTATGCGTTGGGACCTCTGGGAAAGGATCAAGCAGGATTTCTTCGGCAAGATGCCGGATCGTTTCCGGCTAGTTCGGGAGGGGGCTCTCTGGGCGCACCAACCCACCACCACTTCGGTCCAGGAGGTCCAACTGGAGCAAAGTTTACAAAAGGCGTTTCCGAAAAGCAACATAGAAGAGCTCCTTTGGAAAATCCGCGGTATCGATGAAAAGATCCACACGGAAAAGGGCAATCTGGAGCACCTCGTCGCCAGCGTGATCCGCTATCTGGAACTTGACCTCCTGTTTCGCCTGCGCGACTTGCCTTCGCGAACCCTCTTGATTCTATTCGCAGATCACGGTTTCGTCGAAAATCCGGCCTTCAGCCCCACTAACAAATATGGAGCCGACCGATACACCCACGGTCAGAACACTCCTTTTGAAGTCATTGTCCCCTGGGCCTGGGTGATGCGTCTCTGATCTTTCACCTCCCGTGAACAATCAGTCTAATAAAGGGACGTCTATGATTTTTCGCTTTACTTTCTTTTATGATTATGTTATCGGAAAGCCATGCCAAGAAAAGCGAGAATAGATGCTCCCGGAGCACTACATCATATTATTGTCAGAGGCATTGAACGCAGAAAGATATTTCGTGAAAGCGCCGATTGGATAAATTTCTTAGACCGTCTTGGCACAGTTGTGCTGGCCACCCAAACCCAATGCTACGGCTGGGCATTGTTGCCGAATCACGCCCATTTGCTGCTGCGGTCTGGTTCAGTGCCCATTGCCACGGTCATGCGCAGACTGTTGACGGGCTATGCCGTCTCATTTAACCGCAAATACCGACGCCATGGGCATTTATTCCAAAATCGTTACAAATCCATTTTGTGCCAGGAGGACATATATCTGAAAGAACTGCTCAGATATATTCATCTGAACCCTTTACGTGCAGGGTTGGTTGCTCACATGAAAGCTTTGGACAAATATCCCTGGTCGGGTCACAGCGCCATAATGGGCAAACGGAAGAATGACTGGCAGAATATCGACTATGTGTTGAGTCTTTTCGGCGGTAAGAAAGTGCACGCCCGCCGAGAATATCGTTCATTTGTGCAAGCAGGCATTGACGAGGGCAAACGACCGGATCTTGTCGGTGGCGGATTGATTCGAAGCACAGGAGGTTGGCAACAAGTCAAGGCTATGCGACAGTTAGGCATTCGGTTAAAGGGCGATGAACGAATTTTGGGGGATAGTGATTTTGTTCAGAGGGTTTTGGATACCAGCGATGAACGTTTCGAGAGGAGATATTTCCTTGAAGCACAGGGATACGATTTTGGCAAGGTGGTTGAACGCGTTGCGCAACTTTTAGATATGCCACCGAAGGATGTGCTGCGTTCAGGTAAACAAGCGAGAACTGTGATGGCACGCAGCCTGGTTTGTTTTTGGGCCAATCGCGAACTAGGAATGAGCACCGTTGAGATTTCCAACCAGTTAAAGATAGGCCAGTCCGCTGTGAGTAGATCATCTTTACGTGGTGAGAAAATAGCAGAGGAAAACAAGTTTAGTCTTTTGTAGAAGAAATTAGCATAAAATCATGGACGTCCCCATTATGTATTTAACTCACTGACTGAAAAGCCATGCTGAATGATTCTGC
>CP070843.1:704052-710479 GCA_020350905.1 Deltaproteobacteria bacterium
TCACATCATCTGGGTTGGCATAACTGTCTTGACCCTTAGCCAACCTAACCTCACAGTTCGTATGCCTTGCTACACGAAGCCAGGGATAAACTGTACTAGGAAATACGATATCCGTACTGACCACATTGGTCTCGGACTCAGGGGCGACCGCCCAGGCCAATGAACTGATGAGTTCTGTTGCGCTGGAGCCTACTGCTATGTCCTCGGGCCGGGCGTTAAAAAGACGTGCGGCGGCACTATGTAAGTCACCGAATACTGTTGCCTCAGCAGTTTCATCAAAGTTTATGCTGCCATTTTCAGCAAGGTCTTTTTGCCATTCGATGATGGCTTTTTCAGCGCCTTGGTACATTAAGGCCACATTAGCGGCATTCAAATATGTACATCTATCACTAGCAGGAAAATCTTTGGGGTCGACAATGGAATCCATCTACCTCTCCTTTATTATGTTGTTTAAAACTTCCATACTATCTCAAACTTCTCGCTCCACGATTGTGATCAATAGCCCCATTACTAAATCTCGTCAGCGGCATCACAACAGGGAGGTTGTTTGCCCTATCTGGCCGTGCAGGGACATATCTAAGGTCGCAGCTTCTTTACTGAGATGAAGTTAGCTTGAGGCCTGCAATTCCAGTAATAATCAGGAAAATAAATAAAACTCTAGCTATTTCGCGCGATTCACCAAAGAGTAAAATACCCATCAGTGCTGTGCCAACTGCTCCAATTCCAGTCCAAACGGCATATCCTGTACCTACCGGCAGGATTTTCAATGCTTGAGACAAGAAAAATATGCTTATAAACATGGCCACCAGCGTGATCCCACTCGATAAAGGTTTAGTGAAACCTTCAGAATATTTCATGGCTATTGCCCAAACTACTTCGAATAGACCCGCAACAAAGAGATAAATCCACGCCATTGATTCTTTTCTCCTTTTCCCGAACACACTAGTTGAGTTTAGATCTTAATTTAAAGCGAGATAGACTAACCGGGCACGAGTATCCTAACGGCCCCGGGCAGGACTGTGAAGCTGGCTGGCAGAGTACCCACAGTCTCCCCATCGACCTCAACCGGTACCGGAACCTCGCTTTTGGCCCGGATGGTGCGAGCTTTCCAGTACTTGATACGGGGGTGACTCAAATACCTGCCTTGGTAGAAGCGTGTGCCCCAACGCATAAAATCCAGGAGGCTGACCGCCCCTATCATCACCACGTCTAAGAGACCGTCGTCGAGTCGGGCATGCGGCGCTATCCGCATGCCACCACCAAAGAACTGGCCATTCGCCGCAGTTACAGCGCTAATTAGCTCGTCGGAAAATACCTTCCCATCAATCTCCAAAGAGACCCGATCGTTCCGGTTTTCAATAAGCGTCCGGATAGTGGCCAGAAAAAAGCGACCAGTGCCACCAAGGAAATGTGGCTGACTCTCAAGTTTGCTGTTGACCCGAGCCGAGAGTCCCAAACTGGCAATATTGAGAAAGAGACGTTCACAGGATGAACCTGAAGGCTGAAAGAATTGTAAGCGGCCGACATCCACTTTTCGCTTCCGGCCAGACAGGATAGTCTCCAGCGTGAACCCTATGCCACTAATGATCCCGAGGGACCGGCAGAGATCGCTGCCAGATCCACATGACACCACACTGAGAGTCGCTCGGGAGTTGACGATCGCACCGTCACAGAAGAACCCGTTGATCACCTCGTTGTGGGTACCGTCACCGCCGACACTTACAATCAAATCATATCCCTGTTGGAGAGCGCTGCGAACCAAAGAGGTCGCATGCATTGGAGACCCAGTCCAATCCCAGGGAAACGGACCAATTCTCTCCCAAAGCTGCTTATGCAGCTTCGGCCAGAAGCGGCTTGCTCTTCCGAGAGCAGCTTTAGGGTTGACAACGGCGTATAGACGGCGATGGAAGGCATTCATCGATCTATGTGTAGCATGAGCATACGCTCTGAGAAACGCTCATCCTGGCTTTCTTGGGGCGATCATAGACGTGTTGGAAGTGCTTAAACAGCAGTCAAAATCTTGCCCAAGAACTTTCTAGCTCTTATAAAAATATGAACAAACTCGTAGACCATTCGAGATAGAAAACTTACCTCATATTCTGGAAATCCATATACGTGAACCGTTGGCCTGGCTTCCTGTTCCAAAATTCTGTTGGCCGCCAACTTTCCTGCTTGACAAGCCGACTCCATGCCAATACCAATCAAGCCCAAAGAACAATTACATGCGTAAAGATTTCGTAATGGGGTATCTACCAATCTATTGCGCTCCCCGGGGAGTCTGGGGACTTCTTTGTGATACAAGACGGCAGGATTAATGTGCGCTCCTAATGCTAATTTTACCTCTGCGTCTTCAGCTTCTGGCCACACCCTGGCCAAATCTCTAATTACGCATTTTAGAAATTCTTCAACTGGAAGCAGTTGGAGTGACTCTGCCCGATCTGCTAATACATCGATAACACTACCAGGATATTTACTGTAGCGCGGCATAATATTAGCAATATCTTGACATCCATTAAAACAAAAGGCACGTCTGCTCGTCCCAGTAATAAATTTCTCAGCAGTTATTTTTTTGTCATAAAATATCCTGGCAATAGAGAGACATGCTCCCTTCTCTCTTCCTAACTTTTGGAAATAGGGGTCAGCCCGAAGAGGAGACTCTAAACTCATAAGTGGAAGTAATTGATGTCCACGTACTCCAGCAACGTAGTATTTTGCAGAGACTTCTTGTGGGTTCTCACCCACAGGAGGTTCTATTTGAGGTTGAGTAAGGTTGCTGGGAACGCGCATTGTCCAGCGCAGACCACAATTTTTACAAAATCCTTCATCTAATATAGGCTGTTTGCCGCCGCAACAGGGACATGTAATCCATGTACCTGTATTTAAATCTTGATAAACGATCTTTTGCACTTCAGTTTCACTGTGGATGATCCTGCGAACCTCACAATTTAATTTAATTGTCCCACCTGCCTCCCTAAAACGTATTACATGTGGTTCAACGGTCCCGGTGATGTAATTGTCATTAACAAGTTGGTACCACAAGCCACGTTTAGACATAAAAAGAGTGCCGAAACTAACCGCTGCCATTCGTCTTGCATTTACTTCTATAGAATCCAAATTATAAATTGAGGGGACATAAGATGCTACAAAATCACGGGCTCGTTCTGTTACCCATGCTCTTTCTAAAAGGGCCTCCATGGAGACCGTGTCCCAAAATGAAACGGGAGGTTTCTCACAATTAATACTATTTCCGAGGTATATTATAGGAAGAGCAGCAAATAAGAACGAGAGCCGATCAATGATTCCCATTCTAAGCCTTAGCACTGTTTTTATAGAGTGGAGAGGAGCAGGAAGAATGCTATCTTCCATTTTAAACTTATGCTTGGCAAGGCGAGAATCAATGATGTTAAATTCTCTGAGAGGTACTGTCAGGTTGGTATCAAGAATTCCTAAATGGTTATAGACGTCTAGGAGGTTAGGATATTTCTCTCGAAATATCATATGCATAGGATACTGGAGTACAATATCTTCTTTTTTTAGGTACTGCAAAACAAAATCTTTCCCCTCCGCATCTCCCTGTTCCTGAACCTGCCATGAACTTGTAAGACCTCCTGCCTGAGGAGCCCTTTCTAGTATAAGGACTTTCAGACCCGCCTCTTGTAAATACAATCCACATGTAAGACCCGATAATCCTCCGCCCACAATCACGACGTCATACTTTTTTCTCTCTTCCATATCTTTCTCACTGTAAAAAATAGTTCATACGACAAAGGTTTTTTGGGTCTAAGACATGGCCCATCTCTTGGCAGAACATACCTTTACCCCAATCGGTCACATCGACAATCGCGTCATTCGCTCCAGAGTAAAATCAAGCTCAACCTCGCATTTGGAAAGAAACCTCAATTGCAGAAATAAATCGCTTCATGATGTAATCTTTCACTATCCTTCAAGCGCGAGATCGAATTGCTTATAATCTTTGAAAAGCTCCTTCAGGTCGATTTCTTTACCGTCCACCGCTCTTCTGTGAATAGCCTTGGGCAGCCCATCCTGTTCTGGAGGAGAAACTTCAAGGTAAGGACAATGGTTCTGGATTTTCATAATTCGCCCTATATGATCAACTAATACAGTACTTTGCCATGAACCTGTATTCGCATAAAGATATTTACCCTCCTCTAAAGTATGCTCTATGAAATGTGTATGCCCGAAAACAACCACCTCCGGGATGAAATTCAAGTCTTTCATATTCCCGATTGTCGCTCTTTTTCTGGCAACTGAAAGATTCGTAGAATAACCCTTCAACAACAGCTTCGCCTTCTCCCGCAAACTACTCGGTGCTTCATCCCTTAGTCTTGAACTTACGAAACTATCCTGGATGAACCATGGCATACTTTCGAGAATCCGGAAAAAAATGTGTGGTAAAGATGAATCTGATTCCTCTTGTATGTTGTATAAGTCTTTTACCAACTCCTTTTTTAATTCCTCCGGAAGTACACCCTTGTTGAGCAATCGGTTGATATAATAAACGATGTTTGGCCATGGACGGATGTTGCCCAGAACTCGGAAAGGTTGCGACTCTTCCTCCGGTTTTTCGCCTTCAATATGTATATTGCTCTTCCAAGCCTGCCATTTTTTGATGAATTTTGATGCCATGAGATTTCCGAGAATTATATGGTTGCCGTTGATGTGAACATTCGACATATCATATCTATGCCCGTGCTCCGCATACAGACTGTGAGAGGGGCTGACATAGTAATCCGAAAACCAGATATGCCATTGGCGCGATGAGTCCCACAACCTTTTCAGTACAGCCTTCTGAAATTGATGGCCATGCATTTTGAACCTCATCAGGTAATCGTGATTGCCCCAAACATAGAACAGGCTGTTCCCCGCCCAGATGAACTCCCGAAAAGCTTTAAACAAATGAGGATACGCTTTCCTCACCCGAGCAAATATCTTTGCTGAATCAATCTTCTGAGGTAATGTTGCATGACCTGCGAGCAAAGTGAAATCGAAGATATCCCCGAGCAGTATTAGTTCTCCGCGATGGTTCATATCCCGATCGATCCGTTCGAGCAGTTTTATCAACAACTCCGCTTTTTGATTACCAAACCCGTCCCAGGGGCTTTTATCGCCTATATGAAGATCACTGATAAAATACCTCATGGACTCTTCCCTCACATTACACAGCGGGCCTTGTTGGCTGAAGCAACACGCCTGACTATTTCCTTCTCTGGGCTGCGAGCCTATGTTCACTCCTCCGCAAAATCCAAGCGCTTGCTCCGGCTCGGATGCCGCAACTTAGTCAGGGCCTTGGCCTGAATCTGGCGAATGCGTTCACGCGTCAGACCAAACTCCTCCCCCACCTCCCGAAGGGTGTGTTCTGTCTCCTCCCCAATTCCGAAGCGCCTCCGCAGGACTTTCTCCTCACGAGGGGTGAGAGTTGCCAGAATTTTCTGGATCTTTTCCACCATGTTCCCACGAATCACAGCCTCTTCCGGAGAGAGAGCTTTTTTATCTTCGATGAGGTCTTCCAACTGGGAGTCCCCATCACCGATAGGGGTCTCCAGTGAGATGGTTCGACTCCTTCTGGCAATTCCAAATGCGTTCCCCACCTTCTCGAGGGGGAACTCTATTTTCTCGGCGATCTCTTCAGACGTTGGCTTCCCCCCGGTCTTCCGGCTTAGCTCGTGAGAAGTCCGGGTTACTTTGCTAATCCTCTCAATCATGTGAACGGGCACCCGGATCGTTCGGGCTTGATCCTGAATGGCTCGGATGACTGCCTGCCGAATCCACCAACTGGCGTAGGTGCTGAACTTGAATCCCCTATGGTAGTCGAACTTATCAACAGCCCTCATGAGGCCACAATTCCCCTCCTGAACCAGGTCGATGAACTGAACTCCCCGACCTGTGTGTTTTCTGGCTATGTGGATTACCAACCGTAGGTTCGCTTCTATCAATTGCGTTTTGGCAGCGTTCACCTCAGCATGAGCTTCAAGAAGCTTTTCCAAGTCATCCTTGAACTGATACTTTCCTGCGTGATGTGAAAGGCCCGATTCCTTTTCACACTCTCGAAAGGCGTTCTCTGTCCGCTCGATTTGACTTACATAATTTTTCAACTTTTGAATAATATGAGCTACCTGGTGATCTTTGAGATTGAGCTCTCGGAGGATCTCCCGCAATTGCCGGCCGGTCTCCTCCTCCCTATCTACAAGATCAGAGTTCCAGCAACATTTTTTGGCAATATGATTGATCCTCTCACAAAGCTGGAGCACTTTGTGCTGCTCTTTGTAATGGATCACCTCCTGAATAATCATGGGATAACGATGCACCAGCATGGCGACCTTGTTCCTACCAACTTCGATGCGCTTGGCAATGTCGATCTCTTCCTCTCGAGTCAGAAGTGCTACCGCTGCCATTTCCCTGAAGTAAA
>CP070843.1:710579-714652 GCA_020350905.1 Deltaproteobacteria bacterium
AGATCCTCGCCGCGAAGCTCAATGGTGGGAAGGGGGGGATTCTCCTCCTGCCACGGGTATCGGCTTCCCAGATCCCAGATCTCGTAACCGTAGTTGTCATCTACAGCACCCCGGGCAGCAACGACGAGCTGGTAGAAATCCGGAGCAAGAAAACCCTGAACAAGTGCATAGTTTCTGGCAAAACGACGGAGCACTGCCAGCTGTTGGGGTGTTACTTCCTCCTGGGCGTTTTGCAAGTGTTGGCGGGCCGCATCCTGGAAAAGAGTTTCATGCTGGTTCAGACGATCCAGGGGAGGAGAAGCGTCAGGTTGTTTCCGCCAGAGGGTTAGAAGCTCATGCCGCTGTGTTTCGAAAGTGGCTGCGAGATAGGGTATCTCGGACATGATTTCCCGGCTGGAACGTTCATGCAGATGGGCAAGGATTACCCCGTCGCGACGCTGGCGCCCGATAGGCTGAGCCTGAGCGCTCGAGAGCAGAGCCATAATACGAGGGTAATGGCTGATACCACAGACAAAGAGAATACGCTGGTGCTTTTTTCTGAGCCTCTGAAGATGGTAAGCCATGTTGGCTTCACGCAAAAAATCCTGCCTGGTCGCCTCTCTCACAGCGGAGTGATCCTCGTAGGCCTGGCAGTAGGCGGTGTGGCCAATCCGTTGCATGGCATAAGGATCCGGAAACGCTTCGTTAACCTGAGGCATGGACTCCAGATCTCGGTCAATGAAATGGAGGGGAAGATCATCAGTCAAAGCAAGGCGAGCAGCTTCCACCACACCGTCGGTGGGCTCTAGGGGCAAGTAAACGTGAGTACCGTCCTTTTCTTTATATAGAACAACCGAGAGCAGCGGTAGCCGCTTGAGTCCTTTGAGCAATGGTTCCCGCAGTGTCCTGGGAAATTCCACTGCCACCGCATCCGGTTGCCAGCGGGCAAACCAGCGGATGACGGCCATGGCGAATTCAAGCCGACCATGAATCACCGGTACGAAACAGATGTTCTCAAAAAAGATGCCAGATTCTTGAGGCACTGTTGTTACCTATGACTAATGTTGTCTCAAATTCGAAATACGAAGCACGAAGCACGAAACAAATTCGAAATCCAAATGTTCAAATGTTCCAAACAATGCTGAATTGAATCGAATAAGAAGTTTCGGTCATTCTGATTTTGAAAATTTGAATTTGTTTCGAAACTGGGGACCCGCCCGAAGGGTCGGGAGTCCGTAGGACCAATTTCGATATTCGAATTTCGGATTTTACTAGTCCCGCTCCTTGTCACCCCACGGTAATTAGGAGTTGTCTTGATCTTTAGGTGGAGATAAGTATTGCCTTGCGTCCTGTCCAAGGATGAGATGGATGGCATGATCAATACATTTGTGAAGCTGTTTGGGAGATGGCGGCACGCGTCGCGGCCATTTCAGCTTTCGGGACGTGGACAGAAGTTTCAAAGCGTAACGCCCAATGTTGATACCATCGCGAACCGTATAGCGCTCCTGAGCCAAGTGGCTCATCTGTAAAAAGTCCACCACGTAGTTGAGAATTGTGTCATCCGCGAAAGGAAGGTTCTGGGCGAGGATCAGTTTTTCTTCTTCACGTTCCGGGAAATCAATGAACACTTGTGGCTGCAATCGAGAGTGAATGTACTCCGGCAGCTCGAAGGTGCTGGCGTCGTCGTTCATAGTGGCGCAGATGCGGAAATCGACATGGGCGTGAATCTTGATCCCGGCGACAATTGACTCCACGTACCTGCGGCTGTCCAACAAGGGCGCCAGAGAGGCCCAGCTTTTTTCACTCATGCGGTTGCCCTCGTCTAAAATCGCTACGCCCCCTCGGATCATAGCGGTGACAATAGACGAGGCCACGTATTGTATCTTCCCTGCTTCGGAAATCACCGGGGTTACCAGCAGATCCTCGGGCCGTGTGTCCATGGTCGCCTGAAACATGTATACTTCACGGTTCAGTTTCTTGGCAGCAGCGTAGGCAAGAGTGGTTTTGCCCACTCCAGGCTTGCCGAGAAGGCGAGGATTCAAAGGCAGGTCATCGGGGCCAACGAGAAGCCAGGCGGCAAGGATCTGATCCATGAGCTCCTTTTGCCCCACCCACTTCATGGGCAATTCATCCGGATGGCTCATGTGCAGGGTTACGTCATCAATGGCTACCGTTTTGCTCATGCTCATTTCCCATCTTGTGCAGACATGGTGGCAGGACCATTGTATGCAAATAGAAGGCCCAGTTCAAGTCAAAGAGAATTCGGATTTGTCTGGATATACTATGCATAAGAAGCATACTTGGTTCCGGACAGACCCTTCGTTTGACTTTCCATGAGGAGGTCCCTAGAATTGAACTATATAGGTACCAACATTGAGCGTTTGTTGGTGGTGTTCTTCTCCGAGGACCACAGGTAATTATTGCCGGAACTCAAATGAGTACCGGCATCACAAGGAGGTTTGCTTATGTCTGTCCTAGAAATGATCAGAAATAGTCTGTTGGCCAGCCTCGGCGCTGCCGTGGTGACCAAGGAAAAGGTGGAGGAGGCGACTCGGCGGTGGGTGGACGAGGGCAAAATTTCGCGAGATGAAGCGGAACGGTTGGCGCGGGACCTGGTGGAAAGTGGTAGGCACCAGTGGGAAGATATCCAGGAAAAAATCTCAGAGACGGTGCGGAAGGGGCTGGACAACTTTGACATTGGGAGCAAAAAGGAGTTCAAAGAGCTCAAGGCGCGGGTGGAAAATCTCGAAAAGCAGATTGCAATGCGTGAAGAGGCGAGTGGAAAAGAACAGGAGTAGCGAGTGGATATCAAGGCCGTAATGCATTTGCGCCGCTTCAAGGACATTGTAAAGACCCTTTTCAGGTACGGCTTCGATGATGTGGTGGAACGGTTGGATTTTCCGGGCAAGGAACTCCTGAGAAAAATCCACAAGGTCCAGGGCGAGATGAGTACCTGGGAGCGGATGCGCCACACGCTGGAGGACCTGGGTCCGACTTTCATCAAGTTTGGCCAACTCATGAGTCTGAGACCCGATCTCATCCCCAATCCCCTTGTCTTGGAGCTGCGTAAACTCCAAGATGAGGTGGCTCCGGTGGACTACAATGCCATCCGTCAGGTGGTGGAGAAGAACCTACAGAGGCCCTTGACTGAGATCTTTTCGAGCTTCAGTGAGACGCCGCTGGCAGCGGCGTCTCTAGCCCAAGTTCACAAAGCGGTTCTTAGAGATGGTGGGCAGATGGTGGCAGTGAAGATCCAGCGCCCCAAGATTCGACCGGTAATCGAAACCGACCTCTATATCCTGGAACGCATTGCCGGACAGCTGCATGAGCGCATGGAATGGGGGCAGATCTATGATTTGCCAAACCTGGTACAAGAGGTGAAAAAGAGCCTTTTTCGTGAACTCGATTTCACCCGCGAAGCCCGCCATATGAAAATTTTTGCCACTACAATCACCGGGACCAGCGAAGTGTACATCCCTCGTCTCTATGAGGAAATCACAACCCCACAGGTTCTCATCATGGAATTGGTCCAGGGGACCAAGCTCAGGGACCTTGAAGTAGACGCCGTTGAGGACCGAGAACTCCTGGCTAAACGCGGCCTACGTCTCACCGTAAAGCAAATCCTTGAAGATGGCTTTTTCCATGCTGATCCTCACCCTGGCAACGTAATCATTCTGGACGACAACGTTATCTGCCTCTTGGATTGGGGCATGGTAGGTCGCCTTACCCGGCGAACCCGCTACGATTTGATCGACATGATAAATGCAGTAGTTGATAGCGACAGTGAAAAGATCCTGAGCATTCTGCTCAACATGACCCAGATTGATGGCAGCATTGTTCCGCGGCGGATGGAGCGAGAGATTCTAGACATAGTAGATATCTACCACAACTTGCCCATTCAAGAGCTTAATATCGGCCAACTGCTCCTCGATATCAGCACCATGCTGCGGGAGAACAGGGTCAAAGTGCCAGCTGATCTGGCCATCATGATCAATGCCTTGATCACTGCAGAGGGCACAGCGCGACAGTTGTATCCTCAACTTAATGTTGTGGAGGAGGCCAAGCCATACGTGAGGAAGTTGGCCCTGGAGCGG
>CP070843.1:714752-719411 GCA_020350905.1 Deltaproteobacteria bacterium
GTCCAGCTACCGCCACTATTGTTACTCCTGAACACCCCACCACCGTCTGTACCGGCATAGAGTGTACTGGGTGTATTCGGGGTGATTGCCAGAGCCTGCACATCGAGATTGGTGAGGTCATCGTTAACAGCAGTCCAGCTAACGCCACTATTGTTACTCCTGAACACCCCACCACCAACTGTACCGGCATAGAGTGTACTGGGTGTACTAGGGTTGATTGCCAGAGCCTGTACATCCAGATTGGTGAGGTCATCGTTAACAGCTATCCAGGTAGTGCCGCCATCCGTAGTCTTGAAAATCCCGCCGCCGCTAGTGCCCGCGTAAACCGTAGTATTCGTGTCAGGATTAATAGCCACGGCTTGCACATTGAAGTTGGTGAGCCCATTGTTAACCGCGGACCAGTTGGATCCGTTATCCGTGCTCTTGAACACCCCGCCTACTTCCGTACCGGCGTAGATCGGCCTCGGCAAGTTTGAGTCAATGGCAAGGGCTTGGATTGTTCCACCTTCTGCTCCAGGCCATGTATTATCCACCGCTGCCGGGGAAAGTGTAGGCAGGAGGATGTGTAAAGCCAGGAAGCTCAGCACGTAAGATAGACAACGGGCCATCGGTCTCGTCATTTAGCCATTCCTTTTTCCTTAGATCAACATGCACAAGATCTGTATCATACCTAATTTTCTTCCGACCACATACCAGGTCTAGATTTTTACCACTATTACGAACCCTGCTATGAATAGTCTAGTCTATTAGAATTAAACTGATACGGCGCAAATGTCAATAGGGTGTTGCCATTATTATAACACTATATTTTGATGCGGGCTCGACTGAGCATACTCACCTGTTTAGATGAGGCGGTTCTTAGGGATGATTTCACTGCGCTCAATCCACCTTGCAGCTTAATCCTTACCCATCGTATTTTCCCGGCAACAGTTCGGCAACTGGCTTTTTGGCCAACTATTATTTTTGCCTTTTGGCCAATAATTGTGATTCAAATAAATTAAAGTTATATATCTTTAGGGATTATTTCCATTTTTGGCACTTCCCATGCATGACAAAGTTCAAAATTCGCTTTTGCTTGATATGCTGTTGGACGTTCTTGCCTCGGGGAGGTGGATCATGGAAGAAGACAGAAGCCCTTGCCTGCAATGCGAGCGTGTGAACAAAAGCAAAAACCAATGCTGTGGTTCGTGTGACTCGTTAGACAGCTACAAAGATGGGCTGCCTTATTTCTCTCTATGGCGGGAAGATCCTGTCTGCTACGTTATTCCTGGTTTGGAGAGAACTCGAACGTATTCGAGCGCCGAGTAGGTCTGTTTCAGTCCAAAAAGAAAATGCCCCCACCAAACCGAGCGCGGATGGCTGGTGGGGGCGAGGGGCACCGAGTGGAGTAGAAACTCCACTCGGAGGTTACTTTACCACAGGAGAGGTCCCCTCTGTCAATTGGAAAATACATCTGCGAGACGAGAGGCCGCCCGAGACTGTAGGTCGTGTGAAAGTGGACTGAATCAACCTCGTCGCTCCCTTCTCGCTCGTCTCGCCCATCTTGCATTTATCTAGCTCCCATTTCTCTTTCAACATAATCCTGCGCCAACTCCACCGCCTGTGTCCGCTTTGACAGCCGTATCCGTTCGTAAAGCTCCCGGCACTGATTGAAATTCAGTCGATCCACCAGCCTGTTGACCTTAATTTCGTCCTCAGCGTGGGGCGTTTCTTTTTTGCCAGGAATGAGTTCTTCTTTATCGATAAGTTTTATGTAAATCAAACTGCGGGCGGCCAGCAAATTTGCCAATTCTTCTCGCAGTCCTTTATGGAAAGCGTAGTGTAGGGTCAGAATATCTCCGGGCCCCATATTGCGCCTTTTTCCTTGCAATTTCTTGATCGCAGGGGCGAGGAGATAGGCCACTCGAATTTCTTGCTTTCCACCAAGTTCATGGCGCAAGTAGCGGTATATGGGGTAATGTATGTAGCCGGCCTCTACATACATGGTCTCATTTGATCGATGCAGCGAACTGATTGTTCTCGCCCGCAACCTTTCTCTCAAGGTAAGGCGCTTAGCATCTGCGCGGGCAAAGTTTTTGACCCCTTCCACCACAGCAGCGAAAGGACCTTCCATGCTCTGCGCATAGTAAGATATAAGGGCACCGGTGGCACGTTTTTCCGCCTCGTACACATTCTTGAATCCCGGCTTTCGACTGACCTCCTCCGCAGTTTTTCCGGCTGTAAATAGCTCATGAATTTGTAGGAGCTTCTCTAAATACGGCTCCACTTGGATAATGCGTGCACCTGCTTGGTGAAGTTCTTGCAGAAGCGCGCACATTCGCCGGTCAAACTCCGGGAAACCGGAATCAAACTCCATGATGTAATCAGTGATGGATATGCTCCCATCTAGCATGGCCTGCAAGTGGGGAGAAGGAGGTTCTTCAAGCACAATTACCTGATGCCTCTCCATTTGCTCACGGATATATGGGAGTGCCTCAAGGTGGTGGGATGAAAAGCCGATGGTGATCATCGCAGTCTACGTCTCACCAAAGGTGGCCAGATGACGGGCCCAAAATCCCTCGTCGGTAAAGCTGTGCTCTTGGGTGCCGTAGCGTTCAACCGCGAAGCTGGCGCACGTTGCCCCCATACGGGCGGCATCAGCAAGTTCCTTCCCCACTATTAAGCCTTTGATGAGGCCGGCCCTATAGGCGTCTCCAGCGCCTGTGGGATCCAGCACCTGCAATGCCGTAGCCGCAGGGATTTTCACTTCGTCTTGCTGGGTGAGGAGCAATGAACCATTTTCGCCAAAAGTGGAGATTATGGCCTTGGTCCGTTCGAGCAAATCACCTTTGCCCAGTCCAGTAGCCTGGATAATCATTTCCAATTCATAGTCATTCGAAATTAATAACTCAGAACCGGTAATCATTTCGACCAATTGTTCTGCTGACAAAACCGAAATTTGCTGGCCCGGGTCAAAGATATAAGGAATTTTGTGTTGCTTGTAACTCTGACTGTAAGTCGCCATATCCTCTACATTACCAGCTGCCACAATGGCAAGCGTCTCCTGGGGATTCACCCCTTCAAATTGTTGTAGAGAAGGGTACTTCATCGATCCTGGATTAAATCCAGTGATCTGATTGCCTGCCATGTCGGTAGTGATGTAGGCTCCTGCGGTCAATTCCTCCTCGATAAAGCGAATCCCAGACAAGGAAAGCCCATGCTTGCTTAGCCAGGCTTCGTACCGGTCAAAATCTTTTCCAGCGGTTGCTAAGATCAGCGGTCTTTCTCCCAACAAGGACAAATTATAGGCGATATTTCCAGCTGTGCCGCCAAATTTCTCTTTAATACCCTCAACTACGAAACAGACATTAAGCATGTGGATTTTTTCGGGCAGAATATGATCAGCGAATTTTCCCGGAAAATCCATTATCCGATCGTAGGCCAGTGATCCAGACACAAAGATTTGCATTGCTACCCTCCGGATTGCGCAGCGCAAAGCGCATGGCGCACAGGGTCAATTAGTCGATTCGTCACATCGTTACATCCGTTCAAATCACAAGATCATGGCTAAAAGCTGCTCCCACAGAAGAATCATCCAGTTGTCTTCTGTTTCCTATCTCCTATCTCCTGTTTCCTGAAAAAGCTGCAATGTAAAATGTACCTAGTGCCTCGTTCGAATGGACTCGGCAATCTCCCTCACCTTAGCCATAACCTCCTGCTCATCCACGTCTAGAAGCTGGCGCTTCCGCATAACGATACTTCCATCTATGATCACATCGCGCACATCAGCCCCTCTCGCCGCGTAGACCAGGTGTGAACAAGGCTCATACATGGGAGTCAGATGTGGCTGATTGAGGTCGATGATGATTAAGTCCGCCTTTTTCCCTGGTTCCAGTGAACCGAGGAGCGGAGACATTCCCAGTGCAGCCGCGCCCCCCTTGGTGGCCATTACCGCAACCTGAAGAGCTGAGCTGAGAGCCGGGTCACCCTGGTGGACTTTGTGGAGTTTTGCGGCAGTGTCCATTTCCTGGAAGATGTCCAAATTGTTGTTGCTGGCACAGCCATCAGTTCCCAAGCCAACCTTGACCCCGGCGGCTAACATTTCCGGCAGGGGCGCCACTCCAGAGGCCAACTTCATGTTACTCTCTGGGTTATGAGAAACTCCTACTCCGCTGTGGGCTAAAAGCTCTATTTCTTCATCGTTTACCATTACCGCATGATGACAAATGGTCTGGGCGTCTAGCAGTCCTAGACTTCCAAGATGATCCACAGACCGGTGTCCGTACCTTTGCTGGGTCTCTTCTAACTCGGTCCGGGTTTCGGCCAGGTGAATCTGGAAAAGAATTTCGTGCTCCCTGCAGATATCTTTGGCGCCGATTAAGGTCTCCGGTGAGCAGGTGTATGGTGAATGGCAGAAAATACTCGGCACAAGCCTTGATGACTTCCCCTGCCAGCGAAAAACAAATGCTTCTGCAGCCTTCAGATTTATTCTTGGATCTGGAACTCCAGGAGCTGGAAAGTCGACCACTCCTTGACCGAGGACCGCGCGCATGCCGCTGGCAGCCACTGCTCTGGCGGCACCATCTTCAAAAAAGTAACCATCACAAAAAGTGGTAGTACCACTCTCGATCATCTCCACCATCGCTAACAAAGTGGCCCGGTAGACATTTTCTTCGTTTA
>CP070843.1:719511-730280 GCA_020350905.1 Deltaproteobacteria bacterium
CAAAGGGACGATCATTGGTAGTATCCGGATTTGTTGACCAGGGGCTAATCATGGGCGTTTTGTAGCTGTTGGCCACAGCACCTGCAGGTACCGCCTGTTTGGAGGCCTGGGGTCCGACAATAGCCAGAACTTCGTCCTCAACAATCATCTTGGTATTTGCCTTTACGGCCGACTCAGCCTTGGACTCGTTGTCTTCAATGACCAATTCGACCTTGTACTTCTCTTTTCCAACCTTCAAACCACCGGCTTTGTTGATGTCCTCAAGCCACATCTGACCTGCGAACTTTGAGCCCTCTCCCACTTTGGGGATATCCCCCGTCATAGGGGCGTTGATTCCAATTTTGATGGTCTTTGCCCTACTCCAGACCGGAGGCGCAAAAACAAGACAGATCACCAGACACGAAACCACAAAAACGAGTCTCTTCTTCATCGCCATCCTCCCCTTCTCCATCTAATGTGTTGATTTAATAACGAAAGTACAGCCCAACTGAAAAGCCAAACGCGGGACTTCCAGCACAGAGTCTGTGCTTTCCATATACTCGGGATGCTGAGAATCAAAACAAATGTGAGATTTTTAGCATAGAGCCCATGGTTTTTCAACGATTATTTGGAGAGAGGACTGTACGGCCTGCTCAAGTGGTGGGCCCTTTGGTGGGTAAGTTGGCAGTAAAAAGCGGGAGTAGTCAAAGGGCAATGACGCGGAGACACGGCGAGGAGTTTTCAATCTCCGCGTCATCGCGTCTTCGTCTCCATAAAACAGAGGACAAGAACGGTTCGCCGATGTCTAGAAAGTGAAAAAGACTTTCTGCAACACCTTGGGCGTATAGCCGGCCATATCCAGATACATGGTGACCCCACCCATGAAGAAAGGCCAACCAGCGCCCATAATCATGGCCAGGTCCACGTCCCTGGTATCAGCCACCACACCCTCCTGCATGATCAGATCAATTTCGCGGGTTAGATCGGTAAGAACACGCTCAATGATCTCTTCTTTACGAAACTCTTTGTCGCCTTTTTTCTGCCAAAGATCTCGGAGCACCGGATCCACGTGTCGGTCGGGTGCTTCACCAACATAGATCCCCGGGATTTTGGCCTCCACCATCTTTTTCAGGTTATCATTAATGGGAAAACTCTGAGGTCCAAAAGCTCGGTTCAAGGTCTCCTGCACGTGGGCTGCTACGGCCGGGCCCACCATCCCCAGCAGTTCGAAAGGCGCCATGGGTAGACCCAGGCTGAGCAGGGCCTCATCCACAAGTTGGAAGTCAGCACCCTCGTCCACCATATCCAGGCAGTCCGTTAGCATTTTGGTTAGAATACGGTTGACCAAGAATCCAGCAGAGTCCTTCACGAGGATACCTGTCTTTCTCAATTGTTTGGCAGCAGCGAAAACGGTGGCCAGGGTAATATCGTTGGTCTGTTGGCCGCGGATGATTTCCACCAGTGGCAGCACTGAAACAGGGTTGAAGAAGTGGAAGCCCACCACACGTTCCGGGTGTCTGAGTTTTGAGGCCATCTCTGAAACCGATAGACTGGAGGTGTTGGTGGCAAAGATGCAGGTTTCGGAGACTACTTGCTCGGCCTCGGCGAAGACCTGCTGTTTAATCTCCATTTGCTCGAATACCGCCTCGATGACAAAGTCACAGTCTGCGAAGTCAGCCCAGTCAAGAGTGCCTTTTACCAGGGTGAAAAGGTAGCGGGCCTTTAATTCAGTGAGTCTTCCTTTTTCCACCAGCTTGCCAAGTTCAGCCTGAATGTAGCCCAGGCCCTTTTCCAGAAACTCCTGTTTAATATCCTTGATGACCACCGGGACCTCATAGCGGCGAAGGAAAAGAAGTGCCAGCTGAGATGCCATGAGGCCCGCTCCGATGAAACCCGCTTTCGTCACTTTCTGGGGTTTGATCTCAGGAACACCGGCAGGACGTTTGGCCCTCCGTTGGACCAGATCGAAGGAGTATATGCTCGCTTTACATTGGCGGCTTTTGATGAGATCCCCCAGGGCCTTGTCCTCTTCCGCGAATCCTTGTTCCACATCCATGCTAAAAGCGCCCTCGACAAGTTCCAGGGCGCGATAGGGAGCAATGGCAGCGCCATGAACTTTGCTGTCCACGAAGGCGCGGGCCTTCTCTATCAGTTGCTTCAGGTCGCTTGAATCCACCTCCGCCCGTTCCACCTGTTCGCTGCCATCTATGATGCCTTGCAGAAAACGGATGGAATCATCCAAAAACTCAGCAGAGTCGAATAAGCGATCGGCCAGCCCCATCTCGTAAGCCTGGAAACCCTTGATCATGCGATTCTGGTTCAAGGGGTTGAAAATGATAAGCTCCAATGCCTTCTCCGGGCCAATTAAAAGGGGTGCCAAGGTAGAGCCGCCCCAACCTGGGACGATCCCCAGGAAGCATTCGGGGAAAGCGATGGCGGTTACACTCTTAGAAACAGTGCGGTAGTCACAATACAAGGCTATCTCCAGACCGCCTCCTAGGGCTGCACCGTTTACAGCTGCCACCGTGGGGTAGGGCAGGTCCATTATGCGCTTGAAGGTTGCATGGCCAAATTGACCAATGGCTTTTCCTTGCTCAAAGGTGTTGATAAATGGAATCTGGGTAAGATCGGCACCCGCGGCAAAGATGTAGTGTTTCCCGGTAAGCAAAAAACCCTTGACGTCCGGCTCCTCTTGAATCGTGTCCAGGGCCCGGTTCAAGGAGGTCAGTCCCTCTTCGTCGAAGGTGGTGGGTTTTTTGTAATCTTCACCATTGTCCATGGTCACCAGAGCGATCTTGCCCACTCGAGAGTTATAGAAATGGGTGTAGAATTGAGTGACGATTTTGGCCATTATTTTTCTCCTTACCATTTAGGTTGGCCGGTCTAACCAGTTACTTCGTCTTCTTCTTCGTTGCAGATTTTTTCTTTGCTGCGTTCTCACCGTTGCCTTGCAGATTCTCCCATATTACTGAACCTCCCTGGCCGAGCCCGACACACATGGTTGCCAGACCGAACTTAGCCTTGGGGTTTTCGGCAAACTCGTGCATCAGGTGGATCATCAAACGGGGGCCTGATGATGCCAAGGGGTGGCCGAAGGCAATGGCTCCTCCCCATGGGTTGAGGCGAGGTTCGTTGGGTACTGCAAGGTCGAATTCTTTCATAAAGGCAATGCACTGCACAGCAAAGGCCTCGTTGATTTCAATGAGATCGATATCGTCCATGCTGAGCCCCGCGATCTTAAAGACTCTGTGGGTGGCAGGGATGGGACCCACACCCATGACCTCTGCTTTGACTCCGGCGTACGTGTAAGCCACCATGCGCATCTTGGCCTGAATTCCTAGCTCCTTGGCTGTGTCCGCCGCCATGAGCAGGACACCACAAGCGCCATCATTAAGTCCTGAGGCATTGCCAGCTGTTACATTTCCCAGGGAACGAAAGGGTGTCTTCAGGTCTTTCAACCCCTCCATGGTGGTATCAGGACGTGGTTGCTGGTCACGATCGGCAACCACCCAGCCCTCGGGAGTATAAACAGTCATTGGCACAATCATCCTGGCAATTTTCCCCTCGGTATAGGCCGCGGCTGTTTTTTTCTGTGAGAGCATGGCGTATTCATCCGCCATCTCCTTGGATATCTCTGGAAACATGTCATGGAGATTTTCAGCAGTTTTTCCCATAACCAGTGCGTCTTCGGAAACCAGTCGATCCACCAGAAACCGAGGGTTGGGATCAGCGGTGGCGGCCATCGGATGATGACCCATGTGTTCCACCCCTCCTGCTATGGCAATATCAAAAGCGCCCAGGGCGATTTCCGAGGCGGCGGTAGTAACTGCGGTCATTCCCCCGGCACACATACGATCCACTGAGGCTCCAGCGCACTTTTCCGAGAGTCCAGCCAGGATGGCCGAGGTCCGCCCAAGGGTGAGCCCCTGATCTTTTTCCTGGGTGGTGGCACCCCACATATTCTCTTCCACCATATCGGGGCCGACCTGGGGGTTGCGACGCAAGAGCTCACGGATGACCTTCACCACCATGTCATCTGCGCGGGTGTTCCAGAAAAATCCCTGTTCTCCAGCTCTGCCGAACGCTGTGCGAATGCCGTCCACCAGGACTACTTCTCGTGATTTCATATTTGGCTCCTTAATTAGAGAACAAAGGCAAGTATCACACCACGAAGGCCACGAAGGTCACGAAGTATTCTTGGAGTATATACCAATCTTCGTGCACTTCGTGCTTTTTGTGGTTAATACAACTTCGTTGTTATTTTTCAGGTCAGAGCGAATGACTCCTCCGGGATTTCCACTGCAGCCCGCTGTCCGCTCATGATTGCCTTGGCCTTGCCTTGGGCCAAAGAGAGAATGTTGGTAATAAAAAATTCGGCTGAGGCTACCTTACCCCGATAGAAGGCGGCGCTTCTATTGGAGGCCAGTACCTCACGCTGAGATTGAGCATCCTTGGCACCGGCATCAACATAAATTTCTTGCAGACGGCGCTGGGCGATCAACGCCTGCCACAGCAACATGAAACCAACAGCAATATCTCCGAACAGTTCCAGATACGGGGTGGCGTACAGGAGAGTCTCAGTGTAGTCTTCGGTCATGCCTTTCAGGCCGAAGTACTTTGTTACCTCAATAAGCTGCTGGCGGGCAGCTTCAAAAGTGGCGACCAGTTCACGCAGTTCAAAATTCTTACGAGCCCATCTGAGAAATTCTTCAGTTTCTGCAATAAGTCGTTTGAAAAGCTGTCCCCTTTTTATAACCAGTTTGCGACCCACCAAATCCAAGGCCTGAATACCATTTGTACCCTCATAGATGGAGGCGATCTTACAGTCCCGCAAGAATTGCTCCACCGGGTGTTCCTGGCAGTAGCCGTAGCCTCCCAGTACCTGGATGGCGGTTTCACAGACCCGAAAGCCCATGTCGCTGCCATAGGCTTTGCAAACCGGGATGAGGATGTCAATGAAGTCCTGGTACTTTTCTCTCTCCTGGTCATTTTCGGCAGAACGTACCATGTCGTCGCAAAAGCCGACGTAATAGAGAAGAGCTCGTAACCCTTCGCTCACTGACTTCATGAACATGAGCATCCTTCGTACATCGGGATGATTGATGATAGCCACTCTTGGTGCAGCGGGATCTCTTATCCGGCTCGCATCTGATCCCTGGATCCGTTCCTTGGTGTACTGGAGGGCATAGAGATAGGCGGCGCTGGCATGACTTTGACCCTGCATGCCCACAAAAAGCCTTGACTCATTCATCATCTGGAACATGATTCGCATTCCCTGGTTGGCTTCACCCAGGAGATAACCGATGCAGTTGTTGTTTTCCCCAAAGCTCAGAGTGCTGGTGGCGGAGCCGTGAATGCCTAGCTTGTGCTCGATGCCGGGGCAAACCACGTCGTTATCCACCAATTCACCGTTTTTCGGACGAAGCTTGGGAATAATGAAGAGGGAGATACCCTTGGTGCCCGGTGGCGCCCCTTCAATCCGAGCCAGCACCATGTGTACAATATTCTCTGTGAGATCATGCTCACCGCAAGAGATAAAAATCTTGGTGCCGGTTATGGAGTAGGTGCCATCATCATTCGGGACCGCCTTGGTGCGCAGAGCGCCAACATCGCTTCCAGCCTGAGGTTCAGTGAGGCACATGGTCCCACTCCACTCACCACTGTACAATTTGTCCATAAAGGTACGCTGCTGCTGCTCGGTTCCGTAAACCTCAAGGAGTCTGGCAGCTCCGTGGGTGAGTCCGGGGTACAAGAAAAGGGACAAATTAGCTGCTCCGAAGGCTTCGATGGCCGCGAGCCCCATGACGACCGGGAATCCCTGCCCCCCGGCTTCCAAGGCCTCAGCCATGGAGAGCCAACCGCCTTGTCGATACATTTCATACGGTCGGTGGTAGGATTCGGGAACTCTCACCTTGCCGTCCTTCCAAACACATCCCTGCTCGTCACCCTTGCGGTTTGCCGGAGCCATCTCATTCTCCGCCAGCTTCCAGGCCTGCTCAAGGACCAAGTCGTACATTTCCTTAGAATATTCGGCATATTTGGCGGTGTTGCTGAGTTGCTCTATGTCTAGCTGCTCATACAGGACGAATTTGACATCTCTTTCATTCACCAGTAAATTTGCCATTGTTATCTCCTTCAAGAGCGGTCAGCAATCAGCGTTCAGCTTCCAGGAAAAGGAATGAGGTGAATAATCGAAAAGAATCCCGTCTTGGTCGTGCAAGTTTCCTCCCTTTTTGATGACCGTTGATGGCTGACCGCTGACCCCATTATTCCCTGAGCCCCCGAATAAACAAGTCGCCCAAGGGATCTGCCATCTGAGTAAGGTCGTAATTTCTGCCGGCCAGCAACCATGAGGTGACCGTTTCATCCATTGCCCCGAAAAATGCTCTCTTGATTGCACTCAAATAAAGATCCTTACGAAACAACCCCTGCTGCTGGCCTTGCTCGATAATCTCACCAATGAGGTCAAAATAGCTCTTGAGAACCGCTTTCGGGTAAGCGCTCATGAAATGACGGCTCTGGCGGAGCTCCAGTTGAAATACTGCTGCCAGATCAGGACGATTTTGCATCTCCAACAGGTGGAGCTGAACAAGTTTTCTCAGCTTGGTCTCCGCGCTCTCCTCTCGAGCCAACTGGCCGTGGAACTCATCAATAAACCCTTGAACCTTCTCCTCGAAGATACTGATGAGAAGGTCATCTTTGCTTTTGAAATAAAGGTAGATGGTGCCGGCTGCCACTCCAGCCTTACGTGCCACAGCAGCCATGGTTGCCTGATGATAACCATTTTGGGCAAAGGCAGTTATGGCGGCATTCATGATCCGGTCGCGTTTGTCATCGCCTTTTCGTACCCGAACCATCATTCATTCCCTATGCGAGTATGCTTGCTAGAGGACAAGGAGAATCCCAATTTCTTTTTGAATGAATATTCATTCATTTATTATGGTATATGAAAGGGAGCATGATTGTCAATCTTTTTGTTTTATTATGAAATAAATCATTTGTTACGAATATTTATACTGAAATATATATCAGGCTACGGATTGAGTCACAGGAAATATTCCGGTAGACTATAAATGAATAGATATTCATTTATAATCAGGTTCAAGAGTCAACCCGGACACCTTTCGTCTGGCGAGGCGCGTTGAACATGTGAACATCCTTGCTCATCCAGAAAAAAGGTTCTACAATTCGGTTATTCTTAGCCACGGAGACAAAGAGGTGATAGAGGGGGGTGTACCCCCCAAATCCTAGATCCGAAGTACGAGACAAATCCTAAATTCGAATTTGTTTCGGATTTAGATATTTGGATTTCGGATTTTTCTCCGGCGTGTCTATGTAGTGATCTTGTGCTGTCTTACAGATTTGGGGGAAAGAACTATGAGTGATACCTCCGGGCATCTTGGCAGTGGTGAGACCAAGTACGAATACGAAGTGAACCCTGAGCTCTTGGAGACTTTTGCCAATCCTTACCCAAATCGCCAATACAAAGTGACTTTTACCACCCAGGAAGTGACGAGTCTCTGCCCAATCAGCGGTCAGCCCGACTTCTACCTTATAACCATCTCGTATATCCCCGATCGTCACTGCTTGGAGTCCAAATCACTGAAACTTTACCTGTTCAGCTTTCGGCAGAGTGGGATGTTCGCCGAGACCATGGCCAACCGTATTCTGGACGATCTGGTCCAGGTATGCACACCTCGTTGGATGCAGGTGGAAAGTGTAATGAACCCGAGAGGCGGCATTGGCCTAACTGTTGTGGTGGAGCACGGCGTCGATGATCTCGTCTGATCTGCAAAGAGCTGAGAGGTATCTAGCCGTGCTGGCCTGCGTTTATTCTGGCAGCTTGGTGCTGGCTGCGGTAATGGCGAGCAAGATTATAACCGTGGGACGCTTGGTGGTTCCTGCCGGTGTGCTCGCCTATTGCGTTACATTTCTTATCACGGACGTCATCAGTGAAATCTGGGGCAAAGAGCAAGCTCACGCTGTGGTTATCGGGGGATTTATCACCCTGGTTCTTGTCTTTGTGCTCACCGGCCTGAGTATTCTCTGGCCGCCCGCGCCTTTCTGGCCGCACCAGCAGGCCTACGCAACTATCCTCGGCAGCAGTGCGCGGATCATGATAGCCAGCCTTGTCGCCTATCTCTGCAGTCAGTATCATGATGTTTGGGCCTTTCATTTCTGGAGGCGGGTGACGAGCGCACGATTTTTGTGGCTCCGCAACAATGCCTCCACGATAGTCTCGCAATTGCTTGACAGCGTAGTGTTCATTACCATAGCCTTCTACGGCAGCATGCCACTGGTGCCGCTTATCGTGGGACAATGGGTGGTAAAGGTGGGGATCGCAGTGATCGATACCCCTTTGGTTTATCTATTTGTCTACCTGCTGAGACGGAGGTTGCCATCGGCGACAAGCGGGTTCCCAGTTTCATGGTCTGGCGGCAGCAATTCATGAAATATTCGGGCTTGACTTCGGTCCCAACAGGAGTAGGGCGGAGCCCCGTAGCCGCCACAAGATTTTTTTCTTGCGCTCAGCAGATCGGCTAGCTAGGCTAGGAGAAACAGAAAGGCACGTCAAACACATTAACAGTTTTGGAGGTTGGGGTTGTATGAAAATCCTTATTAGTGACGGCCTCGCTCAGAAAGGGATTGATCTGCTCAGCAGTGTTTCTGAGTTTGAGGTGGAATTCAAACCTGGGCTTTCTGCCGAAGAGCTCAAGAGTGCTGTCAGTGATGCTGAGGCGCTTGTCATTAGAAGTGGCACCAAGGTGACCGCAGATGTTATTGCCTCAGCATCAAGGCTCAGAGTTATTGGTCGGGCCGGAATAGGATTGGACAATGTGGATATCACTGCGGCAAGCAAGCGGGGCATTGTGGTAATGAACACCCCAGACGGAAATGTTATTACCACGGCCGAACATACCGTGGCCATGCTGATGGCCTTGTCCAGGAATATCCATCAGGCCACCACTTCCATGAAGGCGGGACAATGGGAGAAAAAAAGATTTCTAGGACAGGAAGTCTACCATAAGACCTTGGGTATTATTGGCGTTGGTCGTATCGGGCGGATTGTGGCCGAACGTGCCGCGGGCTTGCGGATGCATATAATCGCTTACGATCCCCACCTTGAGCCTGAAACTATTCAGAAGCTGGGGGTTGTGCCGGTTGATTTAAACGAACTCTATCAGCGTTCGGACTATATCAGTGTACACACTCCTCTTACCAGAGATACCAAAGGGTTGCTAAACCATGAGGCCTTTGCCAAGATGAAAGAAGGGGTAATGATCATAAACTGTGCCCGCGGGGGCATTGTGAACGAGCAGGATCTGTATGAGGCAATCATCAACGGTAAGGTTGCAGGTGCAGCCCTGGATGTGTTTGAACAAGAGCCGCCTGGTGACCATCCCCTGCTCAAGCTAGGGCAAGTCATCTGTACCCCTCATCTTGGGGCCTCCACTGGCGAAGCCCAGGAAAATGTGGCCGTGGGTATTGCCGAGCAGATAAAGGAGTTTCTCCTCGCCGGGGGCATCCGGAACGCCGTAAATACACCGCAGATAAGCTGCGAACTGATGAGCGAAATATGCCATTATCTCACGCTTGCAGAGAGGTTGGGGTCTTTTCTAGGGCAGATCACTCAGGGTGCCATGAAAGAGGTGACCATTGAGTACAGGGGCGGCGTGGCTCATTTGGACACAGAGCCCATTACGCTGGCGGCTTTAAAGGGACTTTTGGAGCCCATTCTTCAGCATGAGGTCAATTATGTGAACGCTCCTATCCTGGCAAAGGAAAGAGGAATTGTGGTGAAGGATTCGAGGAGTGAAGAGGCTCAGGACTACCTGAACCTCATAACGATTCAAGTCAGAAGTACAGCAGAGGACACGCTGGCTTCGGGCACCCTCTTCGGGAAGAGAGAACCCAGGCTCGTTCGCTTCAATGATACCTCCCTGGAAGCGGATATAAAGGGCAATCTGGTATTGATCTACAATGAAGATGTGCCCGGAACCTTTGGTAGCATTGGAACCTGTTTTGGCAAGCACAATATCAATATCTCCATGTGGAAAGCCGGGCAGATTGTTGAAACGGGCGAAAATGTACTGCTCCTAAGGGTGGACAACCCGGTGGAGGATGAAACCATGGAAGATCTCATGGATCTTCCCAATGTCAATTCAGTACAACTGTTGCACATCTCATAGCATAGCCAAGTTAATCCAGACTACTTCACAGTATGCCAGGGGGTATTTGTTACCTGTCTAATGCCCACCAGAAGGTGGTCTGCTGGCTGTTCATCGCACCACCTGGCGTCAATCAGCGGGAAACGGGAGGAGTTGAAATGAAGACATTATTGAGAGTCGGATTGTTGCTGACACCCCTGGTTTTGGTTGGCATGATCCCCATCTCGGGTATTACAGCCGAAGATGGTGATGCCAAAGCCGTTTTTGAAAAGCGTTGTTCCCTGTGTCACCCTACCAGCAGGCCCTTGGGCAAGACCAAGAGCAGTGAGGAGTGGGAAAAGACAGTAATGAGGATGAAAGGGTATGCAGGTGATAGGATAAGCGACAAAGATGCGCAGATCATCACTGTGTATCTGGCTGAGATTAGAAGAAAATAAGGAATTCAGGAATGGGGGAATTGTAGGATGCAGACATTGTAAGATGAAATAGAAAAAGCGGGGCTTACCCCGCCCGAAATTGCTCTCGTGCTGATATCAGCTGAAGCTCGAGGAACAGGAGTAATGATGAAGTACAAGGACATCCAGGTCCAGATAGATGGTCATATTGCCACTCTACTATTGG
>CP070843.1:730380-734488 GCA_020350905.1 Deltaproteobacteria bacterium
AGGTGGGCACAGAAACTGCGTCCCCGGAGTGCCGCGCCACTTTACGAAAAGACGGCTAGGCACGCAAAGACGTGCCTCACAAGGCGTTGCCGCTTCAGGATCCTGTCTGGAAGAAGAGCAACCCCGGTCGCCATTAGAGCCCCGGCCCTCTTGGGTGACCGTAAAGCGGCTGGGTAGCGTTCAGGGTCCACCCGCAGACCTGGGCGCGAGAGTCCTGCGGGTTAGGCCCGACCAGAATAAGAGAACCAGACTACCTGGCGGGCGACAGCAAGTCTGGTAAGTTGGACGGCTATCAGTTTCTGTGCCTGCCCCTGGCAGGCTCCGGGCAAAAAAAACCACCCGATTACGGGTGGTGATCATACCCATCCTCTCGCTATCCTAAGGATAGAGCCAAAGTTTTCCCTGTGTCGAACCGGCTCGCATCATGCGAGCAAAGGTCAGGACTGCTCTTCCTCTTTAAGTTTATCCAGTTCCGATTTCAGTTGCTCAACTTCAGCCTTGTATTTTTCTGCCTCTTCCTTGTACTGGGGGGCTTCATCGGTGTCAAGAGTTGACTGAAACCCTTCTTCCTTCTTGCTGAAATAGGGAAGCTTCTCTTTCACCTCGTCAAAGCCAAGGTAAGCGGCAATGACACCACCAAACAAAAGCATCACAGGCAGAGCCCCTGCCACCAACTGCAGGAATGGCACCCACCAGATGAGCAAGAGTATGACCCCCAATACCGCTGCAACAATGCCACCGACAAAAACCGCCATGCCATTTCCTCCTTCTTATAGTCTTATGGATAGAACGTATTTACCCCCTCACAGAAAAGGGATCGTCGCGACCCGCTTTTTCCGTACGAAAGGCATGAAAAACGCTACTCGTATACCATGAGGTCCAGGGGATTGCAAGACAATTTTGCACTCTGATGGAGGACGGCGGTACTATGGACTAGCAAGCTTTGTCCAATAATGGGAAAGATCGGCAGGCAAAGGGATTTGCCATGGTCCGGCAGTCCACTTTTTCAGAAAAACTTCTTTACAAGTACAGCCTTTATCTATACAATTCAGTCCATCTCTGGGCCTGGTTTTATCCATGTTTGGCTGAGGCACAAATGGTGTTGGCTGCTTGTCTAAATTGATTGTTTGAACCCATAGAGTAAGGATGACGTTTATGGCTAGACCATCGAAAAAAGGTGTTAAATCTGAGGCAGAAGTTGTGGCAGAGGCCAGAAGGAAGAAGGAGATCCTTGATAAAGTGGCTCAGTCCAACATACCTACAAAGACAATTCTCAAAGAGTTGGGCATTTCTAGATCCACTTACTACAGTTGGCTGAAGCGTTACGAAGAGGAAGGCGAAGAAGGTCTGTTGGACAGTCGTTCATTGGCAAAAGCCACAGAGAAAGTGGAAGAAGCTGCCCCTGAAGTTGAGGAGGTTCAACCACAGCCCCCGGTAATGGTGGCAGCGGAGGAGGCCGTGGAAGAGAAGCCCACGGAACCGGTCGCCGAAGAAGTGATCGAGGAAGAACCTCTACCTCCACCCGAGGAAACTGTGGTGAAACCGGAGGAACCGGTTGCTACCCCAGCACCAGGTGAACCGGAGAAAACTAAAGAAGCGACCATACCAGAGCCAATGGTGCCGCATGGAGGAGACCAAACAAGGAAGGGTTGGGGTTTCTACGGTTTCATCGCGGTCATGCTGCTGGTAGTCGGGCTGCTGCTGAGTATCAGTATCAGTAACCACAGCACCTATCAATTAAGGAAAAGGAGCAATTCCCTCACGCTTTGGAAAGGAAAATTCGCTCCCCGCGGTTATGAGATGGTGGAGGCGTTCGAGCCTGTAGTGGTGGGCGATGCTGAGGTGAGTGCGCTGACTGGCAGGACCTATACTAGTAGAGACGCTGTTCACAGCGCTATCTTTGCTTTCTTTATGGACCAGGTAAAGGGAATGACGGCTCAAGGTGATGAGGCGGATATCGGTCAGATGAATCTGCTGTTGGACAGGGCAGAAGAGTTTGCAGAAAACAATGGGACCGGAGACGCCAGTCTAGCCAGCATGCGTTTTCTGCTGGCCCAACAACGGGTTGGAATGGCTGAACTGGGATTGCACAAGGCGTATCAAAAGGCACTGCCTATTTATCAAGAGGCGCTGAAAGCTGGGCTGGCAGATGGTGCCATGCTGGAGGCCAAAGTAGAAACCATGCAGAAGGCGTTGGGGCTTGTTCCAGAGGTGGCACCGGAAGGACCAGCGCAACAAACTGAAGTCTCTCCAACAGAGGAAGAAGCAGGCAAAGAAGCTGCGATCACTGCCCCACCAGAAAGGGTAGCCAAGGAAACCAAGGCCCCTGCTGTAGCGGAGGAACCAACCAATGAAGCCAAGGCCCCTGCTGTAGCAGAGGAACCAGCCAAGGAAGCCGAGGCCGCTGTAGCTCTTGGAGTTGAAGCCGAAGAAACTCAGATCCCCGCCGAGGTTGAATCGTCCGTTGCAGAAGGTGAAACGGTTTCAGCGGAGACGGAAACAGATGCAACCGTGGAGCAAACCAACCCGGGGGAGGAAACCGATACACCTACGAGTTTCATGCAGTGGTTGAAATCAAAACAGCAGTAGCAGGCCGGTACTGATTTGTTTGTCTGGTTTCTTGATCATTGAGGAGCTAATTCGGACAGCAATTTGCCCTAGCTAGTGCCCATCCGGAAACTTTGGAAGACGCTAGCTAGTTCTGTTTGTCCAATATACTCATAGCGGTTTACCAGTCCAGTTACAAGCATTACCTTGGACTGAAGGGCGCTCACCGGAGGCACAACACCGGGAGGCGCCCTTTCTCATTTTAGATTTTAGATTTAAGATTTCAGATTTGGTATTGAAGTCTTTGGCTTTTCAGTCTCCAGCAAAAATCTGCAATCTGCAATCTGAAATGCCGAACGCTCCGAAGGAGCGGAGGATTGAAAGGGTTTTCTTTTTGGGATATTTTGAAAAGAAATCTTTGGGGAGAAGATTGGGAGGAAGCAAAACCTCATGATAGAGAATCTCATTTCCTCTGTTCAAAGGCCTAGCCGCTATCTGGGCAATGAGATCAATGTGCCCCAGAAGGATTGGGCCAGCGCCAGAGTCCGGATGGTGCTTGCATTCCCAGACGTCTATGAAGTTGGCATGTCTCACCTGGGACTTCTGCTGCTCTACGACATTCTCAATCAGCACAAGTGGGTAGGGGCTGAGCGAGTTTTTGCCGTTTGGCCTGACATGGAAACAGCTCTGCGCACTGCGGGCAGACCTCTGGTGAGCTTGGAATCGGGCACACCTCTGGCCATGTTTGACGTGGTGGGTTTCAGCCTTCAATATGAATTGAGCTATACCAACGTATTAACCATGTTGGAATTGGGTGGAATTGCACCCCTTGCGGCGGCCCGAAAACGTGATGAACCGGTGGTTATTGGTGGCGGACCAAATGCATTCAACCCTGAGCCAGTGGCGGATTTCTTCGATGCCTTCGTATTGGGTGACGGGGAGGAAGTGGTCCTCGAGATTGCTGAGGTTGTTGACCAGTGGAAAACCCAGGGAAGTGCTCGCCTGGAACTCCTCAAAGCCCTCTCTGAACTGGAGGGTGTGTATGTGCCCTCATTCTTTCAACCACGCTACGGCAACCAGGAGCGCATAGTTGAAATCAGGCCTCGTTTTCCCGAGAAACCCAGGGCGAGAAAGCGTATCCTCCCAACTCTGGATTCGGATCGGTCGCCGAGCCGGCCGTTGGTTCCCTGTACCCGCATCATTCACGACAGGCTGAGCCTGGAAGCAGCGCGTGGATGTACGCGTGGCTGTCGTTTCTGTCAGGCCGGTTTTATTTATCGGCCGGTTAGAGAACGATCGCCGAGGGAGATTCTGGAGCTGGCCGAGGCGGGGTTGGCCAGCACCGGCTATGATGAATTGTCTCTGCTGGCTCTCAGTGTCGGTGATTACGGCAACATTCAGAGGTTGCTTCAGACCTTGATGGAGTACCACCGCAATGGACAGGTAGCCATCTCTTTGCCGAGCCTTCGGGTGGGAACACTGGATGAGGAGATGATCGAAGCGATCAACCAGGTGCGCAAGACCGGATTTACCCTGGCCCCAGAGGCGGGAAGCGAGAGAC
>CP070843.1:734588-737188 GCA_020350905.1 Deltaproteobacteria bacterium
GCGGTACAGCAACCTGGAGATTTACCTTTACCCGGTCAGGGTTCAAGGTGAAGGGGCCGCAGAGGAAATAGCTGCAGGGATTGATACCTTTAACGCTGAATTTCCTGTGGATGCTCTGATCGTCGGCCGCGGCGGCGGGTCTTGGGAGGATCTGTGGGCTTTTAACGAAGAAGCCGCAGTTCGGGCTATTTTCCGGTCACAAATCCCGGTTATTTCTGCGGTGGGCCATGAGATAGACACCACCTTGGCCGATCTGGCCGCAGACGTACGCGCCCCGACACCTTCGGCGGCGGCTGAACTGGTGGCTCAGCACAAAGAGGCCCTCGAAGCGTACGTGGCCGATCTGTTTCAGCGGTTGCAGGGCCGCGTCCGTCACATACTGCGTCTTGCTGGAGAGCGTTTGAGTAGCCGTAAACAGCGGTTGCGGCATCCTGCCGCACGGCTGACTGATCTTCGGCTGCGCCTTGATGAACATATACAGCGACTGGATTTCGCTCGTGGTCAAAGGCTGCATTCCGAGGCTCAAACGTACTTGCGGCTCAGAGATCATCTACTCCATCTGAGCCCAGGCCGCAGGATTTCCGAGTCACGAGGTCTTCTGGACCAGTATTGGAGAGATCTTGGACTCTTTGCCAGACAGAGTCTGCAGAGAAAACGCCAGACCCTGGAACGAAGCCTGACACAGCTGGATGGCTTGAGTCCCCTTGGGATACTGGCACGTGGTTACAGCATTACAACCACCTGGCTGAAGGGGGAGGTGGTCCGCTCGGTGAGGCAGGTGAAAAAGGGTGCTGCGGTGCGAGTGCGCCTCCATGAAGGCGCGTTGAGATGTAATGTGACCGAAGTAGAGGAGACCATTGATAATGAGAGCAGCTCCTAACGTTGCGGATCCACATCGGTCAAGAAGCAGCAGGGTAAAAGGAAGATTTCTAGCGGATACGCTGATCCGCCCTACGGATTATAGTTTTAAGCGGTCGACTCAGGAGCGGTGATTTGAGAAGATTATTTTTGGCAGTACTTGTGGCTTCAATGTTTGGTCTAACAGCAAAGACAATGGCAGAGACCATAGAATTGATTGGACCGGAACAGCCCGTGGCCCAGGGAGAAGTTGTGCAAATCTTACTCAAAGGGGCGATGGACGGCTCAAAAGCGATAGGTTTCTGGCGGGGGCAACCCCTTGAGTTCTTCAAGATCGATGATAACAATTATGGCTCTCTGATGGGTATTGATCTGAGACTGGCTCCTGGGATGTACCCTTTGAAAGTGGAGGTTAGTTCTCCAGGGAACAGTCCTCTGACCAGACGGACAACAATAAAGGTAGTAGATAAGGACTATGGGGTACAGCGTCTGACCCTGCCGAAAAAGATGGTTACCTTGGACCCTGCCACCCTTGAGCGGGTAAAAAAAGAAGGCACGAAATTCAGCCGACTGTGGTACAAACAAAGCCCTAGACGTCACTGGAGAGGCAAATTTGTTCGCCCGGTTCCGGGCAAGCTCAACACGCCATTCGGGCTCAGGCGAATTCTGAATAATGAACCGAGAAGTCCTCACTCCGGAGTGGATCTGCGTGCAGCTGAGGGCGAGCCAATAAGGGCGGTCAACCATGGCAAGGTTGTTCTGGTGGGCGAATTCTATTTTCATGGCAAGGCCGTAGTGATTGATCACGGCTGGGGATTATACTCCATATATTTTCATCTATCCCAATTAGATGTTTCCGAGGGAGATTTTGTTGAAAAGAACGCAGTTATTGGGCTTGCTGGCTCCACGGGGCGAGCCACCGGGCCGCACCTTCACTGGGGTATACGGCTTGGAGGCGCCCGGGTGGATCCTTTTGCCCTTTTGAGGGCGACAAGCGGATGAGGGAAAGAAGTGGCTAGAAAGAAAGAAAAATTTGAGGAGGCTTTGCAGAAACTGGAGGCCATCGTCGCTCAGATGGAAGAGGGAGACCTCCCCCTGGAAGAGACGCTGAAAGCATTTGAGGAGGGTGTGAGGCTCGCCAGATTCTGTGCCAGTAAACTAGACGAGGCTGAGCGTAAAGTGGAGAAGCTGATGCGGGATCAAGCCGGCAAACTGCAAACCACTTCATTCAGTGAGGAAGAAGATGATTCCTGACTTCGACCTCAAGCAGTATCTGGAGGATCGCCGCCTCATAGTAGAAGAGGCTCTGGAGCTTGCCTTGCCACAGCAAGATGGGCAGGAAAACAGAGTTGTTGAAGCCATGCGCTACAGCCTTTTTGCTGGAGGCAAGAGGCTGCGCCCAATCCTTTGTCTGGCTGCGTCCGATGCGGTGGGTGGCGACCTTCAAGCTGCCATGCCAGCTGGTTGCGCTCTGGAAATGATTCACACCTATTCTCTCATCCATGACGATCTCCCTGCCATGGATGACGACGACATGCGGCGTGGAAAGCCAACCAACCACAAGGTTTTTGGAGAAGCCATCGCCATCCTCGCGGGTGATGGCTTACTCACCGAGGCCTTTGTGCTACTTAGCGACTACAGGTCTTTGCTGCCTGAAAGAGCGGTGCAGGTTATAGGGGTCATTGCCGAGGCGGCAAGCTACCGTGGCATGGTGGGTGGCCAGGTGGTGGATATGCTCTCAC
>CP070843.1:737288-743771 GCA_020350905.1 Deltaproteobacteria bacterium
GCTTCCACTTCGGTGGTGCTGGTTATCGTGATCTTGATAGCGGCATTTTTGGGTATTGTGGATCTCGGCTTGTCCAGGCTTATGCGGATATTGCTCAGTTAGCCCTGATTTACGAAACATCAGGGCTGACGCAGGGCGGTCGGTGTTTTTCCCCAAGACTTGTGCAGTTGAGGATTGCTGGCGGCTAAAAATTTCGGCTCATCTGGCCATCTAATGATCGGAGATTAATTTGTAATGCAGTGGTTCATAGTCCATACATACTCCGGATACGAGCAAAAGGTTAAAACTGCCTTGGAGGAGCGCATCAAGTCACTGGGAAAAGAGGATTTTTTTGAAAAGATCCTTGTGCCCACTGAAAAAGTGGTGGAGCTCGTCAAAGGGGAAAGGAAGACTTCTGCTCGCAAATTCTATCCGGGGTATATTCTCGTGCGCATGGAACTGAACGATGAAACCTGGCACATAGTAAAAAACACCCCGAAAGTAACTGGATTTATCGGGGGCAAAGATAAACCGACCCCGCTTAGTGATGAAGAGGCACAAAACATCGTCGAGCAAATGACCGAAGGAGCTCGCAAACCCAAACCCAAGTATCTTTTTGATCGCGGTGATGAGGTGAGGGTCATCGATGGTCCTTTTTCCAACTTCAACGGTGTGGTGGATGAAGTAAGTCCCGAAAAGGGCAAAGTGCGGGTCTTGGTGAGCATATTTGGGCGTTCTACTCCGGTGGAGCTCGATTTTGTCCAAGTAACTAAAATCTAACGGGTTTCGCTGTAGATGCTGAGTGGCAGGATGGCGTGGTCGCAAGGCTATGAACATGAACCACAGAGACATTGTGATAGAGCGGTCGGCTGTAAACACCGGGCGACTTTGATTTTTGCCTTAACGCTATGGTTCGCGAATTACCTCTGTGGTTATTCATGTTGCCCCCATGTTTATGCTGGCTCGGGCCAGTGACGAGCAGACTTTGGCAATCAGGAGAGACGACGTATGGCAAAAAAAGTAATTGCGAATATAAAATTACAGGTTCCCGCTGGTCAAGCCAACCCCTCTCCCCCTATCGGTCCCGCTTTGGGTCAGCACGGGGTGAACATCATGGAATTTTGTAAGTCTTTTAACGCCAAGACCCAGGGACAAGAAGGCATGATAATCCCAGTGGTGCTTACAGTCTTCGCTGACCGTTCCTTTACCTATGTGACCAAAACGCCCCCTGCTTCGGTGCTGCTCAAAAAGGCAGCCAAAATTGCCAAAGGATCCAGCGAACCCAACCGCGACAAGGTGGGACAGGTCAATCGCAAACAAGTGGAGGAGATTGCCCGTCTAAAAATGCCAGATCTGAATACGGCTAGCCTGGAAGCCGCGATGAAAATCATCGAGGGAACCGCCAGGAGCATGGGCATTACCATAGAATAGGTCTGGAGAACCAAAATGGCTAAAAGAGGAAAGAAGCATAGGAAAGCCAGAGAGAGCGTTGATTTTTCCCAAAGATACGAGTTTGCTGATGGGGTGAAGATTGCCCTGGAGTGTGCCTATGCCCGATTTGACGAAAGCGTTGATTTGGCTGTTCGTCTCGGGGTGGACCCGCGCCGCGCGGATCAAATGGTGCGCGGCACTGTGGTGCTTCCCAATGGTACCGGGAAATCAGTACGAGTCCTGGCCTTCGCCAAGGGTGAGAAGGAAAAGGAGGCACGCGAGGCGGGTGCAGATTATGCCGGCGGCGATGATCTTATCACCAAGATTAAAGGTGGATGGCTTGAATTCGACAAGACTGTGGCAACCCCTGATATGATGGGGGCTGTGGGCAAAATTGGCAAGATCTTGGGGCCTCGTGGTCTTATGCCCAATGCCAAGTTGGGCACGGTCACCTTTGACCTTGGCAAAGCCATCAAAGAAATTAAGGCGGGCAAGATAGATTTTCGCGTGGAAAAATCCGGCATCGTCCACGCCGCGGTGGGCAGGGTTTCCTTTGGGGCAGACAGGATTCTAGAAAACATTGCCACATTCATGGATAGCATAGTGCGCATGAAGCCTGCAGCCAGTAAGGGTGCATACATACGCTCCATTGGCATTTCCACTACTATGGGACCGGGAATAAAGATTGATCCGGCCAATGTGAAGGTATTGCTCACATAGGATGTTCAGGTCTCAGGTTTCAGGTGTCAGGAAAAAGAAACATTCAAGGTAAACCCGAAACCTGAACACTGAACACTGAAACCTGAAACCTTAATGATAGTGCTTTGTCATTTGGAATTTTACTAGCACTCCATGACTCCATGGAGAAATTGTAACTGTAGGGTGGGCATTGCCCACCGAAAATAGCTAATACATAGAGTATTCAAGACCAGTTGGTCGGATGATCAGTAAAAACTGACTGCCGAGGCGAAGCGTTGATTCGTCGAAGACAGTAGGTGCCTAGCCTGATCAAGATGCATGATGCTACCAGACACCTTGGTAAGTAGCTCGTGCTTCTGGGTTTGGCGAGGGGATAATTGACTCTGGGTCAGCCTACCGAGACTGAAACAGGCAATCCGCCCCTGAAAATCTGGCACCTCCCATGACTTTGTCAGAGCACGATTCAAGATCGCGCTGGCAGACGAAAGGAGGGGAGAAAAGAATTGAACCGGCAAGAGAAAGAAGCAATGGTGGACGAACTCCACGAGAAATTGGAGCGGTCCAAAGCTACAATTCTAACCGATTATCGTGGTCTCAAGGTAACGGAGATCACCGAACTGCGTCACAAGCTCAAGGAAGCGGGCATAGAATACCGGGTGGTTAAAAACAGTCTGACTCGGCTGGCACTTAAGGGTACTGCGGCCTCCGTGTTAGAGGAACATCTCATCGGGCCCAATGCCCTCGCCCTTTGCTACGATGACGAGCTGACGCCGGCGAAGGTGTTGCTGGAATATGCCAAGGGCAATGACAAGCTGGAAGTCAAGGCGGGAGTACTCGCTGGCAGGCTGATGCTTCAGGAGGACATGAAAAAGGTTGTCACCTTGCCCTCCATAGAAGTGCTTCAGGCTCAACTTCTTGGCATTATGGCATCGCTGCCCTCGCAGTTGCTGGCTGTCATGAATGCTGTGCCCAGCGATTTTGTCGGGGTGCTCGCAGCCGCACCGAGGGATCTTCTGGGAGTGCTCAAGGCCATCGAGCAGAAGGGTACACCAGCATCATGATTTGAAAAAAACGTGATTGTGCGAACAGATATAGAGAACGATAAAGGAGTAGAAACATGGCGAAGGCGAAACTCAATAAAGATGATGTCAAAGAATACATTAAGAACATGCCGGTGTTTGAGCTGGCCGAGTTAGTAAAAGAGCTGGAAGAGGAACTGGGAGTCTCCGCAGCGGCACCTATGGCTGCAATGCCCATGGCTATGCCGGCAGGAGTTGCGGCGGCTGGTGCTGAGGCTGCTGCTGAGGAAGAAAAGACCGAGTTTGATGTGGTGATCGCTGAGGTGGGTGACAAGAAAATCCAGGTGATAAAAGTTGTACGCGCCGTCACCGGCCTGGGTCTGAAGGAGGCCAAGGCTTTGGTGGATGAGCTGCCAGGAACGGTGAAAGAAGGCGTGTCCAAAGATGAAGCCGACGATGTGGTCAAGCAGTTGGAAGAAGCTGGCGCTACCGTCGAAGTGAAGTAACCTGCACCTGGTTGGATGAAAGGGTGGACCCCGCTCGTGAGAGCGAATCGCTTTTGCGTTCACCCCGATACTTTCGAGCCATCCAAAGATTACCGGGGGATATCGCGGATGGCCGGATACCTGAACTTGGTGGTTTCCGTCCCTGTTTTCTTTGACCAAGGGCCGGAAGCCCCCTCCGTCATCGCTTTTGGGTCAGCTATCGTGACCCAAAGCCGGGTGATGGAGCCAGCGCCAAAGGTGGGAAAATATGGCAACCTCATTGGCCAATGACTATCGAGTGCGGAAGAGTTTTGGCAAGATCAAACACATAGTCGAGATCCCAAACCTTATCGAGATGCAGAGACAGTCCTATGAACGGTTTCTGCAAAAGGAAGTGGATCCTGATGGACGCGTCGACAAAGGTCTGCAGGGCGTCTTTAAAGGGGTCTTTCCCATTCGCGACTTTAGTGGGACTGCCTCTCTCGAATTTGTCCGCTACAGCATCGGCAGAGTCAAATATGATGTGGACGAGTGTTTGCAGCGGGGGATGACGTATGAGGCGCCAATCAAGATCACGGTGCGGCTCGTGGTCTACGATGTGGACAAGGACAGTGGCGCCAAGCACATTCGGGATATTAAAGAGCAGGAGATTTATTTCGGTACCATACCGTTGATGACCGACAACGGCACCTTCATTGTCAACGGCACTGAACGGGTGGTGGTTAGCCAGTTGCACCGTTCTCCAGGTATTTTCTTCGACCACGACAAGGGCAAGACCCATTCAACCGGAAAGCTTCTCTACTCTGCCAGGATCATCCCCTTACGCGGCTCCTGGATCGATCTGGAATTCGACCCCAAGGACATCCTCTACGTGCGCATTGACCGACGACGCAAGTTTCCGGTCACCATCCTGCTCAAGGCTTTGGGCTACAGCGCTGATGAGCTACTCGATTATTTTTACCAGTCCGAACGCGTTTATCTCAGAGAGGATGGCGTGGCCAAGCTGCTGGAAGACGAATTTCTGGCAGGTACGCGTTCACCGGCAGATATCACTCACCCGAAAAGCGGCAAAGTTCTGGCCAAGAAAGGAAGAAAGCTGGGAGTCAAGCTTATCCAGCAGCTCAAAGAGTCGAAGATTACCGAAATTCCATTTCCGGATGAGAACCTGGTGGGTCGAGTGGTCGGGCGTGATGTGGTGGACGAGAACACCGGAGAGGTGCTTGTCCAGTGCAATGAAGAGCTTACCGAGGAACATTTGGTTACCTTGCGGGCTCAGGGCATAGAGTATTTGGACTTGCTCCATATGGACGGCACCGACGTGAGTCCATCTTTTCGCAATACCCTCGCGATTGACAAGGTTGAGGATTCAGAGGCGGCGATTCTGGAAATCTATCGGAAACTAAGGCCCAGCAATCCCCCAACGCCTGAGGTGGCCGCCGAGTTTTTCAAAAATCTCTTCTTTAGCCCTGATCACTATGACCTTTCCGAGGTGGGGCGGCTGAAGCTGAATCAACAGCTGGGAACCGAGGAGTTGCCGCTCAGTCACCGCACCCTCACTGAGGATGACATTTTCAGGGCTGTAAAACGTCTCATCAAGATCAAGGACACCCAGGGGGCGGTGGACGACATCGATAACCTGGGCAATCGGCGGGTACGTGCGGTTGGGGAACTTCTGGAAAACCAGTATCGGATCGGGCTCGTCAGGATGGAGCGGGCTATCAAGGAACGCATGAGTCTTCAAGAGATTGAGACCCTGATGCCGCATGATCTTATCAATGCCAAGCCGGTATCAGCAGTGGTCAAAGAGTTTTTCGGCACCAGCCAACTGAGCCAGTTCATGGACCAGACCAATCCTTTGAGTGAGATTACCCACAAGCGGAGATTGAGCGCCCTCGGACCCGGAGGCCTTACGCGAGAGCGGGCCGGCTTCGAGGTGCGTGACGTCCATCCCACTCACTACGGGCGCATATGTCCCATTGAAACCCCGGAAGGTCCCAATATCGGTCTGATCGTCTCGTTGAGCACGTACGCCCGGGTGAACGAGTTCGGCTTCATCGAAACTCCTTATCGCGAGGTGGCAGGCGGCAAAGTGTCCAACAAGGTTGCCTATCTGAGCGCCATGGATGAGAAGAAACACGCCTTTGCCCAGGCCAATGCTCCTCTGGACATCAAGAGCAAATTCGTCCGGGAGCAAGTTTCCTGTCGGCTGGAGGGCGAGTTTGTAATGGTCCGTCCCGACGAGGTGGAATTCATGGACGTGAGTCCGAACCAGCTGGTGAGCGTGGCGGCTTCCCTCATCCCCTTCCTGGAGAACGATGATGCTAACCGGGCGCTGATGGGCTCAAACATGCAACGTCAAGCGGTACCTCTCTTGAAGGCCAAAGCTCCGATAGTGGGTACCGGTATCGAAAGGGTTGTGGCCCAGGATTCAGGGGTTGCAATCATTGCCCGGCGCGATGGGATGGTGGAAGATGTAGATGCCTCTCGTGTTGTGGTCCGGGCTTCCCAGGATGACGGCGAAGACGAGTCGCTCGCCTCCGCAGTTGATATCTATAAGATCACCAAGTTCCAGCGCTCCAACCAGAATACCTGTTTCAACCAAAAGCCTATAGTTCGTCCTGGGCAAAGGGTGAGAAAGGGGCAGATCATTGCCGATGGTCCCGCCACCGAAATGGGAGAACTCGCCCTCGGTCGAAACGTTACTGTGGCCTTTATGAGTTGGGGTGGATACAACTTCGAGGATTCCATCCTGGTGAGCGAGCGAGTGGTCAAAGAGGACATCTTTACCTCCATCCACATCGAGGAGTTCGAGTTGGTTGCCCGGGATACCAAGCTGGGCAAAGAGGAGATCACCCGTGACATTCCCAACA
>CP070843.1:743871-754597 GCA_020350905.1 Deltaproteobacteria bacterium
CGGCCATCTACCTTCATTCCTGATATTTGTTCGGGCGACATATAATACGGTGTTCCTTTAATCACGCCGGTGCGAGTCTTGGAGCTGGCGGTTGCGCGGGCAATGCCAAAATCGGTGACCTTCACCAGCCCATTTCCTAGAATCATAATGTTGGCAGGCTTAATGTCTCTATGCACAATACCGTGAGCGTGCGCGTACGCAAGAGCATCACAGACCTGCGCTGTCACATCAATACCCTTTCTAATTGACAAGAGATTATCTTTGCGGGCAAATGTTTCCAGACTCTCTCCCTCCAGGTACTCCATGGCAAGATATGAGAGATCCAAATCTTCTCCCACATCATAAATTGTGACAATATTGGGGTGAGAAAGTTTGGCCACCACCTCGGCCTCCCGATAAAATTGCTCTCTGATTTTAGCCGCCTGCTCTTCATCGAAGTCATCTGTAAAGCGGATGGTTTTAATGGCCGTCACCCGGTTTAACTTGGGATCGCGCCCTTTATAAACTATACCCATAGCACCACGACCCAGCTCTTCTAGAATCTCGTAGCGGCCAAGACTAGGCTTAGACTGAGAGACTTCCTGCACCACCACAGTCTCATCTGGACCAAGATCCGGGATTACCGCAGGCGGTGCTTCAGCGGCAGGCGATGCGGCCCCCACCTCCGCCATGCCTTCCTGCACCACGGCGTCAAGGTCGGCCACAGCAGCCGTTTGCACCTCCTCCATCCTGGGCATTGGTGCCGGCTGGACCAACCCGACTTCCGCCGGTTTACTCACAAAGAACCTTAGACCACCAAACGCGAGTACACAAATGGCAATCAGCCTGAAAAGGATTTTGACACTAAATCTGGCTTGATCACCCAGCGGCAGCAAAGAACTGACAAAATAATCCACATAATCAGAGAGAAAAAGAAATGCCACAAAGACCATTATCAAATTAATTGCCGCCCCGATCTTGCCACCAACATACTCTTTTTTTGCTCTATTGTAGATGACCAGGGTGATAACATAGAGGACCAGAATAAATGCCTGTGCTATCCAAGGCCTTTCATTGCCAACCATGAGATCTCCTCTTCATAATCTTATCGGTGTTGTTCAAGATCCAGTTTTTGCCGGCTTGCGCACCACAGTTGCCGTGAGCTCGTCTAGCAATGGTTTAAACTGTGTATGTGACGCATTCATTCTCTCCGCCAAGCGGGAAACGGTCAAATCCGTGGCCTTCGGACCCAGAAGCCGGTTTTCCTCTAGCAAAAGCCCTCTGAGCACCTGCTGAAAGGTCTGAACCAGGTCCTGACCACCTAACGTTAGTTCCCCGGCCTCAACATTATTTTTCAGCCGCAAAGGATTGGGGTCGGAGATGTCCTGCACTTCGAAATGGGCAAGAAGGGTGTCAGAGTAATGTGAGCTTCTGATGAGTCCCTGAAACAGACCTCGGGCCTTGGCTCCCACTTCTTGTTCCAGATCGGAAATCACAAGTCTAAACATGTCATTGTAGAAATTGACAATCGCAGTGCCGCTCATGTTGTTCATCGTGGGCTGTGGCCTCCTACCCTCCGGGATCGCGCTTGCAGCCCCTGCCTGAGTACTGTCTCCGTGCCTCGTGCCACGGAGGAAATCTTCACGTTCATAATTTTCTAATAAGCGACTAATGGCTTGCGCCAAAGGCCGATGATTATCCGGGACATTCTGCAGGGATGCCCTCATCCGCTTCACCGTGTTCGTTGTGCCTTTGTAGCCCAGAAACTGATATTGTTCTCCCAGGAGACTAACGAGCACCTGATTAAAACCATTGATGAAGTCATTTTGGGACAGCGGCCGCCCCTGTTGTTGAACAAGGGTCTGCATCTTGTCGATGTTCGTAGCCAGGTCTTGATCCAGCTGCAATGGTTTGAGAAAACGTTCATAATAAGCAGAGTGCCGCAAGCTATTTTCCAGTGAGGATGAGGCCTTGCTGGCACCAATTTCTTCAGCAAGATCGGTGATGATCATCTGCAACAGACTCCAATAGAGACTGGTGATAGGACCGAGCTCCAAGGTGTCCATCCTTTTGGTGGGCTGTCTGTCGTCTCCTTTTCTGACAATGCCATTCTGGGCATAAAGCTTGGCCAGAGAGCGATACACTGCCAGCCGAGAGTAGCCCGTCTCTTTGATAAGCTGCGCCACAGTCCGCCTGCCGTCGAGCAACAGGAGAACCCGTAGATCTCTCGCAGCATGGACTGATTTGGAGGTGTCAACCTTTTGGTTTATCAGAAAAATCACCTGATCATTGGGGATGAGCCCTTTGAACTCTTCTCTCTTTTTGGCCTCTAATGCCAGCCGAACCGGGTCCACTTCACACTTGATTTCGTCTGAGTACCCATCTAAGCCGTCACTGTAGGAGAATTGAGCGTCATCCCAGCTTAACATGGTGGCAACGGTCTCCTTGAACTGAAGATGAATAATGCTGACCAGCTTATCACGATCGATATATTCCCTTTCGAGCAAGACAGTACCCAGTCGCTTTTCCATGGCCTTTGATACTGCCAGCATGTCCTCAAGCCTTTCTTCACTGATGAGATTGTTGGCCTTGAGAAGAGCACCCAATTTCAACTCTTTATCTGTGTTGCCTCTGACATGTATGATTTTGCCCCCTCTAAAGTAGATACTACAGCGGTGCCTGGGAGTCGATACTGTCAGTATTCCAGTCTTGCGTTCATCGTGGATCATCTGCACGATTGCCGCCAAGGGAAAGGTTGTGACATCACCGTTTAAGGGCATCGGTCGTCTCTAATTTTTCTCCAAACTCATGCCCGGAGGACCAATTTCGAGCATTTGTAAATTGTTTCATGCTTCGTGCTCAGAATTTCGGACGTGCAGCGAAGCGCCTCCTTTATCCCTGGTAATAAAACTGCAGCTTTGCAGGTCCAATTTCAATGGTATCGAATTCTCTGAGGCGGTGACTGTGTCCGACCTCAGCATCATTCACCTTGACCTTGGCCCGTCCCGTAGGGGTCAGGTGGTAACCCGTTGGCCGTCTACTGATAGTTGCCGCAACCTTCGGGGTAAAAAGTCCTCCGATGGGGACATCAGCCTCCTCACCCTTCCCCAGCTTCACCAGCTTCTTCTTAATCTCATATTCATCGCCGCCACCCGACAGGAAGGATAGAACTGCCCGTCGTTCAGCAGAGACCGCAGTGCTGTCAAAACCGAGAGGTGTTGGGTCTTGGGCTTCTAGTTCGGAGGCCCCCTGAGCCACCTCAATGAACATGGTCTGTTCTGTTAGTTTTTGATCCTCCTGCATCTCTTCCGGGCTCAGGGTGAAGATTATGGTGTGTTTGCCTACGAGAATATAATCTCCGTCTTTCAGCTTGGTGCTTGTGACCCGGTCCCCATTTACAAAGGTACCGTTTTTGCTCTGCAGATCAGTTAAGATGTATTCACTGCCTGCAGGATCGATACGAGCATGGTAGCCAGAGACTAGTAGATTCTCTACAACAATGTCATTGTCCGGTTCCCTGCCCATTGTCATGCTCTGCCCGGTAAGTTCAAACTCTTTCAAGGCCAAGTCCTTAAACTGTAGAGTCAATTGAGCCATGATTCATCCCGCCCCGCCAGCGATTTCATTGCTCCACTGGCTTCTGAACTATTTGGATCCAAACAGTTTATGCAAAAGCCCTTTCTCCTCTTTCTGGAGAAAAAATACGACCGCGGTAACATTGTCCAGGCCTCCTCTCTCATTGGCCATATCTACCAATCGGCTACAAATTTCCTCAAGCTCCCCCCCTTTAAGCACGGCCTGATGAATTTCGTCATCAGAGAGCATATCAGTGAGCCCGTCACTGCACAGAATGATCAAATCCCCTGGAAGGGGTTGCATCTCATATACATCTGCCTCCACGGTCTCATGTATGCCAACTGCCCGCACCAGGATATGCTTCATGGGAATTGAGGCGGTGTTGGGATCCCACTTTGGATTTTTCCGGATGTGCTCGGCAAGAAGAGTATGATCCTGAGTTAGCTGCTCGATGCTGTCTTCACGAACGAGGTAAATGCGACTGTCGCCCACATTGGCAGTTATGAGCGTGTCGCCGTGCAGATAGGCAACGGCCGCGGTGGAACCCATGCCTTTGTATGATCCCTGATCCTGGGAAAGCTGATACACCACGCGGTTGGCCAGCTCTATGCTGTGACAAACGGCTGTAGCCGCTTGCGACATATTGCTCTTGTCTGTCGCCTGGGCCACAGGGGAAGTATGAAAGGCCTCCATGTAGTCTTTGACACTGCTGACTACTGTATTGCTGGCAACTTCGCCAGCCCGGTGTCCTCCCATACCGTCTGCAACTATGTAAAGACCCACTTGATCGTCGATATAAAAGGAGTCTTCGTTGCTTTCTCTCTTCCTCCCAATATCGGTAAGTCCAGCCGAAAATGTCTTCATAGAATATCCGCTGTGCCAGTGCTGTTTCTACAAATCCAATGCCAAGTCGTCTCGAGGTCGAACGAGGCCTTTTGCCAAAACACCGGGGTTTGGGGCATGAGGTGCCAAGAAAGCCATAACGTTAAATCTACTCATATTATTGCTTGGACTTCTCAACAGCCATAAAATTCAAGTACAATGCGTACGCCTCATCCACTATCACTTCCAATTTGTCCGTGGTGAAAGGCAAGCGGGGAGTGATGGCTTCCCGGATGCATTCCATCATGAGGTCGTGCTCACCAGTATTGGGAACGAGACGTCGCATATCCAAATAAATATATTGCATACGATCACGGACTGTATTAATGAGCTCTCGGGTAATGATCTGGTACGTCTCCTGCTCATTCATTAACAGCATGTCTCCAGTCCGCTACCTGTCTGTGGTTGAGCATGGTATCACGCTTGTTTAGAATTGTCACAAGAATTAGTCCGCGACTCAAACCAGTAAAATCAACCATCCTCCAAGGCACATTCCAGTCATATTACGGTGCGTTGTCCTTCTTCTTAGAAAGGGTTGTAACCACCCAGGGCTTTAGCCTGCCTCTGTGATCATAGAACTCACCGAAACGGGCAATAACCTTCTTGGTCTTAGCAACCGCCTGTTTACGCAGTCCAGTACTAAGACCGATGCGCAGATATTCCATTGGGGTGATAAATGGAGCCAAAATATTGTGGCCGTAACGATCACAACCCATATGCACACACTTGGCATGGAGAGCATGATTTTGATCGTACTCGGTCCCACTCAAAGAAGTGTACGACTTAAATACTTTGCAGTTGTTACAGCCAGCAACTTTTATAAAGTAAGGTATCTCCTTCGCCTCGACAGTTTTAGTCATCCCAACCTCTAGAGCTTTGTGATGCATATGGCATTTCAAAAAAAAATTGTACAGCATCTGCTCATTGGTCACTCGATCTAATGCAAAAACGATACCATTGCTCCTACCCTTTGATGCTGCTAGAATGGACACTGCTGAGTGCACAGCCGCAGAGATAAAATTGAGAAATGATAAATGACTTCTGAAACATCATTTAAATCCGGTTTCGTTTCCATAATCGGTGCTCCTAATGTGGGCAAATCTACCCTGCTGAATCAGCTCATAGGAGAGAAGCTCGCCATCATATCTGCCAAACCCCAAACAACCCGTAATCGTATTCTGGCAGTGAAAACCAATCCTGGATTCCAGATGATTTTTTTGGACACCCCTGGAATTCACCAGGCCAGGGGTAATCTCAACCTTGCCATGGTACGCACCGCCCTGGCAACACTGGCAACAGTTGATTTGATTCTCTTTCTCGTGGAGGCACACTCACCAGGCAATCAAAGCAACCAGCGAGTGCTTGAGGCCCTCCAGGGCGTGGAAACCCAGACTCTTTTGGTGGTAAACAAGATAGATTTGGTCTCAGAGGAATCCCTAGCACGCATTGTCGATCGCTTTCAGGGTTTGCATCAATTTAAAGGCACGGCTCCTATCTCTGCCTTATATGGCACAGGAGTCGATGATCTCTTAGCCCAGATTGTCCCTCTCCTCCCTATGGGACCTGCCTACTACCCGGAAGATACACTGACGGATCTACCCGAACGGTTTTTCTGCGCCGAAATAATTCGGGAAAAGATCATGAACTTGACCTCCGAGGAAATCCCATATGCCGTGGCAGTAACCATAGGCTCCTTTAAAGAAGATGAGCAGAAGAATCTCATCCGCATTCAGGCTGATATTCACGTTGAGAGACCTTCCCAGAAAGGTATTGTTATTGGCAAGGGAGGGTCCATGCTCCGGGAGATTGGTAAACAAGCCCGCTTAGACATGGAAAAGTTGCTTGGCTCTCGGGTTTTTCTGGAGTTGTGGGTCCGTATTCAGAAAAAGTGGCGAAAAGATCCCCGGGCACTGAAAGAGTTCGGTTATCAGTAGGCAGGGAGCTCAACTATTTCGGATCGCGGATTTCGGAAAAACCAGACAAGATGTTGGAGGGTTGAGGTTAAAGGTTCGAGGCAACAAAGTAGGGAGGCAAGTCGAAGCTGAGCGTTCCTCCAACCTGATGCCGCGCCAGCGCTATGTTCCATGCTGGCTGAAAGCTGAGCGCTGGCAGTTGATAGCTATAATTAGAAGAGCTGCAGCTCAGGCTGAGCCACGGTGCCTCGCACCTTAAAAGGCAAAGGCTTGCCCCGATTGAGAAAGGCTGTCGCCACCTGTCGTTTATCTGCGGGAAGGTTCACCATGTCACTATCTAATCGGCCCTCTCCCGCCAGGTTCAGAGTGCTTCCAGACAGCCGAGGCTGGAGTACTACTTTGCCACTCACAGTTCCCTGGAATCCCTGCCCTTTAAATTCGCACTTGGCAATCTCCAGACTCCCACCAGAGAGTTCAATGGTAGCAGACACCTCGAGTCCCTCCAGGGTTCTTGTGCTCAAATAGGCTGAGTCTATGGGACAGCTTCCCTCTTCAAGCTGGAATTCTCCACCGCCGCTAGCATTGACAAGATCGCCAAGGGGTCCTTTCAAGTTAATGTCTCCGGAAATCTTCCCTGAGACTTGTCGGCCAAACAATGTAGAGACGGAAGATTGACCTTCCAGCCGGATCTCTTGCCCCCGCACTCTCAGCTGGTAGTTTCGGACATCATAAAATGGAGTCAAGTGAACGTCCCCGGACAGCGTGCCACCATGAGCCTGACTGCGCAGGGTGAAGGCAAGCCTTCCTCTGAGCAATGGCAGTAACTTAAATCGCAAACGCACCTGGTTTGCTTCAAAGAAGGGTTTGCTTTTCGGTTCCATTGTTCTCACAGCGCATTTTGCCAGCTTCAATCCGAACGGTAAGGTGGGGGATATATCGGTGATCTCAAATTTCACACCCAACTGCGCACCGGCAATCGCAACCAACCTTTCTTGCAAGCTCTGGTAGGGAAACTTCCACACTATGAGGATCCCGGCAAAAATAAGCCCCCAGAGAAAATAGCCCAACGCTCTCTTTGTCACTACGCGTTCCATGCTCAAGAGCCGACCTGTAAACCTCAACGGGCGGGGTAATTCCCGCCCATACATTTGGTTACCAAGATCTCTGGCCCGGATATTTGATGAATCACGTGCTGCGCCAGGAATTCATGAAATATCCGGGCTCGTGCCTCGTGCCCCAATCCACAATCTAAAATCTACAATCTAAATGTACCCTACGCCTTCTTGCTGCCCATCACTTGAGGTGCTTTTAGCAATTTACGAGTTACCACCACTAGGCTCACTTCCAGCTGAGACTTATCGCGCTGTTGTGGCCGGATAGTAAGTCTCCTGATGCGCACTTGTTCTGGTGCCGCCTCGATATGGTAGAGGTACGGTATCAGCCGGTCCAGTGACACCCCTTGTAGCCGCATTTCAACCTGTTCTTCCTGATGCATGTCACCGAGTGATTTCACCGAGGGCCGCATGAATTCGATCTGCCCTTTTATCCCATCGCGGCCGGCCAGCCCTTCCAGAAATGCAAATAAGGTAAAATCCTGCTTACGATTGCGCAAGTTCTTCTCAACTCGAACATTTTCTCCCTGCATTTTCCGGTACAGCTGCTCCAGACGAACGAGTTCCTGTAAACGCTTTTCGCTCCGGTGGATGTTTGTCACTAACTTGGCTCTTCGTCTAAAAATGGGGCGTATCAGCCACTGGCTCACCGCAAGGATTGCCACCACGGTAGCCGCAATCCAGATCAGTTGTCTTTGATTGAGCCTTATCATGGACCTTCCCCGGTGAGCTGAGGGCGGTTCAGTTCCAAGCCGAACTGCACCCCCTTGCCATCTTTGGCCGCTTTCGCACCAGTGATAGTCACCTTGTCAAAATCGTCCAAAGCTGTTAGCCGGTTTTTGACTCCATCAACGGTGTTGAAACCATCTGCTTGCCCACTCAACCGAACACGCTGACTGTCTACTGTCAGAAGGCTTATGGTCACATTAAGGTCCGCCGGGATTGCTTTACTGATAACACGCAGGAACTCCACGGCCGAATGATAGCCGCCTTCCTCACCAAAAAAAGCTACCGACTGACCCAATTCATTGATCTTGGTTTTGACAATACTGGCGTATTGCGAGGACTGCACAGATCCCTTGAATTCGGGTACAGTACGGCGAAACACTTCCTCAACACCCTGGTTGAGACTGGCTAGCCTTCGCTTCTTGGTATAAATATCCACCCCCACCGAGCCAAGCCAGGCAAAAACCACAAGTGCACAGGCCACTAAAGCGTAACTCAACTGCTGTCTCCACTTGAGCAACGGGTTCTGGCTTCCCACCGCCTCAGCTTGAAAGTTTAACCCTGCCCTTCGGCTTGTGCCCCTGAGCGCCAAGCCTGCTGCCACCGAAAATAATGGTGCAGCCGTGACTTGGTCGCCAAATTGGCCGAGTAAAGCCAGCTCCTCCAGGTCACTGAGGCAGCGTACATCCACCCCGAGAGCCTTTTCCAAAGCTCCCGCCAAGCCTTCTATGAGGGAACCGCCGCCGCTCAAAATCACCAACTCCGGCCACGACTCTCGTTCCTGCACCTGGGCTGCCGTCAATGAGAATGCTATCGCACGGGCAAGTGACTCAACCTCGTCCATCATAGCTTCACGAATGGAAATGTGCTCGGGCGATGTTGACTCCTGATCAATCCCAATGGCAAAGAGGCGCTCCATACCCTCATCCACTGACAGCCCAAGGACTTCAGCAATCTTGTTGGAGAAGTGACCACAACCGGTCATAAGTGAGCGCAGATAAGTGTCCACACCCCGGTGTTGGTACAGCAGATTGGTTTTGTGATGACCGATATCCAGAATCACTGCCCGCTCTGGGAGGTGAGCTTTCAGTTCGCGAGCAATAAAAGTCAAACAGCTTCCGTCCAGGTCAACCACCTCAGGCTCGATGTTGACTTCCTTGAGCGCGGCGAGCACAGAATCCAAAACAATTCTGGGAAGTGCTGCTGCCAGTACACCTTGGGCGCCGGCTTGCCTGGATTCCAGAGTGACAAAGTCCACCTGAACCTCATCAAGGGCCAAAGGCAGGTCAGGCTCCATTTCGAACTGGATTACTTGGGAAATCTTGCGTTGATTGGAGAAGGGGAAACGAAGCCGCCTCAGAAACGCCTCGTGGGTGCCCAGTGCCACTCTATAGCGCTCGCTTTCAAGATTCTCTTGGGCAATGAGGTCCGCTAGTGTACTGGCCACTTGCGAGGGATCTGCATCTGCAGGCAACCTGGCCCTGGCATACCCTGACACCTGACTTGCTCTGAAGCCACGGGTCACCTGGACCACTTTGACACTGCTGCCGGCGATATCGATTCCTAGGATCTTCTCTGGCATGGATAAAATCACCCCTACTTAGTTGCAATTAGGATACTTCCTTGTAGCGCACAGAGACATCTACCAGATTCTGCCCTTCCTTCTCAGACGTTCGCCGTTCGAGGTATGCGAATATCGATTTCCTCCCCACCCCCACCTTGCCTGTCATCTGCACGGTGAAATGCATACTTTGGGTGGTAATGAGTTCAACTGGAAGGCTAATGTCATTGTAGCCTGCCATCCGATTACGATACCAATCCGACTCGCCAAGGAAGTCCCAGTGCATCGGCTCCTGCCGATACTCGACGACACTCTCCGCCCAACCCTCCGCTGTGTCTTGGGAAACAGTCGGACTCACCAGCGCTTGGAGAACCAAGGGTCCGGCTGTGTTTACGTTGATTTTGCCATCACTATACACGGTGAGCAGATCCTTAAGACCGGGGTTCTCCTCTGTACCCAAATAGAGCGATTCGCTCACACCACGAATGAGCTGAAGCTCAGCCAGCGAGGTAAGGGGACCGTTTTTGCATTCATAGGGTTGCTCTAGACCTTGGTAGTAATCTGTCTCCCCGCCGAACTCTCCGGTGGGCTCATCGTCTTTATCAAGCCAGTCTCTAATGGCCATAACCACACCCTGTGCTTCCTCTTCCTCCATCTGAAAGGGAACATTGGTAAGCAAGCGAGTCAAAACCTGCTGGTAGACTTCCCGCACCTTCCCCTCCTCATCCACCAGATAGTTAATGGGGATCTTCCCCGTCTCATCCTCTACCCTTCCCTCCAGAGTCCCGGCTTCGGACAGATCCACAGGCAAAGCATCAGGTTCTGGTAAAAGGGCCCAGGGTTCTCCTATATGATCCACCTCATTCTCAGCCAGGTCATTTTTAAGCAAGGATATTGCGAGATTGACACTAGATTTGGCCAGGGCCTCGGCCTGGATGCCATCCTGAAAATAGCGAGCCCCCGCCCCTTCCACCTGC
>CP070843.1:754697-757606 GCA_020350905.1 Deltaproteobacteria bacterium
AATGCCAGTAAGGATTGACTTCAGGTTATCCAGGACCTCCCCGGTGATCACAAAGGTTTCCAGGATCAGCTGGCGGAGGTCGGGATCCGTCAGGTCCTGCAACTGGATGACGGTCCTGACCTCAGGCATCTCCACGAGGTCCCGGATCCGGAGGGATTCTTTATTTTTTTGGCTCTCAGCCATCTCATTATAGCTTGTTTATCGTTCGAGTATTATTAATCATACAAGATGTGGGGCCTCTTGCAAGAAGAATGTGTAATCTCCCAATCCCTTACTTCCTCAATTCGCTAATCTTGCTTTCCATCTCCGATCTCACGAAGAAGTTCCAGAAACTCCCTTCCGTATTTTCTCAAGGTGACCTCGCCCACCCCGACAACCCCCAACAGTTCTTCTGCTGTCCCGGGAAAGAGTCTTGCCATTTCTCTCAGGGTTCGATCCTGGAAGATACAATAGGCCGGGAGCCCTTCTTTCCTTGCGATACTTGCCCGTAGTTGCCGCAATCGTTGAAAAACCTCTTTTTCCGTCTCTTGCGTTAGGGGTTCGTCAGCTGGCGTCACCCCAGCCTTCGAATGAGGCAGTGACAGTCGTACCACCTCTTTGCCGGTCATGACCTTGTGGCCCCACTCGGTCACAGCGAGTACAGGATAGATCTTTTCGCCCTTGGCGAGTCGCTTCTGGGCTACACATCCCTGAGCGATGAGTTCCTGGATCCATTGCCGCACCTGAGCTTGGGTGTGTTCGCTCAGAAGGCCGTGAGTAGAGAGGCGATGGAGGCGAAACTGCAAGAGCAACCGGTCCCTGGAGCCGGTGAGCACTTTGGCGGCCATTCTCTGGCCGAAGCGTCCCGTCAAACGGGCAATGCCGCTCAGCACTTTCACCGCCAGAATAGGGTCTGAGCCAGATGTCTCTGTTCGCCTTTGCTCACCGACCTGCTGGCAGACATCGCAACCGGAGCAGCCATCAGCGCTAGTAGACTCACCGAAATAGCTCAGCAAGAAGGCCCGGCGACATTCCCTGCTGCCGGCATAAGCCATGACCTGGTCCAGTTTTTCCAATTCATATGCCTTGCGAATTTGGAGTCCCTCGAAGTCGATGTCGAGTTTCTCAGGCTCAGGCCGCTGCAGGATCCGCAGGCCCCTGCCGCGAAAGGGTGGGATATAAGTGACGTCCCCACGCTTTGCCATATCTGCCATGACTCTCCTCAACCCCTCCGGTGTAAGGTCGGCCCTGGCCGCGAGGTCGTCGGGGAGGAACTGGAACCCTTCCAGGAGCTCATCTTCACTGTAAAGCTCAGCCAGGCAATTGAGCAGATCTTTTTTGGCCCTGGCCCTGGGAGGGAGTTTGGAGAGGAGCGTTTGCGGTGGTTCGTGGAGATAGAGCTCTGCCTGGTTATCGTAGCGCTGCAGCCTCTGAAGCGTACCGGCATCTTCCAAGATTTTGACGCACGAGGCTGCCGCCATCTCCGGGATTTTCTCTTCTCCCAGCTCTGAGATTTCACGATAGGTCAGCCAGAGCACGTCCTCAGCGCGTTGTCGCAGCCGGTCATACACGGAAAACACCATCTCACGGGGCGGGTAGCGGGCGTCGATGAAAAATTCCTGTAATCTACGATCGGCAGGGCTGTAGAGAAGCGAACAGGTAGATGGGCCGCCGTCTCGCCCGGCCCGTCCGCTCTCCTGATAATAGGCCTCGATAGTGCTGGGAAATGTGTGGTGGATTACCGTGCAGATGTCTGACCGGTCAATGCCCATGCCGAAGGCATTGGTGGCCACAACGAGGTCAGTGCGGCCTTCCATGAACTCTTCCTGGACCCTAATACGCTCGGCCTCGTCCAAGCCGGCGTGGTAGCCTGTTGCCAGGAGCTGTCGCTCTCGAAGTTTTTTGACCAACTTCTCCACGTTCTTCCTGGTGCCGGTGTAGACTATGGCGGCTCCGGACAGGCTGGCTAATCGTTCCCCCATCATTGCCACTTTGTGCTGCTCATTCCTTGCGGCGATAACTTCCCAGAAGAGGTTGCGGCGGTCAAAGCCGGTGATGAACCGCTGCGGCGCCCGCAGTCCCAGCTGTTCGACAATATCGCTGCGGACCCTCTCCGTGGCCGTAGCAGTGAGGGCAACTGTCTGGGGGTGGCCAAAACGTTTGAGGACTTTTCCTATTTTGAGGTAATCCGGTCTGAAGTCGTGACCCCATTGGGAGATGCAGTGTGCCTCATCCACAGCCACCATGGTGAGACTGGTGTGTTTCAGGGCCTCCTGGAAAAGACGGTTGCGCAGCCTTTCCGGGGAGACATAGACCAATTTGAACTCGCTGTTCGCCATTCGTTTCACAGTCTCCTCCTGGTCCCTGAGCCCCATGAGGCTGTGAATGGCCGAAACCGGTAAGTCCAAGACCCTGAGGGAATCCACCTGATCCTTCATCAGGGCAATGAGCGGTGAGATCACCAGGGTAAGGCCGGGTCTGAGAAAGGCGGGGATCTGGTAACATATGGACTTACCCCCGCCGGTAGGCATAATCACCAGGGCGTCCTCCCCGGAGAGGACGGATTCCAGGATCTCCTCCTGCCCAGGGCGGAACTGGCGGAAGCCAAACACCCGGTTCATGAACGACGGGACTGCGCCCGACGGGTCGGCGGCGAGATCATACTCAGTTGTCATTGGTCTCCATTGTATTGAGCAATTTCCTGAGCCTCTTGATGGTACCCAGCAGTTTCACGTTATGAGGATGGCGATGGTAGGCTTCCTCCAGCAGATTGAGAAATTCCTCAAGTCGCCCCAGGCTGCTATAGATTTTTTCCAGTGTACCTTTCACATAGTAATCGGAAGGGTCCTTATGGAAAGCCTGGCCCAGGCATTCTAGGGCCTGATCATGCTCCCCCAGGCTATAGTGACAAAAGCCCTGCTGCTTGAGAA
>CP070843.1:757706-760720 GCA_020350905.1 Deltaproteobacteria bacterium
CCTGATTGTTCCGCTCAAAAGTTTGGCCCAGCTTAAAAAAGCCAAGATCGATGTCCCAAAATTCATGGAATTTGTGGAGAATAGCCAGGCCAAAGCTCCTCTCCTGTTCTGTCCCGAATCAAGGGAAAGCCAGAATGATCTCAGCGTACGCGTCTTTGTGGATTATTATGGCATCCCTGAGGATCCTGCCACCGGAAGCGCAAACGGATGCTTGGCCGGCTACTTAACAAAGCACCGCTATTTCGGACAAAATCGAGTGGATGTTCGCGTCGAACAGGGGCACGAAATCGGCCGGCCATCCCTTCTTTATCTGAAAGCCGAAGAAAAAACGACTGATGATGATATCGATGTTTTTGTGGGGGGAAAGGCCATAATGGTTGCCAAAGGAAAATTTGTGTAATATGGTTATGCTGGAATCTTACGGATGTCCCGATGAAATCGCTATCTAAAACACTTGTTATTCCTGTCCTGTCGGCTCTTATTTTTCTTCATGGCTGCCAGACCAGGGGTAATGAATACTCCGTACCCGGCAATCTCATTCACATCGGTGACCTTGCTCACTTCAGCCTCGAGGCCAAGTTCTTTAACCGCTTCTCGGGTGTTTTTCTCCAGCGTGTGGCATTTCGGACAACCAGGACCGAGAACTTTAATATCCATATGTAACTCCTATTTAATATATGCAGTCAGACTTCAGCCGTCAGCTATCTGCGGGAAACTTTATGTACTCCGCGTCATTTGCCTTCGGCGTCATTAGGTCATTACGCTTACGCTGTCATTTGTTGTAAAATGAAACTAGAAATTCTAAATTATCTTCCTATGCTCTATGCTCTATGCCCTCTGCCCTATTCCTGACAGTTGACCCTGACCGCTGTCACGAGAAATAGGTTCCAAATATTAAGCCACTGATACTTGACATTACCACCACCAGACAGACGAAAATCAGGGTTTTCTTGGTGCCAATTACGCTCCGAATCACCAGCATGTTGGGCAAGCTCAGGGCCGGTCCGGCAAGAAGCAGAGCCAGCGCCGGTCCTTTGCCCATGCCGGCACCCAGAAGACCCTGTAGAATTGGCACCTCGGTTAGAGTTGCGAAGTACATGAAAGCCCCAACCACCGAGGCGAACAGGTTCGCTCCCAAGGAATTGCCGCCTACCAGGCCGCTTACCCAGCCAGCCGGGATCAACCCCTCTTGTCCTGGCCTTCCCAGCAACAACCCTGCAACCAGTACGCCCGCGAAAAGGAGCGGCAATATCTGTTTGGCAAGATCCCAGCTCGAGAGAAACCATTCTTCTGTCTCACCTCGCGTGGTAGTGGTGAGAACTGTCAGCCCGACGATTCCTCCTGAAAACGCAATAAGTGGTTCATGCGGAAATAGCAAGGCAAGGACGAGCACAACCGCTCCGGTAAGGGCCGCTTTTACTGCTTTCACCCGAAACCACAGAACGAGGATTGCACCGAGAAATGCGGCAAACAATCCGGTGATAAACCATTTGACACTATAGACTGCATTCCACAGCCCCACCTCAACTGCAGGCTTTCCCCAGGTGGCGAACACCAGAATTCCCACCATGGTTGCGAAATAGACAATGTTCTGCCAGAGGGACCGCTCCACCACAGGGGCAGGCATGTGAACAGCTGCCTCCAGTTTCGCCTGCTCCTCCTTTCTAAAGACAAGATGCATGAGTAAGCCGATGACGATGCTGAAGAGTATTGCCCCTACCGCCCTCGCAGTACCAAGGGCAACTCCAAGTATCCTTGCTGTTAGCACTATGGCCAGGACATTGATGGCGGGTCCGGAGTAAAGGAAGGCGGTGGCCGGTCCCAAACCCGCACCCCGTTGATATATGCCTGCAAACAGGGGCAGGATAGTGCACGAGCAGACAGCCAGAATGGTACCGGAGACCGAGGCTACACCATAGGCAAGAACCTTTTTCGCGGCAGGCCCCAGATATCTCATTACCGCTGCTTGCGACACAAAGCAGGCGATACCACCGGCAATGAAAAAGGCCGGCACCAGGCATAGGAGGACGTGCTCTTGGGCGTACCATTTGACCAGAGCCAGGGATTCGATGACCGCACCCGAAAACCGGCTGTTGTCGATGGGGAGCCAGAAAAAGATGAGAAAAAGGCCTATGATGACAGCCATCGGTTTCCAGAGACTCTTCCAGTCTATGAGGGTCTCCTTGATTTCCTCTTCTAACCCCTTTTCCCCGGCAATAGACTCGTTTTCCATCACCCTTGCTTCGTCCATGGATTATTCCTTCAAGAGATTATGAAACGAAAAGCATTCACCCTGTCTCCGTGTCTCCCCCTCCCCGCGTCGCTGGCTTTTCAGCATGGATAGACAAATTTGTTTTTTTTCCTCCTTGCTCCATGCCCCATGCTCCGTGCCCCATGCCGGTTAAGCCAGTTTAGCAAGTTTTGCCTGTCTCCAATCTGCAATCTAAAATCTGCAATCTAAAATCTGCAATCTAAAATCTGCCCTCTGCCCGCTGCCCGCTGATTACTAAACCCCGCACGTGGCTCTATCCACTCCCTTAGCCTCTGCCAGGAGTTCCTGGACAGAGGCATCATCTTCCAACCACTCCTGCAGGTGGGCCAGGATTGTTGCGGCATATGGGTTCGCCTCCTCTGGCCTGGCGAGACGGAAGTTATTCCACATGCCGTCCTTCTCACTGCGCACTAGATCGGCATCCTCCAGCAGCCTGAGGTGGCGCGAGACGCTGGGCTGGCTGATCCCCAAAACCGCCTGCATTTCGCAGACGCAAAGCTTTCTCTGCTGAAGCATCTTCAGGATTTTCACTCTGGTACCGTCAGCAGCCGCCTTCATGACCCTCAGGTATTCTCTCATCGGAACCTCCGTCTCTTGTGGGAAGATATATAACTATATAGCTATATAATGTCAAGACTATTTTTCCTAGACCGGATATTTCATGAATTGCTGTCGCGAGACCGCGAAGATGGCTGTGCCACCGGGCAGCCGCAGGGTGTTGGTTCCGAGGCGTACCTGAACG
>CP070843.1:760820-764297 GCA_020350905.1 Deltaproteobacteria bacterium
CTATTGCCGAAGATCTCCTGGGCGAGTTGCAGACAGCGGGCTGCATAGCTAATTACCTGAACCGTCTCAATTCCTGCCAGATCGTCAAAAAACCAGCCGCAGCTGGTATACATGAGCATTGCATGACGCTGCAGTTCAAGGAGCTTTAGGATCGTGACCGTATCCGTATCAGAAAGCGACCGTCGGGCATGCTTTGTCAGAAACTCATCTATGACTGCCGGTGAACGATCTAAAACCACTTCAACGTAGTCATCCCTCGCCGACCAGGGATCATGTAGAAGCTCATTTGCCTTGTTTTCGAAGTCGGCGGCAACGGCATCACGCAGCCAATCTAGAGATTCTCGTAAAGAAACCCTCCAGGCTTGATTCCACTCCGGGTGCCCACCAGTATGACAACCACAGTCGCCGCGCCATCGCTCGACCCCGTGAGGACAACTCCAGGAAGAGTTTTCAAAGATCTCAACTTCGTGAGTGGGAGGATGGAGCGCCAGGTATTCACCATAATTCGTGAGACGGGCCAACTCTTTCGTTTCAATGTAATGAAGGGCAAAGGCGAGGGCCATGTCTCCGAAACGATGGTGGTGGCCGTACGTCTCACCGTCCGTGGCAATGTGAGACAGCTGTGGCCAGTTACGTTCGTCTGAAAAACCATCCAGTAGTCTTCTGGCAAACCCCTCTCCATCCTTCAATACTCTTTCGAAGGCCACGGCACGAGACATCGGCCCATGATAAAAGAATATCGCAATAGTTCTCCCAGAAGGCAGTCGAAGTGTGTAGGCCATGGTGGGGTCGATTCTTTCTCTGCCCACATCCACCCACTCCCCTCCATGCATCTGTTTCACTCTCAAGGCCTGCCTCGGCGCAAGAATGGTAAATCGAATGCCCAACTTCGCCAGTATTTCCAAGCTTTCGAGATCAACACCGGTCTCAGGAAGCCACATGCCCTCTGGTTCGCGGCCAAAGCGATACTGAAAATCTCTTATGCCCCATAAGACCTGAGTGTATTTGTCTCTCCTGTTTGCCAGCGGTAGAATCATATGATTGTACGCTTGAGCCAAGGCTGAACCGTGTCCAGAATATATCTGCTGGCTCTGACGGTCAGCCTCCACGATGGCGCCATATACCTCTGGGTCATTGACCTCCAACCAGCGCAACAAGGTTGGGCCAAAATTAAAGCTGATTCTGGCGTAGTTGTTCACGATCTTCTCGATCCGCCCCTGTTTGTCCAGAATGCGGGAGGTCGAGTTGGGCGCGTAGCACTCTGCTGTAATTCTCTCGTTCCAGTCGTGATACGGGTGGGCCTCATCCTGCTGCTCAATTACCTCGAGCCAGGGGTTTTCCCGCGGCGGCTGATAAAAGTGGCCATGGATGCAAATATAACGTTCCATATTCTTAATTCCGAACTTCAGTAGTCAGTTACCAGTAATCAGTAGTCACTAGTCACTAGTCAGTAGTCAGCAGCAAGTAGCTGAGAGGAACTCACTCTTAATTCCTTTTAATGGGTGACTCCTTAGCCCTGACCCCTGATCCATCATCTCTTACTCTATGCTCTATGCCCTATGCCCCATGCCTTCTTCAATCCGAATTCCGAAATCTACAATCTACAATCTACAATCTACAATCTCACTCCCCCTCACTCTTAAAAAAGACTGCCCCGAGAGGCGGCAGGGTGAGTTTCAAGGAGTACGGCCGGCCGTGTACTTCAATGGGAACGGCTTCAATCCCACCGAAATTGCCATGACCGCTACCGCCGTATTCTTCAGCATCGCTATTGAGGATTTCTTGCCAAAGCCCCCCTCTGGGTGCCCCAACTTGATAGTTATATCGGGGCGTCGGTGTGAAGTTTAAAACGACCAGTATGATTTCACCCGTGGATCTACTTTTGCGAAAGAGGCTGAGGGTACTTTGCTGCGTATCATTGCAGTCGATCCATTCAAAGCCTGCCGGATCGAAGTCGAGTTCGTAGAGAGCCTTCTCAGTGCGGTACGTCCGATTCAATTCTTTCACCCATCGCTGCAATCCTGCATGCGATGGAAATTCAAGCAGATGCCAATCCAAGCTCTCTTCGTGATACCACTCCCGCCACTGGCCGAACTCACCCCCCATAAACAGTAGTTTTTTGGCCGGTTGAGCGTACATGTGTCCAAACAGAAGTCGGAGGTTGGCAAATTTCTGCCAATCGTCTCCCGGCATCTTCCCCAAGAGCGAGCCTTTGCCATGCACTACCTCATCGTGCGACAGCGGCAAAACGAAGTTCTCGTTGAAGGCATACAAGAGTCGAAAGGTCAACTGGTTATGGTGATATTTGCGGTAGATGGGATTTTTGGACATGTAGACCAAGGTGTCGTGCATCCAGCCCATGTCCCATTTCATACCAAAGCCAAGACCGCCCACATAGGTAGGCCTGGAAACCATGGGCCAGGCAGTTGATTCCTCAGCTATGGTCTGAACATCAGGGTAGGTGGAGTAAATCTCCTCATTGAGACGCCGCAGAAAAGAGATGGCATCAAGGTTCTCGCGGCCACCATACACGTTTGGAATCCACTCGCCTTCCTCGCGGGAGTAGTCGAGATAGAGCATGGAGGCAACTGCGTCAACGCGTAAGCCGTCAGCGTGGTAGGTGTCCAGCCAATAGAGAGCGCTGCTTATGAGAAAGCTGCACACCTCGGACCGTCCATAGTTGAAAATAAAACTTTTCCAATCGGGGTGAAACCCTATTTGGGGATCAGAATGTTCATACAGATGGGTCCCGTCAAAAAAGCCAATTCCATGCTCGTCGGTTGGGAAATGCGACGGCACCCAATCCAGAATTACACCAATATCGTGCTGGTGCAGGCAATCTATCAAATACATAAAATCCTGCGGGGTTCCTTGCCTGCTGGTGGGCGCGAAGTATCCTCTCGTCTGGTAGCCCCAGGAGCCATAAAAAGGATGCTCCATAACCGGAAGAAACTGCACATGGGTATACCCCATCTGCTGGACATACTCTGCCAGTTTGACGGCGAGTTCTCTGTAAGTGAGCCAGCGATTGCCCTGCTCTGCCACGCGCATCCACGAGCCCAAGTGGACCTCGTAGATGGATATGGGAGCGTCTGACGAGTTGTGGCTGCCCCGCTTGGCCATCCATGCCTGGTCATCCCAGGTGTACTCCAGGTCCCAGACGATGGAGACGGTCTCTGGGGGCGTGTCATTGTAGATGGCGAATGGATCGGATTTGTCCACCCGATAGTCATTGTAGCGAGAGACAATATGATACTTGTATCGGGCACCTTTGCCTGCGTCAGGTATGACCCCTTCCCAAATCCCAGAGCGGTCCCTGGGCTTTAGCGGATGGTCCGTCTTGTTCCAGTCGTTGAAGTCGCCGATAACGCTAACCTGCTCAGCATCAGGCGCCCAGACTGCAAAGTATGTCCCCTGCCCTTCTTCTCCAGATAACAGGTGGGATCCCAGCTTTTCGTACAAGCGAAAATGACTCCC
>CP070843.1:764397-768769 GCA_020350905.1 Deltaproteobacteria bacterium
ATCGGTCGCGATATAGAAGATGCAATCAGGCTCAATCTCGTAAACCGAGACGAAATCCCGGCAAACTGTGCCAACTTGCTTGGAACCACCAATGGCGCCATCGTATACAATCTTGTGGAAGATGTCATCAGTAACAGTGTAGACCGAAATGCGGTGGGATTCAGCCCGGAGGTTTCGGAAGCTCTCAGGGAGTTGAAGTCATTCAACTATAGCCGAATCTATCAAAATCCCAAAATCAAGGGCGAGGTTGGCAAGATTGGCCGGCTGTTTGAAACCCTCTTTGACCTCTATCTGGAGGATATCACCAAAGAGAACCGTAAGTCCGAACTTTTCAGTGGTTTTCTTGGCGGTATGTCCCAAGGGTACATCGATACCCACTCACCCCCGGAAGTGGTCCGTGATTTCATAGCAGGTATGACCGATAAATTTTTCATGAGACAATGCCAGCAGCGGCTGCTGCCCCAGAGCATGCCGAGTCGTTTCTAGCCCATTAAATTCGAATTTTGGATACGACCCTCCAAAGGAAGAAATACTCCCTACCACTGACCGCAGGTCTTACTCATGAATGTTCTGACAACCCTGGCCCTGGTGATATTGATCCTGGTAATGCCCGCTGGCCTGATTGCAGTAGCACTCGGTTTGCCGGGAACGTGGTTAATACTGGTTGCATCCGTCTTTTATAGTTGGCTCACAGACTTTGCCATAATTACCTCACAATTACTGTTGGGCCTATTAGCACTCGCGGTAGTTGCGGAACTCCTGGAATTTACCGCAGGCCTCTGGGGAGCTCGACGCTATGGTGGGACAAAAAAAGCAATGGTGGGGACGATGATCGGCGGAATATTCGGAGGGGTTGCGCTGTCACCTATGCTTTTTGGTTTTGGTACCATAGTGGGAGCTTTCTTCGGTGCTTTCGTGGGGGCATTCTCGATGACTTATTTGGAACAGAGGAAGATGGACAAAGCTATGCGGGTGGGGTGGGGGGCTCTGCTGGGTCGGATCTTTGCTATGGTTTTCAAAGGGGCGGCGGTTGTGACCATGATTGGCTTGGATGTCTGGGCGATATTTTTTACGCCGAGGGCATAAATGACACCGAAGGCTTATTGACAGCGAAGTGTAATGACGGCCACGTGAGTGGCCAAGCGACTATCAATAACCAGCGGAACGAAAATGGGGCCACCCCCGATGGGGTTGGGACTGAACGGAGCGAACCGAGCGCGAAAAAATGACAACGAAGCCGAATGACTGAGGAAGGTTCCTGATACCGTTGACTGACTATCTTTTACTGCCTGCCTCCAGCTCTCTTTCCAACCGCGCCAGGCTTTCCCGGGCAAACTCAATGGTAGGGTCCATTTCGAGGGCTATCCGGTAGAGACGAATGGCTTCTTTCTGATGGCCCATCTCTCGCAGATTTGAGCCGATATTGGCGTAGTCGATGGCGGACCCGGGATCGAGCTCCAGGGCTCTTTCGAACTGCTCAATAGAGCGTTCGTGCTTATTGAGTGTGAAATAGCAAAAACCCAGCAGATTATAGATCTCCTTAAGGTCGGGATCAAACTTCCTTGCCAGCTCCAGGGCCTCGATGGCGCCTTTGTAGTCTTCCATATCCTTCAGGCATACGCCTATATGGGTATGGACGCTGGCTATATCCAGTGAGCGGGGATTCAGATCCAAGGCTGTTTCAAACTCCTTCAGCGCTTCTCTCGGTTTTTCCTGATATTCCAGGGCTAATCCCATGAAAAAGTGCAGATCGTAACGGTTGGGAAATGATTCAATCAATTTTTGGATCCCAGCCACTGCCTGTGATCCCTCTACGGTCTGGCTGAGTATCTTGGCAGCGTGAAAAACCACGCTGGAATCTCTGGTACGGTCGCGGAAATGGGCCCCTGGTATTATGGTGTAGACAGAAGGGATTCCCAGTTGTGGGTGGGTTACATCGATGACCAGCACCTCTAGGCTGAGACGAGAAAGGGCGGAAACACAACGCTCTACTTCAGTCTTGAAGTTGTCGTGGGTGAGGTCGGGAAGACTTTTTATGGACACCACAGGCGCTGCAGAGGTTATGTAGTTGGCTTCCTCCAAACTCTTATACTTAGGGAGGGTCGGCCGATAACTGGTGCGATTCTGGAAATCTCCCGCTAGCTGAGCGATCTCGGTAAGAGCACGGACGAGGGATTTCTCTGGATTAGTGGTGGTGCCGGCAGTGAAAACGATTTCACTTCTTTCGGGGAAAGTGCTGGGATCCCAGGCCAGAGTGCCTACTGTGGGAATTCCAGTGTCCAAAGAAAAGTCCTTGATGAAAACTTCAAGAGCTTGTGCGGCAAACTTGTCAAGCAGTTCCCGAGCTGCCGGATCTTGGACACTGGCGGGATCGATGCTTGGGGTGACCATTCGATCGTGGCTGATTCCCGAGGAGACGTGACGTTCTACTACTTCGCACAGACTCTGCAGGATGGCTTCTTCGAGTGCGTTGCCAGCGGCAGGGCCATTGTACTCATTGATAGTGTAAAACCAGTCGATTGGAATCAACACTTCAGAATCCCTGGTAAGGTTGCACCCCTTGGTCCAGCGAAAGGGTAACTCTCTCAGGGCAGCAGTGCCCCGCTTCGGATCAGTCTCGTTGTCATTAAGCGACTGCCACAACATCTCCATGGGTAGAGTATTACCGGCCAACTCCGAGTAGGTGGCCATGGGAAAGCGCGTGTTCTTGATGTAGGAAAAAAAGCTGAAGCGCTCGGCAAGTTCCATTAGGGCGCTGGCCTCTGCCTGAATCACCGTGCCTCCTTTCCCCATCTGCTTCTTGGTGGAGGTGAGCGGTATAGCATCTGTGCCACAGAGGCTTATGTAGACAGGGATGTCCAAGCGGCCGGAGTCAATGCGCATGGTTTTGTCCAATATGTCCAAATCCACGGTGGCGAACCGCTCTCGCACATGAGCCACCGTTTCCTCAGGAGAACGCACTTTATCCTGATCGTACGTATAAGACTTGAAAACGTCCTGCATTTGAAAGCACTCGCCCATGAATTTCCTTTCCTAGTGAACGTGTAGGGTTATTGATTTATAGGTCAATGACAGTCCGTTGTCAAGAAGACGCAACCATGAATTTCTCGCCTATCTCTCGCCAGCTCCCTTGGGCTTACCCGAGGGAAATCCCGGCGGTCTCTCGAGTGATCTCTGTGAGATTGACATCGCCTGAGAACGCTCTCAGGCGGACAGGCTTGCTCTATATCGCAGGGGGCGAATATTGAGGGATAGGGAGTTGTTGTCAAGTCGAAGATATTTGTGGAGGATAAGGTCGTCGATATTCTTTTGGAAGTCTTCTTCTTTCAGGTTCAGAAAGTGCGGGACATACGTTCCGTATTCATTTAACTTGCCTTTGGAATCTAGGTAGTAAAGGGTAAAGAGTACAAACTTCTGGTGCTGGCTGAGTCTCTGGTCTGTAAGTATGTGATCCTTCAAGTCTTTGGGGAGGTGCAGCGCCGGTTTGATATCAATATGGGTTTCGCTTTCCACAATCTGAGCCTTTCAATTCCCTCTTGGGAGTTTTCGGGCAACATTACCCGAAAGCATCGGAATTTACAATAGTTTTTCCACTCCTTTACGAGCTCCATTGACTGTCGGAGCAACCTCTGGTTGCGATGGCACAAGTCTGACTCCCCTAATTATCGCGAACAGGAGCTCGCTGCCACATGGCTAGATCATTTCGCCAGAGCCTACGACATCGCTCTTTTAATGACTCGCAAAAGCCTCTCAGCACCCTTGCCTTTGAAGCGCGAAGGCAAGCCGCGAACTTGCAGCAAAGAGGCCAGATTCCCCGGCATTTCACACGCCACTCTGACCATGAATTCATTGTTCATAACTCGGAAAGGAGCTTTGTTGGCACTACGGGCCAAACGCTCTCGATAAGCGGATAACTCCTTTAGAACTCGCAGGGAAGGCCCAGACAATTTCTGGGCCCCTTTTAACCGGAGGTAGCCATCTGGATCCCACTTTCTAGGGGGATTCAACCGAATTTGCTCCAGCCGTGCATATTCATCTTGCGCCAGAGACCAGAGATTTTTTCTCAGGAGTTCACGGTGAAGCCGATTCCTCAGATCTATGAGGAAGTGGGTGTCCAGTTGGGCATAGTAAAGCTGTTCAGGGGATAAGGGTCGCTTTTCCCAGTTGCAGCGCTGATACTTCTTATCCAGCTTAACTCCGAACTCCTCTGCAAGGATTCTAGCAAGCCCCAATTTACTCCGCCCCAAGAGGCGGCAGGCCACCGACGTATCAAAGACGTTTCGCATCCGGAATCGAAAATCCTTTTTAAAACCGATCAGGTCATTTTCAGCCGCGTGGAGAACCTTTTCAATCGAAGGATCGGCAAAAACGC
>CP070843.1:768869-771461 GCA_020350905.1 Deltaproteobacteria bacterium
GATCGGATCTAGCAAGGCTAGCGGGAGGCACCTCCCCCCATTATCTAGCTATCAGCCTTCAGCCATCAGCTGTTAGCTTCATAAACGCTAAGCGATCCACGAAAAGCCCATCCCCCTCCTTTGTTCTTTTCAAATCCGCATTCCGCATTCCGAAATCTTAAATCTGCAATCTGCAATCTAACATCTAAAATCCTCCCTCTGCCCCATGCCCTGAAAACATCCTAACTATTTGAAACTAATAAACATACAGGTGCACAGAATCTTTTGGCACGTTTCTTGATAATGATATTCAGCGAATCGGGCGCGGATGGCTGGAATCTTACCATAGAACAGACTCCTTAGCTGACGTTCAAATCCTTACACCACAAGGCTAAGCGAGCCTGTCCCAGATTGGGAACTCAGGATTCCGCCTCCCACTAAGTATACAAAATACTACTTAATGATTGCCTAAAAAAGGTTCTAGTATTAAAAAATTTACTAGTTGAGATGTTCTTTAGTGAACACCGTGACAGTCACGGGCCCTTCCAGTGGCAAGGGTTCATACCTTGGGCAAGGGGCGGAGCGCACATGCTAAACATCTACCGGGTTATCTCGTTGAGTCTACTCATGTCATTGTTTTTCGCAGCACCCTTACTCTGTGTTCACCCTGTTTCTATGCAGCAGCAAAAAGCACACGCCCTGGCTGCAAAGCGTCAGCAGGCCAAAAGGGTGACAGTCGCCTGGCAAAGAACCTCTCACACCACCCACGTCGGGCCTGCTGATAGGCTGGTGGACTCCCTGCGCGCAGCTGAATCCGTTCAGGTGCAGGGTGAAGAATGGAATGAAGATGAACGGGAAGACTGGAATGGTCTAGATGTAACTGCTGGAACCGGCGTTGTGAGAACACTACCTCATCCGTCCAGCTATCATTGATTGCTAGGAAGCACATTATTAAGGATGTGAGATGAGTCACCAGGGGATAACCAAAAGCATGAGAGGATTTATCATGAAAACAGTCCTGAAAAGAGGCTATCTTTGCAGGAATCTGGGGTTTACTACTGTTGAACTTATGGTCACCGTGGGAGTAGTAGTGGCATTAGCCGCTGTTTCCCTGCCCATATTCCACAACTTTAGTCCTTCTTACAATGCAAAACACGCGGCTCGTAACATTGTCTCGCAAATGCAACTTGCCCGGGTCCACGCCATCAGAAACCGGGTCACTACGGTGGCGGTTTTTTATCCGAAGGATTTCACGGTTGCCGATAAGGCAAACTCCTTCTTGATCTACGAGGATACCAATAAAGACTGGGTTCAAGATCCAGGGGAAACCGTCATTTTTTCGAGAACGAAGATGCCGGCGAAAGTGAATCTTCAGTCCGCAACATTTACTGACAACGGTTCAGGCGAACTCACGCAAACAACCAGCTGCGGTTTCGATAGCCAAGGGGTCGCTGCCAGAAACGGCGCCATTTATGTAATGGGAGACCTTAAGTTGCAGAATGACAACGGTCAGGAGCGAACCATAACCTTTCATGCATCTGGCAAGACCAGAATTTCACTACCTTAGGGAGGCCAGTCATGAGTTCAGAGAAGCAGATGACAACTGATAATCACCAGATGAAGTCATGGGGCAAACACAGCCAATCTGGTTTCAGCATGGTGGAAGTGATGGTGGCAATCCTCCTTCTCACCGTTGGCTTACTGGCCCTGGCCAAGATGCAAACCCAGGCAGTGGCCAGCAATAATTATGGCAATCAACTGACTGAGGCCACATTTCTAGCCCAGGACAAGCTGGAGGAGTTGCGTCTTTTAAATGAATGTTATCTGGCGGTGAACGCTAAGCCCGAGCTTAGCTGGACAGCCGAAGATCAGGCTGTTGTCAACAACTACAACAGTCAACTGAGCGACAGCGTGGCCAACTGGAATGAGGATGATACTGATAGTGACGGTATTATGGATCAGTTCAGTTGGCAAATGGCAACACCGGACCATACCAATGTGGACGGACTAGGGGCGGTAGCCAACCCCATAGACGTCACCGGGGCAGCAACCTCAGCCGGTGGCTACCGCAGAACCTGGTACGTGGAGGATAATAAACCGCTCACAAAAGCCAAGAACCTCCGAGTGCGAATAACCTGGGGAAACGGCCGTGAGGTGATTGTCGATACCGTATTGTCGCAATGATTGAGGTGAATGATGAAGAGCAGAATAGTGCATCTACGTCAACAAAGGAACCATCCGCAAGCAGCGCGGAGCTGTGTGGCCCGCCAGCGTGGATTCACTCTGGTGGAGCTCATCGTGGTTGTCGGCATCTTCAGTATTGTAATGGCAGGAATCTATTCGGTATTTGTCCGCTCCAACAGGGTCTATATCTCTCAAGAAGAGGTGGTAGCAGCGCAGCAGGAGGCTCGCTCCGCCCTTGATATTCTCGGACGGGAAATCCGCATGGCAGGGTTAATCGCAGCCGACAACCAACCTGGCGGCTTTGACATGATTACCGCGGCTGCTTGGGGAGCCGATCCAGATTCAGCCATTGAAATAGCTACGGTGGATGTGGCGAACAGAACCACCACTTTGGCCTTCAAATCGGATCTGGACGACGACGGCAGTACC
>CP070843.1:771561-775686 GCA_020350905.1 Deltaproteobacteria bacterium
GTATCCGGGGGCTTACTGCTCACATAGATACTGTAGAGGGCAAAGCCACTGGCAACCACATTAATGATCGACTCTAGAGCGTCGGACAAAATTGCTGTGGAGTCTGTGAGAAAGTAGGCCACAAACTTGACAGTCATTAGTAGACCACCGATGAAAATAGCTAGGATCATCGCCCGAAATCGAATGGTCTGACTGGAAATTTCTGTGTTGTCATTCGTCATTGCTCATCTCGCATTTCTCATTGTCCATAGCCCTCTACAATCTAACGATGAGAACCAGTAATATATTCTGTAAGGATAGAACATGACAAATATAAGATGACAGATGAAAAAACCGAAATGTGCAATACTGCCTCATTTGCCATTTGTCATTTAGCGTCTCTTCAATTATCATGCACTCATGTGACGCATATCAAGTGTGGAAAATCGGAGTTCAATGAATTTCCAAGGGCTCAATGATAAATCATTCATATCAAATGACCAACATTAAATTAGGAATACCGGGCCGAACGGATACGTTCGCCTCCCAGCAAACCTCATATGAGTGAACAAAGTAAAACCCTCGAAATCATGCGCCGTATCGGCGCTCCTAGACCAGAGAAAATCAGGATCTCAGGTATCCTCCAGAGCCCGGTGCTTGCCTCTCTCACGCTTCTCCTCCCAGGTGGGGTTAGCGACTCCGCTGCTGCAGTATTGGAGATCTTGGGAAAGCACGATGTTAATATCCGCTTTATTAATAAATATAAAGACTCGGCCGGCAACACCTCGCTATGTCTCTGCGTTGATGCTGACTTACTCGATACGGCCATCAACTCTCTCGACGTTCATGAAGAATCTCTTGGAATCAGAGACTTCGTGTACCATCCTCAAGTAATAGTCATATCGATCTATCCTCACAAGCAGCGACCCCGAGTGGCGGAACGGCTGCTCACTGCCCTACGGATGAATGGCGTTGACCCGCTGTCCACCAATAACGCCAGTTCTGTCGTATCGTGCGTGGTCAACAGAGATTCTGTAGAACAGGCTTTGGCCTGTCTGGCCGACGCTTTTGAACTGCCGTAAGGATGCAACCAGTCTTATCCGGAAGCATGCTGGTGAAAAAGGAATGAAATGTGGGGTCTGCTGAAACTTTAGAAATTTATCCACTCAAGATCCAACGCGGACTAACCCAACTGAGCTTTTTGCGTATTCCTACTCGCCCCGGCGCCACCAGACCCCTTTTTGATCTTTTGGAGCGCCATGGCGTTCCGGTCAGATTTCTCATCGAAGGCTGCGCCGGTGATTACAACCGTGATTTGATCGTTTGTATTGACAGCGAGGCCTTTACTCGCCTAGAGCCTGAGTTAAAAGAAGTAGAAATCAGAATGCAAACTCAGGCTCTTGAACTAAGGCAACCCGTAGCGGTAATTCGCATTCTGGGACCACACTTCGACATACGTCCTGGTACGTCGAGTCTCCTGTTCGGAGCACTCCAACGTGCTGACATTACTATATTTAGCAACGCCACCACTATTACGTCATCAATGTGTGTCATTCCAGACGATCAGGTGGAGACTGCGGAGCGGGTGATAGGGAGGACTTTTGAGGTGCCGAAGAAAAAAAAGTAGACAGGAGAAAATCAGAAAACAGAGGACGGAAGACAGGCAGGAGGAAACGGCGACGCGGCGAATAAATGGCAAATGATAAATGACTAGCTCGGATATTCACGAAACGGTTTGGCGAGACCGTGAAGATGGCCGTGCCACCGGGCAACCGCAGGGGGTTGGACTCGAGGCGTATTTGAACTGTACGTCGCAGGGTCCGACACCCGGGGACGCCCGGAAGGACGGCCATATCCGCAGTCGCAGCAGACGATTCGTGAAATATCCGAGCTAGTGACTTACTTGGGTAGGATAATTGTAAAGCAGGAGCCCTCGTTGGGAGTGGATTCAACTTCGATCGTGCCGCCGTGTTCGTGAATGATTTTCTGAGTGATGGCCAGGCCCAGACCTGTACCCCGCGCCCCTTTGGTGCTGTAAAGATATTTAAAAATTTGTTCTTGGAGTTCTGTGGTCATTCCTTTGCCAGTATCTTTGACATGCAGACTTACACCCGCCTCTCCTGCGTCTCGACTAGACACAGTAATCAGCCCACCGCTGCTACTCTCTGGAAAGGCCTCGATAGCATTGGTCACCAGGTTCATTACGCAGGAGTGTATATCCTCTACATCCACACTTACCGATGGTAATGTCGAATCCAGGTCGAGCACGAGGTCGATCTGCCGCCCACGGGCCTTCTCGACCATTAAGTCACAAACCTCGTTGACAATTTCGTTCAACGAACAGCTTTGGCGCATCGGTGGACTGCTGCGCGCATAGCTCAGCATATCTAGGGTCATACGGGAAATGCGGTTAATATTCTTCCCCACCAGGTTCCAGCCTTTGCGGAGCAAATGGGGTTTCTCTCTCTCAAACCCTTTGTCCACCATGAAAGCACCGAGCTTCATAGCGTGAAGGATGTTTTTCACACCGTGGGCTATACCTGCTGTGGCCTGGCCCATGGCGGCCAGCCGCTCCCTCTGAATGAGTTCCTTTTCCAGACGCTTGACCTCACGCATGTCTTTGAAGCACCCCACCATAGCCACCTCACGCCCATCCTCGTAAAGCAGAGTGGCAGAGAGCAGAATGGGAACCAACTCTCCTTTCTTGGTGAGCACCTCCACCTCGTAGTTGATCAACCGGCCGGGACCGCCGTATTCAGAGCCATAGGTCAGTTTCTTGATCCTTCTGGCTACACCCTCCGGATAGAGCTGGGTGACGCTCATCCCGGACAGCGCCTCCTCAGGGGTATAGCCGTAGATGCTTTGAGCGCCTTCATTGAAAATTATGATGTTTCCTTGCCGGTCATTGGCGATGATCCCGTCCATGGAGGTCTGAATGAGATCGTGCTCAAACTCATAGCGCTTAATGAGCTCTTGTTCCAAGCGCTTGACCTCGCGCATATCCTTGAAGTATCCCACCGTAGCCACCTCACGCCCCTCCTCGTAAAGCAGAGTGGCAGAGAGCAGAATGGGAACCGGCTGACCATTCTTGGTGAGGATTTCCACTTCATAGTTGATCAAACGGCGCGGACCACCGTGCTCAGGGCCGTAGATCATTTTCTTGATCTTCTTGGCCACTCCTTCTGGATACAGTTGGGTCACATGAATATTGGAAACCGCCTCCTCGCGGGTATAGCCGTAAATGCTTTCAGCACCTTCATTAAAAATTATGATGTTTCCTTGCCGGTCATTGGCGATGATCCCGTCCATGGAGGTCTGAATGAGATTGTGTTCAAGTTCGTGGCGTTTCTCCAACTCTTCCGTGGTATCCTTGATCAACTTTTCCAGGTTCTCGATATATCCTTGAAGTTTGTTATCCTTCCAAAACCTTTCTCTTGAACGCAAAAGGGCAGCGGCAAGTGCTTCTTCACTAATGGGCTTGCCGATGAAATCTGTTGCCTCGTTTTGTAGAGCCTGAATCGCCAGATTCACCTCATTATCATCACTGATAACTATGACCTGCACAGCAGGATTCAGCTCTTTAACCCTTTTGAGCACTTCGATACCATCGATGTCAGCCATGTTGATGTCCACCACGATTATGGACGGAAGTTCCCTGGCAAAAATCTCGATTCCCTCACGACCTGCCCCGGCAGTAAGTACCTCGTATCCTTCGCCTTCCAAGGTAGCTTTTAAATCTTGCCGGATGCTCTCGTTCTTATCGATCACCAGAATTTTCATCGTTCTGAGCTTTCCCCTCAGTCAATTTTTCTTCCGTCCGCTATGCTGAGAGGATCATTTAGGGGGTGAAAAACTACTTGTATCGAAGGGTTAAGGCGAGCCCATAAATGACTCCGTGCCCCTACTACTTCTTCAGGAGAAGTTCCACATTATGAATGAGTTCTTCTGGCTCGATAGGTTTTTCCATGAAAATATCTGCGTGAATCCAGTCAAGGTCTTCGTCCAGGCTCCTGCCGTAACCTCTCTCAGCCGGTGGCCTGGCTGAAACGATCAGTATGGGCATGCCATATACCCCCTCCCTCTCTTTCATCTTGGTGGCAAAATCTAAACCCTCATGCATGGTAGCCATCATAATGTCGAGAATAA
>CP070843.1:775786-779664 GCA_020350905.1 Deltaproteobacteria bacterium
TAGCAGCACTAGGCTTTGATAAACTTCGTATGCACCATCCTGTTCGTCCAGGCGATACGCTTTCTTGTAGCTTTCAATGTCTTGAAAAGCGCGAGTCCCATTCTAAGCAAGATCGAGGAATTGTCCAAACTTTGGCAACAATATCCAATCAGCAAAATATAGAGGTGTTTTCTGCCATTGTTACAACAATGGTAGCAAAACGTTCTCAATAATGAAGGGTACAGATGTGCACAGATTTTATATCGAATGGACACTAAATCAAACTAGCTTTCATCATAAAAAAAACTCCAGCGGACGTATGATAAGCCTGTTTTGTTTTCTTGAAAGATAGCTCCCTCGCCTCCCCAACATCTATACCTCAGAAACGTACCAGATATGTTTAGTCCTTACCTAGAGAGTTTTACCCCAGCATTTTGTGCCGGATCCTGAGAAGCCGAAAGTGTGAATTAAGGGATTTTAAGCTGTTGCTAGAATCGAGATAAGTCCACAATCATACCGTTATCTGCACTGGCACCTTCCTGATAAGATACCCGATCCAGATCAAGATAGGTTTTTACTCACTACTTGCAGATCGACAGGTGTGAGCTCGTTTATGCTCAGAGATCTAGCTTATGAAAGTGGTCTTTACTAATATCACAAAATTGCTTCCCACTCCCTCTTTATGATACGCTTCAGCCTGATTAATCTGACGGCAAAAAATGAATTTCTCGGTAGCCTGAGGAGGTCAAGACATGCTGAAGAGAGCACTCATTACGATTGCACTGAGCTTGATAGTATGGGGATGTGGCGCTTCTACACAGTATGAAACAGAAACCCAAGAGGTTAATCCTGATGCGCCGGTCATCATTGACTACTACGCTGCCGAGGTAATTCGCCCTGGCTCCACGTGGAGAGTATACCTCCATGCCAGAGACAAGAATGGAGATATGCGAGATATCGTTGTGAGGTTATTACAGACAGGCGCTGCTTCCGCTGGTACTTCTACCACCCGCATCGAGGAAAAACATAGTGGGGAGGTGGCCGGATACCTAGCCTTGAGAACTCCTCGGGATACAAATCTTAGGCGCGATCGGTTCACTCTCAGGGTGCTTGTGCGTGATCGTGAAGGAAACAGAAGTGAGACAGTTGAGGTACCCTTACGATTTAGCAACGTTCCACCAGCAGAGATACCGGAAAAGTGGGAAAAAATCGCCGACCGTAGACTGGGATTTATAATGATTACGATCGAGTCTACTTTCGATAGATTAAGAAGAGGTGGCAGACGACGATAGATTGGGCGTGATTGGTATTCACCACATTACATCCGTTGCCCACTCCGTCTTACTTTGCAGTGGTGGATTCCTGCTCTTGTTCACACGACGTTCTGCAGGCAATAAGACGGTCCGTACAGCTGTGTGTGCAGGAAGCTGAGCCGGTGCGATCACGACCCTGCCAGCACCTATTAGTACATATTGTATGTTCTCGCTCGCATTGGCTCCAGCAGTCTCTTTCTCGGGACTTCAAGGTAGAGCAGCTTAAGGTTAAAACACTCAGCAAGAAAATCAAACTCATTAAGCCACATAGCTTTCTATTCAACGTACACTCCTTTCACCTTGGTCCGTGGTTAACTGCAAGGAGTCATCAGTTTCGCTCTGTTATTTAATCATAGAAAACCAGGATCTGGCCAGGTTTTAATGACTTTTCTTATTGTTCTCGAACTTGAGTTTGGTTCTAATCTACAGTAACCTATCCTGCGCCTTCTTGCAGTGAGGGATAAATAACGTCTGAAAAGCCTAACAGCTCGCCTAAAGGGATCAGCTGAAAGGCTTTATCAATTAAGACAGAAAAATAATCGACCATGCGCCTATCCAAGCTCGTTCTTTTCCTCGTCATTGGGCTGCTGCTTTTGGTGGTCGTGGCTTTTACTGCTTTACTTTTTGTGGATCCGACTATTTTCCGTGGTCAACTGGAAGCACGTGCCACAGCAGCCTTTGGACGTCAATTCCAGATCAACGGCCCCATCAGTCTTGAGCACTCACTGCGCCCACGGATCGTACTCGAGGATATTACCATCGGCAACCCAGCCTGGGCCTCCGGGGAGTATTTTACCAGGGTTGAAAAGATTGGTGTTCAGGTGGCACTTTTACCGCTGCTGCGTGGCGACTTGACGGTTTTGGACCTTTTGTTTACCGGAGTGGAGGTGTTCATTGAAGAGGGCCCCGATGGTGCAAACAACTACACATTCGGTGATAGTGGTGGCAGCAGAGAACCCAGGGGACTTCCTGACGTCGAGCGGCTTCTGATCCGAGATGCCATCATCTATTATCAAGCGGCTAATGCCAGTATGAGCCGTTATATAATTACTGAGGCTCGGCTCTGGAACATTCCCGGACAGCCGGAGAGGATCGAGGCCGAAGGTTTTGCCAGAGGCATGCCTTATACCATCCTGCTCGTGGCAGACTCACCGGCTGAATCGTCAGGCCCCCAAAAACCGTGGTCCGTAAAACTAGACATGCAAGGGCCCGATATGTCACTTGTAATCGACGGGCGAATGGCGAAAGCGTTTGTATGGGATAAGTTCGATTATCGCATAATAATGAGCGGGAAGCATTCGGATTCATTGGAAAAACTCTTCGACTTGGAGTTTCCAACGACTGGCCCTTTTGAGATGTCAGCGGCCGTGAATGCGGCAGAGGGATTATACAACGTGACAGATCTCGTCGCCCATGTTCAAGGGGCTCCAGGCACACCTGCTATTAAGATTACCAATGGAAAGGCTTCAGGTGGGCAAGACAACCCACTTCTGATTGAGTTCCAAGGCACGTACGGCGCTGCGCCTCTGGCGTTTACTTTTAAGTCAGAGCAGACGTTTGAGGTCTCCTCGCAAGTAACACCCTGGCCTCTGGAGGCCCGGCTACACATTGCGGACATAAGATTCGATGTTCAAGGCACTGTATCTCCTGCTACTGAAGGTGAGAGCTTTGAGCTTGCTGGGCAACTCCAAGGGGAAACCCTCACCACGCTGGCCCAGCTTCTTGGCAGCGAGCTGCCCAGGGCAGGAGCGTATCAGTTCTCTTTTCGCACAAACATTGAGGAGGGAAGGTACGAAGTCACCGATCTTGAGGGCTACATTAGAGATACCGAGCTGTGGAAGACGATTCACATTGTGCAGGGGAATGGTTCCGCGCACCAAAATGGATTCGTCAAGGCGTCAATAGACGCTAAGCTCGACAAAGTCCCCCTATCCCTGTCTTTTCAGGGCGGATCAAAGACGAGCGGCGAGTCAAATACCACAGACTGGCCGGTTCAGCTCAAGGCATCGGCGGTCGGGGCAGTGCTGACGGGCGATGGTTCCGTGGTCACCACCAAGGATGGTAACAAGTTACAGATCGCGACAAGTATCAAGGGTAACCGGTTTGATAGGCTTGGTTCGCTTGTGGGTGTTTCGCTCCCACGAGTAGGAGCGTACGATTTGAGCGCATTCGTCAGCAGTGGTGGCGGGATACACGAGCTCCGGGACCTGAGGGTTCAGATGGGAGCAAACCGTTTCACAGGCAGTGTACGGTGGGAAGACAAAGCACCTCGACCCCTTCTCACAGGCAAGCTGTCTTCGGACCGCCTAACGCTGAGTGAGCTTTTGGCTACAGCCTCAAAGCCTTCGTCCACGACCAGAAAGGGTAGCCTGTTAGATCGACCAATCAAACTCCATTGGCTGAAAGACTTTGATGCCACGCTGGATTTAGCTGTGAATCGGGTGGCGGACAGTCCCGTTGCCGTCGAACAGGTCAGGTCTGCAGTGAAGGTTGCAAACGGCAACCTGAACACTCAGTTTCGCGGTAAGGTAGCGGCTGTACCCATAGAAGGCAACATTCGTTTGATCCAGCGCGGAAACGTGCCCA
>CP070843.1:779764-783855 GCA_020350905.1 Deltaproteobacteria bacterium
CTCCATTTCCTGATATCTATAGCCCTCGAGAGGAAGAGATCGTCATTCGCTTCGCACCTGAAAACGTGAGATCCTAGTACTATGAGCTACTGCTACTCGCGGAACCTCCGTGCGTATTTCCTCTGGCTGTCGGTCTTTCTTCTGGTTATCTTCCCGGCGACACCTGCTGTAAGCAGGATTTACATTGATATTAACTCCCCCTTGCAAAAGAAAATCCCTATTGCCATTCCAAGTTTTCTTAACGAGGGTGGTTATGACGCAAACCAGTCAACGGGGAAAAATCTGGCAGCTGTACTGAAAAATGCCTTGTCTTTCAGCGGTCTGTTCCAAGGGTTGGATCCAGCGGTATTCCTTCAGGATCCTGAAAAAATGGGGGTTAAGAAGGAGGAGATAAAGTTTTCCGAGTGGAGATTTCTCGGTGCCGATCTATTGGTGCGCGGCAGTTACCAGACTCAGGGTGAGCAGTTGGGGTTGGTGATTCGTCTTTTTGATGTGATTCACCAGAAACTATTGTTGAAGAGGATCTACACCAGTGATCTGAGTGCTGCAAGGCACACCATTCTCACCTTCGCAGATGAGATGATGTTGCATTTAACTGGAGAGCTCGGGATTTTTCATACCCAGATTGCGTTTGTGGGAAATTCCACGGGCAAGAAGGAAATCTATCTGGCTGACTTTGATGGCTCCAATATTCACCAGATGACTCGCGATCACGATATGAACCTCTCACCGGCCTGGTCACCGGACGGAAAAAAGATTTCCTATGTTGGTTACAAGCGAGGGAATCCGGATCTTTACACTATGGATCTTATCACGAAAGTTGGGGAGGCCATCAGTATGCGCCCAGGGTTGAATATAGCGCCCACCTACTTCCCCAAAGGTGGCAAATTGGCCGCCACCTTGAGCTTTACTGGCAACCCCGAGCTCTACCTGTTGGATGCTAGGGGTGAGATACTGAAGCAACTGACTATTAACTGGTCTATAGATGTTTCTCCTTCTTGGTCTCCAGATGGCCAGAAGCTGGCTTATGTCTCCAACCGAGCGGGCAAACCGCAGATTTACGTCTTGGATCTCACCACGAAGCGCAGCACGCGCTTGACCTTTGAGGGCGACTATAACACTTCACCTGCCTGGTCTCCTCGCGGTGATCGGATACTCTATTCTGGCTTGCACGATGGTAGGTTTGATATTTTTATGATAACCCCAGATGGTCGTGAATTGCGCCAGCTTACGGGGGGTGAAGGGAACAACGAAAATCCGTGTTGGTCTCCGGATGGAAGGTTAATTCTATTTCAATCAGACCGCCGCGGTACCGCAACCCTCTATGTGATGCAGGCAAATGGCACGGACCAAAGGAGACTCCGCCTTAACCTCGGCGGCTCTCAAACAGAGCCTGACTGGTCTCCACGATTGACGAGAGCAACTCCTTAGTAGTATAAAGGGACCCAGTAAAAACGGCTGGTCCACAAATTGTGTGATGTTTTGCTCCAGCCGCTGGGTTGGTTGCATTTGGTTGGGTTTTTGCATAGGGCATGAAGGAAGCGTTGACAAGGAGAGGAGGTAAATGAGGTATGGGCAAGAGCAGAGCGTGGATTTTCGGTGCGATTATGTTGGCTATGCTGCTGGCGCTGGGAGTTTCATGCGCCAAGAAACAGGTAACAATGGAAACCCAGGAAATGTCTGCAGAGGAGGCAGCGGCGCAACAGAGAGCTGAAGAGGAGGCAGCTCGCCGGGAAGCTGAAGAGGCGCGGCAGCGCGAGCAGCGGGCACGAGAAGAACGCCAGAGACAAGAGGCGGCCAGGATGTCTGAAGAAGCCAGTCGAGCAGCCTTCGAGGATGAAGACATTCACTTTGACTTTGACAAATATGTTCTCACTCCCCAGGCCATGATGATTCTGGACGAGAAGGCTGCATATTTGCGCGAACATTCTGGAGTGCGCGTCCTCGTTGAGGGTCACTGCGACGAACGCGGCAGCAACGAGTATAATTTGGCTTTAGGTGACCGCCGCGCCAATAGTGCGAAGAATTATTTAGTTAAATCAGGGGTGGCTGAGAGTCGAATTACCACCATTTCCTATGGTGAAGAGCAGCCTCTCTGCATGCAGCAAAGCGAGTCTTGCTGGTCCAGGAACAGAAGGGGTCATTTCGGCGTTCGATAGATATCTGCGCCTGGGCAGGCTGTCTGACCGTACCAGGTTGAATCAGTACCGACACAGCAGGTATCGGTCCTGGCTATCTGCTGATGGGCCAGGACCGACTCCTGTTTTACAGGTCAGGGTGAGTGGGGTTTTTTGGCCAGGTTGAGTGAGTCTGCAGAGCTGATTCGCCTGGACAGCATAGTGGCTGGCTAGATAGCAACTAGGTTTGCATTGGTTCCTGCTGCCTCGTTTTGGGAGCATTATTTCATACGCGGGTGTGTGCAGTAATGCACGGGGGACAGATTTGTTCGCCCGCGTGCCTATGGTTTTCATTCACATTAGCAAGAAGGCTTTCCGGATATTCACTCAAAACTATCTGCCGTCTCTTTTCATACGCATCATTCTGGCGCTCCCCTGGATAACCCGAGCCTCGTTGTGATTTTTTCCACCGCAGTGGAGGCAACTCCTGGGGAAAGTGTTGTGTTTATACCTGGTTGGGAGTACAGGGGTGAGCAGTGATGGGGAGTAGTTGAGATGAATAGAATTGGCTCCACCGACATAAGAAAGGATTCTTTTAGACCTGTTGTGCTGGGATTACTGTTTTTTTGTTTTGGGCTCGGTGGTTGCGCTACCCAGCAAGATGTATCTTTACTGCAGAGGCAAATCTGGGATGCGCGTCGAGAGCTGGATAAGACCAAAGCCCAGTTTGCTGAGTTAGAAAAGGCCATGGACGAGAAACTGGAGGCCGATCGTCAGCCGCTTCGTCGCAATCAGGCAGCAGTGGGAGCGCAATTGGACCGAATAGAGCTCGAGTTTGGACGGTTGAACGGCCAACTGGAGGAAGCTGCGGCCATGAACGAGCGAAACGGGGTGCGAATCAGTGAGATCCAGCAGAGGCAGATGGAATCGATGTTGGAGATTCGTAAAACCGTGGAAGATCTGCAGCGAGGACAGAGCCTGATGGCCAGCTACTTTGGACTTCAAGAACTGGTAGTCACCTCGAAAACGGGATCACAGAAAGAGAAGAAAGCAGACCAAGCTAAATCAGGTGGGATAGAGGTGAAAACCGCCAGCAAACCACCCTCCTCAGATGCAGAGGGGCTTTATGAAGAGGCTTTTCAACTGTTTCGGGGTGGGAAATTCGAGGCAGCCCGGGCCGAATTCAGCAGCTATCTTGAACGTTATCCAAAAACTGACTTGGCCGACAATGCTCAGTTCTGGCTGGGCGAGTGCTATTACTCGGAGAAGAGATATCGGGAAGCTATAGCCGCCTATGAAAAGACCATCAAGGACTACCCCAAGGGCGACAAGGTGAGCAGCGCTCTGCTCAAACAGGGCATGGCGTTCCTAGAGCTGGGTGACAAGACTGCAGGAAAGATACTTTTGAAAAAAGTGGTTCAAGGTTATCCGCAAAGCAACCAGGCCAAGATTGCCAGAAGCAAGCTGGCCAGGATCAAGTAGCATATGGGGCGTAGCGCATAGGTTGCATGGCCATTGGGTCATCTCGCTTTGCCGTCATACATGGCCGTCTGTTGTGGAGATCCAATGACGGCGAAGCCAGATGACTTGATGCTTGTGATTGGCGCTCATTTTTTATGGCGCCCAGAAGGAGAAATGTCAATGCACACAGAGAGGCTCATTCCATTTTGGGGATTAATGATTGTTTTGGCTCTGATCACCCTGGCGTCGCCGGCAGGCGCAGGCGAAAGTCAGTCGGCGAAACAGAAAGTCGCGGTGGTCAACGGCACGGTTATAAACCAGGCCGAGTTAGATAGCGAGGCGAACCGATATCTTGACCGCTTGCAGAGGACGGGGAGACTTCCCAATGATTTAGAGCGCAGCCAAATTAAAAAGCAAGTGCTTGAGAACCTTATCTCTCGAGAATTGCTCTATCAAGAGAGCCAGAAAAAGGGTATCAAGGTCGATCAAAAGGAGATTGATGCGCAATTAACC
>CP070843.1:783955-787726 GCA_020350905.1 Deltaproteobacteria bacterium
TACTCAGACCTCGCAAAAGTCTTGCACCCTATCTGCGGTCGGCCAATGCTCTCCTACACGCTGATAGCAGTAAAAAAGCTTGGGTTTGATAGGGTGCTGGTGGTGGTGGGGCATCAGGCTGAACGAATAAGAGAGGTTTTCGCAGAGGCCCAGGTGGAATGGGTATTGCAACCCCAGCAACTGGGAACCGCGCACGCAGTCCAGTGTGCCTTACCTTATTTGACCGATCATGGTGGATCAGTCCTAATTTGCTGCGGTGATACACCGTTGCTTACTGCAGAGACATTGCGCATGTTCCAGATCGAGCACCTGAACCGCGGTGCCGACCTTAGCGTGTTGAGCATGCTGCTCGACGAACCTGGAAGTTACGGCCGTGTGGTAAGAGATTCGGGGGGCGAGGTATCGGGAATCATTGAGGCCAAAGACGCCAGCGCGCAGGAGCGCACTATTAGAGAGGTGAACACCGGAATCTACTGCGCCAGCGCCGACCTCTTGCGGGCAGTGTTACCGGATATCGACAATGCTAACGTACAGAGCGAGTACTACCTTACAGATCTGGTCCAGATGGCAGCCGGGCAAGGCTGGAACGTGCAAGCCGTGGCGAGCTCCGACCCTACAGAATTTCTGGGCGTCAATACCGAAGAAGAACTCGAGGCAGCGGAGGAAATTATTGTCCAGCGCACTCAAGGGCACTAATTGTTCGGTGGGAGTGGCTTTTAGCCACGATCTAATGATGAGGTATATTCAGAAAATCGCGGCTAGAAAGCCGCTCCCACAAATTCTTTATCAAAATAGAAATATAGGAATCTGAGGTAAGTATGTGCGGTATCATCGGACACATCGGTCAGAATGACTGTGTAGCGCTGCTGGTGGACGGGTTGAAACGGTTGGAATACCGGGGCTACGACAGTTCCGGTATAGCGATGGTCAGTGAGGGCATGATTGAGGTTCGGCGCTGTCAAGGAAAACTCACCCAACTTGTGGCACTTCTTGCGGAAAAGCCGGTGAGCGGTTCGGTAGGTATCGGCCAGACCCGCTGGGCCACCCATGGTCCCCCTTCGGATATCAATGCCCACCCCCATAAAGTTGGCTCGGTCGCGGTTGTTCATAATGGGATCATCGAAAACTACCTTCCCCTGAAAAGGCAACTCATTGAGATGGGTTGTCAGATTAACTCGGAAACAGACACCGAGATTGTGGCACAACTCATCAATAATGAGATTGAAGCCGGTGCTCCATTCGAGGAAGCCGTGACCGCAAGCCTGCGGCTTATAGATGGATCGTATGCACTGGTCATTTTAAATGAGCGGCAGCCTGACAAACTCATCGCAGTGCGGAAGGAAAGCCCCCTGGTTCTCGGACTGGGTTCTGACGCTTTACTGGTGGCCTCAGACATCCCTGCAATTTTGGGTCATACCAGGGAAGTGATCTTTTTAGATGATGGTGAGATGGCTGTTCTCACCCAGGACTCATTCGAGATAAGAGGGCCAGATGGTGAAAGTCGAGAGAAGGAGGTAGCTCACATCACCTGGAACCCGGTCATGGCTGAGAAGGCCGGGTACACGCACTTCATGGAAAAGGAGATTTACGAGCAACCTCGTGCGGTTATTGATACCTTCCGCGGCCGCATTAGTGAGTCTTCCGGCGAGGTATTTCTGGATGATCTCAATCTGAAAGACGAGTTGATCAGGTCTCTGGACAAAGTGTTCATTGTAGCGTGTGGCACTTCATATCATGCCGGTATGGTGGGGAAATTTTTACTGGAGTCTTTCTGTGGTTTGCCGGTGGAAGTGGAGCTGGGTTCAGAGTTCCGCTACCGTGATCCCATCGTCACTGCAAAGACCCTGCAAATTCTCATTTCCCAATCGGGTGAGACCGCGGATACCTTGGCTGCTCTGCGAGAAGGTCGCGCGAAAGGGGCATTTATTCTGGCCATCTCAAATGTGGTGGGCAGTAGCATAGTGCGCCAGGCTGATGGTGTTCTCTACACTCATGCCGGTCCTGAAATTGGCGTTGCATCCACCAAGGCCTTCACGACCCAGTTGGTCGCCCTCTACTTGCTAGCCCTCTATCTGGGCGAAAAATTGGGAAAGCTTACACTGGAGGAGAGTCAAGAGTGTATCTTGGAGCTGGTGAAGCTGCCGAAGAAGCTGGAGGCTGCCCTCGGTGAAGACCAGCTGATACGAGCCATTGCCCGTGAATACGCTAATGCGAGAGATTTTCTCTATCTAGGCCGTGGCATCAATTATCCTATAGCACTAGAAGGGGCCTTGAAGCTCAAGGAAATATCATACATTCATGCAGAGGGGTATGCGGCTGGTGAGATGAAACACGGGCCAATTGCTCTCATTGATGAGCACATGCCGGTGGTGGCAGTGGTCAGCCGTGGCTTGACCTTTGAGAAGATGCTTTCAAATATGGAAGAAGTTAAAGCTCGCCGCGGCAGATTAATCGCAGTGAGCGATGACTCGGATGAGGATCTTGCCGAGAAAGTTGACGCTCTCATTCCAGTCCCGGCAACGACTCCGTTTCTGGCGCCGATTCTGTTCACCATTCCCATGCAACTGTTGGCCTACCATGTCGCGGTGTTCAGGGGAACTGATGTGGATCAACCGCGTAACCTGGCGAAGAGTGTAACGGTTGAATGAAGCATGGCGCATGGAGCGCGGAGCATGGAGTATTAAAGACTTTAATTTCAAATTTTAGATCTAAAAGCTGAGAGCCTCTCAGCAGGCAGACTACTCAGTCTCAATCCGCAATTCGCAATTCAAAATTATTTTGCTCTGCCCTCTGCGCCATGCGGCTCACGGAGTGAGCCTATTCGCTTGACTGAATGAAGAGTGGGAGATTAGAATACTGGTATAATCTACGGCTGAGGGAGAGAGTTATATGGACGAGGAAACTACTACCTTTCAGGACGCTACCATAGCTATCGAGGAAGCGACAGCTGAGCAAGAGACTCCGTTTGACCGGCTGGAATCGAGAATTGACGCTCTTATCGAAAAGTATGAACAGCTTGTCAGCGTGCACAGTCAATGCGAAGAGAAAATAGCAGGGCAAGAGGCGCGTATCCGGGAGTTGGAGTCGAAACTGGGAAACTCGGAGCAGCAGAGATCGGAAATTCGTACTCGCCTGGATGCGCTGATAGACAAACTCGGCCGTTTTTCCTAGGGGAGGCGTGATTTGGTCCAGCAGGTGAAGATAGGGATTCTGGGTCAGGAATATACCATCCACACCAAAGCAGACAAGGAGTACGTGGAAAGGGTGGCCCAGCATCTCGCCTCTAAATGCCAAGAGGCACAGGACAGGCTCCGCTCTTCTTCCCTGGCGACCATTGCTCTATTGGCTGCTCTGAACATTACGAGCGATTACCTCCAGAAAAAAGAGGCCTACGAGCAATTGGTCAATCAGATCGAGAGTAAGCAGCAAAAACTTTCATCAGTATTATCCGAGAGTCTTTAATGCTCCTGCGGTGTTGGTGCTTGGCAGCTTTGTTGCGGATCCAACATTGCCTCGATGAGGGGGAGTTGAGGAGGGCATAGGGCAGCCGCTCGACCGCATTGAAGATAATGAGGAAAAAAGTTCGCACATATAGTATGATAGAGACAACATGGCCCCTGCGGTGTTGGTGATTGGCAGCACGTTCTTGAGCCAACATTTGAAGAACGGGGACCCTTCCTTGGAACGGTGTGTCGCGTCGTCTTGTACGAAGCGCCTAAAGGACCAACAGGGACCCCACCTGGTCGAACCAGGTTCAAAACAGACTGCCAA
>CP070843.1:787826-794574 GCA_020350905.1 Deltaproteobacteria bacterium
CCAAGGTTTTCATCAATTTATTGTGCACAATCTCGAGCGCATAGCCCAAGGGGAAGTTTTCCACATACGGCTCATTTTGCCATCACGGCTGGACCAATACGAGTTTCGAATTCGCAAACGCAAGGTCAAAGGAGACACCCTGTATATTCGGCTTGAAATTGACAACTGGCTTCTTCGATTGTTCGCGCCTCATGTTGACGCCGAGTATGACCAAAAAAATCGCCGTCTGCTGCGTTATGAAGGAATTTCTAACCTGGAAGACACTTCAGGAAAACACAAAAAAGTTACCATAACCTATTCTTATGAGAGTTAGTTGGATTGTTTGTTTTGTAATTGCTGCGGCGACGGCAATCCTGATAGGAGCCAAAGTTGAACAGTTACGTTCGAATCCAAAAACACCAAGATGTAAAGGTTAGCAAATGGTAGCAGCAAAACTTGTTCAGCTCTACGTCGTAACTGCTATTTTCTTCTTCGCTATTGATATCCTCTGGTTGGGTGTAATTGCCAAGAATTTTTACAATAGACACTTAGGCCGCTTTTTCAGAGAACGGGTCAATTGGACAGCTGCCAGCATCTTCTATGCCCTTTACATTCTCGGAATACTGATTTTCGCCATCTTGCCCGGTATCAGTTGTGCTTCCCTGGCCCGCACTGTCCTCCTGGGTGTGCTATACGGTCTGTTCACCTACGCTACCTATGATCTCACCAATCTAGCCACCCTCAAAGATTGGCCGGTGAAAATTGTAGTGGTTGATATCCTCTGGGGAATGGTGCTTTGTGGCCTTGTTTCAGCCGGCGGCTTTCTCGTTGCCACACGCTTCCTATAAGCACAGGGACGTCACCCTTCTCACTTCTTCAGACGATAGTGCGATACTAACCATTCCTCACCGTTTCCATAGCCCCACAGTTCTGAACAGGCAAGAAAGAAAATGCGCCAGCGCTGGAGCCAGCGTTCAGCCTGACCCGGGCCGTAGGTTTCTGCCAATATTGGCAAGACCTGGTCACGCCTTTTGTCCAGGTTGCTCAGCCAAGCGTCTGCTGTTTTCTTGTAGTGCATACCGTTCAGTCGCCAGTGATCTTCCACGGTAAGATCTTCTTGGAAACGGAACAACAAGTCATGGGAGGCCATCAGCCCAGCAGTAAAGAAGTAGCGACCCAACCAGTTGTCCTCTCCCTCCTCCTCGAAGATGTAGGCGAATTTTCTGTGGCTGAAAATGTGGAGAAAGAGTCTGCCTCCCGACTTGAGCCAGTTGGATATGCGGGCCAGAAGCTTCTCCCAGTTGCGCATGTGTTCAAACATCTCCACGGATACGATTCGATGGAAGGTTTGATCAGTTTCGAAATCATTCATATCAGCACTTATAACTTCAACATTATTGAGTTTCAAGGCTGCGCAACTTGCCTTGATGAACTTCCCTTGCGGCCGGGAATTGGACACCGTTACTACCCGGCTGTGCGGGTATTTCTCTGCCATCCACCGAGAAAGAGAGCCCCAGCCACTACCGAGTTCTAGGATTTCCATCCCGTATTCAAGCTGGGCCCGCTTACAGGTAAGATCTAACATCGCCTCTTCTGCCTTGTCGAGGGAGTCGACTCCCTGAGGCCAATAGCAACTGCTGTATTTCATCCATTTGCCCAAGACTTTTTCAAAAAAAGCCGGTGGGAGTTCGTAATGTTGTTCCTTAGGTTTGTGTACTTGCACAGCAACGGGACTATTCCTCAGTTCGTCAACGAATCTTTCCAAGGCCTGAAGCTGCTTTTCACTGTCGCCAAGATCTTCCAACCGCAATCTTTTCTTGTCCAGTTCACGTATCCCCCTGCGGATAAGGCTGTCTGGAAGGAGACCACGTTCTGCTAGTTCAATGGCAAATCTCATGGCTTCTCCTTTCTCGGAAACCATGGAATGAAACTACTTGTGCTCTTTATGTACTCCTGATATTCAGGCCGACTATCTACTATTGTTTTTTCCAACAGAGTAACGCCAGAGACTTTCATCAGGAGAAAAGTTATGAGCAGCGGGCTTATCACCAACCATGCGCTTCCTGGTGTGGCCAAAGTTATAATAAATAGTCCCCACCAGACCAGAGATTCACCAAAATAATTGGGGTGTCGGGTATAAGCCCACAACCCCTTGTTCATCACCTTGCCTTTGTTTTCTGGGTCTGCCTTGAAGCGGTACAATTGCCAATCGGCCACCGCCTCGAAGAGGAAACCAACAGTCCAAATGATCACCCCCATAAAATCGAGCATCACTAACCTCGCAGGAACTGCCGAAATCTGCCCAACCTGTAGGGTGAGGGAGATTACCCATAAGAGGACTCCTTGCAGCCCGAATACGGTAAAAAAACTAACCCACCAGAAACGGGGGCCGTATTGGGCTCTCCAGGCCTGGTAGCGGCGATCCTCACCGTGACCCCAATTTCGGATGCAGATATAGAGCGCTAGACGGAGTCCCCATAGGGTGGTGAGCACGGTAATCAGCACTTTTCGACCCAGGTAACCATCTGCCTTGAGGAAAGTAAGCCAGGCAACAACAACGAACCCCAGGCCCCAGAACACGTCCACGATGCTTGCATCCCTTTTGAGGAGACTAAACAGCCAGACTGCAAACATCATGGCCATTACAGCAGCGAGGTTAGCGAGGAAAATGGACAATGCATACTCCTTTTACTTTTGTGTAACCATCGTTGTTCCCACAATCCGTTATCTGAGTATCCGGCCTGGACGGAGAGGGTCTTGAACAGACTGGCCCGCTCGCCTCTCAACAATGGCCTTCAAAATATCTTTGTGGACTCTGCGACTGATTGGATAAGCCAGTGCTATGACGAAAGCTGCAATATTACATAGAGATGGCACCAGGGCGTAGAGAACCCTGAGAGTGAACTGCACCTGTTCTGATTGCTCGACATTGGGCGTGTAGCCAACAACTCCCAAAATCGATAGTGCCAAGCCAACCCCTAGAGCCGCGGCAAGCTTCTTGGTAATAGACCATATGCCAATGTATTCACCCTCTCGTCTTTGACCTGAGAGAAGCTCATCGTAATCAATGACATCAGCCTGCATGGCAGAGGGTATGGCAAGGGTTGCACCGAGCCCAATACCAGAGAGAAACACCAGGACCCCGTAGATGTTTGCATCCCCCGGTCCCAAAAAAAAGACGCCGATAAAGGCTCCGGTGTTTATTACCATGGCTGCGAGCCAGGTAACCTTTTTCTCCAGCCTCCGTGCCATGTAGATCCAGCCAGGTAGAAAAAAAACCGCGGTGACGAAGTAAATGAGAAGGAAAAGATCAGCTTGCTTGGACTGCAGCACGTATTCCACATAATAGAGAATTAAAGTGGCCGGCAGATTGCTGCCAAAGGCAGCGACAATATAAGAGATCAGCAATATGATAAATGGACGGTTTTGTGAGACATGCCTGAGACCCTGCATCAGACTCTGTTTGTCCCCGTGAATATTTTGTGGCCTTTCACGAATGGAGAGGACGCACCACCAACAAAAGGCTATCAGGAGAGGCGCATAGAGCACAGCGATCCAGAAGAATTTGGCCCGCTCCCCTGCTGCAGTTGGCGACAGACCAAAGGCCCAGGCCACAGCCGCCGGGGAGCTTGCTGCCGCCAGAGTGCCGGCGATCAGGGCTCCATCTCTCATGCCCAGGAGGGTGGTGCGTTCGTCATAATCAAAAGTGATCTCAGGCCCGAGGGACTCGTAAGGCACTACCACTGCTGTCCAGAAAAGAAACAAACAAAAAACCGTTACGCCGAACCAAACAGTCTCGAAGAGTGGAGAACCCGGGGGTGGATGAAAGAGAAAATACATGGACAGGGAGAGAAGAATTGCCCCTCCGGCAATGTAAGGTCTGCGTCTACCGAAGCGCGTTTGTGTGCGGTCGGATAGATAGCCGATCGCCGGATCGGTTACAGCGTCAAAGAGCCTTACTGCCAATAACAAGTATCCCAGAATGGCAATGTTCACCCCCACCACGTCAGTGTAGAATTTGGGGATGTAGACGTATACTGGAATGCCCACAATAGCAAGGGCAAATGCCGGAGCAGCATACGCGACTTTTTTTGCTATGGGAACCCTGCCTGATTCGCTGATTTTCATGTTCTTGTGAAAATCCCCTTTGTTTCGTATTGCTCGCCCTGCCAGTCAGCAATTCTTAGCACTTAGGCTACGGTTTTCAATTTTTTTGCGGCGAACTCCTGTCTGGGATAGTTACACAAATATCTTTTTCAAAAGCTCTCTAAAAAGATGTAATCCATTTTAGCCAATAAACCTCCTGCTGTAATAATCACTGCACCGTTCATGTCAAGGAAATGGCGTGCCAAGGAAAGTCGGGTCATGAAGTGGCAGATAAAGAGAAGTTTATTAAGCGGAGACTTTTATCTGGAGGTTGAAGACAAGAAAAGGCGAGTGAAACATCACTCGCCTCCGTTTGTTAAGGGTGAAGATTCTAACGACTTATTCGTTTCTGCTAAACCCGCCCCGATCTAAATCAGTACAATGAGCTTTCTCTTCATCGCTTACAGTTGACGCATCTCTTAAATCGTCGAGGTCACAGATGTAAGCATTCCCCTCTTTGTCGTAAACGTAAACCATTGAACTCTTAGTTGCCTCAGCCATGATTAACCTCCCTGTTTGATGATTTGTGTTGAGTTATTGTTCTAGTGCAATAGGTTTCCAAATTTGAATTAATCCTAGATGACCAAGAAATTAAGAACCCCTTTTCTGTCCGTCAAGAGTCCTAAAAGAAAATTTCGCTCTTATCTAGGTGACATTTGATCTAACCTCCCTCGCGCTGCAACTCGACTACTTGGTATTTTAAAAGTTCTACCATAGCAAGTTGTTGTAAGTTGAGAGGGCCGACACTATATTGATCTTATCCGATTTTTTTGGCTTTCCAGGACAATGAAATGAAACTAGGCTATCCCTGCATAAATCGTGGAATTGGTTGCACAGCAAATTCCACTTTCAGGCTTGCCTCCTATTCAGAGGAGCGGCTGGTCCAGAAAGTGGAAAACAATCTGAACTGTCTCTTTCAGATTTTGCAGTACAATGTTCAGAATGGTTTCTACTTTTTTCGGATAAGCTCTGACCTGGTCCCCTTCGCCTCACACCCCGTTTGTACCTTCGATTGGGTCGGCCATTTTAGGGGGCAGCTCAGAAAAGTTGGCAACTTCATAAAAGAGCATAGCATAAGAATTTCCATGCATCCTGACCAGTTCGTGCTCATCAATGCGCTTAAAGACGATGTTGTTGAGCGCAGCATCAGAGAGCTAGAATACCATTGCACCATCTTGAATGAAATGGACCTTGATAGAACGGCAAAAATACAGATCCACGTGGGTGGGGTGTACGGTGATAAGCACGCAGCAATTGAACGGTTTGTCGACCGACATAAATTTCTGAACCCGTCTCTCAAACGGAGGTTAGTCATTGAGAATGACGACAGATTGTTCAACCTCAAGGATTGCTTGCGTGTTCATGAAAAAACAAACATACCCATTCTATTCGACGTTTTTCACCACCAGTGCCTGAATAAGGGCGAATCATTGAGAATGGGATTGGAATTAGCCGGCCAGACCTGGAAGAAAAGCGATGGCGTTCTCATGGTTGACTACAGCAGCCAGCAGCCTGGCCACCGGCTTGGAACCCACGCCAAGAGCATAGATTTACAACTATTTCAAGAGTTTCTGAACCAGAGCGAAGGTTTGGACTTCGATATTATGTTGGAGATAAAAGACAAGGAAAAGAGCGGTCTGAAGGCACTGGAAGTTCTCGAAGAATTTAGAAAAGCCAGCTAGTGGAGGTGAGAGGTGGATCAATTGAATGGTTCCGGCACCAGGACGGTTTCCGTGCTTAAAGAAGAATTGAAGCTTTCAGAGATGATAAGAGAATTATTCTCCTCTCAACGGCTAGCAGTGCTCGGCACCCAGAGTGGCGGACAACCCTACGCTAACCTGGTGGCGTTTGTCGCCAGCGATGATCTCAAAAGCATATTTTTTGCCACGGCCCGGGCCACGAGGAAGTACGCTAACATACAAGCGGATTCAAGAGTAACAGTTTTGATAGATAATCGTTCCAACCAGGAAGCCGACTTTTCTAAAGCCGCAGCGGTGACCGCGACTGGCAACGCCGAAGAGGTAGGCGAGAATGAGCGGGAATTGATAACTGCAACCTATCTGGCGAAACATCCAATGTTGGAAGAATTTGTCCGATCTCCAAGCTGCGCCATCTTAAAGGTTCAGGTCGAAACGTACTACTTGGTGAGCAGATTTCAAAATGTCATGGAGCTGCATGTAAAGTGATGGAACTGGTCCTCACCCTTGAACAAATCGGTAGTGATAACCGCGAAAGTGTCGGCGGCAAGAGTTTTGCGCTGGCGACCATGGTCAAAAACGGCATGAAGGTTCCCGAGGCCCTCTGCCTTAAAGTGGAGGCTTATCATCGCTACCTGGAGACCACAGGTTTGGGCGCACGAATCTTGATGGAGTTCTACCGCAAGGACTTTGCTGAGGTGCGATGGGAAGAGATGTGGGATGCGGCCCTCAGAATCCGCAACTTGTTCATCAAGACACTCATGCCAAGCGATCTCCACACTTCTCTTCAGAGTATCTTTGAGTCCAATCTCCCAGGAGAGTCGGTGGTGGTGCGTTCCTCCGCCCCCGGCGAAGAGTCCTTGCACACGTCTTTCGCTGGTCTGCATGAGTCCTACGTAAATGTGCAAGGTGCAGACTCCATCCTC
>CP070843.1:794674-797395 GCA_020350905.1 Deltaproteobacteria bacterium
CCATGGGCCATGTTTTGCCAGCCAACATGGTTTCTGCTCAGAACAACATCTGAGCAGACGGAATTTCCCTGGCGGTAAAAATCCAATTTGAGGCCGATGGGATTATTAGTGCCACAGGCGAAACAGTTATGACCTTCGAGAATGGGGATGGGGGTCTTGTTCGAATCCATACTTGTACCTTTCCTCAAGTACTGAAATACTCTATTGATCAAATTTCGGATTTCGGATTTCGAATTTCGGATTTAAAACAATAAAATTCCTATCGAAAACCACATCTATTTATTGTCATTCCGCAATCCGCATTCCCAAAGGGGGAACCCGCCCGAAGGACAAATCGCAATCAATTGGAAAGACTTCCGTGCTATGTCCAGATCACACTTTTCGGACTGGATTCTAGAGCCCCATTTTGACTTTCTACCGTACGCTTTTCTTTTGTGCAAGTCGGTTTCAAATTCACCCTTGTCTACGCATTGCCAAAAGATTAGTCTAATCATTTAATAACAGGCAGGTAAAGACGATTACTGGCTGCTGACAGCTGATTGCTGAGAGCTTAAAAAGGATATCTAGCATGCGCACCTCCTTGCCCACTAATGTAGTGGCTTTGTCCGACCTCCGAGATCAGCTAGGTGTTTTCCGAAACCGCGAGCACGCGGGAGAGATTCTTGCTCGCATGCTTGAAGATTACTCCGATAGTGAGGCCATAGTTATGGCCGTGCCGGCGGGTGGAGTACCAGTCGCAAAGGTACTTGCAGAGCACCTCAATCTTCCCTTGGACATTGCGGTAGTGAGCAAAATCACTCTGCCGTGGAATACGGAGGTTGGCTACGGAGCTGTGGCCTTCGATGGAACCGTGCGACTCAACAACGATCTTGTGGCGCGGCTTGGGCTTGCCGATGAAGAGATTCAGCAAGGAATCAGTAAAACCTCGGCCAAGGTTGCACACCGAGTGAAGAATCTCCGCGGTGGGCAAACCTTGCCAGACCTCTCTACCTCTCAAATCATACTGGTAGATGATGGCCTTGCTTCCGGATTTACCATGCAGGTGGCAGTTGAAGCCGTGCAGAAGGCAGGTACGCATAGCATCAATGTAGCAGTACCCACTGGTCACCAGCGTTCGGTGGGGAGGATTGCCGGTGAAGTAGACATCCTCTACTGCGCCAATATCAGGGGTGGCTACCAGTTTGCGGTAGCAGACGCTTACCTGCGCTGGTCAGATGTTAGTGAGAAAGAGGTGGTCTCTCTGTTAGCAGGTGCCTTACGCTGAAAAAACAGATACTATTGAGAACCGTTCATTACTAAGCGTTTCAGACTTTTTGGAATTCCATAGATTTTCAGTCGTTGGGGAAAGCGGGTCGCCTTTCTGTTTCGGTGGGGAATCCAATGCACGTTCAGGTGTCGGACTTTATTCCTTTTCTTTCTTGGATTCGAACCTATGGTCGGCGTCACATCAAAGCAGATCTGCTGGCCGGGTTGACTGTGGCTGTGGTGGCGGTGCCCCAATGCATGGCATATGCCCTCATCGCCGGTCTCCCCGTTCAGTACGGGCTTTACGCCGCAATTGTTCCTGCCATTATTGGTTCTCTATGGGGAAGCTCAGCTCAACTTATAACCGGACCCACCACCGCAATCTCTCTGGTGGTGTTTAGCACCCTGATCGACCTGGCCACACCTGGAAGTAGTCATTATGTGGAACTCGCCTTTTTTCTCGCCCTGCTGGTTGGTATTGTCCAAATTCTCATGGGCTTGGCCCGACTGGGATCGCTGTTAAACTTCGTTTCCCACTCTGTAATTCTGGGATTTACTGCAGGCGCAGCCGTACTAATCTCTTTTAAACAGATACCCAATCTGCTCGGGCTCCATTTAGAAAAAAGCAGAAGTTTTGTGGAATCACAGTTGCGCATTGCTCAACACCTGCATGAGACTCACCTGATAACTCTCGCACTCGGAACTCTAACCATCGTTGTAATTGTCATTATTAAAAAACTCCGTCCGTCATTGCCGGGAACTTTGATTGCTTTGGTAGTCGTTGGAGGGATAGTAGCTTTTTTGGGGCTGGACACAAAGGGAGTATCAGTGGTTGGGGGTATCCCCCGCACCTTGCCACCGTTTCATTTGCCCCAGGTCTCAATGGGTTCATATGTCGCCAATCTAGCCCCCGGAGCTCTGGCCATTGCCATACTCGGACTCATGGAGGCGGTATCTATTGCCAAGTCCATTGCCGGTCAGACCCACCAGCGGCTAGACGTCAACCAGGAGTTTGTCGGTCAGGGCCTGTCCAATTTAGCGGCTTCATTGTTTAGCGGTTATGCGGGAAGTGGCTCTTTCACCCGTTCGGCAGTTAATTTTCGCTCTGGCGGCAAGACACCAATGAGCGGAGTTTTCTCTGGAATTGCAGTGGCGGTGGTGATATTGCTCGCTGCTCCGTTGGCGTCCAAGTTACCGGTCGCCGGGTTGGCCGGGGTGCTCATGGTGGTGGCATACGATATGGTTCAGAAAGAAGACATCAAGAGAGCAGTTAGATGCACGCGAGCCGATGGTCTGGTCTTGATAGTGACTTTTCTTTCAACTCTGTTTTTGCACCTGGAGTTTGCTGTTTACGTAGGAGTTCTGCTTTCCATCGGTCTGCATTTGGCGGAGACAGCTCATCCACGCATTCACTCCAGCGTACCAGACCTGAAGACCGGAAGAATGGTTGGCACGGCACGAGGTCGAATTTGTTGC
>CP070843.1:797495-800005 GCA_020350905.1 Deltaproteobacteria bacterium
ATACCCTCTCTGCATGAGTGGCTCAATAAAATGATGCAACTGGATGCCCCTCCCATTCCAGCCGTGAGCCAAAAGAATGCTGGGACCCCTACCCCATTTCCAACACTGTACGGTTTTGTCGTGTACTGATAGTTGAAATGATTCGCCCTTCTCGAGATATTGTTTTTCTACAGGAGTTGTTTTGTACGAGGAGGGAGTGAAGAACACCTTTTTGACAAGCAATTTTGTCAGTGTGGGTGTAAAGTTCCACAGTAATTCCAGGGCACCGTGAACAGCCTTCCGCCTGACCTGTGAAAGACGAACGTTCGTGCTTATGCATGTTTCATGAAGTGTCCTGCTAGTCATCTTTTTTCTCCTTCTATCTGCCTGTGAATGGAAATGAATAAGGATGGACTATTTATAATTAGCCAGAAGCCTCTCTAGAGCTATCTCCCGACGCTTCTTCGTTGCAGAGTCGTCAAGCAATTTGTCATACAGGTGAAACCCCAGTAAGAGTGAATAAAGGTCAAAGGCAAACTGCTCACATTCAATATCCTCTCTAAAATCACCAACTTTGATCGCAGATTCAGCTATTCGGCACAGACAATCAATCCAATCTTCTTGTTGTTTTATAAGGCACTCCCTTACTTTTCCGGGTCTGTCGCTATAGTCCGTACTGGCAGTAACGAAAATACAGCCTCCGGTCAAATTGTCACTCCACTTTGTCCAGTTATTGATCAAGGCTTTGATTCTGGGGATACCTCCCTCTGTTGCCAGTGCCGGGATAATCACATCTTCTGAGAAAACACGAGCGGCGTAATCCAATATTTCGATCTGAAGATTCTCTTTCGATTGAAAATGAGCGAACAACCCACTCTTCGACATGTTGGTCTTCTTGGCAAGACCGCCTATGCTTACGCCTTCGAGACCTAATTGGCTTGCCATATCGAGTCCGGATTCCAGAATGATCATTTTTGTCTCTTTTCCTTTTGTCATGGCAAACAATATAGCACGAACGTTCGTTTTGTCAAGTCTTTTTTTCCCACCTACCTTTAAGTTAACATCATTGACATCAGTGAGTGAGGCGGGTTACCGTCTAAGACCATTACGATAGATCCTGAACAGACTCATAGAGACGTTGGCATTGTGGAGGAACACCATGGCCCCAATTGATAACAACTGGTCTCGGAGAGATTTCCTGAAAGCCGCTGGAGCTGCTGGCGTGGGATCGTTCATTGCGCCCATTGAATGTCTGGCTGAATCTTCCGATGAGCCGCGGGTGATGCCTACCCGGGCTTTCGGAAAAACTGGAGTAAGCGTGCCCATTCTCGGTTTTGGCGGAAGTATGGACGTACAACAGCTGATGCTGAGGCAGGCCAGCAAATGGGGAGTGACCTATTGGGATACGGCCAATTCCTACTATGGCGGCAATAGCGAAAGGCAAATTGGCAAATACCTGGGCAAGTATCCCGAAGACCGCAAAAAGATTTTTCTTGTGACAAAGTCCCACGCCTGGACTGTCGATGGCATGACCAGAGATCTCAATACATCACTGGAAAGAATGAAAACAGACTATATTGACCTCTTTTTTGTACATTCAGTTCGGGACATCAACGAATTGAATGACGATATAAAGGGTTGGAGTCAAAAAACGAAAGCTGTTGGAAAAATTAGATTTTTCGGTTTCAGTACTCACAGTAACATGGAAAAATGCATGCAAGAGGGTGCGACCCTAGGATGGATTGACGGTATCATGATGTCGTACAATTATCGGCTGATGCATACCGATCACATGAAGAGGGCTGTGGATGCATGCGCCAAGGCTGGCATTGGCCTTACCGCCATGAAAACTCAAGGCGGCGGCTCGGTAAGAACCACCACTAAAACCGAGGTAGAGCTAGCCGGGCAATTCTTAGAAAATGGCTTTACCGACGCTCAAGCCAAACTCAAGGCGGTTTGGGAAAACCCGAATATTGCTAGCATCTGCTCAGAGATGCCAAACATGACCATTCTCATGGCCAACGTGGCCGCAGCGTATAACCGGACCAAACTTTCCATCCAAGATCTTAAGTTGTTGCGTCATTATGCCCAAGAAACCGGTTCAGATTATTGCGCAGGTTGTACTGACCTTTGCGAGACGACCATCAGGAGCGATGTTCCCATTGGTGATGTAATGCGCTATCTGATGTACTGTAGCAGTTACGGCGACCGGTATCGTGCTACAATGCACTTTAACGAAATTCCAGAAACGATTCGGAGGGCGATGGCGCGTTTGGACTATTCGTTAGCGGAGAAAAAATGTCCCCAAGGAATGGCCATCGGTAAGCTCATGCGTGAGGCGGTCGATGAGATGACCATCGGTGACAGAAAAATTACCTGACCCAATGATTAAAACGCCTATGTCTTTAGCTCCGCGCACTGTGGACAGTAGATTTCGATATGCACTTCTATTTACTAACCACAGAGACACGGAGAGCACAGAGGGAACTATATTCTTGCCCGATCGGGAGACGGCGATCGGGCAAGAGATC
>CP070843.1:800105-803925 GCA_020350905.1 Deltaproteobacteria bacterium
AACCTAAAGCGAAGCGCTCCTCCAACCTCCAACCCTATGCTCCATGCCCTTTATTCCATTACTCCACCACTCCATTACTCCAGCACACTGTCGCAAGCGGGGAAAGACCATTGAAGCCCCCTCAGGGGGTAGCCCAAAGCCGGGTCCTTTGGGCCCGGATTCTTTACCCTCCGTCTTAGCCATCTCGGTGAGCTTGCACTTGGGGCATTTAATGGGCCTGACTTTTACCCTTTTGATGTCGTCAGGATCGAAACTAGTCATTAGGTTCCTCAGGTTCAGAAAGGTCGCTCTTTCGTGGTTGGAAACAGGCAAGTAGTGGGTATCTCTGGTTGCAGTCCCAACAAAAGACGTAGTCATCACCGTTAGACCAGGAGATATGTACGTGACCGCATGGACACTGTCTCGGGGATTCTGGGGGGAAAAGGGTTTTACCCTTTACTATTTTTGTTAGTGGCCAACTACTCATTCTCTTTTGCCTCTCATTAATCTCAACGAAGTCGAAACTCCTTTTGGGGGTTACTGTTTAGCAGGCTTTTCTCGTACTTCTTCAGCAAATCTTGGATGGCTTCTGCTCGAACATCGTTGAGTTGGCGTTCTAGCTTCTTCTCTGATCTCTCGATTCTTTTTTATCGCAGCTGAAAAGTTGTTATGCAGGTCTTACTGTCTTCGAACGTTTCGATCGTACCCTGCGCTTTTCGATTCAATCCCCTAATTTGCAGTTCAATCCTGCGGTTTCTGGGCAGCCACAGTTCAAAAAAACCGTTGCGCAAGGTTGAAATTGTCTCATTGACCAAGACATTCCCCTCTTGGTCAACAGCCTTGACATTAAACTCCTTTTGGACCAATTCTCCCTGACAGGAAGACATGTAATGAATCGTTCAACGATGCGTCCGCTTTATATAGGGAGCCACCGCCACTATCATTTTATCTTCTGGTAGCGGAATCCCTTTTACTTTTCTATTGGGGAATACAAACATCACCCCCCGCGGGGTAACGTAGCTCTTGACCTCCTTTTTGGTCCACTTCCATTGGTTAGCGATTGCCATTGCTTGAATGGCGTCAACGTTATTCAGTGAAGCTTCAGCTGATTTCCCATGGTCTTGGAGAGCATACGCTGGAAGCAGCGAGCCTATTCCAAGAAAGACAATAAAAGATAGTAATAGATATCTCATGTGTTTCCTCCATAGCTTATAAGCATCTTTTATCAATTAAGTATTGATAAAACCTGATAAGGTTTTCAATAAACATAACGAGCCCTTGTGAGGATATGCGGAGGTAAAAAAATCTACTTAGCCAATGGACTTTCTTATATTATTAACTCGAGCCTTGTTGTCAATATGAATAAATTACAATTTTGGGAGCTCGACCCGCAAGTGTTTTCCCGCCGAGGATAGGAAAATCTTCATCCACAGGGTTTTAAAGTCCTGTTCAGTCATAGCTCTAAATTTACCATGATACAGGTGTTGAGTGTAATACGAACACAGATACAAAAAGGTGGCCGCATTATTGTGGTCACCTTGCTCTTGAGTGCCTGTCCTATTAAATCAAGGCTCGAGTCAATTTTTTGGCCTGGCCAACCCATCCACTGACCTCCGATTGGGTTGGCACTCGGCGAACCAGCTTTTTCTCCTCATTGACCTCTGCAAGCTTCTTGTGGAGGTTCTCAGCATTTCGCTGCGCCAGCTCAGGAACGGTACCTACCCCTGCTGCCTCCAGCAATTCAGCATACTCTTCATCAACACCCTTGATGCGAAAAAGATCTTCCATGTTGACCCAGTGAAGTGTTAGTTTTTCACTGACACCAGTTTTTTTGGCTATCTCCTTGCGGCCCGTGGGGGCCGCACCTTTCTCAAGCAATTGATTCGCTGTCCCGACACCTGCTTCTTGAAGCTTTTGGGCGCAAGACTCTCCAATGCCTTTAATCTCAGTAAGTTTCGCCATGGTTACACTCCTTTTTTTTCAATAAAATTATTCAATATTGGCAAATATTTAGCTTCAAATAGGAGGTAACTCTTGGGGGATGCCCCCCAGAAGCTATAGTTATTTCACCCAGTTTTAGTGATACTCAAGAGGAATTAGTCTGACGGATACTGTTTTTTAAATCTTGATGTGATTTTCTCTTGGACAAGCTCAGAATACTCTCTATTCCCGAATAACCCCACTCTAACACCAACTTCAATTTGATTATCGGATATCATCAAGGGGAAAGCGGGAATAGGCAAAGAAGATGGGGCACTGCTGGGGGCAAAGCCCAAGTTCAAAAGATGGCAAACCTGAACAGCGCAGCGTTCGTACTTTACCATGACAAAAGTTGGCTTTGTCAAGCGTTAAAATCAATTGCTTTAAGCTGTTCTCATCCTTCTCCTGCCTATCTGCCTTTCAAGGTAGGTGGGCAGCATGGAAGGGGAGAAAAGAAAACCCCATCGACTCGTGTTGCCTTTAGTTTGGTCTGCGCGGTCGGTCGATGGGGCGAGAGTTACAAGGAGGCCGTGCTCTCTCGTTGCTGCTAGTAATAGTTTGTTTCAGAGAGTTCCGAGGTAGTTAGGTTCCCCCACCGGCCCCATGCCGGTGGGGGTCCATGGAGATAAAAGTTGATTTGCACAAGGGAAGCTAGATGCTCCCCTCGCCCTTGTGATGTAATACGTGCAAATCTAGTGCCAAAAAAGCGAAACCGAAACTCCGAAGTGATCTTTGAAAACTGGACAGTTCGACGTGGAGGGAACGACACCCTTTCTTGATTTAACCCAAGACATGGTGGCTGGAGCTCAAAGGCAAAAGTGTGGATCGAGTATGTAATGTTTACTCTTGGCAGAATGCACTGGACAGGAAAAGCGGAGTCAAAGCTTCACAGCGGTCTTTGAATGATACTCTATGAATCTTGAATGGCAATTGTATGGACTTTGTGTTCAATCGCATTGAAAAGATGTTTGCGTTGGTCAACGTCAATTCCCATAAAACGGACAGCCAAATCATACGAAAAAAGGGCTTTGTCACTATCATCAATATTAAGCCTCACCATTTCCACGGTGGCCGATATCCTCATGAGATGATCGGGTATCTCGATGTTTAATATGAGAGTTCGGTCAGTTTCGGGCAGCTTTTTACAGTTGATGAGGGCACCACCTTTGCTGATATCCTTGATTTCTCCCTCCACTAATCCTCGCGAAGTCAAAATACTGACAGGCCAGGTTACTTCCACTCTCGAATGTGCACGATTTTCTTGTTTTGGGATCAGACTCTTCTCTGGTAATGACGGCTTGCTCTCGTACTTCGCTAGAATATCGCGAATGGACTCCTCCATAAACTGGTTCAACCGCTTGCCCTGCAGACCGGCAACAACCTTGAACTGCTTCAGTAGATCAGTGTCTATGGTGGTGCTAAAGCGGCTCTTTCTCGAAGACTTTGCCATTACTTTCATCTTTTTGTGCATAGGGAAAAGAATATGGCCGTACAAGTTGCAAACCTGATGCCAAAGTATCAGGGGGCGGGAGTAATGGAAATTAGAACCCTTGGGCGGGTTCGGGAGGAGGGGACGAAAGGGTGAAAACCTCCACCAACAATGCGCCCTATTCTTCAGTATTTATCTTCTTTATGAAAACTTCGTCGCGGTCAGAGAATACTACATGGTCGGGATTGATACGGAGAACTGTTGCCCCACCTACTCGATCACCCTCATGGAGAATCCTGTCATCTAATACCACCAACCTTTTGTCCGGGTTTTCATCCCAGGCAATGGCGCTCAACTTACAGCTAAACAACTCAGCATAAACCGGGATCTCTGACGCAGGTAAAATTCCAGCAGATATCGTAGGTTTCGTTG
>CP070843.1:804025-810505 GCA_020350905.1 Deltaproteobacteria bacterium
AGCCCGGATATTTCATGAATTGCTGTCGCGAGACCATGAAGATGGGCGTGCCACCGGGCAACCGCAGGGTGTTGGTTCCGAGGCGTACCTGAACGGTACGTCGCAGGGTCCGACACCCGAGGACGCCAGGAAGGACGGCCATATCCGTGGTCGCAGCAAGTGATTCATGAAATATCCGGGCTAGATTCGTTGATTGCGGCTTGGATGATTAAGGAGTTGAGGAATTTATGCATGAATGGTGTGAGGTTGATTCGTTGGATTCAGCACTGTTGTTAGACCCTGAGAGGCGATCTTTTTTTTCATCCAACCGGCGCAGCCCCTCCATAAGTAGGTGCATGGTGTCCTTGTGCACCTGCCGCTTTATGGAGAGTTTCTCGGCGGGCTGAAACTGAAACTGCCCCATCTCCCAAGTAAGGAGCTCGTAGAAAGCTTGTTCACCCAGTAATTCTCCAAGTGAGACCTGGTGAATGAAACCTTTGTCAAAGTGAATGTCAGCCTCATTTTCTTGTCCCGAGATTACAAGTATGCCAGTTCTGCCGTTGAGTGCGAGGGTCTGGACGAGTTCAGGAATGCTGAAAGTCTCTATGTTTCCTAGCATCCCCTTGTCCAACATTTCCTCCATTCTGGTGTTGGCCTGCTGCAATCGCTGGGTAAGAAGTTTGGTGAAATAGACACTCAGGGAAGGATTCTCCAGGATCAACCTATCGAAATCTTTCTTGCTCATCTGCAATAAGATCACAGGGGTTTTTGCCCTGATGGTTGCTGAGATCGGTTCGCCTGAAATGAGTGACATTTCCCCGAAACACTCACCTTCAGAAAGGGTGGCAAGCACTTCTTCCCGTATTTGCCCACCCTCGCGCAACACCGACACTTCCCCTTTAGTAATTACATAAAGAAACTCACCCACATCACCCTGCTGAATGATGTCGGTCCCAGTATTAATCTGTTGGAGCTGAAGTAAAGGAATAATCTTCTCCAGTGAAACTTCCGGAAGGGGGGCAAAAACAGGCATGACCTGGAGTTTGGCGAGGTCAAGTTTTAGTTCGGCCAGGTGTTTCAATGTTTCCCGGGTGATTGCTATACGGCGCCGCCTTTTCATGACATTGAAAGTGACAGTACCCATGAAACAGCAGCAACGCAGAGTGCCGATTTCCTCACCAATGCCAAGGGTGGCATACGCTACGCCTTTAGAAAGTGGTAAGATATAGGGATGGCATTGATTTAAAGCTGAGAGGCAGACCTTATCGGTCTCCTCCAGGACGATCTGCGGATAGTCGATGGTGATCTGGTCGCCTTTGGAGAAGGTCGGGCATTCAGAGACCTGCTCGGCGATCACGGTTACTCTCAGCAAAGCCATAACGGTTACTCAGGTTGAGACTGCAGAGTTAGTTTGCTTTGACCAGGGCGTTACAGTAGACTTCTTTAGGGCAACAAAATTGTACCGCTTTTCCCGAGAGTCTTTTTGATGTAACATGTTCGCCTGGCGAAAAAGTTGTCGAGTATGGCCCTGATAGCAATTCAACTCCCGTCCGAGAGAGAATCTTCGTGCAGTTACAGGTACCGTTAATAGCCTAAGCAATTTTAGTGCCGCAGGGAGACACGAGTATGAAAGTTCTGGGAATCCTTGGCAGTCCCAGGAGAGAAGGAAATACCGAAATCCTTCTGGATGAGGCGCTCAGAGGCGCGAGCGATCACGGGGGCTTGTGCGAGAAAGTTATCTTGCGGGACTTAAAAATCACACCTTGCCTGGAGATTTACAAATGTGCTGAGGACGGTGTCTGTGCAATTCAAGATGAAATGCAGGGACTGTTTCCAAAAATTATTCAGGCAGAGCGGTTGCTCATAGCATCCCCCATATTTTTCTACAGTGTCCCAGCGTTGGCCAAAGCAATGATCGATCGGTGTCAGTCCCTTTGGGCCAAGAAGTATATCTTGAAGTTGCCGGTTTCCCCCATTGCTGACCGCAAAGGTGTTTTTATCTCGGTGGCGGCCACCCGTGGCAAGAAGCTTTTTGATGGGGTGAGACTCACCATTCAATATTTCTTCGACGCCATCGATGTAGCTTACAGCGATGAACTTTTTGTCCGAGGAGCTGATGAGAAAGGTGAGGTCAGAGACCAACCGGAGGCGCTCAAAGCAGCATACGATTTGGGCCGAAGGCTGGTGACGGATAAAGAGGACTGAGGGAGGAAGAAACGCGGACGGCAAAAATCCGGATTACTCCTGCGGAGTCCCACCCTGCTGGCGGGTTCCCAGTTTGGTCCTTCGGATTCCCCCCCCTTCAGGCGGGGCCCCGGTTTCGATATTCAAAACCAGGAAAATGAGCCGGTGAGATTTTTCTCACGAGAAAACTAGATGTCTGGGGGTGAAGATCAGTTGGTATGACTCGATCGTTGCCAACTTGACACTGCAGTTTGGCATGGGCTAACCTGAGGACGTTTTCCAAAACACCTAACAGCAGGTTGGGTGCTTTCCCCCCATTGGTGGAAAAGGGTTGCCGGCAAGGTAGACATCCCGCTTTGTAATCAAAGTGTTGAACCGCAAGCTAGTATTTGGGCCGGATTATTGGGTGAGTGCCTGGGAACAGTTCTTCCTGGGGTGGAGATTGGCTGATGTTGAGCAACGGTCGTAAGATGTGGATACAGTGGTTTTTGATGATAGCCATTCTCATTAGTGGATGTGGTCCTCCAATAACCACCAGGTTGGTGACCATTGACTTGGAGAAGAAATCGGAGGCGGACATTCAGAGAGTCAGGACCATTGGGGTACTACCTTTTAGCAGTCCGGACCCGGATGTTGGGCCCAAAATGGCTGCAGAAATGGCCAAGAAACTAGATTCCGGGCTGTTGGGACAAGGACCATTTGTGGCCCGAGTAATAAGACCGCCCAAAGATTTCAGGCCCGATGCCGACTCGCTGAGAAAACTTGGGGAAAAGGTTCAGGTGGATGGGTTGCTCCTGGGCGAGGTCAGTCGATATTCTGTTCAAGCCTCGAGAGACACCTCACGGATGCTAGCCCTGCCAAAATTTGGCTCAGGCAACGCCTCGGAATATGACTGGGTAGGATTGAGAGAAGATCCTTCAATAACAGATACATTCTACTATCGTATACAGTCCTTGCAGGCTGCAAAGCCGGTTGATGTTTCGATTACCAGGGTGCGATCCTCCTTGACCGTGCGGTTGCGTCTCGTTGAGATTGAGAGCGGCAGCACCCTGTGGGAGCGAGAAATTGCCAGAAACTACGAGAGAATCAGTCTGCATGGCCCCTCAGCGGAAACCGAGGCTGAGGTCGAACCACTAATGACCTCCATAGTCGAGGAAGTGGTTGCTCGACTTATGCCGCAGGAGTCCACGGTGCAAAGAATACTCAGAACCCCGCAATTCTCCATGAACCCGGTGGCTGCTAAATGGGTGCGCCGGGGAATTCAGGCAGCTACTCTGGAGGATTGGCAGGAAGCCGAGAGGTTGTTTCTGAGGGCGATGAAGGAAGCTCCAGATGAATGTTCTGTCAACGGCCACCTGGGGATTGCTTACGAGAAAAATGGGCGATTGTTGGAAGCTGTGGCTGCGTATGAGAGGGCGTACCGCTGTCAGCCCCGGGACCCGACGTACCGTTACTACAGTGATGATTTGCAGGCTGCCTTTGTGCCAGATCTAGGCGGACAAGATCTACCAATTCTGGTGTTGGGAGTGCGAGCAGACGGGATCATTTATTTAAATGGAAGCAACAAACAAAGCCATCATCCGGGAAATGAGTTTACCGTCTACCGCACGGAAGTTGAGCGGGAGCAGTCCAGTGACAGGATACGAGTGTTTCGGAAAAGAGAGCTTGCCCGCGGCAGAATAGTCGAAGTCCGGGAGCACGTGTACCTGGGTCAACTCATGCTGTATAACCCGGAACGAGAAGTGAGGAGTGGCGACCTTGTTCGTTTCGAAAGAAGATAGCACGAGCCCAGATTATCTATGCATAATCCGGGCTCGAAGAAATGGCAACAGCTTCTATCAGACCGGCTGAAGATGGCATACATCAGAGAGATAGCGAGAAGTCTTTATCAACTAAAGAACCGGTTGGAGGAACTGGAGCAGGCCTGGGAGTCGGAGCCACCCGGTGAGAAACGGGATCAAATAGAGCACGAGCTGAAGAAGATTCGCCTGGAGTATGAAAAGGTGAAAAACATCCTTGAGGGAGCGAAGGAGTCCCCGTCTCCCTAAGCACGTGAATGAGCATCCACCCTGACTGATTTTCAGCAAAGAAAAGGCCCCAACAAACGTTTCCCCATCTGGTTGTTCCCGGACCACCGTTCTCCCCCCAGCGTCACCATGAACGCCGGCATTTCTGCCACCTGGCTGGGTTACTAGGTCCGCCCAGTAGGCCCTGTAAAACTATCTCCTCAGGCCAACCGTGATGGTTCCCGCTCATTGGGGCCACAAACAATCTATCATGGTTCAGCTGTTTTGCCAAGATAATTTTTTGGGGTCTCGTTCTCTATGAAATCGAGTACCGTGAGCTCCTGGCAGAGAAATGAGCAGAGGAGATGTTATAACCTACCATTATCGCACTACATTTTGAGCTTGATCGGCCTTAAAATCGCGTGTAGAGTATCTTTGGCTGCGGCTAGCATGAGGTGAATCGGCGCATGCGAGAACAACTGCATAAACCTGCTGCCCACAGGAGGAAACGGGTTGGTCCTATCGTGAGACGGCTAATAAGGGGTCGCACTTTCCCGGTGATCGGTGCCATTTTGCTTGTTTTTTTATTGAGTTCCCTTGGGGTGCTTCTCTTTGAATACCCTGACAACCAAAGTTTTCATAGCCTGTGGGATGCAATTTGGTGGACCCTTGTTACTGCCGCCACCGTTGGCTACGGTGATAAGGTTCCTTTGACCACCGGCGGACGATTTGTTGCCATTTTGGTCATGTTATTTGGCATTGGGCTTTTGGGAATGGTCACCGGTAGGATTGCATCCTGGCTGGTGGAATGGAAGATGAAGGAGGGGAGCGGCTTGGCCGATCAGAAAAAAGTAAAAAAGCATTTTGTTATCTGCGGTTGGAAAAATGAGATGGTCTCGGTACTTGAGGACATACTGAGGGTTAACCCGGATCTTTCCGATGAGGACATTGTCGTGGTGAGTACGGTGGACCCGGCGGAAGTGGAGAATTTGCGATCCCGTTCGAGTCTCCAAAACATTCGCTTTGTCCGGGGTGACTACGTGGAGGAAAATGTCCTGCTCCGCGCCAATATCAAGCAAGCAGCCAAAGTGCTTGTCCTCGCAGACAACAGCACCCAGGCGTCCGATCAGGAAGTCGATGCACGCACTGTCATGAGCGTTCTGACCATTAAAACAATATCCAAGGATATATACACGTGCGTGGAACTGATTGATGCAAAATTCAGGCGCTACCTGGAAAATGTCCATTGCGACGAGATTGTCTTGAGCCGCGAATACAATCGTATTCTCCTGGCCAATGCTACGGCGGCTTCTGGCATTGCCCACATCATACAAGACCTCCTTGATGTGGAGGGTAGTCGGCTCGTCACCAAAAACTTCCCAGCCCGGTTCGTGGGGGATACCTTTGCCAATCTCAGCAAATATTTCAGGGAGACTGAAAATACCATCCTCATCGGCATATTGGAAAATACCGGCAACGTTTTCCAGCGCAAGCGAGAAGCACTCCAGGAGGCCCAGAAGACCCCGGACATCTCCCGGCTGGTATCCAATCTCCAGGAAGTAAAAGAGCTGCGAGGAAATCTGCCGGTGTTCAATCCCGGACCGGACTATGAGATCAAGTCTTCCTCCAAGGCTATTTTGATTCAGGCTTGATTTACTCAGGCACCAGGAACTAAGCACCAAGGACATCTTTCTTAGCGCATTTAGATGTAAAACTAGTAATGCAAGTTCATTGAAATGAAAAATGCTGAAGGCGAAATGGGAAATGACTGAGCAGACTGTTATTGAAAAACTGAAAAAGATCAAGCTATTTGGCAAACTCGGAGATGATGAAGAAAGACTGGCCAAGCTGGCGCGTATCGTAACCTGGCAGCAGTGTAAAGCAGGAGATGAGGTGCTCAGCGAAGGAACTGAAGGTAGCGAGTTATATATTCTCCAAAAAGGTACGGTCAGCATTCTGAAGCGGACTCTCGATCGAGAGCGGTATACCATCGTCAGCTTGAAGGACGATGAAGATGCCTTTTTCGGTGAACTGGCTCTGTTAGACAGAGAAGTTCGTTCTGCCTCGGTGCTTGCCGAAACTGATTGCGAATTTCTAGTTATTAATCGGGAAGATTTCAACCAGCTGGGAGAGGAGGATCCCCGGCTTGGCCTTCTGGTTACCAGGGGGATAGGAAAAGAGCTCTCCAAAAGACTGCGCAAAGCGAATAAAGACATGGTCATCTTGTTTCAAGCCTTGGTTGAGCAGGTAGCGGAGAGCGGGGGATTGGAGGAAGAGTAGTTCTGATGTGAGATGTGGGATTTCGGATTGC
>CP070843.1:810605-815213 GCA_020350905.1 Deltaproteobacteria bacterium
CCAGGCCCCTGTTGCGATCTACCGCGACACCCACCGCAACCACACCAACGGTAGTTGCCATGGCAACCGACATCTTTTCGGCTGAATGATTGGCCAAGGCATGGGAAATCTCGTGTCCAAGGACTTGGGCCAGTTCATCATCCGTTGCTTTGAGCTGTATCACCAGACCGCTATAAAGTGCCATCTTACCGCCGGCCATGGCCCAGGCGTTCACTGTTTTCGGATCATCGATGATTTTGATACTCCAATCCCAATCTTCCGTCTCCGGCCGCATTATTATGGCCTGGGCAATCAACCTTTCGGTAATCCTGTAGACACGATCTTTCAAAGCCGGATCGTTGTCGACCTTGCCCTGCTGCTCATAGGGTTGCAGCATCTCGACGTACGCCTCCTTGGAGGCGGAAATTGCTGTTTCCTCCGAGACGATCATGAGCTGACGTCTTCCTGTAGGACTGGTGGCACAGCCGATGATGAATACTGCACAAAGGATAAAGGTAAAACAGTGTTTATTCATTTAATGAACCCCTGAACTCCCCCGGTCTCCTGCCTTCATGTTTCAGCAGGGTTTGCTGGTCAAGACGACCTCTTAACCAAGAAGGGTATCCGGCAGAAGTCATTTTAGCTAGTTTTTGCGCAGAAAATAAGATCATTGATCTGCCATGTCAAGACCAATTGAAATCCGTCCCTTTGCAATGGTAGATTGGTCCCAAAAGAGAAAGTGTGGATTAAGGTATGTAGTTACAGTCCCCGCAAGATCCCATCAATTGCAAATTATTCCACGCCTGGAGGACTGTCTGCTTCATCAAATCAGGCACCCCAAGTCTTGGGAATTTCATGGCACAATCCACACCGCAGTCCCCTTAGCCCGGTGTAGTACTTTTGTGGCAACTTGACCCAAAGGGAGTGCCTGAATTGCAGACAACCCTCTACGTCCTATGATGAGGGCGCCATAGTCCCCTTTGCTTGCTTCCTCGAGAATGTCACCTGCACGGGTTTGGCTTCGCAATTTATGTTTAATCGAGATTCGTGTCCCTTGCACTCCAGCCTGCTCAAGTCGCTTCCTGTAAGAATCAAACATGCTGAGGATATCCCTCTCCACCTCTTCCAATAACTTGTTTTCTATCTCTTCGCCCCTGGGAGTGGAAACATCAAGCAATTGCAGCTTAAAGTCTCGGACCACACTGAAGAGAGTTACTTCAGCACCAGTAGCAGCAGCGAAAGTTCCAACGTAATCCACTGCCCTGCGACAATTTTCAGAACCATCCACCGCGAGAAGCATTTTTCTCAAGCGGATATCACCCCCAATCACCCATACAGGGGTGTTTTCGACCCCCTGGGCAATCTTGTAGGAAACCGAGCCGGGAAAGAGGTCTTCCATCCTGCTAGAACCTCTTCTCCCCAAGACCAAAGCATCATAACCTTCAGAGCTCTCAGAAATAATGTCACGAGCAATGCCCGCCAGCCGCTCCCTGTGTATTATACTAATGTCCTCTTCCTTGAGATTGGCTTGGAGCATCAACTTTCTGGCTTCATCTAAGAATGCCGCGGCCGCCTTTTCCTCATTCTTCTTCCATTCGGTGTACTTTGCCCGCATCTTCCTCTTGAAAAAGCCACCTTTCTCAAAGTCCCAGAATGCTTCAGGTGCTGTAGATATGACATACATCAGGTTGATCCTTGGGTTCATTACAGCGCAGTTCAGGGCAACATAGCTCACTGCCTTGAGTGCATGAGGCGATCCATCTATGGCAATCAGAAGTTTTTTTGATTTTCTCATTCTTCCTCCTCCACCGCATGTTCTCCAACCCAGCCTTGGCTATCTTGTCTCAAATGAAGGCGAACTTTCGATAAGATCAGAAAGAGATTCTTCAAACCAAAGAATTTCTCCGTAATTTGACTTCGTAAAGACTAAAGGCGGGCTCCAGTACTATCCGATGAAGAGCTGCAAAAGGTGAATCTCCGGTAGGACTGAGGGGCAAACGGGGGTGGAGTCTTTATAGAGGTAAGTGAGGTTGCCGTATTCATTAATGCGAGGAACTTGAGTCCACACCAATCCCAGGAGAATCTCAGCTAAAATCTTACACTCCCAATAGAACAAACAACGTTCTATTAGAAGTCAGGCTTGCACATTTTTCGGTTCATTTCTTTCGCTGAATAAACATGTCTGATTAAGGTTGAGAAAGGAGACCAACCTAAGATCAGAATACAATCAGGACAGCGATTCGGTCAATATAAAAAACTACCATTTTCTAGCTCAATCGGCTGGCTCAAAGTGCGGGAGGAAAAAGGCAAAACTTTATACTTTAGCTGCCAATTTTTCATCCAGGTATTAAAACTGACTTGATGCCAGAGACGTTTCATACTATCTTGACTTTTCCATATGTTGAGAGGAAATTCTCTCCTTAGGAATTGCTATCGCGAGATCGTGGAGAAGGCATGGCAAACAAAACTATTGACAAACACCACTTGCATCGCTGGCTGACCGCAGCAGTAGCTCTGCCCATACTGGCGGCGATCATTGCCATAGGACCTGGCTGGCTTTTGTTGGCCCTCGTACTCCTCGTCACCGCTGGTGGACTGCTGGAGTTGTCTGGCTTGCTGCTGGCTGGAACCAAAGCGTGGCTGCGGACGTTAACCTGTAGTATGGGGCTGCTGTTGCCGCTGGCAACCTACTGGAAAGGTCTCCTCGGCCTGACCGTGGCCACCGTTTCTATTGTCTTTGTTGCCTTGGCAATGCACCTTTTTGTTTATGCCAGACAGGAAAAGGTTCTACCCTCCCTGGGAGCAACGGTCTTTTCCCAGCTCTACATCCCCTTTTTGATAAGCCACGTTCTCCTCCTTTTTCGACTGCCATCCGGACGGCACTGGATCTTTTTACTTTTCTTTGTCGTCTTTTCCTGCGATACCGGCGCCTATTACGTAGGCCATCGCTGGGGACGGCACAAGCTCTGGCCTGCTGTCAGTCCAGGTAAGACCATCGAAGGGGCCATTGGCGGCCTCTTGAGTTCTGTGGCCATGTCACTGTTGGTCGGCACGTTGTTGCCTCTAGATGTGGCCACCGTTGGCTTCCTTTTGGCCTTAGGCTTTGTCATGGCATTGGTGGGTCAGGTGGGTGATCTGATGGAATCAATGCTGAAGAGGGTCAGTCAAGTTAAAGACGCCGGGGGCATACTTCCGGGACACGGCGGACTACTGGATCGACTTGACAGTCTGATCTTCGCTTTTCCTGTAATGTATTACGGCGTGGTGTTTTTTACTTAACAGTGTTGTAGTTATTGTGCAGCACCGCTCTTTCTGAGAGAGTCTGGTGCAACCGGAGTAATGGAGTACTGCTAAATATAAAATCCCAAACACCAAATCTGAAGGTGTCGGGCGTCAGGGAAACTCAATAAGAAAGCCAAATCCTGAACACTGAAACCTTAGTCTTCATAAGCTGAAAGGAAAAGCTCCTTTGAAAAACATCGCTATACTAGGCTCCACAGGCTCCATTGGGCGCAGTGCCCTGCAAGTAGTCGAGCAATTTCCAGACCGCCTCCAGGTTGTCGCCCTGGCAGCAGGAAGAAACATCGATCTGTTGGCTGAACAAATCCACCGCTTTCGGCCCAAGCTAGCGGCAGTCCTAGACCTCCAGTTGACCAAAGATCTCACCAGTCGCCTGCAACCGGGCATTGAGGTGGAAGTGGTTGCCGGCTCGCAAGGCTACCAGCAGGTAGCCAGTTGTGCTGAGGCAGAGATGATACTCTCTTCCATGGTTGGCGCCGCAGGTCTTATCCCCACTCTCAGCGCCATTCGGGCCGGAAAGGACGTAGCATTAGCCAACAAGGAAACCCTGGTAATGGCTGGCGCCCTCGTAATGGGGGAGGTCCGCCGGTGTCAGGTGGAACTGCTACCGGTAGATAGCGAACACAACGCCATCTTTCAAGCCATGGAAGGACACCGCCGAGAAGATCTCAAGCGTATTTTGCTCACTGCCTCGGGCGGTCCCTTCCTGAACCTGCCCAAGGAGCAACTCGAATCCGTAACCCCAACCCAGGCGTTGGCCCACCCCAACTGGGCCATGGGGCCCAAGATCACCATTGATTCAGCCACGCTCATGAATAAAGGGCTGGAGGTTATTGAGGCCAAGTGGCTGTTTGACGTGCCAGTGGAAAAAATCGATGTACATATCCACCCTCAGAGTATCGTCCACTCCATGGTGGAATACGTTGACGGCTCGGTTATTGCCCAGATGGGTATACCGGATATGCGTATTCCTATAGCCTATGCCTTAGCCTATCCGGAACGTCTGGAGCTGGACCTGCCTCGCTTGGACTTTTTCACCGTGCAAACACTCACGTTTCAGGAACCAGACTTTAACCGGTTCCCCTGCCTGAAACTGGCCTTTAGTGCCTGTAAGGCGGGGGGCACTATGCCAGCCGTTCTCAATGCTGCAAATGAGGTTGCAGTCCAGGCTTTTCTGGATAATCGCATCCCGTTTAACGGAATTCCCAGATTGGTGAACCAGGCTATGGAAGAACATGCCCTGGACCCTGCAGCAGAGCTTGAGGCCATTTTGGAAGCCGACGCCTGGGCGCGAAGACGAACTGAAGTAGAAATTCCTAACCTCCGATA
>CP070843.1:815313-818284 GCA_020350905.1 Deltaproteobacteria bacterium
AATCCGGGACATTGCAGACATATTCTTTGTGATCTTTGTGTCCTTCGTGGTGAAAATGTATCGTCGTCCTGGCCTACTCAACTTCTTCCTGGACGACACATTCACTGAGCACAAATTGCTCCTCGACCTCCATCCGGATTGCCTTGGTCGGGCACACCTGGGCGCAAACCCCGCAACCTTTACAATGTTGAAGATCTATCTCAATCGGTATTCCTCTATTCACCGTGCCGTCCGGACAATAGAGCCAGCACAAATAACAGGTGTCTTTCTGCTTTTTACAAGGAGTACATTTGCTGAGGTCAATTATCGGACGCTTGGCCCTCCACTCGCCTGTGTTGCCTGCCTCTCCTTTCGCCAGCGTGGCGCAAGCAGAAATGAACTGGTCCTTTTTAGAAGCCATTGTGGGACTACCTCACCTTTCTAAAATGACGTCTGATGGTTGAAGCTTCCTGCTGCCCACATTATAACACCGGCCGATTGAGTAGAGAATTCGGGCCGTCGAAGATCCCGCTACGCGGGGAAGGACCAGGCTTTGGGCTATCCCATAGGGAAAGGCTCAAGGTGCAGAACGCAAGGCAAAAAGAGTAAAAAACCTATCCTCTCCTTATGCCTTGTGCCTTAGACCTTAAACCTGTTGGACCGGCAAAGCCATTGAACTCTTTTGAAGGTACATTCACGTCTCACTCAGTCCGTGAGCAAGCCTTCGCTACCAAAGGCTGATCCTGCTGGTCAGGGGTGCCAGCTGCGGTTGATCCTCGTTGCTTCGTAGGTGAGCCGGGCTCCTTGAATGTTAATCTTTGCCGCCTGCTTGCTGAAATTCTCGCCGATGGCTTTTTCCAGGCTTTCCATCTGAACCAAACAACTGGCTTTGGAAAAAGCTCCAAGTAAAGAAGTATTGATCAGCACCGCTCCAGCAACCACCAGACCGACCTCCCTGGCAATAGAGTTGGCATCGGAGGTTGCCACCGCAATGTCCAGGTCAGTGCAGAACTTTTCGGGCCCACTGCTGGAATTTAGGATAAGGAGCCCATCCGGTTTCAGGCCGCCCAGCACCTCAACCGCCTGTAAAAGTCTTTCATCCAGTACAACCACCACATCAGCTTGAGCCGTTGGACTCAAGCTGCGAATAGGTTTTCTTGAAAACCTGGTTGTAGCGGTAATGGGAGCTCCCCGTCTCTCAACACCGAAAAATGGCGCTGCAGTGACACCTTGGTAACCATCAAGATAAGCAGCCTCGGCAAGTATCATTGCAGCGGTTACAGCACCCTGACCCCCGCGGCCGTGCCAGGTTACATTGATGACTTTCTCTTCTATGAAATCCCCAACCATGGTAACCTATATACCTTCGGACCCACTTGATTGTCCAGTAATCTAACCCGGATATTAGCCTAGACGTGGGATGGAGGAATCACCACATCTTTCCTGCTTGTTGAGAACGTTGGATATGTCCGAAACACTGATAGAGAAAATCACACTGCCAAACGGCTTGATTCTGGAAATCTGGGACACATCTCGTCTCATGGCTGGCGACAGATGGCTTGTCTCGCTCTTGGCCAAAGTAGAAGTCACCGTTTTACCCGAATACTTCTCAACCCTGGACGATGGCGAACAAGCTTACCAAGATCTGGTCGCCGCCCACGGCAACTCTCTGGTTTTCACCCAGGAAAAAGTGAGACCTTTCGTGGATGAAAGGGAATTCAAAGACGTGCTCACAAGACTGTGCCAGAGAATCAAAGACAATCTGGTAGCATATCTCGGCAACCCCAAATTTGCCTCGCTTTACGTACTGAAAAAATATGGCGACCTACGAGATCGAGATTGGGGTCATAGGTCGCCACCCTCCGAAGAGGGGTAAGTATTTGTAATTCCTTCACTCCTAGCTCAAGCTACGTTTTTGTCTGTGTAACAGTTGTGTGTAACAAAGTCAAGGGGATTCGGTGGAAGGACTTTCCCCAAAAATGTTATGAGCGATACAGGCCACAGGGGAAGGCTCCTCCACAACGAGCAAATCGCGCCCTTTTATGGCAGCGTCGCCTTTGAAAATGCACCACATCTTCATGCTGGCCCGTGCGGGGCTAAGCGTGAAAGAAGAGGTGGCTCAGGTGCTCGTTGTTTCACAACCTCCCCCTGTGGCCTTGCTGGTGTTTTTTCTGAGTGACTGGTGGGAGGCCTGTGCCACTTCCGCAGCTGGGGGTGGGGGAGCCCCTGGCCCCGTTCCGCAGGAATGGGGAACAGGGAGGGGGCGCCTTCCCCCAAACCCAGCTGCGCCTGAAGTGACCAGGCCGGAGCCTTGGAGCGACGGAAGAAACACCAGCAAGACATTTTCATTTCCACATGAAACCTCAACTCGACAATAGCTTCAATCTACAAACATCAGCCATCCATTTTTGGGGAAACTCCTGGATTCGGTGAGTCTCTAGGGAAGTCCATAGATCTCTTTTTCGATGTTGAATACATTATTTTCTTGACCTCGCTACCTTTATCAGCATATTCTGAAATTGGCCCCAAGAAGTCTCACGAGAGATTCTCACTGAAAGTCATCCAGTTAGGGGTGTCAGAAGGGTGGCACAAAAGCCCGGAGACTGAGAGCTGCGAAAGCAGCAACCCTCATAACCTGAACTGGGTAATACCAGCGTAGGGAAACGGAAAGACAAGTAAGGGGAATCAAAAGTGAAGGTTACTTGGGGTCACTTTTTTTGTACTACCTCGATACCCCCCACAGGGAACGTTCTTATCCCCCTTCCCCGCCCAAATCTTTCCTCAGGATTTTCAAGGCAGGATAGAGTCTACGAGTAATATTCCTTTTCTTCATATCTGCAGAGGATAACGAAGAAGTGTAAGCGAAACTCCGTGAGATTATCAAGGGGGGCCTACTAACCAATGCTTTCATTACTGGGAGCTTGCTCCCCGGGATGTGTGTTGATCGCAGGAGTGTGAAAGCGCCACACCCTGGAATCTGTACCAACTCATA
>CP070843.1:818384-823090 GCA_020350905.1 Deltaproteobacteria bacterium
GTACCGGTGCCACGACAAAATAGAGGAAAAACAATTGGACCAGAAGCGGTGTATTCCGGATCAACTCCAAGTAACAGCGAGCCACGCCCCTACCTACCAAGGAATCTGACATTCGTAAGAGTGCCGTCAACAATCCAAAAAGGAAGGAAAACACCAGGCTCCAGCCGCAGATGCGCAACGTGACCAGCAATCCATGAATGAGAGGGCCGAAAATAACCTTACCATCTTTGACGCTCAATATGTATCTGGATACTCGGTGCCACTGCCAGTTGTAGCCCAAACTCTCAGTGCCCCGATAGAGCAACCAGACAAGAGCCGCAAGAACCAACAAAAACTTGATGATATCGCTCCAGGGGGAATGAATCACAGGAAACCAGAGGCGGCGAGAGGTGTGTGAGTTTACCAGAGGCATAAGGTATCACCATGGGCCAGAGACTTCGCAAAGCTATTTCAAAGCAAGGGCAATAGCACGGTAGATTTCCCCTCCCGGATTAGTAGGGGTTTGTGCGCTCTATTTTAAGCATAATTCCTACTAATTCAACTCATTCTGTAAACAGTGTGCCCGTGGTAGGTTGTGTAAAAGGCATAGGGCATGAGGCCTGGAGCTATGCCGTTGGAGATTGGAGGAGCGCTTTGCTCAGTCCCGCAAGCGGGTTCCCAGTTTCGTGGTCGCAGCAGGTGATTCATGAAATATCCGGGCTAGGTGGGAGGCAGTAGGAAGATTGCGGAATGACGACGAAAAAGGATTTAGGTGGCAGGTGTCAGGGAGGAAAAGCAAAAGAGCTGAAACCCGAATACTGAAACCTGAAACCCTGAGATATGGTGCTTGGGATTTGGGGTTTCGGAATGCGGATTGAGCAATGCGAAATGACGCCGGGCATAGGGCATAGAGTTTTGACAAATGGTAAAGGGTGAAAGGATCTGACTTTAGTACGGTAACTGATCACCATTTACCGTGTATTGTCTCTTACCCTCTTGCTTCAATCAGTGCCGAGAACCACTGTGCCGTGCTGAATTGGGTGGTTGGAGCTGGCTTCCCTGAAGTAAAGACCTTTTCGGTAAAATGGGTAGTAGATTAACCTGGATGTCTCGACTGTAATTTTCGACTTCTTTACTATGTTGCGAGCCCGGCGGTTATACCTGGGCACCATTGAGATGAGAACCACCCGGGCCAATTGTTCCGCTTCTTCGCCCCCCAGGCAAACTCCCTCGAATTTCTCTTTTTCCAGGGATTCTTTGGCCCGAAGTGGTTGGGAAGGCGGGTTAACGCAGAACAGGTTGGCCAACTTGGAGAGGGCTTTGGTGTTTCTGATCTTGAAAGCCGGAATAAAAAATCGAATTGACTGAGCCCCGTTTCCGCCCTCTCTTGCCACTGGAAGATTTGGTAACAATGTGCGGAGGTCGGACCTGTTCTTAAAGACTCCATCAGGGGTATGAATCTGAATTTTCAGGTCCCAGAAAGGCATGTAACGGATGGCATGCTCGAATTTTTCCGGCACAGCTACGAGTTGATACTCCACTTCCTGGTATCTACCAGCGTTTTCGACCCAGGCTCGGGTACAGGTAGCACAAACGTGGGTCTTGCTCGTGGGTGAGAAGGGAAGGTCCCAGCCGCATACTGGACACACAAATGAAATCAGCCGGAGATCACTGAAGTTAGTTGCTACTTCACTGGATTTGTGTTCTTGGAAAAAAGAAGCTACATTCTGATCCCATACGGTTTTCCTGATGCGATTGGCAACTCCGTCGATAATGAGCAAACCGCTCCTGTCTTTTCCTTCTACCTCTAGGACCCAGAATGGAAAATAAACTAAAGAATAGACTTCTCCCACCAGTTGGGTATCTTTGAATTCCACTCTAAAGTTTCGATCAGAGAAACCATGGGTTAGGAAACTGCTACTGTGCTCTGTTGCCTCCCCCAGGCTTACCTCAGCAGGAAGAACGATGTCGTGACCGGAAAGCCTGGTGTGGTGAAAGAGCCGCAGAGGGATTGCAGAAGTCCGTACTCCAAGAGACACTAAGTCAAGATCTGGCTCTTTGTAGGCTGGAAAAGAGAAGTCGAAGAGCTTGGTTTTGAGTTCCTTGGCGTCATCCCACGAGCGCGTACCGGTTGATGAAATAGCCTCCTTCTTGCCCAGGAGCCAATGAAAGACCATTCCTATCGTACGCCAGTATGGAGCATAAACTAAATGTAGGCCTTTCTTCTTTAGACGCCATGACTCTTTGCCGCTAAGCAGCGACGAAATCCGATGTTGACACTGTGTTGCAGTCCAGCGCGGTGGAAACATAAAGCGCGGATGGCCCGACTTACCAGAAATCTGATTGGTGGAACCGCAATAATGACAGCGAACCACCTCGATTTCTTCCTCAAAGACAATATCTCCACCGCACTGTGGACAATCAACCTTTATCTGCATGAGGGTTATAACCTGAGAAGTATATAAGCCACTGAGATTTCGGATTTCGGATTTTGGATTGAAAAAACTAAAACACAAACTTAAAGCTCAGAACTTAAAACTCAGTTAGAATTCCGCAATTGTCCTTCGGACTCCCACCCTTTGGGTGGGTTCCCAGTTTCGCATTCCCAAATCCGCAATCGCCATAGCTCCAATACATCTCCGCCTCAGTTCATTCGTTGCTCGGAATCCAGGTGCCTAGCCTACAGAGTCAGGGTCGCAGGCTGGAGCTATGGCAATTTCTCCCCACACTCATTACAAAAGTTGGCCTCCGGTAGGGCCTCATACCCACATTTCGTACATTTCTTGGATTTTTTCTCAACCTTAGTACCACAACTCATGCAAAAGTTGGCGCCGGCGGGAAGATCGTTATCACACTGAAGGCACTTATTGATTGTAACGATTTGATGGCCACAGTTTGAACAGAAACGTGCATCCATGGGGATCTGCGCCTGGCATTCTGGACAATTTGTTTGTTTGATAGACGGTAGGTGGCCCTCCTGCATTGTTTTTTGCAGCATGCCGGGAATGAGCATGCCAAGACCAGCGCCCAGGCCCAAACCCATGCCACTTGCTGCATCTCCGGCACCTTCGGCTGTGGCGGCATCACCCATTGCCTTAGCTGCTTTAAATTTCATGAAACTATCCAGATCGCCCACAGCCTGCATGCCAGCCTTGGCATCAATCATTTTCTGGACCTCAGCCGGGGGAGTAATGTTATTGATGTAGAAGTCAAGGAGGGTAATGCCATAGCGGGCGAAGTCTTCATGGACCCCGCTCTTGATGGCAGCGCCCAGCTCATCGTAGTAGGCCGGTAAGTTGAAAACAGTGTCCAGCATTTCACCCAAGAGGTCGTTGACGCGGCTAACGATCACGTCGCGGAGAAAATCTTCTATTTCCTCGGTACCATAGATTCCCTGTGTTCCAACAAGTGTATTGATAAGCAGCAAAGGCTGGGTGATACGGATGGTGTAGGTGCCGAAGCCGCGAAGACGGACAAGACCAAGCTCGGCGTCTTTGAAGGCAACCGGCTCTTTCGTTCCCCATTTCAGGTGGGTGAAAATCTTGGTATTGGCGAAATAGATTTCAACCCGAAAAGGGCTCTTGAAGCCAAAAGGTAAGCTCAAGACCTTGGTTAGCAAGGGCAGATTCAGAGTCGACAGGATATGCCGGCCAGGTCCAAGGATGTCGTAGGCTTTGCCGTCCCGAAAAAAAATAGCAGCCTGACTTTCGCGAACAACCAGCTGGGCACCAAATTTGATCTCTGCCGATCCCTGCTCAGGAATACGATGCATCATGGTGCGACCGGTTTCGTCAAACCATTCTATGACTTCTAAGAAAACGGCCATGGGGGAGCTCCTTTCATTCGCGCAAAGTGCAGAGCGGTAAACGCACAGCGTGCGTGTGCAAGCGCTTGATGCTCCACGAAATCCGACAATCTAATTTTGAGTGAATATGGATTGCCGGTTGGTGATCCTTTCTTCCAAACGATTTACTAGTTGTTGGATATCATTAAGAGAGGTTTTCTCCCACTTATCATCCTGGCGTTGCCGTAGGGTGCTGACGGCTACCGCAAGCTCTTCGACCTCTTGGTGAAGTGAGAGATCATAGTCATAGAGCTCTGCCAGCTTTTGCTCATCGACGGGTGTCGCTGCGAAAAGGCCGGCATAGCCGTAACTGGCAAAGCGAATGGTATCCGCTAATCGCATCAACTTTCGAGCAAGCTCATCCAGACTCGCTAGCGGCTTCAGTATAGCTCTATTGGTAAGCTCAGCCGTTATTTCTCCAACCCGCTCTCCCTGCTCCGTGATGCGCGATGCCAATTGAGTGCGGATGACCTTATCTTGGGCCCGCAGTCCCTCGCGTTCCAGATAGGAGGGCATACCGGGAAATATCCGCATGATACTTTTGAAAATATCTGCAACCTTTTCCTTAGTGAGCATAACTCTTCTCCTTCTCCATCAGTCATGCTTGGGCCCAGACAAACCTTGCCGTTGCCAGACCTAAGGTTGAGACCATGGGTTTGCAATAATTAAGCCAGAGCATTTCACATTTCGCATCTCTCATTTAGCATTTCACAATTAGCATTCGTTAATTTTGTTTAAGTGCTAACGCAGTGTCATTCTCAGTTATTATTTTTTCATTGATAAATGAGAAATTAGCAATGCAAAATGTGAGATGTTTCGGGTTGACATCTGCGCTTTCGTACTTATTGAATAGAAAAGATTGTTGCGATAGAAGAGCTTTACA
>CP070843.1:823190-831307 GCA_020350905.1 Deltaproteobacteria bacterium
CAAAGTCCTGGCGCATCAGAGTACGCACCTGCAGCGCTTTCTTGTAGTAGGCATCGTAGTAGCCAGCTGACAAGGCATAGGTCCCGAGCATTATTCTCCTCTTCACTTCAGCGCCAAAACCCTCAGATCTACTTTTGCGATACATCTCCATGAGGGTCTTCCCTTCCCGGTCTCGATAGCCGTACTTGACGCCATCGTAGCGCGCCAGATTGGAACTAGCCTCTGCAGGAGCAATTATGTAGTAGGCAGCTACACCATATTCAGTATGAGGAAGTGAGACTTCCATGGCCCGTGCCCCCAGACTTTCAAGGGTCTTGATTGCCTGCCTTACAGCCCGTTCCACCTCCGGTACCAACCCCTCCACGAAGTACTCCCGGGGAATTCCCACCGTGACGCCTGCCAAACCCTCCAAAAAATTCTGCCTGTAGTCCGGAACCTCCCTAGGCACCGAAGTTGAATCTCGCTGGTCGTACCCTGCGATTACATTGAGCAGCAAAGCAGCGTCTGTGACATCTTTGGTAATGGGACCGATTTGATCGAGGGAAGAGGCGAACGCCACGAGGCCATATCGAGACACACGCCCATAAGTAGGCTTGAACCCTACCACTCCACAATGTGATGCAGGTTGGCGTATTGACCCACCAGTGTCCGAACCGAGAGCAGCGATACACTCATCTGCCGCTACAGCAGCTGCTGAGCCGCCGCTGGAACCACCCGGTATACGGTCGAGATTCCAAGGGTTTCGCGTCGGTCGAAAAGCCGAATTCTCATTGGAGGATCCCATGGCGAACTCATCCATGTTCGTCTTACCCAGCAGGATACCTCCAGCCTCTTTAAGCTTCAGAGCAACAGTGGCGTCGTAAGGCGGCACAAAATTAGCCAGGATATGAGAACCACAGGTTGTTCGAATCCCCTTGGTACAGATGACATCCTTCACGGCCAATGGCACGCCGGCAAGGGGTTTTGTGGTATCACCATAGCCCTGTTTATCCCAGCTTTTTGCCTCCTCCATTGCTCTCTCTTCAGCAAGGGAGAGATAAGCGGCAACCTTGGGCTCCAACATCCTAATTCGTTCATAGATGGTACCTGCAACTTCTACTGCGGTAGTGTCTCCCTGATCCAACAGCCTGCGCAGTTCATGTATGGTCAAATCATATAGCTTCATGATTGGCCTTTCCAAAGATCCAACTGAGGCCTTAAATCTTTCAATAATTAATTTAAAGTTGTTTCTCAATAAAACAAAAATAATATATTATTATTAGAATCTTACAATATTCAACGAAAATGCTTAGTGATCTCCGCGTAAAGCGCCCGGCCATAGCCAGGATGTTTCATAAAGTGCCGTCGCGAGACCGTGGAGAAGGACGTGCCACCGGGCAACCGCAGGGGGTTGGATCCGAGGCGTACTTGAACGGTACGTCGCCGGGTCCGACACCCGAGGACGCCCGGGAGGACGGTCATATCTGCGGTCGCAGCAGGCAATTCATGAAATATCCTGGCTAAATTACCCTCGGCACCACAAATTCAGCATCGTTGTCCTCCGGAGCGTTTTCCAGAGTCTCTGTTCGAGGCATAGACTCCAGAACAATATCCTCCCTGAAAGCGTTGTGAAGATCGACGACATGTGAGGTGGGAACAACCCCAGCGGTATCCAACTCGTTGAGCTTTTCCATATAAAGCAAAATCTCGTTCAACTGCTCTGTGAGGTTCTGCTTTTCCTCGGTGCTAACCTCCAGGCGAGCCAGTCTTGCCACGTGCTCTACCTCTTCAACCGTAATCTTCATCAATAGCGCTCCCTGATTAATTCATAAATCCTGGGACTTAGGGCTTATGGAGGCACAATTGTCCGCTTCCTCAATCCCCAACTCCAAAATCCATTCATTTTTCATTCCGCAATCCGAAATCAGAAACCGGGAACCCACCCGGAGGGTGGGAGTCCGAAGGACAAATCCCAAAGGTACCCGCAGCCCACCGATCACTGGTTTGCTGTTGATAGGACCGTTTCCGGGGGAGGCAAACGTTTCATTGGTACCTGAGATCTCTGCTCTTCAGTGAAGAATTCCAATGACTTTTGTCGCTGGCGCAGTACTCCATAGTCCACTTGGATTTCTTCCATTCGTCTCCTGTGGATGGTGATTAAAAAAGGCGGCTTATGCACCTCTCCATCTGGACCAACTGATGCTGCCCCCGCCACTCCAGACAAAGCTTGTATTCCCAAAAGAGCATTACGAAGTAACGGCCGAGATGTTACCCCGGGTTGGTGGAGACCATCTACCAGCAATCGCATAGTATCATAGGCCTGAGCCTCGAGGTACCCCGGCTTGTCGCCAAAGGATTCTTGATAGCGAGCGACGAATTGACTGGTCAAAGGCAGATTGCTCTCAGTGAAAAAGCCATCCACAAAAACAGAATCTTGCAGATAAGGGGCTGCCATCTCCACAAGTTTTGGTGAGTTCCAGAGGTTGGTTCCCAACAGCCTAATCCCCGTGACATCATGATATGCCAGCTGGGGTGCAATGAGACCAACTTGGTTATAGCCATCAGGAATAAAGATCGCATCGAAGTCCACAATCGGCAGCAGCTCTTCTTCAAGTGGTTCAGTGCTTTCTTCTGCCAGGTTGGCGGTAGTCGAACCTTCCCTGGATTGGTCGGGAACCTCGCTTTCAGGACGAGGGTAGTAAAGCCCAACGAGTTTTTTAATCTGATCTGCAAAATCTGTTTGGGATGGCTCATAGGCTTCCACTCCTCGAATCTCCCCTCCCAGCCGATCCACTTGATCCCAAAACAACTGTACGAGTCTCGTGCCATAATTATCGTTGGGGTAAAGAATAGCAAAACGTCTGTGGCCGAGTCCGAGTACCGCATACTCCACCAATGCCCTTGCTTGCTGCTCATTGCTGAGAAAATAACGAAACACGTAGCCACCAATCTCGTTGACTCCCTCTTTTTGGCTGAGAGTGATTATGGGAACCCAGAGTTTTTCTGCCTCCTTGGCAGCCGCCTCCGCAGCCACCCGGCTCAACGGTCCAATAATAGCAACGACTTTGTGGGCCAGAACAAGGTCGCGCACTGCTGCTACAGCCAGACCTGGATCACCTCCGCTGTCCCTGATAATCAGTTGGATGTCACGAGTCCCAGGAACCATGCTTCGGAGGTCTTGGGCTGCCATCACTAATCCCCGAAGCACCCTATCGCCATAGGCCTGATAGCGACCGCTAAGAGGCAGGACGCAACCTACTGTAGTCATCTCAACCTTGAGCCATTCCTCCACCCTTTCTGACATCGTTTTCCAGGTCTCTGCCAGTGGATGGAGCGGCTGCTCCTCCAACAGAACCTCGAGCTGTTGCAGAGCTATACCCAATCTCCCGTTCTCCATATCGATCTCCACCATGCGTGTCTGCAACTGGAAGTTGGGAAAACCATCTGGATACTCTGCAAGTAGGGTAAGTACCAGATTCCGATCGAGGCGCTCTAGAGCACCATCTACTTTGGTGGACAGTTCTGCACGTTTCTCCTCTTTGGCGAGCTCGTACGCTTTAACATACCACCTCACTGCCTCAGCGTAGTTGCCTTTTGGCTCCTGGGCTTCAGCCACAACTTCGGCAGCCTCACTTCTTTGAGGTCTTTCGGGCAAATATGTTGCGAGTGATCTCCCGGTCTCCACCGCATCATTGAAACGCTCCAATCTGAGATAGCAGCGAAGCAGCCAAAGCCGGGCCGCATCTCCCTCCGGCCTTACCGGGAACTCATTTATCACTTGTTGAAACACCGAAGCAGCCTGTTCGTAGCGCTCTAAACGAAAGTCTATTTCGCCCTGTCGCAGTAGTGCCTTCGCCGCTTGCGGACTTCGCGGAAAGGCCATAACAAGCTGACGATACTGCTGGGCCGCCCCTTCTAAGTTACCCTCCTGCAAGGCTGATTCCGCCTTTGCCAGCTGTTGGCGGGCCTGTTTCTCCTCGGCACTGGGCGGAGCCTCTACAGTAACCTCTTTCTTGGCCGGCATCAGAGCACAACCAAGCAGAATAAACGGCAACAGGAAAAGCCCGAGCCGTTTACTGACCTTCGTTAATGGGCTCATAGGTATTTTTCCACCTCTTGTTGTTAGGCGAATAGCGCAGAGTATCATTTCTCATTTGAAAATGCATAGGGCATAGGGCAGAGCGAGCTCTAAATGCCTAAAATGTCTAAAGTGAACTAAAATGATCTAAAATGCCTATAATCTGAAATCTGCAATCTAAAATCTACAATACAAAAAAGGGTGCTCCAACCTCCAAAAACGAGGTCATATGTAGCACCCTTTTCATGAATTAAGCAAGCCCCTAGTGGAAGTTACTTCTTATCGTCATCAACCTCCTCAAACTCCGCCTCAACTACTTCCTCGTCGCTGTCAGCACCGCCAGCTGCAGCCTCCCCGGGGTGGTGCTCCTGAGCCGCCTCAGTCCCAGTGTCCTGGGTTGCCTGCTGGTACATGGCTTCTGCCACTTTGTGTGATGCCTGCATCAGCTCCTCTGAAGCTTGCTTGATGGCTTCCGCATCATCACCTTCCATAGCCGTTCTGAGCCGCTGCACGTGTTCCTCTACGTTTTGTTTGGTGGCCGCGTCAACCTTGTCTCCCATTTCTTTCAGGGTTTTCTCGGTATGATAGATGAGAGAGTCAGCATTGTTCTTAGCCTCGACCAGGTCTTTCTTTTTCTTGTCATCTTCAGCGTGCAATTCCGCTTCCTTGATAGCCGCTTGGATCTCCTCCTCACTCAAACCGCTGGAAGCGGTAATGCTGATGGACTGCTCCTTTCCTGTTCCCAGGTCCTTGGCCGAGACGTTAACGATACCATTGGCATCAATATCAAAGGTCACCTCAATCTGCGGAAGTCCCCTTGGTGCCGGGGGGATGCCCACCAACTCGAAGCGTCCCAGAGTCTTGTTATTTGCCGCCATCTCCCGTTCGCCCTGCAACACGTGGATGGAGACGGCCGGCTGGTTATCGGCAGCCGTAGAAAAAATCTGGCTCTTCCGAGTTGGGATGGTGGTATTTTTTTCGATGAGCTTGGTCATTACTCCGCCCAGAGTCTCAATTCCAAGAGAGAGCGGGGTGACATCCAAAAGCAGTACATCCTTCACGTCACCTTTGAGCACTCCGGCCTGAATTGCAGCACCGACGCCAACTACTTCATCGGGGTTGACTCCCTTATGCGGCTCCTTGCCAAAAAAACCCTTAACCTTTTCTTGGATCTTGGGCATCCGGGTCATACCACCCACCAAGATCACCTCATCGATCTCTGAGGTCGCCAAGCCTGCATCCTTGAGAGCGGTTTGCATGGGAGGAACCACTTTTTCAACGAGATCCTCCACTAGTGACTCCATTTTGGATCTACTGAGCTTCATATTGAGATGCTTAGGACCACTGGCGTCAGCGGTAACAAACGGCAGGTTGATTTCGGTTTCCATGGAGGTGGAGAGCTCCATCTTTGCCTTCTCCGCTGCCTCTTTGAGACGCTGCAAGGCCATTTTGTCTCCCCGAAGATCGAACCCCTGGTCTTTCCGAAACTCATCAGCCAGCCAATCAATAATTCTCTGGTCGAAATCCTCTCCACCCAGGTGAGTATCACCATTTGTCGCCTTTACTTCAAAAACGCCGTCACCAATTTCCAGAATGGAAATATCATACGTGCCGCCGCCCAAGTCAAAGACCGCAATCTTCTCGTCTTTTTTCTTGTCGAGGCCGTAGGCAAGTGAAGCTGCCGTGGGTTCGTTGATAATCCTCAAAACATTGAGCCCAGCTATTCTGCCAGCATCTTTGGTGGCCTGGCGCTGACTGTCATTGAAGTAAGCCGGTACAGTGATCACCGCATCGCTCACCTTTTCACCCAGATAATCCTCCGCGGTCTGTTTCATCTTCTGCAGAACCATGGCCGAAATCTCTGCGGGGCTATACTCCTTGCCACGAATCTGGATGTGCGCATCACCGTTGTTCGCTTTGACGATCTCATAAGGGCAGATGGAAATATCGTGCTTGACCTCAGGGGTGTCGTACTTCCTGCCGATTAAACGTTTGACCGCATAGACTGTGTTCTCGGGATTGGTGATTGCCTGTCTCTTTGCCACCTGACCCAATAGCCTCTCGCCACTTTCTGTGAAAGCGACAATAGACGGAGTCGTGCGACTTCCTTCGGCATTTGTGAGGACCTTTCCCTCTTTGCCTTCCATCACTGCGACGACTGAGTTCGTCGTCCCTAGATCAATGCCGACAATCTTTGCCATTCTTTCCTCCTTAATCTCTCATCCTAAAGTGATTCTCTATTATGGCCCTGTTTCTTAGCCCTTTTTTACCTTTATCTTTACCTCGCCACTGTTTGCTTCCGCAGCCTTGGCTGTGGTTTGCTCTCGGGTGGCAGTGTCTTGCTGGCTGGTCCGTTTGGACACCAGTACCATTGCTGGCCTAAGCAATCTCTCTTTGAGCACGTAACCCTTCTGTAATTCCCTCAGCACTGTGTTGGGCTCGTGATCAGCGCTCTCTTCCTGAGAAACGGCCTCGTGAAAGTTCGGGTCAAAGGGTTTCCCGGCTGCCTCTACCGGCGAGCAGCCGAACCTGGTCAGCGTGTCAAGGAAGCCCTTGAGCGTCATGTTTAAGCCCTCCACCAGACCCCCCTGATCTGCACCGGCCTCTGAGTGTTCTAGGGCTCGTTCCAGATTGTCTACTACGGGCAGCAACTCGCGCATAAAAGACTCATTTGCGTAGCGAGTCTGCTCTTCTTTCTCTCGTTGCAGCCTTTTCTTGAAATTTTCAGCATCCGCAACAGCGCGCAGAACTCGTTCTTGGGATTCACTGAGCTCATCCTCCAACTCCCGGTACTTGGCCAGAAGCGCTTCCCCATCCGCCGTCTCAGGATCAAAATCCTCCTCAAGCTCAATTTCAGCCTCGCCCGCTTGAGCTTGATTCTCCAACTCAGGTGAGATTTCCTGTTGGTCCTTTTGATTTTCTATCAGACTGTTCTGCGGCTCGGCTGCTCGCTTTTTTTTCGAAACCACCCTGCTCCCTCCATTACCATACATTACTTTTTTAATAACGATTAGCGCCGAGTCAAGCCCCTGTTACCCTCTATTCATAATAAAGCTCCCAGAAAAATGAAGGGAGCTTGTAAGACAAGCTAAAATGTTCGTTGGGACTTAGAAGGTTTCCTCCAGCATCTTGCTCAGGAGCTTGGCAGTGTAATCCACCAGAGGAATAATCCGCGAGTAGTCCATTCTCGTGGGCCCAATTACACCAAGGGTACCAAGAACCTCATCGCCGCTGGCATAGGGTGAAGTAATAAAGCTTACGCTCTCCATGTCCAGTAGTTCGCTTTCTGAGCCGATGAAAATGTTGACCCCTCCGGCTGACATACTCTTATCTAAAAGATCGATAATCTTGCTCTTCTCTTCGAAAGCATTGAAGATCCGCCTCATCTGCTCCACGTCGGCAAATTCTGGGTTGTCTAAAAGATTGGTCCTGCCGCCGATGTAGAGTTCGCTATTCTCTATGTTCTCCTGCAAAGCCTTCTGACTTAATTCCAAGGCCTTGGAAAGCAAGCGATCAAAGAGAACCTTCTCCTTTTTCATCTCCTCGAGCAACCGCGCCTTGACCTGGTGCAGGGCTAGATCCTGCAACATGTCATTGAGATAACGACCATATTTGTCCAATTCCTCCTGAGAAATGTCTTCTTTTATTTCAAAAACTGTATTGTGGACGATGCCGGCCTGAGAAACCAGAATGGTCATGACCATACTGCTGCGCAGCCGAACAAACTCGATCCGCTTGAACACCGTGTGAGAGAGGCGAGGTGTCAGGACCACACCAGCCTGCTTGGAGAAAGACGAGAGGACCTTGGAAGTCTCCTGCAACAATCCTTCCACCCGAGACACACCACCCCGGTACGATCGTCTGATTTGTTCACGATCGGCAATACTGAGCTGCTGTATCTTGAGAATGGCGTCAATATATACTCGGAGTCCGAGTTCGGTGGGAATCCTACCAGCGGATGTGTGCGGCTGATAGAGGAGGCCGAGTTCCTCAAGGTCTGCCATTACATTCCGAATGGTTGCTGGACTGACGCTCAGACCGTACTTTTTTGCTATCGCTC
>CP070843.1:831407-834063 GCA_020350905.1 Deltaproteobacteria bacterium
ATATCCTGACAAAGGACTGCTATCGGTGGTCACGCCCCTAACATATGAGCCCTATGGCATCGCTATTCCCGCCGGCGACCCGCAGCTGATCAACTGGCTAGAGAATTTCCTCGACAGCCTGGATCAGACCGGTACTCTGGAGGAATTGACCGCGCGTTGGTTTGAAGATGTCTCCTGGTTGAATCAAATGAAGTAGAAGGTTAGCCCGGATATTTCATGAATTCCTATCGCGAGGCCGCCAGGTAGGACGGCCATATCCGAGGTCGCAGCAGGTGATTCATGAAATATCCGGGCTAGACCTTTGCACTTGATCCCAGTACTCCCCCTCGCGGGAATTAAAGCCATACCCCAAACAAACAGAAGCACTAATAACAAGGGACCATTTTTGTTCGCATGAATGAAAGACTCTTTTCTGCAATAGTACGGTTCTTTATTTCTATCGTTTGATCCCTGTACTTGAACAAATCAAAGAATATACCAGGTTGGTGGGAAGATATATGGGTGCTCAGGGTTATCGGGGCATCTTTGATTGTGATTAGATCGTTGGTGACAATGGGCAGATCTACTTTGTGGAGGTGAATGCTCGCAAGCTAGGGACCTCGTAATAATAACTCTACACTCCTCGTTTCGGTTTCCGAAACTTCACTTCCATCTTTACCCTGGTATTGGTAACCGTAGCTCATCCGAGTGTGTTCAACGGCATCCTTAAGATCGGTATCTACAAATTCACTTCACTACACAGGTGTAGCCCATTGCCATCAAAATAGGTTGACGAACCTTTTCCTTGAGGTATAAGTTGTGCATGTTTTGTCGCTGAAGGGTATTCGATCTATTTTTTTGTCTTTTTCCCGATAGCTCAATACGCTCGAGAAGATGGTGACGAGAGAGGAGATTTTGTATGGAAAAGAAAGAACTCGAACAGACGCTCGTGCTCATTAAACCGGATGCACTTAAGAATTCATTGACAGGATATGTGCTTTCTCAACTTTCCCAATTCCACACAGGCCTGCGCTTCGCTGGAGCCAAGATCGTTTGTGTCAGTAAGCTTCTTGCCGAGGAACATTATGCTGAGCATCGAGGGAAAATATTTTTCCCTTCGCTTATAGACTACCTCATGGGACTCATCCATTATGCCGAGGAAGCCTGGAAAAGAAGAGTCATCGCCTTAGTTTATCACGGTCTAGGGGCAATTCAAAAAACTAGAGATATTGCTGGCCCGACAAATCCTCACGTCGCCCGAGAGCAAAGCCCAGGATGCATTCGAGCCCTGGGTACAGTAGTCCCCATCATTGATGATACAGGAAAGGCGATCGGAGAGCGAATGGACAATCTCATCCACGCCTCCGCCACAAGTAGTGAGGCTGAACGAGAAATCAAGCTCTGGTTTCGACCCAACGATATCCCGCCGTTGATGCATGCCTACCCGATTGAGGTAAGCAAGGACCATTACTATTCCAAGGAAGGCAAACTGTATACAACATACGAGCCAGAAAGCATTTGCCTTATCGCACCTGGTGATGTTGCCTGGAAGTCTGACATGGATACACTGCGTCTGTTATCCCAAGGTTTGCCTGCACCGGTCTCTCTTGACGCAGTGATCGCCAAGTATCTCATTAACGTGGAACAGGAGAGTCATTAGTTTAGGATGAGGTCGTGTTCTCTACTCTGCTGTTGGAAAACCTTTCAATTCCTACCAACGTCCCCTGCTGTCAGAAGTAACTGGAGTTGTCCCAACAATGGGTACACAATTTTTCTTTGGGCAGCCCGATCGCATCCACTAAATCGTCCAGTCTTTGATACTGCAAAGTCGTCAAGCGCAAACGTTTTCTAATTCTATCTACCATTTCCACATATTTTTTCGATCCAGGCGTATAATACTCGTCTAGATTTTCTTCTTCACCGACTTCAATCTCGTTTATTACGCTCCGCCCGGCAAGGTCCAATCTGGATCTAGATGTTGAGAAGTTGAGAAATTCACACGGGAAGATCAAGGTCGGACATGCAGGTCGCATATGAACTTCACTGGCGCCGTAGTCAAACAATATCTCGATGTTGTCCTTCAATTGCGTACCTCGTACGATTGAGTCTTCACAAAAGAGAATTCTCTTGCCCTCTATCATCGATCTGATAGGAATGAGCTTCATCTTGGCAACGAGGTCTCGAACATCTTGGTTCTGGGGCATGAAACTCCTCGGCCATGTGGGAGTATATTTTACAAATGGTCTTAGATAGGGAATTTTTTTCTCGTTGGCATAACCGATGGCGTGTCCAATCCCCGAATCCGGAATTCCCGCGACAAAATCAACTTCAACTTCATCATTCCTCGCCAGGGCAGAGCCACATCTATTACGCACAAGTTCTACGTTGATCCCCTCATATTGAGTCGCGGGGTAACCATAATAGACCCACAGAAAGGCGCAAATCTGCATCTTATCGCCTGGTTTGGTGCGCTGCTCATACCCGTCAGCCGTGAGAAAGACGGTCTCGCCAGGCCCGAGATGTTTCTCGACGTTATAGCCGAGGTTAGCGAAAGCGCACGATTCTGAGGCCACGGCAAAAGCCCCTTCTTTCTTGCCGATTACAACAGGGGTTCTTCCCAGCCTGTCTCTGGCTGCGTAAATGCCTTCTTGGGTGAGCAGCAGCATGGAGCATGAGC
>CP070843.1:834163-838300 GCA_020350905.1 Deltaproteobacteria bacterium
ATCGCCCAGGGAGGAGACGGCAGTACTGCCGACATTGGTTTTCAGAGCATCAGCGGTATGTTCGAACGAGGACACAACGTTCTCTATGTCTGCTACGACAATGAGGCCTACATGAATACCGGGGTGCAGCGTTCCAGCTTTACTCCCTATGGTGCCCGAACCACCACAACCCCCACGGGTAATACGACCCGCAAGAAAAACATGCCGATGCTTGCAGCGGACCACGGTATCTCTTATGTGGCCACTGCCACAGTGGATGATTTCAGGGATCTGCAACTCAAGATCAGGAAGGCGCTCACCATTGAGGGTCCCAAATACATCCACATTCTGGCACCTTGTCCGTTGGGTTGGGGGCATCACGGGGAACTTACGGTGGAGATATGCCGCTTGGCCAAAGACACCGGTCTTTTCCCCGTATATGAAATTGTTGACGGCAAGGTGACCAATGTTAGGAAGATCCCGGTGAAAGTGCCGGTGGAAGAATATTTGAAACCGCAAGGAAGGTTCAAGCATCTCTTCCAAAGAGGTGTGCCAACCGAGGAAGTGGCCGTAATTCAAGAAATAGCCAACCAGAACATAGAGAGGTTTAATTTGTAATGGAAAAGCTACCTTTAGGCCTAGCTCTGGATTTACGCAAAGTTGTTCCTTATGAGACCGGCTCTTGGCGGACTCTGATGCCGGTCAATATCATGCAAACCCCGCCCTGTAACCACGGCTGCCCTGCAGGAAATGATATCCGTGGTTTTCTCAGGGTACTGGCGGAGAGAAAGGACTATGAAGAAGCCTGGCATGTGTTGACCCGTACCAACCCCCTGCCGGCAACCTGCGGTAGAGTCTGTCCTCATCCCTGTGAGGACGGGTGTAATCGCCGGGACTTTGACTCGCCCCTGGCCATAAACAGCGCAGAGCGGGCTGTTGGTGACTACGGCCTCGAGGAGAACCTGGAGCACAAAAAGCTCATTGCCCATAGAAAAGAGAAGGTGGCGGTAATTGGTTCCGGACCGGCGGGTCTTTCCTGCGGTTTTCACCTGGCCAAGAGAGGCTTTCAGGTGAAGATATTCGAGGCCTATGGTGAGCCCGGCGGCATGATGCGCTACGGTATTCCCTCATATCGACTGCCGAATTATGTTTTGCGGCAAGAGCTCGAAAACATATGGAAGCTGGGCATTGAACTGGAGTGCAATATCAAGGTTGGTGTCAATATCCCCATGGATCAGCTGATCCAAACCTATGATGCGGTCTTCGTGGGGATTGGCGCCCAAACAGGACTGACCATTGATATACCTGGTCAGGATGCCGGGAACGTTTTTTCCGGGGTGGAGTTTCTGAGAGAGGTGAATAGCGGTAAGTACGTGGATGTTGGCAAGGACGTGGTAGTTATCGGCGGCGGCAACACCGCCATGGACTGCGCCCGGGTGGCAAAACGGCTGGGAGCCAATGTGAGTGTGGTCTACCGTCGCACCCGAGTGGAGATGCCCGCCATAACCGCCGAGATTGATGAAGCCATGGAAGAGCGCGTTATGTTCCGCTATCACACCAACCCGGTGAAAATCATTCAGGATGACGACAAGGTGGTGGGCATTTTGTGTGTGCAAATGGAGTTAAAGGAACCTGATGCCAGCGGCAGGGCCAGGCCGGTTCCCATTCCGGGGTCCGAATCAGTTATTCCGGCTGATACGGTAATTCTGGCCACGGGTCAGGCGGTTGACTATGACGGCATCGAAGTGAACCAGAGAGACAACAAGTGGATTGCCGCCAATGGGAATCTGATGACCAGCATCGATGGGGTCTTTGCGGGCGGTGACGCCGTTCTGGGCCTGGAAACCGTGTCTGCTGCCATAGGCCAGGGCACCCGGGCAGCTTCCGCCATTGAAGACTACATCGACGGCGATGTGGAAAGCCGTCTGTCAAGTCCGCCGGTGATATATTCCAAAGACTTAAATACGTACTATTACCAAAAGACCAGACGGTTCGAGAAGGAAGCCTTGCCGATCCACATGCGGCTGAAGCATTTCAAGGAGCTCTATCCTGCCCTCGATCCTGAGGCGATTATTGATGAAGCTGAGAGATGTTTTAGCTGTGGACTTTGCTATAACTGCGGCAATTGTTTTATGTACTGCCCGGACAACGCTGTTAAGATTTCGCCGAAAACTGGGTTGTACGAATTCGACTTGGACTTCTGCAAAGGATGCGGCCTTTGTGCCAAAGAGTGTCCCTGCCATTACATCCAGATGACACTGGAGAAGTGATCAGGCATAGGGCAAAGAGCAAAGAGCATAGGGTAGGATTAAAAGGCCATCCAAGTAATGGATGGCCTATCTATTTTCGGGCGGGGGTGAACCCGCCCCTACATTTTGGATCAAGGGTCGAGGGAACGTAGGGGTGGGGTTTACCCCCACCCGCAGTTGATCACTGTCTCCAGAAGGTCGCATCGGGATTCCATTGCCCACCAGAGTTCAAAAATACAACTTGAACTCCATGAAATAAAAATCGGGGAAAGTGCCGTACTCACTCTGGAGCTCCACCTGTCCGGTGGAACTCTGTTCTGGGCGGTCACCAAAATTGATGCTGGCGCCAACGAGGACTTCGGTGTTGTCCGATGGCGACCAGGTCAAAATGGGTTGAATCTGACCGGAAGGATTGTCCCAAGAATAGAGCCCTAACAGTTGGCCGGTAATGATGGGTAGAAACTCATAGCTGACAAGAAGACCGGTTAAGTGGCGGCTCATTTGCAGACTGGAGCCGCTCCTGAATCGAACGAAAGACTCGTCCAGGTCATTGGACTCACCGGCACCGTTGTAGAAGTACTCGATTTCCACGGTGAGCGTGTTGTCAAAGCGATGGCCAAAACCTACCACAGCCGTAAAAGCGTCTTCCACCAGATCTCCTTCAAGAGGGGCAGGAAGGGATTTGCTATCCTGAGCCCAAAAATAGGCAGCTTCTGCCCGGGCTTCAATAGGGCCAATTTCACCCACCAAACCGGAACCGAGTTGGTAGCCACCGTAGATTTTGCCACCCTGGATGGCCAGGTCCCAACCCTTCAAGGTGGTGAACACCCTGCCAAGCACGGCTGAACCATACCACGATGCATTCAAAGTCCCATCGTCAATGAACGCTCCAGAGGAGTCGAGTTCCCGGCCGGCAACGGTCATGAGATTAATGCCAGTGAAAGAACCCAACGGAATGTCAACTCGCACTGCATCAACTCCAGCTTTGTAATCGCGGTCAAACTGTCTGGGGTCGAACGGTAGGAATATGTCGAGCGGATTCCAAAAGTAAGCTTTGCCAAAGGTTATGGCTTGGCGACCAACGGTGATGTCAGCCCAGGACAAAGCGCTCTTGGTGTTGAACCGGTCAAGCCACAGGCTGGCTGCACTGTTATCACCCTCGTGCCAATCCCAGGTGGCATCCAGAGCTCTATATCGCCTGTCCGCTCCGCTCGTCCCAAAAATTGGTGATTCCGTTGTCCCATCTCCAGCTGAGGAGTAGGTGTATGACTGAATCCCGTGAACTTCATAGGAGAGCTGCTCGGTGGATCTGCCCCCTGCTATGAGTCGGAGAAGATTCTGGGAAAACTGATCGGTGTTCTTATCCCCGAAAAAGGGTTCGAAGTCGTAGTTATCTACGAGAGCATTGGTGGTGCTGAGTCTGCCGTCCAGGCCAAAATCGGATTCTGTATCACCAACCAGGGCCCAAGCCGCATGAGGATAAAGGCTCAAAACAGCGCCGACAATAGCTATAAGTAGCCACCAGCAGAGACAGGCAGACAACCAGTTACGTTGCGCCAACACATCCTCCGTCAAACCATACAAATTCGTTCAGTGGTGAAAGGGCTTCCGCTGGAGGCGGGGGCACTTTTCCCTGGCCGCCGCCTCCCGACCAGGGAAAAATCAACCTCCTCTTTGACCTCTGTGTCTCTGTGATTCAGATTTTTCAACTATGAGATGGGTCGCCATCTTTATTGACTTCATCATTGAGAATGACACCGTCCTCGAGTTGCAGGAGTCTCCGGGATCGCTTCATCACAGCCTCTTCATGGGTGGAGAAAAAGAAAGTTACCCCTTTTTCCTCGTTTAGGTTGCGCATAAGGTCCAGCAAAGCCTTGCCGGTTTCAGAGTCAACATTAGCGGTGGGCTC
>CP070843.1:838400-840925 GCA_020350905.1 Deltaproteobacteria bacterium
AACTGGCGATCAAAGGCCCGCAAGTCATGAAGGGCTATTGGAATATGCCGGAAGAAACCGCCGAGACTCTCAAGGATGGCTGGCTCTATACTGGAGACATTGCTCACATTGATGAAGATGGTTATGTTTTCATCGTCGACCGCAAGAAAGACATGATCATTGCCGGTGGTTTCAACATCTATCCGAGAGATATTGATGAAGTCCTCTATGAACATCCTAAGATTGCCGATGCGGTGACCATTGGTGTTCCGGATGAATACCGGGGCGAGACCGTCAAGGTTTTTGTGGTGCTCAAACCCGGAGAAACTCTTACCGAAGAAGAGGTCATTGCCCACTGTAAGGAAAAACTCGCTGCCTACAAGGTTCCCCGTCTGGTGGAATTTCGTGAGGAGTTACCCAAGACCATGGTAGGTAAGGTGCTGCGCAAGGAGTTGCGCGCAGAGGAACTGCGCAAGCTTAAAGATGAATAAGAGGATTGAACCTCTTTTGTTTGAGTAGAGCCGGCCTCTGTTGCCGGCCCAAGGGGATAAGGGCTATATTATTATATAAGTGGCGGGTGCGGTGACCCGCCCTACTTTTTTTGGGTAGATTCACCCCTGCATTTTGGTGGATTAAGCGAAGCGAATCCACCGATAAGCTGAACAAGGAACAACTTGATGCCAACTATAGAAGTCGCGGGACGCGCAATTCACTACCTGACTGGAGTCAATGGTGTAGCCCCTGAGAGGCGTAGCATCATTTTTGTCCACGGAGCCGGTGGCAATGGTATGGTCTGGCAGAATCAACGGAGAGGACTGGATAGGGGCGTAAACACAATCTGCCTGGATCTTCCAGGCCATGGCCAAAGTCATGGCGCAGGCTGCACCACAATTGCCGAATATAGCCACTGGCTCATACGCTTCTTAGAACGGTTGGAATTGAGTGGATCTGTTCTTGCCGGCCATTCCATGGGCGGGGCCGTGGTTCTCGAGGCGGCCACCGAATGCCCTGAGGAGATGGATGGGTTGATACTCATTGGCAGTGGGGCACGGCTCAGGGTCGGTTCCGAAATCCTCCAGGGAATAGAAGCCGATTTTGAGGCCACGGCAGCGCAGTTGGTGCAGTGGTGCTACGGACCTCGGACCTCAGACAAAGTCGTCAAATGGGGCTTGGAGCAACTGCTTGCTGCGCGGCCGGAAGTCATGCTGGATGATTTCAAGGCCTGCAATGAGTTTGATAGACTGAGCAAAATCAGCAGTATCAAACACCCTGCCCTTGTAGTCTGTGGGAGTGATGACAGTATGACACCTCCCAAATACTCCCAGTACCTTGCCGATAATCTCCTGCGAGCCACCTTGAGGATTATAGAAGGGGCGGGCCACATGGTTATGGTGGAGAATCCTTTCAAAGTAAATGCTTCGATATTAAAGTTTTTAGCATCTTTGTAGCTATCATATGGGCAAAGGGCATTGGGCATAGAGCATAGGGAAGGAATTGCGAAATTTGAAATCAGCGATCCGCAATGCACAATCAGAAATCCTAGATATCCTGGCCTTCTACCTTTTACAATAAATGTCAGCGTAGCGAAACCGGGAACCCGTTTGCGGGACTGAGCGGAGCGCAGCGAGCGCGAATAAATGATCTGAACTTGCGCCGCGTATACGTTTCTCCGTATCTCCGCGTTGTCCCGCTGTGCCTCGTGCAGCAAGGCTGCCCTTGCCAACCGGTAGCAACCCTTGATAAAATGAATGATTGCGGTTGTTTGAAAGCTGAAAAATTACTCAAAATCGAGAATAGATAATGGCAGGCAAAGATTACTACAAAATCCTTGGTGTGAGTAAGAGCGCCAGTGAAGACGATATAAAGAAGGCCTTCCGGAAGCTGGCCATGAAATACCACCCCGACCAAAACAAAGATGACAAGCAGGCAGAGGAGCGCTTCAAAGAGGTCAACGAAGCTTACGCTGTGCTTAGCGATAAAGAAAAGCGCCAGCAGTATGATATGTTTGGAGCTGAGGGTTTTCAACAACGTTTTAGCCAGGAAGACATTTTTAGTAATTTTGATTTCGGCCAGGTGTTCAGGGAATTCGGTTTCGGATCAGAGGATGTCTTGGGCCGGATCTTCGGAGGAATGGGCGGAAGGAGACCCTTCGGCAGAGGTGGAGGAGGTTATTATTCTGGTGGTCCTTTCGGCCGCACGGCCCAGCAACCCCAAAAAGGCACCGATCTGGTTATGGACATGCAGGTGAGCCTGAAAGAAGCTGTTTTTGGCGGTTCCAAGGTGGCAGGTTTCAACAAAGGCGCCGGAGTTGAGCGAGTTACGGTGAAAATCCCACCTGGAATCTCTTCCGGCAAGAAGCTGCGCATTGCTGGAAAAGGACAGCAAGGTGCCTGGGGAGGACCCGCGGGTGATTTGCTTATCAAGGTTCTGGTTTCGCCTCACCCGGTCTTCGAGCGGAAAGGAGACAACCTTGTTATCAGTCGGGAGATCACCCTCACCCAGGCGGTTTTGGGTACACAGATAGAAGTCCCCACTCTTGATGACAA
>CP070843.1:841025-847640 GCA_020350905.1 Deltaproteobacteria bacterium
AGTTAGGTAATTTTATTTTTATAAGCTCACCTGCCTATTAATGCCTTTAGATAAACTGGATGGAAGAACTGACTGATATTACAGTACCAAAAGATGATATGACCAAAATGATCAAATTGGTCAGTCAAGAGGTAAACAGAGCCTTTCAGCAATCATACCACCTCTCAATGTTGAAACAGATAACAGAGTGAAGAATAAGTTGTCTCGAATTACTACGGGGATGTTGCGCTCGCCGTACTTCTATCCCGACGCCCTTAATCCACACTCTGCTAGAATTTAATCTGGCACACAATGCTGTGGATGGCCAGGTGAATGCGGTAGAAAAAGTTGCCCAGCTTAGCCTGAGGCACCGGATAAGACCGATGGGAGTAGCCAAGGGTTTTTATCAAAGGAGAGGATAAATGATCCTTTTTTTAACCCGATACCAATGAAAAAGCAGAGCCGTTTACGACCCTGCCGTAAATTTTAGATTTTAAGTTTTATAAAATGTTCATTCCGGGAAAGCTTTGATTTTTAAGTCAAAATTTTTATCCTCAATATTCTCAAATTCATAGTAGCCACTGCTGTCAGTTCTCGTCCTTTGTTTGGGTTCACCCTTCGGATTCAAATGAACCTCAACATTGACCAAAGGCGACCCCTTAAAATAGACGTATCCAGATACATCTGGTGCAAGAGAAGTGGGGGCGATTTTCCATAGGTATTCTCCATCTGCGACAAAAAGATTCCCATATGAATCAAATTCTAGCCCTAGGGGGCCGAGTGCCGGAGGACTTGAACTTCCGGCAAAACCAGAGGCAAAGGGTGTTATGCTGGTTTCATCTATTTTGTAAATTGTAGCAGTGGGATCATTGGAAACATAAATAGCCCCTGTTGAATCCACTTCTATGAAAGTTCCACTTGAAGGACCTAGGGTGGCCACCAGAGTAACCGATCCAGCTAAAGTGCTTTTGCTAATGTTTCCTGAGGCCGTCTCCACGAAGAAGAGATCCCCTGTGTCATCGAACGACAATCCACGAGGTTGCTCTAAGCCTGAAAGAAATGTTACTCCCACTCCAGAGGAATTAACTCTCGAAATTGTTCCATCTCCAGTATTGCCCAAATAAAGGTTCCCGTCCGGACCTGCTTCCAACCCTACGGTATGAGAGTAACCAGTTGAAAACATGCTACTACTGCCATCGGAAAAAACTTGAAAAACACTTCTGGGACTTCCATCACCAGACAACACGAATAGATTGCCTGAATCGTCAAAAGTAAGGTCGAGTGAATAGAAAACCCAGAAGCATACACTTGAACCGCATATGTATCTTTGTCAATGTTAAAAATGCTTCCTTGGTAGTTACTGACAAAAATATCTCCTGTTGGTCCTATTTCAACGCCATGTGCTGCTCCCAATCCTGATGCTACTAGTTCAATGGAATAGGATGGGTCATGAACAACTGGAGCAGCAAATACAGAAGAGGTTATGACAAGACAAAAGAGGAAAAATACTAAGGAAACAGCCCGTTTTTTCATTTTCTCATCTCCTTGCCTCTAAGCAGAGCGAAAAGATTGTCTCTCGTGAATGGGTGATAGTGGGAACTTGAACTGCTTTGATAGTACCAAAAAAATCTGATAACTGTAAATAGAAAAAGATTGTATTTTTAACTACTTAACATATAAAATAACTAGGAATTAGATAATATGGTTAACCCTATCCGTGAGCAACCGCAGAGAAAGTGAGTGCATGGAATCTTACCCCTTGACAGCCCCATATACTTCGTAGTATATATATAGTACAGAATATACATAAGATAGGGGGTGACAAGATGAAACAGGTTATCCTAAAGAGGTTTCCAGAGGACTTGCACTACAGACTGAAAGTCTTTGCTGTAGTCAATAACACAACCATGAAAGACGTGATTATCCAGGCCGTAACCCAGTATTTAGATAAGCATGAAAAGGAAAAGAAGAGGAGGTGATTTAGATGGGAGTCAAAGTAAGAGAACGGCCAAAAGGTTCCGGCGTATGGTGGATCTTCATCGACCACCAGGGAAAACGCAAGTCGAAGAAGATAGGTCTCGACAAGGATCTTGCCAATGATGTGGCCAAAAAGATCGAGGCCAAGTTGGTACTAGGTGAGTTTAATATCGAACAGGAAAAGGCTCCGTGTCCTAGCTTCAAAAAATGCGCGGAATATTGGTTCAGTCTGCCACACGATTGGAGAGAATCAACCCGGATAAATTATAGGAGCAATCTCAATAAGCACATATATCCTGTATTGGGAAAGCAAAAACTGGATACCATCAAGCGCAAAGATCTGAAAGAGTTCTTCGACAGCCTGTTAATCAAAGGGATGGCCTCCGAGACAGTGGCAGGGGTGAGAACAGTGGTAAGTGGGGTTCTATCCTATGCTGTGGAGTCCGAGTTGATAGAGAACAACCCACTACATGGAATCAAGATAAAGTACAAGTCCAAGCAGTTCGAGGGAGATCCACTTAACGAAGAAGAGATGTTCCAATTACTCGAGCAGGCTAAAAAGTTCGTTGGCGGATTGTACTATCCTCCGATACTTTGCAAATCTCGCACAGGATTGAGGATAGGCGAACTTCAGGCTCTCCAGTGGGGGGATATTGATTTCAACGGTCGATTTATCGAGGTCAAGAGATCTTGGCGAAATGGCAGGCTTACTGCTACCAAGAACAAAAAGCGCAGACGGGTGGATATGAGTCCACACCTAGCCGAGACCTTGAAGGAACTCAGGGTTATCCAGAAGAAGGGGGCTTTAAGAAATGGAAGGTCGCCGTCGGAGTGGGTGTTTGCGAACGAAAAAGGAGAGATGCTCCATCGGGAATCCTTCAGAAATGCCCTTAACCGATGCTTGGAACGGGCGGGCTTGCGCCGTGTAAGAATACATGATCTCAGGCACACTTACGCCACAATAAGACTTCTCAGGGGGCATAATGTGGGTGACGTGAGCTATCAGCTTGGACATTCAAGCATCAAGATCACCTATGATGTGTATGGTCACTGGATACCCGGAAAGTTCAAATCGGAAGTTGATGAATTGGACGCACCGCAACCATCCGCAACCTATCCGCAACCTGAACACATTAACTCACCGATTCTCAAGTCCTTCCAATAGCTTATCAACTAAGTTATCAAAGGATCCAGTGGACATGATCAGTAGCACGTCTCCAGCTTTGGCCCCAGACATGATAAAAGGGAGCATGGTTTCCACCTCGGGGAAATAGTGGGCCTCCACCCCGCGCTTACTGATGTCCTTTACGAGCTGCACTGCTGATAATCGCTCTTTTGGGGCAATGCTTTGCAACCCGGGAGGCTCCTTGATAAGCACAAGGTCGGCTGCATCGAAAACCGTGGCGTAACGCTCCTGAAAAACCCTCCTCTTGCTGGAATTGGTCCGCGGTTCGAAGATAGCCCAGAGGCGGCGGCCTGCATAGAAAAGACGCAGCGCCTCAAGAGTTGCCTGTACCGCAGTGGGGTGGTGGGCATAATCATCAATAACTGTGATCCCATCTGGCTCGCCCCTTACCTCTTGGCGGCGGCGAACGCCCCTGAAAGTAGTGAGTGTCTTCTGGATAGTTTCTGTATCCAGACCGAGTTCGTGAGCTAGGGCGACCATGGACAAGGTGTTACTCAAGTTGTGTGCTCCCGCAAGGGGGGAGTTGAAGCTCGCCTCAAACCCTTGTGGCCCGGCGACATTGAAGCGGGTAGTACCAATGCCATATTTCGCCATTTCCACCCTAATTTGTGCCGGCTCTTGCAAACCGTAGGTGACAAGCCGACAGCGGGCCTTTCGACTCAATCGGGAGGCCCCCGGGTCGTCAGCATTGGCTATGAGGAGACCATCCGGTGGAATGCTTGTCACCAATTGGGCAAAAGCGTTTTCCACCGCTTGCAGGTCTGGGAAGATATCGGCGTGATCGAACTCAACACTGGTGAGGACACATATTTGCGGTTGGTAGTGGAGAAACTTGGGTCCTTTGTCGAAAAAGGCGGTGTCATATTCATCCCCCTCCACCACGAAGTAAGGACCACGCCCAAGGAGATAGCTCTGTTGGAAATTGGCCATCAATCCACCTACCAGGCAACCCGGATCCATTTCAGCCACGGTGAGTAGCCAGACAAGTAGTGCCGCGGTAGTTGTCTTGCCGTGAGTTCCAGCTGCCACCACTGATTGAGATGAGTTCAAGAAAAAGCGATGCAGGGCCTGAGGCATGGAACAGTAGTCTAGGCCTTGCTCCACAGCGGCTACCGCTTCGGGGTTGTGGCGTCGGATAACGTTACCCACCACCACCAGATCAGGGGGAGGTTCGAGGTTTCCGGCCTGGTACCCTTCTTTGATCTGAATGTTTCGGGAGGCAAGGAAGGTGCTCATGGGAGGGTAGACATTTTCGTCTGAGCCCCGTACCAGGTAGCCTGCCTCCTGCAGCATCGCCGCCAGAGTGCCCATGCCGGTGCCGCAGATACCTATGAGGTGTACGGTTCGAATTTGTATGTTGTCAGATTGCCCAATATTCATGAGATGGCCTCAAACGGCGAGACGGAAGGTCGAGCGATACGGGGAAACAACTTGATCAAAAGGCTCGCTCGTCTCGCCCGACCTACCGTCTCGCTCTGCACTAAGCGAATTCCTCCATCACTGCGTCGTGGAGCAGTGGTCTGAAATCCTTGATCTTTTCGTTATCCCGACTGGGATGAATACGATTGGTGAGGAGAATTACCGCCATCTCTCTCTGCAAGTCAAGCCAAAAAGAGGTACCCGTGAAACCGAGATGGCCAACGGTTTCTGCCGAGAAATGGTGTCCAGCGCTGGAATCCGAGGAGCTTGGGGTGTCAAACCCTAAAGCCCAGGTGCTGGCAGGATCAAGACGGGCCGGCCGCAGGAACTCGGACAACCTTTCTTTGGACCAAGGAGCCGAAGTGTTTTCGGTTGACAATGTGTCCAAAATAGCATCGAGGACACATTTGACCTCGGAGGCCGTGCCGAACAACCCAGCGTGGCCAGCCACACCGCCAAGAATATAGGCATTCTCGTCGTGGACCTGCCCAGAGAGGGTTTTAGCCCTCCAAGAACAGTATTCGGTGTCAGCAAATTCGTAAGGATCTTGGACTGACCCTCGATCCAGGGGGAGGAAGGTGGGGGTGGCACAGCCTAAATGGCCGAAGAGGTTTTGCCGGGTGAAATGGTGCAGATTCTGACCGCTAATCTGTTCAACGATCCACTCGATAAGAATAAATCCCAAATCGCTATAGGTAGTGGTGGTGCCCGGGGGACTGTCAAGGGGTTCTTGTAAGATCATTTGACGTAGGCTTGGTTTACGGTCTTTCAGGGGAAGGGTCTGCAAGGAAAGGTAGTACGGCTTCCAAGCTGGCAGGCCAGAGCTGTGACAGAGCATCTGTCTGAGGGTAATTTCCTTCTTGTCCAGGGGAATGTTCGTTGAGGGCAGAAGCTCTGCCAGTGAATCATCCGGTTGAAGCTTTTCCTGGCTGACAAGACAGAGTACCGTCAAGGCAGTGGCCAGAGGTTTTGTAAGGGAGGCGAGGTCGAAACGGGTTTGGCTGGTCATGAGCCGCGGTGCTGGAAGTACGGCCCCATTTCCCACCGCTTCACAGAAAAGGGTCTTCTTGCGACGAGCAACCAGCAGTACGGCCCCAGGAAAGACACCTCCGGCGACAGCGTCTAGTAGCAGCTGCAGGATTCCCTTTTCCCCACTCATGGTGTCGTGGCCGCCTGGTGATAGGTTAGTGTACCGGCTCCTGCGTCCAACGTTGCGGGCAGGCCGAGGGGTAGGGTAAGGTTTTGCTGCTCGTGGCCAATGGGAACGCCGGAAAGTATGGGAAATGAGGTCGAGGCAAGCCGTTCCTGGACCAATTCATTGAGTTCATCGCGCGGGTCACTTTCGGAAAAATCTCCCAGGATTAGACCGGCGACATCGCCGAAGAAACCGGTGTGAAGCAGCTGGGTCAACATGCGGTCAATCCTGTATGTGGGCTCACCCCTGTCCTCCAGCAAAAGAATAGCGCCAGCAAATGATGGAAAAAAATCCGTGCCCAGCAGGTGACTGAGGGTGGTAAAATTACCGCCGAGCACTGTTCCCACACAACTTCCCGGTTTGAGGCAGAGTGCCTCAGGAAAATGCACCTGCATGGGTTCAGTAATACTCAGAGCCTTCCAGAGAGAATCCACGGTGTCTTGGTCAGCCTTGGCCAGGGTAGAAACGGTAGGGCCATGAAAGCAGACCAAGCCGGTCTGCCTGTAACAGGCGAGAAGCAGGGCGGTGATGTCACTGAATCCTACCAATGGTTTGGGAGTAGATCGTAAGCGGTCGTATGAGAGTTCTGGAAGAATACGCAGGGAGCCGTACCCGCCCCGGGCGCAGAACAGACCTCGTATTTCGGGATCTTGGACGAATTGGTTGAATCGAGAGGCACGGTATTCGTCACTTCCCGCCAAGTATCCGGATTGAAGGCTCTCGCCTCCCACGCCCACAACTATCTCCAAACCCATTTTCTCCAAGATGAGGCAGCCTGACTCGAGTTCGTTGACTGGACAGGGACTGGCCGGCGCCAGTACGCCTACCCGATCTCCAGGTACCAGTCGGGGTGGTTTGA
>CP070843.1:847740-851796 GCA_020350905.1 Deltaproteobacteria bacterium
AACCCATACTTTTTATCAATTACGTTGAGGTTTTGATATGTTTATCATATCTATACTTTCATCAAATTTTACATAATGGCAAGATATGTTTAGTCACTGCCTAGAGAGTCTTACCTCAGCATTTTGTGCCGAGTCCTCAGAAGCTTAAAAGTCTAGTGAGTGAGAATAGTGATATTTGATATTGACAGACGAACAAATGTGCATCAAGATGCCTCATCCTTAGTCTTGTTAGGTTGACTAAACAAACATTTTTCCTTGGGGAGGATAAGGACATGTTAAGAATCAGAAATATCGGCATTGTGGCCATGGCTGTTGCCATCATATGGGTTCTGAGTGCCTGTGCGGGTGGCCAGGTAGAGATGGAAGAAGTTGGAACCATGGTGAATCCAGCAGAGGAAGTTAACCGTTTCGACAGCAAGATCAGCAATGCACGCAAAAACCAACTCAACGTCTTGGCACCAACCTCTTTTGCCAAGGCTGAAGCATACCTCAATGATGCAAAGGAAGCCCTGAAAAGTGGAGATGAACGTTCAGAAATACTCGAGCCGATTGCCTCCGGACATGCCCAGCTCCAGCATGCCGAAGAGATGGCGGAGGTAGCGAGAACAACATTGCCCAATGCAATTAAAGCTCGAGAACTAGCCCGTGCTGCAGGAGCAACCAATTTGGGTCCAGATTATGTGAGGGCAGAGGAGCAGTTTCTCAAACTTACCAAAGCAATAGAGAACAACGACTTGAAATATGCACAAAATAACAGGGAGAAGGTTGCCGCTGTTTTTGATCAGCTCGAGGTGCGAGCGATCAAGGAACGGACTCTTGGTGAAGCTCGCAAATTAATCAAACAAGCTGAGGATGAGGGAGCACGGAAACTTACTCCAAAGACTCTAGCAGTTGCTCAGCAGAAGTTGAGCCACGCAGATGCTTTTATTTCTGAGCATCGTTATGAAAAAGAAAAGATACAGCAGAAATCCTCTGATGCACTTTTTCAAGCTCAGCGCCTTGTTCAAGTAACAAAACAAAGTGAACAGGTTAAAGAAATGCAGCCTGAGCAGCTTACGCTTTGGGTGGAGGGAATTCTTAGCCAGACGGCAAGCAAACTTTCTGCTCCTGACATGCGCAATAAAACCTTCAACACGCAGGTCGAAAACATTCTCGGTTCGATTGCAGCACTTCAAGAGGATCGGCAATTCATTGCAAGTCAGGAGAAAGCCCATGTAGAGGAAATTAAGTCTTTGAAGCAACAGGTAGCTCTTCTGGAGGGCAAGACTAAGGAGGAACGGGCCGCAAAAGAGCGTTTGGAGGCGGAGAAGAAGTTCAATGAGCTATACTCAGAAGTCAAGAGTTACTTCACATCAGAAGAGGCGGAAATTTACAAACAAGGTAATAGATTGATCATTCGTCTGAGAGCAATGCAATTTCCGGTTGGTCAGGCCGTCATTATGCCAAGTAACTACGAGCTGGTTAGTAAAGTTCAACGGTCCATAAGAACTTTTGGTGAGCCAGATGTTGTAATTGAGGGGCATACCGATAGCACAGGATCACCAGAGTTAAATGAACATCTGTCGCAGCAGCGGGCTGACTCAGTTCGTGACTATTTGATAGCGAATGGGATTTTGTCGGCAGACAAGATAGTTGCTATCGGGTACGGATCAAAACGACCTTTAGCATCCAATGAAACTGAAATGGGGCGTGCTGTTAACCGGCGAATCGATGTAGTTATTTCCCCTACTCCGCAGGCCGGTTAGTCGCCTTGTCAGAAGAGACGAAGAAACGCTCACCGCGCCAATATTAGAAAAGCAAGGGTTTCCATCGCAGGAAAGCCTTATTTTTTCCTTCAAGCTTTCGTTGGAGACTGTCTCCTTAACTATTTACTCTGAGTCGCGCCTACTATGAGTCTCTGATCCGGGTAGATAGTTCCGCCAGGCGAGAAGTTATTTAAGCTACGCAATTCTTCAACTGTCAATCCGTAACGTCGGCTGATACCCCAGAGTGTCTCACCACTACGCACTGTGTGATACCTTTTCTTGCCTTCTCCCATCTTATATCCCAAGCTTCTCCTGGCCTGGAGTTCAAAACTCACCCGAACCTCCTTTCTTTGTCCTGGAAGAAGACGTAATGAACTAGAAGGTAGAACTAAGGGAACTTCAACTTCGTGTTTTTCCTGTAGTGATTCTATCCGGCCAAGGTCGACGGGCTCAGTAGGTATACTGTCTGTTTTTTGGAGTACCGATGCCGCTCCACTCACTTTCACAGATTTTGGTCTTACTCTAACCTTTTTGATCGCATATCCAGTAGGGGGAGCGCCAACAAATCGAGGTTTCACAGTAAATTTCTTCTCGGCGCGCTGCTCAAGCTGTACTTTGATTGTAGATGGTGTCACGCGCATGACCTCCAGTCCTAAAGGTAATTCGATGCTGTTTTGATTCAGAGCTACTTGATGAGCACCATAAGTTTTACCCTCAAGATCTACAAACGCTCCAACTTGCTCGGGCTCAAGGGCACTGACCAATCGACGTTTGCCGGAAATTTGCACCTCTACCTTCTCGGCTGATGTTTGCATAAGTTCCAGATTATCTGGAATGTTACGAAAATCAATTGAGGTAGTAGCAGTAATAAGAGAAACCTGTCCTCCTGTATAGACTCCCCAGACCAATGATACCATCAAAAAGGTCAGCAAAAGACCACCGGCCTGGGCAACCCAAGTACGTCGTCGGCTCTTCTTTAGTTTTTTCTCGGGCAAAACTCCCGCAAGTAGCCTGACTAATTCATCTTTCACTTCCTGAGGTTGGTTCAAAGACCTTACCTTGCCCCTGAAAACCAAAGAAACCTCACCGCGTTCTTCCGATACGACCAATATAACTGCATCACTTTCCTCGCTGAGGCCGATAGCGGCACGATGTCTGCTGCCAAAATGATGTGGCAAGCCCTCCTTTTGCGTGAGCGGTAAAAAGGTTCCAACTCTCGAGATTCGATTTCTGCGAATGACTATGGCCCCATCGTGGACAGGACTTTGCTTGGCAAAAATACTTTCTATGATCAGTGGATTGAATCTTCCGTCTAGAGCAAAACCTTCGCGCAGATAGGGCTCAACACTATCGCGATTTTGCAATACTATTAACGCCCCCGTCTTTGTCTTTGAGAGCTGAAAGACGGCTTGGACTATAGATTCAATACTCATTCTTCGCGTTTCTTGGGGGCGGCCAAATAGAAGCCTTATAGGGTTGGTTTGAATGAGTACCTCACGGATTTCGTTTCTAAAAACAACTACAATGACAAGTACAGCAACCGCTCCAATGCCCTGAAAAAACCAGCTGGTAAGGACAAGTCCGGCAGCTTTAGCAATGCCTTGGATCACCCAAAGAAATAGAAGCCCCAAGATTATCTGAAGGGCGATGGTGCCACGAAAAAGGAGAAACAGCCTGTGGAGAATAAAGCTAATGACAAGAATGTCTAGTAAATCATGCCACTTAAAGGCAAAAAAGACATCTAATGGCATAAAAACTACTCCATATTAATTCGCAGAATACAGATCTAATGAACTTGATAATTCTTGGTTCTGAAGCCTTGCACAGGATTTATGTCTCAAGTCATTTTTGTTCTTTATTTTGCCAGGGGTACGTCACGCGGGGGTGAAGAGCAGCCTCCAGAGAATCTACCAGTGTTTGGACGATTTTGCCGAGATGGTGAGTCGAAAGATCACACTCGTCAAACTGGCCGTCCTCAATACGTTTTACGATTAACAAACGGATCATGTTATCGATCTTTTCACGTGTGGGCTCTTTAATGGACCTGGAGGCGGCCTCTACCGCGTCGACGATCATCAATATTGCTGCTTCAATACTTTGAGGCTTTGGTCCCGGATATCGGAAATCCTCCTCGTCAAACTCTATCTCTTGGCTATTCTCAACGGCCTTATTGTAGAAATATTCCGTGAGCTGAGTTCCGTGATGCTGCGGAATAAAATCAACAATAATATCTGGCACTCCAAACTCTCGAGCAAGCTTTTCGCCATACTTCACATGATTGATAATAAGGTTGGCACTCTCTTGCCAACCT
>CP070843.1:851896-854461 GCA_020350905.1 Deltaproteobacteria bacterium
ATGCCGCTCTTACCAATAATGGTGGTGATCTCACCTTGGAAGATGTTGAGGTTGGCGCCATTCAAAACTTGATTGGACCCGAACCTTTTGTAGACGTTTGCAAACTGAATGAGCGGCTGGTTCATGGTCGATCCCGCAACAAATCGTTATTTTTCCCCGGGGGGGTCTGCAACGTTAGGGTTTCTTATCATATTTCCACGATAAACCTAAACCATAAAAATAGCCATCGCAACCCACAAAGCGGTTCGTATGTTCTTTGCAGCCCTGTTGGTCGTGATAATTGAGGCTTCCTTACTTCCACGCTGGTGACCAAGGTGAGACTCACAAAGGAAGCCTTGTCGAGAAATTCTTCCAAGTTGAAGCAGTTACGGTTAAGATGACTGAATGTGGGGGGAACAGCTGAGACGATGCGTCATGTAATTCGTGCAAGATCAACGAACCAAAGAAGTCTATAGAAAGGAGTACGGATGGAAGTTATCGAGAAGAAACAGGATGGGATTTGTATTTTAACTTTCAATGGTCGTTTAGATGCGAGCAGCTCTTCGGAATTTCGTGAGAAGATACTGAAAATTATCGAAGATGGGACAAGCAGGGTAATCTTGAATTGCGAGAATTTGGACTACATTTCGAGTGCTGGTCTGCGCGTGGTCTTAGAGGCTACCAAGGAAATAAAGCGGAATGAAGGGAAAATAATGCTCTGTGCCTTGCAGGATTATATCAAGGAGGTATTCGAGGTAGCTCAATTCGACGCATTCTTACCCATCGGCGACACTTTAGAAGAAGCGATCAAAACAATCTAATGTGCCGATTTCTCTTTAGCCGCGCTCATCTCCCATAGATATGTCCAAGGTGATAAGAGCGAACGCTGTCACTGCAGCGGAGGTCGGACTCTGGGTTTACTTGCTTATGGTGACGACCATTTTTTCACGTATAACTTTAGCGTTCTGTCTGACTACCAGATCTATTCCGTTTTCTCCTTCCGGCAGTGCACCCTGAGTATATTGCACGCCTCGGGGTGCCACCGCTGACGCTCTGCCAAGCAATTGCTTGGGAAAAATTACCGCCGTGAGCGTTTCTCCTGCGGCTATAGGGACGAGAGGTTGGCCTCTTATTTCTTTAAGCCCATCCCAGGTAACACCTTCCCACAAAAAACGGCCCTTCTCTTGATTATTCAGGAGATAGAAAGTGTTTTCCCAATCAAGATTCAGCTCTTTTTTCGTTTTGTTGGTCAAAGCCAGACGGAATGTTGTAAAGAAACCTTGGCCCTCTTTACGTTGGGGCTTGAGCTCAGCATCAAAATAGTCATTACTGGCCCTTTGAACGTCTGGATTACTAGAGTAGACTTCCACCGGGGTTACCCTCTCAGGGAAGACCCCCCTTTCTTTTACCAAGGCATTGCGGTACTGGATAAAGGCGTTGCGGATGGCAATGTAGGGATCGATGGCGGCTTCCTTGAGAGCCTCGTAATCTCCCAGCGTCAGTGAGACGTTGTTGAATTTCTTATATCCCTTCACACCCCATCGCAATAGCAAGGGATCAACGTACCAGGTGACTGGATCCAGGAAAGAATCCCCAACCCAGCCTATCAAACTTCTCGTACTATGTGGCCCCAGTATTGGCATGTTAATGAAAATACCATGCCCCATCCTGGCGACACCCAAAGTCTGGCCAAGGTCCTCGTCCTGCATGGGGAGGTTCAGTCCTCTCGAGGAAGGATCGAAGAAACCGAACAAACCGATGGTTGAATTAACAGCGAAGCGCGAGACTTCGATGCCCGCACCTCGAAAATTTCCTTGAAGAATGCTATTAACGAAGCGGACCGGGAACAGCAGGTTGATGAAAAAGTTGCGAACCGCAACCCGAAAGTCCTCGGGGAAAATCCAATTATAGCCCCGGGCTGCGGGTTTGAGGAGCCAGAAGTAGAGCCGGTCATTGAAGTGAAACATGGCACGGTTGAAGGGTTCCAGGGGATCTGCAATCAATACCACCTCGGCTTCTTCCGACTCCTCTTCCAGGAAATCCAGATCTTCTTCGAAGTCAAGGTCCTCATCCGATAGCTCTTCCGCTCCCTCCTCTGAAGCCGGTGGACGTTTCTGTTCCTGTACTTCTCCTACTTCCGGAGGACTCTGTTCTTCCTTTCCCTCCTTGGATTGGGGTGGGTTTTTCTCTGCGGCGGCCAAGGTTACCCGCCGCTCCTGTACGGAGGGAACCGTTGGCTCCAGTGAAAGGGTGGAAGTAGAATTGTGGGCACAGCCGACTGTGATAAAAGCAACAAGCAGGACCATCCATGATAGTGGCTTCATGAAATCCATGCTCCGTATGTGGTAACGTCCTACGTGTAGCTCTACTGCTACCTTTTTTAATTTTTTGCTCTACGCTTGTTCGATCTTCTTTCTCAGGACTTTGAGCACTTCTTCTGGTGGGTTGTTCGCCAGTATGTCTCTGAACTGGGTGCGATAGTTTTTAATCAGGCTAATACCCTCAATGATGACGTCGTATACTTTCCACGTACCGTCTTTCAGATACACCCGGTAAAAAATCGGGATCTCCGTGGATTTCGTAACG
>CP070843.1:854561-864310 GCA_020350905.1 Deltaproteobacteria bacterium
ACTCTTGTGTGCCAGCACGTAATTTAGTAAGCTTGAACGAGTAACCCGGATAATTCATGAAATATCCAAGTCAGCCAGCCCCTGAAAATGCTCCAGCGAGCTCATTCCCCGTAGCTTGCTGCGGGGTTAGCGAGCGAACTACAATAAAATGGATTCATTCCTTACATTTCGAAGATTCCCTGCAGCTGGCTGCAGGGAGCTTCAACTCGAGATATCACCTGCACGAAAGGAGGAATGATGTCGTTTTTTGCCCAGAAACATACTAAGCTAACTTCCTTTCATCTCCTGGGACCTCAGCCCCGGGACATGAAAACCAAGCTCCGCTTTCACTCCAAGTGGAAGAAGGCCGTACTGGTGGTGCCTCTGCTTGCTACTGAATTCACGGAGGAGGAAAACCTCCCGGTGTTCAAGAACATTGTCAAGCATCTTAGGGAGGTGAAATACCTCTCCCACATTATCTTTGGCCTGGATGGAGCCAACGTTGATGAGGCCAATATGCTGGCGGATATCTTGAAGTCATACGGTCTGAAAAACTTTCTCATACAGCACAACAATGGTCCTGGTTTCTCTTCCATTTATGAGCAACTATCACAGGCGGGTTTTAGACTTGAGGAGCCGGGTAAGGGAAGGAATATGTTTCTCTCCTTCGGCATTGCCTTGGCTTTGGGCGCCCAGTGTATAGGAGTGGTTGACGCAGACATCAGGACGTTTGATCGCAAATTGATTGACCGGCTTTTCTACCCGGTGGTGGTGTTGAATTACCAGTTTTCGAAGGCGTTCTATGCCAGACTCAAAGATGACCAGCTTTACGGCCGCGCCAAAAGGTTGCTGCTAGATCCTCTCCTTATTGCGCTCAAGAGAAAATTCACCGACACTCAGGAGGACAAGGTTCTCAGGATCGTGGATTTTCTCCTCAATTTCCACTATCAGTTGTCCGGCGAGGTGGCCTTTGACAACAGTTTGTTAAGGAGGATGCACTTCGCTACCAACTGGGGTGTGGAAATCTTTACACTCATAGAGGTCTATCGCAAAGCGAGCGCCATCGCCCAAGTGGAGGTTCTCGATGGCCCCTACGATCACAAACACCAACCCCTCTCCGAGGATGATGAGAGTCGGGGGATCCACAAAATGGGCGTGGATATTGTCACTACACTCCTGAACGCCCTGGTCATCGAAGAAGGCCTTGAAATCTCCGATCATTTTATTCGCGATCTCACCCTCACTTATCTGGACGTGGCTGACAATCTGATTAAGATGTACGCAGACAACGCTGCCTTTTCCGGACTCAGCTATGATCGCAACCAAGAAGAAGCCACGGTGCGCAATGTGTTCAAGGATGCCATTCTTTTCGCCGGTGATATACTGATCACACCTTACCGATTGACCGACCGCTTTCTCAGCTTCGTTACCGCCAACGAAGAGTTCAAGCCCTTCGTCGACACTGGGCTTACCCAGGCCATAGGTGATGCTGGCTTGAAGCTGAGGGGCCAACTCTATGAAACTCCCCATACGGTTTCATGGGATAGGGTCAACATGAGGTTGCCCCAAATAATGTACGAGCTCATCGACGTTATTGAGCGGGAAAAGATGAGGTATCAGTGAGTGCAGATTCTGGCGGGGAATCACTGTTTGGATTTTTCTTGTTCAACGCCGTAGGCTTTTAGCTTGCGGTGCAAGTGGCTCCTCTCGATACCGATGGCCCCCGCAGTCTTTGAGATGTTCCATTTATACTCCTCTAGTTTTTTTCGCAAGTACTCTTTTTCGAATTGAATTTTGGCCGTCTTAAAGTTGGGTTGATCCAAGGCGTTACTGGTGCTGACCTGCTCGAAGGATTGGTGGAAAGAGGCAGGGATGTGGTGTGGTTCTATGACCTCTTCTGGCACCAAGATTACCAGACGCTCTATGAAATTCTTCAGCTCTCTGACGTTGCCAGGCCATGGATATTTCTGCAGGACGGTTAAGACATCATCGCCGATTCGTTTCTTGGCCAAACTGCCTTCTTGAGCAAATTCCTCCAAAAAATCTTCAACCAGCAATGGGATGTCCTCCGCACGATCTCTCAGTGGCGGTACCTGGACGGGGATGACGTTCAAGCGATAGTAAAGATCCTCCCGAAACCATCCTTCGTCGATCTCCCGCTTCAGATCTTTGTTGGTGGCAGCTATGATTCGAACATCCACCTGAATGATCTTGCTGCCCCCCACACGCTCGAAGCGTTGTTCTTCCAGAATTCGCAAGATTTTGGCTTGAGTTTTCAGGCTCATGTCGCCAATTTCGTCCAGAAAAAGGGTGCCATGATTGGCCAAATCAAAGCGTCCCCGCCGCCGCTCATTGGCACCCGTGAAAGCACCTCGCTCGTGTCCAAAGAGTTCGCTTTCAATAAGATCCTCAGGGATCGCAGCGCAGTTGACCTCGACCAAAGGACGCGTATTCCTAGGGCTGAGATGATGGATGGCTCTGGCCACCAGCTCTTTTCCGGTGCCGTTCTCACCTGTTATCAACACGGTGGCGTGAGTCGGAGCTACGCGTTCAATTGTCTCTCGAAGTTGACGGATAATGGTAGTGTTCCCGGTGATATTGCTCGGGATTCTCGCCTTTTGGCGCAAAATGATGTTGTCATCGCTGAGCTGGCGGAAATTTATGGCATTCTGAATGGTGACCAGGGTTTTTTCCAAAGAAAGGGGCTTTTCGATAAAATCGTAGGCCCCGAGCTTGGTAGCGGTTACCGCTGTCTCGATGCTACCGTGACCAGATATCATGATAACCTGGAGCCCCGGGTGGAGAGAGCGCATACGCTTGAGTGTCTCTATGCCATCGATCCCTGGCATCCAAATGTCTAGGAGAATCAAATCAGGCATCTCCTCTTCCATGGTTTTCAGTGCTTCATTGCCATCACTCGCACAAATAACCTTGTAGCCCTCATCTTCCAAAACCCCTTCCAGGGAAGTACGGATGCTCGGCTCGTCATCCACAATCATGATTGTCTTCGTCATAGTTCCACTTTCTCGTCGCTAGATGCTCGTTATCTATTGGGCTCGAAGAACGTTGAAATCAAGCAAGTTCTGTAGCAGATTTCCGGGACTTACGGCTGCCGCCGGGCAATTCAATGACGATGGTTGTTCCTCGCGGTTGATTGTCGCGAACACGGATGAAACCGTGATGGTCTGCAATGATATTGCTTACTATGGCGAGACCGAGTCCAGAGCCCTTGTCTTTGGTAGAAAAATAGGGTTCAAACATGCCTATCTTATCTTTGGCAGGGATGCCCGGGCCGTTGTCTGAAACCTCGAGACGGGCAATTCTTAGAATCTCGTCGAAGGAGAGCTTAACGCTGATTTCGCCGTCACCATCCACGGCAGTCACGGCGTTATCGAGGAGATTAATCATAACCCTTTTCATTTGCTCGCGGTCCAAATCCAGCAAGGGAAGGGGATTCTGCTGTTCGAAAACAAAGCTTGTTGCAGGATGACTCTCGCGAAAAAGTGATATGGTCTCCTCAACGATCTCTGGCAAGTCGTTGGGAGAAAGACTAGCAGCCGGCATTCTGGCGAAGTTGGAAAATTCGTTGACCAACAACTTCAGCTCATCCACCTGATTAATAATAGTACGGGTGCACTCCTCAAACACCTTGCCGTCCTCGGCAAACCTTCGAAGATATTTCCTCCGTAACCTTTGGGCTGAAAGTTGAATGGGAGTCAGAGGATTCTTAATTTCATGGGCGATACGTCTTGCTACCTCCCGCCATGCTGCCATACGTTGTGCCTTCTCCAGTTCGGTGAGGTCGTCGAACACCACGACGATACCCACGTACTGTCCCTCCTCATCGTGGAGGATTGAGACGGTAACCAGAAGGGTCATGAGGCGGTTACCCACCAAAGAGCGAACCTGTCTTTGCATGGTGGGTTGCTTGGTTATCTGGTGCATTTCAGTGAATTTGCCGGCTATCTCCATGTGGTTCGTTTGGAGCACCTCAGAGTAGTGACGGTGCAGCACATCTTCGGCCTTGAGGCCAAACATGGACTCAGCGGATTTGTTGATAGTTCGTAGGTGTCCCTCGCCATCAACCGAGACCACACCCGCGGCCACATTGCCGAGAACGATTTCCATGTACCTGCGTCTTCTCTCATTTTCCTCGCTGGTGAGCTTCAGTTCCAAGTTGGTTTCTTCGAGGGCCGCCTGGCTGGCCTGGAGATCGAGAGTCATTCTGTTAAAGGAATTGACCAGAGTGCCGATCTCATCGTCAGAATCCTGGTCAACGTGAACGTCCAGGTCTCCATCGGCAATACGCCTGGTACCCTCAGCCAGTTCTCGAATAGGCACGGTAATGCTCTTGGCTAGATAAAAGCCGAACCAAGAGGCACAGAAGAGAATCAGCAAGGTCACAATGGAGAGCATGATCAGGTGACTGATCTTTATAGGCTTCTTCAGCATCTTCATCTGCCGGTAGTTTTCAAATCCCCGAGTGATTTCAGCCATACGGGTCATGAGATCTTTCGGCAATAATTGGCCAACAAGCAGAAGGCCAGCCACTTGTTTGGTGTCGGTTGGGGTGTAAACAGGAGTCAGGGTCCAGATCAGATCACCTGCAGTTGAGGGGGTGATGTGGTGCCGGGATTGGCGATCGGCGGCTACCTGCTGAATTACATCCCGCATGGGCTGGTCCAAAACGACGGGCGGCGAATCGGTTTGGGGTTCCCGTGCCAAGATTTTGAGATCATTCGAATAAATGGCAATATTGTGAAGGCGATGTTCGCGACGTGCCTCCCGGATGAGCTTCAGTAATTGCTGGCGCTTGGTTTTGTCTAGTAAGTCTTGTTTGGAAACGGTCTCACCTAACTGGTTGCTGACGATAAAACCTGAGTTGACGGCCTTTTGGTAGAAAGACTTTCCTAACTCAAGTGACGTTTTCAGAGACTGCTCCACCTGTATGTTGTACCAGTATTCCATGCTGGTAGAGATGAACTGACTGGCCAAGCCAAAAAGAATGACGGTTGGAAACAAAGACAAGGTGAAAAAGGTGATCACCAATTTAGTCCGAAGTCGGTGGCCAAATATGTTGCGTCTGCGTTCGAAAATGAGTTTGACCACGTTGCGCGTGACCAGATAAACAAGGAGAAGCAAGAGGATGACGTTAATGTTCATCAAAGCAAAAATTATGACATTGCTGCCCATTGGGAGTTTGCTGCCAAACTGGAGGAAGTGACTCTCAAGGTAGGTAAGGAGAACTATGAGAACCAGAGAGACGATAATGATCATTCGCTCTCGCCTCCGGCGACTCTGTTCTCTGGTGCGATCTGGTTTTTGCGGAGTAACCATTGTCTTCTAAATATAAAAACCTTGCTCAGTAAATAAAGTCAACAGTATACCAGTCGGTTTCAAAATCCCACAGTGATACGAAGAATAATACATAGTGGAGATAAAGGGGCAGGCGAACCTTTTCTAACTCGGCCTTCACACGCAATTGATACTTACCCCTTTCTTGAAGTTCCTTCAATGGTACAACCCTGATGTTCCTGATTTCTGCCATGGCCTTCTTGGCTGCTTCAAAGTCTTTGACAACAAGCTCGGTGTTGTCCATTTCCGAACGCGTGACCCGAAATACGTTTTTCAAGCTGTCATATTTGATGGTGTGCTCTAATGTGATGGAGGCGATAGAAGCGTCAAACCAGACCGCACGGGTTCTGTAAAGTCTGATAACGATAGTAAAAGTTGTAGAAATGCCGTTGAGTATCGCCTCTTCCATCTCTCGGGTAAAACAGCCCTTTATGTCGAAAAATACCAGAAGGTCCTCCTGGGTATTGGTAACAATGATGTCTGAGAGTGTGGCCTTTGCAGCCTGAAGCGGGGAAGGGAACGAGAGTAGGAGGCAGAAAAGCACGAGTAGGGTAAACGGCTCTAGATGGCGCCGGAATGTGGACATGGCAAGCCAGTTCTATGCCCGCAGACAAACAAGTTTAGAATTGGCCTAGGCGGAGTGTCCCTATCCCAGATTGCAGCCTGAGACATCTTATTTTACCCGATGGTTGCCACTTCGCAGTTTCAGGCCAAACGCACCACGGGAAGTCCCATGTGAACTTCCTCAGGTCTCTCCGAGCAGTTTCTACGTTTTAATCAATTAACCTGGGATGCTATCCGAAAGGAGTATAGAATGCAAGGGGTTTCGGGTACAGTCCGTTGCCGTAAAAGGGCGCGAAAATGCCCCAGCGAGCCTAATCCCCAGTCCGTTAGGGCGGACTGGGGTGAGCGAGCTAATTCAACAAAATTGGAACCTTCCTTACATTTCGAATCCAGCTTTCGCGGGATTCAATTGCTCGTTGTGGAGGAGCCTTCCCCTGTGGCCTGTGGCGCTCATACCATTCTTGGGAGAACTCGTGGTTTCGGGTATGTAGGGGTAGCTTAGACCGTTGCTGGTTGGGGCAAAGCGAAGGTTGGGACCAAGATATGACGGGCCTCGCAAGCATGTTCGTCTGAAAACTTAACCACTTTCCAGCATTTATTTCTCCGACGTAATTCAGTGAGAAAAATGTGGTTTAGTGTATGTCCTGATTTATTAATAACAAAGTGTCCGATAATCGGCATACCCATCAAGTGGAGGTCGCCAATCAGGTCGAGTATTTTGTGGCGGACAAATTCGTCTTCGTAACGGAGACCGTCGGTGTTGAGCACCCGAAAATCGTCGAGCACAATAGCGTTGTGTAAAGAACCCCCCTGAGCAAAGCCATTATTCTTTAGGGTCTCAACGTCCTTAAGGAAACCGAAGGTGCGGGCGCGGCTAATTTCCTTCATAAAGCCGGGGCCACAAAAGCGCAGGACATACGTTTGCTTGGAAAGCAGAGGGTGATCAAAATCGATGACATATGTTATTTTCAACTCGCGGCAAGGATAGACGCTGATATTCTTGTCTCCGCTTTTGAGGGTGAAAGGCTTTTTGATTAAGAAGAACTTTTTAACTTCGTCTTGCAGCTTAATACCAACGTTTTTCAAGAGGTAGATGAAAGGCCCGGCGCTCCCGTCCATAATGGGGACTTCGGGCCCGTCCAACTCAACCAAGGCATTGTCTATTCCCATGCCGGCGAAGGCTGACATGAGGTGCTCCACGGTAGAAACGATGTGACCGTTCAGACCAATGGTTGTTGCTAACCTGGTATCCACTACATTTTCGAGACTAGCGAGTATGTGGGGGGAGCCCACGAGATCACTTCGACAGAAGCGAATGCCACTGTTGGGCGGCAGTGGCTTGATGGACATTGTGACTTTTTTTCCCGTGTGGAGGCCGATTCCAGTACAACCGATTTCACCGTGAACAGTACGCTGGTGCAGGGGCATGAAGAGTTCTCCTCAAGGGTGAAGGTGGAAATAGAGCAATAAGCGTGCCGATGGTCGATGGATGGTGCTAGAACAGCCGGTAAAAACCTCCAATAGTTATAACTGCTTTAGATCTAACAAAAATTTTGATAACAGCTGGTATATGGTACCACCTCTTTTGAATTTTAAAGCTTCACACAGAACAGAGTCCGCTGTGCTAGTGTTGCGGAAAGGATACAGTTCATCCAGGTGGCTATGAGATTTTTGCCACTATATCAATCAAGATAAGCAAACACAACCATTTTTCCGCCCAATTTTCCATTAAAATTCAGAACCTAGCAACTTCGATTCAGTCCTGAAGGGGCTTCAATGGTCTTTCATATCTTGCGGGAGTCTGTTGGAGTCATCACATTGCGGATTGCAGATTTCGGATTTTGGATTGAAATTAATAAAAGCTCAAACAAAGGACTTATTTCTAATTCTGCAATCCGCATTCCTAAATCCGCAATCGATTTGCTTCAGGACTCCAAAACAGGTCGCAATCTTTACCGGCAACCCCATTGAACTCTTCCCCTGGCGATTTTAGATTTGTCCTGCGGACTCACACCCTGCGGGCGGGTTCCCGGTTTTAGAATGCAGATTTTAGACACAAAAATGCATACTTTAGATTGAAGAGCTCAAAACCTCACGGTAAGGAATGGCAGCGTCAATCTGCAATCTACAATCACAAATCATACATCACAGAGACTGGCCCTGAGGGCCAGGTTTTCGATGTTCAATAAAAAAGGCAGAGCCACAGCTGGCTCTGCCTGCGATAACTATCTCGTCATGATGTGGGTTAACTCCCTGGTTTGAGATTTACGGTTTGTTCCACCCAAAACTTTTCCTAAGCTTCCCGCACGTGCCTTCCAGTGTTAGGATATAGTCTCCTCCAAAGCTCCAGCCTCGGCTGAACCAGGGGTGTTTTATCACATAAACCGCATATTTTCCGTCAGCTGGCAACGTAGCGGTTATTGTGTTGGGAACCCCACTTCTGTCTGTTTTATAGAAACGGACTGCTCGTATCTTGTCTTTTAAAATCAGGGTTGCTCTATTACCCCAGTGTCGTCCATCTGAATTCGGTTCAAAATTGATAGTAACTACCTCGTCCTTGACACCCTCGAACATATATTTGTGCCAGTATAGCCAATGGCGATGTTTTCTCTCCAGCTTGGAGTGGATTGTGTTGTTGGGAAACACCCTGATCTCCACCGTAACTGGGTCGCTGGTCAGGCCATTGTCAACATCTTCGGTGACAGTGAGTTCAAAGGTAACGGTATAACAGCCCTCTGACACCTCCGGCGCCACAAAGGTTCGGACTGCAGGACTTGTCGTATCGTTCGCGGCCGAGACCAAGGCCAAGTCCATGTCCAAGTCAACCTCAGGACCACCGGTCTGCACCCAATTATAGAGCAGTGGGTCTCCGTCCGGGTCTTCGCTTCCGGAACCATCCAAAGTAGCCAGGTCGCCTTCTTCAATTTCGTTTGGGAAGGCTTCTGCTTTGGCAATTGGGGGTTGGTTCGGGGACGCCAATATGAACACGGAAGCCGAGCCGGAATCAATTGTTACCGGATCGTCGCCAAAAACAGCTCCTGCAACCACCGTGCTCGAATCTATAGCAACGGCCCAGCCGAATTGGTCAAATTGTTCTGGCGAAGGCGCTACAGTTGGAATCAGGGTGGGCAGTAGTGGATCTTGGGCCCAATTTGCACCATCATATCGGAAGAGATAGACCGAGCCGGAATTGCAGCTTGGATCTTCAGGACAGACCGCATCGTCGGTGGGAGCCCCCACCACGAGCCTATCTCCACTGATGGCTACCGATGCGCCAAAGCCGTCCACTGCCGGGGTCGAAAGATTCTGGTTGTGCCAGGTGCCGTCGTTTTGCTTCCGCAATACATACACCGCGCTAGGACCCAAAAGCGGTTGTGAAAGCACGGGCAAGGAGGAAGGAGCCCCCACCACCGCGGTGTCGCCGCTTACAGCTACTGAACCACCAACCCCGGGGCCGGTGATCAGTTCTTGCCCGTCATCCCATGAACCCCCATTACGGGTAAAGGCATAGGCTGAGCCCGTTAGTGGAGCTCCCACCACTGCAGTATCACCGCTTAGGTCTACAGCCCAGCCGAAAAATGGCATAGAGGCTGATGGAGAGGCTATCCCGGGCTTTTCTTCCCAACCCGTTCCGCCATGGGTGAACACATAGGTCAACCCAGCAAGGGGTGCGCCCACGAGTATAGTGTCACCATCGGTGGCTACAGAGGCGCCAACCCCTAAACCTGTGATGAGCTCTTGCCCGTCATCCCAAGAGTCCCCAGAGCGTGTAAAAACATAAACGGAGCCATACAACCACAGATAGTTAAATCCCGAGACCACCAGGGTGTCGCCATTGATAGCTACGTCCC
>CP070843.1:864410-867553 GCA_020350905.1 Deltaproteobacteria bacterium
GACCTTCTGAAGTTCAGAACTGAAAAGAAGAATGGCTGAAAATGACAGGTAGAAACCAAACCTGGTGATTTGCCTCGCCACCTGCCTAGGTCCTGCAAAGCAGTGAAAGAGCACCGGCGTTTTGCAGCCTGAGACTACTTCCAGGGCAGCTGCTTCTGCTTGTCGGGCATGGATGACCAAAGGCAGGTGAAAGTTCTCGGCCTTGGTCATGGCTTCCTCCAACACCGCGAGCTGCCGTTGCCGCAAGCGGGGATCCCTGATGTGATGGAAATCAGGGCCCACCTCACCAACTGCGACAATTTCTTCTTTGACGTTCTTGATCGCTTGCCACAGCCGGGCTAATTTCTCTTTTTTGAGTGTCGCGGCAGTTCTGGGATGGACACCGGCGGTCACATAAATGAAATCAGAATGTTGCCTCCGAATGGACAAGCTCTTCTGGAGGCTTTCTGAATCAACGGCAGATACTACCACTCCCTCCAGGTATTGCCTGGCGCGCTGGATGACCGCATCCAGGTCACGATCGTATTTATCTGAATAGAGATGACAATGGGCGTCGATCATCGTGCCACCATACAAGTGTGCCGAGAATGATTGAACCACAGAGACACGGAGGGAATAGGGCAGATTTCGAATTTTGAATTTTGAAATGCGAAATTAAAGAATCACAATCCAAAATTGGTCCTCCGGACTCCCCACCCGTCGGGCGGATGTGCGATTTGGGAATGCAGAATGCGGATTGTGGAATTGAATTCTGGATTCTGATTTTATTATTTTCAATCCGAAATCCGCAATGACTTTTATCCTGCCTCCGCCACGATGCCAAAGAGACTCTCCTGCAGGTGGGGATGATCTCGGAGTTGTTCTCCCGATCCAGACAGGGTAATTCTGCCTTCCTCAATGAGAAAGGCTCGAGTGGCCACACTCAGAATTCTGCGCACATGCTGACCAGCAAGAAACAGCGTATATCCATGGCGGCGGATTTGCTTCAGGGTATTGCAAAGTCGATTTATGTCTTTGGGGGCAAGGCCCAGAAAAGGATCATCCAGCATGAGCAGCCGGGCACCGCTCATAATACCTCGAGCAAGAATCAACATACGTTTCTGTCCACCACTGAGGGTTTTGGCGAGCTGCAGCCTCTTGTCGGCCAAAACGGGAAAGAGGCTAAAAACAAAATCAACTCTGCTCTCTTTTTGCTGCCGCGAGATGTAGGCTCCCACCTCGAGGTTCTCCATAACACTCATCAGGGAAAAGGTTTTCATGCCCTCGGGCACATAGACCAGACCGCGATGTACAACTTTGTGAACCGGGAGGTCTTGAATGCGCTCACCCTGGTAACGTATTTCTCCTAGGATGGGGCGCAGGAGGCCAGCCACTGCTTTCATAAGGGTGGTCTTGCCCGAGCCATTGGGCCCGACGATGGAAACGATCTGTCCCTCACACACCGTCAGATTAACTCGGAACAGTGCCTGGATATCCCCGTAGAAGTAGCTCAAATTGCGTATGGCCAATAGGGGCTTGTCAGTTTCCATAGCAAGATCCTGTTCCTAGACGCTATGCTAAGAGATGCAGTCGGTTTTCTTAAAACGGGATGCCTGTGGTCCGTTGTTCAAATCGTTAAAACCGTTCAAATCGTTGAAATCGTTAAAATCGATCAATCCTCAAGATCGCGGCTGAAAGCCGCTCCCACAGATGAATCATACAGCTTTCTTATATCTCCTGTCTCCTGGATTCTGACTTCTGGCTCCTTTCTCTATACGCCATGCGCTATGCGCTTTGCTCTACTTCCTCATGCCTCATGCCCAGATAGGCTCGGATTACCTCGCGGTTTCTCATGACCTCCTGGGGCCTACCCTCTGCAACCTTTTCACCATGGTCGAGGGCCAATAATCTGTCGGATACCCTGAGACTCAGGCTGAGGAAATGATCGATGATAAAGAGCGTCACCCCGCGCTGCCGCACCCGACGAACCAAATCCACCGCCTGTTTCACTGCTACAGGACTGAAACCAGCCACCACTTCATCGAGGAGCAAGAGGCGGGGCTGGGTGGCTAGGGCCCGGGCCAGGTCCAGCCTTCGTTGCTCGCTAAGAGTGAGATCTCCCGCTGGTGTCTGCTCTTTGTGAGCGAGGCCTACCAACTCAAGGAGTTGCCTGGCTGAGTCAATATCTGTGGATTGAGCAAAAAGGTGAAATTCGCCACCAAAGACACGGCCCACCACCACATTATCCAAAGCGCTCATCTTTGCAAATGGCCTGGAGGACTGAAAGGTCCTACTGATACCGAGTTTCTGGATCTCGTGGGGTTTGCACAAAGTCGTTTCTTTGTTGGCAAACAAAACTCTGCCGCTTGTTGCTCGATGGCGGCAGGTGATCAGGTTGAACAGGGTCGTTTTCCCAGCCCCGTTGGGTCCAACGAGACCGACGATTTCACCTTCGTCGATACTAAAGTCGATCTCCTTCAGGGCCCATTGATCCCCGAATTTCTTACTCAATGCTTCCAGTTTTAATAGAGACAAAATGTCCCTTTCGCACCTGCCCCCAGACTCCGGAAGGCATAAAGAGGATTGCTAGAATGATGACTGCACCGTAAAGAAATTCATGACCTGCCGGGAGCAAGGGGTGAAAGATGAACTGATCCACAGGATAGAGAACTAAGGCTGCCAGGGCCGGACCAAGAATGGTAAATCTCCCTCCACAGATGGCGAAAATCATAGGTATGGCTGAGAAATGGAGCCCGTAGACCAATCCGGGTTCAATGTAGCGTATAAGGTGGCCGTAACAAGCACCTGTGATTCCGGTGAAAAAAGCACTGAGCAGAAGCGATAGTAACCTATACCTCTGCACCTGTATTCCCGCAGCCTCAGCAGCGATCTCCTCCTCCCTGATTGCCTGGAAAGCAAGCCCCAGATTGGAGCGAAACATTAGGGTTACCAGCAGCAGCAATACCAGGCCATAGCCGAGTACAAAGTAGTACGAACCCACGAGACTGCCACTCACATCAAGATGATGTGAGCCTAGGCGCAGAGAAGGGAGTCCGGGCAGCCCCACCAGTCCCAATGAGCCCCGAGTAAGTCCGTCCCAATTGTCAGTGATTACTTTGGGAATTTCCACAAAGGCGAGGGTCGCCAAGGCGAAGTAGGCTCCC
>CP070843.1:867653-880087 GCA_020350905.1 Deltaproteobacteria bacterium
AATGGGTAGTCAGAGTATATCCGAAGACAATGGGCTTTAACCGTCGAATTGTTGGACGCTTCCGTGAGTCTTGGAGAGATCGAGGGGAGTAAAGCATGGAAAAAAAAACATTGGTTACCGTCAACGAAGTCTATCTCCAGAGTGACCGCAGTTCGGGGAACATGGTGGTACTCAAGGAAAACGAAGAGGACCAACATCACTTCATCATGTTTGTGGGAGATTCGGAATTTGCCGCTATCGCCAAGGAAAAAGGCATGGTGGAGCCAAAACGGCCCCTAACTCACGACCTCTACTTGACAATTAGTGACAATCTCCCAGTGGAGTTTTTGCGGATAGAGATATATGACATGGTTGAAAACACATACTACGCCAAGGTGTTCTTTCGTGCCGATGGCACAGAACGTTTCGTTGACTCTAGACCCAGCGATGCAGTGGCCCTGGCCCTAAACAGAAAAATACCCATTCTGGTTAATAAAAAGCTGCTCCGCCGAGAACTGACGCCTGATGAGATTAAGGAATATGAGGAAATTTGCAAGACCGTAAAGTTCTAGCCGGATATTTCGTGAATTGCCGTCACGAGACCGTCGAGAAGGGCGTGCCACTGGGTCGACGATTGCGGAATGCGAATTAGAGGTTGCACCAGACCGAGCAGGGCAAAGCAGACGGTTGAAGTTAAAGGTTCATTCTTGTCTTACGCAAATAATCAGTTTGCAATCAGACATCCTCCAATCTGAAACTGGGAACCCGCCCGAAGGGTGGGAGTCCGAAGGACAAATCTGAAATCTGAGATCTTGAAGCGGTCGCAGAAGGCGATTCGTGAAATATCCGGGCTAGTGATTTTAGGCTTCCTGATCGAATATCTGACTTTCTGGTTTCTTCGGCTCCTGCTCCCGGATGACTCGGATCTGGATAATCGCTTTTTCGAACATCTCCTCCACCCGAAAACGAAAACTTCGCCACCGCACCTCTTCTCTCATCTCGGGCAAACGGCCAAAAAGGGTGAGCACAAGCCCGGCGATGGTCTGGTATCCGTCTTCAGGGAGATCCCAAGTCAGCCACTTATTCAAGTCGCGTATGGAGACGCTACCATCCACAAGAAACGATCCGTCGCTCTGTGGCTGTATCCGGCGAAGAAATCGGTCATGTTCATCCTCTATTTCCCCCACAATCTCTTCAAGAATATCTTCGAGACATACGATTCCGACAACCTCACCATATTCGTCCACCACAAAGGCTAGGTGGATCCGACTTTTCTGAAAGTCCACTAATTGCTGACGCAGCGATTTGCCCTCCGGAATATAGCTGGCCCGCCGCATGATCTTCTTAAGTGAAAACTGCCCGGACGTGCCCGTCCACTTGAGAAGATCCTTGATATGCACAAATCCCGACACTTCGCTCTTGCTTTCCTGATATACTGGATACCGCGAAAATTCGCTTTCCTTCACTCCAGCCATAACCTCTTCGTAGGGCGTGTCGATCTCGAAGGCAACAACGTCTCGCGTCGGTAACATCACGGACTCAACCGGAATCCTATCCAGGGCCAGAACCGCCTGGAGCATCTCCTCATCCCTTTTCTTCAGAACCCCCTCCTCAGCACCGACCTGAATCATGGCAGCAATTTCCTCAATGCCCAATATGGGCTCAAGACCAGACTTTTCCAAGCGCAGCAAAGCGATGAGCTTGTTACTCATCGCTGAAAGTACGCGTACTATTGGATAGAGCAGCTTAATGAGAACATAGATGGGCTGGACTATGAGAATGGACATCTGCTCTGGATAATAGGCTGCAACAGTTTTGGGAGTGATCTCTGCAAACAAAAGGATAAGCAATGTCATAATCAGAGTAGACCAGATGACGCCCTCTTCGCCGACCAACATGATGGCGATTGAAGTGGCGAGTGCTGAAGCCGCCACATTCACCAGATTATTTCCCAAAAGGATCGTACCGATAAGCTTCTCCGGTTCCTTCAGCGTTTTTTCCACCAGTCGCGCACGTCTCCCCTTCCGACTAAGGTGACGAATGCGCCAGCGATCAACGGCCATCAGGGCAGTCTCTGAACCAGAAAAAAAGGCAGAGGAGGCAATCAGAAACATTAGCCCCAGCAGTATGAACGGCCAGTCAGCCAAAGTCATAGTATCTCCTTTTCTCTACACAAGAGTGGAATGTTATTGTACCCAACAATTGAAACTATTCTCTGTGATACGAGCACCAAATGTCCCCTACTTTCGTACTCCAGTAGTCCGAAACCCCGAGTCTCACTTGCTTCTGGACATTCTCTCTGGTATATAGAGTTCGAGGGTTGGAGTGCTGTACACGGTTTTCCTTCGCCTCAGAAGCCTCTGCTGCGTAAAGAAAAAACAGGCCTTCTTCCAACCAGCAGGGGCTTTCTTGTGTGAGGAGGTGCATCAAGAATGACACGAGATGAAGAAAAAATACTGAAGATTGCCAAGGAAGTAGTAGTGAAATTCATTGAAATCGGTCGGGTTTCCCCCACTCAATTTGAAGGTGTCTTTCAGAGTGTTTTTCGCACCATCAAATCGAGCGTAAGCTCCGATGAGTCAGAGCAGTAGAGCTGTTCCGCATCGCTCTGGACTGGCTTTGCCTCCCGCTGGGCCGCCAACACACAATTATTATGTCAGCTACTAGCATATCTCATGAATGGCCTGCTAAGCCTAGGTTGCCCGGTGGTGCACCCATCTTTTTCGTGCTCGCTGCCCTCCGCTCAGTCCCACAAGCGGGTTCCCAGTTTCGTGGTCTCGAGACACCAATCCATGAAATATGCGGGCCATAGTAGTATAAGTGGTGGCAGCATTTTTTACAACCAGTAGTCATGCTCGCATAGAGCATACACCCAGGCTCGTACCATGCCTGGTTTTCAAAAAGAGCGGCCGCGGCTAAATTCGAAGCCGCGGCCGTTCGTCTTGTTCCAGTTTGCTAGTGCCGTAGACCGAGATTGTTTTTGCCTTTACGCTGACTGGAGGGCATTTTCCATGTGGCTGAAAATATCATTAACGCTCTTGATCTTTTCTGCTTCCTCATCAGGGATTTCAAGATTGAATTCTTCTTCTAACGCCATGACCAGCTCAACCACGTCCAAGGAATCAGCTCCCAAGTCGTCTACCACGCTGGCCTCGGGAGTTACATCTCCGTGATCAATTCCCAATTGATTGGCGATAATCTCTACGATCTTATCTTTCATTGCAGCCATGTCCATACTTTCTCCTCCAAGAATCTTTTCGTAATCAGATTGTTAATCATCAGTGGAACGACTGTAAAAACCAATATCGACCTCATCCGTCTTCTGTCGCTTTCGACTGGGTAAAGTTCCATCATAGGCACTGCGGTCTACCTTTCTCCGAGGGCATCCCTCCTTTCTCTTCTTGTTTGTTCAAATCATCCTGGCCAAACTCTTTTCCGCCACCTGACTTGTGGTACTGAAAGGTGCTTGGTTCTAATCGACCCCTCAGCCAGGGAGGTGTCACCTGGGCTGATCCCCAGCCGACTTCCCTGGCAACTCAGGGTTCACAAAGCCATAAAAGACGGTCTCTATGACAGTGGGTAAATCATCCACGAGAGAGTATTCGCCATCACTGGCCAACCATTTCTGCATGATGCCATCGATAAAACCCATCACACCGTAGAAAACGGTGTGGAAGTCCATTTGTTTGAGAAGACCACTTTTAGCGGCTTGCAGGATCTTCCGCTTAAGCAACGGTAATTTTTTCAGGATGTTGCCGATATAGAGTGCCTTGACCTCAGCACCAAAATCGCTCTGCTCCTGGATAAGAACCTTATACAGATTTCGGTTGCGGTCGAAAAAGGCAAAATAGATTCTCAAGTAGGCCTCAATAACCTCAAGCACCCCTGTCCGCGGATCGATGGCGTCAGCTACAGCCTGTTCCAATTCGGCTACCTTTGAGCGGATTAGCTCAGAAAATAGCCCTTTCTTGCTGTGGAAATGGCGGTATACCGTTCCTTTCCCCAACTCGGCACGCTCCGCGATTTCATCCACGGTAGTGCCATGGAAACCCTTGGCAGAAAAGACTTCCAGTGCCGCGGTCAGGATCTTCTCACGGGTAGCGGCAGTCTGGGGCCTACCTTGATCGCGAGGTCCAACCTGTTTAGAAAGCTGGCGAGTGAGTAAGCGCTCGCTGAAATCTGCTTGGTCTGAACCTCGACGCTTAGCTATCCTGATAACCTCCTTAACCCATTGGGAAATGACAGATTCAGCTTCGAGATTGGCGGCGGTAATTTGGGAAATCCCCTCATCAAAAACCGAAACCAGAGTTTCTAGATCTTTTCCGCCCGCGCCAGCATCATCACCCAGCACGTCCTGCCAGAATAGCTTCCAGGCGGAAGGATCCGCAGCCGTATCCTGTGAGAGCAAGCCCAACAGCACCGTCCGCTTTTCCTTATCCAGTTGAGGATACTTTTCCATATACCTTGCCATAGTCATAGCTCAAAAAATATTGTGACGGACCAGTCCGTCATTATCTTGATTTCACTCTCGGTGTCAAGTCCTTTTTTACAGGAGATCCAGTAACAGAGTCTTATCGGGGATATGTTACGACTGGATTGAGGTGGCTTTTTTGACCGCATAGATGGGGGGTGAGCCTCCGCTGAGGCGTTGGTAAGCCTTACTGATGACCCCTCTCGTTTCTTCGGTGAGATTGTATTGAGCGAGAGCCGGAAAAGGAACTTGAGAACAGGAAATTGCATCACTGCTGGCCTGTAGTTTGCCTCCAATTTTGCGGCAAAGGAAGTCCATGAGCACATAATGATATTGGACCCCTCCTTCCTGGTCCCAAAAAATCCGATCCAGAACGGCAACGAGTTCCACTACTTCCACATTGAAACCAATCTCCTCTGCAACCTCACGTACTACAGCCTCCTCCAAGGTCTCTCCCGACTCCACTGCTCCTCCTGGCAACGACCACTCACCGTATGCCGGCGGGCGACCGCGTCGCACCAGGACAACCCGGTCATCTTCAATGACAACCGCCGCCACCCCAACTATTGGACGATCTGGGTAATCTCTCGTCATAGTATAGTTCTACCTTCCATGGTAAAGGTTCACAGAGGTTAGCCACAATCACAGACAGCACAAGAAATAATAAATCCGAAATCCGAATATCGGAATCCGAAACAAATTCGTATTTCGAATTTGAGTGCAAAGCATTTTAGGGTTTACAGCGACGGCCAGGGCTGAATCCATGGTAGAAAGCTTCGTAACGATCTCTGAATCTAACTCGATTACCGGCGGTGGCCTTTCGGCCAAACTGGCAGTGAGGCCGATGGAAGATCCAGCTGCGTTTGTTCCCAATATAGAACGTCTCCGGCTTGACAACAGGTAGCGACCACATACCCTTTTTCTCCTTCAGGGCCTGGCGCTGAAGCTCAAGTAGCCGTTTCCAGTAAGGTAACTTTGGCTGTCTGCGTACCAGATGGGCATAGCCCTGGCGAACCAGTTCACCATTCACAGAGGTTCCATCTTCGAGAAAGACAAATGCCAGCAGCCTACCATAGTGGTCGCGTTTCTGCTCAGCCAACTCGAGGCTTATCCAGCGGCCCTGTACCAGCTTTTTGTTGAAAGCTTTAGCCTCCTCACCAAAAGGCTCACCTGGCTTGTCCTTGTGCGCAACCTCGGGGGTATTGATACCAAGGTATCGTACCCGTTCACCTCCTGTGACTACAATGGTGTCACCGTCATCCACCCAGTGTACTTTAACACTCAGCGAATCAGCATCTGCCGCTGGGGAGGCCAACTCACAGGCGAGGAGAGCGAGAATCAAGGTGAGTGTGAAACGCATGAGCATATTTAGTCACCGTAAAGATGGCGACCTGTTTTGAAGTACTGAAGTAATGGAGTGACTGAAAATTCCAAATCACAAAGACTGAGGTTTCAGGTTTCAGTGTTCGGGTTTCAGTTTTTTTGTTTTTCGTCCCTGACACCTGACACCCGACACCTGAAACCCTGAGATTTGGTGCTTGAAATTTGGTATTTGACTATCTTCGATATCCGCACTGGCGATCCACCTCTGTCATCATAGTGTTCAACCGCTCCTCAATCAACCGCCGATATCTCTCGAGATCTCTCCTGCTGCTTTCTGAGGGGATGAGAACTGGCTGGCCAAAGGCTACGTAGACCCTGCTCCAAGGGAGAGGCAGAACGGTTTTGTCCCAGCTAGTCCGCAGAGTAATGGACCGGTTGGCAGACCAGATGATTGGAATGAGAGGCGCTCCCGTGAGTTTAGCCAGATAGATCATACCCTTTTTGGCCACATATGCCGGTCCTCGGGGTCCGTCAAGAACCGTGGCACATGCCTTGCCTCCTCCCTGTAAATAAAGCCGCATCTTCTCTAAAGCATCACGGCTCCCCTTGCTGGAGGATCCACGTATCGGAACAACACCAAAGCCTGAGGCATACTGCGCAAGAATCTCCCCGTCCTTGCTATGGCTGATCATAATCCTTGGCTGGAGATTCCCGAAGAAGTACAGAAAATAGACGGCGCCGCGGTGCCACGTGCCCCCAACAATGGGTTGATCGGTAAGGAAGTAATCTCGGTAGACCCCTTCATTGATCATAGTTACCCGGCAGGTACCGAACCACACTCGCGCTATTGGTACCAGCACCTTGCGGATGAAGCGCTTGACCAGCGTTTCATGAGCATAATTACGAAATCTCAGAGTTCGTTTGCGCTTGTTCACCACTGCCTTTACGTTCTTTTGCGCAACACTCGATCTTCTGAAGAGGGTTTTTCAAAACAATGTCACTTGTGATATTGTTTGTGCTATGACAGCAAGCTACCAGAGCCCCCTAATACTGTCAAATTGAAGCACGTACAAGTCAGGATAACGCCCGCCTGTCCAACATGGCGCTCAGGCCGCCGCGTTCCGCCGGCGAGAATCCAAGAGCCTCCCGCCAGACATCATCACTCTCCATACAGAGATAGACGCAGAGATCCTTATGGATTCCAAGTAACAACTCGTTCAGGTGAGCATACATTTCCACTCTGAGATCGCGAAAATAGCGCAGTTTCCCGTCCAAACCCGGGATAAACTCCTCATCCAGAATAGAGGTGTTTGGGTACCGTTGTTGAATTATAGTCTTGAGAGACGGCATGAACCGAAGGGTACCCAGACTGATCCAGGCAATGCCCCCCGGAGCCACAGCAGAGAAAAGACGATCTACAACTTCTTGGTAACCCTGTTGCCATCCAGGATAAGCCAGAAGTGGATCAAAATGAAAAGCAACCCGATAGCCCCACCTTTGGCACCGTTGTGCTGCTTCCAGTCTCGCTTCCAAGGGAGCAGCACCAGATTCCTCTCCGGCGATCACCTGGGGCGGATTGAGTGACCAAGCTACAATAGTGTGACCTCGATGATCCAAGTTTTCGAGAAGATCCACCTGGGCAGTCTTGGTTTTCAGTTCAAGAATCGCATTTGGTTGGGCGGCAAAAAGTGGTACTAAATGTTCACTAAGGTGAATCAGAGGATCTAAGAGCAAGCTGTCCGTAAACTCACCTGTGCCGATACGATGTGTTTGCCTCCGGGAATTGTCAAGATGTTCCGTCAACTGCTGTATCGCGTCGTCCAGATTGGCAAAAAGTCGCACGTTGCGGCTGGTAAAATATGCTTGTAGTATGCAGTAGGTGCAACCAAGAGAGCAATGAATTCCCAGGTTAAGGATCTGGTAGCCGCAGCAATTGTAAAAGCGGGTACCGGGGCAGGGTTTTATAAACCTGCCCCGAAATTTCACGATTTCAAGAAAGCTTCCATTCTCTCCATCCGCATCTTCTTTGAGCTCATCAACCCAATCTACGGAAATACCCGGCAAGGTTTCCAGGATTCTTTTTACCAACGGGCTGCCAGCAACCCCTTTTTCAATAACCAACCTTTCTGGACGATACTTCATTCGCTTTCCATAATTTGTTTGAACTCAGGCTGATCGGCCAGCTCAGCCAATTGTCTCAGTCGCGTTGCCAACTCATCGCCGCGCTCGAAGGTACATTCCAAACTCCATCTGGGCCCCTCGAAATAAGGTGGAGGAACCACGCGCACTCCAGCTGGTAGTTTAAGTTTGCCGACCTCTCTGTCAAATCTCTCTTCCCGGGCGGTAAGTCGGGGAGCCCTTGTAGCCAGCAGCTGCTTACGAATCTCCTGAACTCGTTGTCGTGCCGACCTTTTGTGGGCCCGCCGCAGATCATTCACCTCTGCACTATCCAGAACCTCTCTCGGGGTGAGATTGTCCCTCCGTCCTATTTCCACAACCGTCTCCACCAATTCCTCCTGCACACTCACACTGAAGGGTAGCTCTTGAAAAAAGTTGAAGAAGGCGAAACGGTCTCCCTGCTCCAGGGGTGAAAGAACAAAGCCTATCCGCTCGTGAAGTGTACCCCCAGCTATGGCATCAAGAATGCTTTCCTCCATGAGTAGCAACTTCTTATAGCGGCCAAAAATCACGGTACTGGGCTCAAGGTTCAGAAGAGGCATGAATTCCTGAATGAGCTGTGCCTGGTCCTCGTGTTGGGCCATCTTGGTGAGAACCAAAGATTTCTCCACGGGATTCAAATCCCTTTGAGCAATGTTGTCATAGATGGCCATCCGCAAGCACGTCTCAGGTGATATGGAAGTGGGCAAAATCTCGCAAGACAACGGCTCCAGCCCAAGTTGCTGGCAAACCGCCAAACGACGGCTGCCGCAGACGATGCGCAAGAGTCCATCTCTGTTGCGCTGAAGCAAGGGTTTCTGGATCAAGCCAACGGTTTGGATAGAGAGGGTTAATTTATCTGGAAGAGGGCCGTAAGTGATCAGGCAGGAGGCGTCATTCCAATCCACCTCATCAAGCTGGATCGAGTAAGACTCCTTTTCAGTCATGATCCCGCTCCTAACTCGTGGTGAGACGCTCCAGAGCCTCAAGGTAGCGGGTCCGGGTGTTGCGCACCACCTCGTCAGGTAATACTGGTGCAGGGGGCGTCCGATCCCAACCGCACTGATCGAGATAATCACGCAAATACTGCTTGTCGAAGCTCTGCTGCCTCCTGCCGGGCTGATAGTGGTCGGCTGGCCAGAATCTGGACGAATCTGGAGTAAGGACCTCATCGATGAGGGTGACCGTGCCCCCGACCATACCAAACTCGAACTTGGTGTCGGCAATGATGATGCCTCGCTGGCTGGCCAGAGCCGCCCCCTTTTCATAAAGCGCCAAGCTCAAATCACGAAGCTGTTCCGCCAAGTCTGTTCCCACCTGGTGGCAGAGGGTGTTGAAGTCGATATTTTCGTCGTGTCTTCCTTTTTCAGCTTTGGTGGAGGGGGTGAATATGGGAGGCTCGAGACGGGCTGATTCCACCAGCCCTTCCGCCAGTTTTATGCCGCACACCGCTCCCTGACTCTGGTAGTCTTTCCACCCTGACCCGCTGAGATACCCACGAACAATGCACTCTGCCGGCAAGGGTTCCGCTTTGGCCACCAGCATGCTTCGGTTTGCCAATTCCTCGGCATAATCCTGACACTCTTCTGGAAACTTCTCTACCTCTGTGGTTATCAGGTGATTGTCCACCACCTCGGCCAGAGCCTTGAACCAGAAAGAGGAGATTGTGGTTAGTATCCTTCCTTTGTCCGGAATCCCGTTGGGCATTACCACGTCGTAAGCAGAGATCCGATCTGTGGCCACAATAAGCAAGTGGTCCCCCAAATCATAGATGTCTCTTACCTTTCCCCTTGCCAGTAAATTAAGTCCTGGCAAGTTGGTCTCAAATACTGGAGCGGCCGCCATGTATCCTCCCCTCACGAGGTCTTTTGCCTAATGCAAATGAAAGATTGAAGCACGGAGATCTAGCCCGGATATTTATAATTTAGAAAGGGGCGAACCCAATCGGGAGTCCGCCCCTGAATAATGGCCATAAGAGCTTCTTAGCCGATGACAGCCAGCGTATCTCCCTTCTGCACGGAATCGCCGTTTTTGAAAGGTATAGAAAGCACCGTCCCAGAAGTGGGTGCAGCAATTGAGTTTTCCATCTTCATGGCTTCGAGAATGAGGACCACGTCTCCTTCATTTACTGAATCACCCTCTTTGACCTCATAGCGAATGACCATTCCCGGCATGGGCGCTTCAATGGGTGTTCCTCCTTCCACTGCCGGTCTTGGAGCGGCTGCGGCCGGTGCAGCCTCAGGGGCTGGTGCAGGAGCTGCAGCAGGAGCGGCAGGAGGCGGAGCTGGCGCTGCCACAGGTTGTGGCATCATGGGCGTCACCGCCGTCACCACAGGTGCACCCCCCACTTCATCTACTTCCACTTCAAAATACTCGCCATCCACAAATACATTGAAGGCTCGAAGTCCTGGACTCTTCTCCGGCGCTGGCTTTTCCACCTTTTCCACCAGCTTGCCTGCTTTTGCCAGAGCAATGAGACGGTTCTCTTCCTTCGCCTGCTCCAAAGTTTTGGGCTTTACCTCGTCGGGGACTTCTTCCAGGCCATATTTCCACTTCAAAAAACGAACACCGGTGGTAGGATAAAGGGCCACAATGAGCTGATCGTCTATATCCTTAGCCAAATCTCCTGCCATAGCTTTGGCCTTGTCCAATTCGGGTTCAAGCACGTCGGCCGGTCTCGTTTTGATGGGCTTTTCCCCGCGCTCATATCCCTTCAAGGCCTTCTTTCGCACTTCAGGATCAATGGGTACAGGTGTTTCTCCGTACAAACCGTAACAGAGATCTTTTACCTGGGCGGTGATCATCTTGTAACGCTCATCCTCAGTATCGAAGAGTACATTGTTGACGGTCTGAATGCCAACAATCTGACTGGTGGGCGTGACCAGCGGCACCTGGCCCAACTCTTTGCGTACCCGCGGCAGTTCGGCAAAAACCTCATCGATGCGATCCAGGGCATCCATATCTCTCAGCTGGTTGACCAGATTGGAGAGCATCCCACCGGGAGTCTGATGGAGGAGCACGTTGATGTCTATTACCGAGAGCTTGGTGTCGTCCAAAAGATGCCTATACTTGGGAGAAACTTTTTCCATGTGCTCTGAAAGCTCAGCTAATTTGTTGATGTCAAAGCCCGTATCTCGACTCGTTCCCTTCAGGGTCATCACCAACGGTTCCAAAGCCGGGTGTGAGGTCCGATAGCCCCAGGGTGACAACACAGTGTCAACAATGTCCACTCCTGCCTCTATGGCCTTTAATAAGGCCATACACGACTGGCCCGAGGTGAAGTGACTGTGTAGATGAATCGGCACCTTGATCTCTTTTTTGAGGGCGTTGATCAGCATGTAGGCATCGTAGGGCGAGATGAGCCCCGCCATATCCTTGATGCAGACCGTGTCCGCACCCATATCCTCCAACTCTTTCGCCTTCTTAACGTAATAGTCGGTATTATAAACATCCCCTCCCATTCGTGGCTCTGTAAGGGAGTAACAGATAGCGCCCTGGAAGTGCATGCCCATTTTTTTAATGATAGGTACAACCGTCTCAAAATTGCGCAAATCATTCACCGCATCAAACACCCGAAAGACGTCTATGCCGTTTTCTGCTGCCCGCTCTACGAATATCTCGGCCACATCGTCCGCATAATTGCGGTATCCCACCAGGTTCTGTCCTCGAAGCAACATCTGCAGCGGCGTATTTTTGACATACTTTTTGAGCGTCCGCGGTCTTTCCCATGGATCTTCCCCGAGGAAACGGTGCATGGTGTCAAAGGTTGCCCCACCCCAGACACCCAGGGCCCAGAAGCCAACCTCATCCATCTCCTCTGCAATGGGTATCATGTCTTCGGTGCGCCCGCGCGTAGCGAAAATAGATTGATGCGCATCCCGAAAAGTCAGATCTTGAATCTTGACCGGATCGGCCACCTTCACCTCTTCCTCCACCAGTCCAGCCGTCAGCTTTCCATGTTTTTCTGTCATAATCCTCTCCTCTTAGTCTCTCATTAAGCGCTGCTCCCTCTTTTCTCAAGCACTCAATTCAGTGAAGGTAAACCCGCAAGAATCACAATCAGCAGGTTGTGCCCTGGCGCCAGAGGTAAAAGCCCTCAACATCAGAGAACAATACTGTCCACTAGCGCATTACCCGCAGCTGAAGTAACTTGCGCATTTCCATCATTGCCTGTCTGCCTGACGCGGACCACAAACCTGCCGCCCCCACGGTGGGAGCAGAAACTGCTTGACTCACCGCTTCCATTGCGAGTTGCTGCTCTTCTTGGCTCCTCAGGTATCTGTAGACCGCGGCAACTGCGGCAGTCAGTCGTTTTTTCCTACGCTCGTCCATTTTCCTCATCATCCTTGCTTTGCTATGAGGCTTTTAACAGTGTCTTCCAAGTGGTTTAAGTCTAACGAATGAAGGGGTTCCAGTCACCTTGTAGCAGCGAGAACATCGCATCCAACAGCCAAGGTCTTCTCATGCTAGCCTGGATATTTCATGAATTGCTGTCGCGAGACCA
>CP070843.1:880187-883311 GCA_020350905.1 Deltaproteobacteria bacterium
AACCTCCGATTCAGCAGTATTATCTCCAGACTTGCTGTACACTCCTTGTTGGCGTTAGAGGTTAGTCCGTTAATCCCTCATCGCGGTAACTCACCACCCCCTTTCTCGCTGCGATCTGGTTAGAGCTTGTAGTTAGAACCTCCGCCCCGGTGGTTTGTCTCTCTTGGGGCTTCACGGTTGATTGATCCTTCCTAGGTCGCTTGCTCCACCAGTCGGCAAGTCGTTTTCACCACCTGGTCCGGTGGCAATAGACAGGTTTCTTATCACCCCCTTTACATTGTTCAAAAAATGGCACAAGTCTCAGAATGCAGAATACGACTGCACCAGCTCAAAGACCACGTCGTTGGCATAAGCCATTGGGCTAAGAGAGGACAGATGCTCTACCTTTTGGATTAGGTACGATCTTCTCGTATTCGGCTATTGTGGTGGAAAAATGCGCTGGCCTGCTTGCCAGATATAGAAACTGTATGCTCGCAGAGTGTCGGTGCTCTGGAGCAACAGATTACTCTCGGAATTGTCTTTGGATCCGGCTGTGTTAGCTGATTCCACTGGAACGAGAACGCCAGGTACCGCTAGAGATATAGGATGCGAGTTCTCAACTCGAGCTAGCTCTATTTGCTATTCTGGTTTAACAGGTACGCTTCTGCGAAGGATTGAGAAGCTTGCGATTGTAGATAACATGAAGAAAACAGCATTAAGCAACTGAATTTGTTTCTAATCATATATTGACCCATGATTTTGTCAAGCCAAAAAATAGTTCGTGATTTTTTTCTCTAAGCAAGATCATGTTCAAAGCTCTCCCAATGGTCCGGTGGAAGTGGGGAGCGGTTTCCCATGACCAGTTGTTCGCGGCTACCCGCCCGCCATGCGAGCCCGCCTGCCACTGCGAGGCACGAGCGGGCAGGCAAGGCGAGGCGGGCGGGGAAAGCCGCTCCCACAGGATGCATCCTTTCTTGACAATGCTCTTACTGGTGTGCCAACATCCACAAGAATATTAGCAGACAGCCAGTGTCCATCCAAAAACTCTGTGTTGGCATGTCATTCTGAGGAGTCCTGCCGACGGCGGGACGACGAAGAATCTCCTATTTCCTGGGGCTCTTCGGAGATTCTTCGCTTCGCTCAGAATGACACCTCGCGGTTTCTGGGTGAACAATAGCCGTTGGGGGGCAGCCCTTCGACAGGACCTGTCGACGGGCTCAAGTCGTGTCGCTCCGGTCGAGTCGCTCTGGGCAGCAGCCAGCAGCTATTTTGATTAGAATCAGTTGAATGGAGAGGGGAAACTCTGCTGAGTTCAAGCAACTCAGTGAGTCATAAATCTGGAGGAGGCGCTTCATGCTCGCTCACAGAACCCAGGTGCGTGTTCGTTTTGGTGACACTGATCCGTATGGCATTGTCTATTTTGTCAGCTATTTTCGCTACTGCCATCGGGGTATAGAAGAGTTCCTGCGAAACCTCGGCCAAGCTCCCGAAAATACCTTTCGCAACCGCGAAGAGAAATTTGGCTTACCCATAGTGGCCGCCGATTGCCGCTTCTTGATTCCGGCACGTTACGGTGAGCTGCTTGAGATCGAGACCTCAGTTAAAGAATTGAAGGAGAAGGCCATAGTCTTTCAGTTTCGCTTCTACCGACCGCCGGAGACTGGGCTGCTGGCGGAGGGCACTGCCACTATCGTGGCTATAGACCATACCTGGAAGGCGAGACCGTTGCCGGAGGTTGTGGCGGAGAAGCTGCAATCAGCGCAAGAATAACGAGGCACTATTAAGTCATTACGCTCCGCGCTATTGCGCTTAGCTGTCATTCATAGTCATTTGGCCACTGAACGTGGCCGTCATGACCCTACGCTGTCATTGATGGTCATTTAATTAAGACATAATGACTCAATGATGGCCTTAAGGCCAAACTTGGGACCCGCTTGTCGTAGATGCCGCTTGCGGTGAGGGACTAAGCGGAGCGCAGCGAGCGCGAAGAAATGACGAGCGAAGCCAAGCGACACTTCTGAGTCGCGGCTGGAAAGCCGCTCCCACAGATTATAATGCATCTTCACGTCGTCTGTGGGAGCGGCTTTCCAGCCGCGATCAGGACGAAGCGTACTTTCGCCGCAGGTGAGATCCTGAAGAAGTGGATCATAGACCGGAATGTATTACACTTCACTGGATCAAGAGTTCGCGAAAGTCTTCCTTGGGCCTTACCGTAACTGTAATCTCCCGGTTTTCCCTCCCTGATAGCACGACAACCGTATCCTCACCGGTCTCGGCGTCACTGTAGGCTGCTACGATACCAGCAGCCAATTCCACTTCTTGCACAGAGACTTGAGCAGCTAGCAACCCGGTGGGACCTGGAATTCCCTTGACTCTCAAAAGAAGATCTTCCTCCCGAGCCAATGCCTGCAGTCTCAGATTATCACCGTGTACTCTCCCCACCACCAGACGTCTTCCGCTTGGAAGCCTCAGATGGCGCCCACATTTGAGAAGTTCCACGTCGTGAAGCCCCACCTCTTCCTGGGTGGCCAAGAGATCCCGCAACCTATCAGCGAATCCTTCCTTGGTGAGGATGCAGCCGCCACCCGGACTGGGGTATTCTTCAATCCCGTAGTAAGCGGCGAGAGCCATCTGAACCTTGCGAGAACGTCCGTGGATATCCAGAAGCCTCTGACGATCCACCTTGCCCAATTCTTCCGGCACTGTCTCCCATAACAGCTTGGCGCTCAGTGGCCGGAGAATGTACCCTCCATAGCCCGAGAGCTTATCCACTGCTCTGAGAGCGTCCTTGCGCTGTGACATGGGGCGCTGCCCCAACACCTCCCCGGTGCAAAGAAAGTCAAACCCTTCAGCATCCATGATCCCACCGGCAGTCTTGAGCATGAGCGCGTGGCAATCGATGCACGGGTTCATCTGGCTGCCGTAGCCATACTTAGGGTTCTTGAGCATTTCCAGATGGGCCTCGCCGATATCTACCACTCGCAAGGGTATCCCCAGCTGTCGGGCTGCCTTTTGTGCACCTGCCGGTCCGAAGAACGGAGTTTGAAAGGTAATGCCCGTCATCTCGATGTCTTGATCCAGGAGCACCCTGACTGCCAGCATGCTATCGAGACCTCCGGACATCAGACCAAGGGCACGAACCCTC
>CP070843.1:883411-886126 GCA_020350905.1 Deltaproteobacteria bacterium
GCCCGGATGTTTCTTGAATTGCCGTCGCGAGACTGTGGAGATGGCAGTGCCACCGGGCAACCGCAGGGAGTTGGATCCGAGGCGTACTTGAACAGTACGGCGCAGGGTCCGACGCACGAGGACGACCGGAAGGACAGTCATATCTGCGGCCGCAGCAGGCCATTCATGAAATATCCGGGCTAGAAAGAAAAAGACAAAATCCCTTTCCCTTTAGAATCGCCCAGGCAGTGTATGAGTGGTCACTATCATATTTCCTGGTCAGCAGATGAGAAGTATGTTTTCTGCTGGGCCAGTCGTAGGCTAAAAACCCTCCCTTTCGGGTTGGCTCATGGACCAAAGCCCCGGCTGTGCCGGGGACTATTTACTTTTTAGCACCTAATGCGTTGCGCGCTTCACGCTATGCGCATGAGCTCTGCGCTTTGCGTTTAGAAAGTCAGCCTGTACCGGAGAAAGGTGTAGCGTCTCTGGGTCTTATCATTGTTCACCGCAATTGACAGTGCTTTTTTGGTACCAACCAGCACAACCAGTTCTCTGCCCCTGGTCACAGCGGTGTAGATAAGATTACGTTGGAGGAGCATGTAGTGTTGCGTCAAGACGGGAAGTATTACTGCCGGGTATTCTGAGCCCTGCGATTTATGCACTGAGATGGCATACGCCAAAACAACTTCATCCAGTTCGCCGTAGTCGTAGGGAACCTCACCGGTATCAAAGACGATCATCACTTCTTGGTTTATGGAATCGATGCTCTTGATCCTGCCAATATCACCATTAAAAATCTCTTTGTCATAATTGTTTCTGATTTGCATTACCTTGTCGTTGACCCGGAACTGCGCGTCACCCCGGGTTATCCCCTCTTTTCCGGGGTTGAGCTTTTTTTGCAACTCCGCGTTCAGATTCTCAGCTCCCACCACACCTTTGTGCATGGGAGTCAGCACTTGAATGTCATCAAACGGGTCAAACCCAAAACGTCTGGGTATGCGCTCTTTGGCGAGCTCCAGTATTATCCTCAAAACCTCATCCGGATCTTCCTGCTCGATGAAGTAAAAGTCCTGGTCAGGTCGGTCTGGAGTCTCAATTGTGGGAAGCTGACCGCTGTTGATTCTGTGAGCGTTTACAATGATGGAGCTCTCCTGGGCCTGGCGAAAAATCTCATTCAGCTTCACCACTTTAGCTGCACCAGAGTCGATGATATCTTTCAGAACATTGCCAGCTCCAACCGATGGTAACTGGTTGACATCGCCCACCAGAATGAACGTGGCCTCCAACGGAACAGCCTTCAACAGGTGTTGCATGAGTGTCGTGGCCATCATCGAGGCTTCGTCAACGATAAGGAGATCGCATGTCAGCGGCCGTTCCTGGTTCCTCTGAAATCCCCCTCTCTGCGTGCTATACTCCAACAGCCGATGGATGGTCTTGGCTTCATGTCCCGTGGCCTCGCTCATCCGTTTGGCTGCCCTTCCGGTCGGTGCAGCCAGCATTATATTTACCCCTAGTTTGGCAAATATCTTCAGGACCGCGTGTATGATCGTGGTTTTACCAGTTCCCGGTCCACCGGTTATGACCAGTACCTTGTCCTCAACTGCTGCCTGTATCGCCTCCACCTGTCTCTCTGCAAGGGTAATAGCAAGTTGGTCCTGAACCCAGTCGATGGCTTTAGCGCTATCGATTTTTCTGATCAACTTGGCAGCGCTGATCAAACCTTTTAGCCGGGTGGCACTGCTGGTTTCGGAGAAGTGAAACTTCGCGAGGTAGACAGCTTTGTAGTTTTCGCGGAACTCCTCAATGTCCTGGTTCAAATCCTCGATGACAACCCTTTTGTCCAGGGCAATTTTGGCGAACGACTTGACCACCACTTCCCGCTCCACCTTGAGGATTCCCTGGCACTTTTCCACCAGGGGTTCATAGGGGTAGTAGACATGGCCTTCCTCGGCCAGTTGACTGAGAACGTAGAGGATTCCTGTTTCAGCTCTCAACTCAGAGTCTTTAGCGAACCCTAATTTTTCGGCGATGCCATCTGCCGTGACGAAACCAATGCCGAAGACGTCTGTGGCCAGTGTGTAAGGGTTCTGCTTGACCACCTCAATGGACTTTCTGCCGTAGCGCTTGAAGATCTTGGTGGCATAACCTGAGCTCACGCCATGAGATTGCAGAAAAATCATTACCTCCCGTATTTCCTTCTGCTCGGCCCAGGCCCTTTCGATCATTCTGATTCGTTTTCTGCCGATGCCCTCAACCTCCGCAAGCCTATCCACCTGCTGCTCAATTACTTCAAGAGTCTCCTTGCCGAATCTTTCCACAATCCGCTCGGCCATCACCGGGCCGATGCCTTTGATGAGCCCGGAACCCAGGTATCTTCCAATACCATATACGGAAGCGGGGATCTTAGTAGTGTAGTGGGCTATTTTGAACTGCTCGCCGTATCTGGGGTGATGCACCCACTCGCCCTTCATTGTGATGATCTCGCCCACCGTTGGGGCCGCTATATTTCCCACCACGGTCACCGGCCCTCTATGGCCATCCACCTTTACCTTGGCGATGGTGAAGCCGGTCTCCACGCTGGTATAGGTGATTTTCTCTATCTGGCCCTCGAGTTCGGCGAACATTTCCTAGAAGCACTTTCACAATGATTGCGATTCGTTAGACCACACTCCAAAAGAGGAATTCAATTGCTAGAGTTGTTTGTACAGTGGAGGGAGGTTTTTGAAGGAAGCACAA
>CP070843.1:886226-893289 GCA_020350905.1 Deltaproteobacteria bacterium
CTAAAATTATTTAAACTTCTAAGCTGATCCCCAAGCCCTGACTCCTAAATGCCCGGTTTGAATTTCGCATCGTAGCCAGTAAGCTCGACATAACCTCGCCCTTTGACATCCTTGTCTTGGAACCTCCCCGTCACCCGGACACTGCCCTCCCAGTAATTGACCAGGGTGCTCTTTCGCGTGGTTAACTCCTGATCTCTTACCGTGGGGACTAACTTTAATTCCAGTTTCTTACCAGGCACCTTCAACCGCCACCCGGACGGATAAATGGTTCCACTCTTCTTGCTGCGCCAGGACCCCAGAGTCTCTACCTGAAAAGTGGATAAGAGCAAGTGCTCAGAACTGCCGTCCGGCTGGACCAGAGTCCCACTGGAAGTCGGGTCGGCCTGGCCGTCCTGATGCCGGATAATGTAGAGCATCAGTTCCGTTTGGTTGTCCAACTGGACGCTGAACCAGTCCCAACCCACCTGGTAGTCTCGAAGTTGATTGGAACCAAACTCGTGGTCCATCCAGGCCTGACCTGTCACCTTATATGAGCGGCCCTGCCAGTGAAGCACCCCCGTGGTTTGCATCCGCGTCAGCGAGTAATAGTGGGAAGCATAGCCTTCACCCACCGCCTTCTGGCTTACTCCATTTTTACCATGAATTACAGCTCCCTTGGCCGGCACCAGAGTCAGATCTATGCCCATGTCCTCCTTCCCGGCCTTGAGTCTGTGCATGTTCTCCTGCAATCGCACTTCCCAGTCTTGTACCCAGACATGGTACGTCTGAGGGTCGGCTCCAGCCATCTTCAAAGCCCCCCTGCTCACCTTCTCTTGAAAGCGGTAGGTGTCTTTTTTCTCATCTGTTATGGCGAAATGGATGAAGTAGAGGTTGTGGATGGCCCAGCGCGATTGAGATTGTGTTGATAACGGCCGCAAAGCATGTCTGAAAAAGGTGAGCTGAAACCCAAAGTTACGTCCTTTCTCAGTGGTGAGATGTCCGGTGTAATACCACCATTCGGTGCGAAACTCAGGATGAGCTGCATGGTCGGCAGGAAAACGGTAGAAATATCCTGGCAGGGCACGACGGAAAGCGTGTTCGTCCGCTTGGCCATTGACGACTGGAGTGACATCGAAAGTTAAGACAGCAACTACTAAACAAAGCGGTATCCGGCTGAATCGCCAGAAGTTATTTGAAGGTGCCTGCCCTCGCCGATCAGATAACACGCCCATATTTCCTTTCTTGGCAGCCAGTAGGAAGTTGAGACTCGTTTCGCGCTCCGAAAATCGTCATACCGGACACGGCCTAGCCGTTATCCGGTATCCAGGAATCCATCTCATCCATTTTCTGGTTTCCGGATATCCGCCGGCGGCGGATTCCGGAATGACGGAAAGGCGGCCATCGACTATTCGGGCTCACCCGGACCGAAAGTAGGTTCCCGGTGCTTGCCCCCTATTGGTCCTCCCCTGTGGACGACTAGCTCATAGCGCTCGATAATTTCCCTGAAGTCAACCACCTTCCAACTTCCTTTCAGATGGGCCCGGCGAAATAGTTCCTCCTCCAGCAAATGAAGGATAAAGCTCAGGTGACCTGAGCAGCCATCTGGATCCAGGTTTTGCAATTCCTTTTCAATTTTCTGCCCCAGTGCAACGGCTTGGCGGTGAACCACAGCCCCTTGGCCATCACATTTCCTGAGGGAATACAGTCGCCTGCAACTAAATGGGCGCACAGCATAGATGCGGCAGCTTTGCTCCTGATCCAGAAAAGCACAGCGAGCGAACACCTGGTTGAGTTTATCATTCCGATTCTCTCGCAGGACGCGGTTCATCTCCTTGAGCGCTTGCCTGTCCCACCCCTGGATAAGCTCAAGTATTATCAACCCCTCTAAAGTGGTGGCTCCTACACTACCCACATCGATACAGCAAGAGGCACAACCCTTTTCGCAGACCGCCTGAGACTTGTAGGGCCGCACGAGCCTCTCATACTCCTCATATAGCTGGAATACCAGTTTTTTCTTCTCTATAAAGTCCAATTTGTCACTCGCACTTTTTAAACCCATGGATTAAGGGCTTGAGGCATGGGGCATAGAGCATGGAGCATAGAGTAAAAGGCTGAAGGCACGAGGCATTATCGCCTCGTCTCCCTCTCGCCGTCTCACCGCGTCGGCCTGGAGTGCCTAGTGACAAGCTGCCTGCTGCCAGCTGTCTGCCGCACACTAGTTTTACTCCATCCTCATGACTTCACTAACTTTCTTCCCCGCTGCGGCTCGGGCCGGGAAAAAGCCGGCAACCAGTGCACATACCAAAACCAGAATCAGGGTCTTGACAAACATCGCCCCCGGAACGCTGAACTGAATCGTCCAGCCGAAGGATTGCTTATTGATCACAAAGATGAGCAATAGAGAGAGAAGTATACCGTTCACAGAGCCCAGAACAAAGCTTATGAAACCCATAAGTCCGGCTTCAAGCAGAGTCATTTTTTGTACTTGCCGGTTGGTCGCTCCCACCGCCTTGAGAACCCCGATGTCGCGTTCGCGCTCGCTCACCAGAAGTATTAAAGTGTTCACAATACCGAAAATGGCAACAATTATAGCGATTACCTGCAAGGCATAGGTAATCGCAAAGGTTTGATCAAAGATCCGCAGGATCTCTTGGCGCAGTTCCCGATTGCTGGTGATGAAGACCTCCTGGCTTCTTTCGAGATCCTGGCGAATAAGCGTTCGGACTTGCTCTGGATCGGTACTGGATTCGAGGTAAAGTCCCACCGAGGTGTACCTGTGATCGTCAGGCCAATAACGATCATAAGTGGACCGGTCCATGATTACCATCCCCCCCTCGGTGCGATAATCATAGAATACTCCCGCGATCACTAGTCTTTGCACACCGTTCGGTGTGGGAAGTTCAAGCGCATCTCCCTCCTCGAGGGTCAATCGATTCGCTAGAACCTCTGAAATGGAAATCTGACCCAGCTCTCGACAACGGCGCATGATTTCACTTGAGGACCCACGTCGATACATAATCCGGCCAAATGTTTCTTTTACCTCCAGATCGGTGACGTCCAAAAGCGCTGGCACATCCCCTATGTGGATTGGAGTCTCGGTCAGACGTTCCATGGCCACAAACCCGGATAGCTTCGGCAGGGATTGCACCAATTCAGAGGGCAGTCCTGTTCGCTGGCCCGTAATGCGGCCCGCCGGGGAAATGTAAAGATCGGCGGCTATGATCTGTTCTGTCCATACCACCACTGTCTGGCGAAAGCTAAGAATCAGTATGGAGATGCTGATTAACATTGCCAACGCTGTCATCAGGGAGGCGATGGCCACCGACGAACGGTTGAGAGAGCGGCCCAGGTAGCGACTGGCCATCTGACCTTCTAGCTTGAAGAGCCTGCTGAATACGGAAGATAAAGACCGGTTGACCAAGAGAACACTGGCCGGTGCCAAAAAAGAGAATCCTGCTAATATCAGAAAGGCAGCAATGAATCCGAAGATTGGCAATTCACTCACCGGGGGTTGCCTACTGCACAGGTAGCCGAGACCTAGGACAAAAACGCCTATCAGGGAAATTTTGCCAAGATTCATATGGAGTCGTCTCTCCAGACTGCCCCGATAAAGCGCCTCACTTGGCAGGGTTCGACTGGCCTCGAGGGCTGGAGCCAATCCTCCGAGTGAGGCTACACCCAGTGCGGTCCCAGCGCCCAGCAGAATGATAAGTGGTGACAGACTCAGACTTTCTGCCCGCACGAGCAGATAAAGCTCACTGATTGTTTGTGACATGGCTTTCAAAGCGAGCTTGGCCATTACCAATCCCAAGCCCACTCCAAGGAGAGCGCCCAGTAGTCCAACCAGGAGAGCTTCGCCCAGGAAAAGTCCAAGTATTTGCCACCGTTGAGTTCCGAGCACCCGAAGCATGGCAATCTCATAGCGCCGTTTACTTACGGCAAAGGCAACCGCGTTAAAGACAAGAAATATGCCCACAAACAGGGCGATTAGACTGAGGGCGAGAAGATTGAGCCGGTAGGCATCAACCATTTCCTGAATTCTTCCCAATCGTTTCTGGGGTGACTCCACTCTCACATCAGCGGGCAGGAGTTTCTGGAGTTGCGCGATCACCGTTTTGGTGTGAGTCTCCTTTTCCAAGAGCAGATCGATACGATCCAGTCGACCGATGCGATCAAAGGCATCCTGGGCAACGGCGATGTCCACCAGGGCTACATTGCCTTCAAGCGCGCCAGCCGGACCCTTGAGTTCTAATAATGCCCGCAAAGTGAATGTCAATCGCTTCGAGCCGGAAAGAATCTCAAGTTGGTCATTCACCTTTAGACCGTGTCGCTGAGCGAATTTCTCCGTTAGGGCAATAGCGCCTTGTTCGGTCAAGAAAGAGAGAATGGCTCCACTGCCTTGCGCGGATTCAACAAAATGATATTGGCGGAAGTCCTGATCACTGAACACATCGATCCCCAGCATCAGCAAGGGTTCGTCCAGCGGCTCCGTTGCCAGGACATTGAACTCCATCACCGGCGTGGCGGCGCGGACACCCTCGGCTGAAGCCACCGTGGCATAGAGATCCTCAGGGAATCCATTTCCCTGACCCGTTACTTGTAGCTGGGTCTTCCCGGCGAGTGAGGACACCGTATCTCGGAAGGAGATCAAAGCACTAGAGGCCGCAGTCTTGATCCCCACAAACACTGCAACCCCCAGGGCCACGCCAAGAAGGCATAGAAAAGCACGACCTTTGTAGTTTTTCAGATGTCTAAGACAAAACCAACGCCACAATCTAATCATGATCATTCACGGTAAGCATTTACTGTGGGAAGTTTTTCAAGGGTCTAAGCCTCATGCAGAGGCTATAAATCCCAAATCTCAAATACCAAGCACCAAACAAATCCAAAATCCCAATATCCAAATGTTCGAAACGATTTAACTTACAAATTGGCCATAATGTTTGGGTCATTTGAAACCGGGGACTCGCCCGCAGGGTGGGGAGTCCGTAGGACCAATTTTGAAAATTCGAATTTGTTTTGGATTTGTCATTTGTGATTTGGAATTTCCTCAGCTCTAATATTCCTATTTTGGGGCCAAATTTCCTTTGCAGCGAAGGTTTATGCCTCCTCCGTAACGATCTCTGCTGAGCTGAGGCTGCCGTCTCGCATGTGCAGTGTCCTGGTGGCATAGGAGGCGGCTTCTCCGCTATGAGTGGCGAGGACAAAAGTGGTGCGGTGTTGCTCGCTGAGTCTGGCCATTGTCTTCATGACCTGATGGCCAGTGCGTGAGTCCAGATTACCCGTAGGTTCATCCGCCAATACCAGTTGCGGCTGATTGATCAGAGCCCTGGCAATCGCTACCCTTTGCATTTCGCCGCCGGAAATTTCGTGAGGATAATGCGTTTGACGCTCCACAAGGTCCACATCGTTGAGCAGCTCTTTTACTCGAGCCTGAATCTCTTTCTCTGATTTTCCCTGAAGGCTAAAGGGGAGGGCCACATTTTCAGCAACAGTAAGGATAGGTATTAAATTGAAAAATTGGAAAATAATCCCCACCTGATCTCGGCGGTAGCGGGTCAACTCCGTGTCAGCCAGTTGGGATATTTCCTCGCCATTTACACTAATCCTGCCACTGTCGGGCCGGTCCAGTCCGCCGATCAACCCTAAAAGGGTGGTCTTGCCGCAACCACTCTTGCCCATGATAGCCACGAATTCACCAGGCTGAATGGTAAGTGATACGTTATCAACCGCCTTTATCCGCTGCTGCCCCAAAGTGTATGTTTTGGTAACTGAATCCAGCTCAATCATTGGACTGCTTGCTTTCTCTGATACTCAGTTTATGTCTTGTCGCATAGAGCATAGCGCATAGCGCATAGCGTGGAAAGAGACAAGATGGAAATTGACGCTCTGCGCTACGCACCTTGGGCCAAAGATGTGAAGTCAATGAGGTGCCCTTGCTGAGGGAGGGATTCAATGACTACAGCAGCAAGGTCAAATCCCTGTTCGACGCCATCCAAAATGGCAGAATCGCTGCTAGCCACAATGCCCTTACCACCTATAAGCTCTTTTTCAGGTACCTTGAGAGCTTGCGCATCACCGGTCAAATTCCAGCGCTTCAAAGCGGTGCGAAGTATAGCAGCGAGTTGGCCGCTTTGACGAATGGGAGCATCGAGGAAGAACAGGGTTTCACTTGGCGGGTGGTTGTGAAGTAATCGAAAAATGTTGTCTATCGCTTCATGGGTTAAGGGAGAGATACGATACCGGTGGGAAATGCCTGCCACATCACGAATGAAGCCGTCATTGGCAGCAATCAATGGTCGACCTGCGAACCTGCTCTCTGTGGTAATTATGACATTGTGCCCATCCACCAGCAACTTACGATTAACCAACTCTTCAGGGCCTACAAGACGATTCCGTCTTTGCTTCGCTTCCTCCCGTGCAAAAACACCTCGATGCAGAATTTCCCGGTGCAATCGATCCAGATTGTAACGATTGCCAACCAGCTGAAGGCTAGCGCTGCGGGGATATTCGTGGTCCAAGAGATAAAGGAAGTCCGCTGCAGCTAGCTTCAGCGCTTTTTGATTTAGTTCGGCCATTCTTGCTCAGAAGAGTTCCCTCGGCAGCGGACCGAGACGGAGACGCGGAGAAACGGCGACGCGGGGACCTATGGTAGCCCTGTTCAAAACAAAAAAACCGCGGCTAACCTTTGCCGCAGGCTTAAGTCGGGGAAAGCCGCTTCCACGAGCTTTGCAGGAAACTTAAACCACTATTACCGTAGTCTTTTGATGGAGACTACATTCCTTGCTCAGCGAGTTGTTTGAATAGCTCTTCCTGTTCCGGCGTCAGGGACTTGGGCAATGTAACAATAATCTTTACGTATAGATCACCCCTGCCCGTCTTATTGAACCGATGTACGCCATGACCCTTGATCCGTAATTGCGTGTGGCTCTGCGTTCCGGGGGGCACTTTGAGACTGAGCTTTTTGTCATCAAGAGTGGGGACTTCTATCTGTGTAACCAAAACCGCCTGGGTGAGGGTGATCTCCCGACTGATAACAAGGTTGTCTCCTTTCCGCTCGAAGACCGGGTGAGGCGAAACCAGC
>CP070843.1:893389-898482 GCA_020350905.1 Deltaproteobacteria bacterium
CCACTGCCAATCTAGATACAATTGTTCGTATTCCCGGCTCCAAGAGCATCACCCACCGGTACCTCATCATGGCCTCTCTGGCCGAGGGGAAGAGTCAGTTGGGTAACACTCTTTGGTGTGACGACACCCGTTACACGGCAAAGGCTCTTGAGAGCTTGGGAGCACAGATCATACATTCTCCCGAAGCAGCAGAAGTGACTGGCACCGGTGGCAAACTTGACCACCCTTCGAAACCTATTTTTCTGGACAACGCGGGCACGTCTATGAGGTTACTGACTGCAGTGGCCTGTTTGGTTCAAGGCGATTGTGTCCTGACCGGGAGTGACCGCATGCACAGGAGACCCATTGGTGAACTCTTGGCTGGCTTGCGACCACTGGGTGGGGTAGTTGAGAGCTTGGAAAAAAATGGCTGTCCTCCTGTACACATTCATGGCACGGGGCTCAGAGGTGGGCGCACTCTTGTAGACGCGAGTCGCTCAAGTCAGTTCGTCTCCGCTATTCTCCTGGCAGCACCCTATGCCTCCAATCCAGTTGAGATTGGAGTCCAGGGGCTGGTCTCCAGGCCATACGTCGATGTCACTTTGGATGGAATGTCCAGGTTTGGTGTGGTGGCCGGTTGGCTGGATGAGGAAACCCTCAGGGTGGAGGCGCCTGGACACTATCGGCCTGGCAACTACGATGTGGAGGGAGACTGCTCTTCGGCTTCCTATTTCTGGGCGGCCGCAGCCATCACCGGAGGGAAAATTACAACACTCAATATCGTTCGAAGCAGCCATCAGGGAGACCTGGCGTTTTTGGAACTTCTCTCCCAGATGGGATGCAGGGTTGAGTGGCATGACAATGGAGTTACCGTATTAGGCGGGCGACTCAGAGGAATTGAAGTGGATATGAGGGATATGCCCGACATGGTACCCACTTTGGCAGTAACGGCCGCTTTTGCTGAAGGCACGACGGTCATAAATAACGTGGGCCACCTCCGTATCAAAGAAAGTGATCGCCTCCAAGCCGTCGCTGAAGGCTTGCAGAGATTAGATGTACAGGTTGATGAGGGACAAGACAGCCTTACCATCAGAGGCGGAAGTCCTGTTGGTGCCCTGATTGATACCCATAATGATCACCGAATCGCCATGAGTTTCGCAGTAGCTGGCCTGGTCACGAGAGGGGTGCGTATTGCAGATGAGACCTGCGTGGATAAGTCCTTTCCGGAATTCTGGGACAGATTTGAGGGGCTGTATGAGAGTAGGTAGTAAGCAAGCAGGAGGGAGTCATAGGTAAGTACACTGAATCCTGATAATGATACGGTGCAAGGCTGAAGGCCCAAGGCACAGAGAACAGCTTTGGATAAGAATTTAATCTTCATCCTGCGCCTCGTTCCCAAGGAGACCATGACTTAGACGTTGCAGACCAACAAAAGCCAATGATCGAAGACAAAGACATACATGTCGGCATAATCGGCGGTCTGGGGAAAATGGGCCGTTGGTTTCATCGATTTTTCGGTGAACATGGCTATCCGGTATCAGTGGCTGACCTTGGTACCGAAACCACACCGGAGGATCTGGCGAAAACCTGTAATCTGGTCCTGGTGGCGGTACCCTTGCAGCACACGGTAGAGGTGGTCCGCGCCATCGGCCCTCTGGTTCAGAATGATGCACTACTCATGGACATCGCTTCACTTAAGAGTGAGGTGGTGAGCACTATGCTCGAGGTCTCAGCCGCTAGCGTCCTAGGGACTCATCCGCTTTTTGGGCCTGGGGAGCCCAACGTTACCGGACAGACCGTGGTGATGTGCCCCGGGCGAGGGCAATGGTGGCAAGAATGGCTTCAGGGTGTTCTGGTAGAGGGCGGCGCCCGGGTGGAGGTGGTTACGCCTGAGGTTCATGACTATTATATGGCCGTGGTCCAAGGCTTGACTCACTTTAGTACCTTGGCCTTAGGACTCACCATCGACTCATTAGGTGTTGATCTTAAGAACTTGAAGCGTTTTGCCACCCCTGCCTTCCATCGAAGGCTCATGGAAATCACCCATCTCCTTTCCCAAGATGCAGACCTGTACGCAGCCATGCCAATGCTAAATTCCACCTACGGGGTATTTTATAGAGAATTCGAAAGGATTATTCTTGACCTGAAAGGAGTAATTGCGCAAAAGGACATCGATGAGTTTATTCGGCTTTTCGACCGTGCTAGGAGCCACTTTCGCTCATCCGAATCATGATCGAATCCAGGTGGTTTCACTTGCTCCTCGCAAGCAAACATGCTATAAGAAAGGCATCCAGCTCTGTGTGTTCTACACTGTGTGCAAATCCAAGCGCATCCCTTAAATGTTTGCATCCGTGTCATCGGATACTGTCCTAACTTAGCTCAGACGCTGGAAGTGTGGAGAAGACGTGGGCAGCGGTTGAGCCTAAGAACGCAGAAGACTCGAGAATGGTTGGGAAGAGGGCTAGTGGGATCACCACCCGTCAGCTTACTTCGTTAGAGGTCCACTTTTTTCTAGGAAAAGCCCCTTGACAATGGCCGAAGTTATCCAACTGGAGTCTTTCAAACGTAAACAGGCTGCAACCAGGGGATTTCGGTCCTGGTCAAAGCGGTTTGGCGACAAACTAGATGAGCAAACCAGGTTGTCCGATCTTTCGGACAACACACTGCTTTTTCTTATCTCTCCGGGTGACCAAAACATTTTTGCCCTTTATGAACTGGTCATGGGAGTAAAGAACCTTGGTACCGCTTCCGACTTTTTCCACTTGGAGAAAGCGGAAAAAATGGAAGTAATAGATATCTCTATTTATGTGTTAGATCAACTCCGTTTCGAATGTATGCGGCGACTCGACTGGTTGGAGAGTGGAGCAAGGCAACCGTTGCCGATTGTAGAACTCGTCGAACAGTACCCACACTTAAAAGGGTTGGGACCAGCCTCGATTCCTGCGCTCAAAGAATCTCATCCCAAATACCAGACATATAGGGGGCTTCCAGAGCTTGAAAAGGAGACTTTTCTACGTAAACAAATTCCTGAGGCTATTAATAAGTTTGCCAAAAGGCTTCAGGATTAGGTATGTTGTTTCTCTCTGATGGCAGCGATGGAGCGGTGAAGCGTAACATATTGCCAGGTGGCACTGCACAAACTTTAGTTGGCGCCAATAATTTTCGCTAGGATTTGGACTGAGGATCTGCTAAAAAAGAAAGCTGTTTCTCGAAACGTAGGAAGCCTGATGTATTCGGAGAATCACAAGAGTCGGAAGCTGCGGTTCATGGAGTTAATGCAGGGGTGTCTCCCTTTTAAATGGCAGAAGTACTGGAGCTGCGGCACCAAAGAATTTGACCTCCTGATGATTCTCCGGGATATTGATAATCTAGACTTAGACGTCCAGGATCGACTGCTGCTCACCCTGCTGGCCCGGATATGGACCGGCAAGGAAGATGCTCTTGGCGAGATAAAAGAAGCCGTCAATGTTCTCGATGAAGAGCAGCGCAAGATCTTGGCTGACTGGATGGTGGAGGAGGAGCACTGCGAGTTGAGCTTCTCACACGCCCCTGCCTGCGCTTGCTGTTCTGAGCAGTTTTAACCCACCATTCGTTCCTGCCTAGAAAGAACCTGCCCCGGATTAGCCCTGCAATATTTCTTTTACTTGCAAGCTCCTGATTTGATTCTGTAGAATTGTGCCGGACTGATGAGGAAAGGAGTTTTCTTGCGGGTAATGACCTTCAACCTCCGTTTCGAAAACGAATTTGATGGAGAGAACCATTGGCTTAATCGCCGAGACTTCCTGGTGAGGATGATAGTTAAGTATCGCCCTCATGTGCTGGGGACGCAAGAAGGAAAACCCTCTATGTTGTCATTTTTGCAAGAAAATCTGTCGGGCTACAGGATCTCGGCTGAGTCACGTCACTGGGATGACCACTGTCAGTATCCCACGCTATACTATGTGGACGATTCTTTTGCTCTCGTAGAAGAAGGTGAATTCTGGCTATCAGAAACGCCAGAAGTTCATATGAGCAAGAGTTGGGATACGGCCTTTCCCCGTATGATCAGTTTTGCTCTTCTGAAAATGAGACATAGTGGTCAGCACATTTGGGTCTCGGTAACACACCTTGATCACATATCAGAACAGGCCCGCATAGAAGGGGCAAAAATGATTCGTGCCTGGGCTGCTGAGAGGGGAGCACCAACGGTGTTACTAGGGGACTTTAATGATCTCCCTGGCTCGAATGTGCATCGTGCCCTTAACAAGCCTATTGGACCTTTCGTCGACAGTTGGCAAGAGCTGAACAGACCGGAAGATCAACAGAGCTATACCCAACATGGATTTACAGGTGTTCCATCGAAAGGCCGTATAGACTGGATTCTCACCACATCCGAGTTCAGAATCCTCGATGTTTCTATCGTCTGCGATCACGAAGCTGGTCGCTACCCATCCGATCATTTTCCCTTGTGGGTGGATCTAGAACTGCATGAGGAAGTGATGAGCGGAAGCTAGTAGATCAAAAAGAAAGGCGGCACGGGCCTCAAAGAACTATCAATATTTCGAATACGAGCTTCTCGTTGGAGTGTGCCATGAAAGATACCGTGCGTGTTGCCCTCATTCAGGGGAAACCCTATCCAGAATTGGATGATCCTCGCAATGTGGGCCATGCCATGACACTGCTGGAGAAGTGTCGCGGTAAAGATGTGGATCTGACTTGCCTCCCGGAATATTTCCCATGGGCTGGTGATGAGATTTTGGCTGATATGGCGAAAAGACTTCGGTGTTATGTGATTGCCGGTCTGGTGGAAGAGGTGGGTGACAAAAGATTCAATACGGCAACGCTTTTTAATCGGAGTGGCACTGTTGTTGGTCGGCAGCGTAAAGCCAATCTTACCACTATGGAGCGGCGACATTTAGGGATTGTCCCGGGAGACTCAACCTATAAGGTGTTCGATACTGATTTTGGTAAAATAGGTTTCCCGGTCTCCTTTGACTTCTGGGGGCAGCCCGGGGCGGCTCGAATACTTACTGATCACGGCGCAGATCTCATTATCAACCAGTCCATTTTCCCCATACTCAAAGGGTACTGGAAGCAAAGTGCTTTGGTGCGGGCATTTGAGAATTTCATTCCCG
>CP070843.1:898582-902874 GCA_020350905.1 Deltaproteobacteria bacterium
ACATTGGCGACACAATCAAAGCACTTATTTTTGAGGTCAAGACCAACCCTTATCTATTTGTCCTTGGTTGTATTTGTCTTTTTCCAGCAATCCTCATCGCTTCTGGTCCGGTTGGCTATCATGATACCGGCATGTACCATGCCCAGGCAGTTAAATGGATAAATGAACATGGTACGGTATACGGTCTCGGCAATCTGCATTACCGCTTGGCATTTAACTCATCTTGGTTTTATTTTGCTGCTTTCTTCGACATATTATCTTTCGATGGCAGGATTGCACATGTAATAAATCTTGTCCCATACACCTTGCTATTACTCATTTGCTTCAGTGGATTTTATAATCTTTTTAAAAGAAATATCTCAGTTTCTCAGATCCTCAAATGCCTCCTTGCTTTACCAATCTGCGCTGCTCCTTTCCTTACCATAGTATTCCTCCCTTCTCTGTCGCCCGATCTTCTGGTTGCTGTATTAATACCCTATGCGCTGATTCTGACCATAGATTACTGTGAGAAGCGAGAAACACCTGGTGGCGGCCAGGCAGAGCGTCACGGTGAGACGTATATTTTGCTCTTATGCCTTTCCCTGTTCTTGCCCACCGTCAAACTGAGTAGTCTGCCGGTGCTGCTGTTTGCCGTGTTCATCGCAGTTAAGGCTGAAAGCAGAAAGATCAAATTGCTTCTAACAAGCTCCCTAGTTGGCGCAATTATCCTGTTGCCGTTCTTGCTGGGTAATGTACTTCTTTCAGGCTACCTTCTTTTTCCTGTTCCACAGATAGATCTGTTCTCTTTCGACTGGAAAGTGCCATACGAGGCTGCGGAGAACGTTAGACGGTCAATCAAGTATTTTGCAATTCATCCTGGGATTGAAGGTGGCATTGGGGCGGTTGCTGGAATGAGTACTTTAGAGTGGATTCAGTCTTGGTTGGCGCGAACGGGAGGTGAAGTGATAAATTTTTGGACTGTCACTGCTTTCGTCTTGGCAATTATGTTTATTATTATCTGTTTTGTAAGACGGCTCAGATTGTGCCTGGATATTTTGGCAACCCAAACCATACTATTGATAGGTATTGTGTATTGGTTCTTTTCAGCACCCGCTTATCGTTTTGGCATAGGCTGGATCTGGGCATTTATTATTCTGGCTTATGGAAATTGTATATATTTAGTGCTCCAGTCCGTAGGCCCACGCTTCGTCGAGTATGTGGTTCGTGGAACTCTTGTCGTTCTAACTGTAGCGCTCGTGAATGTATTGTTGATTCGCTGGGATAGCTTTGAACTGCTTTCTCATGACTCTGGCGACCTGCTATTGAATGTTCGCCCTCTGCCCAGTGAAAAAATGAAGGCTGTGCAAATACACGACGGGTTGGTCATAAATGTTCCACTGAAAGAAAGGGGGTGGAACGCAGAACTGCCGGGTTCACCATACGTAAACCACAATCTTCAATTGCGCGGAAACACACTTGGGAAAGGCTTTCGCCCTGCCAATTAATGTCCCCCCGAACCTCACTGCAAGGATTACTGAAAACCGGCTCGAGCTCCCTCCCTTGTTGGCTTACATAGTCTAGCCTCTTCCGTAGCAATGAGGGATTTTTCTTCCGAGGCGGACTTGTCCTTTAAAGTTAAAGCTCGTTCAAGGTTGGCCCGTGCCTTGGCATAGTCGGGATCGAGCCGCAGTGCCTCATGGTAATGGTCAATGGCCTCATCCAACCTTCCTCGCCTCTCAAGCAAGACCCCCAGGTTATTGTGGGCTCCGGCCCAGTAGGGCATAAGTCGCAGAGCTTCAGCAACGTGCTTGATTGCTTGCTCGGTTCTGCCCTGTTCTGCCAGAGCAGTGCCCAGGTTGTAGTGAGCTCCCACATAGTCTGGTTGCAGCCTCAGCGCTTCATTGTAATGGTTGATTGCCTCCTCCGTCTTGCCCTGTTTTGCCAACAGGTTGCCAAGGTTATTGTAGGCCCTGGCATTGTTGGAGTCTATTTCAAGCGCCTTGTAGTAATGGCCAACGGCTCTGTCCACACTTCCCTGGGCGGCCAGCGCATTTCCCAGGTTATTGTGCACTTCGGCTCTATCTGGTTTAATTCGCAAGGCCTGGGAATAATGGTACATGGCTTCAGCCAGCCTGCCACTTCTCGCCAGCGCAACTCCCAGATTATTATGGGCGAAATGGTTGGCGCTGGTCACCCTGACCGTGTGTTGAAAAAGAGTAATGCTGTTTTGCCAGTGGCCAACCTGTCGCCAGGTGCCCACAATACAGCCGAGAAGCAGAATGGCTGAGGCAATGGCAAGGACAGTTCTTTTATGGCGCCATACTGCCACAATACTCGGTATGCCCCAGGCAATCATGATGAATAGACCGATGAGGGAAAGGTAGGTGTAGCGGTCTGCCATAGCCTGTGATCCCACCTGAACCAGACCTATCACCGGAACCAGAGTGCCGAGAAACCAAAGCCAGCCAACCGCAAGATAGGGACGGTTCTTCGCTGTCTTAATGGCCATGACAGATACACCGAGTAATAATAATCCACTTCCTGCGACCTGCCATAGGGGTATAGTTTCCGGGTATGGATAATAGACTGCCAGCTTTTGAGGCCAGATCATCTTTGCCATGTAGCTCGTATAGGAGACAAGAGCGTTTGCTATTCTGGTCGTCAGCGGGAATGCCTCCAAAGATCTTAGGGCTTCCACTTTATCCTGGACCACAACCGTTGCCACGGTGGTGACCGCTGTTAAGACAAAGAGGGGGATTTTTTCCCAAACCAGACGGAATAATGACGCTCCTGGGATGTGGAGGTCGCTCACAGTTCTCTTATTCTGCAAGTGCAGACGGCCTAAAGGCCAGTAGTCCAAAAGAAGAAGCACAAACGGCAGGGTAACAACCATGGGCTTCGTCATCAGGCCGAGTCCAAAGAAAAGCAAAACCAAGAGATAGCGTCTCAGCCCCGGTTGCTCAGCGTATCGGACATAGGCCCAGATGCTCAGGAACCAGAAAAAGGCGCTGAGCACGTCTTTTCTTTCAGCCACCCAGGCCACCGACTCCACATGCAGGGGGTGTATGGCAAAGAGGGCCGCGACAAGCGCACTTCGCCAGAGGGCCCCGGTCATCTTTCTAAGAATGAAAAGTAACAGCACACAGTTCGCCAGATGAAAGAGCAAGCTGGTGAGGTGGTGCAACCCTGGCCTCAAGCCAAACAACTGGCAGTCCAGCATGTGTGATAGCCAGGTGACGGGATGCCAGTACTCGGCGTGGTACTGGGTAAAAGCCCAGATAAGGCCTCCTTTGGTGAAACCCGCCAACACCTGCGGGTTCTCGTAAACTAAAAGATTGTCATCCAGGTTTATAAAGTCGTGGGTGGGCAAGCGATGGAATACCACCAGAGTTGCAAAGATCAACAGCAGGTAGACGAGACGTGGCAAACGATTTGTTTGCATACGAGAGCATTCTCCCGACAGGGTTAGGGTCAACCTTGATCTTCTTCTGGCTGTCTGAGCTGCTCCATTTCGAATCTCAGCCAGGCAACCTCTTGAGTTAACCTGCGGTTCCGATCAAAGAGCTGACTCATAACCAAGGTGAAATGTAAAACAATGGCCAGCAGGAAGATAAAGGATAGCAGAAACAGAGTAGTCAAGTGATGAAGTCGAACGATGCGTGAAATGAGATTCAGCGAATTCGGCCAGATTCCAAAGACGAAGATACTCATAGCGGTAAACAACCAGATGATGGCGTAGTGTTCTTTCAGACGGTTTTGCCGTATGAGTTCAATGATGATTCCCACCAGGGAAAAACAAAGAAACCCTATCAATATTCGTAGATGTATTGCGATCTCCATGGTCTATCTCTGCCTCCTTTTGATGATGGCGATAAATACCGCCAGGGTGACCTTGAGCATATAATAGACAGCATTTTGGGCTCCGATGGAAGACCTACCCGCCTGGCGGGAATTCATTTCCACCGGAATCTCCACGAAGCTCATTTCGTTTCTGTGGAGGGTGATCAGCGCCTCCACCTCCGGGTAGTCGTGGGGATACGTCTCGGTTAAAAGCAGAATGGCATTACGGCTCGCGGCTCTGAATCCGGAGGTAGTGTCGTAAATCTTTTTACCAACGATCAGACTGACCAAGAATGAGAAGATCTTGATCCCCAGTGATCTGGTAAACGTGGGCCGGTACTCCGTCGGTTGAACAAAGCGGGAGCCAATAGCCAGATCCACTCCATTGTCCAGGGCTGACAACAGCCTTGGGATGTCATTTGTTGGATGCTGGCCATCACCATCCACCTGCACGGCGAAATGATATCCTTTCT
>CP070843.1:902974-908679 GCA_020350905.1 Deltaproteobacteria bacterium
TAGCCCTATATTCTTCAAGCGTCACCCTGACTTTTTGGATGGTGTCTCTAGGAAGAACCTTTGGATCAATATCCCTGATGGCCTGATCCAGCAGTTCCTTAAAACGTTCGAGCTCAGCAGGCTCTATGGTTATCATCTTGACCCCGCGTTTGAGTATTATGCTTAGAGCCTCTTGATTGTCTTTTCTAGTTCTGTCGGTGAGGCGGCGAAGGTATTTCGTGGTGATCCTTCTAGTAGTGTCTTGGAGTTGGGGAGAAAGGCGCGAAAAAACCTTGTTACTGATAATCAGGCCGCCGCCGATGTAAGCGAGCGGGGGATCGACGATGTATTTGACCCGGGTGTACCATTGAGTTATCAGGGCGTAGTAGGGCGAGTTGTACACCACCTCCAGGAGATTGGTCTGTAAAGCTACCAGCACGTCCGGCGCACCGACACTTACCGGCGAGACCTGAGCCTTGGTGAAAACGGAGTTGGCCATGGGTGAATTCGCTCTGGTCCAAACCTTCTTTCCCTTCATGCCCTCAACTTCAGTAATGGGGACAGTGGTCATAATGTGAATAAAACCGATTTCTGACCAACCTAGGACTTGGTAGCCAAGTTTGGAAAAACTTTGGTTAAAGTCTTCAACCATTTTATCCAAGACGTAATCTACCTCCTGGTAGTTATTGAATAGGAACGGGAGCTGAATTGCCCGGATGTCGGGGTTGATATCGGCGAGAAAGGTTGAAGTAAAAGTCGCAGCGTGAATTAAGCCGATACGCATCTTCCTGAATACATCCCGTTCATCTCCAAGCGCAAAGCCTGAAAAGAGCTTGAATCCCACCCGGCCCCCGGTCTCTCTCAATATCTCACCGTTCATCTCCCGGAAAATCTTCATGAGAGAACTATTTTCAGGTGCCAGGGTGGCGAGTTTTATCTCATACTGCGGCTGAGCACTATGGAGGAGAAATGGACAAACGAGCGTGAAAAAAAAGAGGAAAACACCTACTGCAAAGACTCTGGTTCTGATAATTTCTACGTGTCGTTGATTGGCTATTCTAGGGGAGTTCTCCAAAGTAGTCATCCACTTTCTCCAACATTTCTCTGGCCTTCTTCTTGGCCAGCGTGTTTGCTAGGGTCAGCTCAGGAACCGCATCAACAGGAGCGTCTATCACTGCCTGCAGGGTTTTTGCGAAAAGAACTCTGTCTCGGAGCCGGACGGCATAGTATCTGGCAAACAGCACTTTTGCCGAGAGGAGCTTGTCAGCTCCCAGAGAAAAAGCCTTGTCGAAATGTTCTTTAGCTGTGTCTCTATTTCCTCCAATAATGTCAGGTCTGCCGGCAAAGTAAACTGCCAAGAGGAGGTGGGGACTGCCGTAGTAGAATGAATCATCCAGTTCAAGAGTCCTCTGCATGGTAGCCTCCAGCATGGGCATATCAGCCAGGGCCTCCACACTGTCCAAATTAAGACTGATCCATTTACCCCAAGCACTGGCGGTCCAAAAGAGGGATGGTACTTCCTGCTTGTTGTATTGCTTCAGGAAAGCAACAAACTCGTCCACACTTCCTGCCACAACCTGTTGAAAATCTCGCTTTTTCGATAGAGCTCTGAAACCGTAATGCTTGGCTTTGGCATATAGTGCTGCCGCATTCTTCGGGTCAGTGTCCTCTACAAAAGAAGAGGCATATGCTGTGTAAGCCTGGCAGCCAGCGGTCAACAACCTACTGTTATCAGGATAGGCCTCAATAAGACCGTCAACGAGCATAAGGTAAGCTGGGGTACCGGCACGAACGATGGTAGGATCCGATTGCTTGGTAGCTGCGATGAAAACTTCTTCTGCGGTATACGCCACTGCTGATACTCTGGCCGGTTTGGTGGGCGCACAACCGCCGGTAACAAGCAAAACGCTCAGAGACCAAAAGAAGACGAGACCCCCGCGAGTGAAAGACATCAAGACCTCCAGATCGTATCAACGCAACAAGATTTGGTATTCCTCGTTGTAAAAATCGACCAGACTGAACAGGAGGAATATTTAAAAGTATTCACTGCATTACCCTCCTGTCAAGGTAACAGGAATGCACAATACAACTACAAAGTCATTGGTTAGTCTACGAGAACCCTTTTTCTTTACAGTGTCAATGGCACAGGGCCTGTTATAGGTGATCACTGTTCGTATCGGTCATAAAAAGAGGAGGCGAGAGGACATGATACATAGGAAACTTCCTGATAGTCGAATCCGCCTAGCCCAGACTGCTAGGTCAACAAAAATAATTTGACCGTGGTTTTTCAATCTGGAAAGATAGCACAGGGTTAGTTATTTTATGTGGTTTCACTGAAGGGTGCCGATCCCATGCGTTCTAGATTTGTGGTGCACGAACATCATGCTTCCCGGTTGCATTTCGACTTCAGATTGGAGATCGGGACCGTTCTCAAGTCCTGGGCCATTCCCAAAGGGGTTTCTATGAACCCAGCGGAAAAAAGACTCGCGGTGGAAGTGGAAGATCATCCTCTAGAGTACATTCATTTTGAGGGCATCATCCCCGAAGGGAGTTATGGCGCCGGAGCAGTGGTTATTTGGGATGAGGGTGAGTTCGAGCTCCTGGAAGCGACTGAAAAGAAGATTTCTTTTGTCCTGCACGGGAGACTTCTTCAAGGTGGATTTGCCCTGAGGAAGCTGAAGCCCAGAGGGAAAGGTCCAGCCAAAGACTGGCTCCTCATCAAGAAGAATGATGAATACGCTAATCGCGATTGGCAGCTGGAACTGGCCCTCACTCCGGAAAAAAGGAAGGAATTGATGGAGAAGGTTCCGCCTTATGAGACCTCCTAACGCCAAAATGTCATTCATAGTTATCTGTCATTTCGGAGTTGATTCATGCCGCACACAACCGTAGGTGATATTGAAATCTATTGGGAAAGTCACGGAGGAGGTAAACCTCTGCTATTGATCAGTGGGGTGAGCGGCGGCACCTGGACGTGGGAAGAAAGTATCAGTGCCTGGTCTCCTCACTTTCGGGTGATTGTCTTTGACAACATGGGCGCAGGTCGTTCTAGCATGCCTGATCGACCTTATTGGATCACGGAAATGGCGGATCATGCCGCTGCTGTCCTGGATGCTGCTGAAGAAGAGCGAGCCTTTGTAGTGGGGTTATCAATGGGTGGGATGATAGCTCAGGAGCTGGTGCTGTGTCACTCAAGGCGAATTTTCGGTCTGGTGCTCGGATGCACCCACTGCGGCGGCAGTGAGCGTATTCCACCAGCTCCGGAGGTCATTCAAGGATTTGCCAATAACGCGGGTCTTTCGCCCGAGGAGATTATTGACAAGAACCTCACCCTCTTGGTCACGCCTGCATTCTTGCACAGTGGTTTGGATTCCTTGGAACGTTACAGAGAACGGCAGCTAAACGCTCCCCTGCAGCCGGATTACGCTCTGCAGAGACAACTGGAGGCGATCCGCAACTTCGATGCCTGTGACCGCCTCGGCAGTATTCAAACCCCGACCCTTATTCTCACAGGGGATTGTGACCGACTGGTACCGGCAGAAAACGGCCGGTTGTTGGCGAAACGCATTACCGGGGCTATATTGAAGCTCTTCACCAATACTGGCCATCTCATTTACCTTGAACGTGTTCAGACATTCCACCAAACCGTAATGGGATTCTTTCAAGCTCTTTTATAGGGTGGTGGGAATGTTGACAACGTAAGGCTTCTGCACTAATATTAACTTCCCTCACCAAGGGTGTTTTCCACGATGTGTAATACCCCTCTACTACCCCACACCTGAGAGGGCTACTCTTTACATCTCCTGCTTCAGGATCTGCAGAAACAAGGCGACCCTGATTTTTCTGCAGGGTTGAGTCATTTTACTATGGAAGTTCTTGAATTCATGAGCTCAGTGATTGGATTGCAGGAGATGAGATGCTACAATCCACAATCTACAATTTGAAAGCCATATCCTTTGGGCGTGGATTTTTTATCCCATGGAATTACCAGCCTTAATTAAAGTTCTTTGTTGCTTTGGCCTTATTCTGGCTTTGAACCGCTTGCGAGTTCATCTCAGCCTTTGTCTTTTTGTTGGCGCTGTGGCGGTGGGGTTTTGGATGGGGCAATCGCCAGTACAGATCACCCACAGTTTAATGGCAAGTGTTTCCAGTGTCGAGACCTTACAGTTGGTGGCGATCATTTGCCTTATCCTGATAGTGAGTCAATTGATGAAAGTCTCTGGCCAACTTGATCGAATTGTGAGCAGTTTTGTTGCCATCGTGCAGGATGCCTCCACGGTGACTGTTGTCATGCCTGCCCTTATTGGACTTTTACCCATGCCGGGTGGGGCTCTGTTTTCAGCGCCCATGGTGGAAACAGCAGTGGCAGGATGCTCTTTGTCACAAGACCGAAAAACGGCGGTTAACTACTGGTTTCGCCACATCTGGGAGTTCTGGTGGCCACTGTACCCTGGGGTGGTTCTGGCGGTGAGTCTTTTGCATGTGGAGATGTGGCGCTTTATTCTTATCCAGGCCCCGCTCACCCTTCTCTCCATCGCAGCAGGCACGCTTTTTCTCTTGAGACCGCTGCGTGAGACCAGAGACAGGACTAGCTCGCGGAGTTTCAAACTACAGATCCTGGGCCCTTTTCTCTGGGAAACTATGCCGATTCTGGTCGTAGTTGGTTGTATCGGTTTTTTTGCCTTACTGCGGAGCCTAACTTTGTGGTTCGGCGTGAGCATCAAGCTTCCAGCCGCCATGCCTCTGCTGTTTGGACTGTTAGTCTGCGTGATTTGGGTAATGTGGGTCAATGGGTTAGGCTTTAACGATTTCTTGACAGCTCTGGTTGATCGCAACACCTTGCCTATGCTGCTTCTTATTTGCGGGATCATGGCCTTCAAAGGAGCCTTGATAAACAGTCAGGTTGTTTTAGAGATCAGAGAAGAAATGGTTCAATACCAGATTCCGTTTCTCATAGTTGTCGTGGCCATGCCTCTTATTTCAGGTCTAATCACAGGCATCACCATTGGTTTTGTAGGTGCCACCTTTCCACTTCTCGTCCCCCTCTTTGTCGGATTGTCGCCACTCGACTTTTTGCTTCACGCCTCCCTTGCCTATGTCTCAGGGTATGTGGGTATGATGCTGTCGCCTGTTCATATTTGCCTGCTGGTCTCTAAAGATTATTTCAAGGCCAGTCTGGCAGCCAGTTACCGGCATATTTATAAGCCGGCAGCAGCGGTGATGGTGACCTGGATGGCAGTTTTGGGGCTTCTACACTCCTTTTAGCCCCGATCACCTTCCATGTATCATTGCCCATTTCTTCGCACTCGCTGCGCCCCGCTCAGTCCCGCAAGCGGGGCCCCAGTTTCTGCGCGGTCGCTCCGTTCCGCTCAGTCCCCCGCCCCTTCAGGGCGAGGCCACAGTTTCGCATCTGTCATTTCAAGTCGAGGCGCGAGAGTTATATTGAAGTTTCAGAATATGGAAATGAGAAATGAAGAGTAGCCGCTTGGTCCAGAACTTGCACATAATTTCAATTTTATTCCTGCCCTTGACAGCACCAGGAAAAGGGGTCAGATTTCCGAAAAGAATAGAGATCTAAGGGACTTGGGATTTTTTACGAAAGGTTAAGGGGACCAGTCTGTTGGCGACAGTAAAAGAAACGCAGCCAAGAACCAGTAGCCCTGGCACAGTTGACGAGGAGTGGCAGGCAGCAGAAAATGTGCTCACCAGCTTGCAGCTCGCCAGGA
>CP070843.1:908779-911285 GCA_020350905.1 Deltaproteobacteria bacterium
CACGCAACCTGTGGGCTTTCCCGCAGTGGCCACAGGTGAAATGACCCTCTTTTTTCTTATTTAAATATACTTTCTTTGTGGCTATGGATTGCTCCATGAGTACGTACCTTTCTATCTAGGCGTGAGCCCACTCATCCCTTCTGGCAGCTGCTTCAAGAATTATAGCCATGGTGCTGACGTCCTCGACTCCGCGTTCGTCGAATTCAAGCGGGCAGTCGCGATATTCAAAATCACCCTCCACCCAAAGAGAAATATCGAGCACGGCTTCCCGGATCTGGTAGCGAATCAGTTCTTTGAGATCGTCTTCCTCGATATAGCCGAAGTCCAGCAAGACTTCTCCCACTCGCTTATCAGTTTCCCTGGCTTTTTCCAAAGCTTCTTGCAACTGCTCTTGGGAAATCATCCCCTTGCCGTAAAGGATTTGCCCTAACCTCAGACCCTCTCTGCCGCTTGCCGCAACGATTTTACCATTTCTTATGTAAATGCTACGGATCCTATCACCTTGGACAAACTGCAAAACACCGGTCTTATCCTCGGATGATAAAATTTGCAGTATCGTAGAAAGACCTAATGACTTGAGATTTCCCTTGATACCTACTTCTGCCTTGCTTATTGAACAGTGCAATGGCTGCTGGGACAGATCGGGCGCACAATGGCCCCGTGTATTCCATGCCTCTATTGCCCTATCTTCACTGTCTCGTATCGGTCCCGTAGCACCACACGAACAAATAATGGCAAAGTAACCATTGGAGGTTGAGGTGAGCCTCAGCCGTACCCCCTCGTCTCCATACTCACCTGCACCACAGTATGGACATGATCTAAAATTCCTCTCTTGAGCAGACATAACCTCCCCCAAATTTCTTGTAGCTTATCGAATATGTGCCAAAATCCTCTCGAGCTTCTCCTCAAGGGAACGCTCTACAATACCAGACAATCGTTCTTCAACAAGACGGGCAATGGTTGCTTCTATCTTCTTACTAAACACATCAGGCTGTTGAGCGCCGGAACTCTGCGGAATAGAATCTCCAGGATCATCAGCCCCCGTTTCCTTTGCCAGCGCAGCCATACCCTCATTTTCTAGCTCGATCAAAGCATCAAGGGCTGATTCTGTCTCCTCTGCCACTGGCGTTATCCCAACCTGAGGCTCGCTTGCCTCCACGGGCACATCAATCTCTAATTCCAGATCATCACCTGTGTGCAGAGCGAAATCAGTCTCGTCAACGGCCTCTTCTCCGGCTGCAACCATAGTATCCACAGCAGACTTTTCACCCTTCAGAGTCTCAGCCAGATTGACAACCTCCGCTAAAATGTCATCGAGTTCCTTTGTCGCCTCCTCAGAAACCATCTCTGCTACCGACCTCTCCCTCACCATCTCGAACTCTCGCGTAGCTTCCATTTGTCCTCCCCCAAAAATGAATGTGTAATGTGCTTTGAGCAAGAGTGATGCCGAAAAGGATATAAAACGGAAAAGATAAATTAATTCAAAAGGTTGTACCCTTAAGATTCTCCCAGCTCAGCTAGCAAAATCGCCAAATTTGGCCAAATGACCACATAGTATCTAGCCAAAACATCAAACCAGGAGGGCAGTCTGGGCTTCAGGTGATCACGCTTTCACTAAGCTCTGGGGGATTATGCAGGTATGATTTCTAGCTCTTTGCTATGCAACTAAACCTCTTACCAGGCATACTTTGCGACCATGTCACGGAGAAATTGGCGATCACTAAAAAAGATATCTGTGAAACTAAAACCCGCTCCGAGCAATGTAATGCCTTCATTAGAGCTGATGATTCTAGACCAGACCACCTCAGAACGAATTAAGAGGGGGAAGCGGTCCGGCACTTTAATGACAAGGGCTACTTGTGCATTCAAAGGAAGAGGTATGGCTTTGTTCTGTGGCATTTCGTAGTAGATGTATGCTCCGCTGGCACTGAGATTTCGTGCTATTCCATCTATCACCTTATCTTTGGTTAGAATTGTAGTAGGCCAGTTGATCACTTTGAATCTCGGATATATCCGACCACTTACTTGCTTTTCCGCAGCTACAATCTTAGACTGCTTGTCACTTCTATCTTTTTCAAAGCTTTTGCTATGTTCTAGCTTCTGCTGACAGTCTCTCTCTTTTGGCCTGTTTCTGATTATCTCTCCAAGAAACTTAATATCATTTTCAGAGATGTATTCAAATTCAGCACCCATCACAAAACTGCGGGAGCGCTCCAAAAAGGTTGTATCCATTGACCAGACTGCCATTGCAGTAGCAGTGATTGGCTGGCAGTTAGGCGGCTGGATTTCCAAGCGAAACTCCTGCCCTATAGGTAGCGGTTCTTTGCAGTAAATAGACAAACCAACCTGACTCATATCTAAAGTCTCGCCAACAAGCTGACCGTTAGCCGTAATAATGGTGGCAGCCCATTTCACCTGGACCCTTGCGAATTGGCGTTTTTCTTTATAAACAGCCATATTGGACCTTAATCCGTGATACCTAGATAGCGCTTTTGGAGACAAAAAA
>CP070843.1:911385-916293 GCA_020350905.1 Deltaproteobacteria bacterium
AGCAATCAGAGATTAGAATTGAAGCTCCCTGCAGTCCGCCTGCGGCGGGCAGCAAATCTTCGAAATGTAAGGAAATGCTTCCATTTTATTGTAGTTCGCTCGCTAACCCCGCAGCCCCGAAGGCGGGATCTCCGCTTCGCTACGACAAGCTACGGGGAATGCGCTCGCTGTAGCATTTTCAAAAGGAAAATTTCAACGACAAACTCACCGAAGGTGCTTGGGGTTGATCGAAACTTATCCTTCCATAGGGGGCAAGCCGCTCTTGCTGTCGCTGTTCTTGCCGATCATTGTATTTATGAGCCACGTTTACAGCGCTGTAGATATTGCCACCATAAAAAGCAGCGGTAACCACAGCCAACCCTACTCCTAAACCCTCATGGTTCTGGTTGAAAGCCTCATAGGTGGCCCAAGCAAATGCACCGGTAAATACGAATGCTATGGCTGCATCTCGGGGTCGATCGCAGTAAAGGTGACCTGCACCGGGTATGAGCGCTGCCAACAAACCAGCCAGAGCGGGATCTTTTCGTTTTGCTTCTGACTCCTCCGCTACAATCTGCTGCACTTTTTGCGCTCTGGCATAAAACAAATCCTCACTTCCCACCTGGCTCAGAGCTTGGTCAGCCTCCAACCATCGACCCTCTTTGGCGTAACTAAGACCGATAAGATACCAGGCCTCTGCCACTAAGGGTCTTCCTGGTTGCTCGTCAATGATGGAGCTATACTCCTTCCTGGCCTCCTCTCCCCGACCCAGCTCATCCAGAATTCGAGCTTTCAGAAAACGAGCCTCCCAGCGAAGAGAACTCTGAGGATAGCCACGCAGGAAAGCATTCACTGCCTCCAGGGCCTGATGCCAGCGTTTGCCACGAAAGTAGCACTGAACAATTCGGAGGGCGGCGTTTTGGGCCTGGGGATGATCAGGGTAGAGGAACAGAATACGCTGGTACTCCCCAATGGCTCTGAAGTACTCTTGCTCGGAAAAAAGATGATGGGCGAACTCCAGCACCTGCTCTGGGGAAAATTCCATGGGAGGTATAGGCGACTGGGCCTGGGCAGGAAATCCTGAACCGAGAAACATCGTCACTGCGACAGGTAACAACAAGCCTACGAAAACATGAAGAGGTCGTCCCGGTCTTGTACAGCCTGACTTTCGAGTCATGGTCTGTTCCTGGGTTCAGCAAAAAAGCCGCGGGTTTCGGCGAACCCACGGCCTTTAAACAAGAAAACCATGGGCTTGCTTCCCCGTCCGCCCATGGCATTGGATGCTCACCTTTGTACCGGCTTACCTGTGCAACCAGAGGGCGGGCTTCTGAAAAGAGAAGCCGCCACAGGGAAAGTTACATTGAAAGCCGGCAAATAACATAGGCTTTGATTCTCCTCTGTTCCTCTGGTGGCTCAAATTATAAAAGTTACAAATGCTTGTCAAGGTATAAAATCGCTTCGCGATTTTATAGGACATCCGCCGCCGGCGGACTCAAAAAAGGGAATTCCTATACTATCAAGTTAATTCTTGATCAACCAATTACCCCTTGTCCTTGGGGGTTTCAGCCTGTCGCCAGCGTCTAAGCTTTATCCTAATCCTCTCTCCAAATATGGGGGCCGGGCTTTCATTCAGGTAGTTGTCATAGTGGGTCATTGCTTTTTGCTTATCGCCAATGGCCTCATAGACCCTGCCAAGATAGAGCTGAGCCTGAGCTTGATATGCAGGGACCCCCTCACTGGCTAAACGCTGATAAACTTCTACGGCTTCCTGCCACGATCTTTTGGCCTCATAAGTCTGTCCCAAACTCTCCAATGTCTGGTCATAGAGAGGATGGGATAAATCTTTGTGTTGGAGAAAATCAGTGTAGCAGGAGATTGCTTTTTCGTAGTCACCTTCCTGGAAGTAGATGTTTCCCAGATCTATGCGGGCGTTGGTCGCTACAGTAGTGGAGTGGTAACGTTGTTTTACCTCCTCCAGCTTCGCCGTTGCCATCGAATAATTCGCAGCCCCAGCATTGCCAGAGGATTCGACTTGATAGAGAGACAGAGCTTCCTCGTACAGACCTCTGGCCTTTGATTCCTTGCGGGCCTTAAACAGAAAAACTGCACTGGTGATTAAGATGAGAACAGCAACGGACACCAATATTCTTAAGACAATCCGTATGTTCTCCTGACACCAGGCTATGATCCTGCTGCTGAATGTTATGAATTCATCAGGCTTCTTGAGCTCTTTTCTCCGGATTTTTCTTTTCGCCAAATCATCGCCTCCTCGTTTAGATCGAGCTTGTTAGCAAGAAGGAGTTGTTCTGTCAAGCGCTTGCCCAAAGTGCCACTTCACATTTCCCTCTTAGCTTCCCTTAAAAGAGCCCCACCCACCTGATTGACAAGAGCCCAGATAACATCCAAAGGCAACTGCTGCTCCACCGAACTGTCGAACGTCACTACCACCCGTGCAGGAAATTCTTCATCTCCAAGCCAAAGAATGTAGCCAAGGGGAATTTTCGGCAGGGGCCAAAGTCGAAAAGAGACATCACCGAAATCAGTCTCTCCCCCGCCGAGGCGCAACCCTACTTCAAGAAAGGTTTGAGCATCATGACCGAAGCGTTTCTCCAATGGCCGAGTAAACAGAGCATGAGGCCCTCTGAAAAAAAAGTCACCCCCCTTGATTTCACTTCCTGTCACCATCCGGCCAGTCAGACCGATGGGCCGAGCGCGGAGCAGATAGGTTAGCAAAACAAGATAAAATTGAAATGAGAGTCGTCTGGAGCTATCGTCTCCGAAACATTCAATCCGGCGCGATTCAGGATAACACCCGTAAGTCTGGTGCAAGAATGGAATTTGGTAACAGCCCTGAATCTCATCATAACGCACTGAGGCAAGAGCACATACCTCGCTCACGTTCTTGGACAGAAGCTCACCCCATAGACTGGGATCGATATCGGCAGGATCCTCGTAAATTCCCCTCCCCTTTTTACTCAAATCGCTCATTTGCTCACCTGTCATCGATCATTTGTCATCTCGCAATTCGCATTTGTCAGTGCCTACGCTACGTCTCCGTGTCCCCTACCAGCTGTTCTCTTATCTCCAACTTCGTCTTCCTTGGCGCGCCGAAGCCATGAGGCGAAGGCGGCTGACCTCCGACTGCTCGCCCTGAGCCTGCCCAAGGGCTGCCTCCTACTGACCCTCGCCAGCAGTGGGCTCGTGTGAGACACCATGAGTAATGCTTCCTAGTACTCGACTGATAACACGTGCTGCTTCTTCCTCGTAGTCCCCTGGCACCAGAATGGCACCCCAGCCCATTTGCGTTACAAAAAGACCATCATAAGCGGTCTCTTCAAAACGCCGAAGCATCACCGGAATGTGCTCCTGGCGCAGGGATTGAATCAGCAGGTCGGCCTCAAAACGATTCTCCACAGTGTGAACCCGTACCATATCAAGCTGATCAACCGTCATTGATTTATCCTCCCGAGCCACACCGGGGATTGTAGATTTCAGATTGCAGATTTTAGATTTGGAACTACAAACTCGGGGCTGCACGAGATTGACTAGATTGAGCTGGCCGACGCCAGTCAAAAAGAATTCGGATTACCTCAATCCCCAATCCGCAATCCAAAATCCGAAACCCGAAATCTCTCTATTCCACGTTGTACTCTGCTTGCTCGAGCATCTCCCAAAGCCGTTCTCGATTGCTTTCGTATTCTTTCAGCAGCAGTGGACTACAGTGACTTGCTGGTATCTCTCTACTCACCACCCTTGCAGCAAAAGCCATACAGGTGGTCTCACCGCATTCGCCACAATTGGTCTGGGGAAGCTCACGGTAAACGGTGAGAGGATCGACACGGGCCTGTTTGCGCAAGGTCGGCGTAATGCTGTCGCGACGCTCGTGAATCCCATTGATCATTCTTTTCAGCTCTTCACACACCTGCCGGGCTTCCGCCTCATCATGGAGAGCGGTTACTGTTATCTGTTTCGGTCGGATAGCGATTATGTGACCCCGCTCCATATAGTTGAGCTCGTTTGTGCCGTGGAAATAGGTACAACCTCGGATTTCCGTGGCAAGATAGGGCAAGAGATCACCGATATCTGTCTCCAGATCAATGATGGCATTAAACTTGGTCGAGGTGGGCATACATTCGATGTTCACCAGGTTCAAGTGAACCTCATCTATAAGCATTGAGAATCCCCTCCAAAAGATAAATGTCTAAAGTGAACTAAAATGAGCTAACGTGCCTAAATTTCAAATAAATCAAGGCATTGAGCAGTTTAACCAGCCCCGTTGGATAAAATCTCATACGCTTCTTGGATTTCTTGAAACTTTTGCTTGGCCAACTGCTGAAATTCATCGCCTAGGTGCGCGACCCGATCCGGGTGATATCGCTGAGCCTTTTTACGATAAGCACTCTTAATTTCCTCTGGGGTTGCGTTCCTGGAGACATCTAGAATCTCGTAGGGATCTTTTGCTGCTCCGTCTCGTGGTTCCGATTCCTCCTGCCTTGGTCCGCCGGAATGATAGCCACCAGTTTGTTTGTAGCCCCCAGGTAGGACTCGTTTGACAAACCAATATGCGAGAAGGAGTAGCACAATGTCATCGGCCCACCCCAATCCCAATAGGGTGTCGGGAATCGCATCTATGGGACTGACCAGATATAATATGCCAAGAAGCAACGGCCAGAAGCGTTTCAGCCAGAGCATCTCATCTCCCAGGTGCAGTCAGGGCAATTTTTCCTCTAATCTGCACTTGTAAGTACACTTCTAAAATATCAAATATCCGCTTACAGGGGCAAGGAAATCAACTACAGAACTTACAAAGAGCACACCTGTTCAGCCAATACGATGGCGTTGGAGACCAAGGCGAGTCCAGAGCTCGGTGCGAAACTTTCGAGTGGTACCCAGATCCACCTCACTAAAGTACACCTGTTCACGCTCATC
>CP070843.1:916393-921362 GCA_020350905.1 Deltaproteobacteria bacterium
AACTGCCATTGCTACGCTGAAGCTCACCGATCTTGCTAGCTTGTCCTCTATACTTAAGGAGATACTAGCATGGCCACGCAGGACTTCAAACGCAAGCTCACCGCCATCCTCAGTGCAGATGTCAAAGGTTACAGCCGCCTCATGGGCGAAGACGAGGAGGCCACCGTTCGCACCATAACCGCCCACCGAAAGGTGATAACCTCGGTGATCGAGAAGTATCGGGGCCGGGTGGTGGATTCACCTGGAGATAACATACTGACTGAGTTTGTCAGTGTTGTGGATGCGGTGCAGAGTGCAGTGGAGATCCAGGAGGTGATCAGAGCCAAAAATGCTGAGCTTCCAGAAGAGCGAAGGATGGAGTTTCGCATCGGCATCAACCTTGGTGATGTGATCCAGGAGGGACAGCGGATCTACGGTGATGGCGTCAACATAGCTGCCCGGGTGGAGGGTCTGGCAGAACCGGGAGGCATTTGCATCTCGGGTAGTGCTTATGAGCAGATAGAGAACAAGCTGGCTTTAGGGTACGACTACATCGGCGAGCACACCGTAAAGAACATCGTCAAACCGATACGGGTATATAGGGTACCGACAGGACCTGAAACAGTCCAAAAGTTTCCTGCCGAGGGAAGGCACGTCCCTAAGTACCAACGAGTATCTCTCGCAGTGGTAATTGCACTACTTGTGGTGGCAGGTGGCGTAGCGATTTGGAAATCTTCCCAACCCCCTACTTCTCCTCCAACTGAAGTTGCCTCAGTGGAGAAGATGGCCTTTCCTTTGCCTGACAAGCCTTCCATAGCGGTCTTGCCGTTTGACAATCTAAGTGGGGACCCAGAGCAGGAATATTTCGGCGACGGAATCACTGAGGAAATTATCACTGCACTTAGCAAGGTGCCAAAGCTCTTTGTTATTGCCCGAAAGTCCACCTTCACTTTTAAGGGAAAGCCCATAAAGGTTAAGCAGGTGGCGGAAGAACTGGGTGTAAGATATGTTTTGGAGGGAAGTGTTAGAAAAGCCGGGGACAAGATAAGAATAACGGCCCAGTTGATTGATGCTCTTACTGGGAATCATTTATGGGCAGAACGGTATGACCGAAATCTGACCGACATATTCGCCATTCAAGATGAGATCACAAAAAAAATCATCGAAGCCATGCAGGTAACGCTGACGGCGGGGGAGCAAGCTCGAGCGGCTGCTAAAGGCACAAATAACCTTGAGGCCTACCTAAAGTACTTGCAGGCGAATGAATTTATTTACCAGTTTAGTATAGAGGGAAATGCTTTGGGAAGGCAGTTGGCAGAGGAAGCCATTGCCCTAGACCCAGAGTATGCTGGGGCATACAGAGTTCTAGCTAGGGCTAACATGATGGATGTGTGGCTTGGCACGAGCAAATCCCCTAAACAATCTATTGCCGGGGCCATAGAATTAGTGCAGAAGGCTCTCCTGTTGGATGACACTTATGCTGATGCCCATGGCACGTTGGGCTCCCTATATACAATGACAAGACAGTATGACAAGGCCATTGCCGAAGCGGAGCAGGCTGTGGCCCTTAATCCCAATTCAGCTTATGCCTATGCAATGCTGGGTAAGACACTAAGGTTTTCTGGCAGATGGACGGAAGCCGTTCAGGCATATAAAAAAGCAATACGTCTCAATCCTATCCCTACGAATAATATCTTATTTGGTTTAGGAATTTCCTACGCCTTTACGGGGCAATACGAGGAGGCAATAACCTGGTGTGAAAAAGCAGTCCGACAACAGCCCGATGATATATTTGCTCACTATATGTTGGCTGTGGTTTATAGTTTTTCAGGACGGGATGAGGAGGCTCAGGCTGAAGCCGCTGAAGTGCTTAGGATAAATCCCAAGTTCTCCGTTGAGAAATTTGCAAAGCGAATCAAATACAAGAATCAAGCGGACAAAGAGCGAATTATTAGCGCGCTACGTCAGGCGGGTCTGGAGTAGGAGGAGGTATCAGACAGATTAAGACTGACAGCAAACAAGGAGGTCTTTAGCAATGTTCTATAGAGTGACGGTTTATACATGGGTGATTGTATTTGCTCTAATCGTATCCCCATGCACGACCATCGCACAATCGAGCACTCCAACTGCTGGTCAGATTTGGAAGGAACCCGTTACCGGTATGGAGTTTGTCTGGGTTCCTGGAGGGTGCTACGAGATGGGTTGTGGAAACTGGACCAGTGACTGCTACCGTGATGAGAAGCCTGTACACGAAGTCTGCGTGGATGGTTTTTGGATGGGGAAGACAGAGGTTACCCAAGGACAGTGGAAGCAGATTATGGGAAATAATCCGGCAAAGTTCCAAAAAGGTGACAATTATCCGGTTGAATATGCCATATGGGCAGAAATAGAAAAGTTTATTAAGAAACTCTCTTCCTCGACCACTGGAGCATATAAATTCCGTTTGCCAACCGAGGCGGAGTGGGAGTATGCATGTAGAAGTGGAGGAAAACCCGAGAAATATGCCGGGGGAAGCGATCTCGATCAAGTGGCTTGGTACATTGGAAATAGTAATAGCTCCACTCATGCTGTGGCCACTAAAGCACCAAATGGCCTCGGTCTGTTTGACATGAACGGCAACGTTCATGAATGGTGTGCGGATATAGACAATGGTACGGCCTATCGAACACACAAGCGGAATATCCCCCTATCTAGGGAGCAGGGGGGGTTAAGTAAGGTCTATCGAAGCGGCAGTTGGAACTCGAAGCCAAAATTCGCCCGGTGTGCCGCCCGCAGCTATGAATTGGCGATTGGTCACTCTTGGGCCGGAACTGCCTACCGTAAGAACGATTTAGGTTTTCGCCTTGTGAGGGATGAGTAGTTAGCTCTGTTGACTTAAGGTTTGCACTGGCCCCCCTGGACTGTGTATCTCATACTTTAATCTAAACTTTTGCCATTTCTGACCCGCCCCCATATGGAGTAGTATGCCTCCTTGCGCCGAGAGTGTGGATTTAGGGATCCACACTCTGGTACCCCACTCTTGAGACAACCGAAAAAGACCAAATCACCAGATGTTGCCTTGCATGCACTTGACCCACAACGCTCCATGATGCCATACTCGTTTACACTGAAAAGTAGTTCTTATAAGTCACTAGCGTTTTGACCATCACTCGAACACTTTCCTAAACCGTTGGGTGTTTCATTGAATCGTGTACCGCAACTTATCAAAATGGTTCTGCTGTCTGCGCTCCTGCTCAGTTTTGGTACCGTGGGCTACATGCTAATTGAGAATTGGAGTCTGATTGACGGGCTCTACATGACAGTTATCACCCTCGCCACCGTAGGGTACGGTGAAGTACATTTAATCAGTGATGCCGGCCGAATCTTTACAATCGTACTTATTATCCTCGGAGTTGGATTTTTTCTCTATGTGGTTGGAAACGTAGTGCAGTTCTTGGTAGAAGGCCGAATCAGACTTATTTTGGGGAGGCGCAAATTGGACAAACAAATTAGCCAGTTAAAAGACCATTACATTGTCTGCGGATACGGCAGGATGGGTCGGGGGTTGTGTAGATTCCTCTCGCAGAGCCAGCTTAATTTCGCAGTAATTGAGGCGAACCCTGATCGGACTTCTGCAATGGATAGAGACGGCATCCTTTATGTATTGGGAGATTCAACCAGCGAAGCCAATTTAACAACAGCGGGTATAGACCGCGCCAGTACGCTAATGGCGACCCTCGGTACTGATGCCGCAAATGTTTTTCTGGTGCTGACTGCTAGGCGGCGCAACCGCGAGCTATTTATTGTGGCAAGAGCAAACGAGAGTGAAACAATAGATACATTGTACGCGGCCGGTGCGAATGTAGTGGTGTCTCCCTATGAAATAGGTGCCAGAAGAATGGCCCATGCTATACTGCGTCCCACAGTGATCCACTTCCTGGAACTGGCTTTTGCAGATGAAAGCACCGATATAGAAATGGAAGAGATCCCGGTGAACACCCGCTCGAATCTTGTCGATGTGACTCTACAGGAATCTAGGATACGGCAGGACCTTAATGTGATCATCATCGCCATGAAAAAGGCTGATGGGAGCATGCTCTTTAATCCCTCTGCCGGGTCGAGGATTGAGGCAGGCGATACTGTGGTTGTAGTTGGAGAGGATCAAAACCTGATAAAGCTGGAAAAAATCTTGAATCCTTAGATGGAAAAGTGTGTCCTTTGAAAACGAGCAAGACAACTAAATACTGGCCAAAACCCTTCGAAAAGGGTGTTGCTTAGCCCGACTGTACCTTGAGAGTTATTATTTGGAACCCCACCAAAACTGCAGGACACTCCACATAACATACTCCCCACTTTTGCACTTGAGACCCAGCTACCATAGCTTGGGGTAAGGATGCTTGGGCCAAAACTGTGGATTCACATTTATTAAAGTCTAGAATGAGCATTTCTCTTCAGCCCTCAATGCTACCTACCCGTCAAACCAGGTGATCCAGTGCTTCAATGCACTTTCACCTTATTTACTGAAGAAAAGCTATAAGCTATAATGCTACCTCGTCGAATTACTCACGCTTTTTATTTCCTTTAGGCCTGGGGTGAGAAAAATGGCTCCGATCATTTCGGCCTGCCATGAGTCGTTAATCAAGAGGAAGTTACTACGCCTATTACTGGTTTTTTTAATCGCTGGCACGCTGCTTGGCTGTACCGCTCACATCTATACGCCATTCCAGCCCGGAGTCATCACGCGGGCAGAGCAACAGTCCGGACCTCGCATCCTGGCTTACGAAAAGGGGCCAGTACCTTTCGAGAACAGCATTCTGCAGCAAGACCCTAAAATGACCTACCAGGTGCGTCATCTCAAGATCCCTTCGATCGGCGAGAACGGCCAGAAAGGCAACCTCATCGAGGCCCTTTACTACCGCAGCAACACAGCCGGGAAGCTGCCGCTGGTCATTGTGTTGCCAATCTGGGGCGACGGCTTTGGCCTGACCTATCCGCCCGAGAAAATCACATC
>CP070843.1:921462-925695 GCA_020350905.1 Deltaproteobacteria bacterium
CTCCGATCGTGGATATGACCGTCCTTCCGGGCGTCCTCTGGCCTTGAACCCTGCAGCGTACTGTTTAAGTACGCCTCGGATTCAAGCCCCTGCGGTTGCCAGGTGGGACGGCCATTTTCCCGGTCTCACGACACAGATTCACGAATAAACCGGGCTATAATTCTCTGAGAGCAGCTTTTACGGTGGCGCCGATGGGTAAGAATGCGTCGAATTTAGCTACCTCGAATACCTCCTTGATATAATCCTGCAAGGCACAGAGCATTATTTTCCCTTCATTCCGCTTTATTTCTTTGGTGGCCTCTAAAACCACGCGCAGACCAGCACTCGAAATGTAGTCCAGATTCTCGCAATCCAAGATTACCTTTTTGGTGCCATCCTCGATAAGTTGCAGTATCTTCTCACGAAATTCCGGAGAGCTGCTTGCATCTAAACGACCGCTCAGGGCTAAAATGCAAACTCCGTCCTGTTTCTTTTCTACAACTTCCATCCGTACTCCTTTCAAACTGTTGTGAGATTTTGTTCGTATTTCCTGTTTCGCTTCAGTTCACTCCACAACGCAGAGCAGAAGTGCTTGATCATCGTCAGCCGGCAATCCTTTTGCAGACAAATACTTTGCGCTTCTCCCATAGACTCTTCCCCTTTTCCCTAGAACGGAGGAGGGGGAAAAGATTTCTTGTGACCACATTCTGTCATCTTACCCACAAATGCTTCAACTTGGAAGAATTTCTCGACAAGTTTTTCTTTGTGGGTTTCACATTGATTACCAGCGCGGGCGAAAGGACGCCTCAATTACCACGATCAACAGGGCTCCAAAAAACATGGGAGTTGCTTTGCGGGTTGCGATCACTCTTTTTATGGTTTAGGTTTATCGTGGAAATATGATAAGAAACCCTAACGTTGCAGACCCCCCCGAGGAAAAATAACGATTTGTTGCGGGATCGACCATGAACCAGCCGCTCATTCAGTTTGCAAACGTCTACAAAAGGTTCGGGTCCAATCAAGTTTTAAATGGCGCCAACCTCAACATCTTCCAAGGTGAGATCACCACCATTATTGGTAAGAGCGGCATGGGCAAAAGCGTGCTCCTGAAGCACATCATTGGCTTGTTGGAACCTGATTCGGGCAAAATTCTTTTCCAGGGGCGACCTCTTTCGGAAATGAAAAAGGCAGAGATTGAAAGTCTGAAGGCCAAATTAAGTTACGTATTTCAGGACACGGCCCTTTTCGACTCTATGAGTGTCTACGAAAACGTCGCCCTTCCTCTGATAGAGGCTACCTCCCTGCCGAGAGGGGAGATTCGCACCCGGGTATGGGACAAAATGAAGTTATTCGACCTGGAAGGGATAGACAACAAGTATCCCAGCCAGTTGTCCGGAGGCATGAAGAAACGGGTAGCTTTGGCACGAGCCCTGGTAACCGAACCGGAGATTGTCCTTTTTGATGAACCGACCACAGGTCTCGATCCCATACGAAAAAGCGCAGTACACAGCATGATCTCCGATTACCAAAGAAGGCTCGGGTTTACTGGGGTTGTGATCAGCCACGATATTCCTGACATTTTTTACATTTCCCAGCGCGTGGTTATGTTGGACGAGGGACTGATCCGGTTCGAAGGCACCCCGGAGGAAATCCAACAGGCCTCTGACGAGGTCGTACAACAGTTCATCCAGGGGCTGGAAACCCCCCACGACGCGCTCACCGGGATGGCCACCCAGACTCAAGGCGAGAGGAAGTTTCAAGAAGAGATGGCCCGGCTGGAAAGCCAACAGATCACTTTTTCCGTTATTTCATTCACTGTGCAAAATCTGGATGAAGTCAATGAGAAGCTCGGGCATGTGACAGGTCAGACCGTGGTCAAAAACCTTGCTTCCCGGGTGAAGCAACAGCTCGAAATCACCGATACCTGTTCCCGTTACGGCATGAACAAGGTAATGGTGGTCCAGCACAACGCCAATATGGATAAGGCCCGGAAGTTCTGCATCAAATTAGCCAGAGAGTTGAGGGTAAGTGATTTTATCGAGGGTGAAGGGCAACCCGGGCTAAATTTATGGATTACCGCTGGATTCGCCGAAGCCCGGGAAGGGAGCCCGTTGAAAGAGGTACTTGCAAACGCGGAATCTACAGACAGTACCTACTTTGAATTTCGTATCGAGTAGCTCAAAGGCTTTATGGTGGAGGCTTGCTGTGGCGAACACACTTTCCATCTCATTTGCTAACGACATGCAGGAATTGACTCATCTGCTTCAGGTAGTGAACGTCTTTCTGGAACCGCGACCGTTATCATCCAAGCTCGTTTACGCAGTAAACCTCATTTTGGAAGAGATTCTCATGAATATAATCAAATATGGATATGACGATGAAGAATCACATGAGATTGAGGTCCAAATCGAGGTCGAGCAAGAGGAGGTCGCCGTCACAGTTGTAGATGATGGTAAGGAGTTCAACCCTCTTACTATCCCAGGACTGGATCGCTCCAAGTCCGCCATGGATCGAATCGAAGAGGGTTTGGGTCTACAATTCGTACGTCATATGAGAAACGCGATGGAGTACCGCCGGGAAGAGGACAAGAACATTTTGAAGATCTGGATATTCCTGTAGCCTGGATGCTTCATGAATTTCCGCCGCGAGACCGTAAAGAGGGGTGGGGTTGTTTCAAGAATGTCTCTGTATTGGCAGGTATGAGCAATCAGAAATCGTAAGTAAGCATGAGCCAAAGCAAAGACCGGTTGAAATCACTCTCGTCATCCACGATCGGGCTGTCCGCCGCGTCCTCAATGAGCCGACTGTAACTGCCAACGGCTAAGACATAGTCTTGGGACCCTTCATAATCTGGTGCAGCGCCAACGCCGAAGCCCAATTCCAATTTCTCCACTGCCATCGCGGGCCTGGGCGGCGACCGTGACCGCAAGGAGTAAAGCCAGCTGCAGCTTCTTCATTTCGCCTTCCTTACGGCTTCTGCGCTCATGAAATATCCCGGTTATGCCGACTTGGAAAGATGATCTTCCAACACTCGCCCCAGAGCCCTGAGGTGGGCCTTCTCTTCCTCGGCGATCTCGAAAAGAACCTCCTTAGTGGCTGCATCGTTGCTCTCCGCCGCCATTCTCAGATATAGGTCCAATGCCTGAGTCTCCACCATCATCGCCACATCCACAACCCCAGCGACGCTCTGGAGAAAAGATTCATTCTTGGCCAGAAAACTCCCGATATCAATGCCCCCTTCCATGACAGTGGCTTCGACGTCCTCCTCGAAAGTCTGAATCTCATCCGCATCCATATCCCATTTCAGGCTCACAGCCAGTAGTCTCTTCATGTGGCTTTCTTCAGCCTTGATGAGATGGCCGAGAAGCTCGATGAGCTCTGGGTCTTTGGCCTTGGATCTCACGGTTTGATGGAAAGCCTTCAGCCCTCCTTCCATTTTGTATGACAGGGCAATGACCTCTTGCACCGCTTCATCACCCCGGATAAATTGGAGATGGAATTCCCGCGGCCCTTCAGCCGCTGGACCCTCCCATGCCTCCATTCCCCCCTCCAGATAGTACACCTTCTTGAAATCTTGATTGGCCAGCAACTGAGCTGCCATGCGACTTCGCCCGCCAACGGCACAGTAGACTATAACTGTTTTCCCTGGATCCAAATCCTGCAGAGAGTCAATCAGCTCCGGCAAAGGAATGAGCTTTGCCCCTGGCAAATGTTCGCTTTCATACTCAATGGGCTGCCGCACATCCAGGACAGTAAAAGTGGACTCAGGGTTTTGAGAAATAAAGGTTTCGGCATCATCTGGGAACATTACTCCCACATTGGTCAACTGTTCATTCATTGCCTTTGCAACCTCCAAGTAAAAAATCCTGGCCCTCCGAAGAACCCTCTGTGGTGTAGCGGGGAGGCGGGAGGGGAAATAATTCTTAGGGTGAACATCAACGAGTTCTCATTTTCAAAAAGACTAGCCAAGAAGAATTTTTTACGCTAGCATTAATACCTGTAACGCGTCCGGGATTGGTCTAAACCGTCACTGGAGCTTACAGGGGTTTCCGGGCGAGACTAGAAACCCTTGACGACATCACTGAAACATGAATCGCGTCTAGAACGCAACCACATGAAGAAATCGGACGATGGAAAAGCGGCCCATCACAAGAACTGGCTACGAGAGGCTACGTGCAGAGCTCTCCTTTCTCTGCCGCTTTGTCCGTCCTCAGGTCATAGAAGCTCTCTACAATGCCCGCTCATACGGGTACA
>CP070843.1:925795-930257 GCA_020350905.1 Deltaproteobacteria bacterium
CTTCACACCTTGCAGGAATCATTCTGTTGTCAGCGGTCATTTTAGCAGCAGGGGTGCACCTTGGCTTCATAGACCGGACAACGGGCACTTTCCGTGGTTTTGGCTGGTTGAAAAAAGGAATCGGTATAGCTCTCATCCTGTTTGCCACCTATCAGATTGTCTCCACTGTCACCAGAGGGCCTGGCGTTACCTGGCAGCTCTACTCTGAGCAACTTTTGAAGAAAGCTACCAGCGTGGAAAAGCCTGTGATCATCGACTTCTACGCAGACTGGTGCGCTCCGTGCCGGGAACTAGAGCAAATCACTTTTCACGATCCTGAAATCGTGAAGCTGGCAAAGAATAACTTTGTCATGATCAAGGTTGACCTGACCCGCAAGGGTGATCCGATCAATGAACACTTGCTGCGCCACTATGATATCAGAGGGGTGCCAACGGTGGTGTTTTTGGACAGAAATGGCAGAGAGCGGCGTGATTTGCGTGTGGTAGATTTTCTGCCACCGGCGCAGTTTATAAAACATATGGCAGTTGTGAAACATCCGGGCTAGAAAGGAGAAAAAAATGCTGAAAGTCAGATTTTTTATGAACGAGCCCAATGGCAAGCCGTGAAAGCATTTCCAGGAGATGTTGCCCAGGCTGGGCCAGAAATACAAGATAGAGGTTGAGACCATATCCAAGCCGAAGGCAGAATACCAGACAGATGAGTATTTTGAGCTGGATCTGCCGGTGGCTCCGGCGGTAATGATGGCAGAGGAAATCGTAGTGGAGGGCAGTGAAATCCCAGAAGATGAACTTGAAGCGGTGATTTGTCGACACCTGGGACTTCCACCGCCAGAGCCGCAAAAGAAAAGACTCCTTGGGCGGCTATTCAAATAATCCTATCCTTTCTCATTACAAGCAATGAATGCTTCAGTAAATCAACAACCTTCTAACCGACAACCTTCTTTGCATTTCCCAGGCAGACAGACAGAGATCAACTGTTCTTGAAAGCTGTCGCAATTCTGACTCATAAGAAAAGGCAGGGATAAGTGGTATTTACCATAGAGATTTCCTATTTGACCAATAGGTAAATCCAGGAAATAATTACTGGGTGTTAGCAATCAGTTGGGAGATAATCGCCGAGAAGCTGAGTTGGACTAAGGAGGTATTTATGAAAAGAAGATTATTAGTCGTGCCTGTACTGTTCTGTTTGATCTTCAGTTTTACTGCCTTGACGCTGGCTGAAACGAGTCTTCCAAAGAGTAAGCAAACGGTTTTGGGGCTTTATCTGAATGCGAAAGAGGCCTTTTCAAAATGGCATGTTGATTCCGACAAGGTCGTTGTCTTGGATGTTAGGACGCCGGAGGAATACATATTTGTTGGCCATGCACCGATGGCCAGAAACATTCCCGTCAGAATCTTGAACCAGGAATTGACGGCGAAGAAAAGAAGACCTGTTATGGAGATGAATCCTGGTTTTGTTTCTCAAGTTAAAAAGGACTATAGAGTTTCCGATACGATTTTGATCATGTGCCGTTCAGGAGGTCGCAGTGCTCTAGCGGTAAATCTTCTAGCCGACGCTGGTTTCAGGAAGGTTTACAATATCATTGATGGATTCGAAGGAGACGCAATCAAAGATCCTCAGAGCTACTACAACGGCAAGAGGGTCAAGAATGGCTGGAGAAATTCCGGAGCTCCATGGACCTACAAGCTCGAGCCAAACCTGATGTATCACCTTGAATAAAGCGCGCTTATACCGCTTGACTTTTCAATTTCGCGAGTTACTCTCCCGTAAGCGGGTACGAGAAAAAGCCCCAGCGGAAGTAGAGGGGAGGCGATATACATGACACAGTCAAGATCCAGCAGTGCTGGAGCGTGTTGCTTCAGTGAAAAGCGGAGGCTGTTAAAGGAGCTGAGCAACTGCGGCTATTGTTCGACCAGCTTCGAAGAGTATAAGCGTTGCAGGCAAGAGGTGAGTCGCGAGAGCGGCGACCGCTCCCAGGAATGCATGATTGGCTAACTCCGGATAGCCTCCAAAGAAATCGGAACCTACAAAAATCAAAATAGCCCGGACATGTTCCGGGTTTTTTTATGCCAAAACTGCTTGCTGTTATGCCCTTGTAAACCTCTTATCTATAGCAATTGTTACGAAAAAAATATAAGCTTTGATCTGAAAAGAACTTTGGAAGACGAGTGCTATGGTCACGGAGGTGCAACAATGAGAAGATGTAAACTCGGTAATTTTTGTAAGATTCCGGCATTAATGGCCCTGACTCTATTGTTTACTTCATGTGCTGGGCCCTCGGTAAAACGGACCGAGGTGGATGAGACAATAGATTTGAGTGGTAAGTGGAACGACACTGACTCACGTCTGGTTGCCGAGGAGATGATTTTAGACTGCTTGGAGCGACCATGGCTGGAACAATACCAAACAAGCCATCCCGGAAAAGCACCAACGGTTATTGTGGCCACAGTGAAAAATCGGAGCTATGAGCATATCAACACCCAGGTTTTCATCAAGGATTTGGAGCGGGCCCTGATCAATTCGGGCCGGGTACAATTCGTGGCCTCCAAAGATGAACGCATAGAACTAAGGCAAGAAAAGGCTGACCAGCAACAAGGGTTTACAGATCCGGCAACCCAGAAGTCAATGTACAAAGAAGTGGGAGCGGACTTTATGCTTCAGGGCTCCATCAATGCGATCAAGGACGAAATTAAGGGTAAGTACGTGATGCTCTACCAGGTGAATTTGGAGCTCATCGACCTGGAAACGAATCTGAAAAGATGGATCGGCCAGAAAGCAATCAAGAAAGTGGTGAAACGCAGTCGGTATACCTGGTAAAGGATCCGTCCGTTGTTCCGCCTCAGCGGATCAGTTGTCCGTTACTAAAGAAGAAGCATGAGGCATAGGGTAAGGAGCCAGAGGTCCAGAATTCAGGGGAAATATCTAAACGTTTGGGGAACATTGGAATGTTGGAAGCTGGGAACCCGCTTGTCGCAAATACCTCTTAAGGTGTGGCGCGGGACTGAGCGGAGCGTAGCGAGTGCGAACAATGTTAATCAAAGGGAACCTAAAAAGCCTTTCAATCTTTTTGTTTTTCCCATCATTCCATTATTCCATTACTCCAATATTCCATTTCCACCCTTCTGACTACTGATTGCTGTGCCCATACTCTCTGCGCCATGCGGGTTGCGTTTTCACGGACCAGGCACAGTGGCAAGCAGATATTCGAGTTTTTGGTTGCAGAGTCAGGAATTATAGGCATGCCGGGCAGTACATTCACACAACCTTCTGGAGCACCGTACATCCCTGAGAACCGTAATTTTGCTCTCCTTGTGGTGGTTGCATCGGCCGTCCTTGTCTTTGCTAGTCTCTTGGGGTGTGGGATATCGCGCGAACTTACCGCAACAGTTGACGAACTGAACGCGAAAGGAGAGTACTCTCAGGCCCGTGCCTACGTGGAAGAGCACGCCAAGGACTACGGCAAGCGCAATCGGTTGCTGTATCAATTGGACAGAGGAATGTTGGCTTTTTCGGCAGGAGAGTTCAGGGAGGCCATCCAGGCTTTCGAAGAGGCCGAACGGATTATGGATGAGCTCTACACCATTTCCCTGAGTCAAGAGGCCACCACCTTCGTAATTAATGACAACACCGCGCCATACCGGGGTGAGGATTTTGAGTCGGTTATGGTAAACCTCTTTCTCGCCCTCTCCTATGCAAACCTCTCTCAGATCGAGGAGGCTCTGGTTGAAGCTCGCAAAGTTGACAGCAAACTTACAGCCATCAACCTGCAGTACAGCGAAAGTCAGAAGAATGGGTATCAGGAGGATCCTTTTGCCAGGTTGCTCATGGGAATCCTTTACGAAATGGGGCGGAGCAGCGATGATTTAAACGATGCTTACATATCATATAACCTTGCCTTGCAAGGATATGAGTACGAGTACCAGCGATTCGGATTAGCCACACCTCAGGTGCTGGTTGAAAACGCTCTCTCCACGGCGGAGTTCATGGGTGAAGAGGAGGAGAAGGGACTAAGAGAAAGATTCCCTTTTAAACAGTATCTGCCCCTGGTAGAACGGAAAGAAAAGGCGGAAGTTTTTGGCCTGCACCTCAATGGCAGGGCGCCGGTGAAGGAGCCGGATTTAGTCGTCCTGCCAATGCCTGATGGCTTTTTTGTGAAGTTGGCCTTTCCCAGCTACAAATCGGTGCCGAAAACAATTGTAGGGGCACGGTTGTATGCAAAGCCTCTTGAAGATGACGCAGCGTTTCAGGCTAACTTCAGCATGGCTGAACCCATAGGCAGAATCGCCGTTGAGAACCTGGAAGATCGGCGAGTCCGCATCGCGGCGAAGACATTGGCGCGAGTGACTGCTAAATACCTTGCGATAAAAGCTGCACAGCGAGAAGTTAGTGAAAAGAACGGGAAATTGGCCGGATTACTCACCGGAGTCACCGGGACCTTACTCGCTTTTGCCAGTGAGGAAC
>CP070843.1:930357-933906 GCA_020350905.1 Deltaproteobacteria bacterium
AGGTTATGGGTAACGCACAGTTGTGTATAGGGGGGTTGGGGGGATTTCGATTATGGGCATGGCTTTGGTTTCAGCACAGTTATTGTCATCTGAATCGCCCCCTAAGGGTCCGCCACCCTTTCGGGTGGGTCCATGGAGCAAAGCCCCCGGCTATGCCGGGGGATGCTTTACTTTCAACAAATCAATCCACGCCTTACAGTCAAGGGGATAGAGCCAACCTGTACAAGGTTTGGCCACCAGGCGAAGAGCACGAGTCTCGCATCGTCTGGGCACCAAGGGAGTCTGTGGCATCCACAGTGGATGTACGTGTCCTGCATGATAGCTAAGGATCCACATTCTTCATTGGAATCATGAGCCTCAAATCTTCTCAAAACAATTCTGAAAAGCAGCGAAGCCCCGAACGGTCAACCGGGAACGCGGTTTATATTGTCGGCCCCAGGAGACTGCAGAATGAGGCGATAGCCAAGTGCTTGGAGCGGGAAACCGGTGACCGGTGCTTCGTGCTCGGAGATATCAATAGCATACCTCTGGACGGCCAAAAAGACCAAGGTCGGCAGAGGCTCGTACTGCTGGACTGTCAGGGAAAAGGTCAAAAAAATGTCTTGGCAGAGCTGAGGCCATATCTAAGCCAAAAAGGATCTGGAAACCACGTAGCCCTTTTTAATGTGTCCCGTGATGTGGGCATTGAAAAAGGATGTGTAGCAGAGGGGGTACGCGGTTTTTTTTATGAAGAAGACCAACTGGAGAATCTCCTGAAGGGTGTCCGGGCTGTCCTCGATGGTGATTGGTGGCTTTCCAGGGAGGTCATGCTCAAATGCATCCTGGAAGGGACGGATGAGCACAAAGGTTCAAGACGCGGCAGCGAGGTCCTCACCTCAAGGCAAATTGAGGTACTTGCCCTGATCACTGTGGGGGCCACCAATGATGAGATTGCTGAGAGGCTCTGCGTTAGTCCCCACACAGTGAAGACCCACCTGTACAACATCTTCAAAAAGATCAACGTTACGAATCGACTCCAGGCTGCTCTGTGGGCAGCAAAGAACCTGTAGCATCGAGTCCAGCTCGGTTCCGGTTTACAGTATTGGAATACTGGAAATGGGTCAAATCCCGGACCCCCAAGATTCCAATATTCCAGCCTTCCAACATTCCGGTGTTTCATCCTTCTAACCTTTCCCCACTCCAATCTTCCACCACCATTCCATTCTTCCAACATTCCGTTGCTTTTCCTTCCACGATTCCATCATTGCATTCTGCCACCATTCCTTTCTTGCAGCCCTTAACGACCCATGACTTGGTGATCCACCTTATTAGGTTTCCTGGTCGTTCTCATCTTTGAGAATACTTCTAAGCAGAGGAACGAGTGGTGGTAGATCACCTTGAATGGTCTCCCAGACCGTTCGGAGTTCCACACCCCAGTATTCATGGACCGCGAAGTTTCGCATATCTCCCATGAGACGCCAGGGAATGAAAGGATGCCTCGCCACAACTTGTTCGGCGACACGGCGTGCTGCTTCGCCGATGATAATGAAGTTACGGATAACAGCGTCGATCGTCTTGGAGTCCTTCTCGAAGGCATCGAAATCCATGCCTTCCACATAGCGCTGTATCTTCTCGATAGCTTCGATTACGTCGGTTATGCGATGCTGCCACAGTCTAGACGACATCGAAGGCCTCCGCAAGAACACTGTCGCGCAGTGACGAGTGCACTGCTCCTCTTTGCACCAAATCGACCTTCGCTACACCGAGGATCTCCTCGAGCCGGTGCTGAACCTTGAAAAAATGGAAAACTCCTACGACACGATCGAATTCCACCAGCAGATCAATGTCACTCTCCTCGCTCGCCTCTTCTCGGGCTGCGGAGCCGAAAAGAGTTAGAGATACGACTCCCATCTGGCGAAGTTCATCTCGGTGAGCCGTAAGCTTGTCTACTACTTCACCTCTTGTCATGGCTTATCCTCCAAAAATGTACAGCGTCCAGTCTATAGCAGAAATATGTGATGGTGCAAGCAAGAAGGTAGGAAGACAACCTCTGGAAGGAGATAGAGTACAACAGTTTCGTCTAGCCTATTTTGTTGACATTTTGGGTACCTGCCAATAGGATGGACACCATGACATTCATCAGGCGGGCTGGAATGAAGACCCGCAGGTGAGGCAAGCATGGGTATAGCGGAGAAATGGAGAGGACTCAGGCCCCTGCCCGATAATATTCGGGAAAGACTTGGTTTGCTGGCCACCCTCTTTGAAGAGGAAGAGGTTCTGCTCGCTTACGTTTTCGGTTCTCTTCTGCACAACGAAGCCTCTGCCGACATTGATCTTGCAGTCTTGCCTGGCCACAGGGGCTTGGAAAATTTGAGAGAGAAAATCTGCGAGACCCTCTCCACCCAGCGGGTAGACCTGGTGAACCTCAAAACGGCATCTCCTATCCTGCGGTTTGAAGTGTTGAGCACCGGCAGCTTGATTTTTAAGAAGGACGAACCAGTAGAAGACAGTTTTGAACTCTCAGTAATCCGAGAATACAGAGATACCGCCCACCTCAGGAAAAGCCAGGCGAGAATGCTGGAAAAAAGGCAGAAAAGATGGTCTTAAAACAAGAGATCATCCGAGGTATTTCCGGCATTCTCCAGCGAGATTCAACATTGGCTCAAGAGAATCACCTGACCGTTTGGGCAAGGAATCATAAGACCGAAAGAACACCTGCAATACGAAGAGAGTATTAGTTCATTCTATACTGCTACTACTTTCTTCGTATAAAACCTTAATAACTACGAATTTCAATATAAGAAGAAAACCATTCTAATTACCTATTGTGTTTCTTGAAAAAAATCGTATGATGGGGCAAGTTGCCATTCGTTCTAGAAGAACGAACACATGCGATACTCACTCTCAAATTTCCTTTTCTACTCCACATACAACCATTCAATTTCAGCAAGCAAACCGACTGCTCCCACAGTTTTACTATGGTATCGGCGGAATTTTGCAGAAGAGCTGCGAGCTCTTTCTTTGGTTCATTGATACTTGTGTCAATCTATAGTGGTGTTTTTGTTGGCAACAAATTGGGTTCTCTTTCTGGAGAGTACTGATCACATATGGCTTTGCCAATGAAAGAGCGGCGCACGTGTGAAAGATTTCAGCTGAGCCTGCCGGCAAGGCTGGAAATGGACTCTTCAGAAAAAACAGAGATATTTGAGTTACATACCAGGGATGTATCTGCAGCCGGTGCTCTGCTGTTGGGTGCTCCATCGCAATTCCCCACAGGCACCCGGTGTCAACTGGAACTGATCGTCGCCAGTGAAAGGATTAAAGAACTAACCGGGGTTCAGGGCCTAATAAAGATTGAAGGAACAGTTGTCCGCTCCACACCTGAGGGGGTGGCGGTCTGTTTCGACGGGGAGTGCGAGATTCTGGGTTTAAAAGGATCGTAGTATTTCAGAGTATCTTAACTCCCCCCTGTGCAGAGGGGGGAGCTAGCGGGGGGATTTCTAGATTGGCACAAAACAAAATCCCCCTAAATCCCCCTTTACAAAAGGGGGACTTTCGACGGTCTAAAAT
>CP070843.1:934006-937159 GCA_020350905.1 Deltaproteobacteria bacterium
ACGCTCTGGCATTGCTCGTCGGTTGCACAACCAGCCAGAGCAAGCAAGCCCGGAGAGTTGACAAGTAGGGCTTCCTCGGCGATTATTCCCTGCTTCGCCCGGGCAGCGAGAAAGAAGCGCCGCTCTATTATGAAAATCCTGAGGCTAATTGGCCTGCATACAGGAGGATTTTCTTGATCTCCGTAGCGTACTCTGGAGGACGCGACACTTACCCAAAGGCCATACCCGAGCTGATCTGCAGGAACTGGTCAACCGCTTCTGCTACATCATCTATAATGATCTAGCGGAAGACTATCAGATGGTGGACGAACCGGACCCCCACACCCTGCGCATCCAAGTGGCGCTCACCAGTGTGGGGGAGTCTTCTCAGGCGGCGGATTCTGTCTCAGCAGTGGCGCCGCTCATTGTTAATCCCATTAGAAACTTTGCGAGCTCTCTGTCGGGTGTGACTATTTTCGCTGGACATCCGAGCAGTGAGATAAAGATTACCGACGGACGTATGGAGAAATTGCTCTATGCAGCCGTGGACCGGCGGGTGGGACAGAGGACCATGAGCACTACGACGAGTCGATCGGCCGACGTTGAGGAGATCATGTGGTACTGGGGAGATCTTGCCAGATATAGACTTTGCACGCTGCGGGGAGGAGAGAAATGCATCAGGCCTGAGCAATGAGTGCAGAGAGCACAAAATCCTACTTCCCACCTAACTCCCCATGCTCGAATTCACCTATCAATTCTCTACCGTCAGGATAGATCATCTTCCCTTGTCCGTGGGGAACATCATTTTCCCATGCACCCACATATCTACGGCCGTCTGGGAAGGTCATGGTTCCTTGTCCGTGCCACTCGCCATTTTTCCATTGTCCCTCATATCTTGCACCGTCAGGGAAGGTCCAAGCCCCCAGCCCATGAGGCTTGTCATTTTTCCATTGTCCCTCATATTGTCCGGCATAGGGGTTAGTCAGTGTGCCTTGTCCACTCCGCTTGCTTTCTTGCCATTGACCCTCATACCTTGCGCCTTCTGGATAGGCCATCGTGCCCAGTCCGTTCTTACAGTTCCCCCGGACACAACGTCCACTCGTGCTGCAGGCAGCAACAGGAAAACAGATCGCTAAGAGGAATAAGGCCAATAGATACCTCTTCACCGGATATCTCCCTCCTTAAATATTTGGCGCTTTCTGCAGTTTCACGGTGCTACCTATGGAGGTGGGGCAAGACACACAAGGGTTCGGAGGAGGAATTGCCATTCAGCTGCCGCTGGCTAGATAGACCACAAAGATAGCAGCTATTAAAACACTTACAAAAGGTGAGACATTCTTGCATTTGGATCTTGGCATGGTATTTACCCCCACTCCTAGAGCACGTATCATTCATGATTTCAGATTGCAAATTGGTGCTGCATGCATGCCTCACCGCGAGGTTTCGAGTTCTTTAATCTAAAATCGCCGGGCTCCTTGCCCCCGCGTAGCTGGATTTTCGATGGGCCAGTCCCAGATCCCGCCCTGCGGGGGTCAGAGTTCGGGGTCAGAGTTCAATGGCTTTGCCGGTAAAAAATCCCTTAGGGTATTGGAATGATGTAATGTTAGAATAATGGGTCTAAAGAAATGAGTTTCTTATCTCATATGCGTTGCGAAGGCAACATTAGTAATTAGGACGTTTTTGCTTCTTAACCCCATCATTCCATTGTTCCATTATTCCAATTTCATCTAGCTCCACCCCCTCAGGGGGCAGCCCAAAGCCGGATCCTTTGGGCCCTGATTCTTTATCGAAGATACTAACATTCTATTTCACTTTGTGAAAATTGGAAATGCGAATGCAAAAATATAGGCGCAGAACCGACATCATGAACGTCTTTCACCTCCCATGTACAATTTTATATTAGCCCGAATGTTTCACGAATAGCCTGCTGCGCTCCGCTCAGTCCCGCAAGCGGGTTTTCAGTTTCGCGGTCCCGCGACGGCAATTCATGAAATATCTGGGCTGGGACAAACACCTGGTTAGAGGTCTCTTTCGATACATTCCTGCAGAACTTTCTTAAGAGCCTTTCTTGCAGTTGTCACGCGGGTGGGAACACGTTCTTCTTGTCTTAGGAACTTGAAAACAGCTGTAGAGATAAGCCAGCGGTCTTGATCAGTGATATTGGTAAGGTTGACGCCTATGATAGGTAAGGCAAGTTCATTATCCACGATATCCGCGGTTGACCAGACCACCTGCGCCTCAACCATCAGGGGGCGATCCAGTTCAGGGACTCTGATGGTCATCTCGAAAACTTCGTGCAAAAGAGGCGGGTTTGGAGATCGGAGTGTGGCGCCGCCGGCACTGACATTAAGCGTGACTCCCGCAGCGACACCTTTATCGGTTTTGATAGTAACTGACCATTCGATTTTGGCTCTGGGGTAGCGGCGTTTTTCAATAAACTGAGGATCCATACCAGTGCCACCCTAAGCAGTAAGGTCTTCCCCAGGTCGATCTTGGTCCCTAATATCTAGATGATCTGCAACCAAAGCGGAGATCATTTCGTGGTCGGTAGTGTCAATTTTCGTGAATCTAACCCCCATACCGCGCGGCTTGAACTCTTCATCGGAGCTAGAACGATTTGACCAAATCACTTCAGCTATGGCCTGTACCCGTGGAGAGAGAAGGGATACACTGATAGACATTTCAAGGATTTCGTTGGGCTTCAGGGGTTCACGGCAACTGATAAACGCTCCAGTGTAACTGACATCTTTCGCCTCACCCGCCATGAGTCCGCGGGAGCTTTTGATAATGACGGGCCATGAAACCACTGCTCTGGGGTGTTGACGCCTTTCTCTCCCTGTTGGCTTATCCATAATCACGATCCCTTGCCATTAGCCCTTTTCGGTTCATCTCAGTTCACGTCAGACCCATCAGCCGGCTTAAACTATTGAGCTGCTATTATCAAGTTAGAGCTATGGTTCAGCTTGCCTAAGATGCCCACTTTGCAACGTCTGTGCCACACTACTCTCCAAAATTGGTTTTTCTGGTGCTATTTCTGCATGTTTTATCTAAATCATAGGTAATCCACCGGCTCTGCCGGTGAGAAGTGAAAAGGCTCTGCCGTTTTCTGCGTAAAACTGATAGACGGTCCTCCAATGGGGAAGGCCCCGAGGGGCAAGGAGGACCGTCGTGAAG
>CP070843.1:937259-942533 GCA_020350905.1 Deltaproteobacteria bacterium
TCTAAAATCTCTCGATTTGACTCGTCGTTAGCCAGTGGTTAGATTAGTTACAATGAGAAATCGAGGGGGTGAAGCGTATGGAAAGTGAGCTTGGAAGTACGCCTCTAGCGCATCAGGAGGATTGTGATTGTTGCTGCGGCTGTGATAGCTTTGCCGAAAGGGACGATTATCCCAAAGATGAGGAGGGAAATCCCATCTATAGGCCACTTTGAGGACATGCATGTTGAAAAGTTCAAAGGCCCGCCTTGGCGGGCCTTTATCAATCGAGATTTGAGAGCCAAAAAGCAGCGGACCCGAGTAACCCCTGCTACCGTGTGATGACTATCACAGCAGCGTGTAAGCTTCTCGGGTCCACGTTTTCACTATAATGCATATTAGCTGTTTGTGTCAAGGAAAAAGTTGCCATGGCTCAAGCCTTGGAGCCTGCCCTAAAATGCTGTTCTTGCCAATTCCCACACCTCGGGCGATCGCCATAATCTGGATTTAAACAGCTCCCGGTGATGAACAAATTCCTTGGGCAATCGATCGAAAAACTTATCGAAAAGCTCCTCATGGGATCTGGCCTCGATCACAGCTGCATCACGATCAACAGCCATGATTTCATAGAATATCTCTGGATTGTAATCCAACCCTTCCCAATGGATGTCTTCATGACGTGGCATATAGCCCATGGGGCTCTCTACCCCATGGGCGCGACCACGAACCCGGTCGACAATCCACTTGAGGACCCGCATATTCTCGCCAAACCCAGGCCAGAGAAATGTGCCCTTTTCATCCTTGCGAAACCAGTTTACTCGAAAAATCTGAGGAGGATTGGGCAGGTGTCGACCCATGTTTAGCCAGTGATTCCAGTATTCCGCCATGTTGTAGCCACAAAACGGCAACATCGCCATGGGATCTCTCCTCATTGGGGGCAGAGCATCTTCAGCGGCTGCCGTTGCCTCAGATCCCATAGTGGCGGCAAGATAAACTCCATGGGACCAGTTAAAGGCCTGAAAGACTAAAGGAACATTTCTACTCATTCGTCCGCCAAAGATGAATGCACTAATCGGTACTCCTTCCGGGTCATCCCAGGCGGGATCGAAACTTGGACACTGGGCAATTGGCGCAGTAAACCGGGCATTAGGATGAGCTGCCGGCCTGCCGCTACCCGGTGTCCACTCCTGTCCCGTCCAGTCAATCAGGTGCGCCGGGGGCTCGTCTGTCATGCCCTCCCACCACACATCACCGTCATCTGTGAGGGCTACGTTGGTGAAAATGCAATTCTTGGTCAAAGTCAACATAGCATTGGGGTTTGAATCCATCGAAGTGCCTGGAGCCACACCAAAAAAACCTGCCTCAGGGTTTATGGCCCGCAGGGTCCCGTCGGGCCGGGGTTTAATCCAGGCGATATCGTCACCCACGGTGCTAATCTTCCAGCCGTCGAAGCCTTTTGGTGGCACCAACATGGCGAAGTTGGTTTTGCCGCAGGCGCTGGGGAAAGCCCCGGTCACATAGGTTTTTTCCCCCTCAGGGCTTTCCACCCCTACAATCAGCATATGTTCAGCCAGCCATCCTTCATCTTTAGCCATGACAGAAGCAATTCTGAGAGCGAAACATTTCTTGCCTAAAAGAGCATTGCCACCATAACCGCTACCAAAGGAGTAAATGGACCGCTCTTCAGGAAAGTGGCTGATATAGGTGTTCTCCGGATCACATGGCCAGGGCACATCCTCTTGACCCGGTTCTAGAGGAGCGCCCACCGAATGCAGACAACGTACAAAGGCTCCCTTGTCCCCCAGAACATCCAAAACCGCCTGGCCCATTCGGGTCATAATCCGCATATTCACTACCACATAGGGAGAATCCGTGATCTCTACACCAATATGGGCTATAGGGGAGCCCAGAGGCCCCATGCTAAAAGGAATGACATACATGGTGCGCCCCCTCATGCAGCCATCAAAGAGGGCATGCAATTTTTCTTTCATTTCAGTCGGATGCACCCAATTATTCGTAGGGCCTGCGTCCGGCTTATTGGTGGGGCATACGAAGGTGCGACTCTCCATTCTGGCCACATCTTCCGGGTCCGAACGGCAAAGAAAACTGTTGGGACGCTTTTCTTCATTGAGGCGAATAAACGTACCGCTTTCAACCATTTGGTTACATAGCTCGTCGTATTCCTCTTGGGAACCGTCACAGATATAAACCTGGTCCGGTTTGGAGAGATACATTACTGTTTTAATCCAGCCAAGCAGGTCCTCATTGCTGGTCTTGGCACCTTCGATTTGCATAGCCGTCATGCTGTTCCTCCCGTGGAAAGATTCCCTCAGATGATATCGAATAGCTAATAATAATAAACTTTTCTCCATAAGGCCACGTGCAGACGGGATGGCTTGAGCCTTATAGTAAAATTCATTCAGAAAATAAAATCTACTTAGTTAAAGTAGAAGTCACTTTTAATGATTTCAATCAGTTATATTGCGTGGATCGGAAAAAAACGAGAACAAAAAGGGTATGGTTTGCACCCCATTTGCACCCAATATAACATATTTACCTGCAACTTGCTCTTTGAGTCTTGTGTGTTAGATTAACGCAGGGGCTAGGGTCGCTCCCGAACAGCGGTCATCCTCGCCGCTTGCCCCTGCCTCCCAAGAGGGCCGTCAGAGGAAACGGCAATGGAATACAGGTTCTTCACAGGCGAGGTGTGGCAAGAACAATCCCTGATCTGGGAAAGGGCCAGACTCAATGAGCGAATCCTGAAAGAGCTTGCTCCCACCGAACTACCCAACGCAGAAACCTTCCGTGATATTCTCATAGAGCATTTCGGAGATGAACTAATAGCGTATAATCAGTTCTGCCGTTCTCTGGGCTTAGTACAGGGAATAGCCTATCTTCTTGGAATTCAGTTTGATCGAAAAGAGAGGCTGCACTATGAGAAGTCACGCACTTCCCTTGAGGTGTACGAGTTCGGGATGAAGGCACAAGGTCGAGGATTGACCCTGGATGAAGCCCGCAGATTTGCAGAGAAAAAAAACAGTTCGAAATCTCAAAGTCCACCTGGCACGATGCGTTTAAGCGAGGATTCGAGCTAAGTCACCCAGGAGAGGAGTTCGGCACGAAATCATCAAGAAGGCGTAAGGGTGTTCACCTTCCCGAACCTCTCACCTGCGATGAATGCGAGAAGAGAAACACAGCAGAATGCATTGAGACACAAAAGATATCGGTTGAGAAGTTGATGTACGCGCAGCCCTGCCCATTGATTGAAAGATACCTCGCCACCCTCACCCCTTCCGACAGTGAAGGTCATGCCCACCTTTCCGACCACGAATCATTTCTTGAATCTGAAGACCTCGATGACCCCACCGAATAATCCTTAAATCGGATTTTCCATAAGTAAAAGACCCTACCAAGCCTAACCAGATTACTTTTGGAGGTGAGCCATATGAAGAGAGGAAGCACGAACCTCTTCGTAGCAGAAGTTGCGCAATTGGCTGGTTGCCACGTCAGCACTGTGTACCGCTACGAGAAACGAGGGCTTATCCGTTCTTCACGTGACAGGAACGGATGGCGTAGGTTTAGTTTGGAAGAGGCTGTAAGGCTCCGTGAGATGCTTATGTGGCGTTCAGACGAGCCAATGATGGAACAGTACGGCTAATGGAACACCCAGGCTGGTGCAAACCCTCAAAGGGGGCAGAGTACGGCGCCACGAGCCTAAAAGGCTTTCGTGGCTGGCTGAAAAATGGATTGCGCCACGTGCGCCTGCCGAATGGTCGGATTCTCACCAAATACGCCTGGATCGATGCTTACCTTGAGCAGTTCGAGGTGAGGTCTGAGGAAGCGGCTGCGATCGCAGAGGAGTTAGTCGAGGACTTTAAGTAAACCCAGAACCCAAACCCAGGGGGAGAGAGATGGCAAGAAGAGAATGGCAATGGACCGAAACCCAGGAATTTCGTGCCGAGCAAGTTAAAGAAATAGCCGAGGACTTGCGGGCATATTGGCCGCTGACACTTAGGCAGATTCACTACCAGCTTGTCGCCCGATTAATAGCATGGTCGCCCAATGGAACTGAGAGAATCTATCGCAATACCAGATCTGAATACAATATGCTCTCCAAGCTGCTCAAATGGATGCGAATAGATGGAATGATCCCTTGGCGAGTCATGGTGGATGACCACCGATCCAGGGAAGAGATGCTCAAATATGAAACTGTAAACGAGTTTATAGATGATGAACTTGCACATTTCCTAACCGGCTACCGAAGATGTTTGATACAGGATCAGCCGAAATATATTGAAGTATGGGTGGAAAAAGGTGCCTTAAGAAGGATCTGCAAAGATGTGGCATGGGAATATTGTCTCCCGGTAGTTTCCTGCACTGGCTACCAATCAGTAACCTACCTTGAGAATTTCGCATACAAGGCTCACCGGGCTATCAGCAAAGGCAAAGATCCTGTAGTTTTATACGTGGGGGATCTGGACCCTTCAGGGGTGCAGATGTTTGAAGCCAATATTGAAACCCTAGAGGACGAAATGGACGTGGTGGGTGCAGAATTTCATCGCATTGCGCTTAATCCCGACCAGGTGGCAGCGTACAACCTGCCCTCCGATCCAGACGCTGGAAAGACCACAGATCCAAGATACTGGGGGTATGTGCAGAGGTACGGCGAAACATTCGTGGAGCTTGACGCATTGCACCCTAGCGACCTCCAAAAGATTCTGCGCACGGCCATCGAAAGCCATCTGGACATGGAGGTTTTTAAGGCCCAGGAGGACGAAGAACGCTTTGATGATGCGTTAATAGATGAGCTGCAAAGAGATATCGGGGAGCTGATAGAAACTCGATTTCGGAGGGTGTTTGACTAGTCAAACCCGGAAGCCATAGAAACCCAGAGAAACCCAGGACCTCAAACCCAGGAGGTGAAAGCATGATTCAGTATTTAGGATTCAGGGAGTTTATAGCTTTTTTGGTGCATCATGTGTGAAAGGATTGTGGGTCCATGAATTTTAAACTTTAGGCGTGCCGGTTTCCTGGGTTGCTGGCGAGACTAATCGGGTGATTAAACGCTGTGTCTGGTGAGATTTTAGCCCCTAGTATCGCATATCTCACTGGAGGATATAGGCCCCCGCAATGCAAAAGAAGCGAAAATTCAAGCTTAAACGCAAGGCATGGGTAGAACCTGAGATGATGACTTCGGAGGCTTTTAGAACACTCTCCGGCAGTGCAATGTGGGTATTGCTCCGCTTCACTCAGAAGCCAAAGTGGTATGACACTAAATCTGGAGGTCGCAAGACAAGA
>CP070843.1:942633-946426 GCA_020350905.1 Deltaproteobacteria bacterium
AAAGAAATTCGGCGACGGGATGGCTCCTATATCCGGTTTGACGACAATTCTGCAGTACTGGTGAACCAACAGCGTGAGCCAATTGGCACCAGGATTTTTGGGCCGGTGGCGCGTGAACTGAGAGCCAAGGGATTTATGAAAATCATCTCTCTGGCACCAGAAGTGCTTTAGCCCGGATATTTCATGAAATATCCGGGCTAGTGGAAGGTCCGGCGAGAGGGAGATTTGATGGCACCGAAAAAAAGATACCATATAAAAAGAGACGACATGGTCATGGTTATTGCCGGGAAAGAAAAGGGTAAGACCGGCAAAGTTCTGAAGATATTGCCCAAGAAAGACCGGGCCGTAGTAGAGAAAGTCAACTTTATCAAGCGCCACATGCGGCCAGGGGCACACAGTCGCCAGGGAGGTATCGTGGAAAAGGAGAACCCGATCCAAATTGCCAACCTCATGGTGGTGTGTGGCAAGTGCACTGATCCCACTCGTGTGGGACGGAGGGTGCTCGAGGACGGCAAGAGCGTTCGCTACTGCAAGAAATGCGATGAAATTATTGATTAAAGGCGAGCGAATTACCACGAAGATCACAAAGAATAACAGACTGTTGGGTAGACAGTGAGGGTTCGTTCGATGTCCAGATTGAAAGAAACGTATCAGACAGACTTGATGCCTGCTCTCACGAAAGAGTTTCGTTACACCAGTCCAATGGAAGTACCCCGGCTGGAGAAGATCGTGCTCAACATGGGATTGGGAGAGGCCATTCAAAACATCAAAGTGCTGGATGCCGCAATGGAAGAGTTGGCCCTCATTGCTGGACAGCGTCCGGTGGTCACCCGAGCGCGCAAATCCATTGCTTCTTTCAAGTTGAGGGAAGGCATGCCCATCGGATGCATGGTGACCCTCCGAAAAGGTATGATGTACGACTTTTTTGACAAACTGGTTAACGTGGCACTCCCTCGAGTTCGTGACTTCCGAGGTCTGTCTGACAAAGCTCTCGATGGCCGAGGAAACTTTACCCTGGGTATCAAAGAGCACATTATTTTCCCGGAGATCGATTACGACAAGATTGACAAGATCAAGGGGCTGAACATTACTATAGTCACCACAGCCAAAACCGATGAAGAGGGTAAGGCCCTGTTAAAAATGATGGGTATGCCCTTCAGAAACTAGTAGGACGGAGGAGGTAACCTTGGCAAGAAAGGCACTTATCGCCAAAGCAAAAAGACAACCGAAATTTAAGGTGCGGTCATACAATCGCTGCCCTCTTTGTGGACGCCCTAGGGCCTTCTTGCGCAAGTTTGGCATCTGCCGCATCTGTTTCCGGAACATGGCCCTTCGAGGCGAACTTCCCGGTGTAATAAAGTCAAGCTGGTAGCAAAGGAGCATCTCCATGGTGATGACGGATCCTATCGCAGATTTTCTCACCCAGATTCGCAACGGGTGTATGGCAAAGTTTGAACGGGTGGATGTTCCTTCCTCCAAGATGAAGTTGAACATCGCTAAATTGCTGAAAGAAGAGGGCTATATTAAGAACTACAAGCTCATCAAGGATAAAAGACAAGGCAGACTGCGACTCTATCTGAAATACGATGCAGATAATGTTCCAATTATTGGTGGTCTAGAGCGTATAAGCAAGCCAAGTTGTAGGGTTTATGTGCACCACGATAAGATTCCCCCTGTACTCAACGGCTTTGGCACCGCAATCCTCTCTACCTCAAAAGGCATCCTAACTGACCGGGAGGCCCGCAAGCGGAAGGTCGGAGGGGAGCTTCTTTGTAAGGTGTGGTAGCCCCGGTTGCAAGGAAACCAGGATCCATTGAGGAGGATCTTACATGTCTCGTATTGGTAAACAACCTGTTGAAGTTCCAGCAGGCGTAAAAGTAAATCTCCGGGGCTCGGAGATCTAAGTAAGTGGGACCAAGGGTACACTCAAGCGTGAACTTCCACATCGGGTAACGGTGGAAGTGACCGATGGCAATATTACCGTGAGTCCGGCGGATAGCAGTAGGGAGGCGCGGGCGCTCCATGGGTTGACCCGAACCTTGATCAACAACATGGTGGTGGGTGTGACCAATGGTTATACTAAAGTATTGGAGATTAGCGGCGTTGGCTATCGTGCTGATGTTAAGGGTGACACCCTCCATCTGAGTTTGGGTTATTCGCACCCCATTGAGTTCAAGTTACCCAAAGGAATACAGGCTTCAGTTGACAAACAGAACCGCATTACCTTGACCGGTATTGATAAAGAACAGCTGGGTATGGCCGCCGCTAAGATTCGCGACTTCCGCCGCTGCGAACCGTACAAGGGAAAAGGCATCAGATATGCCGACGAAGTGGTGCGGCGGAAGGTTGGCAAGGCAGGAGTGAAGTAGCAAAGCGTTCAGCGGTCAGCCATCAGCTGTCAGTTTTGCTGACAGTCGAAAGTATTTAGAGTCACATTAAATGTATAACATGGTTGGCAATCTTGAATCCGCAATCGGGACAAAAGCAGTTGCTGACCGCTGAGAGCTGAAAGCTGATCGCTATAAAGGTGTGAAACATGGCGTCAAGAACGAATCCTCGGCAGCAGGCACGGCTCAAACGGAAGAAACGTATTCGCAAAAAGATATCAGGTAGTCCGGAGCGACCAAGGCTTAGCGTTTTTCGGTCCAGTAAGCACATCTATGCCCAACTGATCGATGATGACAACGGTGTGACCTTGGTGGCCATCTCCACCTTGCATCCAGATGTTCGCCAACAAGAAAAGGTTAAGGGTAAGATCGAGGACGCCAAGAGGGTGGGCACGATGATTGCCGATTGGGCCAAGGCGAAAGGGATTACCCAGGTAGTATTTGATCGCAACGGTTTTTTGTATCATGGCCGAGTGCGAGCTCTTGCCACGGCGGCCAGGGAAGCAGGACTGGAGTTTTAGGAGCTGTCAGCCTTCAGCCCTCAGCAACTGAAGACTTAAAGCTCAAAGCTGATTGCTGAACGCTGAATGCTAAAAAAGGAGATAAACCCTTGTATGAAATGGACGCAACGGAGCTGCAGTTAATTGATAAGGTGGTACACATTAGCCGCGTGGCCAAGGTGGTGAAAGGCGGGCGGCGCTTCAGCTTCAGTGCCATCGTTGTAGTGGGTGACGGGCAGGGCTCAGTGGGTGCTGCTTTGGGAAAGGCGAACGAGGTACCAGAGGCAATCCGCAAGGGAGTGGAAATGGCCAAGAAGAACATGTTTGAGGTACCTCTTATCAACAACACCATTCCCTATGAGATTCTGGGTAAATATGGTGCAGCAAGTGTGCTCCTCAAACCTGCCTCTGAGGGAACAGGGGTAATTGCTGGAGGTGCTGTTCGCGCCATCATGGAGGCAGCCGGTGTCCACAACATCCTCACCAAATGTCTGGGTTCAAACAACCCTCACAATGTGGTGAAAGCGACCATAGATGGATTGCGTATGCTGCGAAAGCCAGAGGAGATTGCCAAGAGACGCGGCAAGACCCTCGATGAGATCAAGGCTTAATCTTGTTAGTCGGAAGGCGGAACCAGGAAGAGGTTACAGTATGTCAAAGGAGATCAAGGTAAGACTTATTCGCAGTATGGTAGGAAGACCAGAGAAACATCGCAAGATTCTGAGAAGCCTTGGTCTCACTCGGATGCACAAGACGGTTACGCTCTATGATACCCCTCACATTATGGGGGCAAATCGTAAGGTGAAACACATGGTGGAAGTATCTCAACCGTAAAGTATCGCTCGAGGCTCCACCTATTGAGCATAGTGGGTTAGCGATGAGACTTGATGAGTTGAAACCTCCTAA
>CP070843.1:946526-957728 GCA_020350905.1 Deltaproteobacteria bacterium
ACTGGATAGTTTTCTGCCCAACCTTTCGCAAGGTCAGAAAGATTCTCAAAATGTAACTCTGGGAAGATTTTGGGATCATTCATTGAAGCCACCTCCACAATGGCGGCACTCCACTTTGGGGAAATCGGGGGCAACCGGCAGTGGAGATGCCGGCTTTCGGGGAGCTCAGCCCTAGCCCCCAAAGATTTGATTACTGTCTATCACTCAAACCCAAGATGTTCAAGCCATGTCTGGACTTGCTACCGACTTGCAACCATGACTCACTGAAAAACCGTACACGAAGAAAGAACAAGAAAGAATCTACCACCTCATAAGCATCCTATTTTGCTGTAAAAAGGACTAACACCATATAATACCCCAAAACACGCCAAAAACCCCTGTTTCACTCTTCAAATCCGGTGTGGGGCAGTGAGGGCTGTCCCAGGTGGGTTCGATTCCCATGCACTTCCGCCACCCAAGGCAGGGAAAGCCCCGGAAACGATCTCCGGGGCTTTTGCCTTAAAGAGTCACCTTTATTTTTATAGTTTACAACCCTACTTTCTCGATAGTCATTTTTACCCATTTGTGGTCAAACCACTTTTGGGTAAAATTACCCATTTTGTGTACGGGATGTCTTGGGTAAGTTTCCAGTGGGAAGATGCAAATGTGCACCAATATAGGAAGGGGGGAAGTTTTAGAGAGGCAATTCTGGGGTTAAAAATGGTCTTCTGAGCTCTCAAAATGGCAATTTCTGGCAAGTAATCCTTGATGTTTCAGCACTATAGCTTGGTCCGACCACCGACTCGGAAAAGCGTACCTGGGAGAAAGGAGGCCGGTCCTCTCTTTCAAGGGCAGGATCGCCTCCTGCTTTTTTGAAAAAGGCGGCCCCAAACGGTCGGAGGTGGGACTATACTCAATGTTGAATATTAGAAAATTAACAGAATGTTTACCTTAAAACGATATTCTCGAGACCAAGAAAAGTTGTTTAAGCTGGGAAAATCCAGAGTATGCATTACATATTCTACCCTTTCTCTTTTGCGAACCGGCTACCATATTTTTGGTAAAGACTTTGGAGAGCGAACTGTAGCTTAAGGGAATCTCCCCTTTAGAGTCTCACCTGTCGTCTCGCCAACGAACAAGCTGCTGACCTTTTTTTCACCACTCACTGGGACTATAATAAATGGTAATATGAGCTTTTTCGCATTATAAAGAGGTCAATACACCCCTATAATCTAAGGTTAGATACAGCTAGGGAGGGAAATACGAAAATGATTATCACAACCACCCCCAATATTGAAGGGAGAAGAATATCAGAGTACCTCGGTGTGGTGACTGGCGAGGCGATAATGGGTGCAAACCTATTCAGGGATCTCTTCGCTGGCATTCGTGACATTGTTGGTGGACGTTCTGGTGCTTACGAAAAGGAGTTGAGAAAAGCCAGAGAGATGGCTTTCGAAGAGATTGAGACGGCAGCCACGAATCTCGGTGCAAATGCTGTGGTCGGAGTCGATATTGACTACGAAGTCCTCGGTGAGAAAAGCGGGATGTTAATGGTAAGTGTAAGTGGTACAGCAGTTCGAATCGAATAAGTTATGCAATGGCTGTATCTACTCGCTGCAGCGGAGCGGGGTTAACAGCTCCGCTGATCTCCTGACTGATTCTCGCATGGTTTCCACCTTATGCCGTACCACCTAACCCCATCGTTATAGTCTTAAATGGAGGGAAAGATGAGGGTACTCATCTTAATGATTCTGTCCATCATTCTGAATTCCTCATATTCAATTGCTGAACCCTTGCCGAGACCTTGGGCGCATCATAATCAAGAAAATTATGAGGCAGGTGTTACTGCAAATAATCCTTTCACTGGGAAATATTCAGCATATCTAAGGTCAAGAGAGGTAGAAAGAAACACTATGGGCACACTCTGGCAAGCGATAAAACCACGACCTGCCTGGTTTGGAGAAAGAGTGAGGATGACTGTCTATATGAAGACGCTTAATGTGAAGGATGCAGCTGGATTATTTATGAGAGTATCCACCTACGGTGGCTGGATCAACTATGATTATATGTACGATAGAGTGGTCCAAGGCGATACAGATTGGCATAAGAGCATGATTATTTTGGACATTCCTCGTGACACAAGCCTGATAGATTTTGGTGTATGGATAATTGGTAAAGGTGAGGTGCAGGTAGATGACTTCAGGTTTGACGTTGTTGATAACAAGCTCCATGTCACTGGTACTTCTGAAAAAATAGAATTCGGCCACCCTGGGAATCTAGATTTTGACGGATATACTGAAGTAGAAAGAGATGGGAATTAGTTAAAAACAACAATCGAATAAAGGCTGACGAGCTTACAGTTGCGCTGGTTCCCCAGCAAGTTAGCTTAGACGGAGACAGACATCCAGGCAATCAGTTTAAGCGTCACTATGTGCACTTCGCATCTGTCTGCCGTAAAGATAGATGGCTTATTACTAAACACTAAACAGCTAATTAAGGGAATCCATGGTTTGCTCTCTCCCTTTTGGCCCGCCTGAAACCGCTACTAGATTACGCTTGCGCTTGACAAAAACCGCCTACGTCACCTAATCTGACACAGGTTCAGTCTCCGGCTCCAGCGCATTCTCAAGCGATCATACCTTTGAATCCGAACTGCCCTTGCCCTGCTCAAGCTCGCCGCCACCCTGGAAAACGATTAGCAAAAATATGGAGGAATTTATGCCAAACCGCCTTTCAAAACTATCCAGTCTGCATGCTTTGACCCGACGCGAATTCATGTGGCTTGCATCGATGGCCGTTGCAGGTTATGTGTTCGGATGCGCCACGGATCCAGTAACCGGAAAAAAGCAATTCATGCTGGTATCCGAAGATACCGAAGTTCAAATCGACAAACAGTACTCGCCACTTCAGTTTTCCACCGATTTCGGGGAAGTGCAGGACAGCCAATTAAATCACTATGTCAGTCAGGTCGGAAAAAAGATAGCCGCCAAATCCCATCGTCTCCACATGCCCTATTCGTTCCGGGTGGTAAACGCCACCTATGTCAATGCCTACGCCTTTCCCGGCGGCAGCATTGCCACCACCCGCGGAATTATGCTGGAGCTGGACAACGAAGCTGAGCTTGCTGCCCTCTTGGGCCACGAGCTGGGACATGTGAATGCCCGGCACGCAGCCGAACGGATGTCAAAAGGGCAGCTTGCTCAGGCGGTTGTTGGCGGAATTTCGGTGCTGGCCGGAACCCAGAGTGCGGCACTGGGCGATCTGGCAAGCCAGCTGGGCCAGATCGGCGCCGGTGCCTTGCTGGCATCATACAGCCGGGATAATGAACGCGAAGCCGATGCGCTGGGCATGGAATATATGGTGCGTGCCGGCTATGGTTCCAAAGGGTTTGTCGGCTTGATGGAGATGCTCAACAGCATGTCAAAACACAAATCGACGACCGTCGATCTGTTATTTGCCACCCACCCAATGAGTCAGGAAAGATATGATACGGCAGTTCAGGCCGCAAATATAAAATATCAGTCCGCTTTAGAGGGGCCACTTTACCGGGAACGCTATATGGATAATACTGCCAGGTTGCGAGCCCAAAAAGGAGCAATCCAAGAGATTCAAAAAGGGGAGAAACAAATGGCGGCGAGCAAATATGATGCCGCCAGCAATCATTTTCGTAAGGCGCTGAAGAAAACACCTGATGATTATGTCACCCTGTGCATGATGTCAATTAGTAATTTGGCTCAGAAAAAATACGCGGTCGGACGCCAGTATGCAGAGATGGCCCAGAAGGCCTATCCCATACAAGCCCAAGCCTATCACCTCAGCGGCTATTCTAGAATCCAGCTGAAAGATTTTGAGGGAGCCTATGAGGAATTTCTCTCCTATGAATTACTGTTGCCCGGAAATCCGAACACGACCTTCTTTAAAGGCTATTGCCAGGAGGGCATGAAGCACATCGAGCAGGCAGCCAATGAATACCATCACTATCTACAGATCGTGCAGCAGGGCAAATACGCCGAGCATGCCTATCGCCGCTTGGTGGATTGGGGGTACATCAAGTAGCACAAAATGAGGCAATACTGGTGGTATGAGGACTAGCTACCACATTAAGTGGCAGGTTTTTGGTGGATGAGATGTAAATTCAGGGATGATATGGAAATTCCCCGGCAATCTAGACTGACTATTTTTCTGCTCATCATCTGAACTTGATCAAAAAGGAAGTAGGCCATACAATGGTAGTTAATACTTCCGCGCGTAGCTCTGTTTCATTTAATTACTGATATGCGGGTAGAGAAATCACAGAAAAGCATTTTGAAGAAGCTCACTTGCCCTCTCTCAGAGAGACGACAAAACATTCCTTTGGCAGAGATACTCATCATCAGGATTCCATAAACAATGAGGTAGTGATATGCTGTCTAAAAGAAATACCGCAATTTTAGGAATTATCTTCTTCTTATCAGCTTCCTTTGCCACCTTCGTTCTCGCAAATGGGGCAGATACCACCTGGCAGATCATCACCCATATTGACGAGGTTCTCAAAGAAAATCCTCTCCCAGCTGGCAAGAAATCCCAACTGATCAAGATCGCGGAAGATGAAACGATAAGCGTTTTCGTTGTTAGAATGATGCCCGGGGCCAAACTAGGGCCTCATTACCACCAAGAACATGATGAAATTGAATATGTAATTAGAGGCACAGCTCAGCTATTGGTAAATGATAAGTGGGTGGATATCAAGCCGGGAAGTATCCATTTCAACCCGATGCGAAAAGTTCACGCGGCAAGGAATAATGGAGATGAACCATTGATAGTCTTAATAGCTTTCACCCCGGCAATGAAAGAAACTGATAGACATTTCTTGAAATAGGCAATGGGGTCAATGATAAGGTCCTTTCGCTCGTATAGTGGTAAAATTTGAGCTCTTGCGGCTGCAGGTGGCAGATCTCGTTCATCCTCCGATTTCTTGACATCGACAACTCTCAACATATTGACCTAAATAAGATTCTAGCCAAGTTTACATATAGGTATCGAATCTACATTTTCGAAGTATTCGAGGTGAGGTTACATTTCTAATAGCTATTTAACCTCAAGCCCACATAACTGTACTTGCAAAGCTGGTAAAATCCGTTTAAAGTAGTAGCCATGCCAACTGCGACCATTAAGAGAAGGAACTCTAACCCTGCTTCACAGGTATCACCAAGTTGTTGGGCTTCTTGAGCTTGTCGGCTAAGAACTCTATTGGCATAACAAGCCTGAACAAGTAGTTTCCGGTCAATTATCTCCTGGCGCCATCATCCATTGCGGTTTCCGCTATGAACAAGAGAATCTATATCCTCCTGGCCTTCTGCACATTTATTTGGGGATGTGCATCATTTACTCAGTGTGAAAAAATATCGACCTCGGGCAAAGGGCAACCACCAAGAATACTTGACTCTTATGCTCCCAGCCAAATTCGCCCTGGTGCGACTTGGAGAGTGTACCTACGTGCCAAGGACCCGGATGGGGACATGAAAGACATGGTCCAGGTTTTAGTGATGGGAGGGAGTGGTCCCTTCAAGACTTCATTCGTCCCGCTTAGGGCTGAGCACAGCGAGGAAATGGGCGGCTACTTTTTCTTCAGGACACCATCCCCTTCACAGGCTGATTACAATCGTCTAGGGTTTCTTGGTATCACTTTGAGAGCGGCGATTCGTGATTGTCAGAAGAATGAAAGTGGGTATGTAGAGTTCCCACTTCATTTTACGTATGAAGCGTCCCATGACTTGCCGCCGGCATGGAAAGACGTGTCTGACCGTTCTTTGGGAGCGATAATGTTTGATCTTGGAGACTTACTAAAGAAAGGGCGTGGTAACAACTGAGCAGTGTTAGCGAAGATCGATAGGGCAAAAGATAATATATATCACCAGTATGTAATCCTCCCAACTTTTCCCTGAAGCTTCATATATCATACTTTAATTCACGCTTTTTCATTTTAGACCATGCTACTATATGCTGTTGTCTCAATATGAATTTGGGGCAAATTTTCCTCACCTTTCCGCTACCAACTGCTACCATAAGTAGCACTAACACCCCACAACAAAAAAGAAAACGGAGAAATTACTCTCCCGCCTTCCCCTGTGATTTCAACAAGGCCATCAAATACTCCGAAATACCCAGAAATACCCCAAAAAGCACTTTTCCACTCTTCAAATCCGGTGTGGGGCAGTGAGGCTCTCTCAGCTGGGTTCGATTCCCATGCACTTCCGCCACCCAAGGCAAGGAAAGCCCCGGGAACAATCTCCGGGGCTTTTGTCTTAAGTAGTCACCTTTATTTTTATAGTCTACAACCCTACTTTTCCGATAGTCATTTTTACCCATTTATGGTCAAACCATTTTTGGGTAAAACTACCCATTTTGTGTACGGGCTGTCTTGGGTAAGTTTCCAATGGGAAGATGCAAATGTGCACCAATATAGGGGGGAAGTTTTTAGAGAGGCAATTCTGGGGTCAAAAATAATCTTCTAAGCTCGCAAAATGGCAATTTCTGGCAAGTAATCTTTGATATTTTAGCTATAGCTTGGTCCGACCACCGACCCCGCACGACCCCTATCCTGTTTGTCGGCCACCGCATTCCTGAAGTTGCCCATACAGTTACGAATTTCACGTATGTTGGCAATTCACATTACTTGGTATTTCTTTTTCTCAATCCGTGACCTTGGCTACGCATAATTAGAGTTCCACCTTCCTTGCATTCTGATCTAACAATTCAGGAATTTGTGCAAAATTTCTAATCACTCAACCTGGCCTGATTTCTTCTTTCACTAACGCTGATGGACCATTCATCCCAGATCCGGGGGTCACATTGAGCGGCATTCTGGTCGAGGGCACGGCCACAGCAGATGATTTGGTCGGACCGCTTGCGGGTTCTACACTGGATGACCTGATCGAAGAGATAAATAATGGCAACACCTATGTGAACGTCCATACAGTTCAGAATCGTCCTGGGGAAATTCGCGGCCAAATCAGATAACCACACCCTTAACGGGTATTCATTGTAGTGTGACAATGCGGAGTCATATAGACTCCGCTTTTTTTTAGCGTCCAAACCTAACATGCAACTTGTTCTAAAGAATATGTTCTCGCGGCAGCAGAGCAAACGGATGTTTTCTTTAAAGACATGTGTTACCATTACTTTTCCCATTTGATTGACGACCGCGACTTCCTTAGTTATTTATCGAAATTTGAGCGCACGGGCCCCTTTGGATCCCTTCTCTGTTTTCGGAATAGCAGGGACAGTCATCGACGGGGGAGTCCGGGATGTCTAACGCTTGGATGGAGATCTGAGGCGATTAGGGGCAGTTCCCCCTAATGGGGAATCATTGTAGTTCAATCCTCTCTTCAGTTCCCTTTAGTATTGCCACCATTAGCGTCAGGTATTCCCTCACGTGACGCGTGATCAGAAAATTTTCCAGCACAAACTTGTGCGCCTTTTGTCCCATTTCCTCAACCTTGTCCCTGTGGGTTAGAAGGTATCTGATGCGCAGCGCTGCCCCTTCAGGAGTATTGACCAGGAAGCCGGTGTGGTGGTTGTGCACCTGGAGCCTAATACCACCCACTTCTCCGCCGATTACCGGTTTTCCTTTCCACATAGCTTCAGTGACGGTGAGGCCGAAGCCTTCCTTTGTGGATTTTTGCACCACGATGTCTGAAATTCGCTGCAGTGCGTTGATGGTACGGTGGGCATCAGATGGCAGAAGTAGAATGTGGATGTCTGGCTCGTCCATTGCCGCGGCCCTTGCTTCAGCGAGAACCTCCTCCCCCTCGGGGTCATCTGTTGCCCCACCTCCTGCGAGCACTAGCTGAAGAGCGGTGAATGTCTTTGCCAGTCGAAATGCTTGGATTACTCCCAAAGGATCCTTGAATCGATCAAAACGGGAGATTTGGGCAATAATTGGACGGTCAGGATCAAGTCCAAATCGCTCTAAAACTTCCTGAAGCTCTGAGTCTTGCAATTCGATGTTCTTTTCACTGAGGGGATCAATGCTTGGGCGAATGAGGTAAAGAGGATGATACAACGGTTGGGCAAACTCTGCCAGAGACCAAATACTCGCATCATAAGGTTCAACATAACTGCGTAAATACTTCCAGACCGGCCTGTAAGGACGACTCACATCTATATGACAACGCCAGATCCACTTCCCCCTTCTCTCAGGGCACCAGTTCAACAGGAGTGCAGGCTGTGGGTCGTGGATGAAGACGAAATCAGCTTCTTCTAATTGCCTCCGCAGTCGTTCCGCATTTTCCTGGTTGATCTCCTCATACCGTCGTAGCAGAGGTTGTGGGATTTCGAACCGGTTCCCCTGCAGAGTGTTGTGCATATACTTGGTGCACTGATAGAACTCAGCATCTCCGACGATAACTTCCCAGCTAGGATCCAGCCCTAGCTCCTGTTTTAGGGGGATCATTCGATGCAGAATTTCAGCTACACCGCCACCCTCCCTGGTAGAATTGACATGCACCACCTTTGTACCTCTGAGAGGCTCGGCAAGCTGGCGTAGATTGTTAACGACATCTTCACCGACTATCTCTTGGTATCTGTCAAGAAGGAGATCTGTCATGTATACATATACTCCTCGAATATCTCCCCAAGCTGGGCCCTCAGCTCCGTCAGGGATTTGAAATAGGGATCCAGGGACGCGATCTGCTCCAAGAGCTCATCATAGCTGTCTCCAAAACCCATGAGCCATTCGCTGAAATCATCATTCTTGTTGGATGTCCGCCGTCGAGCGTCCACGAAGTGATAGAAAACACTACCGACCGTGAGTTGAGGAATCAGCCCCTTTAGTTCCTCAGGTTTGCTGATCCGGATTCCTGTATCAAAGACGACGATCTGTGACCGAGTAAATTGAAACTGTTGATGTGCCGCGGTCCAAGAGACCAGCTCATTTTCATCAAGCCTCTCTTCGATGATCTCGATCAACTCGCGCCGCAAGTCTTCCAAATCGTCAAAATCCGTAGGATCGACAAGAGCAAGCCGTTCGGCGAGAAATCTGTCGTGTAGTCCGTGGTAAGCCCAAACCGCGAAGTCGTTTTGATACTCGGGATCATCAAAACTGGGCCGCAGAAGGCCTCCCCAGAAATGGTAATAGATACATCCTTGACGGGTTGTCTCCAGGCGATCTCTCAACTCTCTGAGATCATTGGCACGTTCACCGGTGGCGATGGCAATGAGCGCACAATCTTTTACCGCAAATGGATCAGTCATGAATGTTCGACCTTGAATTCAAAGTTCCAATGCAGAGTAACGAATTGGCTGCTATTCGTCAAATTGTCCGACATTTGAAACTGTAATACGATCATTAGCGGTTTTGACTTCTACCAAATGATTTGCATTTTTTAGGCCAAAATGGCTCCTTTAGCAAGAAGCGACTTCATCCTCTTCCATAGCGGAAGACAAACCCTTGCAGCTCTATAGCTGGAATCTTACTTAGAATCATAGGGGAAGAAAGGAGCACAGTTGACATATGTAGACCATTCGAAGTAAGCATAAAAGGGTTACAATCACGTACTTCGCTCCAAAAGGTGGCCACAGTATGAAAATCCTCAACCCTGATATTGACCTCGAACTTTTTTACCATCGAAGGCTAGAGGTTTCCCAAAAGGCCTTACTCCTTGACTACGATGGAACCCTGGCGCCTTTTCATAAAGAGCCGAATAAAGCCGAACCCTATCCGGGCATACGCGAAGTGCTTAATAGAATAATGCAAGTGCCAGATATACGTGTGGTAATTATTACAGGGAGGTGGACAAAGGATTTGGTTCCCCTTTTGCAGTTGGAAAAGCAACCGGAAATATGGGGCTCCCATGGACTTGAGCGTCTGAAAACGGATGGATCATATGAGATTGATTCGATGGATGAACACCATTTAGATGGGCTCGTGGTGGCCGACGAGTTGATCGAAGAAGTCGGACTATCGAGTCGGTGTGAGAAAAAGCCGGGTTGTCTAGCCATACACTGGCGAGGATTAGATGAGGGAAAGGTAAAGGAAATAAAAAATCTGGTTGAATCCAGATGGTCGACACTCGCACAGGCTTGGCAACTCAATTTGCTGGAATTTGATGGTGGTCTTGAACTGCGTGTGCCAGCCAGGAACAAGGGCGATGCTGTTGAAACCATCCTCGAGGAAATGGCTCAGGATGCGGTAGGTGCTTATCTAGGAGACGATTTGACGGATGAGGATGCCTTCAAAGCCATTAAGGGAAAGGGTATAGGTATACTGGTTCGTGATGAATTACGACCAACTGCTGCTGATCTGTGGATCAGGCCCCCCGAAGAACTCTTGACATTTCTTTCGGGCTGGATAGGGGAAGACTGAAATACAAAATTTGCCAAGTCAATCCCAACGACAAAGACACCGCCTCTAATTATTGACACTAGGATCCTTGGATAGTCAGGCAAATATTCCAATCATTCAACATCGTAGGAGCTATTCAAGATGAGCTATCTTGTCATTGTTTCCAATAGAGGGCCATTCAGTTTTTCGGAAGACTTTCTAAGAGACGCTGAAGAGTGCCTAAGAATAAGAACTCAGCCTGAGGCGCCGAGCTTTGGAGAGGGAGGTTTGGTTCAGGCCATGGCAGGTCTCCTTAAACCGGGAAAATGGGACACTACCTGGATAGGGGCCTCCATGGGAGAATACGATATCGATGTGACCAGAGGACACTATACACGATTATTCAAAAAGATGAGAAAAGCGAAATACGCGCCTGACTATTTTCCAGATATAGAGATAGAGCGCGATGGCAGACTGCATTTCAAGTATAGAGGATACGACTTCTACATGAGGTTTGTCTTTTTCGACACCAAGCACATGCACAGTTACTATAGCAAATTTGCCAATGGATTTCTCTGGCCGCTCATGCACCTTACGCGACCTCCGCTCTTTTACAAAAAGACACCAGTTTTTCCAAGGCCACACTTTGTGAAAAATGATTTTGTTCAATACACAAGCAGCAGCGTCACCTTTGCCAATACCATCATTGATGAAACCCTTAAGACCAAAGGATCGCGCAAAGATAACGACCCTATTGTTATATGGAATCAGGATTACCATCTGATGCGGATTGCTGGGGTTTATAAAGCACTTTTGGAAGAAGAGGGTTTCTCTGACAAAGAAAAGCAGAAGATACATGTGGGTCAATTCATACACACGCCCTTTTTCAATATTCATGAGATCCAGGGGCTCATTCGGGA
>CP070843.1:957828-963818 GCA_020350905.1 Deltaproteobacteria bacterium
CGCCCGTTCCCAAAGGCCCACCCACCTCAGGGCTTCCCTTACTCTGCTGCGAATGGTCTCAGGAGCCAATCCCATGTTTTCGAGACCAAAAGCTACGTCCTCAGCCACCACTGGTGAGACAATCTGGTTCTCAGGATTGGCAAAAGCACAGGCTGCAAGGTGGTTGAGTTCTCCTGCATCAAGAACAGTGGCGTTTATCCTGATCTCTCCGGCTTGGGGCTGCAGTAAGCCCTTCGTTAACTTCAGAAGCGTGGTCTTCCCGCTGCCTGAAGGACCCACTATTGCCACCCACTCTCCAGCAGTAATACTCAGATCGAAATCGGAAAATACCGGTTCCTCCGTGCCGTCCTGGTAAGAGAAGGTTACGTTGTTGAACTCAATACTAACCATGCAGCAAGAATACTCCTATTTCACGTAGATTCAAGCGGTTTTGTCGAGCACAATGATCCACCCTAGAAAAACAAGGGTATGTTATTGACTAATTCGTTGATTTAATGGTACTTTAGCCATCGATATACGCAACTGCAGAGGGGGCACGGATATGGCCGACACCGTGAGATTTAAAAAAGGAGCCACCATCATCCACGAAGGAACCATCGGCTCTAACGCCTATCTCATCCTTTCGGGCTCCGTGGAAGTGTACAAAAAAGTTGGGGACGAAAAGCTGGTACTGTCCAAATTAGTAAAGGGCAACATTTTTGGGGAAATGAGCCTTGTCGATGACAAACCCCGCTCCGCCACTATTGCTGCCCTGGAAGATACTGAAGTGAGAATTTTGAGCCGCGAGCGCTTTGAGTCCATGTTGGAGCAAAACCCACGCGCCGTTATCCCGTTACTCAAACAGGTTTTTCAGCGCGTCAGATATTTGAACCAGATGGTAACGGCATTCTGTGGTCAAGCCAGCACCGGGACCGTGGAGCTGGCGGCTCAGCCGCTTCGACTAACGGCTGAAACTGAAGAGGCCGAGCAAGCCATACAAGGCAAGGAGCTAGAGATTAGCAAAATACCGTTTCAGATTGGCAGAACCTCCAGGAGCAGCGTGTTCGGCTCAAATGATTTGGACATAGAAGACACTGAGCCATATCGAGTTTCTCGATGTCATTGCCTGATAACCATCGTGGATAACCAATATTATGTGGTTGATACGGTAAGCAGCCGCGGAACCGTGGTTGACGGTAGTAAGATCGGAGGCCGAGAGGAACTGAAGCGAGTATTGCTGGAAAGTGGAAAACATCGGATTCTCCTGGGTGGCGAAGAGTCACCTTATGTGTTTGATCTTGAAGTCCCTTGAGTAACCCCAAAAGAGAATCCTTGCCTACCTGATGTGATTCAGCTCCATTTATAGAAATAAGATCTAATTTCCCTTCATTCTTAGAACTGTTTTTGAGGTTTTCAAACCTTTGATCTGTGGATTTGTTTCTTTCTTCAACACAGGTTAGGGTTTATTGTGTTGGAAATGAACAGAAAGAGGTGAAGGATTGCCATCCCATGAAAGATGAACGGGAAAACTCCAGAGGCGAGTTCAAGGAAACTGAGGATACGTTTCGGGCGGTTTTCACATCCGCTCCTGTGGGGATAGCCATTGCCCAGCCGGAGGGGAGGTTCATCTCCGTCAATGAATCCTTTTGTGAGATGCTAGGCTATGAGGAGAGAGAACTTCAGGAAATGACTTTTCTTGATATCTCCCACCCGGAAGACAGAGAGAAGACCTGGAAGTTAGCCAGAGAAACTCTGGATGGTCAACGTGACTTCTATGAGATGGAAAAGCGCTATCTGACAAAAGATGGCCGACCAGTGTGGGCAAGTATGCGTGCCACAGCTATCAGTGATGATAGTGGTCAGGTTTTCTACTGGCTTGGAATAATACGTGACATCACCGATCGTAAAAGGGCAGAAGAGGCACTTAGAGAGCAGAGAGACAGGGCTCAGAAATATCTTGATATCGCTGGGGTAATGATTGTGGTTATCGATGCTGATCAGAAAGTAACCCTTCTAAATAAGAAAGGCTGTGAGTTATTAGGATATAGGGAAGAGGAGATTGTTGGGAAGAATTGGTTTGATTATTTTGTTCCTGTCTATGATAGGGATAGGGTAAAAGCAGGTTTTATGCAGTTGATAGCTGGGGAAATTGAGCCGGTTGAATATTTTGAAAACACCGTTTTGACCAAAAGCGGAGAGGAGAGAATTATCGCATGGCACAACACCATACTGACCGACGAGGCGCACAATATTACTCACACTCTCAGTTCAGGAGAAGACATAACTGATCGAAAGCGGACAGAAGAAGAGTTGAGAGTTGTTCATGAGGAGCTTGAACGCCGTGTGGAGGAGCGTACTGCCGAACTGAGCAGGATAAACGAACGGCTTGAGCGAGAAATAATCGAACGCAGACAGATGGAGGGGGCCCTAGAGCGCATGCGCTCCAAGCTTCTCAACTTGCAAGAGAGCGAAAGGGGTAGCATCGCCAGAGTTCTTCACGACACTGTTGGTCAGAATATCAGCGTCCTTGACCTTAATCTAACCACGATTGAAGAGGTTCTTGATGACTCAAGCAAAGAACAGATTTCTAAGTTGAGTTCTAACATGCGGAGAGTCATTCGAGAGACGGGGGATCAATTGAGGGATATAGCAAGCGGTTTACACCCTCGCGATGTGCAAGAACTGGGACTTATAGCAGGCGTAAACAATTTTGTTGAACGGTTTCGACGGAGTACGCATCTCACTATTAACACTACCATCGCGGTAAACGGACTTCACGTGGAGGAGGGCGTGGCCATTACTCTTTACCGCATTATTCAAGAGGTCTTTACCAACATTCTGAAACACTCAAAGTGCCTATCCGTGGATTTTCAAATGGCAAAGACAGACGATCGCCTCTTTGTACTGATCAAGGACAATGGCATCGGATTTAGTGAAGAAGAGGTTGCCAGTCGCGAGGTAGAGAAACGTGGTATGGGTTTGTTCATTATTCGAGAGCGGGTAAAAGCCATCAATGGAAGCCTCCGAATCCACTCTGAAGTAAACCTGGGGACAGAAGTTCAGATAGAAGTGCCATTGGTACAATCATAACTGTTTAGAAACATCAGATATTCTGAACAATGCTATTGGGACGATAAGGAAAAGGGCCATGAGGATTATGTCATTTTTCGAAGATCACGGGGATGTTGACGCGGAGTTAGAGAGTATTTACAGGTTTCGAAAAAAAGTCCAACACTTGGAGCGGGAGTACCTTGAACTAAGGATACTTTTGCGCGATGCCGAGGCCGCCCTCAGAGGTGATCCAGAGGACGGAGAGAAGCGTGTAAGGGTGCATCACTACAAAAGAAGGCTGGAACATCTTGAGAGGCAGCATCCCTGGATCTCCTCGGGCTATGCACGGGAAATAGGTCTCTGGGCTCCCCCGGCCGGATAAGCAACGGTCGGTGGTCGAACCATACTAATTATCATTTGGAAGACTAACTAGTGTCCATCCGGAAACTCCGGATGACGCTAGCAGACGGCATAACCTGATAGAAAAACCTGTCAGACTTAGGTTAGTTATTCTTCCACTTGACACAACCAGCCTCGTCTGTGGTAATGTGCGGATGCTGCGCTGTTCTACGAACTGACCCGACGTCCTGCTTTTGCCGTTTCTGTCTTACCTATCTTTTTGCCCATATTTTCCCTAAACGCAAAAGGCTGTAAGATGACGGATCTTTTTCCAGAGACCACCATCAAAGACAATGGGGGTAGGCGTTCGGGAACTGACCGCAGAGAGTATTCATACAGCGCACACCTTCCTGAAAGACGAAGTGGTTTGGATCGGAGGAGCGGCTTTGATCGGAGGAGCGGCTTTGATCGGAGGAGGCCTTTGGGCGTAGTGACAGCCATAGAGCGCAGGAGTGGGAAAGAGAGGAGACGAGCCTGGCCTGGCTTTACCGAGTAACTAACTAACCATTTCCCAAACAACCACTGCGGAGCCTCGGCTCCGCTTTCTCAGGCTCTCAATATCTTGTGACACACTAAATTTCAGCAGAGTCTGGATTAATGGATCCACATTCTGCTCTTTTCCCTTTTTGCACCCGCCCAAACTGCTTCAAAATCATGTGATCGAGGTGAGTCTATATTTCTCATCAATATTTATCCTCCTTCCCCTCCTTTGGACCATTTCTAATTAAGTCAAAACGGTTACTCCTATCCAGCCTTAGCCCGGATGTTTCATGAATGACCTACTGCGACCGTGGATATGACCGCCCTTCTCCACGGTCTCCCGACGGCAATGCATGAAACATCCGGGCTAGACCCACAGTGGAGCCTCTCAATTCTGGTGTGTTGGCAAAATCGATATTGGCCATTCGGCCATATTTTGCGACTTGTCACAAATTGATCTTAAACAATAATACTCGGAACCTATTGTATTCTAAAAGATTTTATATCTATTGCACTTTTGGTATCACTTTTGCTCAAAGGGAGCAGAAATTTGAAATCTTTCGGAGGAGACCATAGATGACTTAGCCTCCAAATACTGACCCTTTATTTCTATCTTTATGTATATCTTCAGATCAAGCGAGTTGAGGGTCACGAGACAGGCTCTGAGTTATCAAGTCGATTGTGAGTATGAGCGGAAAGTGATTGGTTTCTATCTAATGTAGGATCGGCTATGGGGACACAGAAAAACAGAAGAAAGAGCCCACGGGCACTTGTATATGTTGATATAAGCTTTAGGTTGGCTTGCGGTAGTGTCCATACGGGAAAGATCATTAATTTGAGTACTGGCGGCGCTTTTATCAAGGTTGCCGAACTTGTTGACAGTAAAGAGAGGGTTGCTGTTCAATTCTCTCTGCCAAGTATCCCAGAGCCCATGGAGCTAGAAGGAGAAGTGATCTGGTCTCGTTCTTATCTTAAGCCCAAGTCCAATTTTGGGGTCGTCAATGTCGTGGGCGTCAAGTTTGTCAATATTCCAGAAACATATAGGCTGCTAATCAAGAATTACATTAGGAAGGCAATTTACATGGACAGCCAGGTGCGTTCATTTGGAATCGTTCAGGTAATGGGAAAAATCCGCAGTCTTTCACCAGCGGATAGACTCAAAGCATATGATTTTTTGATCAAAAGGGGGTATGCTCATTTAGAATGCTGATGTTCCGGGCAAAAAGAACTCAATTTTTTGGGCACAGGGTGTATACGAGAAAGAATTCTCCAAGAAGGAGACTTGCACTATTGCTAGGAGGAGACCTGTGAAACAATGTAAACGAGAATATTCCAGAGTTGATGTTTCCTGGCCTGTCACTATGCTCACGAGTAAGAAATTGATAGTGGGAAAAATTAAAAATATCAGTGTGGGCGGTGCACTGATTCGTTGTCTGGAACTGCCTAGCCCAGAGGAATCCCTTGAACTAAAAATCGAGATAGCTGATCTTTTCTATGTCTCTGCCTCGGTGGAAAATGTTCGAATGAACGTCGATAATAGTCAGAGCGATTCCATCGCCTATGATTTGGCCGTTAGTTTTACTGAGATGACTGAAGATGATCGTAGGATGCTCTACAATGCGATAGAGCGAGAGGCGAGAAAAAAGAAAAATTAATACCCATATTCAAAATCAGTCTTGTTTTTCTCAAGCTTGACGCAACAAGTCAAAAAATTGTCGCTTAGGGTCAAGCATTTAACAGTTCTGCGACTTATTTTCTCTACAAAATCACCAGGAATATGAGAGGCCCAGCCAACAGAAGCATTTGAGTTTCACTCCCCCATCGGTTTTGGTGTGGTTGTACCGGGGGGGGTTTTCTTTTCCATCCCTCCATGCTGCCCACCTATCGCAGCAGATGAGCAGGAGCAGGGCTGGAATTATTCCTCCTTGGCTTCGGGATAATATTTCTCGTATATGTCAGTTATTTGCAGAGCAAGCATATCGAATAGCTCCTTCTTGCCAAAGGGAAATGCTGGGTCCTTTAACATCTCAGGAAGCAGAGCCAGGGCTTTTTTCAGTTGCTCCACATTCTCTGTGGTAGGC
>CP070843.1:963918-967807 GCA_020350905.1 Deltaproteobacteria bacterium
TATCAACAACCAGACCATGTTGACGCCAAGATTTTTCATGGTCTTGATGCCCTCCTCGTCTTTTTCAACCTCGCCTGTATCCAAGCCATAGCCGAAGTTCCAATACGTCGAGTCCGGAAAAATCATCTGGCCTATAAGATAAGAATAAGAAATAAAGTGGTTTGATGCTGAATGGGCTGGGACGACCCTTCCCTGCCGATCGGTGATGACGCCCACATTTTTCCCCTGCAATCAAATCCCTTTCCCATTCGTTATGTAAGTAAAATCCGATAACCCATAAGAAAAGGAGATACCATGAAATACTTCAATTTAATTACAGCCGTGCTTATTATAGTAGGAATTGGCTCTTCCGGCTTTGCCGGTAATGATCCGAGCATTAAAGGCCAGATGCGCACCGGCATTCAAGCTGCTATGAATGAACACATTAAACACAATACGGTGGATATGCAGTACGCGATTTACGATTCGGTAAATGGCGAGTTAAAGTGGCTGACCCTGGATAAGCTGCATGAAGGCATTGTTAAGAAAGGTGATTTCTACGTAAGCTGTGCCGATTTCGTGGATGGTCAAGGCAAGAAGTATGATATTGACTTCCTTGTTGTCCAAGATTCAGGCAATTATAGGGTCTTAGAGGCCGTCGTCCATGCCGAAGATGGCAAAAAGCGCAAATATCACCTGGAAGACAAGTAGATTGCCGGATGAAGGAAGGCATAAAAAGGACTGCCTCAAAATGGAAGAGAGGGATTTGTTAAATGCCGGCTTTCGCTACGCCCTGTCCCTAGTACGCGTTGAGCCTGATGCTGAAGACCTAGTTCAGGAAAGCTGGCTTAGGCTCTACAAAAAAAGGGGTAGGAGAATAAACAAATCCCTCCTTTTCCGCACTATTCGCAACCTGTTCATAGATCAGTATCGCCGCGGCAAGCTTGCTGTTTTCGGGCAGTTTAACGAGGAACAGGAATATCCAGAACTGACTTCCTTGCCAAGCGATGTGACCATGATGGATCTGGAGCTAGCGCTGGCCGGGCTACGCCCAGAAGAACGGGAAGCCATCTTCTTAAACAGTGTCGAAGGCTACACGGTGGATGAAATAGCGGATTTTACCCAGCGGTCGCGGGGAACTGTTCTGAGTCTAATACATCGGGGGAAGCAGAAGATGGCCAAAGTACTGAACCCGATGGGGAGCGATAGACAGGAGAGCTCCATTTGAACTGGAAGGTATTCCCATGAGCAATTTTGACGAGACCATCAAGAGATATTATTCGAGCATGTCCCTCCCGGCAGAGAAAGTCGAGACCATTCTCGCGAACAGCGTCAGAGTGCGCAAGAGTTTATTCAGTCGGTATTATAAGTTCGCAGGGATTGCTGCGCTTTTGCTCATCGGGTTTGTTGGATTGCACCTGCAGCTCCATAAAGCAACGATGACCGAAAGGCTGCTGGCAGAGATTGCGATGAATCATCAAAAGCGGCTGAACGTAGAAGTCAGCACAGACCAGTACGAGGTCGTACAGGAGAAACTGAACCGCCTAGATTTCTCCATTCTCCCTGTCAAAAGCGAGCTGATAGTGAACTATACTCTCCTAGGAGGTCGATACTGTTCAATTCATGGCGGACTCGCAGTCCAACTGAAGGTGCGGGAGAAAGCATCAGGGGAGTTCATGACCCTTTATGTTACCAAGCTGACCGATACGTTGGAAGACATCACTCCGCTAGATGCGGAGTTTGATGGAGTGCGGATACGGCTTTGGAAAGAGGACAACCGCCTCTTAGCAATTGCCGGCAACAAAGAGGCTTCACAGTAGATAGAGCTTCTGGCTTCTTAGGCTAAGCCTGGGCACTAAGGGAAGGCAGGCCTGTCTTGCTGAGTCCTATTATCTTAATCCCGTAGTTTCTTGAGCAGCCAGGCCATGTTGACCCCAAGATCCTTCATGGTCTTGATGCCCTCCTCGTCTTTTTCAACTTCGCCTGGATCCAAGCCATAGCCGAAGTTCCAATACGTCGAGCCCGGAACAATCATCTGACCAATGAGAAAGAAGTAATTCACCGCTGAGAAGGCTGGCACCGCGCCTCCCCGTCGGGCGGCGATCACGGCTGCTCCCGCTTTACGTTTGAGCAAATCGCCATTGACCCTGCTCACCAATCCGGCCCGGTCGATGAGGGCCTTGGCCTCAGTGGAGATGTTGCTGAAATAGGTGGGGGAACCAATAATGATACCATCGGCCTCTAACATCTTGGCCAGGCAGTCATTGAGGATGTCACCTTCCTTGCCGGCGTGGCACCTGGAGTCTTTATTCTCCAGACATAGGTAACAGGCGATGCAGCCCCTGATCTTTTTCTTTCCAACCTGGACCAACTCGGTTGAGATTTTTTTATTTTCCAGTTCCTCGAGCACCACATTAATCATCGTTGCCGTATTTCCCTTCTTCCTCGGACTGCAGTTGAAAGCCACAACTCGCATTTTTGCTACCTCCTTCGTTTTAGCGCGGATTATTGATGTATCGGCTTCTCGGGGTGCCGCCTAATTCCTTGCCTTTGCTCCAACCGAATCCTATATTGGTGACAGTTGAGTCGTACGAGTACCTACAACAATTATCAAATTGGTGCAAGTCCATGACGCCTGAACAGACCATATTACTGGATGGTTTAAGAGTAATGGGCGAGACATTCTGGGGGCCTAGTGTTGAGGGATGCGCCGAGATGGTTAAGGAAAACTATCTGAATCGGCTGCAATCTTTGACATCGGTGCTAAAGACCGGAGCCGACAACCTCTTGCACGAAATCGGTTCCATTCTTAGAAGCTTTTCAGATGGAGACTCCTTGTACCAACACCTGGAAGAGGGCTATGTCCGGCTATTTATAAGCGCTAAAGGCGGCATTACGGCTCCGCTTTATGAGTCCTGCTACGAATTCGAAGGCGCACAGCTCATGGGAAGAGCCGCAGCAAAAATGAAAGAACGGTTCGAGGTGAAAGGTCTGTCTGTTGCTGATACTATCCAGGAGCCCCCTGATCATCTTTCCATAGAGTTGGAGTATCTCTATTTTCTGCTGGATAAGGGGTGGGGTGAAAAAGATGATGCTCTCGTTGCCGCAGGCTCAACTTTTGCTACCGAAATCATGCTTCAATGGGTGTCCAAGTTGCATGAACGGCTAGCCAGTGAAACGCAATGTCTTTTCTATCCTCTCATGGTTTCGATATTGGAAGATATACTTCGGACCATTGGTGAGAGCTAGATCAGTAGATAAGCAGTACCCAGAAGAAGACCCCATCCCCCCTGCCGTCAACTTCTTTCCCCTCCGCTGGCGGGAGGGGATAAAGCCTGCCCGCCAGCGCGAGCCTGCTCGCTCAGGCGAGGCGGGCGGGGGGAGGGGGGAATGATAACTGGTTGATAATCCTTCTTCTTCCTTCACCCCCACCCTAACCCTCCCCGTCAAGGGGGAGGGTATTATAAGGTCCAAACCTGGTACACTGGTAACCCATGTCTGTGGTTGCACGTAAAGGGGTATGGGCTAAATTGAGACAAAGAAGCACCTTCAGGAAAATTATGGGGTCTTCTTGATTGTCTGGGACCCGTCTTTATTGTAGGTAACTTCAGCTTCCAGATAATAGACCTCTTTGATGTCCGGTCTCAGGTCCTTTACCATATAATAGGCTTCACCGCTCAAGGCACCGGTGTTGCAGACAAAAACAATAGGTTTATCAGAGGGCAAAGATTTTATGTTCTTCTCCAGCTGATCCGTAGGGATATTAAGCGCTGTCTTGAAGGTTCCTGCCTTATACTCTTCAGGGCTACGGGCATCAACCAAGAGAATACTGTCTGGATTTTCCTTCAAAATTTTATTGAAGGTGATAATGTCAATACTTCCTTCTTCCTTGCCTGCTCGAATCTGGACA
>CP070843.1:967907-972823 GCA_020350905.1 Deltaproteobacteria bacterium
CGGCCGTGTTCTGGGTTTCAGCGGCGGCTCTGAACAGCACCTGGCCTTCACCGGAATTCACGTGCTGGAGCGCAGGGTGCTCGCCGGGATTCCGGCTGGAATTCCCTCGTCCATCATTGATTGTTACCTCCAACTCATTGCCAGTGGAGAAAGGGTAATGGCTCACGTGGTCCAGGATGAGTTCTGGCGAGAGCTGGGGAGCCTGCATGGGTATCTACAGATGCATGATGAGCTTTTTCGAATGTCAAAAACTCCGGTGCCAGGATTACAGGTTGACGGCAAAACAGTAGTGCATGAATCTGCTCGTCTCGGCTCAGGAGTGCATTTCGATGGCATGGTGTGCATCGGAGCAGGATGTGATCTGCAGCATGGAGTTGAGATTCAGAGGAGCCTTGTCTGGGAACAGGTTACCATTGGAAGTGGTTGTTCGATCCGAGACAGTATCATTGGTGATAGAGTGGTGGTCACGGAGTCCCTGGAGGGAGTAGTGGTCGGGACAGAGGGGAGAGAGAAGATTGCAGATTCTGGCTTGTAGAATATAGATTGAGGATTTGGGAGGCTCGATGCTCGATAACGATTTACCGGTTACCATTTACGAACGGAATGATAAATGCGAAAGGCGCAATGCGAAATGACCAAAGGGAGTTCTTGTTTTGAAAAGACAGCCTGAATTTCCAAAAATCCGAGCTGAAGAGTTGATTCGGGAAAATACCGCACTGAGTGGATCTTTGCGTTGGCAACTGCTTCATGGCGACGGATCGGAGCGTACTTTCTATCGGGTGGCCACCCAAAAGGAAAGCCTGATCTTTATTTGGAGCCCACCAGAAGATAGGACCTTTCCCAATGAGAACGATTCTTACGTTCATATTGGCAGGCATCTGTTCCAGAAGGGTGTCCCTGTACCGAAAATCTATGGTTACTACCGCCCAGAGGGGTTGACTCTTGTCGAAGACTTGGGCTCGGTTCATCTTCAGGATGCAGTGGTGTCAGATGCTAGGCGCTTGACCGCTCTCTATGGCCAGGCGATTGACGTGCTCCTTAAGATGCAAGTACGAGCCACCGAGGGCCTAGAAACGCGACATTGTTTTGATACTTCCGTATACAACCAACAATTCATCCTCGAACGGGAGTTGGAATACTTCAGGTGGAGTTTTTTGGTGGGAGCGCTCGGACTGGAAATAGATTCTAACCATGTGGAACAAGACTTTTCCCTTTTGGCGTCGCAAGCGGGAGAAGGAGACGGGAAGCTGTTTTTCCTTCATCGAGATTTTCAGTCACGTAACCTCATGCTGAAGGGTGATCACCTCTACCTCATAGACTTTCAGGGTGCGCGTTTAGGTCCCCCGCAATACGATCTAGCGGCACTCCTTTTAGATCCCTACGTGCAACTGCCGGAGGCGATTCAACAGGAGTTGTTGACAGCATACAGCCGAGCATTCGGTACGTTAACCGACGGTTCAGGTGATGAGTTTTTGCAGAAATACCCTTATGTCGCACTATGCCGAAACCTGCAGGTGCTCGCCGCCTTTTCTTTTTTGACTCGGATCAAGGGACGATCGCATTTCGCCCGATACATTGTGCCGGCCTGGAATCGACTCCGGCAGCTATTGGCCGAACCACCATGTTCGGAGTATCGCACTCTGGCCGGTGTGGTGCAGTCTCAAAATGATAAAACAATTGCTGAGGTTGCAGCCAGACTGGGTCGGGAAGCGCAGCGGGCTGAAGGACGCGGTGTCACGGAGACGCGGAGACGCGGCGAGGGCTGACCAAGGCTTTTTTCTACGAGCCACTTGACGCCATGCGCTGTGCTGACCTACCGTAAAGAAAGTGGAATGCAAGGGAAATATCAATGCTAGAGGGACAGAAAGACGACGGCACGAGCGTCGCCACTCCCATCGTGGCCATAGTGGGTCGGCCAAATGTGGGCAAATCCACGCTGTTCAATCGGCTCTGCCGGGATCGCCGGGCACTGGTGGACGACACACCTGGAATCACTCGCGATCGTCTCATTGCCCAAGTGACCTGGGGCGAACGTTCATTTTGCCTGGTGGATACCGGGGGCATAGAGGAAGGAGAAGGTGAAACCCCTATCAAAATGCAGGTGCGTCAGCAGGCACAAATGGCGGTGGGAGAGGCCGATTTGATAATCTTTCTGGCTGACGGTAAAGAGGGAGCGCATCCTGGTGACACAACGGTGGTGGATCTTTTGAGGCGGTCCAACAAACCGGTTCTCTATGCGGTAAACAAAATCGACGCCCCAGAACAAGAAAGTGCTACCTACGAATTCTATGGACTGGGCCCGGAGAGGATTTTTCCCGTTTCGGCTGCTCACGGCTACGGCCTCAGGGATATGATGGATACCTTGGTGGAGATGCTTCCTCCTGAAACGGCTGAGCCGGAGGAGACGAGAGGGATCCGAGTGGCAATTATTGGTAGGCCGAATGTGGGAAAGTCTTCTTTGCTAAACCGCATCTTGGGGTCGAAGCGGGTTTTGGTGAGCGATATGCCGGGTACAACCAGGGATGCCATCGACGTCAGTCTCACCCTGAATGATCAAGAATATCTTCTCATCGACACCCCTGGCATTCGGAGGCGGAGTAAAACCAGGGAGAAACTTGAAAAGTTCAGCGTGCTCAAAGCCTTGAAAAGTATTGACCGGTGTCAGGTTGCGGTTTTGCTGCTCGACGGGCCTGAGGGAGTTACCGCCCAGGATGTGCGTATTGCTGGATATATTCACGAGCGGGGGCGGGGTGCAGTTGTGGCAATCAATAAATGGGATTTGGTTCAGAAGGATCCAAAGAAGGTTGCAGAATTTACTGAGTCCGTGGCCGATGCTCTTAAATTCATGCCCTATGCTCCTCAGCTCAGAATCTCTGCCTTGACAGGGAAGCGAGTGTCAAACGTGCTGCCTACCTTGAATACAGTCTACTCCCAATATTGCCTTCGGGTGCAAACTTCAGTGCTGAACGAGGTCCTGGCTGCTGCAGTCTCACGTCATGAACCACCCATGCATGGCAGAAGGCGAACGAAGATTCTGTACGGAGTCCAAGTTAGCACACAGCCACCTACTTTTGTCCTATTCGTCAGTCACCCTGGGGCAATCCATTTCTCCTACCAACGTTATCTTACCAATCAAATTAGAAAAGCATTTTCATTGGACTTGACCCCCTTGCGGTTAGTTTTTCGGAAAAGAGGAGGGAGGAGGGAGAAAAAGAAGAGGTGAGGGGTGATTGTAGATTGCGGATTTCGGATTTCGGATTTGAAAAAGCATAGGGCACAGCGCATAGGGCATAGGGAAATAAGTTCGAATTTCGAGTTGAGAATCTTGAATTAATGAAATTGAGATCTTAGGTGCTCAATAGTGAATTACCATTTACTCCTGACACCGACATCCGGCTCCTGACTCATGTCGAAAAAAAATCCAAGGACATTTTCTAGCAAGCTTTTGAAGCGATATAAATGGTTAGTCGCCGTATCGCTGTATCGCCGTATCGCCGTGTCGACTTGGTCCATCTTTTTTGCCCCTTGCCTCCTCTTAAGTGGTTGCTCCGAACATGAAAAACAGACGGAGTGGAGTGGTCCCGCAAAGATTGCAGTTGTCGCACCTCATACTGGCCCCTTGATGGAGGAAGGACAGATGCTCCAGTTCGGCGCACTTATGGCAAGCCAGGAAGCCAAAAGCAGAGTGGCCGATATCAACCTAGAAGTGGTCGTTTACGATTCACCTTGTGACCCTGAAATGGCCGTTGCTACTGCCAAGGGCTTGACAACCGACGTAGCGGTAAGTGCAGTGATAGGTTATCTGTGCGCTGAGACACTTCGCGCTGTTCTGCCTATTTATCAGGATGCACGTCTTGCGCTTATTAATCCCACCGTTTCTGCTGAATATGTCCGACAGGGGGAAACCCACAACCTATTCTCTCTGCTCTATGGGGATGGAGACCAGGCCGCATTTCTGGCTAACTATGCGAAAGAGGGTCTTGGCCTCGATCGGGTCGCGATTCTCAGGGACGAGTCTGCCTATGGCTATGTACTCAGCACTTCGTTCGATGCTGAAGCCACACGGTTGGATCTGGAGGTGGTGGCAAATGTTGCAATCAACTCCGATCAAGAAGGGGCGGCCCAAGCTGTAAAGTTCCTAAAGAGTACCAGTACCGAAGGCGTTTTTCTTGCAGCCTCTCAAAAAGCTGCCGGTCTATTTTTGCTGGAGCGTCAACGGCAGCATTTAGGTGGCGTGGTTTTGGGGCCTGATCAGTTGGCGGATCTGGATTTCTACGAAATGGCGGGCCAGGCAGCCGAGGGATTGCTCGTGTGCCAGCCCATTTTACTTGAAACAGAAAATCTAAAGAAGTCCAGATTTGTGAGGAGATTCGAGCAGCTTTACAAGCGGCGGCCAGATTGGATTGCCGCAGCCGGTTACGATGCGATGCGGCTGGCTCTGGAGGTATTGAACAGCTCTGGCCCGGGGCGACGTGCATTTCTGCGAAGGGTGCGGACAATTTCGGGACCTAACACCGCTTTCAAAGGGCTGAGTGGTCCTGTCTTCTTCAAGGAAGATGGCACAAGTCGAAGACCTTTTTTTGTAGGTGCAGTCCAAAACGGGACACTGCAGGCTGCCAAGCCACCTACCGTGGCATTTCCCGTATTATCAAAATAGAAGTAGGTGGTTTGTTTACCGACGCATTGGGAAGTAATACCGTTGCGGATTTGTCCTTCGGACTCCCACCCTTCGGGCGGGTTCCCGGTTTGTCCTTTGGACTCCCACCCTTCGGGCGGGTTCCCAGTTTCTTCGCGCTCGCTGGCGCTCGCCTAGATTCACCGTCAAAAAAAGTAAAAAACCTCGTTGTGCTTGACAAATCAAGCAGATAGAATGCGTTTGGGCAAACAATTCCATCATCAACGAGGTGAACCTATCA
>CP070843.1:972923-980854 GCA_020350905.1 Deltaproteobacteria bacterium
ATTGTTTGCCGCCCATCAAACCAACCTTTCAGGTGCTTAGCCCTCCAGACTATGCTACAATCCCAAACTTGAATGTCAAGTATGTAGGTGCGGGAAAATGGGGTGTTTTTGGGTGTGTATAGGGTGCGTTTTGTATCCCAAATGTACCCCACTTCCTTGACCCCACACCTAATGATTTCAAGCACTTATCAGGTATTTCTAGATGTTGATCATTCCAGCCATTGATTTGAAAGAAGGAAAATGTGTGCGGTTGGAGCGGGGAGAAATGTCAACCGCCACCATGTATTCCGAGGACCCTGCAGCTACAGCCCAACGGTGGGAGGCTCAGGGGGCTCAGTTGCTGCACGTGGTAGACTTGGACGGTGCATTCGCCAAAGAACCCAAGAACCGTGAGGCCATCGCCGCCATCGTTCAATCGGTAGATGTTCCCGTTCAATTAGGCGGAGGGGTGCGCACGGTCGAGACTCTATCTGCCTATTTGGAACTTGGGGTTGAGCGCGTGGTGATTGGAACTGCCGCCCACAGTAATCCGGAATTGTTGGTGCAGGCGTGTGAGAGATTTCCAGCAAAGGTGGTCCTCGGGATAGACAGCCGCAAGGGCAAAGTTGCCGTTGAGGGCTGGAGCAAAACTACTGAGATGGGTTCAGGGGAACTTGCGACTAGATTTAAAAATCTGGCTTTGGCAGCTATTGTCTACACTGATATCGCGAGGGACGGCATGCAGACCGGTCCAAACATCGAAGCAACCCGGCACTTGGCCCGGTCAGTGAGTATCCCTGTGATTGCCTCAGGAGGCGTGGGCAGCCTTGAGCACATCAGGGCACTGCTGCCACTTGAACGAGACGGGGTGGTGGGGGTGATCACCGGCCGGGCTTTGTATACCGGGAGCGTCGATTTGGGCGAAGCCATCGCCTTGGCAAAAGGCAAAGCGCACAGAGCATAGCGCCTGGCGCAGTATGATTCCAGATTTAAATGCAGATTTTAAATTGAAGAGCTCAAAACCTCGCTGGGGTCTGATTCCTTACTGTTAAGCTGATTTTTAAGTTGACGATTTCTGAAGAAAAGCTATAATAGTAAGTTTAGGTGCGCGGTTTCACAGCCATAGATGGCTAGACTTTTTGAAGGGGGGATGGCTTGATGCCATTTTGGTCTGTCTACAAAAGGGTTCCAGTCGATAGGACGCCCACTCAGACCCAACTGAAGGGAGGGTGGGGGAATGCCGAATGTGGTGGTCAAATCGAGAGAATCGTTTGAAGCTGCTCTCAGACGTTTTAAAAAAGAATGTCAGAAGGAGGGCATCCTTTCCGAGGTCCGCAAGAGAAAACATTACGAGAAACCCAGTGTTAGGAAGAAAAGAAAAGCACTGGCTGCTAAGAAGCGGGCGCTGAAGCGGATGCGCAAGGTGGGACAAAGACGATGAGTCTCCAGGAGCAAATTAGTGCAGCTTTAAAGGATGCCATGCGGGCGAGGGATGAGACCAAAATGGCCACCTTGCGCCTTGTGCTTACTGCCATCAAGAAACGGGAAAAAGAGGCTCGCAGCCTCCTTGAGGATCAAGAGGTGATCTCGGTTATCACCTCCCAGATCAAACAGAGGCGAGAATCCATAGAGCAGTATCGCAAGGCCGGCAGGGAGGATTTAGCCCAAACGGAAGAGAACGAACTTGAGATATTGCAAGGTTATATGCCGGAGCAGGTCTCCGAAGAAGAAATATCAAACACAGTTGACGAGATTATCGCCGAGGTAGGTGCCGTCAGCATGAAGGACATGGGTAAAGTAATGAAGGCGGCCATGGTGAAGCTGGCGGGCAAGGCGGAGGGCGGGGCGATAAATGCAATGGTCAAGGCAAAACTTTCGGGCTGACTCCGGTTGCTTGGGCTAAGATTGGAGAGCGGCGGCTTACTGGGGCATACTTTCATGCCTTGACAATGGTCTGAGAGTAGAAGTCGTTGCGGTGCCCGCAGCGGTGGCGAATAGCACCTTCGGGCGCCAAAACCCCCATATACAACTGCACCTCTTTCTCATCTAGTGGCACGACCTGTCCAGGAGGCAGGCTTGCGAGCATTCTTCGATTTCTCAGCAGGAACCATTTCTGACTTTGCTTTTCCTTCAAAGGTGAGAGAACCCAGCCCTCGGTTTCTCCCCGGCATGGAGTGATATGGATCACCAGTCTCTTCGTGTCCTTGAATTTCCGCAAGTTCAGAGATTTCTGTACTCACTCGCCTTCACTGACCCGGGACGGCAAGCAGCGGCGGAGGTCCGTCCGAGCGCTGACCGAGAGCAGATCCAAGTTTGGCTTGATCAGGTAACCGAACTCAAGGAATACCTGCAAATAGGCAATCCACTCCCTCTTGGTGGTATCCATGCGCTGGCGCCGATTATCGATAGACTTAGGAGCACCGGGGAAGTTTTGTCACCAGCCGAGCTTCTTAACGTAGCAGAGACCGCAAAGGCGGCTCGCACCCTTCACCAGTTGGTGAATAGTTGTAAACCACGGTACAGCAGGCTGGCCGAATTGCTGGACAATCTCCGGCCAATTCCGGAGTTGGAAAGGAAGATCGGCCGCACCATTGACCAGCGGGGTCATATAAAAGATGGAGCGAGTCCGGAGCTTTCGCGAGTTAGAAAAGAAATTGGTGAGCTGCGCAAAAGGCTCCATACGGAACTCACTGAAGTTCTTGAGAGGCAGGCTTCCCAGAAAACGCTCCGAGAGAAGCTTATCACCGTCCGTAACGACAGGTTGGTAATCCCTCTTCGAAGCGACGCCAAAGGGGCGCTGCAAGGCATAGTTCACGATACTTCCCACAGTGGTGCCACCTGTTTCGTGGAACCACTGTCTGCTGTTCCCCTCAACAACCGGCTGAGACAGGGCCGTAGTCGAGAAAGAGAAGAAGAGGCTCGCATTCTCCGGGAATTAACCGATGCGGTGGTAACTGCAGCGGAGGTGATCCTTCATAACGAGCTCTGGCTGGGGGTTATTGACTGCGTGCACGCCAAGGTCCGCTTGAGTTCTCTCCTCCTTGCCCGTGCACCCAAATTGAATGACGGCACAAGGATGCGGCTGCAACAGGCTTCCCATCCTATTCTAGCATTACAGGAACGGGCGCAGAAGACGTCTATTCTGCCGGCCGAACTGGCTGAAATGGTGTTGGGGGCTGAACTTACAGAAACTCGAAAATCTGATCACATTGAAGTTGTTCCCATTGATCTGCATCTCGATGAAAAGCAGAATACCTTGATCATCAGCGGTGCCAACACCGGTGGTAAGACGGTATCTCTCAAGACTTTGGGTCTTCTTGGAGCCATGGTCCAGGCCGGACTGCACGTCCCGGTTGCTGATGGCAGCGAATGGCCGGTACTCACGGGCATATTTGCCGAGATAGGTGACGAACAGGACGTGAGGGCTCACCTGAGCACATTCTCGGCTAGGGTCCAGAGATTGGTGCACATGTTGAAGCAAGTGGACAACCGATCTCTTGTCCTGCTGGACGAAATCGGCACAGGCACCGATCCAGCAGAAGGAGCAGCCCTGGCCCTGGCTGTACTGGACCACTTCCGTGGCCGCGGCGCTTTTATGGCAGTTACCACGCACTACCACCTTATTAAGGCTTACGGCATGCTCCATCAAGGGGTGGAGAATGTGTCGGTAGCTTTTGATGAAGAGATAAGCCGGCCGACCTATCAGTTGCGCTATGGTCGTCCTGGCACCAGCAACGCCTTTGAGATCGCTGCCGACCTTGGCATGCCACCGGAGATTATCGAAGAGGCAAGAGACCATCTGGATCCCGGCGAAGGCCAGACCATTGACCTTATCAAGCAACTGACTGAAGCCTGGGACAGAGCCAGGAATAAAGAAGAAAAACTTATACTCCAGCAACAGCGGTTGGAATTGGCCGAGGGGAGTTTGGCCCGGGAACGTGAAGGCTTTGTCCAATCTAGAGAAGAGATTCTCAGTGAACTGAGACAGCAGAGCGAGGACATGCTCACTACGGCTGAAAAAGAGCTGAAATCGGTAATAGCCGGCTTGCAACAGGGCGGAATGCGTAAGGCGATGGCAGTCCGAAAGAAGGTCAAGGAGATCAGGCAAGAGCTTAGCTCTGCACTGGAGTCACAAAGCAAGCGAGAGGACGAAGGCGTGATGCCCACCGCGGAAGGGCAGCTGGTGCGTTTGCGAACCGTAGGTGGCAGGGGTACCTTGCTCAAGATCAAGGACCAGGGGCGCCGTGCAGAGGTGCAAATGGGTCCAAAGCGTGTGGAAATTGACATGGAATCCCTGGAACTCCTTCCAGACGAAAAGAGTGCAAGCGCCAGCGCGCATCGATCCAACGGCATCAGAGTTTTTCGCGAGGAGCCTGAATCCTGCCAGCAACGGCTGCATTTGGTCGGTCTTAGGGTTGAGGAGGCTATCCCGTTACTGGACAAAACAATTGATCGGGCGATTCTGGATGGTTGCAATCAAATCCATGTTGTTCATGGACACGGCACCGGGAGACTTCGCCAGGCGGTGCAGGAATTCCTCACTGAGCATGCTATAGTCAAGGGATTCCACGCCGAGAAGCAGGGTGCTGGAGGCAGCGGGGTTACGGTTGTAGAACTCAAAGACTGAGCGCAGTTCGCTCAGCGCCCTGCGCAGTAAGGAGTAGACATAAAGATTTGAATGAAAAACTTTAATTATATTACTGTCGATACGTGACGTGGAACTTTGAAGTTGCAATCAGTGTTTTGTTTGTTAGCATAGTGCTTCCTGCCTGGTACCTAGTGTTTAGTGCTAGATTTAATCGCTATGGAGGGCGATTAATGAGCCGTATCAACCGCGAGATAATCGAAGAAGTTCGAGACGCAGCTAATATAGTGGATGTCGTAGGCTCCTATGTCTCCCTTCGCAAACGGGGGAAGAATTATTTGGGACTCTGTCCTTTTCATGGTGAGAAGGAGCCCTCATTTACGGTGAGTGATGAGAAACAGATTTTTCACTGCTTCGGCTGTGGAGCCAGTGGTAGCGTTTTCGATTTCCTCATGCGCTCACGCAACCTCTCTTTTGCTGAAGCGGTGAAAGAACTGGCCAATCGCTTCTCAATACCTCTACCGCAACGGCAGGAGACAGGGCGGGCAAAAAGGATGCGTGAACTGGCCGAGCGCTTACGTCACGTTAATGAGCTCGCTGCTGCTTATTTCAACCAGCTATTGCTTGACAAGGGTACTGGAAAGATGGCGTTGGCATATCTCCAGAGTCGGGGCATGGGGCCGGAGGTTATCCAGGATTTCCAGCTAGGCTATGCGCCACAAAGTTGGGATGGGTTGAAGCGTTTTCTCTTTAGCAGGAAAGTGGACCTGACAACAGCGGTTCAGGCAGGGTTACTGGTGAAGAAGTCGGAGAAGGACTGCTACGATCGATTCCGACATCGACTGATGTTTCCCATTAAGGATATGCGTGGGCGTACCGTTGGTTTTGGCGGGCGAGCTTTGGATGAAGAAAACCCACCCAAGTACCTCAACAGTCCCGAAACGCCCATATTTCACAAAGGGCGAACCCTCTACGGTCTAGCCACGGCCAGGGAGGCGTGCCGACGACATAAAGAGGCTCTGGTGGTGGAGGGCTATTTTGATCTTCTAGCACTCTACAACCAGGGAATCCAACAGGTGGTCGCGCCTTTGGGCACCGCACTTACCCTCCACCATGTCCGGCTGCTGAGCCGACTGGCACCTCAGGCGGTGTTGGTTTTTGACGGAGATCAGCCGGGTATGAGGGCGGCCATACGCAGTCTGGAGTTGTTTCTGAGAGAAAAATTGCCTGCTCGCCTTCTGGCCTTGCCCGAGGGGATGGATCCTGACGACTTTTTGGCCAGGAAGGGTAGAGAGCCCTTTGTCCTACTGCTGGAAGAGGCTCGGCCCCTTATGGAAATTTTTCTTGAGCAGTCCCTTGCTGAATATGACGGCTCGGTGGAGGGCAGGCTCAAGGTTGTCCGCCAGGTGACTCCCATGCTGAAGTTGCTGGACTCGCGCGTAACCCAGGAGGGCTACTTGCGAATGCTGGACCAAAGGCTAGCGGTGAGTGAAGAAGTACTGTGGGCGGAATTGGGCTTGGACCGTACATCCAGGGTGGTGACCGCAAGGGGACCGAAGCCGGACCGGGCCGCACGGATTCCCGCCTGGGAGGAAGAGATCGTCCGTATTTTAGTTCATTATCCCAACTGGATCCCATTGCTTGAAAAAAGCTGCGCTTTGGATAATTTTCAAGTAAATCCCTGGGTGGAGGTTGCAGGACTTTTGAGTAAACACTATCAGGAAGGTGGAAACCTGGCCCTAAGTGGGTTATTAATGGATCTAGAAGACGAGGACCTTAGAAATTTGATAAGCGGATGGTCACTGGAGTCGAGCCCATGGCGAGAGGAGGAGGCTCAGGCTCGTCTGCGGGAATATCTTGAGGGAATCGGTTCCAGAAGACGGCAGTTGCAGGATGAGCTGAAACGGCTGAGGGAGGAAATCCGAGCTGCCGAGCGCAGCCAGAATCAGACTCGTATTTCAGAGCTGCTGGCAGAGTTGCAGGCTAAGAAGGAAGCCTTGTTGGCTAAAGAGGCCAATGATAAAGCGAACCTTTCCGAGGGGGAGATGGTTTGATGGCTAATAAAACCAGTATGGAAGATCTTAGGCGGCTTATCTCGATTGGCAAAGAAAAAGGATACCTTACCTATGACGAGGTGAATAGTGTCCTGCCCGACGAGCTCGTATCCTCGGAGAAGATCGACGACATGATGATGATCTTCGATGAGATGGACATTGAGATCGTCGATTCCTCTCAAAAGGCAAAGATGCTCAAGGAAAAGATCGAGAAAGATGGCGAGTCTATCGACAAGGAAGATCAAGCCCTGCCATTGGAGGAGGATACCGGAGGCAGGGTGACTGACCCGGTCAAAATGTATCTTCGGGAGATGGGCATGGTCTGTCTTTTGACCAGAGAGGGAGAGGTAGAGATAGCCAAGCGGATCGAACGGGGCGAGGAGGAAGTGATTGACGCCATTATTGCCACCCCGATTGGTGTTCACGAGATTCTTAACTTGCGTGAGAAGATCGCTCTGGAGAAGCTGAGGGTCCGTGACATCTTAAAAAACCTGGACGAGGATTTTGAAGAATATACCAGCGCGGAGGAGGACAAGGAGAAGGAAAGGTTACTTGAGTTACTGGAGGAAGTTCAGCAACTGTATGAAGAAAACCTCAAGATGGAGGAATTCATCCTGACAAGCAGTGCTGAAGGTAAATCACGGGAAGCAGATGAGGAAGCCCTGTGGGTCAGAAAGGAACGCATTGCCGAGTTGCTCAAGAACCTGCGTTTGGAGAAACGGCAGGTTGACAGGATTGTGAGCAAACTGCGGAGTTGTGTGAAGAGAATAGAGAAAGGCGAGCGGGAGATCGAGCGGTGCATGATCCGCACCGGTAAGCCAGTTCAAGAACTTCGTCGCCTTTTCCGACATTTAAAGAGCAATCCTGATTCATTAAACCAAATCGCCAAAGATCTTGGCCTTAAGCCAGATGAATTCTTAGAGATGGAAAAAACCATCAAGAACGGCCGGCGCCGCATCCGGCGGGTTGGTCAGGAAGCCAAAATGGATGTCCCTAGCTTGAAAGAAATTGTGCGTCAAGTTAACGCGGGTGAGGTAAAAGCCAAAGAGGCTAAAAGGGAGTTGGTGGAGGCCAACTTGCGGTTGGTGGTAAGCATAGCCAAAAAATATACCAACAGAGGGCTGCAGTTTCTTGACCTGATTCAGGAGGGGAACATCGGCCTGATGAAGGCAGTGGACAAGTTTGAGTATCAGCGGGGCTACAAGTTCAGTACTTACGCCACCTGGTGGATCCGCCAGGCCATGACCAGGGCCATTGCCGACCAGGCCAGAACCATTCGCATTCCTGTGCATATGATCGAGACCATTAATAAG
>CP070843.1:980954-988276 GCA_020350905.1 Deltaproteobacteria bacterium
CATTCTTGGAAACGGAATAGCTTCGCGTAGATGTTTGATGCCGCAAATCCAGGCTACGGTGCGCTCAATTCCAAGACCAAAGCCTGAGTGGGGTACCGAGCCATAGCGTCGTAGATCAAGATACCACTCGAAGGGCTCTCGGGGCAGATCGTGCTGCGCCAGTCTCTCCAAAAGCTTGTTGTAGTCGTCTTCTCTCTGAGAACCGCCAATAATCTCTCCATAACCCTCAGGCGCCAGCACATCAACACAGAGGGCTAGGGCAGGCTTATCTGGATCACTTTTCATATAAAAAGCTTTGGTTTGCAATGGATAGTGGGTGATCATTACGGGTCGGTCGAACTGTTCTGAAATGAGAGTATCCTCGGTGGCGCCAAAATCTTCACCCCACTCGTGGTCAATGCCGTTTTGTCGCAAGAGATCCAGGGCTTCATCGTACGTTATTCGCGGAAAGGGAGGTAGGACCGACTCGAGTTCACTTTGCTCACGCCTCAAAACCTCGAGTTCCTCTCTTTTATGGGTGAGGACCGAATCGACCAAGTGGCTTACCAGTTGTTCTGCCAGAGAGAGAATATCCTCCAACTCGGCGAAGGCCGCCTCTGGTTCCAGCATCCAGAATTCGGTAAGGTGCCTGCGGGTTTTGGACTTCTCCGCTCTGAATGTGGGGCCAAGAGTGTAGACTTTGCCAAAAGCCATGGCACCAGCCTCGGCATATAGTTGGCCGCTTTGAGATAGGTAGGCTTTTTCATCGTAAAAATAATCGGTTTCAAAAAGAGTGGTGGTGCCTTCACAGGCAGCGGGCGTAAGGATGGGAGCATCGAAGAGGATGAATCCCTCTCGGTTCAGATACTCCCGAGCCGCTTCAATAACCTGGCTGCGGATTCGCAGAATTGCGTGTTGCTTGGCAGAGCGAAGCCAGAGATGGCGATGGTCCAACAAGAATGCTGGTCCATGTTCTTTGGGGGTGATGGGATAATCTTCAGCAACCTGGACAACGGTAATATCGCTCACCTGCAATTCGTAACCACCGGGAGATCTGGTGTCTGCGTGGACGGTGCCGTTGACCACCAAAGAGGACTCTTGCGTCAAGGTATCGGTGAGGGCAAAGGTAGCAAGGCTCACCTCGTCTTTCACCACCACAGCCTGGATGGTGCCGGTTCCATCTCTGATGAGGAGAAAGCGGACCTTGCCGCTTGACCGTTTGCTGTAGAGCCAACCACGGATGGTCACCATCTGATCAACAAACTGGCCAATTGTATCAACGGTGGTAGTTTGGACCATGGAAACTCTCCGATCTAAGCGATTGGCCAAAGATAGAATCATTCTCAGAGTTTGACCCTCACCGCTTCTGAGTCTGTTGGTCGGTCTCATCGACAATCTTCACGTACGAGCGTTCCCGCAAACTGCTCAACCATTCCCTGTATCTGAATTCAACTTCTCTTTTGTAGAGCAAATTCCGAATACTTTCCCGAACTTCATCCAATGCCTTGGGAGGACTTCTGTCCACCTCGGTGACTTTAATAATGTGTATACCTCTGGTGGTTTCTATGTCCGGGCTGACTTCGCCAGCCTTCAAATTCTCGACTGCGGCCTCGAGAACGGGCTCAAGTTCGCCTGGGGCGAAGTAACCCATGTCTCCTCCCGCCTCCGCTCCGGGACCTTGACTATAGTTCTTAGCCAGCAAGCCAAAGTCAACTCCAGCTCGCACACGTTCTAGGATCTGTTGGGCCAGGTCACGTAAGCGAGCTCGCTCCTCCGGAGTGTCGTCGGAATAGTAGGGCAGGTAAATGTCCTGGATACGCCACCGTTCCTGTTTCTCGAATTCATAGATATGGTCCTGATAGTAAGCCTCCACCATCTCGTCGGTGATTACGGTTTTACTTTGAACCTCGCGGCTGACAAGCTTTCTTTGTTCCAGACCCTCCTTGATTTGCTGGCGAAGGTCCGTTATCGTTCTATCTTCCTTGCGAAGTTCGGCTTCCAGGGATTCCCGGCTAAGATGGTTTTCTTTCATGATTCTGGCAATCGTCTCATCTACTTCCTCTTCACTCACGGAAATTTTTAGTCGGGAGATCTCTTGGGAGGCCAAACGTTCATCAATAAGACGATTCAGCATAGTGTGTCGCATCTCTTCCAGGGACAGCTCTTGCTCACGAAGGAAAGGATTTTTCTGCCGGGCAGCTACCAGCGCGTTTGTCCTTTCATTGAGCTCACTCAGGGTAATAATGTCGTCATTCACGTAGGCAATGATTCGGTCTACGAGCTCCGCAGCCGGCCCAAAAGAGGGCAGAATACCTCCCAGCAGTAGAAACAGCGACAAATTAAGAATCCAACTTCTCCAGCGCACGTCTCTTTCCAGATAACACTGGCCAAGTTGATCTAACTACCCGACCTTAAAACAAAAAGCTAATAAAATTAAATTGATAACATGTTACTTTAAGTTGTGCAAGAGCTTTTTCAACTTGGTGATTGACTCTACCACGTCGTGGGTGGGGCTGCTGAAATAGAGACGGTGTTCCGGGGTAAGACGCAAGTGCTTTGGCTCAGCTGCAACCAAGCTGGTTAGTCTATCCAAGTCTATTTCGGGATTTTCAGAAAAGGTAAGGACATACTCGCCATTCACCGCATCCAACCGTTTCACCCACAACCGACGCAAGAGCAGCTTCAGATTCAGCAGTACGAGTAGATGGGAAGTCTCTTCAGGCAGAGGACCAAATCGATCCCGCAGTTCTTCTTTTATATCTGCGAGAGAGCTTTCATCGCTGGCACTGGCGAGGCGCTTATATGTGTTCAATCGCTGGCTGCTGTTGGTAATATATGTTTCGGGAAGATGGGCCGCCAGGTTGAGGTGAACCTCCGGTTCTGCCGGCTCCCTAGCAGTTTCTCCCTTGAGTTGGGTAATGGCCTTTTCCATGAGGTGCACGTACATCTCATAACCTACTGCAGCAATGTGACCAGATTGGGCGGCCCCAAGAATATTGCCTCCACCTCTGATCTGCAAGTCGTTGAGAGCTATCTTGAAACCGGAGCCAAGTTCGGTGAAATTCATAAGGGCCAGTAACCTCCTCTGGGCCTGCCGGGTGACCAGGTGTTCACCCGGAATGAGCAGGTAAGCATAGGCCTGTTTTGAAGATCTACCTACCCTACCGCGGAGCTGATAGATCTGTGCCAAGCCGAACTTATCGGCCCGGTTAATAAAAATTGTGTTTGCGGCAGGGATGTCTAAACCTGACTCGATAATTGTAGTGCAGACGAGCACATCAATGCGGTGGTGGATGAAATCTAGCATGACCTGCTCTAGTTCTCGTTCTCGGAGCTGCCCATGCGCTACCGCCACTATTATTTCAGGCAATAGTTCCTGAATGTAATTGGCCATCCGATAGATAGTTTTGACGTCGTTATGGACAAAAAATACCTGTCCCCCGCGCTCCTTCTCTTGACGGACGGCTTCCTTAATGACGAGGTCGTCGAAGGAGCATATTCTGGTCTCAATGGCTCTACGGTCCTCAGGCGGGGTGTCAATGAGGCTCAGATCACGAATTCCTGTGAGTGACATGTGCAAGGTGCGGGGAATGGGAGTGGCAGTTAAGGTCAGGACATCGACCTCAGCCCGAAGCTGTTTGATCCGTTCTTTGTGTCGCACGCCGAATCGATGCTCTTCGTCGATAATAAGCAAGCCCAGATCTTTGAAGACCACATCTCGTTGGAGTAATCTGTGGGTGCCGATAATAATATCAACAAGGCTGTTCTGCAGGTCCGCAAGGATCTTTTTTTGTTCCGCTCTTCCTTTAAAACGGCTCAACACTTCCAGGAAGACGGGGTAACCATCCAGCCGTTGCTTAAAGGTGAGGTAGTGTTGTTCTGCGAGAACCGTGGTGGGTACAAGTATCGCCACCTGCTTTCCGTCCATTACTGCCTTGAAAGCAGCGCGAAGCGCTACTTCAGTCTTACCAAAGCCGACATCACCACAAATGAGCCGGTCCATGCACCTATGCCGCTGCATATCAGCAAGGACGTCTTCTATTGCTATCTGCTGATCCGGAGTTTCTTCGTAAGGAAAGGTGGCCTCGAATTCACGAAAAGAACTGTCCGGTGGAGAGAAAGTTATTGCTTGCTTAATGTGACGCAGGGCATAAATGTGCAGTAGTTCCTGTGCTACTTTCTGGATTGAGTCCTGAACACGTTTTCGAGTGGAGGCCCAGCGCTGTCCCCCGAGTTTGTCCACTCGAGGCTGGTAGCCCTCGACACCGATGTATTTCTGCACCCTATCCAAGCGGTCAACGGGAAGATAAAGGAGGTCACCGTCCTGGTATTCCACTAAGAGGAAATCATTTGAGTGCTCGTTGATTTTCAGGTGGACCAGCCCTTTATAAATACCAATTCCGTGGTCCAGATGAACAACAAAGTCATCAGTCTGAAGGTCAGCAAATGTAGCCAGAAATGAACCGATTTCAGGAGGGTGGGCCCGGTGCCGACGGGGCTTCTCACCATACAGCTCTGTTTCGGTGACAACGGCCAAACCCTCATCCGGCCACAGAAACCCCATGGGGAGGTGACCCACCACAATCTTGGTAACCGGAGCTCGAAAAGAAAGCTGCCCAAAGGGTTCCAAACTGAATTGGGCGTCCACTCCATAATCAGTAAGCAGGTCTTCCACCCGGCGACCCTGTTCTGCTGTACGACAAACCAGGAATGGGCTCATCCCAGATTTTTGCCACTGTTGGAGCCTTTGAGCCAATGGTTCTAGCAACCGTTGGCGCTGCTGATGATCTTGAATTTTCTGCTGCAGCCCCCTGTGATCCCCTAGGCGGAAGTGGAGAACTGCCGAACTTTTACCATCATAAGCACGCTCCACTGGGAGACTGGACTGTAGGATTTGAGGGAAGGACTCAAGCGATGTATCTATTTCCGCCTCATTGAGCAAGTAGGTTTCCGGGGAAAGAGTCCAGCGGGAGTTCTGACGAGCAACATCCCGGTCTCGGTCAGCTTGTTCTAAAAGCTCGGCCGCCGTCTTTTTGATACTACCTGAGTTGCTCTGCACCACGAGGGTTGATAGGGGCAGGTAATGGAAGAGAGTCTCGAGTCTGTCATAATAGAGCGGCAGTAGCTGCTCAATGCCGGGGAAGTGGCCCAAGCCTTTCACACGTTCCTGCCAGAGCTCCAGGTCGCCGAGCAACGTGCCTTCCTTCTCCAGAGCCTCTTTTAACAACGAAGCAGCCCGTTGCTGCCGAGAGGTAGTGAGCAGTACTTCGTGGGCTGGCACTATGATCACATCATCTAGGTGTTCACTGGATCGCTGGCTGGCTGGACTGAAGAACCGAATTGACTCTAAAATCTCATCAAAAAACTCCAAACGCAGGGGTTGGGGGTAAAGCGGAGTGTAGAGGTCAACGATGTCGCCACGTACGCTGAGATCACCCACTTCCTCCACCAAATCGGTCCGGTAATAGCCGATGGAAACCAAGTGGGATATGAGCTCTTCCCACTGTATCTCTTCTCTTAAAACCAGATATCTGCTGGCGTCCATGCAGTGTCGACGAGGCAAAACCTTTTCCATTACTGCTTGGGCCGGTGCCACAATGATTTTTGCTTGACTGCTGGCTGCAGATGCGTAGAGAACTGCGAGTCGCTGAGCTTGTACATCAGGAGCGACAAAGGGTTCCGCTGGCATGCGGCGATTGGCTGTGGGAAAAAGCCAAAGGGGACATTCCAGGGGGTCCCCCCGCCACTGTTTAGCAAGGCCGAGAAAGAATGAGAGGCTTTGATGAGCTTCCCAGGCTTGTTTCGGCGAGGCGGTAATCAACAGCAGCGTCCGTTTCAGGCCTGGAAGCATGCGTGCGAGCCCATAATAGAGTCCCCATTGGCTTAGGCCCTGGGCAAAAATCTTCCGGCTGCCCCTGACAATGGCAGCGGCCAGATCTTCAAGACGAGCACCACCAACCAGGTGTTGCCAGTCGTCAGCCAGCGGTACTTCGGTGGGGGTGTTGTCCTGTAACATTAACGGCAGTACTCCACAGACTGGAAACGATATTGTCGTCAACCATTTCTTGACCGACTCTAATCAAAATGTGAGAAGGATACCGATCAGCCTGGAACAGGCAGAGAAACTAACTCATTTACCGGGCAAAAGCAAGAGAGTTGGTACAAGAAAAGGTTTTCTCCTGGCATTGACAGCGTTATTCTTTACTATCTAGGGTTACCTGAGCTTAGCAGGAGGATTCTGTGGTTGCAGAGACGCAAAAAAAGAGATGGCTGAGTGCTCGTGAGCTGAGCTTAATTGCTCTTTTTGCAGCCTTCACTGGCATTGGTGGCTTCATTCGAGTTCCCATTCCTTTTGTGCCGCTTACCTTGCAGACGCTGATGGTCATGTTTTCCGGCGTGATTTTGGGAGGACGGCTGGCCGCTCTCAGTCAGCTAGTCTACATCCTGGTAGGGTTGATGGGCATTCCGATTCTTGCCCATGGGGGTGGACCTGGCTATGTGTTACAACCCACCTTTGGTTACCTGTTGGGTTTTATCTGTGGAGCCTATGTCATAGGCTGTTTCACTGAAAAGCGAAACCCCTTGACTCGCTCTTTCCTCTTTGTAGCTCTGGTGGTCGGTACCATAGCAATATACATTCCGGGAGTAAGCGTTCTTTATCTCAATTTGAATTTTATTCAACAAAAGGCTGTTTCGCTCGGTACAGCCATGAACATAGGATGTCTTGTGGTTCTGCCCGGAGACTTGATCAAGATTGGCGTAGTGCTCTACTTCGGCCCCCTCCTGCGCCAAAAAATCCAGATGTCTAAAGTGAATCTTTCTGATTGACTGGCCCTTGGACTCCATAAGACGTGAAACTCCCAAAAATCCTTGCTATTTCAGCACGTTTGTAGTAGTAGAGTGCCAACTCTGGGCCGCGACCGTTGGCGGATTCATGAAATATCCGGGCTAGAAGAAAGAGAAGGCTGTTTTTCGGGTTCTGTATAGTTGACTGTCCTTCCCTATGATCGGTTACGAGTTCGGCCGATTTTTTTCGGATGGAGTGTTATAGTGGGTTCAGACAACAAGGAAATGCTGCGTTCTCTACCGGCGGTTGACGAATTATTACGCCAAGAAGCTATCAGTGAAGCAGTGGAGACCTATCCTCGCACGCTGGTGGTGCGAGCGGTACGGAACGTTCTGGACTGGAATAGGCAAGCCATCCTGAACGGAGAAGCCGCCTTTGACTCGCAGGGATTCGAGCAGGCTAACTTAGTGAAAGAGATTCTCGCGGAAATACAGCACCTGGCCACTTTTACCCTCCGCCGGGTTATTAATGGCACAGGCATCATCGTCCATACTAA
>CP070843.1:988376-995886 GCA_020350905.1 Deltaproteobacteria bacterium
CACCGGTTGCACAACACCTCAGTCCTTCTCATGAAAAAGCTGTTATCCGCTTCTGTTCTGATACTGTTCTTGGAAATCGGCTCCCAAAAGCTGGGCCAACCCGTGCCAGAGTCAAACTTGGTATCCGAGCTGAATAGATGGTTATCACATCCTACACACTGATAGATGCCCTTCCCTTTGAAGTTGTGGTATTTGCCACTATATGGTGGCTCAGTGCCTTTTCTCCTAGTAATCTTGAATTGCTCCGGGGTTAATAGCCGGCGCCATTCTTCATCACTTCTTACAACTTTGTCAGTCACATCCAGCTCCTTCTTCTTGGTAGGCTCGGAGGAGTTTTTTGCCAGCTCAATGGGAAATTGCTCCCGGACAAAACCCCAGGCCCACGTCGGTAATCCCAAAAGCAGAGCAATGACGCCAACCCGCTTCAGGAAAAATCTGCGGTCAGACCGGTTATCTGAACCTGGTGATGCTGATTTCATAACTATCTCCTTCCCACCGTGGTGGAATTTAAACCTCTGTTCTTTGTTGGTATGATAATCATTAGTAGGAAAAGAGTCCAAACCATTACAGACAAATGTGTTGATTGTGAGTTGCTGAAAGAACTTTTGCTTCTTGGAATCTGTTGGTTCATGGATTATAAACGGGACTGAGATGAATTCCGTCTCCAGTCCTTTTCTTAAAAAACGAGTGTGAGAATGTTGTAGAGGCTTGGGTCTGTAATGTTAGGGTAAAGACTTCTTGAAAATCTACTCCACGGAGATATTCCTGCAGAAACTGAAACGACCGCTGGAATGGCAAATCTAGCCACTGACAAAAAAGTCATATCCTGGGCCCTGTACGATTGGGCCAATTCCGCCTTTGCCACCACCGTAATGGCGGGCTTCTTTCCCGTATTCTTCAAAGAGTACTGGAATGTGGGCGTTGAGGCCACCACCAGTACCTTTCGCCTGGGACTAGCCAATTCCATAGCCAGCCTCATTGTTGTCGCCATGGCCCCGTTGCTTGGAGCAATCGGCGATCAGGGCGGAGTAAGGAAAAAATTCCTCCTCTTTTTTGCCGCCATGGGCGTTGTCATGACCGGCAGCCTTTTCTTTGTGGCCCGGGGAGCCTGGCATATTGCCGTGCTCATTTACATCGTTGGAATCATAGGCTTTTCCGGTGGTAATGTGTTCTACGATTCACTTCTGATAAGCGTTGCTCCCTCCGGCAAAGAGGATATGGTCTCAGCTCTGGGCTTTGGCCTGGGTTATTTGGGTGGTGGCCTGTTATTCGCTTTCAACGTCCTCATGACCCTAAAGCCCGCTTGGTTTGGCCTGACTGATGCCGGTACAGCGGTACGTATCTCATTTCTCAGCGTCGCTATCTGGTGGGCTATCTTCTCCCTGCCTGTAATGATTTGGGTAAAGGAGCCACCGACCGATGACCGAGTCAGCGGGTGGGAAATGGTCGGCAGTGGTTTCCTGCAGCTTAAAACAACCTTTGCTGAGATTCGCACCCTGCGGGTAGTGTTCTTTTTTCTCATAGCTTATTGGCTCTACATAGATGGGGTTGACACCATCGTCAGAATGGCGGTGGACTACGGCATGTCCTTGGGCTTTCCTGCAGACAGCCTCATCGTGGCTTTGCTCATCGTTCAATTTGTGGGATTTCCTGCCGCCATCCTTTTCGGCAAACTCGGCGAAAAGTTGGGCACCAAGACTTCCATTTTACTGGGCATTGGAGTTTACATAGGGGTCACTGTTTGGGGCAGATTCATGGACAGTCCAGGCGAGTTTTACGTACTGGCGGTGGCCATCGGTCTGGTTCAGGGCGGGGTACAGTCCTTGAGCCGCGCTTTTTACGCTCGCATCATCCCCGCCACTAGGGCGGCTGAGTTCTTTGGATTTTATAATATGCTAGGTAAGTTTGCCGCTGTGATCGGTCCCATACTTATGGGTTTGGTGGGTGTACTCACCGGCAATCCGCGTCATTCCATCCTCGCCATCGCAGTACTTTTTCTCGGTGGGGGAATCATATTGCACTTTGTTGATGAAAGCGAGGGTATCCGCATAGCCCAGGAACTGGAGCAGAAAAACAGGATGGGATGAAGAGAGGTAAGTAAAAAATCCGGGCCCCTCGAAGATCCCGCTATGCGCCTTACACTTTAAATTCCCCCACCGGATATACTTCGAATTCACGTTCAACGATTCTTTTGACCATCTCAAAAAAGTCAATACCCACAGGGTCAGTGATCCGGATCCTGTTGTCAGCCCCTGGCCAGGCCGAAGGTACGCAGGCTGCATCGCTTTTGTCGATAAGCTCCTCGGGGGCCAAGAAATAAAGACCCAACTCGTATTCGAACAGAGAAACCCGCACCAAAAATCGTTCATCAGCAGAGACAAAACGAAAAAGGTCTCCCCTATACATAGTTGAGAAATCGACCTCATCCGGTTCCAACAGATACAAAAGACGATACATTCCTCTCGGGGTATCCTCGGCCTTGTAGCTGCCGCAGTCGTGGTAATCGCCCTCGGTGGAGGTGGTGAGCTTGACGCATCTTCGAAATAGTTCTTCGATACCCTCGGCATCATCCTTTTCCCAATGTTTGTCCCAATCAAATTGTGGCGACAGCATCTCGAGCAGTTCTTGAATTTCCTCCTTCACCTCATACTCCTTATAATCCCAGCCTTTCCATTATTCGGGTGGCAGCCTCTACCCCAGTATTAAAACTGATTTCCAGACTGGACTTGTACAGGCCGTCGCCGGCGAAAAGCAGATTGCCTCGGAGTTCTGCCAGCATTTTCCTCAACTCATGCTGCTGCCGCACTGAGCCGGGCATCAACTGCACCGCCCCGTGTGGCCAACGATAAACTTTTGAAAAAATCAGTTTGTCTGCAAAACCAGGATAGAGTTTGTCCACATCCTCGAGCACAGCCTTCGTAATCTTACCGTCAGGTTCAGCAAACAACATGCGACTGGCTGGCTCGCAGAGAATAGCGGTTACCAGGCTCTTGCCCTTCGGAATTCGGTGGCGGCTCTTGTGGTGGTCAAATATAACAGTGGCGGTAACCCGATCGTCCTTACGGAGCAGGTTGTTGATCATTGAGGTGGCCGAATACTCCCTGTCAACTGCAAGCGCTGTAACAATGCTCGGTGCGTAGCGAACACTTCGGAAACCGTCTGCCAAGTCCTCCGGGAGGCCATCAACTATGTTTATCACCAGAGGCAAAGGCACGGCCACAATCACGCCCTCCGCACGGTACGACCCGGGGTTTTCTCCTCCAACGTGAATCTCATAAAGCCCTTCCCGGAAAGCTGGTGCAATCTTGACCACCGGTGAATTCAGCCTGACATCGAGTTCTCTCGTCAGTTGCTCTGGCACTATACCCATTCCTTCGGTAAAGGCGAAAATCTTGAATGTGGTCAAGTTCTTGATGGTAGCCAGAAAAGCTAGCTTCGAATTCTGCTCTGGGACCCCCAAAAAGACTTCACTGAAGATGGGGTAAGCAATTTTCTCCAGAATTTCTTCATCGAAGCTTTCCAGCAGATATTCCGCCGCAGATTGTCTTTCCAAATCGAAGGTCTTACTTGTGGGGTGGCCTATGTCCAAGGCTTTTCCCAAGGATTGAGCGTACAGAAACAGTTTGATCATGTCCCTTTTGTTTCTACCGGTAAGGAGTTTGTATTTCAAAAAATCAATCGGCGATCCGATTTTGGTCTTATACTCCCTGCCGCCGCTGAAGGTCGATGTCGTTCCGGAGGTTGGCACCAGATGGTCTTTGAAGCCGAGGGCTTGGATGAAACTGCGGAGATTTCTGTGAGCGTCCGGGACGGTATAGGCACCCTTGTCGATGATGAATCCTTCGCATTCTTCAGAACTCATTCTCCCGCCGACGAATGAAAGCGCCTCAAGAATGATGGCGTCGCAGCGAGCTTTTTTCAATTGGTAGCCCGCCGCTAGGCCCGCTATCCCTGCCCCGATGATGACTACAGTGGTGTCCATCTTCCCAAAAAATAAAGAATTCAGGTCCATCAGTACTAAAGCTCGACATATTCACCTGGCTTGAGTACTGTCACCTGGGTCGAGGTCTCCTGTTCCACCCGCCCTTTCCAAACCGCAGGATCCTGTTTGATCATGTCAAAGGTGTCATAGTGGATGGGAAGCACTTTTTTGGGTTCGATGAGCTTCACCGCCCTGAGGCCATCTTCCGGACCCATGGTGAAATTGTCTCCGATGGGCAATATGGCCAGGTCAATTCCCTCTTCCCCGATCAGTTTCATGTCGTAAAAAAGGCCGGTATCACAGGCATGATATATTTTCTTCCCCTGCACATAGAATAGAAAACCGCAAGGATTGCCACCGTATGAACCATCCGGAAGGGCTGAACCGTGCTGGGCAATCGTCAGTTTGACCCGGCCCCACGGATAGTCGAATCCACCTCCGATGTGCTGTGGATGACCGTTTTCGACCCCCTGGTTCAGCAGCCAATTGTGTATTTCGAAGTTGGAAATCACTGTGGCCCCAGTCCGCTTGGCAATATCTACGGTATCCCCTACGTGATCACCGTGGCCATGCGAGACAAAGATATAGTCGGCCGGGATTTCATCAGGTTTAACTGGCGCCAAGGGATTGCCGCTTAAGAAGGGATCGACGAGTAGATTCGTGCTTTCCGTTTCAATCAAAACACAGGCGTGGCTGTACCATGTCACTTTAACGCTCATTTGATCCTCCTTTTTCTCGACGCGGGGTCAGAGTTTCATGCTTCATTTCCCTGGTGCCTGTGACTAAACTCCTACCCCTTTTCTCTCATTTTTTCTAAAATTGCCCCGTCCGTAACATGACCAGGGTGCATGCTCTGAGCACGGCTATACCTCTGGCATTCAACTCCTCTTCGATTTCGTCTGACTCTGTCCCCGGGTTCATGATGACCCTATGTGGACCTAAATTGATCATGTCTTGAAGCAGTTCTTTCCCTCGCTCTGGACCAACATAGAGGGTAAGAGTGTTCACTGGATCCTTGACGCTACTCAAGGCCGGTACCGCAACCACCCCTGCAATTTTTTTTAGCAAGGGATGAACGGGAATGACTCGATGCCCATACTCAACCAGAGCCCGTACTGCCTGGTTGGAGTACCGCTCTGGTTTGGGGCTGGCTCCCAGTACCACAACAGTTTCGTTCGCGGGCATGATTTTGGCGCTGTGCTGCTTGCTTTACGAGGAATAGACATTCTGATTCGAAAGTACTATCTATTCTTACCTCAGAAGGCTCAATTTTTCAAAAGAAAAGATCCACCACTTTGATCATTCCATGGTATGGAAGTTGCTTTTAACCTGGACGGGAACGTGAGAATCGCACGTGGACATCTTTTTCAAAGAGAGCAGTCCGCTGTTCCATAGCCATTACCGCTAATTGAGGTCAAAGCTGAGCCTCAAAAACACGCGGTACGATTTTGGATACGGAAAAGGTCACTGAAAGTGATTCGTTCTTCTTTGACATCTCTTGGTAGCGGGCGACTACAGGTTTTTCTGCTTGGAGTGGTAGCGCTTTTATTGGCTCTCAATCTTGTGGTTATGAGCCTTGAATCCTCTCCCTCTACCGCCGAAGAGCCCACTGCCCCTGAAGTTCTACCTGACTTTCCCCTCCCGGGTTCGATCAGCGTGTGTGGTGAGTACATACCTCTCGAAAACCGCCGTGTTCTGGAGATGCTGGATCGAGAATTCACCATTTCTGTCTGGGATCGGGCCCAGGTTTTTCTGTGGCTCAAGAGGGCTGGGCGCTATTTTCCATACATTGAGGAGAAACTGGCCGAAGCCGGAATGCCCGATGACCTTAAATACATGGCTGTGGCGGAGAGCGCCCTTATTACCGATATCAGATCGAGGAAAGGAGCGGTCGGACTCTGGCAATTCATGTCTCGCACCGGAAGACGGTATGGCCTGCGCAAGAACCGCATGATAGATGAACGGTTGGACTTTGAACGATCTGCTGAAGCAGCCATCAACTATTTAAGCCGGTTACATGACGAATTCGGTAATTGGACTCTAACCCTAGCCGCTTATAACTGCGGCGATTCCTCCCTCAAGAGGGAAATACGGAAACAAAAAGTTAAAGACTTTTATAGGCTCGATCTGCCTCTGGAAACAGAACGATATGTTTTTCGCATCACTGCCATTAAGATTATTATGGAAAACCCGAGACAGTATGGTTTTCGTCTCCCTTCAGAGCAGCTTTACCCACCGAACTGGTACGATTCGGTCCCGGTCAAAATCAGCAGTCGCTTGGAATTGACAGATCTGGCCCGTGCCATGGATACAGATTTCAAGGTTCTCAAAGAACTCAATCCGCAATTCAGAAGAAACTCTGTGCCCAAGGGAAACTACACGATTAAGGTTCCTCCTGGATTTGGTCCCAGGCTACATATTGCCATGCAAAAACTTGGTAAAGGTGGAAGCAGAGAAACGGAGAAGATCTCTGAGAGCTATTACCTAGTCCGGGAAGGAGATACCTTGAACCACATCGCCAGGCGAACAGGCCTCTCTATAGCCAGTCTGAGGAGATACAACGATATCCAAGGGTCCACCATATGGGCAGGACAAAGACTTCGGCTTACCCCCTAGCCCTTGCGCTCATTCCTGACCAGTCCAGCGTGCTTGAAGATCTTGAGGTGTTGCGAAACGGCGGAAGGTGTGATCCCCAGGGACTTCGACATCTCATTGACACCGAGAGGCCCTCTTTGCTTCAAAAGCTCGATAATTCTTATGCGGGAATCAACACCTAAAATCTTGAATAATTCCGATTACTTGGTTCCCATGTGGATCTCTTATTTTAGTAGTTGCTTAAATACTATATCATTTCTGAGGTCACGTCAACCATTTTTTTTTGATATCAAAGAATAAACAGGGCCGCCCGCTGGAGAGTTATAGGTGGTAATGTGGAGTTATTTTATTAGAGTGGGAAAATTAACTGCTTAATATTACAGCAAACCACGGTCTTTCAGTATTACTAGAATCTGAAACCAAGTTTCAATATCATGGTAAAGCCATCGAGTTCAACCTTTTCATCCTCGAATTGAGCTTTCTCCATAAATAGGTACTTTCCTTCCAGCCCAATGAAGGCAGAGGGTCGGAGATCCCAATGGAAGCCCATCAACACGTGGCCTCCGAACACAGTGTCCTCGCCGTGAATAATGACGTCGTTTATTTCGCCGTCAAAATTCATAGGATATACTCCGATGCCCCCTCCTCCCAAAAAGGCGAACTTTTTCTACAGGATAAACGCCTATAGCTGTCAGGGTGAGGGGATATCCCTGGAGTTCGTCCCCCTGATGATCATCATGAATATAGCCTACGCCAGCTTCCAGCGCAAAGTTTGGATGAAAGTATCGTCCATATGCAAGCTCTCCAATGAAAGCCTCATCGAGTTGAGTCTCTTTCGGAAGGTCGCCTGTATAGGAATAGAATCCAACCCCTGCGGACACATAGTTTTGTTTGTCATCTCCCCATGCTGCAGTGGAAAGAACAAATAACTGG
>CP070843.1:995986-999127 GCA_020350905.1 Deltaproteobacteria bacterium
AGATTGCCTGAACTCCCTTGGTTATACGGCTCTGGCTGACAATATGGACCAGGTGGCCCAGAATATTCAGAAACTGCGTTGGCGACTCAGGCTGGGTACTGGTTTTGATCCGGCAGCGGTAAAGATCCCCAAGAGATTTACCGAAATAACCACCTGGAAAGGGACCATTGATAAGAAATACCTTAACAATTTAAAAAAAGAATACGCCAAACGCATACTTGAGCTTGGGAAAGAGGAAGAGAAAGAGGAATGAAATTGGAGATTTTAGATTGCAGAATACAGATTTTAGATCTAAGAGCTCCAAACCTCACGGTAAGGAATGCATGACCTTCAATCTGAAATCATAAATCATACATAGACTAGTGCTGTGGACCAGGTTCGTTAGGAGAAAATTATAGGCTGATCGCTGAAGGCTGACCGCCGGCAGCTCATAAGAAAGGTGCATAGACCATGAAAGTTGGCATTGTAGGATGCGGGTTTGTTGGCAGTTCAGCTGCATACGCCATGACACTTGTTGGTGCTGCAAGTGACATCGTTCTCGTTGATATCAATGAGGCCTTGGCCAAGGCTCAAGCTGAGGACATCCTCCATTCGACCCCGTTCGCCAAGCCGGTGCGGATCATTGCCGGCGACTACGCTCAACTCAAAGGGGCTGAACTTGTCATACTGGCATGCGGTGTGAGCCAGCAACCAGGGGAGACGAGGCTTCACCTTCTGGAACGGAACACCAAAATATTCCAGCAAGTTGTCCCCCGGGTTCTCGAATCGTCGCCGGAAACCATCCTTCTCATTGCTTCCAATCCGGTGGACGTTATGACGCACGTGGTTGCGAAGTTCTCCGGGTTACCCTCAGGACAGGTCATCGGCTCCGGAACCATTCTTGACACAGCTCGATTCCGTGCTCTTCTGGGAGAACATCTCGGGATCGCACCCCACTCAGTTCACGCGTATGTTCTGGGCGAACACGGCGACTCTGAAGTACTGGTCTGGTCCAGCGCTAAAGTGGGGGGTGTGCCCCTGTATGACTTTGCCGAGCAGAGAGTTCGCAACCTCACTGGAGAGGTCAAATCTCGTATAGATGACGGGGTGCGTCACGCAGCCTATCGGATCATTGAAGGAAAGGGGGCGACCTATTACGGGATTGGAGCCGGGCTTGCACGAATAGCCCGCGCCATTCGCGACGATGAGCGGGCGGTGCTTACTCTTTCCATGCCCGTTAAAGGGATCGAGGGGTTAGAGGAGGTAAGCCTCTCCCTTCAACAGGTTGTGGGCGCCAAGGGTATCGTAGACACCTTGGAGCCAACGCTCTCGGAAGAGGAACGTGTGTTGCTCGGAAAAAGTGCTGCGGTTCTGAGGGAGGCAGCAAACGAGAGGATATTGAGGAGATTTCGAATTTTAGAAGGCATAGAGCATAGAGTAAGAAGCCAGAATTCAGTTACGGTGAAAATTTAAAACTTATCATTGCTAATATATCCTCGGTTTTTGTTTCTAAATCTAAAATCTACAATCTTAAATCTTAGATCTAAAAGGAGTTGCTATGCCAGTAGCAGATTACAAAACCTACTGTAAGATGCTCGATAGAGCACGGGAGAAGAAGTTTGCCTACCCGGCAATAAACGTCACTTCCTTAACCACAGCAAATGCTGTTTTGAGGGGTCTGGCCGAGTGTCGGAGCGATGGTATCATTCAGGTTTCAACTGGTGGCGGCGCCTTCGCCTCTGGTTTGTCGGTCAAAGATATGGCTCTGGGGGCCATATCCATTGCCGAACACGTCCACCGGGCTGCGGAGCGCTATGACACCTACGTCGCCCTTCACACAGACCATTGTCAGGCAGACAAGCTTGACACCTTTGTCCTTCCCCTCATTGAGGAAACAGAGAAGCGTCGAGCCGTGGGGATGTCAAACCTCTTCAATAGCCACATGTTCGACGGCAGTGCCCTGCCGTTGGAGGAAAACCTTGACATAGCCGTGCCATTGCTGGAGCGCTGTCACAACAATGAAATCATTCTAGAAATCGAGGTGGGTGTCGTGGGCGGTGAAGAAAATGGAGTCAGTGGAGAAGGGGCTGCTGAAAAGCTCTATACCACTCCTGAAGACATGCTCGAAGCAGCTCGCCGCATGAATGAAGTCAAAGGTGCGCGTTATCTGGTGGCTGCCACCTTCGGAAATGTCCATGGGGTCTACAAGCCGGGGCACGTCAATCTCAAGCCATCGATTCTTAAAAACGGCCAAAAGGCGCTGGAAAAAACTTACGGCAAGGAAGGTCTCTTTTATCTGGTATTCCACGGGGGGTCGGGTTCATCCCTTGATGAAATTCACGAGGCGGTGGATTACGGTGTGGTGAAGATGAACATAGATACAGACACTCAGTACGCCTTTACCCGTCCCATAGTTGACCACATGCTGAAGAACTACGATGGTGTAGTCAAGGTGGATGGGGAAGTTGGAGATAAGAAGAAGTATGACCCACGCGTCTATCTGAAAATTGCCGAAGAGGCCATGGCCGAAAGAATAAAGCGAGCCGTGGAGGATCTCAGAGGGATGGGAACGACGTTAGCTGATGCCTAAGGTCAATAGGGCTGGCGCCCGTCATTAAGTCTTACGGCTGTCATTGGGTTGTTTCGACGCCATAATGACAGTTAACTATGCATGACAGCGTAGCGTAATGACCCTAGGTCTTGGGCAGAGCTTGCTCCCACAAGAATCGGTTTAAACTTTGTGGAATAATTCGTTATGGCGGGCACAAGAGGCCCGCTCCACCAAGACCGGCCCTGCGATTGGATTTTAGCAGGATATGGAACAAGGACACAAATGGAGATGAGATATGCAAAACAGCGATCTAGACTTTACCATCTCAAGGTTAGGTGAATGCCGAATTCCGTCGCCCATGTCCGGCGTACAGTTTGTGAGCGAAGAATCTCATGTTCTCTATAGCGGGGACTTGAGGGAGATTGAAAAGTATCAAAAGGCAGGCAAGAGACCACCCTGTTTCGAGATGGCCGGTCCGAGAGAGAAAATCTACTTCGATCCCTCAAAACTCAAGTGCGGAATCGTCACATGCGGTGGCCTCTGCCCTGGTCTGAACGACGTGATTCGGGCAATTGTTTTCAGCCTGCACCATCACTATAGAGTTAGGACAG
>CP070843.1:999227-1001875 GCA_020350905.1 Deltaproteobacteria bacterium
CTGAGAGGAGTATAGGGATGGAACTGCAAAAAAAACTGAGTGGTTTGAAAAAAGGTTTTGAAGCGCAAGCGCCAAAAGAAGTCGTCGAGATCATGCATCGTGCAACCGATGACCTGCGAAATTCGGGAATTCTTGATCAGACCCTAAGGGTTGGTGACCGAGCGGTTGATTTTTCATTGACAAATGCTGACGGCCAGGAATTTCGACTGCAAGAGTTGCTTTCGGAAGGACCCGTTGTTCTCAGTTTTTATCGGGGAAAATGGTGACCTTACTGCAACCTGGAGCTGGATGCTCTCAAAAAGGCAACCGAGGAATTCAAAGCGCTGGGAGCTACTTTTATCGCCATCTCACCTCAACTTCAGTCATTCAACCGGGAATTCAGAGAAGAAAAAAAGTTGACCTTTGAAATTCTGAGTGATCCCGGCAACAAGGTGGCACAGCGCTACGGTCTTACGTTCAAGTTGCCGGAAGATCTCAAGGAAATTTATCTGAAGTTCAATATTGATCTTGAAAAATACAATGGAGACGACTCCTGGACACTACCGCTTCCAGCAAGACTCATCATCGATCAAGAAGGCATCATTCGAAACGCGGCAATCAACGCTGACTACACGGTTCGCCCGGAACCAGAAGAGACCATAGCCGCGCTGAAGAACATGATTGGGCAGTGAGTGGCGACTCTGTACCCTTGAAGAAGAACCTGATGAGTGGGCGTCCGCTGGAAAAACCCGGATCAGGAGTACCGTGGTTGCACCATCCACTGCTATTATTTTCTCCACGATGCCGAAGAGTATGCCACCCGACCCGGGGAGTGGAGCTTTGCCCCGGAGTCCAAAGAGCTGTGGCAGGTAATGGAGCAGATTAACAAGAAAATAGCCAGGGAGGGAAGTATCCCTCCCTGGCTTAAAGAGCATCTGGAGTGAAGGCAGTTTAACTGTCTCGTCCACTCCCAAAATCTATTGGTCAGACCCGCTTGTCCGCCTCTTTGTCACCGCTCGAAAAATAAATCTCCTTACCGTTACTGGCACCAAGCCATCGCCTGAGAACCGGCTGCCAACAGTACGTTTCGTATAGCCTAAAGGCAAAGGTGAATTTTCCACCGACCCTGCACCACAGGTTCAAGGGGTGGAAGAAGTGCTGCAATCGAGTTTTCATCTAAATCGGTTTTCCCTCCACTTTTCCAATGTCATAGTGAAGTAGTAAGCAATTTGACCCGAGTAAAGATAACCACTAGAATTCGAAAAGCAAACCACCACTGAACCGGAGATCGGGAGGAGAGCATCTCGATAGTATGAAAGCCGCCACCGGGACCTAATCATAGAGAAACAATTGTCTCTTACTCTCTGAACTCTTCGGCTACCGGTGTGGTCCTGCCAGCAGTCGTATCCACTAATGCATGTGTTTCCGTTCTGTGGGTTGTAATGATACCGGCAAGACAGATCAAGAGTGCACCGACCCAGGTCAAGGAATCCAACCCTTCGCCCCAGAATATCCAGCCGAAGAGGGTTGCAAATACCACATTGCCGTAAGTGAATGGTCCCACCTGTGCTGCTGGAGCAAGGCTGTAGCCCTTGGTGAGCAGAAATTGGCCCACTGCGGCCAGCAAACCCATGAGAACGAGCAGCAACCAGATTTCCGGTTTCGGTGACTGCCACGACCAGGCCAGGGGCACTGCGGAGATCATGGTACCAAACATGGTGAAATAGAAAACAATCCGGATGGTAGGCTCCGATGAGGACATACGCCGGATGCTAACCATGGCCAAGGCGCCGAGAATGCCTGCCCCCAGACCAATGAACGCAATCGGCTGAAGTATTCCCATTCCAGGCTTGAGAATAAGGATGATACCAATGAAACCGATAACGATTGCCCCTCGCACCTTTCGCACGACAGGCTCCCGGAGCCACACATATGCAATTATTGGAATGAACAAAGGTGCGGTAGCCATGAGCAGAAAGGACTCTGAGAGTCGCAGGTGAGCAATGACATAAAAAAAGCAATACATCCCTCCAAGCCCTGCTACACTTCGTAGGAGGTGGAGTGGAAAATATGCCGTTCGAACTCCTCCTGGCGGACGGCTGTACCAGATCCAGGGTAAAATGAAGAAAAGTGAGCAGAAGTTTCGAAAAAACACAACCATCTCATTGGTGAGCGAGACTGAGACAACCTTTACCAGAGCCCCCAACAGCGCAAACGTGAACGACGCACTCAGCACAGATAGGGCGCCTGCAACGGGCTGGTCACGATGAGTTCTTTCTTGGCTCACAGAATTCGTCCAACTATCAGGTACTCATCTCTCTAGTAACAGCTACTAGGGCTGCTCGCGCACAGTGGAAACACCATGCGCAAAGTCCACAGCCCTCAATAGCAAACCAGAGAAGGACATACAACCACAAAAAATTATTTTTCTAACCTGAAATTGGCAAGAAGTACCAGTACCAGGTAGGCGGCAGGTTGCGAATTATTCAGGTTCAGGATTGACTATTTCACAAGTTTCAAGCCAGATTAAAAAAAGGGCTTTAGGCAATTCTTCTCCCTATGGCCCTCATTGTTGGCAAAAATCCCCATTTTCTGAGTACCTTACATACTCTGAAAGACAAGGCGAATATGCGAAAAAAGGTGTGACTAAAATGAGCACGCACGAAGAA
>CP070843.1:1001975-1007156 GCA_020350905.1 Deltaproteobacteria bacterium
GAAGAAGCCGCTTTGTCCTTTATGGACCGGAGTTGTATCAAGACAATCTTTATTTCAAGATTGCCCAAGCCGAAGGAATCCAGAATGTGATGGTGATGAAGGACTACGGACCGAGAGCCATTTTCCCTCCTGATTTCCCAGTCATAGAGTTGGGCGCAACCAAAACCAGTTCAGATCGACGCTCTGTTCCCGCCGATGAAGTTTTCAACTTGGCGGTGGCGGCCATAGACAACCTTGCTGAGGGAGAAAGGTTTCTCTGTTTTCTGCCCCTGATGGATGTGCATAACGATTTGTGGAAAAAGAAAGACGGGATAAACTTTGGTGACAGCCCAAGGGATCTTTATGACAACAATCTCTCGTATGTAGATAGGGCATTTCAACGTTTTGTCAACTGGCTTAGGAAAAAGGGAATCTACGAGAAAACCGTGATCTTATTTACCTCGGACCATGGAGAACAGTTCTGGGAACACGGCGCAAGCCTGCATGGGCATACACTCTACGAGGAGGAAATTCGCATCCCTCTGATTCTCCTTGCCCACGGAATGCGTGGTCGCATTGATGATGTGCCAGTAATTGCGGCGGACATGGCTCCCACCTTTGCTGAATTGGCGGGCTACTCGGTGAAACCTCCCTATGACGACGCCCACATGGGAATATCCCTCGTTCCCCTGCTGCAGGGGAGGGAAAGGAACCGGTATCTACACCGGGATATTGTAGGAAGGGCATCTTTCAAAAGGCGGTATTTTTTTTACCGAAACTGGGAATGGAAGCTGATCTACTTTGCTGAACTGGATCTGTTACAACTCTTCAATACGGTTGAGGACCCTGGTGAGACAAAAAATCTTTTGCAGGAGAGACCGGGCCTGGCTGGTGAGTTGGAGAGAGAACTGCTGAGATATCTTGCGAGGATCGAGGGGAAAAACTACCGTCCGCTTCTTTCAGATAAGTCCCTGGATCTAAGAGATTCTTCGCTTCGCTCAGAATGACAAATCGAGGCTAGAGAGAAATACCCACAAAAAGGTTATCCGATAACCTCAAAATCCCCTCCCCCTCGACGTCAAGGGAGAGGGAGTGCTTGGCTTTTTTGAAGGGACTTCTTGCAGTAATGCCAACTCAACGAAACATCAAATTCGAGTAGGGCAAGTCACCTTATCAGCCTTCTGAGTTCTTTCTTGCATAACCCTTCTCATCGTAAAGCCCAGATGGGAGCGGCTTTCCAGCCGCGATTAGCAGCCTGTCTGGCCCGACCATTGATCGCGGCTGGAAAGCCGCTCCCACAGCTTGTATTGCTGATACGAAGACCCACTTAATATATCCCCCTTCCCTTGACACCTTCCCGCTAGGGGAGGGAAAGGTGTTGTCGGACAGGAACGTGGGGGGGATTTTGTAGGGACGGATAATTTACTTCTCTTCCCTATCTTCAGAAACTACTGTAAAGACCAAATCGCCGGTGAGACGTAACGCCGTACCGTGACACTGGTGGCAAGCAGAGGCTCCTGCGAGGACGGGATATGGTTTTCCGTCCGCGCTGAAACGTTGGTAGCACCAGTCGCCGGCAAAGAGTGTATCCACCGGAAAATGACCGGCATTCGGCTGAAACTTGCGGATGCAGTCAACAAAGACCGGTGTTGCATCGGACATGAAAGCCCCCCTGCCAGAGAAGGTTTCCAGCACGAGTGTTGCGCCTACCGGCCAAATCCTCATTATTGCTGGGCCCCCCTGGTATGTGGATGAGAAGAGGTGGCTTTGTTGCACATCTTCTATTCTGTAATAGACTCTCGCACTCTGGTTGGTAAAAAAGCGCCGGGTGTCTATTACCCGAAGACGCCACCCCGGGAGCGGTGTTCCACTCGGGGTTCGATAGGAAGGGGCGGAAAAGACTCGATTTAGGTAATAATATTGCCAGGGCACAATTTCCTGGGGGGAGCCCAGAAGTCTGAAGCCAACCGCCGGCAGCAGTTCCTCACCCGGACGTTCGTTTTTTTGTTGTACGTTGCATTGGGCTAGGAAGGGGATAAGGAGGAGAACGCAGACAACTTGCACACTGAAAAGAATTCTCGTCTCATGAGGGAAATGCTGCATCGTCGAATTGCTTATCTAACAAAGTATATGCAAGCTTCACACTAGTTCTCTGGCGAGTACAAATGAATTAATCTTTTAGAGACCATTTCTGCGGGTGGGGATAAACCCCACCCCTACTCTATTCAAGATCCTGTTCTCTGATGTAGGGGCGGGTTTAACCCCGCCCGAAAAGGCCAAATCCAATTTTGCCCTTGACCAAAGCAAACAGAGCGGAAATACTTGGGTCGGACCTCATAGTAACACACTTGCCAAAAGACTCGTGTGGAAGGGGGGAAAGATGATCGAATTCTTCTATAAGATCCTTACTACTATTGGCTACACTCATCCAATCCACGCCCCAACGACTCATATACCAGTGGGAATGGTCATCGGAGCTTTCATCTTCGGTATTGTCTCCTGGATATTCCGAAAGGAAAATCTGGCTCGAACAGCACACCATTGTATCACCCTGGCCCTTCTTGCACTCTTGCCCACGGTGGTCGTAGGCATTATGGACTGGCAGCATTACTATGCAGGCGCCTGGCTTTTTCCCATCAAGATGAAACTACCCCTGGCAAGTCTGCTCCTTATCCTGCTTGTTTTTGCCTTCAGCGTTGGTTATCGGGCCACGACCATATCCAAGCAAGCCCTGATTATCTATGCTCTCTGTTTACTCAACGTAACCGCTTTAGGATATTTCGGTGGTGAACTGGCCTACGGTGGCAGGGCTCCTGCTAAACTGAGCGATACCACCGCATTAACGACTGATGCTGATATCGAGGCCGGAACCACCCTGTACAATCAGACCTGCAGCGCCTGCCATCCCAATGGAGGGAACTCCATCAAACAGAACCTTCCTTTGAAAACCGCACCTCAGTTGGTGACGTTCGATACATTTCTGGCCTACATTCGCAGTCCCAAGGCACGGGATGGTTCCACGACAATCATGCCGCCCTTTCCGGCTGACAAACTCTCTGAGGAGAATGCCCAGAAAATCTACCAGTACATCGTCCAGGTGCTGAAGGAGAGCTAGCTCTACTGTCAGCGGATATATGGTGCATTAAGGAAGTACACTACCTAGCATGAACGATTCTTATCCCCCTCCCCCTAGCCCCCTCCCGCCAGGAGAGGGGGTATTTTATGTCAGACGAGAAATCCCCTCCCCCTTGACGGGGAGGGTTAGGGTGGGGGTGATCTAATCTAGGCCTCCAGTCTAGAGTGATTTCAAGTATTCAACCAGAGCCTGAATCTCTTCGTCCTTAAAATGAGCGAAGGGGGGCATTCCTCCTCCACCTTGCTTGATCTGCCTGCTTACCTCAGCCTCAGAAACGGGTTTGCCACTGGGCAGTCGCTCACTCTTGAATAGTCCCTGTAAACCGGGGCCCACCTTTTTTGCTTTACTATCGGTAAAATGGCAGACGATACAGTTGTTCTTGAACAGTGCCTCACCGGATATGGTCTTTTTCTCGTTGTTGAGTTTGGTGAAAACCCAGGTGTCTTTGCGCCCGGACTTGGGGAACCAGAAAGACCCCTTCAATTCAACCCCCAGCTCTGAGCAATTCAGGGCCAGATCGGCCCGTCCATCCTCGTTATCGAAAACGAATGAGAAATGGAACAGGTCCCCTTTCTTGCTTATCTTCTTGAGGATCAAATCACCCTCAAATTGTTCACCAGTAAATTGATCAGGTGCGGACGCTGTGAAACGATAGGTCTTGTCAAAGTTTGACTTCCATATGCCTGGAATCTCACAGCTAAGCGGCTCAGGATTAGGCTTGGGCTGGGCAAAGATGGATTGATTGAGACCACTATAAATAACGCCGTTACTGCATTGATGGTCAGCAGCAACAAAAAACCACTGGCTTTTATCCAGTTCGTCCATATCGCCATTGATTTCGACGGAAACATATTCCCCCTCAGGGAAATTGGCCTTTTTGTCTGCCACATCCCCCCCAACAGGAACGAGGCGATAGCTTTTGAAATTGGCTCCGTCTATGGCCAGCATCTGCGGACCCAGATTGTCATTTCCATCCCTTACCGTCATGCGAACCCGAAATCGCCCCTGAGCACTCTTTTCGAATCTAAAGTCGGACAATTGAGGATCATCTTTTCTACTGCCGTCCACAGGCAGGACCACCGGGACCTCGTTGTCCTCATTCTCTTTGATTCTTACTTGTAGCGGGAAATAGAGATAGCCCTCGCTGTATACGTGAAGGCCCCAGGGTCCACCGGCTGGCAAGGGAATCTTGAACGTGCCGTCAGGCCCGATCACACCCCCGGTCTCGAACTCGTTGTTGTGCAATTCCCCCCGTTCAAGTGCGACCACTCCGCTTGCAACCACCATCCCGTCGGAAGTGATGACGGTGCCGGAAATGAAGGTCTGGGCACGTGCAGGCGACGTAGCGGGTAGAATAAGGACGGAGCACACCAAAAGAAAACAGAAAGAAAAGAACAATCTATTCATGGCAATCTCCTGCAGAGGAAGGTCAGTGGGTGGCTTTCAGAATTTAAATTTTGTATTCAGGTTCTAATCTTTCAAGGTTCGGCGAAAATCTTAAGACTGCAATCTACAATCTCCAATCTGCAATCATAAACTCCACCGAATCCCACAGCCCTGACAACATTTTGGTGGTGTGGCGGTTTGATGTCTTTTTCTGAAGTCTTGATACTTCTCTCCCAACCAGATCTCCTCCAGGGGCCTCTTAAATATGTTGCCGAGAATTATTGAGGAATAGTCTACCGTGGAGAAAGGAGAGATGCAGCAGGGAAGAACGTTTCCTTGGGCAGTGATGTAAACAACCTCCCAGGGACGCAAGCACCTTCTCCAGGGCGCAGCATCGTGGGGGCTCCTCCGGACGCTGTGCACTGGGTCAGTGAGACCCGAGGCACTGAAGGAGATACCAAGCTCTCGGGCCCGTTCCAGACACCCATGAATCAGTTGGAATACCTCCATATCAGGATCGGTAAGAGAACTCTGCGAATTTGCCAGACCGTAGCCCTCATCGTCCAAAAAATAAACAAGTCTTTGGAGATGTAATTCCCGAATGCCCATGAGAGCTGCAAGCTCGATGAGTTTTGGGAGTTCAGTGATATTTTCCTGGTTACCCAAGAACCAGAGCGATA
>CP070843.1:1007256-1015695 GCA_020350905.1 Deltaproteobacteria bacterium
GGCACCAGGAGCTCTCGAGGCTCTATCCTGCCCAATTCTTCCAAAAGCCAGGCCAGACTCTCCGTTTGCGTCATGCGAAAGTCTGCGGTTGAAAGATCCAAGAATGCCAAGCCGCAATTCTCTCCAGCCCAGTGGGTAGCTGCCAAGTAATTGGGGCTCTTGCTCTCCAAACTGTCCAGGACGGTACCCGGTGTTACTACGCGCACCACTTCGCGACGTACCAACCCTTTTGCTTGCCGCGGATCTTCCACCTGTTCACAGAGAGCAACTTTGTGGCCTTTTTCCAAAAGGTTGGCAATGTAAGTCTCCGCTGCGTGGTGTGGTACGCCGCACATTGGAATTGGATCTTCCGCCTGCTTATCGCGGGAGGTCAGGGTGATCTCAAGTTCTCGAGATGCAACTATGGCATCCTCGAAGAACATTTCGTAGAAATCTCCCATACGGTAAAAGAGTATCGCATCTTGATGGCTCTCTTTTATCTCCAGGTATTGCTGGATCATAGGCGTGACTTTATTCATCTTACATCCACCCTACTAGCCAACTCTCGGTGAACCGATTCGCCAGTCTTCCCCCCGACGCCCATATCGCTGCGGCATCGTAGGCCTGGTCCTGGGGAAAGGGACAAGATTATCGAGGATCGGGGACGTGAACCCCACCAGCAACTCATTACAACTAAAAAATCCACGTCCAGAGGACGTGGCTTCAATTGAAGCTCCCGGTCTCGCTATGCCGGGACTGAAGCGAGATCTCCGCTTCACTCCGAAAAGACCTGTCGACGAGGAGTTCGGCTGCCCTCGGTCGTGATCACTTTGGCCTTGAGCGACTCGACCTGAGCTCGTCGACGGGTCTCACTGCGGAAAGGCTCGGGCCGAACTGAGGCTCACTCGAAGTCCTCAGGTCGAGTCGCTGCAGTCTCGCTCAAGCGGAATTCGAAATGTAAGGTATTTGTGATTTTTTTGTTGTAGCTCGCCCGCTAACCACCTCTTTTCCTGGGCTGGACAGTATCCCAATCATGGCACCCTGGACACTTCCACAGAATTTTATCAGTTTCCAACCCGCATTGTTGGCAACGATAACGCTTTCTTGCTGGCCCGAGATGGCTCAGAAGTTCACGGTATTCAGAGAGCGCCCCTTCCTCGTCGCCATCCTCCAACAGTACCTCGCCCAACATCTTGCGCGCTTCGCCCAGATCGGGTTCCATCTCCAGAGCCCGCTTCAGAGATGCTAGACCTTGTTCCTTCCTGTTGCGCTGCATAAAGCAGCGAGCCAGCGACATTTGAGCTAGAGCGTCTAGATTTTCCTCTGAGATATGTTCGAGGAAATCCAGTACTCGTGTTTCTTCATCGGCCGCCCCGTCTTTCTCTTGCAGACGGACGATCACCAGATGGGCCCACTTCGTATTCTTGTGGACCAGTTTTTTCCAGATGGCGAGCGCTTTCTTTTTCTTATTCTTCAACCAGTAGAGTTCCCCCAATTGTAGGCTGGCATGCACACAGTGGGCATCCAAAGACAGTGCCTTTTTCAAATGTGCTTGGGCACTATCCAAATTGCCCTTTTCTATTTCTATCTTGGCTTGCTCTGTTCGCAAGTGAGCCATGATATGCTGGTTGTTCGTGTTGCTCAGTTTGCGCATCTCCTGCTGCAGTTCATAAGCCCTTTGCCAGTCATGCGTGGCCTCACAAAGAGATTCCAGTTCCTCGTAAGCGTCCAACCTCTTGGGCGCCCGACTGATTACCTCTTCAAATGTGGAGATGGCTCTCTGCAGAAAACCTCCTCGCTTGTAGTCCATCGCCATATCGAACAGGGCCTGCAGCTTGGTTTCAGCGTCCACCCTTTCCCGAAGAAGAATGGATTGTCTAATGCGGATGGCTCTGTCGATTTCACCCTTGGCCCGGAATAGATTGCCCAAAGCCACGTAGGTCTCGATGGTCTCTGAGTTGATCTGTACTGCCTTGCTAAAAGCCTCAATGGCCTGATCGGTGTCGTTGGCGAGAATGTATTGGATTCCTTTGAGAAAAACAGTGTAGTCTTTGGGAGGGCTAGCAGGCTGGAGTAACGATTTTTTGCGTTCTTTACGTCGAGCCAAGAAGTATCCGAGAGTACCACCCAAAATGGCTACCGTAACCACGACGGCAACAACATTAAGGTCCATTCCCCCGATATGTAGGGTATTCACATCCATCCATCACGCCGGTTTACCCGGATTTTGCCTCTTCGGCTCCCTCAACAGAATCTTTGCCAGCCGTTTCTCCCGGCTGACTGGTCGGCACGTCTGCCACGGTTATGGGGAGATTGCGCAGGGAGTTGAGTTCTTCCTGGAGGCTGTCATTCTGCCGCTGAGCGGAACGGAGAGTTCTGCGTATACGGAAGTTGCTCAAGCCTAGGTAAAGGGCAGTCAATAATCCTCCCCCGAAAACAGAGCCCAGAATCAGGCCATAAAGAGGGATGGGCCTGGAGGTCAATGGCGGAAGTGCTGGCAGTCTGAGCTCGAGAGTGGTTGCGGAAAGAAACGCCTCATAGTTCTGAAAGAGGAAAACAATGAGTAACACCATCAAGAGCAACAGAAGCACCCACTTAACTGGTTTCATTCAATCTCTCCTTTGTGAAGTAGGGGAGTAGCTTCCTGTATGTTTGCTGGATATGTTCTGGAACAACGCGCACCTCGGCAAAAACCGTCATAAAGTTGGTATCGCCGTTCCACCGCGGCACAATGTGAAAGTGGACGTGCGCTCCAAAGCCGGCCCCCGCCACCGTGCCAATGTTCAGTCCCACGTTGAAGCCGTCAGGGCTCATGGTCGCGCGAAGCACGCCCACAGACGCCCGAACCGTGTGGATCAGATCAAGTAACTCATCATTTTTCAGGCCGTCCAGTGAGGGAGAATGGTTCCAGGGAGCCACGAGCAGGTGGCCGTTGCTGTAAGGAAAACGATTCATCACCACCATGGAAAGCTCGCCACGGTAAAGAAGAAGCCGCTCCTCGTCGGTTTCTCCGTTACCGTCCGGACAGAATATGCAACCTTGTGGCCTGTCGCCCAAGACGTACTCCATTCGCCATGGCGCCCATAAGTTCTGCATAACTTTTTCCCAGAGTCTCGTATCATCCGAAGCATGTGCAGAGCGGGGAACACTGCAATTTTGAAGCCCCCTGCAGCCAGCTGCAGTCCGCCTCAGGCGGACTACGGGGAATGCGCTCGCTGGAGCATTTTCAACTGCGCACTCTATCCTTCTCTCCCTGACCGTGTCACCTTACAACCGGTAAAACCTCACCTGTCGCACAAAAATTTTTTGCGAGTATACCAACATTTTCCAAAAAAACAAGTACTTTCGGTCACCTAGGGTTGGAGCCAATGATTTCAATAACTTACAAATCGGGGGTGGAAGCAGATAGGGGTCAAAGCAATAAAAGTTTTTACTTCTTAGTGTATCCAGCAGGAATCTCGAAAGTTTTGGCAGGCACTGGCTCTACCTTAATCGATTTTACCTCGAACTCACTGGAGAACAGGGGTGCACCGCCACCAGGCTCCTGCTGACCAGTGAGACCAGCCAGTCCCCCGAAAAGGCAGCTTCGACCAGCCGTTTCCTGTGTGGATGTTGAAGCACTAGGGCCCTCTTTTACCGAAGCCTCTCCCGCAGGTTCCAGATTCCAGATCACCTCAGTTCGGATGGGGTAACCTTTAATTTTCGTCATCTCCTTTTTCACCCTCGAAAGCCCTTTACTGAGTTCTGCCTCAGACATTCCAGACATTGCGGCAAAGACATCCATTCCCATCAATCTGGCTTCATCAGGGGTGACATTAACTCCAAGCTTCCTCGCAAATGCACGTTGAAAATTCATCACATCGGCCTGGGCACTACGCACTGTAGCCGTTTCTGGGGTGGTCCACAAATTGGTAGTCATGGTGCTTAGCGACCTCTGCTTGGTCTCAACATCTTCCATCTCCAGGAGCCAGGTAATCAAATATTCCTTACATGGAAAACCATTGATGGTCTCCGAGGCCCCAAGTTCTTTCACTGTGAACTGAGATTTTCTTACCTGAACTTTACTCTTACCCTCAGCCTTTTTGTCTGATGGTTTTTTCCCTGCCATGTCTTTCAGGGGTAGAATCGGGGCTGCTCTATATGTCATTTCCTCAGGGTCGAGTGTCCAGTAGACTCCCTTTTCTACCCGGGTAATGGTGATGGTCTCTTCTTTGCCCGTGATTTTTGAGAGGATTGCCCCGGCGAAGCCGGTAGTAGTGGATTCCCAGAGTTTGTGAGCCTGATAACGCTGGATAGTTGTCCCTTTCGAAGCGGCTATTCCGCGAAAACCACTTGTTTTGTGAGTCATCTCGATGGTAGTGTCGCTCCAAGCGAGACTGAAAGACAAGAGCGTTGCAAGCAAGGCTACAGGAATGATACTCCGTTCCATAATTTCAACTCTTTCAGTATGATTCTATGCGACCCCAGCTTGACTCGAGGCCAGGCTAAATCCCTATTAACCAAAGAAGAGACAATCATCGGCAGTTAGGTCGAGTGTAAGCGGCAGTGCTACGAACTTACGCGAAACCTGATCTGATAATAAGGCTATAAACGCCAGGAGTCAAACAAAAGAGCTAGTCTTCTAGGGACACTCTTATGATGACACGCTGTATGTCGCTGAAGTCTTTAGTGGACAATTGCATATTTGATGCAAGTCATTGCATCCAAATGAAGTGTTAATAATGCAAATTCATACCTCCGAATGTACGTATCTACAATACTTGGATTTTACCCGTTGACAGCTTTTGGTTATCATGGTTACAATATAACCGAATTAACCAAGAAAGGGGTGGTAAGGTGAAAGCCTGGACGGTCAGGATGCCAGTAGAACTCATGGACTGGCTACGGGTGAAGGCAGCTAAGGAAACCATCAAGAAAAAAAAGACTGTCTCCATGAACGCGCTGACTGTGGAGATCCTAACCAAAGCAATGAAAGCTGACAGAGAAAGGAGTGAGTAATGAGAGGGGCCATTGCAATGCTGACTATTTTCATGATTCTGTTAGTGGGAATGGGCTCCGCGCGGGGTGTGACGAGTGGCAATGAATTATACGAACTTCTCACTTCTGAGAGTCTTTACAGCCAGTACACGGGAGACAGCTACATTCTTGGAGTTATACATACTACGGATTCTATCAACAAAGTGTGGCATCTGCCTGTACGGTGGGCCATACCCCCAGGAGTCACGAAGGGGCAAATATACGAAGCGGTTAAACAGTATCTAGAAAAGCATCCTGAAATGAGGAATGATACCGCATACGGTTTAGTCATTAACGCTCTTGGAAAGGCATTTCCGCCTAAGAAATAAAATCTTAAATTGACACAAGCTCGACATCGCCCCATGCCCCTATTTGATCCCCCATAATGATTATCACACCCATAACGCCCTCAATCTGCTGAGCAAAATCAAGGGCCCGTTGGATCTCGTTCGCGCTTTGCACCTGGTTACAAGTCATAGTTGCGGCAGCATCGGCCAGGGCCGCAGAGGATCCGAGCACAGTCACCGCATCAGCGTGTCCCAAGCTCAGCGAGTGACCAACAGTGCCTGAAGAGGTGCATACCCCCAGCGGTGTTTTCTCCGGATAGATTCTCAGTGCCACCCGGTTACTTAGGTCTGCGTGCCCTGCAAAAATGGATACCTGCAAGGGTGAATCCATCTTTATGAAGCAGTCGCCGCCGTTCTCCACGACCACCTCACTGCTCTCCGAGAGCAGGGCCAAACCGACTTGCTCTGCTATGGCACCGGCCACCGCGGCCATGGGACCGGTACCACAACTTTGCGCTGCGGCAAGCATTTCCCTCACTACAGGAGGTGCGAGCTTATCGTAAGGTAAAGGTTGCATGGCATTGAGGAATTCAGGATGCTGAGCAATGTAACCCTCCAAGGGCCCACGAACTTCGTAAATAACATCCTTAGCAAGTACGGACAGGTTGGATTCAGCCAATATCAACAGATCCGTTTCCTGAACCGTCACCTCAAAGGTAACCAACCGTTCATGGCGGATCTGGTGACGATACCTCCGTTCACGGTACTCAGGCAATATCTTCTCCCCTCACTGTCGTTACGCTCAACGCTATGCGGCATGAGGTTCTTCGTAACGAACCTCCAGACAGTCTTTACCAAACTGTTTGGCGAGCCATACCTGAAGTTCTTTGTTGGGACGGATCCGAAAACTGGTCGGTAACTTCTGTACCACCACCGTCTGCTGGCCAACGCCAAAGTGAAGGTATACTGGACAGGAACCAGGATGAGTTTTGAGCAGTTGCTTCAGCTCTTTCAGAGGTTCCCCGGAGAGCCCTTCCACAGTTAGTTGAAGGTGAACCGAGCTCGCCATATCAGCCGCAGCCTCTTCCAACAACACGATCTCATCGGCAACCAACCTCACCTGGCCACTCTCTTTGGCTACCCTGCCGCTTACAAGCAGCAGCGCCCCTTTGTATATGTATTTTTGGTACTCCGCGTGTACATCTTCAAAAACAACTACTTCCACAGAGCCATTGAAATCTTCTAACCGCAGGAAGCGGAGAGGTTCTCCCTTGCGGCTGCTGACCATTCTAATCTCTTCGACAACACCCCCCAGTCGGCTTTGTGAATTCCCGGGAAGATCAGCCAGTCGTGCCGTCCCACCCGGCGCCAGTTCTTCCACCAGGGCCCTGAAGTCAGATAGTGGGTGACCGCTGAGGTAGAATCCCAAAGCCTCCTTTTCCAGAGAGACTTTGGTGGCTTCATCCCACTCAACTGGAGGAGAAGAGCTTTGAACAGACTGGGACTCCATATCACAACGGTCAAAAAGTGCCATTTGACCTCGACGTGCCTGTTCCACGACCTCTGGAAGCATCTCGTGCAGCTGTTGCCGACCGCAATGAAAGCTGTCCAAGGCTCCTGCTTTAATCAGCCCATCCAAAGCCCTTTTTCCCAGATGCTCCCGGTCAACACTGATTAAGAGCTCAAAGAGGGAATGAAATGGGCCCCTTTCTCGTCGGGCCTCAACAATGGCGGTCGCAGTAGCGCGACTTACATGGCGGACAGCAGCCAGTCCCACCCGAATGCCTCCTGTTTCGACGGTAAATTCCACCTCACTACCATTGATGTCCGGGGGCAGCAAACAAAGATTCTCGCGCCCACAATCCTCCGCGTGAGCTGCCAAAAGATCATGCTGACGCAATTCACTACTAAGAAGAGCCGCCATGTAGTGCTCGGGAAATCGGGCTTTCAGGAAAGCGGCCTGTAGCACCGTTAGCCCCTGGGCCACTGTTTTGCTCCGGTTGGCGACCACTCCCGCGGAACGCTCTAGTGTGGACCACGTGGTCTCTGCTTGTTCGCGGTCGCTTCCTTTCCCCTCAGCGCTCTCCATAAACTCCAGTCGTATGTCTTCCGCCTTTTCTTCGCCTTTCATCAGTATGCGGCAAAGCTCATCTGCTTTCTCCAGAGACCAGCCGGTAGTGCGAACGATCAGCCTTGTCAGACCAACGTCGAAGAGAAATGCAGTCCCATTGCCAGACCACTTATTCCCAGACGGAGGAAGTGACTCTTCTGGTTGTCCATCCCGTCGAGCTCGCAGAAAACTCTCAGTCAATCCACTTTTCAGGGCAACAGGCCGAACAAGCGCCAGAAGGGCTAGGAGATCTTGCCATTGCCGGGGCTGCCATTTGCACAGCAAATCTCGAGCTCTCGCACCCTCCAGGTAGGGAATGCCACCGACCTGCCCCCCACGCAGCAATTGGAAGGCCGCTTCATCGTTCAGGGGTAAGTCCTCTAGAGCCACAAAGAGACCAGACTCATCGCCAATAAGATCCAAAACCTTACGAATCACGGTTAAAGCTTTTCTTGCAATAAAATCGAACTTTACCAGGCCGGCCCGCTTGAGAGCGCGCACATTGTACTGACTGACCCACTCATCCTTGGGACCGCGGTAGAGAGGAACACGCTGAACCAGCGGACCATCGCCGATAACCATGCCAGTGGCATGGGTACTCACCTGTCTCGGTAAGCCCTCAAGAGCGGCCGCCAGCTCCAGCACTTTACGCTGTGGTGCTGCTGGGAGCTCTTCTTCCAGTGGAAGACCCGATGCTTTCCTTTCCTCCTCTCCCCCTGGAGCTTGTTCTGTATCCCCAGGAGCGGCATCCAAGTCTTCCCGGGGCAGGGCCAAAACCTTTCTTAGATCTCGAAGGGCCGTACGCGGCTGCATGGTAACAAGTGAAACGATTTGCGCCACCCGGTCCTGCCCATACTTAGCGCGCAGGTATTGGTGCACTTTTTCTCGCATTTCCATACCAAAACCCAAGTCCATGTCGGGGAACTCAGGGCTCAAGGGATTGATCAAACGCTCAAACAAAAGCTCGTGTTGGAGAGGATCAATTCTGGTAATCCCTAAAGCGTAGGCAGTGAGACTCGAACCTGCTGAGCCGCTTCCCGGGCCCAC
>CP070843.1:1015795-1020326 GCA_020350905.1 Deltaproteobacteria bacterium
CCGATATCGACTTGTCTGGAGACCTCAAAACCAGCGGTCTTCAGGGTCCATTTCAAAACCTTCTCGGCAACGCAGATTCCATTACCGTCGACTTCGACCTTCCCGAAGCCTACACCTTCGGCCTGAGGTATAAGGCCACGAAAAATCTGACTCTGGCAGCGGATACTAACTACCAGAGGTGGTCACAGTTTAGTAAGAACAGAGTGACAATAGAAAGCGGCCCACTAGGGGAGACCATCGCAACTACCATTGACCGCGACTGGAAGGATACCTGGCATGTGGGCGGTGCTTTGGCTTATGATTTCGGTGAAAACCACCGAGCAGGCATGGGCATTTCCTATGACAGTTCTCCGGTGAGCGATAATGATCGCACAGCGGATTTGCCTCTGGATGAGCAGATCAGGGTTGCAGCAGCAATCGGCAAAATCAGTCCAATTGGCCTGAGCTACAGCTTTAGTACATCATATGTCTATTTTGGCGAAGGCAAGATGGATCAGACCGCCCAGGGAGAGCGCTTCAAGGGCGAGTTCGATACCAACTATCTGATTTTCATTGCTGCGTCTGTCAATTACAGGTTTTAGTAGGAGGAGGTGCTGCTATGCAAAGACGTATCACGGCAATTGTGACCGTTTGTCCTTTGATTGCTTGTGCCATTTTGCTGCTAACCCCATTTTGTTTGGAAGCGGAACAGGGAAGAGCGAAGGGGGACATGACTGACAAGACTGTGACCCAAGAGGACCAGACCGGAACGGATCCGCGGGGCTTTGCCCCCAAGTTTATGCCCTACTACCGTTACACGGAATTAGAAAACAACCTCGTAGTCCAGGAGATGACCCTCTTTGGCATGTATGCCTTCACCCCTCGTTTCGCCATGACCTATGAGTGGCCGATTGCCAAGTATTTAGACGCCACCGATGTGAGCGGTTTCCCGAGTGGGCAAGATGGAACTCCTGGCGATCCCGGGACCGGGGCTCCCGGTGCCGGTTTTAGCCGTGGTACAGCGGAAGACGATGGTGATGCGATTGGTATGGGCGACCTCAACCTGCGCTTTTTCATTAAGCCTGAGGAACTCGAATGGGGATACGACAGCAGCAAGCTGACCGGTTCGATCATGTTCGGTTCGGAAATTCTTTTCCCAACGGCCACCGAGAACGTACTGGGAAATGAATCCCTCATCCTCTCTCCTATGCTGGTTATCGTGCACGACACACCAACACATGGGTTCTTTGCGATGATGAACTTTTATGACTTTACTGCCTTTAAAGATCGCCGGCGCGACAAGGTGCAACAGTACCGAGGTAGATGGTTCCTCATGCAGCCCTTGACCAAACCGGGTCCCTGGTACGGTGGCATCTACCTGCTGCCTGAGTTTCAGCCGGTCTACAACTTCGAGGGGAATAACTCTTTTTCATTCTGGTTCGGCCCCGAGGTAGGCAAGATCATCAAGCCTGGCGTTATCGTATACGCTAAACCTGGCTGGGGTGTGAGCCCGACATCCACTGAGCGAGAATTTACCTTTGAATTCGGCTGGCGGTGGTTTTTTTGATCATTTGAGGAGTCGGAATTTAGAAGCGAGAAGCTAGAATCCAGATGCGAGGGAATCAATATAGCACAACAGCTTGAGTAGCTGCTTTTCTTGACATTAGTTCCCTCTGCCTTATCTTACCAAGACCTTAGCGTTTACCTGATACTCACTTGCAATCCAACAATGAAACATTGACCATGTGAATGATCAGGAGGGCTCCCAATGAGCAAAATCGTAAATTCGAAATCAACAATTCTGGCAATTGTGGCTGTTGTTGCAGTAGCTCTAGTTGCTGGGACTTCATCTTCTGTGGCAAAACCCGACAAAGTGGACGGCGTTAACGTGCCATTTGGGCGCATTCCACAGAAAGTCAAGGACAACCGGTATCCCCGGACCTATTATCCGAACACAGAGAAAGTGACCAAAGATGAAATGCGGATTACAGCACTGGGTACGGGTATGCCAAACCAGTCTCCTAGTAATGTCGCTGCGTGTTTTCTGGTTGAACTCGGTAATGGCGAATCGTTTCTATTTGATATGGGTACCGGTTCCACCGATCGACTCGCCGGCCTCGAGCCCGACTATTCTAAGCTGGACAAAGTGTTCATCAGTCACCTTCATACCGACCATGCCGGCGATCTCGCGGCACTCTGGGTAGGCGGCTGGATCAACGGTCGCTACACCCCACTGCACGTTTATGGTCCGTCCGGTTCGAGCCCTGAGCTGGGTACTAAAGTGCACGTGGACCACATCCGTGAGGCGTGGGCGTGGGACGTCACCTCCCGAGCCGGCACTTTGCCGAATGCCGGTGGCGAGATCGTTGCCCACGAATTTGATTTCTCTAAAACTGCCGTCATCTACAACAAGAATGGCGTTAAAGTGACGAGTTTTCCGGCCATCCATATCCGTGATGGCTCAGTGAGCTTCCGCTTGGACTGGAAAGGCTTGAGCTTTGTGTTTGGCGGCGACAGCGTCCCGAACAAATGGTTTGCAAAAGAAGCTAAAGGTGCTGACGTGGTGGTTCATGAGTGTTTTTTCACTCCTGAACAGTGGATGAGAATCGCCGGGTTCCCCTATAAACAAGCCTATTGGGTGACGTCGGTGATCCATACGCCACCTCAAGGTTTCGGTAAGCTCATGTCCATGGTGAAGCCTCGACTGGCGGTTGCCTACCACTACTGGAATCACCGCGATCTCGAGCTGGAGATATACGACGGAGTCCGCGAGACTTACGATGGCCCGCTGGCCATGGCCGATGACTTGACCGTTATCAATCTCAGGAAAGACCATATCGAGGTTCGAGAAGTCACCTTCAACCATGACTCCTGGCCGCAGGGGACCAGCAAAGAATGGGATACCGCTCCCCGGGGCGAGCCGGCCACCGGATTGATGGCTGACTGGCTGAAAAAAGGCGAGCTCAAAGGGCTGAATCCTCCGCCAAAGCAACCGATCGAATGACCGGCAATTAGTTAGTCCATCGGATTTGCCAAGGGAGAAAGATGAAAATATGAATAAGGAGGGTTGAAATGACCAAGAGAAAATTAGCAATCATGTGCGCAGCCTTGCTCATTGCAGGAGCTGTCACCGGATATTATCTGGGCACGAGCAAACCAGACAAGGTATTGCAATTAGCCACGGCCGAAGCAGCCGGGGGTAAGGTGACATCCCCTACAGGCACAGCCCCAGACCGTTATGTTTACTACCCAGGCACTGAAGAATTGAAGCCGGACGAAATCCGCCTTATTGCCTGCGGTACCGGTCTGCCGGCTGCTCGTCGAGGACAGGCAGCGAGCTGCTTTCTCATGGAACTGGGAAATGGAGATAAATTCCTTTTTGATATTGGCTCCGGGTCCATGGCCAACATCGCCTCGCTGATGATTCCCATGGATATGCTGACCAAGATATTTATCAGCCACCTGCACACGGATCACTGGGGAGACTTGGCTTCCCTATGGGCAGGCGGTTGGACCTCTGGGCGATCCGGTCCTTTGGAAGTCTGGGGTCCCAGTGGTGCCAGGGAAGACATGGGGACCAAGTATGCCATTGATGGTTTCATGAGAACGTACAACTGGGATTACATGACCCGTGCTGCTCTGATTAGCCCGGTTCCGGGGACAATTGAGGTGCATGAATTTGATTACAAGGGCGAAAATGAAATCATCTATCAGGAAAATGGCGTGATCGTTCGGTCCTGGCCGGCAATCCATGGCGGCGATGGCCCGGTGAGTCTCTCACTCGAATGGAAGGGGATGAAGATCGTCTACAGCGGAGATACCACGCCCACCAAATGGACATTGAAGTATGCCAAGGACGCCGATGTGGTGATTCACGAAGTCATGCCCATGCCGCAGGACATGGTGAAGTTCTATAACCAACCACCGGAGCGGGCCATTCGTGCTACCTGTGGTTTTCACACCTGTCCACCGGCCTTTGGCAAGATCATGAGCAAACTGCAGCCTCGGCATGCCATTGCCTTCCATTGGTTCAATGAGGAAGGGACCCGCTACAACCAGTATGATGGTATCCGGTCGGCTTATGACGGACCGCTCTCCATGGCCACAGATATGATGGTGTGGAACATAACGAAAGAAGAAATCATCGAGCGCATGGCCGTGAGCACTGATGATGCCTGGGACGTACCCGGTCCCGGCAAGCCATCCGCACCGGATCCCAATTTCCCGAGCCAGTACACACAATGGATCCTTAAGGGCCGCTATGACACCACGAAGGCCGAAAGCCTTGGTACAAAAGAGTTCCAGGAGGAATTTGGAGTTAAATGGCCGTCCAAGTAGGCCTGAACGTCAGATGCGACAGAGGCAAAGTGTGGATTACATACTTAAATCCACACTTTCGCTATTTTGAAGAAGACCCAATATTTAGTGTTTAACCAAGCATAAAACTGCCAACTCTCGCTTAGTCTCCCCACCTACCGTAGCAGGACACCCTGAATTCTCCCGCGTGCGCCCACTCAAACAAACGTAAACAATCACACCAGAGTCCGAAAAC
>CP070843.1:1020426-1027840 GCA_020350905.1 Deltaproteobacteria bacterium
ATAGGCACCGAAACTCTCTCCCATGTCACAGTTAATATCCATTCTCATTCGTCTGTCTTCCCCTTTTTCATTCTGTACTCCTTTAGAAAGGGACAGAATTTGAATTTTGTTCCGCCGCATTCATCCCCGACTAAAAGTCGGAGCATTCTGCGACATGGTCGTAAAAGGGGTTAAGAAATAAGAGACAGGTGTCAGGTTTCAGGTGTCAGGAAAAGAAAGCATAAGGAAGTAATTGCGAAACTGGGAAGCCACCCGAAGGGTGGGAGTCCGAAGGACAATTTCGAATTGCAAAATTAAAAATCCTCAATCCTCGATCCGAAATCCGAAATTCTGACCTCTGTCCTCTGCCCACTACCGATTACAACAAATAACAGCGAAGCGTATTGACCCAATGACGGCGAAGCCATATGACGCCCTGCGCCTCTCGTCAATCTACAATCTGCAATCTAAAATCTTCAATCTACCCACTGCCCGCCTACGGTAATTGATACAACCAGGAAGAGTCTCCGAACCAGCGATCCGTCAACTCATCCATTCCACCCGTCTCCTCAAGGCTATCAAGAAAGTTCTCCACCCAATTAACCAGATGGGGGTCGTACGAGGGCACTGCGATCCCAAGAGGCTCATAGGTGAGAGGGGTGATCACCGAGAGCAGTCCCTCATTTGGGTAACGATAAACTGAGATCACGCAAATAGGATAGTCGGCTATCATTGCATTCACCTTGTCCTGAAGCACCAGCTTCACGGCCTCGTCATAATCTTTGGCGGGGACAAACTGGACCTTGGGCAGGACTTGTTCGACGAAATACTGGCTGGTGGAGCCTCGGAGGGCGGTAAGTCTCACATTAGGGCTATTGACCTCAGTGGCCTCCTTTGCCTTCGCTATGGTTTCTATCTTGGTAAGAAACGCCTTGCCGGAAATGAAATAGGGTCCAACAAAGGCTACTTTCAGATTGCGCGCCGGGGTGATGGTCATACCGGACAGGACCATATCCACCTTGCCGTTCTCTAATGCCGGAAGCAGCTTAGAGAATTCCATGGGTTCGATCCTCAGTTTTACTCCCATGGCGCTGGCCATCATTCTGGCAAGGTCAACTTCCAGACCGATTATTTCACCTGTTTTCGTTGTCATGTTGAGCGGGGGCATGCTGGCGGCTGTGCCCACGACCAGTTCTCCTTTTCGGACGATACCGTCAAGCACAGGTGTGGGTGTCGGCTTGACGACTTTCTGGCTGCATCCGAACAAAACAGCCACTGCCGTGATCAAAACAATGACTACGCTCGCTCTTCTCATGATGCTTCTCCTTCGTTATCTAGAGTGATTAATCTCTGCTGGAAACCTTTCATGTAAGGCGTCTATGGCATTTTCAGGCTGGCGTATTGCAACATGCAATCATGTTAAGACGCCCACTGGTACGAGTCAATACAATAAAGAATCCGGACCCAGAGGACCCTTTCTTGGGCTGCCCCCAACTGCCGTCGTCACGGCAAGGCGTGTCAAGAAGGGGGCTTCAATGGTCTTTCCCCTCTTGCGACAGTGTGCTGGAGTAATGGAGCATTGAAAAATATCAAATCCCAGGCACCAAATCTCGGGGTTTCAGGTGTCGGATGGCGGGATTCAGGTGTCAGGTGTCAGGTGTCAGGAAAAAGAAAAATAGCCGCTGAACACTGAACACTGAAACCTTAGTTTCAGATTCTGCTACCTGGATGCTAACCGTTCAATTTGAATGCGCTATTGACAGATATGCATACATGAGTAAGAATCGAATGGCAATAAGATGCAACCACTTCATACTTTAAGGTAAGGACTGCAAATGCGCACCAAGGTCAAATCAACTGTATTCTTGACTCTTCTCCTGCTCGGCCTTCTATTCTTCTGGAGACAGGCCGGTTGGGCAGTGACTCCGCAGCAGCTCAAGATGATGCAAGGCCAGAAAAAAGGAGAAGCTGCTGAAGAGGTCCAACCACCGGAGCAACTCCCCGGCGACCAGATCGATGCCTTCATGGCCACCCTCAGCGACGAGCAGGTCAGACGTCTTCTCATCGAGGAACTTAAGAGAAAAGCAGAGCAAGAAACTATAGCCACAGACCAAAAAGAACCCGCCCAAAAAACAGACGCGCTCGGGCTAGCGGCCCTCTTCGACGAAGCCGACGCGGACGCTGCTGCGGTTTTCAAGCGTATTAAGGGGATTTTCCGGGGCTCGGCTTCCGTTTTGTCACAACCCCGGCCTTTGATTGGCCTGTTGACCGATGGCAAGGGGACTGGAGCCTTGTTCTTGACTATCAGCGGGTTGTTTGCCCTGATTGTAACCGGCCTTTTTGCCGAATGGCTACTCATGCGGTTGGCCCGTGACATACACGAGCAACTGCTCACCGCGGTGCCCCGGGGAGCACTGCAAAAATTAGGCAATGTCTTTTGCCGCTTGCTTCTGGACGGTCTAGGAGTTGGGTTTTATATACTGATCACCTTCGTCCTTTTTGTCATTTTCTACAATAAGGGAACTGCCGCCTACTTTACGATTGAAGTCTATCTGATCGTTAGCTACTACGTCCGGGTTCTCGTCTTCCTGGCCAGATTTATCCTTGCGCCAACAAAGCCCGCAGTCCGTTTGGTGCCCATGGCAGATGAGGATGCACAATTCCTCTGTCGCTGGTTTGTCCGTATTATAGCGGTGGCAGCCGTTATTGTAGGAGCAAGCAATGTTATAGAAAGAATGGCAGTCAGTGAAGAACTCCGCCTATTGTTGTATAGTGCAGCGGGCCTCAGCGTTTTCTTATTACTCATCGCAATGATCTGGCAGAGCCGACACAAAGTGGCCCAGGCGATCTGCCAGGATACTGTTGATGGAACTTGTGACCACTCTCCCCTGCGGGCTGGCTTTGCCAAAAGCTGGCATCTTTTTGCCATTCTTTACGTGATTTTTGTCGGATGCTTCTGGCAAATCAGTGCCCTGATTGCGGGGAACGTGACGATTCTCAAACTGATTGCCAGCCTTTTTGTCATTCCCCTCTTCCTTGGAATTGATCAATGGGGGCAGCGATTGCTAAAGGTCGCCTCCGGTGAATTAGGTGAAACCGTAGATTTGAGCGGCGATGATGAGGTTGAAGAAGGGGATGAGCCGGACACACCCACCGATCCAACTTCAGACTCTGAACCGGACCTGGATGAAGAATCGGCTGCGGCCCACTACGTCCCCTTTGTCAAACGCTTGTTCCGTATCGTTCTGGTGGTAGCCATGTTCTTCCTGATTCTCAGGTTGTGGGGCGTTGACATCTCAGTTACCCGGGCCTTCTCATCAACCGTGATCAGCGTGATTGTGGTTTTTCTGCTCGGTTTGATCGTCTGGGAGTATTCCAAGACGTTAATTGACAGAAAACTCGAAGAGGAATTCCCCGATGATGACGAAGAGATGGAAGAAGGCGGCGCCGGCGGCACCCGGAAGGGCACCTTGCTCTTACTCCTGAGAAAGTTTGTCCTTGCTGTCCTGGTGGTAATAGTAACGATGATTGTGCTGTCGGAATTGGGTGTGGACATCGGTCCCATGATAGCCGGCGCAGGTATTGCTGGCCTGGCCATCGGTTTCGGCGCCCAGACTCTGGTCAAAGATATCATCTCTGGGGTTTTTTTCCTCATTGATGATGCCTTTCGCGTCGGCGACTATGTGGAAACTGCTGGACAAAGGGGTACGGTGGAACACATATCCATACGCTCAATGAGGCTTCGCCACCATCGCGGCCCGGTTCATACCATCCCGTTTGGTGACATGGGTTCGGTTACCAACTATAGTCGCGACTACCACATCATGAAGCTTAATATTCGGGTTCGTTACGACACCGATGTCGATAAAGTAAGGAAGATCATTAAAAAGATAAATATGGCGATTCAGGAAGACGAAGTCCTCTCAGCAGGTTTGCTAGACAAGATAAAGTCCCAGGGTGTGAGAGAAATGGATGATTCCGCCATGATAATGCGGATCAAATTCAAGACAGTTCCCGGCCAGCAGTTCATAGTCCGCAAGGAAGTCTACAGACGGGTTCAAGAGGCTTTCCGTGAGGCAGGGATCGAGTTCGCCCATCGAAACGTTACCGTCTATTTACCGAAGGATGAAAGCTCGGCTGAGACGGAAAAAGAGGATGCAGATAAGGACACACCTCCTTCCGGGGCTCAAGACAAAAAAACGTTGGAGCAAGCGGGTGCTGCCGCCGCCCTGGCCGTGATTCAAGAAGAGGAAGAAAAGAAACAACAGGAAGCGGCCAAGCAAGAGAAGTGAAATTGATCTAAGATTGCGCCCGCCCGCCTCGCCTTGCTCGCATGGCGGGCGGGGATTGCGGATTTGAGAAAGCATAGAGCATAGGGCATAGAGCATAGAGTTTCAGCACGCAGCAGATAGCTGGCAGCTGGCAGTAGAATTCTGGTAGAAGGTGCAAGGTAAAAGGTACAGGGAGGAGCAAAGAACAAGAAAGGCATGATGCCTTGTACCCTGAACCCTGTACCCTGAACCCTGTACCCTGTACCCTAACTACTTGCTACTGACTACTGGTTACTGGATTTCTTGATTGAAGATTGAAGATTGCAGGCTATTTGCTAACCCGATTTCGTCCTTTTTTCTTGGCGCGGTAGAGAGCTTTGTCTGCCGCCTGGATCACCTGGGCCGGACTCACATATCGTTCGTTCCGTTCAGCTACCCCGATACTTATGGTGATCTTGACTCTTTTTCGAGGTCCCCCCACCCTTTTCGGGTTTTCCGACTTCTTGCGGCGTCGATCACCACCGCGAACTATGAATCGGGTCTTTGCCACTTCTTTTCTCAATCTCTCAAGATGGGGGACAGTCTCGCTCATAGTCTTTCCTGGAAAGACAACAGTGAACTCCTCACCACCGTAACGGTAGGGCTTACCCCCGCCCGAGATCTGGGCGAACCTTGAGGCTACCAAGCGGAGAACCTGGTCACCAACGTCGTGCCCATACCGGTCATTGAACTTCTTGAAAAAATCGATATCTATCATTGCCACGCTATAGGTGCCCGTTAGTTTGAGAAGGGCCTCGCCCAAAGCTCGCCTCCCAGGGATCCCGGTTAGCTCATCCCGAAATGCCATGCTGTGGGAGGTCTCAATCACAGAGATGACAAGTACGGCCCCAGCGGTAGCGAAATAGATGGTGGAGAAAGGCCCAATTTTGCCTGCGACGAAAGCGAGAAACACCGATAGCAATGCCCAGGAAAAACCATTCTCGATGACGGTCTCGCGTCGGATAAAACGGATGGCGAGAAGAAAAAACGCAGTCCCGAATGCCATGAGAGCAGGCAGAGCCAAGGAGAGACGAGAAAGCAAATGTGCTTTCGCCAAGGAGTAGTTGAGAAAACCAGCCAAACCAAGCTGCGGGAAACGACAGATCAGGTAGACTACTACTGCTTGCGACAGAATGAAGCTTAACCGCGCGATACCGTGTACGGTTACAATCCCCCGCTCCTCCATTAAGGAGAGAGCCGCAAGATTCAAGGGAAGCAGAAAAGCGACAGCGTTGTAAAGGGTTCGTCCCATCCCCACTGAGGAAAGACCGCCAGCGGAGAAGGACAGCAATGCCCTATCAGCAAGTGTCAGAACCAGAATGGCGAACACCAATCGGCTGCGGTTGAAACGCCAACCGAGCAACAGACCTGCAGCCGCTACTGTATAGGGGTAAACGTGCACTAAAGCAGACAAGGATTTGTCCAGCGTACCCATGTACAAAAGGATCGCCGTGGTAAAAACTACAAGTCCACCGGGCACGAAGAGTGAGAACAGAGTTCGCACAACAACTGAGTTCACCGCGCTAAACTCCTTCTATGAGAGAACTGGTGCAGGGTACCACCACCCCGCCAACAACATCACAGGACCAGAGGAATCTGGAACTGGGGGGGTTGCAAGCCGCATGCCGGGAAGGGCGAGGCAGGAATCAGAGGTCAGAGGACAGAATTGCGGATTGCGGATCTTTCAATTGAAGACTGGAGATTGATTAGTGGCGCAGTGCTTCATATGGCTCCGCCGTCATTAGGTCATTATGCTTCGCTGTCATTAATTGTAGTTAGGTAGAGGACAGAAGACAGAGGAAAGAAGAAATAAGAAAGGGATTCTCCTGTGGGAGCGGCTTTCAGCCGCGATCTTGCGCCTTGAGCTATTTCTACGATTTGACGAATTGACCAGTTAACGAATTCAGGGATTCGAGATATTCGATGGTTGTAATCTCTTAGAAGTGTGTTGCCATAAAGTGAGAAGCCGAACAGCAAGCATGGCCGTAATCAAGCGTGGAACCCAGAGCCAGAAAGCATTTAGTCCCAGGGCCAAGAACAGAGCAGGATCCTCAACCAGAGCGTGATTAATGCCGATGGAAAGGTGGAGTCCCTCCAGTTCTTCCCTTCCCAGCTGACCCTCTTCAGCCTCCTCAACGATCACAGCAGCACCGTAGGCTAGGCCGAAAATGGCCGCAGTCATCCAGAGAATCCCTGCTTTCTCACTCAGTCCCAAGCACTTTAGCAAAGGCAGGCTCAATTTGACGATTTGGTTTATCCAGCCAAGGCTCTTCAGTACTTCCAAGAGAATCAACAGGGTCATAATAATCACAAATATCCTCACACAAAGCTGGGACGTGGCAAGCAGCCACTTCCCCATCATTGCACCAAAAGACTGCGACGCTGAAACAGATGTCTTGGCAACGAGCGCGGCTGTTGGGGCAACATCCAGGAAGCGAGCCGCAACCATAACCGTCAAGGTAGCGGCTATCAAGCGAAAGAGAGTAGCTTTCAAGGGATGGAGTCCTGATTTTCCCTGGATGACCCCTTCCTGAACTAGATTGTGGGCAATCAGAAGGAAGATGGCGATGAGGGTCATCTGCCCCTTGGTAAAAGGCAGAACTACCATGGCGGCAATTGCACCATAGATTCCGGTAAGCGTTCCGATCAGCAAAGGCAGAGCGGCCATAGCCGGCAAGCTGAGCCAGCCCATGATGGGCTGGATGAGGAAATCACCTTTTTCTATCCAGCCGCTCCAGGCCAGCACAGCGGTCAGCAAGGATATGGGAACCAGAATCTTCATCATCCAGACGAAACCGCTCCACCCCTTGCGGGCGCCGGCCAAAAAACCGTCTCTCAGGAGAGTTCGCCGAGTTTGCATGATGCGTTCACTACCTACCGAAAAAAACTACGTCCCCACAAGAGAGGTCGCTCCCCACTTCTGTACCCTAGCCCGGATATTTCATGAATTGCTGTCGCGAGGCCATGAAGATGGGCGTGCCACCAGGCAACCGCAGGGTGTTGGATCCGAGGCATACCTGAACGGTACGTCGCAGGGGCCGACACCCGAGGACGCCAGGAAGGACGGCCATATTATTCGCGCTCGCTGCGCTCCGCTCAGTCCCGCAAGCGGGTTCCCAGTTTCG
>CP070843.1:1027940-1031411 GCA_020350905.1 Deltaproteobacteria bacterium
ATGACTACCGCTACGTGATCCCTCAGCGAGAGGACATGCTCAAAGACATCGAGAGTTTGATCCATCATTTCATCAACGTCACCCGTGGTCCCAAGATTCCCAGGGGTGAGGCATACGTATCGTGCGAGATTCCCCGGGGGGAGCAGGGCTACTATGTGGTGAGCGACGGGCTCGGGTACTCGTACCGCACAAGAATACGGTCGCCGGGATTTGCCAATGTGCAGGTAATGCCAATGATGTCCGTAGGCGAAACCATTGCAGATTTGATCGCCATTATTGGCTCTGTGGACTATATCATGCCGGATATTGATAGATAACTGCGAATGTCTAAAGTGCCTAAAATGAGTTAAAGGTGATTGTAGGTGGAGAAAGATATTAAGAAATTTGGGAAGGAGTTAGAGAAACGAACCAAACAGTCTGCAATTGACATTATCCGTCTTTCGATGACCCTGTCAAACACTCCGGAAGGACGAACCATTAGAAATCAATTAACCAAGGCAGGGACTTCCGTTTAGGCATTTCAGTAACCATAGGGTGGGTATCACTCACCGACAATTCTAATACATTCAATGTTGCCAGCAGAACTTAAAACATCCCTCGCGGAACACATTGCCAGCGTTGAGCATCCCCGGGAGCTGGTAGTGGATGTCATGTTCGCTATCCAGGATCAGTTTGGCTATCTGAGTGATGAGGCTGTGGAGGTGGTGGCTGCACTTCTGAATATGTCTCCCCTGGAGGTGGAAGAACTGGCTACTTTCTACACCTTCATTTACCGCGAGCCCGTTGGAAAGTATGTGATCCACGTTTGTGACAGTGTTATCTGTTGGATGGATGGTTATGAATCAATCCGAGATTATCTGTGCAATAAACTTGGAATTGAGATGGGAGAAACCACTTCGGACGGATTATTCACCCTCCTGCCGGTTTGCTGTATTGGTTATTGCGATAGATCACCAGCTATTCTGATCAATAAAAAGGTGTATGGACCACTGACACCGGAAAAGCTGGACGACATATTGAAAAAGCTGAAAGCCGAGGCGTAGTCTGTGTTGCCGATATGAGATATGAGGGGTGAAATTGCGAATTGCGAATTGCGAAATTAAGGAAGTAAAAATTTGAGATAGAAGATTCTCGATAACGATTTACCGTTTACTGCTGACACCTGAAACCTAAGTACTGGCTACTGACTCCTGACTCCTGGATTCTTTGATCTCAGATTTTAGGCAATTTAGTTCACTTTAGACATTTTAGGCATTTTTTATGACTTACCCACAAGTACTTTTACAAAATCGTAAACCCGACAGGATTGCCACGCTGGAAGAATACCAGCAGAGCGGTGGTTACCAGGCATTGAAAGATGTTCTACACAAGCACCCATACAAGGACGTGCAGGAAATCCTCATTGAAGCCGTACTTTTGGGTCGAGGCGGAGCCGCCTTTCCAGCGGGCATGAAGCTGAGGACAGTGGCGGAGGATGCACCTTTCCCAAGATACATGGTGTGTAACGCCGATGAGATGGAGCCAGGGACATTCAAGGATCGGGTCTTGATCCATGCGGATCCCCACATGATCATCGAGGGCATGATCATAGACGGTTATGGAGCGCTGGCGGAGAAGGGCATTATCTTCATCAGGCCTGAATACGAGAGCGCGGCAAGAATTCTCGAAAGGGAGATCAATATTGCCAAAGAGGCAGGCTTTCTTGGAAAGAACATTCTGGGTAGCGAATTTTCCATGGACATAGTGGTCCATCGAAGCGGAGGCAGATACATCTGCGGCGAGGTTACAGCACAACTGAACGCTCTGATGGGCAAAAGGCCCAACCCGCAGCAACCACCTCCCTATCCCACGGAAAAGGGCCTTTGGGGAATGCCCACCGTACTTCAGAATGTTGAAACCCTGGCAAACATACCGCACATCATCAGAAACGGGGTTGAGTGGTACAAGAACCTGGCAAAGACCGAAACCGGTGCCGGGACCAAGCTCTTCTGTGTAAGCGGGAGAGTGAATAAACCGGGTTGCTTCGAGCTGCCAATGGGAGTGCGGCTGAGTGAGATCATTGAAGTTCATGCCGGCGGCATGCCGCCTGGCTCTGAGTATAAGGCTTGTTTGCCCGGTGGAGCTTCCACCCGTTACTTGCCCGAGGAATTCTATGACATTGAAATGGATTTTGATCCAATGCGAGAAGCTGGGCACAGACTGGGAACCGGCGCAATTATGGTCTTCGACCAGAAGACGTGCCTAGTCGGGGCCACTTTGAACTTGACGGAATTTTTTGCCAGGGAATCCTGTGGCTGGTGTACGCCTTGCCGTGAAGGATTGCCATACATCCGAGACCTGCTCCTGCGATTGGAGGAAGGGGAGGGGAGGGAAGAGTTCATTCCCATGCTTGAGCAGATGAGCAAACACTTGTGGAGTTCTTACTGTGCCTTTGCTCCTGGAGCCACCTCACCGGTGGAGAGCCTCATTACCTATTTTGAGGATGAGATCAGGGAGCACGTTAGTCAGAAGAAGTGTCCTTTTAAGTAGGGAAGTCGGAAACTGCGAATGTCTAAAATGCCTAAAGTGTCTAAAATTTGTTGATCAATTAATCAAAATGGACCCAGTGGGGCGGGCCTTTGTGCCCGCCAATAGGCCATCATAAAATATTTGTCTGTGGGAGCGACCTCCAGGGCGCGATCTAATAGATCTGGAAACTAATACACTCTCGAATCGCAACCAAAGGTTGCTCCTACATGGCAAGCATTATTTAAGTAATTTTTGTAGCAGCAAGCTCCGCTTGCGATTAGACGATATGAGGATCAATTTATCGTAGGATTGCAGCAAGACCTTGTTAGTAGAAGATTAGGTGAGTAAGAGTTAGGTGGGCGATGCCCACCCTTACAATAACTGCAAAAGTCCAAAAGATCTTAAGTCCTTAATTTCAGGCATTTTAGTACATTTTAGACACTTTAGAATTTGACTGGTTATGCCAAAGCTCATTATCGATGATCGGGAAATAGAAGTTCCAGAGGGAACAAAGGTGATTGAGGCCGCGGAAAGACTGGGCATCATGATTCCGCGCTTCTGCTACCATCCCGGACTGGGATCTGTGGGCGCCTGCCGGGTCTGCGCCGTGAAGTTTTTGGAGGGCCCCTTCAAGGGCGTTCAGATGAGCTGCATGATCGACGCTAAGGATGGCATGATAGTGTCGACCACCGACGAAGAGGCAGTGGATTTTCGTCAATACGTGATTGAATGGCTCATGCTTCACCACCCCCATGATTGCCCGGTTTGCGATGAAGGGGGCCACTGTTTGCTCCAAGATATGACGGTTTCAGGTGGGCACGGGATCAGAAGATATCTTGGGATGAAGCGAACCTATCGGGATCAAGACCTCGGCCCCCTAATCCAGCACGAAATGAATCGCTGTATTCACTGTTACCGGTGCTCTCGATTCTATCAAGAATTTACCGGCTACCGTGATCTAGG
>CP070843.1:1031511-1039407 GCA_020350905.1 Deltaproteobacteria bacterium
ATCCAGAGGTGTATAAAGACGCTCCACCTCCTCACCGGAGATGGTGGTGAAAGTGGTCTTTCTCTCCGGAAACTTGGCACAAACCTTCTCAACTGGGCCGCAGTCCCACTGCTCCTTTTCCATCTCGATAATCTTTAGCTTTTCCTTGTCAAACATGATTCCTCCTCTCTGAATCATCGTGCTGGCCTGCAAAAAATGTATTCTAATCAAATCGTCAATATCAATTCAACAACATATATTCAGTCCCGAATCCAGTATCCAGTTCAAACTTTAAAGCGGAAAAAGATAACATCGCCATCTTGGACGATATACTCTTTTCCTTCAAGACGAACAAGCCCCTGTTTTTGAGCAGCGGCATAGCTTCCGGCACTTTCTAGATCATTGAACTGGATCACCTCGGCGCGAATGAAGCCCCGCTCCATATCCGAATGCACAACACCAGCAGCCTTGAGTGCTGGGGAGCCCTGTTTGATGGTCCAGGCCCGCGCCTCCTGTTCGTTGGTGGTAAAAAATGAGATCAGGCCGAGAAGCTGGGAAGAAGCCAGAATGACCTGATTTCTGGCGAGCGTTTCAAGCCCCAATTCGACCATAAACGCAACCGCCACATCCGGAGACAGCTGGGCCAGTTCCATCTCCAGCTTGCCGACGATTTCCCGATAAGGTCCCAGGGCCCCGCCTATAATCTCTTGGGGCAGTGCGGGGACATTCTCCTCTGGTTGGTTTACAAGAATGAGCAGAGGCTTACCCGAAAGGAAACTGAAGCCGCGCAGAAGGGAAATATCCGAGATTCCCGGCTGGGAACGTAATGGGCGACTCGCCTCAAGGATTTCCTGGCATTCTTGCAGCAACCGTACTTCTTGCGGATTCTCCTTTTTCCCTCGTTGTCTCTCGACACCGATTCGCTCGAGCCTTTTTTCCACCACCAGTAGATCAGCCAGAATAAGTTCCGTTTCTACCCGCGAAATGTCTCCTAAAGGATCCTCTTCTCCGTGCATGGGATGCTGAAAATTCCGAACAACATGCACCAAAGCGTCCACCGGCCTGATGTGATTCAGAAAAGATTCTCCCAGCTCCTGACCTTTGTCAGTGGAGCCGGTCAAGCCACCCACATCCACATATTCCACCGTGGCTTCTGTGACCTTCTTGGAGTTGTAGAGCTGGCCGAGAAAGGCGAGGCGGGGCTCCGGCACCTTGACCACTGCCAGGTTAGGACCTCTCACTGGGGCGGAAAAATCCGCAACTTGAGCAGCACTGCTGGTGAGCGCGTTAAATACCGTTGTTTTGCCGCAACCGGGAAGCCCGATGATACCTAATTTCATGTCTTGATTCTTGAGCAGTGGTTAGTGTAGCCATTCGGAATTCAGAATGCGGGTCGAAAGATCATGGTCCCCATTATCTTCATTGAAAATGCTACAGCGAGCGCATTCCTCGCAGTCCGCCTGAGGCGGACTGCAGCTGGCTGCAGGGAGTTTCAATTGACTCAAAGGATTGAACATCTAGGGCGTTGAAACTGTATTCCCGCACTCCATGGTCTGAAATTCTTTGCTGTCCATTTACTTTTATGCTATGGATTTTACCATAGCGCTTCCTTACTATGGTGTCAATAAAATCAGGAAATCGCATAGGGCATAGAGTTTCCCTTTAGAAATGCCAATTTTCAATTTGTTTCCTGCTTCGTGCTTCTCATTTCGGATTTATAACCCGAACGTCGCATTGGAAACTTGCGATTCTTCTTTTACCCATAGGGAGTTTCATATGGACTTGGGCATAAAAGGTAAAGTGGCTTTGGTTGCAGGTGCCAGCAAGGGCCTGGGGCGGGCAGTGGCCCTGGGACTGGCCCGGGAAGGAGCTTCCTTGGCCCTCTGCGCCAGAGACGAGGAGCATTTGACCGAAGCTGCCACTGCAATCGCCGCGGAGACGGGGGCCACGGTTTGGACCAGGCCAACGGATGTTTCTAGTCCGGAGGAAACCCGTCTTTTCGTTCAGGAAGCCGTGTCACATTATGGTATTGCACACATCCTGGTCAACAACGCTGGCGGCCCCCCTTCGGCCACATTTTTAGACTTAACTGACGACCATTGGCAGCAAGCTGTCCAGCTCAACTTATTGAGTGCTATCCGGCTTACCCGGGAGGCGGTACCCCACATGCAGAAGATACGTTGGGGCCGAATTATCAACATGACCTCTGTGGCAGTAAAACAACCTATAGACGGTCTCATGCTCTCGAACGCTGTCCGGGCCGGTGTGGTTGGTTTCGCCAAGACTTTAGCCAATGAACTGGCAGCAGACAATATTCTCGTAAACAATGTTTGTCCAGGTTACATACTAACCGACAGGGTACGAGAACTGTCCAAAGTGCTGGCGGAAAAGAGGAATGAAAGTCCTGAATCAATACTAAGCACGTGGGAAGAGAGCATTCCACTTCGGCGATTAGGAGAGGTCGAAGAATTCGCCAATCTGGTTGTTTTTCTTGCCTCCGAGCGGGCCAGTTACATAACGGGTAATTCCATTCAGATAGATGGAGGGTACTATAGGGGATTACTCTAGCGAGGTTATGTGAGAGATAGTCAACTATTTCTTATGTCAGCTATCAGGCCCAGAAGGTTACCACTCAAGATCTTTTCCAAATCCATGCTGGGTAAATTAAGGGCTTCGACCTTGCGCAACTCGTGGCCGGGTGCGCCAAAGGGAAAGTCACTGCCGAACAATAGTCTTTCCTGTCCGTAATGCTGGACAAAATGACGCATATGATCGATGGGGGCCAGGGCAGTGTCCGCATACGTATTGGGTCGCTGCCAAATGCCTGCTCTTTCCAGCGCCGGGTAGGACCCATTGAGAGCCCCGAGGTGGGGTATGATGATTACTGCCTGAGGTGCAAGTTCTTCCACAAACCGACAGGTATTGGTAAAGCTCTCTTCTAACACAATAGGCAAACGACGTTCGCTTATTTCCTGAAGGATTTCGCTGCAACGGGGGTCGTGGTAATGATAGACCGGCTCGTTGGGGTGTCGATGCCACTTGATACCGCAATAGTTCTGTTGAAGCTCTTCCACAGCGAAATCGTTCCAAACAAACAAATATGGGAAAACCGACTTAACCCCAGCAGCCAGGTCCAATAGATAACGGTTGGCCGCCTGTCTGGTTTGCTGCCATTTCTGATTGTCCTGGAAACTGGGATTGTAGCGGTCGTATATGTCCTCCACCGGAGCAAACAGACATGCACCTGTAATGCCCGCATTTTCGAGAAGTGGCGAAATCACCTCAAAGGGTAGGTCTGAGTTCTGAATGCCACAGTGAATATGGCTGTCGATTATCTGCATCTCAGTTATCTATTCTCCGTACCGACGATTATTCGCTAGCCATCATCCCAAATCCGTAATCCGAAATCCACAATCAATCTACTCCACCACGCAAACAGCGCACCCTTGCGCTTCGCGTACTAATTCAGTTGAAACGCTGCCCAGAAAGAATTCCCGCATTCTGGATAGGCCGCGTCGTCCCACAACCAGGGTCTCGTAGTGGCCAAGTTCCACTTCTTCCAGGATGGCGGGGGCAATTTCGCCTTTTTTCACCCCAAACTTCGACTTGATCTGCTCCGCTTTCACCCCAACCTGGACCAGCAGATTTGTCGCCTCTGTAAAAAAACCACCGATCTTCTCTTCGTCTTCTAACCGCCAGTACAAGCCAGCCAGGTCAGCCCGCTCGGCCTTACGGGCATCGATGGCTTTGATTTCTTCTTTATTCAGGTTCATGCGGGATATGGCCGGGAGGATATGAAAAAGCACCAGCCTTGCCTCCGCGTTTGGTGCAAAAACCCGGCCCGCATACTCAACCGCTCGCAGTGAGTTGCGACTTCCGTCTACGGCGATGAGAACGTTGTGAAGCATAAGGTTTGTCCTCCCATTCGGAATCTAAAATACCAAGGTGTCAGGTTTCAGGTGTCAGGAAGAAGAAACAGAGGAACTGAATCCTGAACACTGAAGCCTTAGCCACTGTGATCTGTTATTTGGAATTTTCAGTCACTCTAGCACTCCAACACTCCTTGGCTCCATCTTTCTCCTATAGCTTGCCCAGGAAAGACTCCAATTTGTCAAAATAGTCTTTGCCCGCCACATAAAAAGTATCATTGTGCCCGGCACCTGGAATAACTACAAATTCCTTGGGATTCGGAGCCGCTTCATAGAGCGCTCGACCAAGGCGGATGGGTACTATCTTATCATTGTCTCCATGAAAAAACAGGACGGGCACATGCACCCCACCAATCTCGCCCACGGCATTCAGACGGTGTTTGAGTATACGTTCCGCAAAGGGTAGGGGGTAGTGTGCTCCCGCCATGGCTCCCATGTTCGTAAAGGTTGATTCAAGGATAAGCCCATTACATTGCTGTGTAGCCCCGACACGAGTAGCGGCAATACCTCCCAGCGATCTCCCAAAAACGACCAGCTTCGCCTTATGTTCGTCAGCCCACTTTCTGGCCACCTGGTAGGCAGCCTCCGAGTCGAGATAGAAGCCCTTTTCACTTATGCGACCGTGGCTCCTGCCATAGCCCCGGTAATCGAAAATGAAGACGCTGATACCTCTTTGATGGAGCAAACGGACGTTGTCCAAGCGATGTGAAATGTTACCAGCATTGCCATGACAAAATAGGAAGATATGGTTAGAGGGCGCAGCGGGGATCAGCCATCCGTGTAGTCGAACAGAGTCTCTGCTCGTGAACCAAACATCCTCGAAGGGGAGATCAAAGTCAGCCGGGGTCTGTTCAATAATAGCATCGGGGAAAAAGACCTGTTTTTCAACAAACCAGTTCCAACATCCACTCAAAAAACTCAAAACAAACACCCCCAGTAGAAGGGCCCCGATTCGTAAGAGCCGCATTACAAATTTCCGCATGGCCATATCATCCAGGACTGTTGTCTGCCTGCTGGACAATGCGCTCTGCAAGAGGCGAAGCCTCGACTCATATTTCCTTAAAAACCTTGGCCAGGGATTCGCCCGCCACGTGGAGCTTCCATTCGTTCAGATAACCAAAGGGTGTCACTGTGACCGAATAACCGCTCCTCTCTAACCTATCTCGCACGTCTTGGATGAGTCCTTCAGCAAAGTCGGGCGGTGCCTTGCTTCCAGAAAGATGATTGAAGGAATGTAAAACCACGCTCTTCGAGTCGAACTTTCCAGCCAACCATTTGATATTTTTTACTAATTTAGTAAGAACCTTTGCGTTCCGTTCAAGGTCCTCAGCCTCCACGTGGTAAAAAACTACAACAGCATGACGGCAGTCGGCCTCCAAGTTCTGATCGGGTACTTGTTCCAGCACCTTTTGGTATGTCCTGAACCAGAAAGATGGCGCGTAGAAAAGAAGGAGTTTCATCAGGATGCGTGCCTTTACTCTGCAGAGCAACTATCTTTGTATCATACAATGCTCGAAAGGGGGGGTCAACAGATTGAGGAGGGCGGATTTTGGATTTCAGATTAGGGATGCTGGATTCTATTTGATTTCTGCTCGGTAAAGTCTCAGGCTGTTGGAGACTACGGTTATGCTGCTCACTGCCATTGCTAGCGCCGCCAAAATTGGGTGCAATTGCCTGAGGAAGGCCGGCAAGAAGTCGAGAGGGTAGAGCAGGCCTGCAGCTACCGGAATGAGAATGATATTATAGATGAATGCCCAAAAGAGGTTTTGTTTTACGGTCCTCATGGTGGCCCGGCTCAATTCAATGGACCGAGAGATACCCAGTAGGTTACCGCTAGCCAGGATGACGTCGGCGGTCTCGATGGCCACATCTGTTCCTGTTCCAATGGCAATACCCACGTCCGCTTGGGCCAGGGCAGGGGCGTCATTGATGCCGTCGCCCACCATGCCAACCATGTGACCTCTACCCTGGAGTTCCTTCACCTTCATTGATTTTTCTTCGGGGCGAACCTCGGCCACTATGTCATCCACGTGAACCTGGTCAGCTATGGATCTGGCCGTCTGAATATTGTCACCGGTAAGCATAACCACTTTTAGACCTTGACGATGAAGCTCAGCCACAGCGTCTGCCGATTCAGGTTTCAGGGAATCGGCAACAGAAATCAAGCCCCCCAGTTGTCTTTCCACCACCACCGCCATCAAGGTCTTCCCTTGATTCTGCAGGTCTTCAAGAAACTTATTTCCTCCAGCAATATCAATGCCCATTTGCAGGAACCAATCAGGCTTGCCCACGTAGACCAGCTTGCCGTCGATTTTGGCTTGTACGCCAAGTCCTCCTGATGCTTTAAAGTCTTCAGGCTCGAAAAGCTCCAAATCTTTCCTCTCGGCCTCCTTCACAATTGCCCTTCCCACCGGGTGTTCGGAGCCTCTTTCAACTGAGGCGGCAATGCTGAGCAGCTCCCGTTCATTCAGCACTGACGCCCCTTCATTGAAAGAAATGACATCAGCAACAATGGGTTTGCCCAGAGTGAGAGTCCCTGTCTTATCAAGAACAATCGTCTGCAGCTTGGTGGCTTTTTCGAGCGCTTCACTGTCTTTAAAGAGGATACCTTTCTCTGCGCCCTTGCCAGTCCCCGCCATGATCGCTGTGGGCGTGGCAAGACCAAGGGCACAGGGGCAGGCAATGATGAGAACCGCCACCAAACGGATCATGGCGGGTACGAACTCTCCGCCCAGGCTCCACCAGAGAATGAAAGTAAAGAAAGCAATTCCGATAACCGCAGGAACAAAGACGGCAGCAACGCGGTCGGCGAGGGCCTGAATGGGGGCCTTGCTTCCCTGAGCCTCCTGGACCAAACGGATTATCTGGGCCAAAGCTGTATCCCTGCCCACCTTTGTTGTCCGAAATTTGAGACGGCCCTCGCTGTTGATAGTAGCACCAACCACTGCATCTCCAGGACTCTTGTCCACGGGAATAGGTTCGCCGGTCAACATGGATTCGTCAACAGCCGACTGACCTTCCAGGACCACACCGTCAACTGGAATCTTTTCACCGGGACGGACAATGACCACATCCCCCACCTGGACTTGGCTGAGGGGAACTTCCACTTCCTTGCCGTCCCTCTGGATGGTTGCGGTGTTTGGACGCAAGCCCATGAGTTTTCGAATTGCGTTTCCCGTTCTCCCCTTGGCTCTGGCCTCCAACAATTTACCCAGCTTGATCAGGGTGATGATTACCGCCGAGGTCTCGAAGTAGACGTGGCTGCCCAGAGAAGGGGAGAGCACCACCCCAACTGAATAGAAATAGGCAACCGATGAACCCATGGCCACCAACACGTCCATGTTGGCACTGCGGTTCCTCAGGCTTTTCCAGCCACCGGTGTAATAATCCCAGCCGGTGTAGAACTGCACTGGAGTTGCCAGAATCCAGAACACCCAGTTGACCCAGAGAGCATGACTCCAGGCTCCCAAAACGCCAAAGTCCCTGCCCATGCTCCAGAGAAAAAGGGGTACAGTGAAAAGGAGGCCAGCAGCGAATTTTCTTGCTTGATCGGCAATCTCGGCACTCCGCGCTCTTTGCTCCACATCCTCTGCTTCTGAGGTCTCATCTGGAGGGATGGCGTCAAAACCCGCCTTTTGAATAGCAGCAATTATGGCATCAACATCGGTCAGGGTTGGTAGATATTCTACGCTCGCTCGTTCACTGGCAAAATTGACTGAAGCCTGCACCACTCCCGGAACCTTTTTGTTGAGGGTCCTCTCGATGTTCATGGCACAATTAGCGCAGGTCATCCCGGTTATGGGCAACTCAACCTTCGCAGTGGCAATCCCATAGCCAGCATCTTCAATCATTTTGACCAGATCACCAACCTGGATTTTTCCGGGATCAAAAGATACTGATGCATGTTCTGCCGCAAAATTGACATTGGTCTCCTCGACACCCTGTACTTTCTTGAGGGTCCTTTCGATGTTCAGGGCGCAATTGGCGC
>CP070843.1:1039507-1045334 GCA_020350905.1 Deltaproteobacteria bacterium
AGAAGGATTACTAAAACTGGGAGGATCGTTCTTGGTATTTCCTGTTTGACAAGATAGGAAAGTTGCCGCAACATGGGCACTTTTTCCGGTTCATGTTCCTCGCCCACCATCATGCGTTCCGTAACTCGAGACATGTAATCCATGATGAACACACTGAAGAGTATTTGAGAGAGAAGATAGGAAAGTATGGCCGACAGCCCCACGAGGAGTAAAGAAAGCAACCAGGAGATGACGTACCATAACCAAAGAACCCATTGACTTGCAGGCTTAGCCCAAATGAGATGCAGAATCTTCTCATGGTAGACAAGGATTAGGCTTGCTGCAAGAATGGTAATGATGACGACGGCGGCAAACCGAATAAGCCCCAATACAAGAAGCTTAGGGGTCTTTAGGCCCAGCCGTAGACCACGCAAGTTATACGTGATTCCGCTTAAGAGATTCATCTTTCAGATAATAACCAGCCTTTCATAGTCTTATTTTCAGATTTGGTCATTTTTACTTGCTTAACTCGACTTTAGCAAGGAAAACTTCATATCCCTTCACCTGCATGACGTGCTAATAGGGTTAGACCAGCGTTATGAAAAGGTGGAAATATTGTTGGGTTAGTTCAGTAAATTACGGCAGAGACCCAGGTTCCCATCTACCCTTTTTGAGAAATGCAAGGGGGCTTAATGTGGATTGAGAATCTGTATAATTACTCGAACAATGGCTGGGGTGGGGAAGCAAAATCTTCGCCCCAGCCCCATCTCATTTAGAGGGCAAAGTCGGAAGTTAAGATTTCAAGATGTTACGATTTTGGGCCGCTCAAAACCCAAAGAGTATAGCAGGGATTTTTAGATCAGAACCGAGTAGCGCAAATACCATAGGTGGTAGTAGCGTTCCTGTTCCAAGTGGGGATTCAGGTATGGGATGTTCACTCACTCCAGAAAATCAACAAAGCCATTTGCCCCGTCAGACTGCTTCGAGTTGATGGTAAGTTGGAACGGATTCGGTCGATATTCCCGCGTATAAGTCTCGATGGTGCGTTTTGCTCGACGTCGAAAGTGATCAGTTACTTTTCATCCTTCAATAAGGTCTTGAGGTCGGCGAAGGGCTTATGGGTTGCAGGTGGCTCTTGCTCTCCGTCTGGCGTCGCCTCGTCATACCATTCCTCATCCAGATATCGCGAGTGCTCATTGTCGTGACAGTAGAGACACAGTAGCTCCCAGTTGCTCCCGTCAGGCGGGTTGTTATCGTGGTTGTGGTCCTTATGATGGACCGTGAGCTCACGGAGTTTCTTGCCTTGAAATTCGCGCCCGCACCGCGCACAGATCCAGGGATAGATCTTGAGCGCCTGCTCCCGATAACCTTGCTCCCGCTGCTGGCGGTTGCGCCGGGCTTCAGCTACAATCCGGTCCAGTTTTTCTTTGTCTAATCGTATCTTGTTCGATGACATACACTACCCTCGAATTGCGTCATTTAGGTCAATCCTAACCGGCGAACTCAGCCGCCGCAAAGAACGAAACAGTATTGCTGTCAGATGCAGCAAGTGGTTTAGATGCGTGCATCTGTCTTCTTCTTCCCTCATCCACTTCTCTGCTTCGTCATGACTCTCATAAACCATGACTTGTGTTTTCGCATATATATCTGAGTACGCTTGAAACATGCGGGTTAACCCATACACATTAGTTTCTGTGACAACAAAGGCTACTGTAACATCACTTATGCCAGGTGGAAATGATAGTGAGTATAGTGCCATCTTGGGAATAAAACTAGGAAGAACTGTGAACTGATGAGCAGTACCGATTTCTCTCAGCGCCTGGGTTTTTAAATCAATGCCCGGGAGCAGCTCGAGACCCTGGCCTAAATCGATAGATATGATACGGTCGGGCGCGTATGATCTGCTCTTGAGATTTCATCATGACCATGTGGAGAGCACTTTCTGTAAGATAAATATATCCATCGGGGCCAAAACTAAAGCCATCAGGCCAACGAAGTTTTCTTGAATCCTTAAATAACGTCTGGAGATTACCCTGGCAATAAATGCTTAGAATAGACTTATCGGATCAAGCGGCCGGTGCAGCTTATTGCGTATGGGAAGTATGGTGATTGTTTCGTCTGGCATAGCTTACTGTTTTGGGCGGCATTGTAAGATAAGTTCATATTGGATGCAACGGAGGAGATTTTCAGAGAGAGGGGGTCAGTTTGACTTCTTCTGTCTGCAGCAAATGGTGTACGTAGACTTATTTTGTTCAAAGATATCGACTGTTCATACCAGTCTTGTGTTACTAAGCCGCAAAATCTTGGGGCGTATCCTTCCGGTGGGGGACTAAACATATCTTCCCACTGTAAGAACTTTTGGCAAAGTCAGAGTACCCGCAACGCGTAATACAGCCCTTTTACTACTTCGGTCATGGAATGAAAGTTTAATGTATCAATAGTATCAGTCTCTTGATGATAGTTCTTATTTCTGAAAAATGCTGTATCTGTTACCATAACAGCCCTAAATCCATGATGCCAGAATGCAAAGTGGTCTGAGCGGTTTATACCTGCTACTTGTTCAGGTGCGACGAGAGACCGGACATTTATCGCAGCATTCCTCTTCATTCCCCTTTTCAAAGCAGAGACATATCGTAATGAATTGAAATTTCCAACGACCGCCAAGAAGTCCGCAGTCCTGGGATAGAAGAGATCCATCCCAGGAAAAGGGTATTGTTGAAGCTCATCTTTACGAAAATAGCCAATCATCTCCAAACAGATCATAACCTCCAAGGGTACCCCGCTCTGTCTGAGACTTTTTGCATACACCATGCTCCCCATGTTTGGAGATCCGAAACACGGAGGCTCTTCATTTACAAAGGCGGCAAAAATAAGATGCTTCTTGTAGGAAGCTTCTCTGCTTAATCTAGCAATCTCAAGCATGCCGGCTACAGCTGAGGCATTATCGTCTGCACCCGGCGACCCTGGAACAGTATCGTAGTGGGCGCCAATTACAACAACTCCGTCTCCATCCCCAGATTTCTCCGCGATAAGATTGGAAACACTTTTGCCATAGCAGGCAAATGTCTGACGTCGGACAGAATATCTACTAGTCGTAAGTGTCGATTCGATATATTCGGCAGCCTTGTCCAAAGAGTGGTCTTTCCAAAGATGTCGATCACCAATTCTTACTGAAAGGTGATCGACATGTTTATGAAGATTATCTTCGACAGTCTTTTTGTCAAATTCTCTGCACATCTCAACCGTATCCTCATGCTAACTCTCTTGAACTTAGGATCAAATCCGCTGGCTTTCGCGAGCCGTTTTGGGTGGAATGCCATTCTTTGTCAAGCTTTGGATTTATGCTGCACCCAAGAAGGTTGAGCGAATTTCCTCCAGAATCCAGGGATGCCAGAGTTGCATCACGTCACGAAATGTCCGGGCTAGTGGTATGTTGGAGTGTCTTCGTCTTCCTCTGCTTTGCCTCCGTCTATAACTGTAAACCGAGATTTCCTTCTTTTTACTTGCCATTCAGAGTACTTTAGACGAATCAAGCTGAAATCAAAGTATTCTCCCAACCCTCTAAAATAGAGATAACCAAAAAGTATCCCTCCAAGATGATACGCACCATGAGGATTAGCCTTTGCCAGGAAGGTTAAGAATGTAATGATAATAGTCCCATAGCTCAGATATTTCGCTTTTATGGGAAGAATGAACATGAGCAGTATGGTGGCTTCTGGACTTAACAACCCAAAGATGACAATCAGGGATAAGAGACTAGGCATCATCCCCAAGAAAGGTACATTGAAATCTGCAACAAAGCTGAATCCTAAGCCAGATAATGCTCCCCCAAGTGCGGAGGTATAGAAAAAAAACAAGAACCGTTTTGGCCCAAATGCATGTTCCACAGGTGCAGCAAAGAAATAGAATATGATGCAGCTAATAATGAAGCTTATGGGTGAATTTGGGTTGTGTATGAAGGGGTGGGTAATAAGCTGCCAGAAATGAAAATTCAAATTGCTGAGAGGATAGAGCTTGAGAACGGAGACGATCTCGATGTTAAGCCAGTGTTCAAAAAGCAGCTCCAAAACATAAATACTACCATAGACGAGAAGAAGCCTTTTCCCAAGTGGAGTTAGATAAGATCCAAATCCTGTGGGCATTCTCACTCGTTCTGTCTCCATTTGATTTCCTCCCACCATATTTCATCTACGCTAAACTATCCAATCTCTCAAATCAAGTCACGCTGTTTCTCAAAGAGTATCTATCCAAATGAAGAGGTTCTAGCCTCGATTCTGGCAATGCGCTCCCCATGTATAGTGGAGTATGAGAGGAAGATCCCAGCAAAAATGATCTACTCGTTTCAATGTCAGGCCCTCTGTTTCCCGCACGTTTGGCAAAAACCAGGGAGGAATTATTACCCTTCGGTTCCCAAAAAAATTCTGGACTTTTAGATTGTTTTACCCTATGTTAGTTTGGCTACCGTAAGTGAAACTTTTTACAACCTTCGAGGATGTACACTCCTACATCCTTTACATTTCATGCTGGGTAAAGAGACCCACAAGATCTTTGAGCAGCTCGTCCTGGTTTCGCAACTAGGCTTGACCATGGTGGGCTGCATCGGCCTTGGTTTCGCCATTGGTTACTATCTTGACAAGTGGGTGGGAACCAGGGGTATTTTTTTGACCATTTTCATACTTCTCGGTATTGCCGGCGGCGGCTATACCGTCTACCGACAGATTAAGGAACTGGAAGCGCAGGAAACTGACGAATCTGCTCAAGACGACGGACCATAAGATCTCTAGGCTCGACTGGATACTCTGGTAGATATGAGCGACTATCTCACGTTGCAAAGGACTCTGATTAAGAAAACCCTGTTTTTCGCCTTGGCCGCAGCCTGTATTTGTCTCGCTCTCAACCAGAAGGCGGCTGCCAAAGGGATCGCCCTTGGAAGTGTCTTTAGCGTGGCCGACTTTAAGTTGATGGCCTTGCTCCTGCCGCGGCGGCTGATCGGTCAGAGGAGAAGCAGCGTTTTTTTTGGCCTCGTTTGCCGATTTGTTTTGCTCAGCATACCTTTAATTCTAGCCATTAAGTTGCCCTCAATTAACTTCGCTGCAACGGTTGGCGGTCTACTGTTGACGAAGGCGGCCGTCTTTTACCATTTTTTCCTCAGCAAGAGTTCGACACCATCGGCAGGCCACAGCAAGCAGAATAGCTCTAGTCAGGGCAACGTGGAAAACCTTGGATGTGGGGTCTCCTCTGCTATGGTGGAGCAAGAGAGAAGCTGACCGCTAAGAGATAAAGGCTGGCACCGATATGGAAGGGATAGGCAAAGTAAGTCAATGGGTGTTCCACCTTGGTGGGATGCGGATTGAGGTCAACAGCGCCACACTTTTGATGAGCTGGTTGATAATAGGGCTCATCCTGGTATTTACCGTGCTAGCAGCTCGACGTAGGGAGATGGTTCCCGGCCCATGGCAGCATCTCAGTGAACTGATCGTGTGTTGGATAAAGGATCTGTGTGTTGACGCTCTGGGAGAGGAATGGGGCAAGCGCTATTACCCAATGATTTGCGCTCTATTCATATTCCTCCTCTTGTGCAACTGGATCAGCATGGTCCCCTATATGACTGCGCCTACCCAGGATCTGAATACCACACTAGGCCTTGGCATCATGGGATTTTTCATAGCGCACGGGACCGCAATCTGGGTAAAAGGGCCCAAAAATTATATAACTGAATATTTTAAGCCTATCTTTTTCCTAATGCCTCTAAACGTGGTGGGAGAAGTGGCCAAGGTGATCTCCATATCTTTTCGTCTCTTTGGCAATATAATGGGCGGCAGCATCATTATTATTGTGGTCTCATACC
>CP070843.1:1045434-1048176 GCA_020350905.1 Deltaproteobacteria bacterium
AGGGGTTTTTTGACAACTCTTTTTGCAAGCCTGTCATGAAGGGTTAACGACGAAGAGATCGAGAGTTTTTACCAGTAAGATTATGGTAACGCCCCTTTTGTCAGGGTATCGAATCCAGGGCAACTGCCCTCCACCCTGCACTTCCGGGGAACCAACTACTGTGATATCGGTTGGCGGTTAGAGCCTCGTACCGGTAGAATTATCTCTATCTCCGCCATCGACAATTTGACCAGGGGCGCTGCTGGCCAGGCCATCTGCAACATGAACCTGATGTTTGGTTTCGATGAGGATGAGGGCCTTAAGCTTCGAGTTTGGCAACCATAGTCGCAAGGCCTGGAGGCTCTACCCACGAGGCACTGCGGAACGATGGGGAGAAGGGGCGACGCGGGGACGCGCTGAAAATGCTCCAGCGAGCGCATTCCCCGTAGCTTGCTGCGGGGTTAGCGAGCGAACTAGAATAAAATGGATTCATTCCTTACATTTCGAAGATTCCCTGCAGCTGGCTGCAGGGAGCTTCAATAAATGATACATGACGAATCGCCTATGACCCATGACCAATGACCAGAGAAGGAATTTTAAGCTAGTCCTCGAATATGACGGCTCCAACTACCACGGGTGGCAGCGCCAGAAGGGTGTGCTGACCATCCAAGAGGTTGTGGAAACGCGTCTGGCGATTATGATTCAGGCTCCAGTTCGATTGACAGGAGCCGGTAGAACCGACGCCGGCGTCCATGCCAGAGGCCAGGTAGCCAACTTCTTCAGTGAAACCCGGATTCCCCCGGAGGGACTACGACGTGGCTTAAATTGCCTGCTTCCGGATGACATTGTTGCCCTGGAATTGACTCTGGTACCCGATCGGTTTCACGCTCGCTTCCAAGCACGTAGCAAGGTCTATGAATACCGGATTCATAATGGACCGATGCCGCCAGCCTTGGGGAGGCAATACGGTTGGCATATCGGACAACCACTGAGATGGGATTCCATGGAACGATCTCTGAAGCTCCTCGAAGGAAGACATGATTTTTCTTCATTCCAGGCAACGGGAAGCAGTGTTCGGAGCAGTGAAAGGATAGTCCTGTCTACCGGGATTGCCCCGGCAGGAGAAGATATTCAGGCGATCACCATCGAGGCCAACGGATTCCTCAGATACATGGTGCGCAACATAGTTGGCACCCTGGTGGAGGTGGGGCGGGGAAGGCTCACAGTGGAGGAGTTTTCTGCGGTTGTGGCCGCATGCGACCGAAAACAAGCGGGAATGACAGCACCGGCTCGGGGCCTCTGCTTGCTAGAGGTCCGGTATTAAATAACGCATAAAGCATAGCTCCAAGCGCATGGCGTTTTTCTGGCGGGCAGGAGGCAAGAGCCAGATCAATAAGGTTCAAAGTTCCAGGTTTAAGGTTCCAAGTCTGCTGACTAATCTTATGGTGAATTTCTAAACTTGAGACTCGGAACCCAATGATATCTTATAGGTGTCATTATATGTGTCAATTGAAGCACTGAGCGCACAATAGACCTGCCGGTGTTTTTGTGTGGCCGTACGGAGTGAATTCATTCAAGTACTATACGTGCAAATACGGCGAATCCAAAAGTGTACCGAAACACGAGAAAGCCACCTTTCACTGCAATGAAATTTGCCTTGACAAAGAAAAGTTGTTTACCTAAGTTGAAATTATCATTAGTGATTTTAGATACTAACTTACAATCCCCATAGTGGATTGCTGGGGTTGCTGGGTAGGATGGGCCTTCAGGCCCTTGGTCTGTATTTTGCATAAATACCCCGAGACCAAGATAAAGAAATCCTGCTAGCCCGGATATTGCACGAATCGCCAGTGTGAGATCGTGGAGAAGGGTATGCCTGCCCGCCATGGGAGCGAGGCAGGCGGGCCACCGGGTCATCGCAGGGGGGCGGAGCGAACCGCACTTGAACAGTACCTTGCAGAGCCCGACACGCGGGACGCCCAGCTTCCGGCTCGTAGAGCCTACAGCTCGGAGAGAAGGACGGTCGTATCCGCGGTCGCAGCAGCCCATTCATGAAATATCCGGACTAAGGGAGGTAAGGTCCTTAGATGGCGCAAAAACTGGGCAATTTCTTGATACGCGAGGGTTTGATCACACCCGAACAGCTGGATAACGCACTCCAAGAGCAAAAGGCCAACGGGGGCATGCTGGGAAGCAACCTCGTGAAGATGGGATACATCGAAGAGGCCGAACTCATGGAGTTTCTGAGTAAGCAATTCGGTGTGCCCTCCACCGACCCTTCTAAGTTGGACGTTGATTCTGACGTCATTGAGATGATACCCGGGAACATCGTCCAGAAGTATAAGATCGTTCCTATCTCCTTGGAGGGGCAGACGCTGACCATAGCCATGGTGGATCCCTCCAATATTTTCATCATTGACGACATTAAATTTCTCACCCGGAAAAACATCCGCGTTACAGTAGCAACAGAGACTTCGATAAAGTCGTCCATGGACAGATTCTACGATGCCGGCGCTTCCCTGGAAGATGTTATGAGTGAGTTCGATGAAGAAGGCGTAGATGTGGTTGAGTCATCTGAAGATCAAGATCTCGGGGAACTGGAAAGCGCGGCTGAGCAGGCGCCAGTGGTGAAGCTGGTTAATCTGATCCTGGTAGATGCCATCAAAAAGATGGCCAGTGACATCCACATTGAACCCTATGAAAAGAGTTTTCGGGTACGCTACCGGATTGATGGGGTCCTTTACGAAGTGATGAAGCCGCCGA
>CP070843.1:1048276-1055071 GCA_020350905.1 Deltaproteobacteria bacterium
GAAATGACGAGGGCGAAATGGTCCCCATCGGCACCCTGGTTAAGGTCGAGCAAATTTTGGGGCCCCAGACCATTTTGCGCTACAACCTCTATCCGGCGGCTTCAATCACGGGCCAGGCGGCACCCGGCTTCAGCTCCGGTCAGGCCCTCAACCTGATGGAGCAGCTGGCCGACGCCAAACTTCCTCCGTCCATGGGCTATGAGTGGACAGCCATGTCCTATCAGGAGAGAAAGGTGGGCTCCGAGGCGCTGATGATCTTTGCTCTAGCCATCGTTTTGGTGTTTTTGGTGCTGGCGGCCCAGTATGAGAGCTGGACCAGCCCGGCGGCGGTAATCATGGTGGTGCCCCTGGCGGTGCTTGGGACGGTGATCGCCTTGCTTCTGCGCGGCTTCGACAACAACGTTTACACCCAGATCGGCGTGGTACTGCTCATTGCCCTGGCCAGCAAGAACGCCATCCTCATTGTCGAGTTTGCCAGTGAGCAGCGGGCCCAGGGCAAGTCCATCCTGGATGCGGCAATCACGGCTTCGGAACTTCGATTCCGGCCCATCTTGATGACAGCTATCTCCTCCATAGCCGGGTTCATGCCTCTGGTGGTGGCCTCAGGCGCCGGGGCTGCGAGTCGGCAGGCCATCGGTACAGCCGTGGTGGGCGGTATGATTGCCGCCACCTTCATGTCCGTGATTTTCACCCCGGTGTTCTACGTGGTCATGCGAGGTCTCAGCGAACGACTGGGCAAAGGCGAAGAGCAGGCGTCCGAGGTTGTAGTTCAGGACGCTTCTTCATGACTCGCAACCAGATCACTCGTCATCTGTCAATCAGGCGGCCCGTTTCTATGATGTAGGAGCTCAGATCTCCGTTTGAGTTTTGTACGATGACGCTCGGAGCAAAGAGTCGACAGGAGTCTTTATTATTCCACTTTATATGGTACTGAAACCTTCCGATTGGTTACTTACGATAGCTGCTATGTATGTGAAGTTTTGGATGTCCCCGAAAACTTGCCATACGCATATCATATCTTCATCCTAGCCTGTGTGATTTCAAAGCTGAGATACCGATCTAACGCTCCCGAGTTTCTCATCTATCATTTATCATTGCGCAGCGAAAAGGCGTATCGTGAGGGCAACGTCCGCCACGATCTAAAGCCGAACTACTCCAATAACTAGGTAGGGATTTTCTCAAGGGCAAGATCTAGCTCGGTGGGCGTACGCCAGCGCTTTTTCGGATCTTTGTGCAGGCATTTCAAAATGGCTTCATCCAGTTTGGCAGGAATGCTGGAGATAAACACTCGGGGAGGCACGGGGTATTGCTCATTGTGCTGTTTCTTGAAGTCCTCTGGTGATGGCCCTTCAAACGGCAATTTCCCTGTAAGAGCTTGATAGAATACGAGGCCAAAAGAGTAGAGATCTGCGGCCTGCTTCATCTTGTCCGGCATTCGCGCGGGGGCGCGGTTGAAGAGTTCGGGCGCCATATATGCTAATTCAAAAGCAGAGAGTTCCTCGTAGTTCGTTGCCAAATCCAGCATGTTATTAAGTTGGAAGACAAGACCAAAATCGGCAATCTTGGCGTTGCTAACCTGGCCGCTGACAACCACCCGTTTGCAGTTAAGAGCGAGGTGAAATATTTTCCTGAGGGTATCGTCAGCGCCTCGATGCGAATGGGCATAGGCTAGAGCGTTGAGAAGAGCTCTGGCCAAGCTGACAGCCTCGGCTATGGGCAGGTGAGTTTTCTCTTTTAACAAGTCCTCCAAGGTGCTGTCGAAATCTTCAATGATCAGGTAATATTGACCCTCGCTTTCGGCTACGTCCAGGACCCGAGTGATGTTGCGGTTATCCATATTCACTTGCTCATAGGCCCACTTCACAATGAAATCCTTGACCTTGGCCCCACCAGACAGGTGAGGTAGAAGAGTCTTGGCGACACGGAAGGTTCCACTCGAAACCTCGCGCACTCGGAAAATCTGATGGATCTCATCCTGACCAAGTTCTGCCTGAATCTCGTATTGGAGATCAGCGTCCACACGGAGGCTAAGCAAGCCTTTGCCTTTGGACAAAAGGGGCCCTTGGGTCTGGATCTGCACCTTGGAGCGGATTGCCTCGTGAGTGGGATCAATAGAGGCAGCACGCTGGAAGTAGGTTCGTGCCTGGTCGTACAAATTTTTCTTCTCGCAGACCGTTCCCATCAGATAATAGTACTGCAGAGTTTCAGGTCCGGGCTTGATCGACTCTATCCAGGGAAGAGCATCTTCCAATAACTCCAGAGTTCGGTCATAGTCTTGTTTATGCAGCAGAGCCTCGCCGAGCTCGTTCAGGGCGGTCAATTTGTAAGGGGTGTCCTCCAGCATTACTTCCAGATATTCATTGGCAGCACTGTCGAATTCGCCCGCACGGAGAAGGTGTCTGGCAAGCTTTAGGCGAATGTCAGTTTTCGCACCTCCACTGTCAAGCATCTGTTGGTAAATGGCCGCGACTCGTTCCATGGCATCAGCGTTGTCCGGATCTTTCTCCAGTACTTGCTCATACAGAGGCACCATTCTGTCAACAGGAACCTGCTGCCCGCTCTCCATGCGACGGAGTGTTTTGATGGCTTTCGAGAACTGTTCGTTCTTCAGGTGAAGCTTCACCACGTTTAGCTGATAGCGATCGCTATCTTTGGCCAAGCTCTTGACTTTCTTTGCCGCTGTTCGGTGCGTCGGATCGCTCGCCGCCAGCCGCTGGTAGAGCTCTAGGGCCTTTTCCATGTCACCAGCAGTTTCATACCCTACTGCCATCTGCCTCAGGAGCGCATTGCGGTCGGTATCATCCAAACCCTTCTGTTTATAGGTCTTCTCCAAGATCTGGAGACCTTCTCTGTGCTGCCCGAGCTGAATATGAGCCTTGCCAATCTGCAGAGAACATTGAGTTGGCTGGAATCCTAAGGTGGCAGCGCTTTGAAACTCCTGGATTGCCTCGGCGAATAGACCGATGTCCAGAAACGCTTGACCTCGATTGAAGGCAGCACTCCCTTCCCCTTCTTGGGCGGCGACATGCTCTTCTGGTTTTGCTTCTAGATGTTGGCCGTGGAATTCGGCTTCCTGGCGTTCGATGAGAGCCAGTTGTTCCCGAATAAATCCGCGACGGCTCTCGTAGGTTTGACGGAAAGCTGGATCGGTAGAGGCTTCTTGCGAGAGGGATCCCAACTCTTTCAGGAGCTGTTGGTACAGCTGGCTGGCTTCATCGAAAAGACCCTGGGAAAGGTAGAGCTCAGCCTCATTTATCTTTTCTTGGATTTCAGAGAGGCCATTTGCGCTGGAATGGTTAATATTGTCTGATTGCATGGTCAGGGAAGACCCCGGGCAACTGTCCTGCGAACATGGGAGGTGGCCATCAATCTAGGCCGGTGGCGATTTACGAGAGCACGTAGTTCGGATCAATAACGTTAATCTCAAAATCTCCTTCAATGGTGGCCGTGCCACTCACCTCTCCTGGGAGCCCAGCTTTGCGGTAGCCTTTGACGTCATAGGGCGTCCTTTGCATGACCTCATCAGTTAGCAAGGCACCGTGGCGCTCACCAGTGCTGAGCAGGACAATACCTTTGACGGGGGCAACGGCCTCGGTGTCATCGCTGCCAAGGATCTCCGGACCAAGAGCGATGATGGGGAATTGGATGTTCTTCAAGTCTTTCGGTTTGAGATTCGCGAGAGGACTGGTAATTCCCCGCTTGATGCTGCGAAATGCCCCCTTGAAATCAGTCAGTCTGGCGTAACCTCTCTTACGCAAACCCTTTACTTTGCCCTTGGAAACCTTGAAGATATTGACGACGGCCTCCACAGGGATACCCAGGGTGTTGTTGACCACGTCGGCCAGGTAAATGCTAGCCTGTGCATCGGGAGTAATACCAGGGGACTCGGAAGGTATCTCCTCGACTAAGTCCAATACTGGTTCGGACTCTAAAGATTCCATGAACTCATCGGATTCCAACATGAACTCTTCAGTGTCCAATTGATCATCCTTGGATGCTATTCCTTCATCGCTGGACGTCGGCGCCACACCCTTACCAGCAAGACTATTTTGCAAGCTGGCAGTGGCCTGACTTAAACTCTGAACAGCATTCCGAATAGTTTTAACCTGGGAATCAATCGCAGCCTGGGCCTCCGGGGCAAGGGCTCCCTCTTGTTGCTGGCCTAAATTTTGCTCAAGTTTGCTCAGCGCTGAACTCAGGTTTCCAGACAGCTCCTGGGCGTCTGTCAGTTTGGCTCCCACGGTCTTATGCGCGGAGGCAAAATGTCTCTCTAATTTCTCGAGGGCAGGCTTGCCTGTCATCGCTTTCAAGATCCGACCAAAGAATGTGGTAGTCTCCTGGTCAAGGACCTCCAAAGCATTGGAAAGTTGACCACTCAGGGCTCTGGCTTCTTGGATGAAGGGCTGCAGAGATGCAGGAGTATCAGCCGGGACCATCTCAGGTGGCGGATCCATTTCCGCTGGCTCTGCCGCTGGCTCCAGAGCCGGTTCTTCATCGAAAAGTTCCTCAAGCACTGGTTCCTCTTCGGGAGGTGGCTCCAGAGTGGGCACTGCCTCGGGTGGTTCTTCAGCTACAAGTTCTTCTTCAAAAAGCTCTTCCAGCAAAGGTTCTTCCTCAGGGGGAGCTGCCAGTGTCGGTTCCTCTGCGGTGAGTGCTTCCAGTGTCGGTTCTTCTTCCGAAGGTTCTTCCAGTAAAGGTTCTTCTTCCGAGGGAGCGACCAGTGTCGGCTCTTCTTCGAGCCCTTCTTCCAATACGGGTTCTTCCCCGAATACTTCGTCCAGAACTGGTTCTTCTTCCGAAGGAACTGCCTCCGCAGGCTGCCCTGCGGCAACCTCCTCCACGATCGGTTCTTCCTCGATTATTTCTTCCAGCGCCGGTGCTTCTTCAAGAGGCTCCTCCACTACCGGTTCTTCCTCAATTATTTCCTCCAGCGCCGGTGCTTCCTCCACCATTTCTTCCAGAATAGGCTCCTCAACTGGCGGAGGCTCAACGGCTGGTTCGGGCGCAACTGCTAGAGGTTCCTCTGCTGGCGGCTTCATCCGCTGGATCTCAGCCTTCACCCGCCTAAATTGACCGAGCAACTTGTCCATTACCTCGCTGCGTTCAGTCTCTGTGGGGGCTGGCTTCCGCACGAAGAGGTCAAGGCCACGTGTAGCTCCATGCAAAAACTGGACGGAGATCGGTGCGGCATCAGCCTTTGCAGCTCGTAAATATTGAAGCACCCCCAGGGACATTTTAATCACTGCCATACAGTGACGATCCTCAGCGTGCTTGTCGCTAACGGCCTGGAGCTGTTTTTCAAAATCCTGTATGGACTCGGAAGTAATTTCCCAATCCAGAGTGAGAAGACTCTCCTTCAATTGAGCTAAAGAATCATCTTCGGCTTCAGCCGGCAGAGCAGGAACAGATTCTACCACTGGTTTCTCTGCCGGTTTTTCGGCGGGTTCTTCGGGGGGGGCTTCCTCAGCAAGTGAAGGTTCCTCTCCCTCGGTCTTCCTTACGAAGAGTTCGTCTATGGCCTTGTCAATGTCAGCCTCTAACTCGCTGGCATCAACTCCTGCCAAGGGGTCGTCGGTCAAATCCATGTGCCCCTCCTTATGGCAACTGGCGATTGTTACCGGGATAAAAGTTTGCGGCTAACATACTTTACTGTCCCCTTGCTGATCTCTCTTAGCGTTTCAAACACACCGTCGCCCTTGAGTGCACTGCCACTAAACCAGGGAACCTGGAGTTCCCTGTTTAGATCTTCCTGCATCTTCTCAACAGAGAGGATGGGAATATTAGAACCGCCGAGGTCTCTTTTGTTGTACTGAAGGACGAGAGGAATTTCCTTAATGTCGATGTTATCCTCAGCAAGATTCTGTCTCAGATTATCCAGACTCTCAACGTTCTTCTCTTTCTGAACTTTAAGAGAATCAGCCACGAATACGATGCCATCCACACCTTTGAGAACCAGCTTGCGGGTCGCATTGTACATGACCTGGCCAGGGACGGTATAAAGCTGGATCTTTATGCTCAGTCCCTGAATCTGACCGAGGGCCAATGGGAGAAAGTCAAAAAAGAGCGTGCGGTCACCCTTAGTGTCGATGGTAACCATCTTGCCACGAACGGAGTCGGTCATGGCCTGGTGCAGGTAAAGTAGATTGGTAGTCTTGCCCCCTCGCCCAGGCCCATAATAAACGATCTTACATTGGACCTCGTTCTTGCTAAGATCAATAAAGGACACAGTTACTGCTCTCCACCCAGAATAGGTACCAGTGTATCAGTCACTCTCGCGGTATTTAACCGGATCAGCCCCAAAGAAACATCCTTGCCGAAAAGGGTAATAAGAATGAACCCCTTTCCCACTTTAGTGAAATGGATGTTCTCATTCTTGCCTTTGTGGAACAGAAGAGCGAAGTCATCTTCTCCAATGAGTTTAGCAATCTCTGCGGTTGCGCCGAAATTGGCGGCAGAGAGTGCAGCTAAGGCCACAACATCCAGATTGGCAGGATCGCCTCGATTGACAATAAGATTGCCGGAGCGGTCAACCAAGAGGACACAATCAGCCCCGGCCCGAAGAAGATCTTCATCCAGAACGCTAATGATGTTATCTATTGATTCTTTGGATAAGACGAGATCCATACCCCCCTCACTTTTACTGGCTCCGCACTAGGTTAGAGCTGCGATTAATCACGTATACTTTCAATTTCGCTACAAAAAAGGTTTCGGTATCTATAGCAGTATTGCTATAAAAATGCAAATACTTTTTTGTAGTAATGTCGCATGCCTGCAGGAATCATGCCGTGTTCAGCC
>CP070843.1:1055171-1058819 GCA_020350905.1 Deltaproteobacteria bacterium
CTCAACTTTAGCCTGTCCAAGCGATCAGCCCACGCCTACCTAGAGGCAGAGGAACTTGTTTGTCGGGTAATGCCTGGACCAATGCGCCGCTATGACCTGCATCGCTGGCAACTCGCGGGGAATCATAACCAGCAAAACCTCATGGCTGCGGTACTTGCTGCCACCTGCATGGGGGCTAAGCCCGAGGCCATTCAGAAGACCATCGACAATTTCAAACCGCTGCCGCACCGCCTGGAACTGGCTTATCACTGGCGCGGCATCCGCTTTTATAATGACTCCAAAGCCACCAATGTGGATTCAGTGGTCCGATCCCTTGAAACCTTCACCGCGCCCATCATCCTCCTTGCTGGGGGGCGCGACAAAGAAGGCTCCTACGATCCTCTTACTGGTTTAGTTCGCCAACGCGTGAAAATGCTCGTGCTCATGGGTGAAGCTCGATTTCGATTGGCCAAGGCTTTGGGTAATCTCACTTGCACGGTGGTGGTGGACGACATGGAAGCTGCAGTCTCGGTAGCCCTGGGCGCTGCTGCGGCAGGCGACGTGGTCTTGCTCTCCCCCGCATGTTCGAGTTTTGACCACTATGAGAACTTTAAGGCCAGGGGCGACCACTTTCGTTCTCTGGTCCATAAATTCACCGCCATGCAAGTGTTTGGTGAAACGGCTAGCTGTCCCTGGATCTTTGCAGGCAGGAACAAAAGAAAGCTCAACGCCCACAACTGAAGGCTGGATGCTAGATGCTCGATACTAGATGCTGGATCCTGGATGCTAGCAGCGAAATACTAAAGGATGAACCATATCAGATGAGGATTGTGAAATCTGCAATCTGAAATCTAAAATCTAAAATGGCCGAAGGCATCCAATGGCTGGAGAAAAGGAACAGAAACGCAGCTACGATTTAGTCCTCCTGTTCGTTACCTTTGCATTGATGGGCATTGGACTTGTGATGCTTTACAGTTCCAGTTCCATCATGGCTCAGCAGCGTTTTGGCGACAGTATGTACTTTGTCAAGAGACAGATCCTTTTTTCCTTGATTGGGCTTGCCGTCCTAATCGTAAGCAAGAATTTGCCCTATGTTGTTTATCGCCGTCTTGTCTATGTGATCCTTGGCGCGAGCCTGTTAAGTCTTCTTCTTGTGCTCTTGCCCCAGGTAGGCCATCGGGTTGGGGGTGCCAGGCGCTGGCTGCGGCTGGGCCCTCTCTCTGTGCAACCGGCAGAATTTGCCAAATTGACGCTCATCATCTACATTTCCTATTCCCTGGCCAAGAAGAAGGACCGGGTCCGAGAGTTCAGTGTGGGGTATTTACCACACCTTCTGGTTTCAGCAGTCTTTATTGGCCTGGTGCTTATGCAACCTGATTTGGGAACTGCAGTAACCTTTGCGGCCCTGGTTTTTCTTTTGCTCTTCGTCGCCGGTGTACGTTTGCGCTTTCTACTAGCCACAGTCCTGGCCCTCATTCCCCTTCTGGCTTTGGCCATAGCCCAGACAAGTTACCGCTTGGAAAGGCTATTGGCTTTCGTCAACCCGTGGCGAGATCCAAGCGATACCAGTTTCCAGCTCCTTCACTCATTATTGGCTCTCGGCTCAGGTGGTCCGTTAGGAGTTGGTCTGGGTTCCGGCCAGCAAAAGCTTTTCTATCTGCCGGAACCTCACACTGACTTTATTCTGGCGGTAATTGGCGAAGAAACCGGTCTGGTGGGCATTGCCATTGTCCTCCTCCTCTACGGTCTGTTGATCTACAAGGGGGTGAAAATCGCCCTGCGAGCACCCGACCGCTACGGCACCTACCTGGCTTTCGGCCTAACGTTGGTAATCGGGCTCCAAGCGCTCATTAACAGTGCGGTGGTCATGGGGCTACTGCCCACCAAAGGGCTGCCGCTACCCTTAATAAGCTACGGCGGCAGTTATTTGCTCACCAACCTGGCAGCTATGGGAATTCTCATGAATATAAGTAGCTACGGTAGAAGCCAGGCCCAAACGTTTGGCTTTCAATCACGGGGGTGTTTGGATACCGCTCGACACGGCGCCGCGAGGACGAGGTGACGCGGGGACACAGATCGGGTTCCACCTTGGCCGGCTTTGCTCGAAGGGCCCGGCAACGCAGGCCAAGCGGATAAACTGACGCAACTGCCCAAACTGGCGAAACTGGTTAACTGAGTTATGTACAAACGCTCCTATCATATTCACTTCGTTGGCATCGGCGGCATCGGCATGAGCGGTATTGCCGAACTGCTGCTGAACCTCGGCCACCAGGTCAGCGGCTCCGATATCCAGGAAACCGAAATTACCCGCCGGCTCGAAACATTAGGGGCGACAATTTTTTACAGCCATCAACCTCAGCAGGTAGCCGGCGCTGACGCGGTGGTGGTTTCCTCTGCCATTGATTCTGACAATCCTGAGGTGGCTGCGGCCAACATGGACTATCACATACCGGTTATTCGTCGGGCCGAGATGCTGGCCGAGCTCATGCGACTCAAGTACGCCGTTCTGGTTGCAGGAGCTCACGGCAAGACGACCACCACCTCCATGGTAGGTACGGTGATGGCAGAGGGCGGACTAGATCCCACCGTGATCATTGGTGGTCGGCTGAATGCTTGGGGAACGAATGCTAAGCTTGGCCAGGGCGACTTTGTCGTGGCGGAAGCGGATGAAAGCGATGGCACCTTTCTGCTGTATTCTCCTACCATCTCGCTGGTAACAAACATCGACACTGAACATCTCGATTTTTACAAAGACCTGGATGAGATCAAAGAGACCTTTCTCGAATTCATTAATCAGGTCCCATTTTATGGATTAAATATCCTTTGTCTTGAGGATGAAAATATTCAAGGCCTCTTGCCTCGGATCAAGAAGCGGATGGTCACCTATGGTTTCTCAGCGCAGGCTGATTTCCAGGCCCGTGACCTTGCCTTTGATGGGCTGAACGTTTCCTACCGCGCTTTCTATCGCGGGCAGGAATTGGGACAGGTCAACTTGCCCATCCCCGGGCGGCACAATGCCCTGAATTCACTGGCGGCTGTGGCGGTCGGTCACGAACTGGCAATTCCTTTCTCAGCTATTTGCCGCGGTCTACAGGAAATGACCGGTGTGCAACGCCGTTTTCAAATAAAGGGTGACGTCAATGGCGTTACCGTGATCGATGACTACGGGCATCACCCCACTGAGATAAAGGCAGTGCTGAAAACAATGGCCTTATCATTTCCGGGACGGCGCCGCTTTGTGCTTTTCCAGCCTCACCGCTACACCCGCACCCAAGCTCTGTTCGAGGATTTCACCACTGCCTTTTATCAATCAGATGTTCTCATTGTCACCGAGATTTATCCTGCGAGTGAACCGGTTATTCCAGGGGTGCACGCAGAAAAGCTGACAACTGCCATTCAAGCCCATGGCCATGGCACTGTCAGGTCCGGCCCCGATCACTTGGCGCGGGACTGCCCTTGAACTTTTCGGGCGCGTACAGGGCAAACGCGATCCCGCACAGCGTCATAGCGGTGGCGGCGACCATCAGGGCCGGCAGCGAGCCGTAGAAATCGACGATCGCGCCTAGCGCAAACGGTCCGATCACATAACCTGCGTCGCCGGCCGCGCGGTACGTACCAATGGCAGCGGCGTTCATGCCGGGTGGTGCGCTGTCGGCGGCGTAGGCGGTC
>CP070843.1:1058919-1067217 GCA_020350905.1 Deltaproteobacteria bacterium
CTAAACAAGCAGGGCACTGATAGGGTAAGGCGCTTTGATAAGTCGTGGAAATCCGCTTGCAAAAAGGCGGGTATTAGTGGTAAGACCTTTCACGATTTCCGAAGAACAGCTGTCCGTAACATGACCAGGGCAGGGATTCCCGAACGAGTGGCCATGTTGATCTCAGGCCACAGTACAATATCGGTATTTGATCGTTATGACATTGCCAACGACAAAGATCTTAAGATGGCCGCCCAGAAGCAGGCTCTCTATCATGAGAAACTCTCGCGCACAGAGGACTCTGCGGGCACAGTCACGGGCACAGTGCATGACCTCACCTCCCTAAACCCGCATGCCCCCGTAGCTCAGGCGGATAGAGCACCGGATTCCTAATCCGGGCGTCGCAGGTTCGAGTCCTGCCGGGGGCACCACCTTTGATTTCAGATTTCAGATTGCGGGTTGCAGATTTTAAAGCCGAAATCCCAGATCCCATATCAGAAATCTTCCCGATGTGTAGACCAGTGTGCGATTTATAGGGGGGACTGAAAAATAAGGTTACTGATTACAGAATTGGTTCCGGATCTGTATCCGAAATATATCGTATTCTTGATTTCCAGTAAGTTGTGAACTTTTTGACGTCATGCTTGGACATGAGCAATCTTTTTGCTTCCACGGAGTCAGCAACAGATATTGTTGCCCAGCCAATATGTCTGCTATCTATCTCGAAGTAGGCCGCATAATCGAGAAATAGATCTGAACAATCCCAGGTTACACTTTCCGATAAAACAGCAGCAGCTATTATTGCGATTTCGGTAAATTGATTCCTATCAAATCCACCCTCTGAAAAATATCTGTTTATCAAGATAGCGAATTTGCCTGGACTCTTGAGCGATCGAACAATTTCTACATAACAACTATGACCATGGTCTTTTAAATACTTTTCAACGTACTTGGCTGCTGGTCCATTGTAGCTCGGCAGTTCCTCCTTGGTTGCCTTGCTGAGGAGAATATGGCTGTCTTCAGAAATGTGGCTATGTTTCTGTATAATCTCTGCGGCCATTTCTCTATCTATTTCTGAAGTCTTTGCGGGTTGGGCCTTTGCAACCTTCTCGCCAGGTAGAGCCCGCAGGTCAAAATGGATGTGACGGTCACCCATCTCGCTTGGTTTGCATATGACCTCCGAGTCGAAATAGCCTTCTTTTCTTACTTGATAACAGCGGGGTTCCCATGCCTTACCAGAGAGTGATCTTTGAAAAGGGGTTACATGCTCACTATCCACAAAATTGGTGCGATTATACCCCCAGTAAATACCTGCGCCCGGTGGGTTTGAAGTGATGTTTTCTTTGTGGGTAGTCCCGCAACTTATGACGGCAGGTACCGTCAGGACTACAAGAAGCAAGACTTTTCTCATATGCATGAGAGTTACCCCTGAACGGTACTCGTCTCGGCCAGGATCTCACGTACGGTGAAGTACGTTTCGTCCTGACCGAACCTGTGAGCAGCCACATCTGGCGCGTTTTTGAAGTAGGTCTGCAATCTTAGGGTTGAGTTGACCAGACCGAGAAACCTGTGCTTTTCCAAGATTATAAAGACAAGCAGAGAAGTGGCAAGAAAAAAAACCCCCACTGAACACATCGGTAAGGATCAGCGGGGGTTTAGGGTAGAGACTGCAAATGCACTTTATGTATCTGCCAGAATCTTCTCAAAGCTTTTTTCTGAGGAAGCTTTTGGATGCCGCCCCAGGAAGAACATAGCCACTAAACAGAGCAGCGGCACAAACAAATACTCGTTGGGAACATCGTACAGCACTGCGTAGACGGCAAAAATGCCGAGAAAAAGTTGAAAAAGCATAACGGTCAAACGTCTCATAACAAATCCTCCTCTATCTAGTATTTGAAAAAGAACGATAACCCGGGTTAAAACCAAATGGAAAAAGCATGCCATGTTCACATAAAATAGTATTTCCTCTGCGATATTAGGTTGTTGGATGGATATGGATACAAAGTGGGAATTGGAACCCTGGCCAAAGGAGGCAACAGATCGTATCCAAAAATGCATACCTTATGGCTACTTACGTATAGTCGACAGGTAAAAAGCAGTTTACCTGTTCGCCGTTTAGCATGTATGCTCTAGCCCGGATATTTCATGAATTAAGGAATTGAGATCATGAGGAGTGAAGCTTGCATTTGCCTTATTCTGATTACTGCTGTGCTCTTAGTATATTGGCAGGTGCGAGATCACGAGTTCATCAACTATGATGACAATGTCTACATAACCGACAATGCTCAGGTGCAGGAGGGATTAACGAGCAAAGGGATGATCTGGGCTTTCACTACCAGCCGCGCAGGCAATTGGCACCCTTTAACCTGGATTTCACATATGTTGGACTGCGAGCTCTATGGGCTGAATCCCGGGGGACACCACCTGACCAACGTGCTGCTTCACATGGCAAACGCGGTCTTGCTGTTTTTGGTTCTGAGGTGGATGACTGGGGCCATCTGGCGGAGCGGTCTCGTCGCCGCCTTGTTTGCGCTCCATCCCCTCCACGTTGAGTCTGTTGCCTGGGCGGCAGAGCGCAAGGATGTGCTGAGTACTTTTTTCTGGGTGTTGACGATGGTGGCTTACGTCCATTATGTCAGCCGTCCAGGGGGGAAGAGATATTTGCTGGTCCTTGTCACCTTTTCCCTTGGCCTTATGGCTAAGCCCATGCTGGTGACTCTTCCCTTTGTTCTGCTCTTGCTGGACTACTGGCCTCTGAACCGGTTTCAACCCCAGGCAGTGACTGGTTCTGTTGCAGACCAACCGCTTGGATTCCGGAGCTTCGGCGATGACAAGTCGCCGATACTCAAAGCGGTCATGGAAAAAACGCCTTTGTTTGTGATCTCATTGTTCTCATGTGTTGTCACTGTTATGGCTCAGCAAGAAGCAGGAGCCATCTCTACCCTGGAGATAATCCCATTCAAGTTAAGAATAGCAAATGGTCTCGTATCATTTGTAGCTTACATGGGAAAAATGATTTGGCCTCAGGATTTGGCGATATTCTACCCACATCCGGGTAGCGATATGCAAATCTGGAAACCTGTGGCAGCTGGATTGCTCTTACTAATTGTATCCACTGTGGCTTTGTGGGTTGCACACCGCTGTCGATATGTACTTGTGGGGTGGCTGTGGTATCTGGGTACTCTTGTGCCGGTCATGGGCCTTGTCCAGGTTGGAGAGCAGGCCATGGCCGATCGCTACACCTATGTGCCACTCATAGGGCTGTTCATTGCCGTGGTCTGGGGTTTTGCTGATCTAATGAAAGGATGGCGCTCGAGACGGTGGGTGGCCTCGGTACCGGCAGCTGTGATGGTGCTAGCTTTGATGGCAGGTAGCTGGCTGCAAGTGGCCCACTGGAAAAACAGTGTCAAACTTTTCAAACACGCCCTCGATGCAACTAGCAGCAACTATGTGGCCCACTACACTCTCGGTAATGCACTTGCACTGGAAGGAAACCTGACTGGGGCCATTTCCCACTACAATAAGGCGCTGCAAATCAACCCCAATTTTACCGAAGCACATAACAATCTTGGGAATGCACTGGCACTGGAAGGAAACCTGACTGGGGCCATTTCCCACTACAATAAGGCGCTGCAAGTCAACCCCGACCACGCAGAGGCACACCGCAACCTGGCAGTTGCTCTGGATCGCCAGGGGAAACACCAAGAGGCCATTCAACATTATGCGGAAGCCTTGCGAATTAGTCCCCATGATGCGCAATCCCACAACAACCTCGGGGTTGCACTGGCTGAGCAGGGAAGGCTCGAGGAGGCTGTCGCTCGTTTTACCGAGGCCCTCCGGATCGATCCGACCTTTGAGGAGGCGCAACGTAACCTGGAACTCAGTCAGGGACTCTTGGACACATCCCCCACGGGATCGGATGGTAAGCCGAGACAGGAAACTTTGGAGTGACCCCAAACAGGGTGTGTGACTCATCTGCCTGCAATACTCCCACCTTTGGTATGGATTGTGCAAGATGTGTGCAGCACAGACCCTGGACCGAGCCCGGATATTTCGTGAATCACCTGCGGCGTTCGAAATAGAGATGCACTTTCACCTTCACCCTGTTCTGCTCCTGTGATATCCGCGATCAACTAAAAGGAAAGATGGCTCTAGGATGGATCTTAATAGGTGGATTTATTGCCCTCCTTTTGCTCCTGCTTGCCAAGGACGAGCACTACGAAAGGCAAGAGCAGAAGAAACGTATGGAAATGCGAGCAGAAATAACATGGCCTGTTATCATAACAACAAATCGCGATAGCTTTGAGGGCAGAACGGTAGATGTCAGTGCCAGCGGAGCATTGCTCTGCTTTACGCAACAGCTGTCATTGATGGAAATCGTCACTCTGACCATTAGACCCCCCGCAAGAGCGGCTCTGGAGATTACCGCCGAGGTGGTCAGAACAAACATCCCCTGCGACAACGACGACAGCACGCGCCGGGGTGCAGCAGTTCGCTTCATCATAATCTCAGAAAAGGATCGAGAGTTTGTCTCCTTTAGCGTCTTCGACCACCTCCAGCAAAAAGCCCATTCTAATCAGGGCACAGAAAGGGATTTAAGATTGTAGATTTGAGATTGTAGATTTCAGATTGATGCTTCAGAGTTTTCCTGAGTCCTGGCCTCTTGGCCTCTAAATCTAATCTGAAATCTACAATCTTAAATTTATAACCCTGCCAAACCTTCACAAAAGGCCAGAACATTTTTCCCCAGGTCGGGAAGGTAATAGCCACCTTCAAGCACAGCGAAACATCTATCCTGGCACAACCGGTGAGCAGCTTTCCTGATATTGCTGCCAATGGCCCTATAGTCTTCTGTGCCTAAGATACCCCCCCAGTCCCGGACGTAGGTGTCAAAACCAGCAGAAATACCCAGCAAATCAGTCCCACTGGATTTTCCCAATTCCTGCCCCAGAAACTCAAGAAAAGCTGTTCTTGTCTTGGCCCTCACATTGATAATGTTAACTGCTGGGTTGTCCCTGAAAATGGCCTCGGTTCCATCTCCGTCATGGAGATCCAGATCTATCACAACTGCACTGGCAATGGTGCCATTTGCCATCAACCTGGTGATGGCTACAGCGATATTGTTGAAGAAACAATATCCCCAATAACGGTCGGGGCCAGCATGATGTCCGGGGGGGCGAACCAAACCGAAAGTCGGGATACCGCGCATGGCTTCATCAGAGGCCCTGATAGCTCCTCCAGCGGCCAGTAGGGCGGTTTCATAGGTCTCACGACTCTCCAGCTCCACGCGCTCCACCATTGCTGAGGTGTGGACCCTGAGAATGTCTTCTCGCTTTGCAGGTTGGGCCTCTACTATGGGGAAGCGGTTGCTAAGCTTGGCATGGATGGCTTTCACCCGTGCAGGACACTCAACCGTGGAGGTATAATAGGAGGTGAGATAGTCCTGATGATAAACCAGAAAAAGAGGTGACATTGTCAACGTATCCTATCAGTTTACCATTGACAGTTTCTTAGATCGCGGCTATTCTCAGCCGACGCGAGTTGGCGTAAGCCGACGTCGGCTTTATTCAACACCGAGAACCGGGTCCTCAGGGCCCGGATTCTTTTACTTATCCGGTGTTGTGAGGGGATCTCGATCGTGCTACTACCCTTTGGAACTGACCACTCAGGGATGGCTGAGAAAGCAAACGTTTTCGTATTGCACTGCGGCCTTGATCTCAAGATACTACAGAGATGCTGCACGAAGCTTGATCTCGGGGTCAACCTACTACCTTTTCGCCGTGAGGAGGTCTTTTCCTACTATGTGCGTCTGGACAGGCCACGGCCTGATTTGATAGTCATCCGCAGCCACTTTCATTCACTGGTCAATTCCCTGAATCACCAGAAATGTATTCCGACCATAGTGGTCTCAACCCACCAAAAGCCCACCGACTGCCTGGCCCCCTTTATCCGAGCGGATGAGGGCTATGAGGGTTCTCAGGCGTCCAATACATATGAGATGCTGGCGCTGGCCATGCGTCAGGAACTGTCGTCCGGCCCCAACCTGGCTTCCTGAAGTGGCAATTTCTTAGATTTCTATCAAGTTCGTTCATAAAAGGCCATGCTGCCGAAGGTGACGAAAGAACCCTCGCCATCCACCTCGGTGTAGTCATAGCGTAGGAGTTCTCCCTCCACCGTGCTCTGCAGGGTTTTTAGCATGGTATAGAGGGGCGGAAGCCCGCAGATGCGGCGGCGATTGCGTTCACGCACCAGGGTGTTGGCGAAGGTGTCAGCGTCTGCGACTGCCATGGTCTCGAGCAGCTGGCGGTCGGCTTCCTCGTGTTCCCGCACCGTTCCTGCGTGCGGTCGGAAGGGATCACCATAGCGGGGACCAATATGGGCCAGGTCCACACTGCTAACCAGACAAACTGGGTGTGGGTAAGAGTCTAGAGTTTCTCTGAGCGAGTAAACCATGGTGAGAATGTCAGGGCTACGCTGCTCAAGTTCTTCCACAGCAAAAGAGCAGAGGATGGGCACAATGCGAACATCCGGCAAAAGTAGACTCAAAAAAAGGGTCTGGAACTCAATGGTGTGCTCACGCCGGTGGGCGAACTCGTCCGCGAGAAGGTCCAGAGAACAGCGACTGGTCAACTCGTCAATGAAGTCGTTGTCCGCGGTAAGCAAGCCCAACGGAGTTTCAAAGTTTTTACGGCTCAGAGCGAAGCAGTTGGCCAACGGTTCATGACCGGTGCCGAGGATAACGCAGGTGCTCACAGGACTCGCTTCAAACAAGGCCTTGTAGGCATAAGCAAAGCACGGACCGCCTGCGCGCAGATCAATGTGTGGAGCCATCAGGCCGGCTATCGTTTTCCTCGATTGAGGCGGCCGAGGCTCGCCGGGGCCGCCGTTTTCCGGGTCAAAGAACCTTTGTAGCTGGAGGCGGAGACCTTCAGGATCCGGTTCATAACTGACTCCCGCGTGGAAAGGCAAGCGGGTAGATTGGTTGCTAAACTCATCGATCAGTTGCCGCATGCGAGCACGGCTGTTTTCATTATCCAGAAAAAGGTAATCATCCAGTGTCTGGATGAGGCCATCGAGTTTTTCACGAAATAGCATGCCACCAAACCTGCGCATATGGGCGGCCTGGATATCCACCACCGAATTGGATCCGTCCATAAGGGTAACAAGAAAGTAGGCCTGGGGGCTCAGGACCAGGGTCTCCGGATTCAATCCCTCCAGGTCCCGAAGCGCAACGTATAGCTCCTGACCGTGTCTAATTGGGATGGCTTCCAGACGATCCCGCAATCTAGGCAGTTCTCCGCTCATAGATTGGCCCTGTTATTGCCATAGCTTCCTAGCGGTGCATTTGCTCCCTTCCACCGCCCCACAATGTAGATCTGGCTGGATTCGTAGAGTGGCATACGGCTCAATTGACCAGAAGCAGATGAGCAATAATCTGTACAGTTTGTGATTTGAGACGGGTCTACAGTATAATGAAAAAAGGCTGCTCGAGCAACGAGTTTCTGGACAATTAAAGTGTTTGACTGTTTCAATAAAATGTGTTATTTCAACAACTAAACGTATTTATTGCGTTTAGATGGTTTTTCTTATGACTCTATTCGGCGGGTTTGTAGCGATGGGCTGCAAGCCCGCTTTCTGTTTGAAACCACAAAACGGCATAAAAGGACATACACTTCCCAGAAAATGCGGTGAGAAACAACTAATCCTTAAGGTTTGACAAATATCCCTAAGAATGATATACCCTCTAACCATGATTACTGATTAGTAAGTTACCAAAAGGAAGAGGGTTATGGAAGTTCCAGCGAGAAAGCCGAGAAAAAAAGACGATGGCTATATCCGCAAAGAAGCCTCCAAGATTACCAAAATACCACCTCGTACTATTCAGTACTACACAGACCGTGGATTTGTTACTCCCGACGTGGCAGCACCAACAGGACGAGGAACCACCAGGCGATATTCTCTGAAGAACCTTGTTGAACTTTCTTTTGTTAAGGAACTATCTAGGCACGGATATACTCTCGAAAAAATCGACGGAATCATGCGTGACGTCAGAAAAAGTCTAGATGGATATTGGGATAAGTCCAATGATATAGCGTGGGAAACGGATTTGTTCCTGATCTTATTGAGACCCAGCACTAAGCACATAGGAGTTAAGCTATGTCGGGAAGAAGAAATAGATCTTCCTCAGCTTATAATTAAACGTAGTTTCTCAGTTATAGGCCTTGGGGGAGTAATTCTGAGGATTCTGGAGGCAGCAATCGGGACTTCGAGACTTAATGCTTACTTCGACCTTCAAAGGCGTTCAAGGTATACAGGGTA
>CP070843.1:1067317-1071241 GCA_020350905.1 Deltaproteobacteria bacterium
ATTCTTCAGTGGGTAATTGGCGGATGCCTTCTTCTATCCATCAAGCTAACCGTATCTTCATAGTTCTCCTAATGATCTGTTCGATCACTGCTTGTACTGCAAAGGAGATCTGGTATACGCCCGAGTCTCCCGACATGGTTTGGTACCAACAAGATGCGCTAGACGACAAGATGAGTACGGATTTTGAAGAGTGCGCCTCCGTTTCTGATGACCAGTTCACCATCGATCATTGCATGCAAAGCAAAGGCTATCTACTCATCCCTAGAATCGAGGCAGAACTTTTAAAGGTCAGATGGCTCCAAGAGGAAGGGTTCACTCTTGATGAAATCGCCGAACATTTCCAATGGAGCCGAGCGAAGGTTTTGGACTATACAGATGTGGACTACGAGCTGCCGCAATCGATATCTCTCGGCAGGCAGCCTGTAGAAATATCATCGAGCATAGGAAAGCCTGCCGTAAAACCGCTGATTGCGTCACTTGACGATAGTGATCCGCTTGTCCGCCGTCATGCAGCAGAGGCACTTGGCAGGATAAAGGATCCTGAGGCGGTCGAACCTTTGATTGCTGTATTGAATGATTCTGATCCGCTCATTAGAAGACAAGCAGTTGAGGCTCTGGGGAAGATCAAGGATTCCCGAGCAGCGGCCCCTCTGATTTCTGTCCTCGGTAACAAAGATGAAATATCATATATGCGAGCGAGCGCAGCAGATGCCCTGGGGAGGATCAAGGAAGCCTCCGCGGTGGAATCCCTTATTTCTGCACTAAATGATCAGCAATGGGATGTCAGGAGCCGTGCGGCAAAAGCCCTGGGAAGAATAAGAGACCCGCGAGCTGTGGAAGCACTGATTGTTGCTTTACGTGATGAGGATGCAACAGTAAGAGCATATGCTGTGGACGCATTGAGTGAGATCGGACATGCAAGGGCAGTAGAGCCTCTGTATCAGGCACTAGATGACGAGAATAAGAATGTGCGAAAAAAAGCAGAGAGGGCATTGACGGAAAATAACTGGTGAAAGCTTTGCAGAGCGATGAAGAGGCTTGCCTGATCAATTCTTAGACACCTGCCAACATACTGGAGTTTAGATTAACGGGAAAGGGATTCTCTATCTACTGGCTTGGTGCTTTTCTAGAAACCAGTCGATTACTTCGGTGGAATCTGGCGATTCATCTTCTTTTTCCGAGTTTTCGCGCCGCGAATCTTGAGAGCTGTCCTTGTTGACCTCTATCGCTTTTTCGTCTTCACTGTCCAAAACAGTGTTTTCCCTTTTTGCTAATCCTTTTTCTGCTTTTTTTCCTAACGAAGAATCTAAATCCTTGAGCTGATCTTGTGAATGCTCCAGTTTTTCAGAAGCAAGCGACGACTTGGTCACCTGAGTGGCTGTGAAACCTCTCCCTTCAAGAGCACTATTCCTAGCTTGATTGCTGTTGCTCTCATGGTCTACCTGTTCGTTCATTTTTTTCAGGCGAGATTCGTTCTTATTTCCACGCTTTTCATGCGAGAAATAAACATATCCAAGAACGGTTATCACAAGAGAAAAAAGTACAACAGCTACCATCTTGTTACGGAGAGGTTTCCTCCTGACCGCGCTATCAACCGTTCGTTCTATTTTTTCTACAAAATCTTCATTTTCCAGTCCTCTTTCTGACAAGAATTCTCGCTTTTGCTGACCCGATTCAGTTTTTTCGCCAGGTAAGCGGAGCTGTTCTGCACATTCTTTAATAGTCTGTGCTTCTATTGTTTCTGCCTCTTCCAGATATCCACTCAGGAGGGCCAGATCACAAATTATATTGATTAAACGGGGGATACCGTCAGCGAAGAGAAAGATTTCGTGAATTGCGTCTGAACAAAAAATATCTTTCTCTGATCCAGCTACCTTGAGGCGGTGCGAAATATAATCCCTGGTTTCGTCTTCTGTCAGAGGAGCAATGTCGTAGTTAACAGCAATCCTTTGTCTTAGAGCTCTGTTTGCATCCTCCAGCAAAATATCATTCAGTTCATTCTGCCCAACAAAAACGAGATGCAGGATCCTCGTGCCATTCTCCTCGATGTTCGATAGGTGCCGTAATTCTTCCAAGAGGTCAGGACTGAGTCTCTGAGCTTCATCAATGATAAGTACTACTTTTTTTCCTTCAGAAAAAGAATTACGGAGAAAAGAATTGAATTGCTCAACGAAGGAGCCTTTCCCATCAAAATCTTTGTCTATACCGTAGGCGTAAGCAATGAATCTAAAAAAGTCGAGAATTTCAACTCCAGGATCAGCAACCCTCGCGTAAACGGTTTGATGAGAAAGACTATCAATGAGGGCGTTTGCCAGCGTGGTTTTTCCTGTGCCAATATCGCCAGTGATGAGTACGTATCCATCACTGTGCAAAATCCCATATTTCAGTGTCGCCAAGGCCTCTCTGTGTTTTTCTCCAAGCCACAGGAATCTCGGGTCAGTGTTTATTTGAAAAGGCTTCTCTTTCAATCCATACTGAGAAAGATACATGTTATTGTAATTCTCTCGCTAACCCCGCAACAAGCTGCGGGGAATGCGCTCGCTGGAGCATTTTCAACAGGGCGAGCCGGAGCATTTTCATTCACCCAGCATTTCTTTTATCGCCTCTAAGACTGGGTTGATGAGTTGAGGTTTTTTTCTCCCAGGTCGCTGAGATTTTCGGAGATTCTTCTTCACGCAGTCGTACTGCTCCCACCCTTTGAGCGGATAGTTAAGATCGACGTATTTCCACTTTGGATGCCCATTTGCTCTTAGCCAGTCCAGATTGTCGTGGAGAATTCGAGCAAGTTTCCCCACATTATCACAATGATTTCTCCTAAAATCAAACGAAACAAGTACAGCTTTGACTGCAACTGTACGTACCGTTTCGTTTTGCCAGGTGTAAGTCTTTCCAGGAATCTCAGCTTTGGGGTAAAATTCTAAAATACTTTTGTTTACTATTGGGATCACGGCAAGCCCGTCTCCCTCCGAAACGTTTTCTGTAAACAACTTGACAGGCATTCCGGCCACATAGAACATCGCATCGATATTTCCATCCTTCAGTTGAGTTAAGGCATCATCAGTCCCAATCGCAACCATTTCCCGCGGCGTTACATCTGAAACCTCGAATAAGAGTCTCGCCGTAAGATAGGTGCCGCTTCCCTCTTTTCCTATGGCCACCCTCCTGTCGTTTAAATCATCAAAATCTGTTATTTCTCGGCGGCCAACCAGATGGACCTCTTCATTGTAGAGGGGAAAAACCATCTTGATTTTTTTAGCGATTCTTTTCAGGACCGGATCCGTCTGAATTTTGGTCACAAAGGCCAATACATCCGCCTGCACAATTCCCAACTGGGTGTGAGGTCTTCTGTATACCGCATAAATGTTTTCCACCGAGCCGCTAGAATTGTAAGCTTCGAGGTTAATGCCACGTGGTTTGACAAGTTTTGCTAAATTCAAACCGAACTGATAATAGGTTCCTTTCTTCCCTCCTGTAATCATACCCATATCCTGTGCAAAGCCCACGCTTGCTATGGTAATGACGAAAAAAAGAACAACACTAAATCCTCCAAGTCCCTTCTTCATGGCATCCTCTCTCCTTTCATAGATTACAACTGAGAGCTTATTGAACAAATCGAAAAGCAGGCACTTAGCTTCACGAGTTAAGATGAGCCAGAGAAAAGTGGGTAATCAAGAATAAATATTAGCTACTTATATATTATTAATATACCACAGGCAGCAGGAAAGAATCCAGGCCCAAAGAACCCGGATTTGGGCTACCCCCTGAGGGGGCTTCAATGCTCTTTCCCCCTTGCGGCAGTCTGCTGGAGTCACTCAATTGCGGATTGGGGAATGCGGATTGTGGAATTCAAATTGGGTTTTTGAGTTGCATTTTATTATTTTCAATCCGAAATCCGAAATCCGAAGTCCGAAATAATCTTTGCTC
>CP070843.1:1071341-1074483 GCA_020350905.1 Deltaproteobacteria bacterium
CAGCTGGAAGGAATGATCGACAGAGCTCTGGATCGGAAGCTTGCCCCGGTGATAAAGCTAATCCGCGACACCCGCAAAGAAGGTCCCACTATAGCGGAAATCGTTGGCGGGATAGGATATATTTTCGGCATTTTTGGGGTGTTTATCTATCTCAAGAGCAAGAACAGAAGCAAGTAGTCAGGAGCCAGGAGGGGGAAAATTGGAAGAATGGAAGTCTGGAATAATAGGTACAATAAGAGCTGCAGAGAAATCTCGTCCTTTACCTGTTAACCCAACATTCCATCATTCCAGTATTCTATTCTTCCCTAAACTCTTAAGTGATACCTCCTGACTTTGCTGAAAGCTGACGGCTGATAGCTGGTAGCTGAAAATGCATATCGATAATTTCGCCACGGGAGATTCCCTTCTCCACCGTCTTGACCCTCGAGTCAAGATAGTAGTCGCCGCCCTGTTCTCAGTGGTGGTGGCAGTTGCGGACAGGCAGGCTTGCCTGGCAACGGCTGTTTGCCTTTCCCTTACCCTCCTGTTTCTCGCCCGCCTTTCCTTGAGAGAGGTTTTTTTACGCCTGCTCGTAGTAAACGCTTTTATTGTTTTCCTCTGGCTGTTTCTGCCCTTCACCTATGGTGGAGAAAAGCTCTTCAGCATCGGTCCTCTGGATGCTACCCGGGAAGGGGTTATCTACGCGCTGCTCATAACTGTCAAATCGAACACCATCGTTCTCGCCCTGATTGCACTCCTGGCCACCTCACCGATCATTACCTTGGGTCATGCCTTGAGCCACCTCTATGTTCCAGACAAACTGATTCATCTGCTCTTCTTCACGGTCAGGTACCTTCAAGTGCTTCATTTGGAATATGATCGGTTGCGTGACGCCATGAAGATTCGAGCCTTCAAACCTGGCACGAATGTGCACACGTATAGAAGTTTCGCTTACCTTATTGGCATGCTGCTCATTAAAAGCTTCGATCGAGCTGACCGCATCCGCAAGGCCATGCTCTGCCGCGGATTTCATGGAAAATACTATCTCCTTAGCCACTTTGAATTGCAGAGGGTGGACGTGATCATGTTGGTGATCATGATGCTTTTTGTAAGTGGCATGGCGTCATTGCAATGGATAATTCTGAAGTAATCGTAAGCCTCAAAGGGATCTCCTTCACCTACCATGATAACCAGTCGCATCGGCCGGTGCTGGATGATCTCGATTTGCAGATCAGTCGTGGTGAACGGGTTGGTCTGATTGGCGCCAACGGCAGTGGAAAGACCACCCTCTTTCACCTGCTGATGGGTCTGCTCCGCCCCACTGCGGGAGCAATTGAAGTATTCGGCGAGGAGCGGCGAAAGCAGAAAGACTTCAGAGAGGTGAGGGAGAAAATCGGGCTGCTGTTTCAGGATTCTGACGATCAGCTTTTCTGCCCCACGGTAGCGGAAGACGTGGCTTTCGGTCCGCTGAATCTCGGCAAGAGTCAAGAGGAAGCTTTGGCGATCACTCGGGAGGTGCTGGAACGTTTGGAACTGGAAGGATTTGAGGACCGTTTGACCTACAAGTTGTCGGGGGGAGAAAGAAGGCTGATTTCCCTCGCAACTGTTTTGGCCATGAAACCCGAAGTACTCATTCTCGACGAGCCCACTACCGGGCTAGACGAAAACACTGTGGAGCGGCTCGCTGAAATACTAACAAGCTCCGATTTAACCTACCTTATTGCCTCCCATAATAGCGAATTTCTCTCCAAGACCACAGACATTATTTACCGCCTGGGCCGGGGTAAGTTAGTGAGAGCAACCCAGCACCACCAGCTTGGTCAGTTAAATGTGTGAAAGCTTACATTCGACTAGGCGGCGAGACTTACTCTAATCCCTGTTTTAGAGACAGAAAAGCATCCTCCCCCAGTGAACCTGATTTGAAAACTCTCAACATCTTGTGCCGGAGTAAATTCCAGCCGAGTTTAGATTAAGGGATGTGATATGAAGCCCGGCTGAACTCCTGGGAAATTGCACATCACTCGATTTTATGAAGCTCTACCAAGGTAGTAGGGATCGTAAGCTAACGCATCATTATCTACATTGAATGCATCCCCTCCAAACAGGAAAAAACGAATCGTGCGTTTTTTCTCTTTGACAAGGGTTTGGGATTGGGGGTAGCATCAAACTAGGTAACTAAGATCTCAAGCAGAGCCAAAACAGAGGCAGACATCTTGGAGAGAATGAACGTTAGGTGTGCCTGCTAACTCTAAAAAGAGTGTTGTCTAATCTGTAGCAACTGCTTCATATCAACTTGGATTTTCTTGGGCACGGCGTTTTTTGACTTTCTGTCGACTCGCGAGTCAGTAATTTCTCCGGCTAGTCCCGACTACTACCTCGACAACTCACTCTCACTTCTCTCACAGCTATACCTCTGAAAGTTTCCTGGTCTGAATAGAGGCAGGCTCCTAAACGAAAGTCTACACTAATTCCCGCCAAAGGAGGTGTGAGCCATGCAAGTAACACACGAGGAAGTATTCAGCCAGAAGAAACTGCCCAATGTAGGACAAACAGTCCAGAGTAAGAAATATGGCACTCTTTGGAGAGTCATGGAGAAACGGGAAATTTGGCAAAACATTGAGGGCGATCCACAAACTCGCATGCTCCCGGCCATTTATCTTGCCTACTGGAAAGTTCAAAAGGGAGTGCTGCCAGGGATCGGAAAGATGTTCGGATATGCATATACTCTGCAAAGCAATACTTTTGAGGCAAACTGGGAGATAATCGAAGGAGATTAATTAAGCCTTATTGGAATAGTCACCATCATCACTGTCGGATTCTAGACCGGCCTTAGCCAATTGTAGTTATGCAGCACACAGGGTGGGAGAAAGGGGGGAGTCATGAAAAAACAACTTATTAATTATGAGACTTTACTTAAGGTCACCAAGGTCATTTCCCATTCCCGGAACCCCGAAGAAGTTGTCTTAATGACCGTGGAGAGCATTAAGACAGCTTTGGATGTCAAGGGATGTAGTGTCTTTCTTATCAACCGCAAAACCGATGAACTGGAGGTAGCCGCGTCATATGGTCTGAGCGATGAGTATATCAATAAAGGACCTGTTAGTGCTTTGCGCTCCATTGCTCTATCTTTGCAGGAGGGACCAGTAGCGATCTACGATGTTTC
>CP070843.1:1074583-1108609 GCA_020350905.1 Deltaproteobacteria bacterium
CTCGGCTGCACGCTGCAATCTGGCGGCAGTGAACTACCATTTTGGCAAGAAAGAAAATCTTTATCTGGAGGTTTTCCGTTCTCGTTGGGCACCCCGTGCTACGCGAATACGTGAGAGTTTCAGGAAGGCCTTGGCGGGGCAAGACTCCCTGTCGCCCCCCAAAGTAGTGAGGGCTCTGGCCCAGGCCTTCGTGGAAGGCCCGCTATCGGATGAAGAGCGTCTTCGCCATAGTCAACTAATGACCAGGGAAATGACCAAACCCACCAGGGCTTTTGAGCTTGTGGCCCAGGAGGTAATTCAACCCTTTTTCAAAGAGTTTGCCGACAAGTTGCGTTCTATTCAAACCGATAAAGTGGGCCAGGAACAGATGCTGCTCAACACCTTCAGCATCTTCTCAATGGTGCTTTATTTTAATTTCGCCAGAGTGGCGGTCAGTCGTCTCACCGGACGTGAATATGACACCGCTTTCAGGGCTCGCTTGGTGGAACAGATCACTCAGTTTTCTCTTCAAGGTTTGGGTGTAAGTGAAATGGAGGCGTAAAGGTGAAGCGCTCATTGATGTATACTCACATGGCCCTGATTGTTATCTTCATAGTGACTGGTTGCATGAAGCTGGGCCCCGATTATCAAAAACCCGATATTGGTTTTCAAGTGCCTGCGGGTTACCAGTACACCCCCACCGAACTGGCGATACCGGAGCCTGTTGACCAGTGGTGGCTTATTTTCAATGACCCGGAGTTGAATCAGTTAGTGGAAGAGGTGCTTAAAAACAACCTGGATCTAAGAATTGCTACAGCGGCGGTCCTCGAGGTACGAGCGCAACTGGTTTCAACCCGGGCCGATCGTTTTCCTCAGGTGAACATTCAGGCTGGAGCAGAGAGACAGCAAAGACCGGAACAGGTTTCAGTGCCTGGGCAGGCCTTTTCCGTCGATAGAGAAATTACAACGTATGATCTATCATTGCCCGCTTCCTTTGAGATTGACCTATGGGGTCGTCTTGCTCGGGCCGAAGAGGCTGCGCGGGCTAATCTGCTGGAAGCCGAGGAAGACCGTCGCACCGTGGCTCAAACCGTGGTGGCGGAGGCCATCACCCTCTATTTGCAGATGGAGTCTTTTGAGCGGGCAATAGAAATTGCCGAACGACTGGTGGAATCCTTCCGCCGCAGCCTGACTCTCGTGGAGAGCAGATACAAGAGAGGCCTGACCTCTGTCTTGGACGTAAGACAGGCCCGAAGAGTTCTGGCCGGGGCCCAAGCAACTCTTCCGTCCCTGCGACAAGACTTAGGCACCACGCAACAGGCACTGGCCGTCCTCTTGGGACGCTATCCCGAAACCCGGCCACCTCGGCTGCAGCCGGAGGACTATTACAAACGACTTGATCCAGTGCCACCGGGTCTGCCCTCTGAACTCCTGCTTCGACGCCCGGACATCAGAGCCGCCGAGGCACAACTGGTGGCGTTGAACGCTCTGGTTGGTGTGGCTAAGGCCAGCCGCTTCCCCCGGATTGTATTGACAGGCACGTACGGCTACACCAGCGAAGATCTAGACCGGCTTTTTAAGCCCGAAAATGAATTGTGGAACATTGCTCTGGGCATAGCGCAGCCACTATTTGATGCTGGCAAGTTGCAGGCAGGCCAACGGGCGGCTGAGGCAAGATACCAACAGGGGGTGGTTACCTACGCCAAAACAGTCCTAACCGCCTTTGCTGAAGTAGAAGGCGCCTTCCTGACTCGGGAGGAACAGTTGAAACGTCGGGATTATGTGGTTAAGTTTCTGCGTGAGGCGCGAGAGGCACAGAGGATAGCTGAGAGTCGATATGAAAAGGGACTGGTTGATTTTCTCACTGTATTGGACACCCAGCGGACCAGATTTCAAGCCGAAAGTGATTTGGTGGATGTTGATTTCGTGCTTCTCAACAACCGCGTCAATCTCCACCGGGCTCTGGGCGGCGGCTGGGCGTATCCGGGGCCGGTCATGGTTAAAAAGCGAAATGAAACCACGAAGAACACGAAGGGAGATTAAACCAAGAAGAACACGAAGGGGCACGAAGAAGATTTCAGATTGTAGATTGGCACAGGTGTGAACTGGAAGATTTCGCAATCTGTGATCATCAATCTGAGATTACATCCCTTCGTGCTCTTCGTGGTTAAATACAACCTGCGCAAATGGAGACTTACCCAATATGAGTCCCAGGAAAAAACGATTTGTTCAGTTTGGCATTAGTGTGGTTCTCATCGCCGTGGGTGTCGTGGGCTTTCTTGTAATGACGGCGAGTAAACCTGAAATGAAGAAGCGCAAACCTCCCGCCCCTGTGCCAATGGTGCGGACCATCCAGACAAATAGAGGTCCGCAGACCGTGTACATCAGGGGCGAGGGCACGGTTCGACCATTGCGAGAAATCAATCTGGTGCCGGAAGTGGGCGGCAAGGTGGTACGCGTGTCTCCAGCCTTGGTTAATGGAGGCGTATTTGGAAAAGATAACACTTTGCTTCAAATCGACCCGGTGGATTACGAGTTGGCCGTAACCCTGGCCAAAGCCAAGGTAAAGGACGCTGAGAGTCGGCTCGAATTGGCCGAGGAAGAGGCCTTAGCAGCAGTGGAAGAGTGGCGTTTACTCTATCCAAATAGTTCCAGCGAAGATAAAAAGCCTCCGGCTCTCGTGGCCAAGGAACCACAGTTGGCAGCAGCACAGGCTAGATTGGAGGCTGACAAGGCGGACCTACGCAAAGCTCTCTTGAATCTGGAACGCACCAGACTGAAGGCCCCTTTTGATGGACGAGTGGGTGAGGAAAAAGTCGATATTGGTCAATATGTCTCTCCTGGTCAGACCCTGGGGACTCTCTATTCCACTGAGGCGGCCGAGATTGTTGTGCCTCTCGAAGGGGGAGATTTGTTCTGGTTTGATGTACCCGCTTTCACCTCAACAGATGGACGTGGGGCTTCTGCGGTGGTTCGGGCCAGTATTGCGGGCCGTGCATTGAGTTGGCCAGGGAAAGTAGTCCGGACTGAAGGAAGGTTGGATGAGCGAACGCGGATGATTCATGTGGTGGTGCGGGTGGATAAACCCTATGCCAGGAAGCCGCCACTCGTCTTCGGGCTTTTTGTAACGGTGGAGATCGAAGGCCGCAAAATCGAGAACGCAGCGATTATTCCTCGCGGAGCACTTCATCAGAGCAATGTCGTCTGGGTATTAGACAAAGAAAGTCGTCTTCGCTTCCGAGAAGTGGAGGTTGCCAGGGTTCAGGGTAACGAGGTTCTTGTTACCAAGGGTTTAGCGGATGGAGAAACAGTGATCACAACGCCTCTGAAGGCTGTTACCGATGGGATGGCCGTACGTAAAGTGTCAGAGCGATCAGGGGTCAGCAATGAGCGGTCAGCGGCCAAGTAAGAACTCGGAACTTTCACAATTTTGGATTTCTGATTTCGGTATGTTTTCTAATAATTTTAGGCAATTTAGCTCACTTTAGTGAACTTTAGGCATTTAATATACTTTAGGCACCTATTCAACTGAGGGCTTACTATGAAAGGCGCCGTTGCCTGGTTTGCCGAGAATCACGTTGCCGCCAATCTACTGATGCTTTTTCTCTTGTTGGCCGGTGCGGTAACAGGGCTGACCACCAAGCTTGAGATATTTCCCGAGACCTCACTGGACATGATTTCCATCACCATGGAATACCCCGGTGCTTCGCCGGCAGAGGTTGAGGAGGCCATCGTCCGGAGAATTGAAGAAAAAGTGGCGGGGTTGGCCGGCATCAAGCGGATTGATTCAGTAGCCAGAGAATCGTTTGCGACGGTTACCATTGAGGTCGTGAACGATTGGGATTTGCAGGAACTCCTGGATGAAGTAAAGGCAGAGGTAGACCGGATCACCACCTTTCCCAACGAAGCCGAAGAGCCGATTGTCCGAGAAGTGACCCGGCGGCGCCAGGTTCTGAATGTCACGGTCTTTGGCAATGCACCTGAGTCAACGATCAAACACCTGACTGAGAGAATAAAAGACGACATAACCAATTTGCCTGGCATTACCCTGGCCGAACTCGCAGGTCTCCGCAAGGGAGAAATTCACATCGAAGTCTCCGAGGAATCTCTCCGGCGTTATGGTCTCACCTTGGGCAGGGTCGCCGAGGCGGTTCGAAGGGCGAGCCTGGATCTGCCGGCGGGTAGCGTCAAGACGGCGGGGGGCGAGATCCTGGTCAGGACCAAGGGTCGTCGTTACTACGCGGCGGACTATCGAGATATCGCTGTAATTTCCAGGACCGATGGCAGCAAGGTCACTCTTGGCCAGATCGCCGAGCTCAGAGATGGCTTCGAGGATGTGGATCTTTTTACCAGATTTCAGGGCAAACCAGCCGGCCTTATCGAAGTCTACAGGGTTGCCGATCAGAACGCCCTGGAAGTGGCCGCTACTGTCAAACAGTATATCGAGGAGATCAGGCCAAGCCTGCCAGAAGGAGTGGACATTAGTATCTATCGGGACAGGTCGAGAATACTGAAAAGCAGAATTCGGCTGTTGCTGAAAAACATGGCCCTCGGCCTGATCCTGGTGAGTATACTCCTGGGAATGTTCCTGAATGCGCGCCTTGCCTTTTGGGTCACCCTCGGGATACCCATATCCTTTATGTTTGGGCTGATGGCCTTGCCCACCTTTGACGTCTCCATCAACATGATCTCCCTGTTCGCCTTCATCATGGTTCTGGGTATCGTGGTGGATGACGCTATAGTCGTGGGTGAGAATATTTTTCGGAGGCAGGAGGAGGGGCTCGAACCTCTGGAAGGAGCAGTGCAGGGCGCGCTGGAGGTAGGGCGGCCGGTGATTTTTGCAGTCCTGACCACGGTGGCTGCCTTCTATCCCCTACTCTTGGGTAGTGGCGTCATGGGGAAACTCATCCGCAACATTCCCACTGTGGTCATTCTGGTGCTGCTGGGCTCTCTGGTGGAATGTTTGTTGATTCTCCCGGCCCACCTGGTGGCATCCAAACACCGAGCAAAGCGAAGCATGGAGGAAAAGCGCACGGCCCGCTGGCTGAAATGGTTCATCAGGCGGCCTTATAGCTGGGCGGTGGATTTTTGTGTGCGCTGGCGTTATGCCACAGTTGCGCTGGGTATCGCCATCTTGTTGGTGACTGTGGGAATATGGCAGGCAGGCTGGATCAAGTTTACCCTTTTTCCAAAGGTTGAAAGTGACTTTTTGAGATGTAGATTGACCATGCCGGCAGGTACACCTGTGGAGCGGACAGCAGAAATTGCCGGTCTCTTGGAGCAGGCCGGTAAAGAGGCCCTGGCCGAAGCAGACGAGAAGCGGTCCAAAGATGCGCCCTCGCTCTTGAAGGGTATCATCACCAGAGTAGGGCGGCACGGCAGAGGGAGCGGTCCGATGGCCAGTGGACCACAGTCGGGGAGCCATTTGGCCCAGATCACAATAGAGCTCCTAGAGGGAGAGAAAAGGGATGTGACCGCAACTCAACTCGGCAACCTATGGCGCCAGAAGGTGGGCGTTGTACCGGATGCCGAGGCCATTTCTTACCAGAGTGTACTCTTCAGCGCCGGCAATGCCGTTGAGATTCATATGTCGCTGGACGATCACGACATGCTGGAGGCGGCGGCAGAGGAACTGCAAGCGGAGCTTAAAACCTACCCCGGGGTATTCGATGTAAGTGACAGCTTCCTACCGGGCAAAGACGAGATGCAGCTCAAACTGAAACTGGCTGCCCGCAGTTTAGGTTTGACCCTGGATGATCTAGCCAAGCAGGTCCGGCATGCTTTCTACGGTGCCGAGGCCCTCCGCTTGCAGCGTGATCAGGATGAGGTCAAGGTTATGGTACGGTACCCGGAGTCCAAGCGTAAGTCTCTGGGTTCCGTTGAGGATATGTACATCCGGACGCCGGACGGCTCCGAGGTCCCGTTCAACGAGGTGGCCGAAGTGAAAATGGAGGAGGGCTACGCCGCTATCGAACGAGCTCAGCGTTTCCGGGTAATCAAGGTGACGGCTGACGTGGATGAGACTATCACCAACGCCAATGAAGTGCGTGTAGATCTGGAAAGTCGGGTCATGCCGAAACTGAAACTGCGTTATCCAGGCTTGCGCTACACCATGGAAGGGGAAGGAAAGGAACAGAAGGAGTCCCTGGACGATATTATCAGTGGCTTTGTTATCGCGCTCTTTCTCATTTACGCTCTGTTGGCCATTCCGTTCAAGTCCTTTTCGCAGCCCTTTGTGGTCATGTCGGCCATTCCTTTCGGCATCGTGGGCGCTGTGTTCGGACATTTGCTCATGGGTCTTAACCTGAGCCTTTTAAGTTTGTTTGGCATCGTCGGTCTGACTGGCGTGGTGGTCAATGACTCCCTGGTGCTGGTACACGCTACCAATCGTATTCGCAGAGAGGGCGCCAGTGTACATGACGCTATTACTCGGGGTGGGGCCCTGAGGTTCAGGGCCGTCATTCTAACTTCTTTGACTACCTTTGCCGGCTTGACGCCAATGATTTTGGAACGCAGCCTCCAGGCTCAATTTCTCATACCCATGGCCGTCAGTCTCGGGTTCGGTGTACTATTTGCCACCTTCATCACCCTGCTCCTGGTCCCCTGCGGCTACGTGATCCTGGATGACTTACAGAAACTTGTGGCGAAGCTGAAAGCTAAGGTCACTTCACGCGCTACAGCATGATTCAACTACTTTCGTTTCAATACTGCCATCTGCTAGCTGCCAGCTGCTCTCTATCTTCTTGGGTATCTGCGATCGAAACCACGCCCCCTGGCAGCCTTTCTCTTCAGTCTTTTCAGCATTTCTGCAAAGCGGCTAATAGTCTGGAAATAGGCCTCGCCACAGCGCAACAGGATGTCATTGTGACCGCAGCCAGGGGCGAGCAACAGCTGCTTTCTCATGGAACCCGAGTTTGCAAGTAAAATATCAGCATCCTCTAGAGGGATTATCTCGTCCTTTTCGCCATGAATAATGAGGGTGGGCTTCCCTATATCTCTAATCTTGCCAAAATTCCCGAAGCCATCCATTTCGGAGATTCCCAGGGTGTTCGTTGCCACTCCTAACCGATTGAGGAGGGGAACGGTCCTTGCGAAAGCACTATCGAGTATCAGGCCAGCAATCTCGCCTTGATAGCAGCAGGCTATTTCTAGAACCGGTGCGCTTCCAAGAGATCTTCCCATGATGATAATTAGCCCGGTTCGGCCCTGGCCCTCCAGCCAACACCGCACCTCTCTGAAGGCGGTGTGTGAGTCAGAAAGCAGGTTGCTGGCGGTGGGTAATCCAGTGCTCTGTCCGTAACCCCGGTAATCCACCACTAGAAAACTGATTCCGTAGTTGTTGTACACCGGCCCGATGGCGTCATAGTCGCTTGCGATCTCACCATTACCGTGAAAAAAGAGAATATGGGGCTCTCCGGGGTCAGCAGGATAGAAGCGTGCGCCCAGTTGCACCCCTTCTTCAACAGGTATGAAGAAATCAAGGGCACCCTGGGACGCAGCTTGTACGTGATCCTTCCGAGGGTGAAACAAGTACTTCAGTACCGCTGGCTGATCCAGCGATGATACATCGCAACCTGGTCGCATTAGCGTGTCCTCTTTCCTCTTTCATTCGCGTAATAGATATGAGATGTGAGATACAAAAAAAACATGTCCGTCTCAGATTTCACATCCTCAATCCGAAATTCTACCCCATGCTCGATGGCTAAAGTCTGTTGAGCCGGTTAGGCTCACTTAGCCGGTTTTGCCGGACGGATTTAGCAATCAGCTGTTAGCCGTCAGCGATCAGCTTAATTTCAAATGTCCTATAGGAGTAAGCTTCGCTTGCGATCTTAACGCTCCTACCTATTACAACGAATGACAGCGCAGCGTAGTGACCTAATGACGCCGAAGGCTAGTGACCCACATCGCCTTACGCCCTGTGCCCTAAGCCTTGCACCTCTCCTCATTCCGCAATCCGCAATCCGCAATCCCAAATCCCCTCATCCCACATCGACTATCCATTCATCTTCTCCGCTTGCTCTGCGGTAAATATTTGTCTTTCTTGAGCCTTCGGCGTGCCCAGGCCAGGCCGAGCCGGCCAGTCAGGTTATACAAAAATAGCCCGAATGGAAGAATCCTCACCGTTAGAGGTGTGAGATAACAGAGCCTGATGAGATCTCTGTAGAGTTCATGGATGCCATCAGCCTCAATGAAAATTCGAGCACCCTCGTGGTCAAAGCCCCACCTTCGCGCAAGGTTTTGGGCTGTGATTTCGCCACCCCGCCAGGTCACTTCTGCCTGAAAGGGACCATGCGGAGTATATGGCTCCGTTGCCCCGTTGTTGAGGGAGTGCAGCGCAGCGCTCACTAGGCCGGACCGCCATGATTCGACATCAAACAGTTCAGGACCGGCAGACTTGTCAATTGGATAAGAATCTATTTTCCTGATTGCAGCTCTTGCCTGTGCACAGGCAGTGGGGCAGCCCGAAAAGAAGATGGGTCTTAACCCATAAGGTGCCAGCGATGCCGAAAAAAGCTCAACCTCGGCCAGCGGCTTTCTATTCACCTCTAGCCAGCTTATGCGTGAGGTAAGGGTATGAGCCATGAACCCCTCAGTACCTGAAGCAGCATGCAGGCCCAGAAACATGACGGCCTGTGCGTTGCCCGGATCTCCTATGCCAGGTGCCGGTCCGCGCTTGTAGCCCAAGACAACCTGAGCTCTCGGATCGATCAGTTCCGAGAGAAGATTGTAGCCGGTTCGGTGGAAGTCCTTCACTGTGACATGCTTAACACCCGCATCAAGAAGGGCCCTGACCACAGCGTTGACATCCAAGCTCATTTCAACACAAGCTTGGCTCCACTCATCGGTCATAAATGATGAGGCTCGATAGTCCCAGCAGCCCGAACTTCCCTCGATGTCGGCGATTATGAGGATATTGTCGAAGTCAGTTGACATATTTTCTCGTTGGTCATGTAGATCTTTGATTATTTTACCATCAGGTCACTAGCCTTCACTGTCATTACGCAGCGTTGTCAAGCATGGTAATCTATTGTAACGATCGAATGACAGCCGCAAGGCATAGTGATGGCGTAGCCAAGTGACGCGAAGCATATGACTAATCGGTGCCTACCTCAAAGGTAGTCAAATAACGAAGACCATCTTCCCTCGGGTACGCGAGGACTCACTGAGTTCATGGGCTCTTCTGGCTTCTTCTAGGCCAAAAGGAAAAACCTGGGAGAGGCGAGTCTTAAGGCGTCCTTGCTCTACCATCCGGGCCAGTTCAGTTAATTGGGTACTGTTGGGGGCCACGAAAACAAACTCTTTATCTATATCCTTTCTTATTAATCCAGTGGGATCATCCACAATTGATATGAGTCGTCCCCCTTTGTTGACAATATCAGCACTTTTTTCGAGAACTTCTCCGCCCACACAATCAAAAACTACGTCCACGCCATCTGGGTACTCTGAGCGGACCGAGTTGCGGAAGTCCACGTGGTTGTAGTCCACTACCTGGGTCGCCCCCAGGTCTTGTACATATTCTTCGTTGCGACCACTAGCCGTTCCCCACACCACAGCCCCATGATCTTTTGCCAACTGTACCCCGAAGCCTCCCACTCCTCCTGCCGCAGCATGGATTAAAACGGTTTCTCCCGGGTTGATTTTAGCAGCATCAAATAGAGACTGGTAAGCAGTTAGTGCAGCAAGTGGAATTGAGGCAGCCTCTTCAAAGGAGATATTTTTCGGCTTTATAGCCGCATGTTCTTCTTCCAGCACAATGTATTCTGCGTATGCACCTCCCTGAACCATGGGTTTGCGGCAGTAAGCAAAAATCTCATCTCCCTGTCTAAAACGTGTCACCGCTGGACCGGCCTGTTCCACAATTCCCGCCGCGTCCCAACCCAGGATGATTGGAAACTCGTATGGAAAGAGATCTTTTATATATCCTTCCCGGATCTTCCAGTCCACTGGATTGATCCCGGCCGCTTTCACCCTAACAAGAATTTCTCCTGGCTTGATCTCAGGTACGGGTAGATTCATGAGTTGCAATGTATCTCGGCCGCCGAACTCATTTATTGCTATGGCTTTCATATGCAAGCCTCCTTTTCCCACAAGACAGTTTGCTGAGTATGTTGTATTCTTTAGCCTGGATAATTCAGTAATACTTGATAACTTGCAGCTCGTATAGATTTATCTCTGATAAGCATTCACAGGAGGTCAGTCAAACTACAGCCCGCTAACGGTATGGCGGTACGGGCTGGTGAACCATTCGTACGGCTACCGTTAAGGTGGAGGTGCTGATTATGAGCGACTCGTTTCTGGAAGCCATTGCCAGACCAGAGCCTGTGCCGGGTGGTGGTGCAGCAGCAGCCCATGGAGCCTGTGTGGGGTTGGCGCTTCTCGAGAAAATTGTCCTGGTTGAACTGCGGCGCAGTGATATTCCTTCTGAGTCTCGCTGGCAGAATTTGCACGAAGAGGTGAGAAGATCATCGTCCACCCTCCTCCAACTTCGTGATGAAGACGGCGAGGCATACGTGCGTTTTGCCCGGGCGAAGACATTCGGAAAGAGTGCTGATGTAATTCTCGAACCGCTGAAGCAAGCAATCGAATGTCCCATAAAGATTATGGAAGAAGCCCATAAAGGGTTGCGCCTGGTGGCCAGGGCGGCAAAACACTGCAAGGGTCATCTCCTTGCAGACCTGCTGGTGGTCTGCGAACTTCTCCAAGCTGCGATCCATGGAACCTATGGGATAGCTCAGGCAAATCTAGCTGTAATGCGGGACCCCGCCCTCCACAGTCGCTATCAAAATAAGCTAGACCAGGTTCAAGGAGAAAGCCGCGAACTCTTCAGATCTGTGGAGAGAGACATATTGGCAAGAGCGAAAATCAGTAAGGAATAAGCGGTGAGCAGTACTGGCGGAATAGAAATTCCAGATGACAAAGACTGAGGTTTCAGGTTTCAGTTTTTTTGTTTTTCTTCCCTGACACCTGACATCTGAGACCTGACACCCGACACCTGAAACCCTGAGATTTCTCCTTCGGAGTCCCCACCCTCTGGGCGGGGCCCCGGTTTGGTGCTTGGAATTGGATATTTTTCAGTGCTCTATATTACTCTATCTCACGTCGCACAGCGTCTTCGGGGGCCGTTTCGGATTGCGCACGGCCTTTGCCTGTGCGCACGCCTATGAGCACCAGAAACTTACGGCGAATCTCACGCAGCGGCTTGCCGATGCGGCGGCCGAACCGGATAGTCCAAGGCCGATATCTCTCCAGATCGAGCTGTTCAGGGTTGAGCAGATCCGGCCGACAGTCTCTGTAGTGTTTGAGCACATGGTAGTCGTCCATGTCCTGCAAAAGGCGAAGTAGTACTCGCATCGGCCAACCATTGCCCGGCCACCAACCCGGCAGGTTGAGGCTGATCTGGAAGTCTATCAGGTAAGGCTTGGCATCATCCCCGACAATGATATTCTGGCGTTTGCTGAGGTCAACGTAGGCAAGGTCGCGCGCATGCATATCCTCGATCAATTGCTGGAGTATCGGAAAAAAAGTATCATTGACCGGCTCGCGTCTCTCCAAGGGATGGCCGGCCACATAGTCGTGCGTAACAGCGTGTGTCTGGCTTACGCCATTGATCGTCAGGTCGCCGCTGTAGGCGGGGATGTTAGGTAAGTCGTTCAACCGTTGCAGCATACGGGTCTCACGTCGCCCCAGCCTCCTGCCCAACCACTTCATCGGCAGCCCAAAAACCGATTGCTGACGGTTGAACTTGGCGACAACCATGCCTCGCGGACCTTGGTACAGCGCAGTGGCCGCCCACGAATCGTGCTTCAGAATGTCAACCCTACGATAGGAATGGTTGTCAATCTCGACCTGCTCCGGGGGATCGGCTTTGCCTAAAGCGCGAAACACTCTTGGCCTCGGTTGAGCCGTTTGGGCAGGCTCCCGGTTTTGCATGGAGAATACCCCCAATCCGTATCGGTCAAGTCGCTCTTGGTAGCTTACAGTAGCACCTTAATCACCACAATTGTGATGTCGTCTTCTTGCTCTCTGCCCCCACGAAAGTCGCTGACTTCCTCAAGCACAGCGTCTTGAATGGCTCCAGCGGAGTTGTGATGGTTATTACGGATGATTTGGGAAAGACGGTCTTTACCGAACATCTCTCCCTCTCCGTTGTGGGTCTCCCAGATACCGTCCGTACCGATGAGAATAATTGTCCCGTCCGTTTCGATGGTCTTTTCAACATGTTCGTAACAATAGTCTTCCTCCACCCCTAAGACCATTCCTGGCCCCATGAGCTCTTCCAGGGTCTCAGTGGCGGGATCGTAGAGGAAGGCTGGATCGTGTCCGGCTCTGACCCAACTGATTACGCGTGAGTCCTCCTCTATCATAAGAAAGAACAGGCTTATGAACCTGCCGCTATCTCTCACATCAACGGAGAGAAGACTGTTGACTTGAGTGAGACTCTCGGCCAGATTTTCCGGTCTCGTCACCAGCCCCCTTATGAGCCCCCTGGCTGTGGCCATGAGCAAAGCGGCCCCAACTCCATGGCCCGTGACGTCGCCCACCACAATGCCATAGCGGGCGCAGTCTTCATCCTCACAGGGGAAAAAGTCAAAGTAGTCCCCACCAGTCTCGTCGCAGTAGACGCTCTTGGCAGCAATATCAAAGCCGCGTAAGTTTGGTATCTCCTGGGGCAGGAGATTTTGTTGCACTTCCTTGGCCACTTCCAGAGACTTACGGATTAGTATTCTGTCTTCGAGCTGCGGAACCATTTCATTGAAGGTCTTCGCCAGCAGATCGCGTTCATCGCCTGTTTTTATGTTGATTCGTGCAGAGAAATCGCCCTTTGCCAGACGCTTGACCGCCTCAACCATGACGAAGAGAGGCCTGATCATGGCGTGGGCGAACCACAGACCGGCCAACATAAGCAAGAGAATCACTCCAATGGCAACAACCCCGGTAATCAGCCACTGTTCTTTAACCATTGAATGTAACGATTCTCGTACCCGTTCAAACTGCTCCAAAATAATCCTTTTGGGTACGATGAGTATAAGATTCAAGTCGTCACCGGCGTGACCATAGGCCCAGACAGAATCCACACCGAAATAAGGCATGTCGATGTAGCCGGCTTGTCTGGCTTTGATTTCTCCTTCCAACAATTCCATGCTCTCAACATCTGAAGATGCGAGTCGTTCCACCCCCATCGCGCCGCTCCAGGCAGCGGCATTCTCCACATAGTCTTTTTGAGCTATTATCCAGAGGCCGTACTCACCGGTCTCTTCTTTTACCCCTGACCAGACAAGGAAAGAGCGCATGGCAGTTGACCACTGAGAAGATAATTCATGAACCTGTAAAACCTCTGAAAGAAGCACGTCAATGGCGGCTACTCCTGCAAATGAACCGTCAGAGTGACGGATGGGCATAGAGGCAGTCATGATGACCTGACGTGTAGAGACATCTATGTACGGGGTGCTCCAGGCCAACTCACCCTTTTCTCTGGCCAAGATATACGATGGACGAGTTTGTGGGTTGTACGTGGAAGGATAGCCGCCGTGGCCGGGATAAGCTGCGTGAACGCCGCTCTCCAGGCTGACATACTGCCAATAGAGGATGTCGCCCAATTGGTTCTCAAACTCACTGTGCACAGGAAGAAGTCTTCTCAGGCGACCAATGTCAGTTGCTACATACCGCCAGTCAGCTCCCGGTAGAACCAAAAAGACCTGATGACCGAAGCTCACAACCATTGGTTCAGTTCCATCCCCAGCAGCACCTCTGATATGCTTGTGAGAAAATACGATATCTTTAGGAGCCTTGGTGGGGTTGTCGTAGTCATCAGCAAAATAGACCTTAGCAGCGCCCTTCGGCGGTTCGGACAAAAAGCGCTCCGCATCTCTGGCAATGATTCTCAGTGTGAGTTCCAGCACTTCTTTTTCACGGCCAAGTATCTTGGCATAGTCCGTTGCTGTTTGCTTGAGTTCTCTGCTGACGATTTCGGTCCGGTTCTTTTTTGCCAAACCGGATATGGTTTCACCCATTCGTACAATTCCCCGTTGACCTACTAAAGTAACAACGAGAAGAGGCGCAAGACTGAAGGTCATAAAGAATATAAGGAATTTCCAGCGAACGCTCATAGGCCATCTCCGATGATGGTGCAAGGGGCAGGGCAAAGTAGGCACTAGGAGCCTACAAGTCATTACATTTCGCCCAAGCGCGCTTCATTGTCACTTGGGCTGGCGCCCGTCATTTATGGTCATTTGTGGTTATTTGCCAATTCATCATCACTAATCATAACGACCTAATGACAACAAATGACAGCGAAGCGTAGTGACGGCCACATCTAGTGGCCAAATGACTATAAGAGAACGCAGAGGATATTCATAGTTAAAAACATTGTTAGACTGCCTGCTTTATCGCTCTACCAATGAAGCAGCGAGGCTGCCCAGGTGAAACCAGCCCCAAAGGCAGTCAGAAGTACGAGATCGTTTTCCTTTAATTTCCCTAGTTTCAGAGCCTCATGCATACAAATGGGTATGGTGGCGGCTGTGGTGTTACCGGTCCAGGCGATGGTGTTTACCACCTTTTCTTCAGGGATGCCCAACTGGGACGCCACCATTTGATTGATGCGCATGTTGGCCTGATGGGGCAAGAGCAAATCCAGCTCCGCCACTGCTTTACCAGCTTCTGACAAGACCTGGTGGCTCACTTCAACCATGCGGGTGATCGCATGTTTGAATACCATCCGTCCGTTCATTTGCGGGTAGTGCCTGCCTTGATCGAGGCTTTCGTGCGAAATCCTTGGGTGGTGTGCGCTGGCAGGATACTCTGTCCACAGTTCCTTTGCGTACTTTCCCTCTGCATGCAGAGCGCTTGCCAGTATGCCTGGGTGGCCATCGGGGGCCGGGCCCACCACCGCTGCTCCTGCTCCGTCACCGAACAATACTGACACGTCTCGGCCGCTGAAGGTAAAATCTAGAGCCGTGGAGTGAATCTCCGAGCCGACAATGAGGATACGTTCATACTGGCCACTTTTTATCAAACTATCAGCCATGGCAAGGCTGTATATAAAACCCGAGCATTGATTACGGACATCCAAAGCACCGATAGTTCTGCCACCGAAGAGCCTATCTTGCAAGAAGCAGCCATTGCCAGGAAAGAAATAGTCCGGGCTTAAGGTGGCATATATGACGAAGTCGATATCATCAGGGCTGAGCCCGGCATTGTCGATAGCTTCTCTTGAGGCGTGTACTGCAAGGTCAGTGCCGGTTTCCCCCTCTGAAACAAAGCGCCGGGTCAGGATTCCAGTTCGTTGCCTGATCCATTCGTCAGAGGTTTCCAGTTCCTCGATGGCTTCGAGTTCTTGGTTTGTAACTTCTCGCTCCGGCAAATACATACCCACGCCGAGAATTCTTGTTTGTCTCATAGAAATCCTCCCCGGTATGCAGGGACACCCTGATAATTAACCACATACACCGCATGGCGAAGCAGGCAGTCTGACGACCTACTATACGATGAATATCCTTGGAGTTAGCTCATAGTTATTTGGCCACTGCAAGTGGCCGTCAATACGCTACGCTGTCATTATGCCTTCGGCATCATTTATGGTCATCAGGTAATGCACTACGCTGTCATTCATCGTTAACTGTAATTGTGGCGTTAAACCAACTTAATGACGGCCGTAAGGCCGTATGACGGGCGTTAGCCCAACTGACAACGGAGCGCGCAAGCGCGAAGTGTAATGACTGCTAGTACCCAGCTGATTAGGCGCCAATCACCTTTAGATGCACACCATTGCCGCACCATCTAAAGTAACGTCAAAATAAACACGGTCATCTCCTCGACAACCCTGTCTGTAGCCTCTTTATGAGGTATATGAGCGCAGTCTGGAATAAGGAGAGACGTGGCGGGGCCCGCTACTCGACGTGCTATGGCCTCCACCTGAGCCTCAGTACCGTACTGATCGTCTTCGCCTTGTATCGCCAGAACCGGGCACGTGACCCTTGGTAGGCAATCCTCAATATTCCAATGTTTGAATTCGAGGGACAGCCAGGTCTCACACCATGCCCTAAAAATCGCTTCGGTGTTACTATCGTGATAACGTGCCAGCTTTTCTTTGAGGTCTGTGGTCTGGTAGGCTTGCACGGCCTGTCTAATACCTTCCAGGGTGATCTCTTCCACGAAAACATGTGCAGCTTCGGTAATGAGCCCTCGGACCGATTCAGGATATTCTGCTGCAAAAATCAGGGCAATAGAGCCGCCATCGCTGTGGCCAATGAGGATGGTGTCGTCTACGCCAGAATTCTTGAGAACCTCGGGTAGGGTGTCCAAAGCCTCATCATGAACATATCTGAGTGTTCTTTGGACATCGATGGGATCAGATTTGCCATGTCCCCAGCGGTCATACACCAAACCGTTACAGCCAGTTTCCTCTAACAGGACTTCAGGGAAGGCATGCCACATTTCAATAGAACCCAAGCCCTCGTGGAGAAAAACAAGAGTGGGACGGTCGTCCTGCCCATCGTTCTCCGGCTGGGTAAGCTTCCTCACTCGGAGCTTGTGGCCCGCGGCATGAATGAAGAAATCCTCTTTCAGCAAACTACCTTTGGTACTCATATGGGTCTCTAGCTTTTTCAAGCGGAGGAGTAAGCAAAGGTCATAACACTTCGCGCCTCTTGGGCGCTTCGTTGTCACTTGGGCTGGCGCCCGTCATTACGCCTCGCGGCTGTCATTAAATTGTCTCAACTCTAAAATGACAATTAACTAACTAATGACAGCGGAGCGTAATGACAGCCACGTCAGTGGCTTGATGACTACCTAATGACCATGTGTTACTTTCTGCAAGAGCTCCCTATAGTACACATAATTCTCATAAGGTACATCGGCCCGGACCCGTCCGTCAGCCAAGGGCACATAGCCACCGTCGGCAACTAGTGGTGGCACCTTCTCTTCCACCTCCTGCCGAACTGCTTCCTTGTCCCGCCGGAGGGTGTCAAGATCTATCCCACCAATCAACCTTAAATTGCGGCCGAATTCTCGGCGGAGATCCCGATAGTCCATTGCTTCTATGTTAACTTCGCAAGCCCACAAACAATTGAATCCCCACTTGAGCATGCTCGGAATGAGGGCTCGAGCATTAGCATATGTCACGAGAACTATAGTCTCTACTTTATATTTATGAAGGACGTCAAGAACTGGTTCATAGCTCCTAAGTACCATGTCTTCATACATGTGTGGCGATATGAGAGGGCCATAATTGCCGCCAATGGGCTCACTGAAAAGTGCTGCGTCCACAACGACATCCTTTAGTACCCGTTCCGCCAACCCGGCGGCAAATTCCCCCTGGATTGTCATGGCCTCACGGACAAATTCAGGATCATCAATAAGTAGATCCATTAGTTCTGAAAACCTGCGCCAGTCGTAAACACCCATAGACAGAAAAAAGCCCCGGTGGATTCTAAGCATGAGTGGATAGTCTCGGTTTTTCCAACTGCGGACTTTTTTTGCCCATCCCCTGGGCAAACGGCCCCGTCCATAGGGGACCAAACGTCGAAAGAGTTCCTTCAGGTCGGATCGCGATCTGGGCCATTTAGTGAATTTTGGCCGAGGCTCCAAGTCTACCTCGATCACCTCCCGCTGATCAGAGGGAAACATCTGGGCAATATCAGCATCCTTTGGTAATCCCTGCTTGCGCCATTCCCTTAACACTTCTCTCCGGATGCCCTCCTCGAAATAGGGCACGCGGTCGGGGCTGCCGTAGCGCATTGTCTCAAGAAATCGTTCGCGACTATTCATAGATCAATTCTCTCGCCCGCTCGATCTGCTCGCTAGAGCCCGCAGAGAACGCAGTAGAGAAAAGTGTGGGGATCACTTGTCACCGCCCGCAAAGCGGGCAGTCCCGATGCCACCGCATCTGGACAAGTGGGGAGCCCTTGATGGCCAGAATAAGCAAGCTTATTAGTGTCCATCAAGCACACCCCACTCAGCCTCCAAGCGATCCCTCCTCAATATATACCTTTACCTACATAACTTCATAGTTATTGAGCTCTCAGAGTTTCGTTGAGCTCTCTGAGTGATAGATTAACCCTATGACGAGCCTAACTTAAAATGAAACATTTCCCGGACAGTTTGCCGGTATTTTTTGATTTCAGCTTGGCGCCGGGCGCGGCTCCACCCAAGAGTCTTGCCCATGAGTTTGGCTGCAACCACTTCCAGTCCACCTACGCCGTTGAAGTGTAACAGATCTGTTCGCCTGCTCATGAAGTCTTCCAGGGTGAGGGCCATCTCATCCTCTACCCCATAAATGACCTGGGCTTTGATTACCCGACAGCCCGGACCCAATGGTTCCAAGAGCTTTCGCTCACTCAAACCCAGTGCCAGGATCTCCATGTGATTTCGACCGTAACTGTGGATTAGGTGCTCTATACTCGTCAAAGATAACCCCCATCGGGTTTTGAGACCAAGGGATTGGGCTTTGAGATAGGAGGGAAAATCGATCATCTCCCCACCCGTCAGAGGTACCTCGTCAGTAGTGCAGGTCTGAAATTCACCCTCCAACAGATGTCCATAACGCTCCAACACTTGATCAATCAGGTTTTTTGCCATGGTGCGATGGGTTGTGAGCTTACCTCCGGCTATGACAGCGAGTCCACCATCGTATAAACCGATATAATAGTCGCGGCTGACCTTTGATGGATCACCCTCCTCCATGATCAAGGGTCTGAGACCAGCCCAAGAAGACACGATATCGTCTGGGCCAAGATTGACCGATGGGAAAGAATTGTTCAGTGCATCGAGAAGGTAATCGACGTCAGCAGCTTCCACCAAGATCTTATCCAGCGAGCCGGAATAATCAGTATCAGTGGTTCCCACATACGTAAACTGTTCGAGAGGTACCACAAATATTATACGCTTGTCCGTAGTGGGCACCACCACCACTTTGTTTACCTTGAGCCGACTTTCGGGAAAGACCAGATGAACGCCCTTGGTTGGTCGTATAGCAGGCCCGGGATCGGAGTGAAGTTTGAACAGTTCTTCCGTCCAAGGTCCCGCAGCCACCACTACTACTCGGGCGCGAATTACCCCCTGCTTGCCTTTCATTACCTCACGGAACTTTACTTCATTGAAAGGATCCTTATCCGTGTCCAACCCTTCTGCCTGAGTGTAATTGGCCACCACGGCCCCGTACTCGTGGGCTGATTTGACCGTGGCTAGGGTAAGGCGAGCATCATTCACGAGACAATCGTAATAGATGAACCCCCCGGAGAGATTTTCCTTCCGCAGTAGAGGTTCCTCATGCAATAGTTCTTCAGCCGACAGGTTATGGTGACGTCCTAAAGAGCTATCGCTTGCCAAAAAGTCGTAGCCGAACAGCCCGATATGCATCTCGAGCCGCCCTTTCCAGCCCGAGTAAATGGGTATCAGATAGGGGGCGGAATGCACCAGGTGCGGGGCCAGGTGGAGAAGCTTCTCTCGTTCGGATAAAGATTCCTTCACCAAACCGATGTCCAGCTGTTTGAGGTAACGTAATCCGCCGTGAATCATTTTGGAGGACTTGCTGCTGGTGCCGCTGGCAAAGTCCGCCTTTTCGATGAGGGCTACCTTTATACCGCGCATGGCAGCGTCTCGCGCTATGGCAGCCCCGGTAATACCTCCCCCAATCACGGCAAGGTCGAACTCCTCCTCCTGCATTCTTTTGAGGTTGATCTTCCTGGTTCTTGGGGAAAAATTCCCACTCGAGGATCTGGTTTTCAACCGCAGCATGTTAGCTCCCCAACAGCTTCCCCGGATTCATGATATTATTGGGATCCATTTTGTTTTTCAGATGGGCAAGAAGTGACAAGCCCTCTGGGCCGAGATAAGAATCCAGCCAAATCTTGTGCATGCTGCCGATTCCATGGTGATGGCTCAGAGCCCCCCCGTGTTTCAGAATTGTCTCTGTGGCCGCCTCTTTAACAATCTGCCATTGCTCCAGTTCCTTCCCCACCTGCTGCTGAGCCATGAAGGTAAAATATAAAGAAGCGCCATCAGGATAGGCATGGGAAAGATGGGTAAACACCAGCGCGCCCGGCGCAGTATCGAGGATTGATTCAGATAGTGCTAGGCGCACCGCTTTATACAATTCTGGAAGTTTTTCCCAAGGGGCAGCAGTCTCCACAGTGTCCACCATCACGGAGCGGTCCAGCAAGTCATCTCGCAGATACGGGTGTCGAAAACGTTCTTTCATCCACTTTATGGCAGGGAGGCCGCCCAGCAGAACCCCATCTTTGGCATAGCGGCGTGTCTCCCGTTTCGTCACTAGAACGAGGTTGCGCGGCCCTTCAAAAATCAAAAGCAAGAGCGCGCTCTTTTCCAGGTTGAAACCCCGGAAACGTATGTACCATTGCCCCAAGAGTTCAGTAAATGATTGGCGCGGTGTCTTGCTCAGCCTCAGGGCCACTGCCGTTTCTTCTGGGTCGGCAAGCCGCAACACCGCAGGACGCAGGCCCGCCTGGAGCATATCTCGCACGGCACCTACTCCTGCAGAAAAGTCATGAAACAAATACGTAGCGAAGGCACGATGTTCTGGTATGGGATGGAGTCGAACTACTGCCTGAGTGATAATCCCCAGGGTACCCTCGGAGCCAATCAGGCATTGGAGCAGTGAGGGACCTACCGCATCCGCCGGCACAGTGGGTAAATCCAAGATGCCGGTTGGTGTGATAATACGGAGGCTAACCACCATATGCTCTATTTTTCCATATTTGGTGGAGTTCTGACCGGCCGAGCGTGTGGCGATCCATCCGCCCAGGGTGGAAAACTCGAACGATTGAGGGTAATGGGCCAAGGTGAAGCCACTACCATTTAGTTCTCTCTCCAAGTCTGGTCCCAGAATACCGCTCTGGACCCGCGCGGTGTTGGACGCGCGATCAATCTCAAGAACACGGTTCAACCGCTGTAGATCAATGGTAAGGACTGGTTTGTCGACTGAAGGAGGCTCGACGCCTCCAACCACCGAAGTGCCGCCGCCAAAGGGCACGATAGTCCAACCTCGTTCCGAAGCGAATTCGAGCAGCGCTTTGATCTGTTTCTCGTTTTCGGGAAAAATCACAGCATCGGGTGCAGCTTCCACCCTACCGTGTCGGATTCTCAGCAGATCCAGATAAGATTTTCCCAGAGCATGAACGAGTCTATCCGAATTTTCAGTACTGACGGACTCATCACCACATATCTTTTTGAGCCGAGCAAGGTCTGATTGTGCCAGTCGGGCAGGTGGCACTGGTATGTCGTTGAGGGAGGAAACCCGTGGGGATTGTTGGAGTGGTCCTAGTTTGCTTTCGAGAAACGACCAAAAATAGTGTGGGTCGGCCAGAGCGTACCTCTCATTCTCTAGGCCCCAGCCCCACCATTTCATCTTTTCGGGGTTATCAAAAGACATAGAAGACCTGATTTATTTGCACCTGGTAGTTTTGCTGAGGACATGGAATGCTGGAATATTGGAGTAATGGAAATAGAACTCCCAGCCCAACATTGCTCTATTCATTACTCCTCCTTCCAACTTTTTCTCCTCAATTTCTGCATTATTCCCAGCAGAGTCAAGCAGTTTTCGGCTTTGAGCTCAGAAAAGCGCCGTGAAAACAATATTTGTGGGAGAACCTTTCCCGCCCGCCTCGCCTGCGCGGCTCGTGATGGCGGGCAGGTAGCCTCGATAGAGCTGCCTGTAAAAAAAATCCTCCAAACATCGACTATACTCCTAGCAATCGTTGTTCTAGGATATAGTTAGAAAATACACTTGCTTTCATTGGAGGATCAAAATGACAAAATTGCATGAATTAGCTGAACTTGGTCAGGCAATCTGGCTCGACTACATAAGCCGTTCCCTTATTACGTCCGGCGAACTACAAAAACTGGTTGATCAGGGGCTGCGGGGGGTAACCTCCAATCCATCCATCTTTGAAAAAGCCATTGCTGGGAGTGCTGACTACGATGACGATTTGAATCGCCTCGCGAGTGATGGAAGATTGGTGGCAGAAATATATGAGGACCTGGCTATGGCCGACATCCGGAGCGCAGCCGACATATTGCGTTCGGTCTACGAAAAGAGTGAGGGTGCTGATGGCTTTGTGAGCCTCGAGGTAAATCCGGCGCTGGCTCACGACACCGAGGCTACCATTGAGGAAGCACGTCGCCTCTTCGCTTCCCTGGAGCGACCGAACGTGATGATCAAGGTGCCGGCAACACCCGCCGGCCTACCAGCCATCGCGACCCTCATCGGCGAGGGTGTAAGCGTCAACGTAACCTTGATCTTCTCGCTCGAGCAATACGAGGCTGTGGCCACGTCCTATATTGCCGGGTTGGAAAAGCTGGCATTAGCAGGCGGTGAGGTAGGCAGAGTGGCGTCCGTGGCTTCCTTTTTCATCAGCCGGGTTGATACCGCTGTGGATAAGGCTCTTGAAGAGATTGGTAATATTGAGATACAAGGCAAAATCGCCATTGATAATGCCAAAATTGCCTATGGTCGCTTCCGCGAAATCTTCAACTCCGAACGCTGGCAGGAGTTAGCCACTGAAAACGCTCGGGTACAGCGCCCCCTGTGGGCAAGTACCAGCAGCAAGAATCCTGCTTACCCAGATACCCTCTATGTGGATAACCTCATTGGGCCTGACACGGTCAATACGCTGCCGCCGGCCACCCTGGATGATTTTCTGGATCATGGCACAGTAGCTACCACTGTGGAGACTGATGTTGATGGGGCTCACATGCGCATGGCTGAACTTGCCGAGCTTGGCATCGACCTGGACGGTATCACTAATAAGGTACTGGACGAGGGCGTTGCCGCCTTTGCAAAATCCTTTGAGGGGTTGATTGCCAGCATTGCTGAGAAACGTCAAGATTTGCTCGACGAGTTGCAGCAGGTGTCAACTAGCTCAGGTTCATAAGAGGTTACGTGGGCTCGTGTCCCACTTTTAATCTCTTTGCCTCTTGAACTTCTGGTCGAAAGTCTTAATTTTGCTACAATACAGATGGTGTACATACAAGAATAATTCCACTGGAAAGGGACAATCTTATGGCGGAATATGATTTCGATATAGGCGTTATCGGCGGGGGAGCAGCGGGGCTGACCGTAACAGCAGGAGCAGCTCAGGCTGGAGCCAAAACTCTTCTCATTGAAAAAGAAAAAAAACTTGGAGGAGACTGCCTTCATTATGGTTGCGTGCCGAGCAAAACCCTTATCAGAACGGCTCACGTTTACCATCTGATGAGAAACTCCAGGGAGTTTGGGCTTCCAGGTGTTGACCTGCCGCCTGTTGATTATCGGGAAGTGGCAATGAGAATTCAATCGGTCATCAGCACCATTCAAGAACACGATTCTGAGGAAAGATTCTGTAAGCTCGGGGCTAAAGTTGAATTCGGCGAGGCCACCTTTGTGGATGAACACTCCATTCGGTTAAACGGAAAGACCATTAGTGCAAAGAATTGGGTGCTGTCCACGGGCTCGTCCCCTGGTATCCCTTCCATAGAAGGGCTTGATAAGACCCCTTACATCACCAACAAAGAAATCTGGTCCCTCGATCATTTGCCGAAATCTTTGATCATCCTTGGTGCCGGCCCCATAGCCATGGAAATGGCACAAGCATTCAATCGTCTTGGTTCAAAAGTAACTGTGGTTCAGCGCAGCAATCAGATCTTGAGCAAAGAAGACAAAGACATGGCTGACACAGTCATGGAGGTTTTACACTCCGAGGGGGTAACATTCTATCTCAACTCTTCAGTGATGAGTGTGCGGGACCTAGGGAGTGAGAGAGAGGTGGTTGTAAAGAGTGGTGCTAAGAATACGACTGAGCTCAGGGGAGAAAAGATCCTGGTCGCCATGGGTCGAGAGGCCAATGTGACAGGTTTAGGTTTAGAAGGTTTGGGCATAGATTGCACTGGGAAAGGCATCCAGGTGGACAACCGCTTGAGGACAAAACAGAAGCACATTTATGCAGCAGGAGATGTCACCGGCCAATATCAATTTACCCACGCTGCCGGTTATGAGGGAGGCATTGTCTTCACCAATGCTATTTTTCGTCTTCCCAGAAAAGTAGATTACACTTTTCTGCCGTGGTGTACATATACGGACCCTGAGCTCGCCAGCATTGGTATGAATGAAAAAGCGGCAGAAGCTGCCGGAATCGAGTACGTCGTATGGACCGAGGAGTTCAAAGGTAACGACAGAAGTCTGGCGGAGGGCGAGAGAGTCGGCAAGATCAAGATGATTCTGGACGAAAAAGAGAAGCCCATAGGTGTACAAATACTGGGGCCTCAGGCAGGAGAACTGCTCAGTGAATGGGTGGCGGTATTAAACGGAAAGATGAAGCTCTCCACCCTGGCTTCTGCCGTACATCCCTATCCGACTCTCGGTGAGATCAACAAGAGGGTCGCAGGAAATTTTTTCTCACCCAAAATCTTCTCAGAGAGGGTAAAGAAAGGATTGAAGTTCTTCTTCAATTTGAAGGGAAGGGCCTGCGGAGACGACGCATAGAGCGAAGAGCATGGCGCATGGCGTTTCAAGGGTGTCATGTTAATAAGCTCGACTGCCATTCGTAGCCAATTGGCCACGAACGTGGCCGTCATTATGCTTCGCTGTCATTTGTTGTCATTAGGTTTTTATCATGCTGGACCATTAACGACGCCAACGGAAAATGACCATAAATGACGGGCGACAGCCCAAATGACTCAATGACGGCGCAGCCCAAGTGACAACAAGCTCAGCACCAGACATTGAGAAGATCTGCAGACTATCGTTCAGGAGTGAGAAGGAGTAGGTACTATGAGAATAGCTATGATCGGGTTGGGGCGCATGGGAATGAATATGGCAAAACGGATCCTCCAGGGTGGCCATGAGGTTGTAGCCTATAACCGGACCCCCAGCAAAACCGAAGAGATTGTCAAAGAGGGTGCGATAGGGAGCTTTGCACTGACCGAACTCGTTGACAAGTTGACCGCGCCACGGGTGGTTTGGCTCATGCTTCCCGCTGGCAAACCGGTTGATGACCATCTTGACCAGCTCTTGGAGTTGCTTGCCCCGGGTGACATCGTTATCGACGGGGGGAACACCTACTACAAAGATGATATTCGTCGGGCAGAGATGCTGGCTGAAAAGGCAATCAAGTTCATGGATGTGGGAGTAAGCGGCGGCATCTGGGGGCTCGAGGTTGGTTATTGCATGATGATGGGTGGAGAGCGAAGCGTCTACGAGCATCTTGAACCCATTTTCAAAACTCTTGCGCCTGAGGACGGCTACCTCTATTGTGGCCCCACCGGTGCCGGGCACTTCGTCAAGATGGTTCATAATGGCATCGAGTACGGCATGATGCAGGCCTACGGGGAAGGATTCGCCATTATGGAGGGATCATTTTATGCTGAGTTTCTAGATTATTCTCAGGTTGCTCATCTCTGGAATCAGGGTAGTGTTATTCGGTCCTGGCTGTTGGAGCTGCTAGAAGCAGCCTTTGGCAAAGATGAACGGCTAACTAAAATTCGTGGCTATGTGGAAGACTCTGGGGAGGGACGTTGGACCGTGCAGCAGGCTGTGGAGAGCGGAGTATCAGCCCCGGTTATAGCTCTTTCACTTTTCAGAAGGTTCCGATCGAGGGAGGAAGATGCCTTCGAAGATAGGGTTCTCGCCGCCCTTCGGCGGGAATTTGGTGGGCACGCAGTCAAGACTTCCGAGCGCAAGTAACAACAGAAGTACTTTCATCTCTCACAGAGCTCACGGAGTACTCTGAGGACTCGAGCTACCGGAGGGAGCGGGCGAGAGCTAAACAGAGATTTTACGAAGAGCAAAGGCATGGTACGTTTACCACCTAGCTTGTTGGCCGGTGAAGCCGGTGGCCGCAAGGTTTTTTGAATTTAATCCGGACGGAATGTAATCTATCTGCTGTGGTTACGACATATGGTCAAAAGTAAACAGAACATTACAGGTACTCACAAAGAAAACAAACTAAAAAGTACAGCAATTGAACTTGAGGGAGAGAACATGGCACAAGCAATAGAGTCTGCAACTCCACGTCGCAAGAAAGCCATGATGAAAGCATTGATATTTGTGGCTTTTATTATAACAGCCATCTACATTATTAAGTTCACGCCGGTTCAAGGGTATCTTACAGCAGAGGCATTGGGCCGCTTCCTGGATATGGCCGGGTTTTGGGCCCCTGTTGCTTTCGTATTATTTTATGCTGCGGGCATATGTCTTTTCGTGCCTGGAACGCTACTAACCGGTATAGGCGCTGCCATTTTTGGGGCCTATTGGGGGTTTCTCTATGTCTGGCTTGGAGCTATGGTAGGCGCCAGTGCAGCCTTTTGGATCGGGCGCACTCTAGGTAGAGAATTTGCAGCCTCGCTGATCGGGGATAAGTTGAAGAAATATGACGATTCTATTGAGCGGAACGGATTTGCCGCCACACTGTACCTGCGGCTTCTCTACTTCCCATTCACACCCATGAACTTCGGCATGGGCCTCACCAAGGTACGTTTTTGGGACTACTTTTTTGGTACGGGGCTGGGCATCATTGTCGGGACCTTTATCTTCACCTTTTTCATCGGTACACTGAAGGATGTCTGGGTTTCAGGAAACTGGGGTGAACTGCTATCTTTCAAGGTTTTCTTTTCCATAGGGTTATTTATCTTTTCACTCTTTATTCCGAAAATTATAAAAAAGATTAAAGGTGAGCAGTAGAAAGTTGAGAATAAGAATAGCCGCCTAGACCAATAAGGAACAAAAAACCCCAGACACTGAAGAGAGTGGTCGGGGCTTTTTGTGTCGATCTTGTGGGCTAGATATGGTGGCCGTTTTTTATAAGACTAAGTGTGAATGGAAGTATGAGATCTATATTTTCAGTAGATCAGTGATGACTTTAGATAATAACGACTGATTTTTCTAAAGGTGATTGTTTGTACTGATATCACTCAGGTTGGGGTGGTGGAAATAGAAACAAATTTCGAATTCTTCTAGATTGTCCTGGTTTGCAGTCATTTCGCAGAGATCTTGGTGCAATGGTTTTCTCTTCTAACAGGGCTTCTCAGGAGTCCAACACATCATCATAAATTCTTAACTTTTCAATGTCAGTCTCAGTGTAAGGGGGTCAGGTCAGTTTTGTAATTGCTTGATTTTATTAAAAAAGTCAAGATTTTTTGAACTTTGCGCAAAAATTATGGTTTCTGTTGCCAGCGGCTAAGAAAGTAGGCTAACCTTAACGCTTCAATATTCCACAGGCAGGTGGGGTAAAGGTAAGATTTCAAGATGTTAAGATTTTGAGTCGTTCAAAAACTCAAACTTGATAGCAGTTATCGCAAATTCTGAACTGGCTAAGGTACACGCAGGATTTAGTGGCGTCTGAAGGGAGTTATCTATGTAACTCTGATGACCACGAGGGTAATATCATCCTCGGGTTTAAGGCCAGATCTGAAACTCTCTAAATCGTTATAGATGGCGTTGACAATGTCGTCTGCTTCCGCACTCGCGTTCTTGCGGAAGATGCTGTGGAAGCGCTCCTTGCCATACATCTCTCCATCTCTGTTGAAGGACTCCCATATTCCGTCAGTTCCTATGGCGATGATTTGTCCGCTGGTAAGTTCTGTTTTCAGGTTTTCCTCGTAGGCAAATTCTTCATCGAGGCCGAGGGCTAGTCCTCTGCCTTTTAGTTCCTCAAATTGGTCCTTAACCGGATCGTATATTATGGCCGGGTCATGACCGGCACGAACCCAGCGAAGATTTCCACTGTCAGTATCAATGGTCATGTAGAGCAAGGTCATAAACCGACCTGTATCGAGGACATCCCGGGTTAAGTGGCGGTTCATCTCATTGACAATTTGAGAAATACTCCCAGGTTGAGAGGAGCGCATGCGGAGAAAAGTGCGAGCTGAAGTCATAAGGAGAGCTGCATCAACTCCGTGGCCGGTGATGTCTCCAACCACCACAGAAAATGGCCTGTCGGGGTACTCTTCGCCCAACAGATAGTCGAAATAGTCTCCGCCGATTTCCTCACAGGGGATGCTCCTCCCTGCTATATCGAGTCCGTTAATACGGAGATTCTTCTGTGGTAGGAGACTTTTTTGAACTTCTCCGGCAAGTTCCAGTGCTTTCTTGTGCTCAGTAATATCAACGAGGACTCCCTGAGTCTGTGTTTTGATGCCGTTGGCATCCTTGACAACGGATGTCTGGTCTTTTATCCAACGGACTTCACCACTCTTGGTTAGAATGCGATAGATCTGAGTGTATTCTTCCACATCTTTTTCAGCGTAATCTCTTATTTCCTCTTCAAAACGAGCCAAATCATCTGGGTGTACTATATCTTTGTAGTCCATGGTTCCATATAGAAGCCCATCAGTGGTATATCCAAATCGAGCTATATTGCGAGAAAAATAAAGCAAACTTGGTTGATCTCCTAATAGTCTTCGAAAAAGGATAACAGGACTTTTGTCGATAATGACATTCGCCATGCGAAGCATTTCTTCGGTTCGGTCACGCTCAGCGCGCTCCTGAGCATATTCTCGGCTCTGTTTTTCAAACTTTTCTTCTAGCTCTCCGTACAAATTCTCAACTTTCTCTAAACGGCTTCGCAAACCTTCGGCTTCAGCTGCTTTCTGCTGCAATGAGTTCAATTTTTGGAGGAGTTCTTCTTTTGATTTGGTGTCATCAGATGTCATGGCAAATTTCCTATTAAAGTTCACTGCAGGTGCCCAAAGAACACTTTAGAGACTTAATTTTCAAATAAGATATACCATATTCCTTCTAAACCAAGAAAGAGGACGGTTTGCAAATATCTGAACTTTCGGAAAATCAAAGATATGAAAAGTAAATCGAAACGTTTTGGTGGGATGCCAGAGTTTACATAAATAGCAGGAACCAAAAACTTTGAAGCCAGCGCCTCAACAACCAAATCTAGTACGAAATGCACTTTTATCAAATTAAGTTAGGTTATTGCATAAGAGCTTTACTCTATTATGATGTCTCCGCAAACATATCTGGACGCCACCTCATTCGCGAACCGCACTGCGTCCTTAAAAGTCTTTCCATTCATAAGGGCACAGTAAAAGCCTGCACGGAATGAATCTCCCGCTCCGATTGTTCTAACAACATTATTAACCCTTTTTGCTTGAATACTAATTTCTTCGTTTCTGTGAATCAGCCTCGCCCCTTCACTCCCCAGAGTTAAAACAATCCGTATTTTAGGTTCGCCCACAAGTTTCCGGATGAACCCATACTCGTTCTTATTACAGAAAAGCAGGTCCGCATATTTTAGTAGTTTCTGCAGAATTCCCTTGTCGTACTTGTAGAAAACCTCCTGCCCAGGGTCCAAAGCAATTCTTCCTCTCACCTTCTCAGCAACTTCAAGATATGATTCTGGAGACCCTGTGCAGAAATGAGTCCACTTCGCTTCGCCGAAAGATTGCCAGCGCGCATTATCCATGGGGCCTTGATAGATTGCTGCGATCTGCTCATTGCCGTCATCTATTATGTAGCAGAATGGACCGTCATCGTCTCCAAAAAGCACGCCATCTACACCCACACCGTTCCTTCTGAGTTTCTCGACGCATTCCTTTAGGGATTTGCCGACTGCCGAGTAAATATGCACACTCACTTCGAGCTTGGCTGCTATCATTGCGGTGTTGAAAGCGGTTCCCCCGCAGCATACTTCCCTATCAGTAACTGCAACTGATCCAACCTCTGGGATGTATGGTACGCGGAGAATTACGTCGCGATTAATATGCCCAAAAACGTTCAGAAACGGCATCTTCCCAGTGCTTTCAAGATCCTTTTCTTAAATTAGGGGATTCCTGAGCCTGATTAGTATCTACTACTATACCAGAAACTCAACACCGTTGGTTCATGAGTCTTTTAACCGCTGATTCTTACGGCTGTGTCAGCAGCCTGTCTTCGGTTCTGACTTTGGCAGAGGAGCATCCCTTGGATTGCCTAGCTTTTCCTCAATCCACCATTCGTAGAAAGAGCAACGTCTTGTCTCCTGCCAGTGCAACATAGGATCCGTTCTCAACCGACATTGGCAATCGGTGGTGATGTAGGGGCAATCACGGGGGCACTTCGACGAAACAGGACCACCAGGGATAAAACGCTGTCTCTTAAGGGCCTTGACCGTTTTGCGCTTGCCTCCGCGCCATGCTTTGCCGCGTTGTTTAGAGTTCTTTCGCACGTTATCTATGTTCCAATACCTCCTGGGAGATCTACTGACTTAGTGGCTATTTCCGAACGCCTTCACATAAAACGTCCAATAGGTTCCTACTTCTGAGTGGTAAGGTCTAGACAAGGCCCATTACAACTTCCCTACTGCCTTGAACCCCTCAGGGGCATCCTGACCACTATCAAAGAAGCTCGCTTCCACCCAGTCATTCATGGCTTTGGTTAGAATCCTTTCCAAGTCCTTTTCTCGGTATTTAATGACCGTCTGTGCTACAAAGGGAAAGAGAACGGAATCTGGCTCATCAATTGAGCCCTCCGGTCTTGACTGGGCAGGCTCTGCGAATACCATGACCCAAGCTATAGGTACTCTCCCCTCATGCCGCAGTGCTTTTATAAGCTCCTCGGCAAGGGCCTGGTAGACTTTGCTTCTGACTCCTCCCTCAATATTTACGGACTCCCGCAGATTGCGCTCGTCTAGCCGCTGTCTCCCATCTCGGTAAGCTTTCTTTTCCTTATTCCAGTTACGCAGCTGACTCACCATACTCTCCTTCCGCCAAGGCGAATTTACCCTCCTCGACATGTATCAGCCCTGAACGGATCATCTCAGCCACAATATTGTCTATGTGCGCTTGAATGGCTTGGTTTAGCTCTTTTTGTTGGAGATTTTTCGGGATAGCCTCTTTTAGCCATCCTACGGCGCGGGACAAACTCCCATCCTCTGAAGCCCAGAATATAATGGTCAGAACCGGTAAGGCCTCTGCTGACGGACGGCTGGGATGTCCCTCGTACCAAGGCTTGTCTTTGCGTCTCACAATAAGTCTGTTGCCGTTGTCTCCCATGTTATTTATTTCCCTCCTTTTTCTGCTCATCTTTATAAGTGTCTTGGCCAAGGCCCATTGGCGCTTGCTTCGAGTGGATAGATATGTTGGTATAACCTCACCTGGCCTCACCTCCACACTTTTCCGTTGAGGCTCACGCACGGCTCGTCATCCCGTGCCTGTCCGAGATCCTGAATAAAGAACTCTAGGCTGTCCTCAAGGCAGACCGGACAGCGCGCCCGCATCATGTCCTTGACCAGCGACTGCTTGCTGTCCACCAATTTCCGAACCCGAAAGTGGTCGGGGCAGTTTCTACATGTCTCGGTGATAAGCCACCATCTGACCCTCCTGGCGCGCATGTGCATAAAAAGATCAGGCGAGCCGATCGGCTCATAGTTAACGCCATGGTCGGTCGGGGGTATGAATTCGCACGAAAGATGTTTCTTTTCGGGTCTTTTCTCAACTACTTCCGACACCGTCTCTCCCTCCTCTTGGTTAAAACAAGTCTTCCTTACCTATGCGGTGATGACGAACTTTTTGGATGTTTTCTTGGGCAGCAACATTTCGAGCTCCGTCAGAACAAGATTCAGAATACCTATGGCTTCCCTGATGCTTTGAGTTATGTAGAATTTTCCGTGAGCGGTCATTCCTTTTTTCCAACTAATGAGACTATCCATCATAATTTTTGCATCATTGATCAATCACATGGCTTCCACGTTGAGATCTTCGTAGTTTACGTCTGACTCGGTATAATGCCGACAGCAGTTCACTCGGAACCAGGCTGCAGCTAGGCTCTTCGAAATTTCGATCCCTCTCATTGCGCCCCGCTCAATTTCTTTGAGCACAGATTTCAGGATCCTCAAGGTCTCATAGAGGTGCCCTATAGCCTCGAGGGGTTGAGTTGCGGTCAGATTTGGCATTGTCTCTATCTCCTCCAAGTAAGTGGGAGCGGACAATTTAACTTCGAGGCAGACGTCGGGAATTCAAGCCGGCTTCGAAGCCCACTAAATCACGGTTCTTTGCAGGAGCAATGATCGGAGTAAAACCAAGCGCATCAACAAGGGGAGTTTATGTTGAGGGGAGATTAGGTGTGGTTCAAGAGGTACATTATAAGCATTCGATGGAATACTACTGATTGTGAGCCCGAACACCCACTCCTTGTTGGTGCAGACTCGAAAATGGTTCTTTTTTCACACATTTTTTTATTCATGATGACGGCAACTTATTGTTCTTCGTTACATTCTAATTATAAGATACATAGGCGCATTTTGCAATCCAAGTTCCACCCACTTTTTGTAACCAATTCGTTCAAAAGCTGAGCGTACGGAGGGCAGTTATAAGTATCCTGTATCCCTACTAGTTTTGCGTGATATTGTAGATAACACACAAGACAGTTCGTCGCCAGGAACCTATTTATCTTATGGTATTCAAATAGGTAGTGTGGAAACACCACCATCTAGATACTGTGCCAAACTGCTGTGATCGGGAAATGAAAGTATCTTGCCTTATATTGAGATGTCAACATGTTAAGAGCTGAAAATCATATGGTGAGTCGGTTTGGAAAAAGGAACGACCTAATATCTCATTTGATTGAGTTATATAAAGCCCTATCCAGCGGGAACTCACTTCAAGGGAGTTCTATTATCTCTTAGACCGATGGTATGATAGAAATAGCTGAGGATTCTGCGAAATGATTTGGATGGCTGAAAAGAGAGTATTCCAGCTCATATTTGATTTGGGATTCGAAAGCCTAGAGATACCCGTCCGCGTGAAATTCGAGTTTGAGGTCAAAGAAGGAAATTTAGTCCCTGACTCGCTCACCAAGACTATGCTTTACAACAAACAGCTCCTAAAGCGACGTTACCCAAACTTGGACCACGCAGGCTTCCAACGCTCAATAGAAAGTAAGGTAGACAATGAGATTCAAAAACACCTCCAAGAGCACGGATTTATAGCACGGGTTTAGATATGACAACAGCACTCCCACTTTCCCCTATACTGAACCCCTTTTTGTCAAGACTAGCGATGGCTTCCGATGTCTTCCAGAGGAACAAAACTCTACAAAATCAAAATGTTGCCTTAGTTTGAGACAAAAACTAGGGTAAATTGGAAGTACTTTTGGAGTCAAAAATGAACTGTCGAGATTAGTGTTACACCGGGAAGATGAAATATGGTTTCTGTTTACAGACATCTTAATTTTCGATCATCGCCTTCAGTCTCAACGCGTCCTGCGCCGCATAGCCTGCTTGATCATTGTCAAAGTAGCAGTAAATTTCTTTTCCTTCTCTGGTCCGACTTAGAAGGTCATCCGCCCACCACGCAAGTTGGTCTGTCTCATATTGACCCCGGTAGGGGCCACTGGGACCATGCAGTCGTATGTAGATCAAGCCACTGGTCACCTTCTTCGGGGAGAGTCGACGGTCGAAATCGTAGATGCAAAAAGTCGCCCCGTGCTTGCCTAATGCATCGTAGGCCCTAGCATCGAACCAGCTGGAATCACGAAACTCGAATGCATACCTATAGCCTGTGGGGAGAGCTTCCAGAAACGCTTCCAACCGTCGAGGATTAAAATTCCATTTCGGTGGCAACTGAAATAGGATCGGACCTAATTTTTCGCCTAACACGCTTATTCTCTCAAGAAATTTGGACACCGGCCCCTCTGGGTCTTTCAGTTTCTTCATGTGAGTAATGTAGCGACTCGCTTTGACCGCGAAGATAAATCCCGAGGGGACAGCATCCCTCCAGCGAATCAAGGCTTTCTCACTCGGTAACTGATAGAAGGAGTTGTTGATCTCTACTGTGTGGAAATGGCCAGCATAATAGTCCAAGAAATCCTTCTTTGAAATACCTTCGAGATAAAAGGGCCCCTTCCAATGTTCGTAATGCCAGCCGGATGTGCCAATATGAATAAGCTCACGTTTTGCCATTATATTCTAGTCGTCGAGGGCCAGTATGTACTGATGACGATGATGAAAAGCGAAAGCGAGATGCACCAAAGAAAAAAGTGCGTAGCTCCAAGCCGCGGGCATTTTCGCTTATCGTTATGAGTTCTGGCCGTCAGCGCTTCAATCAGAGTTCATATTCCCCCTCCATATC
>CP070843.1:1108709-1111597 GCA_020350905.1 Deltaproteobacteria bacterium
GCTCAGGGCAGGCACGCCCATCTTATTCGCGCTCGCTGCGCTCCGCTTAGTCCCGCAAGCGGGTTCGCGGTTTCGTGGTCTCGCGACAGCAATTCATGAAATATCCGGGCTAGAATTCCATATGGCTTTCCTCGACATACAGTTTTTTGAGGCAAATGCCATCGCTGTTGATGATAAGCATGCAGAGCTTGGCGGTTTCATAGCTCGGGAAAAATACCAGGCTGGCAATGTGACTCCACCTGCTGTAGGTCCACACCTCATAGTGACCCTCTGGAAAGGTTAGATCGGGTGGATTTCTTGTGGCGAGTCCGGCGATATAATACTCCAGACTTTTCTTGTCCAGTATCAGAATCTGCTCCGGCTTGCCAAGAAGGCTTGAAACTTCGTTCTTCGTGGCTTCACCCTCAGCTATCCTCCTGACACTGCTATCAGAAAGCTTTGGAGCTCCGGTTGAAACGCATGACACTACCAAAGCTATGAGCGCAGTTGCCACTGCCAGATATGCTGGCCTATTTCTAACCACACCAAACATAGATTGTGTCTTAGTCATTCTCATTTGGAGATGGTTCAATGGTACGACATCTGTTGTAATATTTCAACAGAGGACCCTGGTGTGGCAGGATATTTGTACTTGGGAAAGGCCTGATCTCTAAGCTTGTCTTGCAGCTTGCTTCCTGAAATGAGGAGTCAGAGTTGGGGATGTCATCACCCCGCACACACTCTACGTGTTTACCCTCTGTTTCAGCTCATTACACATCTTGAAATAAGGGAGCTTCTTGCCGGAGACTCTTATGAGTTCGCCAGATTTTGGATTTCGCCCCCTGTAGGGCGCATACTCTTTGATCTTGAAGGTGGCAAAACCACGGATCTCGATGCGGTCCCCTTTGGCCAGGGCTTCGGCCATAGCAGCAAAGACCGACTCGACGCATTGTTTCGAGTCAATTTTGGTAATTCCCAACGTGTTTGTAAGTGATTCAATTAATTGTCCTTTGTTCATAGCGACTCACCTGCACCTTACTGGTTGATTTGATTTCGGTTTATCGTATCGCCAGTTCTACAGCCAGGAGCTGATGTACCATTTTTGTCTGGTATGCGTGCAAGAATCATGCAGACGAAAGGTTCTTTTGCGAAAATTACGTTTCTTGCCTGGGTATGAAACGGCAATTCAAATCAGAGAAAGATGGGAGAATACGGCTGAAACACAAACCAGTCTCCGGATTTTTTTCTCCGGTTAAGGCCAGTTGTGAGTACATTCGCCGAGTCTATCAAAGCTCGGTGCTCTTGGCTAATTTCTTACCCAGGGATTTGGCTAGACTGTCACCGATATCAACGGCGGAAGCACTACCGATAATTTTGTTCGGTTGGAAGACTGTGATTATCAATGTCTCTCCAGTAGAGGCATCCACTACACGTGCTGTTGCACTTGAAAAAGCAATATTTCCCACCAGCACGTGGCGCACATTAGTTACATCTCCAATTTTCTTGTAGTCCGGAGAATCAATGCCCAGGTAACTGATGTCCTTCTCCTCAAGCACTCTTGCCATATGGGTGCGATCGACTATGTCGAACCCCGAAGCGAGAAGATGAGCGCCGATTGTGTCGCTTACCACGTGGCCCACCTCAGGGATGTTGCTGGAGAAAGGTAATATTCCCAGTCTTCCCTTTTCAACGCGAAGGTCCGGCTTGGAGTATGATTTAACGCTGCCCGCACAGGAGGTGAGCAAAAATACCAGTGTTATCAAGGTTGAGCCCAGGAGATAGTGCTCCCTCTTCATCTCTGTTCTCCTTAGTCAGTAGTAATGTTGGTGAAAAATTTCTCCCATCAGTCCTTGCCTGGTGGAGCCAATTACCACAGCCTGCATATCGCCTCCATCTATTCTAAGGAATGTCGGCTTTGGCATCAAGCTGTAAAGAGAAGGAGGTGCTCTATTTTTCCTCTCGTTTGATCGCTGAGCTACATCAGTCAGTTCAAAACTGCTTCGGGTGTATCTCCAAATGCAAATTATCTAGTGCTCTCTGTGGTATACTGGTGTACTATTATGGAGTTCTTCTCATCTGGTCTCTGGTAACAATCTCGTGAATCTGAGGGGCTGATAAGAATGGTATATAGAAGAGTGATCCATGGGCACGGCAGGCATATTATAGTGGATCGTGAATGCCCCCCTGGCGAAATGCGAATCACCTCCAATCTTACCAACAACGAGTTCAAGATTGAACTGCTCATCGCCAGAAGTTGCCCGGTCAGAAAAAGTTGTGTGCGCATCGAACAGGAAGTCAATTCCATTTGCGAACATGTGTCTCCCTTTACCTTTGCAGGAGGAGAACGGCTAAATCTACCCCAGATTACCTGCCAGCAGGGTGATGAGACCAGGTTCTTGGATGTAAATGAATTATGGGTCGATGGGTGTCCCTTAGGGAAGAACTGCGCCGGATGTGAAGATCTATCAAGTTTAAACATACCGCTGTCGCCGACCCCGGACAAATCCCACGCCTATATTACCTGCCACCAGAGGAAATCCCACGAAAAATAGCCGCCAGCAGGAGCGGAGGAAGCTGGGAAATTGCCGGTCATGAATTTGTGGAGCGACCATACACTTAACCCCGCATAGATTGCGATTGAGGGCTGGGATTTTCCCGAAGCTGCGTATGTGGCCAGCCTTGGCCATTTACAATAGATAAAACTGCCCCATAGTACTGCTAAGGCTGGCTCCATCTGCAGCTCGGGCTGCCACAACCTTCGGTCCGGTAGACCTCCCCCCGGCAGGAACAGCAGAGCGAGCGTAAGCGGAGGGAAGGTGCCAGCCCTCTAGAGCTCTTGCGGAGTAAAGTCAATAGGCGATTTTGCATATTTCAATGAGAAGAATGAGGGCTTGCTGGACTGGTCGCCC
>CP070843.1:1111697-1116146 GCA_020350905.1 Deltaproteobacteria bacterium
AACGGCTTGACGACCTCACTGCCATGTGGAAAGTAATGTCTGCTCCCTACCGGCCACATCTTCGAGAACCCCCTGTGTCCAGCAACCCTGGTTATGGGTAAAGACCAGTTTGACAAAGGGGGGTTAGGGGGGATTTTGCGAGCATAGAACAGTGCTTCGGTACAAGGCCAATCTGAAAAACAAGGCACGTCAATTGCGCAAGAACATGACAGACAGTGAGCATGTTCTATGGTCACGCTTGCGCGCTAAACAGCTAATGGGTGTACAATTTTACCGTCAAAAGCCAATTGGCGAGTATATCGTGGATTTTTTCGCACCGAAGACGAAGTTGGTTATTGAGGTCGATGGATCACAGCATATGAGGGACAGCCAAGCTGAGAAAGATAAACAACGTGACCAGTATTTGGCCGGTGTTGGTCTATTGGTCTTGCGCTTCAACAGCAGGGAGGTATTAGAAGAAACCGACGAGGTGGTGGAGGTCATTCATCGCACGATGGCAGAACGGCTGAACTCGTAAATCCCCCTCGATCCCCCTTTGCAAAAGGGGGAGGATTTTGATGTGATCTCTAAAAATTTCCCCCTTTGACAAAGGGGGAGGATGTAGTGTGATTTTAATTAGTTGCCCCTTTATTAAAGGTTAGAGCCTGCCCGCCATCGTCTTCGCCTTCAGGCGAGGCGGGGGGATTTCATCCTTTCATCAACAGGGAGTAATAGAAGCTAGATATGGTTACAGAAACCAAGAAAAAATTCCGGTTGGGCCTGTCGGGGAGCATTCTTATCGGCTTTATGCTGGGGATTTTCTGCGGCCTTTTCTTTGGCGAATATTGCAGCGGGCTGAAGATATTCGGCGATGCTTTCATTAAACTCCTGCAGATGTCCATATTGCCCTATATCGTGATATCGCTGATTGTCGGCATCGGTCGTCTGTCCTACCAAGAGGCGAAAGTTCTGGCAATCAAGGCAGGTTCTCTACTCCTTGTGTTCTGGGGTATTGCCCTTGCTGTTATCTTTTTGATGCCTTTGGCATTTCCCAGTGTGGAAACCGCCTCCTTTTTCAGCACGAGCCTCATAAAAGCAAGAGATCCGGTAGACTTTCTCGAACTATTCATCCCCTCAAATCCCTTCAGTTCCCTGGCAAATAACGTCATCCCTGCCAGTGTTTTGTTCAGTATCGCGGTGGGCATCGGCCTGATCGGCATCAAAGAAAAACACAACCTCATCGATGATCTTTCCATCCTGGCAACAGCGCTCAGCCGGGTAGCAAACTTTGTGGTCTACCTCACACCCATCGGCGTGTTCGCAATCGCCGCCAGTGCAGCCGGCACCATGACCCTGCAAGAGATCGGTCGCTTGCAAGTTTACCTCATCACTTTCATCGTGGCAGTTATGATTTTGACCTTCTGTATATTGCCCATGCTGGTGGCTGCCCTGACCCCGTTCACCTACAGAGATGTCGTTGGAATATCCAAAGACGCCCTTGTTACCGGTTTTGCCACCGGCAAGCTCTTTATCATCCTGCCCATCTTGATTCAAAACTGTAATGATCTGTTTGAACAGTACAAGCAGGAACACAAGGAGACCGCCTCATTCGTGGATATCATTGTTCCTGTTTCCTTCAATTTCCCCACGACCGGCAAACTCCTTACCTTACTGTTTATCCTCTTTTGTGCCTGGTTTACCGGTAACGCCGTGTCACTAATCGATTACCCGTATTTGTCGCTCATTGGGGTATCCAGCCTCTTTGCCAGTACAGACATGGCTATTCCTTTCCTTCTTGACAGCATGCAGATACCCTCGGATCTCTATCAACTCTTTATCCTCACGGGAATTGTCAACAGGCGCTTTGCCACCTTACTGGCCGGCATGAACCTGCTCACTTTCACCTTACTGGCCACCTGTGCCATTACCGGTTTTTTGTCCATAAACTGGGGAAAACTTTTCCGTTTTGCTTTGCTAAGCGTAATGCTCACAGTGGGAGTGGTCGGTGGTACCCGCTTCATTCTGAGTTTTTCTGCTACAGATGCTTATAGCAAAGACAAGGTGCTCGCGGGTATGCACCTGTTGAATGACCCGGTGGAGGTAGTGGTTCATAAAACACCACCTTCTGATTTCGGCGTTGTGGATAAAGAAAAATCACATCTTCAGAGAATAGTTGAGCGTGGCGTATTGCGTGTGGGATACAACCCGGACAGGCTGCCGTTCACCTTCTTTAACAAGGCAGGCGAACTGGTGGGCTTCGACGTCGAGATGGCCCACAGGCTGGCGAAGGAACTCGGGGTCTCTCTCGAGTTCATCCCCTTTGAGGTTGATACCATGGACAAGCAACTCAATGGTGATCACTTCGATGTCATTATGGCTGGAGTTCCCATGTATACCCCGCGGCTGGAGACCATGAGCTTTTCAGATCCTTATCTGGATGTAACCTTTGCTCTTGTTGTCAAGGATAACCGCAGAGAGGAATTTGCTTCGATAGAAAAAATTAGAGACACCCGTGGTCGTGGTTTGACATTCGGGGTTCGAGGGGGGTACGAATACTACTCCAACAGAGCCAAAGAAAGTTTACCTCTGGCCAAGGTGGTCCAACTCGAGTCTTATCGTGACTTCTTCGAAGACAATACAGGCGAGGTGGACGCACTGGTGACCAGTGCTGAAGTCGGTTCTGCCTGGACATTGATATATCCTGAGTACCAGGTTGTGGTTCCCAAACCAGTGGAATCACTTTTACCATTGGGATATCCAGTGGCTTTGGGGGACACTGACATGGTGGCTTTTTTGAACCGCTGGATTGACCTGAAAAAGAAAGATAAAACCTTCGAAAAAATATACAACTATTGGATCCTGGGTCAGGGCGTTACCATAAAAGAGCCCCGCTGGTCCATCATCCGCAACGTGCTTCACTGGGTTGAATAGATTTGAGATTGAAGATTTTAGATTGTAGATTAGGGATTTAAGGATGTTTGTGCCGCCTTGAGTAGAGTTGCTGTGTGGTCCCTCATTTTCATCACTTTGTTTTGTGACTCAGGATTGATCTCGAGCACTTTGTCAAAATCTGAGAGAGCCCCAGTGTAATCCCCCAGATGTTCCTTTACTATTGCGCGTCGGAAATACGCATCAACATACTCTGAGTTTAACTCGATTGCCCTGTCAAAATCTTCCATTGCCTCGTAGTGATCGCCTAGATTCTCCCTTGCTATTCCACGATTGCAATATGCTTCAACAAATCGTGAATTCAACTCGATCGCCCTATTGTAGTCCTTTATTGCCCCATTGTAGTCTGCCTGGTTTGCCTTTATGTTTCCGCGGTTATTGTAAGCGTTGGCATATTCTGGATTTATTTCGATTGCTTTATTGTAGTCTGCTTTTGCTTGCTCGAAATTCTCAAGCCTCTCCTGGGCGATACCGCGGCTATTCAAGACATTAGCGAGAAGCATAAGAGATGGATATTCCAAAAAATCCTTTTCATCTAAATTGTAATCAAAACCAAGCGGGTCTGTGTTGTCGATATTATAGAGAGTGTCATCAACTCGCAATCTATTTACCATGTGACTGTCACTCACCAGGATTGTGAGATTCAGACCTTCTCGCAAGCCTAATACGGTAAAGAGGGCTGTCAAGCCAACACATGAACCTACCTTTCGATTCACCTCAGGATCCAATTGAGCGTCAATTACATCCGTCAGGAGAAAATTACTGTCGCACCTTTTAGGTTTTGTGTTCCAGAGGTATTCAAACAGCGAATGAGCCATGGAGGCTACCATGTATTCCCTCAACGTGGCCAGACTTACGGGGCTCTTTGACGTTAGCTTTTCAATAAAACCATGATAAATCTGATCCAGTTTTTGGGTGTATGTTTTAATCTCTCCCTCTGTTTTCAGCCCGGAGATTATTAGCAGGCCTCTCTCCAGAGAGACATCCCTGCCATCCCTAACGTCTTGAATGAGTTTCTCCTCCAAGCTGGCCATGTTTTCTTTTTTAGTTATTATTTAAACTGGTTAGATAGTCCGTGGAGTAGAATCAACTGCTCGACGGTAGCACAAAATCCCTGCCGAGGTCAAAAAACATAACTCAAACGTATAGAATACCTAGCCCGGATATTTCACGATTCGCCTGCTGCGACCGCGGATATGACCGTCCTTCCGGGCGTCCTCGGGTGTCGGACCCTGCGACGTACTGTTCAAGTACGCCTCGGGTCCAACCCCCTGCGGTTTCCCGGTGGCACGGCCGTCTTCACGGTCTCGCGACATCGATTCGTGAAATATCCGGGCTAGAGTGTCTAAAATGAGCTAAAGTGCGCTAAAGTGCCTAAAATGCAATAAATTCTAAAATCTACAATCCAAAATCTACAATCTAAAATCTACCCCATGCCCTACTTGTCCTGAGCCTGTCGAAGGATGCTCTATGGTTCCCCACATCTCACATCCGCGGTGAATGATTATCTTGTCTGAAAGG
>CP070843.1:1116246-1119743 GCA_020350905.1 Deltaproteobacteria bacterium
TGGGCGCTTCGGTGTTGGTTGTGGAAGCTGACAGAACATTGATGTTTGACAGGGAAAAGATGATCCAGGCTGCCGACGATGCCAGGATTGCCATCTTGAGCAGGCCAGCGGACAGGGAAAAAGCTTCAGAGTTAGATGGATTGATGCTGGAGTTGAACCAGCTTGAAGCGGAAGTGGGGGACAGTAGGAACGCGCTCTTGGCTGTGAAGCCAAGAATTACGGTCAACGCTTCGGCTCCAAAGATGGCTGTAGTCGGAGTTGGCTACCTGGGTCAGTTTCATGCGGAGAAATACGCGGCTCTAGAAGAGACTAATCTGGTGGCTGTAGCTGACGTCGAGCCAAGCCGGGCGCGACGAATGGCTGAGGATTTTTCATGCCAGGCATGTGCATCGCACCGGGAATTTATTGGCAAGGTTGATGCTGCCAGCGTGGTAGTGCCTACCCAGGATCACTGTCAGGTTGCTCGTGATCTTCTGGAGGCTGGCATTCACGTGCTCGTTGAGAAACCCATGACAGCTACCTTGGAGGAGGCGGATTCCCTCGTTCAACTGGCAAAGGCGAATAACCTGGTGCTTCAGGTGGGACATCTGGAGCGATTCAACCCTGCAGTAGTTGCTGCAAAAGAATACGTGCAGCAGCCACTATTTGTGGAGTCTCATCGACTCGCCTCCTTTACCGAACGTGGTACTGAGGTTGATGTGATCTTAGATCTTATGATCCATGATATAGATATCATACTGAGTTTGGTGCCATTTCCATTGGAGGATCTAAGAGTGGGTGGAGCCAAAATCCTTACTCCTCACACTGATATAGCTAACGTGAGACTGGAGTTTGCCAACGGCTGTATTGCCAACGTTACTGCCAGCCGTATTTCAGCAAAGAGGATGAGGAAAATACGAATCTTTCAACCGGACAGCTATCTGTCTTTGGATTATGCCGAGAGGGAAGTGGAACTGTTTCGTAAACTACCTGAAAAAGGTGCTGATGGGTTTCCGGAAATAGAGTATCAGCAGCTGCCCGTTGCCGACACTGACCCCCTAGAAGAGCAGCTACGAGCTTTTGCAGAATCAGTGTGCACCGGCACGAGGCCCATGGTGAGCGGGGAGGAAGGACGTAAGGCCCTTGAGGTTGCCACGCAGGTGAGTGAACTCATTCAACAACAGGGGGGGCGACTGGGAATTGGTTTCGGGCTGAGCGGTTGGCGCCATGAGCTTTGAGACAGTGTCTCTGTGATTCAAACTGGTGTTACGTGAGTTCTACAATCGCTGGTATGTACCAATAAAACATTGCGAATGGCGACCAAGGGCAAAAGAGTATTGATCATAGCGGGAGAAGCCTCGGGGGATCTCTACGGCGGTAAGCTGGTGAAGGCCATCCGCGCCGTAGATTCCTCTGTTTCTTTTCTGGGGGTGGGAGGCCTGCACATGCAAGAGGCAGGCGTAAAACTCCTCTGGAATGCTGACGAGATGGGCGTTGTTGGATTACCTGGAGTGAAGCGGTTGTTTACCATCCTGTCGGTGTTTCGTGTGGTTTCAACAAATCTGCAGCGGTGGAGGCCCGATCTTGTTGTTTTGATCGATTATCCTGAATTTAATCTTTTTGTCGCTGGCAAGGCCAAGAAACTTGGTATATCGGTCATGTACTACATCGGTCCTCAGATATGGGCCTGGCGTTCGGGGAGAATTAGAACCATTCGCCGGCGGGTGGATAGGATGGTGGTCATCCTCCCATTTGAGGAAAGGATATATCGAGAGGGAGGGGTGGAGGTCTCTTTTGTGGGTCATCCGCTGCTGGATGTCATTCGGGTTACAGATGAAAAGTCATTGACTCGGAGCCGCTACTCAAAAGACCGCGCAAGCCGGTTGGTTGGATTGCTCCCGGGCAGTCGTATGAATGAAATATCAAAACTGCTGCCTGTGATGCTTGATACAGCAGTCGCCCTTGCCAAAGAGATCCCAGACATTCACTTCCTCATGCCGCTCGCCCCTACCATCCGCAGTCACCAGATTGATCCCCACTTTAGGGGAAGAGAACTATCTCTGACTGTAGTAGAGAACAATACTCATGAAGTTATTCAAGTGTGTGAAATGATGATCGCAGCTTCGGGCACTGTGACCTTAGAGGCGGCTATTCTCGGTACTCCCCTGGTGGTAGTGTATAAAGTCAATCCCCTGACCTACTGGCTTGGCAAGCGGCTGATAAATGTGCAACACGTGGCGCTGGCCAATATCATTGCCGGAGAAACTGTTGCACCAGAATTGATCCAACATGAAGCGAATCCTGTGCAAATTGCCAGGGAGGCGATAGCTATCCTTGGCGATAGTGACCGGCAGGCATGGATAAGACAACGGTTTGCAGAAGTTCGCGACAGTGTGGGAAAACCGGGTGCTTCCGCCAGGACGGCAGCTATTGCCATGGAGTTGTTGGATGCCAGATAATCAGCAGCGAGATATCTACCGGCGGTTGTTGAAGCTGGTCAAGCCCCACTGGCACCGGCTGGCCATAGCCATGGTGTGCATGGTGGGGGTGGCTATCTGCACCGCGGCTTTGCCCTATCTGGTCCAACCGGTTTTAGATGACATATTTATAAAAAAGAAAGCAGAAATGCTCAGGTTTCTGTCTGTCGTCGTGTTCTTGGTCTTCACAATTAAAGCTCTGACCGAGTGGGGACATGCCTATTTGATGAGCTATGTTGGCCAACGCATAGTTGCTCAATTGAGGCAACTGCTTTACGACCACCTTCAGAGACTCCCTCTTTCTTTTTTCGACCGAATGCCCACAGGGCTTTTAATGTCTCGCGTCACCAACGATGTAAATTTGGTTCAGGGAGCTGTCTCTAATGCAATTACCGGGTTGCTCAAAGATCCACTGACCCTAGTTGGACTACTGGCCGTCATGTTCGCTAGGGATTGGCAGCTTTCCCTGATCGCCATGGTGATTTTACCATTTGCATTTTTTCCAGTTGTGAAGTTTGGCAGAATGCTTCGCCGGATAAGTACCAAGAGTCAGGAATCAATGGGGGACATTTCGGTAATTCTTCACGAGACAATCAGTGGGAGCCGCATTGTCAAGGCATTCGGGATGGAGGACTATGAAAAAGAGCGCTTCAACAGGGAGAACATTAGATACTTTCGTTATTTGATGAAGTCAGTGATGGTACGTGCCCTCTCTTCACCTATGATGGAGTTTCTCGGCGGTATCGCTATTGTCTTTGTTATTCTCTACGGGGGTTATAGGGTTATTCAAGGGGTATCCACGCCTGGAGAGTTTTTCTCATTCTTAGGCGCCTTGCTTCTGCTGTACGAGCCGATAAAACGACTGAGTAGAGTAAACAATGTGGTGCAGGAGGGAATCGCGGCGGCCACAAGGATCTATGATATCCTGGATACTTCGCCGGGAATTCAAGACGCACCGGATGCCATTCAACTGCCACCCATCCAACGGGAGCTTGAACTCCGCAATGTGCAATTTCGTTACGAAAACGAACCGGTGCTCAA
>CP070843.1:1119843-1124588 GCA_020350905.1 Deltaproteobacteria bacterium
AAGGCCTATCAGGAGAAGTACAATGAGCCTTTGTCTTCGTTTGGTGGTCATGGCTGGGATGCGCTTAACCTGGTGATCGATGCATTGAAAGCTGTAGGACCGGATTCAGCCAAAATAAGAGACTACATTGAAACCCGTACCAACTTTATTGGTCAACATGGTGTTTTCAATTTCTCCCCTACCGATCACAATGGACTGACCAAAGAGGCATTTGAAATGGTGGTGGTGAAAGACGGCGACTGGGCCTTAGCTCCATAGATTCTGTCACCGTTGCTATAGCAATGAGAGCCTCCCCGGTGGTGGTACCCGGGGAGGCTTTCTGTTGAAGCTTGCTTCGCTCTCCATCATGGTGTGAGATTTTTCTGGTCATGGCAAAGATTACTCTTACAGGGCAGCTCGTTCAGTACCTTTTCACCGGGGTCACCGTGGGAAGCATTTACGCCATGGTGGCCGTGGGTTTTAATATCATCTACAACGTCACAGAAATAATCAACTTCGCCCAGGGTGAATTTGTCATGTTGGGCGGGCTCATCATGGTTTTTTTCACGGTCACCGCGAAACTACCACTCCCATTGGCTTTTGTCTTAACAGTTGCGGCGGTCACTGGCGTGGGGGCGCTGATGGAGCGCTTTACCATTAATCCGCTTAAGAATGCCTCCGTATTGACAATGATCATCGTCACCATTGCCGTTTCCATCCTCTTTAAAGGGATTGCCATGTTCGTCTGGGGCAAGGATCCCTATATTTTTCCGCCTTTTAGCGGAAGCAAACCATTGTTCATATTCGGAGCCGCCATTCAAACCCAGACTCTCTGGGTCCTGTTTATGACAGCGGTGATGGTTGTGCTGATGACCATCTTTTTCAAGAAGACACGATACGGTAAGGCCATGTTGGCGTGTGCCGACAATCCAGAGGCGGCCCGCTTGGTAGGCATCAAAGTTAACATCATGATCTTGATCTCTTTTGCCCTAAGCGCGGCTATAGGTGCAGTTGCTGGAGCCGTAATTACCCCCATCTCTCTGATAGAATATGACCGGGGCGCACTCCTAGCCTTAAAAGGTTTTGGTGCCGCGGTGTTGGGTGGCTTGGGAAGCTTTTACGGGGCCGTGGTGGCTGGGATTCTTCTGGGCATTATTGAATCCATGTGTGCTGGCTTGGTGTCTTCCGGCTACAAGGATGCGGTGGCGCTTATTCTACTGCTTTTGGTGCTCTATGTCCGTCCAAGTGGTTTGTTTGGCAATGTGGAAGCCAGCAAGATAAAGGAATTTTGAAAGTGTTTAACCGGTTTAGTCAGTTGAGTCGGTTTAGCCGGTCAACGGACTTAGCTGGCTTAACTGGCTAAATCGACCAAACTGGCTTAACCTCACATTTGCTGACAAAAAGAGAGCACATGCTCCAATACTGTTGACATGCGATCATCCAATCGAAAAGCCCTTTTCGGGCTAACTCTCTTTCTTATCCTCTTTCCGGTGGTGGCTATGAATGTGACGGCAATCGGCCACTATCTAGACGTCATGATATTTGTGGGTATCTACTGCCTGATAAACATGGGCCTCAGTTTGCTCATGGGTTACGCCGGTCAGATCTCTCTGGGGCACGCGGCCTTTTTTGGTCTGGGAGCTTATACTTCGGGAATACTCTGTACAAAGTTCTCCATGTCGCCTTGGCTGGCAATGGTTGCGGGCGTTGGAATCACAGCGTTGGTAGCCTACATTGTGGGAGTGCCGTCCCTGAAATTGAAAGGACACTATTTGGCCATGGCAACTCTGGGTTTTGGGGTTATCGTCCACATCTTTTTCAATGAGGAAGTGAGCCTCACCGGTGGGCCTTCTGGATTCTCGGACATTCCAGGATTTTCCATTCTGGGGTTTCGCCTCGACAATGACCTCTATTACTACATACTCGTGTGGTTTCTGGTGCTGCTGACCTTAATTTTTTCTCTCAATGTGATCCACTCCCGCATAGGTCGAGCCCTGCGCTCCCTGCATGACAGTCAAGTTGCTGCGGATGCCATGGGTGTTGAAACCTCAAGGTACAAGGTTATTATTTTCGTATTGAGTGCTGTGTATGCTTCTATTGCCGGCAGTCTCTACACTCACTATGTGGGTTTCCTGAGCCCTAGTTCTTTTGATCTGTTTCTTTCGATAAAATTGGTAATGATGGTTGTAGTAGGGGGGATGCACAATATCTGGGGAGCACTGCTTGGCACGTGGCTGCTGACTTTTCTAGGTAACGAATGGCTTCATGTATTCCATGATTTTGATATTCTTGTGTATGGTGCTATTCTTCTCGCTGTTGTAATGTTTTTACCCGATGGACTGGTTGACCTGGTGCCACGCATGTCCCGTGTGTGGAAACGAGGTTAAGGCACTGAATCTTTAACCCCTCCACTGATAAGAAGAATAGATGAATACCGAAAGTTCCCCCGTTTTCCTCCAGGTAGAGAACCTGCAAAAGTCTTTTGGTGGCGTCCGGGCCTTGAAGGGCCTCAGCTTCAAGGTGTCTCCCGGAATCGTCAAGGCGATCATTGGACCCAATGGGGCAGGGAAGACCACGCTCTTCAATGTGATTACCGGTATTTTCCCCCCAAATGGGGGAGCGATTGCCCTGAACGGCAAGTCCATTGAAGGGTGTAAGGCTCTAGAGATCGCTCGTCTGGGCGTATCCCGCACCTTTCAAAACGTTGAAGTGTTTGGTCGCATGACTGTTCTAGAAAATGTGATGGTGGGGCGGCACATTCAGAGTCGTGCCGGAATTGTCAGCACCGGTCTTAGACTGCTAGGGATGCGTCGGGAAGAGCGACAGATCCGGGAAAGCGCAATGCAACATCTCGCATTCGTCGGACTGGAGAACAGAGCAAAGGAGTTGGCTGCTAATCTGCCACTGGGGGAACAAAAGCTACTGGAGGTGGCGCGGGCGCTTGCCACTGATCCAAGAATACTGTTGCTGGATGAGCCTGCTGGAGGACTCAATACCAGGGAGACTGAGGGGTTGGCGACTTTGATCCACCGAATTCTTGAACAGGGAATTACCGTTGTGCTGGTTGAACACGACATGAATTTGGTAATGGATATTTCTGATGAAATTCTGGTCATGAACTTTGGTGAGAAGATTGCGGAGGGCAAACCGAAAGAGATAAAGAATGATCCTCTGGTGATTGAGGCTTATCTGGGGGAAGAGGTTGACTATTCAGACCTGTAGCATTTCGATATTCGGATTTGTTCTGCCGCTTTTGAATCGGCACAAACCTCATTAACACTACTGGCGCGGATTCACCTATGTTGCGCTTGAAGAGCGTCCATACTTACTACGGTAACATCCACGCCCTAAAGGGCGTGTCTCTTCATGTGAACCAAGGCGAAATAGTGACCCTAATAGGTGCCAACGGCGCCGGTAAAACCACGGTATTGAAGACAATTTCTGGAATTACTCCCGCCAGCCGGGGCTCCATTGCCTTTGAAGGTCAGGACATTACTCGGACGCCAGCCGAGCAAATCGTCCGCAGCGGTATTTCGCATGTACCCGAGGGACGAAAGGTTTTTGCTACCCTCAGCTTACGAGACAACCTTGAGATGGGTGGTTTTATCCGTCGGAACCGGGGAGACGTATTAGCAGATATGGCGTATTTCAAAGAGAAATTTCCCATTCTCGAGGGTCGCTGGAATCAGATGGCTGGTACGCTGAGCGGTGGCGAACAGCAAGTGTTGGCGATCACTCGAGCCCTCATGGCTCGGCCCAAGCTTCTTATTCTTGACGAGCCTTCCATGGGGCTTTCTCCATTGCTTGTGAAGGAAACCTTTAAAATCATTAAAATATTGCGGGAGGAGGGAACCACTATTTTGCTGATTGAGCAGAACGCCCGAGCAGCCCTGCACATAGCAGATCGTGGCTACGTACTGGAAACCGGAAAAATCGTTCTCCAGGGAAAATGCCAGATGCTTCTCGAGCACGAGGAAGTAAAAAGGGCCTATCTCGGCAAGGGCTACCGGGAAGTGTGGGAAGACTAAAGTTTCACAGTCTGTGGTCCGTCGTCCGTGGTCCGTTGAACTCACTTCGTTCGCCGCAGAGCGCAGAGCGCGAAGCGCATAGCGGTTTTAGATCATAGCTTTTACGCTTTGCGCTATGCGATCCTCTGCAACGGACAACTGACAACCGACAACGGACCCTCCAACGGAGTGGGAGGCTATGAATATTTGGGACTCAGAATACGAATGTATGTCAAGGGATGAGCTCAGCCAGTTGCAGCTTGAACGGCTGCAGGCAACGCTCAATCGTGTCTACAGAAACGTCTCTTTCTACCGAAAGAAATTTGATACCATCGGTTTTGATCCAGAGGATCTCGTTGAGTTGGATGATCTACAAAAACTACCTTTTACTTGCAGTCGAGACCTCAGCGACGCCTACCCTTATGACCTCTTTGCTGTGCCCCTACGTGAGGTGGTGCGGGTCCATTCTTCCTCAGGCACCACCAAGCCTGTTGTAGTAGGCTATACACGACAAGACCTCAAACACTGGAGCGAGCTTGTGGCCCGGATTCTTACCGCCGGGGGAGTCACCGCCGACGATGTGGTGCAAGTAAGCTTAAATTATGGACTTCTGACGGGAGGTTTAGGCCTTCACTATGGCGCCGAGCTTGTGGGTGCATCCGTACTTCCTACTTCGGTGGGACGGACTGAGCGGCAAGTAACGATCATGCAGGACTACCGGACCACGGCGTTAGTGGCGACCCCTTCGTATGCCTTTGT
>CP070843.1:1124688-1132570 GCA_020350905.1 Deltaproteobacteria bacterium
ATTTCCGGGTATCAAGCATTTGAACCTGCAGCCAATTTTCTCCTGGCTCGGTGGACCCAAACGAAGGACGTGGATGATTTTCTCAGCTTCATGTTGCGTTCGGGGATTCACTTCCGAGACTGCCGCAACTTTCCCGGACTGGAGGACAACTTCTTTCGTATGGCTATTCGCCAAGCGGAAGAAAACGATCGGGTCCTCTCACTCATGCGAAGTTGTTCAGCCCACTACTCATGATCCTTGCCGCCGCCATACTCTTTACTGCCTTTGTCCTGGATTTGCTTTTAGGAGATCCTCCCTTTCCCTTCCACCCGGTTCGACTCATAGGCGCTACGATTTCTGTTTTCGAAAAACTATTGCTGCGGCTGAGATGGTCGGGCTCAGGTGGCGGAATCCTTTTAGTGACCATGACAATCGGTCTTGCCATTGGCACTTATTTGACCCTTCGACAATTCATTGCTGGGTTACATCCCTTCCTGGCCACACTTTTAGATCTCTATCTGGCCTACTCTTGTTTGGCATTAAAGGACCTGTGCCAGCAAGCCGAACCAATTGCTGAGACCTTGTCCAGGAGCAATTTGACTCAGGCCCGCACCGAACTCCAGAAAATTGTAGGGCGAGACACCTCAAACTTAAATCCCGAGGCTGTGGCGAGAGGGGCGGTGGAGAGTGTGGCAGAGAATTTCGTTGATGGGGTTCTCTCACCCATGTTTTGGTACTCCCTGATAGCAGTTTTCAGCCATGTGTTTGGCTGCCCGGCGCCTGCGGCAGCAGCCATAGTGGGTATGCTTGCTTTTAAAGCAACAAGCACCCTCGACTCCATGGTGGGATATCGGCGCGAGCACTATCTCCTCTTCGGCCGGCCAGCCGCTTGCCTTGATGATCTGGCCAACTTTTTGCCGGCCCGTCTTTCCCTCATCATTTTATCTATAGGAGCGGTTTTCAGTGGTGAGAAAGCATGGGCAGGATGGAAAATCTCCAGGCGTGACCGGCTGAAGCACCCATCACCCAACGCCGGCCACCCTGAGAGCTTTGTAGCTGGGGCCCTTGGTATTAGGCTGGGAGGGCCTACCGTATACCAAAAAAGCACAGTAGAAAAACCGTGGTTGGGGGATGGGGATGAGGAGGTGGGTTCGGACCACATCCGGAGGTGCTGTCGGCTTATTCATAGATCTTCTTGGGTAGCGCTCCTTTTATTCTCTGCTAGTCTGTTGAGTATGTCATTCTTTTTTTAGTAGAAGCCGACGGTGCAAGGTGTAAGGTGCAAGGCACAAGGTCATGAGGTCGCCACAATGAATGGCCATGAGTGAAAGCGATGTCTAGTGACCTAACATTGCCCCGGACCTTATATCGCTGTTCCCTTCACTCAAAATTATTTTGAAAAAGTGTTTGAAAAGATAAGTGTATCTGTTAATGTTCCCTCGACCGAAAAAAGAAAATCTTGACGATGCCCTTGTGAGTACGAGTTGCCTAAACACTTCCATTCTGGTCGGGACAACCCGATGCTAATAGTGCGAACAGCTTTTTCTCACCTTCCTGGGCCGACTGCCTGCCGCCAAAGCTATCAAAGCATGATCGAGTGAACATGAGTGCTGACACGATCATTCTAGCTGCAGCAACCGTTATAGGCCTCTACATGGCCGCCAATATAGGTGCCAATGACCTGGCCAATGCCATGGGAACCTCGGTTGGTTCTGGGGCTCTGACCATCCGCCGGGCCGTGATTATTTCCATTGTGGCCAACCTTCTGGGTGCGATTCTGGCCGGCGGTCATGTGACCAACACTATCAGCAAGGGCATGATCAACCCGGATCTGCTTGCAGGTTCGCCTGACAAACTAATGCTTGGTATGTTTGCCGCCTTACTTGCAAGCGGCATCTGGGTCCATTTGGCCACGGTATTGGGAATGCCAGTTTCCACTACCCATTCGATAGTGGGAGCTGTGGTGGGTTTTGGAATGCTCAGTGTGGGGATCGGCGCCATTTCTTGGGGTAAAATTATTACCATCGCAATTAGCTGGGTTGTCTCGCCGCTTTCTGGTGCAGTTATCGCCGGGGGCATTTATTATCTAATACGCAAGAAAGTTCTCAGGGCAGATGCCCCTGAGGCTGTAGCGCAACGGTGGGCACCTTATCTGATCGGTGTCGTTCTGTTGACAATTATTCTGTCTTTTATTTTTAAAGGTCTCAAGAATCTACATCCCGACCTCGGCTTCGGCCAAGCCTTGCTCATTGCAATTCCTTGCGCGGCAGGAGGTGGATTAGTTGGCTCCGTGTGGCTGAGAGCTCTCCTTGGCCGACGAGAACTAGAGGAGGACATACAAAACGACACCTCACCACTCCAGGCTTTCTTTGCTTATCTCCAGGTGCTGACTGCATGTTACGTAGCGTTCGCTCATGGGGCCAATGACGTGGCCAATGCTATTGGCCCGCTGGCGGCCATTTTCTCGGTGGTCAAGACCAAAAGTGTGGGTATGCAGGTGGAGGTATCAATTTGGATGCTAGCTATAGGTGGAATTGCCGTAGGTGGCGGTTTATTTGCCTTTGGTGGCAGGGTAATGGAGACTGTGGGCGGCAAGATTACCGAGCTAACTCCGGTACGGGGGTTTTGCGCCCAGTTTGGCGCAGCCACCACAATTCTGGTATGCTCAAGGCTGGGGCTGCCTGTTTCCACTACCCATGTGCTGGTGGGTGCCGTGGTTGGGGTGGGCTTCATGCGCGGCATGGGCTTCCTCGACATGAGGCTGTTGCGCAACATCGGCTCTTCTTGGGTCATTACCCTGCCGTTTACAATGGTCTTGACCATGGTGTTATACAAACTCTTAGCTTTCTTCTTTCTTTAATAACGTTTACCTCTATCGGGAGGTATGTCCATGAGATTCTCATTTTTCTCTCTTTTCTACGAGTCACCTTTCAAAAAGCTCAAAAACCACGCCGACAAGGTAAAAGAATGCGCCTGGATGTTTAAGCGGGCGGTGGAATGTTATGTCGAGTTGGATTGCGAGGAGTTCGACAAACTTACCGAGGACGTGGCCAAGCTTGAAAGCCAAGCAGACTGGCTCAAGCGCAATCTCCGCAACCACCTGCCCCGGGGCTTGCTCATGCCCGTGGACAAGTTTGTTCTTCTGGACTGCTTGCGCGAGCAGGACCACGTGGTGGATAACGTGGAGGAAGCTCTATACTGGCTCTCGTTCAAGCCCGAAGGGGGGATCGCGGAGGAGTTGGTTGGCGATTTCTTGCACCTTGTTGATGCTGTCATCCCAGCCATTGAGAAACTCCCTGACATGGCGGAACAGGCCATTGCCTACTTTAAGAGCAGCACCGAAGAGAACCGCGATAAACTAAAAAGCATCATCTCTGATATCCATCAGGCCGAAAAGGAGGCAGACCACCTGGAACATGAACTCAAAAAACAGGCCTTTGCCGTGTTGAAAGATCCGGTGGACATCTTCCATGTTGTCCGGTTGGTGGAAATTATCGCAAACATTGCAGATGATGCCCAGAACGCCTCGGACCGCATGCGCACCATGATTGCCCGATGAAAGACCGGGAACTGCGCTCCCTCGAGGTTTGAGGAGCGCTCCGCTGTACGATCAGCATGGAGCATGGGACTGGACTATTTCGGACCGCGAAACCGGCAACCCGCTCGAAGGGTGGGAGTCCGAAGGACAAATTCACATTATCATTTCGCAATTCGCATTTCAAAATTCGAAATTACCTCCCTATGCCCCTCGCGCCATGCCCCATTGCGGCTGCCCGCCGCTTTCTGCCTGCTGACTTGCTCCCAGTGATATCTCGCCTCCATCCACCTTGCCAGGAAATACCCATTGACTGTAGAATCTGAATTGGTAGCCCGCACCGATAATGAGGGCTAAAAGAGTAACAGCTTTGTAACAGAATGGTCACCAGTCCGTAACGAATAAAAGACAAGTTTGAGAAGGTACGCGAACAATATAAGTATCCGTGATTAGCTAGGATATGGAGTGTGAAACAGGGTAAGACTAAGCGAAAATCTGGCTATTTGCTGCAATGGCATGATATACTTCCAACTTACAAATACCAACTATTCCTAAGGAGGAAGAAATGACACAGGAACGAAACCTCAGTATTCCTGGTGGTTTGACTGGGGCTCTATTGGGCCTGGCAGCCGAGTTGGCACTGGAGGAAATAACTGGCATGGAGGTTGTGGGCGGACTGCTCGCAGTAATCGGTGCCGGTTTCGGCTTGATAAGAATTGATCGTCGCATATACGATGCCACAGTCAATCTGGTAAACCGGGTGCCGGTGGAGCCCACTTCTGACTATCGAGATGTTTTAGAACAGATAGATGAGATGTCCATTGAGCTCCCCGAGCTGCGAGAGAGCTTTGTTAAGCTCATACACGCTGGCATCGAAGCGCAAAGGGCTTGAGGGAGATGCTCGGACTTAACTCCCTGCTCAAGCTCTTTCGCAAGACGTTCGCACCGAAGTTTGAAGGCCGGGGAATTCTTCCGCGTCGCTACTACTTGTACAGAGCGCTGGAAGCTTTGGATGAGGACGACATTGACGAGGCCGTGCGCATGATTACCCTGGCCGGGCTGGACAAAAAGAAGAGCGCTCGTTGGCGCATGGTCTGCCAACAGATTATCTTTCGCTGCAGGGTCTTGGTCTCTGTTCACGAAAAACAGATGGACCAAATAAGTACAGAGTTGGAGATCTTCGGCAAGACGGAGGATCTCCGCAACCTTTACCTGCGGTTGCAGGAGGTGGAACGCAAGGCGCGCGACATCCTCAAAAACTATGAACTGCAACTGCTTGAGCAGTTAAGTGAATCCACTGCAAGCGTAGCTCAACCTTCCTAGACTCTTAGCATCTTAGCTAGTTCGGCTTCAGGTAATGATCAACTCCATTTTTAGCCATGCATGACAATATTGCTCCCATCAAGAACATCTCTCCTGATCTACTTCAGAATCTCAAGGGAGTTTTGTTCGATATTGACGACACCTTTACCACCCACGGTAGGATTCCTGCCTGCTCTTTATCTGCACTCTGGGATCTCAAGAATGGAGGGCTGAAGGTAATCTCCGTCACAGGGAGGCCGGCTGGCTGGTGTGATCACATTGCCCGCATGTGGCCCGTGGACGGTGTGGTGGGAGAAAATGGGGCTTTTTATTTCTGGTTCGATGAAAAGGAGCGAAAACTGAAAAAGCGCTTTTTGGACACTGATTCGGTCCGTGCCGAAAAACGGCAGCGTCTCCTAAAAGTACGGGATGAGATTCTCGCAGCCGTTCCAGGCTGTGCACTTGCAAGCGATCAGCACTACCGGGAAGCGGATCTGGCCATAGACTACTGCGAGGACGTACCCCCGCTAGGGTCCGAAGCAGTAGAGCAAATTTGCTCTCTCTTTGAAGCCCACGGCGCCACCTGCAAAGTATCTTCCATTCATGTAAATGGCTGGTTCGGGGAATATGACAAACTGGGAATGGCAAAGCGATTCATGACAGAGCGCTTCGGCCTGGATCTGGACGCAGAAAAAGGGAGCTTCGCTTATTGCGGGGATTCACCAAACGACGAGCCCATGTTTCAATACTTCCTGATGAGCGTGGCGGTGAAAAATGTGCTGAAATTCGTCAATCAGATGCAGACACTCCCAGTCTACATCACTTCGTTGGAGGGTGGAGAAGGATTTGCCGAGTTTGCCAGGCATATATTAAAACACCGGCACAAGGCATAGGGTAGAATTGCGGATTTCGGATTGCGGATTTTGGATTTATCAGCAAGCTCCATGCCCATTGCTCCATGCCCATTGCTCCATGCCCTCTCCTAAAGTAAAAAAGCTAGAATCCAGAATAGAAAAACTGAAACGAGTCTCTCTTACCTCCTGGCTACTATGCTTCCCCTTGTGCCTTGCGCCCTGCGCCTTGTGCCCTGAACCCTACATATTTTGCGTTCCCCTTCGTCACAACAAGATCATACACTTCTCCGGATTCAGAAACAGGTACAGTTCTTGTCCTTCTTCCTGCGGCAGGTGATGCGGGACCTGCACCCTGATCATCGTTCCATTTACGCTGACGAAAAAATAAAGAAAGTTGCCCAAGTATGCCTTGTGGGCAATGGTTCCCTTGAACAGGTTCTCTTTACCTTGAGGCGGTTCCGCAAATACTTCTACATCCTCAGGACGTATGGACGCATAGACTTCTTCCCCTGGTGTGGTGGCCGTTATGCTCGGCGTCTTACACAGCATCTTTTCGCTGAATTCGGTGCGCACATAAACCGCCTCGGTGTCCTGGAGGACCTGGACCACCTCCCCGGCCATAAAGTTCATGGTACCTATGAAATCGGCAACAAATCTGTTGGCGGGCTTATCATATATCTCCAGCGGAGTGCCGATTTGCACCACGTTCCCCGAGTCCATGACGGCGATTCGATCGGAGATAACCATGGCTTCTGCCTGGTCGTGGGTGACGTAGACCGAGGTGATGCCCATACGTCTTACCAGACTCTTGATCTCAAATCTCAATTCTTCTCTGAGTTTGGCATCCAGGTTGCTCAGAGGTTCGTCCAACAGCAACACTTTAGGATTTCCCACCAGAGCCCGCGCCAGAGCCACCCTTTGCTGCTGCCCGCCACTCAATTGCACTGGGTATCTCTCTTCCAAGCCATCCAAGCCCACTAATTCCAATACTTGTTGCGCCTTTTCATGCATTTCTTGCTTGGGTATCCTCTGAAGTTTCAAGCCGTAAATAATATTCTTATATACCTTCATATGTGGCCATACAGCATAGTTTTGGAACACCATACCGATTCCCCTTTTTGACGGCTCCACAAATCCCTGTGAAAGCATAGGCTTGCCGTCAATGACGATGTCCCCCTCCTCTGGTTTTTCCAACCCTGCGATGCAGCGCAAGGTGGTTGTCTTGCCGCAGCCACTGGGCCCAAGGAGGGTTAGCATTTCTCCCTCGTTCACTTCAAGCTCTATGTGATTGACTGCCACCACTTTCTTGAAGCGCTTGAACAGGTTTCGGATCTCTATAAATGCCATTCAACTTGTCTCCTTACGTACCACCGGGACCCCAGGCTGCTTTGAGGACGCCGCCGCTGATCCTTGATATGATCAGCAGCAGGATAAAGGTGATCACAATCATCAGAAACGCCTTGGCGGCGGCGATTCCGAACTCCATACCACGGTGCCAGTCCAAATAGATTCCGATGGGCAGGGTCTCCCATCCTCCTTGATAAAGGAATACCGCAGTAGAGATCTCTTGAAACGCCATGATGAAAAACATCACCACTCCCACCAGCACCCCTTTGAGCAGCAACGGCAGTGATATATTGAAAAAAGTTCTGATTTTACCTGCGCCCGATACTTCAGAGGCCTCCTCGAGCGAAATATCTAACTGCAAGTAAGAGGCATGAGCCATCCGCAAAAAGTAAGGGAGCCGCCGGGCAAACAGGGCCAGGGCCATGATGATCCAAGAGTCCGCTAATGGTATGGGTGTCGTTTTCCAAAATCCCAGGAGATAACTGACCCCCACCGCGATACCTGGGAAAGCCAGCATCAGGGTGATTACAAAGTCGAGGGCATCCCTTCCCGGCATGCGGGTGCGGACGATGAGATAGGCGGCTGGCAGCCCGAAACCGATTCCAAAAAGCAGGGCTATCAAACTAAACTTGAATGAGTTCTTTATCAGGCCCGGGCTTTCCAGGAGGATTAGTCTGAAATTTTCCAGGGTCCAATCGGTTGGAAATGGCTCGAGGACCCATCTTCTGGAAAAAGCGGCTAAGCCCAGCACAACCGGAATGAGCAGGACGAGGGTGGCGATAAAAATCATGTACACATACGAGCCCACTTTCACCAGCGGGCTTGGCTCGATCACTCTCCCTTCAGCTGTTGTCCCTTTCGAGAG
>CP070843.1:1132670-1135474 GCA_020350905.1 Deltaproteobacteria bacterium
CCGTATACCAACACCTTCAAGTAATGCGCACAGACCGAGAAAAAGTGCCTGATATCTCCTGCTGTGGAGGTTTAGATTCTGCCACAGCATCGATGCCAGCAGGGCAAGACCAAAATAAATCAACGGGTGAACCCAGCCTTTCAGCGGCAAGCCGATGTCCATCAGCAGCCCCAGAAAAAGCGCCATCACCAGTGCCTTGGATCTTTCGTAAGAGAAACTGAAATGGAGCAGCAGTACCAGGAACAGATCCACCCGAAGTTCAGGAACAATAAAAATTGGATAGAGAACTGTTTGGCAGAGGTAGGCCCCGAGAATGAGTAAGAAGTATAGAAAAAAGGTCCGCATCACTCCTGCCCTTTCCTTGCGCCTGTCAGACTCGGCTCCTCGGGTGGGGGTTGAATAACCACCATCACCTCTTCCAGCCTGCTGAAGTTGGCGGCAGGCTCCACTTCCACGCGCTGAAACAGGCCGGAGCTACCCCGGACCACTTCCTTGACAGTCCCGAGAAGAAGCCCTTTGGGAAACACGCCGCCCATGCCCGAGGATATCACCCGGTCGCCCACCTGCACATCCTCATTCCTCTGCACATATTTAAGCAGACAGCGGTCACGTCCCAAACCCACCAAGACACCTCGGACCCGGGAGCGCTGGATGAGGGCGTCCACCGCGCTGTTGGCGTCCAGGATAAGGAGCACCTTGGCATGGTGGCTGCTGACCCCAATGACCCTTCCCATTAATCCGTCGGCACTGACTACCGCCATATCCCGTGCCACCCCATCACTCCTGCCTTTATCAATGAGAATCGTTTGAAACCATCCCGAGGGGTCGAAGGCCACCAATTCTGCAGGCAAAAGCGGCGTGGCAATGGATTTCTTGAAATTGAGTAACGCTCGTAAGCGTTGATTGGCGAGATCTGCCTCACGATAGCGGTTCATTTGCAGCTTGAGTTCTTGCAGCTCTCGCTTCAACTCCTCATTTTCTTTATGCGTTCCCACCAGGTAGAAATAGGTGCGCCAAACGTTACCTATCCCCCCAGTGATCCCGCGAACCACCGTCTGTACCGGCGAAGTGACTCCCACCACCAGAGATTCAAAGAAGCTCATGTTCTCACGACTATGGATATTCGCGGAAATCAGGCTGAGGGCAAGGAGAAAAATGACGATGGGGATAATAAGTTTCCGTGTTTGACTAATCACCGGCACCTTGGTCCTGGACGTGGAGACCGGGATCTTTCTCCACGTTTCCTCCTGTCTAGGCATATTCTATCCACGGGAGTGGCCTATATCATGATCTCCCTGAGAATATCAAGACTATCGAGGGCCTTTCCGGATCCCAGTACTACCGTGGATAGGGGATCCTCGGTGGTGGTGATGGGAAGTCCTGTTTCTTCACGGAGAAGCATATCCAGATTTTGTAGCAGCGCTCCGCCGCCGGTAAGGACAATGCCTCTGTCCACGATGTCGGCGGCGAGCTCAGGCGGGGTCTGCTCCAGGGCTATCTTTACCGTCTCTAGAATGGTCTCGATCTGTTCTGTTATGCACTCACGCACTTCATCTGAATCTATCTCTATGATCTTCGGTATTCCTGAGACGAGATCCCGTCCTTTAATCTGCATCTTATCGACTTGGTCCCCCGCGAAGGCATTACCGATGGTGGTCTTGATAAGTTCCGCCGTTCGCTCACCGATGAGCAGGTTGTACTTTCGCTTTATCTGCTGGAGAATGGCTTCATCCATCTTATCTCCCCCCACCCTTACCGATTTGCTGTAAACGATACCAGCGAGAGAAATCACCGCCACCTCAGTGGTACCCCCCCCAATATCTAGTACCATGTTGCTGGTCGGCTCAGTGATGGGGAGTCCCGCACCGATGGCTGCAGCCATGGGCTCTTCGATGAGAAAAACCTCCCTGGCACCAGCTGATTCTGCAGACTCGCGCACTGCGCGTTTTTCCACCTGCGTGATTCCCGAGGGCACGCAGACGATAATGCGAGGCCTGATCAGGGAACGGCGGTTGTGCACCTTTCTGATGAAATGCCGGAGCATGGTTTCGGTTATCTCGAAATCGGCTATGACTCCATCTTTCATGGGTCGAATGGCTGAGATGTTACCGGGAGTACGACCCAGCATCATCTTTGCTTCTTTGCCCACGGCAAGAACCTTGTTGGTGCCCCGGCCGTATTTGCGTACCGCCACAACAGAGGGTTCACTCAGTACGATGCCCTTGCCCTTGACGTAAACCAGGGTATTGGCCGTACCCAGATCAATGGCCAGATCATTGGAGAACCAGCCCAGTATAGGATCCAAAATCACAGACTAAACTCCCTTCAGGGTTTGTACAAATAGTGAAGCTAGAATCGGCTGAAAAATAGCATGAAGGCTAAATTTTATCAAATATTATCTTCCATAACTTTCAAGGTTTATACACAGCACCAATTACTAGGCACTAGGCACAGGAGGACGACGGGGGGACGGGGAGAAAGGGCGAGACGGGGGGTTTTTTCCGTTGTCAGTGCTCCGTTGTCCGTTGCAAGAAAAGCATAGAGCTTAGGGCATGGAGCATGGGGAAAAAAGGAGAAAAGCAGAAAAGAGTCTAGAAGAGAGCCTCCTGACACCTGAAACCCTAAGATTTGTCCTTCGGACTCCCACCTTGCGGGTGGGTTCCCAGTTTCGCGGTCGCGCGACAGCAATTCATGAAATATCCGGGCTAGCAGGCAGCAGGTAGGTGATTTCTGATTTCGGATTTCTGATTTCGGATTTACTCTTTGCTCCTCGCCCTATGCTCTATGCCTTTCACACAACGGAC
>CP070843.1:1135574-1139215 GCA_020350905.1 Deltaproteobacteria bacterium
ATTTCCTAGCCCATGATCTTCCTGGCTGTCTCTTCTGCCAGCTTCATCACATCCTCACGGGCTTCCACATCACCCTTGTCGCGTACGCCGCAGGCACGAATGCGGTGACTCTCCTTGAACCCATACCATTTGAATATGGTGTCGTACCTGGGAAATACGTCTGCGAAGAGGCTCTCGTCAGGATGACCCTGAGCCTCGATGAACACCAGCTTCTTGCCTGGGGAGAGTCTGCATGGGCTAGGATTGGTTGCGTAATCGGGTATCAGATATGAGTAGGTTCGGTCAATGAACGCCTTGAGTTGACTGGAGATCTCGGCGAAATAGATGGGAGTGGCCAGCACCAGGATCTCGGCATCGCGGATAGTATCCAAAACCTCGGCCAGATCGTCCTTGAGCACGCACTTGTCCAGCTTTGTTTTGCAGGTCATGCACGCTTGACAACCGCGATACTTGAGCTTGTTCAAGGCAAAGGTCGTCACCTCTGCACCCAGCCCCTCGGCTGCTTCACAGAACTTCGCGGCCATGGCTGTAGTGTTCCCTTTGGGTCTTGGACTACCAAGTAGACAAACCATCTTCATTCTCACACCTCCTCTCACCACGCTGTTCGCTTCAATCACCAATCCACAATCTCAAATCTACAATCTACAATCTCTCCCCTCACAACTTCTCTTCCACCGACTTCACCTTGGCCGTAATTCGATCCTTACCCTTTTTCCTGTAGTCACCTGTGATGCCTAGATACACCCTGCTACAGTCTCGCTTCAACTCCTCAAAGCAGCGAGTCACAACATCCATGACCTCGTCCCACTCCCCCTCGATGCTGGTGCCCATTGGGCCGAGCTCGCAGATCAATCCGCTGTCTTTGATAATTTTTACCGCCCTTGCCACGTATTGGCTTACACTTTCACCCTTATCCAGGGGGAAGATGGAAAAATTGATGAGTAGACTCATAAGACCCTCTCTTGTTACCTTTTTCCATGAAAGTCATGGGTAATGAATAGAACCTGAGCTTTGCTGGGGGCAGGATACGCCGCCAACCATATCATCAATCTGGATATGGACTTGGGTCCGAGGCCTACTGAAACACAACCTCCCAGGGTGAGCTTGTCCTGAGCGTAGCCGAAGGAACACCCGAGGACACCCCCCTTCTGGCTCCGCTTCCAGCCCGTAGGGCTTACAGGCCGCGGAGGGTAGAGCCTGCAGCTCGGAGAGAAGGACGGCTATGGATTGCGGATTTCAGATTGCACGAGACCGAGTAAGACAAAGCAGACCGTGGAAATTGAAGGTACATTCTTGTTTTGCTCAAATAACCAGTTTGCAGTCAGATACCCCTCAATTCTGAAATCTGAGATCCCGAAGCGGTCGCAGCAGGCGATTGGTGAAAAATCCGGGTTACATGTTTTCTTCTAAGTACTTGATGAGTCCCTCGACCCGCTCTCTGCTCAATTTCTTCGTGAACGAAAAAAGAGGCATACAGACCCCTTCTCCTCCATCGTCAAAACAGTCCCCAAGGCTGAGCAAATATAGGTCTCCTTCCTGGCGTAATTCCAGAAACCCATCCTTTTGGAAAGTCTCACCCAATTTATACATTGATCTACCTCCTTTTCCCTCAATTCTGCTACATATCTTGAAGCGCTGGAATGTGAAACTGCCGACACCGAGGAGCAGTCGAAAAATGATAATGAATGACCTGGAATCACCTGCGCTGGAGTAAGAGCTAATGTGATTAGGGTACGGAAAGGGGACAAAAGATTCAAGACAAATTTGACCCGACTTTACTATTCTATGGTTGTATCGGTCTCTGGCAAACTTGTGGGAGATTGAGTTTGGGGAAACCGGTTTCTATATGCCCTCAAGACCTTCACCTGCGGTTCCATGTGCGAACCATGTGCTGCAGTGGCAATGAAGCAGCCCACTGCACCTCCTCCTCCCCCACCACTCGAAGATGATGATGCACTGGGCGGACTAGTGGCTTGGAAAATTTGATAGATGGAGCCATTCGGGGAGGAAAAATGGGCAACATATATCTCACCGGATTCGTCTTCTCCGAAGGTGCTTATGAAAAAATCCGTATCCAGCAACTGGGTAGTGGTCCATCCCCCCATTCCATCTTCTTCGGCACCCCAGATGTTACCTGTGCAGTAGTCGCCGTAAACATAAATTCCGTCCAAATCCGGATTCGCACTGCCCCGGTAACGATAGCCCCCCGTAACAGAGCACCCCGCAGCATGATCATATTCCAGAATCGGCAAAGTCAGCGTGCCATTATTGCAGTTGATTGCGGGGTTAAAACAACTGCTGCCCTCCATCAACCGCCAGCCGTAATTCTCACCTCCTGCGCTCCCAGCTGGCTGAAAGTCCACTTCTTCCCAACTGGACTGTCCAACGTCGCCAATAAACAAGTCGCCTGTCAATCGATCGAAGCTGAAACGCCAGGGGTTTCTCAAGCCATAGGACCAAATTTCTTCACGAGCACCACCGACTCCCACAAAAGGATTGTCGGCTGGGACAACAAAGGGAAAGCCGGAGTCCACATCGATACGAAGTATCTTTCCCAAAAGGTTTCCCAGATTTTGTCCGTTGTTTTGTGGGTCCCCTCCTGAACCCCCATCTCCAATGCTGATGTAGAGGTAACCGTCAGGACCGAATTGCAACTGACCCCCGTTGTGATTGCTGAAGGGCTGAGTAATGGTGAGCAGGATGACACCGGAAGCCGAGTCGGCCCTGTTGGGATCCGCGGAGACGGAGTAACGGGCAATCACACTGTCACCAGCAGCATCAGTATAGCTCACGTAGAAAAACCCGTTGCCCACATAGTTTGGATGGAAAGCCGCGCTGAGCAGTCCGCGCTCACCTCCTGCGGAAACAAGCCCACTGATATCCAGAAAGGGCGTGGATAAGATGTGGGCACCATTGAAGATAACAATCTGCCCCGATTTGAGAGTTATAAAAAGGCGACCGGAACCATCACCGGCGTGGGCAATGGCGACCGGACCAGCAAGACCTGCAGCTACACGTTTGAGGTCAATGTTGATCGCGGCCAGTGACGTTCCACAAGCAAGCAGGACCGGTATCGCGACCAACACCAAGAGATTCATGAAGCCGCGCGGTCGTGGGTTTAAGGGCTGCCTGATTTTATTTTTCACTGCAACCATTATCTCTCTCCTCGAAACTCCGAGAGTAGATATTGTAACCTACCGTCTCACGAGAAGTAAAAGATAGGGGTAATACTTTTCAAGTCAACATGAGCTAGGATTGTTTGCAGACAACTATCCTGGCCCGGTTATTTCATGAATTTAGGGATGAGAGGGCTTCAGCTCTAAGAGGAATGTATGGAAGGCTTTGGAGGCGAAAAAAAGTACTTTTGTTTCGGGGCCAATAGATATCTCATCCGCGTCGGTTAATTGATATTTTTTATGGGGTGTTATTTGAGTGTTATTAAGAAATGTACCATTACTTGACCCTGCATCCACAAGGAAACAGGCCTGATCTTCGCTGCTAAGCTGCAAGCAAGCATGTTTTCTCGAGACCAGTTTGTTGTAGATTACAATGTCGTTTTCTGGTGAACGCCCAATAGTAATTTTATCAGGTTCGGTAATATCCTTTCGTTTCGTTATCTCGATGACTCTCGCATCTAACAC
>CP070843.1:1139315-1143136 GCA_020350905.1 Deltaproteobacteria bacterium
ACATCCATAAAGGCGAGTAGCGACTGCAGATCTTCAGCAGGCGGCGTATCCCATTCTGAGGCTGCTGCCTTTAAGGGTTCCGGAATCATATTCAGAGCTCGCTTCAGCAATTGCTCAAAATTATCTTGTACCATGGCGGGAAGAGGTAAAGTTGTAAAATCAGCGAGGTTCCTCAGTAACTTATCCAAGCGGCTGGCTTCTTGATAAATGATCTCCTGGTAAAGTTGTTTATCTCTCTCATTGAGCCCTTTCCTAAGCAACCGGGCGGCAAAGCCACCTATTGCCGCAATCGGGTTGCGGATGTGATGAGCCATCTGATCCACGACTTTTGTTATGGACCGCACTCTTTGGGTCTCCATGAGCTCACGCTGGAGAGTTTTCAAGGTGCCAATATCCTGAATGGCAGCTATGATAATTTCCTGTGGGCCGTTACGGTAGAGAAAGGTGGTGACGTAGGCTATGAACTTTCGGTTCTTTCTATCGCGCAAAAGCGCCTCACCCTCAAACCTCCTCTCTTCTCTGGTGAGTTTGATTATGTTGGGCAGAAATATTTCGCAATCATCCTCCGAAAACAGGCACGAGATTGAACTGTCGCGCCATTCGCCTGCTTGGAACCCCAGAAGTTGTTCGGCAAAATTGTTGGCAAATATAATGTGCCCGCCAGGCTCAAACAGGACAATTCCGTGGGGGATCGAGTGCAGAATTGCTTGATTTAGATCCTGATCGAGAGATTTGGGATCGACCATTACTTCTTCCCGGGAGGGTTTACTGCAGCACAAAGGAAAGATTCAGGGTGATTCTAGAACGGAAAGGAGTTTGAGTCAACGGGCTAGGCAGGCTTATTCATGAATTCTGGAGATCTCCGATCAATGCAGGCTAACCACCTATGGCAACCATGGGACGATTTTGGCATTTGCGAAAGACGTCAGACTGCAAACAGTGTTCCTTGGGTTTGTTGCCAATGGAAGCTCTAAGTATTTGAGATAGGTCAGCGTCTGTAGCACCTTGACGGAGGGGAGATTTAATGTCCACTTCCTGATCAGAAAAAAGACAATTGCGCAGCTTGCCGTCGGCAGTGAGACGGATGCGGTTACAGGATGGACAAAAGTGGTGACTGATCGGGCTGATAATGCCGACGATACCTTTCGCATCGGGCCAGCGAAAATGGCGGGCGGGGCCATTGGTGTTCTGGGAGGCAATTTGCTCCAGTGAAGCCACAGTAAGGAGCTTGGCAAGAATCTCATCGGCGCTAATGTAATGCTGGAGGACCCATTGATTATCGTTGTTCATGCTCATAAATTCTATAAAGCGAATATGATAAGACCGATCGAGGGTCAATTTCGCTAACTCCAGAATTTCGTCATCATTGATTCCCCGCATCACCACCACATTGATCTTTATCGGATTAAATCCGGCGCGTTCGGCTGCCTGGATGCCACGCCACACCCTCTCGAACTCATTACGGCGGGTGATGTGCAGAAATTTCTGCGGTTGTAGTGTGTCGAGACTGATATTAACACGGCGAATACCGGCACCGTAAAGGTCCTCGGCAAGTTCCTCAAGAAGGATGCCGTTGGTGGTAAGGCTGAGGCTTTGCAAGCCGGGGAGTGCTGCCAAGCGGCGACAGAAGTGAGTGACCCCTTTGCGTACCAGCGGCTCTCCCCCCGTGAGTCGAACCTTGGTTATGCCCATGTCAACTGCTATTTGAATAAGGCGGAGAAACTCCTCATATGAGAGAATGTCTTGATGATCAAGTTTGACTGCACCTCCCAATGGCGTACAGTAGATACAGCGGAGATTGCAGTGGTCGGTAATGGAAACCCGTAAGTAGTCAATAGACCTTTGGTAGCGATCGGTGAGCAGGGTCATGGTAATTTCCGGGAGCGAATTATGTGCAATCTAAAGAAATCCACCGGGGTGTAGACGAAGGGTTCCTTGATGTCATTTTTGACATAATAAAGGAGCAGGCGGGTGAAGTCAAGGAATTTGACGCACGCGCTAGTCGCATGCGCAGCAGGAAGTTTTCTCATTTCTCATTGCGCATTTCTCATTGCGCATTTATCATTGCACATTCGAGATGATATTTATGCATCAATTCATCTAAATCCGCAATCCGAAATCTGGAATTGCAAAGACTATTAAGACTTAAAGGAAAACCATTGATCGTACTGGGAATAGAGAGCTCTTGTGATGAGACTGCTGCAGCTGTAGTGGAAGATGGGCACCGCATTCTCTCGAGCGTGGTTTCCTCTCAAATTGGTATTCATCGCCCCTATGGGGGTGTGGTGCCGGAGCTGGCCTCCAGGCAGCACCTGAAGGTGATTATCCCGGTGGTTTCCGAGGCGCTGCAGCGGGCAGATCTTGACTTGTCTGCTGTTGACTCCATTGCCGTTACTCAGGGACCAGGACTAGTGGGCTCACTTCTCGTGGGGATTGGAGTGGCCAAGGGGTTGGCCTATGCAACTGGCAAACCACTCATAGCTGTCAATCATCTGGAGGGGCATATCCAGGCGGCCTTCCTGGAGGAAGTAGTTCCCTCCTTTCCCCTCATCGCCCTCGTGGTCTCTGGAGGTCACACCAACCTATATTATGTTAAAGACTACAGTGATATCATACTGGTAGGCCGCACCCGTGATGATGCTGCCGGTGAGGCTTTTGACAAGGTGGCCAAGTTTCTGGATCTTGGATACCCTGGCGGGGTGGTCATTGATGAGCTGGCCCGCAGTGGAAATCCCAGCGCCATTTCTTTTCCCAGGGCTTACCTGGAAAAAGACTCCTTGGATTTTAGCTTCAGTGGTGTCAAAACCTCAGTAGTTAATTTCGCCCGAAAATATGCGGAACCCAATCAGGGTGACGGTATAGGGATTTCCGAAAGCAGTGGTGCCGTGGCAAGACAACTCCCTGTTCAGATCGCCGATATAGCGGCCAGCTTCCAAGAGGCGGTGGTTGAAGTTTTGGTGGATAAAACCTGTGCTGCGGCTCAGCACTTTGACGCAAGTCAGGTGGTGGTGGCCGGTGGGGTGGCGGCCAATAGCCGCCTTCGAGAGCGTCTACGGGAGGAGGTTGCCAGACTGGGTTTACCGTTGATGTTGCCCAGAGCGGAGCTGTGCACTGACAACGCAGCCATGGTTGCTGCCGCTGGTTTTCACCAGTTAAGAAAAATGGGCGGGAGCTGGGATCTGGACTTTGACGCCATTTCCCGCTGGCCGGATCTACCAGCTAGTAGTTAGCTGGTAGAACTAGGCACTAAGTAGTAAGCACTAAGCACTCGGTATGGAACCCACCTGAAACAAAGGAGAAATAGAGCGATGGCGGGAGTCGATGGCAAAATATTATTAACCGGAGCTACGGGTTTTGTGGGGGGGCGCTTGCTTCATGCCCTCACTGGTCACGGCATAGAAGTTCGCTGTTTGGTGCGCTCGGCCGAAAGACTTCAAAAGCTACTCTTTCCTGAAGAGGAAGTGGAAATTGTTACGGCCGATCTGCTCAAACCGGAAACTCTGGACAAGGTCCTCGACGGAATTGAGGTGGCCTACTATATGGTCCATTCAATGGGAGGCCGCACCATCGGAGAAAACAAGGTTTTTGCCGAAAGAGACCGAAATGCCGCACGAAATTTCGTCAAGGCCGCGGACAGAGCAGGTTTATCCCGAGTCATTTATCTGGGTGGTCTTGGTGAGACCGGCGACGAACTTTCTAAGCATCTGGCCAGTCGGCAGGAGGTGGCCCAGATCCTTTCCTCTGGGCGTGCGCAAACAACCGAACTGCGGGCGCCAAACATTATGGGAGCTGGCGGCGCACCCTTTGAGATGCTTCGCTCT
>CP070843.1:1143236-1150524 GCA_020350905.1 Deltaproteobacteria bacterium
ACCATAATCTCCTCCCCCTTGACGGGGGAGGATAAAGGTGGGGGTGAACAAGAACAAATTGATGTATATTCAGCTATTCATTTTATTCCCCTCCCCTTTATCCCCTCCCGCCCAGGGGAGGGGAAGTGAGTTTCCAGATGGACACTAGTAGCTAGAGTCCATCCGGAACTGTGTTTTTTGATGTCATTCTGAGGAGCAAGGCGACGAAGAATCTCAAGATCCTACACGGAGTTTGCCCTGAGCTTGTCGAAGGGTTCAGAATGACATGAACTATTAGGGTTAAATGGGGAGGGAGAAAGGGGTTACAGACAAGAGATGAAGGTATACTTCTGTACACGTTTCTGCTGTCTGATGAGATCGATTCTTCATTACTTTTTGCCTCTGTTATCTCACCACTACCTCAGCCTCAGACTTCATTTCTTTATCTGCTCGCAAGAAGGTAATTGAAATCCTGTCACCAGGGTTTAGTGACTTGAGGATGTTGGAAAGATCTCTCAGATTGAGCACGGCATCGGAACCTATCCTGACAATCACATCTCCTTCTCTGAGACCGCTGGACTCTGCCGGCGAGCCCGGAACAACACCCGAGAGGCGGCAGCCCTCACCACCGTAGGCGAAGTCAGGGATTATGCCAAGGCTGACTTTCCGCGTTTTCTTTACCGCTGACTCGACGTGACTGTCGGGCTTCAAGGTGTTTGTCAGAGGTTCTTCACGTTTCGCCAGGTACTCGATGACCTCCTTGGCCACGGAGGCAACCTTCAAAAGCCCGTCGGGGTCTATTTTATCCACAATATCGGTGGGACGGTGGTAGTCCAGGTGGGGCCCGGTAAAAAGCTGCACTGCCGGAACTCCTGCTTCCTGAAAGCTTTTCTGGTCGCTTGAATCCAGCTCCTTGGACACAGTCTCCACCCCGACGCCGGCAACATAACCGGCCCCCCTGAAGATGTGTATCCATTCCCTTGCTGAGCCGGCTCCCAAAACCAACAGTTTCTTATCCTCCAACCGTCCTACCGTGTCAAGATTGAGCATGCCGAGGGTCTGTTCAGAAGAAAAGGGTTTTTGGTTGGCCACGAAATATTTGGAGCCCTTTCTTCCGGCTTCCTCTCCGGTGAAGGCCACAAACACCACAGTGGAGTTGGGTTTCAAACTTTTACCAAGAACCCGTGCTAGTTCGAGGAGCACAGCAACCCCACTTGCGTTGTCGTCAGCGCCGTGGTGGATTTTTCCTCTGTGTTCTTCGCGCACATCAGGCCAGCCCAGACCCAGGTGGTCGTAATGAGCGCCCACAACTAGTAACTGGGCTCTGCCTTCAGGATTTCTCCCAGGGATGACCCCTACCACATTTCTCAGGCTCGCCCTGCGCTCAGGGCTCTCACTCTGATCTTCCCAGATTTGGAAGTAGCCTCCTTTCGAGTTCCCGGCCGGTTTGAGACCGGCCTCCTGAAATTTCCCGGCAATGAATTGTGCTGCTCGATCAAGCTCCTCAGTGCCTAAACCCCGTCCTCGGAGCTCCTCGCTTGAAAGAAAACGTACTGTCTCCAGCATCCGCTTTTTGGAAAATACCACCGGAAGGGATGCCAGAGGTTCTCGGCGCGTGAGTTTTGCCCTCTCGACTCTCCGCGTCTCACCATCCTCGCGGGCTACAAACGTTGTCATGGGTGTATCAAGGGCCGGCCATCTACCCTTGGCTATGTTGGTAGGTTCGGGTCCTTGGAAGCCAAGATAACTGTACTTGTGATAATGGGGAAGTTTTCGTCCCAGGCCTGGGAGAGCCTCGGGTAGATCAGCCGCAACCCAGGTAAGGGATAGATCTTTATTCTCTGGGAGTCTGGAAGTGAGCACCACCGAGTGGTTTTCCCGCCGGATTTCTCTTGGTCCGATGTAAATTTCATTCTGCTTTATGGCCACGTCATATGCAGACAAGGCTGAAGCCATCTCGCTGAGGAAATGATTCTGCCAGCCCAAAAGAATTACTGCACGGTCCGATGGAAGGAGTTTCACCTCAGTATCGAGCTTAACTTCCACCTCATCCGGACCGGAGTGGGCCAGGGATTGGGAGAGCTCCCGGTAGGCGTGAAGAAGACTCTTGCCGCTTGAGGATGGCAGAAGTATCAGCACTTTTTTCGCACCAAAGGTCTGGGTCAGGGCCGGAGGAATCTCGTCGCGGTCGAGCCTGCGGAACAGGTCAAATTCGGGGTCCACATCAAGTCTCAATGGCCTGGCTGGCAGGCGGAGCTTCAGTTCAAGCCGGTTTTTCTCCATAGAAATGGCAGTCTGCCAGGCTCTATCTTGGCCTTCCATGGTCACTGCCACTGGAATACGGAGAGGGTATACACCCCCTGGCTGAGTCTGTTCGAGAACCGCAGTTAAAACAAAACCGTCTCCATCAGCCCTGGATTCTGCCCTGCTGACCTTCAACTCAGGCGCACCCGTTCGGGTTAACCACTGGTTGAAGTAGACGTTCATCTCCTCCCCGGAAACTTTTTCAAAGCTCTGGCGAAGGTCGTCAAATGAAGCAAATTGGAATATGTTTTTCTGGTAGAAATCCTGAAGAGCCTGCACAAAGGTTCTGTCGCCTACCTGTTGGCGCAACATGTGGAAGAACATAAGGGATTTTCCGTAACCCACCGCCTCAGAGGATGAACTGTGGCGGGAATGGAATTGGCTAAGCGGGAAATCCCGTCCTTTGAGCACATAGTCAGTGTATTTCTGCAGGGTCTGCTGGCGATAAGCCACTCCATTACCCCGCATTTCCTTTATAAGGTGATCGGAGAGGTAGGCGGTCAGTCCTTCTGCCCAGTTGCCTTTCCTATAATTGGGGAAGACCCCGTTTCCCCACCAATTATGGAGGATTTCGTGAGGATAGGATGAGTGCAGAATGAAGGGAAAACGGATGATCTTAGGCCCAAGGAGCGTAAAGGAGGCCATGCCGAAACCAGTCTCCCAAAAGTTTTCTACCAGGGCAAATTTCTTATATGGATATGGACCGATGAGTTCTTCATACAGAGCCAGGTAGCGGACCGTAGCATCCAGATACTTGCCGGCCAACTCTTCGTCTGGTGTACGGAGGAAGACCATGGCATCGACCCCGCCCGCAGCTTTTGAATACTCGGTAAACGCTGCGGCAACGATATAGATCTCTTCCTGGGGTTCCGGCGACTCCCACCGCACCAAGGTCTTGTCCCCCTTGCGATCATGGAGCGTACGTACGCCCTGGCTTACTGCATCCCATCCCGGTGGCAGCTGCACCTGAAGGGTAAAGGTCACCAAGCCTTCATGAAAGTTCGGATACCAGAACGTACTCCCGGCAAGATACACTCCCTCTCCGAAGATCATACCCGGTGTCCGCTGAAAGCCCCGAGCCTGTTCTTTGCCGTACGCTTCGAGGGGATGGTGAATACTTCCACCATACTCGAGTATGAACCTGTTCTGGCCGGCCGGGAGGGTTACTTTGAAGGATTCCAAAGGAACCGGCCCTGACCTCGCAGTTTCCTTGACCAGACGAACACCCGGAGTGGGTGTGGTAGGATTGAGGCCATGGTGCAAGCGAAATCGCAACTCAGAGAGAAGATCTCCGGGGACCGTGACCATGTCTTTGGCGGTAAACCTGTGTTCTCCCGGATAAAGTATAATCCGAAGATCGTGCTGGACCGGTTCTGCAGCGTTCAAGTAAACGGGTACAAGGGCCAGAGTCAATAGGATCACAATCGCTGAAAACAACCGGTTCATATTTTGTCCTTTGCAACTAAAGTAAACATTCGAGATCTCTATAGCCCATCAGATTTAAGGGGTATTTTCTAAAGCAGTACTTCTGGTCTTGCTCAAAACTACTCAACCCAGTCGGCGATAAAAATGTCGGTGGCCCGGGGCTTTTGCGGGTTTCTGTTTGAGGCAAAAGCCAGTTTTTTCCCATCGTGAGAGAACATGGGGAAGCTGTCGAAAACATTGTTGAAGGTGATTCTTTCCAGGTTGGTGCCGTCAGTGTTGATTAGGTAGAGTTCAAAGTTGTGGCCGAACTTTTGAATGTCTTCGTGCCAGTCGTCCATGTTGCTCGAAAATATGAGCCGTTTTCCGTCCGGGTGGTATGAAGGTGACCAGTTGGTCGCACCGTTTTGTGTGAGTCTTACCTTGTTCGTGCCGTCAACGTCCATGATCCAGAGGTCAAGAGGGACACCAATAATGTAGTTCTTTTCCATGCAGTCACGCCACAGAGCCAATTCCTCTTGAGTCTCCGGATACCAGGCCCGCCACACGATCTTCTTCCCGTCCGGCGAAAACCACGGCCCACCGTCGTATCCGACTTTGTCGGTCAACCGCCGTACATTGGAGCCATCTCCATTCATAATATAGATATCGAAATCCCCATACCTTTGTGAGCCGAAGACGATCTGCTTGCCGTCGGCAGAGACTATGGGTTCGGCGTCGTATTTAGGATTGTCGGTTATCTTTTTCAAACCGGACCCATCTGCATTGGCAACGAAGATGTCATACGGGAAAAGCGGCCATACAAAGTGAGCCGCTCGCGACAGTTTCGGTCTCGGCGGACAATCCCCGGGAAGGTGACTGGTTGAGGCGAAGATTATCTTCTTCCCGTCCGGGAAGAAGAAAGAACAGGTGTGGGCTCCATGGTCCGGACTCAGTCTGCGTTTGTCAGAACCGTCAATATTCATCACCCAGATCTTGTCACAAGCATACCCGCCGCGGCTCGACTGGTAGATAAGTTTGCGATCATCCGGACTGAAATAAGCCTCGCCGTTATCTCCTTCAAAGGTAAGCTGGGTGACGTTTTTCATATGCCGGTCCACAAACGGGCTGTTACCGGGTTTCAGCGGTGCACTTTCTTTGGTACATCCTGACAGCAAGAGAACCGTGAATACGAACAAGGTAGCTTTTCTCATCGCGGTTGATCCCTCCTAAAACAAGCTATGGCATTTTTTGTTTTCTTGTTTCGTCCCCGTGACATTTTAACTGTCATGCTCGATTTGACAAGCTTTATTGAAAGGGGTCAAGTCTCCGCTTGACTCTTATTTTTCTTTTTGCTACTAAGCGCATATGGCTAGACCGCTGAGAATACAGTATCCGGATGCCTGGTACCATGTGATGAACCGTGGCAGGCGGGCTGAGCACATTTTCCTTGAAGAAGGGGACTGCAAGGCGTTCCTTAATCTGCTCAAGGAGGCCGTAGGCCTCTGGAATGTTAGGATTGCTGCCTATTGTCTGATGGTGAACCATTATCATCTGCTGCTACAAACTCCGAATGGGAATTTGTCTCGCGTCATGCGTCATATAAATGGAGTTTATACACAGCGGTTCAATCGGCTGCACCGGTGCAATGGACAACTGTTTGGAGGAAGATACAAGTCAATTGTTGTAGATGCTGACAAATATCTTCTGCAACTTGTGAGATACATACACAGGAATCCTTTACGAGCCGGGATTGTAGATAGGCTAGATTCCTACAAGTGGAGTAGCCACAAGGGATATTTATCGAGAGGGAAGAAATGGGATTGGCTGCATAAGGGTTTTGTCCTTTCTATGCTGAGTGAAAGTCCGAGGCAGCAGCACAGGCTGTATAGTGAGTTTGTGGCACAGGAGGATTCCGAAGAGATCAGCAGAGTGTTTGAGAAGAAAAAGTTGCCTTCGATCTTAGGCAGCGATGAGTTTGTTGATTGGCTGAAGGGTCATTTTTATGAAGAGAAAAAGCATAGAGAGGTCCCTGAATCAAAAGTATTGGCACCAGACGGGGACAAGATCAAGCAGGTGATTTGTCGTATCTATGGGGTGAGAGAACACGAGCTGCTCAAAGCCAGGAGGGGGGTATTGAATGAGCCGAGGAACGTGGCGATCTACTTAACAAGACAGTTGCGGGGTGAGAATCTGGCTGAGATTTGCAGGGAGTATGGCTTGAGCAAGTACAGTTCGGCAAGTAGTGTGATAGAGAGGGTGGGAATTCGGATGTCGACGGATCGACAATTCGGAAAGCGTGTTGAGAAGATAAGCCAGTTGTTGAGCAAGAGTCAAGCGGAGACTTGACCCCTTATCTTTACTTTTCCACTATTGCCAGCTGACTAAGACACCGTCTTTGAAAAAAAGATATCTGTTGTTGGAATATCCTTTATAAATCCAGACGATAAGGCATTCATCCCTGTAACAGTTATCCTCGACCGAGTCAGGGCTGCCCCAGCCCTCTTCCACAGTTTTCATGGAAAGGCCAGGCCGGAGAAGCTCATATGATCTTTTTTTAGGCTGGTCAGGACTCTTCCGGATAGGCTCTCCGGTTCTCGGAGCGCAAGAAAACAGAGCAATAACAGCGACAAGTAAAATGAGGTTAACTGGTTTCATCCCGCCTACATGCTATCTGAAAATCCTTTTCAAAGCTGAGCTGAGAGCAGTTCGACTTGACGTATTACCTAGAATTGTGCAACTATATCTGCAAGAGAGCACACGTGTCAACATCTACATTTTTCTTTTCGCCTAGCGCGGATGTTTTACGAATCGCCTGCTGCGAGCGCGGACGTGGCTTTCCTTCCAGGGTGCTCGAATCCAACCCTCTGCGGTTGCCAGGCACGCGGTGCAAGCGCTGTGCGTGGCACGACCATCTTCACGATCCCGCCACGCCGTTTCGTGAAATACTCAGGCTAGTTAGTTAAAGGTCAATCGACCCAAACAGGTGACCTGGGTTGAGAAAGGATAACAAATGAAAAAAGCTAGGTTGTTCTTAATACTAATACTTTTTTCATTTGCGTGCTACTGTTCTCCACATTACGCAGAATACAAAATCACCATAAAAAATGTGGATTATGCTAATGCTCCAGACAGTGATCAAAGCGAAAAAAAGATTGTACTCTTTCAAGAAAAAGGTGATTTGAAATCTGCTTTTGAAGACGAAAAAATAAAAATAATCTGGACACCGACACCTGCTCGATTTTTGTTTATCATTACCAACAAGACACAAGACACCATAAAGATAACATGGGAACAAGCAGTATATATTGATGAGAATGGAAGTGAAAAAAAAGTGATGCATTCTGCACTAGCATTCTCAGAAAAAAACGGCTCTCGTTTGCCGACCGCAGTTGCTCGTGGTTCTTCGGTTTCAGGCTTTATATTGCCCACCGACAACGTTTATTGGCTAAGTGGCGACATGGCCGGGTGGCGGGAAAAACCATTATTCCCTTATTACAACAGGACTTCGGCTGAAGATCTTATGGTTGAGGCGAAAGAATATGAAGGCAAATCCGTTCAGGTCTTACTGCCGGTTGATGTCAAAAATTCACTATATGACTAC
>CP070843.1:1150624-1154114 GCA_020350905.1 Deltaproteobacteria bacterium
ACACTTGCAATGAAGATCACCAGCGCTATCGGCCACATACCTGTCATCATGAAGTAGATCACCCCACTCATAATGGTATCGGCCTGGGTCTTGCCCAAGGAGGTAACAACGGTAATGGGAAGTACGTTTGCTGGTATATAGAAGATAAAAGCCGCTATGGTCAGGGCCCAGGTTCGGGTAAGGCTGTTGGTCTTGCGTTGATGCAAAGGTGCCCCACAGCGGGGACAGAATACATGGGCGTGGTCATGGGAGCCGCTCGTCTTCGAGAGGAGATTGCAGCTGTGACAACTCAGCAAAGAGGCGCCAGCTGCAGTCATGTAATTTTCGTTCACCAACTCTCTCCCAGTCTGTTCCAGACAATCCGCGGATCCAGAGATGCCGCAGCGCCCGCCAAAACGAATATCAGCACGACAAAGGAGTAGATGGCTAATCCCGGAATGATCTTTGCCATCTTGCCCAGTTTGACGTAGGAGACCAGAATGCCGAGCATGAAAACCTCCATCATACCCCAGGGCTGCAGACTACGGATGAAGCGGTAGACCAAGGCCAGGTTCCGGGGCACCCGCTTGAACTTCAGCGGCACCAGGACGTAGAGCATGCCTGCAATCTGAACAAAGGGCACCAGAATGCTTGTTAGGAAAACAAGCAGCGCCAGGGACTCCATTCCCTGTTGATACAGGCCCTTTACCCCGGTGATCAGGGTGGTCTCCCGCACTATACTTCCACTCTTCATCGCCAGAAAGGGGAAGGTGTTGGCAACGATAAAAAGAACCAGCCCTGCAATGGTCAGGGCCAGGGTGCGATCGAGACTGTCTTTTTTCTGATAGTACAAGAGTGCATCACAGCGCACGCACCGAGCCGCACCCCCCTCCGGCAAGGGCTGAATCTTATGGAGCAAGTCACACTCGTGGCAGGCTATGAGGGAATTCGTCATCAATCTCCGATCCTAGGTAGCAATAGCGCTATCCCCGCATCAGGTCCCAAAAACAATGTTATAGAAGATAATTCTTGGGATTCTCGTTAGGCTTGGTTACTTACCTTCTTCTTTCGCAATATGGCGACGAAGAGGGCAGGTGCAATAATAAGATTCTGCGTAACCCTGTGAGAACACACATTCTCTTGGGTTTTCTTCCAAACACTTGAGGTAGGATTTCATGCCAATGTCTTCAGCTTTGCAAAGCTCTTTTAATCCTGATGTATAGCAGATGAAATCCTCTGGACACTGTATCTGACCGATAAGTTCTTCAAGTTTCTTTTTAGTGCTTTCTTGCATCTTCGGCTTCCAGGAGCACCTTTTTATGCAGATAATAACGCAGCATACCATATTTGCCTTTATGGTTGAAGGGGGAGGATCGCTACCTGAATTTAGTTAATGTTCATTTGAAAATACACGGGAGACTGCTTCACAATTCGTAATCCCGGCCAAGTCCCGCAAAGCGGGACGCGAGCCGGGATCCAGTTGGATTCCGGATCTCGCCCGCCGTAAGCGGACTCGTCCGCAATGACGGGTTCGGTGAATTGCGGCCAGTCTTTGGCGCCAGGGGATTTATGGGCGTTCCAGGATCGTTAGCTGAGAGCAATCCCCTCTGCCTGCTCTTGCATGGCTTTTACGTAAAGTGGGGACATGTTGCGTAGGGTTTGCACAACCTCTTCCAGCACCTCCAGAAATCGTTCGATATCAGCCTCGGTGGTATCACGTCCAAAAGTAATGACTAGGGTCCCCTGGGCATCAGCAAAATCACGACCGATGGATAGCAGGACGTGGGAGGCTTGCAGGGCCCCGGCGGCACAAGCAGATCTAGTGGAAACGGCGATATTCTCTTCATCCAGCATAAGGACGATACCTTCGCCCTCAATGTACTGAACTGATACGGAAACCAGGTTGGGCAGAGAGAGTTCCGGATGGCCATTGATAAGGATACCCTCAATGCGATTTTGCAGACCTTCAGTCAATGTTTGCTTGAGCTTTCGTGCATGTTGGATCCGAAATTCCATTTCTTGTGAGGCCAACTCGGCGGCCACGCCCATACCGATGATACCGATAAGATTCTCTGTGCCGGCTCGCTTGTTGTTTTCCTGCACACCACCATCCAACAAGGGCCATATTCTGGTGCCTCGGCGGATATACAGACCTCCCACTCCCGAGGGCCCATAGAACTGGTTGGCGGCAAAGCTGAGTAGATTCACTCCCAATTTCTGGACGTCTATCGGGACTACACCCACCGAATCCACCGCATCACAGTGGAAGATAACCTTCTTTTCTTGGGTGATCTGGCCGATCTCCTCAATGGGTTGGATGGTGCCGATTTCGTTATTGCTGTGCATGATGGTCACCAGGATTGTGTCATCCCGGATGGCATCAGCCACATCACTGGGGTTGATCAGGCCGTATTCATCAACCGGCACAGAGGTGACTTTATAGTCCATCATTTTCAGGGCCCTGAGGGTCCGGAGGATGGCATTGTGCTCTATGTTTGAGGTGACGATATGTTTCCCCTTCTCAGCATTGGCAAATGCAACCCCTTTGACCGCATGATTAACGGATTCCGTGCCACTGGAAGTAAAGACTACCTCCTTTGGCACCGGGCTGTTGATCAGTCCGGCCACCCGTTCTCTGGCCTGCTGCAGGGCAGCCGCTGCCTCGTCACCCAACTGGTGCTGACTCGACGGATTGCCATAATTTTTCTTGATAGCCTCAATCATGGCCTCCTGCACTTCCGGCAGGAGGGGATTCGTTGCAAGGTGGTCTAAATTTAAGATACTCACTGAATTACCTCCCTAATGAGCCTCGTCCATTTCACGACCGCAGTTGACACAGACCGGGGAGTCCTCCACCGCCTCCACATCGCAATAGGGGCAGTAACATGCGTCGCCATGATGGTGCTCATGCTTGTCGCTTCTCTTGGGCTCTTCTCTGACTATGCCTGCTTTCTTGTCCAAATAATTTCTTATAGCCATTTGGAGGGCATCGGCACCTAAATTGGAGCAGTGCAGTTTGTTTTTGGGGAGACCCTCAAGGGCCGCGGCAACCGATTTGTTGGTGATCTTCTGGGCCTCATCAATGGTTTTTCCCTTGGCCATCTCGGTGAGAATGCTGGAGACCGCAATGGCCGCACCGCAGCCAAAGGTCAGGAAACTAATATCATCGATGGAATCATCTTTCACTTTGATATAAATGCTCATCATGTCGCCACAAATGGGATTGCCAACTTCTCCGACTCCATCAGGATCTTTCATTTCACCCACGTTTCTTGGATTCTTGAAGTGATCCATGACTGTTTCCGAGTACATATAGATACCTCCTTTTTCAATCTCGTTAGTGTCCATCCTAAAACGTCGGTCTTGCATGTCATTCTGAGGAGTCCTGCCGATGGCGGACGACGTAGAATCACGTCGATTTCGGGTTTGCTGAGATTCTTCGCGGAGTCTCTCCTGAACGTGTCGAAGGGCTCAGAATGACATTTGCTAGTTTCGGCTGGAAACTAGTTAT
>CP070843.1:1154214-1158451 GCA_020350905.1 Deltaproteobacteria bacterium
AACGTGGACGGACAAAACTACGAGCAGGCTCTGAGCTATCTCTACGACCTGCAGAAATATGGCATCAAGTTCGGCCTTTCCAGTACCAGCAGCTTGTTAGGGCGGATGGGAAATCCCCAGGAAGGGTTGAAGACAATCCACATTGCCGGTACCAACGGGAAAGGGTCCACTGCAGCCATGCTTTCCGCTATTCTGGTGCGAGCGGGCTTCAAGGTTGGCTTATATACCTCGCCTCATCTGGTCAGATTCAATGAGCGCTTTCGCCTGAACGAGCAGGATATTGGGGACGAGGAGATTCTGGATGTCTTCAAGAGAGTGAGGGGTGTGGTGGATGAACGCGAGCCACCCACCTTTTTTGAGATGACCACAGCCATGGCACTCAACCTTTTTGCGGCAAAAGAGGTGGACTGGGCTATCTTGGAGGTAGGCATGGGAGGGCGTCTTGATGCCACCAACGTTGTCCAGCCGCAACTCACAATCATCAACAACGTATCGTTTGACCATCAAGAGTTCCTCGGCTCCACCCTGAGTCGAATCGCAAGGGAAAAAGCGGGGATTATTAAGAAGCGAGTACCACTGATAACCGCAGTGAGGCAGCCGGTTGCCCTAGCGGTTATTAAAACTCGGTGTTCGGCCCTCAATGCTCCCTGTTATCGTCTTGGCCGGCAGATCAAGGTCCGGACTCTAGGTGAACGGCGCTTTTCCTACAGTGGGTTGGAATGGCGATTGGAAAAGCTCCATTTGCCACTTGCCGGTCGCCACCAAGTGGTGAACGCTGCCACTGCTTTGGGCGGTCTTGAGGTTCTGGAGCGATGGGGCCACTATAATCTGGACGTTGAGCAGATCAGAGAAGGGTTGGTCAAAACCCGCTGGCCCGGAAGACTGGAATTGCTTGGCATGCAGCCACCAATTCTTTTGGATGGGGCCCACAACTACGCCGGTATAGTGGCTCTCCGTCAGGCATTGCAGGAAGAGTACACCTATAGAAGACTCATCGTAGTGCTGGGGATTATGGCAGATAAGGATCTTCGCGGTATGTTCCTTAGACTGGCCCCTTTGGCAGATCGCATCATTCTCACCCGGCCCACATATGAAAGGGCAGCAGAGCCGGAGTCCCTCCGGGCAGTGGCAGGGGAATTTGCCGAACGGACAGAACTGATTAGACCAGTTGGAGAGGCGCTCGAGAGGGCTATAGGGTTGGCAACTTCCGAAGATCTGGTACTGGTGACTGGCTCGCTCTACTTTATCGGTGAGGTCAAGGAGATCCAGGAAGAGAAGAAAAGGGCAAACCCAGTGAAGTATCGGGGCTAGCTGCACCCGCCCGTCGTGCTGAAAGACACATCCTCACAGGGTAGGCTATGAGAAAGACTCTAAGAATCGTTGGGTTTTGCCTATTGGTGGCATTCTTATGCTTTCCTGACTTACCCGCGGGGTCCCAGGACAGGGTTGAGAAGTCCGTCGCTGCACCAGGAGAAGATTCAGAGTACCGGCTGCGAGCCGACTATTTTTCCTACGATGAGCGCCAGAATATCTATACGGCAAGGGGAAATGTTACCCTACGAGCCCCGGGCAGGGTGATCACCGCCGATGAGATGCGCTTGGACGCGCTTACCCGTGAGGCTATTCTTGAAGGCGACATTCGAATCGAGCAAGGCGGTGACTGGCTGGTAGGGGAGAAGGCATTCCTGGATCTGGAAGAGCAGACAGGCATCATCGAGTATGGCAGAGGTTTTCTGGCAGAAGGGAATTTTCACTTTAGCGGTGCAGTCATCGAAAAACTAGGCCCTCAAACCTATCATGTGGAGCAGGCCACATTCACCACCTGTGACGGGGATCGTCCCAGTTGGCATTTCCGGACCCGTGACCTGCGCGTTACTTTGGAGGGCTACGGTTTTGCCAAACACACAAGGTTTCATGTGAGATCTGTTCCCGTGCTTTATACCCCTTATCTGGTATTTCCAGCCAAAACCAAGAGACAAACGGGCTTGTTGCCGCCCCGGCTGGGAAAAGGTGACTTGTTGGGATGGGACGTGGATCTTCCTTTTTTCTGGGCCATCTCCAGAAGCACAGATGCGACTTTCTACTCGCACTATATGAGCAAGCGCGGCCTGATGATGGGACCTGAATTTCGTTATGCTGCCAGCAAGAAGAATAAAGGAGTGTTTCGTTTCGATTATCTCCGTGACCAGGAGGATAGCGATGAGCTGCGGGAGCAAAACTTCTATACTTTGCCGGGCCTCACCCGGGTAACCCGGGATCGCTGGTGGTGGCGATCCAAACAGGATATTGATCTGCCCCATGGTATTCGAGGCAACATGGATCTCGATTTTGTCAGCGACCCGGATTACCTGCAGACGTTCAAAACAGGGTTTAGCAGTTGGGTTGAGTCTGATCGGGTTTTCCGCAAAACTTTCAACCGGGGGCTCATAAATGATGACACCATTACCACCCGGGAGTCAAATCTCCTGCTGAATAAGACCTGGGCCGCACAGGCCGCCAATTTCGAGCTCCATTATTATCAAAATCTCAATGACGATGCAGACGAAACCACCTTACAACAGCTTCCCCTGGTGACGTACAGTGCTTCTAAACAACCCCTGCTGGGAGGGCCCTTTTTCTGGCAAGGCAATGCGATTTACGTGGACTACTGGAGGCCGGAGGGCACCCGAGGCCATCGGGTTAACCTCGAGCCGCGGTTGTCCTTACCACTGCGCCGCGGTGGCTACCTGGAGCTTGAACCCTTTGTCGGTATTCTGGAGACGGCCTACCTGATAGAGCATTATGACGAACCTGAAGACAGTCGGGTGCGAGAGAAGACCTTCCAGAACAGAACTCTCTATGAGGCTGGAGTGGATGCCGCCACCGAGATCGTTGGGATCTTCAGAATGGGTGCTGACACCTGGACCAAGACCAGACACACAGTGAGGCCGCAGATCGGTTATGAATTCAGGCCTGAGGTGAGTCAGAACAAGCTTCCCTCGTTTGACAGTACCGATCGGGTTAACAGCAGGAACCGTATCACCTACAGACTTATCAATTTCTTCAGCGCCAGGCTCGATCCAGCGCCAGGAGAGGTGGAATACCATGATTTTGCCAGACTAGAGGTCAGTCAGTTCTACGACATCAGCCAGCCCGAAGGGGGAGTGGCAGACACCAGCACCAGTCGAGATCGGCCATTTTCTAACGTCTTCACCCAACTCGACTTTACCCCCAAACGCTACGTGAATTTCACTTACAAGAATAGGTTTTCACCCTACGATACGGACTTCAAAAGCCATGAATTATTGGCACGTCTCTGGGATCAGCGGGGCGACAAACTGACTGTTGATTACCGGCGTCAGCTCGACGACGATGACAATATCATAGTGGACGAGATCGGTGCAAAGCTTCAACTGAAGTTATGGGAGGGGGTCTCCATCAACGTGCGGAGTGACTACGACTTGAATCGCAAAGAGAACATCAAGTCCGAGTACAATATAACGATACAAAGGCAATGCTGGGGGATATCTGCCAGTTATGTTGATGATCCTGATGATCGCAGAGTTGCTCTGGGTATTAGCCTTTATGGAGTCGGGGAACTGCAAGCCCAGACATTCAGCTCAGGCGATTAAGACGTGGGCAACGGATTTTTCAACATCGAAAACCTGGTCCTTTCCCGAATAGCGGGATCTTCGATGGGTCTGGATTCTTTCACTTGTTCCTCCATTTCGTGAGGGTTTTACTTGACAAGTAGTATCCACCATGGTTATATGCATCGCTTGTGACACTTCCTTTCTGGAGTCGAGCCATGAAGACAGTGAGTGCCAAGACCGTTCCCGAAAATCGCCGCTGGTATCTGGTGGATGCCACCGACCTAACACTCGGCCGACTGGCGAGTCAAGTAGCAAGCAGACTACGAGGAAAACACCAGCCGACCTTTACCCCTCATGCCGATACCGGGGATTTCATTATCGTTATCAATGCTGAGAAGGTTAGATTGACCGGTAGGAAGTGGCAGCAAAAAACATACCATCGCCATACGGGTTACATGGGAGGTCTCAAGTCGATTACTGCCCGGAAACTGAGAGAAGAGAGACCCGAAGATCTGGTGCGCTTTGCAGTATGGGGTATGTTGCCCAAGAATCGTCTGGGCCGGAAGCTTTACAAAAAGCTCAAAGTTTATGCCGGGCCCGACCATCCCCATGAAGCCCAACAGCCACAGCCACTGGAGTTACCGTACTGAGAACAGGAGCTAGTT
>CP070843.1:1158551-1161862 GCA_020350905.1 Deltaproteobacteria bacterium
CAATATCCCTTAGTTCTACCCCTATCGACATGGGTCGGTGGAGATTACTTTTTTCATCCCTCCATCTTTTTCACCTACTTGAGCAGATGAGTATAAAGCTTGCGTTGGTACGAGCATAGACCAATTATATTAATTACGGGGGGCATCATGTTTAGACTTGAATTAAAATACCAGAACATCACCATAAGGGAGTACAGATTCCTGGATGGAGATACTCGGCTTATTGGCCGTGCTCCTGAGAACCACATTGTGATTGAAGATCCTGGGGTCTCCCGTAATCATGCTTGTCTTACACAACTGGGGGATAAGTTGTTCATCTGTGACGAGGGCAGCAAACACGGCACATTGGTAAATAATGTCAAGGTAATTTGCGCCAATCTCAAACATGGTGATGTTGTCAGCATCGGTGTGAATCACAGTCTGAAAGCCTCAATCATCACAAAAGACAGCAGCGGAACCATTTCTGCTGTCTACGACCGAAAGCGAAAACTGATGACCACCACCTGATCTGTTTAGCAGAGGCGATGCAACAGTTTGGCTACTATGAGATAAAAACGCCAATTTCAAAGAGCAATAGTGAAATGGCCTACCACAATTTTCACCCCTAATGGTCAGCTTATTGGCGAGACCATAGATATCAGTCAGGTTGGGATATCTATTTACTGTAAGGTACAACATTGCCCGGTGCGGGTTTTCGCTTTTCGGATATTTTTTTGACCATCGCCAGTTTCTTCATGAGATGGTGGGGAAATATGCTTTGTAAAACTCTTAGCTGCAAGGCAGAAAAAGAGAAGCCATTGGAATAATTGCTTTCTTCACCTTGCTTGTCTGACAATCCATACTACTGGAAGCGATGAAAATTCAATGTCCACAGTGTAAGTCAGTCTATTCAGCTGAGACGATGGAAATCCCGATAAAGGGCATTTCCGTTAAATGCCAAAAATGCAACTCTCCTATATTCATCCCAAGAGTACCGGTACTAGATACTCAACTATGCTCAACTTGCGGTTACATAAAACAGACGCAAGATGAAGGAGATACATTTTCAACTAAATGTCCAAAGTGTGGTGCCCCATAAACCAAAATCAAACGCATCCAATAGGAGTTTTTAAAAGTAATTCATTTCTCAATGAAGACTGCGGTGTCGCTGGCTCTGCTTTGTTTGTTTTAACTCCGCCCTTGCCGCAGTCAACCTACCAAATAGATAGAGACAGTGAAGAACTTCTTGTCTCCTATAAAGCTCCCCTTTCTTTTTTCTTCTGTATCTCATCGGCTCCAAGGATCGGTCAGAAGTTGGTCATTTTGTCAATTAAAATTTGGCCATAAGGCTAAATTTGGCGTTTTGACAAAACAGTATTAATGCAAGCCAACGTCTACAACTATCTGTTACTACTTCATTTTTACCTTTTTTACTCCTCTGGCATCATTCCTGCCTATACAAGGCCAAGAAAAGCATGACTCATAGATATGTAGCTATAGTATGAGTGATGGGGGAGGAAACTCTGATGCAAACAAAGCTGCAGGTTTGGAGAGATTGGCTTACTAGTATGGTGAAGAATAGATTTTTGTATCTGAGGGGCAATGTATGTGAACGATGTGAAAAGTCACTCAGTGGAGATGAGTCACCTGTTAACCTTCTCGGTTATGGGGAACACCATCAATTTTGCTGTCTGCAGTGCAGGGATGAATGGTTACAGCGTGTTTTTAAGCTGTGACCGCGATATGCGTTTGAGACAGACGACTGTAAGCCGCAATCTGTCAAAACGGGAAAATCAAATGAAGACGAGAATGAATCTGGCCTGCTCATACTGTGACGAACCATTCATACACGATGAACAAGTCGTGACAGTCTGTTACAGGAGCCGGATGTATCTCTTTTGTAGCATTAGCTGTAGGGATTTTTATGGCTTCCAAAGGCACAACAAACGAATCTGTAACAGGGAAGTATGCAACAATAGGGTGGCAGAGGGAAACAGAATGCTCTGCTCCAGTTGTTACCAGCGAGGAAATCATCTCGGGGAGCCTGAAGTGTCCTTTGGAGAGGCAGAGAGAGCACACTGGGAGCGAATAGAGCAGGCGCTTCACAGGCGGATTGAGGAAAAGGTGCGAGTTTATAGTTCCAAAGATATGTCCCAGGAAGAGCTTCGTGCACTAGTACCAAGCATGCATGAAGAAGCGGCATAGATGTTTAAGGGAGTAGTATCGTTTTGATTTCCTATTTTTTTCTTTCATTTGTGCTCATCTTTTTCCTGCTGATTGTCGTAGTGTTTATACGTCTACTTCTCACAGACACCGAAGCGGTGGAAATAGATTTGCAGGACGTTGACGCAGAGTCAGAAGAGAAAGCAATACTTTAGTCGGTGGTTGAAATTCACTGGAGGTCTCAATGTTCCCGGAGCTGTACTTGCCTGTTGGGTACATTGTTCTGGTAAGTCTGCTTCTATTGAAAGATGAGTACCGCACCTGGAAGATGAACAAAAAACGCCTTGACGCCCGAGCTGAAATCACTTGGCCAGTCACGGTCGAAACTATCTCAGGACCCTTCTACGGAGAGACGAAAAATATTAGCGCCACTGGTGCGTTTCTTGTTTGCAGACAGCCACTTTACAGAGGTGAATTTGTTAGGTTGATAATAAAGGCGCCCAGTCGTTCCCTGGAAGTAGATGCTGAGATAATTTGGTCCACCAGGTACATTCCATCCCACAAAGATTTTCCTCACAATGGAATAGGGGTCCGGTTCAAACGGGTTTCCGGTAAGTCTAGAAGTTTTTTGGCTCTCGCGGTTCATGATCGCCTGAACGCTGATAAGCGTTCGCAGGCTCAAATACTGGAGAGATAGCGGAGCTTAGGCTTTACTTTTATTGGCACTGGTTTTGCTTAAGCATCCCAGTGTGGACGGGTAGAGCCATTCCTCGTCAGGTCTTTGTCCTACCCATCACCACATAGCCCCTACTGGCCTTCATTTGCTCCATGCAGTGGGGGCTTTTCTTTCTTCATTTTTACAGGTCTTCACATCCAGTGCCAAACCAAGCCCCCGGTATTTATGCTTGTTCCACAAAGTGGTATTTGTCTGCACATTCTGTGGCGTTGATTACCCAATATCTCAAGACCTCTTCTTGGTCCTATCAGCCGAAGTAACTAGAAATTCAATCATTTTTCAAAACTACTAAACCGGCATGCTTCTTGTTATCAAACCAGATAGTAAGCACATTTCCTGCTCTTAGAATGCAGCAGGAAGACGATTTTCCAGCTGGGAGGATTGATTGCAACATCTTCAAGTCACTCATGGATGGTGAAAGAGGAGGGAGTCA
>CP070843.1:1161962-1168107 GCA_020350905.1 Deltaproteobacteria bacterium
GCAGCTGAGTATGCCAAATCACAAGGTGCGGAATTGGTGGAAGGTTATCCTGTTGAACCCAAATCTGAGAAAGATATACCACCAGCCTTTGCCTGGACCGGCATACCGAAAGCATTCGTTCGTGCTGGTTTCAAAGAGGTTGCTCGACGCTCACCCACACGGCCTATTATGAGGCTAAAGTTGAGGTAGTCGCTAACCTCTCGCTGCAGTCCGGCTTTAAGCAGCCGGATTCACTACGGCGGAAAGCTGAGCTCGACTGTTCGCTGGCTCGGAAGACAAGACTTTTTTATCCGGAATATTTGGTAGGTTCATCGTGAATGCTCTAGCCACCAATGCGCGTCGCTGGCCGAAATGGACTCTTTTCGCTGCCTTGATTTTAACTGTGCCAGTTCCCTACTTCATGGTGGTTGTGGGCGGTATAGTGCCGACATTCTACATAATCTATCTCGCGGTTCACGGGCTTATTGTCGCTTTACCAAAATTCACTGCTGAAGGCTTCTGGATGCTCGGCATATTGTGGGCGCATGTCGTGATCCTCGCAGGCCTTCTTTATGTTGCAGCGGCCGGAATTACCTGGTTGCTGTTTCGCTTCCTCCCTCATCGCCACGCTCTCGTGATCGTGTTTGGGGTGATTCTCGCTCTTTTTACAGCATCAACCTTTGAAATCTATCGAGTGCCGGGACATAACAGTGCTCCACCGGCGAATATACTTCGCATTTATAAGGGCTTCTTCACATAATATCGGCAACTGATCCCGCCACCCGCCCTGTGGTGTAGGCGGGAAAGCTGACCCTGGACGGCATCTGGCTTTGAGAGAGATCATGGGACAGTCTCTGAGGCACCGTGTCCTCACTGAACTTTTCGTTCTCGGTGTGCTCACCATCGTCTTTCTCGTTGTTTTTCCGGTACGGGCTATCTACATTGACGTTCTCCTTGCTCTGTTTGCGCTCTGTCTCATTGCCTCCAACGCTCGATTCACCAGGAACTACGTCTGGGCTCAGTTTCCACCGGAAGAGGATCTGGGGACTCGAGTAAGACGTTCCTACCTTCTGGCCGCAGCCGCCACTATTCCCGTGATTCTTGCCTTCGTGGCAATCGGACTTGCGCTCGGTTACAGGGAATCGGGCTGGGATGGAGCCTGGGCTCGACTATTGAACTACCATCTCCCCGTAGCATTCGCCCTCTACCTCCCGTGGGCTCTCCTGCAGCAATTCCTCTTCCAGTTCTACCTTCTTGGGCGTCTTCTTACGCTTTTTCCAGCGGCGATCTCAGTGGTCACCACGGGAATGGCATACTCTTTCGTCCACCTACCTGACATCGGCGTCACGCTTGCAGCCGCTGCTGCAGGAATCTTCTGGACTTTTCTCTACCGCCGCTATCGAGTCCTGCTCCCTCTGGGCCTCTCGCATGCCCTACTCGGGTCCACATTTTACTACTGGGTCTACGGTCAGGATCTTTTCATGGTCTGGAAGGAGGTGCTACAGTAATCCCTTTTCTCGTCCAGGGGTCTTAAACCAGGATATTTTCGGGCTAACAAACTGTTGCAGCCGGACTCTGAACTGGCTTCCCGGCGAAGGCTGGATCCAAGGGCCCCTGAGTTTAATCATTAGGTGTAGAGACAAGAAAGGAGTTAAGATGAAGAGGAATGTTGATGCACTGACAAAGGCATTAGAGCTTGACAGAGATGGTGATTGGGATAGTGCTCATACAATTGTACAGGGTATTGAATCCCCAGATTCTTATTGGATTCATGCATACTTGCACAGAAAGGAGGGGGCTATAGGAAATTCAAACTACTGGTACAGGAGAGCCAAAAAGACAATGCCAGAATATGCTATAGAACAGGAATGGAATGAGCTCTATGAATACATCACCTCAAGGTAAAGTGTTTTGTCATCCAACCTAAACTCAAGCGATTTAGCAAGAATCGGGTGGCTACTCCATTTGCCATAGGCTACGGTAGCCTAGCCCGCATATTTCTCTCTTGCTGACAATATCTTTTGGAGTCTCACATGACGCCGAACAGAACGTGTCCTGCCCTGGTTGACGCGAAGCGATTGAGACCAATTCAGGACCTGCATAAATGGTCTCCCGATTGTATGGTGGTAGTCGACGACAGTTTCGAGTTGAAAGACGAATCTCTCCTCATCACCGATCCAATTCATCTCGCTCAGACACTGAATGCGAGCACTCACCCATCGGCCAGTTATGTGCAGACGCGTGGTCTGACGGTGACACATTATGGTGGCAAGGCTTCATGCCCGGTGTTGTGGTGCAATCCGTACCTCTTGCTTCCACTGTCACAGTCTTTACGAGAAAAGTTCTTGTTGCCTGCCGACACAGAAACGTTGGCTGCAAAAATTTCCTGCCACTCTGGGTCCCTTCTTTTTCTGCCGTTGGCGGATGACATTCCACAGTCTTTGCGTGACCAGATACATAAGGTTTGCACGGACCAGAATGGAGTAAAGATAAGGCCCGCAGCCGGAACGTATAGAGTATTCTATGAGCAACTTGAATCCCCCAAGGGCTCCCAGGAGGAACTCTACCGAAATATAGTTGCACAGAAGCAGTAAGACTGCTTTCTAACATTTCAATGAATCTGACATGATGAGAAGATGATCAAGATCCGCAAAGAACAACCACAAGACATTCCGACAATCCATGAGGTGAATAAGCGGGCTTTCGGACAACTCATAGAGGCTGATCTCGTGGACACATTGCGGCGGAACTGTAAAGATCTACTGTCCTTGGTTGCTGTGGTGGGCAATGAGGTAGTTGGCCACGTCCTTTTCAGTGCTGTCACCGTTGAGGGCGAAGAGAGAACGGTGGAGGGGATGGGGTTGGCACCGATGGGCGTGCTACCCGAATACCAGCGACAGGGGATCGGTTCAGCACTGGTGAGGACAGGAATTGCCAGATTGGCGAGCGGTGACTGCGCATTTGTGCTCGTTCTGGGGCACGCTGATTACTATCCACGATTTGGCTTTGAACCTGCAAGTCGCTACGGAGTTCGAAGTGAATGGGATGTGCCAGATGACGCCTTCATGATATTGGTGCTCAACGAGTCGGTGATGCAGGGGATCTCTGGAGTAGCCAAGTATAGACCAGAATTCGCTGAGGCAATGTAGGATGATGAACAAGCCAGGCTAGCCGAGTTCGCCCTGATGAATTACAACGGCATGGCTCTTCGCAAATTGTGAGCTATTTTTTCTTTCTTCTTACTCGCTGTACTATCTAGCTGATGTATCGCAAGAAGGACCTTTCGTATAACAACTCATTCGAATGAAAGCCTGGAGGTTTCAAAAAACAAAATGCAGATCAAAATCTTTAGCGTTGGCGGTACGATAGACAAGATATATTTCGACAAAAAAAGCAAATATCAGGTTGGTGAGCCAGCTGTAGATCAGGTGTTAAAAGAGGCAAACATAAATTTTGCATATCAAATTGAATCCATAATAAGAAAAGATAGCCTCGACATGACCGATGATGACCGCCAACTCATCTTCGAGAAGATAGAGGCTGATGACCATAAATATGTAATAGTAACGCACGGAACTGATACTATAATTGAAACGGCAAAAAAAATTATGAGTATCCAGAATAAAGTTATCGTGCTTACAGGGGCAATCGAACCTGCGAGATCTAAATCAAGTGATGCCCCGTTTAATATTGGCTCTGCAGTTGCTGCCGTCCAATTGTTGCCGGCTGGTGTTTACATTGTTATGAACGGACGCGTTTTTGATCCAAATAGCGTTAAAAAAAACGTGGAACTGAACAGGTTTGAAGAGGCTAGGGATGAAATTCGATAGTGTTACCCAGTGGGGGAGCGACGGGTAACCGGTGCATCTACCCGGAAATACAAAGTCCGCTCCCACCCCTCCATGCTGCTCAGCTCGCGTTTTCACTGGCTGCCTAAAATACTTAGCTATTGACCAAATGACACCCGCTTATGGTAGAGTAGAACCCTGCGCTGTTGGTTGAGTCTTTCATTAGGCATATCAATCTGCTCAACATTGTTCCATATTTCTCGTCTGTCCTCATCCCCCAAATTAATGTTGACGAGGCATGGTTGGATTCTGTTGCGAGGCATCAGATATCTCCTCAGGTAGATTAAGTAGTTTTGGATGTCTGAGACACTCGATATGACGTAAGGATTACTATGCAGGCGAAAACTTCTTTTTTCATTGCATTGTTTTTTGTACTTTTCTTACCGACTGTAGCAGCCTCACAACCTCTAGCACAAGCAGATGCAGGACCAGACCAAACCGTGGGTGAGGGCGATACAGTAATCTTGGATGGATCCAACTCCTCGTACCGTGCTTTCATTACTGCTTATTTCTGGCAACAGACGAACGGAAGCCCGAGTGTAACTCTGACAGATGCAAATACGGGCAGGGCCAGTTTCATTGCCCCTAATGTTGGACCAGAAGGGACATCCCTGACTTTCCAACTAAAAGTTACCTATTACTATTATGGCTTCATTTTTTCTCTCACGGACACTGCGATTGTCAATGTAGTATTTGTAAACGATCCACCAGTTGCAGATGCGGGACCTGACCAGAATGTGGACGAGCAAACTACAGTCACCCTAGACGGGTCAAATTCATCTGATCCTGATGATGGTATTGAGTCCTATCGCTGGAAACAGATAGCAGGACCGTCAGTTAGTCTATCTGATCCTGAGGCAGTTCAACCCACTTTCTTGGCTCCGATTGTAGACCCGGATGGTGTTTCGTTTACCTTTGAGTTAACAGTGACCGATGTCGGCGGTTTGCGGTCATCGGATACCACCATTGTAAATGTGACCTGGCTTAACGATCCTCCCACAGCAAATGCTGGAGTTGATCAGACGGTGCTCGAGAAAAGTACAGTCACCCTGGACGGCTCCAATTCATCTGATCCTGATGATGGCATTGAGTCATATCGCTGGAAACAGGTAGCCGGACCGTCGGCCACCTTTTCCGATCCCACAGAGGATCGACCGACCTTTGAGGCTCCAAGTTTTGATGCCAGCAGTGACCAACCACTGGTCTTCGAGCTGACAGTCACAGATAACGGCGGTTTGCAGTCTAGTGATTCAACAACTGTTTCTGTCTCAAATTTTGAGAAAGATAATCCGGGCGCATCGGGCGGCGGTTGTTTTATCGACACCGCAGCCTACGGGTTCTCTATAGCGCAATGATCAGGGCAGGAAAAACCTGAGCGTTGTAGAGTCAAAAGAAAGGGAGGACGCTGAATTTGCCTACTAGCGGCAAAGTCCGTATTTCTCTCCTGAAAGTCTAGATTACATCTCTACCCTCGTTCCCCTCAATTTAACCGACCCCAATGCCCCACCTGTGGCTTTCCTGCGACTTGACGTACTTGGTGTGGTTTTTGCTAAATCAGATGATGAAATTATCCGCATTATAAAGCGGCCAATACGCCATATAATCTAAGTTATCTGATCACTATAGGCAGCAGGGATAAAGGAAAGCTGGAATGGTAAAGAACATAATGAAAAGCTTATTAGTGTTGGTCTCTGCAATTCTTATTGCAGGATGTGCATCAGGCCCCCTTACTAGATTGCCCACCATAGAGGACGAGAAACGATCAGGAGATGTCACGGTAATTCGTACTAGCAATATCTATGCGGGAGCAGTGAGCTACATAATAACTTTGGATGGCGCCGAAATTTTTGGCATCCGATCAGGACAATATACTAACTTTAAACTCAATGAAGGCGAATATGAGATGGGGGTAAAATGCTTTGGAGGATCGGGTACAACGTGGCGTTTGGATTCATTAAGATTCAGCGTTACTTCCATGAGCAGTTCATATTTTTTGGTTGGTCCAAACCTGAGTTGCGCCAGTATAGAACCAATAACTGAAGCAGAAGCTCTAAACAGAATCCAAAATAGTAAATACATCAGCATGGAGCAACAATAGGGTAATTTAAACGTTAAGTTTGAGTGTCTACAAGAATCTTGTAGGAACAAGATGAACCTGAAAGTATTATCGAGAACGCCAAAAATCGCCATCCTGTTTGTGCTCTTCCTTTTTGGCTGTGCCGCTCCAGGTCGTGGCCCGCTAGTCGTTACGGATCGGTCTTCACCTGATGTCCGTCTAAGTCCAGAGATACAATTACTGGATGTACCGATACAAAAAA
>CP070843.1:1168207-1178331 GCA_020350905.1 Deltaproteobacteria bacterium
ACCGATCCGACTCGTCGCAAAACGGGCGGCGCCCTCCTCGGTGATCGGATTAGGATGAATTCCATTGATAACACCCGTGTTTATATGAGATCCCTTGCAACCCGCAAATCTCGCACGGAGTTGTCTGAGGGGGTGGGAGATGGCGTCGAGGTGCTCCAAGCAGCAGGCTTCGATCTGATTATCGTGGAAACTGCGGGAATCGGTCAGGGTGATGCTGAAATTGTTGACCTGGTGGATCTGTCTATTTATGTGATGACACCTGAGTTCGGCGCTCCTTCTCAGCTGGAAAAGATTGACATGCTCGATTTGCCGACCTGATCGCGGTGAACAAATATGAGAAGCGAGGCGGTGACGATGCGGTACGGGAAGTGAGAAAGCAGGTCCAACGTAACCGGGGGGAATGGGAGCAGCGGTCTGAGGATATGCCGGTGTTTGGGACCATTGCCTCCAAGTTCAACGATGATGGGGTAACGGCTCTGTACCAAGCTTTGTTGGAAGCGATTGCAGAAAAGACGGGTGTGCGTTTTGAATCCAGCCTTCCGCGGTTGGAGGTCCGCACCTCCACCTCTAAAGCGATAATTGTTCCTCCTGAACGGACAAGGTACTTGGCCGAGATTGCGGAGACAATTCGCGGTTACCATCGGTGCACTGCTGAGCAGGCAGAAACAGTGCGACGTCACTGGCACTTTCGCCAGACTTTAGCAGGACTGGAAGAGTCCGCAGAGTCCCAGGGTTTAGCCGATATCCTCGCCAAGTTAAAAGAGGAGACAGCCAAGGCTGAGCAGGCCTTGGACAAGGAAACCGCTCAACTGCTTAAGAATTGGTCGGAGGTGAAAAAGGCCTACAGTGGTGATGAATTTATTTACAAGGTACGAGACCGTGAGTACAAGGTTCCCCTCTACAGTGAGTCTCTGTCGCGCCAGAAGATCCCCAGGATTGTCCTGCCCCAGTTCGAGGACCCGGGTGAGATATATCGCTGGCTGCGGGAAGAGAATGTGCCGGGCAGTTTTCCATACACCGCAGGGGTGTTTCCCTTCAAGCGTACCGACGAGGAGCCGACGCGGATGTTTGCGGGTGAGGGCGATCCGGCCAGGACCAATCGGCGCTTTAAACTGCTCTCCGGACACCACGAAGCCAAGCGGCTTTCCACAGCCTTTGATTCAGTTACCCTCTATGGCTTCGATCCTGACGAAAGACCGGACATCTATGGCAAGGTAGGTACCTCTGGCGTCAGTGTCTGCACCTTGGATGATATTAAGGTACTCTACGACGGTTTCGATCTCTGCGGGCCCAATACCTCAGTGTCCATGACGATCAACGGCCCCGCCCCGAGAATTCTTGCCATGTTCTTGAACAGTGCAATAGATCAACAGGTTGACAAGTTCAAAGCAGAGCAGGGGCGTGACCCCGACAATGAAGAATATGAGCGGATTCGGGCTCAAGTTCTCAGTACAGTGCGGGGAACTGTACAGGCAGACATTCTCAAAGAAGACCAGGGGCAAAATACCTGTATATTCTCCATCGATTTTGCCTTGAAAATGATGGGCGATATTCAGGAGTACTTTATCCAGAACAATGTGTCCAATTTCTACTCGGTGTCCATCTCCGGCTATCATATCGCTGAGGCCGGAGCAAATCCCATCAGTCAGCTGGCATTCACCCTGGCCAATGGTTTTACCTATGTTGAGTACTATCTGTCCCGCGGAATGAATTTGGACAGCTTTGCCCCCAATTTGTCATTCTTTTTCTCTAATGGCTTGGATCCCGAATATTCAGTGATCGGAAGGGTTGCCCGACGTATTTGGGCCATCGCCATGCGCGACATGTATGGGGGAACCCCCAGGTCGCAGATGCTCAAATACCACATTCAGACCTCGGGCCGGTCCCTTCACAGCCAGGAGATCCAGCTCAATGACATTCGCACCACCTTGCAGGCGCTTACTGCCATCTATGACAACTGCAATAGCCTTCATACCAACGCCTACGATGAGGCAATAACCACTCCCACCACCGAATCGGTAAGAAGGGCCCTGGCCATTCAGCTCATCATCAACCGGGAATGGGGGTTGACCAAAAATGAAAACGTGAACCAGGGAAGCTTCATTGTTGAAGAATTGACCAGGCTGGTGGAAGAAGCGGTGCTGATGGAATTTGATCGGATCACCGAGCGCGGTGGCGTTTTAGGTGCCATGGAGAGCGGCTATCAGCGCAGCAAGAGTCAGGAGGAGTCCATGTACTACGAAACCCTTAAACATAGTGGGGAGTTACCCATTGTCGGAGTCAACACCTTTCGTGATCCAGAGGGTGAGCAGGCGCAAACTACTTCGTCATTAGAGCTCGCACGAGCCACCGAAGAAGAGAAAAGGTCACAGATAAACCGTTTGAGAAACTTTCAGCATCGACATGGGAAGGAGGCCCCAGCTGCTCTCGAGCGCCTACAAGAGGTGGCCCTGAGAGGAGAGAATGTCTTTGCCGAGCTCATGAACACGGTTCGGCACTGTAGCTTGGGACAGATAACCCAGGCACTTTTCGAGGTTGGGGGGAAATACCGCCGCAATATGTAAAATCAGAGCGCTTGGCGCTATGTGAGAGGAGCATAAACCCAGTAGCGAGGAGGTTAAGAAGGTTGCCTCTTTTCTGGTGGTTCTACTGTATGCCTGTCTCTTACCCATAAACTCTCCTAGCAACCAATCTCCAGCACCGAGGAGCGGCTGTCCATGCAGGGAGCACTTGAAGGACTACAAGTTCTTGACCTTTCGCGTCTGCTGCCTGGGCCTTTCTGCTCAATGTTGTTGGCTGATTTCGGCGCTGATGTTGTGAAGGTGGAAGATCCGAAAATTGGCGATTATATAAGATGGTGGCCTCCACGTATGGGGCGAAACAGCGGCTTTCATGTGGTTTTGAATCGTAACAAACGCTCTCTCACCCTCAATTTGAAGTCTCCTGAAGGAAAAGAGATTTTCCAGCAGCTAGTTCACACTACAGACGTGGTGTTAGAAAGTTTTCGTCCGGGAGTGATGGAACGTTTAGGCTTGGGTTATGAGAAACTGAGTAAGACCAATCCAAACCTGATTTATTGCGCCATCACTGGATACGGAAGAACTGGACCAAGGTCCCAGAAGGCTGGTCATGACATCAATTACCTGGCCCTTGGGGGTGTGTTATCTCACAGCGGTCGCGAAAACGGGCCAACATTGTCAGGTGTGCAAATCGCCGACCTGGGAGGCGGAGCCATCATGGCAGCCTTTAGCATTGTGGCTGCTCTTCTAGCCAGGAGAAGACAGGGCGAGGGTCAGTATATCGACATTTCCATGCTAGATGGAAGCCTCACCTGGAACTGCCTGCGCTGGGGCAAATATCTGGCAGACCAGAAGATACCCCGCCCAGGAGATGATATGCTCAATCACGGCTTCGCCTGCTACAACATCTACAAAACGAAAGATGGACGCTACATGGCCCTCGGCGCTCTTGAACCAAAGTTCTGGCAGGGCTTCTGTGAATCCGTGGGACGATCAAATTGGAACCAGGAAAACTACTTTCAACCAGGACCACACCAAAGGATTCTTCAAGATGAAATCGCTGAGCTCTTTCAACGGAAAACCCAGGCCGACTGGATCGCTCATTTTGGAAATCACGATTGCTGCTGTGAGCCGGTGTTAAAACTTGACGAGGTATTGGCAGACCCGCATCTACGTGCTCGGGAGATGGTGGTTGAGTTGGTTCATGAAAGCTGGGGGGCCTATCACCAACTGGGCATCGCGCCAAAATTATCAAGAACTCCAGGGAAGATTAGTAGTCATGCTCCGGAGTTGGGTGAGCACACCGACGCCGTTTTGCAAGGATTGGGTTATTCCCAGGACCAGATCGAGGAGTTTCGCTTGAAAGAAGTGGTTTGAGCTACCAAACTTCACTGGCTGGCTTTCGCTTCCAGTTAAAGGCTAGTCTTAAAGGATTTGGAACTAGTTATAAGAGTTCGCCTGGATGGTGGACAAGGGTGCTCCAATAGATAGCGAGTAAAAAGATGCTATTCGAACTAACCGAAGAAGAAAAACTGATTCAAGCGGCGGCGGCGAGATTTGCCAAACAAGAGCTGGAGCCTGCTGCAGCAGAGTTAGATCGCACCAAAAATCGAGATATCCTTCTCGCACATCTGAAAAAGCTGGCCGAGCTCGGTTTTATGGGGGTAAATATTCGTTCTGAGTACGGGGGTACCGATAGCAACTCGGTGGCCCTGAGTTTAGTCTTGACAGAACTGGGCCGGGGTTGTGCCGCAACCGCAGTGACCACTTCGGTAACCAACATGGTAGCCGAAGCAATTGAGTCCATGGGCAGCGAAGCACAAAGGCAAAAGTACCTCAGCAGAATTTGCAGCGGTGAATACGCTGCTGCTGGCTTCGGACTCACTGAGCCTGAGGCCGGGTCCGATGCCTCAGCTGTTTGCACGACTGCAGTTCTCCGGGGAGATCACTGGATTCTCAATGGACGGAAAATATTCATTACCAGCGGTGCCTATGCTGGAGTCTTCATTATCTGGGCTGTTGTTGACAAAGACGCACCCAGGGGCGAGGGCATAGGCGCCTTTCTGGTAGAACCGGAGGTTGCGGGCTTTGTGGTGGGTAAAGATGAAGAAAAAATGGGGCAGGTCGGCTCTGCCGCCAACGAACTCGTTATGGAAGAATGTCGAGTGCCCAGGGAGAATCTGCTGGGCGACGTTAGCAACGGCTATCGAATTGCGGTTTCAGAGTTGGCCGGAGGGCGGATCGGCATTGGTTCTATGGCGTTGGGCATCGGGCTGGCGGCAATGGATTATGCTAAAGAATATGCCAAACAGCGGCTACAGTTTGGCAGGCCCATTGCTGAATTCCAGGCGATCCAATGGAAACTGGCCGACCGCTACACTGAGCTCGAGGCAGCACGACTATTGCTGCTCCAGGCCGCCCATTTGAAGGACCAGGGTAAGGACTTTACAAAAGCAGCTTCAATGGCCAAGCTTTACGCTTCCGAGTCAGCAAATCGGGCCTGCTACGACGCCATGCAAATTCTTGGCGGTTACGGCTATTCTCGTGAATACCCGCTGGAGCGAATGGCCCGGGATGTGCGAGTCTGCACCATCTATGAAGGCACGAGTGAAATCCAGAGGTTGATAATTGCACGCCAGTTGCTACGTCAGTAGCAGAGAGATCGGCACGAGGCGCAGTAGAAAGTTATAGCAGCCAGATGACAGCTGGCTGCAGGGAGCTTCAATTGACGGGCGAAAGGTGTGCCTATGGGCAAAGTCATCAGTGAGGAACGCGTCTCTCGTCTAAAAGAGGAGTTTTTTCAAGGCTTCATAAAGACCTGTGGTGTCACCCTGGTTTCATTGGAGCACGGGCGGGCAGAGTCACGTTTGAAGATCACCAAGGCTCACAGCCAGCAGGATGATTTTGCCCATGCTGGTGTCATGGCTACTATGGCTGACCATACTGCCGGATATGCGGCCTTCTCAGTTGTTACAGAGGATTATCGGATCCTCACCTTGGAATTCAAGATCAATTTCCTCCGACCAGCCACCGGCGATGGACTAATCTGTCGTGCCCGGGTTGTCAAGGAGGGTAAGAACATTCTCGTGGCTGACTCTGAGGTCTTCAGTCAGCGTAATGGAGTAGAAAAACTGGTGGCCAAGGCCCTGGTAACGCTGGTAGCCGTTCAAGAGCAGGAGTTCAGTAATCGGTGAGGAGACAGGAGTCGGAATTCAGAATCCGGCAGCAGCATGGCGCGCGGCCCACGGCATAAGGCACAAGGGGGTGAAACGAGAACAAAATTAGCTAATTTCTTGCGCCTTTTGCCCTGCACCTTATCCCTCAAAATGAATGCCAGATGACGAATCCCTCATCTCAGTTTTGATGGTGCCAGGTTAGACTTCTTGATAAAAGTCAGATAAAATAAACATTTGCCATTCTTATCCTTATTCTTAGTGAACTGGGCAGTGGTTTTGACCCGGTTCGTTGCTACGAGGTTATGTTTTGAAGGGAGGCTGTTAATGTCGGAGGCTGATTTATATGATGTGGTAATTGTCGGCGGTGGCCCCGGGGGGCTTAGTGCCGGAATATATGCCATGCGGGCAGCGTTGAAGACAATCCTCATCGAAAAAGGTGCTGTTGGTGGTCAGGTGGCTATATCTGACGGTGTGGAGAATTATCCCGGTTTTGAGCATATAACCGGTTACGAACTGTCCCAGAAATTCCTCCAGCATGCCCAATCATACGGTATGGAGATCGTCCAGGAAGAGGTTGTGGCAGTGGAGCCGGGGCTGGATTTTCATATAGTCCGGCTCGCCAACGGGGACCTTTTCAAGACACACACGGTCATACTGGCCACCGGTGGCAGTCCCCGCAAACTCGATATTCCTGGCGAGGATGAATACTATGGAAAGGGAGTCTCGTACTGTGGGGTGTGCGACGGCTTCTTTTTCAGGGATAAAATAGTAGTGGTGGTGGGAGGAGGCGATACAGCCGCCGAAGAAGCTCTCTACCTAGCTAAACTAGCCAAGCACGTTTATCTGGTCCACAGGCGGGATGCACTGCGGGCAAGTATGATTCTGCAGCAGCGGGTCAAAGATGAGTGTAAGATTGAGATTCTCTGGAACACTGTAGTCACAGAAATAAAGGCAAATGACCAGGGGGTAGCTGGAGTCAGTCTTGAAGACACCAAAACGGAGGAGCAACGTGATCTGACAACCGATGGTGTTTTTATCTTTGTCGGATTTGTTCCCAACAACCAGCTGGTTCCCGCCGGCATAAAAATGAATGCTGATGGATATGTGGTCACCAACGAGAAGTGTGAGACGAACATGCCGGGCATCTATGTGGTGGGCGACCTGAGAGAAAAATATGCCAAGCAGATTGTGGTAGCCGCTGCCGACGGCTGCACTGCCGCGCTGGTTGCGGCCTATTATGTGGAGATGAAGAAGTCGGGTGAGGCTGTATGTGAGCTTCCGGAGGAGATGCTGAGTGAGGCGCAGTAGAGGAAAGATAGTGGGCAGCGAGCAGCCCCGCGACAAGCTCGGGACAGGCAGGCAGCGGGCAGTACGAAGCGGAGAAACGGAGAAACGGCGAGAGGGGATTAGAAGTCAGAATTCGGAGGTCAGAGGACAGCTGGAGTAATAGATTGCGAGAGTAAGGCGAAATTACAAATAACAAGTTCCAAACAAATAATCCGCCGGGACCAAAATTGTGGGTTTCAGATTTCAGTGTTCAGGACAGATGGTGGTTTCAGTGTTCAGGCCTCAGTGCTTTCGCTTTTACTCACTGAAACCTGACGCCCGACACCTGACACCTTAAACCCTGAGATTTGGTGCTTGGAATTTGAGATTTTACAATACTTCATAGTTTTTGGATATTGACCTAAGTCAAAGAAATCTCCTCTGCACTCAGATAGACTTGAGGCGACACTTGGAGGAGGTAGACCAATGCAAAAAGACGACATCAGCTGCCCTGGTCAGAACACCATGTTCTGGAAGCCAGACGATATCTATGATGTAAGATGTCCGAATTGTGACCGGCCGGTGGAATTCTGGAAAGACGATAGCAAACGCACGTGCAAGTGTGGGCATCGCTTTCTAAACCCAAAGCGCGACCTGGGTTGCCTGGAATATTGCAAGTACGCCGAGCAGTGTATGCCGGAGATGTTCGAGGGGGAAAACCTCAAGGCTCTCTACCGTGATCGGCTTCTGGTTACTGCCAAGATCGCACTGAAACCGGAGGATACCAGTCTTGAGCGCAGCCAGAAAATAGCGGAACTGGCAGAGGAGATTCTTGATGAAGAGGGTGGCCAACCGAAAGTGGTATTCGCGGCTACAATTCTGGGGAACTTGGTGCTGAATTCGCAGCCACAAGGACGGCAAGAAGCTTCCTCATTCCAAGGCGATAGCCCCAGCGCGCTTACCAGAAAGGTTCTTGCCGATATAGGGACTGAAAAAGAGGTGACTGATCAGGTTTGTCAGATCATTGAAAATAGGATTAATGGGACAATTTCTGAAGACCTCGACTCGAAGATTGTCTCGGATGCACTCATCCTTGTTGACCTTTTGGAAAAGAAGGCTCTCCTTGAAGAGGCCGCCCTTGAGCGGTTGGTTGATAGTAAGATTCAGACCCAAACCGGCAAACGTGTTGCTCGAGAGCAACTTCTTGCAGAATAAATGGCGGATTTTTTAGCCACGAAGAGCACGAACAGAGTGTGCTAGCAAGCAGAAGACCCGGCAAGAGTAGATCTTCCCCTATTTTTCCTCGGGTTTCCCTGAAATCGGCCAGGACATAGTGAATGTGGTTTCTCGGTTCGGTACGCTGGAGACTCTAATCTCTCCCCCGTGTTCCTCCACAATCCTCAGGGCAATTGCCAATCCCAGCCCTGTCCCTCCTCGTTTGCTGGTGAAGAAAGGCTTGAAAATTTGGTCAAGGTTCTCGGCGGGGATACCAGGTCCATTATCCGTTACCTGGATCCATTGTCGGCCGTGAGATTGGAAACTAATCAGCCGCAGCGTACCCTCGCCGTCAAGTGCCTGTAGGCTATTTATACCAATATTCAAAAGGACTTCTTTCATTTTCGCTCGGTCAAAATAACAAGGTTCCTCCGTAGCTGCCGGTTCGTAGGTGATCTTCATGTCCTTTGTGCGTTCGGAGTCTTGTTGGAGTTGGGCCACTGTTTCCTGCAGGAGTTCGGCCACCAACCCGGAGGTGAGATTGGGCTTGCTCGGCCGAGCGTAAGCGAGAAACTCGGAGAGCTTTTCCTTGAGGCGAAGCGTCTCTTTTCTGAGGAGTGACAGCACCAGGTCCCTTTCAGATTCCCCCTGACCACCCCTCTCCAGCAGTTTAACGCCGGTTAACAAGGCCCCGAGGGGAGTGCGAATCTCGTGGGCCAGACCAGAGGCGATCTCACCCAGAAGAGCAAGACGCTCTTGGCGTCTCAGCCGGTCCGCCTGCTTTGCCACCTTTTCCTCAAGATGGTGAGAGTACTCCAGTAATTGAGCTTCCAGTTTCTTTTGTTCAGTGACGTCGCGTAGAATGTGTAGCCTGGAGTTGGTGCCGTCTGGATTGGTAAGCGGCGAAACCAACATGTCGTAGGTACTGCCAGTGGCGAGCGAGGTCCATTCCAATCGTTGATGCGGACCAAAAGCGCTCATTCCTTCATGGCACTGCAGACAATTGGTTGAAGAAAGGCCAAAGAATTCGCAACATCTCTTACCGATGCCGTCACCGAACTGGTAGAGGAGGTCCTGGTTCATGAACTCAATGCGAAAGTCACGGTTGGTTATAAACACTCCATCCATGAGGTTCTCGAAAATAACGCGCAAGCGGTCCCGCTCATTCCGAATTCGGTCGTTGGTTTCTTTTGCCGACATTTTCCTTCTAGCTTCCACGTTCCCGCCAAGAGATTAGCCAGGAGGTGTGATATGAGATTCCTCCCGATAAACACTGCTGATTAACCCCACATCCTAGATCTCACATCAGGCATCAAGTTTTTCAATCGGGTGGTTCGATGCCGTACTTTTTCATCTTGCGCCAGAGGGTATTATAGCCAATACCCAGTTCTCGAGCAGCACGGCTGCGGTTCCACTGACAGCGTTCCAAGATCTGACGTATGTGAGTTCGTTCAAGGGCTTCCAGGCTCAGATCACTGCTCATCTCAGAGTGAACAAATTCTTCGACAGGGGGGGTGCAAGCTTCAAGTGGAAGATCAGCAGGTTGGATCTCTTCGCCTTGGCAAAAGATTAGCGCTCGTTCAATGGCATTCTCCAGTTCTCGCACGTTGCCGTGCCAAGAGTGGGACTCCAGCCTCTTCATTGCTTCCGGCGAGAGAGAGCTCTGTCTCCTACCCATGCGGTCTGTGTAGTGGGATACGAAATGCTCTGCTAACGGCTTAATGTCCGCCGGTCTTTTTCGGAGTGGAGGTAGGAAAATGGGTATTACTTTGAGGCGATAGTAAAGGTCCCGGCGAAATTGTCCTTTCTGGACTAAGCGGCCCAGATCCTTATTGCTGGCTGCGATAATCCGCACATTTACCTGGTGCTCAGAGGTGCCGCCAACCCTTCGAAAGGTACCATCTTCTAGGACACGCAGGAGCTTGACCTGGAAGCCAGGGCTCGTTTC
>CP070843.1:1178431-1181741 GCA_020350905.1 Deltaproteobacteria bacterium
CCACGGTACCGACAATGTTTCGGCCCTCATTGATCTGGCCCTGCTCACCGGCAACATCGGCAAGACCGGGTGCGGCGTGGCTCCCTTGCGCGGGCAGAATAATGTTCACGGTGCGTGTGACCTGGGAGCGCTGCCGAATCTATTGCCGGGGCACATGGTGGTTGATGATGAGGCGGCACGGCTTCATCTGGGAGCAATATGGAACAGAGAGATTTCGGCTAAACCTGGGCTGGCTGCCCCAGAGATGATGCACGAGATAGCCTCCGGTAAAATCCGAGCTTTATACATAGTGGGGGAGAATCCTGTCATGTCGGAGCCCCAGTCCAGTTTTGTCTCTTGGATGATGCAGCGACTGGAACTTTTAATAGTGCAAGATATATTTCAAACCGTGACGGCAAAACATGCACATATTGTCTTCCCCGCCGCTGTGGTTGGTGAGAAGGAGGGAACATACACAAACGCGACCAGGCGGATCCAACACACATCTGGCGGACTCAAGCCGCCGGGAGAAGCGAAAGCTGACTGGGAGATCATTCAGGATGTGGCCAGAGCCATGGGGCATGACTGGCACTACGACTCAACAGAGGCAATTTGGAAAGAAGTTCGGCAGGCGGCGCCTATTTTTAGCGGTGTAACCTACAGCAGGTTGAAGGAAATGGGAGGCATCTTCTGGCCTTGTTATAACGAAACCCATCCAGGTACCCCAGCTCTTTACGACGACGGTTTTGCCTTCAGTGATAGACGGGCGAGGTTTATTCCGTCTCGTCTGCCCCAGAGCCTCATGGAACCAACGGCAGAGTACCCATACGTACTCATAACCGGGCGTCTGTTGGCCCACTTCAATACGGGAGAGATGTCTAGACGGTCAAAGAGGCTTATGAAGGTGGCATCGGGGTCATTTGTACAAATGCACCCCGACGATGCCGAAAGATCAGCCCTTTCTGATGGCGATGAGGTGCGAGTGACCAGTCCATACGGTACCCTAACCACGAAATTGGCGGTCACTGATGAAGTATCACAGGGATACCTTTTCATTCCTATTCACTTTGATAAGCCCAATGTGAATACGTTGATGAGTGCAGTGCCATTGGATCCTCAGGCGAGAATGCCGGCCTTGAAGGTCATCCCGGCAAGGGTGGAGAGGTTTGTTTGTTAGTTTTCCATGATCCATCATCAAAGTAGGGGCGGGGTTTACCCCCACCCAGCAGAGGTTATTTTGAGGGACTCGGCTGGAGGGGATAAACCCCTCCCCTACGAAAACAATGGTTACTCGGCTGATAACAGATGAAGAGGAGCCACAATGAAAACCATGAAAATATTAACTACACCCCGGATGGAGCGGTGCATTGGCTGTCACGCTTGCTCACTGGCCTGTGCTCGGCTGGTGAACAAGCGTTTGTCCTGGGACACGGCCGGAATTCGGATTGTGTCATCAGGCGGCTTATCAACGGGTTTTGAGTCAAAGCCCTGCCTTGCCTGCAATCCAGCACCTTGTGCACTGGCCTGTCCTACAGGCGCCTTTTTCCAACGTAAAGGCGGAGGGGTGCTTGTCAAAAGGAAACTTTGCATCCAATGTGGCGACTGTGCTGAGGCCTGCCCTGTGGACGCCATTTACCTCGACGCCACGAACGAGCCCTTTGTCTGCATCCACTGCGGCCAGTGTGTGCCATTCTGCCCCCATGATTGTCTGGAGATGGCGGAGGTTCAGGTTGAGCCTTTGACTGAGGAGGCGGGAAAGGAGGTGGCACCGTGATCAGAGATCATTTCAGGATTCTCACCGTGGACCTTGCCACGGGCAAGGGTAAAATAGTTACCGTTGACGGTCGTGATACGGAGGCCGGTGGTAGCGGGCTGGCAGCATTGCTGTTCAACAAATATGGCCATACGGACAAACCCTGGGACGATCCGGAGCAGCCTCTTATTTTCACAATCGGACCACTTACTGGATACTTTCCCCTCATGAGCAAGACCGTGTGCGGATTCAAGTCGCCCTACCACGACCAGTACGGGGAAAGCCATGCCGGCGGTCGCTCGGCTCTTTCCCTACGCTTTGCCGACCTGGACGGCTTGGTCGTCACCGGCAAGGCTGAAAGGCTAAGTTGCCTCTCTATTGGATCGCGCCATCTTGAGCTCATGGACGTTCACTATATGCGTGGAATTGACTTGCAGAGATCCGGTAAGATGCTTCGCAAGATGATTGGCGGAGCAGGCCATCGGTCCATCCTGCGTATCGGGCCGGCAGGAGAAAACCTTTCAGCTTATGCCTGTATAACGGTGGATACCTACCGTCACTTCGGCAGGCTGGGCGGGGGTGCTGTTATGGGGAGCAAAAATCTCAAGGCCATTGCGATTCAGGGCGATGGCGTATTCGATCTCCCTGAGGGCAAGGAGTATGCCGAGCTTTTCGAGGAAGTGCACAAGCTGCTCACCACCACCGACATGATGGACAAGTACCACAATCTGGGCACCCCGGTTAACGTGGCCGTTCTCAACGGGATCAAGGCTTTACCCATCAAGAACCTGCAGCAAACCACTGATCCGAACATCACAGGCATCACCGGGGAGACCTTTGCCGACGATACGCTCTTGCGCAACACCGCTTGCGCAGGCTGCCCCGTGGGCTGTATCCATATCGGCTTCGTGCGTGAGAAGTTCATGGAGCCCAACCAGTATCTTTACCGCCAGGTTTCCTATGACCACGAACCCATCTTTGCCACAGGTTCCATGCTGGGGATGACCAACGCTTTTGGAGTGCTAGGCATCATTGACGTGGTGGAAAAGATGGGTCTGGATGTGATGTCAGCGGGGGTAGCGATTGCGTGGGCAACTGAAGCGTTGGAAAAAGGCGTCATCTCGGAAAAAGAGACGCTGGTGCCGCTGAAATTTGATGATGCCGCAGGATACAAGGAGGCCATGCAGCATTTAGGACTTGGCTCCAATGATTTCTATCGCCTTCTGGCGCAGGGAACCATGAAGGCGGCCGAGCAATACGGCGGTGAGGATTTTGCTTGCGTACTTGGACAGGAGATGGGCGGCTATGCCACGGGCGAGGTTTTTTTCACTTCCCAGGCTCTGGGATTCAGGCATTCTCACTTGGACAGCGGTGGCTATTCCTATGATCAGAAATATGAAGAGAAGAACGTGAAAGAAGCGGTAGATTTTCTGGTGAAGGATGAACGGGGCCGCGTGCTCTTGACCTCCATGGTTGCCTGCCTATTTGCCCGTGCAGTGTATAAGGATGAGTTGCTGGCAGATTGTCTGAATTCCCTGGGTTACACAACCCTCGCAGACAATATGCAGCAGGTGGCCC
>CP070843.1:1181841-1184506 GCA_020350905.1 Deltaproteobacteria bacterium
CGTGAGAATAAGTTCCATTCGAAACTGATTCCGCTCTTTAGGAAAAAGATTGGGGAATATTTCGGCTTCCTTGGGAATAAGGTGCAGCAATACGGAGAGAAGCCCAGGACCTTGTTGCTTTTGAATGGTCCATTTCGAGAGGACTTTCAGCTTGTAAAGCACGACCAAAGACTAAAAGACCGATTGTTAAACAAGTTTGGGGGGGTTGTTGCGGTGGAAACCACTGTAGTGTTTCCCCAACCAGAATCTCTGTACAAAAAGCTGATAACCAAGCTTTCAATCGAGAAGATCTACGTGTTCGAGGAAGGATATGGAAGGGTCATCTATATGCAATTATTGGATCTGGTAAACAGACACGGACTTGATGCGAAGGTGTCCGACTGTGGCATTCCATATGAGCCGAGGATTTATGAGCGGTTCTCTTACATCGACCATGTTCTGGCCGACTGAAGGGAGGTGTGAACTATGATTGCCACGCCAGAGGCAGCACCTCAAGCACATAATGAAACAACCTACATGCGGCCCGTATCCAACTGCGCCGGGTGCGGGGACACCAAGGTCTCTTGGTCCGTATATGAGGGCATAAAAAGATTCAACCGGGAGCATGAACTTAAAGGCAAAGATAGGTACCAGGTAGTATATGTGGCAGATAGGGGATGTGGGAACCTTCAAGGCTACCACGCCTACCATATAGTGGACGCCATCTTCTGCATGGGCACCGGGGCCATCGTGGGGGAGGGAATAAAGGATTCCTGCTCTAAGAAGCAGATCGTGGTCACAGCCTCGGGGGACGGCGGCTACAACTTCAACATCAGCGGCAGCAAGTTCGCCGCCAAGAACAAAAAGTGGGGTGCCATAAACATCATCTATAACAACTACAATATTCGCATGACTGGTGGTCAGATACCCTTAGAAACGGACTTCGACAAGGAAGGGGCGGCCATGGGCTTTGAGGTAATCCATGTAAATCCCTACAGGGTGGACGACAACGCCGAACTCTTCAAGGGGCTCGTGGACCGCTATCTCAACAAGGATAAGGTAATGGTCGTGGCGGACGGGGTCTGCGTCTTGGACATGAGAAGAGAAGCCGCTTCCGTAGGACTGAAGCTGGGCCACTTCATCAAGTCTGAGGAGTGTCTGGACCTCAAGTTTGCTCAGGAAAGGGAGAGGGTGGCCAGAGATGAACCGAAGAAACTGAAAGAACTTCCCAGGTTCAAGTGCCGTCTATGTGGAATTGGGCTAAGGTGCCAAGCGCTCCTCAACAACGACCCCGGTCTCTGCTTTGGCTGCGGGGCCTGCGCCCAGTTCCCCTGTCCGGTGGGCGCCCTGAGTTTTGAGGGACGCAGCTACGCAATTTCCACCAATATAACCGAGCTCATCAAGACGTAGGAGGAGGGCATGGCTCAAGAAACACAGCTAACCATCAGCAACCCAGCTATAGGCGGCTCCGGGTACCTCACTCTGGCAACCATGCAAGCAGATGCGGCGATCTGTGCAGGTTTTCACTCGGCCATCCACCAGTGCCGGGGCTTGGCCCAAGCCGGTGGGCCTCTGTGTGTGGACGTGGTCATACGGGAAAATGAGGTCGTAGGAGCAGTGCCCCACTTCGTAGACTACGTGAACGGCTTCGAGCTAACCGAGGCCTGGCGAGCAGTCTCCTCCGTTAAAGACTTCCAAGAGTCTTTTCCCCGAGGACTTACGGTGGTGGCCGACTTCTTCGTGGAAAAACCGATTCTTGTCACTGCCAACCGCAAGGGGCCCAGGTATTTTACAAGAGAGGAGTTCGTTGAGAAATTCGACGAACTCATCCAAAAGGGATGTGACTTAAGGCTTATAACCTACGACTTTGGGAAGCACAACTTTCCCACCATATTGAAGGGACCTTTTTCGTTTGGAGTAATCGTGGCAGACCTACACCTCAGGCGAGATGACCGCTTCATCGCACTGTCCAAAGAGGCCGCCATGGAGGGGATACTTATTAACGTCCCGACTAAAAAGAGCAGTGTAGCCGACGAGGAGCGGCGCAAGTTTAATCGATACGTCTTCGAAAGGGGCTATGAAGCCAGAGAGAGCTTTACTGGCTCTGGGGATGAAAGAATAATCTTCGTTTAGCTGCTAACTAAGAAGATCGAGCACGGTTCTAAAGCCGCTGCACGGCTCAAACGAAATCTTGAATCATCCCTTTACCTGGTTTCTCATTGATTATCTCAATCTGGTAAATTGACTTTTTATGATTGGAACCGATCCTGAGAATGAGGTGTCAGATGAAATCACAGGAAAAACGTTACTTTGACTCTTTTAGAGAGGTAGTCAAGGCAGTCAATTCAACCCTGGACCGGCAGGAAGTACTGGGTCTCTTAGTGAGCAATGTAACTCAGGTCATGGATCTTAAAGCTTCAGCCATCCGTTTGTTGGACCCCAAGGAGCAAACCCTGGAACTGGTAGCATCCCACGGCTTAAGCGAAAATTATCTCAACAAGGGTCCGGTGGATGCTGACAGGTCCATTTCCGATGCCATGGAGGGCAAAACTATAAGTGTTTACAATGTCACAGAGGACCTAAGAGCCCAATACCCCAAAGAGGCGGAGGAGGAAGGTATCGCCAGTATTGTCTCGCTACCATTGCGTATCAAAGGACGTGTTACTGGTGTTATGAGGCTGTATAC
>CP070843.1:1184606-1198078 GCA_020350905.1 Deltaproteobacteria bacterium
GTTTTGTTTCTCGACCAACTGGAAGTGCTCGGCCAAGAATACCATTTTGACATTCACACCCCCTTTAAGAATCTACCCCCTGAAGCACGTCAGGTACTGCTTTATGGCTCTGGAGAAAAAAAACCTCCTGCCGCTGCCAAGACCAAAGGTCGCCGCCGTTTCCAAGAGGGAGCTTTTGAAGGTGTTATTCCCTCCTTGCAGCGTCGTTGGCGTCAACAAGGCAGTGACGAGCGCGAGCAATTATTCACGTATCTTGCCAAGGGAGTTTGCCGCACCTGTCAGGGAGCAAGGCTAAGGCCAGAATCTCTGGCCGTCACCATTGCCGATATGAACATCCACCAGGTGAGTAGCCTGGATATCGCCCAATTGAACGGGTGGATCGATAACTTTGGTTTTCCACCCCAACAGAGACCTGTGGCCGACCAGTTGCTGAGCCAGGTAAGCCAGCGGCTGGAGTTTTTGAGCCAGGTAGGGCTTTCCTACCTTAGTCTAGACCGGGCTTCCACTACCCTGTCAGGAGGAGAGGCCCAGCGTCTCCGTCTTGCCACCCAGATAGGCTCCAGACTTGTGGGGGTGCTCTATATCCTGGATGAGCCGAGCATTGGACTACATCAGCGTGACAATCAACGGCTACTGGACACTCTCAAAACACTTCGCGACCAGGGAAACACCGTACTGGTTGTTGAGCACGACGCCGAGACCATTATGAACGCGGATCATGTAGTTGATATTGGCCCTGGTGCGGGTGAGAGGGGTGGGCATCTCGTTTTCAGCGGCACGCCGGCTTTACTTCTCCGGCATGCCGACTCCTTAACAGGGCAATACCTCTCTGGCAGTTTGAGCATCTCTGTGCCGGCAGCCAGGCGTAGTCCTAAACGCGGATTTCTTACCATTGAAGGGGCCGGCGCCAACAACCTGCAAGATATCACTGCACCAATCCCAATTGGTCTGTTCACCTGTGTAACCGGCGTGTCCGGCTCGGGTAAGAGCACGCTCATTTTGGACACCCTCTATCGCGCCGCTGCAAAGCTGCTGCACCATGCCCGGGAATTTTCTGCGACTTACCGTCGCCTTCGAGGACTTGAGGCACTAGACAAGGTTGTTCATATTGACCAGTCCGCAATCGGTCGCACCCCCAGGTCTAACCCAGCCACCTACACCGGGATCTTTACCCAGGTCCGAAACCTGCTGGCGCAGGTGCCAGAAGCTCGGACACGGGGCTACAGGGCTGGCCGTTTCAGTTTCAATGTCAAGGGCGGCCGCTGCGAAGCATGTGCTGGTCAAGGTATTCTCAAAGTCGAAATGCACTTTTTGCCCGACGTGTATGTGACCTGCGATGATTGCAAAGGTCTCCGTTTCAACCGAGACACCCTGGAAATAATCTATAAGGGAAAAAATATCGCCCAAATGCTCGATATGACCATGAACGAGGCCCACCGTTTTTTCGGCAACATACCTCTCATGAAAGATAAGCTCTCCACCTTGGATGAAGTTGGGCTCGGCTACCTGAGACTAGGACAACCAGCCACAACACTATCAGGTGGTGAGGCGCAGAGAATCAAACTGGCTCGGGAACTGAGCAAGCGCAGCAGTGGCAAAACCCTATATCTCCTGGATGAACCCACCACTGGCCTGCATTTCGACGACATTAAGAAGCTGCTCTATGTTCTCAATCGCTTGGTGGAGACCGGCAATACGGTCGTGGTTATTGAACATCACTTGGATGTTATCAAGACAGCAGACTTTGTGATCGACCTTGGACCTGAAGGAGGGACCGGGGGAGGCAATATTGTCGGTACCGGTACACCTGAGGAGATCGCCCAAATTCCTGAGTCGCATACAGGACGGTATCTTAAGAAAATACTAGAATGAGCGTGCCTTGCCAGAGGATCTTTTATAGTTAGTTGGCTTCTCAAGCGAAGCCAAACTGGGAACCCGCTTGCGGGCTGAGCGGAGCGCAGCGAGCGCGAAAAAATGACCCATGAGCTGCAGATTGGGCCAAAGCCGGCCCCCCACCTCCAGATATGTCCGATCTGAGCTAGAGTAGGACAATCAGGTGGTTGTCGAAGAAATATGGTAGGCGAGATTGTCTAGCTTGATGGAGAAGTCCACGTTCTCCACTCGGCAGCAGTCAGGGACCTGAATCTGAACCGGCGAAAAGTTCAAGATTCCGTTGATTCCCGCAAGGATAAGCTGGTTCGCTACACTTTGGGCGCTCGCAGGCGGCACGGCGATAATACCCATTTCCACATTTCTTTCTTTGACCACTTCCTCGAAGCGGTCCACGTGCTCGATGACGAGGCCGTTGGGTAGCGTCTTGTCGATCTTCTCAGGATCCACATCAAAGGCAGCCACAAACCGGTATCCGTGCTTGAGAAAGTTGGCGTGCCGGATAAGAGCTGAACCCAAGTTACCAACTCCGAAAAGAGCCATATTCCACGGGCGATTGAGGCCAAGTATCTCTTGAATTTGAGAGTAGAGATCTTTGACTCGGTAGCCAACTCCTCTTACACCGAATTCACCAAAGTAAGCGAGATCTTTACGTATTTGTGCTGGATTTACCCCACATTGTTTGGCCAACCGCTCTGAGGAGATCACCTCAACATCGTTAACCATCAACTCGTCGAGATTCCTCAGGTATATAGAGAGCCGGTTGATGGTGGCCATGGGAATCTTGGCGAACTTCATAACCTCTCGATCCTGTTGTAGTATCGGCAGCGGCGCCGAGCTTGATTTAAGGCGACCGGGGGATTGACCGGAATTTATGGCCAATCCCCCGATTGTCTGTCCTGAGTCCAATCGCTAGTGGGCAACTAATCCCACAAAGCCTTGAATGAGTTTGGCCACAGGGTTGGCATAGATCAGAATCAGACAGATGAGCAGGGTATAAATACACAGCGATTCGATCAGCGCCAGACCAATAATCATGGTCACGGTGATTTTACCGGAAGCCTCGGGATTGCGGGCAACTCCCTCCACCGAACTCTTAATTGAGATTCCCTGGGCCAGCCCACAGCCAATTGATGAGATGGCAATAGAGAAACCCGCTGCCACGGCGGAGTAGACGAAGAACCTAAGACCCATAACTCTCTCGGCCTCTGTCGCTTCAGCCGCAAATGCCAACGCGGCAAATCCCAGAACCAGCACCAGTGTCATAAACAGCACTTTCCTCTTCATGCAAAAAGCCCTCCTTGTTGGTAATTATTTTCTGGCCTTCTTCCTACTTACGACCTTCTTCCCAGCCTTATTGGTTTTAATTCCCTTGTTCAGCAACCGTTTCAGAGTCGGACAACTGACAGCACCGTCAGCCTTTAGTGAGCATGCTCAATGGCGCCCGCAAAATACATCATGGAAAGCAGGCAGAAGATCAAGGTCTGGACACCCCCGACAAACAGCCCCAGAAACAGAATGGGCAGCGGCGCCAGGAACCAACCTGCCAGAAACACGAAAATGCCCAATACCATCTCCTTCCCAAAGATGTTACCGAATAGACGAATGGAGAGGCTGAGTGCGCGGGCAAGGTGACCGATGACCTCGATTATAAACATCAGAGGGGCAATGAAGATAACCGGCCCAAGGAAGTGTTTGATGTACTTGGCCCCGTGGAACTTAACGCCGATCACGTGAGTGTAAAACACGACAACAATGGCGCAGGCAAGGGTGGTGTTCAGATTGGCGGTAGGAGAGAACATACCAGGGGCTAAGCCCATGTAGTTGCAGAGTAAGATATAGAATGCCAAGGTGCCGATGAGTGGGAAGACGAAGCGACCTTCGTCGCCGGTGACGTCCACCATGAATTCCTCCATTCCGCCGATTACCACCTCAAAGAAATTCTGGGCCCCCCGTGGTACCAGCTCTATCCTTCTAAGCAGCATCTTTATTACAACCACCAGAAAGATCATGACCAGCCAGGTGTAGGTTATGTGAGGTAAGAGCACCTTCTCCAGGATGGTGTGCGCCTCACCAAAATCGTGGACTATGGGCAGGCCGAGCTTTTCCAGTAACAGACTGATAAAGAAGATTGGATGTTCCATGATTTAGACTACTCCCCTGAGAATGAGTTTCCGTGCCTCATTGAGACCCACCAACACAATACCAATGACGATAATCGATAGACCCAATAGCATGCCAAAGGGGCTCACCCACCCCTTGATCAGCAAGATGGCGATGATCACGCCCAAAGCCACCAAGCGCAGGCAGTATTTGAGCAAATAGAAAAAGCGTGAACCTCCTCCTATCCGCGTATCAAGGGCCCTGCCAAGATTCCGTTTCATCAAGAAGAAATTGGCGATTGCCAGCATCCCGCCCACGCATATTCCGAGGGCCACCTTACGGGAAAAGAAGGCGAAACCGCCGCTGGTTAGCAGTACAAGCAGGACCCAGTTGAAACGCTCGATCCTCTTTAAGAGAGCTTCATCCTGTAGAATCATGGTAGCCGGGCCAGGGAGGCCTATAGTTCCTTGCCGCGTTTTACGATGAAATGGTAGAAATTGCGAAATCCTGCAACAATACCGAGTATGAGAAAGATAAGGGTGAGCCACGGGCTGGTATCAAACACCCTATCCAGCCAGTATCCAAGAGCCAACCCTATGGCGGTAGCCAGGACAATGGCGATTCCCAGGGCACTGGCGTGCCCCATCAGCCTGAGAGCTTTTTTGGTCTCTTCCTTCATTCAGACCATCCCTCTCTGCCTGGCTGGACACACCTGCCCGAGAAAACTGGCTGCTCGGGGGCAGCTTTTGACTTCGTGTAAAACTTCACGTACCTTGCTACCACAGCACCTGGGGAAAGTCAACGCTTTTTTGTGAAAAGAATTTCGTTCGCGAATAGGGAGGTCTTGAGGTCATGACGCTGCGCTGTCAATATGCCTGCGGCGTCATTTATGGCCATTTATTATAGACGACATAATGACGGCCGCAAGGCCTCATGACGGGCGCAGCCCTAATGACAACGAAGCGCGCAGGCGCGAAGTGTAATGACGTGTGGGTGCCCAGTTCCTACTGCCAGCTGCTAGCTGCCGTCCGCCCGCGAGACTAAATCTCCTTCAACACTTCGTCCGCTGCCGCCAGGGTCTTATCGATATCCCCCTGATCATGGGCCAGACTGACAAAGGCAGCCTCAAATTGGGAAGGAGCCAGATACACGCCCCGCTCTAACATCGCGCAAAACATGTGGGCGAATCTTTGGGTGTCCGTGGTTTGGGCAGTGTCAAAATCCACTACGGTCTGGTCAGTAAAAAAGAGACAACCCATGGAACCGACCCTATTCATAGTGGAGGCCACATTGTGCTTGGCTGCCAGCCGACTCATCTCATCAAATAGGTAGCTGGACCGCTCCTCGAGCTGATCATACACGCTTGGCTCGCTCAGCAGCTTCAGAGTTGTCAGTCCAGCGCTCACAGCCAGTGGGTTGCCTGAGAGGGTCCCGGCTTGATAAACCTCCCCCAGAGGAGCCACTTTGCTCATCACGTCCCTACGTCCTCCATAAGCTCCCACAGGTAAGCCACCGCCAATAACTTTTCCAAGACAGGTAAGGTCCGGTCGCACCGAGTATAGAGCCTGCGCTCCCCCCAGAGCCACTCGGAAACCGGTCATGACCTCGTCGAAAATGAGCACGGCCCCGGTTTCGTCGCACCAGTGTCTGAGTCCTTCGAGAAATCCCGGCTTTGGAGGTACGACCCCCATATTTCCTGCTACCGGCTCGATTATGATGGCGGCCACATCGTCTCCCTGCTCCTGCATTACTGTTGCCACCTGCTCAAGATCGTTGAACCTTAGCGACAGCGTGTACCGGACAAAATCTGGCGGGACTCCGGCACTGCCTGGAATACCGAGGGTCGCGGCTCCTGAACCCGCTTTTATTAAGAGCGTGTCGGCATGCCCGTGGTAGCAACCGTCAAACTTGATGATCTTGTTTCTCCCCGTGTAGCCGCGGGCTAAACGGATTCCGCTCATAGTGGCCTCGGTACCTGAATTAACCATGCGCACCATTTCCATGGAGGGAACAAGCTGGGTAATAATCTGGGCCAGCTCAACTTCCCGGGTAGTGGGGATGCCAAAGCTGGTCCCCTGCTCAGCTGCTTCCTTCACAGCCGCCACCACCTCTGGATGAGCATGTCCCAGGATTAGAGGGCCCCAGGAGCCCACGTAATCGATGTAACCATTTCCGTCCACATCGTAAATCTTCGAACCCTGCCCGCTTGTGATAAACAAGGGGTGCGTACCCACCGCCCGGCAGGAACGTACCGGGCTATTTACCCCGCCAGGAATTATTTCTTCAGCCTCTTTGTACAATTTCTCACTGCTAGCTTGAGCCATCCCCATCCTCCTCGCATTATTATCGGCGAAGCCTAATGACCTAGGTATACTTGTGTTTACCGCTTACACCTCTTAATTGCCGGATTAGTCTTCCGAGTCGCCAAAATAGGCCATAGTGGTTTTCTTCAGTTCCTCCTGGGTAAAGAGAAGATCGTACTTTTCGACACCCACAGCATCAGCCATCCTTTGAGCGATGCGGCGGCATACCTCAGGGGAGGATCCGTGAATCATGGTAAACAACCGGTAAGGCCAATCAGGCATTGCAGGTCGCTGGTAACAGTGGGAGACTTCACGGAACGAGGCAAAGATGTTACCCACCTCCTCAGCCCTCTCAGGCTCTACCTCCCACACCACCATGGCATTGGCGTCAAATCCAGAACGTTGGTGCCTCAGAGTGGCACCAAAACGCCGGATAATATCGTCGGCAATAAACTCGCGTACTTTATCCAAGAGCTCAGCCTCGCTGATTCCAACTCTTTCTGCCACGGCCGCAAAGGGTCGTCTGACTACAGGCAGATCCTGCTGCAACTCATGGATGATTTTTTTCTCCAGTGGTGTAAACTGCCGCTTCCCGCTCATCTTTAACTACGTCCTCCTCCTCTCAAATTTCAGTCGTCACAAAGGGCAGCTGGACAAAAAGGCATGGCCCTCGGCGTCGTTAGTTTGTCATCAAGTCATTTGGCCACTGGAGGTGGCCGTCACTACGCTTCGCTGTTACAATGCCTGCGGCTTCATTTATTGTAACTACAAATGACCCCACTTGATGGGCGCAGCCCTAATGACAACGCAGCGCGCATGCGCGAAGTGTAATGACTTGTGAGTGCTTAGTGCCTACCTGCCCTGAGCTTGTCGAAGGGCTGCCTCGTCCCGATACTCCCTATCCCTGCTCCAACCGGACCATTTCCTGATGATAGGCCCGCATCAGCTCTTCAAGGCTCATAAGCCCAGTTAAACGGCCAGGGCGCTCTTCGCTCAGAATAGGGATTTGCCCATAGCCACTGCGGATAAACTTGATCAACGCCTCATAAAGGGTTTCGTTGAGACCGATGGCAACAGGCTTTTCTGCCAGATCTCCCACCACTATAAGGTCCGAAAGGGCATCCTCAAAGAGGATGGCACGCAGGTCGGGAAACGACAGGATACCCACAAGCCGTATTTCTTCATCCACAACCGGGAAAAAGGACTCCCTGGTACGCTTCATGAGTCGTCTCATCTCTCTGAGCCGCATGTCCATGGGCAGCATGGTTACCGCTTTGTCAGGCTTGTAGACGTCTCGAACCTGCATGGTCTGCAAAACGTTAATCGTTAATTCCGTCAGGTGCGCTGGCGAAGCAAATTTGTTTTTAACCTGCTTTTCATAAATGCCCCAACGACCGGATAGCAGCACGGGGATTGCAGAGACAAACATGAGTGGAACCACGAGCCCGTAGCCTTGGGTCATTTCAGAAACCATCAACAGGGCACCGATGGGTGCCTTGGCCACCCCGGCGAAAAATGCGGCCATGCCCACCAGGGCAAACGCTGCCGGATTGGCAATCACTTCTGGAAAATAGGTATGACCAAGTTGACCCACTACGCCTCCCAGCATAGCTCCAATGAAAAGCGATGGGCCGAAGACGCCCCCACTGCCTCCAGAACCTATGGTGAAAGAGGTGGCAAAAATCTTGGTCAGGACCATGATCGCCATCAATCCCACCGACAGTTTTCCCAGCAAGGCGAGCTGAATGGTCCCGTAGCCGCCGCTAAGGACCTTTGGAGTCATCAGTCCGATGCATCCCACCAAGAGACCGCCTATGGCCGGGACAAAGTGAGGCTTGATGGGTATCTTTCTGAAAACGTGGTCCCTGAGGCCATAGAGCGATTTGGAGTAAAGCCAGCCCACTGGCACGCATACCAGGCCGAGACCCGCATAGATCAATAGCTCTCGAGGGTCGGTAAAGACCAGGGTAGGTGTGGCAAAGATGGGCTTATATCCAAAAATAAAGGTAAAGAACGAGTAGGCCACCACTGAACTCATGACACAGGGCATGATGGCCTCTGTTTCGAAGTCCTCGGTATAGAGCACCTCGATGCTCGTGATGGCTCCACCCAAGGGCGCTCGAAAAATGGCACCCAAACCACCTGCGCACCCCGCCAGCATGAGGATTCGTCTTTCCTTGGTGTCCAAATTGAACACGCGACCCAGCCAGGAGCCGAAACCTGCCCCAATCTGAGCGATGGGTCCTTCGCGGCCAGCACTTCCTCCCGTAGCCAGGGTGATCACCGAAGCTGCACTCTTGATATATGGTACCCGGGTGCGAATCTCACCCTGTTTGTTATGGAAGGCGTCTATCATGGCGTCGGTGCCATGACCTTCAGCTTCTGGCGCCCACGCATATACAATGATGCCGGAAATCAAACCGCCTACCGCAGGGGCCAAGAACAGAATCCACCTCGTCCTTGTGCCATGGGGCATGCCGTGTACCAACTGTTCGCCTGCTGGCGCTTCCATAGGATAGCCCGCCAGATAATCCAAAACAAAATATTTGAGCCATTCCAGGGAGAAAAAGAATGCAGCAGCGCCCAATCCTGCAACCAGACCAATAAGCAGGCTGTAGAACATCCAGCGCGAGAAGGAGTGCTCTCTCAGATAGTGAATGAAAGATGTCCAACGTCCTTGCTCTGACATGTTATTTCCTGATTAAATTTCCCCTCAATGAGGGTATTTTCCCTAGTATTCCCATATTTTATGGAGTTTTATTCGGAAGGGCAAGCGAATTCGATCTCTGAAGCAATGGAGATGGATGGTTTCGGATTGATGATTTTAAAAAGCTGATGCCCAACTCACAGCTGGCAATTACGCTCTCGTGGCGGTTGCAGAGCATTTTTACTGAGACCAAAAAAAGGCGGCCTCATGGCCGCCTTTTTTCTTCAGTTGCGAGAGTGGATCTATACCTTGGCGTAGATCCCCTGTTTGAGGATGAACTCTTGGTACTCCTTGAGCTTATCACAGTTTTGCAAGCACTTGTTCTTATCCTGGCCGACCATCTCACAAGCTAAGCAAGGGCTTTTCAGCATGGGTTTATCCCCCTGTTTATTGATTAAACTATCTGATAGGAATTCTTAAAATTTGTATATAAATCATGTAGTGGTGTTCTTGTCAAGTAAAATGTTATTTCGTTGACTCTCCCACATCTGATATGACATAGTCACACAGTGGCCAGCTTCTTGCCTCCGGTGGGAGTATTCCTAACGATCGGCACGATGGCCCACTGATCGTTTGCTGCCACTACCTGAAGCTGGACCTTTCAACTTCGAATAGTGAGACCGGGAACCCGCCCGTAGGTTGGGGAGTCCGAAGGAGAATATCGAAATCCGGAACAAATTCTAGTTGGATTTCAAATTTTTGGATCGTCTACCACACGCTTACAGGGTCATTCGTTAACGAAAAAGGGAAGCCCTTGAGGTAAAACGATCTGGAACTGCATGCAGGCCATGCCACATTACCCTGACTTTAAGCCGTTGAGCTTAGAAGACCGGGACCAGATTACCGCTTTCTTTCACCAGAGTCCACCGGTCACTTCCGAACTAACCTTCACCAATCTTTTCATGTGGCGTTACCATTACAATTTCCAGTGGTGCCTTACCAATGACACGCTATTGATCATTGGGCACATTGCCGACGCCCCCCCTTTCGGTTTGCCACCAGTTGGGCCGCATGATCTATCCTCGGCTTTTCGGCAATTATTGAGTTTTCTGGAAAACTATACGGATGCGCCAGAAATCCACCGGGTACCTGCGGTTCAGGCCCAGCGCTACGCTACTGCTCTCTTTCTTGAAGTTTTGGAGGATCGAGCCAATAGTGATTATGTCTACCGTACCGAATCCCTCATCAATCTGAGCGGCCGGAAGTACCACCGCAAACGCAATCACCTCAAGCAATTTCGAAAGAGATATTCTTACCGCTATCAAACTCTCAAGGATGACTGGATAGAGGCCTGTTTGGAGTTGGAAGAGCAGTGGTGTCGGCTCAGAAGCTGTGTGGAAAATCCGGCACTTCTCAATGAAGAACAGGCCATCCGCGAAGCCTTACTTCACTACCACCAACTGGATTGCCAGGGAGCTGCTATTGTGGTGGACGAGAAAGTGGTGGCCTTCAGTTTGGGAGAACCACTCAATCCTGATACGGCTTTGATTCACCTAGAAAAGGCCAATCCTGAATTCTCCGGCAGCTACGCGGTGATAAATCAAGAATTCTGCCAAAACGCTTGGAGTGACTTCACCTACACAAATCGTGAACAGGATCTGGGTGAACCCGGACTGCGCCAATCCAAGCTCTCCTATTACCCGGATCATCTATCGAATAAGGTTATTCTGAAACCAAAAGAGAGTTAGTCATTAGGTCATTAGGTCAGTAAGTCACTATGTCGCGTGGGCTATAAGATCACTGGATCATAGCTTCGCTTTTATTGGTGATCCCCTATTGCAGCAACCTGATGACTCAATGACGGGCGCCAGCCCACGTGACCCAATGACAACTGAGAGTGACGACTCAAAGGGTAGTGGATCGCAGCTAACCTTCGACAGGCTCAGGTCGGGGAAAGCCGCTCCCAAAAATAACTGAGGATTAATTCACTTTATGGAGGCCACCAATGATTATCGGAGTTCCAAAGGAGATAAAAACCGAGGAATACCGCGTGGGAATCGTTCCATCTGGCGTGCGGCTCTTGACAGCCTCGGGCCACAGGGTCCTGATTGAAGCAGGCGCAGGCGCTGGCGCGGGTATTAGTGATCAGGAGTTTAAGGCGGCCGGAGCCCACCTGGCTTCCTCGGCTGCTGAGGTCTATGGAGAGGCGGAGTTGGTAATGAAAGTGAAAGAGCCTTTACCACCGGAGTATGACCTCCTGAGACCAGGCCTGATAGTCTATACCTATTTACATCTGGCTCCTGCGCCTGAACTGACAGCAGTCCTCCTGGAAAAGGACATCATCGGCATTGCCTACGAGACCATACAGTTGCCTGACGGTTCCTTGCCGCTACTCACACCAATGAGTGAGATCGCCGGCAGGATGTCCGTTCAAGTGGGTGCCCATTACCTGGAAAAAACTCAGGGCGGTCGCGGTGTACTCCTGGGCGGCGTTCCCGGTGTCTACCGAGGCCAGGTGACTATTTTGGGAGGGGGTGTGGTCGGGATCAATGCAGCCAAAATCGCGGTGGGAATGGGGGCCATGGTCACCATTATTGATATAGACCAGGCTCGGCTTATGGCCCTTGACGACATATTCGGCTCGGCTATTACCACACTCAATTCCAACCCCGATACCATCGAGCGTTCGGTGCGTGAATCTCACCTGGTTGTTGGCGCAGTTTTGGTTCCGGGCGGACGAGCCCCAAGCCTTGTCAGCGGTGAAATGATTGCCCAGATGAAGTCTGGCACAGTGATTGTAGACGTTGCTGTGGACCAGGGAGGATGCTGCGAAACCTGCCGACCAACCACCCATGATGAGCCCGTGTTCACAGTTGATAACGTCATCCACTATTGTGTGGCCAATATGCCCGGGGCTGTGCCGAGAACAGCCACCTTTGCCCTGACCAACGTTACCATCAGCTATGCTCTCAAGGTAGCCAACCAGGGCTTCGAGGCCGCTGTTGCAACTGACCCTGCCCTTGCAAAAGGGATTAACATTTATCGCAGCCATGTTACCCATGAGACCGTAGCACGGGACCTTGATTACGATTACAAACCATTGGAGCAAATTTTAAAGGGCTAAGATCCTATTCGTTGGTGCTCAATAAAGTAAAAGCTCACATTTATAGATAGGGAGATAAATTCGAAATCCGAAGCACGAAGCACGAAACAAATTCAAAATTCAAATGTCTCAATGTTCAAAACAAAAGCTGAGGGACGGAGACACAGATCTTTTGTTTCGGTCATACGGATTTTGGTGATTCGGATTTGTTTCGGATTTCGATATTCGATATTCGGATTTCATTTGGTGCTGGAGGCGATTTCCTTGGACGAGGATCTGATGCAAGCAAAAAGGGTCGCTCTGGGAAAAAGACTCCGCCATAGTCCTCTGGTACACACTTTGGGGTTGCGTCCCAACTTCGACGATTACAGCGAAATTGAACTCGACCTGCTGCGAAACGCCGACACCATTTATTACCCAAGTACCCTCTATGAAGACGTTTTTCTGGCGCTGGGCAAGAAGGTTTTCCCAGCGAATTTCTACCGATACATGGGAGACAAGATCAAACAAACCGAGCTCTTTACTCTGCTTGGTATCCCCCACCCTCGCACCCGGATCTACAGGGACAACCCCCGTGTGTCAAAGATCCTTGCGGATTTCTCTTTTCCTTTTATCGCCAAGATCCCCCGGGGCTCCTCCAGGGGCAGAGGGGTTTTCCTTATTCGCAGCCGTGAAGATCTTAAGGATTACCTGCGAGAACACACACCGGCGTATATTCAGGAATACCTTCCCATTGACCGCGACCTGCGCGTCGTTTTAGTGGGGGCAAACGTGGTGCACGCTTACTGGCGTATTGCCAGGCCTGGGGAATTTCGCAGCAATGTCTCACTCGGGGGGAGGATATCATTTGAAGACATCCCGGATGATGCCCTTCGCTTTGCTGAACGGGTGGCCCGCCTTTGTAAGTTTGACGAAGTGGGGCTTGATATTTGCATCTGCGAAGACGGCTATCTGGTGATAGAGGCCAATATGGTCTACGGTCTCAAGGGCTTCGAAGCGGCAGGTCTAAACATCTATCAACTTTTGAGCAAACGGGTAACTGAAGGAACCATTTGATGGATACCATTGCAGCGGATCTTCAGCAAGCCGGCCGCTGGCTGACTGAAAGTAAGCGGCTCGCCGTACTTACCGGTGCCGGCATCTCTGCTGAGAGTGGAGTGCCCACTTTTAGAGGTAAGGACGGGCTCTGGAAGGGTTTTAGGGCCACCGATTTAGCCACTCCTCAAGCCTTTGCCCGTGACCCGAAGTTGGTGTGGAACTTCTATAATTGGCGCCGGGAACTGCTCGCTCCCCTGCAGCCAAATCCTGCCCACAAAGCTCTGATACGTCTGGAGGAGAAAATTCCTCAGTTCTCGCTTATTACCCAGAATATAGACGACCTGCACCACCGGGCAGGCAGCAAGAACCTTGTCGAGTTGCATGGCAA
>CP070843.1:1198178-1202783 GCA_020350905.1 Deltaproteobacteria bacterium
GATGAGAGCGATGGGGAAGCCGGTGGCCTTGGACGCCAGGGCGGAAGAACGTGAAGTTCTAGGATTAATCTCGATCACGACCACCCGGCCGGTTTTGGGATCATGGGCAAACTGAATGTTGGTGCCGCCAATGACCTTGATTGCCTCGACAATGTCATAGGAATATTTTTGTAGCCGCTCCTGCAATTGAGGATCGATGGTGAGCATGGGAGCAGTGCAATATGAATCCCCGGTGTGTACTCCCATTGCATCAACATTTTCGATAAAGCAGACGGTAATCATCTGGTTCTTGGCATCGCGCACCACTTCAAGCTCCAGCTCCTCCCATCCAAGAACCGACTCCTCTACCAACACCTGGCCCACGAGACTGGCCGCCAGGCCTCGGCTGACAACGGTGCGCAATTCCTCGACGTTGTATACATGGCCGCCCCCCCAGCCCCCCAGGGTATAAGCGGGCCGCAAAACACCCGGATAACCAACATCATCAGCAATTCTCTCAGCCTCTTCCACAGTGAAAGCTGGTGCGCTACCAGGCACCTCGAGGCCGAGTTTATTCATGGTATCCTTGAAGGCAATTCTATCCTCACCACGCTTGATGGCATCCACCTCAACCCCAATAATCTTGACACCATACTCTTCAAGCACTCCCGTCCGCGCCAGTTCCGAGGACAGATTCAGTCCAGACTGGCCGCCTAGGTTGGGCAACAGGGCATCAGGGCGTTCCTTCTTTATTATCTCTTTCATTGACTTTAAATTGAGTGGCTCGATATAGGTGACGTTTGCCATACCCGGATCGGTCATGATGGTCGCGGGGTTGGAATTCACCAGCACGATCTCATAACCCAGTTGGCTCAGCGCTTTGCAGGCCTGGGTGCCGGAATAGTCAAACTCACAAGCCTGGCCGATGACAATAGGACCGGACCCGATAATCATCACTTTCTTGATGTCATCCCGCCTTGGCATACGAGTCTCCTCTTATGATGAGCTGCGATTTCAGTGTGAGGGAGGTTAAGATACGGAGTAGGTTGAGGTTCGATGGAATATTAGGAGAACAACCTTTGTGTGTCAAGCTAAAAGGATGAGCATATCTGTCAGGGGCACTCATCGAAACCCAGGGATTTGAGATTTAAGATTGTAGATTGTAGATTTAGAAGCTCGGAGTCGCGGCAAGAAATGCACGTGTACCTCAATCTGCAATTTTACCCTAGTGCGGAAGCCTGCTGGAGTATGTAATCGTGAGTCCGAGGAGACCGATCTCAAGGATGGTCAGCCGAGTATACATGCTGCTTGAAGCAGGTACCGGTTTGCAGCCAAACCCTAGTTCAGGCGTCTAACCCCCGATGCCTATGAGATTGCTGCCCCAGAAAGTCAAAACAAAGACTTTCGAGCTATGATGTTACATAAAATGTTGTGGGCCTAGCGCCACTTGATTTGGTGGTAACCGCCTATCCAAATACAAATAGGACGGCGATTCAACTGAGGGATGATGCATACTGTTCATGCAATCTTTTCGCTTTTCTGACACCTCGATCGCGTATTGCAGCTGAGTTCTGGCGTAAGGTTGAAAGCCAGCGGAAGAAAACATTGGGAGTTGTTGCTGGCTTTGGCTGGTTCAACCTGTTACTCTATTGGACTAAACAGCCATCTCTTGAAGAAGGGTTAGAACGAATATCGCAGAGGCTTGGGCGAAGAGCCGGTGCCGTTCTCCTGCCTTTTCCGAAAGCAGCCGTGGATGTTGATGCCCTAAGCGACTGGAAACTAGCTGAATCCATAGTGGAAGACCGGATCTCTTGAACACCGAGAGTAACTATTTTGATCATAGACCGCTATCTCATACGAGAAATAAGCAAACCGCTAACTGCCATTATTATTTTCTTGGTGGTGGTCTTCGCAAGCTACAGAGCCACACAATACTTGGCCGAGGCCGTAGCTGGTCTAATTGCGGGAAAGATCGTTTTATACTTAGTCCTACTAAAGATCGCTGTCGCCATGGAGGTGCTTCTTCCCGCTACCCTATACCTTTCAGTCGTCGTTGCCCTTGGTAGGTTATATGCAGATTCGGAGATGACGGGTCTTTTTGCCTGTGGAGTCGGTATCGGTCGCGTATTCAAGGCCGTTATCTACTTGTCGGTACCTCTTGCAATTCTAGTCGCATGTTTGTCCCTATATGTCCGGCCCTGGGCTTACCAGCAGGGGTATGTACTGACAGCAATGGCAAAAACTGCATTAGACATAGGCAAATGGAAAGAAGGTAACTTTTACAAGATCCCGGGAATGAATCGTGTCATCTTTGCAGACAAGATAAAACAGAAAAAGAAGCGAGCAGAGGGAGTCTTCATCCAAAGCGATCAAGGGGATAAAGTTCAGGTCATATACGCGAAAAGAGTCGAACAACGCAGTGATGACAACCAGGGTCAACCCCTGCTCATATTTCAGGACGGCTACGTATATGAATTCTCTCGCACTGGCGAAAAAGGCCACTTCATGAAGTTCCAACAGTCCACAATGTCTATTGATTTTGGCAAGGTAAAACCACTGGAGTATAAACGCAAGGCTGCCCCAACTTTAGAGTTGGCCCGTTCTAGCAACCTTGAAGATATCGCAGAGTATCAATGGAGACTCTCTACTCCTATATCCACGTTGCTCCTAGCACTGCTTGGTGTTCCCCTGAGTCGGACAGCTCCTCGTAAGGGCAAGTATGACAAATTGGTAGCGGCGGTGATAATCCTGGCCGTTTATTACAACACCAGCGCCATGGCCAAGGACTGGGTGGAACAAGGGGTTGTGGGGCCAGTGGTGGGGATTTGGTGGGTTGTTGCATTACTTGCGCTACTGGCGCTAATCCTGTCGATTCTGCCAAACCTCTCTTTTAGGTGGCGACATAAAGGTTAGCCAACCTCCGGGTGACCTGGCAGAGGTTTTGAACCGCAATGGGTACAATTGAGCTGAGGGCACAGAGCATTGCCCGTTTGCCATTCTTCATCTCTCATTATTCATTTCTCTTTGAACATAAAGAGATAAGACTGATAGCTCAAGATATGAACTGAAAGATGACGAGTGCGTCACCAAGGACCCGCTTGTCATTGATACCGCTTGCGGTGCGGGCCTGATGGGAGCGAGCGCGAAGAACTGATATGTGAGAAACGGTAAATGAGAACACTTGATCGTTACCTAGGCATTAATTTTATCCAGGGCCTCTTATTGGTGATCCTCGTTCTGGTTTCTTTGTTTAGTTTTCTTGAATTGGTAATCCAACTAGATGATGTAGGCAAAGGGAATTACCAGGCACTGGAGGCCTTTGTCTTTGTTGGTCTGACTCTTCCCAAAAGAATCATAGATATGCTGCCCATCAGTGCCCTGCTGGGCAGCATCATTGGCCTCGGGATGTTGGCCGAAAGAGGCGAACTTCTTGCCATGCGAGCAGCTGGATTGTCAGTCAGCCGGATTTGCGTTTCAGTGCTCGCCGCCGCAGGCCTGCTCATGGTAGCTAGCGCCGCCCTAACGCAGTTTGTAGTTCCGCAACTGGAGCAGTACGCCCATGGGCGACGTTCATTGGCAGTTTCTGGCTCGAGCGGCATTACTTTGACTCAACAGGGATTTTGGGCGCGACACGGCAGTTCCTTCATCCGGGTGGGCATAATTCTGTCGGGTGGACTTGCAGCGGATGTGGATATTTACGAACGTAACCAGGATGGGCTTTTACGAGCCTTTATCCACGCTGGCGAAGCAGACATCCACCAAGATGGGCGATGGACACTCAAGGACATTTATAAAAAGGTCATTGAGGAGCAGGGGATCAGTACGGAGTACTTACCAAGCCTGACGATTGATTCATTTTTTAATAAGGACCAGGTCAGTGTCTTTGAACTACCTCCGGAGAGCCTCTCACCGTCACACCTGTACCTGTACATCAAAGCTCTTCGGGAAAGAGGGCAGAATGTAGATAACTACAATCTGGCTCTGTGGCAGAAACTGGTTATGCCCCTGACTACGGCAGCGATGGTTCTGCTTGCGCTTCCCTTTGTGTTCGGTCCACCACGGGGCAGGACTGTGGGATTTAGGATAACTATGGGTGCCATGGTGGGAATTGGTTTCTATCTGGCGAATCAGATAATCGGCTATCTAGGGCTATTATTTGAGTTGCCTGCGCCGCTCACTACCTTAACACCTTTGGCGCTCATTCTGGGGATAGCTATCTGGCGGCTCCGCCAGGCTCCCTAATTAGTGTCCATCCGGAAATCTTGGATTCCCGGATGGGGCTGTCAGCCCCGGCGCGGCGGGACAGTCAGCTTACAGCCTACACTCCTCATGTTAGATGAATTTGCTGATAGCTGATCGCGTTAGTCCGTCTGAAATTCCTTCTCTTTGTGATCTTTGTGTACTACGTGGTCCAGCCCGGATATTTCATGAATTACCTGCTGCGACCACGAAACTGGCTACCCCCTGAGGGGGCTTCAATGGTCTTTCCCTGCTTGCGACAGTGTGCTGGAGTCATCACATTGCGGATTGCAGATTTCGGATTTTGGATTGAAATTAATAAAAGCTCAAACAAAGGACTTATTTCTAATTCTGCAATCCGCATTCCTAAATCCGCAATCGATTTGC
>CP070843.1:1202883-1209300 GCA_020350905.1 Deltaproteobacteria bacterium
CGATCGTAACAAAAGGTGCATTTTCGCACCCTGGGTGTGAGAGGATCAAAATACTCATAGGCCGGGATCTGAAAGGGGCAGGCCACCAGGCAGTAGCGACAACCAACACACTTGGATTGGTCATAGTTGACCGCACCGTTCTCTTTCTTGTGCAAGGCGCCAGTAATACAGGCCGAGGCACAGGCCGGATCCTGACAGTGCATGCACTGGACCTTGACATAGGTGGGGACCAATTGGTTTTGCGCATCGAGCCTGCCGGAATAGTAGCGGTTTATTACGGTAAAAGCGCCGGTGGAGGGCCTGCGTTTGTAGTCGAGAACGGTGCGATCGTCCAGCCGTTCCTCGGGTGGCGGCAGGTGGTTCACCCGATTGCAAGCCTGTTCGCAGGTTCGACAGCCAACACATGCAGTGAGATCCACCACGCAGCCATAGGGATTTGGAGGGGCTTTGGGCTGGCGTGCAGCACATGCGTTTTTGGCATTGCCTGTGGCAGCAGAGCCTATCATGGCCCCTGATACAGCTAAAAAGCGGCGCCTGCTTATGTTCATCTTCAATCCCTCAGCTCAATAGTTTTCACCAATGTAGAGGACTATTCGGGGGAGACTGGTTTTTGCGCTTTCCACAATTCAACTGACTCTCATGTAAATTTTTGCAAATTTTTACTTTTTGGCCAGGCCGGATTGCAGGATCCCCACATGGAGATAGGCTGGTTTCCAGCCTCTCCAGCCGCGGTGACAGTCAAAGCACCTCGCCGTGGGTTTGGCGACATGCTCCGCATGCATGAGCTTTTTGTTGTCTTTTTCTTTCAGGTCCTTTTCCTGGAGGTGACACTGCTGGCAATTCTCTTTCATGCCGCCGGCTCCCATGAGCACGGCCATGTTCAGGGTTCTACTTTCGAAGTATGCTCGGTAGGAAGAGCCTCCCACCGCCTTTATCAGATCAAGATGACACCCGGCGCAGGAGACCTTTTCTCTCTTGAGCATGGCATGGGTAACCCGCTTGCCGCCGGTTTCCTGGATGGGCTTTGTAGGAAGTTTGTGGCATAACTCGCAGGTGCCTCGGCCCTGGTTATATTTGGCGTTCTTGAAATGACAAAGGGTGCAGGATTCTTTGCTCACTTCAAAGTGGTTGTTCTCGGTCAAATGTTGGTGGCAGGAAGTACAGCCGATTTTCATGCCCTCGATCTGTTTGTTCTGGTCGAAATGGGGTTCATGAACAAACTTTATTTTTTTCTCGCCGAACTCAATTCTTTTGGTCATGAACTTGTCCTCGGGCTTGCCGTGGCAGTCAGATGTCAGACAACTGGTATCAACGATGGTCGATCTTGTTTGAATTGATTCACCACCAATAGGAAGATAGCTGAAACGGTCTTGCATGTCGGCTGAGATGTTTTTGGGAATATGTTTGGTGTTTGCACCGCTATCCATCTGGTGGCCTTGCTCCACCGTTACACTGTTTTGAGGCGGGTAGTGGCAGTCCACACAACTCGCTTTAACGTGTTTGCTCTTTTTCCAGAGTTCGTACCCCTTATGAAAGATGGCTGGATAGGTGAGCAGATGGCAATAGCCGCAGTAAAACTGAGGTTTAGAGATTTCAGGCTGCGGCAGTTCGGTCTGCAGCACTGCCTTTTGGTCGGCCCCCAGAGACGAGTAGGCCAAAGCCAGGATTATCAAGGCGGCCAAAACCACAGTCCAACGATTTATATTCTCGCTGCGCATGATTGGGTCCTTCCTCTATTAAGCATTAAGGGCGGAAACTTGTCGCCTAAAATTGTAATCCTGAATAAATGCTCGAAAATGGTGCCAATGGTGAGCGGCGTTTTTCAGGTGGCTGGGCATCGTAAGCTCACCGTTGTGCGAGCCCAAGCCAACAAGGTAAAGGGTTTGAGCCATTACCTTCCACCCCAGCTTCTAATCAAAAAGATCAGCTCTTCCTCCTTCACCGGTTTACTGAGACAGGCGTAGATGTGAGTACTCATGGCCTCCTCCAGCTCTGGGTGATACGAGCGGCTGGAAAGGGCTATGATAATTAGTGCGGGATTTTTCCTTTTGATTTTCTGAAAGAAAAAGTTGTCCACAGGCAAGCTATCCAGGTCAAGAATTGCCAGCCAGCAGCCGTCTTCCTCAATCGTCGCTTCCAAGTTCGTCAATGCATTGAATGAGCACGTTGGATAACTTTCACGTTCCAGGGCTGAGCACAGGTCTAGGCAATTTTTTTCATGGGCATCGACTACCGCAATCGGCCTATGCATCTGTATCCCTGAGAATTGAAGGTGCTATCCCGGTCAGGAGGGTGCGTGATGAGAATGTACATGGCAAATTCCATGCCACTGCTCAAGAATCGAGGGTTTAGAAAAGGGCGGTTTTTGGGGCGGCTTGCGCGGAATCGATTGGTTAACTGGCTGAATTAACGGATTAAATAGCACGGAATCCATAAAGAGCCCATGCCCCTAACAGAGCAGGGTGCCCCTGCAATGAACGGCGATCCGTAGGAATGGATCGGCTCCGCATGTAAGGAAAGTGGACAGCACTGTGTGCTAAGAGCATTTGTCCTGAGATTTTAGCAGGTTAACCCTGTAAGAAATCTTGACACTCTTCCCTAGCCCCTCTAATGCGTGGTGGGCCGGGTGATCTGGTATCTCTTTAGCTTGTCGTAGAGCGCGGTGCGGCTGATCCCCAAACGTCGGGCCGCCTCTTTCTTGTTCCAGCCGCACTCCTCCAGCACTTCCTGTACCAGTTTTTTCTCCTGCTCTATGATGGTAGGCCCATTGGCAGCCAGGGTAGAGATAACGGTGGTATGGATTACGGTGGGCAGGTCAGAGACCTCGATCTGGTCTCCCTTGGCAAGTACGCTGGCGTGTTCAACACTGTTTTCCAACTCCCGGACATTGCCCGGCCAGTTGTAATCGAGCAGCAACCGCATGGCCTCGGATGTAAACCCCTGAATGTGTTTACCCTGTTCCTTGGAGAAACGACTCATAAAATGTCGGGCCAGCAGGGGAATGTCGTTACGCCGTTTTCTGAGTGGTGGCAAGTGTATGGGGATAACGTTAATGCGGTAGTAGAGATCCTCGCGGAACTCACCTTTCTTAACGCCCTGCAGCAGGTCTTTATTGCTGGCCGCGAGGATGCGCACGTCCACGGTCAGAGTCTTTTCGCCACCCAACCGCTCAAATTTCTGGTCCTGCAGAACGCGAAGCAGCTTGATCTGGAACGATAGAGGGACCTCGCCAATCTCGTCCAGAAATACGGTACCACCGTGGGCTTGCTCAAATCGTCCGGACTTCCTGCGGATGGCCCCGGTGAAGGCTCCTTTCTCATGGCCGAAGAGTTCGCTCTGCAAAAGGGTGGCTGGATAAGCCGAACAATTAATGACGACAAAGGGCTTGTCCCTGCGTGGGCTTCGATGATGAATGGCATGGGCCACCAACTCCTTACCGGTCCCGCTTTCTCCTTGAATGAGAACGGCGGCGTCGCTCGGAGCGATGTCTTCAATCAGCTTATAGATCACCTGCATCTTGGGGTCTCTGCCAATAATACCGCTAAATTCCCATGAGCTTCCTAACCGTTTTTGGAGATTGCATATTTCTTGTGCGTGCAAGACAGCTCTCTTGATGGTCCCCGAGGCCTGCTCCAGGGCTAAGGCGACCATGTCTAGTTCGTTTTCAGTGCAGGGGCAACCCGGCGGGCAGACAACGACAAGAGCGCCGTCAACCTGGTTCTCGGATCGCAAGGGTATGAGGATCTGCTGTCCCTTGGTCGGAAAGGAATCGGGAATGAGTGGGAGTGTGAAGAGCTTTCTGTGGGAGGTGGTGACCCCCTCCAGACCGAGCAGGATAGACGAGGCGGTTTGAAACAGTTTTTGGTCCTTGATGGTTTCGGTTCCTCTATCCGACAAGGCAAATAGCGTGTTACGGTCGCTGCTAAACACGTAAAGCATCATGTAGTTGCTTCTCAAGATGACCTGAAGTTCCCTCATCAGAAAAGAGCCAACCCCAGCCAGGGTCCGCTGGACTCCGATCTGTTTAAGGATTCGATAAAACGTCTGCGTCTCATGGTGGGCTCGCTTGAGATCGCCCTCTGCCCGTTTGAGATCCTCCTCAGCCCGCTTGCGATCGGTTATATCTGCAGCAATTTCAAGTTTGACGATACGGCCATCCACCCAGTGGATCGCCCTATCACGAATTTCATACCATCTTCCAGTGGTTGGGTTCTTTACTTCCCGGACGTTCACTCCAGCCGGCATGCCGTCTGGGGTAAGCAACTGTTCCTTTGTACAGAAACTGCAGGGACCGGATTCACAGGACGGTAAAACCCGCCAGCAGGGCTTGCCGACCACATCGCCAAAGAGGTCTCGAACATACTTGTTCCCGTCCAGAATTTCATGTGTTTCCAGATCCACAACGTAAACTGCGGCATCCAGGCTGTCCATAACGGTGAGAAGTCTTCGATGAGATTCTTGAAACTCCTTGGTTTTAACTTTGACGTTCCCTTCCAGGGTCCTGTTGTAGCGAAAAGACATTGCGAGGGCATAGGAACAGCCCACAATGATTGATATTGTAATGAGCGCTACCAGCAAAAGGTGTTTAACATAGGCTGAACGGATCAACCTTCTTGCATCTTCCTTGGGTGCCCATATCCCTAGTGACCACAGCTTTGCCCCGAGGCGCGCGGGCACATAGGCTATAAGCTTTTCTTCCTTGTCCTTCGAATAGTTGCCCGTAGAATCATCAAACCGGTAGTAGGAATATTGTGCTGTGCCGGAATCTCCGGAAGTCATCCTCTCCAATATCTGTTGAAACGACGGAAACTCCTCGACCTCTAGCAAGAGGTTTTTTCTGAAAAGCGAGCTGTCAGACGCCCAGAGTACTCTGGAGGAGTCGTCGATGAGAAAAGCCTGTCCTCCCTCAGTAGACTTGACAGGGGCAACGAATTTTTGAATCAAGTAGTCTGAATTGAGGGTACAGAATGCTACCCCTGCAAATCGGCTAAGAGGAGATGGAGGACTCTTGTCAGCCTGGGCCTCAAACATAGGCACGGCCACTACTATCCCTTGTTTGCCTGTCTCAACGGATTTCGAGTCGATGAACCGGATGATGTAGTTTTCGTAGGAGGTCATCTCCTTTGCCTCCAGATAATACCTCCGCTGTGAGAAATCATCACCCTCCGAGTGAGGAGCTCTGGCACAGAATTTCAAAACGCCATGTGCATCCAACACGCCAATGTCGTTCACTCCCAACCGTTCAAGTTCATTGATTTCAAGAGCCAATACATCTCTGGTTGTGTTTTCATCAAAGCGACGAACCCCGCCCATTCTCGCCATGGCATGCATGGCCTCTGCTAGGGTTCTAAAATAGAGCTCGATCCCGGCAATCGCTCCTCTGGCCATAACCAGTTGCCGCTGGTTGAACTCGTTGAAAGTCGCCTGCTCTGTGGCTTTAAAAGATTGATGTCCAGCTATGAGAATAACAGCCACCAATAGGAAACTGATAATGGCGATGAGCCATGGCCGCTCATTGAGAACCGTTATGGCTTTACTTATGTTCATGGCTTTTCAATAGAGAAAAATTTTAAGAACGGTAAAGTGCCAACTGCGGTTGCACCCTTTGTCATACAGAAAAAAGCGCAATCGTACATCATGAGAAGGTGGATAGCAAATCCTAATGTTGCATAGCCAAACCGGTAAAAATCGCTGCGCTCGCGTGATAGCGCGCCATCTGCGAGCGTGCTCGCCTCGGACAGGATCGCACGTACGGTCAAATACTGTTCATCCTTTCCCAGCCTGCGCGCGCTCCGCCTCAGGCGGACGCTCTCTGACGCGTTTTTCCTCGGCGTGGGAATGCAACAGTAGGGTGAAGTATTTTATGAATTTACTATACCTAATCAGTATGGATTATGTAACTAGTTTTGTACCGAGTCAAGCATTTTCCTTGAGTGGATCAGGCTCGACCAAACCCGTTTTCACAATTCCTCCTTTTTCATTGTTACGCAAAAAAAACCCCCCACCGACTCTTCCAAGCCGATGGGGGACTAAAAGAGGGAAATGGTAGTGGTGAGCCATACGCTCACCTTGCTGACATTTAGTGCAAACATGGTGCCAAGGAAGTGTAAAAAAAGGACCTAATTTCTTTCAAAATGTTTGGCGAGCAGGCTCTGAAGAAGGTGGCGATCATCCGCGGGGATATGTGCAAACTTTACACCAATACCGAAACCTGAACTAGACTCATTGGGGGTGGAGACGGTCTGCCAGACGACCATGGCAACAATATTGAGCGATCTGCGGTGGGGAACCTCAATTGTCACCCGCAATTTACCTTCCACCTGTGACGGTTCCTGGCAATAAATATGGGCACCAGAGGTGCTAATGTTCGTTGTTACCCCGTATATGGAACCACGGGTGGTATGCATATGTATGGGC
>CP070843.1:1209400-1216381 GCA_020350905.1 Deltaproteobacteria bacterium
CAGAATTTAAGTGCTTTTTTGAATTACGACACAGTCTCAGAATCCGAAGGGATAATTATAATGAATGGGGATGCGGCCGGGTTTTGCGAGACGTGCAGATATACCTCGAAAAATGCCTTGTTCTAGGGTGACGGGGATAAAGGCGGGTTATTTTTCAATTCCCAGCTTATCCAGGCGATAACGCAACGATCGGAAGCTGATGTCCAAAAGTTCAGCGGCTTTATAGGGTCTTTTTTCATTGTGGCCATCCTCACAATTTGGCACGTGTACGATAGCCCCGTTGAGGCATTCAGAGGCATTCTCTCACTGGGCGTGACTCTGGGATCCCAGCGGATTACCGTGGGGCTGGTGCTTGGTGCGGCCGCTCTTCTCTATGGCTCGTTTGTCGCCTCTTCGGCTATACAGACGCTGTTGTTAGAGGAGGTATTCCCCAAACGCCAGGTTGAACCCGGAGTGGGTTTGTCAATATCCAAATTGATCCAGTACTCTCTTATCTTGGTGGGTTTCTTACTAGCGCTTGCGGCCCTTGGAGTGACACTCACGAACATTACCATCCTTGGAGGTGCGATAGGAGTTGGAATCGGCTTTGGGTTACAAGCTATCGTCAATAATTTTGCCAGCGGTATCATTCTGCTCTTTGAGCGACCTATCAGGGTAGGTGACATGATCCAACTGGTTGATCTCCCGTGTACGGTCAAGAAGATCGGGCTTCGTGCAACAGTGGTTACAACCCGTGATGATGCGGAAATTGTCATCCCCAATAGTGATCTCGTTACCAACCAGGTGACCAACTGGACGCTTTCCGAAAGACGTATGCGGCTCAGAATACCGGTGGGAGTCGCCTATGGTTCTGATGTTCCACTGGTTATGCGGATACTTAAGGAAATAGCAGAATCGAATCTGTCGGTGTTACACGATCCTGCCTCGTCGGTTCTCTTCCTGGGCTTCGGTGAGAGCTCGCTTAACTTTGAACTCCGCGTCTGGATCAAAGATTTTCTTGACAGATTTCGGATACAAAGTGAGCTTATTCAGGCAATCGACAGCAGATTCCGATCTGAGGGTGTAGAGATACCCTTTCCCCAGAGAGATCTGCACCTACGCAGTTTAGACGAATCGACTACTTCAACCTCCCCACCCCCCGAATTCAAACACCTTCGCCCCGGGTCAGAGATACAGGATGAAGAGGAGGAGTGATGAGCACGATATGTTGTGCCAGATTGAATCCCAGCCGAGTGTGAATTAAGGGATGTAATGTATAGTTTCCTAGGGGTTGGCTAGGGCTTCACGTAACTCAATCTTATTGCACTTTACCTCCATGTCTTGCCTGCTGCATTATTGTGCGACTCCAACCGGATATCCGGCCTCTTTCCAGCCTCGGATGCCGCCCAGGCAACGGTAGACATTTGTGTAGCCTAGTTTGACTGCCCACATGGCTCCGTTATGACTCCGCCCACACTTCACGAAACCACAGTAGGCCACAATCATCTTGTCCTTATCAGGTCCTAACAAATCCCGGTATTGCTGCTCCGTCCCATCGTCCATGGTATTCATCTCGGGAATTGGGAACTCGAATTGTACTGCGGTTGGAATGTGCTGTTTCTTGTAGCTGGCTTCATAGGGCATGGTATCCACAACAAGCATATCCTCTTTGGCGTCTAATTTTGTTTTCAACTCCTCTAGACTCATTAGCTCGTAACCGCCCCGTTCTTTTTCACCGGCTGCTTTCATGGCGAGGAACTCGGCTTGTACATTGGCTTCACTCACACCGACTTTCTTTGGATCAGCTTTAGAGTTAGCGCAGCCGGAAACTAGAGCAAGACTCGCAACCACAACCACTAGCCAGAGAAACAGTGTACCCTTTCTCATAAATCTCCTCTCTTTCCATTATTCATTTTAGTTTTATTAGTACGGGAATTTCGACCGATTGCATCTCGGCATTAACAACCTCTAGCCTAATAGAAGACTGAACGATTCTCCCCGGCTTGAGATTCTTGGTGCTCACTTCAAAGGCAATGGTTTCCTCGCCTCTTGGGGCTACTTCCCTTGCCTTGGCGAGAAGGTGAAGGTGGGGGTTTCCAGCAACTACTTCTTTTATTTGTAGTGATTCGTCCATGAAGTTATTTATTTGCAGCCTTTGAGTGTACCTACGATTTGGCCTCAGGTTGGTCAAAATGAATCGATCCGGCTGCGCCTTCCATTGACGTATCACTCTTCCCCGTATGTGCAACTTCTTTACCGAAGCAATAGGGTCGTTACTTTTGATGAGCAGCACGATATCATTTTCACCGCCGTGACCTGTGGACTTGAATGTGGTCTTAATCTTTCCACTCTCGCCCGACCTCAAGGGATAGCTTGGGTAGTCTGCTGTAGTGCAACCGCACGAGGTCACTGCATCATGGATCACAAGAGGCTCCTCACCTCTATTACTGAATTCAAATGTGACATAAACAGATTCGCCCTCCAAAATCGGCTGGAAGGTGAACACATCTTCCTGAAAACGGATTGCAGGTGAAGCGGTCAGTGCATCCTCGCCCCAAACGGGGTGTAGAAGGAGGAGGCTGACACACATCAGGATAATGAACGATCGAGAGCAGCAATGCATGAACCCGTTCCTCTGCATGAACTGTCCAACGGCGATGAGGGTCACTGGGTATTTGATGATTCTCTAGTTATTCTTGGAGATAACAGAAAGCCAATAGTGCAAACATCTGCACTATGTATTGGTAATTCCAGGGAAAGTCAAATAGATAATTGCGATATTATTCGATAGTAAATATCGGAAATATCTATAGAAATCCTTTCATCTCAGGCTAAGACTGGAGAATCATCGAAGATGGTTTTGAGAGGTTAGTGAGGGGATTTTTACGGATCAAGTGCTTGATCGTTTTGATCGAAAGTCACCACTGGCCTTTGGAAGTGTATATTACATACTCTAATCTAAACTCTGGCTATTTCAGAGTTCAGTCACCATTTTGTGGTGAAGTTTTCGATTCTGAAACTGTAGGTTAGGGTCTCCCCTATTGTCCTACCTATTAACACCCCGCTGGCCCTTTTCTTGCAAAAATCTGTGAAGGTATTTTATGCTGTGATTAGAGTTGGAGCATTTTCAGTACTTCTCGCATTCAATCTGAATTGTGTCCTGTGGGGAGAGAATTTACATGTGTGAACTACTTGGTCTCTGTTTCAACAAAGAGGTTACCGTTCAATTGGCCTTTTCTGGACTGAAAGCTGGAGCAACGGATAACCCTGATGGGTGGGGAGTGGCCTGGTATAATGAATACGGAACCCAAGTTATTAAAGAGGCAAGGCCAGTGGACCGGAGTCGTCTTGCCAGAAGCTTTCTGGAATACTTGGGCGCTCGTTCAAGGATCTTTGTCTCACATATCCGCCGTGCCACAGCAGGTGAGGCAGGTTATGTCAACACGCACCCCTTTTATCGAAAGTTTTATAATAAGACCTGGGTTTTTGCCCACAATGGCACGATAGATCCCGTTCAACTGAGTTTCCCCCCCGGAGAGTTCATCCCAATTGGCACAACTGATTCTGAATTCATCTTCTGTAGTCTTTTGTCATGGCTCAAGCATCATGAGTTGCGCTTGGCCGAGAGAAACGACTTTATTCTCTTGCATGAGAAATTAGGAGAAATAAACCGCTTAGGCGAGCTCAACCTGATTCTTAGTGATGGCACCCACCTGTTCGCTTATCACGACAGGTCGGGTTACGTGGGGCTGCATTTCGTGCTGCGTCAAGCACCCTACAAGGTTGTCAGACTTCGTGGACAATATCTGACAATCGACTTAGCAGAGATCATAGATCCGGATGAACGAGGCTATCTCGTAGCCAGCGAGCCTTTGAGCGATGAGAATTGGATAAGTTTTAAGCCAGGCCAGTTGTTGGTTTTTTTTGAAGGTAATCCTATTTTCATGAGTGAAAGTGAATGAATCAGTCCGGAAGGAGGGCCATGTCCGCGGTAGGAGTAGCCAATTCATGAATTATCCTGGCTAGAGCCGAACGTGTAAATTAAGAGATGGAATGTGAAGTTTTACAGTAAGTCGAATTGGCATGAACGTTGCTGTTGTTTACATGAGCTAATTAGGACCAACTGAGGGAAACATGTTCATACTAGAGTTGCGATTTCACGACCTTGTCTTAAAAGAGTACACTCTCGAAGAAGGGGGGCGACTAACAATTGGTCGACATCCAGACAATGACATTGCACCCAAAGATGCAGCTGTCTCTAAACACCATGCGATTATTGAAAGAAAAGGAGAAAAACTGATTCTCCTGGATAAAGGAAGCAGAAACGGCACCTTTGTGAACGGAATAAAAGTGAAATCCGCTGAGCTATATGACGATGACATTGTTAAGTTTGGCAACGAACTCAACGTCAGAGTATCCTCCTTCTCTCTGAAGAAGAGGGCATCAGCTGTAACCGAACATGAAGACAAATCTGCTTTGCTCAGCACGATTGAACGAACATTAAATAAACTCTGAGAGCAAGGCCAAGGTTAATAAAAGACTCTCCCCATTTCTTCATTCTTAAATCTGGGCACTAGTGAGAAACCACAGCGGATTCTCTGGCTCCGTCTTTTTTGTTGGCACCGGGCTTGCACTGATGAAAGTTTTATTTCGGATTATATTGAGGGCGAAGGGGAAGTCGTGAAGCAAAAGGACAAAATTGATACTGTCGGAGCCGATTTTGAGGTAGATTTTTGTGACCAAGAGGGATATTCAGCTCGGTGGAAGAATAAGGGGAAAAGGTCCGCAAGGAAACCGCCGGGCAAAATTGGACTTTCTCTGCTGTTAGGGGCGGTCATCTAGGCAAAGAGAGAGAGGAATGAAGAAGAAAATTGTACCAATATTCCTTGTATTAGTGCTTTTGTTTGTTATGGTAATGGTCGTAGATTCAGGATTTCGAGAAAAGCTGAGAGTTATAATTGGGCAGGTAAGTAGTTGGCTAGGCATAGACTGGGGACCCATAAGAAGATGGAGGAGCGCAGAATTGCTCCACCATTTGTCAAGCCTGCTAACTTAATCATTAGCACAATCTCAAAGCCAGACTTCTTTCATGCAGGCCTAAGGTGCTCTTCGGGTAGGGCAACAACTTAAACTGCCTGTTTCGGTAAGCCCTACCTGGGTTGACTCCTGCCCCCATTGGCTGTTGCTGGACTGGCCAGTGGGGGCTTTTCTTTTTTCTTAATATTGAAAGAAACCTATATCTTGTTCCAGAGTAAATTTCAGCCTGAGTATGAATTAAGGGATCTTTCGCTGTGCCTACCGGTCGAAGCGTCCTTCTTTTGGCAATTTATTAAGAACAAATCCCTTAAATGTGTCCAGGTATTTTAACTTTATCGATTTCTCGGAGGCTTTGGCTGAATCAGCTAGAAGTTGGCGCAATTTCTTCCTGTCCCCTTCGGTCAAGTTTATGAATTGGATTAACATGCCCCAACGCTTCTGACTGGCAGAACGCTTGCGAGCAGACACTGAGCCATCCAGCTGAATAGATTTCTTTGCTCTAGTATCGGTGATCTTTATAGAAAAAACTGTTCCCACCCGGTGGGGTTTCTTGGTCAGGACAAGGCATCCTTTTGGCGATAAACGAGTCGCACGAGCCTTAACTGTTTTGCCGTCTCTTTTGTAAGAAACCGGCAACTGGACATCAGAAGCGTCTGGCTCAGAATTGGGGTGAGTAGTTGCAGTTGCAGGCACCTCAGGTGTGGTCTTTTCCTGCTGAGCCGGACGGATAACCTTGTTTTTCTGATTGTTGGCAATGATTCTGGAAAGAAAGTCTTTATCAGATTCAGAAATGCAAGTGAGCTGCAGTTCGACAGTATAATAGTTCATACTATCATCGGAGTTATCAACTGGTGTACTCACTACCTTGCTGCTGAGGTGCAAGGCTTGGTGGTTGGGGGCCTTAATGAGTAGGCCAATGTCACCCTCGGAGGGAAGCGAGGTGTCGCTGACAACAAGAATACGTGTAAGACTTATATATTCCGTTTCTCCCTCAATAGGACCATGCGGAGCTAACAAAGTAACGGGCCATTTGACTTCGGCCCTTTGGTCCTCATATTCTTGAGAAGCTGAGGATGTATCCATAAGTATATCTCCGAAATACTGGCTAAACTGTTGGGATAGTGTTAAATGCCTGCAGTTAACTGGATCTCTGAAAAGATGATCCTATTGAGACCCCCTAAGAAGGCCCCCAAAACTGCCTGCATTGATTGAAGGTGCAACGTTTGTACCATCTCTATAGGTATTCTCAGGAAGAACTTCAGAGCTTCATAGTCAAGCCCCTTTTGCCCCGTCTCAACAGGTAGTATTATAGCCCTAGCCATATCCTGTGGCGTCACAATTCGCTATTTAATGCTAACTTGGTTGTGGTTTATATCTCACACTGCACACTCTTACCCTCTTAACCAGCCCCCACTTGTAGTAGTATCAATCCTAGCCCGGATATTTCATGAATTGCTGTCGCGAGACCGCGAAGATGGTCGTGCCACCTGGCAACCGCAGGATGTTGGTCCCGAGGCGTACCTGAACGGTACGTCGCAGGGGCCGACATCCGAGGACGCCAGGAAGGACGGCCATATCCGTGGTCGCAGCAAGTGATCCATGAAACATCCGGGCTAAAACGAAGCAAGCTAAGCATAGTTGCAATTTGAAGTCAACTAGTATAGCTCGTTTCCATCCATAAACAACCCTTTTTCGCTTTTGCTACGGTTACGCCTGGTCAGCATGGATAATACGCTGTCACATTGAGTCGCATTCTCTATAGTCATCAGAAAAGATTGCTTCTCTGGCCCAAATAGACGAGAGCCATGCCGACGCACATGGCTATTAGACCAAAGGTCCGCAAGTGGGCCGCCTCCATCTCGCTCGCTTTGACTAACCACTTTTTGATTCCTTCAGGAAAGGCAAAGTAGGGCAATCCTTCTAGAATCATAACCATGCCCAGAACACTGAGGAAAAACTTCATAG
>CP070843.1:1216481-1221844 GCA_020350905.1 Deltaproteobacteria bacterium
CCTGGTCAACGATCTCTGGGATGTGCAGGCCGTTTTCAAAGAGATTGCTCAACTGTCCACTCCTCGGACACGTATCATTATCAACACATACAGCCGCTTGTGGGAGCTGCCCCTGGCGCTGGCCCAACGGCGGAATCTCGCCACTCCTGTACTCAACCAGAACTGGCTCACTGTTGAGGACATAACTGGCCTGCTCAATCTGGCCGATTTTGAAGTTATCCGGCATTGGGAGGAGTTTCTTTGGCCTCTGGACACACCACTATTGGCCGGTCTTTGTAACCGTTTTCTGGTAAAACTCTGGCCTTTCCGCCATTTCGCCCTTACTAATCTCATCATTGCCCGGCCCCTTCCAAGCACCCAGCCATTAAAGGGAGAGCCGCTGGTGTCTGTTATCGTTCCAGCTCGCAACGAAGCAGGGAATATCCCGCATATTTTCAGTCGAACACCAGAAATGGGCAAGGGAACAGAATTGGTGTTTGTTGAAGGCCATTCCAAAGACGACACCTTAGCCGCCATTGAAAAGGCAATGGCAGATAATCCTGAACGCCAGTGCAAGTTGTTCCAACAAACCGGCGTCGGTAAAGGCGATGCAGTGCGATTGGGCTTTGACAACGCCCGTGGTGATATATTGATGATCCTGGACGCTGATCTGACCGTTCCAGCAGAGGATCTGCCGCGCTTCTACGAGGTATTGCGTTCGGCAAAAGGTGAGTTTGCCAACGGGGTACGACTCGTTTATCCCATGGAAGAGCAGGCCATGCGATATCTGAACATGGTGGGCAATAAGTTCTTTAGCTTGGCCTTTTCCTGGCTACTCGGTCAACCCATTAAAGACACCCTTTGTGGCACAAAAGTCCTGTGGAAAAAGGACTATGAGTTGATTGCGGCCAACCGAGCCTATTTCGGCGACTTCGATCCTTTCGGCGACTTCGACCTCCTGTTCGGAGCCGCCAAGCTGAATCACAAAATTGTTGATCTACCAATTCGGTATCGCGAACGAACATACGGTTCAACCAATATCCAACGCTGGAAGCATGGCTGGTTGCTGCTACGCATGGTGTTTTTCGCAGCTTGGCGGATCAAATTCTTGTAAGGGAATCGTGTATCATGCTGAAGAATTTGCTGGCCCATCCTCTTACGCGTGGACTAGACATCGATGACCCGCGTTGCACTGAACTTCGCCGGTCTCTTATCCGCAAGAAATCTTTCTTGCGGCAAATCTACCAGGAATGGTATGAGGCCATCGCTGCACTATTGCCTCTGGAGAAAAATCCGGTTCTGGAGTTAGGTTCGGGTGGAGGGTTTTTGAGAGATTTTGTCCCTGAAGTGATCACTTCGGAAATCTTCTACTCTGTGCATGTGAACGTGGTTTTGGATGGCACGCACCTGCCATTTGTAGATGGCTCATTAGGTGGCATCGTCATGACCGACGTACTGCACCACCTCCCCCGACCTCGACAGTTTTTCACAGAGGCGAGTCGGTGTGTGCGGCCTGGAGGCCCGATGATTCTGATAGAGCCTTGGGTGACGCCCTGGTCGCGGCTGGTTTACGCTAAACTGCACCATGAGCCGTTTCAACCCGAAACTAAAGCATGGACATTCCCACAGGGAGGGCCCTTGTCTGGAGCGAACTCCGCCCTGCCGTGGATCATCTTCGACAGGGACCGAACTCGGTTCGAAAAAGAATTCCCGGCATGGCAAATCTACGCCATAAAGCCTTTCATGCCCTTCCGCTATCTGCTTTCCGGCGGGGTATCTCTGCGTAGCCTCGTGCCAGGATGGAGTTTTGCGCTTTGGCGAAATCTAGAAAACCTACTTCGACCCTGGATGAAGAGCTTGGCAATGTTTGCCCTCATTGTGTTGGTCAAACAAGGAGAAGTATAAGCGTCTCAGAGCTGATTGCCACAGTGCTCGGATCAACTGATGGACAGACTTACTGGCACCAAGAAAAAGCTTTTTCTGTGGAGCGGGGTTATTATCCTGGTTACCGTGCTATCCTACATCCCAGCCATGCGGGGTGGCTATATATGGGATGATGACTCCTACATCACTGAAAACACCACCCTGAGAACCCCTGATGGCCTGCGAAGGATCTGGTTGGAGCCCAGGGCTTTACCCCAATACTACCCACTGGTGCATACCACCTTTTGGCTTGAGTATCATCTGTGGCATGTGCATCCATTCGGCTATCACCTGGTCAATGTGTTGCTGCACGCCCTCAATGCTATTCTCTTGTTGCTGCTGCTGAGCCATCTCCGAGTTCCGGGTGGTTGGCTGGCTGCACTTTTGTTTGCTCTCCATCCGGTAGAGGTGGAGTCGGTTGCCTGGATTACCGAGCGCAAGAATGTTCTCTCTGCTTTCTTTTACCTTGCCTCTTTTCTGGCTTATCTTCGCTATTATGATCTGACTATCGACTCGGACCAAACCTCCCCTGGTATCCATCCCGCAACCTCGAAGGTTAAGGATAACTTCTGGCCATTCTACCCCTTTTCCCTTTTTCTGTTTCTCTGTGCCTTGCTGAGCAAGACCGTAACCTGCTCCCTGCCAGCAACAATTCTTCTGATGCTGTGGTGGAAACGAGATCGGATCTATTGGCGTGATACCCTGCCCTTGATTCCCTACTTTGTTGTTGGTGCTTTCCTTGGTTTAACTACGGTATGGTTGGAAATACATCACGTGGGCGCGCAGGGTGAGGAATGGACCCTTTCTTTTGTTGACCGGTTTCTGGTGGCCGGAAGAGCTTTGTGGTTTTATGCATCCAAACTAGTATGGCCCCAGCAGCTTACCTTCATCTACCCTAGATGGCAAATCGATGCTGGGGCTTGGTGGCAGTATCTTTTTCCCCTGGCTGCAGTGGCCGTCATTTTTATTTTGTGGTTATTGAGGCAGCGGCTAGGCAAGGGACCCCTGGTGGCTGTTTTATTTTTTGCTGGAACCCTGTTCCCGGCCCTGGGGTTTTTCGACATCTATCCCATGCGGTATTCATTTGTTGCCGATCATTTTCAGTACCTCGCTAGCATGGGGTTGATTGCCTTAGGTGCTGCTACGGTCAGCACCCTGCTGACAGGTCTTGGTCCATGGCAAAGAAAGAGCGGCTTGGCATTGTGCCTGACAGTGCTCCTTATCTTTGCGATTCAGGTCTGGCAACAGGGGACCATCTACAGGGACGCTGAAACACTCTATCAGGACACCATCACCAAAAATCCCAATAGTTGGATGGCCCACAACAATCTGGGTTTGGTCCTCAAGGCGCAAGGCAGGCTCCATGGAGCTATTGCCCTTTTTTCCCGGGCTTTGCAGATCAGACCCAATCATGCCGAAGTCCACAATAACCTGGGAAATGTTCTCGCACTGAAAGGGGAAGCAGAAAAGGCCATAGCCCATTTTATCAAGGCCCTGGAGCTGGAGCCCAATCTTCCTGGAGCCCACAACAACCTGGGGAATGTTCTTGAGCACCAGGGAAAAATCAATGAGGCTCTGTACCATTATTCCACGGCACTTCAACTCAAGCCCACCTTTGCTGATGCTTACTTTAACCTGGGAAATCTGCAGGCGCGGCAGGGTAAGAGCGAGGAAGCCATTGTCAATTTTACTCTGGCACTTCAACTAAAGCCTAAATTTGCTGAGGCGCACAACAGTCTTGGGGTTGTCCTGGCGCGACAGGGCAAACTCAAAGAGGCCATTGACCATTTCAGAGAAGCAATCGATATTAATCCCCACTTCCGGCAGGCCCACCGTAATTTAAGCATAGCCTTACAGCAAACTGGTGGAACCGAAAAACCTCCTTCCACTGGGGCAATTCACCCATACTAGGTGAAAGGTCAAACCATGATGATCCGCTCCTTCATTGCCATAGACTTCCCTGATGAGACCAGAAAAGCACTGGAAGATATTCAAAAAGAACTCAAACAGTGCGGGGCCGGTGTACGTTGGGTAAAACCTAGTAGCATCCATCTGACTTTGAAATTTTTGGGTAACATACAGGCGGCCCTAGTGGAGGAGATAGCCCTCGCCGTAGCTCAGGAGATTCGAGATCAACCCCCCATCACCCTTCGCCCCGCCGGATTAGGTGCTTTTCCCAGTCGGAGGAAACCACGGGTTATATGGATTGGCATGGAAGGCGAGGTGCAAAGGCTCAATGGAATCCAGGCCCGGGTTGAAAATGCACTGGAGCCATTGGGTTTTGTCCGCGAAAAAAGGGATTTTCGGCCTCACCTTACCATTGGTCGGGTCAAGGACCGCCGCAGACTCCAATCCCTAGTAGACGCCATGGCTACTCTGGATATGGAGCCATTCAATTCTTTTGACGCAGATGAAATAATATTGTATAAAAGTGATCTTAGGCCAACCGGAGCGATCTACACGAAACTACACCGTATGCCTCTTGCCGCACCGGCATCACCTTAAACAGCACCCAACTGACAGTGGTACGCCGCTGGCTCCGGGATAGGCGAGCAACAGTGGTTTTTTAATAACACAGAAGGAAAGAGCTATGTCCACCACAAAAGAAAGACAACAGGCCGTTGATCTGGCCATGAGTCAGATTGAAAGACAATTCGGCAAGGGCGCCATCATGCGCTTGGGCAGCGACGCCACGGTTGCCGATGTCCCGGTAATCCCAACAGGCTCACTTTCCCTCGATGTGGCCTTGGGCTTAGGGGGTGTCCCCAGGGGGAGGGTTGTGGAAATTTTTGGCCCAGAGTCCTCCGGCAAGACTACCCTGGCACTACACATTGTCGCCGAAGCTCAGAAGAGAGGGGGGATCGCCTCTTTTGTCGATGCGGAGCATGCCCTCGATCTTTCCTACGCCCGAAAACTGGGGGTCAATGTGGACGACCTGCTCATCTCCCAGCCTGACACTGGAGAGCAGGCTTTGGAGATCACCGAGGTCCTGGTACGAAGCGGTGCCATGGATGCGGTGGTCATTGACTCGGTGGCCGCCTTGGTGCCCCGCGCCGAAATCGAAGGGGAAATGGGCGACGCCCACATGGGGTTGCAGGCTCGTCTCATGTCTCAGGCCCTCCGGAAATTGACCGCAGCCATCAGCAAATCCAGGACCACAGTGATCTTTATCAATCAGATCCGAATGAAACTGGGAGATCTGTTTGGCAATCCGGAAACCACCACAGGTGGTAATGCCCTCAAGTTCTATTCCTCGGTACGACTGGACATTCGGCGTATCAGCGCTATTAAGGACGGCCAAGAGAGCATTGGCAGCCGAACACGGGTCAAAGCGGTAAAAAACAAGCTGGCTCCTCTATTTAAGGTGGCGGAATTCGATATCATGTACGGCCAGGGAATCTCCAAAGAGGGGGATATTCTGGACATGGCCACAGCTCTTGACATCGTCGACAAGAGTGGCG
>CP070843.1:1221944-1224758 GCA_020350905.1 Deltaproteobacteria bacterium
AACACTCTCTTCGGCACCGCTGACAATTATCTGGCCCGGCGAGTTATAATTGGCCATCTCTATGTCACAGGTGTCACAAACCTCGTCGATTTTTTCCGCGTCTAGATTGAGAATAGCTGCCATCGCACCTGGTTGCTCATCTGCCGCCTTTTGCATGAGCTCGCCCCTGTATCGCACCAATTGCAACACAGCCCTTTCATCGAATACGTCAGCCAGATGAAGTGCGCTGTATTCCCCCAGGCTATGACCTGCCGCAGCCGCAGCTTTCACGCCGTTGAGATCAAGAACTATAGAGCATGCCATGTTGACCAGGGTAATCGCAGGCTGCACATTATGAGTGAGCACAAGCTCATCCTCTGGACCCTCAAAGCAAAGCTCCTCCACGTCCATATTGAGGATCTCTTTGGCCCGGCTGAAGAGATTCCGGACTTCTTGATACTCGTCATAGAAGGCCTTACCCATGCCCACGTATTGTGACCCTTGCCCAGGGAAGAGAAAAACGAGGCCTCGGTGATTCATAACTGCTCCTCTGATTTTTCGAGAAACTGGAAATCCCACGTCAAAGTTTTTTCATTATTAAGTACCGAAGCTAGAAAAGCAAGTCTCACGATCCCTTCAATAGCGCATAAACAGAGCCCCCTAGCGAAAACTGGTTGGTTTTTCTTCTTCTTCACCAATGTGCCAATTCTAGTTTTCTTAAACCAGGTATTGCGACTCCTATAGCAGAAAGATGGCAGAAATTCTCTAGCCCGGACATTTCATGAATCACTTGCTGCGACCACGGAGATGGATAATGGCACTGGTCATAGTAAAGGTATCCTGGTCCAAAATTTGCTTACCGTGTTTAAGTGAGAAGATTCGTCGACACAAAGAGAGGTGATTAAGGTGACAGATACTGTTTATTACACAATTTTGGACCACTGCTATTTGGCAAGGTATATGAATTTAGAATCAAGGAACATAGATACTGTTATTTCGAATGTGGAAACATTATTGACAGAAATGAAAACTTGGAGAGATGCGGATGTAGAGTTTATCGTAAAAGAGGACAGCGCCGGAAAATTCCAAAGTATCGTAATTTATACCCACGACCGAGACCTAGCAGATAGAGTGTTCAAAAGCGCTTGCTATAAGGCAACAACCGAAGATTTTCTGAAGAGTACTTTAAATGATTCGAAGGAAAATAATGTATTCGAAAATGAACGAACCAAGATGAATGAGACTCTAAATCTTATCTTAGAAGCAATGGTTGGTTCATCTTTTGAAGAAGACCTTTTGGTAGCGAAGCCGGAAGGCGATTTGTCAGAAATCTTATTTGATGATTTAGAAGAGATAGGATTATCAACTATTGATAGAGAAACGATGCCAGAAGATCAAACAGAGCCGTTACCAGACGATTTATTCGATGATTTGACAAATACGGGTATTGCAACGGTTGATAAAAAGGCTGTACCAAAAGATGAAGAAAACAGCTGACGGGGGTTTTCTTTTCCATTCCTCCATGCTTCTTGACATATTGGGTTCTCTCTGCTGGCTCCCCACGCGGCCAAAAGATGCTTTGGTCTTATTCCCCCATCGGCCCTCAGTGCCCCTGTCGGTGGGACCTTCTTTTTCTCCACGTTGACAGTCCTCAATCTTGTGCCACAGTAAATCTCAGCCATCAGTAAAAGAATGTCTCACGTGTGCTTTTTTCTAGTCTCTTCAGGTAGGTAAGATGAGTTAACTTTTATATTGACAAACCAACAGATGTGCTCCAAAATCTCACATCTTTAGTCTTGTTGGCAAGATCGTACAAACGCTTTTCTTAGGGGGAGGGCAGAGACATGCTAAGAATCAAAGATATTGGAATTGTGGCCATGGTCGTTGCCGCTATAGGGATCCTGAGTGCCTGTGCGGGTGGCCAGGCAGTGACGGAAGAAGTTGCCACAACGGTGAATCCAGCAGAGGAAGTGAACCGTTTCGACAGCGAGATCAGCAATGCACAAAAAAACCAACTCAATGTCTTGGCACCAACCTCTTTTGCGAAGGCTGAGGCATACCTCAATGATGCAAAGAAAGCCCTGAAGCGTGGAGATGAACTTTCAGAAATTCTAGAGCCGATCGCCTCCGGACATGCCCAACTCCAGCATGCCGAGGAGATGGCACAGGTAGCGAGAACAACATTACCCAATGCAATTAAAGCTCGTGAACTAGCCCGCGCTGCAGGAGCAACCAATTTGGGGGCAGATTATGTTAGGGCAGAAGAGCAGTTTCTCAGATTGACAAAAGCAATAGAGAACAACGACTTGAAATATGCACAAAATAACAGGGAGAAAGTTGCCGCTGCTTTTGATCAACTAGAAGTGCGAGCGATAAAGGATCAGACTCTTGGCGAAGCTCGCAAATTGATCAAACAAGCTGAGGAGGAAGGTGCACGGAAACTTACCCCAAAGACACTAGCAGTTGCTCAGCAGAAGTTGAACGACGCAGATGCTTTTATTTCCGAGCATCGTTATGAAAAAGAAATGATACAGCAGAAATCCGCTGATGCACTTTTTCAAGCTCAGCGTCTTGTTCAAGTGACAAGGCAGAGCAAGCAGGTTGGAGAAATGCAGCCCGAGCAGCTCACGCTCTGGGTGGAGGGAATCCTTAGCCAGACGGCAAGCAAACTTTCTGCTCCTGACATGCGAAATAAAACCTTCAACACGCAGGTCGAAAATATTCTCGGTTCGATTGCAGCACTTCAAGAGGACCGGCAATTCATTGCAAGCCAGGAGAAAGTCCATTCAGAGGAAATTAAGTCTTTGAAGCAACAAGTTGCTCTTCTGGAGGGAA
>CP070843.1:1224858-1233798 GCA_020350905.1 Deltaproteobacteria bacterium
GACCCAAGAAACGTGGAAGACATCGATTCTAACTTGGAGGACCACATATTCGACGACAGCTGCCACATCTTCATGGCCAGACCTATCACACCGCAGGTAAAGCCGCGCAGGAAGTCCAGTTATGAAAAGCGAATTGAGCGGCTCTACAAGGGCAATGCTGATGATTATGAGCGCTATGCCGTCTATGAGCAGGAACAGGCTATAAGACATCTGGAGATAGGTGGGGTCGACCGTGATCCTGAGGAATACGCGGAAGTGAATGAGTATGATGACGGGCTGCTTATAAATACGATTCCTGATTGAAAGGTGACTGGCAAAATCAAGAATCAACGCCCCCTCCCACGCAGGCCTCGGACGCATTTTAGCAGAATAGATGCGCAGAAGTCAGGAAGAACTACCTTAACCGTATTTACCCAGAAAAGCAGATTTCCACAATTAAATGAGTTATCATATACTCGATCGCTGTAAGCGTTTAAGTAGATCCTTCATTGCAGCATTTCTTCAGCTTTGGAGTCAATATTGCTGGTATTACTCTTTATCACCCACTTATCCACGATTTGCAGGTAACTCGAAAGGATTCATTATTCGCCTGCGGCTGATTTCAACTGGGGCGAGAGAAGAACGCGGATTGGAGGAACGTCATGAGCCTGTCGAAGCATGATCTGGACGATCTCCAATATGCGAAGAGCCTCCTGGAGACCCCAGGCTTGGCGGCGAAAATCTCAAATCTTTTGGGAACCCCGATAGAGAAAGGGTTCGAGCTTTTGCCTGCCAAATGGTCCGATGTCGTTCAAAATGTCACGAAAGAATCGCTTCAAAAAGCCTTAGACTTCGCAGTCCGTACAATAGGTATTAGGTCGAAGTTGGCATCTTCGGACCTGACTCATAAGTTCCTCGTAGTCGCTACGGGTGCAGGTGGTGGCGCTTTTGGCCTACCAGCTTTGGCAATTGAACTCCCCATATCTACAACCATTATGCTTCGCTCCATAGCAGACATAGCGAGAAGTGAAGGTGAAGATATTACGGCGGTGGAAACAAAGCTAGCATGTTTAGAGGTGTTCGCGCTCGGAGGCCGAACAAGCATGGATGATGCAACAGAAACAGGGTATTTCGCGGTAAGAACCGCCTTAGCGAAGACAGTCTCCGAAGCCGCAGAGTATATTGTCGAAAAAGGCATGGTTAGGAAAGGCGCCCCAGTACTCGTTAAATTCATTAACGCTGTGGCTGCTCGATTTGGAGTCGTCGTGTCCGAGAAGGTGGTAGCCCAGGCTGTTCCTTTAATAGGAGCGGCTGGGGGTGCAGCGATCAACGCTATATTTATCGACCACTTTCAAGATATCGCTCGAGGGCACTTTATTGTAAGAAGGCTCGAGAAAATCTACGGAAAAGAGTTGGTTAAAAAGGAGTATGAGAACCTGTGTATATAATATTAGTTACTGGTATTGTCTGAGACGACAAATTTGATGGAATGATGTTATGTGGAGTTTCCTACTGGCTTGCTAGGGCTTCGTATAATAACGCTTATATGTAAGTTTGAGTGAGCAGATTGTAAGAGCCGTTAGCATCCTCCAGGGAGGGTCAACATAAGAAATGCAAACCTTAACTTATTGATATTACTACGGACTTCACATCTATAGCAGATACATTTATATTTGAGTTTGGTGAGATTGCCACAATATGCGGTAGCGGGATCTCAACCGCAGAAGTGTGAAGTATCTAATATGGAGTTTCATACTACTCTAGTAAGGCTTCAACTAATAAGTTCAGATTCGATTTCATGGCATAAGGAATGCGGATATGTCTTGGGGCTTAACAGATCTTATGCACTCCATTTCTTGCCTGTAATTCCAGCGATAAATGGAAGAGACAGCAACAAGGTACCCAACACCACAACACCCGACCATCCCGCAAAAAGATAGGCGTATCCACTCACAGTAATACCAAGAGAACCCCCAAGATAGTAGAAAAGTACGTAGAGAGAGTTAGCCCGCCCCCGACTTGAGACAAGTCTGCGGTTGAGAGAACCAGCCGCGGACGCGTGAATTGCAAAAAATCCCGCGCATACTCCTATTAGACTTAGCATTATTGCCAGTATTGATTGAATGAGAGTAGCAGCAAGGGCCGAGGCAAACAATATCGATCCTAGAGCCATAGTGGTTCCATTACCAATACGATTGCTGATCACGCCGGCAATAGGACCGATGAATATGCCGATGACATAGGACAGGTACATGCAGGTAATGAATTGAGTTGATGCATTGAAGGGTGGTGCAGCGAGATAAAAGGGTAGGTAGTTGAAGATGGAAGAGAATACGAAAAACGCTCCAAAGGCAACACTGTAGATCAGAAGTAGGTCCCTCTTCGAAAGCAAAGCGATAAATCCTATCGTCTCAACTTGGATTAGCTTACCTTGTTCCTCATGGGGGAGTCTGCGCACAGCAACAAGTGTCGCTACCAAAACTAAAATGGAAGCGCTCACAAAAGCATACCTCCAGTGCAACGTAGGATGAATCCATCCTCCCAGAAGCCGTCCCGCCAAGCCTCCTGCCACCGTGGCAGATACATAGGAACCCATTACGACATTCAAGCGCTCGGCAGGCAAGCTTCGCCCTAGATAGGCCGCAAGACAAGTGGTAAGAGCAGGAATGAAAAGCCCTTGAATGAATCTCGCTACTACCAGCAATATGAAATTATCCGTTAAAGCGCAGACAAGCCCGCAAGTGATGATAACAGATCCGCCTGCAACAATGATTGGCCGAACCTTTTGTCGATCCGCGAGAATCCCGAAAGGCAGGTTGGCGAGGGCGATTCCGAAGATCACGGCAGATATGGAAAGGGATGCCAGGGTTTCATCTATCCGGAACTCAGCCTGGAGCACAGGAAGTACGGGCTGGGTGATATAAATAGTGGTGAAGGCTGCAGAAACCAGACAAAAGACCTGAATCTGTAGGCCGATAGTGCTACCAGTTTTCATGGAACCGTATTACTTTTTGGGGTTAGATTCTGGCAAGGCTGCCAAATGCTCTGCCACGTGTCTGGACAGTAGGAAAGGAAAACTTTAGTCCAAGGAAGCCAGGAATGCAAGGTAAGTGTACCCAGTCACCTCCTCTGCGGGCGGTTTTGGGAGGAGCAGTTCGGTGTCAGGACCTCAACCTTTTAGCTAGTGTCCTCACGAGGCAGCTCCCAAATGGAGATTAACTCTGATTGAGTAATGTGCAATTCCCAAGGATTTCAGTCGGGCTTCAGATTACATTCCTATACACACTATTGGCTCTAAAGGCCCTAGTACAGAATGTGGTACGTGTCCCTGAGCGGAGATTAGAGCATTTAGATAGCGGTTAATGATTTACGCATCATTCACTGGCAACCAACTTGATACCAAAACCAATAAAAATAGCTCCCGCAAATCGTTCAATCCAAATTCTGCTTTTTAGATATAGACTTCTAAAACGGTCTAACGAGAAAACATATGCAACTGTTGTATACCAGAGAACCGATATTAAGGACATTAGAGCAACACTCATGAATCCTAGCCAAAAAGGTGCATTTGAAGGCATAGTCGCTGCAAACAAACTTGTCACAAAAGCGGCGGTCTTTGGGTTCGATAGATTAGTTAGAAGTCCCAATTTATAACCTTGAATAGGATCAATATTTGTTGAAAATGACACTCTATGGTTAGATCTTGCTCTTGTATTTGACAGGATAAGTTTTAATCCGAGATAGATAAGGTAGGTTCCACCAAGTAGTTTTAAGGATAAATAGATCCAAGGTGCGGTTTTAAACAATAGTGCTATCCCGAAAAATCCGGACAGTCCCCAAAGTATAGTGCCGGTACTGCTCCCAAGTACAACAGAAAGAGCAGAACGCCTACTTTGCCCTATGGCTGTTTTCACTGTAATAAAAAAGGTGGGGCCGGGTGTGATAACGGCAATACCCCAAAGGATTGCAACGCTTAGTAATATAATCGAGAATTTCATTATAGATATATCTTACCAATACCTCAGGGGAAGAGTGCGGATGAATGTAATCTACACTTCTAGGACACCACTAAAGAGCTCAGATATTATCTGTCATGTAGATGGTCAGCCGGTTGTCATGCGTCGATTCACTGGAGTGGAATCACTGATAGTGTGTAGGGCTCGTCGATTTTCGTATTGACCAGCAGCCCAGTTGGATCCTCCCACGGCATATCCATGCTGACGACTATCAATTCGTTTTCGCGTATGAGCACTTCGCACGGCTGATCCAAGGACCCATCGGCCCCGTCCGTATCCGGATTGCTGTGTAATGTTTGAACATTCCCATTCATATCCACTACGTGAGCGGCGTTATGTAGTATGTCAGCTACATAGATGCGATTATCTTTCTCTCGCCACACGATGCCGTCAGCAGAAACCATGTCATTACTTTTGGCAAACAGTTTGGTTTCCACTGGTTCGCCTTTATCATTAAACCTTGTCTTATAAATCAACCCGTCTTCGATAATGCTAGTATAAAGATTCCCTTCCCCATCTACTGCCACACCATCAGCACCAAAACCAACTCTACCACTGGAGCGAAACACTGCCACAATGTGTTTATCGGGGTTGTTTTCGTCGTAAGGAGGCAGTGTAATCTGCCCTCTCCTCAACTCCTTAAGGTTGAACGCATATACTGCACTGAGTAGCTGTGGCTTCTCTTCTCCTTTCTTTACCTTCGGGAGATGCACGAGAATCGTTTCTGTAACGAATAGCGTATCGCCTTTCCATACCATGCCGTTGGAAACAATAAACCCCTCAACAACGACATCCATACTGACAGGTTTGCCGTCCTCTACATTGATTCGTAGAAGACGGGATTTGTGATTACCATCCCAGAATATTTGCATATCCGCCACATAAAGATTCCCATCGCGACCGAAGGCACAGTCCATAGGCCCAATCTTCCCAGTATCAGGATGCATGTCTTTCTGGCGGAATACGTACCATGTAGTCAGCTTGTTGTTCTTGTCTATTTTTACCATTTTTGACAGGACAGGTTCCTTAATCACCCCGTCTTTCAATAATGCCCCGTTGTTGAAATTCGGCACGGACAAGATGATATTGCCCTCAGCATCCAATGTAGCGCCGTCCGGAGTGTTGATTTCGTCTGCTGGTAGAACTATGAGTAGCCGGAGAGCTCGTTTCACCGTTGCTTTCTCCACCTTGCTCTTACAACCGCTTATGCTAAATAAGGCAGTTATTATACATATTGTTGTCAAAACTGATAATGCATTACTTTGTAAGCATTTTTGCATAATTCTTCCTCCTTCGCTAAACTTGGCTCGACCTGGTCCCTCATGAGCAACAGGATTCATGAGAGGCTTGCCATCTTTCTGGGGTGCTACGGGGTTAAATCCAGTGCCTCGACGACTCTGGTGAATGGAAGTTGTGCGGTCTTGTTCACCTCCTCGACTGCCACTGCATCGCTTGCCTCGAACAGGCACATGCAGCGCGATTCGCCCGGCACAAAGATGCTTCGAATGTAGCGCACGGGCTTTCCTGATAAGGTAGACTGCTCACTTGTCTCAATTGCTGCCCTCTGTGCAGCGCTTAGCTGTTCCACTGTGATCCCAGGAAGCTCGCGCTCTACCATGTACACAGCCATCTTTACACCTCCCTTCTGAGGTTGGGTTGCCAATCTCGACGATTCACCCAAAATGTTTGAGGTCAGCCAATGTACGACTACCATGTATGAACTGTCCTGTTGCCCATATCGTTTAGCCACTTTGTTTTTCCTTGGCTCTTGCTCTCAACCGCTCCATAAGTTCTTGCGCTTTTCTCTTCCCTTCACGCTCCTTTTCATCCAAGACTTCCGTCCAAGGCTGGATGATACGCCATGTTATCTTGCCGCTGAGAGGCGGTTCTGGATACGCACCGGGGTCGTACAAAGAATGATCGCGAAACTCTACAGGACTCTCTTGGTAACACGACCAGACAGCCTTTCTGACTAAATCCGGATCCGCCTCAAATTGAATGTTTATAAGAGTAAGCTGTTCACGGAAGCGCTCTATCATCTCCATAGACAAATTGAACAGAAAAGGATGGGGGGCATCAGTCCCAATGATACGCTTCTTCTCATCAACACCCTGGTCAATCAAAGCTGTCATAGCCTCTCCAGTCAAATGACCTTCGGACTCTGGGCCACCTACGACCAAGTAGCGTATGTTTGGATTGGCGATGATATTGCAGACTATTTTCTCAAATCCAATATTCTCGGTTTGCACACTTCCAGAGAGAGCTGCCCCGGTTTCTATCCCAGCCCTTATAAGGATCTCAAGCTCGGGAGGTATCTTGTCTTCGTCACAATTCAAGATAATGGCTACAGCCACCGGAGAAAAATCATTCCCCCTAAGATACCTACCGTCCTCTGGAGGATAATCTGGATGTGGATCTACTTTAAGCATATTGTGTCTCCTGTCGATTCTTTAGGAAACTGGGTTGAGCCAATCTGTGAATTTCATGTAAGGCAGCTGAAATAGCATATTCGACAAAGAGGGACTAGAACCAGCATAAGTCAGGCTTTTTGCACTGTCAATGCAGAGATTGCTCTTTTAGCGGTGGTGGGCATTAAGTGTAGCGTTTGACACAGGATTCGTCGGGCCTTATGTATCACCAAGACGGTGGATTGGGCAGGAGGGAATAATCTTCAAAAATTGCCCCTAGCGGCTCTTTCGAGGTAGTCTGAGAGTAGCCAACCCACAATGGCTAGACACTCCATATCAAGGTATTTTTCCGCACGTCTTTCAAAAAGCACCAAACATCTAGCTGAAAACTCTTCATCCTCGTCGTTGAAAAGCATCAGAAGCGGAACTTTCGGGAGAGGTTCAAAACGCACTGACAGTTGATATGGGAAATCCGTCTCCGGAGGACGACCGATAAGCTTTTCGCTTGCTAATCGAAGGTCTTCTAGTCTCCGCCTGAAGTTCTTTGCGATTGTTCTCTCCACGTTGTTCGCAAACGCACCCACAAAAGGGGCGGCATCCTTTAAATCTTTATAAGACACCCATTCGTACTCCCTCGGAGGAAATTCGGGACACAACAAAAGGTACTTACAAAGAACAACGCTGATCGAGTGAGCCGGCCTTTTGCCGGATGGATCAGCAATGCCTTTCGGCGATACGCGGTAAGGTTTGCCAAAAAAAGAGATTAGCAGCTCGTCCCCATCGATCAGCACGCCGAGCTTTTCTGCTCTGGATTCCAAATCTACATTGAAGACCTGAGTTATGTAGTCTTTGTAGGTTCTGTCAAACACCGAACCTTTAGACATAATTGCTTGACCCCTTTTTCTATCGCGATGACCTCCTCTTTTGAATTCAAAGAGGGCGTCTTAGAAACAGCGGTTATGACTTACAAACCGTATTGTTCTTTTACGAGATGCGCAATGCCTATTTGTTCCAGGCGGCTCATGGGGGTGAGCATCGATATGTGAATGATGCCAGGAAGACGACCGATTTCAATGCCTCCTGTGATGGTTACCCGGTTTCTCACCTCATCAACATCCATATCTGCTAACTTCGCCATTCGTTCGAGACCGTTCATTGTAGCCTGGTTCAAATCGGCACCCGAGCCCACCACCTGAATGGGAGCCACTTCAGTTTGGATATCAAAGCCGTTCTTCTTGGCTAATGACCGGGCGATCTCTAACTCTTCGCTTGAAAGTAGTCTCGCCAGAGGCGGCAGGTCCTCCATTAGGGGTAATAAGATCGGTCCATCATTTGCCAGTCTTTTTATGACCTCGACCTCAACAGTGACCTCCGCAGAAACGTCCGTCGTATGACCGGCAATCTCTCCATCCCCCTGCATCGCATGAACATCACCTACGATTATGCCAGCTTGCTCAACCCTGACAGGCGCGATAACGATAGCTCCTTCACCGACACTATCGATGTCCATGTGGGCATCACTTCTTTTCGCCAGATCTTCTTCGCTGATGGCATGGTCATGTGGGGCACCAATAAGAAATACTCCAAAGTCTCCGGCATTGTGGGATGAGGGCATGGTAACCCCAGGCAAGGTTCCAAAATTCCCTATCATCGGCCGAATCTTCGATACAATGCCAGCAGGCATATCTGCCAGAGCAAAAACCAATACGGAATGGCATGAAGATCCCACCGGTGCTCCAGAATAGTCTTCTGTATTTCTGGCTATTTCTTCTGCTACGTGTTTGGGAACAGTTATCCCCACTCTGCGATTATCATCAAAAACCATCGTAAATCCATTGGTTACATCAAATGCAGATACGGAAGTGTCGCAATCGGCACAGCGGATTGCATCCCTGCCAATTTCCTTTACAACTGTATTGGGATTGACCTTGCCACACCCTGGACATTTTTTTGCAACAAATGGATCGCCAACAAAACTTCCTTCACGAGGAGTTTCAGTTCCAGACGCTGAAGCTTTGGAAGTAATATTGATCTTTCTAATCTTTAGTGCCACACCGTCTCCGACTTCTGCGCCAGAAACAGCTATGGGACGGCTGACCGTGTGACCACTCTCAACCTCTGGCGTAATCATAGGACCATAACAAGCCGGTTCTGTGCCAGTTACAATTAGGCCACCATCTTTAACAGGGCCAAGCATTTCAGTCTCTGGACCAACTAGATCAACAAATTCACTTACATTGACTATACCTTCACCCGATGATGTCATTTGATCCCCTCCTCTCTGGCTTGACAGAGTCAAGACCTAACCCTTTCAACTTCTCTGTAATCCGAACTTTACATAGTAATCGTCGATACACGACGAACCTTTAGGTTTGCCTCTCCAAACTATCAATCATGCAAAGATAACAAAGAAAATGATGACTTGGTTTTCCTTACCTTCAGATTCTGCGAGGGTCAGATTATTTTCTTATGACATTACAAAGAAACCATAAAATCACGATAAAAATATGCTGCAAATCTTGTCAACCACAAAAGCC
>CP070843.1:1233898-1238302 GCA_020350905.1 Deltaproteobacteria bacterium
AAATCAGTCAAGCGAATCCTTGCCGCAGCACTCATCTTGCTGGGTGCTGTACTTCTGGCAATAATCTCCGTCTCCGTCCTGGTTGACGACGCCACCCTGGTTTCGCACCTGGTCAAACGGCTGGAATCGTCGTCGGACATCCGGGTCCTGCACCGAGGTGATGCCAACATCACGCGCACCTTGACACCGACCCTGACTGTAGATGACCTGGTCATGGCGGATACCGAGCGACAGTACCGGGTTGAAACCGATTCGCTGGAGGTGCAGATCAGCCTGCCGAGATTGCTTCTTGGACAGTTGGACATACCACACGTATGGCTCGGCGATACCCAGATCGAAGTCAAGGAAGATAAATCGCCCTCCAAACCGGCGGCGGCACCGCCGGAGCCGAAACCGGGCCCAAAGCTCTCTCCACTATTACTCAAGCCAGTATTACATGATATTCGGATTGCAAAACTGGGGATCATTCATGAAGGTGGTACCCTGCTGCTGCAGGATAGCCATGTACGTGCATTGACCCTGGACATTTCTCCTGACAACACTGTGGAAATAAGCGGACGGGCGGAGCTTGGCAAGCAGAGCATCGATGTCAAAGCTGTACTGAAGGATGTGGACGAATACTCTAGCGGGCAGCCGCTGGCCTTCTCGATTGGAGTGGAAAGCACGCTGCTACATCTTTCTCTGAAGGGTAATATCGATTTTGGACAAGCCGATCCAACCATTGAATCAGCTGCCCGTTTATGGACACCGGATGCTGAAAAGATTGTAACGGGGATCCCCGGAATTGAGATTCCCGGCACATTAACCACTGAAGCACAATTGCAGGGTACTTTTGCCCAACTTGCCGCCGAGCAGATCAAAGCAACATGGAAAGGTCCCAAACAGTCCAATGTAGAGGTGAAAGGGAGCATCGCAAATGTTATTAAGCTCGAGGGCGTGCACCTCAACCTGACCGGCAAGCTGGATAACTCCCCCTGGTTAAAGCCACTGCTGCCGGAAAGCGTAGGCGCAGTAAAAAGAGCCAGTGTAGCAGCGCAGATCTCCGGCAGTTATCCAATGCTGGCGGTGAACGATTTCGATTTTCATGGCAAGACAGAACATGACCTGGATTTGTCGCTGTCTGGAACGTTTGATCTAGCCCTTTCCTCAACCAACCTGGAGCCTGCAAACATTCGGACTGAACTGATATTTGCCGCCCCCAGAACCCGGGCAGCACGGTTCTTGCTTTTTGACGAAATACCGGAATTCGGAGCCATTACCGGTAGGTGCGATGTCCGCTCCAAGGTGGGTGATCCATCGCTCGAGAATGTAGCAGTTCAGATCAAAGACGCGCGCGGTATTCAGGCAAAGCTGAGCGGTAGGATTGACAAATTTCCCCTGGCTGACCGACCCAACACCGGTTACGATCTGTACGTATCCATGCAAGCAACAAAGACCGCGGTGGTGGTTAAACGGGTCGGTATAAAAATGCCTGCCCTCGGCCCCTTGGACCTGACCTTCAGAATCGAAGGTTCCACCCAGGCGCTGCAGCTCAATGAGATCAGGTTGGCCGCGGGCAGGGAAGAGGGTGTCGGGATCGGCATCCAGGGGCATTTGTGGTTTGGTGACTGGGGCCAGGCAGACCCGTTTAAGACCATCGACCTGAAGCTACAGGCACACAGTCACACTACCCATGCACTCTCCACATTCATTGGGCAGGAATTGCCCGAGTTGGGCCCACTCAAAGGTGAGGCCCGCTTGCACACGGTCTCCGGCAAACATCGGCTCGACCAGGTTCATATCCAGACCATAGAGGGAGCACCTCTTACTGCCGCAGTATCCGGTTCGGCCGACCAGGTCACCCTGTTGCCGGAGTTGCGTATCCGGGAGATCAAGCTGGATGCCACCGGTAGCACCGATGATACGGTGAAACTCAATACGGTATTAGGACTCAAGGATGAGATTCCGCCGGTTGGGTCACTCAAGGGGCAGGCGCGCATATCCGGCGATGATCAAAATCTTATTATCGATGGGGTCTCAATGGAAGCCGGTCAGGAAGATCTGCTTTTTGTGAATCTGAGTGGCCGGTTGGGCAAGCTCAGCCCTGCCAATCAATGGCAGCCGCAGCATACCAGCCTTTCCATCCGAGCCGGCTCCAGCAGCAGCCGCGCACTTGCCGGATCGCTGGGCTACCGCATCCCGGAACTGGGTCCGCTTGTCGCCGAGGCCAACATTTACAGTAAGAACAAGAAACTCTCCGTTGACTCCGCCCAATTACGGTTGGGAGAAGTCGATAACCCGGTGGTGAAAGCCACAGGTTCTGTCAATGACCTTTCTGCAATGGAGGACGTCAAAGTGGATGCACAGTTGCATCTGGATGGCCGTCGCTTTGCGGCTTTTGCCGATTTGCAGAAACTGCCGGAACTTGGGGCTGTAACAGGCCAGCTTTCAATTTCGGACAGTGATGGAACTCTGGGTATTGATTCGTTCCGGGTCGAGACCGGCCAGCCGAAACTGCTGAGCCTGAAGGTGGACGCCAGCTTTGATGATTTCAAAGACCCTGCCACCCTGCTTCTTAACAGCAGCCTGACTGCCCGGGACTTGCAGCTGATTGGAGCAATCTTTGATCGTAAATGGCGCGCTATTGGACCGGTGCAACTGGGTACTGAGATAAGACGCACGGGCAAAGGAAGTGACTGGACGAGTACCTTGACTGCAGGCAAAACCGAGGTGCAGGCAAAGCTTAACACACTATTTGGAACAACTCCCATGCAGATAAGCGGTACTATCACAGCACGCAAACTGTTCTTATGGGATCTGGTAGAAAAGGATAGCGACGGAGAAAAAAAGAAAGCTTCAAGCAATGAGCCCGTATTTAGCCGGGAGCCAATAGACTTCAGCTGGCTGAAAAAAGTCGATCTGGATATTGCCATTGAGGTTGAATCCTTTGCTCAAGAATCTTTTCTCGCCAATTCCGCCCAGCTCCGCGTCGGTCTCCAATCAGGTCTCCTATCGATCAGCCCTGCTGGCTTGGTTTATCCAAAAGGAAAACTCGACATGGATCTGCAGCTCGATGCGCGGGATCATCCTCGGTTGACCTTCAAAGCCCTCGGCGAAAACCTTGATCCCTGGCGGACCCTGAATATCCAGCAAGAGAAAAAGCGCTTTGCGGCAAGGTTGGATATTGACGTGTCCTTGACCACATCCGGGCTAAGCTCGCATGAGCTGGCTGCAAACAGCCAGGGCAGAATTTATATAACGATGCAAAACGGCAAAGTCTCTGCCGCACTCATTGATCTTGTTTTTGCAGATATCGCGGGCTGGGCCTGGAAGAAAACAAAAGGGAGGAAATTTGACGATATCGATTGCGGGGTGGCTGATTACAGCATCGAACAGGGCATCATATCGACAAAGGCTTTTATACTCGACTTCGAGACCGGTACCATTACTGGCGGGGGAACCATTGATCTGGGTGGTGAGGAAGTCGAATACGTCCTGCTGCCCAAGAAGAAGTCACTTCGAATCTACAAAGCCGACCCGGTGAAGATCAAAGGCCCGTTAAACGATCCCCAAGTAAAGGCGCTTCCCTGGAAATCGGCCGGGATCACAGCCGCCAAGGTCGGTGGAATTATTTTCGCTCCCTTTATTTTTATACCCCTCACCGCAGCCGACTACGCGGCAGGCAAAGTGAAAAGTAAAGATGGGAAATCGGCCTGTCTGGAATATCAAAAGAAGCATAAAATGGATAAGAGGCCGCAGTAGAAATGCCAGTTTCCCAGAAACCCCCGCCGCATAGATCTCGACAGACGAAAAAGGTGGGCACCTTTCTATCTTTTCTGTCCACATGTTGCATGAACCAGAACTGACGGTACATTTCTCGTCCCTGCTATTTATGTTTAATCGGTTACATACCGCCATATATGAGCGATCCATACCACATATCAACTTCTCTAAGATTTAACATCTTGGCAAGTTGTGTTTAATCTCTTCCTTGAGAGTTTCACCCCAGCATTTTGTGCCGAGGCCCCAGAAGCCAAGAGTGTGAACTAAGGTATGTAATTTATTTTGCACCCATTGAAGTGAGTCTAAATACCTCTCCTGCCCTCTATGCCCTGTTCAAAAACCCCTTGAATACCGCATTACTCGTAACCTGATACCCTTTGAAAACGTAATATATTATGAAATAGACTGGAAATTCCTCCTAATATAGTTGCTTTTCATATTGACAAGATCTGTCGACTAGATTTTATTTGTGAATTATAGTCTACATAAATCGTAGCTGAACATGAAAACGCTCAAGGGAAAAAACAAGGCCCCAAGGATACCGTTGGACTACCCTAGAACTTTATATCTGTATCGAGTAAATGCTGCTTTCTGGGTGTCAAACTCCAATATTTCATTTAGTTTAAGCCTTAACAAGATAAC
>CP070843.1:1238402-1246202 GCA_020350905.1 Deltaproteobacteria bacterium
CTATCCAGTGGTCCTTCCTGGTAATCTGGACAAGTGTAACGCATGAAATACCAGGAAGATTCCACAAAGGTGTCCATAGTATCCACCTCCCGCCTGGCATCGCCCTTACACGTGGGGCAGGTGGTCTCGACGAATTCTTTGAGGGTTGGCAGGGGTGTCCCACCAGCGGGGGTGAGACTGGCATCCAGGGGTAGAACGACAGGCAGATCTTCATCCGGCACGGGCACAATGCCACATTCGTCACAGTAGATTATAGGTATGGGAGCCCCCCAATAACGTTGTCTGGAAATGAGCCAGTCTCGCAACCTATAGTTGATAGCAGCCTTACCCAGCTCATTCGATTCCAAATACTGGTTAATAGCCTCTCTGGCAGCTGCACTCTCCAAACCGCTGAATTCACCTGAATTGACGAGAATCCCGTCTTCTTCGTATGCCGCTTCCATGGTGTCGGCGTCCAGTTCGCCACCAGGCGGATTTACTACCACTTTCAGTGGTAGATCATAAGTTATGGCAAACTCAAAATCCCGCTGGTCATGAGTGGGTACCGCCATCACAGCACCAGTGCCGTATTCCATCAGGACAAAATTGGCAACATAAATGGGCATACGCTCGTCCGTCATGGGATTGCGGCAGTAGGCTCCAGTAAATACACCTTCTTTTTCAAAGAGTTCTGAGGTCCTCTCACTCCGTTGTGTCCGTTTGGTCTTTTCAATGAATTCTTTGACGGCTGGTTCCTCAGGTCTGCCCTTACAGAGTTCCAAAGACAGCGGGTGCTCCACAGCCAGACTCATAAAAGTCGCCCCGTATACCGTGTCCTGACGTGTGGTGTAAACTTTGATGGGTTCATGAGAATTTTCCAAGGGGAAATGGATCATTGCCCCGTGACTCTTTCCTATCCAATTCCGCTGCATAGTGAGCACCCGCTCCGGCCAACCCGACAGGCGCTCACAATATTCCAACAGCTCATCCGCATAATCAGTGATTTTGAGAAACCACTGTGCCATCTCCTTTTGTTCCACCGCACGACTGCAGCGCCAACACAGCCCGCCCTCGACCTGCTCGTTGGCCAGCACCGTCTGGCACGTAGAACACCAGTTCACATAAGATTTTTCGCGGTATGCCAGACCCTGTTCATACATCTTGAGAAACATCAGCTGTTCCCAGCGATAGTAAGAGACGTCACAGGTGGCCAGTTCCCTGCTCCAATCGTAGCTGAAACCCATCTGCTTCAGCTGTTCTTTCATTTGGTCAATATTATTGTATGTCCAGGTAGCGGGATGGCTTTCGGCCTTGATAGCAGCGTTTTCCGCCGGCATGCCGAAAGCATCCCAGCCCATGGGGTGAATAACGTTGAATCCACGCATCGTCTTGTACCGCGCCACCACGTCACCGATAGTGTAGTTGCGCACGTGTCCCATGTGGATTCGTCCCGAGGGGTAAGGGAACATTTCCAGGAGATAATATTTGGGCTTGCTGGCATCTTCGGTTACATAGAAAATCCGCTGATCTTCCCAAATCCGCTGCCATTTGGGTTCGATTTCGCTGGGATTATATTTGGCCTCCATAGTTCCTCCAGAATACCTATCTACTGCTTCGATCCTCCGCTCTTCGAACTTCCGTACTCCGTTTTCCACCGGATGCGGCGACGCGGTGCAACGGTGACGCGGTGAGGTAATGAGTAAGCAGCAAGCAGAGAAAAATTCGGGAATATGATGTAAATGAAAACCCACTGAGGCTTCTTATGGGTTTCACCGCTTACTGCCTACTGCTCACTTCCTGCTGCCTCCTTGGAATCCACGCGTCTCTGGGTCGGGTCGCCAAGCCTCTGTTCTGGCGTGGCGGCAACCTTGATTGTCCCTTCATCCAAATCTACTCTAATTCTATCCAGAATGCCGTTTATGAACGAGCCGGAATCCTCTGAACCATACTTCTTGCCAAGATCCACCGCTTCGTTTATGGAAACCTTGGCCGGGATGTCCGCACGGTAAAGGAGTTCAAATATGGCCAGCCGGAGAATATTCCGGTCGACTGCAGACATCCGCTCCAACCTCCAATGCTCTGAAAATCGACTGATCAGGGTATCGATTTTCTCTCGATGTTGATGTACGCCATTGGCAAGCTCAACTGCAAAATCTCTTATATTGTCGGGAGCCCTAAAATGCTCGCAGAATAGCCTCAGGGCTTCGCCGATGTCACTTTGGGCCATATCAACCTGGTAAAGCACCTGGATGGCCATTTCTCGAGATCGGCGTCGACTACTCATGTTTGTCCTGCTCAACTATAGCGGTGGCCTTTGCCACCTAACATCTTACCGAATACCGCACCTCAGAGGCGCGACGTTGATAAATCCGAAATTCGAATCTCGAAACCGGGGCCTCGTCCGGAGGGTGGGGACTCCAAAGGAGAATTTCGAATTTGTTTTCGTGGTTCGCATCTAAAACTTCGAATTTACTTACCCAGTCCTCGATATGTGCCTCTGTGGTTCCGTCTCGATAGCCTGCGGCCGGATCAGGCTAATCGATGTCACTCCACCAACTGGGTCATGAGGTTTGCCATTTCAATGGCTGCCTGTGCTGCTTCAAAGCCTTTGTTGCCCGCCTTGGTTCCGGCGCGTTCGATGGCTTGCTCCAAGCTGTCGGTGGTGAGAACTCCAAAAGTGATGGGGATGCTGTGCTCCAGCCCCACGGCCGCAACTCCTTTGGAAACTTCGGCGCTAACGTATTCAAAATGAGGTGTGGAACCTCGAATAACAGCCCCCAGACAGATGATGGCGTCATATCTGTTTTGTTCAGCCAGCTTTTTGGAGGTGAGAGGAATCTCCCAGGCTCCCGGAACCTTAACCACTTGAATGTCAGCTTCGGAAGCACCGTTTCTGAGCAAGGCGTCCAGAGCGCCTCCCAACAGCCGGTCGCAAATGAAATCGTTGAAACGACTTACTACTACGGCAAACTTCAGGCCCTTCGCCTCCAGCTTCCCCTCAACAGGTTTCGGCATTCTAAACCCCCCTTTCAAGATTGTAGATTTTTGATTTTAGATTTCAGATTGATCTACGTTGCAGGTATAAGACTCCAGAACCTACAATCTGCAATCTTAAATCTACAATCCGTAATCTTAATAGTTTTCCGTTTCTTTCTCCCGGGACAGCTCCATCAGATGACCCATCTTCGAACACTTGGTTTTCAAATAATCGAGATTACATGGATTGGGCGAAATCTCTATGGGGACCCTCTCGGTGATGGTGATGCCATAACCCTCGAGACCTACAATCTTTTTGGGATTGTTGGTCATCAGCCGCATCTTCCTCACCCCAAGGTCCACCAGAATTTGAGCACCGATACCGTATTCCCTGAGATCAGCTTTGAATCCCAGAGCTTCGTTGGCTTCCACCGTATCCTTCCCTTGATCCTGGAGTGCGTAGGACTTGAGTTTGTTGGCAAGTCCGATACCGCGGCCCTCGTGATTTGTTATGTAGAGGATAACACCGTTGCCCTGGTCATTGACCATTTCCATGGCTCGATGCAACTGGTCACCGCAATCACACCGGAGTGAACCCAAACTATCACCGGTGAGACATTCTGAATGGACACGCACCAGGACCTCTGCTTCTTGGTCAATCTGGCCCTTTACCAGGGCAATGTGCTGGACCGTATCGATATCGTTCGTGTAAGCAATGGCCGTGAATTCACCTCCATGGATGGTGGGAAGCATAGTGGTGGCGGCTCGGTGAACGAAGCTTTCGTGGCGCATGCGGTACTCAATAATATCTGCGATGGTTACTATCTTGAGTCCGTGCTCCTCGGCAAATATCTCCAAGTCCGGCATTCTGGCCATGGTGCCATCGTCCTTCATGACCTCACAAATGACCCCGGCAGGATTCAGACCCGCCAACCTGGCCAAATCAACTGATCCCTCGGTCTGGCCGGTACGTACTAATACTCCGCCCTTGCGAGCCCGCAGCGGAAAGACATGCCCTGGGCTCACCAGATCTTCTGGTTTGGCGTCAGGGTTCACCGCCGCCAAGACAGTGGTGGCACGGTCCGCTGCCGAGATTCCAGTGGTCACCCCCTGCCGGGCCTCAATGGAGACGGTAAAAGCAGTCCCGAATCTGGATTGGTTGTTGGACACCATCATGGGCAACTGTAAGTGCTCAACCCGTTCCTCGGTCAAGGAAAGACAGATCAAACCTCTACCATACCTGGCCATGAAATTTATGGCTTCCGGGGTCGCCTTCTCGGCAGCTATACAGAGATCACCCTCATTTTCCCGGTCCTCATCATCCACGAGGATGACCATCTTTCCTTCTCTGATCTCTTCTAGTGCTTCAGCAATTTTCGCTGTGGGCATTGCTAAACTCCTAAATGAATAATACTAAATGAATCCGTGCTTCGCCAGAAAGCCTCGATCTACTCCACTGGTTGAGGGAGAATCGCCCTCCTGCATAGTGCGCACAAATCTCTCCACGTATTTTCCAATAATATCAACTTCTATATTCACCTCGTCACCGACCCGCAAGCTTCCAATAGTGGTCCATCGGGCGGTGTGTGGCACGATGTTGACGTCGAAACTCTGTTCATCGCAACGATTCACTGTTAAACTCACGCCGTTAACTGCCACCGAGCCCTTTTCAATGATGTAGCGACCCAGCTCTGCGACCACCTCGAATGCGAATACCAGTGAATCTCCCCTCTGTATCCTTGCCATCACTCTGGCCTTGCCGTCCACATGGCCATTGACCAGATGTCCACCAAGACGGTCTCCCAACCGGAGAGCCCGTTCCAGATTAACCTCATCCCCCACGGACCGTTGGCTAAGAGTGGTGCGACTTATGGTCTCCTGTGAAACGTCTACGGTAAAGGCTCTCGCCTGCCAAGAAACCACAGTGAGACAGACGCCATCCACCGCAACACTCTCACCGGCCTGAAACCCTTCCAGATCGAAGGAAGCCTGAATACTGAAACGCATGTCTTTCCCACGTGGCTCTATGGTTTTCAGTTTGCCGGTTCCCTCAATGAGACCAGTGAACATTTTTTGTCCCCCTAGGGCAAAAGGCTAATCATACTGTGGGAGGCATCTCCCTTTGCTTCAGTCCTCTTGATGAAGCCGATCCCTTTGGATTACTGGAGTAATGGAGTAGTGGAGTAATGCAAAAAGAAACCTTTCTACGAAAATCTTCCCAACACTCCGGCACTCCAATATTCCATCACTCCGACGAAGCGCCAACTGGCTCTGGGTGTAATATTTCATCGTTACGTAGTCACAGAACCAGGCCCTGGCTCAAATTTATTTAAACAGCGCTGAGTCTTTCAGATACCCTTCTATCATTATATCATCGTCGAAGCGGCGAAGCTTCAAATCCCTCAAGAGCAACGCTTCAGCTACGCTCGCCGCCCCGATGCCGCCTACCACAGTCACAGCGCTACTGCCACCAATGACTTTTGGCGCAAAGAAAAGATACACTTTATCTACAAGATTGTCATAAAAAAAGGCACCGTGGACTTCAGCCCCACCTTCCACCAAGAGACTGGTAATGTCACGACTGCCGAGATGTTCCACAAGTGCAGACAGAGAAACACGTCCCCGCGCCAGCGGTAACGATACAATCTCTACCCCCCGCGCTTCAAGCGCAGACTTTCTTTTCTGGTAAGGTTCCGGTCCGCATGCTATGAGTGTCGGAACCTCGTTGGCCTGACTTACAACCTGACTTTCAAGCGGAATTCTCAGGTAGGTGTCCAGAATAATCCGGAGTGGATTGTTCCCTTTCTTTCCAGGAAGACGCGCGGTGAGACTGGGGTCGTCAGTAATAACAGTTCCGACTCCCACTAATATGGCATCCACTGCATGACGCAGCCTGTGGACAAATCGCCGTGAACGCTCATTGGAAATCCAGCGGGAGTCACCGCGATGGCTAGCAATCTTGCCGTCCAAGCTGGCAGCCGCTTTGGCAACTACCAGAGGCGAGCCAGTGGTGACGTGCTTGATGAACGGTTCATTGAGTCGAAAACACTTATCCTCGAGAATCCCCTCTTCGACGAGGATTCCCTGTGATCGGAGATAATCCGCCCCGCCGCCGCTAACTCGAGGATTGGGATCACTGCAGCCAACCACCACTCGAGCCACATCGCTCCGCACAATAGCCTCGGAGCACGGTGGAGTTCGTCCCTGATGATTACATGGCTCCAAGGTCACATACAGGGTGGCTCCCTGCGCTTGGCTGCCAGCTTCCTGCAGTGCATGGATTTCGGCGTGAGGGGTGCCCGCCTTTCGGTGATACCCCTTCCCCACCACCTGGCCGTTCTTGACTACCACCGCACCTACCATGGGATTGGGAGAAGTGTACCCTACACCACGACCAGCTAAACGCAGGGCCAATCGCATGAACTGCTCATCTTCTTTTGTCAAAGATCCTTGTTTGGTCACTGTTTGCGCTTCTTAGCCGCGATTTGTTCAAATCAGTCTTGCCCAGTTTCGCGACATCTTAGGAAACCACGAAGAACTCAACGGGTCATATTATTGAGAAAAGTTCCCTAAGGTAACTCCTCATCCAAGAGTTTCTGCATATCCTGGAGATCCTGAATTTGCCGGTGTACTATGCTGTAGCGAATATAGGCTGCCGGATGGATCTCTTGCAAAGCGGCTGCTACCCAATCTCCCAAAACCTGACTGCGAAGTTTACGCCGCCGGCTTTCCTGAATCCGGTTTTCAATGAGTCCCGCTATTCTGTTGAGATGGTCTTCTGCTATCGGCAGCTTGGTGCACGATCGCCTAAGGCCGGCCAGAATTTTGTTTCGATCGAAGGGCTCCATCCGGCCGTCCCTCTTGACCACCAGGGCAAGGTTTTCCTCGAGCCGTTCGAAGGTGGTGAATCGCCCGTCGCATTCAGGACATTGTCGTCGTCTCCGGATGTGGTTGTTCTCCTTTCCGGGACGGGAGTCAAGCACCCGAGTCTTGAGGTTATCACAAAACTGGCATTTCATTCCCCACCTCCGTCAGGTGATCTCCAGTTACTCAACTTGATTCCGGCCTCCTGCAACATCTGGTCGGAAAGCTCGTCCGTATACCCTTCTTCAAAGCAGACAGCGGCAATATTAGCATTAATGACCATCTTGGCGCAAATGACACATGGCCGCGTGGTGCAGTAGAGGGTTGAACCTTGAATTGGTATGCCGTGGCGGGCCGCCTGGATAATAACATTTTGTTCGGCGTGCAGACCGCGACAGAGTTCGTGCCGTTGACCAGAAGGGATATCGTTCTTCTCCCGCAGGCAACCGACATCGAGACAGTGAGGCAAACCCGATGGCGCGCCGTTATATCCGGTTGCCAGGATTCTTTTGTCTTTCACCAGCACGGCTCCTACCCGACGCCTGAGGCAGGTGGAACGCTGAGCCACAAGCCTGGTAATCTCCATGAAATAAGCATCCCAACTCGGTCGCGTCATAACTCAGCTCGCCTCTCTCTCGTATACAGGTTTGTGAAGAGGGAACTGCGAGCAGAAATCGGCAACCTGGTCACGAACCCGCTCTATGACACCAGTGTCACCACCAGCCGCCAACGCCTGGTGAATGAACTGGGCTATTACCGCCATATCCTCTTCTTTCATCCCTCGCGTGGTCACTGCCGGGGTGCCGACCCGGATGCCACTCGTTACAGCCGGCCTTTCCGGATCATAGGGAATGCTGTTCTTGTTAACCGTGATCCAGGCCTGGTCCAAAGTGAGCTCAGCTTTGGCCCCGGTCAAGCCAATGCTTCTCAGGTCTACCAGCATCAGATGGTTATCGGTGCCGCCAGAGACGAGGCGAAAAC
>CP070843.1:1246302-1250728 GCA_020350905.1 Deltaproteobacteria bacterium
CACCTGTAACATGGTGGTAGATATTGGCGGCGGCACAACTGAGGTGGCCGTGATCTCTCTCTCAGGAATTGTGTATAGCAAGTCGGTACGCGTGGGTGGAAACATGATGGATGAGGCTATCATCCAGTACATCAAGCAGAAGTACAACCTGCTTATCGGTGAGCATACTTCAGAGTTGATAAAGATCACCATCGGCAACGCTTACAAGGGAGATAGAGTTGAGCAGATGAAAATCAAAGGACGCGATCTGGTCTCAGGAATTCCAAAGACCATCAGTATCGATTCTGACGAAATTCGCGAAGCCATGTCGGATCAGATCGATGAAATCGTAGAGGCGGTAAAGGATGCTCTTGGGCAAACTCCACCTGAATTGACTGCTGATGTAGTGGAAAAGGGTATTTTGCTAACTGGAGGCGGTGCTCTTCTTAAGAATTTTGACAAGCTCTTGCATGAGATAACGGGGCTTCCCATTACCATTGCTGAGGATCCACTGTCCAGCGTCGTCATGGGGTCAGAGAAGGCCCTCAACAGCATAGATATCCTCAAACACATGATGCATTAACTTTCTTTCGTTCGTGCTGGACAGAGGCGTACATCTATGAACAGGAAACTCATTCGTCTTGTCTTGGCCTTCGTTGCACTAGTTTCTCTAGGTGTCGCCATACCTCTAGACACGCTAGCCTCCCCTGAACCGTTCCCTATCTACACTTGTATTCAACCTAACGTTGCCTTCTGGAAAAAGATCTACACTGAATACGAATCCTCGCAGGGCATTATCCACGACAAAATTAATCCGAAGATTGTTTACGGCGTGGTAGAGCTTGATGATACCAACGAGTGTGGCGCTAGAAAGATCAATAGAAGTCGAGTCAAAAAGGCCAAAAATAAGTACAAGGGGATACTGGCAAAGCTGGCCCATGGTGAATTTCCTTCTACCCCTAGAGAATGGGAAGTCGTGTATCTCTTTGGCTCGGAAGCGAGTCGTACAACCTTCCGAAAGGCCATGAGGAATATTCGATGCCAGACGGGTCAAAAGGACAAATTCCGAGAAGGCATCATTCGATCCGGCGCCTATCTCGACCAGATGAAAAAAATCTTCAGTTCACACGGCTTACCTGTAGATCTTGTCTACTTACCGCACGTTGAGTCGTCTTTCAATCTCAAAGCCTACAGTAAGTTTGGCGCCGCAGGAATTTGGCAGTTCACTCGCTCCACCGGCAGACGGTTTCTGACTATAGACTACACTGTTGACGAGCGGAGGGATCCCATCCGCTCTACCCAAGCTGCAGCTTTACTCCTTAAAAGCCACCATGAAAAACTGCAAAGCTGGCCTATGGCAATCACTGCTTACAACCACGGCATCACCGGTATGTTGCGAGCAAAAAGACTCAAAGGAAATTATGAGAGAGTATTTCAGGAATATAAAGGCCGAAGATTCAAATTTGCTTCGAGGAATTTCTACGCAGAGTTTCTAGCCGCTACGGATGTGGCGAAACAATACCAAATATATTTTGGTGATCTCAAGCAGAATTCCGCTCCAAAAACGCAAGAAGTTATTCTTCCTGGCTATGCTTGTTTGAGGGAACTGGCTGAGCATCTTAACACCGAGATGGATGTCCTAAGAGATTTCAATCCATCTTTGCGCGAACCCGTGTATTTTGGACAAAAATATGCTCCTAAAGGTTATGCTTTGCGGGTTCCGGTGGATCTTGTCTCTAGCCTACCACTAGACATGTTTAAGCCTGACCAAAAAGCCAGCCAGTTCTACAAGGTACAGAGGGGGGATACGGCCGGTATGATTGCAGCTATGCATGGAGTTAGTTTGCGCGACCTCATCATAGCTAATGATCTCAATGGTCGTGCTACCATCTATGCAGGAGAAATTCTAAAACTCCCCCTCCCTCGTACGGAATCTGATTCTTCGATCAAGCTCGAATCGAGCAAAATGACGGAGGCGGGGGAGACAATAACTTCCACTGATGCTGAAATAATAAGGGGTTACGAGCGTGGAGAAGGCTACTGATGATTTTTCCTGCCACCAACTAATCCTCGACAGTTCAAAAACTTTCCCAGCTTCCTCTACATGTCGCCCTCATTGCCCTTTGCTGGACCGATCAGTAAGGGTTTCTTTTTCTACACATTGACAAGAAACCATACCTTGTGCCAATGTAAATTCCAGCGGAGGGTGGGATGAAATCCTCACTTTCTCTCGGGTCGTCTGTTAAGTATCACATTTTGACACTCATTTTTGGTGGGCAAAGCAGAAGATTTGAATGTATGTAGCCATTACCACGATGGTGGGTTCCGTGCTTTTGTTCCATTAACAGCCGATTTTATCCTAGCCCCAGACGGCTCGTTTGTGGGCGAATAGCAATCGCAATCTAACTCGCTGCAGTCGGACCTGAGCCTGTCGATGGGCCGCTGATCTCAGCCGCTAGCTGAGATTTTGGATTTTACTGGTCTAAGGAGGAGCTATGAAAATACTTCGACATGTTGGCACGCTGGCCTTTGTGCTCGGGCTCTTCACTGCAGTCTTTGTCGGGATGCCCTGGTACATGATCGTTTCCGATGACCCGGTCGTGCCCTGGTGGCTCAGGACAGCTGTCTTTTGCCTTTTGGGGGGCATTCTTGTGGTGCTTCTGACATTGGCCCTCGAACAAACAAGAGACGGGACTTCAAGAGCGAGGGCACTGCCTGCGGAGTCAGATCGCGAAGTTCTCTTGATGAGTTCAGCATTACTGCCTGGCCGAGAGATAGCTGAGATTCTCGGTCTCGTCCAGGGCCATACGGTATTTGCCATCTGGCTTGGCAAAGATCTATCCGCAATAGTCAGGCTGATTCTTGGCGGTGAATTGACTGAATATACAGAGATGATGGGAAAGGCTCGGACAGCAGCCACTGATAGAATGATCGCCAGGGCTGCAGAGATGGAGGCGGATGCAATAATCAATGTTCGCTATATGACTACAAGTGTTGTGGGCACAGCGGCTGAACTCTTAGTTTACGGCACAGCTGTCAAGCTCCACAATTAGATCGCCTTGTGGGAGGATGTTGATATTGTGTAAGACTGCAAGCTCTCGCTATGCAAAAACATCAGCTACCCAACGGCTCAAGCAGAAGTGAAAAACCGTGCGGCCCGATTTCACTCACATCGTTATGATCTGAAGTCCACACCGTTCTGCTTGAAGTTTACATACTCTAGTTTTTAGTTTGCCCTTTGAGACAAGTCTCCCACATGCAGTAGTATGTTTCCTAGAGCCGAAAGCGTGGAAAATGTAATGTAAAATAGGCTTAGAAGAGCTTTACGAATCATCAAAAGTTGAGGTCGGTACCCCCTTGTTTGTTGCTCTCATTCTAGCCCGGATATTTCATGAATTGACGTCACGAGACCGTGAAGATGGGCATGCCACCGGGGAACCGCAGGGTTTTACATCCGAGGCGTACTTGAACTGTACGTCGCAGGGTGGGAAACCCGAGGAAGCCCGGAAGGGTGCCCACATCCGCGGTCGCAGTAGACCATTCATGAAATATCCGGGCTAGGCGTCTAATATGATATCAAGGTGAGAGGAGCATTCGCTGGCGGAAATACACCGTTGGTCTAATTGACTGTTGACCGATATGAATAGCCACCAACTTCACAATGGTAGAATGAGTAGACTTAGCTTTTTTCTGAATTATCTATCAGATCCACGGATCGCAACGCTTGCTGCCACGCCGCAAACAGTTGTCAAGAAGGTATGCAGAGGGATAGATTTCTCAAAGGACATGATCGTGGTGGAGTACGGCCCAGGGGACGGCGCCTATACACGATACCTGCTCAATACAATGACACGCAAAAGCAGGCTCATCGCGATCGAGACCAACAAGCGCTTCAAAGTTCAATTGAAGAAAATTGATGATAGGCGGCTCACTGTCGCAAACGATGATGCCAGGAACGTTCTACGCATTCTGCGACAGAATGGTCTTGAGCGAGTTAGTTATGTCATTTCCGGCATTCCTTTCTCACTCATGAATCGGCAGGCAATCCAATCTATAATCCTTGACACATCCGAAGCTTTAGAGTCCGGCGGAAAACTCTTGGTCTACCAGTTCAGTAGCTGTGTTAAGAAATACCTAAAGAGATATTTCAACAACGTTTCAATGAGGCTCGAACTAGGGTTGCCCTATTACTACGTTTTCGAGGCTTGGAACAGCTATTATATAAGGGTTGGTGCATGATACAAATCTTTGAGAAAGACCTCCCTTTGACCAACCTCCCTATTTTGTGGTGAGGTTTCAGGTATGGAAAGTGTGGATTAAGGGATGTTCGTGCCAAGTTAAACCCAAGTCGTTGGGATTCCCGAAAGGAGGGATAAAATTCGATAGTGTTACCCAGTGGGTGAGAGCTGGTTGCAGCTCAAGTCCCACCTGACCAAAGTGTAGCCGA
>CP070843.1:1250828-1253761 GCA_020350905.1 Deltaproteobacteria bacterium
ATCTACATGAATGATTTCTCCCTGTAGTCTGTCCTGGTCCCTCAAGATCAGTCTGCCGGGGAAATGCATCCGGTAGTGGACAGCTGGCCCCAGTTTCTCCAGAGGCAGGCCGAGAGACAGGTGTGCGGCTGCTGGGGCGAAGATGTCGCGGCCATGAAATGTGGCACTAACCTGCGGCAGTCGATAATCAGGGTTTTCCAGCACCACAACCTGATGAGGTGGATCAACAGCAAAAACCCAGTCAAAGAGACCGTTGTCAGGACCAACAAAAAGGTGGCGTTCGGTTGCAGCGGCCAAACCCCGGCGCTTCCCACCAACACCGGGATCTATAACTGCCAGGTGTAGCGTCCCTTCTGGGAAATATTCGCAGGCTGAGGCCAGAATAAAGCCTGCCCCCCTGATGTTTTGCGGGCTTATCTCGTGGGTGATGTCCACTACATTGAGTGACGGGTTGATGCTCAACAGCACCCCTTTGACTGCGGCCACGTAGTGGTCGCGGGTGCCAAAGTCTGTGAGTAGGGTCACGATTCCGCTCATGCAAGGCCACCCGGTTGCAGTAGGCGACAGGGGGATACGGCGAGGGGGCGAAGCGGAGGCATCTGGAAAAGAGCTCTGCACCCTTGGCACAATCCTCTTCTCCGTATCTCCGCGACCCAGCGTCTCCGCGTCAGTTTGACCTGTCCACATTCCCCAAATCTTGTCTGGAGGATGATTTGAGAAATCGCGCTGTAATTTCAAGAGCTCTGTCAATATCCGCTGCGCTTACATCCATATGCGTTACGGCGCGAACGGTGGTGCGGCCGAAGGGAATCATGAGAACTCCCTCTGTAGCCAGGTTATCTGCAAAACTGTCTGCATCCAGACCGGTGCCAGCCACATCAAAGATGACAATGTTGGTTACCACGTGTTCGGGCTCAATCTGAATTCCTTGCATGTTGGCAAGTTCGAAGGCAAGTCTCCTGGCGTTTTCATGATCTTCCTCCAACCGCTCCACATGATGGTCAAGTGCGTAGAGACAAGCTGCGGCCAAGATGCCAACCTGGCGCATACCACCTCCAAACATTTTGCGGAAGCGCCGGGCTTCAGCGATAAAGTCCGTGGAACCGCAAAGTACCGAACCCACGGGTGCCCCCAGTCCTTTCGAGAAAGAGATGGAAACGGAATCCACCCCCCTGGACAACTCTCTTACCGTGGTACCAGTAGCTAGAGCAGCATTAAAGAGCCGAGCGCCATCTAGGTGAACTTTCATGTTTTGTTCAGAGACCAGTTTTGTTATGGAGGTCGTTCTTTCTACCGTATAGATAGTCCCGCCGCCCCTGTTGTGAGTATTTTCCAAGCAAACAAGTCGCGATGGTGGTTGATGGATGTCCTGGGGTCTGATGGCGGCCGCTATGGCTTCGGGCGCCAAGATGCCATTGTCTCCTTGCAGGCAGTGAAACTGGCCACCGGCGATTACCGCCGTGGCCGCACACTCATAGTAATAGATGTGTGCATCCTGATCGATCAAAATTTCATCGCCTGGTTGAATATGGGTCTTGATGGCTACCTGGTTGGCCATCGTACCAGAGGGCACGAAAAGCCCGGCTCCCTTGCCCAGCAGGGATGCCATCTTATCCTGGAGAAGGTTGACGGTGGGGTCCTCACCCAAAACATCGTCACCCACCTCGGCTGTGGCTATGGCTTCTCGCATCGCTTGGCCAGGCTTGGTTACCGTGTCACTGCGGAGATCAATCATGTGTCATCCCTCACTTTTTTTCTCGGCCCCTTTTAGTAGCATAGGGACTAGTGGTAGTCAATCGACCTACTATAGATGATCTACAGCTTTTTCGGGCTGACAAAACCACAGGTGGAGGGCCAAAGTCAGCACAAATACCCCACTCATCATTTACCCATTTCCGGTCAAACCACTTTTGGGTAACTTTTACCTATTACTGGTCAAGCTAGTTTTGGGTAAAAGCTTTGGAATCGATGTTTTGGTATTCTAGGGGGAAGGAGAATGTCGATTTTCACCATGCTTCACAGTTACTGATAACCATAGGAATGTGATGGCTAGGTTCATGAAGCGAACGAGAAACTTTCTCATGGCTTTTTCTTGACATGGAGCGCGATTTCAACTTTTATGAACTCAGCCAGCGGAATTCGTGGGATGGCCAATGGCAGCCATGAACGCGAGGTGACTGTCAGAGCCGTCTGAACATTGTCAATCTGATTCAAGAGAGAGGTGTGCCATGGCTTATGAGGATATCCTGTTTGAGGTGGAAGGGGGAATTGCCACAATAACCTTCAACCGGCCCAAGGTGCTGAATGCCCTAAAAATGGGCACTCTCACCGAAGTGGGTGAGGCCATAAGAACAATTGAAGACGATGAGGAGGTCAGGGCGCTTATCTTGACGGGCGCGGGCGACAGGGCCTTTGTGGCTGGTGCTGACATAAAGGAGTTACAGAAGCTGAATCCTATCTCTGCCAAGCACTTTGCCGTCAAGGGGCAGGAGGTACTCTTTGCCCTGGAAAGTCTAAGCATTCCCGTGATCGCTTGTGTGAACGGGTTCGCCCTTGGCGCTGGCTGCGAGATCGCACTGGCCTGTGATTTTATCTACGCTTCGGAAACGGCACAGCTTGGCCAGCCAGAAATTAATCTGGGCATTATTCCGGGTTTTGGCGGTACCCAGCGTCTGCTTCGTTTGGTGGGGCGGGCCCTGGCTAAAGAACTTTGCCTGACCGGAGTCATGATCAGTGCTCAGGAAGCGAAAGACATAGGGTTGGTGAACAAGGTGTTTCCTCCTGAAACACTCATTGAGGAGACCAGGAAGGTTGCAGCCCTCATTGCTACCAAGGGCAGAGTGGCGACTCAGGCAGTCAAGCACGTTGTCGACCAGGGAATGAACCTGGACTTGCTTAATGCCTGTGCCCTAGAGATGGAAGCTTTTGCACTC
>CP070843.1:1253861-1262520 GCA_020350905.1 Deltaproteobacteria bacterium
CGAACAGTATTCCCGGTGAGATGAGAGCGGCTGAGCAAAACGGGGGCCGCCTGGACCTTGTTGGTAGTAAAAACCCCGGCAGCAGTGGCTGGCACCTCACTGGTAATAAGGGCAAGGTCGGGACGTCTTTGATAGCGAATGCCAGCGGCTATTGCTCCGGCTTTGAATCCGGGAACGGTAAACTCTCCAGGAGGAGGTAATTGGTCAGTGGTCATTGGTCATCTGTGCGAGAGATTAAAGTGTTTGCGGGCCGACGGGCTAAAACGGCAAAGGGCCTGTCTACCGAGCACGAGGCGAAAATAGCTGCGAGACGAGCGAGACTGGCGAGACGCGCGAGACGTGAAAGATCGAAATCATATGTTACCTTCACTTGCCGACCTCTCGTCTCGCCCGATCCCACATCTCGCTGCGCAGAGCGTCTATCTCCCACAGCATTTCTTGTATTTCTTGCCGCTCCCACAGGGGCAGGGCTGGTTGCGGCCAACCTTGGCAGAACGTCTTGCTGGTTTTCTTTTTGAGCCAGCCGCTGATTCGCCGTGACTGAGGAACAAGGGCTGCTGTTGGGCTTCTTGCAGGTGCTCGGTTTCCTCCTGAGTAGCCACCTGAATCCTGAAAAGCATCTGGAGGATCTCTCCCTTGATCTGCTCTACCATCTCCTGGAACATTTCAAGCCCTTCACGCTTGTACTCAATGAGTGGATTTTGCTGAGCATAACCACGCAACCCAATCCCTTCCTTCAAGTGATCCATGGCCAGGAGATGCTCACGCCAGCGCTGATCTACCGTCTGCAGGGTTACCAGCCGCTCCATGTCTCGCGCGATTTCCGAGCCCCATTCCTCCTCTTTCCGAGCATAGCCGTTCCGAGCTTTTTCCAAGAGGAACTCACGGATACCTTCCTGGGTGAAATCTTCCACAGCATTCCCTTCGAAGCTCAGTGTCATGGAGAACTGATTTAGAAAAGCCTCCTGCAATCCTTGCAAATCCCACTCTTCCGAAAGGGTCTCTTCCTGGGTGTGGTTTTCAACCAGGTCGTCAACAATATCTTCAATCATGTCGAGGATAACCGAATGGAGATCTTCTTCCTCCAGAGCCTGGCGGCGTTGCTCGTAAATTATCTCCCGCTGCTGGTTCATGACATCGTCGTATTCGATAAGCTGCTTGCGAATGTTGAAGTTCTGTGCTTCCACTTTCTTCTGGGCGTTTTCTATGGCGCGGGTGATCAGTCCATGTTCGATGGGATGTCCCTCCTCCATGCCCACCCTATCCATGAGGTTGGCGATGCGGTCGGCGGCAAAGATTCTCATGAGATCGTCTTCCAGGGATAGATAAAAGCGAGATGAGCCTGGATCACCCTGGCGACCCGCCCGGCCGCGGAGCTGGTTGTCAATGCGGCGAGCTTCATGGCGTTCCGTACCGATAATGTGGAGACCATCCATATCCACCACTCCGGGACCCAATACGATGTCGGTACCGCGTCCCGCCATATTGGTGGAGATGGTGACTGAATTTCTTTGTCCGGCTTTGGCTACAATTTCCGCTTCTTTCTCATGATTTTTTGCATTCAGCACCGAATGCTTGACGCCCTCTTTCGCTAACATCTTGCTGAGTCTCTCGGACTTCTCAATGGACACAGTACCCACGAGGACCGGCCTTTCCATTTCAGCCAGCTCTTTGATCTCCTCCACCACAGCCTGAAATTTTTCCCGCTCGGTCTTATAGATAACATCAGAGTGGTCTGCTCTGATCATCTTTTTGTTGGTGGGGATGAGCACCACGTCCAGGTCATAGATCTTGGCAAACTCCGCAGCTTCAGTGTCGGCGGTTCCTGTCATGCCGGCGAGTTTCTCATACATACGAAAATAGTTCTGAAAAGTGATGGTGGCGAGGGTCTGGTTTTCCTGCTCAACCCGCACACCCTCTTTAGCTTCCAGTGCTTGATGCAAACCGTCGCTGTAACGACGGCCTGGCATGAGGCGGCCGGTGAACTCATCTACGATGATGATCTGACCATCCTTGACCACGTAATCCACATCCTTGCCGAAGAGCGCGTAGGCCTTTAACAACTGATTGATGACGTGGTTGCGGGTAAGCTTCTGCTCATAATCGCTCCGAATCCTATGTTTGCGTTCCGCTTTTTCTTCCGAGGAGAGAGTGTTGTCTTGATCAATTAGGTCTATTTCTATTTCCAGCTCCGGCAGGATGAAGAATGTGGAATCTTTCTTGGCAATTATGTCCTTGCCGCGCTCAGTGGGGTATACATTTCGTTCCTTCTCTTCCACCACGTAGTAGAGGGATTCATCCACCTCGGGAAGACGCTTGGCAAGGGAATAGTCCTGTTCCACGTTCTTGAAGAGCTTGCGCATCCTCCCCTGTTCCATCATCTCCATTACACTGGGATGCTTTGGGGCAGCCCGATAGGCCCGGAGAAACACCTCACCTGCTTCGTACTCCTGGTCCTGATCCAGAAGTTTCTTCGTTTCTTGGATAAATTCCTTGGCCAATTTCTGTTGTCTCTGAAACAGGTTGGCCACCGGGGCGCGGAGCTTCTCGTAGTCTTTGATGGAATAGTCCACCGGACCTGAAATGATCAGCGGCGTCCGTGCTTCGTCTATGAGGATGCTGTCCACCTCGTCAACGATGGCATAATTGAGTTCTCGCTGCACGCAATCCTGGCGGTGAAATTTCATATTGTCCCGCAGATAGTCGAAGCCGAACTCGTTGTTGGTGCCATAGGTAACGTCGGCGCCGTAAGCCTGTTGCCGCTCCTGATCGTTAAGATTATGAAGTATTACTCCCACGCTCAAGCCGAGGAATTGGTAAATGGCTCCCATCCACTCGGAATCACGGCGAGCAAGGTAGTCATTAACCGTGACCACATGCACCCCGCGGCCGGTGAGGGCATTGAGGTAGACCGGCATGGTAGCAGCCAGGGTCTTGCCTTCTCCGGTTTTCATCTCGGAGATCTTGCCTTGGTGGAGCACGATACCGCCAATGAGCTGGACGTCAAAAGGCCGCATACCCAGAGTGCGCACAGAGGCTTCCCGAACCACGGCGAATGCCTCCGGCAATAGCTCATCCAGCTCAGTTCCCTGGTCCAAGCGCTGGCGAAAGCGTGCCGTGGCGCCAGCCAGTTCCGCATCACTCAGGGAACTCATCTCTGACTCCAGACTGTTGATCTGATCCACCAGTGGCGCCAGTCTCCCGAGTTCACGGTCATTCTTGCTGCCAAAAAGTTTCGTTAATGGATTCGCCAGTAAAGCCATACGTTATTCCTGCCTGGAAAAGACCGAGGGCTTACCCTGCCTCCAGATGGTTTGCAACATTAGGGTTAGATCTCAATGATCATGGAAGTCTCATCGCACTCGGGAAATTTGATGCACTTCAGACAATCTGCCCAGATTTTGTGGGGCAAGGTCCCCTTGTCCACTTCCCAGAAGCCAATTTTTTGAAAAAACTCTACCTGGTACGTGAGAACGAAGATACGGTGCAATCCCAAAGCACTGGCCTCGGAAATGCAAGCCCGCACAAGTTTCCTGCCAATACCCTGACCCTGATACGGTTCCCTGACCGCCAGAGAGCGGATCTCGGCCAGGTCTTCCCAACAGATGTGCATGCTGCACGTGCCGATGATTTCCGGCTTATCGTCATCCAGGTAGACAAAAATATCCCGAAGGTTGTCATACAGTTCACTCAGGGAACGAGGCAGCATATCGCCGCGCTGGGCGTGGCTGGCCAGCATACTTTGAATTTCACGGACCTCATCAACCCTCGCTTTCCGAATCTGGTTAGCCATCTTGATCTCCGCCCGGCTACGTTGTCAGCTGTCAAATGCGATGTTAGGTGATTACGCTTTACACTATTCTTCTCTGTAAACAGCGGACCACGAACAACTGACAGAATCCGTCCTCAGTCCGGGGGAAGATCCATCTCATATGTGTATCCGTGGTGAAAACTTATTTACCCCATTGCTGTTTACAGGCAGATTATAGCTCGTCACTCCTCAAGGTCAACCATGCGACAATAGTGCCAATCTGCCGGCGAGATAAGGATCACCGACTTCGCCTGGTGGTCAGACCATACTTGGAGATTAGCCGGGAAAGGTAGGTCCGTTGGATGCCCAGCACCTTTGCCGTTTCCTTAACGCTGCTACCCTGATGATCCAGGTTGCGCTGCAAGAAGTCACGCTTGAAAGAGTCAAGCGCCTCCTTCAAGGTACAGCCCAAGAGCTCTTGAGCGGTGTCTCCAGATGGCACCACACTGAAGGGAAGGTCTTCAGGCTCTATATGCCCGCCTCCACCCATCACCACGGCGCGCTCAATGGCATTTTCCAGCTCGCGCACATTGCCAGGCCAGTGATAGTTTTGCAGCACTTCAATGGTGTTCGGGCTGAAATTGAGATTGGATGGCCCCCTGATATACTTGTACTTGTCTAAGAAGTGTTGGGCCAGGACTAGGATGTCATCTCTCCGTTCCCTGAGCGATGGGATGTGAATATGCACCACGTTGAGGCGGTAGTAGAGGTCTTCTCTGAAGCTGCCATTCTGCACCTCTTCAAAGAGATTCTTATTGGTGGCGGCAATGGCCCTTATGTCCACCTGCATGGGGCTGGGTGAACCAACTCGATTGAAGGTGCCTTCTTGGATAACCCGCAGCAGTTTTACCTGCATGGAAGGGCTCATTTCGGCGACCTCATCCAGAAAGAGGGTGCCGCCGTCGGCAATTTCCAGGACCCCGGTTTTTCGCGAAATGGCCCCGGTGAACGAGCCTTTCTCATGCCCGAACAGTTCAGATTCCAGCAGGGTATCGGTAAAAGCGGCGCAATTGACCACCATAAGTTTTCTCTTGCGCCGAGGTCCAATTTTATGGATCAGTCTGGCTACAAGTTCTTTGCCCGTGCCGCTCTCTCCAGTTATCAGGGTAGTGGTTTTGGAGTTGGCGACCTTGACGGCGTCTGAGATCACCGTTTCAATGGCCTTGCTGACACCAATAATTTCATACCGGGACTCCAGCTCCTTTTTTAGATATATGTTTTCGTTTACTATGTCCTTGTAGTTTCGGGCTCGTTCAATGGCAACAGAGGCGAGCTCTGAAAAGTGGCTCAAGATCTCCATGTCAGCTTCGTAGATGGGCTGCCCATCCTCACGGTCGATAATCTGGATGACACCAATAACATCCCGCCCGCTTTTTATGGGCACGCAGGCAATGGAGCGAGTTTCAAAACCAGTTGCTTCACTGATAGTGCTGTCCCAGCGGGCATCTTTCGATACGTCGGGGACAAGAAGGGGTTCACCGGTCAAAGCCACATGACCGGCGATACCCTGACCCATGTCAATCTCAAATTTCTTAACTTCTTCTTTCGCTTCTCCAGTTGCGATCTGAAAGTAGAGTTTGTTCCTACTCTTGTTGACCAGCAGCAGAGAACTCGCCTTGGCTTCCATCAGCCTGGTCACTGATTCGATAATCATTTCCAATACACTATCTGTGTCCAGCACTGAAGTAAGCAGGGGTGAAATATCTTTGAGTATACTCACACGTGGGTCGACGGCCCGATCTTGCATGGAAATCCTCCTTCAAAACCGAATTATGTATTTATTTGTATACCAAAAGGAGAGTCACGTCAATAATTATAGATGATCACTAAATCTTTTTACTCCGACGGTTTCAGGAAAAGAGGGAAAATACTATTTTTGGCGTAAAATTTGCTATAAGAATCAAGCGGCTAGGAGAGATGTCCAGTCAATTACTGGAGAACATCTAATTCTTACCCATAGCAGGTTAACTTACCGCTATGGCTAAAAAAAAGCTTGACAGGGCTGAAGGTTTAAACTAAAAGTGGGCCCAAGGTACTCAAAGCATACTGAAATTCCTCTACTCTGGGCCCCATTCTGAGACGAAACCAATGACAACAGCTTTTCGAGGGATCGAACACTTGTATTTTGCCTTGCTGCCCGGAGCTCGCCGGGATTTTAGATTCAAGGATTTCTCCAATAATATTACCATCAGTGGCAGTTTTTTGACACTCTCTCCTCCATCTAGCGACAGGTAAAGGTATGAAGCGAAAACGAATAACCATAATGTGGATGCCGTCGGTGAGTTCCAAATCCCGAACCTTCTCTCTCCCAGTCATAGCCCTGTACATTTTTGTGGGCATGTTGTTGCTCTCTTGGGCACTGTTGGCCACAGGGGGATACTTTGGCAATCGTCTCTATCATGACTATATCCAGGTACGGGAGAAAAATACCGATCTGCTTCAGAAGGAGAGGGAGTTGGATGCACTTCGCCAGACCATGGAGCGCATCCAAAAGGATGAAAATACCATCCGGAGCTTTCTCGGCCTGGAAAAGGGTCACGAAGAGACAAGCGGTCTCGGGCAGGGAGGTGAGCCCTCACCGGATCTCTCGACCATCGCCCCAACGGATGCCATGGCCAGCGGCAGCATGCCATTCCCTGCCAAGCCCAGACAGGTCTCCGTCCTCCAAAGGGCCCAGCAGTTGGAGACGGACCTGCAGGAGCTGGTGGGAACGATGCGAAGCCAGCGGCAGACCTGGGATAGCACGCCGAGTATTATTCCTATGGACGGGACCAATTACTGGTTTTCCTCAGGATTCGGCTGGCGACGCAGTCCATTCACTGGTCTGAAAGAGTTCCACAATGGCTTGGATATCAGTGGTCGCAAGGGCACACCCATTATAGCACCGGCCAATGGCAAGGTAGTAAAGAAAGGATATGATAAGTATCTAGGTAAGTATCTCAAGATAGACCACGGCGGGAGCATCATTACCACCTATGGGCATCTGTCCGGCTACAATGTAAGTCCCGGCCAGAAAGTCGAGCGAGGGGCGACCATTGCTTTTATAGGCAACAGCGGTCTCTCGACGGGCAACCACCTGCATTACATGATCAAGGTCAAGAATCGGTGTGTGAATCCTCTTCATTACATCCTGAACGCGAAGGCCAACCGTCTCCTGGTCCGCCCTTTGCGAGTTGAGGGTGGCGGACAATGAAAATCAAGAATAAGAAGGAGAAGAGTCTGTCCTTGGATACTCTCATTGGGATCAATACTGTCTTCGAAGGGTCAATCCAGAGTGAGCGAAGTGTCTGTGTGGAAGGCAGCATAAGAGGCAGGATCGAAGCCAAAGGTGAGGTGGTTGTGGGCCGCCGGGGCAAGGTCGAGGCTGATATTTATGCAGACTCGGTGGTGGTAGGCGGTCAGATTATTGGCAACATCAACGCTCGGAGTCGATTGGAAATCACTGCCACGGGGCGGGTAACCGGAGACGTTGAGGCAACAAAAATAACCGTTGCCGAGGGCGGCATGGTGGAAGGTTCGTTCAAGATGATGGAGGCAGTGGAATCCGCATATCCACAGTTGGAAAGTGGCTTATCTATGGAAGAAAGTGATCAGTCCAACATCCAATCCCCACCTGATCCCATCGAAAGCCTACCCCAGGCGTGAGACAAGTTCCAAATTCTGCAACTTAAGACCTCATAATTCGAGAATGCGCACGGATTCTTGCGATCCGTTTGATTCACAGCTACCTGCTCGAATGGGGTAGACTACAGACGTAGTGCAGGAGGTGACCAAGAGACTTCTCTAAACGAGGTTGACACCATTGTAGAGATGCGACATGAGGAACGATTACTCAGTCACTATCTTTTCCAGGCACAAGGGTAAAACCTTTACCTTTCATCTGGGTCGGCGCTTCATATACGTGCCGATGGTCATTTTGATCGTTTTGGTGGTGAGTTGTGTTCTTTTAGGACAATCCTATTTGCAGGAACGCGAGGAACGCCAGCGACTTGAAGGAAGAGTCGCCCTGCTCGAACAGCTTATGGCTAAATTCGAAGAGCGAGCGGTTAGACAGGGCGGGGGAGCTTTCTCAAAAGGGGTGGCGCAACCTGCAGCCCAGCCGACAGTAGAGGTCGCTCTCGTACCGGAGGAAAAGGAAGAGAAGCCAGAGTCTCAGGCGCCAGAGCTTCAGATCGGCGGCAATGCAGAAGTCGATTCTCGACCCATTGCTAGAATCGATGAGGCCAAAGTCAGTTCCCTGGAAGAAGACAGGGAAGGCTTTCGGTTCGTTTTCAAGCTGGTTAACTTGATTGGTGAGCCAATAGCAGGGAATGTGGCCATTATTGCCTCTCTTAGACCACCTCACCAGCCGCGTTTCGTCTCCTTTCCCTCTATGAAATTAACTGAGGGAATGCCGGTCAGGTTGAGAAAGTCGGTGGGGTACAATATCCGCCATTTCAAGGAGGTGACCGGCAGATTCTACTTCCCTTTCTCCTACTCCGAGTCTTTTCGGATATTGATCTACGACCGAGATGAGGAACTGGTCTTAGACTCTACTTTTCTTGCTGAAGATGTGACCGTTCACGGGCCCTAGCCAGAGGAACCAGCCCCTTCACTCTATCCCTCCGAACTCTCCGAACCCTCTGAACTCTCCAAACTCTCGGGACCCTCAGTTCCTTCCTTTTTCAGAGGGCAAGATCCTTCTCCAGTCGCTGCCAGCGCTGGACATGTTCCTTCATGTCTGCTGCGTCAAGAATTCCCTTTTCGCTGACAAAACCGGTAATGAGCTGCCTGGGAGTAATATCGAAGTATACATTATCGCAATGTTTCTCTTGCCGGGACCAGACTTCCCTGCCCGATTTGGACTCC
>CP070843.1:1262620-1266794 GCA_020350905.1 Deltaproteobacteria bacterium
GGCGTGTCTATGCCATAGAGGCGAATCTTCACCTGCTTATTATGAGCTCCCATCACCTTGATGGTGTCACCATCCGATACGCCCACAACCATACCTGACCAGGCCCAGGAGAAACTGGGCAGAAGGATTAAGACCAGACTGAGAATGAATGCTCCAGTTGTACGCATGAGATAGCCTCACTTTCTCCATGGTTGCCTTCAATACGAAAAGTTCGTAGGTCTGTTTGCCCCCACAATATTGAAAAATGGAATTTTTTTTCAATTTCACGGTAAATTTCTACTCATTATCCTAAATTCAATTTTCCGCTGTTTTTGTTATGCACCCGAGATATATCACAAAATCTACCCTTTAATCACTTTGGCATAGCGTTTGCTCTCCTAGCCACCAACCTCCTTTCTCCATATATTGACTTTCACCCCTCTCCCTAGTCCCCACCAGTTTGGCAGCTGGCTGATGGGGACTTTATTTTCCACATTCCTTGTGCAATGTAGCTTCTGTGCCCCCCCGGCAGGGTTCTCACCTGAAGCCCTGCAGGGGTTTATGCCCCCATTGGCTGAGAGGTCAGTGGGGGCATTCTTTTTATTGGCGTCGGGTTTGCATCAGTTAGTCAGTGTCGTGAGCATAGGGCTCACCTAATACCATTCTCCCAAATGGGACCTCCATCGGTTTATATTGGTGTGCGCCGTGTCGATGGGGGCTTTTCTTTTCTAAGATGGAACTTTTTTGAAGCTATTTTGACTACTATTAACAAGAGAACATAATCTCTTTGTCAATTCTCCTCCTTTCTCGTATCCCCACTGGCATATGGTCGGTGGGGGTTCTCTTTTTGTCCTGCGGTAACTGCTTACTTGCCCCTTTCCCGTATCTTCTGCCAGAGTAAATTCTAGGCTGAGTGTGTATTAAGGGAGTCTTGAGGTGGTAGAGGCGTGTTTACATTTTTCATAGTAGTCTGTTTATTGTGGCACATTGGACACTCTATGAGAACTTGCCATTCCTATTCACCACCTTTCTTTTCCGACTCCTTGGCCTTGCTCAAGATCTCGACCATGACAGTATTGATAGAGACATTGTAAAGCATTGACTTCGAGCAAGACGATAACCTATGTCATAAGATATGAAAGCATTCCCGATAGGTGGATATGTGTTAGATTATGTTGCTGATCTATCTGTGTTCCCGGTGAAATAGAGAAAGGACAAATTGTGACTGAGGATAAGGAAAGTAAAACCAGAAAAAGTAAAGAATCCATCCAGAAATCCGTACAACAGATCGCCGCCAGAGCAGAAAGTCGCAAGCAAGCTGGCCGCGATGAATTTCATGCCGATTGGCAAGCAAGCTTGGAGCTGTTGCTCCTGATGGTGGAAGACCACCTGATCGACCACCCGGGCCAACTGGAACCTATGCAGATAAGTGGCAGGGAGGAGTGGGGGTTCTATGTGGATGTATTGGAGAAGCTTGATCTACCTCCAGATACATGTGCCTTATTCATAACACCCAGCGCCTTCAAGGACATGCCCCTTCCCGCACCGGAGGAGTGGGAAGATGCCGGCTTCATGGCATGGCAGCGAGATTCTTGCTCAGTTCTGATAACTCGCTGCAAAGATCGAACAGTTATCATGCAAGCCACCTTGCCAGGCATCGAATCCGTTGGGATTGATATATTCGACGATGGAGCGCATATCGCAGACTACTCTTATAACAGCATTGATGAGTGCTTAGAAGATCTGTCCAGAATAGTATGGATCTATTTCAAACCAGATGAAAATTGGACAGATGAAAGAATAGCTCGATACACGGAGAATTGGTTTGCAAAGAGCATGTTTACTTTCGGTATGGAAGATGTGCCATTTCACACCGAATATAGCTACTCGCATAATCCTGAGCTAATAAATCTGTCTCCCATGGAGTCAGTGTTCAAATTGCTAAAGACAACCATACCCAAGAGATATGATAGTGTTGATGAATTCATAGAATTTGCAAATGATCTGAATAGGGACTGGGATCTTGGAGATCCGATGGTCACTAGGAAAGGAATTTTTGAAAACAATGAGGCTCAATGCCGGGCCCTGATGGATCGGATCACCCTCGAGATTGACCAGCTTCTGGATATTTTGGATTCGGTGGAAGGCGTGGACCTTAGATTTAGGAGAGCGGATAATCCTGATTATGATCGTACTTTCAGTGAGGCCGCAAGGGCGATATATGAGGCAATTACTTTCCGGCCTTGCCCAGGCTCATTGCGGGCTGAATAACAAAGTCACACAAGCCGTCTTCGCCCGCAGAGATGATGGTAGGTTGTCTTATTATATCTAGGTATCCGCTTCTGCCAATTCATCCCAGACAGAAGGGGCTTTCTCAGAAGATTCTTCGTCAAAACCCTCTAATTGAAGATCCTGAATCAGAAGGGTCATGACTTCGTGAGCCTCTGAGATGTATTCTTCGGGTACCATGATTTGTCCCCAACCGCGTTGTGGTACAAAAAGACCATCATATGCCGTTTCTTCGAATGACCTCAGCATTGCAGGGACACCTTCACGATGGAGGGCATCCATGAGAAGGTCAGCTTCGAAACGGTTGGCAAGGGTGTAAATGGAGATAAGCTTGCTTTCATTCATGATGGATCCTTTGTGGTTAGCTGAAGTCAGAGCATTCACCTGCTATACATACCAAGTCTAACAGAATTCTTTTCGATAGTAACGTGCGTGGCATAGGGCAGAGGGATTGCGGATTTCGAATTGCGCCCGCCCCCGTCATCGCCCTCGTTCAGGCATGGCAGGTGTGGATTGCGGATTTAGAGGTCGGAGGTTGTAGGAGCGCTTTGCTTTAGGTTGGAGGTGATATTAAACAGTCAGTAACTAAGATAGTACCCAGTGTCTAATGTTCAGTGCCTAGAGATAAGAACATTATGAAAATTGACTGGTCAAGGTTTGGCCAAGGTGGTCAGGGCATTTTATGTATTAGCTACGATCAAACCTGACACTTTCTGCTTGCAAAAGCGGTAGTCACGGCTATCCTTTCTGAGGGAACCTACCCATTTTCACAAAACACTGAGGACTCACTGGTTCCGCTTTTTCCTCCGAAACTCCCAAGGCGGCATGGGATTAGAATCACGCCTAAGCCCTTTCTTTGACGTCGTTGGCTTTCACTGAAACAACGTACCACTTGCCTCAAATGGGTCTCTTTTCACAGATACCATAACTCGAATGATATCTTTACCTTGACTTTTCCCTTAAACCTGGAGAAAGTTACAGTATTACGGATATACGGTTATTGGGTAAAAAAGTTAAAACTATGGAGGTGCGGCCATGAGTAAAGTAATCAGAATCTCGCAATCAATCTTCCAGCGGCTTCAGAAATTAGCGATACCGTTGGAAGATACATCGGCAGACGTGATCGAACGACTTCTTGATTTCTATGATGCTCATCGAGGATGCGAGACACCTGCCATTGCGGCAGACAAGGTTCAAGAGCGGAAGCAAACAAAAGACCCTTCAAGTCGTGCTCCACGGGAGAGAGGGGTCTCTGTCAAGGTTGAAAGTCAGTTTTTTGGGGCCCACTCGCTAGCCGATCTCTACCTTCAGGTATTAAGATTCCTTTGCGATCACGCTCATATTCAAAAGATAGAATCCCATCTCCCCTTGTCGACCAGTAGGAAAAGATACTTGATCGCCACCAATCCAGTTCATCCTAGTGGAAGGGGGTTTTTTGCTCCTATTGAGTATGACGGCTACTTCATGGAAACGCACAAGAGTTACGAGACCGGTATTAAACACCTACGGAAGATGCTTGATATTTGCGGTCTATCCTTGGATTATCTTGGATGACAGAGAGTGGATGGTGCAAGGATTGTTTCGTCTGTCAACACTGCAGATTTTCGGCGTAGCCTTTCTGTTGAGCTTGTGCACGAGTCCCGTGATAAGTTGCGTGCCGGGTAGGGTGTTGTGCCCTCTTCGCTCTACCTTGGTGCCCCTTGCGGGTAGCCCCCATTGGCCTTCGTTGCTGGACTGGTCGGTGGGGGCTTTTTTTGATAAATTTCTGATCCTTTGCTGCTGGCCTCATGATCGCGGGAGAAGATTTGCATAATGAACTACAGTCAGATTCTAGAACACCTCTATGTTGGCTCTCACCCCGGAACTCTCAGTGACATTGAGATGCTGAAGGACCACTGCGGTATCA
>CP070843.1:1266894-1272504 GCA_020350905.1 Deltaproteobacteria bacterium
AGCCGAACATGTCTGGGACTATGACTTCGATCCCATGACCAATGTCATTGACGTGTACGTCAACTACTTGAGAAAGAAGATTGACGCCGGTCGGGAAACGAAGCTGATCCACACAGTCCGCGGGGTGGGCTATGTGATGAAAGTGGAGTAGTTCATGCTCATTCGATCCATCGGGGCAAGACTCACCATCTGGTACACCAGCCTGCTCACCTTGACCTTCCTTATTTTAGGGGGCACCGCCTATGGACTCTTGGCATACAGTCTCTCCCGCGACATGGACACAGCCCTGAATGGCGTTGCTCAGGTGTTGGCCCAACGAGCCCTGGTTGAAGGCAGTGCAGTGGTTCCTTCCGACATTGATGACCTCTTCCGGCGCTTTTTTGGATTCTCACCGTTGGAGCGGCACATTGAGATGTTCGATCCGCTGGGCCGGCGAGATCCTCGTCAGCCTCCATCCCGCTCAAGCCAGCTACCCCTGAGCCCCGAAGCCCTGAAGAATGCCTCGCAAGGGTTACCCACCTTCGAGACTGTTGCCTCCACTGGCCCCTATCCGGCAAGGGTTCTGACCATGCCGGTGATGCGGGCTGGCCGCGTGATTAACCTGGTTCAGGTGGGGATGTCGCTGGATAACATGTACAAGACGCGCCGTCGTTTTCTCCTGATCATGGCAGCCGTTCTTCCTTTTGGTTTGCTGCTGGCGGGTGGCGGTGGATGGCTGTTGGCCCGCAGGGCCCTCAAGCCGGTGGATAGAATGACACAGGCAGCGCGGCGCATCAGTGGGGAGCACCTGGACGAACGTCTGCAGGAGACGGGAAGTGGCGATGAATTGGACAGGTTGGCGAAGACACTGAACGATATGCTCGGTCGGCTGGATGATGCCTTTCATCAAATGCGCCAGTTTAGTGCCGATGCTTCCCACGAACTTCAAACACCCCTCACTATCCTGAAAGGCGAGATGGAAGTAGCTCTCCGCTCGCCGAGGAGCTCTGAGGAATATCAACGTGTTCTCAAGAGCGGGCTCGAGGAGATTGACAGGATCAATCATTTGGTAGAGGGCCTTCTGCTGCTCGCTCGCGCCGACGCCGGGGTGCTGCGGCTGGACCTGCGGTTGGTGGAGTTGAAGGAGCTTTTACAGGAGATCTGTGAACAGATGAAGGTGGTGGCAGATGACCATTCCATTAGCCTCAACTTGAACGTGCTGGAGACTGTTTCTGTGCAGGGAGATCGAGAGCACCTTAGGAGGCTTCTGTTAAACCTGGTGGACAACGCCATAAAATACACCCCAGAAGGTGGGAGCGTCACTCTATCTCTTCAATCTGAAAAAGATTGGGTGTCCCTGAGGATCTCTGATACGGGCATTGGCCTTTCCAAAGACGAGCAAAAGCTGATCTTCAGCCGCTTTCACCGAGCTACCGAGACGCGCTCCAGAGACGCAAAGGGCGTCGGTTTGGGGCTGAGTATCGCCTGCTCCATCGCCGAGGCCCATGGGGGAAGAATCCAGGTTGAAAGCACCCCCGGCCAGGGCAGCACTTTTACGGTTCTTCTTCCTCAGACGCAAGCCTAAAATGCCTAAAATGTCTAAAGTGAGCTAAAATGAACTAAAGTGCCTAAAATACAATAAAACCTACAATCTTAAATTCTTAATTTCCTAATTCCTTAATCCCTCAATCCCCAATCTGCAATCTCAAATCTTAAATCATAAATCTCCCCTGTGCCTTGCACCTTGTGCCTTGCGCCTCTCATTTTATTAGAAACTTCTAATCTCCAATTAATCCTCCTTTAATGTTCACTCCTTATCTTTATGACCACAAAAGCGCATGGATCGCCGCCGGCGGCCACGTATTCTGGCTACCGATGCGGCTCAAGAACATAGGGACCTAGAAAAGATTGACAAAGAGAGGCTCACAAAATGTCCGGCAAAGAGAAGAAGAGTAAACGAGGTGTGAGGGGGCCGGAGGAATACCGGGATACGGGTAAAGATGCCCAGGAGCAAATGTCGTGTTCGGAAAAGGATCATGATGGTGATTTCCTCAGGCTCTACTTCTGTACTATGCCACGGATACCTATCTTGACTTATGAAGAAGAGGTTCAACTCGCAAAGCGAATCGAAGCTGGTCGTGCGGAAATCGCCCAGGTGGTGCTCCGCTATCCCATGGTCATCCGGGAGGTTAGGGGGCGGTTAGAAGAAAAGCACCTGGGTTCGGTTCGTCTACAAATCGACCTTAGCGATCATCATGTCGACCACACTGTTCAGGAACTCGAAACCTATGTGGAACGTATTGGTGAGGCTGAGAAGGTCATTCAAAGGTGTAAGGGGGAATTAGGCCTCTCTCCGACAAGAACTGAAAAACTGTTTCGCCTCCTTGACATCAATCCCCGGGAGGCAGAAAGGCAGCTGTCTTATAGCGGGATTCCTCCGGACAAATTCCACAGGATTCGAGAGATGATGGAACTTGCCTCAGAGGCAATTCATCGGGTGGAGTTGAAAGCTTGGGCTTCCAGATTCCAGCTCAAAGATGACCTGGAGAGGGTGCTTGCAGCTCAGGCAGAAGTCAAGGCCGCTAAACAACAATTCATAGAGGCAAATCTCAGATTGCTAATAAGCATTGCTAGGAGGTACACCAACCGGGGACTTCATTTAATGGACTTAATCCAGGAGGGGAACATCGGCCTTATGCTAGCCGTGGATAAGTTCGACTATCGTCGGGGGCACAAGTTCAGTACCTACGCCTTCTATTGGATTCGGCAGAAAATCACCCGCGCCATCCAAGAACAAGCGCGAACCGTTCGGGTCCCAGTTCACTTGATCGAGACAATCCATAGGATGCGCCGGACTGCGCGAGAGTTGATCTCAGAGATAGGTCGGAGCCCTACCCCTGAGGAGATTGCCAAAAAGATGGCACTCCCTGAGCCCAAGGTGAAGAAAGTCATTGAGATTGCCGAAAGGAGCCGCACCATCTCACTGGAAAGTCCAATTGGTGATGGTGAAGCTCTGCTGAAGGATTTTATTGCGGACGAGGATGGCGTCACCGCAGAAGAGGCTGCAATTCAAAAGAACCTGGCGGAACAGCTGCAAATGACGTTAGCAACCCTCAGCACTCGTGAAGAGAAAGTATTGAGGAGACGCTTCGGAATAGGAGAGGAGACAGGGCGCACGCTCCAAAAGGTGAGCGAGGAATTCAGCGTGACCCGGGAACGCATCCGCCAGATCCAGGTCAGAGGTATTGCAAAACTGAAGAAAGCCGCGCGGAGGAAAAGATCTGACTTCCTCGGAAGGTGAGCTCCAACCGATTTTGTCAGGAACAGGAAAGATTTAACAAAACATCATATCAACAAAGGAGAAACTGAAATGAACAACAAATTAGGAGTAAAAGTGAGAAGTAGACGATTTAGACCGAAGGCAATCATGGCTATCGGCCTTCCCTTTCTGGTGGCCGGGCTGTTGATGGCTTCAGGCCTCAACTGGACAAAAGCCTCAGTGGCTGATGACCTCACCAATGGACCTCATGTATCCACCAATTCACCACCGGTGATGCCGAGTTCCTTTGCCGAGTTGGCGGACAAACTGAGCCCGACAGTGGTCAATGTCAAGGTAACCAAGATCGAAAAGGCTACCTTTCACAGACCTCAAATGCCAGAGGGCCCCTACGGGGACTTTTTCGAGCGGTTTTTCAAAGAGATGCCCCGCATGCCTGAGAACCACAGAACACAGGGAGCAGGATCCGGAGTCATCATCAGCAAAGATGGCTACATCCTCACCAACAACCATGTGGTTGAAGGTGCCAAAGAGGTAACCGTCACCCTGGCCAATAAGAAAGAGTACAAGGCCCAAGTTGTAGGACGCGATCCCAAAACGGATCTCGCCGTACTGAAAATTAAGGCAAAGAAACCTATTCCTTCCGCCTCCATGGTCGACTCGGAGCACCTGAAGGTCGGTGATTGGGTTGTGGCCATTGGCAATCCTTTTGGCCTGAGCCACACCGTAACCTCGGGAATTGTCAGCGCCAAAGGACGTGTCATCGGTGCCGGGCCTTACGATGACTTTATCCAGACCGATGCCTCCATCAATCCCGGGAACTCTGGTGGTCCCCTGTTCAACATGAGTGGTGAGGTGGTAGGGATCAACACTGCCATCATTCCCTATGGCCAGGGCATCGGCTTTGCCATCCCGGTGAACACGGCCAAACCCTTGATTCCCCAGTTGGTGACCAAGGGCGAGGTAACCAGAGGCTACCTCGGGGTCAGCATCCAAACCATCACCCCTGATCTCGCAAAGGCACTGAAGGTCGAGGACCGTGAAGGCGCCCTGGTGGCTGATGTTGTTTCGGGCAGTCCAGCGGACAAGGGTGGAATCGAGCGTGGCGACATCGTTATTGCTTATGACGGCAAGGCTGTAAAGGACAGCCACGACTTGCCTGCCATGATTGCTGCAACTCCTGTGGATGAAAAAGTTACGGTAACCGTTCTTCGCGATGGTAAAGAGCATAAGCTTTCCATGAAGGTGGGAAAGCTGCCATCCGAGGAAGCCAAGCTTGGGAAGTCTGTCCAGCCGGCCAAGAGTAAGTGGGGACTGCAGCTCCATGATCTGGATCCCCAGATAGCCCAACAGCTTCGGGTCAAGGCTGACCAGGGCGTCGTAGTCGTCGGAGTGGAGCCAGGGAGTCCCGCAGCTGAAGCTGGTATCCAGGAGGGTGACGTTATCGTTGAGGTGGACCGTCATTCGGTTAATTCGATCAACGAAGTCAAGGAAAAAATCGACGAGTCCGAGGACAAAGACAATCTGTTGCTGCTGGTGCAAAGAGAAAATGGAAAGTTCTATGTGCCTTTAGAGCAGCAAGGATAAAACTCCTCACTGAGGGGGCGGCTGCTTGTTCAGTCGCCCCCTTCATCGATTAGAGATGAAACGTGGCTAATCATTTACCCGGCATTGCTCACAAATTTAAGCCAGCAGCAAATCTCTGGACCTGGGTTGATGAGCATATCATCGATCTGGCCCGCCAGTTGCGACTGTCTTACCTGCCGCCCCTTCTGGTCTACATGGCGGCAGGTATTTCCGGTTTGACCGGCATCGTCGGCACCTTCTTTGTCAAAGACTACCTTGGACTCTCGGCGAAGTTTCTCGCTATGCTCGGATTCTGGGCTGGCCTGCCCTGGGCTTTGAAGATGCCCCTGGGCCATCTGGTGGACCTGCTCTGGCGTTGGAAGTCCCTGATGGTCTTTCTCGGTGCCGCACTTATCGCCACGAGCCTGGCAATAATGTTCGGTTTAATTGGCTCAACCGCCTTTATGACCCAGTACATGAGTGTGGAGGCTTGGTTTGTTCTGGTTGCTTTGCTCGCACCTGTGGGTTACATCCTGCAAGATGTGGTGGCGGATGCCATGACTGTCGAAGCAGTGCCAACGGTGGATGACAGCGGTACCGCATACGATGGTAGGACCGTCAAGCTGATGCACAACACCATGCAGACCCTGGGCCGGGTGGCGATTGTTGGCGGGGGAATCGTTGTCTCCCTCATCAATATCTCTATGTTCGGCGGTGTAGCTGAGATGCCGGAGGAAGTAAAACGTGGGGTATATACCAGCATTTATAACATGGCCATGATCATTCCG
>CP070843.1:1272604-1276467 GCA_020350905.1 Deltaproteobacteria bacterium
GTCCTCAAGATTGATAGCATTATCTGGACTGCGCCCAATCCAGGTTTCTCCTCTCAAGGGATAAAGAGTTTTTCGTATCGGTCCTTCTTCTAAAGCAAGATAGCAACTTGCCATGTATTGGCCCCGTATACTCAAACGTAACAGTAGATGTGTACTGCTATGCGGCACACTTTGTCTTTGCCGCATTCATAAGCCATTAGCAATAAGAGTGCCAAAGTATCAGTTACTAAAGGGTCCCAATCAGGCGGGAAATAATCTTGTAACTTTAATATTATAGAGGCCGGCAAGCCCGCAGTTTAGTCTATCTAACCTTCTGCAAGCAGGTTCAGGAAGATGGGTACTGCTGAATGTGCAACAGCGGTTGATCCTGAAAATTCCCACATGGCCCGGTCTAAATTAGGCAACCGCTCGAATGAACAATTGACAGTACGCTTTGAGCCTTAAGCCAAAGGGACCTAAACCTCTATTTCGGTTACCTCTATGATGTCCTTGTATTCCTTCAGGGCCTGGAGCACGGTCGAGGTTACAGGATGGTCGATAGTGACCAGACAGATGGCCGTCCCTTTGCTGTGAATTCGGCTCAAATGCATGTCGGCAATGTTGACCTGATGGTCACCCAGAGTCGTGCCAATAAACCCAACGACACCGGGACGGTCGTGATTGGAGATGAGTAGCATGCGGCCCTCCAAGGAAGCTTCCACGCGATAGTCATCTATGCCGACAATCCGACATTCCGGGGTTGGAAAAACCGTGCCGGCAACTTGAGATTGACCTTTGTCAGTAACCACTGCTAAGGTAATCAGCCCTGCATACCCTCGTGCTTCGGAAGTGGTGGCCACTTCTACTTGGATTCCCCGATTCCGCATGATAACAGGCGCATTTACCAGGTTAACCTCATCAGCCAAGGCCCGCTCCAGAAAACCCTTCTGGGCCGCATTGGTTACCGGTGCCAACTCCAATTCTCGCAGATCACCCCCATAGCTGATCTTCAGGTGACGTACGTTTCCCTGAAAATACATGGAGAGGAAGCGACCCAGTCGCTCGGCCAGTCGCATGTAAGGTTGAATCTGCTCAATCAGTTTGGGGCTCATGGAGGGCATATTCACCGCGTTCCTGATCAACCCATTTTGCAGGTAATCCACCATCTGTTCAGCAATGGCAACGGCCACATTCTTCTGGGCCTGTTCACTGGAAGCGCCCAGGTGGGGCGTAGCTATGACCTGGGGTAGCACTAGAAGTGGGTTGTTCACCGGCGGCTCCTGCGAGAAAACATCCAGGGCTGCCCCTGCTACTTTCTTTTTCTTTATGGCATCGTAAAGGGCCGACTCATCAATGATCCCCCCTCTGGCGCAGTTGACGATCCGCACCCCCCGTTTCATCATTTTAAAGGCGGCCTCGTCCAGGAGTCCCTCAGTCTCTTTAGTGAATGGGGTGTGAATGGTGATGAATTGGGATTCCCGAAAGAGCTTCTGTGGAGAGACCAATTCCACTCCGAGCTTGGCGGCCACATCTTCTGATACATAAGGATCAAACGCCAGCACCCTCATTCTCATACCGAGGGCTCGATTCGCCACAATGGAGCCAATACGGCCCAAACCGATTATGCCCAGGGTTTGATTGTAGAGCTCTGTGCCTACGAATTTTTTCTTTTCCCATTTCCCGGCCCGCACCGACTCGTCCGCCCGGGGAATGTGCCTGGCCAGTGCCAACATAAGGGCCATTGCGTGTTCAGCAGCGGCCACAGCATTGGCTCCAGGGGTGTTCATCACCAGCACGCCACGCTGGGTTGCCGCCTCGATGTCTATGTTGTCTACACCAATGCCTGCCCGACCGATCACGCGTAAGCGTGATGCTTGTTCAAGAACGTTCCGCCCGATCTTCGTACGACTACGTATTACAACTCCGTCGCATTTAGGGATCACGTCCAGCAATTCCTCGGGCTCGATCTTCTCACGAACCTCCACCTCAAGGTTCTTGACCTTTTGGAAAATTTTCACTCCCTGCTGACGCAGACCGTCGCAAATGAGAACCCGCATGGAAGTCTCCTCCTCAGACTGATATCGTGCACATGTTAGGAAGATCATTGGCAGAAGGCAAGCGAATAATGAAGTGCACCTGAAAGATCCAGACTGGCACTCATCACTGGATCAAAATCCTTATAAAATTTAGGTGACTATGCTAGAATCCCAGTGTCTGAATCTAGCCTGGATATTTCGTGAAATATCCAGGCTAACCCTCTTTGTCCACCCAAGGGTGTCGCGAGACTGTAAAGGAGGTTAAGAATGGCACCATTTTTCGAGACGGGAAAGACCTACACTTTCTATTTTAGTCAAGAGCACGGCGACACCAGCATCACCGGCCAAGTCGTCTCCTATGAGTCTCCCCTGGTAAAAATTGAAACAGAGGGTTTGACTCGCATCATCAATTGCTCGTCAGCTTATTTTGTGGAGGCGGTGGCCCGCCGGGAAGACGAGGATAGAGAAAAAGCTGCCCCAGCGGAATAACAAACCCTGAAATGCGACTAGTTGAATGGGCGACACGCAGTTGGCCCGTTAGGCTTCATTTTCCGGCCTGAAGTCTCGGCCCAGAGCCGCCGGAGCTGTCACCTGCCAGCGAGACAACCACCTTTTCATACCAGGATATCGAAAGGCTAGGTCCTGGAACCAACCGGTACTACCCACGTTAACCAGCAGCAGGGTCAGGATCATCACAGGAAAGGGTGCTGCCTGAAACAGTGGCGCCGGCAAACCAGGAAATTGCTCCTGTAAATAAATTCCAAGCACCTGCAACGTCGCGAAAAGATAAGCGCCAAGAGCGGCACGCAGGGGATGCCAGCCCCCAAATATAACTATCGCCAGCGCAATCCAGCCAGCTCCTTCTGCACCCTGTGGTCGTCCCCACCCAGGCTTCACCGCCAATGAAAAGGCTCCCCCGGCCAGTCCTACCAAAGCACCACCTAACAAGGTATACATGATCCTCAGTCGCTGCACCTTGATGCCCCTGGCAAAAGCCGCCCAGGGCTCCTCACCGACAGCCCGTACCTCGAGGCCGGCTCGCGTTGCAAAAAGCCACCACCAGAAAAATACAGTCAGGGCAAGACCAAGGTAGACCACCGGACTCTGGTAGCCCAAAATTGGCCCAATGAATGGCAGATCCCGGACCCCCGGGATGGACCAGACGGGTAACTCAGGTCCAAATTGTCTGGCGTACGGGTGGCCAAGAAAATAGGCCAGATCTTTGCACAGGAGTGTTAAAATGAAGCCCACTGCCAGCTGTGATCGGCCCAATATCGGCCCCATAAAGGCCACAATAGAGGCAGTGGCCATCCCCACCGCAATGCTGCCAAGAAGACCTAACCAGGGATTCCCGCTGACAAAAGCCAGGGCAAAACCGGTCATGGCCGCTAGCAAAATAGTGCCATCCAACGACAGGTTGATCACGCCCGCCCGCTCGGTCAAGGTTTCACCCAGGGCTGCTAGTACGAGAGGTGCACCCGCCGAAAGAATGCCAGCCAAAGTGAGTGCCAGGAAATCCATTAGTGCTTTCTCCGGAGAAGTTGCCAGCGCTCTTCCAGTCCGTGCACGAGAAATACCGATAGAACTAGGACTCCCTGGATGACACCGCTAAGAGATGAGTCCAACTTGAGCTGGAGAGGAAGTTGAATCGAGCCCACATTCAGAACGGCGAAAAAGAAACATATGGGCGGAATCAGATTGGGGCGAAATGAAGCCAACATGGTTACCAGAAGGGCTGTGTAGCCGTAATTGCTGGAGATTGCCGGCAGCAACCGATGGTAGACACCCACCACTTGTAAAGCTCCAGCCAGTCCGGCCAGGGCCCCACAGAGAGCCATAGCTTCCACA
>CP070843.1:1276567-1281918 GCA_020350905.1 Deltaproteobacteria bacterium
ACCTTAGCTCCTATCGTAGTCAGCACTGCTGCCTTCCGGCATTAAGACACCGTCGGCTTTCCCCCTCTCGCTTCAAAGAGGAGTTATCCTCATGACCACAACAATGTGTATTTCGGAGCTCAATGACGCAGCCTACACCCTCGCTCCGTCCGGCTTCGCACCTCCATTGCTGGCTAGCACGCGGACTTCGCTACTGGCCTGTTCGCTAGACTTTGACCAGGTGGGACTCGGGCACAATAGCTGCCCTCACCCACTGGGTAACAATAGCGAATTTCATGCGCTTACGCTCAATCCCAACGCTTCGGACTTAGCTCGGCGCGACTTAATACACACTCAGCTAGGATTTTATCTGGCACAAGATTTGGTAGGGAGGCTCAAGGAAAAAACCCATCTACCGGAGCAGCATTCGGAAGTCCCAAATCTGCAATCTTCTCTATGCTTCATGCCTTGCCGGTTGCATGCCGCATTCTTCACGCTTATCTTTTCATCCTAAGTGATAGGATAGAATTTCGAGGTGGGAGATATAGCCATTGGATTCGGTTACCCAAATAACTTTAGGCGCTGCTGTCGGTGAAGTGATATTGGGACGACAGGTTGGCAGGAAGGCCATGCTGTGGGGAGCAATCTGTGGATTGTTACCTGACCTGGATCTCTTGGTGCCACTGGGCGATGTAGTAAAGGAGTTTACTTATCACCGGGGTCCTAGCCACTCGCTCTTTTTGCTGGCAGCCTTGACACCACCATTTGTTTGGTTGATTTTAAGGCTGTATCGCCACATGGTGCAATACAGGCTAAGGTGGTATGCCTTGGTATTTTTAGCCTTTTCAACGCATGTGCTGCTCGATTGCTTTACTGTTTACGGTACTCAGATCTTCTGGCCGCTCACAACTCCTCCCGTCATGTGGTCGACAATTTTTATCATCGATCCGACCTACTCCATACCACTATTTGTCGGGGTTCTTGCCGCATTGATCCTGGGACGTCGGTCGTCGTGGGGCCATGCGCTCAACACGGCCTGCCTGATCCTGAGCACAGCCTACCTCTTGTGGAGTGCGGGTGCCAAACTCTATATCGAAGACGTCGCCCAAAAGTCTTTGCAGCGGCAGAATATTACCTATCGCAAGGTGCTCACCGTGCCTTCACCTTTCAATACAGTGCTCTGGCGTATCCTGGTCATGGACGATGATAAGTATTACGAGGGTTTTTATTCTTTGTTTGACCCAACCAGGAATATAAAGTTTACACAGCATCCCAGTGATCCACAACTACTCAAAGGCATCGAAAAGCACTGGCCTGTAAGACGACTACAGTGGTTTACGCACGGCTTCTATTCGGTGCAGCGACTGCTCGACGATATTGTCATCACAGACCTCAGAATGGGAATGGAACCAAGCTACGTGTTCCGCTTTAAAATCGGGAAAGTAGGAAATCCTCACGCTATTCCGACCGATAGCCAGCGGGTTTACAGTGAACGTCAGTGGGGACAATTACACTGGGTGTGGCAACGCATCTGGACCCCTGAGCCTGCTATGTCCCACCTTCGAAATGCACGCACTTATATCCATCCGACTTATTCCTGGTAGTGGTGGGTGGTCTGACCAAGCTATTTCATCAGATTTTATGAATAAAAGTTACAGAAATAGGTGTTTTGAGAGCTTAGAGTGCGCGTTCCGACCCCAAAATCTTAGCCCAAAAAATCAATGACTTTCCCACCTCGAGGCCACCGGCACCTAACGGCTTCTTCTATTCTTTTGGTGGCCTTGCGCCCTATGCCGTTTCTCATAGTGGGCTTGTCCGGCCACCGACCTCAGACATTAGAATGGTGAGATGATAAATAGGAAAGATGCATGAATTTGGTTTTAATACCCTATGCAACTGGTGAGAAAGTGAGGTGGGCAGCATGGAGGGGTGGAAAAAAGTTCCCCCATCAGTTCGAGGCGGGCCGATGGGGGTAATCTAGATAAATGGAGTGGACGCTATGTCCACGCCAACCCGTTGTTTTAGTGGTGCAAATCCGATGCCAAGAAAAAGCCCCCACTGACTGGCGTACATTAGCCAATGGGGGCATAAGACCCGGCAGGGCTACAGGTTGGAACCCTGCCAGGGGGGCACAGAGTCTCCATTAGCACAAGCGGAGTGGGTTCTGTCAATACGAAAAACCACCGTTTTGGAGCATTAAAAAAGCGGAGCCGAAGCTCCGCAGTGTTCTTTGAAAATGGCCCTTCCCACTCACGCTCATAAAATATTGGTTCCCTCCCATGTAGCGGCAGGCCTATGAGTGGGAAAGGACCTTAATTATTATATGCCATGTAGGAAAATAGCTCAAGGATTCTCAATATCGTAGGGCCTTGCCGCTTTGTTGCACTACAATAGCGATATTTGGCAAAATCTGTATACTAGACCGGAAGATTCAGATTGGGAAGGTGGGGTAAGGTGGCACATCGAGATTGTCCTGAAGCCACTACGACCTTTGGCTGAGATATTTCTACTTAAACAGAATGAGCTGCAGTTTTAATAAATTAGGTTGATAATATTAATAGTTTATGAAAGAGCTGAATGTATTTTCTGAATAATAAAACATATATAAACGATAATAACAGAATTTGTTTATTCGTGATGTTATTATACTTTTCATGTTTAATTTATGATATAATAATTTTATTAAAACAATAAAGATAAATGATTTTTTTCTTGACAAAAGTTTGGTTTTTTGACATAAGTATAATTGTCAAAACTCAGAGCGGGAGGCCAACCGTGAGAGGCCATTTTTGTTACAGAAATTTCAGTTGCCCGGAGTCCTCATGTGGTGACGCATGGGGCGGCTTCTCTGAGGCCGTGACAGCTCCGGGTTTTTTTCCGACAAAGAAGCGGAGGGGTAACTATGGCAGTTACGAAAATATGTCTAAACCGGGGTTGCAAAAAACCCGAGACGAGCAAGAGGGGGGGAGTGGTCTGTCAGTGTGAAAAACCACTGTGGCGGTATCAGGTCAGCGTGACAGACCCCAAAAGCGGGAAACGAATCCGCTACACTTACAAGACTAAAAAAGAAGCAGTAGCACAGGAAGCTAAGCTCGTATCACTGAAAGCTGAGAAGAGAGACTTTCTGGAAGTCAAACCGGGCTACACGACGACCTTTAATGAACTGGTCGAGAAATACGAAAGTTTCAAAAGGGACGACGTGAAACGATTCGATGATAATATCAAAAAGCCTCTAGGACGCGCCAAGGATCACTTCAACGATCTGCTGCTTGCCGCCATCAGCTCCTATGAGCTTTCAGAGTTTATGGCAAAGTTCAAAAAAGACTTCGAGCAAGAGTACAACCGGAAGCCGAGCCGGAGCACCATCAACAAACAGGTTCACGTGTTGTCCAATCTCTTCACGATGTCAGTTGAATGGGGGATGCTAGACAAGAGTCCTTTCGAGCAGATGAAAAACGGTAGAAAGCGAACCCTCCGAGTCAAAGAGCAGAATCGAGAGGTATTTTTGACCCCAGAGGAAGCAAACAAACTGCTTGAGGAAGCACCGGATCACCTGAGAGAAATTATCATTGTGGCTCTCAATACCGGTATGCGGCGGGGCGAAATCCTAGGGTTGAGATGGGATCGGATTTCACGAAGTTGGATCTATCTAAAAGAAACCAAGACGGACGACCAAAGGCAAGTACCTATAAATGAGGATGTTGCCCGAGTGCTGAAAGTTATAAAGGCCCGACAGATGAAAGAGGGAACATTTGAGAAATCTGGCCGGGTGTTTCTCTTTGACGGAAAACCTTTAAGTTCGATCAAAACTGCTTGGTATGCCACATGTAGGCGAGCCGGTATCAAGTGTCGATTTCACGACCTCAGACACACCTTTGCGAGCTGGTATCTAAAGAAAAGGAAGAACATACCAGCACTTCAGAAGCTCTTGGGGCACAAAGAGATAACAATGACCATGCGCTATGCGCACTTTATTGAGGATGATTTGCTGGAAGAAGTAGAAGCAATGAGCGGGATGGTAAATGCCAACCTTTTGCCAACCCACTGCTAGTTTGCCACTCGCCAACCCGCTCTAAGTTATTAGTTTTATTGGTCGGGACGAGAGGATTTGAACCTCCGACCCCCTGAACCCCATTCAGGTGCGCTAGCCAGACTGCGCCACGTCCCGACAGGTCTGAAACCTAACACCATCCGGGCACTGTGTCAAGCAACCAGTAAGCAGGAGGCAGCAGGCAGGTCATGAGTCATCTGCCTTCGGTCTCATTGGGTCAGTATGCTTCGCTGTCATTTGTTGTAAATCGACGATTTGACTTATCTCTATGTTGCGCTAGGCCATACCCATTGATTCCAATTTGTTTTTGAAATACTCGATGGTTTGGCTCAGCCCCGTCTTAAAATCGATTTCGGGTTCCCAATTCAATCTAGATTTGGCGAGGCTAATATCAGGACAGCGTCTCACTGGGTCATCAGGCGGCAGGGGCTGGTATTCCATACCAGCAGTGGAGCCAGTGGTTTTAAGAATGCTTTCTGCCAGCTCCGAAATGCTAAGCTCTTGTGGATTCCCCAGATTGACCGGGCCAGTGAACTCGTCCTGCTCCATCATTGCTATCATACCCTTGACCATATCGCTGACGTAGCAAAAGGAACGGGTGTGGTTGCCGTCACCATAGATCGTAAGGGGCTGTCCTCGCAAAGCCTGGGTTATGAAGTTGCTCATGACTCGACCGTCGTTGAGAGCCATCCGCGGTCCATACGTGTTGAATATGCGGACAATACGGATATCCACCTCATTCTGGCGGTGGTAGTCCATCATCAAGGTTTCGGCCACCCGCTTGCCTTCATCATAACAACTCCTGATCCCGATGCAGCTGACGTTTCCCCAATAGGACTCCGGCTGTGGGTGCACCGTTGGGTCTCCGTATACCTCTGAGGTAGAAGCCTGGAGGATGCGGGCCTTCACCCTTTTGGCCAGGCCCAGCATGTTCAAGGTTCCCATGACGCTGGTCTTCACCGTCTTTACCGGATTGTATTGATAGTGAACCGGTGAGGCGGGGCAGGCCAGATTGTAAATCTCCTCCACCTCGAGGAGAATGGGGTTCACTAGATCGTGACGAATGAGCTCAAAGCGGTAGTCACTGAATAAATGTTTGATATTGTCTTTGCTGCCGGTAAAAAAGTTGTCAAGGCATACCACCTCATTACCTTTCTCCAGCAATCTTTCGCATAGATGACTGCCAATGAAGCCAGCCCCACCGGTAACCAGAATTCGTTTTGCCATATCCCACTCCGTGAGCGCAGTGCGCTAAGCTAGCCCGAATATTTCATGAATCACTTGCTGCGACCACGGATATGGCCGTCCTTCCTGGCGTCCT
>CP070843.1:1282018-1290090 GCA_020350905.1 Deltaproteobacteria bacterium
ATGTGGAGCCAGAATTGCTGGATCTTCTCCGCCGTTCTGATTTTATTCTGTTGGTTGTGGATCTACAGACCGATCCGGTACAACAACTGGAAGAGACCGTCAGTTGATTGGAAGAGCACCGCATAATACCACGCCATCTACAGGATAGATACGCTGAACAGGGACTGTTGAAGTTCATTCCTTTCTTGGTGCTGGCCAACAAGAATGATGACGAGAATACTGAGGAAAATCTTGAAATTTTTCGTGAACTGATTAATGCTGCCTGGCCACTGTGCTCTGCGTCTGTTACGAGCGGTCGCAACCTGGAGCTCTTGAAGATAACCTTGGTCGAGGGGCTGAAAATCATTCGTGTTTATTCCAAAGCCCCCGGAAAAGAAGCTGACCTTACCTCTCCCTTCGTGTTGAAAAAGGGAAGCACTGTGGAAGATTTTGCCGCTAAAGTTCACAAAGACTTCGCAGAAAAACTAAAAGTGGCCAAGGTCTGGGGTGAAGGCGTCTTTGATGGTCAGATGGTCCAGCGCGACTACGCCCTACAGGATGGTGATGTGGTGGAACTACATATTTAGGGGATTGAAGAATGTAGGTGTTAGATTTCAGACTTAAGTAAGCGAAAAGGGATAATCTTAGGATTCCTCAATCCGCAATCTACAATCCGCAATCTACAATCTAAAATCTCTTTACCCCATTCCCACTTCCTACCCGCACACTCCTCGAGAGCTTATGATTTATTTTTTCTTGACAGAAGGCAAGAAAATGCTTACTTTTCCTACCGATTAAGTAGAATTTTTAATAAGCAGAAATCTCCTATATGATTCTAATCAGGTCTACCAGCCCGGCTGGTGGTTGCGAGGGAGGCTTCCATTATGGCTTTGTGCATTAGTAAACGATCCATGGCCGAGGAAGAGTGCAAAGATGTTTGCGAGCGCCAGGCAGATAGCCTCGATGAATTGCTCTCCACCAAACTAATGGGGGCAGAATGTCTGCAAGAATTAGTCTGCAGCGAGGAGGTTTTTCTGAGAGCAGAACCGGATGAGGAAGGCAGTACCACCGGGGGAGGTAATAAAAGGGACTGTGTTCCCCGAGAAGATAGCAGCAAAACGGTTCGTTCCAAAGGTGGTTCAGTAGCACAGATTGTTCATGCAAAGGGTAGTGAAGAAGATATGTTCCAGGGCGATCTAATCAGCTGCTACCTCCAAGAGATCTCTCATTTTCCTTTGCTGACACCAGAACGCGAGATTGAGTTGGCTAAAACCATCAAGAAGGGACAAAAGCAGTTGGTAGCTCTGATGTGGGATGAGCGTACCAGTGGTTCCCACTTTGATGGTCTGCGTCAACAGTTACGCAAGTGGCAAAGAGAGTCAATAAATTACCCCGGACTACGGGAGAAGATGGCGGAGCATGCTTTGGCAGCTCTTAATGAGGTTGCGGCTGAGGAGGATGCTGCTCAAGATCAGCGCCAAATAGCGGAAGAAGCTCTTGAAATTGCGAGAAGAATTGATGATGCTAAGAATGAGATGGTTGAGGGCAACTTGCGCTTGGTGTTGAGCATTGCGAAGCGGCACAGGGGCAGAGGTTTGAGTTTTCTCGATCTCATACAGGAAGGAAATATGGGGTTGCTCAAAGCGGTTGCCCGCTACGACTATACCAAAGGGAACCGTTTCAGTACCTATGCCACCTGGTGGGTGCGCCAGTCCATTATTCGCGGGATCTACGATAAGACTCGCACTATTCGACTGCCTGTGCATTTCATTGAGATGAAGAGTCACTTTTTCAAGATTTTCTATGAACTGGTGAAAGAACTCGGCCGGGAACCCACCCCTCTGGAAATTGCCGAGCACAGCGGCTTGGGTATAGACAAAGTGATGATGATTATCCAATTGTCCACCCGTCCGATTTCCCTGGAAGCTCCCCTGGGAAGCGAGGAGCAGCGTTTGGGTGATTTCCTTGCGGATGAGAGAGCGGTCTCACCGCTCGAGGATGTGAGTAAACAGGAGTTAACAGAGATCACAGCTGAGGTCCTGAGTACGCTTTCAAGCCGAGAAGAAACTATCCTTAAGTCCAGATTTGGCATTGATGGCAGGCCCACCGAGACCCTGAAGACCATAGGTGAACGTTTTAGTGTATCCAAAGAACGCATAAGACAAATTGAGAAGAAGGCTATTCGCAAGCTGCGACACAGTTCTCGGGGTGAGCGTTTGAGGAGCTTCGTAGATTAAAGAGGGGCGGATGTTATTGGGCCAAGGGGGAGGCTGCTCCACCACGAGCCATTGAGTCTTGACAATGAGGATGAACATCTTTTATAGAGGAGTAGCAATGGAGTCGAATCGCCAGATGTAAACCAGAGGAATGAGATTCATAGATAACAGGCCACGAAGGCTTACCTGAACTGAGGTTGAGGTGAACTTTGTGGCTTTTTTTTTCACCTGCAGGAAGTTGAGGAGGCAGAAATGAGGTTAAGAGTGAGCAGGGATCTTGTTCTCGTCATCTGTTTGGTTTTGCTAGCCCGGGGAGTTGCCGAGGCACATTTCGGCATGATTATTCCCTCGGATGAGATGGTGATGAAAGGTGAAAGCAACAACGTCTCTTTACAACTCATGTTTTGGCATCCGTTCGAGAATGTGGGTATGGAGCTGGCACGGCCGGCGAAGTTTGGGGTGGTTGCCAACGGCGTGAAAACGGATCTGCGGCACACGCTGATTTCCCAAAAGATCAACGGGCATATCACTTGGAAGACAAACTATCGGATCAAACGTCCAGGCCTCTACGTGTTTTACATGGAGGCACAGCCATACTGGGAACCGGCGGAAGATAGCTACATTGTCCACTATACCAAGACAGTGGTAGCAGCGTACGGGGAAGATGAGGGCTGGAGTGATCCCATTGGTCTAAAAACCGAAATTGTGCCTTTGAGCAGACCCTTTGGTCTTTATGCCGGAAATGTCTTTCAAGGTGTGGTTATGATAAATGACAAGCCGGTGCCTCATGCTGAGGTGGAGGTGGAGTACTTCAACCGAGGTGGAAGCTATTCGGCTCCTACTGATTACATGGTAACCCAGACCATCAAAGCCGAATCCTCTGGTGTATTTACCTATGCGGTGCCCAAGGCCGGATGGTGGGGTTTCGCTGCGCTCAGCACTGATAATCGTCAGATGGAGGGTAAGGATGTGGAGATCGGCGCTGTCTTATGGGTGAACTTTTACGAGATGAAATAATTTGAGCAAACGGCCTGGACAGGGTAGATGAACGAGTGAATAGGAGGAAGGCCAAGGCAAGAACAGGGTGATGAAATTTCCTTGACTCCGTTTCTTTGAATTACTAGCATGGCCATTGCGGCCCAACGAACAAGCTGCGCATGTGCACCACCACGGTCATATTACGGCACCATACAAGAGAAGACCATAGGATTCCCAAAGAGCCGCTTTGAGTAAAGGTGAACCCCCAGGTTCGGTTTCTTTGATTCATTCCAAGCATCGGAGGTTTTTGCAGTGAAAAGAGTATTGACCATTGCCGGATCGGACTCTGGGGGTGGGGCCGGCATTCAGGCAGATCTGAAAGCCATTACTTTGTTAGGCGGGTTTGGGATGAGTGCCATCACTGCTCTTACCGCCCAAAACACCGTGACGGTGGCGGCTATACATGATGTGCCGTTGGATTTTATTGGAGCACAAATCGACGCGGTCATTACAGACATCGGGGTTGACGCTGTAAAGACGGGGATGCTTTCAAAGGCGGAGGTGGTCAAATTGGTTGCCAGCAAAATAGACCAATACAAGCCGCCCGTGGTGGTGGTTGACCCCGTCATGGTAGCTAAAAGTGGTGCCCCGCTGCTGGCTGCTGAGGCGCAGCAGACCCTGGCTCAATTCCTGCTGCCTCTGGCGACCCTGGTGACCCCCAATCTGCCAGAAGCCTCGGCTCTGGTTGGCTGGGAGGTGAGAGACGAAAATGACATGTACCGTGCCGCCAAGGAAATACACGAGATGGGGCCGACTTACGTACTGGTCAAGGGAGGTCATCTCCATGGAGAGGCCGTGGACCTGCTCTTTGATGGCCTGCAATACCACGAGTTTCGCGCCATCCGTGTGGAGACGAAGAATGTCCATGGCACTGGGTGTACCTATGGTTCTGCCATCGCCACCTATCTAGCCCAAGAACTAGATGTGATAGGCGCAGTGGCCGCAGCAAAGCGTTTTATCACTGAGGCCATTCGTCATGGACTTGCTGTAGGGCAGGGTCATGGTCCCACCAATCCGTACGCAGCGATGAGGCATGAGTGGAAGAGCTAGCAACAAGAAGTGGCTACAACCGCGCGTTAAATCATCAAAATCGAGGTGAGAGATGGTTCGGCAAGGCAAGATTTCCGCTGACGCCCATGGTGCAATCAAATGGCTGGGAATTCTGGTGATCTGCATTACTTTGAGTCTGCTGCCGCAACAGACATCTGCCCAGGAAAAAGAGCCAGTCTTGACTCTGGAGGAGAGTGTCCAACTGGCACTGGAACGCAACCTGGAGGTGCAGGTGGCGAAAGAAGAGATTCGGTTCGCCCTCGAGGGGAAAAATAGAGCAAAAACAGGCTTTTTGCCGAAATTAACTGCACAGTATGATTACCGCCGTCTCAGCGAAACGAGCACAACCGTAGGTGGTGTTTCGACTCCAAATGCGGACCAGGATCAATACAGGTTCACCGGCACCGTAGCACAACCCATTTTTACTGGATTTGAAACCCTCTCCACCTACCAGTTGGCCAAGCTCGGTCTGGATGTGGCCAAGATTCAGCTGCAAAGAACCCGATTAGACTTAATCCTGGCGGTCAAGGAATCATATTTTGAGATTTTGCGGGCCGAGAAAATTAGCCAGGTGGCTGAACAGTCCGTACGCCAACTGCAAGAAGGGGTTCGGGTGGCTCAGAACTTTGTCCAGGTGGGGATGAGGCCCAAGGTTGACGTGCTTGATGCAGAAACCCGCTTGGGAGAGGCCGAGTTGCAACTGATTGTAGCTAATAACGATATTGGGGTGGCAAAAGCTCGCTTCAATACGGTGCTCCGCCAACCCATAGATACTCAGGTGGCGGTGGTGGACGTCCTTACCACCGAATCCAATGAAAGATCCTATGAGTCCAGTCAGCAGATCGCCCTGCAGCACCGACCTGAGCTGTTGGAGGCGAATAAGATTGTGGCCATAGCCGAAAAGGAGGTAACTCTGGTAAAGAGCGACTACTATCCCGATGTAAGCCTGTCGGTCAATTACTTCCGGCGAGGTGATGATCCAACGGTGAACGGCAGCGATTTTGTGGATCGGGAAAGCTGGGACATCGTTGCTGGTGCCACCTGGACTTTCTTCGAATGGGGTAAGACCCGTTATGCCGCCAACCAGCAACGAGCGCGTCTGCGCCAAGCCAAAGAGAGTCTGGAGCAGATCAAAGATGGTATTCTTCTGGAGGTCAAGACCGCTTTTCTGTCGGTGCAAGCCGCAGAACAAGGCATCCGGGTGGCCGCGAAGAGCGTTGAGTCTGCAGAGGAAAACTTCCGGATCAGCCAGGAACGCTACAAGGAGCAGGTGGCCACGGCTACTGAAATACTTGATGCTCAGACCAGGTTGACCCAGGCAAGAACAAACTACACCAATGCCCTGGTTATTTTTAACTTGGCCCGAGCTGCATTGGTTCGAGCCATGGGGCTGGAGTATGAACCCACTTGAGAATTGCACCCCCGGCAGATCCCGCCATCTGACTTGTCTCCGCTAGGCTCAGATCACTTATTATGGCGATTTTCTACCTTGAATGGGTTTTATGCCTGTGATAGTGTGTGCCACACTGTACGGGCTGGGTGTGGCTAAGCGCTGGGAATACTAGCCCGAATATTTCATGAATTACTTGATGCGACCACGGATATGGCCGCCCTTCCTGTCGTCCTCGGGTGTTCCTTCGACAGGCTCAGGACAGGCTCACCCTGCGACGTACCGTTTAGGTGCGGAAACCAACACTCTGCAGTTGCCCGGTTGCTCGCCCGCCTCGCCTGAGCGAGCAGGCTCGCGATGGCAGGCAGGCACGTCCATCTTTTTCGCGCCCGCTGCGCTCCGCTCAATCCCGCAAGCGGGTTCCTAGTTTCATGGTCATGCGACAGCAACTCGTGAGATATCCGGGCTAGAGTGTTTCAACTCTGAATGGCTGCCCATGATTCAACTCTATCACGTCTACAAGGCCTACGGCGGTGAGCAATACGCCCTGCATGATGTGACCTTGACCGCCGATAAAGGCGATTTTTTGTTTGTCACTGGTCCCAGTGGGGCTGGGAAGACCACCCTGCTCAAGCTCATTTTCTGTGCCGAAAAGGCGACGCGGGGACAGCTTCTGGTAGATGGCGTTAATCTGCAGCGGTTGAAGCGTTCAGGTGTTCCATACCTCAGACGGAAAATAGGGGTGGTTTTTCAAGATTTTAAGCTCCTGGGAGAGCGCACTGTTTTTGCCAATGTGGGGTTGACTCTGGAGGTGGCCGGACGGCCCCGGTCCTACATCGAAAAGAAGGTTCGTCAGGTATTGCGGATGGTGGGACTTGATGCCAAGGAAAACTATCTTTGTTGCCGACTGTCCGGTGGTGAACAACAGCGGGTTGCCATTGCTCGGGCAGTAGCTGCCAATCCAATCATAGTTTTGGCAGACGAGCCCACAGGGAATCTTGACGATGAAATCACCCTGGAGATCTTGGAATTGTTCAGGGAGATTAACCGGCGCGGTACGACGGTGGTGTTGGCAACACACAATAGGGAGCTCATAGGGAAAGTCCCAGGCGCCAAGGTGGGCATACTGCGTCAGGGACAGCTGGTTGCTGCTGGGGTCGCCAGGCAGGTCATGGCTCAGCGCTCAGCCTTGGAGATGAGCTCTCAGGGGGTGTTGTAACGAAATGCGCATAGGTCTGCTGGTCTATTTTCTGCGAAAGGCCCTGGGAAACATCTGGACCAACCCGTTTTTAAGCTTGGTGACCCTCAGTACCATCGCCATCTCCATGCTCATTCTAGGACTCTTTTCCTTGATCTACTTAAATGTTCAGCAGTCTCTGCACCAGATAGGTGGTGAGCTCCAAATCACAGCATATCTCCAAGAGACCGTCTCTCCCGAGCAGGCTGAAGTGCTTCGCACAAAGGTTGCTGATTGGCCAGAAGTAGAAGGAATTACATACATCAGTAAGGAACAGGCTCTCGCTCGTTTTCGTAGCCAACTGCGGGAATACGCTGGAATACTGAAAGGGCTCAAGGAAAATCCCCTTCCAGCCTCTTTGGAACTGACATTGATGCCCCAGTATGGACGGTCTGGAAACATCAAAGAGCTCTCAACCCGCTTGGGACGGTTGCTCGGAGTAGCAGAGGTCCAGTATGGCAGAAAATGGATGGCGAAATTAAGGGTCTTTGTTGAGGTAATGAAGCTGGTGGGTATTACCGTGGGGGGACTTCTTCTCATTGCCACCATATTCGTAATCTCCAACACCATTAAACTGACCTTTTATTCCCGGCGGGAAGAATTGGAAATCATGCGGTTGGTGGGGGCCACAGATTTTTTTATCAAGGCGCCTTTTCTGATAGAAGGTCTATTGCATGGTCTGGGAGGCGCATTGCTGGCAGCCGGCGGTTTATCACTGCTTATCCTGTTTCTGTTTTCGCATTTGGATTTGCCTCTGAGACTTGCAGTGATGGCAGGGTCCCTGCCCACAGGCCAATTGGTTGCTGGATTTCTCGGTCTTGGCCTGCTCCTCGGTGTCCTCGGGAGTATGCTTTCCCTAAGGAGATTCTTACGGCCATGAGTCGGTTACTTGCAGCCTTGATCCTACTGCTGCTCTGCGTGCCAGTGCCAATGGTGTTAGCGGAAAAGACGAGTAAGACGGGAGATAATGTCCAGGTCCACAAAGAGAAAGTAAGGGAGGTTCAGAGAGAAATAAAGAGGGGCCAGGCGCAAATCGATGAGATGCGCCAGAAAGAACGGTTGCTTCTTGATCGGCTGGATCAAATGGAGCTGCAGCTTCAACTAATCCGCGATAATTTGGAGAAGCGGAGACGGGAACGGACTCTCTTACGGAGGGAGATCG
>CP070843.1:1290190-1299451 GCA_020350905.1 Deltaproteobacteria bacterium
GCATACACTTCCGGATCGATAAGCCAGAAGATCAGGCCGAAGAGCCAGGCCGAAGCAAGGAAGCTTACCGGTATGTGCCAGGTGATGATCCGGCGGGCCAGAAGATAGATGCCGCCAATGAGTACGGTAGCCACGCAAACCGTACCAATGGTTCCCGGTACGTTTCCTATAAACAGATCCAGCCAGGGCAGGTCAATAAGAGCCTCGACACCATCCACCCTGATTACCTCCAGAGGAGGATATTCGATATAACCCCCCGGCTCCAAACCAAAAAGCGGCTCCGGCATGATCCAGGTTGTCATCTGGTCAGCAAATGAAATTCTGGCCACGGCCCAGCCCACCAGCACAGCATTAAAAGGGTTGTTGCCCCGTCCACCATAAATCTCTCTGCCCAGGATCACGGCAATACCGGTTCCAACCACCGCAGTCCACCAGGGGAGTTCAGGGGAGCAAATCAGTCCGAAGAGGAGCCCCAATACAAGGCTGCTGCCGTTCTTGATGGTGAGCTTCCGTCCCATCACACCCTGCATTCCGGCCTCACAGGCAACTGCCGTGGCCATGCAGATGAGGGCAAGTTTTAAAGAGGCGAATCCAAAGAAATATATACCGGCCAACAGAGCGGGTACTAAGGCAATCAGCGTGTTGTACATAAGATGTGAGGTGGTAGTCTTTTCCAGGATGTGCGGTGCGACCGACACACGAAGCATTGGCTTATCTATCGAGACTGCTTTATTCATGTGGCTGACCTCTTATGTTAGGCTGAGCTCACGTTTTCCAAAACGCATAAGATGCAACATGGGTCTCTTTTCAGGACAAACATAGGCACAGATGCCGCATTCGATGCAGTGGAGCAGGTATTTATCTCTAGCCTCCTCGAACATGCCGAACTCGCAATACTTGGACAGTTCACCGGGCAGGAGTCGGGCTGGACAATGGCGTACGCAGGTGCCGCAATTGATGCAGGCGTCTTGAGAAAAGCTTTTTGCCTCACCTGCCGTTTGAAAGATCAGGGCATCTGTATTCTTGGTAACAGGTATGTCTGCACTAAAAAGTGCCATACCTGTCATGGCTCCCCCAGCGATCACTTTTACCGGCTCACCCTTGAGACTTTCAAGTTGCCCCATGAGATCGCTAACGACCGTCCCCAGTCTGACCTTGTAGTTCTTCACCGCGCCCACGCCAGCGCCAGATAGACTAACCACCCTTTCCACCTGGGGCTTCAGATCTCGGACGGCCTCCACCAAATGTACCAGAGTGACGGCATCAACAACAGCAACTCCAATGTCCTGCTCGTTCCCGTCGGGCAAAGGAATCTCCCGGCCTGTAACGCACTTGATCAGGATTGGGGTGAGGCCCAAGGGATATTTGTCTTTACCCTGGAAGACCTTAACTCCGAGCCCTGCTAGTTCGCTGGCCAGGGATGTGTTGAGAGAACCATTGGAACCCACAGCGAGGATAACTTGTGCCGAGTCCAAAAGCTTTTGGACAATCTTTATTCCGGCAAGAATCTCCGAGCTGTTCTTTTGAAGAACGGCCCCTTTTCCTGCCATCCCCGGTTCAGCGTCAATGCCATTGATTATCACGGTATCCACCGGTTTAGCCAGGGGAATTCCCACCAGAAAAAGAAACTCTTTTGGGCGCTCGGGTTGGGCAAACTTGGCATGGAGAGGCATAGTGGGAGGACCAGTTTCAACGACGCCGGCAGCCTTCAGGTCACTCAGAATCTGCACTCTCTCTTTTTCCAAAAAACTCTCATCCGAACGGAGTTCTTCTTGCCAGGAATCATTACCGTCGGATTCGACGATGACCGACAGCACCTCATTGCCTAACGGATCGAACCATGGCCGAATGTCAGCAACCAGACCGGAGATGGACGAATGAACAGGCGCCAGGAGGAAATCCCCACTTTGGCCAACCAGTTGTCCTGTTTTGACTTGCTCCCCGATTTCAACAACTGGCTGGCAAACCCGCTCCACTCCTTGACCCAAGGGGAGAACAACCCTTTGGGGCAGAGGAGCATCCTCGATTGCGGGATTACTTACTTTTTGCGGAGGCAGGGAGACACCGCGAAAGGATGTTTTGAGGCCCATGGCTTACCTTCTACTGTGGATAGTTGGAATTACGAAGAAAAACAAGGTCTAGCTCACATGGAATTTAAAGTAGCTGTCTTGTTTTGTGGAAAAATCAGTCGCCAAGCTGATTCAGGCGAGACGTAGTAGTTTTGAAGGAAAAAACATTAGTGTAAAGAGATCCTGCGTTTTACAGCGAGGAGATTCTTTAGCACTTTTTTTCACGTAGCATATATAAAACACACCAACATACCGAGTCAAGAACATTTTTTCACGAGCTCTGGTTGGAGGTGGGCAAATAATACGGTACCACAAGGTAAAACAAAGAGATTGTCAGTCGTCCGTGGTCGGTTGTCCGTTGCATGAAAGGCATAGGGCATAGGGAAAATTCGATTAGTGTAAGTATGAGGTATTAATGAAATTTTCACAAACCGTAGAATATCGAATAAGGAATATAAAATGTCGAAGTGATCACTTCATGATTCTGCGGTTCCTTGTTCTGCTGTTCGACCTGCCCGGCAGCACGCCCGCCATGCGAGCAAGGCGAGGCGGGCGGGCATGTAGTTATCCTGAGGAGCTAAGTAACTAGGCTTTCTTGTAATTTCGCAATTCGCAATCCGCAATTCGAAATCATTTTGCCCTGCGCCTTATTCCCCTGGCCCCATGCTCAATGCCCTAGGCTCTTTGCGCCTCCTAGGCACGTCTGTTGCATACGAATAGGTGGGATGTTGTGGACGTTGCATTGCAATATCTTCTCGCTGTTTTGTAGATTTTCCAAGGCACCATGAGAACGGCCGTTGTTGCTTGCCACCGGCGGAAAAAGCATGTCTACAAACCGCTTTCAGATGAGTCTGAGAACCAAGGTGGTCTTGAGCCTCACCTTCTTGATGGCTTCGGCCATGCTATTGATCGGCATGGTCATGCTCAAGGTGAGCCAAAGCGATATGGTCCAGGCAAAGATTGGGCAGGGGTTACTGCTGAAAGGTTCCTTGGTGCAGTTGCTAACTTCCCCGCTCAACTCAAGTGGCAATAACATCGATCTCAGCAAGAGTAGTACAGTTTTGGCTGGCTTTCTAGCTGAGACACCTGAAGCCACGACCCCCTGGGAGATCACCGTGGCAGACCGGAGAGGTCTGGTGGTATATCCCAAAATCGGGAAAGAGGCGGTAGAGCAAAAGCCACTGCCTGAGCTCCAGCGGGTTATGCGGCTCGGAGTTGAGCGCGTGTCATTCTCCCCATCTCCCAAATCGTTTTGGCAGGGGCTGCCTGAAAAAATCGTCCTTGCTGCGCCCCTCTATAACGACAGAAATGTAATAGGGGCGCTTCGATTGGTAGCGCCCCTAGCAGATGTGCGTCAAAGTCTGGCCCGATTCCGGAAACTTCTTTTTTTCTACGTAGTCCTCGATATTCTGATTCTCGTGGCATTCGGCACCTATGTGTTTTCCAAACTCGTGGTCAAGCCGGTGCAGCAGTTGGTACAAACAGCCGAGGGTTTCCAGGAGGGAGATACAATACCCGACGTAAGCGCGGGTGAGCAGAACGAGTTGGGCAAGCTGGCCCAAGCGCTCAACGCTATGCTGCAGAGGCTGGCAGAAAACAAAGATGAACTCCGTCAGCATGTCATCTCCCTGGAGCAAGCAAACCTGGAACTGAAAAGAGCTCAGCAGGAAGTAATATTCAGTGAGAAGTTGGCCTCAGTCGGCCGCTTGGCGGCGGGCATTGCCCACGAGATTGGTAACCCCATCGGCATCGTCTTGGGGTATTTGGAGCTCCTGCAAAGAAAAGACATTGACGAGACTGAGCGCTTGGAACTGATTGACCGCATGTCCACGGAGATCCAGCGCATAAACCAGACCATCAGGCAATTGCTTGATTTTTCTCGCCCGGGTCCTGGCGCAAGGCAGGTCATTCCGGTTCATCCCCTGATTCGGGAGACCTCGACTGTTTTGGATCATCAATTGAGGAAACAAGAAATAGAAGTGGTCCTCGAGCTCAAGGCCGAATCGGATACGGTCTTTGCTAATGCAGATCAGCTCAAGCAAGTATTTTTGAATTTGATGGTAAATGCTGCAGATGCTATGGAGGCTACCAATGAGCGACCTCAGGGAGGTCAGCTGACGGTTCATACCAGGTCTTTTGCCGGGGAGAGTCTGGTGAAAAAGGATGTTGGCAGCAAGCCTCTGCGTCGAAGCACAGATCCGATTGCAGCAGATTTCAGCCATCTCCGGCGAATTCATGGAACCACTGAGGGTCGCTGGATCGAAATCCAATTCGCTGACACCGGGGTCGGCATCACCCAGGAAGACCAGGAAAGGGTTTTTGATCCTTTTTTTACCACCAAGGAGGCGGGTAAAGGTACTGGTTTGGGGTTGTCGGTGAGTATCCAGATTATTGAGACACTGGGGGGGCGCATGGAGGTAAACAGCCGTTCCGGAGAAGGCACCAAAGTGTCAATAATTCTCCCTTCTTTCCAAGAGCAAGAGGAGGAACAGATCGACGCTGAGACGCGATGACGGGGCGACGCGGAGAAAAACAAATTACAAAAACTCGCCGGGTCTCCGGCTCTCCGGATCGAACCACCAGAGTGCGAACATCGCTGTGACTGAGTGCCGTCGTCCAAAGAGGGCAAGGAAACTTCGAAGATGGAAGAAAAGCGAATTCTCGTGATTGACGATGAAGAAAACATGCGCCATATGCTCGCCGTGCTCTTGGAGAAAGAGGGCTACCAGGTGGACAATGCTGCTGACGGCAGACAGGGCCTGGACCTCGCCTCTGAGAGTTTCTATGATCTCATTCTCTGTGATTTGAAAATGCCGGTCATGGACGGCATGGCTTTCCTGGAGAATTTCCAGGATATGCAACTGGAGTCTACGGTAATCGTCATGTCCGCCTATGGTACATTGGATACTGCCATCGAGGCGATGAAACGTGGTGCCTATGACTATGTATCCAAACCTTTCAAGCCTGATGAAATTATGCTTACGCTCAGGAAAGCCGAAGAGCGGGAACGATTACGTAAGGAAAACCGGCTGCTGCAGCAAAGCATGCGGGAGCGCTATAGCTTTGCCCAGATGATTGGCCGCAGCCCCCTCATGCAGGAGATTTTTGCCACCATTGAGAAGGTGGCCGATTACAAGACCTCGGTCCTCGTTACCGGGGAAAGCGGAACAGGCAAGGAGCTCATCGCCAGAGCCATTCACTACAACAGCTCCCGTGCAGACAAGCCGTTAGTTACAGTTAATTGCGGTGCGATTCCGGAAACTTTGCTGGAGAGTGAACTCTTCGGTCACAAAAAGGGGGCGTTTACCGATGCCATCAAAGACAAAAGGGGCCTTTTCCAGGAGGCTCACGGGGGCTCGATTTTTCTGGACGAAATCGGCGAACTCCCTCGACCCTTGCAGGTAAAACTGCTCAGAGCACTACAGGAGGAGGAGATAAAGCGGGTGGGAGATACCCAATCCATCAACGTAGATATCAGGGTTCTGGCTGCCACCACCAAGGACCTTGCTGAAGAGGCGAAGGACGGCCGTTTCCGGGATGACCTTTACTATCGCATCAATGTTCTCCATGTTGTGGTGCCGCCCCTGCGCAAACGCTCTGAGGACATACCCTTGCTCATTCAACATTTCATAGAGAAAATCAGCAAGCGCTTGCATTCAGAGGTGGATGGGGTCAGTCCCGCTGCCGCCAGCGCCCTCCATCGTTACGAGTGGCCGGGGAACGTGCGGGAACTGGAGAACTTCATCGAACGGGCCATGGTCATGGCCGGCGGCCGTACCATCGAGATGGCAGATCTCCCACCTCATTTGCAATCAAAGGCGGAACCCGCGGAATATCTGGCGAATGACGAAAACTTGTCGATAAAGGAGGCTAGCCGGAGATTGGAAAGAACACTCATTCGGAGGGCTCTGGAAAAAACCGGTGGCAACCGAACTCAGGCTGCAAAAATACTGGAAATCAGCCATCCTGCTCTGCTCTATAAGATAAAGGCATATGGGTTGGATTCCTCTTCCGGGTAGGAAAGCGGTTTTTCCCTGGCAGCCAGGTCGTAAATGTGTACAATGGAATCTCTGTAGGAGGGACTCTAAGAACTTCAGCGATAAGAGATTACGCTATCTTCTTCCTGCTTTTGTGAGAGCACTGAAGAGGTGAAAAATGTTCCGCAAAGCGATGATCTTACTTTTGACAATGGGATTTGTTTCCTGTAATCAACCGGCTGATGACAGGCAGGAGTCAGCCGAATTCGGCTATGGGGCTGAAGAGACAGCCAGGGTCAGATCTATTTGGATTGAACCCGCAAATCCCACAAGTTATTCAAATTTGAAGGCTGATGTGGAAGTTCGGGGAGATCCGGAAGCACGACTCGGCTACCAGTGGCTGAAAAATGACGAGCCCATTCCCGGGGCTATTCAGGATACCCTTGCCAAGAAACATTTTAACCGGGGAGATTTTATCTCGGTTCAAGTCTGGGTGGTTCAACCCGGGAGTACCAAAAACCCGGTTAGTTCTGACGTTGTTATGATTGGCAATACCCCGCCGGCTGTTGAGTGGGTAACCATCGGGCCTGCTCCTCCCACTTCCACCGCGAAACTCGAAGCAGTGGCCAGTGGGAAAGATCTGGATAATGACGCCCTGACCTACACCTACGAGTGGATAGTGAATGGTGAGACCGTGGTGGGTCCGGAGGGTCCATCTCTGTCCAACCGCTACTTTCGCCGAGGCGATGAAGTACAAGTGGCTGCCACCGCCTTCGATGGTACTGATTGGGGACAGCCCAATACTTCCATTAAGGTGATCATTCAAAACAGCCCGCCAATGATCGTCTCCAAGCCCCCGGCGCAGTTGGAGGAAGGGGCCACGTATCGCTATGAAATAAAGGCAGAAGATGTGGACGGTGACACCCTGAGTTATTCTCTGCAAGGCAAACCGCCGAAAGATATGGTGATCGACCCCAAGACTGGGGTGGTGGAGTGGCAGGTTGTAATCCCTGCAGAACCAGTAACATACGAGTATGAAGTGGTGGTAACAGATCCCGAAGGTAGAAAGAGCGTCCAAAAGATAACCCTGAAGAACACTCCCTAATTTCATATCAGCATGATAGACTATTTCTTCTGGCTGTGGTAGGGGGACAGTGGTTTTAGCGAAGACGACCTTCAATGGAGTACTGGAATATTGAATTGTTGGGGTGAGCAGAAAGGGGAGATGGACAGGCGAATGATAACGTTCCATAGCAAAATGAAATGGAAAATCGGGCTCTTTGTCGGACTCATCGCTGCGCTCAGTATAACCGCTACCGGTTCAGACGGAGCCCAGGGAAAACCAATCCTGGAGATCCCATCCCCCCGCCAAGATGCAGGCACCCACTGGGAAGGAGAGGTCGTATCCCACACGTATCAAGTAAAAAACTCGGGTAGTGAAGAACTCCGAATCCTCAGCGTCAAACCCGGCTGAGGCTGCTCGGTGGTCCGCTACGATCGGACCATCCCGCCAGGTGGTGTGGGACAGATCACTTTGCAAGTAAATACAACTGGTTACCAAGGCAAGATCACGAAAAGTGCGCAGGTGACCAGCAATGATTCCACGCAACGAAACAAGAAAATCTATCTTTCCATTAACGTCCGCACTTACATCATCGTCGAACCCGGAACCAAGATTTTGCTCCGTGGCACTGTTGGCGAAGACATTCGACGTGTAGTCAGCATTCGCGCCACTGATGACCAACCGCTGGAGATCACCAAGGTTCAGAGCAATCTGGAATCAGCCATCAATTACAAACTGAACCGCAAAGACGAAACCCACCAGTACGAGCTAGAGGTGGTCAGCAGGGCCAATGACCGGAAGACCGCCAGCGGCTTCATCACGCTGTACACCAACCATCCCAAAAAGAAGGTGGTGAAACTGTCGGTTCATATCCGGATCAGGTCCGAACTGGAGGCTTGGCCCAATACAATAACCTTCCAACAAGGGTCCAGGACCGGGTCCAAGGGAAGGGAAAACAAGCGGGTTCTTACCGTAATGAATACCCGGGGCAAGAACTTTAGGATTCTGGAACTAAGCTATAACAAGGCATATTTCCAGGTGCGTCCCCTGGGGCAGGATGACGAGGCTGCCCGTAGACATAAACTAGAAGTTGTGGCCCTAATGGATAAAGTGGTTGGAGGCAGGGTCCAATTCCAGGACATCCTGACCATTAAGACAGACAGCACTCAATCTGAAGAACTGCGAATACCCCTGACCATCCGGTTGCAGAAGTAGTAGAAACGCATGGCGCGAAGCGCTCAGCGAAAAAACTTCCTTTCCAACGGTTTTTGCTGTGCGCTCTCTTCCTTCCAGCAAGCGATAAACACTAGTATCCAACGGCTAAACCTAAAAAGGTAGGGGGGGTTTATCCCCCGCCAGCGTTTGCCAACAAGGAAAGATGGTCTTTTATCTGTGGTGGGCGATGCCCACCTCCTGGTTTACACTACTTTTGATGGGGAGATACGTACGTAGTGCAGGCAGAAAATTTTTTGGCTGTAAAATTCTCTTTTTTTTATGGTACGAGGCAAACTACGATGGTGATGTTTTTCGGACTTGGCCCTGCTATTGTTCTTCCTTTTTTCCCTTCATCACTATGATACCAATATAGTTAACTTTTTCCTTGCCATCCGGGCCGGGGACTTTCGCAGCGATGATTGTAATTTTCATTCCACCTTTCAAATCAGCAAAAGTCAAAGCGTCTCCAGATGGGGTTTGTATGGGAACGTCTTCATCGAATTTATAGATCTCGCCATCCACTTCGTATGTGCGGGATTGCGGGGCAGAATCACCGATAACTCCTTGAATTTCAATAGTTTCTGTGCGATCTGCATGCGCAGGGTTGGGGGTGAGCAGAAGTGTCAGGAACAAGAGGAATATATTCTTTTTCATCGGTATGTACTCCTAACAGACGTTAGTTTCCCTAATCAACAGTCTTCCAGGAGCCGAGACCCCACAACCTGCCATTCAAGGTCACGTTTTCAACATGTACGGCTGTGTCGCTGGTCTGCACCATAACACTGGATAGCCCGGTGCCGGAATCTCTATGGTAGACTACCTTTGAAGGAAGACCAGAGCCCAATTCTTTGTATCGCTCCGTTATGTTACCCCCGTCGTCAGCACTCAGGGTGGTACTGCTTCCTGCGGTGGCGATAAATCCTGTCTTATAGTCCAC
>CP070843.1:1299551-1306371 GCA_020350905.1 Deltaproteobacteria bacterium
ATGAAAAGTGAGTAACACGAGCGACCAGTTCATATTCTCTATGGACGCTAACGACGAACAGAACTGTATTGATAGGGTCTAACGGGGAGAGGTGAACGCTTTCGGCACTCTGGTGGAGCGCTACCAGAAGCCCATTTTCAATCTCATGTACCGGATGGTTGGCTCGTCCGACAAGGCGGCCGACCTGACCCAGGAAACTTTCATCAGAGCTTACCAGAAACTGGAGCGCTTTCACCCGGGCAAGAAATTCTTCCCCTGGCTCTACTCCATTGGGTTGAACCTCGCCAGAGACTCTGCCCGAAAAAAAACCTGGAACCCTGAATCAGTGTCCACACTGAACCCTGAATCACTTTCAGGTTGCAACTCCCCTGGCGACCAGCACGACCGTATGTGCGAGAGCCTGGAGTTCCTTCGGCTGGAGAAAGCGCTGGACGAGCTTCCCATCATCTACCGGGAGGCCCTGATTCTCCGCTACCATGATGAGTGTTCTATGCGTGATATTGCTGCAGCCCTGAATCTTTCTGTGAGTGCAGCCAAAATGCGCGTGCACCGGGGCTTGTATATGTTACGGGAGCAATACATAAGGAGGAACCCATGAGCCGCAAAAAAGATCCTTCTGATCAACCTTCCCGCGACTCATCTGCCAAGTTGGACAACGCCGCGTACGAGAACAACGAGAACCAAGATCTTCTCGCCCTGCAACGTTTGATTTACCGCATGCCGGACAGGGAAGCCCCAGCCGGGTTGACTGAATCCATCCTCAGCTCACTGGAGCCCAAAACCGTGCCGGGCTGGGTGCGAATCTATCGCTGGGCCCTCAGGCCCCGCACAGTCACCTTTCAGCCCCTAAAGCTGGTTCCCGCTGCCATGGTTCTCGTTCTGGGACTGACCATTGCTTTTCAGTTCGGCCCGACGCCAAAAGACCCAGGTTCCATGGATCCTCGCCAGGCGAGCCTCATTCCCGTGACCTTTACCCTCAGCTCCCCGGAAGCTGAATCAGTGAGCTTGATCGGCTCCTTCAACCAGTGGAATCCTGCCGGCCACAAGATGCACCAGCGTGGGGAACGAAACACCTGGGCGCTCGAGCTCCGGCTGCCCGAAGGACGCCACGAGTATGCCTTTCTGGTGGATGGCAAGATGGTGGTGCCCGACCAAAGCTCCCCCTTTTACCAGAGTGACGGTTTTGGCAACAGAAACTCCGTACTTTTTGTAAGTAGAGATGAACCGGCAAATATTTAGAAATAACTTCACTCTTTTGTTCGCTGCTTTCCTGGTTGTTGCTTCAGTTTCACTTTCCTCTGGGCAAGGGCAACCAGCGGACCAAAGTGTCACTGCCTCGATCCGGGCGGCGAGTGAGGCAGGAGTACCGGAAATCACGCTCAACCGGCTTTTGATGCTGGCCGTCAGTCACCGCCTTAAGGACGATGACGTGGTACGGTTGGTCAACTTTCTTCAGACGGTCCAGACAGAGGACCTGCCCATTGACCCTTTTATGGGAAAGATAGAAGAGGGGCTCGCAAAACAAGTACCCCTGAGCACCATAAGCGCTGTGCTGGCTCAAAAACTCGACGACTACCGCTTCGTCAGTAGAGTCCTGACGATAGAAATCGGAGAGCAAGAGATCTCCCACCAGGACTTGAACCGGATGGTCGGCAGTCTCGATGGGGGGATCACCAGGGAGGAGTTGACGTGGTTCATCCAGGAAGCATCCGCACAGGATCTGTCCATGCTGGCCAGGGCAACCGAGATCCTAGCACTTCTGAAACAGGTGCGGTTCAACGAGTCCATGACCCGGGAAATCCTTTTCACCGGGCTACGCAACAACAGCCTGACTCAATCGTGGGATTACCTTGCCAGGGTTGTCGCCACAGCCAAAAGGCGGCAGATACCCGATGATGAAATCGCCAGAGCAGCGCGACAAGCTCTTGAGGCGAACCGGCCATTCGGAGATTTTATGACAGCCCTCGGCTTCACTCCTCGCGATCTCCGACACGGCCCGGCTGTAGGGAGGTCGGCAGAAAGGAATCAGTGACTCTGAGGTTCGAGCCTCTTTTGTTTATCTTGGACAGTGTAAAAACGACCTAACAGGACAGATTTAATTGGGAACGGGAAATAAATATGGACACAAAAAGATGGTTCCTGCTCTTGAGCATGGTGCTGTGGATCTCCGGTTGCATGTCTCTCAAAGGTGAGCGACTGCTGAAGAACGAACAGTATCAAGATGGTCTAGCCACTTTTACAGGGATCGTCCAGGAAGAGCCGCAAAATCCCGAAGCGCAATATTACCTTGGCCGTTTCTGTCTGGCCCTGGAAAGGCCCGAGGAGGCACTCCCCCATCTCAAGGGGGCTGTACAGGGCGACCCTGCAAAAGCTGACTACCACTTCTGGCTGGGGGTGGCATACTGGGCGATCAGAGATTTTGACCTTGAAAGGAAGAGCTATCTCCAGGCGCTTGCCATAGATCCCAAAAATGTGCCGGCGAGGCTTTATCTGGCGCATACCTTTCTGGACAGCGGTGAATGGCAGGAGGCGCTGGATAACTACGACCTGTTGCTCCGACGAGACCCCTACAACCCTGAAGCGCTCTACAACAGAGCACTGGCTCTCATGGAACTCCACCGACCTAAAGAGGAAGCCAGGGCCTGGAAGAGATACCTGCAGCACTACCCGGAGGGAAAGTGGGCTCTTAGAGCTGTGGACCATCTAAATCAACTGGGGGAGTTCAGCTATCGCAATTTTACCATTGGCTACCGCCGGGTCACCCTGGAGCACATTCCTTTCCCCCCGGGGTCAGCCAAATTGCTCTCCCAGGGCAAGCCTTCTCTTCAAGTCCTGGGTACGATTTTGAGCATCAACGACAAGATTTACTTGGAGGTCGTTTGTTACAAAGATGATGACCCCGCCCTAGCGGCGGCCAGAGCTAAGGCGGTCAGAGATTACCTCCTGCAGGAATTTCCACGCATAAAGCCCGTCCGGCTTGGAGCCCGGGGAATTGGCAGTAAAGAACGAATAAAAGCAGGCAGAAAAGTGTACTTGCTGGATCACTCCACCACCTTTATCACCACCAAAAAATAGTTCAGCAGTATTGCTCTTTTTATGTGACCTTATTGCCTGCAACCTCGTATATCAAGGTAAATGGAAGGCCCAACAAACCGACCTAAAGGAGTAAGGGGAGCTTATTATGAAAACCGCAGCACTTATAAGACGAGCGTTAGAGTTATGTGCACCACTTCTTTTCAGCTTGACCATCATGCTTTCTGCCGGGAACGTAGCACAGGCGCAGGGGGATGCATCTGCCGTCCCTGAATTGGAAGCGGCACACAACAGGGTCCAGGAAGCGACCATGGCTATGAAGCAAGCAGAACATCAGAACAATACCCGGGCCATGGAACGGGCCCGCAACAATTACAACAAGGCAAATCAGAATATGGCGCAAAACCTTGCCCGGGTTGCGGGCGTCAGGACGGAGGATGTCACCGGTATGCAAAGAGCCGGCATGGGCTGGGGGCAGATCGCTCAGGAACTGGGACTGGAGCCTGCACATCTCGGTATCGGCAAGCAAAGGACCCAGACAACCACTCCGGACAGGCTCAACGTGCAGGACCGGACGCGTGAAAGAGACAGAGAGCGTGATAGGGGTCGAGACCGTGACAGGGATCGAGACTTCTTTCAGCCGGATTCCACCGAACGGGAACGCACCCGGGAGAGAGAGAGAACCAGAGAAAGGCTGGGCCAGGAGACCCCCCAGGAGGAAGGGCTCATGGTCAGAGAGCGCACGCGGGAGAGAAACAGAGAACTCGGCGAAGCCACCTCGCGCAATATGAAGAACGCAGGTGCCACAAAGCATGGCATGGCCATGGTTGGCTCAGGCAGCAAAGGCATGGGGCCCGGAAAGGCAAAGGGTGCCATGTCGGCAGGAACTTCCCAGGGCTCCGGTGGCCATGGTGGTAGCGGCTCAGGCGGGAGCGGCGGTTCCGGCGGCGGCGGAAGCGGTGGCGGTGGAAACGGCGGCGGTGGAAACGGCGGCGGCGGTGGCGGAAACGGTGGTGGCGGCCGTTAGACTTCGCCACACTAATAAGTAAAATCGAGAAAGAGGGCCTTACAAAGGCCCTTTTTCGTGAATGGTTACTTTTTCGTAGGACTTGAAGGTGGCAACATCTGGAATCTGTACTCTTATGAAATCAGAGAAAAGATTAAATCTCGATAAAGCTTGGCAGCGTCCACTACTTGCTGAAAAGAGATCGACTCTTCTGGGGCGTGCGCCTTTTCCAGTTGCCCAGGTCCGAGGAGAATGGGCTTGACGCCGGAAGCCCAGAGTTGATTGGCGTCGGAATGGCTGGGGAAGGGCTGGGGCTCCCAGACAAGAGAGTTGAGGGAGTAGGTAGCCCGCAGGGCCTCTACCACCGAGCCTCTTTCTGGCAGTTCATAACCCGCTTCGATGGTGGCAAGGCGGATGCTGGTATCAACCTGGGGATTCTCTTTTTGGACTCTGTCTACAATCTCTTCCAGCTCCAGTGAAATATCACCTATGGGAGCGAGGGGCGGCACATGAACGTCCAGCCAGGCCTCACACCAGTCGGGGACGGCAAAACCCGCCTGCGTGCTCAAGAGATTCCGGATATTGTAGATACCCTCAGGCCGGTCATTTACCATGTAGTGGGAAATGTGCAGAAGTAAGCCGAGCATGGTCTCGATTGGATTCTGACCCCGATTGGCCAGGGAGGCATGTACTCTCTTGCCCGTGGCACTAAGCTGGACTTCCATGTAGCCGTAGCAACTGAGACATGGGCAAAGGTCCGTGGGCTCTGCTATGATGGCCCAGGGGAAATGATATTCCTCCATCAAGCGCTCAGCGCCGTCTCCCTCTTCTTCCTCCCCCACTACCATAGCCAGGGTCACCGGGAGCTGCTGGTGCCCGGCTTCCCACAAACTCAAATACGCCTCTATCATTGCGGCACAACCGGATTTCATGTCGGCTGCCCCCAAACCACAGACCAGATCATCCTGTTCCTCATAACCGTAGTTCTCCAGATCATACGCCACCACCGTATCCAGATGGCCAATGAGGGCGACACGGGCATCTGTATCCGGAGGAACCACGATCAAGTTGTAGCGGCTGTCATCCACCGACTGGCGTAGTGCCGACAGGCCATTTTTCTTCAGATAGCTGTGGAGGTAGGCGAGAACGTCCTCTTCCTTGCCTGAAGGACTGTAGATGTCGATAAGCTGGCGTAGAAGTCGACGCAACCGTTGAGGATTTATCACTTGATTCTGTTCAGCCATTTCTGCTTCGAAGGCGGCGGGTCTGGGATAGTCCGTTCCCTTTCTTTGCTTTGAGCTGCCGCTGCTGGTCGGAGAGATTGAGCGTCATGTAAATGTGTTGTTGCGGGTGCCCGAATCCCAGTTTCCTGAAAAAATGAAGAGCGGGCAGATTTTCCGCCTCAGTGTCCGTAAGCAGCATACGTACGCCGCTCTCCAGCATGAGATCCTGGAAATATCTGAATAGCTTCACCGCTATGCCTTGCCGCTGGAATTCGGGCTCCGTGCCCAGCCAGATAAGATGACCATACTTCCAGGCAGAGTGGGTCTTCTCTATGGTGCTCCCCAGAATAAAGCCCACGATCTCCTCTTCGAATTCTGCCACCAGGCAGAATTCAGGATCGCTCTGGAAGAGGTTCACTACCTCGTACTCGTCCCATGTGCGATAGAGATTCGGAACCTCACGGGCGGTGAAGAGTTTCTCGCCCAGATGAAATACATGAGCCAGGTCGTCAATCTCCATCTGACGAATAACCAAACTGCCACTTTTCTTTTTACTGGGTTCCTCTTCATTCATTGCTTTTGGTCCTCTTTTTCAATTCTGTGAACTACCAAATATTATTATGCCCTTTGGGATTCAGGTCAAGAACACTATCCTTTATCACTTCCATTCATCGCTGCTAAAAGCCGCTCCCACAACACACAGCATGCGCTTCGTTAACCTGGCAGTGTCCGTCTCTTCTGCATAAGTTATGCCTAAATTTTAGCTACACTGTAAGAAAATCAATCTCCTGAGCGACTGAGCAAAGAGACCCAGGGTCCAGATTACTGGATGCCTCTAATCCACTTCTAGCCGAGGAGGGATAAGAATGAGAAAACTACTGGCTGGAACTCTACTTGTTGTGGCCTTTTTTATGCTGTCTGGCTTCAAGCTTGACAACGCCATCGTTCCCCAAGAAGAGATACTTTCAGGCGGACCTCCAAAGGATGGAATTCCCGCCATTTTGGAACCGAAGTTTATCTCAGCCGCAAAGGTCGCTTTCCTCAGCCCCGGCGACCAGGTCATAGGAATTGAACTGGGAGGCCAAGCAAGAGCTTACCCCATCAGAATCCTGAACTTGCACGAAGTCGTCAATGATACCGTCGATGGTATCCCGATTGTAATAACATTCTGACCCCTCACCCAATCGGGAGTAGTCTATTCTCGCACCATCGATGGGAAAACGTATACCTTCGGAGTTTCTGGTCGGCTCTACAAGAGCAACGTACTGCTTTACGATCATCAGACCGAGAGCCTCTGGTCACAGCTGCTGGAAAAGGCCGTGTCGGGAGTTCTGGTAGGAAAACAACTGGGGAAATTACCCTCCAACCGAACTTCATGGAAAACCTGGAGGAAAAGACATCCGGACACCCTGGTACTGTCCACAGAAACCGGATATGACCGGGACTATTCCAGAGACCCGTACGCTGGCTACTACAGGGTAGGAACGATTTGGTTTCCGGTCGGTGAAGTGCGAAAAGACCTCTCCCCCAAAGAGAGGGTCATTGGCATCGAGGTGAA
>CP070843.1:1306471-1311244 GCA_020350905.1 Deltaproteobacteria bacterium
ATGGTAAACATTCTCCTCTATGCTGCAGGCAGACGCAATCGGGCAAGTGTATTAATTGGATTCGTATTCTTGGGGGAATGAGTTTAGGTAAGATGACCTAGGATAATGTCTTGCAAGGTCATGCTCATGCCTGATTGTTTAGGTTATTATTAGCCCAGAGGGCTGCCTCTAGGCGGTTGGTCACTTTGATCTTCTTGTATATGTTGTAAAGATGGCTCTTGACCGTATGGCGGCTAATATACAGTGTTTGGGCTATTTCTGTATTCATCGCTCCCTCTGCAACCAGGCCAAGAATCTCGGCCTCTCTTTGCGAGAGCACAGACGTTTTGGTTGCAGATACTCTCCTTGCTTCCTCAATTTCGGGAATGAATTTGCTCATAATCTCACGGGAGACCCACGTTTCCCCTTCCAAGAGTGCGCGCACTCCTCTCACAAGGTGGCCTGGGTTGTCATTCGCATAAAAGATACCCCGTATTCCTCTCATCACCATCTCTTCCTCGATTTTCAGCCCTCGGATCAAGTTAAAGACCGCCACCAAGGCTGGCTGACAGATGTCACGATGGCACGATTCGACCTCGAGGAAGAGTCTTTCCGGGTCCTTTGCAAAACAGTCCAAGAGCACGAGCTTGGGGTTGTCAGCCTCTTGTCCCCTCAAGTCAAGGACATCGTCGATGGTCCCTTTGGTTACACACTTCGCCTCAACCTTGGCCTCCAAAAAGGACGCCAGGAGCTCATTATTCACCCTACAGGGACCAACTACATAAATTGTCCAGGCCATTTTGATTCCACTTGTCTCTCACCTTTGAGATTCTTCGGCTAAAGCCTCAGAATGACGTTGTCGGACAGCCTCTCTAAAGTCTTTTTCTTTCTTTTCGCTATACAATCCATTAGGAATATTCAAGGTGGGTGCCAATGGGCCAATAGGTTAGCTCAAAATTCTAACTAATTGAAAACAAGAAAATTATTCATTATTGGCAAATATTGAACTTCAAAGTAGGTGGGTAACAATTGGGGGATACCCCCCAGAAGGTAGAGTTATTTCACCCAATTTTGGTGATACTCAAGAGGAACAGTTGGCACCATAGAGTTAGGTCTGAAAATGTGCTTCATTTACCGAAAGGGAGTCCCTTAATAATACGCTTGGCCTTTTCCTCGACCTCTTTCAAGCCAGAAGCATCGGGTACCTCGCCTTGGAGACTTTTCTTAATTATAGACTCGAGGTCTGGACGGAACTGGGGAGAAGAAAACGTTCCTGTCACCAGCACAGGCACCGCAATTCCCGACCGATCAGTTGTATCGCCCTGCCCTTTTATCGAGGCTACAAAGTTTGGTTCCACCCGAAAATCGAGGGTCTCGTCCACCAGATCGGCCTTACCCTTCGCCGATACACGAAGGAAAGGATTCAGCAATGTGCTATTTAGGGTGTTGAAGACACCATTGTTTATCGTAAAAGGAGCATGAAGCTCGGCAAAGTCAGTCCTGGGTCTTTCCCTACCTTTCTCCTCCATACCGAAGGCGGACCGAATGTTGCGAACCATTCCTGCCAAGTCGATGCCCACGATGGCCCCATCATTAAAACGGAATTCACCCTTGCCGTTCAGCGTCGACTTTACTTTTTCAGCGCTATCTCCCGTCATAGCCAGAGCTATCTGGGCGCGCATAGTTCCTTCAAGGAAATCTTTGTCCATCACGTCTTTGAGCAGGGGTCTCGCCTCAACCCCGTTTATCTGCAAGGTGAAATTACTCGCTGGGGTATTTCGACGCACGTCCAGAGTTCCCTTCGATGTCATATTCCCATCGTAGAGCCTCACGGAAAGGGGGTCCACGTTCATAACGCCCCCGCGACCCCTGATCTTAAGATCGAGATCCTGAATCCGAGCGTTTTTTACCTTGACTTTGTCTATGTGGACTCTACCATCAACAACGAGCGTCCTCAGGGGGGTGTAATCGGTCTTCTCTACATGTTGAGCGGCAGCTTTGCTCTCACCGGACTTATCCTGAGAGGCCGGCAGGTAACGATCAAGGTCAATATGATCCAGTTTCAAATCAAAGGTCAGATTGGGCTTTGAAAATTCTTTGAGATTAGCAGAGATCGTAAGCTTGGAATCGTCGAGTTCCAGAGCTCCTTCCTTCAAAGCCAGTGCTTGCGCACTCCCCTGAACCGTAACTTTCAAAGCAAACCGCTTTAGGACATCTGGATCGGCCGGGGTTAACGGAAGCGGCTTGTCGAAGGCAGTAGCCAGCTTTCTGGGTGAAAATGGCTCTATCCGGAAGTTCAAATCGTATGAAGGGCGAGTCGACGCATCTGTTACCTGGCCTTCAACCTTTAGGTCCATCGTTTCAAAGACGCTTGCCGAAAAATCTAGGGCTAGTGAGCCCTCGCCGGGTTTCTTACCTATAGGACCGAGCTTGCCTTCCAGTGAGAAGGGCTTGCCTTCCACAAACGCTGACAGAGATAAACGGATGGGTTTTTCTAAGGAGATTTCATCGAGACGGAGGTTGAGGTCTTTGAGCTCGCGCCGCTGTCCCCTTGCATGGTCGATCCAGAGAAGGCTACCGTCCTCGATTGTGCAGGTTCCAACGACCAAGCTCTCAATGGGAAGACCCCCTTTCCCTTTGTCTCCCGGGACTTTCTCTTTTCCTTCCTGCTTGGCAGGGGCGCCGGTCTTAACCTTTCCCAGCCCCTCCCAGTTGGCCCGTCCATCTTTGGACTTCTCCAAAACAATCCTTGGCCCGATTAAGACAAAGCGTTTTACCTCAATATCCTTGAAGAGCAGGGGCAAGAGTTTCACCTGAAATTCAAAAGATTCCACAGCAATAAAATCTTTTTCTTTGAAACCGCGCGGAGCACCTAGGCGAAGGTCAGAAAAGGCCAAGCCAGCCCATGGAAAGAGGGAAAGCCGTAGATCGCCGCCCAGAGTGAACGGACGCCCCGTGGCCTCAGACACCTTTTCTTCGATCGCGGGCTTGTACCTCTGGACATCAACAAATCTTGGGACGATGAGAAGGGCGAGAAAACAGAGTATTAATAGGGCTGCGATTATAAGCAACACTAACCTGATCACCTTTTTCATGGTTAACCCCTTCAAGATCCTTTTGACCTGGGTGGGTTTTTCCACGGACAATGGACTAGGCCGGACAGATACCTCAGTCTCATAGAAAAACCCTACACCAGAGCACCCTTGATGATATTCGTAACTGTTGATCCGGCCTCAGATTGTGCAAAGTCCAGGATTGTCTTGACGTATTTGTCGACCATGCCGGCATCTAAACCGAGTTTCCCGAATCTTTCCGCCACGCCGGCCATCCCACCAGCCAAATCGGATTTACCACCGAGCGCTGGGGAAAGACCCCCAATCTGTCCTGATAAGTCGCTGGCTTTGGGTGCTAGATCAACGAGTGAATCAACACCGGGAAGGGCTTTGGTCACCTGAGCAAAATCTTCAGCACTGACTTTCTGTTTCACGTAGTCAAAAATCACACCAGCTCCGCCCTTGGCCTGTGATTCGCTGACTCCAAGACCTTGAGTGAGCAGCGGTATTAATTTCATCACATCTGCACGGACAGATTGACTGGCTAAGAAAAGAAGTAAGGATACGAAAACAAATCTTTTAGGTAGTCTGAATATCTTCATACTTCACCTCATCTGCTGTGGGGGTACGTTCTCTAGACTAAACAATGTTGTTTGCATCTAAGTATCACCTTACTTTTTGTCAATCGAAAGTGCTCTGAAAGGGCAGAAGAGAGTCCTCTTTCTTTCGGTTCCTGCTATCCAGTCTCTAGTATGTCATTATTTTCTCCAGAGCCGGTTATTCTTGTATATCCCTCCGCATCTAGTTCTTTCTCACTCCTTCAACACGCCAAAGCGGTGTTGCGCCTCCAGCCCTGTAGATCTTGCCACTGACGATCTCAATACGGCGGCACAGAATACTTCTAGGTAGGCAGATTTTGCCATCTCTGTATTCAAGTCTAGGTTGTTCCATGCTTGGATGATCATAGATCATTAAACGCCCTTCGTGATTTTTCTTGGCCCAGTATTTTGGTCTCGGGCTTTTGAATTCGTAGATTCTGTACTCAGGTCCCTGCACTTCAGTTGAAAATGACACCATCGCCTTTCTATCGCCACCGTAACCTAAGCTTACTTGCCCTAGTGTTGAAATGACTATCGTAACTATGACCACCAGCCTCTTCATGGCTCCTTCCCTCTTGTCCCATCATCACCGTTAGTGATATGAGGCTCAAGATCCATGCCACCAGAACCGACTAATGATTTTTTAAGGTCCAAGTATTGGTAAAAAAAGAAGAATAAGCTCACACTTACAGTCGCACACTGCAAATGAGACATAGGAGTTTGGGGCTTTTCCCCCAAGGCCCAGGATTGTTTCACCTAATGCTGGGTAAAAAAGGCCTCGTCTTCCCACAATTGGCGATGAGAAGAAACATACATTATATAGAGAATTCCCTTATTTTTTCCTTCAGAGATCTAACCTTGGCGCCAATGTCCTTGGCCTTAGTTATGGCCGTAATCATTGCCACCCTCCGTGCGCCTTGGGCAAGAACTTGATCTATATTTGCCTCGTTTATGCCACCCATCACCGTGAAAGGTACTTCAACATGCGGGCGGATTGCTGCAATGGCTTCGGGGCCCAAAACACGCTCCACCCCCTCTTTTGTCTTGGTGGGGAAAATCGGTCCAATGTTAACGTAGTCGGCTCCATCCTTTTGCGCTTGCAGAGCGTCTTTCAGAGAATGGGTAGAGGCTCCGATGAGCAA
>CP070843.1:1311344-1313969 GCA_020350905.1 Deltaproteobacteria bacterium
AGCGTTTTGTTGAAGGGACCTACGGGAGACACATTGAGGTCACCAACCGTATCCACGAAACATCAGCAAATTGCGTGGCAGGCCACAATATCTAGAGCCTGCAGGGCAGCAAAGCTATGCGCCACTCGGGGTTGCCTGAGTGGTTTTCAGTCCGGTAAAAAGGGCTGAAACTGAGGAACCGGATGAAGGAAACCCTCACGTCCGGGTCTGTGGGGAGAGCACCGGGTAACCGGTGCTTTTACCCGGAAATATGAAGATCTAGCGTGCAAATACGAGAGTTCATGTAACGAGCTTATACACACTTCATAAGACACCAAGAGACGACCCCCCTTCTTAAGGAACGATGGCATGCCTTTTGAGAGGGAAACCTTGTGTGGGGAAGAGAGGTGGAGGATATACCGGATTACCGCCGTGAACTTATCAAACCCCTTTCGCCATGATTGCTAAAGCGGGGGCGTACCTAGACTTTTAACAAATAGCTTTGTATACTTTGTAAGCAACATCCCTGGTATTTACCAGCCTGGCAGAATGGTATCTGGACGGACAAGCAACTGGTCGTGCTATCTGGGATGCTCTGCATCAAATATTCATTTTTGGTGGTAAGGAGGGAACATGAAAGCGATATGGAAAACTATTGTGTGTTTCGCTATTGTCGCTGGCATTATTGGATCAGCCTACGCACAGTTTGCCAGGACCGATGACGCCATCAAGTACCGCCAGGCGGTAATGTTTCTAATTGGTCAGCACATGGGCCGTATGGCTGCAATGGTCAAAGGCAAGCAACCGTACAATCAAAAGAACTTTTTACGGAACGCGGTCCTCGTTGAAACCTTATCCAAACTGCCGTGGGACTCTTTTCTACTAGCAGGGAGCGACAAGGGCCAGACCAAAATGAAGTCCGAAGTGCTCGAAAATAAAGAAAAGTTCGAAGAAGCTGCGCAGAATCTGGAAACTGAAATGGCTAAACTCGTCAGTGCCGCAAACGGCAGCGACTTTAATGCAATCAAAGCCCAGTTTGGGGCGGTCGGCAAGAGCTGTAAAAACTGTCACGATCAGTTCCGCTCTAGGTAGGATTAGAGCAAACTGGTAACAGAAATCAGATGTTGTGCAGCCTTTTGGATTCCGCTCAAGCCCTAACGGACGATAAGGTAGACAGCAAGGGCCGCCAGAACTGCAATCAGGGCTGCCAGCCAGATTGGGCCCGTGCCTGGTTCTGCGGTCTCGTGATTCCACTCTTTAAAACCTGTAATCATCGGCGTCACCAGGTTTTCTCGCTTGAACAACAAGTGGAACAAGACTGCAGAGATATGGATGCTGATGAGAGCAAGAATTATCTTCGCGTTGAGCATGTGTATGCCGGTAAGACAGTTGCTGGTCTCCTTGCTCACCAATCCGTATAGCGGGCCTTGGGTGGCTATATCGTCGTTGGCGAACAGTCCAGTTACTGCCTGGATGAACAGCGCCAGCAGCATGGCCACTATCGACCAGCCGCCCAGGGGGTTATGGCCGAGGTAGCGCGGCGAGTTACGACGCAAGAGACTCGTTGCATAGTTGAAGACTGTCGCCGGATTTCGAAGAAACACGACAAAACGCGACTCGCGGCTGCCGACAAAGCCCCACGCCACGCGAAACAGGAGCAGGACGAGAATGACAAAAGCGCTCCATTCATGATAGCGCATGGCACTGCCGCCAACTTTTCCTGTCACAAAAGATGTCCCCACCAGGATCACAAGCAACCAGTGAAACATCCGGGTAGGGAGATCCCATACATAAATACCCTTTCGCATGGTGATCGCCTTCTTTTCTCACGATTGACAGGCAGCTATAAGAATAATTCCCCGCAGCTGCGATCGTCAAGTTTGACTATTGAATGACGCAGACCACCTTGCATAAAAGACTCATGCATTAGTTGGCGTCGTGGTCGGGCCAGATTATCAAAGCGGTTTGGCACGTGGAGTCAGTCTAGCCGGTTGATATTAGTGCTCTGCTGTAGGCCCAAGAACTCCAATCACCACTTGAGTAGTGAAATGTAAGCATTAAAATGTAAACTGTCTTACCATTCCAGTGGGACTTTCTATAACATACTACACACTTTCACTTTTAAGACCCAGCTACCATTCCTTGGGATAAGGATGCTTGGGCCAAAACTGTGTATTAAGGGATGAAATCTCCAGTCTGCACTTTGCCTTTTCAGCCATCCACTCAATCCCCAAGAATGGTGGTTTTTCGTATTGACACGAAACGACCTTTCACCCTATTCTGAAATTAGCGAAATCTCCCGCTCTGTTTCTACCTCAAAAAGGTCACACTTTTCGTTCTGCATTGATTCGGCCGTTTAAAATTACTAGTTGGAGTCGTAGGTTAACACGTTCTGGGAAGAAGAAAAAGAACCTGGAAATGTGCCAGCCTATCTCCTGACAGAAGGCTTTCTGTTCTGTTGGGAGGGCATTATCGAAATATTGAGTTTAAAATTTACAGGTCTTCGCTAAAGGGACGTTCTACAGCCCTCTTATAAAGCCAATGCCAGACGAAAATTGCAAACTACGACCTTGCCCATACGTGAGTTGTGTTAATCATACCTGGTGGCTATGGTTCTGCGAGCAGGGTCCCCCGTAGCGTCAGGGC
>CP070843.1:1314069-1321584 GCA_020350905.1 Deltaproteobacteria bacterium
AGTTTTCGCCGAATCGCCGGGGTAGACGAAGCGGGCCGGGGCCCACTTGCTGGCCCGGTTGTGGCAGCGGCGGTGGTGTTACCTTATGGCATAGACCTCCCTGATGTTCGTGACTCCAAACTGCTCAATCCCTCTCAACGCCAGGGATGCTATAACAGAATCCGCGCAGTGGCTACCACCATCGGTATCGGGGAGGTGAGTGCTCCGGAGATTGACCGCACCAATATCCTGGCAGCAACTTTGGAGGCCATGCGTCGGTCTGTAGCACAGATAGATCCCTTTCCCGACTTTGTTATCGTGGACGGCCCCTGGGAAGTGCCCATCAAACTCCCACAGCAACCTCTCAAACGTGGAGATCAGTTAAGTATCTCGGTGGCAGCCGCATCCATTGTCGCCAAGGTGCATAGGGATACGATTATGGTTGCCCATCATGAGAGTTACCCTCATTACAACTTCGCCAGCAATAAGGGCTACGGTACGAGGGAGCACCGCGCCGCCTTGGTTCGTTATGGGTCCTGTCCACTTCACCGGCAAACATTTCGTGGAGTGCGGTCCAGTGCTGCAGACCAGGGCACTGACTGATCCTAATCTTGGGTAAACGAAGAACATCGAAACAATCGTCATGCATCAAGACCGCAAACAAACTGGACGTCAATCCAAAGCCCACCTGCTTCAGGGGGATGAAGGTGAGCAACTTGCTCTCCTTCACTTGAAACGGTTGGGGTACCGCATTCTCTGCCGTAATTATCGCTGTCCCCTCGGTGAGATTGACATCATCGCCCACCACCGGGACGTTTTGGTCTTTGTGGAGGTAAAGTCCCGCCGAAGTCAGACTTTTGGCTCTCCCAAGCAGGCGATTACACCTGCCAAACAGCACAAGCTAAGCCAAGTGGCATGGCATTACCTGCAGAAGCACGACCTTACCGAGGCAAAGGCAAGATTCGATGTGGTGACCGTCAGCGGCACAGAAAAATCACCGCATTTTGAGGTCATCGAAAACGCCTTTGAGTCAACATACTGAGGCTCGAAACGGTCACGAATCGTATAGAATGTAAACCAGATAACACAGTGACCAATGCGGTGGAACCTCAGACAAATTCGAAACTCGAAATTGGTCCTACGGACTCCCCACCCTGCGGGCGGGGTCCCAGTTTCGAAGCACGAAACAAATTCAAAATCTGAATTTTCCAATGATCAAAACAATTCTTAACTAACCTTATCCGGTCGAATTCTAGGATCATGACTAGCAAACCTGGAACTCTCTACATCGTGGCAACACCCATCGGCAACCTGGAGGATATTACACTTAGGGCTCTGAGAATTTTGCGTGAGGTTGATCTCATCACCGCGGAGGACACGCGCCACACCCGAAAACTATTAACCGCTCACGACATTCATCGTCCCCTGATCAGCTACCACGAACACAATAAGCGTACCCGGGGGCCCCGCTTAATACGCGAACTCATGACCGGAAAGTCGGTGGCTTTGGTTACCGATGCCGGCACTCCGGGCATATCTGACCCAGGGCTTGACTTGGTCCGTCTAGCGGTGTCCCAAGATATTCAGGTGAGCCCCATTCCCGGTCCCTCCGCGGTTACTACGGCCCTGGCTGTTGCCGGGCTTCCCATACAACCGTTTCTTTTTTTAGGCTACCCTCCCAATCGTCCTCCTGCTCGCCGCACATTTTTCTCCAGATATGCTCAGGCTGAGGAGACTCTGATTCTTTTTGAATCACCCAGAAGACTTGGCGGTTGTCTTAAAGACATGAGGAAGATCTGGGGCAATCGGAGAGTGGCCGTAACTCGGGAGTTGACCAAGGTCTACGAGGAGGTTTTTCGGGGAAGCCTGGAAGAGGCCATGGAGCGTTGGCCGGGAGAGACCCGCGGAGAGGTTACCCTGTTAGTGGCTGGCGCTGAAAAAGGCAAGTCACACCTGGACGACTCCCTCATTGAACAGCTGCGCGCTTGCCTCACATCTGGTCGCCGTCCTCTTAAAGAAATAGCGGCAGAGGTGGCCCAAGACCGGGGTATGAGTAAACGACTCGTGTATCAGGAAGCATTAAAGATAAAGAAAGAGCGCTCCCGGCGATAGTCATCGCCGCCAGTTGTCCGTCGTCCGTTGTCCGTTGAAAGGAAATCATTTTTAAACAACTGACAACGGACAACAAACGGTGAAGCCAGATCGGCGCGATCTATTGACTTGGCCATGTCCATGTGCTAAGAAGGCATTGCCACAACGCGGATGACAGTTTAACTATCGATTTCTCAGGCACAGGCTTTGCTCCCGCTGATCTGGTCGGATGACGATGTTTCCAGGACTAAGCCATCCGGCTGGATTTTTTACTTAAGAACATGAGGGTGGCTGCGGTGTTTCTGAGCACATATCCGAAGTATGGACTACGGGACAGAAAGTCGGATGATACGAAAAGAATTTACAGTCCGCAACAAACTGGGCCTACACGCACGGGCCGCCGCGAAGATTGTTCAGACTTCAAGTCAGTTTCAGTCAAGCATTCTCATCATCAAAAACGGCCGGGAAGCTGATGCCAAGAGCATGTTGGACATCATGACCTTGTCGTGTCCCCAGGGAACTCGGATTGAATTGTGTGCCGAGGGCAAGGATGCCGCCGAGGCCCTGACGGCACTGGCCGCGCTTTTCGACAACAAGTTTGGCGAGGAATAAGGAGATGCCCCCCGGCAACGCCCGCATGATCGTGAAGGGTATCGGGGTCTCTCCCGGTATTGCTATTGGCAAGGCCTACCGGGTGGATCGCGACAGAGTGTCCCTCGTTTACTACTACTTACCCTCCCCCGCGGAAACCGAAAAAGAGAAAAAGCGCTTCGATGCCGCTGTAGATAAGACTGAAGCTGATCTCAAAGAGATAAAATCCAAGATAGCAGGTGAGTTTCCTGAACATGGTTTTATCCTGGATACTCACATCTATATGCTCAGAGACCGCATGCTCTATGACCAAACTAGCCGCTTTATCGAGGAACAGGGAATTAATGCGGAATGGGCTTTGAGGCAAGCCGTGGAAAATGCCCAACTCATCTTTGCCAAGATCGAGGATGAGTATATTCGCAGCCGCATCTCTGATGTGGACTACGTTGCCGAACGGGTGTTTGAAAACCTCACGGGGCAAAACAGGCGAAGCGTTGCGGGCATCAAAGAGCGGGTGATTATCGTAGCCCAAGACCTTTCACCCGCCGATACGCTCCAATTGCAAGTGGAAAAGACTTTGGGCTTTGTAACTGATATGGGCGGTAAGACCTCTCATACCGCAATCATCACCCGCTCTCTTGATATCCCCGCTGTGGTTGGCCTCGAGAATGTCTACCAGGCTGTGCGTTCCGGTGAACTGATGGTGGTGGACGGCTACGCCGGCAGGGTAATCATCGATCCCGACGAGGAATTGCTCAATTACTATTATGAGCGCCAGTTTCAGCTCGATAATTATCGTAAGGAGGTGGCCCGCTGTGCCGAGCTCCCAGCCGAGACTGAAGATGGTTACACTATCAAGATACAGGCCAACATTGAGCTCTTGGAGGAGGTGGTTGCTGTCATCGATAACGGTGCAGAGGGTGTTGGCCTCTACCGCACAGAATACCTCTATCTCAACCTGGACGCCCCCCCCGATGAGGAGACCCTGTTTTGGGACTATCGGGAGGTAGCCGAAATCATCTATCCTGAAATGGTGACCATTCGCACCTTGGATCTCGGTGCTGACAAAGTTCCCACCAGGATGCGAGAATGGGGTGAGACCAATCCGGCTCTAGGTCTCCGCTCCATTCGTCTTTGTCTTCAAGAAGATGAGCTGTTTCGTAGTCAGCTTCGCGCTATCCTTCGGGTAAGTGGAATTACAAAAAACATCCGGATTATGTTCCCCATGATCTCAGGGTTAGGGGAACTCCACGCAGCCAAAGACATCCTAAACCAGGTCAAGCAATCACTCATTCAGGAGTCCATCGAGGTCGATCAGAACTTGCAGGTTGGTATCATGATAGAGGTGCCCTCAGCAGTGGCAGTTGCCGATCTGCTCGCCAATGAGGTTGATTTCTTCAGTATTGGGACTAACGACCTAGTCCAGTATGCTTTGGCCATTGACCGCGTAAACGAAAACGTGGCCCACCTTTATGAACCTCTCCACCCCGCCATCCTCAGGATGGTCAAGCAGGCCGCCGACGCGGGTCGTCTGGCCGGCATCCCGGTCTCTCTCTGTGGAGAGTTGGCCGCAGAACCCCTCTATGCTCCTATCCTTCTCGGTTTCGAACTTGACTCGCTTAGCATGAATCCCATGGCCGTGCCGCGCATCAAGAAAATCATCCGCAACGCCAATCTAGAAGAGTCCAAAGTGTATCTTCAGGAAGTGCTTCAACTCAGCACTGCCAGCAAGGTCAATGAATATCTTTGCAACCTGGCCTGGCGACGCTTCCGGGAGGACTTCGAGCTCTTCGAAGACGAGATGGGCAGATTGCCCGCTGTCAATGGCAATCCTCAGTAGAAAATCCAGGCCCCGAGGACCAGGTTTTCTATGTTGAATAGCGGCAGTATAAGTAAATCATCCATTTGGTATCTGTAACCAGTCATCCTATAAACCATTCGCACAGACGCCAGAACACTTTCCATTTGCTAACCTGTATCTCCTCATCAGCAAAATCTTGACGCCGCCAGAGGATCAAATTGCGTTCCCACGGAAAAAGGGGCAAAGGACGAAAAGGCTGCAAGCCGTATTGGCGAATCTTCATCCAAGTCCGCACGTACCCACGTCCCCGAAGCTGCTGTCTCTCACAACCGTGAAGATCTTCTTGGAGCACGAGCATTGGGACCATGGACGAGATTGCCTTCTCCCAGCGACAATCGGGGTATACTCTCTGACAAACCACCACGGCGCAATGGATACCTTCCAAATCCTCCACCCACGTATGGGGGAAGACTTTGACCCTCTCCCAGAACTTTTGGGGCTCGCCCTGGTAATAGCCCGATAGCAACTCTGTCATACCATCAGGATCTAAGAAAATATTGGGAGATGTCAGTTCGATGTAGGGGCCACAGTCAATTGCTACGTAGCAGGCAAGATTCAACTGGGTCATCAGACGGATGTGATTATCAATCCGGTTTAACAAACGGCCAGCGCCCAGGCTGATCAGGGAAGTGTGCCCATATTCTTTAAGGAAGGCTATTGCAGCCTTTTTGGTCGTCATGCGGCTATCCCCTGCTGCAGAGATCAGATTCCTAATGCATATCTGGTAAGTTTCAACACATCGATAACCCGGATGTATCAAGACATCGATTACTTTTAAGGCCGTTTTTTGTGTCAGGACATCGATTACCCGAGTACTGATTCCTGGTATGATTCCTCTCCTGGACACTAGCATAGGGGGGTTGCCAAATGGATGAAGAAACCAGGAAGCAGGCTATTTTGCGATATGTCAACGGTGCATCTCCAAAGTCAATCTACACGGATCTCAAACGTTCTAAGTATTGGTTTTTTAAATGGCTCAAACGTTTTCAAAACGGGGATTTGGACTGGTACAAAGACAGACCCAAAGTCCCTCTGAGAAGTCCTACTAAAACCAGCAAAAGGGTAGAGCAGTTGATCGTTTCAATTAGAGAGCAGCTAGAGTCAGAACCTTTTGCCCAGATAGGGGTCTCTGCCATCAAGTGGGAACTGAGCAAACTGGGTATCGATTTTCCGTCCGATAGCACCATTAACCGTATCTTGAAGAAAGAAGGTCTCGTTAAAAAAAACTTCTTATGTTCCCAAAGGAGTTGATTATCCCTATTTCACTGAGGCTTTCACTTTTAACAACATTCACCAAGCGGACCTTATGGGGCCGCGTTACATAAAAGGAGATGGCAGGTTTTACTCGTTTAATGTGATGGATCTGTTCAGCCATCGCGTTTATATTGGAGCGCAAAGGACCAAGGATGACCGGCAGATAGCCTCAAGCCTTATGCGATGCTGGAAGACCTTAGGAATGCCAGACTTTTTAAAACTTGACAATGAACTCAGCTTTCGTGGCAGTAATCTATATCCTCGCTCCTTTGGTCGAGTAATCAGACTATGTCTTTTCTACGGCGTTACACCTGTTTTCATTCCCATCGGGGAACCGTGGCGAAACGGCGTCATTGAAAGCTTTAACGATACATACAACAGGAAGTTCTTTAGGAGACAATGGTTTCCAAGCTATGCGGCCCTTAAGCGACAGAGTAAAAATTTTCAACGGTTCCATAACAAACATCACCGTTACAGTTGCCTTAAAGGCAAAACCCCGACGGAGTTCGTCCAAGAGGCAAATTTTGAGCCTATAACGCTAGCTCCGAACACCAAGTTGCCCCAACTCGACTACGTGCCAGACGGTGAAATTGTGTTGCTCCGATTCATACGCAGTGACCAAAAGCTGGACATCTTTGGCGAAAAGTTCAAGGTATCGAAGGATCTGATCTACTCATACGTCAAGGCGGTGATCGCAACTAACATGCACGCTTTGCAGATATACTCGAACGATCAACTCGTAGAGACCTTTGAATACCGTCTCACTGCTCCAAACGAGACTGAATATCATCTTGGGTTATCGATGTCCTGACACTTTTTACACTTAGACTCGGGTTATCGATGTCCTGATATTTATCAACTATTAGTCATCATTCTGCCCTGCTTCTTATTGCATTAGAGCGCTACCGCTGAGAAGATAACCGCCTCCTTTCTCTGTAACAACAACGAGAATTTCTCTTTTGCTCACGAACCTGCCCTTCCATTGTTCCAATGACGTACTTCCTGCGGAACAAGGACCACCGATAGTGGGTGTATATACATTGCACGTGACCAAAATGGTCTGGCCGAGACACGTTTTTTTTAAATTGTACTCACATTCAAATGTGTGGTTTGAGGACGTCCATTGTCCTGTTCTCTGGTCTATCGTGTACCGGGTTCTTTCGCCCTTGATTTTTCCGATTCCATCGGAAAATAGCTTGCCGAGTACTCTTACTGGACGCAGAGTGAAATCTCCCTCTTCGCCCGTGAACAAAAAGGTATAGTTGCCTACAAAGTCGCTGGCTTTGAATAGAAGATCCGCAGCATGCACGCTGGGAACCATGGTTACCGCAACTAAGATAAGTAACAACGACAGTAGAACCTTTTTCATAGTAAGCCTCCTACTAAAATTGAAATCGTCCTCCTCCATTGGATACAAAAGCCTCGGAAGAGATAAAATCTCTCACCCGAGGCATCATATAGGCACCTTTTGGAAACTCCACAACATGACTTTCCCCAAAATTAGAAGACAGTGTCTACAGTGGTTTCAGTGATAGTCTGGTGAAAACGAGGACAGATTAAAGTATGGACTCTTGAAGATTCGTAGGAAAAGGAGATCGAGCTAATTTCAGATTAGGTTACCAGGTAGGTTTTTGTCAAGAAAAACCACAATCCCGAAATGGTGTGCGGAGGCAAAAAGCGAAAGGGTCAAATACAGATGACATCCCTTAATACACACTATTGACCTTAAAGATTGTAAC
>CP070843.1:1321684-1324862 GCA_020350905.1 Deltaproteobacteria bacterium
CCCCGGGTGGGAGCGGTTGATGTGATCCCCTTTGTACCTCTCAGGAACGTAACCATGGAGCACTGCGTGGAGCTGGCTCGCGATTTTGGCCATAGATACCACAGAGAAACCGGAGTCCCCGTGTACTTTTATGAAGAAGCGGCGATCAGACCTGAAAGAAAGCGTCTCGAAACTATCCGTAGAGGTCAGTATGAGGCCTTGCGGAGCGAGATCACCCAACCGGAACGGCATCCGGATGTGGGAGAAGCAAAACTGCACCCTACTGCCGGTGCTACGGTTATTGGAGCGAGAAAGTTCCTGGTGGCTTTCAATGTGAACCTGGGAACCAGTGACCTCAAGGTCGCCAAAGAGATAGCGAGAGCGGTCAAGGCTCCCAGCAGCGAGTTCGCCCATGTGAAAGCTATCGGTCTTCCCTTGAAAAAACGAGGGCTTGTTCAGGTCAGTATGAATATCGTGGACCATGAAAAGAATGGACTCTCTCCTATCCTGGAACTCATCCGTATGGAAGCCAAGAAATGGGGGATTGCGGTGGTGGAAACTGAAGTGTACGGGATGATTCCCGCCGCAGCGCTTCTGGACAGTGCTTCCTACTACCTACAGATCGCAGATTTCGACCCCAACCAAGTGATTGAGCTCCGTTTGCTTGAAATGCTTGGAGATGACGAAGCGTGATACGTAAGCTTTTCAGAAACGCGCGCATAACGACGCCTTCCGATCCGGGCTCGCCTCTCTCAGGAAAACGTCAAGGAGAAGTGCACGTCTTTGAGAACGGGGCGCTGTTATGTAAGGATGGCTTCATTGAGGGCATAGGAAATGAAAGGGAGGTGTTGAGCTCCCGTGCGGCAGATGATGTGGCCCTAGAGGTTGATTGCCATGGGCTCTGTATGATACCCGGATTCGTAGACCCCCATACCCACATGTGTTTTGCCAAGCGGCGAGAGGAGGAGTTCAGTTTGCGCCTTCAAGGGACTGATTACTTGGAAATCCTCCGCCGGGGTGGTGGCATCCTCTCGTCAGTCCGTTCTGTTCGCAGGAGTTCCGAGGAAGAACTCTTTTCTGTGACCCGGGATCACGCACTTTCAGCCCTCCGGTTCGGCACCACAACCCTTGAGATCAAGAGTGGCTATGGCCTTGAGACCGAGGCCGAACTGAAGATGCTCCGAGTAATCGATCGCGTTGGAGGGGAAACTCCACTGGATATAGTTCCCACGTTTCTTGGCGCGCATGCGGTACCTGAGGAATACGCTGCGATTCCCGATGATTATGTGGAGCTTCTCATTCGGAAAATGATCCCAGCGATTTCCGAACAGGGCATCGCACGGTTTTGCGACGTGTTCTGCGAAAGGAATGCTTTTTCAGTTCAACAAAGCCGCCGCATCCTAATGGCTGCCAGGGAGAACGGTTTGGGGCTGAAGATCCACGCCGATGAAATTTACGATCTCGGGGGGGCAGGCCTCGCAGCGGAGCTCCAAGTTGTGTCGGCGGAACACCTTCTGGCAGCCAACGAGCAAAACCTCCGGGCCATGGCAAAGCAGGGTGTTATGGCGGTGCTCCTGCCCGGAACCGCCTACAGCCTGCGGAAGCCATATGCTCCGGCTAGGAAAATGGCGGAACTTAACGTTCCCCTGGCGCTTGCCACCGATTGCAATCCAGGTTCCTGCTACACGGAATCCATGCCATTTATATTTGGCCTGGCTGTCTTGAACATGAATCTCTCTGTGAATGAAGCCCTGGTGGCTGCAACTTTGAACGCGGCCTACAGTATTCAGATGGCTAAAACCGTGGGAAGTCTGGATGTGGGAAAATCGGCGGACTTCCTCCTCTTAGACGGGGAGAGTCCAGCTGTTCTTGCCTACCACGCGGGAGTCTCGCCTGTGGTCGAAGTCTACAAACGGGGAGAACGTGTCGCCTAACGCATGGCCGAAAGCGCAGAGCGCTATTTCCCAACTAGCACCGATATGAGATTCTATCCCTGAACACTGCTAGCTGGATAATACGCTTTCTGCTATGCGGTCACAGGGAGGAATTTCACTTGAAACTGGAGAACTTGTCTATACGTGATTTCACTGAGGAACTGGGATCAGCCAATCCTACACCGGGCGGCGGGAGTGCGGCAGCGCTCTGTGGCGCTCTTGGAGCAGCCCTGGCGGCCATGGTATCGAAACTTACCCTAGGTAAAGAAAAATATAGCGAGGTTTGGCAAAGCATGGGAGCTGTGCAGCAAGCTGCAGGCCCTATGGCCAGACACTTCATCGAGCTGGTACAAAGAGACTCAGATGCCTACCAGAAAGTCATGGCGGCTATGAACCTTCCTAAAGAGACAGAGAAAGAGAAGGGTGCTCGCCACAAAGCCTTACAGGAAGCCACGAAAAACGCTGCAAGGGTACCGCTTGACACCCTTCGGACCTCCGAAAAACTTATCGTCCTGACCAAGGAGGCCGTGGAACGGGGAAATCCCAATACCCTGACCGATGCCGGAGCAGCCCTACAACTCGCACGAACTGCTGCGGTAGTGGCGGCCTACAACGTACGAATCAATCTTCCTGGTCTGCAAGATGAGGAATTCGTCACAGCCTGTAAGGAGGAAGTCGAGAAGGCGCTTGAGCGGGTCGAAGCTTTGTTCCTGGAGGTGGACGGACATATCGAGGCCAAACTCCTTTAGCTCTACCACTCTTCTGTTTGCCGCTGAGACCACGAGAGCGGTGTGAGAATTTCGCATCATAAGGTATTCTAATTTATCTCCACAATCTCTGCGGTTAATGAGCAAAGGTTATTGCTTATGAAAGAGATTTTTCTAGGTGTAGACGGTATGGTTTTGGCGGATCTAATAGCCATTGCTAGGAGAGGCGCTAAAGTGCGACTGACCGAAGAATCGAAAGAACGAATCCGTTCGTCCCGGCAACTGATCGATAAATGGGTAGTGGAAGAAAGAGTTATTTACGGGATAACCACAGGTTTCGGCGCTTTGAGCGACAAAACAATTTCCAAGAAGGATACCCGTGTCCTTCAGGAAAATATCCTCATGAGCCACGCAGCAGGTGTGGGAGAGATCCTGGACGAAGAGAGCGTCCGGGCTGTCATGGCTCTTCTCATCAAAGATCTGGCTCGAGGTCATTCAGGCATCCGTCTAAAAACGGTTCAGCTGCTCATTGACCTTCTTAACCATGGGGTCTGTCCA
>CP070843.1:1324962-1332976 GCA_020350905.1 Deltaproteobacteria bacterium
AAATCAATACCATAATAGCAGGGATAACGGTGCGGCGGACAACTCACAACCATGTGCACTTCCTGGGCTCCTGCCTCCCTCAGTGTCTTGACACGATTTCGAGTGGTAGTTCCTCGAACGATGGAGTCCTCAACGATGACCAGTCGCTTGTCACTCAACAGTGGGCGCACCGGATTGAGTTTGACTTTTACATGGAAGTCACGCATGGCCTGGGTGGGCTCGATAAAGGTACGGCCTACGTAGTGGTTGCGAATTACGCCCATTTCCAGTGGGATACCTGAAGCCTCGGCGAATCCAAGAGCCGCATAATTGCCGGAGTCGGGAAACGGCATGACTATGTCGGCGTCCACCTGATATTCTCGGAAGAGTTCGTGCCCTTGACGTTTTCGGGCCAGGTAAACATTCTGACCAAAAATACTGCTGTCCGGTCGGGCAAAGTAGATAAACTCAAAAATGCAGAAGGCGGTGCGGTCGGAAAGAAGGAGGTGTCGAGACCTGATCCCATTGTGGTCGATGAATACGATCTCTCCCGGCTCAACGTCCCGCACGTAAGTGGCCCCGATGAGATCCAGGGCACAGGTCTCCGAGGCGATGACATAGGCGTTGTCGTCTAGAAGCCCCAGGCACATGGGTCGAAAGCCGTAAGGATCTCGGGCGCCAATGATCTGGTCTTCTGTGGCCATCACCAATGAATAAGCGCCTTTGATCTCATTCAAGGAGGTGATCAGTGCCTCTTCCAGGCCATGAACAAGTTGCCGGGCCATAAGATGCACGATCACCTCACTATCCATGCTTGTTTGAAAAATTGAACCCTGCTGTTCCAGTTCACACCTCAGATCATGGGCATTAACCAGGTTGCCGTTGTGGGCGATGGCGAGACTACAGCCGGAGTGAGTGATGCAGAAAGGTTGCGCGTTGACGAGCACGGACGAGCCGGTGGTGGAATAACGCACGTGTCCAACACCGAGATGGCCCTTCAGGCTGGCAAGGACATCTTCGTTGAAAATTTCGCTCACCAACCCCATGCCCTTATGGTGGCGCATCAGTCGACCATCTCCGACGCTGATGCCGGCACTCTCTTGGCCCCGGTGCTGGAGGGCATAGAGGCCGAAATAGGTAAGGCGGGCGGTGTCCTCGTGTCCATAAATGGCGAAGATACCGCACTCTTCCTTTGGTCTCCTATCAGGGATAATTATGGGGTGCGAGTGGTTGTGCAAAGTAAGTCCTTATAATGAACTAAAGTGTCTAAAGTGCGTAAAAACATTCCTCGCCTAGCGCCAAGGGCAGAGCGGATAGCGGCAATGGCTCCTGGCATAGAGCATGGGGCATGGAGCATAGGGAAAATCAAGATCCTTTACTCTATGCCCATTGCTCTATGCTCTTTGCCTTCTCAAATCTGCAAATCTCTTTCGTGATATTCCTGAATCGAAGTAACCTCCAAGTCGCCACCGCACAGCGCGGCGATGGCCTGGGCAAAAGCTCTGGCACCGGCAATGGTCGTGGCGTATGGGAGATTATAAACCAAGGTGGCCCGCCGAATCAAATAGGCGTCGGAGGCCGTTTTTCTCCCGGTGCTCGTATTGATGACCAGGTTGATTTCCTCATTCTTGATGTGGTCTATGACATGAGGGCGTCCCTCACTCAGTTTTGCCACCATACGGTTGTGCACTCCATGCTGTGTCAGGAAATCGGAGGTCCCCTGGGTAGCATAGATCCCAAAGTCTATCTGGGCGAAGTCTCTGGCAACGGGAAGAATGGCCTGCTTGTCCTGGTCACGGACGCTAATGAATACATTCCCATTCAATGGGAGAGAATACCCTGCCGCCAGTTGGGCTTTGGCAAAGGCCATACCAAAGGTCCGATCGATTCCCATTACCTCGCCGGTGGATTTCATTTCCGGGCCTAAAAGGATGTCTACGTCCGGGAAACGTATGAAGGGAAATACTGACTCTTTGACCGCAAGGTGAGTCGGCACCACCTCTCGGGTAAAGCCAAGTTCGGATAGGGTCTTCCCCAGCATAATCTTGGTGGCGAGCTTGGCAAGAGGCACACCAATTGCCTTACTTACAAAAGGCGCCGTACGAGAGGCCCTGGGGTTTACTTCCAGCACGTAAATTAAATTGTCTTTAACTGCGTATTGTATATTCATGAGGCCCACCACCCCCAGTTCTTGCGCCAGAGCCTTTGTCTGAGCCTTGATCTCCTGAATGAGTTCCTGGGAAATACTGATGGGAGGGAGCACACAGGCGCTGTCACCAGAGTGGATCCCTGCCTCCTCAATGTGCTCCATGATGCCGCCAATCACCGTGGTTGTACCGTCGGAAATGGCATCCACATCTATTTCTATAGCATCCCGCAGAAATTGATCCACCAAGATTGGATGTCCAAGGGAGACATGGACCGCCGCATGAATGAAGGCTTCCAGTTGTTCTTGTTCGTAAACGATTTCCATAGCTCGGCCACCCAAAACGTAAGATGGCCGTACCAAAACCGGGTAGCCAATTTTGGTTGCCGCCCGGAGGGCTTCGGAAGCGCTGGTGGCAATAGCATTTTTCGGCTGTCTCAGCCCGAGTTTCTTTATGAGGGCTTGGAAACGCTCTCGGTCCTCGGCCCTATCGATACTGTCCGGGGTTGTACCGATGATGGGGGTACCAACCTTTGCCAGAGGAACAGCGAGGTTCAAGGGCGTCTGGCCACCGAACTGGACGATGAGGCCGTTCGGTGACTCCCTCTCAATTATGTGCAGAACGTCCTCGAAGGTGAGAGGCTCGAAGTACAGTTTGTCTGAAGTGTCATAGTCGGTGCTTACCGTTTCCGGATTGGAATTTACCATGATCGACTGCACCCCCTCCTCACGCAGGGCAAAGGAGGCGTGAACACAGCAGTAATCAAATTCGATACCCTGACCGATACGGTTGGGGCCGCCCCCCAGGATCATCACTTTGCGTACCTCGCCGGGGCGTGATTCATCCTCGGACTCATAGGTGGAATAGTAGTAAGGGGTATACGCTTCGAATTCAGCTGCACAGGTATCCACCAATTTGTAGACTGGAACGATATCAGCCTGTATTCGACGTTCGCGGATGGCATCGTCATCCGTTCCCGTGAGTTCCGCCAAGCGACGGTCGGAAAATCCGTATGCCTTGGACTGTCGCAAGAGGTCATCGCTCAGGGGCTGCTGACGCAGGTGAGTCTCAAAATTCAGAATTTGCTCGATGTTGTAGAGGAACCAGGGGTCGATTTTGGTGAGTTGGTGGATTTCTTCCAGTTCTATTCCTGCCTCCATGGCCGCGGTAAGATAAAAGAGCCTCTCGGAGTTGGGCTCGCGCAGTTTTTGGCGAATAAGACCCTGGTATTCCGGATTTTTGAGAGACTCGGGAGATAAACCGCTGTTTATGGAAAAACGGCCGATTTCCAGGGAGCGTACTGCTTTCTGTAGGGCTTCCTTAAAGGTGCGGCCGATGGCCATGGTCTCGCCCACCGATTTCATTGTTGTGGTAAGGGAATCAGGAGTTTGCGAGAATTTTTCAAAAGTCCAGCGGGGGATTTTCACTACGCAATAGTCAATGGTGGGTTCGAACGAAGCCCGCGTTTCTCGAGTGATATCGTTGGCGATCTCATCTAGGCTGTAGCCGACAGCAAGTTTGGCGGCGATTTTGGCGATGGGGAATCCGGTGGCTTTGGAGGCCAGGGCGGAGGAGCGTGATACCCGGGGGTTCATTTCTATAATAACCATCTCGCCGTCTTCGGGGTTGATGGCAAATTGAATGTTTGAACCACCGGTTTCCACGCCGATTTCTCTGATCACATCGATGGACGCATCCCGCATTGCCTGATATTCACGGTCGGTTAACGTCTGAGCCGGAGCCACAGTGATGCTGTCACCGGTGTGTATGCCCATGGGGTCGAAATTTTCGATGGAGCAGATGATAACCACATTGTCCATGTGGTCTCTCATCACCTCCAGTTCGAATTCCTTCCACCCCAAAACAGATTCTTCAAGCATGATGGTGCGAATCATACTGGCGTCCAGGCCCGCGATGGCCATATTTTCCAAATCTTCCCGGTTGTAGACCACACCGCCACCAGTGCCTCCGAGGGTGAAGGACGGGCGAATAATCAAGGGAAAACCGATCTCTTCCGCCACCTGGCGGACTTCTTCCATGGAGCGGGCAATTCCACTGACAGGTACCCGCAAACCTATCTTCTCCATGGCAGCCCGGAAAAGCTCACGATCCTCCCCCTTTTTGATCACCGGCAGAGAGGCACCGATTACCTCCACCCCGCAGCGCTCCAGAACCCCCATCTCACCCACCGCCACCGCCACGTTTAGGGCTGTCTGCCCTCCCAAAGTGGGAAGCAACGCCTGGGGTCTTTCCCGCTCAATGACTTTGGCCACACATTCGGGAGTGATGGGTTCAATATAAGTGCGCTGAGCCATCTCGGGGTCGGTCATTATGGTGGCGGGATTGCTATTGATGAGAACGATCTCGAAACCCTCTTCCCGAAGGGCCTTGCACGCCTGAGTGCCAGAATAGTCAAATTCACAAGCCTGACTGATGATTATTGGTCCTGACCCGATGATGAGAATTTTCTGAATATCTGTTCTTTTCGGCATAGGGCTTGTGAAACCTAGGTCATTTCTATGTTTCTCTTCAAGGTGTATTCCATTCAGGCTCAGCTGCAAACGGCGCGACACGGTGACACGGCGACACGGTGACACGGCGAGACGGCGACACGGAGAAGGTGAATAATGCAAAAAATAGCATTACCACCGTTTCTTCTCCATCAGAGTGAGAAAATCGTCAAACAGGTAAGTGGCATCATGGGGGCCGGGAGAGGCCTCCGGGTGGTATTGGACCGAATAGATGGGCAGTTTCCGGTGCCGCATACCTTCAAGAGTCTGGTCGTTGAGGTTGATGTGAGTGAGTTCCACATCTTTTTTTTTGAGTGAGTCGATATCCACACAGAAGCCATGGTTCTGCGAGGTAACTTCCACCTTGCCGGTGAGCAGGTCTTTCACCGGCTGATTGCCACCCCGGTGACCGAACTTGAGCTTGAAGGTTGTGCCCCCCATGGCCAGGCCAAGGAGTTGATGGCCTAAACAGATGCCGAAAATGGGGAGCTCGGGTAACAAAGAGCGAACTGTCTTGATGGCGTAAGTAACGGCTGCAGGGTCTCCCGGTCCGTTGGACAGAAAGAGGCCGTCCGGCTCAAGGGCGAGGATATCGGCTGGCTTTGCCTGGGCTGGTAGGACGATGGTGTGGCAGTCGCGGCCAGCCAGATGGCGGAGGATGTTGTATTTGATGCCGTAATCCAGGGCTACAACTTTGTAGGGGTGACTGCGGTCAGGCCAGACATCGGCTGCCGACATTCCGGACTTCCAGGGGAGTGGCCGCCTCTCTCCATCCCAGAGGAAAGGAGACGGGGTGGTGACTTTTTCCACCATGTCGCGACCCACCAAGCCTGGATAACCTTGCACCCTCTGCAACAGTTCCTCAGGATCTCTATCCCCCGTTGCAATGATGCCCTTCATGGCACCCGCGGTGCGGATATGTTTTGTGAGGGCCCTGGTGTCAATGCCCTCGATTCCGAGAACTTGGCCCTCCGCTAAGAACTCCTTGAGGCTCTTCTGGCTTCGCCAATTACTGGGATAGGGCAGGTACTCGCGGACTATGAACCCCTCAACTTGAATTGCTGCCGATTCCATATCTTCATCGTTGATTCCATAATTACCAATGAGGGGATAGGTCATGGACACTATTTGGCCCTTGTAAGATGGATCGGTAAGCACTTCCTGGTAACCCGTCATGGCAGTATTGAAGACCACTTCACCCAAGGTCTCGCCCTGGCCGGCGAAGGTCCGCCCGTGAAAGGTCCTGCCGTCCTCCAAAACCAGGGTGGCGCGGGGTTGGTTGAAATTTACCATGGTGCAACGTTACCTCAGTACCTTATCGGCTGTCCAAAGACCGGGCTCACGGGTCACTCAACATAATCGTTTTGATAAGGTAAGGCAAGCATTTTAGGTGGGCAAGAAAACCTTTTCAGTGGAGCTAATTTCCACCCATTCAAAGACAGCTGCACTGCAAAGAATCTTAGGGATAAAGGTTAGTCTTGCCGGTGCTGTTGTTCTGTGATGTTTCGGACCAGGTCGAGATCTTCAGGCGTGTCTACACTTACGGAATCATGAGGGGTGATGACCACAGATATGCGGAAGCCGTGCTCCAAAGCGCGTAGTTGCTCGAGTTTTTCCAGCTTTTCCAAAACTCCAACCGCGAGCCTGGTAAACCTCTGCAAAAATCCATTGCGGTAGCCATAGAAACCGAGATGTTTGTAATAGGTAGGAGTGGGCGATGCATCATGGGCGGCAGGGATGGGGGCTCGGGAAAAATAAAGAGCCCACCCTTTGGAGTCCAGGACGACTTTGACAACTGCTGGGTCATGGAAATCATCGATATCCGTGCCAGGGTGTGCAAGGGTGACCATGCCCACATCACCCTTCGCCTTAAGAGTATCCACAAGACTGTCAATCATTCCAGCCCGAAGCAGGGGTTCATCCCCCTGAATATTCACAACAATTGCTCGGTCAGGAAGCATCAATTGGCGGGCTGCCTCAGCAACCCGATCCGTGCCGCTCTTATGATCCCCGGAGGTCATAAGCACTTCTCCATCAAAGCGGGCAACCGCCTGCTGAATGCGTGAGTCATCCGTGGCCACCACCAGTCGTTGAATGCTGGCTGCTCTGGCGGCACGCTCGTAAACGTGTTGAATCATGGGACGGTCCTGGATCAGGGCCAATGGCTTACCAGGTAAGCGCTTTGAATTGTAACGGGCCGGAATAATACCCACTGCTTCCACCATCTGACGCTCCTGAAATCAAGACGGCATAAATATGCGGCCAAAAGTCTGCAACATCAGGGTAGAGATTAAACCACAGAGATCACCAAGAGTACAAAGAAAAATGTACTACGGTCTTGGAACTGATACCAATAATCTGTCTCACCTCCACATTATGTGTGGCTCACTGAAGATACGTTACTGACCGCCAGATTTTGCCTAATGGTAGGTGTTTAGACAATTTTTCTCAGTGCAGCCTCCGCGCCATATCCCCGTTTATACTTGACATCAACAGCTACATGGGTAAGATAGGGGCAGCGTTGAACGCTACGTTCCCCCAATGGGGATTCATTGAATCACTCCCGCTTTATAAACGCTAGAATATCAATAATCTACTACTCATGCGAGACAGGCCCTGATGGAAGGAGGTGAGACCGCTAATTCGTGGGGTCAACTAATGTTCTATTCGTCCAACCTTAAAAGATAGGAGAGATCTTATGAAGAGAATAGGATTACTTGCTCTGATCGCAACAATTTGCCTGGCTCTTGGTCTCATGGTGAATCCGACTCCCGTGGTTGCCAAGACCACCTTTGTCACCATTGGAACCGGCGGTATTACAGGAGTCTATTATCCCACCGGCGGCGCCATTGCCAGAATCGTCAACAAGAAAAGAAAGGTCTACGGCATCCGCTGCACGGTGGAATCCACCGGTGGATCGGTCTTTAACGTCAATGCGGTGATGGCCGGTGACCTGGAATTCGGCGTGGTTCAGTCCGACCGTCAGTTTCAGGCCATGAAAGGGCTGGCGGAATGGAAGGAGAAAGGCCCCCAGAAAGATCTCCGGGCCGTCTTCTCCATCCATCCGGAATCCATTACCCTGGTGGCCGCGGATGATGCCGGGATCAAATCGATCAATGACCTCAGGGGCAAAAGGGTGAACATCGGTAACCCCGGCTCCGGTCAGCGACAAAACTCCATTGATGGCTTGACGAATGCCGGTATCGACTATGAAAAAGACCTGAAGGCAGAGGGGGTAAAGGCAGCTGAGGCTCCCGGCTTGCTGCAGGACGGCCGTATTGATGCCTTCTTTTACACCGTGGGTCATCCCAGTGGTGCCATCAAAGAGGCCACCGCCGGCAGGAGGAAGGTCCATTTCGTCCCCATCACCGGGGTGGA
>CP070843.1:1333076-1336223 GCA_020350905.1 Deltaproteobacteria bacterium
AAATTGCCCACATAGGTGCTCGCTGCATCGTAGGTATCGTCGTAGCAATAGCCCTGATCGTCAACGTAGGCCAGGTCATACATACTGGCAGAGTTGTCAATCAAAAGAAGCAAATTGGGGGTCACCCCGCCCCCGCTCAAAAATGGAGGGGTGCTGATGTAGCTGGTCATGGTGTTGACCGCCTCAGCCCTGCTGAAACTGCACACCAGAGTCAGTGACAAGATGAAAAAAATGATGCCGTGTATTTTCAGCTTCTTCATGGTCGCCTCCCTCCAACCACACTTTTTTCTCTGCGGAGCCGAGCCCGCTGAGAACGTGTCATCTAGCCCGGATGTTTCACGAATTGCTGTCGCGAGACCGCGAAGATGGGCGTGCCACCTGGCAACCGCAGGGTGTTGATTCCGAGGCGTACCTGAACGGTACGTCGCAGGTACCGACACCCGAGGACGCCGGGAAGGACGGCCATATCCGTGGTCGCAGCAGGTGATTCATGAAATATCCGGGCTAGCAGTGCATCAACCCCCAATTTTTTTGTGGCGGCCACGTAGAATTTCTGCATCACCTGGGTCGATATGACCCCCCGCAACTCATCCGTTAATCTTGCCAGGAGCGTACGGCAGCGGGATTGTTTTTCTGGATTGAACTTGTCCATAGAATAGAGGAGGATATTCGTGTCGACGAATACTTTATACATCGTACAATTCCTTGCGAGTCCAGCGTTTGCCATGTGAACTGGCGTTGGCCCGATCCATGAGCTGAAAACACTCCTCCAGCCAGGCCGTTGATTGAGGTTTTACCATCTGTTCAAGAAGATCACGGAGAAGCGCGTTCAAAGAAGTGTTGTGTTTCTCTGCATATCGCCGCCCGGATTTTAACAGCTCCTCATCTAGGGAAATCGTTATGTTGGGCATAGAGCACCTCCCTTTAAATGTTCACATTATAAGTGCACACTGATTAAGTGTCGACTATTCTGGTCAGACAGTTCCTTGTGCAGCAAGAGGTGCAAAAGAAAATGGCCAGCCCTCACCGTAAAGAAGCCTTGGTGCAGACAATCCGGTCGTAAGGCAAGACGGGTTCCAGAGGAAGGACTAGCCTGTGTCTCTGAAGCCTCCATTTTGCTTGCTTGACAGGATGAGAAGATCATAGTAGCTTGACCGCATTCATTGTAAATCCCCCGGTAACCTATTCGGTTCTGTGTTGTCCTGCAAGAGTTCTAATTCACAGGAAGTAGAAGCGGATAAGGCACCCCAGGAAATTCAGTCTGATTTTGTATACACAGCTCAGAAATACAGTGGGACTAAAATTGCGGGGAACGACTTTTGTGTATCGAACACTGAAAATGCACCAGAGGCAGCATTCCCGTCAGCTGGTCGTTGCGAAGGAAGAATTCCGTCAAGCGAGTTGCGGGGTTAGTGAACGAATTACAATAAAATGGTATGGACATTTCGGAGATTCCATGTCCATCTCAAGGGCGACTGTGGGGAGCTTCAATCACATTCTTGTAATGCCCAGTAAAACGGCAATCTAGTGGACAGGGGAAAAAATGGTGGAGAAGAAAACAAAACCGAAAAAGCTTACGATGTCAAATACTAAGAAGGAGATGCTGGAGGCTTACAAAGAGCTCCTTAAACAGCTTGAGGAAAGGCGAGAGGTAGAGCTTAAGCCGGAAAAGGAACTGGAAGAGAGACAAAAGGTCGAGACCGTGAAGGTCGCTGACTCTCTTTCGGCAGAAGGTGTAGTCAAAGGCATTAGCGATCTCAGGTTTGAGGTAGGTAAGCTTCTGGCCAAGATCTCAGATAAGCTTGAGGAAGAGGTTGACAAATTCACAAAGATCCAAAAGGCCATCGATTTCAAAGAGAATGAGCTCAAGGAAGTGTATGAAATTGAAAGATCAGCGGAGACGCTGGCAGCACTGATAGAAGCACAACGTAAGAAGAAAGAAGAATATGAAAAGGAGATGACTGCTAGGATGGAAGAATTGGAGTTCGAAATCGAGACCGAACGTACTGAGTGGGAGAAGGAGAAAAAGGAGCATGAGGCGAGCATCAAGGAAAGGGATATGGAAGAGGAGAAGCGGCGAAAAAGGGAGAATGAAGAGTATTCCTATGAATTCAGGCGAGAACAGCAAATAGCAAGAGATCAACTTGAAGATGAGAAAGGGAAGATCGAGAAAGAAATTCGGCAGCTGCAGGAACAGAAAGAAGAGGAATTAGCTGAGAGGGAGAAAGTCATAGCAGGGCAAGAGGAGGAGTTGAGAGAGTTACGAGAGCAAGTTGCCGGATTTCCGAAAGAGATTGAGAAAGCAGTTAGTAATGCGGTCAAGGAAGCAACAGATAGAGTCAAAATGGATGCGAAAAATAAGGATGATCTACTAAGGAAGGAATTCGAGGGTGAACGGACAGCGTTGCAAACGCGACTTGAGTCCCTTGAGAAGGTAGCTGGCGAGCAAAATGATCGTATCGCCAAACTCACTGAACAGCTGGAGCAATCATACCAAAAGGTTCAAGATATCGCCGTGAAAGCTGTAGAAGGGTCTGGAGGCTTTAAGTCGCTCAGCAGCATTCAGCAGCTTATTGATGAGCAAATGAAGAAGCAAACACAAGAGAAGTGAATGTCATATTTTTATATATGAAGGAAGTGGTTGATTCCCGTTCTATTGAGTCGTGTGACGCCAGCTAGCCTTTTCTGACACATACGGCCAGGGAAACCACACCAAAAAGAACAGAGCAAAAAAATAGCCCTAATCCAGATAGGTTAGAGCTATTGACTTTTCAAATGGCGTCCCCAAGGGGATTTACTTCGTTTCACTCAGCACAAGTTCACTTCCTGTCGCTGCACTGTGAGGTTGCATATCCGAGCTGAAACAACTAAGAACGAAAACGGCTGGCACACGACTAGCCGTTTTTATTCTTATGGCGTCCCCAAGGGGACGTCATACTAATTACGAAAAACTTAAACTACTAATAACATTCGATTTTTGATGTTTATACTAGATGTGAATCACTATCTTTTGATTTTAAGACCACTCATACTTTTTTTCAGTGCCCGGTTGTGCAAACTCAATTCGGCTACAAGTTGCTTGAGCTGCTCGTTTTCTTTGCGGAGCTCAGCCACCTCTCTGCTACTGGCCTCTCGGAGAGTGTCGCC
>CP070843.1:1336323-1341703 GCA_020350905.1 Deltaproteobacteria bacterium
GTCATCTAGAATTGGAGAGTGTCAGCCATCTAACCGGGGCGCTCTGGGTGGAGATCTAAAGGTCAGTATGACTACCTTAGTATTGCCCCAAGATGTTGGGACGTATACTTTTGCCAGATAACTGAAGTTCTCTTGCCAATATGTGAACTTTTAGAAAAGTTAAGATATGTTAATAAAATCTAAACTTGCTTAGATTGCACTTCTCATCCAAAAATTCAGGATTGTTGAAATGAAATGCTCTCCTGTTGAGGTTTGGGTTGTCGATGGTGATCCGCTCCCAGCTAGCAATCGGGAAGTGCTTAAAAAGCTAATTGAAAAAGTAGCCCTGAGAAAGCTCAGACAATTGCAATACGAGGCTGAAAAGAAAACTTCGTAAAAGTTGCTCGAGTCGGAACGGTCATCGAACCACCTGAAACCAACACAACCAGCTAACAAAAAACAAGAAAGGCGAGGAAACGACACCTCGCCTTTTTAGATGGAGTAGTGTGCCCAAACAACTTAAATGCTTGAAATCACTACACTTTCTATGAAATGGCTCCCCGGGACGGACTCGAACCGCCGACTAAGTGGTTAACAGCCACCCGCTCTACCAACTGAGCTACCGAGGATCGGTTGGTATTAAAGCCGTATGTCTATAGCAAAGACCTCTGTTCCTGTCAACTAGAAATGGGCCTGCTCTTATTCCTCTTTCGCTATCCCACAGAGTTCTAGGAGTCTGTCGTATTCTCTGTCCACTCTCTCCTGGATAAGCGCGATATCCTCTTCAGTGAGATGGCGGAAGCGGCGTTGCAGTTTGAAGTAAGCAGTCACCGGTTTGGGCTTCTTAATCTTCCGCGACAGCCTATACTTGCCGTCTATCACCTCGTAGAGAGGAAAGATCTTGGTCTGAACCACCAGGCGGCCAGTCTGGACCGCATCCTCCACAGCGCACCGCCAACCGGTTGGACAGGGTGAAAAGACATGTAAGTAAGCCGGTCCTTTCACCAAAGAAGCCTTCTTCGCTTTATTCATCAGATCCACGTAATAGGCGGGGGATCCAGTGGCAACGTAGGGAATATCGTGCGCGGCGGCGATGGCCGGCATGTTTTTTTTCCAGGTCTGCTGGCCAATGCTCTTTTTGCCCGGTGGTGAGGTCGTAGTTCCTGCCCCATAGGGAGTGCTGCTGGAACGCTGAATGCCGGTGTTCATATAGGCCTCATTGTCAAGGCAGACATAAACGAAGTTATGGCCTCGTTCCAGCGCTCCGGAAAGAGCCTGGATGCCGATGTCAGCTGTACCACCATCGCCGGCAATGGCCAGAAAGATGGTATCCTTGTCTTCAATTCTGCCTTTACGGATCATGGCTTTGTGAGCAGCCTCGACTCCACTGGCCACTGCCGCAGCATTCTCGAAAGCCACATGGAGCCACGGTACCCGCCAGGCACTCTGGGGATACGGTGAGGAGATAATTTCCATACAGCCTGTAGCGCTCACCACGATTACATTGTTCCCCAACGCCTTCATCACCTGGCGCAAGGCCAGGACCTCTCCGCATCCCTGGCAGGCCCTGTGCCCCGGAGCCAAAGGCTCTTCCACCGGCAGCTTCTTGGGGGTGAATCGTTGAAAATCTTTCAAATCATCCACTGCTCTGCTCATTATTCCCTCACATTTATCATGGTATAGCCGGCTCGGAGTCCGTCAGCGGCGGCTGCCTCCACTCCGTCGGCCATTTCCACGAAGTTTTCAATGGTTACATCTCGACCGGCAAGACCCGCCACATAATTCCAGATGTAGGGCCGCTCAACCTCATCATAAAGCGCAGCCTTGACTTCGGTGGCAAGAGGTCCGCCAGCACCATTGAGGCCTAGAGCGCGGTCCATGACTGCAATCTGCTTGGCACCCTCAACAGCCGCCAAAAACTCCTCGAACGGGAACGGCCTGAACAACCTAATCCTCACAAGCCCCACATCTTTACCATTGGCACGCATTTGGTCCACTGCTGTCATTGCCGTTTCGCTGAGGCTTCCCATGGTTACCAGCAATGTTTCCGCCCCATCGGTGCGATACGTCTCCACCGGCTTGTAGTAGCGGCCAAACAGATCGCCGAATTCCTGCCAAGCCTCTATAATCACGGGTTTAGCGGACTTGATCGCCTCGTCCTGCGCTTTCTTCGCCTCGGTATAGACCTCGGGCATTCCTACTGGACCGATGCTAATTGGATCCTCCGGATCTAGCCGCATTTGCGGTTGGTAGGGGGGCAGATAACGATCAACTTCCTTTTGGTCGAGAATCTCGATGGGCTCAATCACGTGGGTCAGAGTAAAGCCATCCAGGTTGTTAATCACTGGCAATAAAACTCGCGAATCCTCCGCCACCCGGAAGGCATGAAGCGTCAAGTCAAAAGCCTCCTGACCGTTTTCGGCCACCGTTTGAATCCAGCCGGTATCACGGCTCATCATCATATCGGAATGGTCGTTCCAGATACTGATTGGACCCGAAAGAGACCGGTTGGCCACGGACATCACGATGGGCAGCCTCAGGGCCGGTGCGATATAACAGATCTCCAACATGAGCGCTTGCCCTTGCGAGCTGGTTGCGGTGTAGGTTCTGGCTCCAGCCGCTGAAGAGCCGCAGCACGTACTCATTGCCGAGTGCTCCGATTCCACCGGAATAAACTCCGCATCAAGATGGCCGTCAGCCACAAGCTCGGACAAATGCTCGACAATATGAGTCTGAGGTGTGATTGGATAAGCGGCAACCACATCCACATTGGCCAGCTTCACCGCTTCACTTACGGCAAGCGAAACCTCAATGCCCACCCGTTTAGCCATATCTACTCACTCTCCTCCGCCATGCTGATCGCATCAGCAGGGCATTCGCGGGCACAGATCCCGCATCCCTTACAATAAAAGAGGTTCGGCTGATAAAACCCAAGCTCGTTCTGGGTATAAACCATATCGGGACAGAAGATGTAACACTGCCCGCATTGGATGCATTTCTCGTAGTCGGTTACGGGGCGTTGTGATCGCCAATCACCCGTTTTCAGTTCAGCAGAACTTCCGGGCTTCACAATGGAACACCCTAAAGCTAACTCTTTCCAGCTAACCATTCCCGTTTCTTTTGCCACTGTTTACTCCTTCACCACGGTCTCTTCGTAAGCCCGTTGAAATGCCTGGATGTTCTTACCGGCAATACGGCCAAAGCGATCTTGTAAGGGCCCCTCTAGGGCCGAAAGCGGCAACAAGTCAGTTGCCTTCAGCATTGCCCCAAGCAGGGTGGTGTTCGTAATGGGGATCCCCATGGTCTCCATGGCTATTCGGCTAGCATCTACTAATGCCAATTTGGCACGTATGCCGCTGGCTTGGCGCACTTCTTCCGCACTCTTAGTAGTATTAAGCACCACTACCCCACTATCCTTCAATCCGGCACCAACATTTACAATATCGAGGAGCGTGGGATCCAAAACCACCACAATATCTGGCTCGTAGATTTTCTCTCTGGTGCGGATAGGCTCATCGCTCACCCGCACATAAGCCATAACCGGTGCGCCCCGCCGTTCCGGCCCGAAGCTCGGAAAAGCTTGGGCGTATTTACCCTGTTCAATAGCCGCAAGGGCGGTCAACTCCGCTGAGGTCACCGCTCCCTGGCCGCCTCGCCCGTGAAATCTGATCTCGATCATGGCTGTATCTCCACCTCAATAATAACCGGCAAAATCTCTTATGTGTAGGATCTTAGCGAAGGTCAGCGAAAGGTTTGTTTTCACAAGCAGACATCAACCTATCAATAACCCTAGAGGCCAAGTGAGTCAAGAAGTTTCCACCGTTAAAAGCAGTTCGCTCCGCTCTGCTAACTTCAGCAAGATTCTCTTCGACCTTCCATGGCCCTCTTCAAGGTGACAGCATCAGTATATTTCAGATCTCCACCCATTGGAATTCCCCGGGCAATCTGACTAACACTAACTCCCTGATTTCGCAAAAGCCCTGCGATGTAAGTGGCTGTGGCTTCCCCCTCTGCGCTAGGGTTAATAGCAAGAATGACCTCACTAATGGACTCCTGCTGCAGTCGTGCCAGTAATTCTCTAATCCTCAGGTTTTCAGGGCCAATTCCATCGAGCGGGGCCAAAACCCCCTGAAGAACATGGTAACGGCCCCTGAAGGCACCTGCCTCCTCTAAAGCCAGGAGATCTCCCACCTCCTCCACCACACAGAGAATTCCATCACGGCTGGAATCTTTACAGATCTTGCAGGGATCAGCATCTGTAAGATTGAAACATCTGGAGCAGGAACCTATGTCTTGCTTAACTTCGGAGATGCTAACAGCAAGGGACTCGGTGAACTCCCTTGAGGCGCGGAAGAGGTACAACGCCAATCGTGCTGCTGTTTTTTGGCCAATCCCGGGGAGTTTGGACAAATTATTGATCAATCGCTCCAACGAGGGCGGATAGATACTCATAACAAATCCTCTGGGCCAAGCGTCCGTTGTCCGTGGTCAGTAGTCCGTTGCACCCACGGTTCATTTCGTTCACCGCATGGAGTTTAAGTTCAAATCCCGTGCCCCATGCTCAACCTACCCAACAGACCACGGACTAAAACATCCCTGGCATTTTCATTCCACCGGGGAGCTTCAGGCCGCCGGTGAGCTTACTCATCTCTTCGGCCGCCATTTCCTGCGATCTCTTCAATACATCGTTTACTGCAGCAACAATCAGATCCTGCAGCATTTCTATATCATCGGGGTCAACCACCTCAGGTTCCAGGTCAATTGAGAGCAGTTCTTGACGTCCGTTGGCCTTGGCCACTACCATACCGCCGCCTACAGAGGACTCCACAATCTTATCCCCAAGTTCCTCCTGCATCTTGGCCATCTTTTCCTGCAAAACCCTGGCCTGTTTCATCATATCTCCAAAACCCTTTGCCATTCATATCCCCCTTTATTTATTGCGGATTGCGGATTTACGGCAGCTGCAATGTGGGAGCCGAAATTCTTAGATTATTCCTTAACTGCCTACCAAATACCACATCGAAACAGGAGATTTTCCAAATTCGGAATTCTGCAATCTATTATCCTAAATCTCAAACCTAAATTCCGAAATCCGAAATCCGCAATTCGAAATGTTCCTACTTTCCCTTCTCCGGTCCCACTTTCACCTCGACGATTTCGCCGCCGAATATCTCCAAGGCTTCAGTCACTAATGGGTGCTTTAAGGCCTTCTGCTGCTGGAGCCTTTGACGGTCCGTCTTCTGCCGCTGTTCCCGCCGGATTTCTTCACTGCCTACTGTGAGGGTGACGTTAACGTGCTCTCCAAAAATCTCCCGTGCCAATCGGCTGAGCAAACCGAAACTCTCCCTCTCTTTAACCATTTCATAATCAAACTCATGGCCGTTGAAATCGAGCTCCAGAC
>CP070843.1:1341803-1356046 GCA_020350905.1 Deltaproteobacteria bacterium
GGTACTATGCGGAACGAAGAAGAAAGACTCGACAAGCTGAGCCACACTTCAGTGAGATCAACGGGCCGGGAGCGTCCTCTTCTGGCCGAGGAGAGTGCAGCGGAACTGGAAGCGGTATTCAAGATGCTGGGGAACCGGACGAGGTTACGAATGATTTATGCTCTCACGAGGGCCGGGGAGATGTGTGTCACAGATTTGGCTGCGGCGTTGGAGATGAAACCACAGGCAGTTTCCAACCAGCTTCAACGGTTGACAGACCGAGGCATCCTTGCTTCGAAACGCACCGGTATTCATATCTACTACCGAGTGGTGGACACATGTGTGGTGAAATTGCTGGACCGGGGGATTTATCTGAAGGAGGTGTAAAATGACACAGGATGCTGAACCACATAGGGCTCTAGAAACTGAAGAAGCAGAGCAGTTGCTACCCCTGGTTATTGAAGTCCTGCCAGGACAGGCAGGCGAAGGATTAGTTGATATTTACCAGCCAGGTGCTTACGAGGGAAAATCACTTCGAAATTTATGTGAAAGCACGCTGAAGAAAAAAGATCTGACTATAGAAGAACAACTGATACTGGAAGACATCAACAGGCAACTTGACGGAGGGAAATTCCTGTCTCGGGGCCAAGAAATAGATAGTAGGGCTTTGGAATATGCAGTAATCGAAGAAACTGAGGCGGGTGAAAAATATCTATATGTGCCTATTCGGGCCATTAAACCCCAGGAAGGGGGTTTCTAATTCGAAGCACGAAGCACGAAACCAACACTGCACTACAGATGTGGGATTGGGATTCACCCTGCTTTCCTGGGATTTATTATCCCACATCTCACATCACTATTCAGATTTGCTCGTAATGGGTAGTTTCCACGCGGATTTGTGCGCATGACGAGGTGTGGGATAAAGGTACTTGCCAACAGGAGCAATGAGTAATGAGGCGGTTGATTGAATCTGGCATTGATTTTCTGGTGGAATCAGGATTTCTCTATCTGCCTCTTCTATACGATCCTGACATAGAGAGAGAGATCCAATCGATTCCGGATCCCACTGAATCGCAAGAAAGGACGGGATCTGTGATCCTGAATAAGGGGCAGCACTTCGTGAAATCGCTCAGTCTGCATTCCCTGGTGGCGAACTATGAAAGGATCGGCAAGGACTCATATGATCAGGTGAGGAGCGCTGTTCTCCGGCAAGTTGCGGGTAGTATAGATAGGGGTGAGACGTCTTTGAGCTGGAAACTGATAACTATCATTTTCCAGATAATGCCATATTTCATAAAGAAAAACAGAGGGCTTGAAAGAGGGAAATTTAATAAAGAAGACATCTTGAAACTCATTGCAGAAAAGGTCGATCTTCCACCACGAGAGTATGAGCGAACCAATACCGTCTTTGACCTGAAACCCCTGCAAGAAGCATTGAAGGTACTGGAGAGACTGGACTCTACATTCAAACCGCCAACGGATGGCATAATCTCATCCAGTGAACTTCGCCATTGGCTCCAGAAAGCACTCAAAGCGCAGGTAGTAGAGAAGGAGAGAACCCGACTAAGGAATGAGGTGCGCAGGCGCGAGCAACTCATCGCCACTGTAGATGAGGATATGGACATCCTGCTGTATGTGGCGCAGAAAGGCTCACTGGAGATAAACGGCTTTGGATTTACTCGGATTGGCGCGAGCGACGACTATCTCATCTACAAACGGACGGGAGAATACAGACTGAAAGATTACTATGGTCGGTCGTACCTGTTTCCCGACTGCAGAGTAGCCGTACCCACTTTTAGCCCATTCAAACCCGTGGTGATGGAAAAATATAAGCATCCATTTCTCTACGCTCACGATTCAGGACAAGAAATTTGCCTGCACGGATTCTATCCCCCACAACAGTTCAGCGCGGAGAATGCTATTCACCTATTGGAAGAGGGCATCAATGCTCTGCTCTACGGTTACGACGCCAGGCGTCGCAATGGCTACCATAGTCTTGATCGAACCAGGGAGTACGTTAGAACAGTGGAATTCGATGACTATCGAATCTCACCTGGGGAGCAAACATCTTTGAGATAATAAGAAGAATATTCCAACGATTTGGTTTAAACGCTTGAAAATCAGTGATTTTCCGTGGTGAATTAGATTCATGGATCTATTACAGAAAATAAAAAGTGAACGGGCTCAGAGCAAGAAGAAAAGACCCTTCAAACGAACACTGTTCGACAAGGTAAATTGTCTGGTCAGAACATACGGCCTGGAGGTGAGCTTCTTGTCAAGACTTGAGGTTCCAGAGGATTACTTGTCTGAGGCAAACGTAGAATTTGCCCAGCTTCGAAAAAAGAAACCAATCGAGTTCCCGCTGTTTTCATTGGCGGCAGAAAGAGAGTATCGATTGGCCACAGCAATAATGAATAAAGTCGATAATCCATATCTGGAATTTGCCCAATCACCAGAGGAAATAGCCATAAGCAAAACGTTGTTTGATCTCAATCCCTCTCTTGGTGCAGATCAATTGGTGAGGTATCACTTTGAGACATTGCTGCTCTGTGAGCGTGCCAAGAAAGAAATGAAAGACCTGGCCAAGCAAGCAAACGATAGCCAGAGGCGAAAGGGTGCAGGATCAGCAAGGGAATCTCTGGGAGACGAAGGTTCACTACCGGACTCTCTGGAGCAAAGAATCGAACAATTACAGAGCTTCGTTGAAAAAGTTGAGGATAGCCAAGCTCAATAGAGGTGGTGCAAATGTACGATAGCGTATCAGCAAAGAGTCGGCTGCGCATCGAAGAGAAAATGGAAGAGATGCAGGAGAGACAGACAAGGGAAGCGGTACAAGAGGTCATTGAGTTCAACCGGACTCCTTCTGAGCTCAAAGGACAAGTGGACCAATTCGTCATTGGGCAGGAAAAAGGAAAGAAAGTTATCTCTACGGCGATCGCCTTCCACTACCGGAGGTTGGGACAAGCGCTCAAAGAGGCGATTGTTGAAAATGGGGACGATATTGACGCAGCTCTCAAGAACACCAGTACCCCCAAAGCCAATATTCTGATAACGGGACCCACTGGCTGCGGTAAGACATATACAAGTGAGATAGCTTCGCAATTGATAGGGGTGTCATTCGTCCACGAGGACATGACTCGGTTCAGCGAGGTGGGCTACGTGGGGCGGAACGCCACTGATATCCTGGTAGATCTTTTGGCTGCAGCTGGAGGAAATCCTCATGTAGCCCAGATGGGAGTAGTGTATCTGGATGAAATTGACAAGGTGGCGTCAGAGGTTGTCTCCTACAAAGACGTGTCAGGTAAGGGTGTCCAGAAAGGTCTCCTGCACCTGTTGGATGGGGTGGAGAATGTGGTTGACCTGGGCAGAGAAAAAATCTCCCTATCCACCAAGCACGTTCTCTTTATTGCCGGAGGAGCCTTTGAAAATCTGGATGTCATCGTAAAACGGCGAATGTCAAGACAGGGCATCCAAGGCAACTGGGCTGATTACCTGATGACGGAAGACCTGGCAGTCTTCGGTATGGAAAGACAGCTGATGGGGAGGTTTCCTGTCAAGGTAGTATACAACGGGCTCACAACTCAAGATCTCAAAGAGATACTGAGCAAGAGCGCAGGAAGCCCACTTCTAGCGTACACCGGTGACCTGAAAGCATGGGATATTGATTTGAAGTTCACGGATGACGCTTTAGCCCAAGTGGCACTGCGTGCTCAAAAGGAGGGGACTGGGGCGCGAGGTTTGATCAGTATTCTGCACAGGGTGTTGTTAGAGGATATGTATAGGCTGCCTGGAACCTATACCGGCGAATTCGTGGTGGATGAAGATTATGTGAGGTCGAAATTGTAATGAGATTCAGAAGCCTTTCAGACCTAGAGCGGCAGAAGCCAAAGGAAGTGATCCTGGCCACCTTGCCGCAGGAAATTTCTATAACTCCTTATGCCAAAGAGAAGGCTTTCAAGATAAGTGAGCTCGTCCGCGAGATTCACGACGAGAGTTATGAGTGGTATGGGTTCACCCTTGCCGACAAAGACAACCCCGAACTCATAACAGACATCGGCCTACCGAGAAATGCTCAGAACCTTCAGGAGTATGCGACCATTGGCCCTGAGGGGATAGCTGAATATCACGATTCGTTAGCAGGGGACACGGTTATTAATGGATGGATACATTCCCATGGCGCTCTCCACTACATGCATTTCTCTCACACGGACGAGGAAAACCATGCCACGGTTCTGGATTTTGTTACTGCCCGGCTCAGAGAAACCGTGGCCAAAAAGGAGATTCCCATCCAGGACCTCCGATTGCTGGTGAAAGACGAGTTCGAAGAAGAGGATCTTGAACAGGGCAGCGTTTCTCTTATAACCGATGCGGTGGTCTCAGAGTCGATCCTCATGGAAACCATATATGGTGGCTTTAGCTACAGTATTGTGATTGGCGATGAAGGGTGGCACGAGCAAGAGATTCATTACAAAGAAAGGGGAGCGATCTCGGGCCATAGCCACGTGAGCAAAAAGAGCGCAGATCTTGTTCTCATAGACAATGGCAGATCTTTGACTCAGGCTGACATTAATGTGCTCAGTGAAGAGGTTGAGGAGAAGATTCAGCCCAACACCAATCCACCGACAGAGATAATTGAGAGGATGTAGAAAGCATGGAGCATGGGGCATGGGGCATAGGGTAAAAAGATAGAGATCAGAAGTCAGAGGTCAGACGACAGAAGACAGTCGACAGAGCCAGCGGGCAGCAGGCAGCAGGCGATCAACCAATGTATTCAACGCACGACGATATCATACGACCCGCATTTTCTCCTGTGAAAAAAAATTTGGCGTTCGATGACCGACTTGACCGGCAACTGCGTATTCAAGGTTGGGATCAGGCCGCATTGGATGGGGCCAAGATTGGTGTCGTGGGCGATGATGACCTCTTAGCATCTCTCTATATAATGTCAGCATCGGCTCTCGGGATTAACAATATTTCTGTGATTGCGCCAGTATTGGATGAAACCCTCACAGAGACAGCGAAAAGAGTGAATCCGCGGCTCAACATGATGTTCATGGAAGGATTTTACACCCATCCTGTTATGGACGACGTCTTTAGTGGCTGCAGTCTGATAGTCGATTTGAGTCATTACGGTCTGGCGAACAAACTGCTGTTGGAAAAAGGTTACAGAGAAAACGTACCTATCGTGAGAGGTTTCTGCTACGAAAAGGATGACCAACAAGGATTCAAAGTATTCACCTATAGAAAAGGGCGTGAATGGCAAGAACTTGAGCACATGGTCTCGCCCAATAATTTACCCAGCGGTCATTTTGATGATGGAGTACTGGACATCATTGTTTCCGGAATCGTGCTGGAGGAGACCAAGAGTGTCCTCATGAATCAAAAAGTGTCCGGGAGCATAATTTCTTATGAGAGAAGCAAACTCGGTAGCCTGGAGAAAGACCAGAGAATCCTGGTCACCGGCTCAGGGGCACTGGGGGTTTTTGTCGGCCTGGGACTTGCTTACTCTGGTTTTTTGGACGGTACGTTCTTGGATCCTGATGTGGCCGAAAACACGAATTTGAATAGGCAGGTCCTTTTTTATGACGCTGTTGGTGATAGTAAGGCAGAAACGCTGGCCAGAAGACTCAGTCGTTTTTTCGGCATCAACGCCAAGGCTCAGATCGGGTATTTCAAGAGAGACACCGATATTTCCTCTTATCATGTCATATTTGATTGCGTTGACAATTTCGAAAGCAGAATCGTGATCAGTGAAAAGTGTGAAGAACAACAGAAGATAATGATCAGCGGCGGTACGAACGTAGATGCAGGTCAAGCTCTTTTCTACAACCCTGCAGTAGATGAGAGAACACCGGCTGAATTGTTAGGGTTATACGATATTGTTGATAAGCGAACCATTGATGCCCCAGAAAGAGTAAGGGCTTCCTGTAAGTACAGGCCTGACCCGTCTGTAATTATGACAAATCAAATAATTGCAGGATTTATGGTTGACTCCTACCGGATACTCTTGGCCGGTCAGATGCCGAAAAACTTCTTCTACGATTCGAAAAGGGATGGGAGAATGTAGCTGGCAAGCATGCGGAGTCGTTTGATTTATGATTGCAGATTGAGGAGGATATGCATCTTTTACTCCGAGGTACTGAGTTTTTAAATCTTAAATCTGCATTCTTAAACCGGGAACCCGCCCGAAGGGTGGGAGTCCGCAGGACAAATCTAAAATCCCTTTAACCACCGTGCAACCTATTTTGCACTGTAAACACTCTTTGCATGACTTCATATTTTCACTGACTCACTCCAACTTTCCTCTCTTGCCCTCCTCTTCATGTCAATATTTGTTGCACCCTTTCAGGTATCGATTCCCCACCAGAATCCGCCCCCAAAAGGGCTGATTTAGGAATTTTTCCTTCCCGCTACCTTATCTGACAAAAAGGTCGTAACCGATTGAAATCTATCTATCTCTTCGTGACTGCTCGGTCCATCATGAAGCATGGTCACAGTGAGCGCTACCAAGGAACCATCCTCTTGTGGAACAGCGATTGCTCAACAGGGCAACGAACGGACAGCATAGGAGGATAAATCAATGGCCAACAGTGAGATACTTTCCCAGGAACACTCAGGTGGTCCCTACTATGTAGGTATTGATGCCGGCTCGGTTAGCCTCAACTGTGTTGTGATCAATCACAACAAGGAAATCGTCTGTGAATTTCCCTATAAACGTCACTTGGGCAGGGTGGAAGAGAGTACTGCCGAGTTAGTACGAGATCTTTACCAGAGATTTGGAGAGCAGGCGATTCGTTCCATTTCCTTCACCGGAAACCACGGCAAGAAGCTCAGCGAAAAGTTGGGAACGTTTTACGAGTTCGAATCTATCAGCCAGGTCCTTGGCGTCCGGTTCATCATGCCTGATGTACGAACAATAATTGTCTTGGGAGGCCAGGACACGGCCCTCTTTCAAATTGACCACGCCCCTGAGAATTGGGAATTGGAATATTTCAATACCAATGGACCCTGCGCCTCGGGTACCGGGTCTTTTATCGATCAACAGGCGCAAAGATTGGCAACGTCCCTCTACGAAGACGACCAGGATGTTTCTCAAGATCAGATTGATACAATATTAGCCGACTTTATAGAACTTGGCCTCACTAGTGATATGCCCGCCAACGTGGCCTGCCGCTGCACTGTATTCACCAAGTCTGACATGATTCATCTCCAAAACAAGGGAGAAAAGCTAGCAGATATCATTTATGGGCTCCACGTGGGAAATGCCATGAACTACATGAGCACTATCGTTTCCAATCGAAGGTTGAAAGAACCGATGGTCTTTGTGGGCGGGCTATCGTTGAACAGTCTGCAAGTAAAAGCCTTCCGGAGTTACCTGCCGGAGTTGATCGTCCCCCCATACAATACTTCCACTGGGGCCCTGGGCGTAGCATTGCGCGGCCTTGAACTGAGGAGTGAAGACAGGGTGGACTTAGTTGATCTCGCACGTTCGAACGTTAACCAAGTACTGACTGTGCCCTCTGCTCCTCAATTAACACTAAAGAATACTCTCTTCCAGAGCACCAATCAGGTTCCAAATAAGATTTTTCTCAAGAAAACCAAGGCTTATCTGGGAATTGATATCGGCTCCACAACGACCAAATACGCTTTGGTGGACGAGGAGGGCAAAATCATCCACAAAACGTACGTCCCCACCCAAGGCAGGCCAATAGAAGTGACCAAAAACCTCCTGGAATGTATACGACATGACCTGGGTGAGAGGATTGAGATAACTGGAACCGCTACTACTGGATCGGGCAGGAATGTGGTGGGTGATTTTCTCAATGCGGACCTAATAATTGATGAGATAACCGCTCACGCCAAAGGGGCGGTTGCCATTGACCGAGAGGTAGATAGCATCTTTGAAATTGGCGGTCAGGACTCAAAATACATCCATATTGCTAACACGTACCCTCTCGATTTTGACATGAACAAGGTGTGCGCTGCAGGGACAGGCAGTTTTTTACACGAACTGGCAAATAAGTATGGAATCAATATAGTGGGAGAATTTCAGGAAATTGCCCTCTCTGCGAAAAGACCCGTAAAGCTCGCCGAAAGATGTACTGTCTTCATGGAGTCGGACCTTGTCTCATATGACCAACTGGGCTTACCCCTGGAAGATCTCATAGGGGGTCTGTGCTATGCGATTGTTCATAATTACCTCAACCGGGTAGTGGGCGAGAGGAAGATAGGGCAAAGGGTGATGTTGTTGGGAGGTCCCTCTTTGAACAAAGGGGTAGTGGCAGCCTTTGAAAATGTCCTTGGTAAAGGTCTCATTGTTCCCCGCCATAGAGAGGTTCTTGGTGCCTACGGCGCAGCCCTCAGTGTCCAAGAAAGAATGCGCTTGAAAACCATAGGCAAAAGCACGTTTCGAGGCCTCGCAGGTGCCATCGAAGACGAGATGAATTACCGGGAAAAAACATGTCAGGTGGATCCTCACTGCCACAACCAATGTAAACTCAAGATTTATGATTTTGACGGTCGTCGGTCCACGTGGGGAGGTGAATGTGGCCGCTATGAACATACAAGAAAAGGTACCTCTCAGAAAGAAAACCTTTTCAAAGTCAGGCAGAAGCTGTGGGAAAGATACATGGCAGGAGTTTTCGAAGAGTTGACTGAGGAGCCTCTCATGGAGATAAACGGGCGGCCAACTGTAGGAATGCAAAGGGCCCTCTATGGCCACCAAAACGCTATTACCTGGGCTCATTTTTTTGACCACCTTGGCTTCCGGCTCGTACTTACTCCACCAACCAATACGCGCATATCCAGAGTTGGCATAGAAAGCGTGGCGGCTGAGACCTGCTATCCCTTGAAGATTTCCCACGGTCATATCAAGGAATTGATCGGCAAGACCACATACCTGTTTCTCCCTAGCATGATCGATATGACCACAGCAGAGCAGTCGGAAGTGGGGTCATATTGTCCTATGGTTCAGACCAATGCTTATACCGCTCGCATGGCTTTAGGGATAGACAAGTCAGCCCTGTTGAGTCCGGTCATCCATGGGAAATATGACCCAGATACCCGGGCGATGGAGATTGCTGAGCAGATAGGATCAAAACTTGGCGTAACCAGGTCGGCCATACAGAAAGCTTTGTATTGTGGCCTGGAGAGACAGCATGAGTTTATTGAGGCTCTGCAGAAAATCGGGCATACACTTGTGGCGGAACAGAACCGAGACGAACCACTTGTGGTGGTCACTGGCCGACCTTACAACCTCTATGATGAGCGGTTGAATTTACGACTTGGTCAGAATCTGGCCAAAATTAACTTGATGGCTTTGCCCATGGATTTCATTGATGTTGATTCAGTGGATCTTGAGGACTTCTCCTTTATGTATTGGGGTCTGGGGGCGCAGATTCTGCGCACGGCCCAATTTATCAAAAGACACCCTCACTGCTTTGGCCTTCATTTGACCAACTTTAGCTGCGGGCCGGACTCTTTTGTCGAACATTTTTACAAGTTCATCCTGGGGGAAAAACCCTATTTGATTCTGGAACTTGATGAACACAGTGCTGTTGCCGGTGCAATGACAAGGCTGGAGGCCTACAAAAACGTCATTGAAAACACAATGCAAGGTTACCAATCAAGCGTTCAGGAGAAAGTCAGCGTGGGAGATTAAAAATGACTACGAAAAACGTGATCAGTTTTCCATCTGGCGGGAACAAATCTCATCTACGAGATAAAACATTATTGATTCCCGAGATGAATCGGACCGGAGCACATCTGCTAGCTGCAACCTTTAGGAGCTTTGGCGTACGGGCCAGAGTCATGGACACCTACAAGGGTCTTGACTTAGGCAAAGAATACACCTCCGGCAAAGAATGCTATCCCTGTCAGGTCACCATGGGGGATATCCTCCATTGTATTGAGAAGGAGAGAGAGGACCTGGGCGATAGTTTCAATCCCACAGACTACATTTACTTCATGCCCGAAGCAGAAGGACCGTGCCGCTTCGGTATGTACAATAAATACCAGCGCATAGTGCTGGATTCATTTCCCGGACTGGAGGAACTGCAGATCCTGTCCCCTACGAACAGCGATGCATATTCTTTGGGGGATCTTTTGGCAAAGCACCAGGAGCAAGATTTCAGAAAAGCAGCATATTTTTCCATGGTAGTAACCGATATTCTCGACAGGCTTCTCTGGAGAATCAGACCCTATGAACGAGAACCAGGGATGACAGATGCTTACCTGGAAAGATCCAGGAGATCAGTGGCACATACCTTCGAAATCTATGGGAGAAGAAAGCTTTTTGCCAAGATTATGGACAAGCTGGAGGAGATTCTTGAAGAGGCGCAAAGTATCGTCGATCCCACTATCGCCCCGAAGCCTGTCGTCGGTATTGTTGGCGAGATCTACTTGAGGATGCACGACCATGCCAATCAGGACTTAGTCAGGGTTCTGGAGAAGTACGGGGCTGAGGTCGTCAATGCCTCCCTGTGCGAATGGGTAAACTATGTAAGCTATGATGGGTTAAGACAGGCCAAAAGGGAGTTTGTGCTGAACCTCAAGCAACTACGTTTGGAGCCCATGAAAGCTTCTCTCAGAAAAATGATTGGCTTCGGGGGGGATCTCCTCTACAAAGAATGGCGACAGAGGAAGGTTTATAGAAGGGTACGAGGTCTTATTGATATCCCGGAAGATCACAAGATATCGCACTTGGAACACAGCCTGAAAGAAAGTGACCTTTTTTCTTTTGATCTTCGCACCGAGGCCTGCCTCAGTATCGCTTCAGTCTTCGAGTTTGCCAGAGGAGGATACAACGGCATAGTAAACGTATATCCATTTACCTGCATGCCGAGTATGACCACTTCAGCCGTTGTCAAGCCTTTCTTGCGTACACTGCGAATGCCCTATTTGGATGTCCCCTGTGACTCCACTATCCAACCGGGAAGGGAAGCGGCAATCAGGACCTTCATGTACCAGGCCCAGCAGCACTTCAACCAGTGAAAGGAGATAACTGAATAGATCGGTGTTTCTTGCATTTTACACCGCTGTTTTGTAACCTGCCTCAAAAAGTACCAACATTTCAAGGGAGTGGTTGAAGAATGACTTCCAATACCACTGAGGCCGAAATACTCACTCTGGCCAATATAATGACCAGTCTGCGCCTCGTATTCACCCCATTGATGCTCTATTTTGCCTGGATTGGCGACTCTACTCTTTTTATCTCTCTCTTTGCTCTCTCGCTCGTGCTCGGATTCACTGACGGTTTGATTGCCAGGAGGTTGAATCAGGTTACTGAATTGGGTGGCAAGTTAGATAGCTGGGGGGATCTTGCCACGGTCATCACTGTTGCACTGTGCGCCTGGTGGTTGTGGCCGGAACTGGTTCGACAAGAGGCACCCTTCGTGATTGCAGTGTTGGTAAGCTATACAGTCCCCGTCATACTCGCCTTTCTCAAGTATGGTCGCCTCACGAGCTACCAGACGTGGACTACCAAGCTTTCATTAGTGCTCACTGGCATAGGTGTCCTTTTGGCATTAATGGGTGGGCCCCAATGGCTCTTCGAGTTGGCCGTTCCCATTTTGGTTTTTGCCGGAATCGAAGAAATCGCCATCACTACGATTCTGCCCCAATGGCAATTCAACGTGCCTACTATCTATCATGCAATTACCATCGAACGGCAGAGAGCAAAGGAAGAAGTGATGGAGAGTGAGGAGAAACTGCGAACAGTTCTCACTAACATTGAGGACGGCTACTTCGAAGTGGACCTTACTGGAAACCTTACCTTTTTCAATCCTATCCTCTGCAAGTATCTCGGCTACACCGAAGCAGAGCTGCTCGGTATGAACAACCAACAATTTATGACTCCAGAAACCGCCGCAGAGGCTTACAAAGTGTTTAACGAAGTGTATCGCACCGGTAAACCCGCGCAAGCATTCGATTGGGATGTGATAGCAAAAGACGGTGAGAGAAGGTTTTTCGAAACCTCGGTGTCTCTTCTGCACGACTCGGAAGGTCAGCCTATCGGTTTTCGAGGAATCGCTCGCGACACCACCGAGCGCAAGCGGGCCGAAGAGCAGCTCTATCACGCCAGTAGAATGGTAGCTTTGGGAACCCTCGTCTCCGGTGTGGCCCATGAGATTAACAACCCAAATAATTTCATTATGTTAAATACACCGATATTGAGCGAGGCCTGGGACAATATTTTGCCCATCCTTGAGGAGTACTATGATCAAAACGGTGATTTTGTCTTAGGGGGAATGAATTATACAGAGATGAGGGAAAAGATCCCCTTGCTGTTTTCGGGGATATCAGATGGATCCAAGCGCATCAAGCAAATCGTGGAAGACCTGAAAAGTTTCGTCAGAAAAGACATCCCTGATGTAACACAGCCCGTGGATATAAATACCGTCTTAAAGTCAGCCTTATCACTCGTTGCAAACATGGTGCATAAGTCAACAAAGCATTTTTCTGTCCGTTATGGCAGAAACATCCCACCAATAAAAGGAAACTTTCAGCGGCTTGAACAGGTCATCATCAATTTGATCCAAAATGCTTGCCAAGCACTTCCAAACAACAGGAAATCAATACGGGTCTCAACATCCATTGACGCAGACAATGGCAGCGTCGTGCTGAGAGTTAAGGATCACGGGAAAGGTATCCCATCTGAAAGTCTGCCACATATTACGGATCCATTCTTTACCACGAAACAGGATTCTGGTGGAGTGGGCTTGGGTCTATCAATCTCTGAAAGAATTGTTGAAGAGCACGGAGGTGGAATGACTTTCACCTCTGCAGTGGGAGAAGGCACCCAAGTTGAAGTTATTCTGCCCATTGACAACAACCGGCAGTAATGTGAAGGAGATAATGTGATGGCCACATCCACGTATCCCCACCTACCTGTGATGTTGGTGGATGATGAGATACAGGCTCTGGACAGCTTTGAACTGGCGCTCCGTTCCGGAAACATGAATAACTTTATTCGTTGTCAGGATAGTCGGGATGTCATTTCTTTGCTGACGGAGCAAGAAATCGAAGTCATGCTGCTGGACTTGAGAATGCCGCACCTGTCGGGTGAAGAACTGCTCCCACAGGTTACCAGTGATTTCCCCCATGTCCCAGTTATCGTCATTACTGGAGCAGACGATGTAGAAACAGCGGTCAGGTGTATGAAGGCTGGTGCCTTTGATTACATTGTTAAGCCGGTTGAAAGGAGTCGCCTTGTTGCCAGTGTTAAGAGAGCCGTAGAGCTTGGTGAATTGAGGCGGCAAAACCAGTTGCTCAAAGCTCACGTCTTATCCGATCAGCTTCAAAATCCTGAAGCATTTTCAGAGATAATTACCACCAGCAAAATAATGAGATCCATCTTTCAGTATATTGAATCAATTGCCACCAGCCCGCAACCTGTCCTCATAACGGGTGCTACCGGTGTGGGCAAGGAGTTGGTGGCCAGAGCGGTTCATGCGATCAGCAGGCGCCAAGGAGATTTCATTGCAGTTAATGTTGCTGGTCTGGATGACAGCGTCTTTGCCGATACTCTTTTTGGACACAGGAAAGGTGCTTTCACCGGTGCCGACCAGACCCGCATCGGCTTAGCGGAAAAGGCATTCGGGGGTACCCTTTTTCTGGATGAGATAGGTGATCTGAGCCCTGCTTCCCAGGTAAAACTCCTGCGTTTTTTGCAGGAAGGTGAATTCTTCCCCCTGGGATCAGACGTTGCCAAGCGCTCAGATGCCCGGATAGTAGTAGCCACCAACCAAGAGCTCGAGACATTGCAGAACGCAGGCACGTTTCGGAAGGATCTTTATTACAGGTTGCGTATTCATCATGTCCATATTCCACCACTTCGTGAGCGCACAGAGGACTTGCCTCTTCTTCTGAACCATTTCTTGGAAAAGGCAGCAAAAATACTGGGCAAAAAGAAACCAACCCCGCCGAAAGAGTTGATAACCCTCCTCGGTGCATATCATTTTCCTGGAAATATTAGGGAACTGGAATCGCTAATTTTCGACGCTGTCAGCAAGCATACCTCTGGAAAGATCTCAACCAAGGTGTTCAAGGAGTACATCTCTCAGAAACAGCCCACCTTTTCAACAGATTCAGAAGAAATGGTGCCAAAGGAGACTCCTTTGCTATCCTTCTCGGAGCAATTACCTACCCTTAAACAGGCTGAACAGTTGCTGATTTCTGAGGCCATGAAACGCTCCGACAGCAACCAGGCCATCGCTGCCATGCATCTGGGCATATCCCGCCAAGCGTTGAATCGACGTCTGAGA
>CP070843.1:1356146-1365072 GCA_020350905.1 Deltaproteobacteria bacterium
CAGCAAAAAGAGCATGGCGGTGACAGTTCCGTGGTTGAACATCTGTAGCACTGCTCCGTTGATTGCAGTGGTGTTAGTGAATACCGACATGCCTAGCATCACAAAACCCATGTGGCTGATGCTGGAATAGGCGATGAGTTTTTTCATATCCGTCTGCGCCATGGCACAAAGGGCACCATAGATGATGCTGATTAATCCCAAGATAGCCGCGTATAGGGCGAAAGCGAGGGCCATGTCGGGAAGTAGCGGGTAGGAGATCCGCAAGATCCCATAGGTTCCCATCTTCAGAAGAATGCCAGCCAGAATGACGCTTATGGCAGTAGGTGCCTCCACGTGGGCATCCGGCAGCCAGGTGTGGAAGGGTACCAGAGGGATCTTGATGGCAAAGCCAATGAACAACCCCACGTAGCAAAGCCAGCGGATGGTGTGTTTCTTGAGGAAGGCCTGGTGTACAGACTGGTCGGCCAGAATGGTGAGATCAAAGGAGTGCAGCCCGGTGGTGGGTTCCACCGAGCCGAAATAGAAGACCAGCATGACAATAAGCATCAGCACACTGCCAACCAGGGTAAAGAGGAAAAACTTGATGGCTGCATATTCCTTATTGGGCCCACCCCATATCCCGATAAGGAAATACATGGGTAGCAGCATCAATTCCCAGAACACATAGAACAGAAAAAAGTCCAGAGCACAAAAAACTCCCACCATGCTGGTATCCAGGAGGAGAAAGAGGGTGAAGTATCCCCGGACGTGTTCATTGATATTCCACGAGGCAATGACACAAAGAAAGGCCAGGAGTGCAGTGAGCAACACCATGGGAACGCTGATCCCGTCTATGCCCAAATAATAGTGGATATTAAAAGCCCTGATCCAGGGGACCTTTTCCACGTATTGGAATCCCGTACCCCACCGATCAAATTGAACGTAGAGGTTTGCCGCCCACCAGAGAGGCGGGATAGTGGCAGCCACGGCAATTCCTTTCATCACGGTGGGATATCTTCTGGGTACAAAGAGGATGAGGCCAGCTCCAAGGAGCGGGAAGAAGATCATCCAGGACAAGAGGTGATCTGGTAACATTTGTCAAGTCTCCTATTTAAGGCACCGTAGAGTTGCTCCGTTTGAAGGATATGAGATGTGGGGTGTGAAGTATGAGATTCATGTTGGCTGGGCACAGATCCCACACCACACATCTCACATCCATCCGAACCCACCTTACCGTTAAAATAGAAACATAAACACGCACAGACCAAATATTCCGAGAACCACCGAATACAGGTAATGCTGTACTCTGCCTGTCTGCAAATGCCTGATCGCTGCACCCCAGCGCTTGAAGATCTCGGCTAGACCGTTGACTGCGCCATCTACTATTTTCAGGTCCTCCCAACCTATGAGAAAAGCGAATTTGGCGGTGACTCTGGAGGAAAGATTCACCGCACCGTCAATGGTGTTCAGGTCGAAATGGCCACTCAGAGCTACCAACTTCAGTAGCGGGCGCAGAAAGAGAGCCTGATAGATTTCATCCACATAGTATTTCTGCTCGAGCACCTGATATATTCTGGCGAAACGGGCTGCCACCTTGCCCGGCAGTTCGGGCCGTTTCACATAGAAAAGCCATCCTAGATAGATACCTGTGGTGGCCACCCCAATGGATATCAGCATCAGAAGTAGTTCCAGCCAATAAGCATGTGCTTGATGGCCAGATGCTCCATGGCTACTGAGCACAGGGCCGAGAAAGTCGTGGAGCAGATTAGGCAAGTGTGTCACTGCCGGCAGACCGATTACGCCTCCCACCACTGAGAGCACGGCCAGAGCCATGAGAGGCAACGTCATTACCGCCGGGGATTCGTGCAAGTGTTTCTCCTTTTCCGAACCACCCCGGAAACTACCCATAAAGGTTAGCGCAATCAATCGGGTCATGTAAAAAGCGGTAAGCCCCGCAGTCAGCAGACCCAGGGCCCAGAGTGCCTTTCCCAAGCCTGCCACTGGTAGGTGACTGTTGAAAGTGGCCCACAGAATTTCATCCTTACTCACAAACCCAGAAAGCGGGGGTATTCCGGATATGGCCAAGTACGCTGCCATGAAGGTTACGTAAGTGTGTGGCATATATTTCTTCAGTCCACCCATCTCCAACATGTCATTGGAGTGGACAGCATGGATCACACTCCCGGCTCCTAGGAAAAGCAAGGCCTTGAAAAAGGCGTGTGTCACCAGGTGAAAAATCCCGGTGCTAAAGGCAGCCACTCCCACTGCCAGAAACATGTAGCCCAACTGACTGATGGTGGAATACGCAAGGACACGCTTGATATCATTTTGAGTCAACGCAATGGTAGCAGCATAAAAAGCGGTCAGCCCGCCCACCACTGCCACCACTGCCATGGCAGCCGGAGCGGCCACATAAAGGAAATTAAGCCTGACAATCATGTAAACTCCGGCCGTCACCATTGTTGCCGCGTGAATGAAGGCACTAACCGGTGTGGGGCCAGCCATGGCATCGGGCAACCAGATGTAGAGCGGGATCTGCGCCGATTTGCCGGTGGCGCCAACAAAAAACAACAGGGCCACCCAGGTGGCCACCCCGACTCCCAGAATGGGGTTGGCCGTGCCAAGTAGGGGTATGCCGTCCCGCAACTGCTGGAAACCCAAGCCGGTCATAGTGCCGTTGCTGCCTTCAAAAAGAGTCCAGAAAAGGAGCATCAATCCCACAAAAAAGCCAAAATCTCCCACCCGGTTGACGATAAAGGCCTTCATGCCCGCCTGCGCCTTTTCCAGATCAGTAAACCAAAAGCCAATGAGCAAGTAGGAGCAGAGGCCCACTCCTTCCCAGCCGACAAACATAAGCAGCAGGTTGTCGGCCAGGATCAACAGTAACATGGAGAAGGTAAATAGGTTCAAATAGGCAAAATAGCGACTCTGGCTCTCATCGCCTGCCATATAACCGACAGAGTAGAGATGAATGAGAAATCCTACTCCACTGACCACGAGACAGAGAGCCATGGAAAGGGGGTCCAACCTGAAGGCCACTTCCAGGCTGAAACTGCCTTGGTGCCAGACGGTGAGTATCCACTGGTACAGGGACTGGATGAGAAACCGCTGCTGAGGTTCATCAATCCCAACGAGTGTGAAAAATCCAGCCACAGAGATCAGAAAGGCCAAGAATACATTGGCACAGCCAACAAAATGGACAAGACGTTCTGGAAGCCTTTTACCCAAAAGCCCATTGATCACCGCCCCAGCTAGGGGAAGACAAGGGATCAACCAAAGGCTTCCTTTTATAATCTCAGGATCAGTCAAAGCGTTCATAGCGGTTCTGGAAATTTAGGTTTCAAGAGCTTAAGCCATTTGTTCATTCCGAAATCCGAAGCACGAAATCCGAAACAAGTTCAAAATTCTAATTTTCCAATGCTCAAAACAGAGACAAAGGCAAGAACGTGGATATTTTTCGTTTTGATCATTTGAATTTTGAACATTCGGATTTGTTTCGAGTTTCGATATTAGAATTTCGGATTTAGAGTCGCCCGATTGTAATATGTTTGCTGAAGCCAAAATTGTCACAAATGACTAACCATCTATCCTTGAAGCTGTTTGAATTCTTCCACATCAATGGTCTTCATCCTGCTGTAAAGAGAAAGGACGATAGCCAGAGCCACGGCCACCTCGGCTGCGGCGATGGCAATGATAAACAAGGTGAAAACCTGACCACTGAGCAGGCTTGCCGTTTGAGAAGGCTCCAGAAATCGCGAAAAGGCAACAAAGTTGAGGCCGGCCCCATTCAGAACAAGTTCGATACCCATAAGGACGCCGATTGCGTTCCTTCTGGTAAGCACGGTATACATGCCCAGGCAGAAAAGAAGAGAACTCACAACCAGAAAACTTGGCAAGCTGTAGGGCACGATTATTCTCCTCTCACACTTCGCCTCACTATTAGAACCGCCCCAACCAATGCCGCCAAAAGCAACACTGAGGCAACTTCAAAGGGAATGAGATACTTGCCCAGTAGCAGATCACCGATTGCCGCCGAGGTGGGCTGGGGCTCTTCTAGAACAGCCGCCACGGGCCACAGGGACCTGGTTGCCGTTAATATCAAGGCCACCAGGATAACCCCGGTGAGGACAGCACCGAAGACTTTGCCGGGTAACTGAATGGAGAGCGGCAATAATTTGCCTCTCTGGGTCATCATCACCCCGAATATGATCAGGATCAAAATGCCGCCGATGTACACAATCACCTGGACCACTCCGATGAAATCGGCACCCAGGAGCACGTAGAGGCCGGCTACCCCAAATAAGGTAATGAGCAAGGAGAAGGCGGCATGAACGATATTGCTGGACAGCGCCACCCAGAAACAAGGTATGACCGTCAACAGTATAAAAACATTGAAGATTATATCTTTCATTTTTTCTATCCCGTTATGAGTAGCCAGTAGTAAGAATCCAGTAAATCACATGAACACTTTGGGAACTTTGGAATATTGGGTCACAGGAAACTGACAAAAATAGCCTGCAATTGTGTCTTTTTAACCAATAATCCAATATTCCACGATTCCAATATTCCGTCCTTACCTACTGGCTACTGCTCTTTCTCCTCGTTTTCCTGTTTCTTCTTTTTTTTCTCTATGGCTTTCTTTTTGGCCACCTCGGCCAACTGTAACCGTTCGAGATAAAGCTCAGGACTGATGAACTCCCTGATCAAAGTGCGGTATTCAAAAGTGGCCCCCTCAAACTGCCGGGTGAAAAAAACAGCATCAGTGGGGCATACCTCCACGCAGAACCCGCAAAACATGCATTTGGAGTAGTCAATTCGAAAGGTTGTCGGCGCCTTGCCCTTGCGTCCTTCAATCTTGACGCCCTTGACCCTGATCACATCAATGGGGCAGTTCTGAGCACACAGAAGACAGGATATGCACTTGAGCTCATCGTAGCCCAGCAGACCTCGGTAGCGTTCCGTTAACTGGGTATTGAGAGGGCCCCTGTAATTTTGCTGGCTGGCCCCAAGCAGGTGTTCAAAAGGTGGAGGTAGATTTTTCTGCTCAGGGAGAGATGCATCTTTCGCCTGACCCTCAATGATATCATGAGAGGGGTACTGGAGGGTCACCTTGCGCTCGAAGAAGGCTGTTTTGAAGGTAATCCACATACCCATAGAAATTGTGGTGACACTCTCGTAGATGTTGCCAAAGTACACTTTGATACCCTCAGAGACTTTCAAACTTCCTCCTTATCCATCAGCTGAAAAGCCACATCCAGAATCCCTGTCCAACCAGACAGGCGAATCCAATTGGGATAAGATACTTCCAGCACACCCCCATCAGCTGATCTACTCGCAATCTGGGAAGAGTCCAGCGCCACCAAAGCACCACAAATGAGAGCAGCATGGCCTTGGCAAAAAAGACCAGAAACGGCACAAGATATTGAAAGATCAACCGGTAAATGGTGGGAAGGTGGGCGCGGAGCGGTAAGTGAAGGGCCAATGCCAAAGCACCGCCAGTAAAGAGCAGCCCCAACACCAACAATTCGGAATGGAAGCGCACGAAGCGGCTGCCGAAGAAAGCCCGTTTACGACGCACGTCCCATACAAAAGCCCGCAACGCCTTCCAGGCCAGTATGCCGATACCCAAGGCCACTACGAACATTAGTATCAAAACTTCACCACGGCCCAAAAAATTACCCAAGCCACGGCCCACTGGCCCCAAATCACCCACGTCAAGAAGTGGAACCTGCCAGCCCCCAAGAAAACAGGTTACCGCCACTGCGCAGATGACGTAGATGTTGCCGAACTCAGCCGCGAAAAAGACACCAAAGCGCATGGCGCTGTACTCGATATTATAGCCAGCCACAAGCTCTGACTCTGCCTCAGGAATGTCAAAGGGGACCCGGTTGATCTCGGCAATGGCCGAGATGAAATAGATAAAGAAGGCCAAAAAGCTGAAAGGACTATTGAAGAGAAACCAGTGGTCAATGCCGCCAGCCTGGGCGCGAATAATTCCCTGCATACTCATGGTCCCGGCGGTAAGCACCACCACCAAAATTGCCAGGGCATTGGGAATCTCGTAACTGACAATCTGGGCGGCTGAGCGCATACCCCCCAACAGGGCCCACTTGTTGCTGGAGGCCCAGCCCGCCATGATCAGCCCGACCACAGTGAAGGAACCCGTGGCCAGTAAGTATAAAACCCCGACATTCAGATCGCCTATGATCCATTTGGGCCCAAAGGGGATCACCACGAAAGAGAGGGCAGTGCCTAACAGGAGCAGGTAAGGGGCGAATTTGAAAATACTTCGGTCAGCAGCGGCGGGGATGATATCCTCTTTGAGGATGAGCTTCACACCATCGGCCATAAATTGTACGAGCCCGTAGGGTCCTACCCGGTTAGGGCCTCTGCGCGAGTTGGTCCATCCCGCAACCTTTCTTTCGAAAAAGGTAAAAAGGCCCGACATCAACCCAAAGAAATTCAAAACCACCAGACCACAGGCCAACATCACAATCGCAGCCGTCGGCACATAGCCCAGCTTCTGAAGAAATGCGAATTGTCCAAAAAGATCGTTTACCAGGTTTTCCATAAAACCAAATGTCTAAAGTGAACTAAAATGAGTGGTTCGTTTCGCCGCGTCAAGGCAATTTCAGCATGGAGCATAGGGCATGGGCATGGAGTCGATTGTCTGGTGTACACTTCCCACAAATCTTCAATCAGCATTCTGCAATCTGTCCTCTGCCCGCTGCCACCTGCCTGCTAATCAACGGTCCACCTCCGGTGCAACCACGTCCAGGCTGGCGATGAGTGCTACCAGATCGGCCACCATGAGACCTGAGCCCAATTCTTCTACAATGCTCATTGCGGAAAAAGAACCGGTTCTAATTCTCAGCCGGTGCGGCCGAATTCCGCCGTGGCTTATCAAATAGAAACCCAATTCACCCCGAGGCGCCTCGGTGCGCACATAAATCTCTCCCGGCTCCACTTTCAGTTTTCTCTTCGTCTTATTCAAATAGGGACCCTCGGGCATCTTGGCGATACACTGGCGCAAAATGCGCACGCTTTGCTCCATTTCCCAGATTCGGACCCAGTAGCGAGTGTAGCAGTCTCCCAACACCCCGAATTTTGAGGTTCCAACGGAAACATCGAACTCCAGATCTCCGTATACTGAATAGGGCTCATCTCTCCTCAGGTCCCAATCAATGCCAGAGGCCCGTAGATTGGGGCCCACGAGAGCGTAGTCAAGAGCCTGCTGTTGGCTGATCACCGCCACCCCCACCAGCCGTTCTTTGAAGATCTTGTTCTTGGATATGAACCGGTTGTATTGCTCCAGCCGCGGCTCAAAATAGTCCAGAAACTGACTCAGCCGATTAAGAAACCCGTCAGGTAGATCGAAGACCACTCCACCAAAGCGAATGTAGTTATAGGTAAGCCTTGCGCCGCACAGTTCCTCGAACAGATCATTGACCCGTTCCCTCTCCCGTATCGTGTGAGTGAAGGGCGTCACCGCCCCGATGTCCATGGCAAAGGTGCCCACTGAAATCAGGTGGCTAATAATCCGATTGAGTTCAGCCACCAGAACCCGGATGTACTCGGCCCGTGGCGGCACTTCAATATCTGCCGCCTGCTCCACCGTGATGGCATAACCGAGGTTGCAGTTCATGGCGGCAAGGTAGTCAAGACGATCCGTATATGGCATGAATTGAGCGTAGGGGAGCTGCTCGGCAATCTTCTCCAGCCCGCGATGCAGGTAACCAATATCCGGCCTGCACATGTGGATCACCTCACCATCAGTGCGCAGGATGAAGCGCAAGACCCCATGGGTGCTAGGGTGGTGCGGGCCCATGTTGAGGACCATTGTTTCCGTAGTTATAGGCATCAACCGCTCTCCTCAGCCAATACTCCTTCTACTTCTTCCCGCGTAGTACCGATTCCCCGATAGGCATCAGATTCTTGATAGTCTTTCTGCAATGGGTGGCCTTCCCAATCAGTGGGAAGGAGCAATCGCCGGAAATCATCATGGCCCACAAAATGGATGCCGAACATGTCATAGGTTTCCCGTTCCATCCAGGCCGCGGCAGGCCAGATCCCGGATACTGAATCTACCCTTAAATAGAAATGAGGAAAGACTGCCGGCCGGTCCAACATGACCTTGAGAATAAACTGGTGGCGGTGCCGTATTGAATAAAGGTGGTAGACCACCTCCATCTCATCTTGTTCCCCCATGTTGTGTACACCGCTCAGACACATGAGAGTGTCAAAGGCGAGATGAGGGTCTCCCTTGAGGTATATGGCCAGCCGCCGCAGTTTTTCTTTGGGAATTACGAGATAGGGATCTCCAAGCTGGTCGTCGACCCAGACCAGGTCGGCCTCACCTATGATTCTCTTGATCCTTTGGAGGATACCCTGCGCTTCCACTATGGACTCTTCACCAGAAATCGTTCGGTGCGAATTTTCTCTTGGAGCTTCAAAATGCCTTCCGTGAGCGCCTCAGGTCTGGGCGGACAGCCGGGGACATAGACGTCCACGGGCACGATTTTGTCCACCCCTTTGACTACCGAGTAGGAGAGTTGAAAAAGACCACCGCAATTTGCACAACTGCCCATGGCAATCACATATTTGGGTTCAGCCATCTGATCGTAGAGAAGACGCAGCCGCGAAGCCATCTTATAGGTGAGGGTTCCGGCCACGATCATCAAGTCAGACTGCCTGGGAGTGGGACGAGGCACGGAACCTATCCGATCAATGTCAGTCCGCGGCCCGCCGGTCTGCATCAGTTCGATGCCACAGCAGGCCAGGCCGAAGAGAAGGTACCAGACCGAGGAGAGTCTGAACCAGTTAAGGGCTCTGTCCACCGTGGTAAAAGCAGCGCCAAAAAACCCCTCAGAAGGCATTTTGTTGTAGAGGTGAATCATTACCGTTCTCCCCTAGCCGGACATTTCACGAAATATCCGGCTAGAACATA
>CP070843.1:1365172-1368873 GCA_020350905.1 Deltaproteobacteria bacterium
CACGTCGGCGCCTTTTTCTATCAGCAGCCTAACTGCGTTCGTGTGACCTAAAAATGCCGCCAGGATCAGGGCGGTCTTGCCGTCGTTGGCCCTGGCATCGATGTCGGCGCCGTGGTCGAGAAGAACCTTCATCGTCTCAACGCTGTTCGTTGTCGCGGCAGAAATTAAGGCGTTCACGCCGGCCTTGTTGTCTTTGGCCTCCAAATCAGCGCCTTTTGTCAGCAGAAACGTAACCGCATCGGTCTGGCCGTGGTGCGCAGCCCACATCAGCGGGGTTCTGCCGTCCCTGTCCCCCGAGTTCACGTCGGCGCCATTCTCCAAAAGGACCTCTATTGTTTCGGTATTGCCTTTGACCGCCGCCAACACGAGAGAGGACATGCCGTTCTTGTTTTCCACCGCATTGATATCGGCCCCTTTCTCCAGCAGCAGCTTGACCACATCGGTCTGTCCTCTAATCGCCGCCCAGATCAGGGGTGTCGCCCCGAACTTGGCGTCCCTGGCTTCCATATCTGCACCCTTGTCAAGGAGAAGCCCGAGGATTTCTTCGTGCCCTTCCTTGGCGGCCAGAATCAGGGCCGTATTCCCTTTCTGATCTATCACGTTCGGGTCCATCCCGGCGATCAAGAAATTCTTCACCGCCTGGACATCCCCCTCGCTTGCCTTCTGGACAAAAGAATCTTCGTCATACGCAACATTCATCTCGTTTAGTTTTGTTCGCGCCTTTTCCGGGCTGGTAGCGCAGGCGAACAGTACAAATAGCATAAGGATTACAGCACAAGTTCCTGTTTGCCGTAGTCGCATCTTATTATCCTCCCTCTAACATTGCAGCAGACCTGGTGCTCAGACCTACTCACTTCCCGTTCGGCAAATCCCTTTTGGGGGTGGGTGGGAAATCCCCCTAAATCCCCCTTTAACAAAGGGGGACTTTCAAATACTCCCCTCTTTTGTAAAGGGAGGCTGGGGGGGATTTTAGAGCGCATCAGAATCACAAGTTCATCCTCAGCCAACAAAATTGGGGATGAGGGATGAAGGGGAGGGGGGTAATATTAAACGGTTGAATTCCCTATTATTTTGTCACCCCCACCTTGATCCTCCCCGTCAAGGGGGAGGAGACGTTGCTCTTCTCGATTCAGCTTTTTTCGATACCTGCAACTCAATCTCTGTCAAGACCGGGTTATTGGACAGCCTCTCAGGGAGGATTTGAAAGACTTTTGAGTTTTGTTCCCTTTCTTCATCAAACATGATCAGGGCCAGATCTATTACGAGAAACCTTATTATTTGAGCGCTTATGGGGATACACCCTGCCCCTAATAACTATGGGGACAATAGATGTTATTCCTCATGGGTTGGCTGCCCTATTTTTCCTCTCGCACACTACTCGTAAGGTAGTTCTCCTTGATTTCCCTCAAGAATTTGGCAAAGTCATCGAGATGGCCCTTTATCACCCCGTAGATGAGAGCATCTTCAACCTTGTCGTAGCCATGGACCAGAATGTTGCGAGTGCCAGCCATTGGTAGGAGGAAATCCAGGCTCTTGTGGCTTATGATGCCGGCTTCTGCAAGCGCCACGAAAACTCCCTTGTTATCTTTGGGCTCGTTGAGTTCTTCGAGGGAGATAATGATCTTGCCGACATCCAGGCAGGCTTCGATCGCCACCTGGAGACTTCTCTCTGCGATGTCTTTGGCGTCCAGGGAAGCCTGGTATTCATTGAAGGAACCGATCTCTTCGCAGAGTTGTTCGAGCCTCTCCAACCGCTCTTGTATAGCCTTTATTTTTTTCTCTATGGTCTTCACTGCAACTTTGCTCTTACCTTAAAGATTTGCAAGGCACCTTGAACGTAACTCCATGAGGAACGGCCTGAAGTCGAAATACATGCCCCTGATTTTGGCCTCATACTCAAGCCTCGAGTCGGAATCAGCCTGGTAGATGCACTTTCCGGTTGTCACCACCTCGTAGGCCATTTCAATGGAAGAGCCGTTGAGAATGGTCACGTCGGTTTCTTTGTCGAACCTCATACCAACTCTCGTGGCGATCGTATAGGCTGACGCTACGGCTTGTAGCGGATTGGAGTCGTACGCCTTGTGATCCACCAGAAACGCCAGATCGAGATCGGACTCTTCCGCCGCCAAATCTCCTGCCCAAGAGCCGAAGAGATATGCGGCCACTACAGAAGAGTCATCTGCCATGGTTTCAGTGAAATATACTTTCAGATCTTTTAGAAGGTACGTCACACTGAGCCCTTTTGCTTCTGCCGCCAATAGATCTTCTTCACCAGGCTTCGGCTACACCATCCTAGCAGACTCCCTGCAATATATCAACATCATTAATAAAAAGCGGGGACGTTGGTAGGTTTTAAAGGTTTTCAGGCCAACGTCTCCTTTAATTTGCTCTTGCATCGCTCCTTAGTAATGTGAGAGGGTACACCGAATCTTAGAAAGATAAAGACATACCGATTTCCGTCGACATATCTCTAGGAGGCAAGGGTAACCACAAAAAGAGAAGGCGCTCTTGGGAGAGTAATTCATGAGAAGGGAAGCAAAAAGAAGGTTTGGAACCAGGATCTTCCCCGTAGTCGCTGTCGGCCTCGGACTGCTTCTCTCTTCCTGTTCAACAGAAGAGAAGATAGAACTAAAGGACGACAAGGCCAAAGAGAGTTACAGTGTAGGGTACCAGTTTGGGGAAAACCTCAAGAAGATGAAGACAGATTTAGACGCGGAAGTGCTCAGCGCAGCTATCCAGGACGCCCTTAGCGGAAAAGAGTCCCGGTTAAGCGATGAAGAAATGCGTGCAGCCGTGGCGAGCCTTCAAGAAAGGACCGTGGCCGCTATGCAGGCATCAAGAAAGGAGCAAGTGCAAAAGAATCTCGCCGAGGGTGAAAAGTTTCTCGCCGGAAACAAGACCAAGGAGGGAGTCAAGACCACGGCCAGTGGCCTGCAGTACAGGATCATAGAGGAAGGCGAAGGACCCAGCCCCAAAGCAGGCGACAGCGTCACTGTTCATTACCGCGGTACCTTAGTCGACGGCACCGAGTTCGACAGCTCCTACCAAAGAGGAGAACCGGCAACCTTTCCACTGACAGGTGTCATCCCTGGCTGGACTGAAGCGCTGCAGCTCATGAAGAAAGGCTCTAAATGGGAGCTCTTTATCCCCTCGGACCTGGCATACGGCGAGCGCGGCGCTGGAAACCGCATTCCACCCAACAGCACCCTGATTTTTGAAGTTGAGCTCCTTTCTATGAACGAAGCCCCGAAAGAGTAATCGCGGCTGGAAAGCCGCTCCCACAGGGTTTTATTTGAATATCCGACTTAGGAAGATCCTCTAGGGGAGTAATAATCTATTTGCTCGTTTCCTGGTTGGCTGGAAGACTCTGTGCGCAAGGATGAAAAATACTGCCTCCACCTTGAAATTGAAGAAAGAAATCTTAACTTTCTCTTATTGACATCAAAAAAGACATAGAGGTTGGGGAATGAATCGTACCTATACAATCACCAGATTACCTTTGATTCTTATACTAGTTCTGGGTGTATTCACCACGAATCTCGCTTCTGCTCAGTGGAAAATTCAAAAAACACCAACCGCCGTCCAAGACACGGATCTTTCGGTCTCTCCCTCAAGTGGCCCGGTTGACGCGCCAGTGGTCATAGGGGTGTTCAGCTGCTTTCAGTGACCTGCCTGTGCGAGGATGGCGCCTCGCCTCGAGC
>CP070843.1:1368973-1374130 GCA_020350905.1 Deltaproteobacteria bacterium
AGGCGCAGAGAAGGGAGTCCGGGCAGCCCCACCAGTCCCAATGAGCCCCGAGTAAGTCCGTCCCAATTGTCAGTGATTACTTTGGGAATTTCCACAAAGGCGAGGGTCGCCAAGGCGAAGTAGGCTCCCCTGAGTCGCAGGCAAAACAACCCCATGATCGCAGCAATTCCTGCGGCCAAGACCCCCCCTAGGGGAATAGTGGCCCAGGGGGAAACAGCTAGGTCGAGACTCAAAAGGGCCGAGGTGTAGGCGCCTGCTCCGAAGAAGGCGGCATGGCCCAGAGAAATAGAACCGCTCACACCAAGGATATTCCAGGCCAAGGCCAAGGTTGCCAGGAGCAAGGCATGAGTGAACACTTGCAAGACATAATCGCTATATCGGGCGAACACAGGAAGCAAGAGCAGAAAGACCAGCCCCAGAACCGGAGCAGCCTGGGCGATCTGCTGCTGTATTGCCTTCTGGCTTGTAGTCTGTTTTTTCCGCATTACTGCTCTCTTTCGAGAATGCCTTGGGGTCTCAGCGCCAGTAAAGTGATGAGTATTATTGCGCCTACCACTTCCCTCCAACTGGCGCCCAAAAGAACCACTGCGCTTGATTCTGCAAAACCCAGGATCCAACCACCCAGTATCAAACCACGAATTCGGCCGACACCGGCGAAAATGGTAATGGTGATGGCCAGCAGGGTGGCCTGTAACCCAGCAGTGGGGTAGAGATAGTGAACGCAGCCATAAAGAGGCCCCGCTAACCCTATTAGTATTGCCCCAATAGCAAAGGCGAGAACCCCCATGCCACCGACATTGATGCCGGCCAAAGCGGCTGCTTCTCTGTCTTGGATTGTGGCTCGTAGGGCTTTGCCCAGATAGGTGTGACGCATGAGCAAGTAGAGGAGGCCAGTCACCAGCAATGAAAGGGCAAGAAGGGTGAGTTGGCCGTAGCTCAAGGAGAGTGTATTGAAGTAGAGTCCTTGGCTAAAAGTGGGGACTCGAATGAGGCGATAATCGCCGGAGAAGAAAAAGAGCATCCCATTCTGCAGCAAAATGGCCACTCCGAAGCTCATCACAATGGAGTTCAACTCCAGAGGTTCGCTGAGCCTGGAAAATAACCGCTGTAACAGGAAACAAACCACCAGAGCTACAAGGACTGCGGCGGGAAAAGTTAAGAGAAGGGAGACTCCAGAAGTCTTCCAGAGCCAGTAGGCTACATAGCCAGCAAGAACAAGCAGTTCACCATGAGCCAGGTTAAAGGTGTGGGTGACCCCAAAGATCAGAGCAAAGCCCAGGGCAACCAGGGTGTAGAAAGAGCCCAAGGTGATCCCGGATACAACGGCAGTGGTCCACATGAGCGCTACTTTCGTTGACCCCATGTAGGCATGGGATAGATGGCGGAAGCAGTGGTGCGTTCTGGGGGATAAATAACTTCGAATTTTCCCTTCTGGATTTGAACGACCAGGTGCTGGTAGTGGCGTGGATCCCCGTGATTATCGAAGGCAACCCGCTCCATGGGCAAAGCAAGATCGAGCTCTGCCAAAGACTGGCGGATATTTGGTCCGGTAAGTGGTTTTTTCTGGTGCACAACATTTTGTATAGCTGCAAGCACAACCCGGGCTGAGGTGTAGCCGTGCATGTTGGTGGTATTGGGTTCCCGGTGGAACATGCTTCGGAACCTCTCCACAAAGTCCTTTGAGGCTGCCTCAGTACCCGGGTTGGTGATGCCAGGATGCCAGGCACAGGTGCTGTAGAGATATTCGGCATCATCACCCATCTCGCCTATGAAGCTCTCGTAGGCAATGCCAAAAGGGCCGATATAGGCTTTGGGACTTACCCGATTCTCTTTGAGTTGGCGAAGCAGGAGAAGATGATCCGCGAAGAAGCCACCAGAGATGATAACCTCTATGTTCATGTTGGCCAGCTTGCCAATGAGAGGGGTGAAATCAGGAGTGCCAGGCCGAAATTTCTCCATAAGCATAACAGCAATACCGCGAGACTGCAGGCAACCCCTCAGATCACGGGAGAACTCGGTGGAACCTGGTGTGGCTGCGTGGAGGATGGCCAAGCGCTGGGGGTGCACATGATCAGCTAACATGGAGCACAGGGGTTCCACGAAACCTTTGATCTTGGCGACTCTAAAAAAGTAGTGATTGCCACGTTGGGTGAGATCTTTCTGCAAACTCGCACTGGCCACATAAGGTACCTGATACTTTTTAGCAACTTCGCTGATGGGCCCCACCAGGGAGTCAACGTAGCCTCCAGTAAGGGCCAGTACCTTTTTCCAGCCACATAGTTCTTCGGCCCTTGAGATGGCAACATCAGGCTGGCTTTGATCATCACGAGAAATGATCTCCACCTGCCGGCCGTCAAGACCGCCGGCCTCGTTCACTTCAGCCACTGCCACTGCCACCCCTTGATGTATCTCCACGCCCTGTTTGGCCAGCCTACCGGAGAGGGGATTGATCTCACCGATCCTGATGGTGGCGGCCACCGAAAAAGTAGCATAACCCCAGAACGCAAGCAGGAGCAGAAAGGCAATGATCGGGAAGCGTCTGCAGCAAAGCACCGTGCTACCTCCTCAATTGTATACCCTGGCTAAGATGCCCTGTGGCCATCTTACCTAACTTTGCTGGTTGATAAAAGAGAAAAAAAGCACAAACGTTTAAAGATTGAGGAATTGAGGGAATTATAGATTTCGGATTTCGGATTGAAAAAACAAGATGCAAATCAAAAACTCAATTTGAATTCCATAATCCACATTCCGCATTCCCAAACCGGGAACCCGCCCGAAGGGTGGGAGTCCGAAGGACAAATCCGCAATCGAGTGACTCCAGCAGCCTGCCGCAAGAGGGGAAAGAGCATTCCAGCCCGTTCAGGGGGCGGCTCAAAGCTTGGTCCTTTGGGCCCGGATTCTTTGCTCCTCGATCATCGCAGAAAGAAAATCCCCTCATCCAGAAGTGGGATGAGGGGATTAGAAGCCCTAGTTCAATCCACGCCTATTTGGGTGGGCGCAGGTGACGGCGCAATAGCTTACCTGTGGGGGTGCGTGGCAGTGATTCCATAAACTCTACGGCCCTGGGCAGCTTGTAGATGGCAATGTGCTCCTTCAAGAACTCTTTCAGTTCTTCAAAGAACTCTTCACTGCCTTCTTGGCCCTCTTTCATCACCACAAAAGCCTTGGTGATCTGGCCTTTGTCTGGATCGGGAATGCCGACCACACCCGCTTCGGCCACCGCCGGGTGCTTCTCGATGGCCTCTTCCACCTCAGCAGGACCGATGCGATAGCCGGAGCTCTTGATCATGTCGTCTTCACGGGATACGAAGCAGATGTTGCCATCTTCTTTCATAAAGACGGCGTCTCCCATCTGATTCCAGCCACCGACCACGCCCTTCTTTTGCGACTTGAGCAGACGTTCGTCGTCGATATACGGCTTCCAGTAGAGGGTGCCGGAGGCGCCTTTGAGAATCATGCTGCCGACCTCGTTGGGCTTGCAATCATTACCCTCTTCATCAATGACCCGCACCTCGACGCCGGGCAGAGGTTTGCCGATGGAATCTGGGACGGGCTCGGGATTCATGGTGTTGGAGGTGACGAGATGGAGCATCTCGGTGCCGCCCAGGCCTTCCCAGATGGGCTTGCCGGTAAGTTCCTGCCACCCTGTGAGAGTTTCAGCGCCGAGGGCATCACCACCCGAGGTGTAGAGACGCACAGAGCTGGTGTCGTAGTTTTTGAAAGCGGGGAACTTCATCAGAGCTCGGTAGCCCGTGGGGAGGCCGGTGAGGATGGTGATCTTGTGCTTCTGGATGAGATCCAGCATGTCAGGCGGAGTGAACTTGGGAATGAGGGAGATGGCTGCCCCTCCTTCAAAGGGAAGCAGGGTGAAGGTGCCGAATCCGGCGGCAAAGGACACCGGGGCGGCCCCACCCAAAACGTCGCCGGGTTGCATCTTGTAAACGTACTTATTTACGATCTTTGATTCAATGATCGCTGGCCGGACAAAGTGGACACAGCCCTTGGGCATGCCGGTGGTGCCGGAAGTGTAGAGCATGATCCCGATGTCGTCAGCCTTGAGCATGGTGGCCTCGAGCTCGGGAGCACCTGCTTCCAGCATCTCCTCGTAAACCATGTTTCCTGCAGCCTTTACTTCGGCAGGGTCGCCGCCGATGACAATTACCTTGGTGCCGTGTGCGAAGCTGGCCTTGGCCTGCTCAACAGGGGCCATGAGCGGGGCGTTTACTATAAAGAGCTTCATCTCGGCATCGTTGGCCACGAAGGCAACCTCTTCCCCGGACCACAGGGGTGAGGTGGGCACGGGGATGGCGCCGATTTTTTCAATGGCAAAGATGGCGACAACGGCCTGGGGGGAGTTGACCAAACGGATGCCAACGCGGTCTTGAGACTCCACGCCGATATCCTTCAAGGCGTTACCGAACTTGTTCACCTGTTGCTGGACTTGAGCGTAGGTGATGGTTTTATCCATGAACTTGATGGCGGGATTATCACCTCTCCCCTCTCGAACGTGACGGTCGAGGAAGAAGTCAGCGAGATTCAACTCCGAGGGAGTGTCGGCAAACTCTTCCGGAACAAGATACTCAGGCCACATGTCTCTCGGTGGTAAGTAATTTTCAGGTATTTTCCCCATAGTATAAACCTCCGTTTACGAGTGGTTCTCATTTCAACAATCAGGCCCATGCCCCTTCAAGAGACCCAGAGGCTATGACCATTGACGTTGGGTTACTGTCCAATTTTGCCCTTATGCCACCAGTGCGAGCGCTCCAGCAGATGCCTCGGGCGGCACAGTGAAGCCTCACCTCCTTTCCAATGAAATTGCTGGGTCAATTTCGCGTGTGCATCCGTCCGCCTTTGCAGGGCAAGTTACCTGTGGGCAATCACCCGGTGGCATAGAGAGCGATTAGTTGCCAATATCCAAAGCAGCAGGAAGGCAGGTGATGCAAAGGACGAGAGGTGTCGCAAGGCCATCTGTCCTAGCCCGGATATTTCATCAATCACCTGCTGCGACCATGGATATGGCCGTCCTTCCAGGCGTCCTCGGGTGTCGGACCCTGCGACGTACCGTTCAGGTACGGAAACCAACACCCTGCGGTTGCCAGGTGGCACGCCCATCTTCGCGGTCTCGCGACACCAATTCATGAAATATCCGGGCTAGGG
>CP070843.1:1374230-1376840 GCA_020350905.1 Deltaproteobacteria bacterium
GTACCCAGTATGACTTCTGATGGATGTGGTTGCAGAAAAAAAGTAAAAAGAGCCACGCCTTTTGGCGGTGGCTTTTTTTACTTTGCTCCGGCAACCAAAACTATCAAAAGTCATACTGGGTGCCGATGTCGCACACCATTATGACCACATCTGTGTTGCGGCCGTGAAGGTCTTTTACCAAACCCTCCACCACTGCTTTGCTTGAAAACCCTGCCTTGCGGAAAACGGCGATGGCCGCCGGCATCTCAAGGGGAAGCTCTGCCCAGAGCTTCTCCAATCCGAACTCGGAAGCCAACTCTACAATCTCATGTATCAGCAGCGTTCCTAACCCCTTGTCATGATAGTCCGGATCTACCGCCACACGTACGGTGCCGATATGTCTCTTCCAGCCGAAAGGAATACGATGCAGAGAAACGTCACCCACAATCCGTTCACCCGCGAAGGCGAGGATAGGAAAGATGTGGTCATAGTCGATGTTCTCGGTCCAGGATTTGATAATGTTTGCGTCAGTGACATCGTGACGAAGGTAGAGCCGCAGTTCCTCCGGAAGGGACTGGAAAAAAGTGATGAGTCCCTCACGATCTTCAGCCACTAATGGGCGAAGTAGAACAACAGAGCCGTCCTTAAGCTTGCATTCTTTTAGGTATGTTTTCTCCATTATTCCCCCCTGGAAAGATAAGAGTCACACGCCGGTCTCAAGTCGCTCCGCCAGGTATTCCGGCAGTTGGGCTGCACGGATCTTGGCCTGGGCTGAGTGCAGATCGTAAGCAACTGATCTAAACTGGATGGTTTCCATCTCGTTGCTAAAAATAAGATAGGATGCCTTCCATTGCCGCTGGCGAGGCTGTCCCACACTGCCTGGATTGATGAGATACATTTGTTCCGGATCCAGTAGGAGATCATCCTGGGACATTTCCAACCGTGAGACCTTCCCCCTCACATCCCTCTGCCACACGGCACGATGGTGGGTATGACCAAAAAAACCGATCTGCACCCCAGGTGTCTTTTTACGCATATAGTTAAAGGCCTTTTTGGCCTGAAAGAGAAAAGAAAGATAGGCATCCGGATTTCCGGGGGCGCCGTGAAAGAGGAGGTAGCGGTCCCAGAGCATCCTGGTGTGTTCCAGGTCCTCTAAGAACCGCTTGTGTTCTGGCGCCAAGCTCTTCGAGGACCAGAGCAGCGCCTGATAGGCCAAAATATTGAATCCCTCGGCGAATTTCAATTCGATGGCAGCCCGGTCATGATTACCCAAAATGCTGATGATTTGCCGCTGCCTTATCAAGTCCACACATTCTCTAGGGCTGGCATTGTAGCCAACCGAATCGCCGAGATTGACGATCAGTGAGATATTTTCTTTGTCGATCTCACCAAGTACGGCTTTCAAGGCCTCGAGGTTTGAATGTATGTCGGAAATGAATGCGATTTTCATGGAGTCTGGATAGCTAGATACTGGATGCTGGATTGTAGGTGCTCGATTCTAGATGAGTGGCAATTAAATCTGGGATCTGTTCATTCCGCAAACTGCAATCGCCTAATTCTTCGCGCTCGCAACGCGAGGCGGAGGGGCGCAATCCGAATTCCACAATCTGCAACCTGTCTGCTGCCCTCTGCCCTATGCCTTTCTTCAATCATAGGCCAAATAGGAACGGACACTCCCGAGCACGATTCGTGGGATATCGTTGGTATCGTTCACCCCGAAAACTGAGATGTTTTGGTTCTTCACCGAGGCCTTAATGAACCTCAGGGCGCCGCTCTTCTTGCCAACATGAACTGCAGTGACGCGGTTTTTCAATCGCGCAAATCGGGAGACAGTTTGATCCAGGTTGGTGATCTGCATGTCGGTGATCAGGAAGATGTCCGCTTCGCTCTCCTGGGCAACACTGGTGACCTCTTCGAGGTCAAGAGCCGTACCGCCACCGAAATACCGACATAAGACTTGGTAGATGAGTGAGCGACTGTTAGTAAAGGGCAGATATTCCTTGCCGCCGGCAAGGGCGTCACTGAAGTTGTAAACTGCCACCCTGGCATCATGACGCAGGTAACCGTCCGCGGCACAGCCGCCACCCAACACGGCGTACGACAGGTGCGAGCGAGGATCCACCATGCTGCCAGAAGAATCAATGATCACCAAGCAATCGGGTGTTTTCTCCTTCCTGCCGTAAATTTGCCCCTCCCGCCTTTCCCAGATTTGGGTGATCCCGGGAAGAAACTTTCCGAAGCTGCTCCATGGATCCAAGTCTTTGAAGGGCTGGCAGACCTCCCATGGTCTATGGGAGTGGGGATGGAGGTACCCTGAGCCCTTCATCGGCATCTTCAGAAGTGGCAAAGCGTAGTTTTCAGCCAACTTCATGTAATAGAGTCGGTTTGCATCAACCGCATTTCCCGCACCGTGCCCCATGCCCTCGGAAGTATTTTGCCTCGGGATCTCAAGCTCGTTCTGGAGATCCTCAAAAACTTCGGTAAATTGTTCGGGTGAACCGGCCTCCCGGGCAAACTCCCGCAAGGCTCGTTCGATCTCCTCGGGCGCATACTGCTGGAATCCATGTTTCCCCATGCGCGTTTGTTCGTCCGGAATACTACCATTGTCGTCCTCGAGCAGCGGACGGATAC
>CP070843.1:1376940-1379573 GCA_020350905.1 Deltaproteobacteria bacterium
CCCACAAACCCCTTGGCCCCGGCTTCCATGGCTTCTTGCCCGGGACCATGGATGGGATAGCCGCTTACGATAAGAATCTTCGCCTGTGGATTCATTTTGAGAATTTCCTCATAACATTTCTTGCCACCCATTCCGGGAATCACCAAGTCCAGAATAACGAGATCAATTCTTTTCTGCTCTTTCCGGTAGAGCTCTACGGCGCCTTCTCCATCGGTGGCCGTAAGAACCTCGTAGCCAACATCAGTTAGCAACTCCACTCCCAGCTCTCTGATATACTGTTCGTCATCCACCAACAAGATGGTCTCATCACCCCCCTTGAGCTGGTCTTCCCCTGCTTCCCTCCAATGCCCACTCTGTACTAGGGCAGGTAAGTAAATCTTGAATGTCGTGCCAGTGTCGGGTTCGCTATAGCACAAAATGTAGCCCTCGTGGGTCTTTATTATGCCGTAGACCGTAGCCAATCCCAAACCTGTTCCCTTTCCAACTTCCTTGGTTGTGTAGAATGGCTCGAAAACATGACCGAGGATCTCTTTGTTCATTCCATGGCCAGTGTCTGAGATGGTCAACAACACATACTCGCCTGGTCTTGCTCCCAAGTGTGTCCTGCAAAATTCCTCATCGAGAGTGGCTCTCTCCGTCTCGAAGATTATTTTCCCGCCCTCGGGCATGGCGTCCATAGCATTCACCGCCAGGTTCATAAGCGCCTGTTCCACTTGAACAGGATCGGCACTGATAATTGCCGGGGTCTTATCCAAGTGAAGCTCTATCTCTATCATTTTTGGAATAGTTCGATCCAAAAGATTCCTGACCTGCTCCACTTCTTGGTTCAGATCGAGTGGCCGCCTTTCGCTTTGCACTTTCCGACTAAATGTAAGTAACTGGCTGGTGAGTTCAGCACCTCTCTTGGCTGAACGGTGGATCTTTTGGAGTGCTTCCCGATGCGACGTATCTTCATTTACTCCGTGGAGAAGCACCTCAGTATAGCCCTGGATGACCTGAAGCAAATTATTGAAATCGTGAGCAATGCCGCCGGCCAGAGTGCCCACTGCTTCCATCTTTTGCGCCTGCAGCAATTGAGCCTCCAGAGCCACTTCCTGGGTCACATCTCGATTGACGGAGACAAAGTTTACAATGGATCCAGAATCGTCCCGAATGGGCGAAATTGTGGTCTCGAACTGGCAAAGGGAGCCATCCTTCATCCTATTGCCTATCCGACCAGCCCAGCCCTCGCCGCTGCTGATTGTTCTATACATCTCCCTATAAAAATCCTCGTCATGTGTGTCACTCTTGAGAACACGGAAATTCCGCCCGACAATATCATCCTTGCTGAAGCCGCTCAGCCGTTCGAAAGCGGGATTGACGTATTGAATGGTTCCTCGTTTGTCCGAGATGATTACACTTTCGGCAGCCTGATCAACTGCCGTTGCCAAACGAATTCGCTCTTCCACCGCCTGCTTGCGTTCGGTTATGTCCAGAATCATTCCAGATATGGAATCTCCCTCCAGCGCGCCGGTTATGATCACATTCTTCACAGCACCGCTTTTGGTGAACATGTCCACCTCGAAGTTACTGACCTTTCCTTTTTCTTTCAGGGTTTTGACAAAAATGTCTCTGTCTTCCAGATTACTGTACCTGGCGAGAACCCTTACGGATTTCATATCTTCAAGCGATTCAAATCCCATCATCTTTATTAATGCTTCGTTGACATAGAGAATATTGCCCTCGAGGTCGGTCTTATAGACACCGACAAGGGCGTTATCTACAAGATTCCTATATTGCCTCTCCGAATCTCTCAGCGCCTCTTCCGCCCGCTTGCGTTCTTCTATTCCTTGTCGAAGTTGCTCATTGGCCAGAACCAGTTCAGCCGAACGCTCAATAACCCGTTCCTCTAATCCTTCATTGAGTTTTCCTCCTTCCTCTTCTGCTCTATTTCGGCCTCTGCTGTCTCGAATAATGGCTTTTTTCCCTTCTCTGTAAAAGAGGACGACCACAACAACGATCAGGAAGCTCACACTCAATACTGTTGTTGAGCCCGTGAGGGAGTAATAGAGGTAGCCACCCACAGATGCGGAAAGGAAAGCCAAGAGAGCTAAAATTGATAGAACTCTTCGGATTTTCATCTCAAGCTTTTGCCCGTGCAAAGAGCACAGAGGTATCTACTCGGAACCCCAGGTATGGACCGAGGATCACTTCTCGTAAACCTAACATTTTGTTGTTGCTTCCCTGTTATTTCAGGAAGAGATTATCTAGCATTGGGAGCACAAATCGTGCCAAAGAGGAAGGGGACATTGCGGAGTGCGGATTGCGGAGTGCGGATTGAAAATACTAAAAAGCAAATGGAGATTTATTTCAAATTCCGCAATCCACAATCGGCATTCTACAATGAGAAAGCCCCGCTCTCCGGCAACGGAGGCGGGGCTTTTCTTAATGCGGAGTTACAGAACTTTGTACAAACTCCTATTTCCCCTTCCCGAAAATCTGAGCAGGCCTAGTGGTATCGCCAGTGGCGTTGGGGAAATCTTTGGCAACGTAAGCTTTCTTGCCGGTTTCAATCAGATGGTTGGCCTCTTCCATATAGTTGGCAAAACGCAGCTTGCACTCATAGAAACCGTGCCACCAGGCGTAGTCAGGCG
>CP070843.1:1379673-1384147 GCA_020350905.1 Deltaproteobacteria bacterium
AGGGTAGCTCCCGCTTTCTCAACCGACTCTGGCGATTGGTCCATGATGAGCTTGATAAACTGCAGGGAATTGCTCCGTACGATGGCACTGAGCCGATAGACGGTGATTTGAGGGCTTTGCATCGCAAGACCCATCAGACCATTAAAAAGGTCACTGAAGATATCGAGCAACGGTTTCATTTTAATACTGCCATCAGTGCGGTCATGGAACTCGTGAATGCCATCTATCAATTTCGTTCTGAGGTTCGTTACGGTCCTGCGGCTCTTCCCGTTCTTCGTTTGGCAGTGGAGATGGCCATAATCCTGATCTCACCCATGGTGCCGCACATTGCAGATGAGATGTGGCAGACTCTGGGACACGAGAACAGCGTGGTGCAAGAACCCTGGCCGCAATGGGACGAGCAAGCAGTGGCAGAAGAGCAACAGCTCATTGTGGTTCAAGTCAACGGTAAATTGCGCAATCGTGTTTATGTGTCGCCGAGCGCTACCAATGAGGAGGTTCAGCAAGTTGCTTTGGCTGACGAGCGAATCAAGACGTTCATCGGGGACAAACCCATTCGCAAGGTAGTGGTGGTCCCCGGAAGGTTGGTCAACGTTGTGGTGTAGGCCTTTTCTCGACAGGGGCACACGAAGACACTGTGACTCGGCGTCAAGGCGACACGGGCAGCAGATAGACGCGGAGAGACGGCGACCTGCGGCGGAAGAGAGATAGAGCGACACGGGGAACCGGAGACACGGTGACGAAGCTAAGCATCAGTCAAGTAGAGCTCTAACAAGAGAGGTCTAAGATAAAATGGGTACGCAGAAGGATCTTTTTTTCGCCCCTTCGCCGTCTCTCCGTATCTTCGCGTCGTTTTGCTCCCCTAATTCGTTTTGGCATAGAGTAGCCCTGACGGCCTGTATCCTAGCACTTTTAGCTCCCTTCGGGTGCGGCTACCATTTGGCCGGGACTGGTGGTCAAGCCCCTGGCAATGTTCAGAGCATTGCCGTGAATGTTTTGCACAACCAAACAGCCGAAATTGGCATTGAGACTGTTTTTACAAATGCCATCCTCAATGAGTTCATTCGCTGGAAGAGATTGCCGGTGAAACCCCGCAATGAGGCCGAAGCGGTTCTTGGTGGCAGTGTCGCCAGGATTAGGACGCAAACTGCTTCTCACCTGACGCGAACCCGAACGCTGGAGACCCGGGTAACAGTCACCCTGTCTCTCGCCCTTACCCGGGTAGACACCGATGAGGTTCTCTGGGAGAACAAAAAACTGAGTTACTTCGATGAATACGTTGAGGCGGAAAATGCCCTGAATACGAATACACTCAGACGTGAGGCTTTTCGCAGGATAGCAGAGATTCTAGCCGAAAGAATTCACAAAGATCTCTTTGAGGAGTTTTAGCCTGCAGCAAGTTATTCTGAAATATCCGGGCTGAATTTTCAGATGTCGGCCAGTCTTAGAGCAAAGGAAAGGACGTTGCTGATGGGGTAGGGTGCTTGTCCTCTCTTCACGAAAAAGATAAATACAACGGACAGCGTGCAAGGAACTCTATTCTTGCTCTGCACTCAGGGCGTGAACTTTTTTGCTCAAGCGAGCAATCCTCCGTGCAGCAGTGCGGTGATGCAGAGCACCTTTTGATGCAGCCTTGTCAATTATGGGGATGGCTTCTTGGAGAGCCGCTTGAGCTTCCTCTAAAGATTTATTTTCCAGGGCTACTCGCACCTTTTTCACCGCACCTTTCACCCTTGTCTTTTTAGCACGATTTCGCTGTCTCCGTAGCTCACTTTGTTTCGCTCTTTTGATGGCAGACTTGTGGGTGGCCAATTATTCTCCTCCTTGTAACTTGCTTTTTGAAAAATAAGCTCGACTGCCAGATCGAGTTTATAGTAGCACTCTGAAAAATGCGTAGTTGCATTCTCTAACATTGCCTACCTAACGAAGTCAAGAATTTTTCTTGAAATCTATCGGTTAGCCTGTTTTGCCGGTTGAGTCAGTTTAGCCGGTTCAGAAAAATAAGTATAAACGATCTAACCGGCTAAACCGACAACGCAGTTGACATTCGCACGAAACTGTCTCAATCTTGGCCGGAATGTTCTTGCGCTCATGAAGCCGATAGCTAGCGCCCATCCGTAAACCAGCTTGCATTGATGCTTAACCCCATGAATGTAAAAGAAACGGGTTTCCTCAAGTCGGCTACTCTCATCAGCAGTCTAACCTTGCTGAGCAGAGTACTCGGATTTATTCGCGATATGGCCATCGCTTACTTCCTAGGCTCTGGCTTCAAGGCGGATATCTTTTTTGTGGCTTTTCGCATTCCGAACCTTTTTCGCCGGCTGTATGCGGAAGGCTCCCTCAGCCTCCCCTATATGCCTGAGCTGGGCAAGGGGTATGCTCTCGGTAACCGTAGCAGCTTTGGTCGGTTGGCGAGCAACCTGGGTGGACTGACATGTACCTTCTATTTTGGCCTGACTCTTCTGGGAGTGACGACAGCTCCCCTTGTTGTCTCACTTTTGGCCCCGGGTTTTGTCGCCAGCGAAGCCAAGTGGCAGCTGACAGTGAGCCTGACCAGATGGCTCCTTCCCTATGTGTTTTTCATTGGTGCGGCCGGTTTTGTTATGGCGATCCTCAACACCCACGAGCATTTCGGCGCTCCTGCTGCTGCGCCAAGTATACTCAACTTGTGCATGCTTGGGATGCTGGGGCTTGGGAGCTACTTCAGCATAGCCCCGGAATGGTCCCTGACCTGGGGTGTTGTCTTGGGTGGTTTTCTTCAACTAGCATTTCAGTGGCATTGGGCCCGGCGACTTGTGGTGCGATGGAGGCTGAGTCGTTGGTGGCGAGCACCAGAGACCAAGGCCGTCTTGAGGTTGCTGGTACCAACGGTATTGGGAGCGGCCGCCTATCACCTGAATATTTTTGTAGCCACATTGTTTGCTTCCTTCCTCACCGTAGGAAGTATTTCTGACCTCTAGTATGCCGAGCGACTGATCCAGTTTCCTCTGGGTCTTTTTGGGAGTGCCATAGCAACCTCGGTATTGCCACAGCTTACCCGTCAGAGTGCATTGCAGGAATGGCAGGCTTTTCGCCAGCAGGTGGTCGAGGCAATGGAGCTCCTCTGGTTTCTGACCATTCCGGCGGCGGCTGGCCTCTGGGTGATCAGGATACCTCTTGTTCATCTTCTCTTCCAACGCGGAGAGTTCAATGAGATATCCACCAGGATGACGGCTGAGGCTCTTGGCTATTTTGCTCTGGGGCTATGGGCTGTGGCTGGTTTCAGGGTTCTCGTCGGGGCCTGGTATGCATTGGATGGTGCATACGTAACAGTCTGGGCAGGTGTTGGGGCGTTGGCTATCAATGTGATCCTGAGTGTACTTCTCATGGGACCACTCGGGCATAGCGGTCTGGCACTTGCTGTCTCCATAGCAGCAATAGCAAACCTGCTTCTGTTGATGTTGTTGCTGAGTAAACGTCTTGGTGGAATTCAGGGAGGGAGGCTCTTGCTGAGCAGTGGTCGCTGTTTGCTTGCTTCGTTTATCATGGCGGCCGTGGTGCAGATCCTTTATCGGTACAGCTACAATGGCGGCAATCTTACAGGCGGATCTTTGGCACTCGGCCTGGGATGTTGGGTGGCAGCTGGAATACTCATCTACCTGGGATGCATCATACTGTTGGGTTTGCCCGAAGGAGTCAAGAATGCCTGGGCGGCAAGACGGAGGTCCGAGTCTGTAAAGGATACCTCTAAGGAAAACTGAAACTATTTTGACCGTATAACAACGCCCTGGAAATCCGATTTCCGAATATCAAATTCCGAATGACGAGCATCAGATGCTGAGTTTGCCATAACCAACGCTGCCCGACCTCTTTCATTTAGTGATGTCGCAAACAGGTTAATCCACAAATAATTGGCATTTGGAACCGTATTGGCGTCCTTCTTATTTTTACCACCCTTGCCCTTTTTCTGCGGAATTCCATATTCATTAAACCGCTGGTCATTTTGCACCCGATCCAGCGTGACATCATCAACATTAAATGGTGGATTCGCCATCACATAATCAAATTTATGATAAGCAAGAAATGGATTCTCATAATATGAGTTGGCTTGTTTGATTTCTCCCTTCAAGCCGTTCACGACAATATTCATTTTCGCCAGTTTTACTGTTTCCAGTGTCTTTTCGCATCCTTCTACATAAATTTCTTTCGGCGTATCGTCAGCTAATTCCTTCTTCCGTCGATCCACATAATTGGATGCCTGCACAAACATCCCGCCCGAACCACAGGCAGGATCAAAAATCTTACCGCGAAACGGTTCAATAAATTCCACCATTAGTTTTACAACAGACCGTGGCGTAAAAAATGTACCACCTCCTTGCCCTTCGGCAATCGCAAATTTGCCAAGAAAATATTCATAGATATGGCCAAATACATCCCCGCCAGCATCTTTTGGGATATCAGCAAATCGTTGGATTAATATTTTTGGTATTTTAAG
>CP070843.1:1384247-1388755 GCA_020350905.1 Deltaproteobacteria bacterium
AGGCTTGACAGCGGCTGCGGTCATCAGGTAGTTTCTCGCGACAGCAATTCATGAAATATTTGGGCTCTAGCCGTGCCGGCAGGCTGGAATGTTCGCCAGATTGCTAACGGTTATCTGCAATAGTTGCGAGGATTTTCTAACAATGGACAAAATAGCGTTCTACGTGAGGAACCTGATATGCTGCTAAAGAGACTGGGATCGCGTTTGGAGCAATCGACTTACTCATGGCTCTTGCCCTCATGGTCTAAGTCCCTATTGACCTTTAGTGTGGCCGGCGCCCTTTTTTTGTTGTTGGTCGTAGTAGGATTTGCGGGGTGTTTTGGAATCGTGCACTACCGGGACTATATGTGGTTGAAAGCTGAGAATGCTTATCTACACCAGAAAGAGACGGAATTGGACAAACTGCAACTCACCCTTCGGAGCATCAGAAAGGACGAAGATGCCATCCGGAATTTTCTTGGATTAGAAGGATCTAGCTTAGTGGAAGGCAACCTAGGTAAAGGCGGTAACTCTTTCTCTGCCCCTATCCAGATACCCTATCCAGATCGCTCCAACAACGAGCTTTCATCCTCCAGGCAACAACAGCCAGGTTCCATTCTGGATGAAGCCCAGGCACTTCAGGGAAGGATGACGGAACTCGTTGAAATCATCCGCGAAAAACGGGAGTTCATAGATGGAATTCCGAGCATCCTGCCAGTGGATGCGGAAAAATATTGGTTCTCATCGAGATTTGGGTGGAGGCGCAGCCCCTTTACGGATAGGAAGGAGTTTCATGGTGGTCTGGATATAAGTGGTAAGAAGGGTACGCGCATCATTGCACCTGCCAAAGGTAGGATAATTGAGAAGGGAAACGACCCCCTCCAAGGCCACTATCTACGAATCGACCATGGGTGGGGATGCGTAACCACATTTGCACACCTTCTCAGCACAGTTGTGACTTTAAATCAAGAAGTAGAGCGGGGTGAGTTGATCGCTTTCATGGGGAGTACAGGTCGATCCACCGGTCCCCACTTACACTATCAGATTGAGGTCAACGGTAAAGTGGTGGATCCATTTCACTACATCATTAACGCCAAAGATAACCCGTCTCTGGATTTCGCTCTGCAGATGTTGACTATGCCACAAAAACCACGAACGAGAAACTGATACCCAAAACATCCCTTACATTTCTCGATCTTGTTTCAGCTCAAACCCATCTGGGCTGCCCCCCTCCCCCTGATTGCCCAAAGCAAGATAGGGTACAGTACGTCGCAGGGTGAGCTTGTCCTGAGCATAGCCGAAGGAACACCCGAAGACGCCAGGAAGGACGGTCATATTATTCGCGCTCGCTGCGCCCCGCTCAGTCCCGCAAGCGGGTTCCCAGTTTCGTGGTCGCAGCAGGCAACTCGTGAAATATCCGGGCTAGATGCCCAACCTAAAAGATGTTACCTCGATTAATTACAATTGGTAGTTTTTTTCCATATTTATAACTAAGTTCACTAGTATTCCCAAGGTGAATATCTGCGTTGGATATTAGTTAACTGTCCGAAAAGCTGAAGAAAACTCTCTCCCACTTAATTTGGCATAGTTCTTTCAATACTGCTGTCCAGTTCTATGACTACGATCGAAAGAGAGTTATCATGGCAATTACTCTATTTTTTGCTGCCCCTATCTTCTTGGCGGTTATTTTCCTGTCTGCCACTTTTTATTACCGTAGCAAAGTTGTGATACTTCAAAAGCGGCTTCAACGAATGTGGGTTGACATTATGTTAAGCAACAGATCATCTGCCCAAACTGAAGATAGTATCGAACTATTCTTCGATGGGAAGGATAATCAATTTAAACCTCTCAAAACTGCGGAAGAGGATACCAATTCAGTTATTCCTCTCGTTGACAGCGTTCAGGTCGTGGGCTCGACTCCCACCGCCTCCGTAAAAAAAGGGACTCTTTGAACTAACCACTAGGGGAAAAGCATCATGAACAGTGTCTGCCTACAGTGCGGTGACCATTTTCATTGGGACAAGCCAATGAAAGCTAACCGTAGGGGGCGAGAACTCTATTCTTTCTGTAGCACAAAATGCAGGCATGAATTTCTCAACCCGAAACTCTCTAATCTCGCTTGCGCTAGAGAAGGATGCTACCGCAGAGTGCCAAAGGAAAACCGCATGCTTTGTACTATTTGCTATCTTCAAGGTGACAATTTAGGTGAACACCACGTTGTCATTTTTGACTCGAAAAGCAGAGCGCATTGGGAGCGAAAGGAAAAGGCGATTATTAGGCGACTTGAAGGACAGGTGCGAGTTTATAGTGCCCAGAATATGACTCAGCAAGAACTGAGTTCGCTCGTGCCAAGCCAGAACAGAAAGTAGAGTCAGCTTTGAAAGAACACTGCGGAGCTTCGGTTCCGCTTCTCTTATTGGCATCGGGGTTTGCGTTAGTGAATTAGTGTGGTGAGTATGGTGGCTCACCTAATCCTCTTTCTTTTAGCCTGCCCCCATTGGCATAGGGTCGATGGGGGTTCTTTTTTCCACCACTCCATGCTGTCCACCTATCCAAGCAAGCTGGCATAGGCTTTGCAAATTAAAAACATCAGTTCGGCAATATTAACTGGAAGGAAAGTATGGTTAAACTTGAATTGAACTTTCAAGGTCTCGTCCTGAAGGAGCACACACTCCAAGAGGGAAGTAGACTTACAATTGGTCGACATTCAGACAATGACATTGTCGTCAAAGATAGGAGTGCTTCCCGCCATCATGCATTCTTTGAAAGAAAGGGTGAAAATCTGATAGTCTATGATAAAGGAAGCAAAAACGGGACATTTGTAAACGGGAAAAAAGTACAGTCAGCCCAGGTATATCACGGAGACCTTGTCAAGGTTGGTACAAAGCTCAGCATCAAGGCGTTCATCATCTCAACAAAGAAAAGAGAATCTACCGTAACTGGTGAACAGGACAATATAGTTACCTTAGTAGACTAGCAGGAATAGGGTTTTCACCTTTACCTCCCTTCCCAGATGTCGAGCCAATCGAGGTAAACATACCCTCACCTTGGGATGAAGAGAGATTTCCTTGGGAATAATGCGTTCAACTCAGTTTTTCATAGAACACTGAGGCGTCGCTGGCTACGCTTTCTTATTCAGGACAACAACCCCCCTCTCCCGAAAGAGCCTCTATAGCTTCTTTCCTAACTCTATTGGTGCATGGCTAATTCCCTGGCATATTTCCTGCACCTTTTAACCCCAACGAAGAGAGAGCCTGTCACATTCTCTTCTTCGTATACAATCCCCCATTTCAGGTAACCTCACACCAATATTGGAGGTGTGGGGACAAGTTTTGAGAAAGGAATCAACGATGGCAGAAGAAGAGAACCGAGTATATCCTAGAGCAAGGCTCAAATGGGCCGTTTCCGTCAAGGTTGATGGTAAAGTCATCGAGGGAGTAACAAAGGACATTAGCATAAGTGGAGCGTACGTGTGTTGCGCCAAACCGCCAAAACTCAACGTGGTGCTCGATATGGTCATAAAAGCCCCAGATAAATCACTGAGCGTGAAAGCCGAAGTGGTGTGGTCTAATATCTATGGTCCTGATGACAATATTAATCCACGTGGTATGGGAGTTCGTTTTCTAGCCATCTCTGGAGAAGACCGAAAAGTTATAGCTAAAGCGGTCATGCAACATCTGAAATTGGACAAAGAGGAGACAGACCCGAAACTTCTGCAAACACTCGAGACCATTATCATTGAAAAAGACCACATTCCCTCGAAAACTGACTCAGTAGCTTCCTAAGGTCATTGGCCTGTGCCTTCTCAGCCTGCACGTTTGCATCCAGGCATCACGACAGTATCGCAGGGAGGTGACTATGAGTGTACGAAGTCGCAAGATTCCCAGCGCCAAAACCAGTTGGCCCGTAACCGTTAAACATCCCAAGGGGGAGATGGATGGGTTAATCACACTGGTAAACCCCAATGGTGTCCTTATCCTGTGTTCAAGACCCCTAAAGTTAAATGAAGTTTGTTGGATGACCATTAATGCCCCCAGTCGATCCTTTGAAGTCAAGGGTCTAGTCGTCTGGTCAAATATCTACGGTCGGGATGATGAAATTACACCACGGGGGATGCGTGTTCGGTTTCTTAAAATCTCAAGTCAAAACCGCTTGTTTATCGCTTCCGTGCTAGAAGACCAAGGCGTGAAAAAAGTGGCTGAAGATTATCTGAAAACTTTAAACACAACAGTTGAGGATATTAAGTCGGGTGCCAGCTAAACCGTTAACCCCCTCACAATAACAGCGCTATTCCCAACTCATCTCTATTAGCCTACCTGGAGTCTTCGAAGGCCTTATTTAGGTCCACTTTGATAAGGGGAGGTGTCTTGATTGATCAGAAAATCAATAGAACATAATTATGACTGTACGGGCTAAAATCCGGATTTATGTAATTTTGCTGTTTTCTCTTCTTTTCTCCGTGTCTGTTTTAGCCTCAAAAGCTCGAGCACAGGCAAATGACGGAGCTGATCAGACGGTGAGAGAGGAGA
>CP070843.1:1388855-1393919 GCA_020350905.1 Deltaproteobacteria bacterium
CATCAGATACGCCAGTACATCAAGGAACAAGAGAAGCTTGAAAAAGATCAGGAGCAAATGGATCTTGATTTTGACTAATGGCCCCTTCTAGGGGCCTTCCTCATACCACCGGTTCTACCGGTGGTGACTGATTCCGCAATTGAGTTGCTCCAATACTCCAAAACAGCTCGCAATCTTTACCGGCAAAGCCATAGAACTCTTACCTGGCCCTAGGGACCAGGTTTTCGATGTTGAATAAATAGGAGAAAAGATTAGATGGAAGCTCGTGCCTGCCAAAATGGAATAGTTTCCTATAGATTCGTGAAATAGTAGATTTAACACCTGTAGAAACACGTAAAGGAGTGAAACAGATGGCAAAAGATTTGCATATACTAGCATTTCATTACGTGGAGATTTGGAAAAGGTGGATGGCCGTTATAGTAGGTCTTAGTGCCATGGGTTTATGTGTCGCAAGGTTTATGCAAGGGACGGATTGGCATTCACTGCGTTGTTCATTCAATTAGGATTGTCTTGGATACTCTATGTGACTAGAGATGTGTTGAAGAATAGATTAATGAGTGGAATGGATAGAGCAATGAAAAAAAGAAGGAATGGTTTCCTGTAGCTTTGCTTGGAAAGCAGTTATCACATAGGTGGAAATGGAAATGGCAGAAGAATTGAACGTGAAGGAGATTCTGGAGCAGATTTTGGATCATCTCATGCCTGAGTTGACTATCTATGAGACCACCATGTATTTTTATCTTTTTCGTCACTCACACCTGACAAACAATTCAGATAGTGTTCGTGTTGACCCAAGGACTATGGCTGTTCAATTAGGCAAGCGGATGGGAAAACAAATAGATCACAGATACTTGGCAAGCATTCTAAAAAGTTTGGAAGAGAAAAAATGTATTAGAACAGCCGATGTAAGCCGAGAAGGAACTTCATACACTGTAATCTTGCCTGAAGATATTCCTAGTGTGGCTGACAAAATGGCAGAAGCAGCCATGTTTCGGGATGAAGAAGAAGATTATTTCACTGACGCAGAGAAAAGGAAGATAATCTTTGAGAGAGACAATTGGACGTGTCAGTATTGTTTTGAGAAGGTTACGCCTGAGAACGTAGAACTTGACCACTACATACCGCCAAGCAGAGATGGAAAGAGTAACAAGGAAAACCTGGAAACCTGCTGCTCGGTGTGCAGTGGCATAAAATCAGGAAGAAGCTATGTAGAAGTTGCACCTTTGCTGCTGAAAAATATGGGTGAAAGGAAAAAGAGAGAAGAATCCTAAATTAAGAAATTCGAAAATACAGGCATGAGAATTTCTTCCTATCATAGATTGACACCTCTACCGAGGAACTTTGTCACTATTGTGCCAAACAGCCGTACTGATGGCCCTCTGCCTATACTCTCTTAACCCTGCTTATAGAGCCAAGAAACCTGCTAAGCCCACCTGACGTTTATCTTAGGGTAATTCCTAGTGAGGGTGTGGGAAGTGCTAGGTTCAATTCGAGTTATATGAAAATCCCTATCGTTTTGGGTGGACTTCACCTCATAACGCTTACATGTAAGTCTGAGTGAGCAGATTGTCAGAGCCGTTAGCATCCTCCAGGGAGGCTCAACATAAGAAATGCAAACCTTAACTTATTGATATTACAGCGGAGTCAGGATTGATAGCAGATAATTGAAATTTAACAGCAACAGTGATGCACACATGATCTAGTGCTTACCAGGTTGTATTTCTGCTCCTTTATGGGGACAGAGGCCTCCTGTCCTCTCCATCTTGGTTGTCTTGTAGTATACTTCTGATCTCCACCATTATGGTCCCTAGCTTATTGTTGGCGGCCATCTGCCATTTCTCTGGTGCCTCTTGTGGTCCAAAGCCGGATTTGTTGTCAAACCTGAGGGTGAAGTTGACAGGTTCACTCTTGTTTCCTTCACGATCCTGGATGGTAAACGTCGCTTCGACGTATTCCTGGAGCAGATCACAGTCTCGAGGAGTTCTCAAAATGAGATACCCGGCAAAACCTTCCCGGTCGGTTTCCTTGATGTAGGTGAAATCAGGGGGATAATAGCCTATTCCAGGCTGCACCACCTGGGTAATTATGGAGTATATGTCGCCATCTGCATCCTGGACTTCAAGAAAAACTCTCCAGGTAGCTCCGGGCCTCACCGACTCTGCGGCGTAGGAATCCAAGACTATGGGCGGCTTGTCGCCATCTTCACCGGCTTCCGCCACTTTACAGGTGGTGCACCCGGCAAGAAGTAAAAGCAACAAGACAATAAGCACGTTTTTTTTCAACATGGTTTTTTCTCCTCATTTTCTTCCATCACAGTATAGGACCTAGAAACATTGTTTCAAGCTCTGCAATATTGATGTGACTTTTCATGGTGATGATATACGCAAAAGTATTTCAGTCATTATCGAAGTTTAGATAAATGATATTATATATCTCGAATCTGGGAGATATCCAGGATTCAAATCTATAGCGAATATCGTCACCTTTTGGCCAACGAGTCAATGCATATGGCTCTTCAGTAAGATAGATTATGAATTTTGCCTTATTGCTCAACTTACCTCTCGGCTGTTCCGCGGAAGGTGCCTGCTGCTTTCAGGGCGGACACCATTTCATCCGGAGCAATAACCTTCGGATCATAAATCACAGTATTGATTTCACGAAACTCCCGAAAACCATTTCTCACCTCTTTCACGCCTTCCAACCCTTCCAGGGCTGATTTGCCGACATCGTATCAACTGACGTAAAATACAACTTCAGCAAGGTGCGGTTCCTTTGACTGAACCGCACCCGCCCACACAGAGCCGAAGAGCAAGAAAGTCACAAGTATTGCACTAAGGATTTTCATTATAAACTCTCCTCTTCGAATCATTCGAACAGCTCCCGGTATTTCACGTAGCCCTCTTTTTCCAGGTCTTCTTTAGGGACGAATCGCAGGGCGGCTGAATTGATGCAATAGCGCAGGCCCGTGGGCTTGGGCCCATCGTTGAACACGTGGCCCAGGTGCGAGTCGCCGTGCTTGCTACGCACCTCTGTGCGAACCATGAAAAGGCTCCGGTCAGCTCTTGTTACAATATTATCAGGCCCCAACGGCTGAGTAAAACTCGGCCAGCCCGTGCCAGAGTCATACTTGTCTACCGAACTGAATAGCGGCTCACCCGAAACGATGTCCACATAGATACCCTCTTCCTTGGAGTCCCAGTATTCGTTTACATAAGGTGGTTCCGTCCCGTCCTGCTGGGTGATCTTATACTGCATGGCTGTCAACCGCTGACGCAACTCCTTGTCATCGGGACGGATGTACTTGCCGCCCATTTTCATCTCCGACCGCATGTCGCTATCCATCTTCTCCTTCTTCGTGTCCACGGGCATTCCTGTCTCTTTCATATTTTCCTTCATGTCGGACTTCACGTTTGCCCACACTTTTTCCAGGAACTGGTCCCGGCCAGAACCGCGACGATACCAGCGGTATCGGATTGAGTTTTTCTTATAGTAATCCTGGTGGTAATCCTCGGCCGGGTAAAAAGTGTCCAGCGGCAGGATATCGGTCGCAATCGGTTTATCGAAGCGGCCAGATGCCGCCAATGCTTTCTTGGAGATCTCAGCCAAACGGTGCTCTTCCTCGTTTGCATAGAAGATTACACTTCGGTACTGGGAGCCCCGGTCCACGAACTGGCCGTCTCCATCCGTGGGATCTACATGCCGCCAAAACACCTCGAGCAGTTTCTCATAGGTGACCTTGGCTGGATCATAAATCACCTTTACTGCCTCTACATGGCCGGTAACTCCTTTTGACACCTGTTTGTAAGTGGGGTTGGCAACGTGGCCACCGGTGTAGCCTGAGATGGCCTCGATCACTCCGTCGACCTTCTCAAAATCGGATTCGGTACACCAGAAACAGCCGCCGGCAAAAACCGCTGTTTTGGTCTTTTGAGGTTTATCGTTCATCTGTTCCTCCATTTTCTTATCCATGCCTATAACCTGGTGGCTAGCAAAAAGGAGCGCCACCAGAATGAGAATGGCGATACTTAAGGTTTTCATGAAACACCTCCAAATATTCTGCATCTTGTAGTATGACGCGCATCCAGTTCAAAGAAAGTGTGCTCCAAATTTTCCTTACTGAAAATAATAAGACAGCGAGTTAAAGGGGGTGTAAAAGATATGTAAAGATTGGGTAAAGATTTGCGGCGGGAGTGTTGCTGAGGAAATAAGGGCTCAATCTGCCCTGCGGCGATGGGCAACTGGAAGGTCGAACCAGATTCGAGTTCGGCCGTCGACTAGTTCGGCGCTGACAGAGCCGCCGTGGGCCTCGACCAGTTCCTTAACTATGGCCAAGCCAATGCCGGCGCCGCCATGCTCGCGCGAGCGAGACTTTTCGCCCCGATAAAAACGCTCGAAGATAAAGGGAAGATCCTGTTCGGCTATTTCTCCACCGGTGTTGGCAAAAACGACCTTGATCTCCCCAGGCATAGATTCAGTAGAGACCATGACCGTTCCACCTGAGTTTGTATACTGGGAGGTGTTCTGCAAGAGGTTGTGAATTACCTGTAACAATTGTTGAGGATCAGCCCAGACCTTTATCTCGCGGTCAACGAAATCCGTCTCAACCTTGATCTCTTTTGCTCCAAGTTGAGAGCGAAATGAGTCAAGCATCTGGGTGATAAGGTCTACAATTTGAACCTCCACTTTCTGAATGTTTGCTTTGGCCGCATCAGCTTTGGCCAATCGAAGGATGTCTTCCACTAACTGACCTAGTCGGAATGTTTCCTCTTGGAGCAACGTAATGGTTTCCTTAGATGGACTGACTACACCATCAGTCAATGCTTCGAGGTACCCTCTTATGTTGGTTAGAGGAGTCCGGAGTTCGTGGGCCACATCGATCATCATCGTCTTCCTAAGTTGCTCGATCTTTTGAAGGCTGTCAGCCATCCGGTTGAAAGCCAAAGCCAACTGGCCAACTTCATCTTGAGATTTCACCGGGACGTTGACCGAATAGTCACCAGATGCAATCTTTCCCGTAATCTCAGTCATCTGGGTGAGTGGATTCAAAATCTTTTTCATAATCAA
>CP070843.1:1394019-1397223 GCA_020350905.1 Deltaproteobacteria bacterium
ATTTACTGTCATGCAGCAGAAGTATGTTCTTGAAGCGGTGCATAAGATAACTCTCTTCTCAGAGATTAAGTATAGATCACCCCAGCAGAAGGAATAATGTTCTGTGTAGGTATCTGGTATTGCCGATAGAAATTTCCCATTTTGATGGCCATTTAATGGTGCATGCATCCTTGGTGCAAAGAAACTATTTACCAAATATTTCTTGAAAAAACATCCAACATGTTGACCGCAAATAAGTTAAGTTTTCTTTCGTATTTGTAAAGAGTATTGTGATTGATGGTGGCAAGACTCTCCTGCCAAGGAAAGACTGCAGGGAACTTCAAGACGCCAAAGAAACAATCGACTTCTGAAGGGATATCGATTACTATTCCTGTCCTATCTGCGGTCACATCTCAGAGGGTACTCCCTCTGGATTGCCGGTCTTTTATTGCTGACCTCTTATAGAATTGTGCCGCGGATCGGAGTAACCTCTTATGGGCTGGTTTCTGCTTGGAACATTTACCCTAGCTCTATTTGCGCCATTCCTCCACCGTCTTTTGGGTCGTGCCACTGGATGGGTTCTGGCTCTATTCCCATTTACCTTAGTTGCATTTTTTGGACGGCATCTTCCCATATCGCCCGGGGAAAGATTTTTAGCAAGCTGGTCCTGGGTGCCGAGTCTCAGCGTGGACCTGTCATTCTTACTGGATGGCCTATCTCTCACTTTTGTGCTTCTTATTAGCGGAATTGGCGCCCTGGTGCTCATTTACTCAGGAGCTTACCTTGGTGAGCAAGGGGGCGGGGGTCGTTTCTTCACATACCTTCTTCTTTTCATGGGTTCAATGCTTGGAGTTGTTCTGAGTGACAACGTGATTACCCTTTTCGTTTTCTGGGAATTGACCAGTATCAGCTCTTATCTTCTAATCGGCTTCCATCACCACACTGAGACGTCCCGGTCGTCTGCTCTCAAGGCACTTCTGGTGACCGGAGCAGGTGGTCTATTACTTCTGGCCGGTCTTCTTCTCATGATGCTTGCTGCAGTGCAGTTGGGATTGCCTGTAGAAGATGCGGGCCGGATCTCCACCATGTCCTCCGTGGATTTTCGCCAACATCCTCTTTACATGCCTATTCTGGTTCTACTTCTTCTGGGCGCCTTTACCAAGTCGGCCCAGGTTCCCTTCCATTTCTGGTTGCCCGCAGCCATGGCCGCTCCTACCCCCGTGAGCGCTTACCTGCATTCAGCAACAATGGTAAAAGCAGGAGTCTACATCTTGGCGAGATTCCACCCAATCCTTGGCGGCACTCTTCAATGGGAGACGCTACTGATTGGTGTGGGTGTTGTGACCATGCTCGTTGGCGCTATTATGGCCACGGGACAGCGTGACCTCAAGCGGATTCTGGCCTATTCCACAATCAGCGTTCTCGGCATACTCACCACGCTCCTCGGTGTGGGTACCGTGCTCGCCGTCGAGGCCGCAGTAGTATTTCTCGTAGCTCACGCTCTCTATAAGGCGGCTCTTTTCATGGTCGCCGGCAACATCGACCACGAAACGGGCACCCGTGACGTGACCCGACTTGGTGGCCTCCGCTCGCTCATGCCAGTAACAGCAATTACCGGCATCCTTGCATCCTTGAGCAAGGCAGGTACACCTCCCATGTTTGGTTTTATCGGCAAAGAAGCGCTCTACACGGCCAAGCTTGACATTGAAACCTTAGGACTCTGGCTGATAATTGGTGCAGTATTGGCTAATGTTTTGTTAGTCGCCATGTCACTGGTTGTGGCTATTTGGCCGTTTTTTGGCTCCTTACGACAGACTCCCAAGTCCCCCCATGAAGCTCCAATCTCCATGTTGCTCGGGCCAGTCCTCCTTGCTGGCCTCGGGATTTTTGTCGGGCTCATTCCTGGTGCATTCGATCGCAGTATGGGCTCGGCCATGGCAACCGCCATCCTCGGGTTTCCAGTGGAGATGAAGCTGAAGCTCTGGCACGGATTTAGCCCGGCGTCCGTTTTCGTCATGACACTCAGCGGTGTTACGCTGGCAGCGGGATTTGTGCTGTTCAGAAAGCTGCGACCCTGGCTTACCCACACCCTGGAACTCGCCTGCCGTCTGGAGCCCTGGGGGCCGGGCATACGAAGGGCTTGGCAAGAGGGTAGGCTGCTCCATGAACTCACATGCAGGCTGGAGCCACTTGGACCAACCCGGGCATACGAAGGGCTCCTGGCGGGAGTTACTCGCAGTGCACAGGGGGTAACCCGCCTCATCCAGAGCGGTTACTTGCGGCACTATATACTCATTACAATCCTCGCGGCTGTGGCTCTCGTTTCGTATCCTCTTCTTCATAGTATCCAGCCACAACTCTCTGAAAATGCCTGGCAGCTTCGCCCGCACGAGGCGGTGGTGGCGCTGTTAATTCTGGCAGGTGCTATTACTACCGTTCGAGCCCGATATCGGCTGACGGGTGTGGCCGCCCTGGGGGTTACCGGCTTGGGTATAGCCCTCACTTTTGTCATGTTCGGTGCTCCCGACCTGGCAATTACCCAGGTAATGGTCGAAACCCTTACCGTGATCCTTTTTGTCCTAGTCTTTTACCACTTGCCGCCATTCGTCCCTAGAAGCACCAGGCGTCAGAGATTTCGCGACCTCACCATTTCCATCGCAGCCGGGATGGTGACGGCCTTGGTTGTGTTGGCAACCGCGTCCATCCACCTGGAGCCAGTTCTCACTGATTTTTTTGCCCGGCAAAGCCTGTCTGCGACCCACGGTCGAAACATAGTAAATGTCATCCTGGTCAACTTTCGCGCCCTCGATACCCTGGGAGAAATAACTGTTCTGGCGGTGGCTGGTTTCGGTGTCTACGCCCTGCTTCGCCTCAAAGCCAGGCACAAGGGGGAGGTGGAGAGATGAAATCGCTCATTCTCCGAACTGCCAGCCGTTACCTTCTGGTGCTATTGGTGCTCTTCTCGGTGTTTATTCTGTTTAGGGGGCACAACGAACCCGGAGGGGGATTCGTGGGGGGACTGCTCATCGCCGGGGCTTTTGCCCTTTACGCACTGGCTTATGAGGCAGAGGCAGCACGGCGTCTTCTTCGGTTCGATCCCCGCACCATAATTGGTGTCGGGTTGGTCACCGCAGCCGGGAGCGGCTTGGCCGCGGTGTGGCGTGGTCAACCCTTTTTGACCGGACTGTGGTTACCCTACCGTATCCCGTTTTTGGGTAAGCTTGG
>CP070843.1:1397323-1400203 GCA_020350905.1 Deltaproteobacteria bacterium
GTGTCGGCACCTGCGACGTACCGTTCAGGTACGCCTCGGAACCAACACCCTGCGGTTGCCAAGTGGCACACCCATCTTCGTGGTCTCGCGACAGCAATTCATGAACGATCCGGGCTAGAACCTCAACAGCGAAACTCTCGTAGCAATGTTTTCCTATCTATGGACTCCCCCCATCCAATGCATTGTATATAAATCAAATCTTTAGACCATCTGATTCTTGACGGCTTCCATGCTCGATCGGAGTACTTCGAGACAGGAAATCACCATTTTTCGCTGTTCAGGCTCAAATTCCAGCAGTAATTCTTGATGAAGATCAGTCATGAGTGCACTCAACTCTTTCGACCTTCTCTGCCCCACAGGAGTGAGGCCGATAAGCTTAATCCTGGCGTCTTTGGGATCGTCAATGCTTTCAACCAGGTTTTTGTGAATCAGACCGCTAATAATCTTGGTCACGCGGCTTTTGGCCACATCAAGGCTCTGAGAAATGCCCTTGGCGGTAAGATACCTCTGTTCCCCGAACAGCATCAAACAACGCAATTCTGCTTCGGGAATATCGAATTTTTTCGACAAATGTGTGGTCCGCTCTTTGCAGCACCGCAGAATTTCTTCGATCAGATCCTGCAATCTCCGGGTCTGATACCCAAGCAACACATCAGCTGAGTCGGGCCTTTGATCGTTCATAGTATGAAGCATATTAGCGGCTAGTAAAATATTATGTCAAGAAAATTGTTATTAAATAAAAAATATTGATGAAATATAGTTAAATTGGGCATATATATTTTCAATAATCATCTAATGCGCTTTCAATTAAAGTAAACATGGTGAACCAAAAAGCCTATCTGGCTTAAGATTCGGCCAGAAAAACGAGGCGGCAGCCGGACAATGTGGCGACTGATGAGGAGTTCACAACTCACGTCTCAGCGCTGCCGGTGGCAAGTGCTCCTTTGATGATCCAAAATCAGCTTTGTCTGTGTTGTAGCTCGTGGAATCACAAGCAGCATATGTTATACTTCTTTTCCGTGATCAGCGTGGTGGAACTTTGCCATGAAATACACCGCCACCTCTTTAAGAAGAAGAGAAATTACAAGGCAGGAGAGCTGTCTCCGATGCTCTCCCACATCGATAATGGCAATGGAGGGAACCGAATATGAAAAAGGGCGTGAAGGAGCTCCTTATCCTGTTATTGCTCATTCTTGTAGTGTTTACCTTGGTTCATTATCCGGTCGTTGCCGCAACTAAGCCTCCTGCGCCGGGCACCGTCCTGCCACAATTCCAGCTTGTCGTACCCGAAGATTCAGGGGCTAAAGCCTATCTGGGACTATCCGGCTCCGACGAATTCACCATCCCCGAGATCAAGGCGCAGGTTGTTGTCATTCAGATTTTGAGCAGGTACTGACCGACGTGCCGAAAGGAAGCGTTCCGGGTGAACGAATTTTACCAGGCCATCGAGGAGCGAAAAGATCTTAAAGGCAAAATGAAAATAATCGGCATTGCTATTGGGAACACTCCCGCGGATGTGGCGTACTTCAAGAAGAAATACGAGGTCCCCTTCCCGCTCTTTCCGGATGAGGATAAGTCTATCTATACGGCACTGGGCAAGCCAAAGGCACCATATTTCATTGGTGTCAAGATCAGTGAGGAAGGAAATTCCCGGATCTTTTATTCTAAATTAGGTGCTTTTGGGAAACCCGATACATTCTTGGCCTCTATGCTTACCTTGTCTGGACTTGAATAGGGTCCATCGTGGAGGCCGAAAACCGACTGGGACGATTATTGGGTAGTCAGGACCGGAGTCTGCCTATATGCCCCCGTGTGCCCCCTGTCATTTCTTCCAACCGGCCAGTGCCAAACAAAGCCAACCGAAGATAAATGCCAGTCCACCCAGAGGGGTGATCCCACCAAGCCAGCGCACTCCTGTGAGAGAGAGTACGTAGAGGCTGCCCGAAAACAAAGCCATCCCTGCCAAGAATAGCCAGGCTGCAGCCGCTTGCAACCGCGCTCCGGACAACCGTGCTCGAGCCACGGCCAGCAGCGCTACAGCATGGTACATGTGATAGCGAACTCCTGTTTCGAAGGCGGTGAGAAGCTCGGGCTCTATTCTGCCTTTAAGAGAGTGTGCTCCGAATGCCCCGAGGACCACTGCAAAACCTCCTGAAATGCTCGCCAAAAAGAAAAATAACCGTTCCATAGCTATCTCCCAACATACTTACCCACTTCTTACCCTGCATAAAATGGGTAATGGCTCCCAAGATTTGCACGGCAACTTTTGGGCAGAAATTGATAGTATCAAAATCTCCATTGATACGATAAGAATGGATGTGTTTCCGGTCAAAGCCCTAGCCAGGATATTTGATGAATCACTGCTGACGACTAACTATACCCTAACGTTGCAAACCTGTGCCGGCCAGAAATCTGGGTGGACTAGAAGAGACCGTTGCGAAATGCTGAAGCCATCTACCATCCCTTTTCCCGCCTGCTAAGAGCTTGCCCTCTCACCCTGTTTGGTGTTATAGGAACATGTTCACGCAGTCCAGTGTGTCAAGAGGAAGTCCCATGGAATTCGAAACGGTAATCGGCCTGGAAGCTCACGCCCAACTCCTAACCAACAGCAAAATCTTTTGCGGTTGTTCCACTAAGTTCGGGGCGCTCCCGAACACCCACACCTGCCCTGTTTGCCTTGGCATGCCAGGCGTGCTCCCGGTTCTCAACCGCACGGTGGTAGAGTACACTCTCCGGCTTGCCCTGGCCACCCACTGTACTATTGCTCGCACCAGCCGATTTGCTCGGAAAAACTATTTCTACCCGGACCTGCCCAAAGGATATCAGATCTCACAGTACGAACTACCGGTGGCGGAGCATGGCTGGATAGACATCGAGGTA
>CP070843.1:1400303-1406954 GCA_020350905.1 Deltaproteobacteria bacterium
CGTCCGCAAGAGCTAAGAGTGCAGTAGCCGCCATCATAGCTTCAAGGAAAGGTTTATTGCGATGTCGTTGCAGTTTCTCTGCCATTGATTCCCTAGCGGCACGAAAGATGTTAGCCATAATCTTCCCCTTGTCTGGTAGCCTAGCTGCGGTGTATTGAAGCCCCCTGCAGTCCGCCTGCGGCGGACAGGGAATCTTCGAAATGTAAGGAAGAGATTCCATATTATTGTAATTCGCTCGCTAACCCCGCAGCAAGCTGCGGGGTTAGCGCTCGCTGGAGCATTTTCAAAGTTCTATGGAGTCGAGCGTCTCCCACGGAAAATCATTATAACCTACCAGCCTTTCTCACAACCATTGTTTTCGAAAAAAAGATTTCGAATAAAATCGCCGTCAAAGTACAGGGACGCCCTTCGATAACTCAATTCACTCACTGAAGGGCGTCCCTATATCTTGGCAATAATTGTTTAAGAACTTACCGCATCATCAAAGTCCATGTGAATCTCTATATCGCCCCCTTCCCTCGATGTTTTCAGGTTGGGGTATCTCTTTTTGAAAACGCGGATCATTGCCGCATTTTCTCGCAAAACATAAGCGGAAAAACCTCTATACTGGTTTTCCCTGGCGATCTTCTCAAGAACTCCAAGAAGATAGGAAGCTATTCCCATACCCTGATGATCCTCACGTACGATGAAAGCCACCTCTGCTGTGGTCTCGTCTACCATCCCATAGGAGCCCGTGGCAACCACATCCATATTTCCTCTGTTTCGCACTAGACCGATCATGGTCATGTTTTTCTTGTAGTCCAGCGTAGCCAAATGCTTTTGCAGGTCTTCATGCGTGAATATCTTCCTGTTGTGAAAAAACCTGTAATAGATGGTCTGTTTGGTGAGAGAATAGAAAAAATTCCTCGAGGCCAGCTCATCCGATATAAGAAGGGGGCGAAACTCGATGGATCGACCATTCTTCATTACCATCGTGCTTTTGTAGCCGTCCAGAAAAAGGAGATCTTCCGGCTTCGGGGGCAGTTGGTCGGCAAAGATGTAATGGCGCTCCTTTGCTGCCTCGATGAGATCTTCACGAAATTTGGGATGAGCTATCTGGGCTAGTTCCACCACCCTCTGATATATACTTTTTCCTTGAAGCTCCGCGATACCGTACTCAGTTACTACGAAATTCACATCACCTCGCGTGGTGGCCACTCCTGCCCCTTCTGACAAGTGGGGTACTATGCGAGATGTTGTACCGTCTTGAGTTGTAGAGGGTAGAAGAATGATGGAAAAACCCCCTTTAGACATGGTACTGCCGCGCAGAAAGTCCACCTGGTCCCCAAGGCCACTATAAAATAGATATCCCATGGAATCGGAGCACACCTGGCCTGTCAGGTCCACCTCCAAGGCTGAACTAATTGAAACCAGATTATCGTTTTGGGCGATAACGGTGGGATCGTTCACAAATTCCGAGGACCGGAAATAGAACAGGGGATTGTCATTTACGTAGTTATAGATCTCTTCCGATCCCATACAGAGAGAGGCGACCGCGCGCCCAGGAAGAAATGTCTTCTTCTTGTTGGTTATTACTTTCTTTTCAAAAAGAGGCAGAAAGCCATCGCTGATCAGATGAGTGTGTACTCCCAAGTCCTGCTTTTCGTCCAAATATTTCAAAATGGAGTAAGGCAATTGCCCGAAGCCGAGATGCAGGGTGGCCCCGTCATCCACGAGTTGTGAAACGTGATGGCCAATTCTTCGGGCTACCTCGGTTTCAGTTAAGGTGGGAAGAGATACTACAAGCGGTTCTTCTTGTAACACCAGGTAGTCGATTGCATCCACATGAACAAAGCTGTCACCCGAAGTCTTGGGCATCATGGGGTTGACCTGGGCGATGACCAACTGCGAATTGTCCATTCCTGCTCGGGTGATATCCACAGAGATACCCAGGCTGCAATTTCCAAACCTGTCGGGTGGACTCACCTGCACGAGAGCCGCATCAAGACCGATGCGCCTTCGGTAAAAAAGCCGTGGAACCTGAGAGAGGTACGCTGGGATGTAATCAATCTTGCCCTCAAAGGCGGCCTTGCGCATGGCGAGGCTGACAAAAAAGAGCTTCAGGGAAAATCTACGCAGAAAAGATTCATCGTCAACATAGTCGGCCAGAGTCTGGGAGAGCATCTGATAGATGGTTATATCATCCAATTCACTGTTTTGGACCAGGGCCCGGATCAGGTGCTGAGGTTCCCCGGAGCCTGTACCGATGAAAATTCTGCTACCGGTTTTTATTTGTGAGATTACTTTATTTGCTTCGACTATTTTGTGAGGGCAATAGTCGCGCAACCATTGGATATAATCCATCAGGACTCCTCACCCTACCGAAGGGGCACGTTTATGCGATTATGCGTTTCTCTTTGAAATCCTCCATGGTCCAGTAAAGATCATGCCACCAAAATCCCGCCTAGACGGACCAAGTGCATTGCATCATATCATTTCCTGTGGGATCGAAGGTAGAAGAATGTATCAAGATAAAGTTGATCGAGATAATTTTGTTGATCGACTCAGGACTATTCTATCATACACATCAAACGCCTGTTATTCTTTGGCATTGACGCCTAACCATTTCCATCTTTTGTTGCGTACCAGCAAGGCTCCCAACGCCACAATTATGCGACGGCTCCTAACTGTATATATTGATGTTAAGAGAAACGCATAATCGCATGAACGTCCTTTTCTTTCTCAAGTCTTTTGTTCCCTAATGCAAAGCATTAGGTTTATAATGAGTAATCTTCTGTTCTTCACGAACACCAATCCTCAAGAACGAAAAGCCAAGCATTATAAGAGAAGATATATTACCCTGTTAGTAAAAGGACCATCAAATAGGCACAGTGTCAGCCCATCGACAGGCTCAGGGCAAGTGGCAAGTAGTTGAGAGTAACTCAATTTTAATTGCTTTTCTCCTGGATTCTGACTACCTGGTCTGAGCCTGTCGATGGGCTGACTACTGGCTACCTGATTCTAAATAGTGTCAGTCCGGAAACGCGCCCTAGCCCGGATATTTCATGAATCACTTGCTGCGACCACAGATATGGCCGTCCTTCCTGGCGTCCTCGGGTGCCGGTCCCTGCGACGTACCGTTCAGGTACGCCTCGGGTCCAACACCCTGCGGTTGCCAGGTGGCACGCCCATCTTAGTGGTCTCGCGACACCAATTCATGAAATATCCGGGCTAGAGCTGTCATTCTGAGCGAAGCGAAGAATCTCTGGCCATTCTAGTCATTGCGAGATTCTTCGTCGTTGCGCTTCTCAGAATGACAAACGAAGCGGGGGTTTCCGGATGGACACTACTCAGGGAGACAACAACATGTCCAACAATCTCTACATTACAGCAATGGAACCAAGAAGTGGCAAGTCTGTGGTCCTCCTCGGAATCATGGAGATGTTATCAAGGCGTATCCGCCAGGTCGGCTTTTTCAGGCCCGTCGTCCGCGCAAGCCCCGAACTCGACAATGATATCCAGCTAGTTATAAGTCGCTATAACCCGGAGCTGTCTTACAAAGAGACCTATGGTTATGCGCACGAAGAGGCCCAGAACTTGGTGGCAGCCGGGCAGTACAATGAGCTCTTGAAGAACATCGTAAGCAAGTACAAGGCACTAGAGAGTCAGTGCCGCTTTGTTCTCTGCGAAGGCACAGACTTCACCGGTGTCTCCTCAGCCTTCGAGTTTGATTTCAATGCCGATGTGGCCAACAACCTGGGGGCGCCGATCCTGGCGGTGGTAAATGGGCTCGGCAAGTCCACCGATGAGGTGGTTGATTCTGCGCGGGTGGCCCGTGAGTCCTTTGAGGGGCACGGGTGCACTCTTGCGGCGATAGTAGTCAATAGAGTCAAAGCAGACAAAGTTGAATCAATCGCCGCGGATTTAAGAGGGTTGAAGCCTGAAGCTGAGCCCCTCTACGTTGTGCCAGAAGAATCAACCCTCGGAAAACCGACAGTCGGTGAAATCGCCAGGGCTCTCAACGCCAAAATCCTTCAGGGAGAGCCGAATGAATTGAATCGTGAGGTCCGCGATTTCAAGGTTGCGGCGATGAATTTGCCTAATTTCTTGGATTATGTGGTAGACGATGCCCTGATTATTACACCGGGCGATCGTTCCGACGTGATCCTTGGAAGTCTGGCAACTGCCTTTTCAGAAACCTATCCAAACATCGCTGGAATTCTTCTGACTGGAGGTTTAACTCCGGAACCCCAGGTGCAGCGGCTGATTGAAGGTGTCAAGAAGTCGTCCACGCCAATAATATCAGTCGACACAGATACTTATAACACTGCTATGGACGTGAGTGAGGTACCCGCTGTTATCACGCCTGATAACGAGCGCAAGGTCGCCACAGCCCTGGGCCTCTTCGAATCTAGTGTGAATTTGGACGAGCTCGGAGATCGCATCACCGGGGTGCGCTCAATCCGGGTTACCCCGATCATGTTCGAGTATCAGCTCATTGAGCGGGCCAAATCGAAACGACAGCACATTGTCCTGCCGGAAGGTGATGAGGAACGTCTTCTGCGGGCCAGCGAGGTACTACTTCGACGCAATGTCTGCGACATCACGCTCCTGGGAAATGAAGAAGAAATTCAGCAGAAAATCGGTACGCTCGGGCTCGACCTGGAAGGGGTCAAAATAGTCGACCCGGTGAGTTCAGAATGGCTCGCGAATTTCGCCAAAACCTACTATCAGCTGCGCAAGCACAAAGGGATTTCAGAGGAGATGGCGGCCGATGCTATGACCGATGTCAGCTATTTTGGCACCATGATGGTTCACAAGGGCACAGCTGACGGCATGGTGTCAGGAGCGGTTCATACTACTGCTCATACAATTCGGCCCAGCTTCGAGATCATAAAAACCAAACCTGGTTGTTCTATCGTTTCCAGTGTGTTTCTTATGTGTTTGGCAGACCGTGTCCTAGTCTATGGCGACTGTGCGGTCAATCCCAATCCCAATTCAGAGCAGCTGGCGGATATTGCCATCAGTTCTGCGGGGACGGCAGGTATGTTCGGGATCGACCCCCGCATTGCCATGCTTTCCTACTCAACAGGGGAATCTGGCAAGGGTGAGGCTGTGGAGGCGGTGCGAGAAGCGACCGCCATTGCCAAGGAGCGTCGTCCAGACCTGAAAATCGAAGGGCCGATCCAGTACGATGCCGCAGTGGATGCAAGCGTTGCAAAGACCAAGCTTCCGGAGAGCGAGGTTGCCGGCCATGCCACCGTGTTTATTTTCCCGGATCTGAACACCGGTAACAACACTTACAAAGCGGTTCAACGTTCTGCAAATGCGGTGGCCATTGGTCCGGTATTGCAGGGACTCAACAAGCCGGTGAATGATCTGAGCCGGGGCGCCCTGGTAGTGGACATTGTGAACACCGTGGCTATCACCGCCATCCAGGCCCAAGAGAGTTAAGAACGAAGCTCCAGCACTCCAAAGACCATTGCTTCTAATAAGGCTGGCCATGCCCGGCCCACATAATTCTCAGAGAAGAAAAGGTGGGGGAAACTAACATGAAAATCCTAGTTCTCAACTGCGGTAGCTCTTCCATCAAATACCAATTGTTTGACATGGAAGATGAGTCAGTAATGGCCTTTGGTCTGGCGGAACGCATTGGTGAAACCCAGGGGAAGCTCACCCACAGAAAATTTCCTGGCAGTCCGGATGAGTCGGTGGTAGTCAGGGAAGAACCCTTTGCAGACCACGAGAGCGGCATGCTCAAAATCATTGAGTTGATTACAGACAAAGAACACGGGATCGTGGATGATGCTTATGAAATCTCCGCGGTGGGGCACCGCGTTGTTCACGGTGGCGAACATTTTCAGGCTCCAGCCTTAATTGATGATGCGGTCATCAATGCCATCGAGGCGACCGTTCCCCTGGCGCCGCTACACAATCCCGCCAATTTAATGGGGATTAGGGTTGCACAAACCCTGATACCGCAAGCCCCGCAAGTTGCAATCTTCGACACCGCCTTTCATCAGACCATGCCTCCTCGAGCCTATCATTACTCATTGCCCTATGAATACTACGAGAAGTTGGGCGTCCGGCGCTATGGTTTCCACGGGACCTCCCATAGGTACGTGGCCAAAGAGGCTGCCAAACTCATGGACAGGCCCCTAGATGAATTGAACCTGATGACGATTCATCTGGGAAGTGGCGCCAGCACCTGCGCCATTGAAAATGGCAAGAGCGTTGACACTTCCATGGGAATGACCCCTGTGGCGGGGATTATCATGGGGACACGCTCTGGCAATATCGACCCTGGAATAATCTTCTACTTGGCCAAGTCCAAAGGGATGACCATAGAGGATTTGGACCACGTCCTGACTCATGAAAGTGGGCTCAAAGGAATTTGCGGTCTCAATGACATGCGGGACATCCACAACAAGGCGAAAGAAGGAGATAAGCGGGCACAGTTGGCCCTGGATATGTTCGTATATCGAATAAAAAAATACATTGGTAACTACTCTGCCATATTGGGTCATCTGGACGGCATAGTATTTACCGCCGGTATTGGAGAACAGGATATTGAAATCCGGGAACGGTGTTGCGAAAAATTAGAGCGGCTTGGGATTGTGCTCGACTTGGAAAAAAATAAACAAGAACACAAGGGGCCGCTGCAAATCAATA
>CP070843.1:1407054-1412858 GCA_020350905.1 Deltaproteobacteria bacterium
TGATCTTGATATCGGGTTGAATCTCTTTCAGTCTGCCCAAGACCTCAACACCATCTATTTTTTTTAGTTTTATGTCCAGTATGGCGAGGTCAACCGGATGGTTGGTCACGTGATCGATGGCCGCCACTTCATCTGTATAACCCATAATCTCGTGTCCCCTTTTCTCCAATATTTTACGGATTGCATCTACTGCCTCCTGGACATCGTCTACAACTAGAATCCGAGCCATATTGTCCTACCTCCCGTTTGTTATCTTAATATAATAGCATCATGAGCTCCAAAGCTTATTCCGCTTCACATAGATAAAAAGAGCCATCTGCGATGGATTCTGGAACTGAGAAGTCATGCTTAGCCGCCGTTGGAGGAAAATACTAAAGTCAACTGACATGGAAATGAGTATGTCAATTTTTCTTTATCCTGACATACTATTTATAATATAATATTTCTTAAGTACATGCGACGAGATTCATCTCAACGACTTAAACGTGCTGGACTTTGGTTCATCAGGTGCTCTTATTCAACAGGTTAAGTTGAGTACAGTTCTTGATCCTATTCTTATTTCTCCTCTTGTTCTGCTCTCTGCAATCGCAATCTCCCGTTCCATTCTCTTCCTCTAAAGAAGTTACCTCTCAAGGTCGGAACCATGACACAACTTGACATCACCTCCCTCGCTTGTGAATCCGCCATCCGAAGTGTCTCACCGCCCCTGGTCGAGGTCACTCGCCTCCACCTTAGCTCTCCGACTAATGCTGCCCGGGAAATAAGGGTAAAGCGGTTTTTTCAGCCCCAACCCCAATTCAAACCAATTCAAGGATTGTGAGCTCATGTTTTTCACTATTTCATTATACCTTGCCCTGGCAGTTTTCGGAGTCGGTTTGCTTTATAAGATATCAACCTGGTTTCGGCACCGAATCGGTTTAGATGCGAGGGAATTTTCTGCCACAGAAAGGGCTGCTGCTGCCATCCAGGGGATCGCCGTAACCCTGTTCAGCGGCAAAATCTTTACGCTCCTCCGAGTCTTCATTGTCGATGTACTCCTCCAGATAAGAGTGTTGCGCCAAGACTTTCTCAGGTGGCTCATGCACATCTGTCTCTATGCTGGTTTTATGCTCCTCCTTCTGATGCATGCACTAGACAAGTTCATCACCTCTGTGCTCTTTCCAGAATACTACTCTACCATCAATCCATTCATGTTTTTAAGGGATCTCTTTGGTTTCATGGTAATCCTTGGCATAGTCATTGCGCTCTATCGCCGCTTTGTTATGAAGGTACCCCGTTTGCAAACCGGTGGCCAAGACTACTACGCTCTTATAATTCTTGCTGTTATCATGATTTCCGGCGTTCTTTTGGAAGGTACCAAGATAACTTCTTATTCCAGATACCAGGATATGGTGGAAGAATACACGGTTGCGGCTGACGAAGAAGAGCTCAGAGCCTTGGAAACTTATTGGGTCAAGGAATTTGGCGTTGTCTCTCCTACTGTAAAAGCTCCCTTTGACGAGGAACTCCTCAAGTCGGGTAGGGAAGCCCATGATATGACTTGCGCCCAGTGCCACTCAAAGCCTCAATGGGCATTTATGGGCTACAGCACAGCCCAAATCATCAGGCCCATAGCTTTGGGATTGGACCGGGCAAATATAGCTGAAATCCTCTGGTATATTCATTTTCTCGCATGCTGGCTGGGTTTGGCCTATCTTCCTTTTTGCAAGATGTTTCACATCTTTGCCAGCCCTCTAAGCCTTCTAGCCAACTCAGTGATGGACAAGGAAAGCTCAAGCCCTGCCAATATCGCCACCAGACAAATTCTAGAGTTGGACGCTTGCACCCATTGTGGAAGCTGTACGGTCAATTGCTCAGTCGGCATTGCTTTTGAGTCCATCCCAAATCTAAACATTCTGCCGTCCGAAAAAATAGCCTCAATTAAAAACCTTGTCTCAGATAGCCACCTAACTGGACAACAGCTCAGGCATCTTCAAGAAGGGATCTTTCTCTGCACCAATTGCGAGCGGTGCACCGTTGCATGTCCGGTTGGAATTAACTTGCAGGATATGTGGTTCAGCGTAAGAGAAGCTCTCCTTGACCGAGGTTACCCTGAGTTTTTAATGCTCTCGCCCTTTTCCTACTACCGTGGGCTCATGCGGCAGTCTCTGGTTGAAGATGGTTACAGAGAGCCACTCGCTCGGGCCAGGGAGGCCATCGCTGCTGAGTGCCGTTTAATGACCATGCCGGAAACATCTCTACCCCTGACTCCCAGCGACCGAGAATTCAAAACGGCTCTCACTCTTTCAGCTCTGGCAAGCACCTTCTCTGTTTGCTTCGGCTGTCAGAGCTGCACCACCGTGTGTCCGGTGGTGGCAAATTACGACAACCCTGAGGAGGTTCTGGGAATGTTGCCCCACCAAATCATGCATGCCTGTGGCTTGGGAGTGAGGGATCTGGCCTTGGGCTCAAATATGCTTTGGGACTGCCTTACCTGTTATCAATGCCAGGAGCACTGCCCCCAGGGGGTCTGCATCACGGACGTACTCTATGAACTGAAGAATGTGGCGGTCAAGCAGGCAAGTGAAAAGATTCCAGAGGAGATGGGGATAAGCTTATGAAATTTGCTCTTTTTCTCGGTTGCAACATACCGGCTCGTCTTAACCAATACGAGACATCGACAAGGGCTGTCTTACAAAACCTCGGCGTGGAACTGGCAAATATAAAGCAGTTTAACTGCTGCGGTTATCCCATAAGGAACCTTGACTACAAGACTTTTGTTCTTGCTGCGGCAAGAAATTTGGCCCTGGTGGAAAAAAACAACTTGAGCCTTTTGAGTCTGTGCAAGTGTTGCTACGGCAGTCTCAAGAAAGCGGACCATCTTCTCCGGGAAGATGCTTCTCTCCGGAAAGAAATCGATGGAATCCTGAAAAAAGAATATCTTGAATACAGAGGAGAGGTTGAGATCAAGCATCTCCTTTCCGTTCTCTACCATGATGTGGGCATCGGACCTATCAAGGAGAAGATTGAGAAACCTTTTTCCGCTCTGAAAATTGCCACCCATTACGGCTGCCACGCTCTGAGGCCAAGCCAGATCGTTGCCTTTGATGACCCGGTGGCACCCTCAATATTTGATCAACTGGTTGAGATAACCGGTGCCGAGAGCATCTCTTGGCCAAAGCAACTTGAATGCTGCGGTGCGCCACTCTGGGGAGTAAACGATGATCTTTCTATGGATTTGACCGCAAAGAAGCTGACCGACGGCAAGCAATCAGGTGCCGATTACCTGTGCGCTGCTTGTACCTACTGTCATATCCAGTTCGATACGGTTCAGAAGATAATGCTCACCAGTCGAGGTGATAACCATAGTCTTCCCGCAGTCCTCTATCCCCAGCTTCTTGGACTCAGCATGGGCATCCATGGAGAAATCCTTGGGTTGAATATGAACCACCTCCCCGTGAGCGGCATTGAGGATTTTTTCTTTGTACCAGAGCTTGTAGAAGAAGGAGCACGAGAACCAGTGGTAAAGGCGATTGAAGCTTGAGAAATCTGTCAGTCCATTTGTTATGGATAATTTTGGACGTGAGCTTATAGCAGTCAAATAGCAGCAAAAAAATTGTCTTAACTGAAAGCTGGCGGCTGATGACTGAAAGCTTAACAAAAAGGTGGAGGAAAAGATGTCAGAGAATAGAACTGGCTCAGTGATGGTTGTGGGCGGGGGTATCGCCGGAATGCAGGCAGCCCTGGACCTAGCCGATTCAGGGTACTATGTCTACCTGGTGGAAAAGTCCCCCTCCATAGGTGGTGTCATGTCTCAGCTGGACAAGACCTTTCCCACCAATGACTGTGCCATGTGAATTATCTCTCCTAAACTGGTCGAGGTCGGCCGGCATTTGAACATAGAGGTCATCACCTACGCGGATTTGATCAGCGTGGAGGGAGAGGTTGGCAGGTTCAAGGTCAAGGTCAAGAAGAAAGCTAGATCCGTTGATCCAGAGCGGTGCACTGGCTGCGGTACCTGCCTTGAGAACTGTCCAGTAATCAATCAACCATATCCTAAAGAGGTCCACGGAGATTAAGGGTATCGGATATCAACTTTAGCGAATTCGGAGGTAGATTAGATGGCTGTTACCCAACAAGCCCGCCCTCTAACTGAAGAGGTTTTAGAGGCGGATTTTCTCGACGGCGTGCTGCAGAAAAACGAATATGATACCGAAAACGTTATCATGATCTTGCAGGACATTACCTCAAGATACAACTACTTGCCCGAGGTGGCCTTAACCTATGTGGCAGAAAGATTGAACATCCCCATATCCCACATTTTTAGTGTTGCCACTTTTTACAAGGCCTTTAGCTTAACCCCAAGGGGTAAATACATCATCAACGTCTGTACCGGCACGGCCTGCCATGTCCGGGGGGCAGAGAAAATAAAGGAGACCATTGAGGAAAAACTTCATATACACGAGGGTGAGACCACCGAGGACCTTATGTTTACCTTGGATACGGTGAGGTGCCTTGGTTGCTGTGCCTTGGGCCCTGTTATTACGGTGAATCAGAAATCCCACGGGGGATTGGACCGAAAAAAAACCGCCAGTCTCATCGAGCAGTATGAAAAAGATAGCTAAAACTTAGCTTGAAATATTTCTCTCTAGGTTGAGGGTGTGATGAGTAGATTAGAAAGCCAAAAAGCGCTGGAAAGCCATAGAAAGAAGCTCCAGAAACAACGTGATCCCAAGCGGCCTGTCATATCCCTTTGCGCTGGTTCAGGCTGCGGCGCCTATGGAACAGACGAGGTCAAGGATGCTCTGGACAAAGAGATTTCTCAAAACGGTCTCAAGGGCAAGGTGGAAGTAAAGGTTACCGGATGCCACGGATTTTGCGAAAAAGGCCCGATCATGGTCATCCATCCGGAGGGAACCTTTTATTCCCAAGTCAAAGCAGAAGACGTCCCAGAGATCTTGGATCAGACCTTTGTCAAAAAAGAACTTGTCGAACGTCTTCTTTACAAAGATCCGGTATCTAAACAAAGGATAGCCAAAGAGTCAGAAGTCCCATTCTATAGCCACCAGTACCGACTTATATTTGGCAACAACGGGCTCATCGATCCTACCGACATTGATGACTACATCGCCATGGATGGCTACTCTGCTTTGGCCAAGGCCCTCTTTGACATGTCACCAGAGGAGATCATCGATACGGTGAAAAAGTCCGGGCTCAGGGGACGTGGCGGCGGCGGCTTCTCCACGGGCGTCAAATGGGCCTCATGTAGGAAAGCCCACGGTGAACCCAAATTCGTTATGTGCAATGCTGATGAAGGTGACCCGGGGGCCTATATGGACCGGAGCCTCTTAGAGGGAAACCCCCACAGTGTTCTCGAAGGTATGGTCATTGGGGCCTACGCCGTAGGCTCCAACGAGGGCTTCATCTATGTAAGAAATGAGTATCCCCTGGCTGTAAAGAACGTCAGAATCGCCATAAAGCAGGCCGAAGATTATGGTTTGCTGGGTAAGAATATTTTGGGTTCCGGCTTTGATTTCAAGGTGAAGATAAGTCGAGGCGGCGGGGCATTCGTCTGTGGCGAGTCTTCAGCCCTGATGAAATCATTGGAAGGGTTAGTGGGAAGACCTAGAGCCAAGTATATCCATACGGTGGAAAAGGGCTACCGTGATCTGCCCTCCACCTTGAACAATGTTGAGACCTGGGCCAACGTTCCCTTGATCATAAATAAAGGTGATGATTTTTACGCATCCATAGGCACAGAAAAGAGCAAAGGCACCAAGATATTTTCCCTGGTGGGCAAGGTGAAGAACACCGGTCTAGTGGAA
>CP070843.1:1412958-1415550 GCA_020350905.1 Deltaproteobacteria bacterium
AAAGTCATGGAATACACTGATGTGAAGACCCTATTTGCTGAGCCCAAGCACCCTTACACCGTAGGATTGCTGCAATCCATCCCCGTTCTCGGTAGGGGTCAGCGGGACCAGAAGCTCAACGCCATTTCCGGTGTGGTGCCATCCTTGCTCAACCTCCCCAGCGGTTGCCTGTTCAGCGACCGTTGCCCAGATGTTTTTGCTGATTGCAGAACCATAGAACCGCACGTGTATCAGGTGGGAAAAAATCACACGGCACGGTGTCTGAAATATGCTTGATCCTCACATGGCAAATGGAACCCTTGTTGAATTGAAAGCTTTGGTGAAGCACTTCCCCATTCGAGGTGGGGTCTTCTTAAAGGCGGTTGCAGCGGTCAGGGCTGTGGACGGTGTCAACCTGAGCATACGTGAGGGTGAGACGCTGGGGTTGGTTGGCGAGTCAGGGTGCGGCAAGACCACCCTCGGCCGTCTCATCCTGCGCCTTGAGGAACCGACTTCGGGTGAAATCCTTTTTCAAGGAGAGAACATCCTCACCTATAACAAGGAGCGCATGAGAAATCTGCGTCGGCAAATGCAGGTTATCTTCCAGGATCCCTTCTCCTCTTTGAACCCGCGCAAGACAGTCTCTCATATCGTGGGGGAGCCCCTGCTCGTCCACGGCATGAAGAATAGGAGGGAACGGGAGGAAATAGTGCTGGAACTGCTTCGAGTGGTTGGCTTGCGGCGGGAGCACATGCGCCGCTATCCGCACCAATTCTCAGGCGGACAAAGGCAGAGAATTTGTGTGGCGAGAGCATTGGCTCTCCACCCCAAACTGGTGGTATGCGATGAGGCCGTGTCAGCCTTGGACGTTTCCATTCAAGCCCAGGTGATTAATCTACTCAAGGATCTGCAGCAAGAGTTCGGGCTCACCTACCTCTTTATCTCTCATGATCTGGGAGTGGTGGAGCACGTTAGCGATCGACTGGCGGTTATGTATCTCGGCAAAATAGTGGAATTAGCTTATAGTGTAGAGATCTATCAGACCCCACTCCATCCCTATACCCAGGCTCTCCTTTCCGCCTCACCAATCCCCGACCCCACCCTGAAACGAGATAGGATAATTTTGAAAGGAGATGTGCCCAGCCCCATCGATCCCCCTCATGGCTGCCGCTTTCACACTCGCTGCCTTTATGCTGAGGATATTTGTAGCCAGCAAGAGCCTCAGCTCAAGGAAGTGAAAGAAAACCACCTGGCAGCATGCCATTTTGCCGGATCAGTGGGGTTGCACTAGAGATTAGAGTGATGGAGTAAGGGAGGAATAGAAAATATAAACCACAAAGACTGAGGTTTCAGTGTTCAGGTTTCAGTTTTTTTATTTTTCTTCCCTGACACCTGACACCCGACACCTGACACCTTGAGATTTGGTGCTTGGAATTTGAGATTTTGCACTGGAGGTCTAGTCATTGAAGCCAATTTATCTGGACTACAACGCCACCACCCCAATTGACCCGGAAGTTGCCGAGGCCATGCGTCCCTATCTTTTCGAACATTTCGGCAATCCTTCCAGTTCCCATTGGTACGGCATTCAGACGAAAAAAGCTGTGGAAGAGGCCCGCCGCCAGGTAGCGGATCTTTTGCATTGCACCTCCGACGAGGTTATTTTTACCAGCGGCGGCAGCGAATCCAACAATTACGCTATCAAGGGTACTGCTTTTGCCAATCGGGAAAAAGGTAATCACATTATTACCTCGGCCATCGAGCATCCTGCTGTACTCGAGGTGTGCAAGTACCTGGCAGAGAAAAGTTTCCAGGTAACCTACCTGCCGGTGGACGAATTCTGTCTCGTTGACCCGCGAGAATTACAAAAAAGTATTAGGCCACAAACCATCTTGATTACCATTATGCATGCAAACAACGAGGTGGGTACCATTCAGCCCATAGCTGAAATTGCCAAAATTGCCAAAGAGCATGGCATCGTTTTCCATACCGATGCCGCGCAATCTGTGGGAAAGATACCCACTCGGTTGGATGAGTTGGATGTGGATCTTCTCACCATTGCCGGTCACAAGCTTTACGCTCCAAAGGGGATTGGAGCTCTGTACGTCAGAGGTGGGATACGACTGGAAAAACTCATTCACGGGGCAGATCATGAGCAGGATCTCCGTGCCGGCACCGAGAATGTCCTTGAGATTGTCGGCTTGGGTCAAGCCTGCGAGATCGCAAAACGTGATCTGGAAAAGAACATGCGCCATATGCAGAAGATGAGAGATCTACTCTACGCCGGTCTCAGGCAACAATGGGGTGAAATAAGACTGAATGGCCACCCTGAGAAACGGTTGCCGAACACCCTGAGCGTGTGCTTTAAGTCTATTGAAGCCAACACCCTTTTAGCAGAGATTGAATCCGTCGCTGCCTCGGCAGGGGCTGCCTGCCACTCAGATTCCGTTCGCCTCTCCTCGGTGCTGGAGGCCATGCAGATGGACCTGGAGTACGCCATGGGCACTGTACGTTTTTCCACCGGTAAAATGACCACAGAGGAGGAGGTGACTCACACCGTGGCCGTCTTCGTTAAGACCGCCCGGAGGTTGCTGGCTGAGAAGTAAAAGTGGTAAT
>CP070843.1:1415650-1421665 GCA_020350905.1 Deltaproteobacteria bacterium
TCAGTCTTGTCGATCTCGTCCAGCAGAAGGACGCGTCGATCCTCTGCCAGAAAAGCGCGGCCGATAGGGCCGAAGCCCAGGTAATCCCAAATCTTGTTTACATCCCGACCGCTCTCCCCGGTGCCGAAGCGGGAGTCGTTGAGGCGCAAGACTGTATCATAAACGTAGCAAAGCTCCTCGCCCTTGAAGGTGGATTTGCAGCGAGCCTCTTCCAGAGTCAAGTCCAGTGCCCGGGCAATCTCGAAGGCCAACTGGGTCTTGCCGGTTCCGGCCTCCCCGGTGACCAGCAAGGGTTTTTCCATGGCAGTGGAGATGTTGACGATCTCTTTTAGTTCGGGATTGAGGTAATACTTGTCGGTGCCGAGAAATTGCATTCATCCCTCTCTTTTCACTTTTTATTATGTTTTCCAAGGGTTAAGGTTATTCTACCGAATTCAAAGGAAAAATGCAATTCACCCTCCTATTTTTCAGATTGCCACCATAAGGCAGTATACGTATAGTTAGAAGAATCAATTCTGGGGGAAAAACTTACCAAAGGAAGAGGAAATGTTAGAACGAAGGACAGTGCTTTCAAAGGATAAAATAGAGTTTCTGGAAACCTGGAAAGAAGAGAAACACGACCACTTGCAAGAGATTTTCCAGCACCTGGATGAAGAGCAAAGAGTGCGTAATCACTCTCATTCAATTGACTCGCACACCCATGACATATTTTTCACTGGACTGACCCTGCTCCCCCTCGAGGTAGCCAAGAAAGTTCTCAGTAAGTGTATTTTTTTCACCTGTTATTTATCTGATTATAAACCTGGACATTTTTTTGATAAATCTGATCTCAGTGGGCACCATTTGATCATTCTCCTTTTTCCACATGGTGAATCCATACCTAAATATTGGAGCTATATTCACCATCAAATTGCCCATTATGTTTTGGGCCATTTTGACTCCAAGGGTGGTAGTCAAAATGAGGAAGAGGAGGAGTCAGAAGCGAATAAGCTTGCTTGTAAGTGGGTTAGTGAGTCTCCCTACCTAGTACCTCGGGACAATTTCGAGCATTGCAGTTGTCCGCAAGGGACAATTGACTTCTGCAAAGCACTAGCAACGAGCGCATGAACCGCTTGACTCTCATTGAGTCGCGGAAAAGCTGGTCCCATGGGCCAACTGAGATCGCATAGAGCATAGCGCATAAAGGGAAATCCGAAATCCGAATATCGAAATCCGAAACAAATTCAAATGACCAAAACCTACTCTGACCGTATTTATGTTTCTGTCGTTTGGAACATTGGAGCATTAGAATTTCGGATTTGTTTCGTGCTTCGTGCTTAGGATTTCCAATTTGATAATCAGGCGTCGCTGCCTGCCAAGAAGTAATCAGCAGACTAGCAACTAGAATTTGTAATCTCACATTAAAATCTTAATTGTCTTTGGGGCTGGGTTTTTTGCCTGATCACATATCGGCTGTCCAACAACGAGATTTCTCCTCCCTGACGGGAGGAGATCCAGGGGAGCGTTCAATGGCGAAGGTAAATATAGGGGAGCAGGCATATGTTCTACCCATGGCAACCACAATCCTCGGTTCTCTTCTGGAGGATCGCCCTAACTTCATGGCTCTGGGTTGGCTTACCAGAGTCAACTACAAGCCTCCCCTGCTCGGGGTGGCAGTAAACCAGGGGCACGCTTCCCATAGGGCGATCGTGGAAAAGGGGGAGTTCAGTGTCAACTTCCCCACTGTTGACATGGTGGAAGTGACTGATTATGTCGGCCTGGTATCAGGAAAGCGGATAGACAAGTCAGGACTCTTCACTCTATTTTATGGAGAGCTCAAGGGTGCTCCAATGATAACCGAGTGTCCGCTCTCCATGGAGTGCAAACTGGTAAAAACGGTTGAGCTGCCCACCAACTCTTTTTTAATTGGTGAAATTATAGGAGCATACTCCGAAGAGCGGTTTCTCACCGAAGGCGTGCCAGACATTAAAAAAATCAACCCATTCATGCTTACCATGCCAGATAATGGGTACTGGTCAGTGGGTGAGTTGGTCGGCCGTGCCTGGAGTGATGGTAAAGCAATGAAAAAACGGCTAAAAGGTGAAGAACTGAATCAAACCTAGTTGCCAGAGCCCAACTGCATAAGGGCTGATAAGCACCATGGGAAACAGTGGAATTCGCGCAAGGAGCTGGATATGAATCTCTTTTCTTCCTACAAATTGGGCCCCTACGAACTCAAAAACCGCATGATCATGGCACCCATGACCCGCAATCGTGCCGGCAAAGGAAATTCCCCACAGCCCATGAATGCCCTTTACTACGCGCAACGAGCCGGTGCTGGCCTCATTATTACCGAGGCCTCGCAAGTTTCGGCTCAGGGGCTGGGGTATCCAGACATGCCCGGCATTTACTCACCCGAACAAATTGCAGGCTGGAGGATGGTGACCGATCTGGTTCACTCACGTGGAGGGTTGATCTTTCTCCAGTTGTTTCACTGTGGGCGCATTTCGCATCCATCGTTGCAGCCGCAGGGAGCCCCGCCTGTTGCTCCCTCAGCCATCAAGCCAGAAGGTGAGGCGATGACCTACGAGGGCCCAAGCCCATTTGAAACCCCACGAGCCCTGGAAACAGAAGAGATTTCCGGAATTGTTGATCAGTTCAGGCAGGGAGCGGAAAACGCTCTCGCGGCTAACGTCGATGGTGTTGAAATACATGGGGCCAATGGGTACCTGCTGGATCAGTTTCTCCGCGATGGCACGAACCAGAGGACGGATCAGTACGGCGGCACTATCGAAAATCGCGTACGCTTTTTGTTTGAAGTAACCAAAGAGGTAATCAATGTTTTGGGGGAGGGCCGCGTTGGAGTTCGCATCTCCCCCGGAAATCCCTTCAACGACATCTACGATTCCAATTCTGAGGCGATTTTCAGCCATGTTGCGGAAGGACTGAACCGCTTTCCCCTTGCCTATTTGCACGTGGTGGAGATGGATCTTGCAAACCCGGCAGATTTCTGCGGCGCTTTGAATCCCATAACCAAAAAACTCCGAAGAATCTATAAAGGGACGTATATGACCAATGGCGGGTATGACAGGGATCGTGCCGAGTGGGTGCTAGAAACGGGCGACGCCGACCTGGTCTCCTTTGGCCGACTCTTCCTGGCAAACCCGGACCTTCCAGAGCGTTTCAAGAAGAACGGGCCCTTGAATGAGCCCGATCTTGCAACGTTTTATGGAGGGGACGAAACAGGCTACACCGATTATCCTTCTCTGAATTCCGAGAGTTAGAACCGCTCCTCAGGTGACCGTACTCATCATATCATTCAGCATGCGTGACTATTCGATCATCAGAAAAGCATAACGGTCCATTTTCTGCGAATAATCCGTGCGGACTTGGATGGGAAAGCCGAACTGTTTTACGGTAGTGAAGACATCCATAGCCATTGCCTCAGGAGAGGGGCGCGAGAGTCTCGGCTCGCTGCAATTTTCTCTTTCCTTGGAGCACTCTGCACATATGCAGCAGCTGTCCATGTACAAGAGAAAAGCTCTCTCGTAACCGGCCAGAAAAACTTCTCTCTCCAACTTGGTAAGTTTCATGTTGACCTTACTGGACCAAGCGTGACGGTCTTCGGGCTTGTCCACCTTTTTGTCAAAATGAAAAATAACCGCGGTACTGTATTCACGGAAAAACCTCTCACATTCGGAGACAGTAGGAACGTTGGGAGGACAGGAAGCGTTTTGTCCGTATTCCCCGCATCCGTACATGCATTTCATCCGCACCCACTGGGAGACTAGAATATTCTCAGGATCGATGAATTTGAAATCCTTGTAACGGTACTTTTTAAAGAGTGTTTTCAAGTCCTGGTAATTGCTTTCGATCAAGTTCGATTCTGTATTCACTCCTCTCCTCCTTCACCAACTGGGGTCAAATCTTTATTCTTGACAATTCACTCAAGTCTATGGCTATTTCTTCAAATCTCCTCTTCAATTTTGGCTCCCGCTTCAGCTTAACCTGCAACCTCTTTCTTGCTTGACTGACTGCGGAGTAGTCAACGCCTCCTACTAATCTGCCAATCTCAGGTTGGCTAAGCCGGCCATAACGATATAATAACTCCATCAGCATGGACCGTTCCAAAGAGTGCCTGCCTCGCTGACACAACTCTTCCTTGTCTTTGTCAACCAAGGCGGCAAACTGATCAATCAACCTTTCTGGCTTAAGCTCTCTGCCCAACTCTCGCATAGCGGGCTGTTCTCTACTTGGCGCCTCTTTGTCAACAAACTTCTCTTTGACCCAATGAATGAAGTCATTCTTCCCCACAATGCCATGCCCTTTGCCCAGTTTCAGAGGGTTGTCCATTTCATTGTCTATGGCCCACTTGATAAACTGCCGATATTGCCGCCTGCCGCTGCGGTTATCTCCGCCCATATGGGACAGCACCATTTCATAGTAGATAAAATCTTGCCGCTTCTTTGAAGATAGATATCCGGGCAAGCTCGTCCCCTCAAAGCGAACGAGAGCTTCCCACTTCTCTTTCGGGCCCATCTTCGCAAATACTTCCAAGCGAACAGGATTTAGATGTATATAGCGAGAAACCTCAAGGAGGTAGTCATCCGCGTCGATCAAAAAGGACTTGTATCTCCCCTGATAGAGATGTCCCACACGATTATGCCTTTTGTTGAAGGCAGAAGTGTAGGAGATATTGAAGTGTCGCATGAATTCGGAAAGGTTTCCATCCGGCGTGGTTACCAGCAAGTGGAAATGGTTGGACATGCAGGCATATGACAATAGAGAAACGTGGTAAATCTCAAGAGATAGTGCCAGTTTCTCAAGGAATATCTTCTGATCCACGTTGTCATGAAATATATCTTTGCGCTCATTCCCCCTGCAGGTCACGTGATAATATGCACCGGGATATTGGATTCTCAACGCTCTGGCCATGCAAAGTTATGATCTAAACTGGGATAAATTGTCAAGAATAAAGATTTGACCCCATATCGGAGCTATTGTATAGTTGCTTGGAAATGCTTGCTCATAATTGAAGAAGGTTGGATATGGTTACCAATCACCATGAAGAAAATCCAGTTGACTGGCTGATACGGGAAATAGCTGATTTTGTAGCTACCTCTCCTTTGAACACCCTGGGTTTGCCTGGTGGGGAGGTCGCCTGGGATTCACCTCTGGTCGGGTTCTCTCGAGGTGATGATGCCATCTACCTGGAGTACAAAGGTCACATCGGCGATTTCTACTGGACCCCGCTGGAGATTTTCCAGTTAACTTTTCCTGATGTTGCAGCGGCTCCGGAAGATCTGAGTGTGATCAGCTGGGTTCTGCCTCAGACCCGGGCCACAAAAGATGAAAACGCTGATCAGAAGGTCTATCCCTCAACGCGCTGGGCAGCAGCCCGAGATTTGGGTGAGAAGTTTAATGTGGCCTTGCGCCAGCACGTTGTCAAAACACTGTTGGATGAAGCCGTCCAAGCGGTGGCACCAATGCTTTCGCCGCACTGGTACAGACAAGACTCTCAGGGATACGGCTTCGCATCCACTTGGTCCGAGCGCCATGCAGCCCATGCAGGGGGATTGGGCACCTTTGGCCTCTGCGACGGTTTAATTACCCCTTTAGGAAAGGCTATCCGGGCCGGTTCAGTGGTGGCCAGACTGGAGGTCCCCGTCACCCCACGGCCTTACCAGAACCACCAAGCCTACTGTCTTTTTTTCAGCCATGGCATTTGCAAGAAATGCGCTGGGCGCTGCCCAGTCAAAGCCATTCGGCCCGAGGGACACGACAAGATAAGATGCCGAGACCATCTCGGAAAGGCCAGGAGCTACGTCCGGAAGAAATACGGCCTGGAAAACAAAGTGGGCTGCGGTCTTTGCCAGGTGGGAATCCCCTGTGAATCACGCATCCCCACGCCCGCCGAGGGCTAGTTTCACTGAAACAAACTTACTCCCAAACTGATAGTCATATAAAAGGCACCTCCTTGGTCGCAAGACAGTTTGCGATTTGCTAAGGTGGTTGAAGCACAATAACCCCTAACAA
>CP070843.1:1421765-1430991 GCA_020350905.1 Deltaproteobacteria bacterium
GACACCAATTCGTGAAATATCCGGGCTGGGAGTTGGACTAAAACTCCTTTTCCTCCTCCAATTTGGCCAATTCCTCGAAACGGATGTCGAGGCCGAGGACACCAATTATTTCGTCGGATTCATCACAAATAGGTGCCGACACGGTTATACAAAGAGCTCCAGTGTAAATGGATTTGTAGAAATCGGTAATGTGTGGTTTGCCATCTTTAATGGGGTTTACAAACCAGTCACGATCAGAGAGGTCTTCACCAACTTCTGCCTTCTCGTACTTGGCACGATCAGCGATATGAGTAATGTTGCGGGTTGTTTTCTTACCTTCCCGGTCGGTGACATAAATGTATTGGATGAAGGGGTTGAGATCTAAAAGACTCTGAAGCACTGGTTCTTGTCGTGATGCGTCCATGGATTTGATCTCTTCGGATTCCACCACCTCCTCCACAAGGTGGGCGGCGAGAGCATGGGCCTCCTGTTTCAGCAGGTCAAACTCGCTGACAAAATGTTCAGGGAGATACTGGCGGGCCCACTGCTCCATTTCCTTACGGGAGATGCTGGTAACTCGGCCGTCTTCGTATTCCTGCATTATCCTCTTGTGAATCTTAACGATACCAGGGTGGCGTTTGTTAATAGAGTTCTCACCCTCCAATCCGAGGCGGCTGTTCACCCAATATGCCACACCGGCGATCCCGGTCTTATCGGTGACAGTGATGCTGACTGGCCGACTGAGGATTTTCCGAGTGTCGAAAATGTTGTAGATTTCCTCATTTTTGATAAGACCATCGGCGTGAATCCCGGCACTGGTGGCATTGAAGTCGCTTCCCGCAAACGGGTAGTTTGCAGGAATTTTGTAGCCCAGTTCGTGAGTAAAGTAGTTGGCCATGTCAGTTATGGCGGTGGTATCTATGCCGTTTTCATGACCCATGAGGCCAATATATTCAATAATGAGTCCCTCTACCGGCGCGTTGCCGGTACGCTCACCAAATCCCAAGAGAGTGCCGTTGGCGGCAGAACAGCCATAGAGCCAGGCGGTGGTGGCATTTATGAGCACCTTATGGAAATCATTATGTCCATGCCACTCGAGGAGGTTTCCAGGCACTCCGGCATCATCTATCATCGCTCTAACCAGTTTGGGAACGCTTCTCGGCAGGGCTGCACCCGGATAGGTGACGCCAAAACCAAGGGTGTCACAGAGACGGATTTTGATATCAATCCCGCTCTCCTCTCTCAGCTTCATCAGCTCAATGGCAAAAGGCACACAGAAACCGTAGATGTCAGCCCGGGTTATATCTTCGAAATGGCAGCGGGGTGTAATCCCTTTTTCCAGTGCGGTTTTGACAATAGCCAAATATTTCTCCATGATTTTGGCCCGGCTACTGTTGAGCTTAAAAAAGATATGGTAATCGGAGACCGAGGTGAGAATGCCGGTTTCTTTGAGGCCCATCTCGAGCACTAAATCCAGGTCTTGCTCCACCGCGCGAATCCAAGCCGTAATCTCCGGATAGCGGTAGCCTTTGGCAAGGCAGCGCTCGACAGATTCCCGATCGCGTTTACTGTAAAGAAAGAATTCGGTCTGCCTAATTACTCCGTTGGCACCACTCATCCGGTGCAGCAAATCGAAAATACTCTCAATTTGCTGAACGGTATAGGGTGGTCTGGCTTGTTGGCCGTCACGAAAAGTAGTGTCGGTGATCACAAACTCATCAGCCGGGTCGATGGAGATAAGCTTGTGGTCGAAATCAATCCGGCTCACCTCACCGTAAGGAAAAACCTCTCTCTGCAGATTCGGTTCAGGGACGTCCTGGAGCCGGTAGACCCAAAATTTGGTATGTTGATGCTCTAAAACCTTTTTAAGTTTGTTCCAGCGTGCCATGATCTCACCTTAATGACAAATACACCCTTTCCGAGCCGGAGGCTCATAGTGCGTGGCTTTGATTCTATCCAGGCTGGGCAAAATTTTAACGAGATTTCATGTTAATGGACAGTTCTTTCCCTTGTCAATCTTTATTATAACCGGCCAGGTCAAGCTTGAGGGAAAGCTCTAGAAGCTGCTCCAGAGTTACCTTTTCAGGAGCTTGGGTCATCGGGCAAGTGGCTTTCTGAGTTTTAGGGAAGGCAATAACGTCACGAATGGAGTCCGCACCACACAGAAGCATAACAAGTCGATCGAAACCAAGGGCAATGCCGCCGTGGGGTGGCGCACCGTACTTGAGAGCATCGAGCATGAAGCCGAACCTGTACTGGGCCTCGTTATCATCAATGCCCAGAGCCTTGAATACTTGTAGCTGCAAATCATAATTGTGAATACGGATACTACCACCGCCGATCTCAAAGCCGTTTAAAACCAAGTCGTAACCACGGCTGCGAACCCGCTCTGGATGGTCAGCGAGAAAACCCACGTCTTCTTCGACTGGGGCGGTAAAGGGATGATGGACAGAAAGGTAACGTTCTTCGGCAATGTCGTATTCCAACAGCGGAAAACGCGTGATCCAGGTGAAGTGAAATTGGGTATTATCTATGAGATTGAGACGCCTGCCGAAGTGGCAGCGAAAAATGTCCAAAGTAGGGTTGACTATTTTAGACTCACCCGCCACGAACAGGATAAGATCGCCTGCCTCAAGGTCGGCGGTTTCAGCAAGCAGATCTTTCTCAGTGTCAGTGAGGTTCTTGGCTACCGGCCCCTGCCAGTTGTTTTCTTGCACTTTAATCCAGGCAACACCCTGGGCTCCAGTTTGTACATGGTAGTGGTTGGCAAGGTTCTCCTTTCCCTGCATCTTGTCCAGGTCGCTGCGAGGCAAGGTAGCCTGGCCTTTGAGCGTCAGAGCCTTTACCATGCCCCCGGCCTCGATAAGCCGCACAAACACCTGGAAATTACTATTGGCAAAGACCGGGGTCACATCCACGAGTTCCATTTCGAACCGAGTATCAGGTTTGTCTGTTCCATAACGAGCCATGGCATCATCGTAAGTGATTTCTGGAAAGGGCAGTTCGAGTTCTTGGTCAAGGACCTCCTTGAAGACGTGAGCGAGCAACTCCTCGGTTACTCGAAAGATCTGCTTCTCATTGATGAAGGCCATTTCGATGTCAACCTGGGTAAATTCAGGTTGACGGTCAGCGCGCAAGTCCTCATCTCGAAAACATTTCACAATTTGGTAGTAGCGGTCGAAACCGGCCATCATTAATAACTGCTTGAACAGTTGGGGCGATTGGGGCAAGGCGTAGAACTTGCCTGGATTAACCCGGCTGGGAACGAGGTAGTCGCGAGCCCCTTCGGGTGTGCTTCTGGTCAAGACCGGAGTTTCGACCTCTATGAAATCGGCTTGGTTAAGATAGTGGCGTACCGCATGAGCCGTATGATGGCGTCGAAGCAAATTCTGGAGGATATTCGGGCGGCGCAGATCCAGGAATCGGTAACGCAATCTTAGATTCTCACCGGCGTCAACCTCTGGTTCCAACTGAAATGGTGGGGTGAGGGAGGTGTTAAGCAAACGATACTCATCCACTATCACCTCGATCTCCCCGGTCTTTAGTTTGGGATTGGTCATACCGTCCGGTCGCAGCCGCACCTCGCCGCGCACAGCAATAACGTGTTCAGATCTCAGGGCGTGGGCCCTTTGGTGTGCTTCAACATTGCGCTGGGGATCGAACACTACTTGAGTGATGCCGCGCCGATCACGGAGATCGATAAAAATGAGACCGCCGTGATCCCGGCGACGTTGGACCCAACCCATAAGGGCAACCCTATTGCCCGTATCATCAGCACCAAGGGTGCCACAGTCGTGAGTGCGCTCCCAGTCACCAAGAGAATCCAAAGCCATGTGTTGCCTTCCAAGTCTTGAGCGAATTAAGTAAATATGGTTGCGGAACTTAAGTCAGCCGATCAAATCCGAATATCGGACTTGAAGTTTTTGCTTCAACTGCGCAGACCTATGTCAGTTTTCGATCGCTTAACTTCAAACGAGAAAATATTTGCTCTACAAGTCCCTCTAGCGGAATCTCCTCCTGCGTACCAGCCCCCATGTCTCTCAGTACCGCGATTCCCTCTGCTAGTTCATCCTCACCTAGAATGAGCACATGGGAGACTCCCAGCTTATCTGCTCGACGCATTTGGGCCTTGAGGCTCCTAGACTCATAGTCCATTTCCACAAAAAGGTCTCGAAGCCTTAGTTCCTGGACAAGTCCAAATCCCCTTTTTTGGGCTTTCGCACCTAAGCAAGCTACGAAGAGACGGTGCGGGCCCGCCTCGACGTCGGTTTGCTCATCCAGCAGAAGGATAAGCCGCTCCATACCGATGGCAAAGCCGGTAGCGGGTAAATCAGGTCCCCCGAGCGTCTTCATGAGACCATCGTATCGGCCACCCCCACCAACTGCATTCTGGGCTCCCAGGTGGGGGGTAATCGCCTCAAAGGTGGTCCGGTTGTAATAATCAAGACCACGAACCATGTGCGGATCAATGGTATACAATACACCAAGGCTATCAAGATGATCCTTAACACTTTGAAAGTTGTCTACACAGTCGTCGCAAAGATGATCCATAAGCACTGGGGCATTAGCTACCAACTGACGGCAGGACTCGACTTTGCAGTCAAATATTCTCAAAGGATTAGTAAACCTTCGGCGCTGGCAATCCGAACATAGTTTGGCGCTCACACTGTCAAGGTAGCTCGTCAGGGACTGCCGAAAAGGCTGGCGACAGTCGGGACAGCCCATGGAATTTAGGTGAAGCGTGATGTCGGGTATATTCAACTCCTCCAGAAATACCAGGAGCAGGTAGATGACCTCAGCGTCAACCATGGGGTCATCGATGGCAAATACTTCTACATTGATCTGATGGAACTGGCGGTACCGTCCTTTCTGAGGGCGTTCATGGCGGAACATGGGCCCGATGGTGTAGAATTTACGCATGGAGGGCTGCAGGTGGAGTCGATGCTGAATGAAGGCTCGAACCACAGAAGCGGTAGCCTCGGGCCTGAGGGTAAGGAGCTGCCCGTTGCGGTCAGGAAAAGTGTACATTTCCTTCTCCACAATATCTGTGCTCTCTCCGATACTACGGGCGAAAAGCTCCGTCTTTTCAAGAATGGGTATTCGTATTTCCTGGAAACCGAAGTTGGTGAAGACCCTTCTCGCTACAGATTCCACCAGTTGCCACTTGCCAACAGCATTGGGTAGGATGTCATTGATGCCTTTTATTCCAGTAATCGCCACGATGCCAACTCACTCCCGCTTTTAAGGGGTAAACAAATTCTGATACTGAATCGACCTGGTAAAGTCAAGGAAAATTGCAGAAAGCAATGACGAAGGTTTCAGTATTCAGGTTTCAGGACGGATGCAGTTTTCAGTGTTCCCCCCTTCGCCTCAAGGGCTTGGGCGCGGATTCTTTTCTGTGGCGAGAGATTTGCATTGCGAAAAGAGACGGCTTGAGATAATCTTTGATTACAATCCTCTTTTGTTCATGGTCCTGCACGGTATTCCTACCAGGAGCTGGATCCTGCCGGTGCTACTATCTACTCGAGTTTCACAACCTTTTTTGGGAGGAGAGGACTCATGGTACCACCTTTTGACTCCGACTCAGATGAAAGAGAGAAGCCAAGCTGGCGTGAAATTGACCGCAAACGCGACCGCAGTCGCCACGTAAGCCGGGATGAGCACAGCCGAAGCGAAAAATCCCTTCGATCCACCTGGGCCAAAGAGCAATACCTGAAAAAAGTGGACAAGCTTTTTCAGGGAGAAAAAAGCAGCAAGGAGCATAAGGCGGCGCTCAATGCCATCCACAACAACTACGGCACCAGCAAGTTTGCCGCTTCGGTGAAGAAGTATCTCAAAAAATATGGCATCCCTGACGACTGGAGCACCTTGATGCTTCTGCTTGATTACAAAGACGACGAGGTGCTGGTGCAGGTCATAGAGGCTCTCAAAGAGATTGCAGCTGAGCGATCCCCGGTGGAAAGGCAGGGTTTCAAAGACAAGTTAGAAATCCTTGCCATAACTGCTTCAAGTTCTACGATCATTTCTCTGGCGGAAAAGGTGTCACAGAAATTATAGAATCTGTACGGGGGTCAGTACCCAAGATCTTCAGAAGCAACGAGTGCATGATGGATCCGTGATCTGAGCTCCGGTTTGCGGAGAAGTGGGAATTTCTGGTGAAGTAAGATATGTTGGAAAAGAAGGCTACACTTTACCTTATCGACGGCAGCTCCTACATCTATAGGGCCTTTTATGGAGTGCGCCATCTGAGTACCTCCACTGGAATTCCCACCAATGCCATCTATGGTTTCGGCAATATGCTCAACCGGGTCCTCAGGGAGAAAAGTCCTGTCTATTTGGCTATTGCCCTGGATGCACCCGGCCCCACCTTTCGCCATGATCTCAGCCCTAATTACAAGGCCAATCGCCCTCGCATGCCAGAAAACCTCTCAACGCAGATTCCATTTATAAAACGACTGATTACTGCCCTTGGGATACCGTATATGGAAATTCCCGGGTATGAAGCCGACGACATCATTGGCACTCTGGCGACGTGGGCCAGCGACCAGGGAGCAGACGTAGTTATGATCTCTGGTGATAAAGATCTGCTGCAGTTGGTAAGCCCAAAAGTTCATATGTGGGACAGCATGAAGGATGAGGTTTTCGGTCCTGAGGAGGTAGAAAAGCGCTTTGGAGTTTCCGCTTCCCAGGTGGTGGAAGTAATGGGGTTGGCAGGAGACAGCAGTGACAACATACCCGGCGTCCCCGGAATTGGCCCGAAGACTGCCCAGAGATTGATAAAGGAATTTGGCAGTATTGAAAACCTGCTGGCAGGTTTGGGTAAGGTCAGCAAAGAGAGAGAACGCAAGAGACTGGAAGCGCACTCAGAACAAGCCATTATGTCGCGGGCGCTCGCCACGATTAAATGCGACATACCGCTGGGTAAAGATTGGCAAGACTTTGAGTTGGGGGAAGCTGATCGGGGTGATCTCGTTAACCTATACCGTGATCTGGAATTCAAGAAACTCCTTCAGGAACTCGAGGAAATACAGATCGGTGTTGCGCCTGAGGAAATCAGGCGTGACTACCAACTGATTACAACAACTGATGGACTGGAACCGATACTGTCCCAGATTCGCCAGTCCCGGAAAGTAGCATTCAGTGTGATGTCCTCAGATGAGGGTTCTTTTGGGTCTGATCTTGTGGGTCTTGCCCTGGCCTGGGGGTTGGGGCACGGTTGTTACCTACCACTAAGCCATCTTTCCGAGTCTCACTACGCCAGCTTGGATCAATCTGAGGTCATGAGGTTGCTGGCTCCAATCCTGAGTGATCCTCGTGTTCAGAAGGTTATCCATAACAGCAAACAGGCATGGATCATTCTGAATAGTTTGGATGTCGAACTCTCCGGACTACAGTTTGACACCATGTTGGCTGCGTACGTCTTGGATCCTGGCAAGAGGGTGCAAAATCTGGAGGTCCTGGCCCGCGAACATCTTGATGTGTCCTTGCTTGCTCTCGAAGATCTGGTGGGAACCGGCAAGAAGCGGCGAAGTATAGCCAGCGTGCCCCTGGAGCAGGTATCGAGCTACGCTGGAGATCAGGCGGTTTTTGCCCTGCAGCTAGCTGATATTTTGGATGAGAAGATAAAGGCGGCCAACCAGGCGACTCTCTTCAACGACATTGAACTCCCCCTGGTCAAGGTGCTGGCTCGTATGGAGATAAAAGGGGTCAAGGTGGATGTCGAGCGGTTGGACTTGCTTGCGAAAGGTTTTAGCGAGCGGCTGGAGGTGAGCGCCGAAAAAATCTACCATATGGCAGGGGAGCCCTTTAACGTCAACTCGCCGCAGCAACTGGGCCGGATTCTTTTCGACAAGTTGGGCTTGCCCATGGGGAAGAAAACCAAAACCGGTTACTCAACTTCCATGGAAGTGCTCTCTTCACTTGCACCGCACCATCCTTTGCCAGGAGAAGTTCTCAACTATCGTAGCCTTATGAAAATGAAAAACACTTACGTGGATGCTTTGCCGCGAATGGTAAACCCAGATACGGGCCGGATACACACGTCCTATAATCAGACCGCTACCGTTACTGGCAGGTTAAGCTCCAGCGAGCCAAATCTTCAGAACATCCCCGTGCGCACCGAAGAAGGCAGAGAAATCCGTCGCGCCTTTGTGGCTGACTCCGGCAATTTACTCATTTCAGCGGACTATTCCCAGATTGAACTGAGAATTCTGGCACATTATTCGGGAGACGAGGCGCTGCTTGAGGCTTTCAGTGAGGGCGAGGATATCCACCTTCGCACGGCAGCTGAGATTTTTGGGGTTCAGACCGATGCAGTCAGTGCGGAAATGAGGCGCCAGGCCAAGGCCATTAACTTTGGGATCATCTATGGGATGAGTTCATTCAGGCTTGCCAAGGATTTAGGCATACCACAAAAAACAGGTCATGAGATCATAGAACGTTACTTTGAGCGGTATCAGGGAGTTCGTTCATACGTGGAAGAGATGCCACGGACCGGCCGCGAGCAAGGCTTTGTCGCCACCCTGTTCAATCGCAAGAGATTCCTTCCGGACCTCAACAGTAGAAATCGCAACATTCGACAGTTTGCTGAGCGCACTGCCATAAATACGCCAATTCAAGGCAGCGCAGCAGACATCATCAAGCTTGCCATGATTCGTATTGATGCAGAGCTGGAGAGGAGAGCGCTTCCGGCGCGAATGATCATGCAAGTTCACGATGAGTTGGTTTTTGAAGTGGAGGGAGGGGGTGCTGAGGAAGTGGCACGCCTGGTGCAACACGAAATGGAGTCAGTGGCATCTCTTGCGGTTCCACTGGTGGTTGAGGCAGGGATAGGCGCCAATTGGGACGAAGCACATTAAATGCGCATAGCGCATAAGGAGCAAATTCGAAACCCGAAGCACGAATGTTCGAATGCTCAAAACGGATTTGACTAAGGCGCCAATTTTACGTTTCGGTCATTTAGATTTTGGAAATTTGAATTTGTTTCGGATTTCGGATTTCGAAATTCGGATTTAAGGGGGTGAAAATATAATCCCTGGTGGCGTTGACAATTAGGGTGCCAAACGATAATAATATGAGGGAATCCCACTTAAAGTGATCTATCTGAAGTTTGGACTCGCGGCGGTGGCTGTAATCGGTGCCGGGATTTGGCTGTCCTTCGTTGGTGACGAGATTTCAACTACCTATAACTGGAGTGCCAGCTTTGTCGGCAGTCTGTTTCTGGCGATTACAACCTCGCTGCCGGAGC
>CP070843.1:1431091-1435832 GCA_020350905.1 Deltaproteobacteria bacterium
GAAATGCAGAAAAGGATTGTCAACGAAGCTATCAGGTTCGGGGATATCCAGCTGTTGTTTATATACTGCGGGTCCTATCTTGCCGCGGTTGTTGTCGCCACTGGACTAAAATACCTGATCAGCGCTCTCCAAAATCTCATCGGCGAACGAGCCCTGGCCGACATGAGAAAGGCTCTCTATCATCACATTCTGACCCTTCCTCTAAATTTTTTCAGAAAGACCCAGCCTGGTTTGGTGGTTTCGTCCCTGGTTACCGAACTCGCCTCGGCAGGAAACTTCGTGGGCATGGCAATAGGGGTCCCTGTGGCCAGCATTCTTACTCTGTTTGCTTTCGCCGGCTATCTGATTTGGCTCAATCCGCTCCTGGCGCTCATTTCACTCAGCATATACCCCATGGTTCTCATTCTGTTGCCTCGACTGCAGCATCAAGCCAACAAGGCTAACAAACGCAGGGTGGATACGACCAGAACACTTTCAGGTAAAATAGGCGAGGCTATCAGCGGCATTCATGAGATTCACGGCAACGGCTCCTACCGGATTGAAAATCGCAGATATGACAAAATGATAGATAAATTATACAAAATCAGGATTGTCTGGAATCTCTATAAGTTTTCGGTCAAATCGGTAAACAATTTTTTTAACAACTTGAGCCCTTTTCTTGTTTTTATCGTGGGAGGTTATCTGGCTATCAAAGGCCGACTGGACCTCGGAGCGCTGGTGGCTTTTATCTCGGCTCAGGAGAAAATTTACGATCCCTGGAAAGAGCTTATTGCATTCTACCAAGTTTATCAGGACGCGAGTGTTCGCTACAAGAGAACCATGGAATACTTCGATGAGTTGCCCGAGCACGCTCTTGAACCAGATGACCGAGAGCCTTACGAGCTAGAGGGCAGTATAGAGGTCAAAGACCTGTCATTTCTGGCCGAAGGTGGTATCCAGTTGCTCGATGGAATCAATCTATCACTGAAGCCAGGAGAGCAATTGGCCCTGGTGGGTTTCTCCGGCAGTGGCAAGAGCACTTTGGCCCAGTGCGTTGGACAACTCTACAAATATACTGGTGGACATGTTTTGCTTGGTGGTGAGGAAGTGGCGGATCTGTCAAAGAAAGACATGATTCACAACATCGGTTTTGTTTCCCAGACGCCCTTTACTTTTGAAGGGACAATCAAGGATAATGTCCTGTACTCTTGTGCTTCCAAGCTTGATAGTGATGAGATTGGCGAAAGTGACGCCATGCCATCTCTGGACGACATGATCGAAGTTCTGCAACAGACAGGCATATTTGTGGATGTTCTCCGTTTCGGACTGAATACCATCCTGGTGTATGATGAACACCAAGATTTGGCATCAAAGATTGTTCGAGTCCGCGACCACTTCAGGCGAGAATTTGGTGAGGAACTGGCGGATTACGTTGAATTCTTCGCTGAGGACAACTATCTTTACCACTCTAATATAGCTGCAAATTTGACCTTCGGCTCACCTAACGTGGAGTCTTTTACCCTTCATAACCTGGCCGTCAATGACTATTTTTTGCGATTTCTGGACAAGGCAGATCTCACCCGGCCGCTGTTAACTCTCGGCGCAGAGCTCTGCAGACAGACGGTGGATATTTTGGGCAACCTGCCGCCTGAGAAGGTTTTCTTCGAACAAAGCCCCATTCGAGCGGGCGAGTTGGATGAATACAAAATGCTTACTACCCGCCTGGCAAAAACAAAACTGCATCATCTCTCACCTGACGATAGGACCGGCCTTTTGCGACTCGCATTACGTTTTACTCCCGGCATTCACAAAATGGTTGGGATGCCAAGCATTTTGAAAGAGCTCATATTGGAGGGGCGCGCACTTTTCAAGGAGAGTATTTCTAGAGATAATCCCGGGGCTGTTACATTTTATCAGGCCTCAGAATATATCTACTCCCAGACTATCCTTGACAACATCTTCTTCGGAAAGACCAAAACCGTCAATCCGCAGGCAGAGGAGAAGATCGATCAGAGCATCATCCAGGTTCTTATTGAAGAAGACTTGCTGGAAACTATTGTAGAGATAGGAATGGAATTCGAGGTGGGGAGCAAAGGTGACAGGCTCTCCGGTGGTCAGCGCCAGAAACTGGCCATAGCAAGAGTCTTCCTGAAAGCCCCCCGGGTTCTTATAATGGACGAGGCCACCTCGGCTCTCGATAACAAATCCCAGGCGCGGATACAGAGTTTGCTTGACACCAGATGGAAGGGGCAAAGTACTCTCATTGCGGTGGTGCATCGTCTTGACATTATCAAGCGCTATGACAAGATTGCGGTTATGAAGGCTGGCAGAATAGGTGAAATGGGGACGTACGACGACCTCATTGCCAAAGAAGGGATGTTATATGAACTCATCTATGGAAAAAAGACAAGTATCTGACACTAGTGAGTTTCAGGAAAACCTTGAGATCCTGCGACGCATGGATTTTTTTTCAGCCCTGTCGCTTCAAGCTCTCAAGGTGTTTGCTTATCTTTTCACCAGGGAGATGTTTAAACCGGGAGACTATCTCTTTCACCAGGATGACAATGACGGCAATGCCTTCTATATTTTATCAGGAACTGCCGAGGTGGTTCGCAAAGATGAGAGCGGCGAATTCAGCCTGGGCAAGTATGGTGAGGGCGAGTTCCTCGGCGGGCTGGCATTACTTGGCGACATGCGACGTCTCTTTTCTCTCAAAGCTTTGACGGACATGAGGTGTTTGGTGATGAGCAGGGAGAAGTTTACCAGGGCCATTGAGCAGTTTCCTGATCTTATGCCGAGGGTTCTGGAAACCATGGTCGACCGGATTCGTTCCTGGGAAGAGAGGCTCTTTATCGACAAAGACAAACTGTGCGATACTTGTAGAAAAAAAGTTGGTGTGAGTCTTATATGAACAGGAGGAACAAGCTCTGATCCATGAACAAGGTTGTGAGAGCTCAGTTTTCCGGACGAAGGAAGGTAGTAGGTATTATATGCTTATGGAAGGTTTGCGGTCATGATAGCAAATAGAGTTTCATTGGAACTGATGAACTCCCTTTCTGAACTGAGTACATTGGGGAGTAGTCTAGAGCAGTTCGGAGAGGCATTGGGGCTCTCTAGCAAGACCTTATTTGAGATTTCTCTATCCATAGAAGAGCTTTTCAGTAACATCATCTCCTATGGATATACGGACGATGCTGTTCACTGGATCAAGGTAGCCATTTCACATGAAGACGACATGCTTATCATACGGTTAGAAGACGACGGAATTCCCTTTGATCCTCTAAAGGCAGAGGAACCGGACTGTGAATGTCCTATTGAACAGCGCAAGATCGGCAACCTAGGGATTCACCTCACCAAGAAGTTCATGGATGATATGGTCTATGAAAGGCAGGGGAATAGAAACATTTTGACCGTAAAGAAGAAGATAACCGGGACATAGTGATTTTTTGCGAACACTCAGTCGAGGCTTCAACAGATTCACAACTATGTCCGTTCATTCATGAGCTTATATGAAATTTTTCCTACAAACACCAAAGGGTATGAGGAGAGGAGGATAGATGGAAGTCGTAGAGAAAAAGCAGAATGGAATCTGTATTTTGGGTCTCCTTGGTCGTCTTGATTCAAATACGTCCCCGGAATTCGAGAAAAAAATATTCGAAGTAATCGAAGATGGGACGAAAAGCCTCATCGTAGACTTTGAGAGTCTGGATTACATTTCAAGCGCCGGACTGCGCGTGCTTTTGAAGGCTACCAAGGAACTAAAGCGCTCTGATGGAAAAATCGTGCTTTGCTCAATGAAGGAATATATCAAGGAGGTTTTTGAGATAGCAGGATTTGTCTCGCTCTTCCCGATAGTTTCCTCAGTGGGAGACGCTATGGAAGAGTTTTAGGACCGTTTCGTTGATGGACAAAAAGACTCAAGATCTCTCTATTCAATATCGAAAGCCTCGTCCTTAGGGCCCTGATTCTTTACTCGGTATTGGGCATTTTTTGCTTGATATTGCTCATATGTTTGCTTGGATGGGCAATGGAGATTCTACAGAATGACAAACCGAAGGAGGACCTCATGGAGGAAGTGCATCGTGAAAAGGTTCTTGACTATCTGCAGAGCCTGCAAGGGCTAGGTACGGAGAAATTTCTGGTGACATATAGACATCCATTTTTGTTGGAAAATTACCTAGCCCCCTCCAGCAGGACAAAGCTAGGGAGGGTGGAAACCATTTCTGAGGTGGACGTAGAGAATCTCCGCTCGCCAACTGGCACCGGCGAGGACGAGCCCCTTCTTCAGGCCCGGGTTATTCCCTTGGAAAAGAGGGACAAGGATTCGGCGGACCGCATGATTTTTGTAGGACGCTCAGCCAACAATGATATCGTCCTGCTCAACAAAATGGTGTCAAAGCTTCATGCCTATTTCTGCCAAATACCAGGCAGTCGAGTTATTCAGCTAGTAGACATGAACTCCACAAACGGTACTTTTATCAATGGGGACAGGTTATCGCCGTCGGTGAAAACGAATTTAGATGATGCAGATGTCATTTCTTTCGGCCCTGAAACGGAGTTGGAATTTTTCAGCGCTCCAGGTTTTTGTCAGCTTCTTCAGCAGTTAGCCTAGCCCGGATATTTCATGAATCACTTGCTGCGACCACGGATATAGCCGTCCTTCTTGGCGTCCTCGGGTGTCGGCCCCTGCGACGTACCGTTCAGGTACGCCTCGGCTTCGATCTTGGATTTCGGATTTCGGATCTCGGATTTTTAAATATAA
>CP070843.1:1435932-1438972 GCA_020350905.1 Deltaproteobacteria bacterium
GCAATATCGAGATCGACTTTTTTCAGCCAGTCGAAATCTATTGGTTCCCGGCTGAAAACGGGCTTCTTCTTTGAAGTTTTCTTTTTCTTTTCTTCGCTATCCTTTTCTACCAGATCCCATAAGAACAGTTGGCGTGCTGTGATAGTACCGCTAATCTGCTTGGGAGTCGCTCTAAGGAGTGTGTTGAGCTTTAGCTGCACCTCGGTCTTGCCTGCGGTCAACGCAGCGGTCCAGGCACCTCCTTTGCCCTGGCGTTTTAACTCCGCATCCAGGTGCACCGGTCCTATGGGGCGCCATTTACGATCGAATATTGCCCCAATCAGCTGCAGGTCCCGTGCGGTCAGGCTGCTCTTGAGAAGCAGGGTGGAAGGATCTTTGAAATTCTCAAAATGGCCGTCCACCTTAAGAGTAAGGAGTTCCGGCTGTCCGGTTTCGACCTGGAGCGACTCGATGCCCAGGGTCCCATCGCTGTCCGAGATTGACAGTTGGCCTGTTACATCACCCAGTTCAGGCAGTTTTTGAAAGTCTGCGAAATCCGCAAAGCGCCTGCCATCCAAATGCAGCTGCGCATCAACTTTGACGCCCTTCATTGCCGAAAGGTCATTGACATACCCTGTGGCTTTCACAACCGGGTTACCCATCTCACCCAGGCTTAATTGGGCGGATTCGATAGAAACCTTTTTGTTTCTGTCGAGGATGTTGGCTTTGGCGGCAAGCGGGCCCAGTTCCGGGATGCGGTAGCCCAGTTTTTCAGCAAGGGCACGGCTGCTGTAGGAAGTGGCCTGGATGGAAAGATTGGTGTTCTGCGGCCGCCATTGATTGTCAGCGCTGAGCTCACACAAACGGCCACTCAGGTTCACCAGGAGCAGGTCTTCCTGGCCTGCTTCCATGAAGACCCCGTTTATAACAAGATTTTGATCATCGCCGGATATGTGTGCCATCCCCTGGAGTGGTCCAATCGGCGGAATCTCATCCTTAAGCCCAAATACCGTATTGAGTTTCGCCACATCGTCGGTGCTGGTGTTAGCATCCAATTTGATTTCCCGGATATGTAACTCCGGCAGCAGGGTGACATGCTCTGCCGAACCCAAGACTGTAGCAGTGAGAGAGGCGCCCTCTATGGTCTGAATACGAAGCTGGTCAAGCCGATGTTTGCCGGAGACCGTGTGCAAGCGGGCCTCACCTTTGAGTGTGCCCAGCTCAGGAAGTTCCTGCCCAATGAATGTACCAAGTGTGTGGGTGGTGTGACTTTGTGCCTGTAGCTTGAGGTCGATGGTTTCAAACGGGTCTGCCTGGTCCCAGTCACCAAACCACATTAACCCCTGGGCGCCGATCCGGATACCTTTTTCCGTGCCAGCGGCCAGCTTGATCTCGTTGAGCTGCAAGGCCTGGGTGGAACCTTCGATTCTGAAGGTCAGATCCAAGGGCCCGAGGGCAGGCACTTCCATACCGAGCCGTTTAACAACGACAGCGGTCTTTGTTGCTCGCCCGGATACGTCCAGATCGTAACCGGTGTTAGGTCGGTCCGCCAGGGGAAATTTGTCAATTCTACCGCTCAGGCTTGCCTGTATACCCTTGGGGTCTTTGATCTGAATCACTATATTCTCTATGGAGGGATCACCCACGGTGGAGCGCACATCGGCCCTGCCGCTAATGGCTCCCAATTCCGGTATTTCGTCGAAAACCAAGACCCGTGCTGCCCGAGTTCTGGGGGCGGCAAATACTAATTCAGTCTGCATGTTTGCCAGCTCCAGGCCTGATGAGGAAAGCGCGAGATCAAGCGTGCCGAGCAGGGATAGGTCCAGGTCATATTCTGTTATGCCACGAAAATCGAAGTCTGCCACTGCCAGTGTTGGATAACTGCCGGAGATCTTCGCTCCTACGCTGGCTTTTTTTATTGCGCCTATGCTTTCCGGCAATAGTGGCTTTAACCAAGGGGAGTTGTCCAGCTTGCCGGTCACGTCGAGGTGCACGCCCTCGAGCTTCATAACATTTGCAATGCTCCCGTTCAGCTCTAGACCGGACTGTTTGGGGCCCTTCCATGTTGCTTTAATCTGCTCCATGGCGAGCCTGTTAAAAGTACCCTTTAATTGTGCTTCAGTGGTTAGTGTGCCCGGAATCGCTATTCCCGGAAAACCCGTTACAATCTTTTTAGCATCCGGTGTCCAGCCACGGGCAGTTGCCTGGATGGTTGGATCGGCTTGTTGAAAATCGATCTGACCTTCCAGGGAAAGATGGAGCAGCACATTTTGCACTCCCACCGAGAAGGCCAGCGGCCGTCCGACAAAGTATTCGTCCACATCCTTGAGTACTGCTTTGACCTCTATATTCTGCTTGGCGAGCTCCGCCAGTGCGCTTAGTTCCACGGTGTTGTCAGGAGAAACGTCTAGGGTCAATTCACGAACTTGGCTATCCTTTAGGAGCAGGGTGCCACCTTCGTGAATGACCTCCAGTTTTGCAATCCGGATATCATGTAATACTGGTTTGAGTGGTAAGGGAGAGAGCTTTGGGGCAGGTTCCGATTCCGTCGCTTTACCGGTGGATTTATCTTCCTTGATTTCGATCTGGGTATCGCCGAGCCACAGGTGTGGTATGTCCAACTGGCCAAGGAGCAATCTGGGCAGACTGATTTGCACCTCCAGGGATGCGGTTTCAACCCGGTACTGTTTCCCGGTATCCGCCACGACCAGGCCATCTACCGTCAGGGTTGGGGCCAAGGTCCGCGTGATATGGGCCTCACCCCGGCGCAGGACCCGGATGTCTGACGAAGATTCCAGCTGTTCAACCAGTTTAGAAACCAGGGTGGTGTCATCAACCAGGAGATAGACCGAAATAATTGCCAGAAGTACAGCACCCAGTAAGATGAGTGCTACGGCAAGGATTCGCTTCAGTGATTTCATCTAAATCCCAGGGTCTCTTATGGTTAGTACTTGCATAACCCACCTGCTGTGCGGGTGGTATATTTTAGCTTTGCTCGTGCACTGAGTATGCTGCGGTGGTTTTCAGCAAAACAACCGCGGAGCAAAATCCCCCTCGGTCC
>CP070843.1:1439072-1446819 GCA_020350905.1 Deltaproteobacteria bacterium
CTTTCTCCAGAATTAGAGCCCAATTCTGGAGGCCCCTTTTTCGCCGCAGGACCTGTTGCTCTCAAGAATACCGGCCGCTCCATAAAGCTAGCCCACACGGACGGCAGCAGGGTTCAACACGGAAGAAAAATTGCCCTCTCCGTAAATTTAAAAGATCTAACCCACCCTGAACATCGCGAAGGGCACGGGCTGGGAATGTGGGAATTCCCCCTGGTGCTGCCGTTGCCCGAGGCCTATGACCGCAAGACCAGGGACATCTATCCCCCACATCAACACGAAGATTATCGATGGGCGATGGTGGTGGACATGGACAAATGTATTGGTTGTAGCGCCTGCTCGTTGGCCTGCTATGCGGAAAATAATCTGGGTGTGGTAGGTGAGGAACGAATTGCTGAAGGAAGGGAAATGGCCTGGCTTCAGATTCAACGATATGTAGATCCAGAGCAGCGCGAAAAAATCACCTTTCTTCCCATGCTTTGCCAGCACTGCGACAATGCTCCCTGTGAATCGGTTTGCCCGGTGTACGCCCCGCATCATTCCAAGGAAGGCTTGAATAACCAGATTTACAATCGCTGTATCGGCACTCGCTTTTGCTCCCAGGACTGCCCCTACAAGGTACGAAGATTCAACTGGTTTGTGTGGCAGTGGCCAGAGCCCCTCAACCTGCAGCTGAACCCGGACGCCACTGTGCGCACCAAAGGGGTCATGGAAAAATGTTCCTTTTGTATTCAGCGGATTAAAGATGCTCACAACAACGCCAAAAACGAAGGCAGAAAAATACTGGACGGTGAAATTCAACCGGCCTGCCTTCAGACCTGCCCCACCGGGGTTTTCACCTTCGGCAACATCATGGATGAGCAAAGCGAAGTACGGAAAAAAGTGAATAACAAGAGAGCTTATCAGGTCATGGGATATCTGAACACCAAACCTGCGGTGATCTACTTGAAGAAAGTGGTACAGGAGATATGAGCGACTCGTCCCAACTGACATACGGTGAGATTGACCACACTGTACTTGACACCTTACGACCCCCCTCCGGCGGCTACTGGCTGGTTATCATGGTACTCATCCTGGGGGTGCTCGTGGGAGCTGCTTGCTGGGTTTACCAGATTTTTGTCGGCATCGGCGCGGGCGGCCACAATATCCCCGTTGCCTGGGGTACCTATCTCATTAATTTTGTCTTCTGGGTAGGTATTGCCCATTCTGGAACTCTCATCTCAGCCATTCTCTATCTTATGAGAGCTGGATGGCGCAATCCCATTGCCAGGGCAGCAGAGACCATGACCGTCTTTGCCGTCTCCATCGCAGGCCTTTTTCCTTTCATTCATCTGGGACGCATCTGGATAGTCTACTACATGCTGCCCTATCCCAATCAGCGATATCTCTGGCCCAATTTCCAGTCTCCTCTGGTCTTCGACGTGGTTGCCATCAGTACCTATCTCACCGTGAGCAGTCTGTTCTGGTACACAGGAATGATCCCAGACCTGGCCGCAGTAAGGGATCGGGCCACCGGAGTCCGCAAGAAGATTTTTACTATCCTCTCCCTCGGCTGGACCGGCAAACATGAGCAGTGGCGGCACTACACCAGGGGCTACCTCTTTTTTGCTGCGCTGGCAACCCCGCTGGTGGTCTCAGTGCATAGCGTGGTCTCCTGGGACTTTGCTCTTAGTGTGGTTCCGGGCTGGCACAGCACCATCTTCGCTCCATACTTTGTCGCTGGTGCTATCCACTCCGGACTGGCCATGGTCTTAACCCTGATGATCCCCTTGAGGAAGATCTTCCATTACGAAAGAATCGTCACCATGAAGATTCTGGAAGCCGTTGCCAAGACCATTATCTTCACCGGCCTCATCGTGGGATACGCCTATGGGATTGAGTACTTTCTGGCCTGGTACAGCCACAACACCGTCGAGATGGAAGCCTTCCGCTGGAGAGCTCTTGGTGACTATAGTCTAGAATTCTGGATCATGGTGGTGTGCAACAGCGTGGTTCCCCTGCTCTTTTTCTTCAAAAAAATACGAACGAGCATTCCCTGGCTGCTTGGCATATCCATTCTGGTAAACATAGGCATGTGGTACGAGCGTTTCGTCATTATCATCGGTAGCGTGGCTCACGGTTTCATCCCCCACGCCTGGGGACTGTATCGACCATCAGGCATTGAGTTCGGCATCATGCTGGGAAGTTTTTCGCTCTTTTTTCTCCTTTTCTTATTATTTGTGAAACACCTGCCTTCCATCTCCATGACGGAGATGAAGGAGACCTTGGATCATGGAGGGGGCCATGGCGACTGATATCAGTGTTATGGGACTCTTTCAGGATGAACAGAAGACCGCTTCAGTCATCGAGGCCCTGTCGGACCAGCCATGGCAGATCGACCGGGTTCACAGTCCCTTTCCCAGTCACAAGATTTTTGACGCCCTGAAGCTAAAGAAAAGCCCGGTGGGATGGATTACCCTTGCCGGCGGCATACTCGGATTTTTCACTGGTTTCAGCCTTGCCATCTACACCGCCCTTGAATGGAAACTTATTGTCTGGGGCAAACCAATAGTTGCCTGGATTCCTTTTGTTATTGTCGGCTTTGAATTCACCATTCTGTTTTCAGTGTTCGCCAATGTCTTGGGTCTCATTGTTTTAGGCAATTTGCCCGATTACAAGGATCTAGAAAAATACGACCCCCGCTGTTCCACAGATCACTTTGGAATTGTCACAACCTGTACTGAGGGAGAGCAAGACCAGGTGATTGAGTTTTTCCAGAACCAAGGAGGAGAAGCCAGGGTTTTTGAGTGAAAGGCATAGAGCATAGGGCATAGAGCATAGGGAAGGGCATTAGTCATATGCCTTCGGCGTCATTAGGTCACTACGCTTCGCTGTCATTTATTGTAATCGGTAGAAGCGAAATTATTAATTTTGGCTACTGGATTCTGACTCCTGGATTCTGGATTCTTTGATTTTAGATTTTAGACACTTTAGGCACTTCAGCTCATTTTAGGCATTTCTTCTGATTTTAGGCATTTTCATTCATGAGCACATCCATGAACAAGAGAACACCTTCAAAGACCGTGCTTTTATTGTTCGGCGTGCTTATCCTCGTGGGTTTTGGCACCTTTTTTCTCCAGCTCGGAGGTGAGCATCCAGAGCGGGGTTGGCAAGCCTATCACCTCAATTTCCTCCTTTGGTCTGCCATTGCCCAGGGCGGGCTGTTGTTTTCCATGGTGATGCATCTCGTTGGGGCCAGGTGGAGCCAGTCCATGCAGAGTCTGGCTGAATCCTTTGCCGCTTTTTTCCCTCTGTCATTTGTTCTTTTTATGCTGCTGTTTATGGGAAGGGAGTATCTTTTTCCTTGGCTGCACCACGAACACGGCAAAGAGTTATGGCTTAACATACCCTTCCTCTTTTCCAGAGACCTGATTGGTCTCTTGCTCCTTTACGGACTGGGGCTGGCTTATCTGTACTATGCCCTGCGCCTCAAGTTGGATCCGGAACAGCAGGAGGGTCCACTGAGGAGTTTTCTCCTTCGAGGCAAGACAGGCAGTGACGAGGAGGTCGCGAGCTATAAGAAAAAAATGACGGTATTGAGCGTGCTCTACATTCTGGCCTACGCGCTTGTCCTTACACTTATCGCCTTCGATCTTGTCATGAGCATGGAGCCGCACTGGTTTTCAACTCTTTTTGGGGCCTATGCCTTCGCCAAGGCTTTTTATTTGGGGCTCGCTGCCTTGATGATTCTCTCCGCCATATTCTATGTTGGCAGAGATGGAGAATCGAGCCTGACCTCTGCCCATTTCCATGATCTCGGCAAGCTCCTGTTCGCCTTTTGTCTGGTCTGGGCAGACTTTTTCTATGTGCAACTGGTGGTCATTTGGTACGGCAACATTTCCGAAGAGGCTATCTACGTTATCCAGCGGGTCATGCTTTCTCCCTGGAATACATTGGCATGGGGTGTTCTTGTTGTCTGTTTTCTGATTCCTTTCTTCATTTTGTTGAACCGGAAGGTAAAGTCAAAACCGATCCCCATGATCATTCTTTGCTCCGTGGTCATTGTTGGCCTTTGGCTGGAGCACTTGCTTCTCTTGGGCCCCGTCTGGCATCACAATGTTTCTTCGCTGCCTCTGGGCCCAGCGGAGGTATTGATCTTTTTGGGCTTTTTGGGACTCATGGCCTTCGCCGTCGCTTCTTTCTTGCGCATTTTTCCTGAGTTCACTCCGGGTACTGTGGAGCAGATGAGCTAATGGAAAAACAGTCACATTCAAACAACGGCTTCTTGCAAACACTGAAGCGGAACAGGTGGCCTTTGCTCCTCACATTTCTCACCACCTCTGCCATCATCTTGTTCCTTTACTTTTTCTATGGCTACGCCACCGACATAGGCCCTGAACAGCCGATTCCCTTCAGCCATCAGGTTCATGTGGGGGTAAAGCAGATCCAGTGTGAGTTCTGTCATCCCTATGTCAAATATTCCAATCACCCGGGACTGCCGCCGGTGGAAAAGTGTCTCTACTGTCACAAGTTCATCATTGCCAACCATCCCTGGATCCAAGAAGAGCACCGGTATTTCAACACCAAGACGCCCACTCCCTGGCAAGGGGTATACTACCTTCCTGAGCATGTACTGTTCAATCATCAGCGCCACATACGGAAGGAAGTTGCCTGTCAGGAGTGCCACGGCGCGGTGGAGACCATGCACAGACTCAAGCATCACCGCTTTCAAATGGGATTCTGTGTTGATTGCCATCGAGAAAAGAAGGCCAACCTCGACTGCTGGTTGGCATGTCATAGTTAGGAGAACTTTTTTGATGTCCTCAACCAGCCAAGATACGCCAAAAACCTATAAGACGGCCCGAGCCTTCTGCCTCACCTCGGCATTCTGGTTTACCATGGCCACCTCGGCGGGGATGATAGGGGCTGGATATCTTATGGCCCCTGATTTCATGGCCAATATTGAATGGTTACATTTTGGCAGGATTCGCCCTATCCACGTGAACATCAATCTCTTTGGCTTTGTCACGCCCGGACTTTTGGCAGCGGCGTTTTACTTCCTTCCCAGGTTGCTGAGAACTGAGCTTTACAGTGAAAGGCTCGGAATTGTCTCTTGTGTGCTCTGGAATATTTTTGTTTTCGCCGGTGTTATCGGAATTGCCATCGGCTACACCCAGGGGAGAGAGTATGCCGAGTTGGCCTGGCCGGTGGACATTTTGGTGGGAATCTCTTTTGGCCTTGTGGTCTTCAACCTGTTCATGACTGTCAAACAGCGAAAAGAACCCATTCTGTACGTCTCCATCTGGTATGCCTGTGCTGCCGTCCTTCTGACTGCCACAACGTACTGTATTGGCAACGTAATCTGGCGGCCGGACACTGGTGCCTTACTTGGCATCCCGGATGCGATCATTCTCTGGTTTTATGGTCACAACGTCTTCGGGCTTTTGCTAACGCCACTGGGATTGGCTGTGGCCTACTATGTCCTACCGCTGGTCTGCCGCAGCCCCCTGTACAGTCATACCCTCTCGTTGATAGGCTTCTGGTCCCTGCTGGTGGTCTACACCCACATCGGCACCCATCATCTCCTGCAAGTTCCGGTTCCCACCTGGCTCAAGGTAATTGCCATTGTGGACAGCGTAGCCATGGTTATACCGGTAATGATTTTCCTCATAAACATCTGGTACACGGTGAAAGGAAAACTGGGTGTGATTTACGCCGACATCGCCGGCAAATTCATTTTTACCGGGACCATCATGTATTTTTTTGTCAACATCCAGGGCTCCATTATGTCCCTGCCTCAGGTTCAGCGGGTTACCCACTTCAATAACTGGGTTGTGGCCCACGCCCATTTGGGAGTCCTTGGCTTTGCGGGGATGACGGCCTTGGGAGGTCTCTACTACATCCTTCCCAAAATAACAGGCAAACCTCTGTACAGCAGGTTCCTGGCGGACCTGCAATACTGGTTTGTTCTCATAGGGGTCGTAGGCTTTACCATTGGGCTGACAATCGCGGGACTGATTCAGGGTAACGCCTGGATTATTGGTGAAACGCTCTACCGGACGCTACCGGAAATACACATCTATTACGTGGCCAGGGCCTCAACCGGACTCCTGGTCGCAATTGGGGCCTACTTGGGTCTGTATAATATATTCAGAACGTTATTCTTTAATCCCGGAGTATCGAAATGAGGATGACTCCAAAGGTTGTGGTGGTAGGTAGCTTCTCGATCCTTGCCGCCGTAGTATTTGTCATGGTCTGCTGGCCATACGCCCACAGAGACATGACCCCGTCGGAGATCTTTCGGCCTCGTACCTTGGTGGAAGCTGCCGGCAGAGCTATTTATGTCAAGAACGGCTGCGTCTACTGCCACACTCAGTCTATTCGCGTAGTCGACTGGGGCCATGGGGCGGAACGAATTGCCCAGGCAGGGGATTACGTCGGTGACAGACCTATTCTTCTTGGTTCGCAGCGAACCGGAGTCGATCTCTCCCAGGAGGGAGGCGAGCATCCGGACGACTGGCACATCGCCCATTTCGTTAATCCGCGTTACACCAGACCCAATTCCATCATGCCTCCCTTTAAGTGGCTTGGCATGGAGAGCCTCAACACCCTGACCCAATACATCCAGAGTCTCGGAATGAAAAAAGCCGATGTGCGCATGGCGCGGCAGCGCTACTGGAAAGAGGAGTCCATCAAGGCTTACGAGGCGGGACCTGATGTCAACGCCAAATGGCTCGCCGACATCGTGCCCGAAGGCTGGCGCAACCTCCCCAATCCATACGCCACTACTCCAGCGGGGCTAAAGCGGGGCCAATTTGTCTATCAACAATTCTGCATCGGCTGCCACGGACCTATTGGGGATGGCATGGGTCCGGCTCAACCATATATCTATCCGCCGCCATTGAACTTCACCATTCTAAAGGGCAGAGAGATATCCGGGGGAATTATCTATTATCAGATCATGAACGGCATAACCGGAACGGCCATGCCGTATTTCAAACGAGAGTTGGAATCGCAGAAGATCTGGGAAGTTGGCGATTACGTGGCTGTTTATTTTATCAATCAGAGTGACGCAAATAAGGATCCTTGCGGGATTGATGCGTCTTGGGAACCGTATGACTGTCCGGACGGCGCGGAGGCGCGGCAAAGGAATCGGTGAGCAGTAAACAGTAAGCCGTAAGCAGAGGACAGCTGACAGGAGGCAGCAAGCAGCTGGAAAGACTAGCCACAGGGGAGATTGTAGATTTTAGATTTAAGATTGCAGATTGAAGGATGGAAATTACAAATCACAAAACCCAAATAACAAACAAATAACAATGACCGAAATTCAAAATCCCAAACCTTCATATCCTCCTAAAAAAAGAGGAGCCCAAATATGTTTGGGTCATTGATTATTGGAATTTGAGATTTATTTGTAATTTGGTGCTTGGGATTTGGTATTTTGGTTTGAGGATTGCAGAATGATAAACGATAGAGGTGAAATGTTCTATTCGCAAGGCGCCATGAGTATCGTCACCGCTTCACCGCGTCACAGCGTCCCTCTGTTGATTCGCAGCGGTGTTCTCCTCGTGTGCTTTGTTCTGCTCTTATGCTGTGGTGAAAAAAGAGAACCCCCAACCTGGAGCGGTCCCGCAAAGATTGCGGTTGTAGTACCTCATACTGGCCCCTTGAGGGAGGAAGGACAGATGCTGCAGCTTGGGGCACTTATGGCAAGCAGGGAAGCCGAGAGCAGAGTGGCCGATCTCAATCTGGAAGTGGTGGTCTACGACTC
>CP070843.1:1446919-1450765 GCA_020350905.1 Deltaproteobacteria bacterium
CCGGCGAAGCAGCCAATGGCATTATTTTACCCACCGGCAAAATCCTGGTTGCTGATGCTTTGCCCGATGCTGATCCCCAGAAACCCACACTGCTGAAATACATCTCCGACTACGAACAGAAACACAAAATTGCAGTTTCGGGGTTTGGCGGCTATGCCTGGGATGGTCTAGAAATCCTGGCTCAAGCCCTTGAAAAAGCAGGGGCTGATCGGGCCAAGATTCGTGACGAGATCGAGAAGATCACCGGTCATGTGGGAATAAGCGGTATTTTCCGGTTTTCACCTCAAGATCACAACGGTCTGAACAAAGAAGAAGCCTTTGTGATGGTGAAGATCGTGAACGGCGACTGGCAGATAATTCAATAACGGTAACATGAGACCACGAAGGGCACGAGGTTTTAAGATGTGGGCGAAGAGATATGTGATGTGAGATAAATAGATGAGGGGATTTCGATCCATACTGGTAGAACCCCTAATACATCCCACATCCCACATCCCACATCTCTTATACTTCGTGTTCTTCGTGTTTTTTGTGGTGCGAGACTTCAGTCTTGCTTATTTTTGGATATTTCGCCTTCGACCATGGACCTGAGCAACCAGATTCTTCAGTATATCATTTCCGGTATTACCAACGGTGCCATCTACGCGGTTATCGCCCTGGGTTTTACCATCATTTACAATTCCACCGAGGTCATCAACTTCGCTCAGGGCGAGTTTGTCATGCTTGGCGGCATGGCCGTCATTGCCCTCGATAGCATGACTAACCTGCCTCTTGGTTTCAGCTTTCTCTTGGCGGTCCTGGCGGTAACCCTGGTGGGCCTTGCTCTGGAACGGTTCACCATTCGTCCTGCCAAGAGTTCCGATCCCATCGCTCTGATCATCATCACCGTTGGTGCCTCCATTTTTCTTCGAGGTGTGGCCATGATGTTCTGGGGGAAAGATTCCCTGGGTCTCAGACCATTTACCGGTTCCACCCCCATCCATCTTGGCGGTGCTACCCTAGTGCCTCAAAGTCTCTGGGTGCTGGGAGTGACGGTGATGGTCATGGCTGCTCTCCAGTTTTTCTATAAGCGCACCATAACGGGCAAAGCAATGCGTGCTTGTGCCTTCAACCGGCGAGCCGCCGGCCTGGTGGGGATTGGGGTAAACCGCATGGTCTTGGTCTCTTTCGGACTGAGTGCAGCAATCGGAGCCGCTGCCGGCATCGTTGTTGTTCCCATCACCCTGTGTGGCTACGATGTGGGAATCATGCTCGGTCTCAAAGGCTTTTGCGCTGCGGTTTTGGGTGGACTGGGCAGCAGTCCAGGGTCCATCCTCGGTGGTTTTTTACTGGGAGTGTTGGAGGCGCTGGGTGCCGGTCTCATTAGCTCCGGATTCAAAGATGCCATTGCCTTCTTTGTCTTGCTCTTAGTTCTTTTCATCAGGCCGAGTGGCCTTCTGGGGTCGAAGGAAGTGAAGAGGTTCTAGGGGCACATTTAAGATTGTAGATTTGAGATTGCAGAATGAAAGGTTTCAGGTGTCAGGTGTCAGGGAAGAAAAGCAATTAATATTGAGTTTCTCTCAACTACTTGCTCCTGTATCCTTGTCATTTACATTTTAGGCATTTTCTGTTTAGGCATTTTAGCTCACTTTAGGCATTTATGGAGTAGCTGGTTTGTCCCGTTTTCTAGGATACAAGTCGGTCCAGGTTGGTAGCTTTGGTCTACTGCTGGCCCTGGTGCCTGTGGTGGTGACCAACCGTTACTACCTCAACGTGCTGATCTTCATCGGCATCCACACTTTATTGGTGGTGGGGCTCAACCTTCTGATGGGCTATGCCGGGCAGATCAGCCTAGGGCATGCAGCCTTCTTTGGCCTTGGGGCATACACCTCAGGAATTCTTACGGCAACGTACAAGCTGTCCCCGTGGCCTGCCATGGTCATAGCTGTTGTTCTTACGGTGGCGGTAGCCTTGCTGGTGGGTGTACCGGCACTCAAACTGAGCGGCTATTATTTGGCCATGGCCACCCTCGGCTTCGGTATCATTGTCTACATTTTTTTCAAGGAATTGGTTTGGCTTACAGGTGGCCCCTCAGGTTTGGTTGGCATTCCAAAGCTCAGTATCGGAAACGTGGTTCTTGACGAGCCCAAAACCTACTACTTTTTGGTGTGGGCAATTACGCTGGGGGCCATAGCTCTCAGCCTCAATATCGTTGATTCGCGGGTAGGAAGGGCATTGCGCGCCATCCACGACAGTGAGCCAGCGGCGCGTGCTTCGGGCATCTATACCGCCCGGCTGAAGATATGGGTGTTTGTGGTAAGTGCCGTCTACGCTTCAGTGGCCGGAAGTCTGTATGCCCATTTCATCACCTTCATTAGCCCTAGCTCGTTTGATTTCATGTTTTCCATCAAGCTGGTCACCATGGTTGTAGTGGGCGGTATGGCCAGCATCTGGGGGGCGGTTTTTGGCGCTGCTACCCTTACTGTGCTTCCAGAAGTGCTGGCCGTGTTCCACGACTTTGATATCGTCATATTCGGGCTGATCCTGATGGTCGTGATGATCTTCATGCCCCAGGGACTGACGCGGGGCGCGCTGGACCTCTGGGAGAAATATCGCCTACAGCGTGATGTTGCTGGTGAATCGCTTTCCGGCGGCTGAGTGGCTGAGCGAAGATTGAACCACAAAAATCACAAAGCACACAAAGGAGATACTTTTCTCATTTTAAACCTTTGTGCTCTTTGTGTCCTTTGTGGTGACTTCTCCATCGTCTGACTGGCAGAGGCGAATTGGGCAGAGATGTCATGATTGAACTGAGTAGACAGCCCCTCCTGAAAGCGGAAAATCTTTCCAAGTCTTTTGGCGGTATTCATGCCGTGCGAGAGGTGAGTTTTGCGGTAGCCAGAGGGCAGATAAAGGGTATTATTGGTCCCAACGGTGCCGGCAAGACCACACTGTTCAACCTCATCACCGGCTTCTATGCTGCCGACGCTGGCGCCATTTACTTTAATGGCCGCAGCTTGAACAACTTGGTACCCCACCAGGTGGCCGAGCGCGGTGTTGCCCGGACATTTCAAAATGTCGAGCTCTTTGATCGGATGACGGTGTTGGAAAATGTCATGGTGGGTCGACATCCCAAGACCAGGGCCGGCTTTATCAGCGCTGCCTTCAGTTTGTCCAAGGCCCGGAAGGAGGAAAGCGGCATCAGGGACAAAGCCATGGAGATTCTCAACTTCATTGGCCTATCAGAGCGAGCTGCAGATCCCAGCACCTCTCTCCCATTTGGATTTCAGCGGGTCCTGGAGATCGGCAGGGCTTTGGCCACCGACCCTCTCTTGCTCTTGCTGGATGAACCGGCTTCCGGGCTCAACGCGGGAGAGACCCGCGAACTGGGACGCTTGATTGGTCGGATCCGTGACAAAGGTATTACTGTGGTTTTGGTGGAACACGATATGAGTCTTACCATGGAAGTCTGTGACGAAATACTGGTGATGGACTACGGGCGCACACTGGCGGAGGGGAGCCCGAGAGAAATTCAACAGGATCCGGAAGTGATTGCTGCCTATCTAGGAGAAGAACCTTTTGCTTGACGGCTTCGTAAAAGGTCCATTTGCTGTGTTGCGCTGCATCCTTCGTCATTGCAGCGTACCAGTTCGTACGCCTCATTCCTCAGGATTTGCGCGCCTTGCAACTATAGCCTTTTACTGTGCCGTCTCAATTATTAATAGTTGGGGGTCATAATTGCTTAGGATTCGCAACCTGCAAACATAATATGGTCGTATTCGAGTATTGGATAACGTTTCTCTGTCGGAGAAACCGAACGAAGTTGTCACCCTGATTGGTGCCAATGGTGCCGGTAAGAGTACCATA
>CP070843.1:1450865-1454377 GCA_020350905.1 Deltaproteobacteria bacterium
CCCCACCAGAGGGAAGGTGGGGGCCAGGGCATTGGGTAGGGTGAAGGCTGAATGACAAGGAGAAGCAACTATCCCTACCAGCACTATATGCTAAAACAAAAACCGTGCCATTCTAAAAAATTCCAATATTTTACTTTATTATCAAATAGTTAACTGATATTGCGCGAATAAGCCGCAGAGAAAATATGGGTAATAAAGGTTATAGGTGTGGGAAGAAAATACCATAATGGAAACCCAGGCTACTCTTCATCCGCGGTCGATACCTGCAATTAGTGACCATGGCACCGTTTGACCTCCAGTACCCCAATGCTCCAGGGCCTGACAAAGTCACTTCTAACCAAAGAAGTCCAGACACTACACCGCCCAGGGATATTACCTTGAAAGTCGCAAAAAATCCCCACCCCCGTAACCTTCGGAACGGGGGTGGGGCGTGGAAGGAGGTTTCTGGCTTCGGGGTAGGGCAGTACAGAGGTAAACTCTCATACCCTACCCATAAAGTAGTATAACCCAAAAATTCACGGCAGGAACGCGGGGTAGGTGGAAAACCGTTTTATTTCTCTGTTGGAGGGGAAACGAATTGAAAGATAAGTTCGCCGTCTTTGACCAGCCCCAGTTCCTGACGGGCTAAGTGCTCTATTGCAGCCGGGTCGTTTCGAAGCTGACCAATTTTTTCATAGAGCAGGTGGTTTTCCTTTTCCAGGATATGATTTTTCTGGATAAGTTCTTGATGTTCTAAATGTAATTGACGGAGGTGAAGCAATCCATTGGGGCTCCATATGATCAGCAGCACAGAACCCAGCACCATGAGAAGCCACAGGACGAGGTGCCACTTTCTATTCTTTGCGGTGAGCTTTTTGTTCATTCTGAGGACTAATGCTGCCAGATGGATTATGTTATTGCTGAAATCAAAGTCCGCTTGTCATGTTAACGTAACCCAGTCAATTCTTTACCATAAATGGAGTAACGTTGTAAATAGTGGAATTTCTTATCGATGTGAGCTTAGATCTAGAGAGGCCGATGCGAACCGAGTTGGGACGTTGTCTTCAGGCCTGACGGCCCGTTGTGACTCTATCTAGCCATAGAAAACCTGGTCCTTCCCCGCACAGTGGGATCTTCGAAGGGCCCGGGGTCTTTACCGAAAGACTGTGTTCTTTTTCTAAAGGGTTTGCTAGAATGGTTCTCCAAAAGGAGCACTCCTTTCTGACTTCGGGCGCTTTTCTTCAAAGCAAGAAGGCACAGTGAGCGTTTGGCGGCTACCGCTGCATAATTTCAGTTGATGTCTTGGAAGATTTTGCATAGGAAAAAGTGAAAAGGGAAGACTGCTATGAAAAAACTCACTATTTTCTTGATATACCTCCTTGCCTTCGTTGGATGTGCCACCACGGAAAAAACACCACCACAAGAGTTTGGGGGAAAACCCGATGTTTTCTGCAACGTAATCCAGGAACCAGACCCCTTACTGATAGGAACATGGGAGTGCCGTTTTGCGAGAAGAGTAGGTAAATCCCGTCCCGACGACAACTATGTTAAGTACCGCTTGCTCAAACAGGACGATAAATACGGGCTCTATTTTTATCGCACCTGGCGTGACGGCAGAAAAAAGAAAGCAGAGTGGAAAAACTGGAACATCAACGGCAAGGAAATATTGGGAGAGCCCCGCCGATTTGGGGTAAAGATATTCGTACAGGGCAAGGATGTCTATTTTACCATTAGAGCACTCGATAAACCGGCCAAAATGTCTCGCGTCGAAAACTGATGCGTCATACTATAACTACTCATAAGACGGGGGAAACTACTGGGGAGAAAAGCCTTGACAAAAGGGGGGCAGGGGATAAAATGTCAAGATTTTCAAGGCAATCCACGATAGATCGCTCCGGATAGAAAACCAGGAAAAAAGGAGATTAATAGATGGGAATTGTAGCCGACAAGATCAAAGAGTTAAAGGAGAAGGAAGCCAAACTATGTGAAATGGGCGGAGAAGCTGCGGTAAGCAAACAGCATGACCGCGGCAAACTCACGGCCAGAGAGCGAATCGATCTCCTTTTCGACCCGGGAACTTTCAGGGAAACTGATATTTTCATGAAGCACAGGGGGACCCTGTTTGGTTTGGACAAGCTGGAAATACCAGCCGACGGGGTGATTACCGGCTATGGCAAAGTAAATGGTCGTCCCGTGTGTGCTTTCTCCCAGGACTTCACAGCGCGAGCTGGCACCCTGGGTGAAATGCATTCTAAGAAGATCTGCAAGATCCTCGACCTGTCAATGAAATCGGGAATCCCAGTTGTGGGCTTCAATGATTCCGGGGGTGCACGCATCCAAGAGGGAGTTGATTCCCTCTCAGGTTACGGGCAGATTTTCTACCGCAATGCCATCGCCTCTGGTGTGGTGCCGCAGATATCTGCCATTATGGGCCCATGTGCAGGGGGCGCGGTTTATTCTCCGGCCATGACCGATTTTGTCTTCATGGTCAAAAACACCAGTCACATGTTCATCACCGGACCCGATGTGATTAAGGCGGTATTGGGAGAGGTAATTACCTTTGAGGACCTCGGTGGTGCCATAGCCCATAATAGCAAAAGTGGAGTAGCTCACTTCGCCTGTGAAGATGATGCTCACACCATTGAGAGAATAAAAGTACTGCTGAGTTACCTTCCCAACAACAATATGGAAGAGCCACCCCGAGTAGATACTGGCGACAGCCCGGTCCGTACTGATCCAGCCCTGGACGCCGTCATACCGGACAACCCCATGGAATCCTACGACATGAAAGACGTGATTCGGTCTATCGTTGATAATGGGGACTTTTATGAGGTTCACGAACTTTACGCCCAGAACATCGTCGTGGGTCTTGCCAGGCTTGACGGACGGACCATCGGGATTATTGCCAACCAGCCCACGGTGCTCGCCGGTTGTCTGGATGTTAACTCATCAGACAAGGCCACACGATTCATTCGTTTTTGCGATTGTTTCAATATCCCACTGCTTACCATCGCCGACGTCCCGGGATATTTGCCTGGCAGTGACCAGGAGTGGAGTGGGGTGATTCGCCACGGCGCCAAGTTGCTCTGGTGTTATTCAGAAGCTACTGTGCCCAAGATTACTCTCATTACGCGAAAGGATTACGGTGGCTCCTATCTGGCCATGTGCTCAAGGGACCTTGGTTGCGACATGGCCCTGGCTTGGCCCAACGCTGAGATTGCGGTAATGGGCGCCGATGGGGCGGCCAATATTATTTTCCGCCGGGATATTCAGGCCGCAGATGATCCCGAGGCCAAGCGAGCGGAGAAGATTGCAGAGTACAAAGAACTGCTCTACAACCCTTACATTGCCGCCTCGCGAGGTTACATTGATGGAGTGATCGTCCCGAGCGAGACCCGGCCGCGTCTCATAGACGCACTTGAAGTGCTCTGCACCAAGAGGGAAACACTACCACCCAAAAAGCATGGGAATATTCCGATGTGAGTAAGTTTGAAGCAAAGACGACATAAGAAAGCCCCGCCTTTTGGCAAAGG
>CP070843.1:1454477-1458999 GCA_020350905.1 Deltaproteobacteria bacterium
TGCTTCGTGCTTCGTGCTTCGACACCGGGGACCCGCCCGAAGGGTGGGGAGTCCGAAGGACAATTTCGAATTTGTAAAACGGTGGGGTGGATCAAGGACGCAGGCCGAATTCACCGGGAGCTTTTAGATGGATGACGTGCTGGATTCTGTAGCCGAAAAAGCTTGGAACGGTGAAAGGCTGACGCAGGAAGAGGCCCTCACTCTTTGGGAAAATGCGGATTTCTATAGCCTGGCAGCGCTCGCCAATAATTGCCGCGGCCGTCTACATCCAGAACCGGTGGTGACCTATGTGAGTGATCGCAACATCAACTATACAAATATTTGTCTTTCTGGCTGTCGCTTCTGTGCTTTTTACCGGCCCCCAGAAGCAGAGGGTGGCTATGTGCTCAGCCACGAGGAACTTGCAGCTAAAATTGAAGAGACACTAGCCTTGGGAGGAACGCAGGTCTTACTGCAGGGAGGTCTGCATCCTGGATTGCGGCTGAGCTACTATGAGGAGATGCTTCAATTCATCAAGGGTCGCTTTCCCATTCATATCCATGGGCTTTCGCCACCCGAGATAATACATCTAGCGCGGACCGAGAAACTGGGGCTTGAAGCTGTTCTTAAAAGACTCCAACAAAGCGGGCTTGATTCCATTCCGGGTGGCGGTGCAGAGATCCTCGTGGACGAAGTCCGCAGCAGAATTTCTCCAAACAAATGCAACAGTGATGAATGGTTGGGGGTAATGGAGTCGGCTCATGGCCTTGGCATGAAAACCACTGCAACCATGATGTTCGGACACCTGGAAACTATTGAGCAGCGGTTGGAGCACCTTCTCAGGCTTCGAGAGCTTCAGGACAGGACTACTGGCTTCACTGCTTTCATTCCTTGGACGTTCCAGCCGGACAACACCGCGCTTCAGGTAGAACCGGCCACTGCAATGGATTACCTGAGAACGTTGGCCATGAGCCGGTTGGTGCTGGACAACATAACCAATATCCAGGTCTCGTGGGTCACCATGGGATCGGGAGTGGCCCAGGTGGCCCTGCAATTTGGTGCCAACGACTTCGGCAGTACCATGATCGAGGAGAATGTGGTGGCGGCTGCTGGTGTGAGACACAGGCTGTCAGTGGAAGAAATTAAAAGGACTATCTTGGACGCTGGCTACGAGCCCAGGCAGCGAAATACTTTCTACGAGCTCATTGCAAAACGGGAAAATAACCACAAAGGTCACAAAGAACACAAGGAATAAACTAGTTAGCTGCTATTTTTCCTGGTGAGTATCGGCTTCTCGAGGGGCTCGGCTTGCAATTTGTTCAACATCCCATCATTTCGGGTGAGATATATATTTGATTTCATAAAATGAATGGTATAGCCAATAGTTCGTGTATTTTTTTGATTTTTAACCCTTTGTGATCTTTGTGTACTCTGTGGTGAAACCCCTGGTATGCAATGGGAGTAGCCTCGCGGCTGAGATACTAACCAACGATAAATACGTATGACCACAAAAGACATCAACCTTTATTCTCCACGTCCCCGCGTCTCCGAGTCGCCGCGGCGGCCTGATTCCCGTCCTGTTTTACACCGGGCCCAGCTGGTTGTGCCCATAACCCAGCCAGCCATAGAAGATGGCGCGGTGGTGGTGGCCGACGGTGTCATACTGGAGGTAGGGCCGTTTCAGCAGCTCCGCCGCCAGTGGCGCGAGGCTCCAGCGAGGGACCATGGTGAGACCGTCATACTCCCCGCCCTGGTGAACGGTCATGCTCATCTGGATCTGAGCGGTCTGGCTGGACAGGTTCAGGCGAAGGACGGCATGGCTGAGTGGATTCGAAGTCTGTTGACAGCCAGGGAGCGGCTCAGTCAGATCCAACTGGAACAAGCGCGTCTAGAATCGCTGGCATCCCTGCATGCTTTTGGGACGGGAATCGTTGGGGACATTGATTCCTCTGCCACTTTTGCCGGAGAAGACAGTGCTGGCACCTTCGTGGTGCGGACGTTTGTGGAACTGTTTGGTTTGCAGACCGAGAGCCTTGAGGCTGCCATGGATCGACTTCCGCAGCCTGCTCGGAGGACATTGGCAAACGGCCAAGAAAATGTCAGTCTGGCGGTCCATTCTCCCTATACAACCTCTGCATCACTGCTCAGGGAAGCGAAAGATTGGACCAGTGAGCGAGCAAAGGTTGTCTCAATACACGCTGCCGAATCTGAGGAAGAGATCCTTTTCCTCCGCACTGGCAAAGGTCCCCTGAGAGATCTCCTGGAGGAACGCGGCATGGAACCTGGCAGGTGGCAGCCCCCTGGCTGTGGCGCGGTAACCTATTTGGATCGGCTGGGTTTTCTCGATTCCCTGAGCCTGTGTGTCCATGTCGTTCAGGTGAGCGAAGAGGAGATTCAACTGCTGCAACGTTCCCGAGCGGGAGTCTGCCTCTGTCCGCGCAGTAATCTTTTTATTGGAAATGGTCTGCCGCCGGTGAGGCAGCTTCTGGATGCAGGAGTCCCCTGCGCTCTTGGAACGGACAGTTTGGCCAGCAACGCTGACCTAAATCTTTTCAAGGAAATGACCGTACTGGTAGACCAGTGCGGCCTTGGTCCTGATGTTGTCCTTGCCATGGCCACTTTCCATGGTGCCCGGAACCTGGGGCTGACATCACACTACGGAAGCCTAGAGAAAAACAAACGATGGCTTGCCATCCGGGTGGAAGCCACGGATATCGAGTCCGCTATTGCGGCCGGCTGCCAAGGAGCTTTGGAATGGCTGATCTAGAGGTCACTGAGAGGATTAGAGTTGGCAAGGTGAGTTTCATCAATACGTTGCCTATTTTCCACCCTCTGGAGAGTGGCGCGGTTCAGCATGATTTCGATATTATCGATGGCACCCCTGCTGTGCTCAACGCTTGGCTTGCTTCTGACCACCTGGATCTGGGAGTGGTTTCATCCATAGAATATGCGCGCCATTTTGAAAAGTATCTATTGCTGCCTGAACTTTCAATAAGCTGTAAAAACGAAGTCTGCTCAGTTTTGTTGCTTTCCAGGGTGCCTCTACAGAAATTGGAAGGCCAAGAGATTCTGCTGACGCCCAAGTCGCACACTTCCATAGCTTTGCTGAAATTACTGTTTGCCCGCAGGTTTCCCGTGACACCACGGTACCGGGTAACAGATTACCATGCTTGCGGTTCACGGTGGCCGGCTGGCGCCCGGGCGGTTCTGGCCATCGGTGACGATGCCCTGCAACTGCGCCAGAATCCGGAAGTCGCAATGGCGCTGGATTTGGGCGCTGCCTGGCACCAGTGGACGGGACATCCCTTTGTGTTTGCGGTCTGGGCCTTACGTCGTGAAACACTGGCCCACCGAGACGGGCTGGTACATCGAGCGCACGCAACACTGCTAGCAGCAAAAGAGTACGGGCTTGGCCATCTGGAAGAGATAGCTACGGCGGTAGACCAGTGCTCCTGGTTTTCCCGACAAGAATGTGTGCAGTACTTGCAGACCATAGAGTACGATCTGGATGGTGACAAACAGCAAGGGTTGAGACTCTTTTTTGACATGCTTTACGAGACAGGGGAGTTGAGTCAAAGGGTGCCGCTCAACTTTTTGCCAGATGCCGGGCAGAGAGATTAGTGGGCTGGTCATTCAAGACAAAGAACACAGTTGAGGCATAGAGCATAGGGCAAAGGGCATAGGGAAAAGACACCTAAAAAGTGTTGCAACGGACAACGAACTACGGACCACCGACATCTGGTTAATATCATGCTGAACAAGGTAAAGCTGATAGTAAAAATGATCAAAATAGAACACACGGTGTTCGCCCTACCCTTTGCCTTTATGGGTGCATTTCTGGCTGCCAGGGGGTGGCCTGGCAGTGAGCAGGTTTTTTGGATTTTCGTTGCCATGGTGGGCATCCGCAGTGCGGCCATGGCCTTCAACAGACTGGTAGATGCAAAGATAGATGCTGCCAACCAGAGAACTCGTGACCGGGAAATTCCTCGGGGTGTGCTCAAGAAAAGCGAGGTTTGGGTTTTTGTTGCCGCCTCTGGCGCTGTATTTGTGCTCGCTGCCCATGAACTCAATCGCCTCTGTTTTATTCTTTCCCCCGTGGCCTTGGCAGTGACCTTTTTTTATTCTTTTACCAAGCGATTCACCTGGCTGAGTCATCTCATCCTGGGTGGTGCCATCGGGCTTGCCCCCATAGGGGGATGGGTGGCCGTTGCTGGCAGTTTCCACCCTATTGCCTTTCTTCTCGGGGCGGCGGTGCTTTTTTGGATTGCTGGCTTCGATATTGTCTACGGTTGTCAGGATTATGAATTTGACTGCAACTACATGCTCAAGTCCATACCGCAACGATGGGGAATTGCCAAGGCCCTGAGGGTTTCGGAGCTCTGCCACTTGATTACTTTTGCGCTTTTGGTTACCGTGGGTGTAATGGCTGGTTTGGGGGCAGCGTACTATATAGGACTGATCCTCATTCTGGCCTTCCTTGTGATCCAGCACCTTATTGTGTCGCCGGAGGATCTATCCCGGGTAAATGTCAGTTTTTTCACCA
>CP070843.1:1459099-1462522 GCA_020350905.1 Deltaproteobacteria bacterium
GACGCCCTTAAATCCAGCATCTTTTCCAAAGTGCATGGCGTCTACCGCATATGCACCTGCAAAAACTATTGTCAGGGCCAATGCTGCGGTCAAAGCTTTTGATTTCATCGTATCCTCCTTAGCCCGGATATTTCATGAATCACTTGCTGCGACCACAGATATGGCCGTTCTTCCCGGCGTCCTCGGGTGTCGGACCCTGCGACGTACCGTTTAGGTACGCCTCGGAACCAACACCCTGCGGTTGCCAGGTGGCACACCCATCTTCGTGGTCTCGCGACAGCAATTCATGAAATATCCGGGCTAGTCGTTGTAATGTTTTTTGATAGGCCCATCCGATGAATCGTCCCCTTAGTTATTATTGTCGGAGGCTGGAAAAGAAAGGTTACCAAAATTTCATTCCTCCCGATTGCATCGAGAACACTCAGGACTTAATGTGATAGAGTAAGGTGAGGCCGATAGACCTAGCCCGGATATTTTCACTCATCACGTCAATCAACGGTAGTCAATTCGACGGCGGTTGAACGCGATGGAAAAAATGAGGGGGAGATCAAAATGACGATAGAAGAGTATGCAGCCCAAACAGCTGGAGGCAAACTTCACCTTGTCGGGGCGGCTCCTTCCATCTCTCCTGCAATTTTCCCGCTTATTCTGGGCAGGGGTCGATCAGAGTCCGTGAACCTTTTTAACCAGCGGGATGACTCCCTCGCTGAAAGTTATTAAGGGCACAATTTTTAGCCTGTTAAACGAGGCAACACCTGTTTCCACACAGAATTTCTCTATCAGATGGGGATCTTCTGCATCGACGATCCAAAGAAACGTGTGTTCGAGGGCAGAGTGGTACTGACCAAGAATTTCACTGATCTTGTACTCGTTAGCTGTGCTCTGTACATCACTTTCTGCCACAGCGACCACTCTCTTAGCTACCTCCCCATTGTTCAACGGGCATGACTCCGTGGTGTGGCTGCCGTAAATACCGTATAATGCCATCTTCATTCTCCTTTTCTTCTGCGAATATTTTTAGGGTAAGCATGCCAAAAATATCTTTCAACGGTGAAGAAATCCTAGGTAAATGGAGGAAGGAATGGAATACGATTTTCTGGTAGAAACGTATGATACCGAACGGATTAAAACTCTGAGCGTCTGGAGTATGTTTACGGATGACGATCTTCTCATCCGACCTCAACCATTGGACAAGAGGGATAGGAATCCGCTCGAGCACATGGTGCATCAGTGCCTGAGTGAAGACAAATGGTTTTGCTCTATGTTTGGCATTGATGTTGGTGCACCTCCTTTACCTGAAAAGGAAATTCGTCTCGAATTTATCAAACGATATGCTGAAGATTCCGGAAGACGACTTGCAACTCTAAAAGAAAAGGACAGTACCTGGTGGGAACAAGAGGTTCCTTTTTTTGAAACCAAGCGAATGAGAACCTGGGTCATGCTGAGACGGATAGCCCATACAGCTCAGCACCGGGGAGAACAGACGGCTTTGCTGAGAATGTTGGGAAGAGAAATCCATAGTATTTACGGGCCGTCAGCTGATACTGGTGGCTTACCCCAAAATGATGCCTTGACTGTATATGCATACCCGGACATAAAGTCTCTAATTGAAGGCGAAGCAAAAGGTGGTCTAAAAGCACCCTTACCAGGACTTGGAAACAAACCAAGCACCGAACGGCCTGATGTATGAGGTTGAACCAAGAAATAGGTTGAAATAGAGTAGCATGTGATGAAAGAAATCAAGCGTATAGCTTTAATGGCTCACGATAACAGAAAAAAAGATTTAATCGCATAGAAAGACCCGGCGAAGTTCAGAGAAAGGTTGTTTTGAAATCCCCCCATGGAAGGGTGATTTCCCCATTATTGTTTGTTGCAGGTCTGGAGTTTGTAAAGATGTTTCTGAAGCTATTTCTAGCCTTTACCCTTGTTCCTTTTATGGAAATCTACCTGCTCATTAAAATCGGCGCGCAGGTTGGTGCCTTCAATACTATTCTCATCGTAATTTTGACAGGACTTCTCGGGGCTTCCCTGGCGAGACTCGAGGGCATCAAAACCATGACCAAGGTCAGGGATAGCCTGAATCGTGGAGACCTCCCGGCAGAAGAAATGTTGGATGCCATGCTGATCTTCGTAGCAGGCGTTGTACTGTTGACACCCGGTTTTATTACCGATTTTGCAGGGCTTGCTCTTCTGGTGCCAAGAGCGAGGTATTGGTTCAAGCGCTGGCTGCGCAAGAAATTCGATGATTGGCTCGAAAAAACCAACGGCAAAGGGGGAATGTCCTTAAGATTCTAGCCCGGATATTTCATAGTAAAATATTTGATATTCTTAGGGAAAAGGGGGACGGTAATGGAAGAATCAAGATCACGAATTAGTAAAGACATTATTCGGTCCTTTCGAAAGAATCTGAACGAGGACGTGATGTTTATGTGCCTTTACATGGGTAAAACTGATGGCGGAATTGTAACAAATGAGCGTCCTTTCACGGGTAAAGAAACTATAGACCTGTTAAGCGCTGTTATCGAGGGAGCTGAGGACTTTATCGTGCCAGCGATAATGTATTCCTTGTTCAATGTTTATGGCCCAATCAAAGTATTTGATATTGTTAAGGACTATTCAAAAGGATTTGACATGAAAGGCCCTTTTAAAGTTGATCCCGGGGCAGGCAGCAGTGTGCCTCCAGTGCCTGATAACTAAATGAAAGAGCACGTTGATAAATCCATCTGCCCGATTTGCGGGAAACCGAATGATTGCCTGCTCGCCAGGGAGAAACGTCAATCGGACGAGGACTGTTGGTGCCGTTTTGAGCATTTTTCTGAAGATCTTTTGAAGCTTGTGCCTTCAGACAATAAAAGACAGTCTTGTATATGCCGCGATTGCCTAAGAAAATATCAGCAGCAGCAACCCAGGAAGATTGGCCCTCATAAACTCTAAGAAAAGCAAGCCGTGAAACATCTGGACGAGACATACCTTCCAGGGATATAAGGAGAGGAATATCGGGGGAATTCTTACTCACTAGCCCGATTATTTCATGAATTGTCGTCGCGAGACCGTGGAGAAGAGTGTGCCTGCCCGCCATCGCGAGCCTGCTCGCTCAGGCGAGGCGGGCGGGCCACCGGGCAACCGCAGGGTGTTGGATCCGAGGCGTACTTGAACAGTACGTCGCAGGGTCCGACACGCGAGGACGCCCGGAAGAGCAGTCATATTCGCGATCACAGCAGCCGATTCAGTAGAGTCGAAGACAGGCGCGGTGGCCTTAGGCACGGGGAGTAGCTGTTTCCGGCTGCTTTCGCCAAGGGGCCGGTGCCTCAGTCCTTACCATAGCTCCGTTTCCTGTCTCCGCTCATCGAACCGGACGTGCGGATCTCCCGCATCCGGCTCTCCGACTGGTTTCACGTCAAGGCACACGGAGAAGGACGCACA
>CP070843.1:1462622-1466637 GCA_020350905.1 Deltaproteobacteria bacterium
GATTGTCTGTGTGTCCTCTGAAAAAGACATTCTCGACGCGTTCCGTACTTACTACAAAATAGGTGAGATGACATACCACGATCTTCAATTGAAAAAGGAAGTCGAAGAGGAAGAGGACGATGAGCCTCCAATGCAGGTGGACGATTTCGGCAGGTTGGTTTCTGAGGCATCAGAGGACTTTGAACTCGATACCTCTGAAGATGAAGACGATGCGCTGGATGAATACGGAGCATCGAGTGCCCCCGTCGTAAAACTCGTAAACGGCATGTTGCTCAAGGCCGTCAAAGACCAAGTGAGTGACATTCATATCGAACCTTTCGAGAACTCCTTGCAGGTTCGGTATCGTTTGGATGGGTCTCTTTACAGGTCACTAAACCTTCCAGTCAATATAAAAAACGCTGTTAATTCCAGGATAAAGATCCTTGCAAACATGAATATTGCAGAACGCCGTTTGCCGCAGGACGGCAGAATAAAGATACGGGTTGGGAAACGCAGGTCTGTAGAGTTTCGGGTTTCCTCTCTGCCGACTCTGTTTGGCGAAAGTCTCGTCCTCCGGATTCTGGACAAGAGCTCAGTGAATATAGATCTGAAGAAATTGGGCTTTGATAAAGGAACCTTTGAGCGTCTACAGCGCTGCATCCATCGACCTTACGGTCTGATCCTTGTGACAGGTCCTACTGGCAGCGGCAAGACAACTACACTCTATTCCATTCTCAAGGTGCTCAATAGTGTGGACACCAAGATACTTACGGCTGAAGACCCAGTTGAATATAACTTCAAAGGAATAAATCAATTAAACGTTCGCAGTGACATAGGCTTGACATTCGCCTCTGCACTCAGAGCCTTCTTGCGGCAGGATCCAGACATAATCATGGTAGGAGAAATACGGGATGCGGATACGGCAGAGATTGCTGTAAAAGCAGCTATGACGGGCCATCTCGTCTTGAGTACTCTCCATACCAATGATTGCGTTTCAACCATCGCCCGTCTTGTGGATGTAGGTATTCCACCCTATTTGGTATCCTCGGCGGTAAGCATTGTCCTCTCTCAACGACTCGCTCGGCGCTTGTGCCCCCAGTGCAAACAGCTTGAGACGGATCTAGATCCAAAGGAACTAGTTAGCATGGGTATTTCTGAAGACGAAATCCCAAATCTTACGATATATGGCCCCGTAGGATGCCCGGAGTGCTTTAGTACTGGGTACAAAGGTCGGGTTGGTCTCTATGAGTTGCTAGAGGTGACCGACGAACTGGCAAGAGCAATCAACGCGGGCATTCCCGAGGATCAACTACGGAAAATCGCCATGAAAGAAGGCATGGCGACCTTGAGAGAGTCTGGGTTGGCAAAAATGCGCGATGGTTTGACCTCCCACCATGAGGTTCTCAGGCATACAGTTATGACCAAAGAGACCTTGGCTGCATACCTTATCAGTCCCGAAACTGAGAGTTATGAAAGTGGTGACGTGGTAATCCGTGAAGGGAATACGGACAAAGACTTTTTCGAACTGGTACAGGGAGCTTTACTAGTAGTCGCAGATGGGCAAAAGATAGGTCAGATAGTCGAGCCTGGTAATTTCTTTGGTGAGATAGCAAGTATATCTAACGAGCCGCGCTCGGCGACAGTTATTGCCCAGGAAAAAACGGTACTGAAACGTTATCCTGGGGAAAAAATTAATGAGATTATAGAAAAAAATCCAGAAATTACAGAAAAACTGATACGTGCAATGACATATCGCCTTCGTTCCAATAATCAAATGTTAGCTGAAGCGCTAATGATGATTAAAAAGTTAAAAAGCAAAAATTAAAAGTTTATCTTGTTATTATATATTTGGATTATAGTTCATGACAGATAGAATTTTCTCTATTGTTTCAATTACAGCCTTTTTAAGATAAATTTGAGTTACGTATAAAAAATTGCTGTACTTGTTTTTGAACAGAAGGTAATAGTTAAGCAAGGATATACTTATGAAAGATTGCTTCCTGACGTTAGATAAGGGTTTGGGGCCCAATACTGTATACCCACTTCTGGATGATGAGGTAAGGATTGGGCGCAGTGCAAAGAATACGATCACACTCCTTGGTAAGGATGTTTCACGTAACCATGCAAGACTTAGGTTTCGGGAAGGTGAGTGGACTCTTGGGGATCTAGGTGGCGCTAATGGCATCGTTTGCAATGGCAAGCGCTTGGACAAAGTTGTTCTTACCTCCGGTGATACCTTCAAGATAGGAGATATTACCTTTCGTTACATCGAGAGGGAGATTCCTGAAGCGAGAGATCAATTTTTTGAGACTATATCTATTCTCTCTAATACAATCCAAGTTCAAAAACTGTCAGAAGAAAAACACGTTATCGAGCCCTGGTGGCAAGAACGACTTATGGAGGCAATTTCAGCGATCCCTTTCTTGTCACATTTGAGTGAAAAAGAACGGAGCAAGATGGTTGGAACTGCTACTGTGCATATCTTTAATACTGACGAGGTGATCATTTCAGAAGGAGATGAAGGCCGATCAATCTATGTGGTTTTGGATGGCCGAGTTAGAGTATTCGCCAAAGATTATCAGGATGGAGAACTGGAGATTGCTGTTTTGAAGGGAAACCAGTTTTTTGGTGAAATGTCATTTCTGACTGGTGAACCCCGTTCTGCTTCGGTGGTGGCTGAGGATTTGAGTTTAATCATCGAATTCAGCTATTCCAGTATGTGCGACATAATCAAGGAACACCCTCCAGTCAAGACAGTATTCTTGGACTACTACCATGATCGTCTGGATAAGACCAAAGAGAAACTTGAAGAGGCGGGAATGAAGGAACGCCGGCGCGCTCCTCGCTTTAGGACGGAAATACCGGTGAATTTTCTGGTGTCACCCAACGGGAAAGAGGAAGACAGAGAGAGCAGCAACGTTTGGATCGGTTTTTCAATCGACATCTCCTTAGTAGGAATTATGGTCGGGGTACCAGAGGCGGAGCCCCAAGCATTTCCCCCTGAAGCCCCAGTTCACTTAGAAATTGTGCTGCCAGTGGACTGGGGAGATTTTCGCACCCTAGGAATTGTTCGCTGGGTTAAACCTCCCAAGGCGGAAGGGGAGGTGACTCAGATTTGTATCGAATTTGAAGGCATGGCTAGAACATATAGAGAAAAGCTCAGAAAGTTTCTATATGGAAAGAGTCATGTCGATCTCTAATTCGATGGGACTCTTGGGGAGCATTTTTCGATGCTAATCCAAAATTTAGCTGCATCAAGAATGCCGGGAATGGGCTCTTTTTCTGTGCTCCTTTTCTACCAAATCAACAGGCAGTCCAAGCCCACGATGACTTAGACACCAAAGAGTGTTAATCTCCAATCCGTTATCAAGAGTTCGAGTTCGTATCGTATGCCTCTTTTGGCCTCCCTGCACATAGTGATGAGCTGGTGTAAGCCCTATGAAACAAGTGGCGACTTCCTATCGAGATATGTACAATTTCCTGGAAGTTCAGTCGGACTTTATATCTTAATCCACACTCTGCTACTAGTAGAATCTAGCACAAAGTATTGGAGCTCGGTCTCAAAGGGCAAACTGTGGATTACAGTATGAAATATCAAGTTAGTCCAGAAGGTCAGCGGAGCTGTTTGCCCCGTCCGTTGCAGCGAGTGGTTCGGCAATGCTTATCACTTCTCAGATAAAGAACTAGGATCTTGAAACCAGCTGTAGAGCTCTCTCGTTGACTCAATGCTCCTTTCAACTTCATCCAGCCACTCATAGAATTCCTCAAAAGGGAACGGCTTTGCAAAGGTCTTACAGCCGAGTTCGTGGGCATGTAATAAATCCTGGCCTGTCCACCTGCCTGACATGAGAACAACATGTTGGCATTTGCAGTTTTTCTTTTTTTGGTTTTCTACGAAACCCAGTCCAGTCATGTTTGGCATATCCAAGTCGGAAACAATAATGTCGGTGCATGTCTGATTCGGACCACAGCCACATTCTGGCATCATCATCAGGGGGCATATCGCGGGATTGGAAAATGTAAACACTTCATATCC
>CP070843.1:1466737-1473278 GCA_020350905.1 Deltaproteobacteria bacterium
TAGATTGTAGATTGCTGATCTCGGATTGCGGAATTTTGGGCTGCCCGCTGTATTTCCCCATGCTATGCCCCATGCCCTACTAGAAGCCGGCGGCTGATAGCTTTCCGAATTAGTGCTTGACTATCCACAGGCCATGTGGTATTCATCCTCGGCTTATCTAGTATACAAATCATTAGCGTTCACCTCTATCTCCTTGCTCCGGTGTGAGGGCCGGGGCTGTTGAACCCGAAAGGAGTCTGGTATGCGTCATTACGAGACACTCTTTATTGTCACTCCAGACAGTTCCGAAGAAGACCTCAAAGCTGTTGCCACCAAGATTAAAGGTGTGGTCACTGGTATGGACGGCATTGTGACCTCTTACGACGAGCAGGGCAGGAAGAAACTGGCCTATAGTGTCAAGAAACAGAATAAGGGCTATTATGTGTTGATGGATTATGTGGGCTCAGCGGATGTCGTTTCTGAGATTGAACGAAACATGAGGCTTGACGATCGGGTTTTGAAGTACCTGACGGTGAAACTCGCAGATCAGGTAGATTCCGAGAGCATTGAGCCTGAAAAGTCCGAGCCTCCAGAGGAAACAGAATCAGTTGAGACCCCTGAAGAAGAAGCTCAGCCTCCCGAGGCTGAAGAAAGCGAAGAAGAGGAATCATAAGGGGGTAGCAGCTCAAATCAGGGAGGAGTAAACAGTGGTTAACAGGAGAAGAAGGCGGGCATTCCCACGGCGGAAGGTTTGTCGATTCTGTGCAGACTCAAATCTAAAAATTGATTATAAGGATCCAAAACTACTGAAATACTTTATTACGGAGCGAGGAAAAATAATCCCCCGGCGTATTTCTGGCAACTGTGCCCGGCACCAGAGGCAAGTAACCATGGCTGTAAAAAGAGCCAGGCACATTGCCTTGATGCCATACACGACCATTCAGCCGCACTAGTGGAGTGACGTCGCGTTCTGTAAAGTTCTTGTAGGTGAGATGTGGTCTAGTTCGCTGTCAACCCAATCATCGCATTCGTTTTGTCCAATACGGTTTTTGAGCCAGCTTCAAAACGTTCCAGTGACCGCTGAAAGTCGGACGCGGCAACGTAGGGTGCTCAAAGTCATTTCATCAACCATTCGGTTTTCTGGGGGCCGATAATCCTGGTCATCCTGCAACGGAGGTTTCTTTCGATGAAAGTCATACTAAAAGAAGATATTCCCAAGCTTGGTACAATGGGTGAGACAGTCCAGGTGGCCCCTGGCTATGGTCGCAACTACCTTATACCTCAGGGAAAAGCCGTACTGGCCACCAGCAAGAATCTTAAGGAGCTTGAGCACCAGAGACAGTTGATTCTGCGAAAGGCAGAGTTGATCCGCAAAGACGCTGAGAGTTTTGCCGAAAAATTCAGAGGCTTGACCCTTACCCTCGCCCGCAAGGTTGTGGACGAGGACAAGATCTACGGTTCTGTCTCAGTCAGTGATATATCCCAGGCCCTGGAAGAGGCGGGGTTAGAGATTGAACGCAAATTGATTAAGCTCGATGAACCTATCAAGAGCTTGGGTGAATTCCAGGTTCCTGTTAAGGTTCATGCTGATGTTACAGCCGAGCTTACTGTCCAGGTCGTAAAGGAAGAGTAGGAATTGAAGCTCCCTGCAGCAAGCGATTCGTGAAATATCAGGGCTAGAAAAGGACCAGTGAGGCCATGAACGAGCAGGGTGGCGCGCCCACGAAGGTTCCCCCTCACAACATTGAGGCCGAACAATCGGTTATCGGCGGCATTCTTCTAGACAATGAGGTATTGTCTAGCGTTTTGGAAGTGCTCAGGGGTGAGGAGTTTTACCGGGCGGCTCACCGTAGCATCTTTGCAGCAGTCGTCGAGCTGTTCGAAAGGAACGAGCCCTGCGACCTGGTCACGCTGACTGACCTTCTCAGATCCCAGAAAAAACTGGACCAAGTGGGAGGAGCAAGTTACCTGGCCTCCTTGGTTGACAGGGTTCCTTCTTCGGCCAATACAAGCCAATATGCCAGGATCGTCAAAGAGAAGTCGATGGTCCGTACTCTAATCAGTCGGGCCAGTGAGATAGTGACAATTGGCTTTGACAGTAGTCTCATGGTAGACGCTCTCCTGGACCAGGCTGAGCAGGCCATTTTTCAAGTCAGTGAAGATCGCATCAACCCATCATTTTTTCCCATCAAAGAGATAGTCAAGCAAAGTATCAAAACCCTCGAGCAGCTCTATGACCGCCGGGAGATGGTAACCGGTGTTACCACCGGTTTTACAGAGTTGGACCGGCTTACCTCTGGTCTGCAGCGCGCCGATCTGATCATTATTGCTGGCCGCCCCAGTATGGGAAAGACTGCCCTTGCCCTCAACATTGCCCGCAACGCTGCTGTTGAGGCCGATGTACCGGTGGGTGTCTTTTCGTTGGAGATGAACAAGGCGCAACTGGGTATGAGGCTGCTTTGCTCTGAAGCCAGGGTGGATTCCCAAAAGATGCGCAGTGGATTTCTGAGCGAACGAGACTGGCCACGTCTCACCAGGGCAGCTGGAACAATCAGCGAGGCACCCATTTTTATAGACGACACTCCAGCTATCTCTGCACTGGAGCTTCGGGCCAAATCTCGCCGCTTGAAGCGGGATCAAAACTTGGGACTCATTATTGTGGACTACCTGCAGCTGATGCGGGGAACTCATGGCAGTGAGCGGCGGGAGCAGGAGATATCGGAGATTTCCGGCTCGCTCAAGGCTCTGGCCAAAGAACTTGATCTGCCGGTAGTGGCCCTCTCCCAGCTCAACCGAAAGGTGGAGGAACGGCACGACAAGCGGCCCCAGCTTGCAGATCTCCGTGAATCCGGTGCTATCGAGCAGGATGCTGATGTCATAGCCTTTATTTATCGCGACCAAGTCTACCACCCAGATAGTCCTGATCAGGGGCGGGCCGAGGTAATCATTGGCAAGCAGCGCAACGGGCCCACGGGGAAGACCACTCTCACCTTTCTTACCCAGTACACCCGGTTTGAAAACTTGGCATTTGAAGAAGCAGGCTAGAAAAAAATGGATATGTGATGTGAGATGTGTGATCCTATCTCTATCCGGGCTAGTCATCTTCCCTCCCAAATCTCATATCTCATATCCCACATCGAGGGTCCCATTTTGTTTCATGCTTAGGGTTTCGGATTGTTGCTGGTAATTGTGGGTGCGGTCTCCGTAACGGCCGCGACACTTGACCTGAGATTAAGGACTTGATGGCTGTGTACTGGAAGCAAGAATTGGAAACCATGCCCCCGGAAACCCTCAAAAGGCTGCAGCTGGAGCGATTGCAGTGGACGGTAGCTCAGGCGAGTAAGTCCCCTCACTACAGCAAGGTTTTTGCCGAGAAAGAAATCAAGCCTGAAAGTATTCAGCGAATGGAGGACATACACCGACTCCCCTTCACCAGCAAGGACGACCTGCGGTCCCAGTTTCCCTACGGCCTCCTTGGTGTGGACTTGAAAGATGTCATCCGGCTCCATTCATCATCCGGGACCTCGGGCCAGGCGACAGTGGTTTTTCACAGCCAGCAAGACATTGAAAATTGGGCCGATCTGGTCAGTCGATGTATGTATATGACCGGCGTACGGCAAGATGACGTTTTTCAGAACCTCACTGGTTATGGGCTTTTCACCGGCGGGCTAGGGTTTCATTATGGCGGGGAGCGTTTGGGAGCCTTGACCATCCCTTCGGGGACCGGCAACACCAAGAGACAGATCCTTCTGATGCAGGAGTTTGGAACTACTGTGATCCATCTGATTCCAAGCTATGCCATGCGGCTCATGCAAGTGATGGCAGAGTTGGAGGTGGATCCTCTCCGCGATCTGAAGCTGCGTATTGCATTCCTGGGCGCAGAGCCCCATTCAGAAGAAATTAGGCTGCGGGTGGAGCGATACTTTGAGCTGGAAGCCTTCAATTCCTACGGCCTTTCAGAGATGAACGGGCCGGGAGTGGCTTTTGAGTGCCCTGAGAAGTGGGGGATGCACATCTGGGAGGATGCCTTCTTTGTGGAGATCATCGATCCAGAGACACTCGAGCTTGTTGAGCCAGGCAAGGAAGGAGAACTGGTCTTAACCACACTTACCCGTGAGGCCATGCCGATTATTCGCTACCGCACGAGCGACCTCACTCGCATTCTCCCGGGGACCTGCCCGTGCGGCCGCACTCACAGTCGCCTTGATCGCATTAAAGGCCGGACTGATGACATGCTCATTATCAAGGGGGTGAATATTTTTCCGGTTCAGGTGGAACAGGCACTGATGGAGATCCCTGAAGTTGGGCAAAACTACCTGATCATCCTTGAGAGGGTAGCCGAGATGGACACCATGCGCATACAGGTGGAGATACACCCCGATATTTTCAAAGAAGACATGCGCTTTCTAAAGCGGCTTCAAGACAAGATTACTCATGAACTGCACAACGAACTGCTCGTCACACCCACAGTAGAGCTGGTGCAGGCCAACACAGTACCACGCTCTCCGGGCAAGGCGGTCAGGGTTGAGGATCGCAGGGCGCGCGAGCCAGCAGGCAGCGGACAGCAGGTTGCTTCACGGTGTAGAAGGGGAACGACGCCGTGACACAATGACACGGAGAAAGGGCGAGAAGGGGATGATAGATCAAAGGTCAGAAGTCAGACGACACCAGAGGACATACAATGACCTCTATTGCAAAATTCTTTGTGGCGGATTACAATTGTATAACAGCCACAAGAACTGGGAGGTTCATAAATCCGAAAAGTATACGGTCACACCGCCGGTCTGGGGGCCGGTTACCTAAAACGGTTACAGCGATTATACCGTCGACGTTTGCCCCCCCAGGGTGTTATCACACCCGATCTCTCGCGCACTCTGGCAAGACTCTCATTTGAAACCAATCGACAGCTTGGCTTGCTGATTAATCGCAGGGGCGAAATCGAGCGGGTGATCGTGGGCGACCACCGCTCCATACTCATTCCTGAACTCACTCCCACCCGTGGCCACAGCAGTCGGCTCCGCGGCCTGCGATGCGTCCACACCCATCTGAAAGGTGAACCTCTCACCGAAGATGATCTAATGGACCTGGTCTTCTTGCGGTTGGATCTCATGGTGGTCTTGGAGGTGGACGAGCACGGCGGTGCTCGTCGATTGCTCGGGGCCCACCTGCTGCCGGAGAACGTCAACGGTAAAGGATGGCTCCTCTTGGATCCGCTTTCCGCCCACGAACCAAGACTGGATTTCCTCCAACTGGTACAGTCCCTGGAGAGCGAGTTTGCTCGAAAGCAAGCCTTGGTTGCAGTAAAAGGAAATCAAGATCGGGCAATACTCGTCAGTGTGACAAGTGGACCTCGCGCTGAGGCCGAAGCATCCATGGAGGAGTTGACCGAGTTGGCCCGCTCATCAGGTATTGCTGTTGCCGAAAGCATCATCCAGCGGCAGCAACGGGTTCATCCCAAATATCTGATGGGACGCGGTAAGCTTAGCGAACTCGTGCTGAAGGCCCTGCAGTCAGGGGTTGATCTCTTGATTTTCGACCAGGATCTTAATCCATCACAGATGCGCTCTATCACCGATTTTACCGAGCTTCGAATTATCGACCGAACCCAGCTTATCCTGGACATTTTTGCCCAACGGGCCAAAAGCCGGGAAGGCAAGATTCAGGTGGAGATGGCACAGTTGAAGTACATGCTGCCGCGATTGGTGGTCAAAGACGATGCCTTGTCGCGGCTCACCGGTGGCATCGGCAGTAGGGGGCCGGGTGAGACCAAACTGGAAATCAACAGACGCAGGGTTCGAGATCGCATAGCCAGGTTGGATAAGCAACTGCTGCAAATCAGGAAACAACGCGGCCAGAGACGAGGACTGCGGCTGCGCACCGGCCTCCCCGTCATTTCCATCGTTGGCTACACCAATGCAGGAAAATCCACGCTGCTCAATACGTTGACTCACAGCCGGGTGCAAGTGGAAGATCGTCTTTTTGCAACGCTAGATCCCGCAAGCCGCAGGTTACGCTTTCCACGCGATCAGGAGGCCATCATAACTGATACCGTTGGCTTCATCCGTGACCTTCCCAGTGATTTGATGGAGGCGTTCGGTGCGACCTTGGAAGAGTTGCGTCATGCGGGCTTACTATTGCACGTTATTGATGTGAGCAATCCCATGTTCGAGGAGCAGATGTTGGCGGTGGAGGAAATATTGGCAAAGCTTGATTTGCACCTTATTCCATTGCTTCGGGTTTTCAACAAGGTGGATTTGGTGCAGGATCGAGAGTACGTGGAGAATCTGCGCAAACGCAATCAAGCAATCACCATTTCCGCCCTGAATGGTGACAACCTGCACTCCTTGGTTGAGGCCATGGAGGAGAGGCTGTGCCTGGTGCCGGTGGGGGGTCGGTCGCTACCCAGTGAACTTAGAACCTGAGAATCCCGAGTGCTCGTGGTAAACAGTCTACTCTGAGGCGTAAAACTTAGAGGCCGACCGACAAATCCGAAATCCGAGGACGCCAGGAAGGACGGTTATGGATTGTAGATTACGGATTGCGGATTTGAGATTGCCCAAGA
>CP070843.1:1473378-1479044 GCA_020350905.1 Deltaproteobacteria bacterium
CATGTCTGGTGCCCCGGCTGCGGCAACGGTATTGTTCTTGGGGCCATGATTCGGGCCATAGACCGGCTTGCTTACCGGAAGGACGACATCGTTATGGTTTCAGGTATCGGCTGTTCCGGTCGGCTCCCTGTATATGTGGATTTCAACACCCTTCATACCACCCACGGGCGAGCCCTCACCTTTGCCACCGGGGTAAAGCTTGCCAAACCCGAGCTCAATGTCATCGTGGTGATGGGTGATGGCGATGCCACCGCCATCGGCGGCAACCACTTTATCCACGCGGCGCGGCGCAACATCAACCTCACCGCCATCATAATCAACAACAACATTTACGGGATGACAGGAGGTCAGTACTCACCTACCACCCCTTACGGTATGAAGGCCACTACCGCGCCGTACCGCAACATCGAGCACGCCTTCAACATCGCCGAACTTGCCGTAACCGCCGGGGCTGTTTTTGTGGGCCGGGGGACGGTCTACCACGCTCGGTTGCTGGATAAACTTATTGAGAAGGCTTTCGTCAAGAGGGGCTTTGGTGTGGTGGAAGTGATAACCCATTGTCATACCCAGTACGGCCGCAGGAACAGGATGGGAGATGCCGTGGCCATGATGAAATGGCAAAAGGAACGTGCGGTGCGCGTCGAGAAATCGGCGGACATGAGTGAAGAGGAACTCAAGGATAAGTTCACCATTGGCGTGCTGGCGGACAGAGAGCTCCCTGTTTACACTGAGCAGTATGAACTGGTGCGGGAACAAGCCAAGGATATCATTCCCCGCTGATTCGGTAATCTTTATAACAGGGTTTTTAGGGTCTCGCAGAGCTCACGGAGAACTCGAGAGCCCACAGAGACTGCCCTGAGCGACTCGACCTGAGGACATCGAGTGAGCCTCAGTCGAACTCCTCGTCGACAGGTCTTGCCGCAGGGGCTCGGGCGAGAGATTTTGTTTGATCGGTCTGGATTCGCGATGGGAAAAAGATACGAGATATGCTTAAGTGGTTCGGGGGGACAGGGTCTCATTCTGGCCGGGATTATCCTGGCGGAAGCTGCTGGCGTCTACGAAAGCAAATACGTTGCTCAGACCCAGTCGTATGGACCTGAGGCTCGGGGCGGGGCCAGCAAGGCCGAGGTAGTCATAAGCGATGAAGAGATTGATTACCCCATGGCCACCAGGTTGGACCTGCTGTTGGCCATGAACCAGAAATCCTCGGACTCCTTTTACTTCGACTTGAAGCCGGAGGGAACTCTGGTGGTGGATTCTACCTTCGTGAGCCAAACCCCCACCACCAAGGCCGTTTGTATTCCCTTCACTGAGATCGCTCGCAAGGAGCTGGGCAGGGAGATGGTAGCCAACATAATTGCCTTGGCCGCACTGGCAACGTTGACCAAGGTGGTATCATTGAAATCCTTGGAAGCGGCGGTGCTGGCCCGTGTCCCGAAAGGCACCGAGGAACTGAACAGAAAGGCCCTGCAACTCGGCAGCAAAGCAGCCAAAGCGATTTTGAAAGAGAGGAAACCCGAGTCCATACAGGGCCACGGTCCACACCATGAGGATACTGCTTACGAATGATGATGGCATCTACGCCAAAGGAATCGAAGTCCTTCATAAACACCTCAGCGAGGACCATGATGTGGTAGTGGTGGCTCCCGAAACCGAGCAAAGCGCTGTGGGACATGCCATCACCCTTACCGATCCTTTGCGGGTGAAGTCCATAAAACGCAACGGGGCTTTTTTTGGCTATGCTGTAAAAGGCACCCCAGCGGACTGCGTCAAGCTGGCTATAAACGAACTCATGAATCCGCCGCCGGACTTGGTGGTATCCGGAATTAATTTGGGCGCCAACGTCGGCATCAACGTGATCTACTCAGGTACCGTTTCTGCGGCCACCGAGGGGACTATACTGGGAGTCCCTGCCATGGCGGTTTCCATCAACACCTTTCGTGATCCTGACTTCCGACCTGCAGCTCGCTTTGCCCGTTTGCTGGCACAGCAAGTGGAGGAGCATGGTCTTCCCCCGCATACTTCATTGAACGTCAATGTGCCGGCCATTTCTGAGAGTAAGATACGAGGCGTTCGGGTCACCCGTCAGGGCGTCACTCGCTTTGTGGAAAAATTCGACCGCAGGATGGATCCTCGGGAGAATGTCTACTACTGGCAGTGTGGCAGCACTCCGCCCCTTGAGGAAGATGGCGACACCGATGCCAGTGCCCTGGCAAATGACTGTATTTCCATCACTCCCATCCAGCACGATCTTACCAATTACGACTTTCTGGAAAGCCTCCGCAGTTGGTCCTTTCCCAAGATTTCAAATTAGTGTTCAAGAAAAGAATGTAGTTGCTGGGAATTGTGCAACAAAGAGCTAACAGGTGAGGTGTACTTATTTCCAGCCGATGGGCTCGTATCCCTTTTCACGGAGACATTTCTCAACAAATCGCCGATATACAGGATCTGGCTCACGTGAACGGAAAAGTCCCCGGACAAGTCCTACAGCGGCACTCCCGGCAGCACCAGCCGCTGCACCGCGCCCGACACTACCTAACACGGCCCCGGTAGCAGCACCGCCTGCAGCGCCAACCGTTGAGTTGCTGATTTGTGGTCGGACCAAGCTAAGTAATTAATATCCTAATATAAAGGGCTGAAAAGTGGCTTGAATTCGGCCTTAAAGCGGTATTTTTGGGGTCAAAATCGACGTTTTAGGATGATAGTTACCTGCGACGCTGAGTTATGGTCGGACCAAGCCAAGTAACTGATATGCTAATATAAACGCTTCAAAGGTGACCTGATTTCTGCCTTAAAACGACTTTTTGCGTGCCAAAAATGACGGTTTAAGAAGCCCTCGTGGGAATCTTCGAAGGCGATCAAATGCGAGGACATGGCTTGATGGGCGGCAGTGTTCGGGCCAATAGCTGCTTTTTCGTGTCGTCGCCGATTTCTTTCCTCACTTTTTTGACACATGTTTAGGCATAGATGGGCTCGCAGATTATACTCGGGAACACCTCCATCTGACAGAGCACTGTCTATTTCTCTACCTGGAGAAAAGATCGCAAGAGAGCATTCAGACTATTCCACATTTGTTTAAGTTCTTGATTCTCAATAAAGCCATCAATAACATCCTTTAACGCACCAGATATTCTCTGCTCCATTTCCTTGGCCTCGTCTGCCAGGAGTGGTTTTTTTGTCCTCCAATGTTCTTCAATGTCATGGAAGACACTAGCTAGAACGTAAAAAGGCAGAGGCTCGTTGACTTCCTTGGCCATTTCCATACACTGGTGTCGTATTTCACTCAGATTCTCTACGTATAGGCCTTTTTGGAGATTCTTTTTGATTTTCGCAATCCTTATATCCATTTTCATCCTTTCTGTGTAACGCCTTACCAAGGGATTGAACCATCAGCTGTGGACGTTTTGCAAAGGCCGGGACAATCCAGAGACATTGGCAAGCATATATGTCTCTGCCAAACAGTGAGACAAGGAAGCCTGGCCACCAAAATATATTCTTATGTCGACTATGATATGACCAATGTGGATGGTGCGAAATGTTTTGGAAGAGCTGACTTTCTTGGGATGCTTAAAGCTGCTTTTTGGGATTATTATTGGTCGCATTTAACCAACTGCGACTCTATCCTCTTCTTTCTTTTTATTATAGAGAGCCATGATCTCAGATCGTTTCATCAGTGACTCAACGTTTGGACACAGCTCCTGGATATTCTGTCTACCATTGGATTCCTCTCTATCAACGAGGACAATGACCTTTTCCACCTCGGCACCAATGTTTGTTATTGCTTCAATCGCGCGGATGGAAGATGTCCCAGTGGTGATCACATCATCCACTACGACTACTTTCTCGCCGGGTTTGATTTGACCTTCAATCTTCGCTCGTTTACCGTGACCTTTCACCGCCTTCCTGACAACGAATCCCTTAATGGGCTTCCCTTCCTGTTGAGAGATAAGAATGACAATGCTGGATATCGGCACGGCTCCGAGTTCTAAGCCTCCAACAGCTGTAATATCTAGATCCCTTATCTTATCGAAAATCAGACGTGCGATAATCTCTGCTCCCTCTGGATCGAGCATAGTAGTCTTGCAATCAAAGTAGAAGTTGCTCTTACCCGCATGAGCGAGATTAAAGATGGGCTCATCCGAATACTGGAAAGACTTCTCTAAGATGATCTCTTTCAGCCTGTCTAGCATCATGCCAAACCTTTCGTCTCTGGGCGCCAGTATGTGCTCAATACCAGATATTCTTTCTTGCTGCAACCTACTTCTGTCACGTCACATGACATTCTACCCCTTCTTAGGGTTGGAGGCAATTCGCCTCAATCCGTTTCCTCAGCTTCCTACTGACTGCTTTGAAATCCCTTAACTCTCTAGTAAGCTGCATTTTTATTTGTGAGATGTCAAAAAGATATTCTTGCCCGGTATCGGCCCGTAGCCTCTTTCCATCTTTTATTACGACAATTTCTTTCCCCACGGTGACCAGAGGTAGTTCTATGAGTGGGTTTCGGTGGTTAGGGAAAAGGCTTTGAAGTTTGAGAATTGAGCGCTTAATAGTTCTCACGCTGATTCCACTTTCACGAAGCTCGATCACGGTCCTGATCTGAAGAAGATCTGTAAACGAGAACTCAAGCCTGCCCGTCAAGGACTGAGAGGCAGAGATGACCCCTTCCTTTTTCCAATAATAAATAGTCTGTCTATTGATAGCGAATTTGGGAAACTTGTCTTTGAAAAGCTTGATGACGAATTCTGTGCTGTAGATTTGGCTCATAATAAGTGCCTAAAATCGTTTAAGTTAGTATGTGTTGGACGGTATTAAATGTCAAATAAAACTTTATTTTTTATGTCAATTATATCGTTTCCTAGTCGATCTTTGTCAGCCTCATCGCTTACAAGAAACCAGTCCATCCTCGCTCCCATGGTCGGAGCAAGCTAAGTGATTAATATCCAAATATAAAGGGCTGAAAAGTGGCTTGAATTCGGCCGTAAAACGATATTTTTGGGGTCAAAATCGACGTTTTAACTGGTATGTCTCCAAAAAGTTTCTTTCCGACGGCTGATGGCTGAATGGCGGAGAACAAATTGACATAACTGATGCTGCGTGGTAGAAAATCGATCTGCGCGATAGTGTCGATGTATGCTAGGGCGCCCGTAGCTCAGCCTGGATAGAGCGCTGGACTACGAATCAGACGCCGGTTCATGCGTAGGGTGTGAGTATCACTATATTTTCTCATTCCTTTCAATAAGTTGTCAAAAAACCTACCTTACTCAAATCTACCAAACTGTACCGTCAAGTCCTGACTAATAGCCTCCAGAGTTTGGCATAAGTTAGGCAACTGGTGGCTGAACCTGAATCCAAATTCCGGTAGAGATGACTGTTGCATGAAACGAGGTTCCTCGAATTTAGAAGTTATCTTTCCTGCCGCGAGTTTGTGTTTGCGCCTGCCTTTTACTGATCGTTTGGCTTATGTATTTGATCTGTAATAACAGTGTAACAATTTGTAATTACGCTATTTTTGCATTTTATGTTCCTGCTTTTTCAGCTCCTTACAGCGCCAAATTCCGTTCCGGACGAGAATCTCCTCCGATAGTTCTGTAACCTTCCGTAAAAACGAATTAAATACAATGAGGAATGCGGAATCTACCACTAGCTCAGGTGACCTTGTCTTTCGG
>CP070843.1:1479144-1484403 GCA_020350905.1 Deltaproteobacteria bacterium
ATTGAGAACGTTTTGCTACCATGGTTGTAACAATGGCCGAAAACACCTCTATATTTTGCTGATTAGATATTGTTGCCAACGTTCGGACAATTCCTCGATTTTGCTTAGATTGGGACTCGCGCTTTCAAGACATTCAAAGCTACAAGAAAGCGTATCACTTGGACGAACAGGATGGTGCATACGAAGTTTATCAAAGCCTAGTGCTGCTAACGACGCGGTACGTCTTTGACCATGTGCGGCAAACCACGAAAGAATGGAAAAGATATGACCGCCACACAGGCAAAGTCGGTAGCTAATCAACCTCCTCCAATAGGGGGAATAATGTAAATTACATCCCCTTGTTCGAGCCTCTGATCTAACGTCGCCTGCCGTTTGTTCACGCTTAATAAACCAACCTCTTCAAGCGGGATTCCGAGTTGATGAATCAGATCTTTGGCATCTGATCCATATGGCACTCGGGAGAGCTGGGAGCAGAATTTGTGCAATCCCATGCTCCCTCTGGGAACGGATGTGCTTATTCTGCACTGGATATTCTCAAAGGAGCTCGTCGATGGGTGTGTAAGAGAGACCGAAAGTGTTTGCAACCCCTTTGTAAGTCACTTCTCCTCTGACCACATTGGCGCCGAGTTTGATTTCGGGGTTCTCCATCATGGCCTTTTTCCATCCTTTGTTGGCAATTTCAACAGCGTAAGGCAGGGTGGCGTTGGTCAAGGCAATGGTGGCTGTTCTGGGAAGAGCTCCCGGCATGTTGCCCACGCAGTAATGCACCACACCCTCAACGGTATAGGTCGGGTCGGAATGGGTCGTCTCCCTGGAGGTTTCAGAGCATCCGCCCTGATCTATTGAAACATCCACCAGCACCGCGCCCTTCTTCATGGTTTTCAACATTTCTCGCGTAATCAGCGTAGGCGTTCTGGCACCCGGAACGAGAACGGCGCCCACGACCACGTCGGCCATGGTAACAAGATCCCGAATGGTGGCAGGGCTCGAGTACACGAGGAAACAGTTGGGGGGCATGACATCGCTCAGATACCGCAACCGATCCAGGTTCGCTTCGAGGACGTAAACGTTGGCACCCAGGCCGGCAGCCGTTTTGGCGGCATTGATACCGACAATACCACCGCCGAGAACGACCACCGTTCCTGGATCAACCCCTGGCACGCCGCCCAGCAAGACCCCATGACCTCCCTGGGCCATTTCCAGGTACTTGGCGCCCTGTTGAATCGCCATGGGGCCTGCGACTTCGCCCATGGGTTTGAGCAGGGGCAAAGACCCGTCTGTCTTTTGCACGGTTTCATACGCAATACAAACGGAGCCGCTTTTGATCATTGCACGAGTCACTTCTTCTGATGCGGCCAGATGAAGAAAGGCAAAGTAGATCTGGCCTTCCCGGGGGAGATCAAACTCTAAAGGCGTGGGTTCCCTAACCCGCATAATCATTTCGGAACGCTTCAGGATCTCTCCAGGCCTATCAACAATTTCAGCACCGGACTTAACATAAGCCTCATCTTCAAAGCCGCTGGCGCTGCCCGCTGCCTTTTCCACCAAAACAGTGTGTCCGTTTTGCACCATGACCTCAACTCCTGCTGGGGTCATGGCGACACGATGCTCATCAGCTCTGGTTTCTTTCATAATTCCTGCAATCATATCTAACCTCGTACTTTGAATAACCAATCGGTTAACGATTCAGTAAAAGTAGACCACCCTTTGAAGAGGCAAAAAATCGAGGACGCTATATCAAACGCCAGCCAGTATGTCGTCGATGGGAGTGTAATCAAGGCCAAAGGCGTCTGCCACCGCTTTGTACGTTACCTTGCCTCGAATCACATTGGCGCCGAGTTTGATTTCGGGGTTTTCCATCATGGCCTTTTTCCATCCCTTGTTGGCAATTTCAACAGCGTAAGGCAAGGTGGCATTGGTCAGGGCAATGGTGGATGTCTTGGGGAGAGCACCCGGCATATTGGCCACACAATAGTGTACGATTCCATCAACCTCGTAGATCGGATCGGCATGGGTGGTCGCCTTCGAGGTCTCAAAGCATCCGCCTTGATCGATGGCCACATCTACCAGGACAGCGCCCGGCTTCATGGTCTTAAGCATATCCCGTGGAATCAATTTGGGAGCTACGGCCCCCGGTACGAGCACGGCCCCTATGACCACGTCGGCCCTGGTGATCAGATTCCGAAGGGTGGCCGGGCTGGAGTACAGGCAAAAACAGTTAGCGGGCATGACATCACTCAGATACCGCAAACGATCAAGGCTCAAGTCGAGGATGTAAACCTTAGCGCCCAGGCCGCAAGCCATTTTGGCAGCATTGATACCCACGACGCCGCCTCCGATAATGACGACCGTTCCCGGATCGACCCCTGGCACACCGCCCAGCAAAACACCGTGACCCCCGTGGGCCATTTCCAGGTACTTGGCGCCCTGCTGAGTTGCCATTCGACCAGCCACTTCACTCATTGGCGTCAATAAGGGTAGTGTGCCGTCCTCCTTTTGAATGGTTTCGTAGGCAATGCAAATGGACCGGGTTTCGATCAGTGCATGGGTTAGTTTCTCCTCTGCGGCCAGGTGAAGATAAGTGAAAACAATCTGGTCTTCCTGGATGAGATCGTATTCAGAAGGTAGAGGTTCTTTCACATGCATTACCATGTCAGACTGCTCGAAAATCTGTTCGGGCGTATGAATAATTTCAGCTCCGGCCTCAATGTAGTCCTCATCTTCGAAGCCACTTTGACCGCCGGCTGCCTTTTCCACCAGAATCGTGTGTCCGTTTGCCTTCATGACCTCAACTCCGGACGGGGTCATGCAGACACGATTCTCTTCTGCTTTGATTTCCTTCAAAATCCCTACGATCATTTTTATCCTCCTTCATTTGGGCTCGCTGATTTCAAAAGGGTGTGATCGTTTTGGACCACATCTTTTTGTAAAACGACTGTCAACAATTTAGAAAGTCAAGAAGGATTGAACTCAGACTGATACTGATACTAAACTGATAAGAACTCGCTTGCGATAGGATATATCTTAACTGATTACAGGTACAAGTAACCGCACATCTACAACAGATACTGAAAACAGTGTGCAAAATCATCTACTCTTTTTCAACACGGCACAATAAAGCCGAGTGCGGCCAACTTCCTATTTCTGGGCTGCAAAATTCTGGATCGTCTGGACAAAGCATGTTGGCATTAGACTCGAAGGCGCCAAAAAGTTCCGGGAGCTTCTGATCACGCTCTGGAAACCACCAACCATGCTGCGAATCAACCATTTGGGGGTGTATTTCCTCAGAGATGTTTACCCGCTGGCGGATTTTACCTTGTGGCGTGGAGATTAAAGCCCAATCTCCCTCTTCCAACTCAAGCTTCCGGGCTGTATTCGGATTAAGCGTAACCAAAGGATCTGGCACCTTTCGACGGGCCTTTTCAATCTGTCGTTGCTCGGAGTGATACATAGGCATGAAGCGGCTTCCAGTGATAAGTATGAGAGGATATTCCTCAGCAAGTTCGGGGCTTCCCTTGGGGCTCCATGGGGGTTCCCTGTATACCGGAAGAGGCTCTGAACCCAAGTCTTGGAAAATGGAGGAATAAAGTTCCACCTTGCCTGTCGGCGTTCCGAATCCGAACTTCTCGTATCGGCGATATTCCCTTTTCCCGAAGAAACCGTACTGCTCTACCAATTGCTGGAATGTCAAGCCAACAGGCTGCAATCGATGGTCGTAAACCTCTGCTATGGTCTCCCAGGGCCACTGCTCGGCCTGACCAAGCCTCATCCCCAATTCGCGGTAGAAGTGATAGCTGTTCCGCCGTTCGTAAAGCGGGTCTATTCCCGGAGGGCAAGCCACACAAAAATCATTGGTGAGCCAGAGTTCAGGTTGCTCAACAGTTGAGGAGGCTGGAAATACATAATCCGCTAGCGCGGCAGAGGGGGTAAGGTAGTAATCCATTACTACGTATAACTGAAGCGATTTCAAGGCTTCAAAAACCCTCATTGCATTTGGCAGAGCAAGCAGCGGATTGTTTGCGAGAGTAATTATGGCTGTTACAGGATAGGGCTTGCCTGTGATAGCGGCATTAAAGACGTCCCTGGCGTGCGCCATGCTGGAGTGCCAAGCCTCAGGTGCCATTACATAGCCGGAGGGCAACTTTTTATTGGAGGCAAGATTTTTTTCCCAACCAGGGAAACCGAAAAAGGGATATTTGTCTATACCGAGTTGCTTTGCTCTTTGGCTTGCTGGCAGGGCTTCGTTGAATTCCATATATTCATCATCCAAAACTTTACCAACTTCTCCTGCCTTGCTGAAAATCTCGCCGCCTTGAACTTCCAGATTGCCGGTGATGGCTCGGAGAATGGCGCGGGCGCGAGCACTTTGGGTCGCGTTGACTCCCTGCTTGTCCAGCCCAAAGCCCCATGGAATGACGGCGGGACGGATGTTGGCGTACATCCTTGCCGACTCCTCAATTAGTTTAGTGGGAATCATGGTGATCTCTGCCACCTTTTCCGGGGTGTACGGTGCGACGGCCTTGTTGAGATCTTCAAAACCTACTGTCCAGTTTTCTACAAACTTCTGGTCGAAAAGGCCCTCATCAATGATCAGTCTTGTCCAGCAAAGCATTAACGCCACATCCGTACCTGGCCTGATCTGAAGCCAGAGGTCAGCCATTTCCCCCTCTTTTGTCCGGCGCGGATCAATCACAATCACTTTAGCCCCACGTTTTTTGGCCCTCACTAAGTGGGAATATCGCCCTGTTGGTTCAGATTTGTACGGTGAAGCACCCCATATGACAACACACCGAGCGTCCATAATGTCGCTCCAAGCCATGCCGCCGTAGGTGGCGTATTCAGTAGCATAGCTGGGGCACATGCAGATGTTGTTTGCACCGCACATATTCGGGGAGCCAAAGAGGTTGAAAAACCGGCGAGCATCCCAGTGATAGGTGCGCTTGGTGCCGTGTGTAAACGCCAGCGTTTCAGCACCATACTGCTCCCGTAACCGGGATAGTTTGTCTGCCACCTCATCCGAAGCTTGATCCCAGGTAAGCCTCTGCCAGCGACCCTGACCTTTTTCACCTGTTCTCTTTAAAGGATAATTAAGTCGCTGAGGATGGTAGATATGATCAGGCATCAAACGGCCACGTTCGCAAATCACTCCCCGTGTTACTGGATGATTCTTATCACCTGTTACTTTGAACGCCCTGTTGTTCTTAAAGTGTAGCAAGGTGCCACATCTAGGGTGACACAGGCCGCAATAACTTCTTCGCA
>CP070843.1:1484503-1489419 GCA_020350905.1 Deltaproteobacteria bacterium
ACTACCAAATCACAGGCCTTCTCTATCTGAGTCGCTTTGTTCCCGACAGTTGACTTTTTTGTCCTGAAAAACTCACAGATGGTGTCGGGTGTGATGTGATTTTCACTTTCTGGATCGAACAGAAAATTCAACCGCGCAATCACATAGATAATGGCAGCAGCCCAGATCTCTGTCCGCCCTCGTATGATGGATAGCTTACGCATTCGTCCAAGCTTTTCGCATAGCTTCAAAGCATAGCCGGCAAACTCTACATTCAGATGAAGGTCGCAGAATGCACTGACCATTCCCTTAATCTCATTCAGTCTTTGTTGCTTCTCAATCTTGGCCATGAACTCTTCTCAAGCAAGAGGTGGTGATTGCTCCTCCACGACCTGGAAGGCTTTACGGCTCACCTAACCCAAACCTTTGAGATATTCCGCTACGACATCATTAGAGCCTGTTAACTTCTTGTGGGGAGAGGTTCTAGGGAAGAGTATCTTTGAGCAGATTTCCTAGACAACACTTCTCAGATTTCTTTCCGTTTCTCTCACTGTGCCAAGAGAGTGCTTATTCCCCACCGCAATACTCTCAGGCTATTTGCTCCGTCTGGCACATGCCAAATTCTCTGGCAGGTCAAAAACTGCTGGAACAGTGGATCTTCTGGGATATAGGTGCCACTGTCAGTGTTGACCGCGGATCGCTCTTGCGCGCTCCTCGAACCTGATAGCCTGCTCTTTGTTCCCAAGCTTGCTGTAGAGCTGGGACATATTCTCAAGAAGTGTTGCAACATCCGGATCATAGGGACCCAAGGACTTCTCCCATACTCTGAGTGCCTTTTTATAAAGAGCAATGGCTTCGGCATATCTTCCCTGGACTTTGTAGAGCAGCGCCAAGTTGTTCAGGGATTGTCCTACATCAGGATTATCCGGTTCCAAGGTTTTTTCTCGTATCGCCAGTGCCCTCTCATAAAGGGGTTCGGCTTCAGTATACCTGCGCTGTGCCCTGTAGAGGCCCGCTAGATTGTTGAGCGTCGTTGCCACCTTTGCATCCATTTGCCCGAGGACTTTTTCCTTTATTGACAGTGATCGTTTGTAGAAAGACTCAGCTTCCCGATACACGCCCAGAACCCGATAGAGAGTCGCGAGGTTGTTCAGAGATGTCGCTGCATTCAGATGCTCTTTGCCAAATGTCTTCTCAGCTATCTCAAGGGCCTGTTCAGCTACCTCAGTAGCCGCCTGGTAGTCTCCACTCTGGAATAGCTCAGCCATTTCGAGGTTCAGTCTCTTCCAGAGATCATCCTGTCCCCAAGCAGGAAAGCTCAGAGGTAGGCAGGTTAATGCTACTGTGAGAGCCTTCAGCGACTTTCGCATCCCGTGTCTCCCAATCTCATTTACCCAGTCAAGAAAACTACAGTACTCACTTTAGCAGCAATACCAATAGAAGTGCAAGAAATCCGGTTCATTGATTGGCCATCGATATGCGTGAGAGTTGAAGATATTGAGGAGATCTCGCTTGTAAGCAAGCGATATATGTTTCGAGTAGGCAGCAAGGTCATCCTAGACATGCGAATATCTCAATGAGCAGGGGTACCTCGGAAAGGTCAGCGATGCGGAGGCCAATAGGTGTATTTAGAATCAGTATGATTAATCGGGAATGGTTGGGGTGGGGAAGCCAAATCTTCGCCCCAGTCGCCTTTCATTTGAACGGTATATTTTGCAAATAAGCTTTGGAGATGTTGACAATTTCGGCTTTCAAATACTCAAAGGTTATAGCAGATACTTTAACCTGTAAAAACGTCTGGGGACATACAAAATTTGGCATTTCGTGTAGCCGTATTTTTGGTACGTAAAGCAAAGCAGAAGGTTGACTCGGGAATAGAGTTCAAATACCTCTATTCTGACCACTTAATTCCGGCTACTGGCTCCATGGTGAGGCATGATCTTTTACCGGGTCGTTACGAAGCTGTGACTTATTCATCCAGAGGTAAATTTAATGTGGAGCTCACCCTCAGGGATCATTCGCCCTATCATGCCGGGGTTGTTAACAACACATACTACGTGGAGTGTATTTCGTTTGAAGTTGAATCGGAAAAGGTCACTGTAATTCAGGGATATATTAGACTCTACAGAACCAAGGATCTTCATGAAAAGGACCGAGAAGACAGTGGCGGCTATACTGCCTACTGGGAACCCAGGGTACAGACCATCAGGAAAAGAGTCATCCTCATGCAAGAGTCTAGATAACGATTCTTGGGTCACGGTGTGGTGCTGTTGAGGCCGACAAAGGCGCCGCCGTTTTTCGCACACAGAATGCGCATGAGAGTGGCGAAGCGCTCTCCGGTGTTCACGGCGAACCGGTGGTTCTCCAAGACCACGGGAAACCCGATTGCATGGATGCGAACCCGGCGCGCACCATGTTCATCAGCCCTGTTGAATCTATCCACCGTATCGATTACCGATTGCATGTCAGTACCACTGAACTCATCGCCAAACACGTACAAACTTATCTTCTTGTCCGGACCATAGAAGGTTCTAATGGCTGCGGTAATACCCTCCACTGGACTGCTATTACTAAAGGACCGCCAGGTTCTTAAGGTAGAAATGATTGCCCTGCGACGGGCGGGAGTATCTGGAATCCACTCACCTCGGTACTGAGGAAACATATAGTTTCCCATGTCGTTCATTATCTGGATACCTTTCACCTCAGGATAGACTTCCAGTGTCTCTTTCATCTTCTGTAGCACCAGCCCCCAAGCGTTACGCTGCATACTGCTTGAGGTGTCGATGATAAATACGATGTATTCGCTATCCACCGGGATACCTCCGATGGAACTGTCAATCCTTCGCGGTTGGTCTTTCAACAACCGTTTCATCTCTTCGGTCAGTTCTTGCCGTGCGCGCGCCAACTTCCCCTCGATAATATTCTGTACCGAGGCATTTTGTTTGGACGAAGAAAACTCTCCCTGAAGCTTCGATAAATCTCCCTGGAGACGGGCCATTTTCACTTTTTCTGTGGACAGTTGCTCTCTCTTTTCCGTTAATTCACGGTTGAACACCTGGGTTTCACCGCGGATTTCAAAGATCTCCTGCTCCAGGCGAAGTATGACCGCTTGAAGATCTTCTTTTACTTCTTCGATAATCACCGGTTCTGCGAACTTGGATAAAACAAACAGGAGGATAATGGCGCCAAAGCCGCAGCAGATGCAATCCAGGAAGGATAAGCTGAAAACTTGTATGTCTCTTCTCCGCGATTTCATCTTAGGGCCAGTCCCGGGAAGGAGAGAAGAACGAGCCTCCAGTATCCTTGGCCAGGCGCCAAAAGGCACTGGCAGCCATGGGATCTCCCTCCATCGGGTAAAGAATGATATTTACGGGAACTCCGGCAGGGAGCTTGGCAGCGGCACGCTCAAAAAGACTCAGCCGCCTCTTTCCTGAAACCCTCTTCCTCACAGGTTTTCTGGCCCCCATAGTCGGCAGGCTGTCTACGAGAAGGAGGATGTTATCCGGCGGAGGATTCATCTTGCGGAGCGCGCTGAACGCATTGAGCAGGCTGGTCCCTTTCTGGGGCACGACCTCATGCAAGCGGCCCACGGTTTCATTCAGTTTTCCCACGTCAGCTGCGTCGAGCCAGACACCTTCGGTGGAGTCAAGTACGGGCACTGCGGTTTCATTGAAGGTATATACCTGAAACTTACCGGATTGGGGGAGCTGGGTGGTCAGCCAGTCAACGGTGGCGACTGCCTGCTGCCACTTCTGGGATTTCAGTTTCGCCTCATCCGAGAGATGACGCCTGCGAATGATGCCTACGATCGTCTCATCCAACATACTGGCCGAGGCATCCACCAGAATAAAAATTCGGTCTCCGCTAACCTTGAGGCCTGTGATGTACTGACGGTCACCTTGGCCGACAAACCTGCGCAATTTGAACCCGTAGTCGTCTTGGGCTTTGCTTCTGCCCTCAAGCCGCTTGAGATTCTCCTCAATGGACTTGATATCTGCCTTCAACTTGTTGATATGCGCTTTCGAAGCAAGTGTTTGTCCCTCGTAATGGGCCAGCTCGGTTTTGTTTTCTTGGATTATCTTTGTCACTTCTCTAGAGAGTCCTTGGGTTTTGACCAGTTCCGCCAGAGTCTCCTCCAGAGTGTTTCGTACCTCAATCAACCCCTTCTTGCCTTCAAGCATCTCTTTTTCCAATCGGGTGACTTGGCTTCGGAGATCTGTGGTCACCTCATTACGGCGGAGTGCGCCTTTTGCGTTCACAATGACAAACAGCAAAATCACTGCACCTAAACCACAACAAATGCAGTCGAGAAACGACAGGCTGAAAACGGTTACCTTTCTACGTCGCATCAGTTTCCAAACTGGCTATGAGGAGAAGTTCCTCACCGGACGTTCCCACTCGAATGGTCTGGCCGATACCCAAAATAGTGGCTCCAGACACCGGAGTTTCATCTACAAGGGTGCCGGAGGTGCTGTGGTCAATCAACACGACGTAATCGCCGCGAAGTTGAATGGTGCAATGCTTTCGGGAAACGGTTGCAGCCTCACCCTGGATCTGCAGTCTCACGCCATCCGAGGTGCTTCCCGTGCCGATAGTCAGGGGTCGATCGGAAATCGGGTAAGCCAGGCTGCGGTAAAGCACATGGGTCGGACGAGTCGCCGCCGTCGTTTCAGGGGACACAATCTGATCGGCAACCGCAGATGGTTGGGAAACTGCGGGCCAAGGGCGACTGGTGAATAATGCCACACCGCTCCCGGGCGCTTGATTGGCGAGCTGATCCCAGAGGCGAAGTGCACCAAAGGCTGCGGACCCGGGTTGTAGCTCGATGAATTTGACAGCTGGAATTTCGGCCAGCATCACCTTCCAGCCGGGCAGCCTGGTAATACGATGTGTCAGCAACAACGCCAGTGACGATTTCGGATCACCATGGCGCTCCC
>CP070843.1:1489519-1495650 GCA_020350905.1 Deltaproteobacteria bacterium
CAAGTGGTCACCCTTGCTTCGGTGGTGGAAAAGGAAACCGCGGCAGCCGAGGAACGTCCACTAATTGCCGGTGTGTTCTTAAATCGCCTCAGAAGGCGGATCCGGCTTCAGAGCGACCCAACTGTAATTTACGGGCTAAAAAACTTCGATGGCAACCTCACCAGAGCCCACCTTCAGAAAGACACTCCCTATAACACCTACACCCGGCGAGGCTTGCCCCTCGGCCCCATCTGCAATCCTGGAGCGGCATCTATCCAAGCAGTTCTCAACCCAACCTCCACACCCTATCTGTACTTTGTGGCCAAAAAAGACGGGACCCACCATTTTTCAACCAATTTGGTGGAACACAACGCAGCAGTTTTGCGCCACCAAAAAAGGCGTTAAGAAATTGTCATTGTATGATTTCCCTCAAAACACACAATGCAGTTGTCTAATAGCTAATTATTCTATATATTGATATCTGTTTGACCAAGACTTAGATCTGAGAGTCGGTATAATCCTTTGATTTTGTCTTTTAAGTTGACATTTTGTGGTGGTAACTGTATAAAAGGTGGTAATAAGTGGGTAAAAGTGGTTATAAGTGTCAATTCAGTCCTGCTATGGAGTCTACATGTTCAGGGGTCGTTCCGTACATACCCTGGATGCCAAGGGGCGTATACGCATTCCTGCAAGGTTTCGCGAGATTCTCACAAGCCGCTATGAAGACCGCTGTATAATCACCAACCTTGACCGCTGCCTGATTGCTTATCCCTTATCAGAGTGGGAAATTATTGAACAAAAACTAGGAGAACTCTCCCTGGTTCGTCAGGATGTGAAGGCGTTTCAGCGCTTTTTCATTTCTGGCGCCACTGAATGTAATTTCGACAAGCAGGGAAGAATTCTGATCCCTCAGACCTTGCGTGAGCACGCCTCGTTAGAGCGTGATGTGGTGCTGGCAGGTATGCTCAAGAGTTTCGAAGTATGGAGCAAGCCACTGTGGGATGAGGAAATTAACAGAGCCCGTGATGATTTTGCCGAGATTACCACAACTCTAGCAGAACTCGGCATTTGACGAATCGCTATACAGGGTTCTACCCCTCCACATATAGGAGAAACAGAGGCGCGGCGGCGCGGCGTGACTTTAACACTTACACAAAGAAATATGGTGGGTGAAGACAACAGGGGCTTCACGGATCAAGAATATGAACAGCGCAGCAGACCGTTTTTTTGCCGCGTCGCCGCGTCTCCGTTTCTCCAACTCTGTCCAAGCGGTTTGAGCCGATAAGAAACCCTACTGGGGTTCGGGAATCAATCTGTCAATCACCCCCGCATCGCGCTATCTGATGAGGGGTTACAATTGGGCTTCCATTTACCCGTCGGTGAGCGCGGTGCAGCAGCAGGAACACAGGCCGGTTCTCCTTGATGAAGTGATTGAGCACCTGCGCTGCGCTGCCGGAAAATGCTTTGTGGATGGCACGGTGGGTGGTGGTGGTCACGCTCGGGCCATCCTGGAAAAAACGGCGCCTGACGGCTGCTTAATCGGCATCGATTGGGACTCAGAAGCTTTGGCTAAAGCGCAGTCTAACCTCCAACCTTACGAGGAGCGGCTCGTCCTGGTGAGGGAGAACTTCGCCCGAATCGGCCCAGTCCTGGCTCGGCTGCATGTGCAGGCAGTGGATGGGATCCTTCTGGATCTTGGGCTCTCCTCTTTCCAGGTGGATGCTGCCGAACGGGGGTTCAGCTTCAGCCAACCTGGCCCGTTGGATATGAGGATGGATACGAGAGAGGAGACTACCGCGGCCCAGTTGGTCAACACTTTGGGCGAGCAGGAGCTGGCTGATCTCATCTGGAGCTTCGGAGAAGAGCGCTGGAGACGGAGAATTGCCCGGAACATCGTCAGGATGCGAGCTGAAACGCCAATCGAAACCACTGAACGTTTGGCCGAAGTGGTCCGCAAAGCCATTCCTGCAGGTAAGAGGTCACGGAAGCGTCATCCGGCCACTCTCACTTTTCAGGCCTTGCGGATGGCGGTGAACCGGGAACTGGATAACCTGCGGATATTCCTCAGGGGAGCTCTGGACGTGCTCCGGCCCCGTGGTCGGTTGGCCATTATCTCCTTCCATTCCTTGGAGGATCGGGTGGTGAAGCAAGCTTTTTTCAATTGGGCGCGATCATGCCGTTGTCTGGCTCAGTCGCCGCTTTGCCAATGTGAGGGAAGACCCCTGGTGCTGCTGGTCAACAAAAAGCCTGTAGTACCTGGTGCGGAGGAGATAAAAGCGAATCCTAGAGCCAGAAGTGGCCGCTTACGCGTGGTGGAAAAAGCAGAAGCTGCATGAGCAAGAAGAAAAAAAAGCGAGCAGGCAAAAAGGCAGCAACGCGCAACTGGAGGCAGCGGAATATATCCACCATTATTGCCGTTTTTCTCTGGCTTCTGTTCAGTGGCTTTGGCTATGTCTGGTGCCGGGTGCAGGTGGTGCAACTGGGCTATGAACTGTCAGATGCTCACCGGATACACACTCAGCTTCTGAATGACAGCAAGAAGCTACACCTGGAGTTGGCCCGGCTTAAAGCTCCTGAACGGGTGGAGCGCATTGCCATCGAACAGCTAGGGCTCAACCGCCCGCGCAAAGAGCAAATTGTGGTGCTGCGATGACGGTTCAACCTCGCCAAAATAACCTTGCGGTTCGCTGGATACGGTTCCGTGTTCTACTCGTGACCACTGGTTTGCTCTTCGGCTTTTTGTTGTTGATTGCGCGGAGCTTTCAGATTCAGTTTTTCCAGTGGGAGGGTTGGGCAAGTGTTGCCAACAAACAAATCCGCAGAGATCTTCACTTCGAGGCCCGACGCGGTGAGATTTACGACCGCAACGGTCAAGAACTGGCCGTCAGCGTTGAATTAGAATCCCTGGCCGCCAATCCTCGAGCCATAAAAGATCCGGAAGGCACTGCGAAAAAACTTGCTGCAGTCGTTGAAATCCCGGCGGCCAGGTTGAGAAAAAAATTGCGCCAGCACCGCGCCTTTGTGTGGTTAAAACATTATCTCACCCCTAGACAAGCTGATGCGGTCCGGGCTCTTGGGTTCGAGGGCATCCACTTCGTCAAAGAGAGTCGCCGCTACTACCCTAATGTTGAGCTTGCAGGCCATCTTCTTGGGTTTGTCGGCCGAGACCACATAGGTTTGGAAGGGCTGGAGGTCGCCCAGGACCTGCTCTTGCGTGGCGAATCTGGCACCCATCCTGGAGCCAAGGACGCTCGGGGTCAGATCATTTACACTCACGGCCTGCCTGCTGCGTCAGGTCCGCAGGCATACAGTCTCCGACTAACCCTGGACAAACGCATTCAATACATTGCTGAAAGAGAATTACAGAAGACAGTGACTGAATATGGGGCCAAGGGCGGTATGACTGTGGTGACCGAGCCGAAATCTGGTGAAATCCTAGCCATGGCCGTGTTCCCATCGTTCAATCCCAATTCTTTCTCCTCTTATGGGCCATCGGTTTGGCGCAATCGAGCAGTGACAGATGCTTTTGAACCGGGATCCACTTTCAAGATCTTCTTGATGGCGGCATCTCTGGAGGAGGCTTTGGTTCACCCAGACGACCTTTTTTACTGCGAAAATGGCAAATACAAAGTACTGAACCACACAATTCACGATCTGAAGAAATTTGGCTGGCTCTCACTGGCACAGATTCTGCGTTTTTCCAGTAACATCGGGGCTGTTAAAGTCTCAGAAAAACTGGGGCCGAGTCGCTTTTACCACTACATTCGCGGTTTCGGCTTCGGCGCTCCTACTGAACTTGGCCTGCCGGGCGAGACTGCCGGTTTGGTCCGCCCGCCGGACAAGTGGACTCCGCTGGATCTTGCCGCGGCCAGTTTTGGTCAAAGCCTGTCAGTATCTGCCACCCAGCTTGCTATGGCCCTGGGGGCTGTAGCCAAAGATGGCCTTCTGATGCAACCTCTCCTGATCAAGGAGGTGTTGGACGCACAAGGAAGAGTAGTCAGGCGAAACAGGTCCAGGGTAGTACGCCGGGTTATAAGTGCGGCCACTGCCGAACAGCTGAAGGACCTGCTGGCGGGTGTACTCAAACCTGGAGGCACCGGGGCTCGGGCTGCGCTCACCAAGTATCAGGCGGCTGGCAAAACAGGAACCGCTCAGAAGAGTGACCGCAAAAGTGGCGGCTATGAGGACGATAGCTACACTGCGTCTTTTGTGGGCTTCGCACCGGTGACAAATCCCAAAATCCTCGTGGTGGTGGTGATCAACGAGCCCCAGAAGGGTTATCATGGTGGGGTGGTGGCAGCTCCTGCCTTTCGTCGTATCGCCCAGCAGACTCTCCACGCCCTCCAGGTACCCCCGGAAAAAACGCAGAACAAAGGTAAGAATGTTGCCACCCTTGACAGTATTGGATCGCCATTGCAGTCTTCTGCGACCCTGCAACCGGTTGCCTATGGTCAGAGACAAAGCAACCAGCCAACGGTGATGCCTGATCTTACCGGCCTCAGCCTCAGAGCTGCACTTGATCGACTGCAAAACTTCACCGGTTCGTTGGATATTCACGGCAGCGGTAGGGTGGTGGGACAAAACCCTGAACCGGGCAGAAATCTCAGCACGATCAGCTCCTGCAGTCTCATCCTGGCAGCAGACTAGGGGGAAACATTGCTGTTGGAACACCTCATTCAGGATCTTGCCACTCTCCAGGTGCACGGGCACCTGCAGCGTCAGGTGCGCGCTCTTACCTACCACAGCGGCCAGGCCTCGGAAGAAAGTCTTTTTGTGGCTATAAAGGGAACGCAAAGCGATGGTCATGATTTTGTCCATCAGGCCATTGACCGGGGTGCCCAAACCATAGTTGTGGAAAAACCACAGGAGCCCATATCTGGAATTACCCTCATCAGGGTTGCCAATTCCAGGGCAGCCCTGGCCCACATCTCAAACCGATTTTACGGTTTTCCTTCCCACAAGCTCACGGTTATTGGCATCACCGGGACCAACGGCAAAACCACTACCGCTTACTTGCTCGAGTCCATCCTACAAGCCTGCGGCCATCGAGTGGGAGTTATAGGAACAGTAAACATTCGCTATCCAGGTCATGCGCAGCCAGCACCCGTTACCACTCCAGAATCCCTCGACCTCCAGCAAACCTTTGACCAAATGGTTGACGCTGGAGTTACCCACGTGGTCATGGAGGTCTCTTCTCACGGCCTTGACATGCGCCGTGTGGACTGCACCCGTTTCGCTGTTGGTCTTTTTACCAACCTGTCCCAAGATCACCTGGATTATCACGGTAGCATGGAAAACTACTTTGCGGCCAAGAGCCGGTTATTTTTACACATTCTGCAGACACAGGTGGAGCCACCACCACTTGCAGTTATCAACTGGGATGACCGTTGGGGTCAGCAACTGTGCTCTCAAGTGAACGGCCCGCTGCTTCGCTACGGTATGGCAGTCGAAGCTGAGATTCGAGCTGTCAAGGTTCAGTGCGATTCATCCGGGGTCAAGGCCTTACTCAACACGCCCAAAGGTCAACTAGAGGTTCACTCTTCCATGATTGGGCGCTTGAACCTGTATAACCTGCTGGCAGCAACCTCGGTGGCCGTGGGCCTCGATATGCCATTGGAGACAATTCGTGACGGCGAGCAATCCTTGGTCCGAGTGCCAGGAAGACTGGAGCCCGTTCCCAGCGATCTGGGCTTTCAGGTTCTGGTGGATTACGCCCATACTCCGGACGCCTTGCAGAAAGCGTTGGACTCTCTTCGAGAACTTGAGTTTCGAAAGATTATTTGCGTATTTGGCTGCGGGGGGGATCGTGATCGTTCCAAGAGGCCACTTATGGGAGAAGCTGCAGCGCGAAGGGCCGACTTCTTGGTGATTACCTCAGACAATCCCAGAAGCGAGGTCCCAGACACTATCATGGCCGACATCGAAGCGGGAGTTCGCACCCAGGGCCTCCCCCTGCTCTCCTCTCTCACCCAATGTGGTGACAACTGTAGGCGTGGCTACATCCTGGTAGTGGACCGCAGTGAAGCTATTCGGGTGGCAATCGAGCATGCCCAAGAAGGAGATGTAGTTTACATCGGTGGCAAGGGTCACGAGAACTATCAAATTCTCGGAAACAAACGCATTGACTTCGATGATCGGCTTGTTGCGGCAAA
>CP070843.1:1495750-1499666 GCA_020350905.1 Deltaproteobacteria bacterium
GAAAAGGCATGGTCAGGGTAGCTCGACCGTCGGAGGCTTCGACGATCTCCATGTGCAACAACCGCTCAAAGGGCGCACAACTAATCCAGCCTTCCATGTCAAACGTATGCGGGCCAGTGTATCGATCCATGGCTGCAATCCTATCCACCGTTTAGAGCGGGTAAACGGAGAGAGAAGGTTTCACTTAGGGATACCAACCAAGATAATAGTTTTGTCTTCTTTGAAACCCTTTGCCGTTATATGCAGGGTCTGATCTCCCCTGGAAAAGATGAGGGTGGAACCACTTTCAAGAGCCATGCCAGTCATAATATTCCAGCCTCTGTAGATCATGGCCTTTCGATAAAAGACCATGACTGCTCTGGAATTATCCTGAGTTTCCATCACTGTCTGGGCACCACCGTTGCTATCCTTGACTGCCACAACCTTTGAGCCGGGGTATTTCGGTATAATGGTGGCTAGCTCTCTAGGTAAATCCACCTGACCCCAGGCCGCGGCGGCGATGAAGGCGGTAAGCAGTATCACCGTAGTCGCAATGGTTTTTGATTTCATGGCCTTCTCCTCCGGTCAGGAAATCAAGTTTTCAACAAAAGGGCCCACGAACGCCCCATTGTGTCCCTTACTCGGGTCAGAATATCAGGAAAAGGATAGGTGGAATTTTCATGGTAGTCTGGTTACTCTCCCACTACTCTGACCCACAAAGCGGAGCTCCTCCGAATGAGTTCCGGCCAGATCTCCGAAGGAGTTTTGTCAAAAACACTCTCTTCATCGGCCCGTAAAATATGCCAGCCGCCTCTCGATACTTCCCGGTCAAGTTGCCCAGGCGCCCAACCGGCATAACCCGCATAAACACGAAATCTCTCTGGGGTGTCGGGGTTGTCGATCATTTTCTCGATTATCGTCTGACTGGAGCTGATGTAGATGTCCTTAAATACGAGGCGAGATCCCTCGGGTGGACTATTGGTTCGTATGAGAAGCATCAACTGGTTCTTGGCCACAGGCCCGCCCAGGTAAATAGTATCAGACCGTTTCTGCAACCCCTCTATCTCCGGCAACACTTTTGACAGTTTGACCGTGGTGGGTCGATTAATTACCAGACCCATGGCACCCTGGCTATCATACTCAATCAGGAGCACGACCGTCTCAAAGAATTGTGGATCTCTCAGCTGTTTGCTCGCTACCAGAAATTTTCCTTTAGTAAGCTCCATCTGAGGCCGCGACTGCTCCGATATGTGGAAGATGACAGGACCCTCGGAGGGCGGCAACTCGGAGGGGTGGCTGGAAAAAGCCGTATTCATCGACACCATGTCAGCTACTGGTGAGAGGAGAATCAACATTGCCGTAAGTGCAATAGGAGCCCACCCCTTGGGTATTCGCCTGTTCTTACTCGATGTGGAATGTAGTGTCACAAATACCTCTTACAATCTGCTGAAGGTTTTCTCAAATCATTACTGTTTTCCGAGCCTGGATTTTTCATGCATTGCGCGTAGCTCTTCCAAAGGTTCCGGCTTGACACTGGTTGGGATACATATTACTCGAAACCCTCAAATCTAGCAAAAAAAGTATAAATCCCATCTTCCGAGAACCAAACCGGATCCCATGGCTCGTCTTCCACCAAATGTCTGTATCGTTCCTTGAAGACATAAACCCAGGCAGCAATGTTGCCCCCGTCAGACAACCCACATTCGGCCATTTCCTTTTGATAATATTCTCCCTCGAATGTATCCAATGTCTTCACGTCGCTTTTGCTTACATTCAGATAGATAATACCATCAACAGAGTCTCCGCTTGCTCCAGGAAGTACCGTCGGATATATCTCGCCCCGTATCTTCCTCCTCTTGTAACCATGCAATCTTGCGCCTATCTTTTCATATTTACCATCCACCACTTTCGACCAAACTCTATCGAACATGAGGGAACCGTATGTAAAAACATGTACACTCATACGTATCAATGTAATCCTAACGGATTGAGCTAACCGGAGTGAGGAGATGGAAGCGAATTAAGATGAAAGCTCCTCTAGTTCCTTCAGTTTGGCAATACCCCATTGTATTTCTTCTGGCTCATAAGCGGGAAACGTCAAACGCGTAAACAAGCCGTCCTCGCGCTTTCGTTCCCTCAAATTAGGAGCAACAGCATCCCAGGCCGCGGCGATACCAACGCCTGCTTCTTTAGCAGATTGTATAAATGATTCTTCCTTTTCGAGTGTTATTTTTTGCAAGCTGACACTAGCAAAAAAACCACCGCTGATATCAACAGAGAGGGCTTCCGGAAAATGAGCATTGAGCGAAACATTTAATGCATCCATTTTCGGCCTATAAAGAGTGCATAGATAGTCTAGGAAGTCTTTATAGGTACCAGATTCTATGAAATTTGCGATGAATGCTTGCGTCGGTAAGTTGGGATTGATCCTGGTGTTGGCAAGAACTTTAGCCATGTGGGCTACATGGTCTTTGGGAAGAATAATGTAGCCACACTTCGTTCCCGGAGAAATAGTTTTTGTAAAAGAGCTCATCAAAATAGGTCCCCATTCCGAAACTGTTATGGATGTATTTTGATTTCCATCATAGCGCAGGAGTTCATAACAAATATCCCAAGCGCAAAGGATTCCCTGTTCTCTGCATATCTGTTCAACAGCCTGCCGATTCTCTTCAGAGTAATTTATACCAGTGGGATTTTGATGAAATGGGATCCCGTAAAAAACTGCGGCTGGGATTTTGTTCGCCACTTCTTTTAATCGATTGAGGTTTATTCCAGCCGATGTCAATTCAACTCCGATCAGATTATGCCCGTAATGTTCTGCATCGAACATTACGCGGTCATACGTTGCTTCCTCAACAATAATATTGCTTTCGCGAGGGAGTGACTTGAGAAAAAGCGAGATCACTTCCATGCCGCCGTTGCCGACAATAACTCTTTCCGGATCAACATGATGTGACTGGCCTATAAGGTCTCGCAATGGCTTAAAGCCATTAAAATGACCGTACTGCAGCACTTCCGTTCCGTATCGTACTATCGCCTTTTCATAGCCCTCGGATGCAATTGGTATGAGGTGTGACAGGGCTTCTTCAGCAGGAATACCCCGTAAGAAATTTATTGATTTTTTTTCGCTTGCTTCACCCACCTTACAATCCTCCCCTCTTACCGCCATTGTGAAAGGTACTCTTACCCACTTAAGATGAAAGCTGACAAGATGCAAGATGTGAATAGCACAGCATTGGGTCGGGAACAAGGGAAAAGGGGTAAAACCAGAGAGGTATCAGGGCAATAGAGAAATACAGATTGTCATGGTTTTTTCGCTTTTCTAGCCGTTGCCTTTCCTCGCAGCGCAACGAAGTTGCGCTCTGTTTCCTGCCTGCTATGCAAACCGGTGTCCAGCCTGCAACAGCTTCTGGACTGCCCTATCCACCTGTGCTTCCTTGACCAGCAGATAGTCGGTATCAAAGGTTGATATTGCCAACATACTGATCTCCTCTTGAGCCAAAGCTTCTGTCAGCGAGGCGAGGACCCCGACTAAAGTGAAATCTAGGGGCCCCTCTACCTTGATGTTGCGGAAGTCTTTCTCACAATGAGTTTCCTCTGGTACCATCTCTTGGGGACATACAAGTGAGAGTTCATCCTTGGTCCGGGTAACTGAGAAAAAGTCCCCTGCCAGGGCCCAAGAGGGAATGTCTGCCTCAGGTTCCAGTCTGCAAATGGCAAAGGTATCAGATAGCAACGACAGAGTGAGGTTGGTGTGGCGCATACGGTTCTCCATTTCTACAGGGTGTCATCCCTTGTTGCCGAATCTTTCTGTCGCCTCATCCATTATTTGCCTTTCAAGTTTCTCGGCGAATTGCGGTTCGGCGAAGGCTTTTAACCGCCCCATCGTTGTGTCGTATTCATCGATCTGTTCCTCTTCCATTGTCGCGGAGTAGTC
>CP070843.1:1499766-1515619 GCA_020350905.1 Deltaproteobacteria bacterium
AGGAATCCTTTGAGATCCGCATGCTGATGAACAGTTACGTCAGTATGCTGGGCAGGGATATGTTCGACAGGTTCTTGAATAGTGAAATCTCAAGAATAAACATTGTCTTGCGGACTCACATAGCCAGCTCACGAGATTTCTTGCTGATTAAAGAAAAAATACAAAATCATCTTGGAGAGAATTTGCCTGAAGATATTGATTTTGAGGTTACCGGATTTGGCATAGTTATTTCTCAGAGCAGTCACCTTCTTACCAAAGGTCAGGTAAAATCCATTTCTCTCACCCTTGTCCTCATTTTCGCGGTGATGCTTCTCCTTTTCCTTTCCGGCAAGGCAGCTTTCATTGCCCTGATTCCCAATTGTTTTCCCATTGTCATTAATTTCGGCCTCATGGGCTGGCTGGGAATAGAGCTCTCTATAGCAACCAGTTTGATTGCCTGCATTGCTATCGGCTTGGCTGTTGACGACACAATTCACTATCTGGTTCGCTACAACAGTGAATTCAAGAAAGACATGGACAAAGATAGAGCTCTCCACGATACGATCAAAAGCGTGGGCAAACCGATCATTTTTACCACCCTTACCATTGGTATAGGATTTTCCATATTACTGTTTTCCCATTTCAAGCCCACGGCTATCTTCGGTCTCCTCATGGTCATAACCATGCTTTCGGCCCTCGTTGGAGATTTATTGCTACTCCCCTCCCTCATGCTCCACGTGGAGCTGGTTACGGCTTGGGACCTTGTCAAACTAATGCCGGCTCAGCCGGGGGTGTCTGCCGCCATGGCTCATGAGCTGCATCAGCCCCTCAATGCCATCAAGATGGGCAGCGAGTTCTTGAAAATGATGATTCAACAGGAGGCGCAGATTCCCCAAGAGCATCTGTCACAGGTGGCCAATGAGATAAGTGATCAGGTGGACAGGACCGCTGAGATCATCAATAGACTGAGAGTTTTTGACCAGCAGCAGGACATTGATAAAGAGGAAGTGGACATAAATCAACCCATCAGGAGTGTTCTCCGGGTCATAGGGGATCAGCTCCGTCTGGAGAACATAGAATACAACTTGCATCTCGATGAGAACCTCTCACCTATTTTGGCCCACAGCAACCGTATGGCACAGATAGTTTTCAACCTGGTCAGTAATGCCAGGGATGCCATAAACGAGAAAAAAGATGACGGCCCGGAAAGGAGAACCCGTCTGATAGACATTCATTCTTTTGGAGAAAACAATCGTGTGGTTTTTACGGTTTCGGACACTGGTGCCGGTATCCCCCGCCATGTGAGGAGCAGGATTTTTGAACCCTTTTTTACCACCAAGGAAGCGGGCAGAGGCAAGGGACTCGGGCTCTGCATTACGTACCAGGTGGTAAGAGACTACCGGGGCCGAATTGAGGTTCAGACCGAGGAAGGTGCAGGTACGATGTTCAAAGTCAGCATTCCCTGCGCCCGAAAAGCGATGGAGGAAAAGGTCAATGCATAAAATTCTCGTTGTCGACGATGAAAAATCCACCTTAGGTATGTTTCATCTTTTTCTGAGCGCCTATGGGTATACTGTGTTGACAGCAGAAAATGGCACGGAAGGTCTTCGGCTTTTTGAGAAAGAAAAGCCGCCCATAGTGATTACCGACATAAAGATGCCAGGAGTGGATGGCATTGAGCTGTTACGACGGATAAAGGAAATGGACGAAATGACTGAAGTCATCATGATAACCGGACACGGAGACATGGAGCTGGCCGTGAAGGCCTTAGACCTCAACGCCACGGACTTTATCAACAAACCAATTCAGAGGCCGGCTCTCGATTCTGCCCTCAAAAGAGCTGAATATAGGCTTCGGTTTACCGGAGAGAAGGAAAAAAACGAAATCCATCTGCGAACAGAAAAGGATGTTACCGTAATGGACATTCAGGGAAATGTGACTTCGCGATCGGAATCCTTTCTTTCTGAGTCATTCGAGAAGGCTTCTGCTGAGGGAGCCACCCAGATCGTGATGCAGTTCAATCAAAACTGTTCCATCAATGGAGGCGGGATCGCCATTCTGATCCAGCTTCTTGCAAACAGTCAGAGAAATAATGTAGAGGTGGCCATCACCGGACTCTCTGATAATTTTAAGAAAGTCTTTGAGATGGTTGGCATTACTAAGTTCGCAAGAATCTTTGATAACCAAAAAGATGCCATCAAGAGTTTTACATAGCCAAGAAGGCATATCAGAACTAGATTATCCCATGCAAGGGCCCGCCGGGGGCGCCGAGACCATCCACCCGCTTTTCAACCTCTGGATCATCTTCCAATGGGGGAGCGTGGTAGGTTTTCAGACGGGCATCAATGATCAGAGGGCCCCTGCATCCCCAATGTTTGCAATGAGTAAACGCTCCCACACCGTAGATATCCGTGGCCGGATCTGATCGGGTGAAGGTGACCCACAGAAAGTTCTCCCAGGATTGGGTAGTAAACTCCGAGTCATCCACCACCACGATTAAAGGAAGTTTCGAAAGAGCCCCAGATTGCTCTAGAAATACGCCCAATTTTTCCACGGTTGAATCATGTTCATCTCGTCCTCTGTCATGGGGCTGACCCTGAATAACCAATATGCCCGGAGAGAAAACTCTTGGCCGGTTAAAGCCAGTGGGCAGGGAAAGATCTGGAGGGATCTTCTTTCCCAGCTCTCTTTTTTTCTCCCCTGCCACAGCCAGAACAAGCTTTGAGCCCTGGTTCAAACTAATACCTGAATAGTCCAGGGTGTCCATGGTGGTGCGGGTAATAAAGTGTAGATCTCTTTTCCAGTCCGCCCGCTCAAGGATGTGTTTGAAAAAGGCGGGTATATCGTGGGTGTTGAGGTTGGGATTATCTTCCTTGGCGCAAATAATCACATATTTGGATAAGGAGGTCTGGCTGGTACCCAAGAGTAACAACCCGCAGGTGATGATCTCCTGGGGTTCGCGTTTTTCCGCATAAGGCACATAGCGCTCACTGCCAATAGCCAAGAGCAGAGGATGCACGCCGGATGCATCTACAGCGTGAACTTCATGTACTCCAGTAAATACAGTGGGAACCAGAGGTCCTGTAAGTTCTTGGATAAAAGTCCCGAAAACAGTGTCTTCCTGGGGAGGTCGTCCCACAGTGGTAAAGGGCCAGATAGCGTTTTCCCGATGAAAAACCTTTTCTACCTTGAGCACCGGGAAATCATGCGCCAGGCTGTAATATCCCAAGTGGTCTCCAAATGGACCTTCCGGCAGTTGGCGCTCTGGGTCTATGAATCCGGTAAGGCAGAAGTCAGCCTCTGCCAGGATAGGCAGCCCGTTGGGCGGTTTAATCATCTTCATTCTATGCCCGGCAAGAACCCCGGCAAACGATATCTCGGGCAAGCCTTCAGGCAGAGGCATGATTGCGGCAATTGTCATGGCCGGAGGTCCGCCGACAAAGACATTCACCTTAAGGGGAACATCAGCTTGAATGGCCTGGGCATGGTGATAACCAATGCCGCGATGGATTTGGTAGTGCAGCCCCACCTCCTCATCGGGTTTGTAGTCACCACCAGAAAGCTGTACCCTGTACATACCCAGATTGGAGAGAGCAAATCCCGGCTTTTCGATGCTTTCGGTGTAGACCTGGGGCAAGGTAATATAGCCGCCTCCGTCCTGAGGCCATGACTTGAGCTGGGGAAGACTGGCGATAGTGGTCTGATGTGCCAACACAGGACCGGTACTCACCTTCCTGGGCATAACATTCCAGAGAGCCCTGGGCATCCCCGTAAACTTCCAGGGCCGTTTGAGCGCTTCAACAGGGTCCACTTTCAGCTTTACCAGGTGCTCGATGGTTTTAAGGGTGTCCCGAAAGATGAACCGAGCCCTCTCCATGGTGCCGAAGATATTACCGGCCATGGGAAAAGTGCAGCCCTTTACATTGGTAAAGAGCAGGGCAGGGCCCTGAGCCTGGTAGACGCGGCGCTGTATGGCCCCAATCTCAAGGGTGGGGTCAACCTCTTGGGAAATGCGAACAAGTTCTCCACGAGACTCCAGTTCCGTTAAACATTGAGACAGATTCTTGTAACCCATACTTTGGCTCTCCGAGGTGACCTCTGGCTTCGGCTACTAGTCCCGAAATCCCTAGCAGGCCGCCGAAAAAGCCTAAACGTCATACCGGACGAGTCCGCTACGGCGGACGAGATCTGGTATCCAGTAGACTATTGTTTTTCAGGATTCCGGATATTCACCGCCGGCGGATTCCGGAATGAGGGACTTTGTGCTCGCACTCAAAACAATGAGCTTTTCATTAGCCTACCTGACTGTTCAGACGGGATAGTTAAGCATGCTTACAGATCTTTAGATGCCTTTAAACCACTGCTCTGTCAGTTTCCTTCCATCCGCTTCAAAGACAATTGTTTTTTGTCTAGAGTCTCATTCATGCTGCCAGTGCGATATCCTTCGAGATCGAGAGTCACGTATTTGTACCCCAGGGACTTAAGATGCTGGACAATTTCATTCCGCCGACCGGTTTCCAAAAATAGAGATAACTCTCTGGGGCCCAACTCGATACGGGCGATGGTATCGTGATGGCGGACTCGAAATTCTCGCATACCAAGATTCCAGAGGAAGTCTTCAGCATCTTCGACCTGACGCAAGGCCGACTTTGTAATCTTGGTATGATATGGGAATCGGCTGGATAGGCAGGCAAAGGCCGGCTTATCCCAGGTTGGAAGATTGAGCATCTTAGAAAGGGTGCGAACCTCCTCTTTGCCCAATCCTGCTTCTTCCAGAGGGCTGCGAACTCCGAGCTGATGTGCAGCTTTGCGCCCGGGCCTGAAATCCTCGACATCGTCGGCATTGCTTCCATCAAAAACCGATAGAATCCTGCGGTCTTTTGCTATTTGTTTCAATTTGGAAAAGAGCTCGGATTTGCACAAGAAGCACCTATGGGGCGGATTATCCGAAAAGCCTGGAGCCGCCAATTCTTCGGTGTCGATAATCACATGGAGCGCACCAATACGTTCAGCCAAGGCTTTAGCTTCCTGCAACTCTCGTTTTGGAAAAGTCTCCGAGCGTGCGGTAATCGCCATTGCCTTTTCTCCCACCATATCTACACATACTTTAAGGAGAAAGGTACTGTCCACCCCTCCTGAAAAGGCAATAATCGCACTGCCTGCCTGGCTAACTATGGTACGTAAATGGTCGTATTTCTTCTGCAGAGAAGCTTGCATGAGTTTTCCCATGTGTGGGCCAGTCGTGACTTTAGATGCTGCCCTGTTCCTTGAGCAGGACAGCTAGCACCAACGAGATCACACCTCCGACCACGGCCACGACGACTCTTTTATTGAGGTTCACTGAATCTTATCCCCCATAATTTCATACTCATTTAGTAGCTATTCTTCTAGAGTAAATTGAGGGCCCTTTAATGTCAATGCCGAGACACAATTGTATAACAGGATCTTTCACCTGGCGATGAAAAGATATCAAGTGTTCCATTCGCAGAAATCTTAACCACTTTAAAATCTACCAATCATATCTCCCAAGAAAGATCTTGACCATTTATACTCAGTATATGAATATCCCATCTCAATTGTATAATTTGGGGAAATTTCATGAGTCTATTCAAAGCATCAGCTACTATAAGAGGAATGAAGCGGTTTGGCGGTATAGCCAGGGCGCTGGTCAAGCATGGCCTTGGTGATGTAGTCGAGCGGATTGCGAGCCGAAAGGAAGAGCAGGGCAAGCGGGAAGAGGTCAAAGAGCCGGCACTCAAACCAGGAGTGCTATCCCCTCATCGGCTTCGTTTGGTTCTGGAAGAACTGGGGCCCAGCTTCATCAAGTTGGGACAGCTCCTGAGCACCCGGGCCGATATTTTGCCTCCAGAATACATCGAGGAACTTAGAAAGCTGCAGGATCAGGTTCCTCCCAATCCTTTCCCCGAGATCCAAGAGGTTATTGAGAGAGAGCTCGAGCGGCCCATCAACGAAATCTTTCCCGATTACAATCCGGAAGCTTTCGCCGCCGCTTCGGTGGCGCAAGTTCACCATGCCACGCTTCCCGGAGGTGAGAAGGTTGTGGTTAAGGTCATCCGCCCGGCCATTGAGGAGAAAATTCGGGAAGACATTCGCTTGATGTACTACCTTGCCGACAAGATTGAAAAAGCCTTTGAGGTGGCGCGCATGTTGACTCTCAGCAACGTGGTGCGAGAATTTGAACGCACGATTTTCAGGGAACTGGACATGCTCATCGAGGCGGGCAGCATAGAAAGATTTAGTTCCAACTTCAGAGACACGGATGAACTCTACATACCCAAGGTTTACTGGAAATACACCACCAGATCTGTCCTGGTAATGGAGCGGATTGACGGAATCAAGGTGGATCGGGTGGAGGAACTAAGGGCCCTTGGCATTGATTCCAAGGAGATTGCCCTGGTCGGTTTGCGCTGCTTTGCCAGACAGTTGATGGAGTTTGGTTTCTTTCACGCCGACCCGCATCCTGGCAATGTCATTGTCATGTATGACGGCCGCGTCAGCCTGGTAGACTTCGGCATCACTGGATACCTGGATGAAGAAATTATGCGGCAGATAGCCAATATCTTCTTGGGATATGCCGAGCACGATTACGATATGATAATGGAGGCTTTCCTGGATGCAGGTTTGCTCAATGAAGAGACAATGGACCTCGAGAGCTTTCGAATCGATCTCAAGGATGTGAGCGAGACCTTTTACGGGCGATCACTGCAGTCCATCTCCGTAAAAGATGTTTACGAGCAGATTACCCAGTTGATCCTCAAATATCGTATTCAGCTACCGCGGAATCTCTTGCTGCTCCTGAAAACATTTATCCAGACCGAGGCCCTTGGCAAGATTCAGGGAAGTGACGCTAATATTCTTGAGTTCGTAAAACCCTATGCGAAGAAACTGCTTCAGCGCGGCAACGATACGAAAAAGATGTTTAGTAATTTCGGCAGGGACACCCGGTACGCATTGAAGTACGCGAAAGTAATGCCCAAGTTTGTTCACGATATACTCCAACAGTTGGCCAGGGGGAAACAGCGGATTGAGGTCTGGCATGAGGGTTTTCAGCAGTTTGATATCAGCTTCGAAAGGAGTCTCAATCGGTTGGTCGTCGGGCTGCTGATTTCTGCCTCAGTTGTCGCTGCAGCACTCGTGCTCAATTCTGCCCAGAAGGTCTTGGTCTTTGAGATAGAATTTCTTGGACTGGAGGCAGTTTCCTTTACAGGCATCTTAGGTTTACTTGGCTACGTAATCGCCACGGTTCTTGGGATTTGGCTTGTCGTCTCCATTTATCGCTCGGGCAAGTTATGAGACCGGGATGTTCCCTTATAATCAGTGCAAATAATCTCAGTCCTGCAACTGAAGTCCTGATCCCGGCTCTACCTTTGGCGGTAAAATACCGCGAAACGAGAGTCTTGAAAATGCTCCAGCGAGCGCATTCCCCGCAGCTTGCTGCGGGGTAACGAGCGAATTACAATAAAATGGAATCTCTTCCTTACATTTCGAATCCGCCTGAGGCGGACTGCAGCTTGCTGCAGGGAGCTTCAATTTTTTTGACTGGTCTCGTGCTTTTCAACAATAGAATCTCTCCCAACCAAACCATCCCTATGTGTATGGTCGACCACAGAAGCTGCCGGCGGCGGAAACGGTCCCGCGTCTTCAAGATGGCCCACAATTTAGCTGGCCGAGCATGCAACGAGAGTTCAAGCCATTTAACAGCGAAAAATATGTTCAATGGGGAAAGCTTTGGCTGGGCGATAACTTGGTGGCGATAGTCCCACTTACTAAGATCGTGCTGAACAATAGAGTGATCCTTGACCTGTCGCCCCAAGTCAGTCCAAGTATGAGGTGTAAGGTGAGTGACGTTCACAAAGTCTCCGTCGTAGTGAATAAGCTGCTGGATTGCGGTTCGGAAGGTTTTCCAGGTCTCATTCTTCAAGCCCACAACGTGCGCGACAATTGAAAAGATTCCATTTTGCTTCAGTAAGCGGATAGCCTGCATGTCGTGGCTAGTGGTCGAGCCCTTCTTGATCTGTTCGAGCACCTCCGGTTCGGTGGATTCAATCCCCAAAAGGATGTACAGGATTCCTGCCTTCCGGTAGAGATGCAGAATCTCAACGTCCCGAACGATGTCCGTGGTCCGGATCGAGGCAAAGAAGTAGACGGGAATATCACGTGTCGCCATCTCTTGGAGAAAAAGGTGCCACTCCTCCTTGTTTGCGGCAGGGTTCTCGTCCGCCAAGCTAAAGAAACGAATATTGTGAGTGTGGTAAAGCCACTCTATTTCATCAACCAGCTTGACAGGACTACGTGAGCGCCACCGCACCCAGAAGTCTCGCTGGCCACAGTAAGTACATTGATGCGAGCAACCTCTGGAAAACTGGATGATTCCTGCTCTACCCAGGCCGAAACACTGATAATCATCCCAGTGTTCGATCAGCTCCCAACCAATGCGGAAAGCGTCGAGGTTCCGGATTGGGGGGCGAGAAGGAGTGAGTATCGGCTGTCTCCGGTGGCGGTAAGCGATCCCTTGCACACTATGGAGGGGACGACCCGATTCGATTGCCTCAACTAGTTCCAGACTGGTCGCCTCGCCCTCTCCGCGTACGACCACGTCGATTGCTTCTTCACAAAGGATCTCCTCAGCGTGAAAGCTGGGGTAGACCCCGCCATACACTGTCACCACATTCGGGCAGGCTCTTTTTATCGCTGTGAGCATCTTTACGCAGACCGGATGAGCAGATGTGGAGCCGGCATGACCGGTCATTACTATCTCCGGCGAAAAACGCTCAACCTCTTTTACTACAGCTCTGATTGATAGATGTTTCCGCTCAGCATCCAATAGCCTGACCTCGTGGCCCGCGCCCAGAAGCGGACCACCGACCATCAGGAGACCGAGAGGAATTTGATGCCCGGTGCCCAGCAGGGAGGTCAACGTCCAATAGGGGGGATTGATAAGTAGAATTCTCACTATACCTAAAATTTCCTTATTAGCCCGGATACCTCACGAATTGCCTGCTGCGACCGCGGATATGGACGTCCTCCCGGTCGTCCTTGGGTATCGGACCCTGCGACGTACTGTTCAAGTACGCCTCGGATCCAATCCCCTGCGGTTGCCCGGTGGCCCGCCCGCCTCGCCTTGCTCGCATGGCGGGCAGGCACACCCTTCTCCACGGTCTCGCGACACCAATTCGTGAAGTATCCGGGCTAGTCTTGCTTCCGCAAAGGAGCTTGGCCTGATTGTTTTTCTTCTCGCTGATGCGGGTTAAAGGTACCGAACGGATGGGCACGGAGTAGGCTCTTCACCAGATCTTGATGCGTTGTGTCAGTGATGGGAACCTCTCCTTCGGTCTTGTCCATCTTGCTAAGTTTGGCTAGGGCAGCAGTTTTCTCGGGGAAGTTTTCGTGGCAACCGATACACACTCCTACTCTTTCCATGTTGTCACGCTGCTCTTTGTTGAGGGGCCTGGATTCTGGCCAATGGTGGCCGACGGTCTGGAGTTGCTTTCCTTCACGGGTAACCACCTGGTCCAAATCCATGGGCAGGTCGGGAATGGCTGCAACCTGGATTTGGGTTCTGTTGGTAACCAACTCCCCCTTAACCGTGGCAGCGTCCACATAGATATTCTCGCTCGACCTTTTCATAAATCGCCCATTGTAGATGCCGTAACCCAGCGCCTTGCTGGAACCGTGGCAAGTGACGCAGGTTCGGGCCTGCCTGCGGGCGGTGTGGGGCTGGGCAGGGGTCATGTCGATTCCCCGCTGACCCTCCTCGCCGCCGCCTTCTAGACCCGGCGGGGTGCGCCAGATCTTGTTGTTGACCAGGGTCTTGCCGTCCGGGCCGATCACTGTGGTTATTTGCTGACAGCCGGGGATTATCGGGGTTACGCGTCCTTCACCGTTAACACCCAATACCGGGTACTCCCAGCGCAGGTAGGAGCGGCTCTCTGTGGCCTTACCCGGCTGTTTGGGCGTGGTATCATCCCAGTTGGAATCTGCCGTCCGCCCGTCGGGAAAACTAGTGCTACCAGACTTGACCCAATCCGTGGACTTCTTGCCGTCGGAGTAATCCACTTTGACATGACAGCCGTAGCACTGGGGCGCCCAGGCCGAATGGCAACTGTAGCATTCCATTGTGCCCAGGTGCTTTTTTACCTTCACCATGGCAGTTCTGGCGTATTTGGGGTTCTGCCAGGATTCAGCCCCGGAAATGGATTTAAGTGTTGGAATCTCATAGTTGAGGCCGCTGGCTGAGTGAAGCTTTACCTTCTCGCCCTCGCGCACCACGTTGCCGAAGGGGTTGCCGCGAGTGGTGAGTAGGTAGCCGTCTTTGGCCGGATAGACCGTGCCGAACTCTTTCTGGACGGGAAGGGGAGCGGTAACGACGCCTCTCGGCTTGTCAACCTTGAGCTTTTCTCCAAACTCGTCTCCAAAACCAAGGGGCAGTTCCCAGGGGAAGCGCTCAGGGGTACCGTGACAGTCGGAGCACTCTATCTCCACGTTGGCCAGAGTGGTGGTTGAGATGTTGCCGTTACCGTGCATACCATTGGTAGTGTGGCAATCCTGACAGAGCAACCCCCCTTCCGGATTGCCCTTACGATTATCGGCGCTGTGGTGGTGGTCGTCCTCGATGTAGAGATATTGCTTGGTATGCAGTTTCGGTTGTTTGCTGCCCGTGTCGCTAAAAGGAGTACCATAGGGAAACTCCATCAATCCCTGGAAGGACACCCCTATGCGCTTGCCCCTGTTGTGGCAGGTGACACAAGTCTCGTAACGTATGCCAGAGAAAGTCTTGTTGTTGACCGTTACCTTGGCTTCGCGGGTGGCCTGGATGGAGTGGACCAGTAGGTGGCCCGGCTTATCCTTGGGGATGGCTGCGTCGTCACCCTCGTAAAAGCCCTCGTTGCTGTAGAGAATATGGCAAGCAGCGCAGCCCATGCCTCTCATATCTCCCCGTTTCTTCCGGCCTCTCACTCCCACGTGGCAGCGCTGACAATCTGAACGAAGGTAGGTTAGTATGGCTTGCTCAGGTTTTTCCTCTATGGTGGAGAGGTCAGCCTGGGGAAGCTTTTTCAATTTCTTCGGGAAGATGTTCGGGAATTTTTTCATGAGTTTCTGAATGTACTTGCTGTAGGCCTTGGTGCCGTAGATGGGTTTGGAACCGTCGGTATCGGCTATGTCATAGTTTCCATAAATGTGGTCGTATCCTGTGGAGGCACCCCAGCCCCAGAGGCCACCCTGGATCTTGCCAACTTCGGTCTGCATCACTGACCGGTGCATAGAGTAGACTTTCTTGGGATGACACTGACCGCAAGTCTTGTCATTTATCCACATGGAACCGGGGAAGGGTACATAGATCTCCAATACACCCCCCTTGGGCGCACCTGAGTGGGCGATTTCTTTGTCCTTGCTCTCTTCAGGGTTACCTCCGTGGCAGACCACGCAACCGTTTGGGTCTCCCATTAGATTTCCCCTGTCGTAAATCTTTGTGGCCATCTCAGATTCATGCGCCCGAATGGGCTCGATACCGGCGTGACATTCTCGGCTTATGCAGCCCCTATCAGGAGCGGGAAACCCATCACCCCATGCGATGGGTTTCCCGGCGAAAATAACCAGAAACCCTACAATTGCAGTAATCACTCCTGTTTTGTGCGAAGGTCCCATTACAACCTCTTCTGTCGAAACAAAAATCCTACCCTCCAATAGCCTGCATGTCACGCCCGAAGTGTTTCTCAATATCGGTCCGGTCCAGGCTGTGGCCATGGGGTTTTTGGGCGGCGGCCAGGCGAAAGATATCGGCCAGTTCTGCAATGGAGTCCCCGGCTCGCAATGGGCCTTTGATGTCTATCTCTTTTTCGGAGAAGAGGCAGGTCCTGAGCTTTCCATCAGCAGTAAGTCTCAACCGGTTGCAGGAACCACAGAAGTGCCAGCTCAGGGGGGCGATAAACCCCACTCTACCAAAACCTCCTGGTAATGAGCAGAGCCTTGCCGGATCCGGGGAGTCGACAGCGGGTCCCAAGGAGAGTTCTCCAACTCTTCTCACTACTTTCACTATCTCTTCTACCGGCATGAATAGCGACTCATGATCATCTAAACCGCATCCGTTTGTGCGCATGAGCTCAATGAATCTAACTTGGTATGGCTTTTTCAGAGAAAGTCGAGCAAAGTCCTCAATTTCATCATCATTGATTCCCCGCATCACCACCGTGTTTATTTTGACTGGGTGAAGTCCCACTTCCTCGGCCCTTTTTATGCCGGAGAGTACCTTTGAAAGGAGATTGTGGCCTGTTATCTTCTTAAATCTTTCAGGACGTAAGGTATCCAGGCTGACATTCACCCTCTGGACTCCTGCATCGTGGAGCTGCGGGGCGAGCTCCTGGAGGTATACACCGTTAGTGGTGAGAGTGAGGCTCTCCAACCCTTCGATACCCGAGAGCATGCGGCAGAGTTCAACCACTCCCTTTCTCATGAGGGGCTCACCGCCGGTGACCCGTACCTTGCGTATTCCTGCCTGAACTGCAGCCAACATAAGCCTTGCGATCTCTTCGTATGAAAGGATCTCGGAATGAGCAAGCCTGTCGCGTCCTCCGAATGGAGTGCAGTAGAGACACTTCAGGTTGCAATGATCAGTGATGGAGATCCGAAGGTAGTCAATCCGCCGGTCAAATCTGTCAACGATTCCCTTCACAGTCCCTTTCCTTTCCTCCTCTCCCCATGGAAACTCCGTCACAATTCGCCTAACCTGTCATTCCGGACAAGTCAGCCTCAGGCGGGCGAGATCCGGAATCCAGTGAATGTGACAACATACGCCCCAGTCTCTTGAGGGGAGAGGGGACATGTAGTTATCCTGCGGAGCTAAATAAATAGTTGTTTTCTCAATTGAATAAGGCTTTTTTTCCTAGAAAGGAAATTGCAACGATGATTATAATTCCTAATATTCTTTGCATAGTCTTAGGAGAATATTTAAATGAACCCATGAATGATCCCAATGCGCTTCCAACAAGAACCGCGCCAATAAGGGGTAGATGGCTGGTTAAATCAACTGAATTGTACTGAAATCGAGCGATTAGACCAGATAATGAATTGATCCATACGAAAATCGCACCGCATGCAGCCGCCTCTTTTTCTGTCCCCAGCCCCAGAATGATTATTACCGGGACGAGATAAATACCGCCGCCTATGCCAACTATACCAGCAATGAGGCCAAGAATAGAGCCGATAAGTAATGAAATGATGAATTTGCCTACCCGACCTATATTGAATCTAATGGTGGTATTTTCCCATATATATATACGGGCGGCCACGAGAACTAATGATGCCATAAGTATCCAATAAAACATCTCCTTCGGCAAATGAAGAGCACCACCCACATATGCCATAGGTATTGAAGTAATCAAGAAAGGTAAAATAAGTTTTAACTTGGCATGTTTGTTACGGAGAAAATTATAACTGCCGACTGAAGTGGCGAATAGATTAAGTGTGAGCGAAATCAGGGGAATCTCTAAAGTGTTCATCCCAAAGACAGCCATCAATGCAGTATAGGAAGAGCCCCCACCTAACCCCACAGAAGAATATACGAATGCGATCAGAAAGAATAAACCAGCTAAACAGTATTGCGATATGTTGAGGATATCCAAAACGGACATCACCTCCTGGACCTTCGAAAGTCACGCTACCGAGACGATACAGCACTCAGGACTTCACTTGCCAAAACTGCAGTGGGGGTAAATACACTCTGGGCAGTCTTGACAAAGGCCACCATGCCCCAGAAAGGCGAGCTCGGCTTTGCCGATCTTCTCACCTGCAAGAATTCTCGGCAGCACCAGATCCAGGACTGTGATCCGATGGTAGAGGCCGCAGGCGGGTACACCGAGGAGTGGCACCTCACCGAGATAAGCCACGAGGAACATGGAACCGGGAAGTACGGCAGCACCGTAGTGGAGCTCAGTCGCTCCTGCCAACCTGATACCATTCCGGGTAACATCATCCGGATCCACACTCATCCCACCGCTCAGCAAAAGCAGGTCGCAACCACGGTCCAGTTGGCCACCGATGACCTTGTTGATCATCTCAACGTCATCCGGGGCAAAGTCCAGGGCGACCACCTCAGAGCCCAGCGCCTTAACCTTTTCGGTGAGAATGGGAGCGAAGCGATCCTGAATCAGCCCGTGATAGACCTCGTTGCCGGTGATCACCAGACCCACCCGAGCTCTCTGTAAAGGACGAACCGAAACTACTGAACCGTTCTGCTTGGCGATAGCTGCAGCCCTCTCAACAGGAGCCCGCTTCATCACCAGGGGAATGGCCCTGGTGCCGGCCACCTGATCACCTTTTTTTACTAGAGTGTAGTTGTGGAGGGTGGCACACATCACCTCATCCACCATGTTGAAGGCGGCAAGAGCGGCGGTATTTACAGAAAGCAGACCGTCTGTTTCTGCCAGAAGGTTTATTTTCCCTTCTTTGGGGCCATCTTTCCAGCTGACGCCATCTCCAGCTAAAGCTGTAGCCATGATCACGGCTGCTTCGTTCTCATGGATTTCATCTTCCGCCAAGTCAATGACGTAAAGGTGGTTTTTTCCCAATTTTTGCAGGTGGCAGAGATCAGACTCACACACGGTGTGACCTCTCCGAAAAGCGGGTCCCTTGAACTCGCCGGGGCGGATCTCGGTGATGTCATGGGCCAGCTTGCTCCCTACCGCATCCTTTAACTCAATTGTCTTCAGCACCACTTTCCTCCTTTTTTAGTTCATGACGTCAGTGGTCGTTCAAATCGCTAAAAGCGTTAAAATCGTAAAAATCGTTGAAACCGCCAGATCGCGGCTGCCTGCCCGCAACGCTCTCGCTTGCGAGGCGGGCGGGGAAAGCCGCTCCCACAGAAGGATCTTACTGCTGACCTCTGATCCCTGCCCCGTAATCCCTTCTCGCCGCGTCCCCGTGTCGCCGCTTCTTCCCCTCTGCCTACTCCCAACTACATTCTTCTTGCTGCCCGCTGCTGGCTGCTTCCTGCCTGCTATCAGTGGGTGTCCAGTTCATGTCCGGCCAAATGATCTCCTTGGGATCTTTAAAGTAGGAGCCATGAGCGCATGGCTTGCAAAGATTGTCGCCGTTTTCCACCACCTCGCGATGGTCTCGTATTACCTGGCCGCAGCGGCTGCAGGATACCTTGCGTCTTGTGGGACCGGGTAAGTCAAATTCGCTGAGTGAAACCTCCACCTGTTGAACTCTGAAAAGAACACTGTCGGGCATTCTCTTGTATGCTTCGAGCTGTTGTTGATATTTCCCCACTATTTCTGGGGCATAGTGAAGAGCCAGATCACGTGCCTCCTCAGTGGAGAGAACCCGGTAGGCCTTTTCGGTTTCCAGGTTCAAGAAGGTAGCGGCCATGATGCCGTAGTCCACAAACTTCAGTGATCGCCGGCCCAGTTTGGCGCCGGTCACATGGGCGACCGCATCTCCTGTGCACCGATCCATCTCCACGTAGACAATGAGTTTTTTGATCTGATCGTGACTGGTGGGATCATCCAGGCCGATGAGGCGACAGCCCAACATGGCCATGCGTACACCCACCACTTGTCCTGGACAGAGGTGACCGTGGACCTCTGCAGAGGAAGTTAACAGTTCTTCAAAAGATTTCATGGGGTCCTGTCGTTAAGTTGTAAGTCAGAACTCAGACTTTTTGGGTCGTTATGTTAAATTTAACATAACTAAATGCAAAAAAAATGACCCTATGCGACAAAATTCTGATTTTCTACTACTACCACAGATAGATTTTTCATGTGTCTAAGTCTCGTAACTGCGAACGCAGACCTTAGTTCCGATAAACGGTTTTAAAATTTTATCGTCATTCATTGGCTACCGACATGGACGGATC
>CP070843.1:1515719-1522565 GCA_020350905.1 Deltaproteobacteria bacterium
GAAGATCCCTTCCAAGCTGGGTGTTGAAGAATTTCTGCGAGTGACTCTGGGCAGGGTGGGCGAACACCTGGTTGCCACCCCATTGCCAAGGGGAGCAGGCTCTATCACCTCCCTAACTCAGGCGAACGGTTTCTGGAGAATTCCGGACACGGTTGAGGGCGTTACCGACTCAGAATCACACCCTGTCACCTTACTGACGAGCAGGCACGGCATTGAGCGTACTTTGGTAGTGGTGGGCAGCCATGACATGACCCTGGATCTCATTGGCAACCTGTTGAACAAGCATGAGCCAAAGATTAACCTGGCTTCCAGCAATGTAGGCAGCTTGGGTGGTTTGCTGGCTCTGAGGAAAGGCACTGCGCATCTGGCCGGCTCCCACTTACTAGACACTGAAACCGGCGAATACAATATCTCATATATAGATCGTTACCTGCCCGGCATCAAGGTATACCTGGTGACGCTGGTTCACCGGGAACAGGGATTGATAGTTGCGCCCGGAAATCCAAGGTCCATCAACGGTTTGGAAGATCTGTGCAGAGATGGGATTCGCTTCGTGAATCGGCAGTCAGGCTCTGGCACAAGGATTCTTCTGGATTGGCAACTTGGACAGCTGGGCATTGATCCTGCTACCATTAACGGCTATCAACGGGAAGAGTACACCCACATGGCTGTGGCAGTGGACGTGTTGAGTGGCAGCGGTGATGTGGGCATGGGAATTCGTGCGGCGGCTCAGGCCTTAAATCTCGATTTTATACCGGTAACCACTGAACGGTATGATCTGCTGATTCCCGCCGTCCATTATGACAATCCACTGGTGCAGACTTTTCTCGAGGTTCTAGCAACTCGAGAATTCAAGGACCAGGTGCTGGCACTTGGCGGCTATAATGTGCGGGAGACGGGTCGTAGATTGCGGATTTGAGATTTGAGATTGTAGATTTCGGAGTTGCTGGTATTCAATCTTCGACATCGTGACGCGGTACGCGTCCAAACCCTAGGAAAAATTGTCTTGTCAGAGCGCAAGCTCAAAGAACAGATCAAGAGACTCAACCAGATTGGTATTGCCCTTACCGGCGAAACTCACCTGCCGACTCTGTTGGAGCTCATTGTCCGCGAAGTTCGTGGTTTTACTGGGGCGGACGCAGGAAGTCTCTATAGCGTAGACAGAAACCAATTACGTTTTGAGGTGGCTCAAAATGACACCCTGGCAGCCCGTAAAAATGAAGTCTACGAATCATTTAGACCTTATCCCATGCCATTGGACAAGACCAGCATCGCAGGCTACGTGGCAATTACCGGAGAGACATTAAACATCTCTGATGTTTACCATCTCACAGAAGACGTGGAATACCGCTTCAACCCGGCCTTTGATGATCGCAACCGATACCGGACCCGCTCCATGCTTGTGGTGCCGATACGCACCCATCAGAATGAAATTCTCGGAGTACTTCAACTCATCAATTCCTTGGATAAAGAGAACAATGTTACCGTGTTTGACAGCGAGCAAGAGGAATTGGTGGCATCACTAGCCTCACAGGCAGCCGCTGCCATCCAGAATGCTCGTCTCATTAAAGCCGTTCATGAGATCTTTGCGGCCCTGGTGAGGTATTCGGCTTCTGCAATCGATGCCAGAAGTCCTCACACTGCTGGGCACTCACGCCGAGTGGCCACCTATTCCATGCGGCTGTCCCGGTCGGTAAACGAGGAAACCGAAGGGACTCTGGCGGATGTGTTTTTCAGCGATAAGGAACTGGAGGAGCTCCACTACGCGGCCTGGCTTCATGACATAGGTAAGATCGGAGTGAGAGAAGAGCTGCTGGAAAGGGTCGACCGTCTTACGGCCGCGGCAATGGAGCTAATCTCGACTCGATTCGAAGCAATCAAATTGGCTGTGGGCAGAGACTTTGAACGCCAGCGGAGAGCTGAAGGAGGTTCGAAAGAAAATGACCATATTGAACTTGAAAGGAAACTGCGGGAAGTTGACGAGGATTTGGGATTCATCAGGAGAATCAACAGGGCAACACAACTCAGTTCTGAGGAAATCCGGCGAATAGAGGAAATCCAGACAAAAAGTTTCCGAAATGCTCGGGGTGAGGTGAGGGCCTATCTCAGCGAAAAGGAGGTTCATCACCTCAGCTTACCTACAGGAAACCTTACCGGGAAGGAGTTCCAGGAAGTCCGGGGACACGTGCTCCAGACGCTGAATATTATCAACAAAATTCCTTTTACCAGCGATCTCGAGCGCATCCCAGTGATAACTGCGGCCCATCACGAAAAACTGGATGGCTCGGGGTATCCCCTTGGTCTCACGGCTTCAGACATTACGATCCAGGCACGCATCCTGGGCATCGCAGACGTCTACGATGCACTTACCGCGAGCGACCGTCCTTACCGGGGCGCGATGCCGGTAAAAGAGGCTTTACGGCACCTGATCAAGGAAGCCGAAGCGGGAAAACTGGATTCTGATCTGGTAGACTTGTTTGTACGCAAAAAGCTCTATGAAGGAGTGACATAAGGAACGGCAGGCAGCGTGTAGATTGCGGATTTCGCCTCCTATATCTCTAGGTTTAAGCACTTTAGGGAATTTATTTACGTTAGCTTATTTTAGTTGACTTTGAGGATGTGTAAAGAATGTCGAAAAACAATGTTCTTGCAGCCTTAGAACGGGTGGCCGAGAAACGAATTAACGAGTCGATACAGCGCGGTGAATTTGACAATCTCCCTGGCAGTGGGAAGCCGCTCAACCTGGAAGACGACCGACAAATCCCAGATGATCTTCGTTTAGCCTATAAAGTATTGAGGAACGCTGACTGCCTGCCTCCAGAGCTAGAATTGAAAAAGGAAATCAGAACCGCTGAAGAATTACTGCGCTCACTCAAAGACGAGAGCGCCAAGTATCGCCAAATCAAGAAGATCAATTATCTCATAATGAAGTTGAACACGATGCGAAACGGCTCAGTGCAGTGGGAAGAGAAACAGTTGTATTATGAGAAGATGGTGGACCAGGTGGGAGCCAGGAGACGATCTAAGAAGCAGAGATAGGAAGGCAAGTTCAGAGAACCGAAGCAGTTTTTTGGAGTAATGGAGCAGCTGAGCGTTGCAAAATATCAAATTCCAAGCACCAAATCACAAACAAATCTCAAATTTCAATACTAAATGACCAAAACAGGTTTGGAATTTTGAATTTTGGTCATTGTTATTTGTTTGGGATTTGTGATTTGTTATTTGAAACTTTACATCAAGAGACTTGGTTCTCGCTAAAGCCAACGAAATCTGACATGTGGATGGAAGCTGGCCAGACTAGCTCAAGTGACGTATGCATGAAATGTCTATCGCCCAGTCCGTATTGGACATCATTCTCCAGGAGAGTCGGAATCACAAGGTCACCCGTGTACTTTCCGTTGCTCTGAAAGTGGGAGAGTTGAGTGCTGTGGAGACCGAGTCGCTTCGTTTTTGCTTCGAACTTCTGACAAAGGGAACACCGGCCGAGGGGGCACAGCTGGATATTGAGCGGGTTCAGGTGACATGTCGCTGCCAGGATTGCGGTTCGAATTTTGCGGTGCATGAGTTGATATTCAGCTGCCCTTCATGCCAGGGTGTCAGAGTGGAAATGTTGAGTGGTCGGGAACTGAGTGTGGAGAGTTTTGAGGCTGAGTGAGCGTGGGGCAGAGGGCAGATTTTGGATTGAAGATTGTAGATTGGGGATTGGAGAACGGGCAAAATCGGGTACACAGACAGTGGGCGGTAGGCAGATGGTTTCATTCCTCTGGTTTTATTCCTCGACATCTTGTCTCGCCCGACCCGCCTTCTCATGACACATAAAAAATGAGAAATTACAGATGACGCGTAAGGTACCTGTAGTACGTGATATTTTGGAAGCAAACGAGCGGTTAGCCGAAGACAACCGGCGAACATTTCGCAAGGCTGGCCTGCTTGTCATCAACTTGATGAGCGGTCCAGGGGCTGGAAAGACTTCTTTGCTTGAGCGGACCATTGAGGTACTGCAGCATGAGATTCGCATCGGAGTAATCGAGGGAGACATACAGTCTTCTTACGATGCGGAGCGCATTAGCCAGAAAGGAGTCCAGGTGGTGCAGCTCAATACAGGTGGTGCTTGTCACCTGGACAGCAATATGATCAAATCTAGTCTTGATGCTTTGGATCTCGACAATCTCGATCTCCTGGTGGTTGAAAACGTAGGCAATCTGGTGTGTCCAGCGGAATTCAATGTGGGTGAGGACATGAAGGCCATGATCCTAAGCGTTGCGGAAGGAGACGATAAGCCCCTTAAGTATCCCCTGATGTTTCAAGAGTCCCGGGCGTTACTCATTAACAAGATTGATTTACTCCCTTACGTCAACTGCGATGTGGGAAAAATAAGAGAGCGGGCCTTGCAGTTAAATGCCAATCTGGAGATTTTCGAGATCTCCTGCCGCACTGGTGAAGGGTTGGATGGCTGGGCCGATTGGCTCAATCAGCAGGTGAGCGTCCGCAAAGCTGGGGGAGATGGCGCAGAGACTTAGAGTTCACATCCAGGGTATTGTTCAGGGTGTGGGATTTCGTCCGTTTATTTATCAACTGGCTATCCGTCACAGCTTAAACGGCTACGTAGCCAACACGCCGAAGGGCGTGGAACTTGAGGTGGAGGGAGGCCGAGGTGCCCTTCATCATTTTCTCAAAGAACTGCCTGCATCGGCCCCGCCTCTGGCAAGCATTACCCAGATAGAAACTGAGGAACTTCCTGCCGCTGCCTACAGCACTTTCGAGATCAAGGCAAGCGAGGAGGGTGAAGAGCGAGCAGCCCTCATATCGCCGGACACAACAACCTGCAGCGATTGCCTCCGAGAACTCTTTGATCCGCAAGACAGGCGACACCTCTATCCTTTCATTAACTGTACCAACTGCGGGCCACGATACACTATCATTAACGACATTCCCTATGACCGGCTCAAAACCTCCATGGCAGTCTTTACCATGTGTGGCGATTGCGCCGGCGAATATCATGACCCTCTTGACCGACGCTTTCATGCACAGCCCAATGGTTGTTGGAGGTGCGGCCCTCGAATGTGGCTGGCGGACGGCAATGGCGAAGACCTGAAGATTTCAGAGCCGATATCTGAGGCAGCAAAGCACCTCAGCCAGGGTGCTATTGTGGCCGTGAAGGGACTGGGCGGATTTCACCTGGCTGTTGACGCCAGCCAAAATGAGGCGGTGAAAAGGCTTCGCTCGAGGAAGGGGAGGGAAGAGAAGCCTCTTGCCCTCATGTCGTCAAGCTTGGAGCAGATTGAACGGTATGCACTGGTTGGAGATGAAGAGCGACGACTGCTCACGAGCTCCCAACGCCCAATTGTAATTGTCCCGAAGCGACCGGAAAATACCATCGCCCCCGAAGTGGCTCCAAACAATGGCTATTTCGGGGTGATGCTCCCGTACACTCCTCTGCACCACCTGCTCCTTATTCATCCATTTCTGGCTCTAGTCATGACCAGTGGCAATATCAGCGAGGAGCCCATTGCCATAGACAACCTCGAATCAGTGCAGCGGCTAGGAAAGATAGCGGACTATTTTCTTTTCCACGACAGAGATATTCTCTTGCGCAGTGATGATTCAATCCTCAGGGTAGCGGGGGGCCGCCCCAGACAAATTCGGAGATCCAGAGGGTACGTGCCAGTACCGATTTTTCTCAGAAAACCGGTGGCTGAGGTCCTGGCCCTGGGAGGGGAACTGAAAGGCACCATTTGTCTGACTAAAGAAAATCGGGCATTTGTCGGGCAGCACCTTGGTGATCTGGAAAACCTAGAAACTTTGGAGTTCCTTGAACTGACAGTTCGGCATCTTCGACGCATTCTAGAGGTAAGCCCTCGCTTGCTTGTTCATGACCTCCACCCAGACTACCTGACAACCCAAGTGGCTCTGGCTCAAGAAGAACTGCCCACTCTGGCAGTGCAACATCACCACGCCCACGTGGTGAGCTGTATGGCAGAGCACGGGTTGGAGGGCAAAGTTTTGGGACTAGCCCTGGACGGAACTGGCTATGGCGATGATGGCTGCATCTGGGGCGGAGAAATCCTGGTAGCGGATGAACGAAACTATGCAAGGGTAGCCCATTTTGACTATGTACCCATGCCTGGTGGCGAAAAAGCCATTAAAGAACCGTGGCGGATGGCGGTGGCCTACTTGTGGGCTGGTTTTGGTGAAAAGATTTTCCAGGATGAACAACAGGCCCTCCAAACGTGGGATCGAAACCAAATTGGAATACTCGTGCAGATGATGCAGCGTCAAATAAACAGCCCGCTCACCTCCAGTTGTGGGCGACTTTTTGATGCTGTGGCTGCCCTCGTAGGATTGAGAGATCGCATTGCCTACGAGGGACAGGCGGCAATAGAATTGGAACAGTGGTTGGAACCGACCACAGACAGATACCAGTACGAGCTTGGAGAGGTTGGAGATGGATTGCTTTTTAGTCCCACAGCAATCTTTGCCCAGGTGTTTGATGATGTGGTCTCAGGAGTGGCGACAGAACTGGTTAGCGGCAAGTTTCATCAGACTCTGGTTACAATGTTTGCCGATGCCTGTTTGCATCTGTGCAAGCTGCACGGACTCAACAGGGTGGTTTGTTCAGGGGGGGTGTTCCAAAACATTTTTCTTCTGGAGAACCTGGAGGACCGTTTGGGAGCATCTGGATTGGAAGTCTATACACCTCAACTTATTCCGGCCAATGACGGTTGTATTTCTCTGGGACAAGCAATTGTAGGGGCCGCTTCGTTGGAACAGTAAGCAACCGGAGAGCGCTCCGAGGATGTGTGATAAGGTATTTCGGATGTGAGATGGCTGTTCAGCATGGTGGTC
>CP070843.1:1522665-1526463 GCA_020350905.1 Deltaproteobacteria bacterium
ATACTAAATGTTTAATGTATCGCTCTTCTAAAATTCACTTCAGAAAATTTCATCTTTTACCCATCCCTTTCTCGAGTTGAGGTGTATTTAAAGCGAAATAACAGGGGACCCTGCAGGTGTTAAGTGTCTAACACTCTGTAATTGCGAGGTAAGTTACACTTGTTATAGGATTTGAATGCCGGTTAACAGGGGTGGGGTGGGGGATGTGGGGTAAGTAAATAGAACCACTCGATCTAAGAAACTCCAGACTTGAGACCTTCTTTCACAACAGCAGAGCAGACGAACACTGCCCTTCTTGGGCACAAGCCTCGCTGCGACTTAGCTGCAGCGTTGACTAAGTATTTAAAAGCCCTGTTAGGTCTCAAGGAGTTTGATGTAAGGTTACTCGATCGAGATGTGAAAAGATAAGCCCCCTAAAAGGGGGCTCTGGGTACCCGTGGTGACTCACTGGTAACTCAATTTTGTATATTACAATTCTAATGTTTTTAGGTACTTGGTGGAGGGCGACCCGGGGATCGAACCCGGGACCTTTGGTTCCGGAGACCAACGCTCTATCCACTGAGCTAGTCGCCCATTTAACTAGATGTATTTTGGACACTCCTGCTTGGCAAACAGCGATTCTATCTAACATAGCAAAGTATGGTTGTCAATGAAACTCCAATCCGGTTGACCGGATCTGTGACTACCTGGTAATCTCTAACGGATAGCGGATTTGAGGTACAGGGCACAGGGTGAAGGGTACAAGGAAAAGAAGAAAGGGGGCACCGATGGGAAAGTTTCAGGACTTTAAAGTTTGGAAGAGAGGAAAAGACCTAGCTGTATCTATCTATAAACTAACCGGCCATGGTATCTTTTCTAAGGACTATGGTCTCAGGGATCAGATCAGGAGGGCTGCAGTCTCAATACCCAGTAATATTGCAGAAGGCGACGAACTTGGCAAAAACAAACAAGCCATTCGCTACTTCTTTACTTCCAAGGGTTCCACTGCCGAAGTGCTAACGCAGGCAATTATTGCCCATGAAATAGGATATCTTGATGACAAGGATTTCCAACACATCCAGAAGGAATGCCGTGGTATCTCCGGTATGTTGACTCGACTAATACAATCCCGCTCAAGGTAAAACTGTTTTGTAAAAGTAAGATCTTCACCTTTGGCCGTCATCCCTTGTACCCTGTACCTTGCACCTTGTACCTGAGCTGATATAAAGAAATGTCTAGCCTGAAAGAGAATACCGTCACTATCCTCCTGATACTGTTGGGAGTTATCATTGTTCCTGTCCTGTTCATCTGGTCTGCAGATACTATCTTCGCCCTGACAATAAAGACATTCTTGGCTGCTTTCTTCCTGTTACTGCTTATCAGAGCTGTCCCTCGGAAAGCAGATGAGCCTCGTCATCGGCAGACCGGTAGGAAGGACGAGGAGAGTTGAGGAGCCGCATCTCTTCAGAATTCCAATTGAAATCTTTTCTCATAGATGCTACATTGTATCGCACTCTGGCAGTTTTTTTCCTGCCATTTCCCGAAAAGTTCGGGGGCACCCATGAATGACACTGAACCGGTACCCTGGCTAAAGCCCGATCTCCCAGCGGGTAAAATTCTGGTGGTGGATGATGTTGATGAAGTCCGCGGTCTCTGCGCTAACATCATCCAGAATATTGGCCTCGAGTCAGCCACTGCCTCCCAGCCCTCCGAGGCGAAAGATCTTTTGGCAAAGGAGGTCTTCTCCCTGGTAATCAGTGACATCGCAATGCCGGGGATGGATGGACTCCAGCTCACCAAGTTCATCAAAAAGCACTATCCCAAAACTGACGTCATACTGATGACCGCCTACAACATGCACTATTCCTATGACGATGTGCTGGCTGCAGGTGCCATAGACTTTATCCAGAAACCCTTCAGCAACGACGAGTTTGTGGCCAAATTAAAACGGGCCTGGCGAGAACGCGAGCAGTTGCAAACAATTCAGCGTTCTGAGCAACGCTTCAGAAGTCTGCTCGAAAATATCCCGGGAGTGGTGTTCACCGTCTTTGCCGATGGGACTACCCAATTTGTGGATGAGAAAATCAAAGAGCTAACCGGGTACGCTCCCGAAGCTTTTGACGCCGAGCCCGACCTCTGGTCGTCACTCTGCGGTGACGAGACAGGGTCCCTCGCAGCAGATTTGCTCCATTCTGCCTCGAAGCAGGGAAGCAGTCTCATGCGAGAATACCTCATCCGAAACCGCGATGGCAAGAACAGGTGGCTCCAAGTGAGAGGCCAGGCGGTCTTCGATGAGGACAACAACATCGATCACATCAGCGGCATCCTTCTCGATATTACCCATCAGAAGCGATTGGAAAAACGAACCAATTCATTGAATCAGCTCTTCTTTAGCTTCGATACTGACCACAGCGCCAATATCCGAAAAGTTATTCTCGAAGCCAGCAACTTGCTGGCCGCCTCCTGTTCTCTCTACTACAGAGCTGAGAGGGACGGAAAAGAACCGTCGCTTACCCTGGCTCATGCCGACGGTCAAGTGGAGGTAAAAGAAGGCAGCGAAGCGCAGAGAGGCCCTCTGCTCAGTAAGATTATACAAAGGACAAGCGAACAACCGGAGGTTTATGAAAACCTCAGTCAAGATGCAGAGCTGCAAAAGGACTATCTGGTAATGCACCATAAGGTGCAAACGAGCATTTGCAAGCCACTTTTGGTCAATGAACGCTTTTGCGGCTCCTTCTGCGTCGCCTTCACTGAAGGCCACAAAGTGCTCACCCACGAAATGGCCGTTTTCTCCATGCTCGCCAAAGCGCTCGAAATCGAAGAAGAACGACTGGAGCTACAGGAGGCGCTCCTTCGCTCCGAAGACAAGTATCGCTCTCTAGTAGAGGGCAACCTGTATCCGATCAGCATCTTGGACAATCAAGGTACCATTCGGTATTGCAACAACGTTATGGCCACCCTGTTTCACTATCCCCAGCCTTCCTCACTCTTGGGCCGGGATTTCATCGAATTGCTTCATCCTGGGGACCGTCAGGCCTTTGCAGACCTGACTCGGAACCTCGACAAGGAGCGTTCGGCACCATCTGAGCAGACCCTTGAATTTCGCGGCTTGGCAAGTGACGATTCCACCATGGATATTCGGGCTACCATGGGCCCGATCTTTTACGACGGCCGTCCGGCCTTCCAGGCAATCCTTGAAGACGTTACTCAGCGCAAACAGACAGAACAGGCACTAAGAGATTCGGAGGAACGCTATCGAACGCTGGTAGAAGGCGCCAACGATGCCGTGTTTTTGGAAACGTTCGACGGTCACATAGTGGACATCAACACCAAGGCCTGTGAAATGCTCGGCTATACGAGGAGCCAACTGCTACACCTCATCATGGCCGATCTCGTCCATCAAGATGACAGCCAGGTTGAAGAGGAGGAGAGGAAGGAGGGCGAGCCCAGTCAGCATCGCGAAGAAATAATGATACGCAAGGATGGCAGCCAGATGCCGGTAGAGGTCAACACCTCTATCCTCAGGCTGAAAGGCGAAAAATATCTGATGAGTGTCGTACGAGATATTACCCAGCGCAAAGAGAAGGAGCTTCGCCAGAAGCACCTTGAACAGGCCATCATTGAAAGCAAGAAGAGGTTGATGGCGGTCTTCGACGGAATTATGTCGCCGTTAACCATTACTGATCTAGACCACAACATAATCATGGTTAACAAAGCGACCGCTTCCCTTTTTGGGGATAAAATTCCTCGGCTCTTGGGGAGAAAATGCTACGAAGCCTTTCGCAAAGAAAGTGAACCCTGCCCAAATTGCGCGGTGAG
>CP070843.1:1526563-1531025 GCA_020350905.1 Deltaproteobacteria bacterium
TGACCAAATTTCCAAATTCAAAACCTGTTTTGGTCATTGAGTATTGGAATTTGAGATTTGTTTGTAATTTGGTGCTTGGAATTTGACATTTTTGAACACTCTACCCCTCAAGGGATAGCGCAAAGCCGGGTTCTTTGGGTCTGGATTCTTTACCGATATAACTCTTAACAATAATTTAGTTGGGATGTGAGAGCTATGACGAAGAAGGCAAATCCGAAACTCATCGGTGCTTTTGTACTTGGCGCTGTTGCTCTGGCGGCCATTGGAGTAATAATTTTCGGTTCAGGAAAGTTCTTTGCAGAAACGGATAGGTATGTGCTTTTCTTTCCCGGTACGGTAAAAGGCTTGACCGTGGGAGCGCCAGTGACACTTGAAGGCGTACGCATAGGCACGGTAACAGATTTGTATGTTGTGTTTGATCGTACGACCCTGACCTTCCATACTCCGGTTTACACCGAAGTAATTCGGGGCAAGGTTAAGGATGTAGGCGATTACCTTGCTGAGGAGGCAGTGGATTATGACACAGATCCGGAAAAGATTATAAATTTGCTGGTGGATCGAGGTATGAGAGGCCAGCTGGAATTGCAGAGCCTGGTTACGGGTCAGCTCAATGTAGCACTCAGTATGCACCCGGGCTCGGAAGTCCACTACGTCGGTATTGACAAAAGCGTAATTGAGATCCCGACAGTTCCCACCGCCTTTCAACAATTAACCAAGGCGCTAGAGAATATAGACATCAAAGGGATAACTGAAGATTTACAGAAGACGCTGGCGGCGGTCGAACATTTGGCGACCTCTCCCGAGCTGGCGGAGGCCGTCACTTCTCTGAACAAAACCCTGAAAGATTTCGGCAAGCTGGCTCGTAACGTGGATGGTCGGGTCGGACCGCTGGTCACCAGCATTGAGGAGACTCTGGGAGATACCCGCAAGCTTGTGAACAACGTGGACAGTCAGGTTGAGCCCACCTTTGCTGACCTGCAGAAGGCATTAAACTCTGCCGACCTAGCCCTGAAACAGGCCAAGGTGACCGTCGCTTCATTGGACGATGTGGTTGGAGTGGATTCGGCTATTATGTGGGAACTAAGGAACACCCTTATTGAGCTCAGTTCAATGGCCCGACAACTTAATGCCCTGGTAAGTCTTCTGCAGAGGCAACCAGATTCAATTATCCGTGGGAAAGTTTCTCTTGGGAGGTAGGTGATGCGTTTTGATAATTCCGATAAAGTAAGTGTCCATCGGGAAAAAGTGCGATGTCATTCTGAGCCCTTCGACAGGACTTGTCAACGAGACCTGTCGACGAGCTCAGGTCGAGTCGCTCAGGGTAAACTCCGCGAAGAATCTATAAAGGCTTCTAGAACCAGGGGATTCTTCGTCGCCCCACGAAAGGTGGGACTCCTCAGAATGACAGCGAAGAATCGGTCTTACGGATGGTTACTAGCTGGTACCGTTCTGATAGTCTGCTTCCTTCTTCTCGGGGGCTGCCTGGGGAAGGGTACTCAGAGGCCGACGCGATTCTACCTGTTAGAGCCCATTTCCGGCATGTCAGTTGATGCGGAGCACGCCTCGACAGAGGATAAGGGTGTTGGACTGGCGATCGGTCCCGTAAGGGTGAGGGAGTATCTGGCTCGGCCTCAAATCGTTACTCGCACTCAGGGAAACAAGATCATCCTGCACGACTTCCATTCCTGGGGAGAGTCTCTCGATAGGAATCTCACTATGGTTCTGGCGGAGAATCTTGGCAATCTGCTCGCTACTAATAAAATCGTAATTTTTCCATGGAGAAGGAGGCCGGACCTCGACTACCAGGTTGTTGTGGACGTTGTGCGTTTCGACGGCGAGCTCGGAGGAAGAGCTTCACTTATGGCCCACTATTATATTTGGGATGTCGGGGAAGGCGAAGTCGAGGACAGAAGAATTGGGACGTGGGCGCCGACTTTCAACAGGCAAATAAGAGATGACAGCTACGAAGCCCTTGTTTCAACCATGAGCGAACTGGTGGGCGACCTCAGTCGCGAAATTGCCGAAAAGATCAAAGGTGCTTCTGAACAGGTGGGCACAACCACCCCCCCATCTAGCCCGGATATTTCATGAATCACCTGCTGCGACCACGAAACTGGGAACCCGCTTGCGGGACTGAGCGGAGCGCAGCGAGCGCGAATAATATGGCCGTCCTTCCGGGCGTCCTCGGGTGTCGCACCTTGCGACGTACCGTTCAGGTACGCCTCAGGCCCAACACCCTGCGGTTCCCCGGTGGCACGCCCATCTTCGTGGTCTCGCGACTGCAATTCATGAAACATCCGGGCTAGAGTGGTACCCATCTGGATCCCCCACTATGTCATTTTGAGAAAAGAGAGAACAAGTTATTATTGTTAAAATATATAATATAATAGAAAAATATATTCTTTATTTAATATTTTACCTTAAGGTATCCACCCCCACAATTTCTCAATTCTCAAATCCACAATCAAAAAATCCAGTAGCCAGTAGTTGAAACCGAATCACCTATGCTTGTTTTTCTCCTGAATTCTGGATTCTGACTACCTGCCCTGAGCCTGTCGAAGGGCTTGCTTCTTACTCTATGCTCCATGCTCTATGCCCTATGCTTTCATCAATCTGCAATCTCAAATCTACAATCTCCATCAGGCTCCATATTTCATCAGTCTTTCTGCATGGCCCAGAAGCAGCGGCAGCACATCCGTGCTCCGTATGCGGCCCAGTCCACCGGTGAGAAAAGAGGTCTCACCGAACGTCTGACAACTGTCCACCCGGGCAGTTTCTGTCGCAATGCAGATGGGGACCGGGTGCCAGGAGTGGCTGGCGAGGCTGCACGGCGTTGAGTGGTCCCCAGTGATACAGAGGACATTCGGCCTTAGATCCACCAGGCGCGGCACCAACCGGTCGAAATGTTCGATTACCTCCACCTTGCCTTGGAAGTTACCATCCTCACCCATGGAATCCGCTTTCTTGATGTGGAGGAAGAGGAAGTCTGTGTTGGGGAGTTCACGCTCCACGAGATCTAATTCTTCCTCCACCGTGGATTGTCCTTCCTCGATTACTCGCATGCCGGCCAGTCTGGCCACGCCCTTGTACATGGGATAGGCGGCCACAGCACAGGCTCGCCACTTGAAAAGCTCGCAGAAGTTAGGCAGAGGATCATAGATGTCAAAACCGCGCATCATGACAAAGTTGGCATTTGCTTCTCCTGTCAACACTTCTTTCGCCCTGGCGATGAAACTGTTTGCCAGTCGTGCACTTTCTTCAGCCTCGGGGGTCGGGTTCTCCTGGGTAGGCGCAACTGTCAGCGGCGTCAAGCCAATTTTCTGTGGATCACTGTCGCAGAGCCGGCCATCCAGTTTCTTTCCCCTGAAAATCGCTGCGGCTCGGTACTCCTTGACATGCTGAAGCAGCACCTGCACTCCCTCGATTCCTTTGATGTTTTCAGCAAGTAAATCAGTCACCCGTTTGCCTTCTTCGTCGGGGATACGTCCGGCGCGTCGATCCGCAATGGTGCCATCGGCTGCCAAAGTGGCGAAGTTTAATCGGCTGGCCATGTCACCCGGCTGGAATAAGAACGGTGTCCCGGCCGTATCCAGTACGCCTCGCCCGATCAGGTACTGGAACGGGTCGTAGCCGAACAGCCCGATGTGGGCTGGTCCTGAGCCCGGGGTGATCCCCGGTCCGAGTGGGTCGTGAAACCCGCAGACGCCGGACCGGGCCAGCGCATCCAGGTTCGGGGTGTGGGCGGCTTCCAAAGAGGTTTTCCCTTCCGGTCCCGCCAGACCACCCACTCCGTCTATGACCACCAACACGACTTTGGTATCATTCTCCACAGCCAAAGAGGAAAGTAGGTTCAGGTCCATGTTGAGTTCCCTTTCGGTTAGCCCGGATATTTCATGAATTGCTGTCGCGAGACCACGAAGATGGTTGTGCCACCTGGCAACCGCAGGGTGTTTGTTCCGAGGCGTACCTGAACGGTACGTCGCAGGGGCCGACACCCGAGGACGCCGGGAAGGACGGCCATATCCGTGGTCGCAGCAAGTGATTCATGAAATATCCGGGCTAGATTAAGTTTGCACTGCCTTTCGCGCACTATTGCCTATTGCAAGATCTGATATCCACCGCTAATGACTGTAGCAGAGTCAAAACACCACCTTGACATGCGATCAAAAATTATTACAACTATGTAAACCTATATTAGTCAAACCTGCGAGGTCAGGTCAAACATTTCGAGGTGTTCTTTGAGATAAATCCACCAATGAGGGAGTGCGTCACCGGCAGGGCTAGAATACAGGACCAGCAAAAACAAACAACTCTTCTTGTTCAAGCTAAACATCTTTTCTCCTCTCTAAGGTTATACTTACGGTCAATCGAACTGTCTGCTTGCCCTCCGGAGCATGCTTCAGCGCTCCTGGGCGGGTTCAGCCAAGATTTTTTGCCTGACCACCTCCCTTCTTCTCAATAA
>CP070843.1:1531125-1535821 GCA_020350905.1 Deltaproteobacteria bacterium
CAGAAAGTGGCCGAGGTAATGACCAAAGAGAACCTGGTCACCGCATCCGAGGGCATCACCCTGGAAGAGTCCAAGATACTTCTCCATAAGAACCGGATCGAAAAGCTTCTGGTTGTAAATGATGCGGGGGACCTGCTTGGTCTTATTACTATCAAGGATATTATGAAAATCAAGAAATACCCAAATGCCTGTAAGGACAGCCTGGGCCGTTTAAGGGTAGGGGCGGCGGTTGGTGTAGGGCCAGACCGCGATGCCAGGGTTGAAGCGTTGGTCAATGCGGGTGTTGACGTGATAGCGGTGGATTCTGCACACGGCCACGCCCAGGCGGTGGTGGATAGTGTGCCGGCGATAAAAGGGCAGTTTCCAGAGATAGAGCTCATAGCAGGGAACGTGGCCACCGCAGAAGGGGCCAAAACCCTGGCGGAGGCTGGAGCCGACGCCATTAAGGTCGGTGTGGGCCCCGGCTCTATCTGTACCACGAGGGTTGTTGCAGGTGTCGGGGTGCCCCAAATTACCGCGGTGACGGAGTGTGCCAGAGTTGCTAAAGAATACCAGGTACCGATTGTCGCCGATGGCGGCGTCAAATACTCTGGCGATGTGGTGAAAGCGCTGGCGGCCGGGGCACACTCGGTTATGATTGGCAGCATTTTCGCGGGGACAGATGAGAGTCCGGGTGAGATGATTCTCTATCAAGGTCGCTCCTACAAGGTTTACCGGGGAATGGGGTCTCTGGGTGCTATGAAAGAGGGCGCGCGTGACCGCTACTTCCAGGGAGATATAGAGGAGGATGCAAAGCTGGTCCCGGAAGGGATAGAGGGTCGTGTTCCCTACAAGGGTCCACTTTCTTCGAGCGTGTTTCAGCTCATCGGAGGTCTTTGCGCAGGCATGGGATACGTTGGTTGTGGAACCTTAGATGAACTGCGGAAAAAGGCCCAATTCATCCGGATTACTTCCGCCGGCTTGAAAGAAAGCCATGTCCACGATGTAATCATCACCAAAGAAGCGCCTAACTATCAGATAGATTGGAAATAGATGGATATTCACGCTGAAAAAATATTGATCTTGGATTTCGGCTCTCAGACCACTCAACTCATCGCCAGGCGGGTGCGCGAGTCTCAAGTGTACTGCGAGATCCACCCTTTTAACGTTGGCATGGCGAAGATAAGGGAGTTTGGTGCCAAGGGTATTATCCTGTCAGGAGGACCTGCCTGTGTGCTGGACGAAGGTGCACCGGTTTGTGATCTGGAAGTACTCAATCTTGGTGTTCCGGTGCTCGGGATCTGTTACGGCATGCAATTGATGACCCACCTGCTGGGAGGCGAGGTGGAGCGAGCCGCCAAACGGGAGTATGGCAAGGCTCAACTTCTCATAGACTCCTCTGAAGACCTGTTCCACGGTCTGGATGGAGCCGCAGGGGGACAGGGTGAGCAGGTCTGGATGAGTCACGGCGACAAAATCAATATTCCCCCGCCAGGTTTCACCGCCATTGCCCACAGCGGTAACTCACCGGTGGCCGCCATGCGTCATAGCGGGACAGAACTCTACGGGGTTCAGTTCCACCCTGAGGTTGTCCATACCCCCAATGGGGCCAAAATGCTGCAAAACTTCCTCTTCCGCTCTTGCGGCTGCAAGCCCGTCTGGACCATGAAGTCATTTGTGGCAAGTACGGTGGAGGGTCTACGGCAGACCATCGGTTCCAAAAAGGTGGTGTGCGCCCTGAGCGGCGGGGTGGACAGTTCTGTGGTCGCGGTTTTGCTTCACGAGGCGGTGGGCCATCAGTCCACGTGCATCTTTGTCAACAACGGCTTGCTGCGTCAAGGCGAGGCTGAGGAGGTACAGAGAATTTTTCGAGACAGCTTCGAGATTAATCTGGACTATATTGAAGCTACTGATTCCTTTCTGAGCCGGTTGGAAGGGGTGGTGGACCCGGAGCAGAAACGGAAGATCATCGGTAATCTCTTTATTGAGATTTTTGAGACTGAAGCCAACAAAATCCCGGGCGCTGAGTTTCTCGCCCAGGGCACCCTTTATCCGGATGTTATTGAAAGTGTGTCATTTAAAGGCCCGTCCGCTACCATCAAGACTCATCACAATGTGGGGGGACTCCCCGAGGTGATGAATCTGGAACTCATAGAGCCGCTCAGGGAGTTATTCAAGGACGAGGTAAGGAAGGTGGGTGGCGAACTGGGCCTACCACACCGATTAATCCAACGTCACCCGTTTCCGGGGCCAGGTCTCGCCATTCGCATACTGGGTGAAGTGACGCCCGAGAGATTGGAGATCTTGCGACAGGCTGACACTATTGTCATGGAGGAGATGGAGCGAAGCGGTCTCCATGACCAGGTGTGGCAAGCATTCGGTGTACTTCTACCTGTCCGCACCGTTGGAGTAATGGGCGACGAGCGAACCTACGATCAGGTGATTGCCATTCGTGTCGTAGAAAGTGTTGACGCCATGACCGCAGACTGGGCCAAGGTACCCTACGAAGTGCTAGGGCAAATGTCGAACCGTATCATAAATGAGGTAAAGGGAGTGAATCGGGTGGTTTACGATATTTCTTCCAAACCGCCCAGCACCATTGAGTGGGAATAATCCCCGCCATGACCCTACCGACCCATGCGCCAGGCAGACTTCGTTCATCTTCACCTCCATTCTGCCTACAGTCTTCTGCAGAGCACCATAAGACTGCCCCAACTCGTCAAAAGGGCGCGGGAATACAGGTTGCCGGCCCTAGCAATTACTGACCATGGTAATCTGTTTGGCTGCATAGAGTTCTATGAGCTGGCATACAGTAACGGGATTAAACCCATTATTGGCTGCGAGTTGACAGTTGGTCCCACGGACGAAACTGAGTCAGAGAAAGCGAGCAGCGCTGAGTCGGCCAATCATATCGTCCTGCTAGCCAGGAATCGAAAAGGCTACCAAAATCTACTTCAACTCATCACCAAAGCCCACTCCCAGGGCTGGCAACAGGAACCACGCATAACTTCGGATCAACTCTACCAAAACCACCAGGGGCTGGTCATCCTGAGCGGTTGCCATCGGGGAGAAATCGCCACTCGGCTCCTCAAAGAAGACCAGCAGGGGGCGCAGGCGAAAGCTGCCGAATATGTTGAGGTTGTTGGCCGGGAATTCTTTTTTGTCGAGCTGCAACCGGTGCGAACGGACGTGCACCGTACTTTGAATGAAGGACTCTTGAGTCTGGCCCGTCAGCTGAATCTCCAAGTGGTGGCTACCGCCAATAGCCATACTATTGATCCCCGCGAAGCAGATCTGGTTAGAATTCTGACAGCCATCAGACGGGGGACCAACGTGAAGGAGATACCTTCTCCGTTGGAGCATGGTTTTCTCTCGCCAGAAGAGATGAAAGCCGAGTTTGCCCACCTGCCTGAAGCGATCACCACTACCATGACCATTGCCGAGCGCTGCAACGTGGATTTGGATTTGGGCAAGATCCATCTGCCAAAGTTTTTTTTGGAAAAGGGCCAAGATGCAATGGCTCTCCTGAGACAGCAGGCGGTAGAAGGCCTTCATGCACACCTTGCATCAAATCGTCCAGAAGGTGGGGACTACGGTAAGAGGCTGGATGCTGAATTGAAGACTATCGAACAGCTGGCTCTGGCCGACTATTTTCTTGTAGTAGCAGATTTTGTTCGCTTTGCGAGGGAGAAGGGGGTTCCTGTTGGACCGGGTAGCGGCTCAGCAGGTTCGAGTCTCACCGCCTACGCTTTGGGGATTACCAACATTGATCCGCTCCAACACGATCTCTTGTTTGAGCGCTTGATCAATCCCTTGAGCCCTGAGTTCCCCGACATGGACTTGGGTTTTGGTATGGAAATGCGAGAAAAAGTGCACCAATACCTGCGCTCCAAGTATGGGCAGGACCGGGTGGCGCAGATCGTTTCACTTGTTACCATGCAGCCGCGTACGGCCATTCGAGATCTAAAAAAGGTTCTGGCCCTATCCCGGGAAGACTTGGACGGTACTTCTGGGGATACAGAACAAGCTCCAGGGGGAGAGGTGGAAAGGAAAGCATCAGATCTTCCACTGAAAGAAGGGCTCTCAGCCGCACCACAAAGTAAAGTGCTGGAGCTGGCGGCCGCCCTTGAGGGCTTACCGAGACAGGTGAGTACCCATGCCACCGGCATGGTTATCGGCGATGGCCCCTTGGTTCGGCGTGTTCCTCTCTACCGAGGTCCCAAGAATGAGTGGGTCAGTCAGTACAATGTGCGCGCTCTCAAGCGGGCCGGCCTGGTGAAGTTCGATTTCATTGCCAGAAAAGCGTTAACCGTGATTCGTAAAGTTTTGGATCTTATTGGCGATAAGCCTGATCTCGCTCTGGCCTTGGAGGAATTACCTCTGAACGATGAAGCGACCTTTGCATTGCTGCGTGGGGGGCAGATCGGAGGCATTCCCTACCTGGAGGGCAAGAGAGCTCGAGATTTGCTGCTCAAATGGCAACCTCGGCAATGGCAAGATCTTATTGCCCTGCTGGCACTGGTTCGGCCTGTTGCCTTGGAAAGTGGATTGACTGAGAATTTTCTGCGAACTCAACAGGATGAGCAACAAGAAGAGTCGGTTCCTCGGTCTACAGACAAGAGGCCAGGCGACGGTACTGCATTTCTGCTCTTCGATGTGGATCTGACCAGACTGATCGCTCGCACCACCGGGTGGTCGCTGGAGAAAGCAGATGAGC
>CP070843.1:1535921-1542207 GCA_020350905.1 Deltaproteobacteria bacterium
AGCCCGGATATTTCATGAATCACTTGCTGCGACCACGGATCTGGCCGTCCTTCCCGGCGTCCTCGGGTGTCGGCCCCTGCGACGTACCATTCAGGTACGCCTCGGAACCAACATCCTGCGGTTGCCAGGTTGCACGCCCATCTTCGTGGTCTCGCGACAGCAATTCATGAAATATCCGGGCTAAAGTGACTAAAAATTCCAAATAGCAAATGACAATACCTAAGGTTTCAGCGTTCAGGTTTCAGACCTATCAATTCTGACACCTGACACCCTGAGATTCATAGGCACACAGGAAAAGTAACTCGATCTCCGTGGATAAGATGCGGTCATGGAACTTCTCGAAGGTTTTTATAACAATTTTCTGAGGTTTTTCTCCTGGGAGGAACTCTCTTTTCTTTTTACAGGCACGGGTCTGTTGGTCATGCTGAACCTGGTGCTGAGCGAGGGTTTGCTTTCCTTGGACAACGCCCTGGTTCTGGCCATTCTGGTAAGTCACCTGCCGACTGACCGGTCGTATAAACTGGGGCCTATCCAGATGTCCATCCAACAATGGGCTTTGACTGCTGGAATTGTTGGAGCCTACTTTTTTCGGACCATTGCCATTGTCTTGGGAACCTATCTGATCCAGTTTTGGACCCTACAACTCCTTGGCGGCGGCTATCTCTTGTGGTTGGGATACGAACATTTTTTCTCGGTCAAACAAGAAGAATCTGAAGTAACTGCTTATGGCAGAGGATTTTGGGCCACGGTACTCAAAGTGGAGTTGATGGACATAGCCTTCAGCATCGACAGCATCCTGGCCGCCCTGGGGTTATCCAAAAAAGTTTGGGTGATTCTCATGGGTGGCATGATTGGTATCCTCTGCATGCGGCTGGTGGCGGGGGTGTTTATTCGTTTAATCGAGAGGTTTCCCCTCTTTACACACACAGGCTACGCCCTGGTTTCTCTGATTGGCTATCGTTTGGTGAGTGAGGTGGACTGGATCCATTTTCACAAACTGTTTGCCTACCTAGGGCCCGTCGGGGTGGGAGTTCTGCTCGTTTTAACGGTGGCGGTCTGGGGCAGCGCCCGAGTCAGGAAGGCTCGATTAGGGACCATCAAGTCTTTAGTCCAACTGACCCTGCTTATCCTTTTCTTTTCCTGGAGCGGCACCAGGCTGCACTTGCACATGAGTGATCTGGTTTTCTCCATTATAATGCTCTCTACCTTCTGCAGCACTTTTATCTTCAACGGAATGTATGTGCGGTGGCAGACCGGAGGTGGGCAGAAAGAAGGTGAAACAGCTCAAAGTAATGGCCCACCGCCAGTGAAGAACAATGACGAGCAAGAAAAGATCACCCCAACCGACTAAACTGTCCTACCCGATGAGAAGGTAACCGAGCGAAAATTCCCAAAACTTGCCGTACCAGAAATGGGTAAATTTCACCCAACAAGTGGCTCGAGCTGCAAAGGGTACCTCTTTCTTTATCGACTCTCTTCTTCCACTTTCGTTAGTTTTGTCCCTATCAAGGAGGCGATGACGACCAAGGTCGAGGAGATGAAAATCATCATAATTCCCAAGGCGGAGAGCTTTCCCCACAAGCCGTCCTCAGCGAAGCGCAGGATCTGCACAGCCAGGACTTCCGTTCCCGGCCTGGAGAGCACGACCGAGAGTGTTAGCTCCCGGACGAACATCGTGGCCATCAAAATCCATCCCGATACGACCCCGGGGATTAGCAAGGGAATAATGATACGGCGCAGCGTATAGAGGGTTCCCCCGCCGCAGACCCTGGACGATTCTTCCAGGTGACTGTGAATTTGAATGAAGGCGCTCGTAAGCGGCCGAATCCCGTAGGGGAGGTAGGTGGCGATGTAGCCGATCAGAAGCGACCAAATTGTGGCATACAGGGGAGTCCTAACGAAGAACCACATGAAGCCGACACCAATGACGATCCCGGGAAAGGAGAAGGACAAGAAGCTTAAAGATTCCAACACGCCGGCAGCGGGAGTGCGTACCTTGACGATGACGTAAGAGACGAAGATTGAAAGGATCACGCCTAGCGATGCACCCACGATGCCCAAGAAAACGCTGTTTTTCAGGGAGAGCAAGGAGATGGGGTCCTTTAGCACCTGCAGCCAGTGCTTCCCGCTCATCATGGAAAAGGCCTTGGCGCTCGGCACCATGGAGTAGGGAACAAGGGAAGTGTAGAACAGGACCAGCACCGGCAACACAATCAAGACGAAGGAAAGGAGAGCAACGATTCCGAAAAGGGGATATTTGGCATTCTTCAGTTCGATAAGGGCCGGTCTGTATCCCCTGCTCGAGATGGTCACGTACTTCTCGCTCTCCGAGGTCAAGTAGCGATAGAGGTAAATGAGCGTGATGGAAGCAGCCAGGGCACTCATGCCCACCGCCGCCGCCATGCCGAAGTCCGCGGCAAAACCGGTGGCGATGATCCGGTAAATATGAGTAGCCAACACATAGATCCGTCCTGGCATGCCGATGATGGAGGGAACTGCGAAGGACGCCAGGCTCCGAACGATGACCAGGATGAAGGAGGCCAGAATAGCAGGTCTGAGAACCGGCAGGGTAACCCTGGTTAGCGTTCGCAGGTTCGAGGCACCGGAGACCTTGGAAGACTCCTCGAGGGAGACGTCGAAGGCGGCCATGGCTGGGGCGAGGATCAGATAGGCGATGGGCAGATCCAGAAGCCCCTCCACCAGGATCATTCCCCCCAAGGTGTAGATGTTGAAGGGGGAATTCTCCAGGCTGAGGATCTGTCGCAGGAACAGGTTGATCAGGCCATTGGAGGGGTTCAGGAGAAGAACCCAACTGACTGAGAACAGGATGTGGGGGATCATCATCGGGATGATAGAGATGATCCGGAAGAGGAATTTAAAGGGGATATTGGTTCGGGTATTAAGGTAGGCCAAGAATAGGGCCAGAAGGGTGGCGACAAAGGCAGAGCCGATGGTGAATATGACCGTATTGACAATGATGTTGGCGAATTCGGGATCGGTGTAGGACTCTATGTACTTCTCCAGGGTGAAGGTGCCGAAGGCCCCGATACCCTCAGAGAAGCTTCCGAACACGAGCATGACCACGGGGCATACCGTCAGAAACCCTACAATCGCAATGAGGCTGGGCGTCAGTGCCGTTCTGGTATTGAGCATCGTCCTGTTCACTTCGAGAGCACGAAGCAATGATCCGGGTCGAAGGAAAGAGCGATCTCATCCCCTTCCTCGACTATGGCGGTTGGCTCGATCCGAACAATCAGGCGAGTGTCTGCGACGACGATCTCACCTTCGTAGGCGTCTCCGACGAAGAGCAAGGATTCCACCCTTCCCCGGAAGATGTTGCTTCCCTCCCTGGCTTCTCCTTCAATCACCTTGATGAACTCAGGGCGGATGCAAAGGGTCACTCCATTTCCAACAGATGTATCAGGGCTTTTTTGACAGGCGATGGTACCGATGGAGGAATCGACAATGGTATAAGAATCCTCGATGGCCGCCACCTTGCCGCTGATCAGATTCGCCTGACCGATGAAATCCGCCACGAATCGATGATCGGAATCAAAATAGATCTTTTTGGGTGTGCCGATCTCTACCCACCGCCCGTCCATCATCACCGCGATAGCGTCTGACAGCGACAGGGCTTCTATACGGTCGTGGGTCACGTAGACGGCCGTGATCTTCAACTCGGTCAGAAAACTCCTCAATTCTTTTCGAGTCTCTTCTCTCAGCTTGGCGTCCAGATTACTCAAAGGTTCGTCAAAGAGGATTACCTTCGGTTCAGGGACTAAGGCCCGGGCCAGGGCAACGCGCTGCTGCTGGCCGCCGCTCAGCTTGGTGGCCGGACGGTTTTCAAAGCCCTCGAGCTGCACAAACCGCAAGGTCTTTTCGACTTTGCTTCTAATCTCCTCCTTGGGTTCCTTTCGGGTTTGGAGAGGATAGGCGACGTTATCGAAGACTGTCATGTGGGGCCAAATCGCATAGGTCTGAAACACCATACTCAAGCCCCGCTTTTCCGGCGGCACGAAAATGTTTTTTTCCTTGGACCAGACGATTTCCTCCCCGATGGTGATCTCTCCCGAGTCCGGCGTTTCCAAGCCGACGATGCATCTCAGCAGGGTGGTCTTGCCGCAACCGCTCGGGCCTAAAAGGGTGAAGATTTGATTTGCCGGGATGGTAAGATCCACGTTGGATAAGGCCTTAATCTTCTTGCCCTCAGAGAAAAAATCCTTGCTCACACGTTTGATGCTAATTTCCATAGCTGGCTACCGAAAAGGTCCTGAGACCGAGGAAACCCGGTCTCAGGACCACAAAATGGTTGGCATGAGTGTGGGGAAAACGATCTTAGGGGACATCGAAGATTTTCTTGAATTTGCCCCCCCAAGAACGGATCTCACCATCCGACAGCACCCGAATGGGAAGGACTTTTGCCTTGTCGATGCCGTCGATTGGAGGATAGACGCCCGGGTGGAGGACGTACTCACCCACCTTGTCGGCCAGCATCTGCATGGCATCTTTGGAAAGCCAGTAATCCACGAACAGCTTGGCAGCATTGGGGTGAGAAGCGGAGGCAGTGACCGCTATTCCCCGGGGGGTACCCAGCAGTGGTTGCTTTACTCTCGCCCAATCCAGAGGGGCAGGCGCCTTAGTGATGATGTATTTCGGCATGGAAATGGCGATCAGCTTCTCGCCACTTTCCACCGGTGCGGGGGTGGGGCCGAAGGATTTGACCAACATGGGCTTGTTGGCAGCGAGTCCCTTGACGAACTTCATCCAAGCTTTCTCAGACGGGAAGACATTCTCCTTTAGGCCGATGAGCCATGAAATGGTGGTGGCATGGGCAGAGGGGTTGGCCATAACGATCTTTCCCTTCCATTTGGGATCCGTCAGATCCTCGTACTGCTTAGGAACGTCCTGCGCTTTGACAAGTTCCTTGTTGTAAATCAGGGCGACGTATTCAATGCCGAAAATCTGGATGGCGTCGTCCTTTCTTGTCCATGCGGGGTAGCTGGCTGCAGCGGGGGATGTGTACGGAGCTAGGACACCGTTATCCTTCAGGAGTTTCATGATCGGCAGTGGCGACTGAAGTACGTCGGCCATGAGCTTTCCGGCCTGATGCTCCGTCAAGACAGTGGCGAGGAATTTCGAGGTGGAGATCCTCGTGTACTCTCCTGTGACGCCCTTATCCTTGGTGAACTGCTCCATGATGGGTTGAATGGCTGTGATGTTGGCGTAAAACGCTGCTTTTCCCTCCTCTTTTGCTTTCTGGACCAGGGCCTGATCCGCATACGCCCAGGGAGCCATTAAAAGAATCAACAACAGGATCGCAAGCTTCTTCATGGTTCACCTCCATTAATAGTTTGTTGCATATTTCTTATCAGCCTGACTGTGTTCGGGCCGGACCATTGCATCCTGGTAATCTTGGATCTGTATCTGTCCCCAAGGAAAATCTTTTCGGAGCTTACCATGTCATTATTGCCAGCACAATTTCATTTTTCAGGACATATCTCAACTTACATTTGCTGTGGGACTTCTTACCCAAAACTGGTAGTACCAAAAATGGGTAAAAAGTTGTAATAGAGTAACGTTTTCCCAAAGAAAAAACCCCGGAAGTTGTTCCCGGGGTTCTCGTCTCTGTGGTCTTTAGATTATGCTGCGCTAGTGGCCGCCGGTGCCCAGCAGTCCGGAGGCGCCGAGGCAGAGTACCAGTACTTCCAATATGACGAGCACGATAAAGGCGATATCTTTCTGTTTAACATAGTAAGGGAGAATGATTATAAAGCAGACAATGGTCATCCCCGCCAGCAGGGCAATACCGACAAAATTGAGGAAGTCGCCTTTCCCAAGCAGGGTGACCCATCCCCACCCGGTGGGGACGTTGGCCTCGTGCACATACTGGCTCACCGGCATGGACCAGTATTGCGAAACCTCGTTGATTGGTATGTAACTTTCAAAAAATCCGCTTACATAGACGCCGAAAGTGATAAGAAGGATCGCTATGGCGCCCCAACTACCGTAGAAAAGCAGGTTGGCATAGGTTATCTGTTCGGGTGGAGCTTGTGGTGCCTCAGATGTCATTTTTTTCACCTCACACTTTTCAAATGCCAAGGCCTTTCAATAGTGCCTTGCCTCCTGCGAACAGGAGCACACCAATGACAATGTAGCGAATGACCTTCGGTTTCGCCACCGCCAGGATTCTCACGCCCACGAAAGATCCCAGCATTAGTCCTACGATGGAAGGCACCGCCATGAGGGGAATCACGCAGCCCTGATTGAGATAGATCCAGGCCGCCGA
>CP070843.1:1542307-1545492 GCA_020350905.1 Deltaproteobacteria bacterium
CTGGCGTTCATCTACCACAGCCCTCACTCTCCTGAAAACATTGATAATCTCCTCGTCCCCAATATCCTGCTCGTTCAGGCGAAAGCGCTCATTGAATCTGACCAGATGAGGCGAGGTATAGAGGCCAACTTTGAAGCCTGCCCGTAACAGAATAGCGGAGAGCATGGCTGCGGTGGACCCTTTGCCGTTGGTACCGGCGATGTGGATTGTCTTCAACCCCTCCTGGGGATTCCCCATCCGCCTTAACAAGCTGCTGGTACTGGAAAGGCCGAACTTGATGCCATATTTCTGCAGGTCGTAGAGATAGCTTAGAGTCTGATCGTAGTTTTGTCCGCCCACTTTACGGTTTTCCTCCGTTGAGGTGATGGATCACCCTGCTTGTTTCGGGTGTTACCCCTGAGGTTGCATACCCAAGCCGACGCGCAGCGCAACCGCCTGCGCCGCGTGGAAAAAACGCGGCAGAGTGCGCCATCTTCGAGTGTGGCGTTTTTTACCGGCTTGGGTATGCAACCTTAGGGTTTACTTCAGTATATGGAGCCGACGCGCTCCAAAGGCGCATAGTCGAGATGGAGCAATCTGGTACGCCCATCCTCAAACTGAATCTGAACTCTGAGACTGTCAGGGATAGCAACAACCTTCCCCCTGCCAAAAAATGGGTGCCGCACGGCATCTCCGGGACTGAGGCTCGCTTCTTTTTTCAACTCAGTGCCAGAATCTGCGCCACGAGGAGCTACCACTTCTTCTCCATAATGAAAATATCTCCTAGGGGGAAGTTGTTCCAGAAAGAGCGAAAGGGGGACAGATCGAAAACCTGTCCTTCGATCAAAAACTCTATATGGAGAGCAGAGATACAGGAACTCCATGGCTCTCGTAACCGCAACATAGACCAGCCGCCGCTCCTCTTCCAGCACCTCATCATCAGCGTAGGCTTGGCTGGGGGGCAATCTCCCTTCCACAGCCGAAATCAAAAAGACCGCTCGCCATTCCAGTCCCTTCGCCGAATGGATGGTAGAGAGCACCAAGTGGTCCCTGGATGAGTCCGGGTGGTCTTGTGGTACGTTGGTACTGGGTGGTTCCAAAGCAACATCTGCCAGGAACTCTGTCAGCCTATCGTACTTCAGGGTCCAGTCCTGCAGATAATCCAGCTCTCGAAGTCGTTTGGGATAGTCGTCGAACTTGGTCAGTAAAATGGGCTCATAATAACTACGCACCGCCCGCACTTGCTGACTCACGCTAAGGCCCGGTTTGGCAAGCTCCGCAAAGAGAACCACCAGACGGTGGAGACCGTGTTTTGCCGGAAGCTTCTTGGCGTAGGAAGCCAATCTCCTCACGCTCTGCTTGTTCTGGCCAAGGTAGTTGAGTATTTCCTGACTGCGTTTGCTTCCCACTTGGTGAACGAGGAGTAGGAGCCGATTCCAGCTGATTCGATCCCGGGGGTTTTTCCAAGCTCGTAAGTGGGCCAATACATCTTTGACATGGGCCGACTCAATGAACTTGAACCCACCATATTTGACAAAAGGTATGCCTAGCCTGGTCAGGGCGACCTCCAGATCAAAGGAATGGTAACTTGCCCTGAAAAGCACTGCTATCTCCCGCAAAGGTATCCCTTGAAGCTGCAATTCCTTGACTTTCTGGCAAACAAACTCAGACTGACCACCTTCGTCTAAGGGTCTGACTAACAGGGGGCGTGGTCCCTCAGTCTTGGAGGTATAAAGGCACTTGGTATACTTCTCTCGAGCCAATTGAATGATGCCATTGGCCAGATCGAGTATCGGTTGGGGACTTCTATAGTTTTCCTCGAGTTTGAAAAGCTTGGTCTCAGGAAACAGCCTGGGGAAGTCTAGAATATTGCGGAAGTGAGCACCGCGAAAAGAGTAGATCGACTGGCTGTCATCACCCACAACCATGACGTTCTGATGGAAAGAAGCCAGAGCTTGAACTATCTCTGCTTGCACCAAGTTGGTGTCCTGGTATTCGTCCACCAGAACGTAGTTGTACTGTGAGGAGAGTTCCAAGCTCACATCCCTGTGTTCCCGCAAGAGTTGGTTGAGATAGACAAGCAAGTCGTCAAAGTCCATCATATGATGTTGACGCTTGTAAGAGGTATAGTGTTCCCAGAGCTTTGATAGTTGCCCTTGGTACCGGAGGAATTGGCCGTATTCACGAGAAAGCATCTGCTCAAGAGTTTCGGCCCGATTCACTGCTTTACTAAAGATCTTTACAATAGTCCTTTTCTTGGGAAAACGTCGGTGTTGATTCCGGAAGCCAAGATTCCCGACTAATACGTTTATTACCTGTTCGCTGTCCGAACGATCGATAATGCCGAAATCTGGCTCTAAGGAAAGGTATTTGTGATAGCGGTGGAGCACCCTGTTTGCCAGCCAATGGAAGGTACCTCCCACCACCTCTTGGCAGCGATGATCAAGCATAGACGAGGCTCGGGCGATCATTTCCCCGGCTGCTCTCCGGGTGAAAGTGAGCAGCAAGATGGATCCCGGGGCTATCCCTTGCTCCACCAGCCAGGCAACCCGATAGACTAAGGTTCGCGTCTTCCCGCTTCCTGCACCTGCAACGACCAGTATGGGTCCGTCGCCTGCAGTTACCGCTTGATACTGGGCGCTATTGAGCTCACATTCATAATCGATGCGTCTATTTGTCATGCGCAATCAGCAAGGATCAAACCCTCACGTGGGCTCATCGTTTGAGGAGCAGGGGCGATTTACAGAAGTATTGGCTTGGTTGCTTCCTTTGCCCTAATGTTGCATGCCTATGTCGAGGAAAAACGAGCAAGAGTTCGTCAGATGTGGCTGCGCGCAGGCTTGGACAGGTCGAGGCGTACTTGACCGTAGGTCAAGTCCTGTCCGAGGCTAGCACGGCCGCAGATGGCGTGCTATCGCGCGAGCGCAGCGGTTTTTACCGATGTAGGCATGTAACATTAGAGTATACTCAATCTCGGCTGAAGTATTCAACAACCTCGGCTGTTAAAGCTTCGACCGTGTATTCTGCCGGCATAATGTCCACCTCTAAACCATGCTCACGTGCTGTCTGGGCGGTGATTGGCCCTATGCAGGCAATGGCGGCCTTATCCAAAAGGTATGGCAGGTCGTCGCCAGGAAACATGGCAGCGAAGTTCTCTACCGTGGAGGAACTAGTAAAAGTAATGCAGGAGATAGCACCTTTTTTCA
>CP070843.1:1545592-1551060 GCA_020350905.1 Deltaproteobacteria bacterium
CGGCCCACAGGTGACGCCCCGTCAGACAGTCGACAAGCTGCGCATTGATCCGCACGCGCTCGCCAGCCCTCTGAACACTGCCCTCGAGCACATAGCGCACCCAGAGATCCTCGGCTACCTGCTGCACCTTCACCGTCTTGCCCTTGTATGTGAAAGCCGAGTTGCGGGCGATGACAAAAAGGTTTGAGATCTTGGATAGGGCCGTGATGATAGTCTCGGTCGTCCCGTCACTGAGATAATCCTGAGATGGATCACCGAGGTCATCACCTTTCGATGGGCGGTTATGGTGCGGACGGTGGCCTCTTCATCCTCGCCCATGAGGCGGCTGTAACCTTTGGCATCGGCACTGAGGATTGCGGTGAGTTTACGTTAGAAGTCCTGCGTGGCCATGCTGTTATCTCCTTCAAACGTCAGAAAGGAAAAGCTGACTGACACTGTGGGAACGGGAGAATTGAACTTGTTTCAGATTAGGCGACGAAGGCCGTCGCTGTCAAGCGCAAGCAGGATTTTTGAAGCAATTTGGGCGTGCGCAAAAAAGGAAGAGAGCAAAGTGGAGATCACATCCCTTAATCTAAAGAAAGGTTTTTGGAAAAGTGCAAGGCTGCTTGTTACCTGTGTTGGAGTATGCAAGAGGTCAGGGTCAGAACCATATTTGACTTGACAAAATGCTAGTGGTAATGCTGTAACCATCGTGCAGATGGGCGTGTTATTGGCGGTTAACTGAGTTGGATGAGGGGAGGATGAGATGACCAAGGGGCTGACGGAAACACTAACCAGGAAAGAACTAGATACTTTGACTCGGACTCTGGTATTGGAGGAGCCGCCTGTCCCTGGAGGGACTCCTGACACCAGACCAAAGTTGAAGTATATGGCAACTGCAGAAACAACTATTCTAAAGATAATGAACGGAGCTGCTGGTGTGCTTGAACAGAAGGGTATGCCGGAAAGGGCTGCCGATTTACGAAGAATTATTTTAACTGGGGCTTATGGAGACACCCCTATTGACGCTATAAAAGTGATCAAAGAGTATGTTCGGTTGAAGATTATGGATGAAGCAGGGAAAGAGATAGGAGGCGTAAAGTAACAATCAGATAGAGTGTACTTCGGATTTCTGGCTTGCGCCTGCAGTAGGGAGAAACTGGATAAGTGGCCATCTCCTCATCTCGCCTCAAAAACCCCCCACCAATCAACCCCAAGATCAGCGCGGCAAATGCTTGGTAAGGCCTGGAGGACGAACCTTACCTCGCACTTAGACATATATTGGCTTTTTTTTTGGGGCCTAAGGCGATTCCTGAAGCTTGCTAATCAAGAAGTAGTCGATTTTATGCGGTTCCTTTCCAAGATCATTTTCGACCATTTCTTTCACTAGTTCCTTTCTGTGCTTTCTATAGAATTTAGCCTGAGCGGATCGCATCTCTACAAGTTGAACCATGCATGAATTTTTGTGGTTCTTCATAGATGCAATCCTCTCACAATTTACAATTTTCTTGGTGATGCAATCATTGTAATACAATTATAACTGACTCATATCAGCATAAGCGAGGCTGGCTACCAAGGGTAGCCCAACTACTGCCACGATTATAAATAATATTTATCATTAGCAGAAATAACAAATAAGTCTTCACGGTTCCAAACTACCTTTGATTCCTGGCAACTAGGAAAAAGTGACGCGGGCAGCATGGAGGGGTGGGAGTGGACTTTGTATTTCATCCCTAAATTCATACTCTGCTGGATTTTAATGTGGCACAAGATATAGTTCTGTCAAAGATTCACAGGCTCTTTCGGGAGCGAGGGTTGTTGTGAGCAGTGTGTTACTCGATGGGTTTCTTGTTCATGCGTTTTCGCATCATACTGCTTAACTTGAAGTAAGGAAGTTTCTTCCTCGACACCTGGATAGATTCACCAGTTTTTGGATTACGTCCAGAGTAGGGTTCATACTCTTTCACTTTGAAACTGCCAAAGCCACGAATCTCAACCCGTCCGCCTTTGGCCAGGGTGTCAGCCATGCTGCTAAAGAGGGTATTGACGCAGACTTCCGCATCTCTTAATGTGATACCGATTTCTTTTGCAAATGCTTCAATCAACTCTCTCTTGTTCACGGGTAGTTCTCCTGTGGGCTATTTCTCGGAAGATTATTCTCCTACTTATCGGCATGAACCCCTTTGCGGTGGAAAGGGATTAATTTCGTGTCCATGGATTCTAATTGGAAAAACTCAGCGTCTAAGAGGCCACCAAGTTCTACTGACAAAGTTCCGTATGCTACCCTTCCTTTCACTGTCCCCGCCTTGGTAATCGTTAGGAGACCGGAGCAGGCCATTTCACCCTCAAAGTACCCAGCGATGGTGACATTTTCAGCTTCAATACTGCCGAAGGCTTTGCCATCTTTGAAGATCTCCAGGGTGCGAGAGTTTATGCTTCCCGTGAAAGATCCCAGGATAATCACATTTCCTGGCGTTTTCAGTTTGCCTTTAAGGCGAGACGTCTCTGAAATGATTGTAATGTCTTCCGGCTTAATTCGCATCTTTCCGAATTTCCCTTTGGTGGATTATTTTTCTGGCTCTTCCTCTCTCCGATCGATGCCGTGTTTGGGGAGATCCTTTTCTTAGTCAGGTGTGATTCGAAATTTCACCGTGTAGGAATTCTCGGTCATGCAGCATCATTCGTGTAAAGCGTACTCCTATGCCAAGGAATTTTCTTTGGTCAGAAAGGTTGCGCTCATCTGACCAAACGACTTGGGCAGTACAGGGTATGAACCGCCCTTTGGCATTGAGCACTAACGGTATTTCGGCACTACAGTTCAATTGCCTCGCCAGACGGATGAATGCACCGCTGAGACTGAGGTTTTCCGTCGTTCCATCAACGAGGCCAGTGGGTGCGTTGATTGAAACAGGCCATTTTACTTTGGCTCTATTGTGGCGGCGGTTGTCCGTTCCCATAACAGCTTGTGAGATTATGTGTCAGAGGTTTTTTGTTGTAATGGTTCAGAAGGTGTTAAGCTGCTTTCAACTTACAGGAATAAGGGGTAAAGATGCAACAAGAAAAGCCCTCACTGACCAGTTTCCAGAAAGCCAGTAAGGGCAAGCCGCAAACTCGGGGTAAGTTTAACCGGTGTTCCAAGCCCTTCCCGCTGAACACTTTACCACAGGGGAGGTGGAAGATGGAAGAGGGTATGGGTATTATTGAGGTTGATTGTCTTCTTTGTAGAAGGGGAGTATTGCGGTGTCTTCTGCTTTGAATCTCGAAAGAGTACCATTCAATAATCCCCCAGATTCTATGGAAAGAGTACCGTATGATATATCCCCTAGCACTTTTCCCGTGCTGAGGATGCCTAACCTGCGGCTGCAAATCATCTCGCCTTCAAAATCTCCTGCCACAGTTACGTTTTCACCTTCAACTCTGGCTTCGACCCTGCCATTTTCCAGAATTTCCAAGGATGTACACTTTATAGTCCCCCTCACAGAGCCTTCTACAATAAGGGTTCCTTCTGCTTCAATGCTTCCCTCCAGGCTACAACTGGCTGAGATGAGAGTTGTCTCCATAGACTTAATTGGATTTTTGAACAGTTTTTCTTTACCACTCTGCTCTTTGGGCTTTTCTTTTTTCTTCCTTCGCATGGGTAATCCTCTTTTGTTTAGCAAGCGTTCAGAATTTCAGTCATACATCGTACAGGGGGTGCAAGGTTCATGCCTATTTATCTCTCGTGCTAGGAGGCATGGAGGGGTGGAGAGGCTAGAAAAGCTCAGCTAAAACATCGAAGGGAACATTCTGTATGCTTCGTACATAATTCCCACGGCTAGCAACAACAAGATCGTGACTATGATCACTAATTGCTTAAATGTAAGATACATTGGACAGCATGAAGGGGCGGAAAAACCCTCATCGATCCTATGCCGATGGGGGAGAAGAGAATTGGAATAGATGAGCCCCATGCTCACCACACTGATAACTAATGCAAATCCGATGCCAAGAAAAGAAAGCCCCCACTGATGTTGTTTATGCCTATACGAAAAAAGTAGTGTGGCTCTTATCTCCCGCTAAATCTGCTCCGGCAGGTAGGAAGCATGGAAAGGTGGTGTAGATCACATTGAGTGTTGCTGTTGTTCCTCGGATTCCTTCTGTTGGGAAACAGGAAGGGGCCATTTGTCGCTACATTCTTCACTACAGAAGAAATAAAGCCCATCATAGCAGTGGAGGACTTCAAAGATGTGGTCTACAGGAAATGATTTTTTACACTGCATACATGGAAGTCCCATTGTGGAAAAACCTCCAATCCTTCAGGAGTCGCAAGTCACTTATAATTGTTGAAAACCTAATACCGATAGGAATGCGGAGATTGACGTAGCATCCCACCAAGTATGAGGTTTGCCCTTAAAAATACCTTTCGAACTCTCTTAGTGCCAGCCGATTGAGGATGAGGAGGGAGACAAGAGCTACCACCACTAAGACAAAGACTATGAAATTAGGTAATGCTCTCTACAATCTCCTTACCGGCATAATTCTTCCTTTATGGGTTAGAGCATGGGTTGAACGCTGATATTCGACCACCTATTCTCATCAATTTGTTAGTAGAAGTCGTGCAAGTTGAGATTGCTAAAAAGGCTTGGGAGATAAAGGTGTGCGAGACATACGAAAATGGGGCTATATTGAAAGGTTCAAGGGGTGTGAAACCGAATAGCGCAGCAGTTTCTTTTTACCACAATCTAGGTCCACTTTGTCAAGGAAAATTAACATTTTATTTTCTTCAACTAACTTTCACACTTTTCTGCCCTTGCAAGTGAACTACTATTCGAACTAAACCCTAACGTTGCATACCTGTACCGAGGCAAAACGTGCCAGGGTGCGCCAGATGTGGCCTCGCGCAGTCTCGGGTAGGTCGAGGCGTACTTGACCGTACGTAGAGTCCTGCCCGAGGCGAGCAAGGGCGCAGATGGCGTGCTCTGGCACGAGTTTAGCGGTTTTGGCCGGTAACAGGTATGCAACGTTAGGGTACAGCCAAATACAAAGCGGAGCCAGTGACTCCGTTATGTTCGTTGAAAAATGAAACTAGTTCAAGCCTGACCGAGAGCCTAGGGCTTCTCGTTACTTTGTGGACTCTCAGCTTGAGATGAGCAGTATTCTTTTCTTACGTATTCGTCAAGCTTAGCTTTACAAATGTTTTTAGCCCCGCTCAGGTTGGCCTTGCTCAGGTCGGCCCTGATCAGATCGGCCTTGATCAGGTTGGCCCTGAGCAGGTTGGCCGACCTGAGCGAGGTTCCGTACAAATCCGCTTCCTCCAGGTTAGCGAACTGAAAATTGGCACCATCCAAACGTAAGTGCCTCAGTTTCGCCTTGCCAAGTTCTGCACGCTCCAAGTACAGAGCCCGTTGGTATCCTATAGGGCCTAGAACTAAATCATAGGTAATCCACCGGCTCTGCCGGTGAGAAGTGAAAAGGCTCTGCCGTTTTCTGCGTAAAACTGATAGACGGTC
>CP070843.1:1551160-1558676 GCA_020350905.1 Deltaproteobacteria bacterium
AATTTGATAGACAGAATCAATCCCGCCCCCCTTGGGATCCGTCGCCCCATAAACCACCATTGCTAATCGCGCCTGCACCATTGCTACTACACACATAACACACGGCACCAGAGTAACGTAAACAACGTGGCCCGGAAGCCGGTAATTAGCAAGTTGCTCTGCTGCTTGCCGAAGCACGAGAATCTCGGCATGGGCTGTAGGATCATTCAAGCTGATGGGTCGGTTGTGGGCCCTAGCAAGAATGTCACCATCTGGAGTAACCAGAAGCGCCCCCACCGGCACTTCTCCCTGGAGCCCACCCTTCTCCGCCTCCGCCAAGGCCTCTTGCATGTATGTTTCGTGGGGGTCCAGTCCATTTGAAAAGGATACGGTTGGCATATGCACTACCTGTAGGTCTACGCGAATGTGAGATGTGAGGTATGAGACTAAAAGATTTATAACCTATGGTCCCTCTCAACGGCACCTATGAATCGATTAATCTTTCCTCCAAGTTTATCAAATCTTGGCAAAAAACCCTCCGTTCTTTCCTGAAAATCAGGATGGCAATCTCGTACATATTCCATCCACTCAATTGTTTCATTACAGGAAGCATGAGAGAAAACTAAAAAACGGATAAATTCCGCATTTACACCTCACATCCCATATCCCATATCCCACATCACAAATGCTATACTCCTAAATACCTTGATGCCGGTCCTCGAGTCCCCGCTGAATCTCATTGACAACCATAAAAGCTGCCTCTGCTGGATCTGTAGCGGCCCGAATTGGTCGCCCCACTACAATGTAATCGGCACCGTTTCTGACTGCTTGATACGGAGTGACAATTCTCCTTTGATCGTCTTTCCTGACATCTCCCCATTCCGGACGGATGCCGGGCGTGACTACGAGTAAATCCTCGCCACATTCTTCTTTCACCGCCTGTACTTCGTGACCTGAACAGACTACCCCAGCACAACCAGCCTCTTGTGCTATCTTTGCCCTTTGCACAACAAGCTTGACAACCTTTTTTGCCAACTCAGGCTGAATCCCCAGCTCCGCCAACTGCCTCGCATCGAGACTCGTCAGCACGGTCACAGCCAGAACTTTAGTGTGTTCAGGAACTTCAGACGCTACAGCTTCAAGAAGCCCAGGGTCGCAATGGACCGTTATAAAGCTGGCCCGGCGCAGGCAAGAACCGCTCCGCAAGGCCCGCAGAACTGTTGCCGGGATATCATGAAATTTCAAATCGAGAAAGATAGCAGCATCAGTCAGGTCCGCAATGGTGTCAACTATTGGTGGCCCCTCAGAAACAAAGAGCTCCAAGCCAATTTTGAACACCCCAACGTGCTCACCAAGCAGCGTAACATGCTTGCGGGCTTGTTGTGCATCAGGCACATCCAAAGGAAATATCAACCGATCTTTGGCAATCATCTACATCACCACCAGGAGTAATAACCCTTTTCGACCACTCAAGCCTATACAATCACCTGGACTGATGGTCAAGTTATAAAATCGCTTCGCGATTTTATATGGCGTCCGCCGCTGGCGGACTCGAAAAAGGAAATTCGTATACGATCAAGTCAAAACAGCTTTCAACTGTTAGCGCTGAGCAGTCAGCTCCATCCTTGGTTTTTGGAATGTTGCATACCATTGCGAGAAGGGATACTATGCTATGGGAGTGAACAGCCTCAATTTAGTCTTACTACCCTGGAGGTGAGACGGTGGGGAATGTGAACACCATGAAAGCTCGCTTGATGGAAATCATACTGGAGAAGTCTTTTCAATATTCGGAGAAGCCTATCTTCAAGCTGGTTTCGGGTGGGGTGAGCAATTTCTATTTCAATTGCAAGCCCACCATGCTCGACCCCGAAAACAAAGAGCTCATAGGTCGCCTTATTTTAAGCACAATCCGAGATCTTAAGGTTGCCGGAATCGGCGGCCTGGAATTGGGCTCGGTCCCCATCTCAAGCGCGGTCTCTCTTATTTCTCAACTCCAAGGGCAACCCATTAGAGAATTCATTGTCCGCAAAGAGAAAAAAGACCACGGCATCCCGGCAAAGGTGGAGGGAGAATTTATTGCCGGTGAAAAGGTGGTGGCGGTTGATGATGTCATCACCACCGGCGGTTCCACCATCAAGGCCATTGAGGCGGTACAGAAGCTAGGCCACGAGGTTCCTAAAGTGGTTGTTCTGGTGGATCGTGAAGAAATGAACGGCAGGCAAAATATCGAAAAACTCTTTCAGGAGGTGGAACCACTCATTAAGCGCTCAGAGGTCATGGAGCGCTATAGAAAGCGAAGCCTACATACTGCTTAGTGCTTTGCGCTTACCGCTGAGCAGTAGCAGGATTACCGCCAGCGCCTGGGCAAGTAGTGAGAAGGTTACTTGAGTGTAAAGGTCGGCGCTCCGTTGCCAGAGCCAGGGCCCTAAAAGTGCACCTGCCATTCGACCCACCACCAATGCACTGAAGTTGAATGCCAACCACTTGCCTCGTTCCGCAGGAACCAATTCGGAGACGTAAGGAAAAATCGAGACTATCGTGAACTCAAAAAGGTAGAACATTACTACAAGACCCAGAAAGGCGAGAATGAGTGAACCCTGGCAAATTGGCAGGGCAAGATAACTCAGCCCCGTGAGAATGAGACCTGTGAAAATTGCGCGTTTTTTGCCAAAGCGATCAACCAGGAAAACAACGGTGAACTCGCCGCCCAGTTCAGCCAGTCCCACCAGGATCGAATAGAGCCCCAATGTTTGTACCTGGAGATTGAATTGCTTCTCCAGCCATGCTCCATAAACGATCACCATGTTTTCATTGGCGAAAACCATTAGGAGGGAAACCCCCAAAATTAAGACTGGCTTGGTTCGAACGGTGATCTCTTCCCCGGTGCTCGAGACCACCTGACTCGATGAATCTGTGTTATTAGGGTTTGTCTGTGCGACTTCCTGAAGACTCTTGGTACAAATTATTGCTACCAAAGCGGCTCCGGAGATCAGCACAAAGGGACTGTGCCAGCCGAAGTGGGCAATCAGCAAACCACTGAGCGGAATACCCACTAGCCAGCTCCCCGCCCAGGATGATTCCAAGATTCCCAGAGCCCGCGCCCGTTTCGAGTATGGAATCCGACCGCTAGCAAAGGCCTGCACATTGGGGTCGTAGACTGGTTTTGATAGGCCGATGAGCACAAAGCCAACAAGCGCCAGTGAAAAAGTCCGAGACACAGATACAGTTAAACTCCCGAGAAAGAGGGCGGACAACCCAATTAGCATGCCCCAAGCGTATCCTTTGCGCTCACCCAAGAATCCCCAGAACGCGCCGGTCAGGCCGACGCAATGCCGTGCTGCCACCAGGAGACCTGCCTGCTCGAAGGAGATTCCCAAGCCTCTTGCGATAGCTGGCAGAAAAGGGTAGGTCACACGGACAGCCAGATTCAGGGTAACCCTGCTAAATAGAACTACGAACCATGTCCACCTTGACATGCGATCTCAGTCTCCCGATTTGATCGTAGGGCTAGAAACAGAGCCATTTGTAGCAAGGAGCATATCAAATCCGAATATCGAACTCGAATCCGGATCAGAAGATGTTAGGATACACAATTGCGATAAAATGATGGTGGAAAAAACTTCGGGAATGGGTAGAATTAGTCTATATGAAAAATCACGTGCTGGGTAAGCTGCGCAAAATAATTAGCCACAGCTAAAATACTTTCTTTACAATATCCTGGAGACAGCCATGCTCCCCCAGAGAGTTCTCGAAGAGATTCAAACGAACCGCCAGCGCTATGTGGCAGAGCTTACCGACTTTTTGCGCATTCCCAGCGTGAGCACTGACTCTGATTATGATAAGAACACTCAGGAAAGTGCAAAATGGGTGGTGAATAAACTCAAGAAACTGGGTTTTCAAACAGAGCTTCGTGAAACTGCGGGCCATCCAGTGGTGTGCGGGCACCTTGTATCTGATACCAGTCTACCCACACTTCTTATCTACGGGCATTACGATGTTCAGCCCCCGGATCCTTTGGATGAATGGATTACTCCTCCCTTCTCCCCGGACATTCGGGACGGTTACATCTATGCAAGGGGGGCCACCGATAACAAGGGACAGTGCCTCACCTATTTCGAGGCCATGGAAGCAATACTCGCAGTAAGTGGGAAACTGCCCCTCAATGTCAAAGTACTGGTAGAGGGGGAGGAAGAAATTGGCAGTCCCAACCTCGGTCCCTTCTTGCAGAAAAACCTAAATGAGCTTAAGACCGATTTCATTGCCATTTCGGACGGCTCGCAATTTGCGCCTGATATCCCTGCCATCACCTATGGACTGAGGGGGCTTTCTTACCTGGAAGTGGGAGTGCAGGGTCCACGCTTCGATCTCCATTCCGGAAGTTTTGGCGGGCTTGTGGCCAATCCCGTTCAGGCCCTCTCTGCAATGCTGGCTCAATTAAAAAATGAAGACGGGACCGTTGCGATTCCCAATTTTTACAACGATGTGCAGGAACTGGAACCAAGAGAGCGTCAAGAAATGGCCGATCTGCCTGTGGATGAAGTTGCACTAAAGAAATACTTGGGAGTTGACCAATTAGCAGGTGAACCTGACTGCTCTCTTGTGGAACGCAAGACAGCACGTCCCACACTAGATGTGAACGGCATCTGGGGAGGATTTGCTGGCGAGGGAGCAAAGACAATTATCCCTGCCAAAGCCGGGGCCAAGGTGAGCATGAGGTTAGTGCCGAATCAGCGTGCAGCCACCATCAATGAGCTCTTCAAGAATTTTGTCTCCTCCATTGCACCACCCGGTGTTAAAATCCAGATATCCGAAATGCACGGATCAGATCCTGTGCTGGTGGAACGCGATCAACCAGCGGTGCAAGCTGCTGCCAGGGCCATTGAATTAGGATTTGGCAAGAGCCCGGTGTACATTCGAGAAGGTGGCTCCATCCCCATTGTGGGTCTCTTTAAAGAAATGCTAGGCTGCAAGAGAATCCTGCTTATGGGTTGGGGTAGCCCCGATGACGGCGCCCATTCCCCCAATGAACGTTTCTCCCTGGAAGACTTCCACCGTGGCATCCTTTCCGCTGCGGCTCTTTGCTACGCTTTAGAGGAATCTTTCGAAGGGTAGAGGTTGAAATGCGTAACGGTGGCAGTTTTTATAATTGACAGCTATAGTGAACCCTGTTAACTGTTTCTATACCCTATCAAACTCATGATATTTGAACTTCCAATTGACGGTAGCCAAGACAACCTCTACTCATACCTCGTCTAAGACTTAGGGATATCGAGGAGGAGATATGCTGCAAGACTATCCCAAAAAGGCATTATTGAAGGATGGTTTCAGCTTTACCCTGAGACCAATGATCAGCGATGATCTGGAAGGTGTTTACAGATTTTTTGTCTCACTCCCTGAAAAGGACCTGAGATACTTGCGAGACGATCCAACGGACCGGAGACTCGTAGAGAAATGGTGTCGGCAGATCAACTACGATAAGGTCCTGCCGATTTTGGCCGAGCATGAAGGTCGGATACTCGCAAACGCTACTCTCCACAGGCAAACCTCTGGCTGGGGAAAGCATATTGGTGAAATCAGGGTCACCATCGCTACTGAAGTCAGGCAGCTCGGCCTGGGCTCTCGACTAGTGGAAGAGCTCGCAAACCTAGCCCGCGCCGAGGGGTTGGACAAGCTTTGCGCCAGGGCCATTGCCTCCCAGACCGACGCGATTACGGTTTTCGAAAAGAATGGCTTCAACCAGGTAGCCACCCTGAAAAATTTCGTAAAAGATGTCCATCAAGATGAGTACCAAGACATCGCTATTCTGGTGAAGGATTTAAGCCAGGAATAGCGTAGACCAAGGAGCTTTTATGCGTGAGGTGGTCATAGCGAGTGCTGTGCGCACTGCCATTGGGAAATTCGGGGGCGCCTTGAGTACTGTGCCCGCTGTTGAGCTGGGGGAAATCGTCATAAGAGAAATCCTTGCCAGAGCCAAGATTCGACCTGATAAGGTGGATGAAGTAATCATGGGCAATGTCCTGCAGGCGGGATTGGGCGCGAATCCTGCCGGACAAGCCGCAGTGCGAGCTGGCATAAGCCAATATAGCCCATCATTCACTGTGAGCAAGGTTTGTGGGGCGGGGATGAAAGCGGTAATCATGGCAGCTCAGACCATAAAGTCAGGAGACGCGGATATCATTGTTGCCGGGGGCATGGAAAATATGAGCGGTACATCTCTCTTCCTGCCGCAAACTGCTGAGCAGCCTGAAAAAGGGTCCGAGAAAGCCATCGAGACCATGATCCAGGACGGGCTTTGGTGCTCCTTTGGGAACACTGAAACGGGCATTGCCCCGGATAGCGTTGGAGAGAGATTCGGAATCAACAGGGAAGCACAGGATACATACGCTGCGAGGAGTCATCAGAAGGCAGAAGCTGCAATAACTTCCGACCGTTTCAAAGATGAGATCGTGCCAGTTGAGGTGGCCCAAACAGCAGGAGACCCAAATATTTGTGATACCGACGAGAATCCTAGATTCGGCGCGACCGTAGGGAATTTGGCTAAACTGGTGCCTGCCCTTGCCAAGGCCGGAACCATAACTGCAGGGAATAGCTCGGGAGTCGCAGATGGGGCCTCAGCACTGTTATTGATGAGTGCAGAAAAAGCCTTCAAGATGGGAATCAAGCCCATGGCCAAACTCATTGGCTATGATTATCACTGGTGCGAACCCGAGCTGATGGGCTACGGCCCCATTTATGCGGTGCGAAGCGCTCTTCATAAAGTCTGGGCTAAGCTTGACAAGGAAATCGATCTGGTGGAACTCAACGAAACCTTCGCTGCGCAGTCCATTTTATCCCTGAGGGAGTTGAACCTTGATCCGGAGATAGTCAACGTCAATGGCGGCGCTATTGCTTTAGGACATCCCATGGGCTCAAGTGGTGCCAGGATATTAACCACGCTTCTCTACGAGATGCAGAAAAGGGACTCGAATGTGGGCTTGGCAGCCGGCATGGGCATCGCCTGCATTGTCGAGCGCGAATGGCACTACTAGGGGTGAACTGAACTCCACCGTCGAAAGTCTAAAAGATGGAGGTTAATAGAATATGATTCTTTACGAATACCCTAAGAAAACAACTTTAAAAGATGGGACCGCACTCACCTTGAGGCCTCTCAGAAAAGAAGACCAGCAGGCACTGCACGAATATTTTTTGAGAATGCCCCCAGAAGACCGAATGGGGTTGAAAGATGACGTAACCGATCCTGAGGTAATTGAACATTGGATTTACGATCTGGACTATGATGTTGTCCTACCAGTGCTTGCTCTAGATGATGGCCGCATTGTGGCCAATGCCACCCTTCATTTCAATCAAATTGGCTGGACAAAACATCAGGGAGAAATTCGTATCACCAGCGACCCAGACTACAGACAAAAAGGGTTGGCAGCGCGCCTCATTCAAGAATTGATCGAGATAGCAGCCTACTTCGGTTTGGAACAGCTCACAGCAGAGATTGCACCCACATCTGTTGAAGCCCGGACAATCTTCAGGAAACTTGGTTTCA
>CP070843.1:1558776-1564593 GCA_020350905.1 Deltaproteobacteria bacterium
AGTGCCCGGCAAGAGGTTCTCAGTCGGTACCCTTACCTCGTCCAGCATGAGACCTGACGTCACTGAGGCCCGGTGGGAATACTTGCGAGCGATGTCGAAGGCCTCATAACCAGGTGTACCTTTTTCCACCAAAAAGCCCCGAATCCCTTCCTCGGTCTGAGCCCAGATAACCGCCACATCCGCGATTTCTCCATTGGTGATCCACATCTTGCTGCCATGGATAATATAGTCGCCGCCCTTTTTCGTGGCTCGAGTTTTTAAGTTTCCGGGATCAGAACCTATGTCGTACTCGGTAAGGCCGAAGCAGCCCACCTTCTCACCCTTGGCCATGGCGGGTAGCCAACGGGCTTTCTGCTCTTCCGTACCAAAGGCGTAAATGGGGTACATTACCAGTGAATTTTGCACCGAAACAAACGAACGCAGACCACTATCACCCCGCTCCAACTCCTGACACGCCAAACCATAATCCACATTACTCATCCCAGGGCAGTCATAGCCCTGGATCTTGATACCCAGCAATCCCAGTTCAGCCAACTGGGGAATCAAATCCGGATCAAAGTAGCCCTTCTCAAAGTACTCTTCCACCTTCGGCATATATTGATTATCTATCCAGCGTCGCACAGTATCCCGAACACTGCGCTCCTCTATGGTCAAGAGATCATCACAGCGGTAATAGTCAACTCCCTGGAATGGTTTCATGGCTGTGCCTCCATATATAATGGTTCAGAGGTAGATCAAGTCTCATGGGTGTGTTCAGAGTCCAGCGGCTTCACTTGAAAGGATTTTCTGTGGAGTATTGGAGTAGTGGATCATTTGATACCATAGATGACGTTACTTTCCTTAACCACCAGATGATCGATCCATTCCCCATGCTTTCTTTTTTGCTCTAGACTCTCGACTAGTTTCAGCAAGCCGTTTTCCAGTTTGTATGCTAAACGATCAAGTTTCTCAAATTCCTCCTCCGCGATTCTTATTTTTTCGCATGCCCCATTACTTCATCACTCCACTACTCCAGTACTCCAGAAAAGCCACGAAAAAGGAAAGACTTTGAACCGCCAATGGAGGCCAGACAAAGCCTTGACTTGGATCCTTGCTACTCTAATGCAAAATCTGACTGAGAAACAGCTTTGTTCGCTCGTGCTGGGGGTTTTCGAAAAACTCGACCGGGATGTTTTCCTCGAGGATTTCGCCTTCATCCATAAATAAAACCCTGTGGGCTGCGCTTTTGGCAAAACCCATTTCGTGAGAAACCACGAGCATGGTCATACCCTCTTGTGCCAGGTCGATCATAACGTCCAGAACTTCCTTGATCATTTCAGGATCCAGGGCAGAGGTAGGCTCGTCGAACAACATGACCTTCGGTCTCATGCACAAGCTGCGGGCAATGGCCACGCGCTGCTGCTGTCCGCCTGAAAGTTGCCCGGGATATTTCAAGGCCTGGTCGGCGATGTGCACCTTTTCGAGAAAAAACATGGCCGTTTCTTCCGCCTCTGCCTTTGGAGTCTTTCTCACCCAAACCGGCCCTAAGCACAGATTTTCAAGTATTGTGAGATGGGGGAAAAGGTTGAAGTGTTGAAAAACCATGCCCACCTCTTCACGAATCTTCTCGATATTCTTCAAATCATTGGTCAATTCGATGCCATCGACAATAATCCTGCCCTTCTGATGTTCCTCCAAGCGGTTAATACATCGGATCAGGGTTGATTTGCCGGAGCCTGAAGGGCCGCAGATGATGATACGTTCACCTTTTTGTACAGTAAGATTAATGTCTTTGAGCACATGGAAGTCGCCAAACCACTTGTGCATTGCGGCGATTTCAACAATGGGGTCAGCCGATAACTGCTCATCGTTTTTTTTGGGCCGTTCGTTATTCATGGACGTGTCCCAGCTATCAAGTAAGGTAAGGTTGAATGGAAGATGTTATCTGGCAAATTCGAATATCGAAATCCTAAACAAATCCGAAATACAAATTCCTCAATGTTCAAAACGGTGTTTCCGTCACCCTAGTTTTGATCATTCTGATTTGAAGAATTTGAGAATTGTTTAGAATTTCGTGCTTCGGATTTCGGATTTACCTGTTTCATCATTTAGTATCAACTATCTAATTCCGATTATCAAGTTCCTCTATATAACTCTCGTTCTAAACGGCGACTATAGCTGGACATGGAAAAACAACCCGCAAAGTAGATCAGAGCAATGAAAATATAGGCCTCGACGCTGAAGCCCATCCATCTGGGATCAGATAGGGTTGCTTGGGTGGTCTTGAGGAGATCGAACAACCCTATAATCACCACCAGGGATGTATCTTTAAAAGCAGAGATGAGAATACCGACGGATGGTGGAATCACAATCTTCAATGCCTGTGGCAAGATAATTAATCGCATCTTCTGATAATAATTTAATCCCAACGACTCAGCCGCTTCATACTGCCCTCGGCTTATGGCCTGCAGGCCACCCCTGACCACTTCTGCTATGTAGGCAGCAGTGAACAGGATGATGGCCACTTGCGCCCTGAGAATGTTGTTTATTGTTATCCCTTCCGGCAAAAACAAAGGAAACATAACGGAGGACATGAATAGGAGACTGATCAAGGGCACTCCGCGAATTGTTTCTATATAGACAATACAAAGGGACTTTATGGCAGGCATTCTTGACTGGCGTCCTAGCGCCAGAAGAACTCCCAGTGGGTAGGCAGCCGTCAATCCGAAAACTGACAGTAAGAGGGTAAGTGGTAATCCGCTCCACTTCGTGCTCTCCACTGGCGGCAAGCCAAATAAGCCACCTTTCAGGAGCAGGCCCATGACGAAGAGACCGCTGAGCCAGACGTAGCCCAGCCATTTCTTCCAGTAACGCCTGTTCCTACTGATGAAGAGAAGGGTGAACAAAATAATCATGGCCAGCAAGGGTCGCCAATGCGACTCATATGGGAAGAAACCGAATATGATAAAACGAAAATTCTTGGCTACGATGGACCAGCAGGCGCCGCCGGCCGCCCTACATGCTGCGCCGGTGGTATTCCAGGAGCTGTCAATGAACGCCCAGCGAACGAAAGCCGGCACTATCTTCCACAAGAAGTAGAGGGTCACAATGGTTAGAAATGAGTTGAAAACCGAGCTAAACAGATTAGCATGAACCCAGCCGATGACTCCTATTCGAGTAATAGGTGGTTTCAACTGTTCTGATTGTATGCTTTGGCTGGAATCAACCATAAGACCTTCTATCTCTCCACCAGAGCTGTCCTTTTGTTGTACCAGTTCATAAAAGCTGAAGTGCTCAGGCTAAAGAAAAGATACACCACCATGATCATACCCACCCCTTCAATGGCTTGTCCGGTCTGATTGATTGTGGTGTTGGCCACAGAGACGAAATCCGGAAAACCGATGGCAACGGCAAGAGTACTGTTTTTGGTGAGGTTCATCATCTGACTGGTCAGTGGTGGAATGATTACCCTGAGGGCCTGTGGCAAGATTACAAGTCGCAGTACTTGGCCTGGTTTCAAACCCATGGACATGGCGGCTTCCACCTGACCACGACTTATTGCCTGGATGCCGGCACGGACAATTTCAGCGACGAAGGCAGCAGTATACAAGACCAGCCCCAACAGAAGGGCGGTGAACTCGGGGCTGAGGGTGAGGCCTCCTTGAAAATTGAAGCCTCTGAGCACGGGGACATCCATCTTCAGGGGCGCACCACCGAACATCCAGGCCGCGACAGGCAAGCCGAGGAGAATGGCTATGGAGACAAGAAAGACAGGAAAAGGCTTGCCTGTTTTTTCCTGTCGTCTTTTCGCCCAGCGGCTGAGTGCCCAGACTGCCACACAGCCACCCAGAAAGGCTAGAGCCATGTAACCGTGCGCAGGATGCGCTTCGGGGACAGCAAAAATCAGGCCGCGATTGGTCAAAAACACGCCGGTGAAAGGGTTCAGGGCCTGGCGTGGGGATGGAAGGATTTCATAAGAGATAGAGTACCAGAAGAACAACTGTAAGAGCACCGGTATGTCCTGCATGACTTCAATATAGACGCCTGCCAATTTCGCTACCAGCCAGTTGGTAGACAGACGGGCTACGCCAATGATAGTGCCTAGGATAAGTGTAAGAATAATGCCGATAAAGGCAACTTTCAGAGTGTTGAGGACGCCTACCAGCAGAGCGCGGGCGTACGTGTCCGCTGCTGAATAGGGGATCGGGGATTCACCAATTTCGAAAGAGGCTTCCTTGGCAAAAAAACCGAAGCCAGTGGCGATGGATTGTCGTTCCAGGTTTGCCTGGGTGTTGGTGAAAAGATAATAACCTATCATTCCCACCATGCCCAGCACAACCACCTGGTAGATGATTGCCCGCTTGGTGGGGTCGTACCAGAATGGAATCTTGGCTGGCGTTGTGATTTCCGTGGAATCCGTAACTTCTTGTGCCACAATCAGGCTCTGGCTCGAATGCTTCCTAAGTAGATAAACTAGGTGCCCCCCTAAGGGGGCACCTTACATGCGGATTACCTAAAAGGTGCAGAGTACATCAGACCGCCTTTTAACCACTGGGCATTGAGGCCGCGCTCGAGTCCGAGTGCGGTATTGACGCCCACATTACGCTCAAAAATCTCACCGTAGTTCCCCACCTGTTTGATGATATTGTAAGCCCACTCATCATCGAGACCGAGGTTCTTACCCATGCCGGGAATTACTCCCAGAAAACGCTGAACTCTCGGGTTTTTGTTCTTGAGCATTATATGCACATTGTTGGAATTGATGCCCAGTTCCTCAGCTTGGATTAGAGCCATAACCGACCAGTTGACAATATCATACCACTGGTCGTCACCGTGACGGACCACCGGGGCGAGAGGCTCCTTGGAAATAACGATGGGTAAAAGCACATATTCGGCCGGATTGGGAGCAACCGCTCGATGGGCGGCCAACTGGGAAAGGTCTGAGGTCAAGAGATCACAACGCCCGGCAAAAAAGGCCTTGGAAAGCTCGGCAGTCTGTTCAATCACGACGGGTTTCCATTGCATGTTGTTGGCCCTGTAGAAATCCGCCACATTGAGTTCGGTCGTGGTGCCAGGCAGGACGCAGACTGTAGCGCCGTCCATGTCCTGGGCTTTCTTGATGCCCAGTTTTTTTGGAGCCAGAAATCCTTGCCCGTCGTAAAAGTTCACCTGAACGAAATTCAGACCGTTGGCGGTCTCGCGAGTCAGAGTCTGAGTGGTATTTCGGCACAGCACATCGATCTCTTTCGCCTGAAGAGCGGGTAAACGCTGGACCGCCGTGAGGGGGACATACTTTACCTTGCTGGCATCCCCGAATACCGCAGCTGCAAATGCCCGCGCCGTATCCACATCCAGGCCCTTCCAAACTCCTTTATCGTCCGGCATGCTGAAACCAAAGACACCTCCGTTCACACCGGCTATGAGGTATCCTCGTTTCTTAACAGCGTCTAACGTTTCACCGGCCATAGCCAGACTCGCCGTGACGAGCACCAGTACCGCCACTGCCACTACGCATAGCTTGAAAAATTTCATCTGTTGTTCCTCCCTCCATAATGTATTGGTTGACTACTGGGACCGCACCAAGGCGATCCACCTCTATCCAGCTGAGACCCTTTGATTAGGTTGAAACAACTCCATCACCGAATAAAATGCTGAACGGGGATCGAGCGATGGTAAGTCAATGAGTTGTCCTTGTGCAAGCACCGATGAGAAGCTAGCCCGGATATTTCATGAATTGCTGTCGCGAGACCATGAAGATGGACGTGCCACCGGGTAACCTTCCCGCGTACCGCGGGATTGGTTTCCTTACCTGAACGGTACGTCGCAGGAGTCGACGCC
>CP070843.1:1564693-1573495 GCA_020350905.1 Deltaproteobacteria bacterium
AGGGGATTGGATCCGAGGCGTACTTGATCAGTACGTCGCAGGGTCCGATACCCGAGGACGCCCGGAAGGACGCTCTTATCCCCGGTCGCAGCAGGCAATTCGTGAAATATCCGGGCTAGTGCTTCAAGTTCCCCTTTGAGCAGCTCGAGCTACCGGTGCTGCTCGGTGATGAGTGGTGTGGCCTTCTGCAGATCCTTGAGGACTGCTAACTAAGAGAATCCTCATCCCCCCGATAAAAAAGCCCCGCCAGGTTCTGCCCTGACAGGGCCCACAATACAAAACCCACCTGGCATTACCGGTGGGGTAGGCATTTGGCTGGCTCCTACCCCAGCAATTGTGTGAAGTAGGAGTCATCAGCCCCTTTGCAATCCGGGGCGGTGTACGGCAGACTCCATTGCCGGTGCGTGCACACTAACAAAGGTCACGAAAGGCTGTCAATAACCTTTTGTTCTTTCGAAATTACCGAAACTCCTGCCACCTTATCCATTGCTTGCTGCTGGATAATCGTTATACTGGTGGAACCTGAACTGGTGAAAAGATTCTGATATTTTCTTGGTAAAGACCAGAAGAGCAATACCCGCACGCCCTGTCCCCAACCTTTGGTTATTGCTTTGCCAGGCTCTTTTCCTCTTCGCATTAAGCTTCAGACAACGGTGACGGATGACCGGTAAGAATCGCGAAGGAACCAGATGAATCGTCTTTCTGACGCACTGACTAGGATCTACTATCGCCTTGTGGAGGCTTACGGGCCCCAGCACTGGTGGCCGGCAGGCAGTGTCCTCGAGGTCATGGTCGGAGCCGTTCTCACCCAAAGTACGAATTGGCAAGGAGTTGAGAAGGCCATAACCAATTTGAACGAAAATGGCCTCCTTTCTCTCGGCAAACTCCACCACATATCTGTAGAGGAGCTTGCCGAGTTCATTAAGCCGGCAGGCTATTTCAATCTCAAAGCGCGTCGTCTCAAGAACTTGATTGGGATGGTTGCCGAGGCTTACGGTGGTGACCTGGAAGCCATGGAACAGATGGAAACAGCACAGTTGCGCCGGGAGCTGTTATCAGTCAATGGCGTGGGTCCTGAGACCGCCGACAGTATTCTGCTTTATGCCTTCCACAGGCCCATTTTCGTTGTAGACACCTATACGTACCGAGTTACCAGCCGTCACGGTCTCATCGAAGACGAGGTCAACTATCAAGCACTACAGGATATGTTCATGCAACACTTGCCGTCTGATGTGGACATGTTCAACGAATATCACGCCCTGCTGGTGAGGGTGGGAAAACTCCACTGTAGACGCAAACCTTACTGTCAGGATTGCCCCCTTGAGCCACTGCTGCCTCGACCACTGCACGAGGCACTTTGGTAATTTCGGATTGCGGATTGCGGATTGAACATTTGGCATTGGTCTCGATTACCTTATGCCCCGTGCATTTACTTTGAGGTTTCCTCTTGCTGCCCGCTGTCAGCTGCAATCTACCTGCCGTCGTCTGTCCTTTAGCCTCACAGTTTCCCGGAACGATAAATGGCGATAATAAGCCAGACTCCCAGAAGGGTGGTGATGACATAACCAGTTATTCCTAAAATGGCTGTTAGAGAAACTGCCTCCAGCCCAAGGAAGCTTACCTCAAACTCCAGAACTTTCTGCGCTGAATTGAGCACCAGAGCAGCAGCAAGAATAGAAGCCGAGAGCACCAACCCAACGGTCAACCTGTTGAGGCCTTTTTCAAGTTTTGTATCAAACTGCTGAAAGCCCTCATGCCAGATCTCAACTCGCTGCTTGCCCTTGGACATCTGTTTGAGTATATCGTGGACGAACTTGGGCATGACTTTAGCGTATTTGCCCACATAGCGTGCTTCTCTGCCTATGTTCTTGAAAACCTTGTTTGCATCATAGCCGCGCTTGATTAATTTCCGGGCGTAGGGTTTGGTAAATTCCAGAAGGCTTTCATCACTTTCGAGAATCTTACCGAGGGCTTCCGTCTGGACAAAGGTCTTCATGAGAAGCAAAAGATTTCTCGGCAACTGTATGTGATACTTGAGGGCCAAATAGATAATTTGATCGTAGACGTCCCTGACCGATATGGACTGAAGTGAACGCCCATAAAAAGACTCACTTACGTCCTTGAGGTCTATGAGAAAGCTGTCGAGGTCCATCGTTTCTTCATCTAGTAAACCAGCATCCAGAAAGGCATTCAGCAGCAAGTCGTAATCATGCTCGGCATACCCCAGAAAGATGTTCGCTATCTGCCTCATCACCTCTTCATCCAGGTAGCCGGTAATACCAAAGTCAACGAGACCGACCCGACCATCATACAAGACAATGGTATTACCGGGGTGCGGGTCAGCATGAAAAAAACCGAATTCCATCAACTGCCGCGAGAACGAACGTAACCCGATGCGTGCTATCTCTTTTGGATCTATGCCGTGGGCCTTCAATTCATCAACCCGATCCATCTTGATACCATCGATCCGTTCCATCACCAGGATGGATTTGGTGGTGTAATTCCAATAGACTTTGGGGATACAGACCTCATCAATGTCTCGAAAGTTGTACGCAAACTTCTCAATGCTGCCAGCCTCTATGAGCATGTCAATCTCTTTGAAGATGGTACGCTCGAATTCCTTCACCAGATTGCTGGGAGCCAGGATGCGACCAACATCAAGGGATTTCTCAATCTTATCGGCAAGATAGTACATCAATCGAATATCTTCCCTAATCTTCTTCATGATACCCGGACGAATTACCTTGACCACGACCTTCTCACCGCCAAAAAGGTTGGCGTGATGCACCTGTGCAACAGAAGCGGCGGCAAAGGCCGCCGTGTCCAAATCAGCAAAAATCTCTGTAATGGGCCGCTTGAGTTCCTCCTCGATGACCTTTTGGATCTCGGGAAAAGGTATTGGTGGAACCCGATCTTGCAACTTTCTCAGCTCTTCGATGTATTCAGCGGGAAATATATCAGCCCGTGTACTCATCAGCTGTCCCAACTTGACAAAGCTGGGCCCCAATTCTTCCAGTACCAGACGAATCCGGCGTGGTGACAGTACTCCAGGCTTTAGGGCCGCACCCTTGATCTGAGCTGGTTCGCCCTCTTTGTCTTTGCGGCTCACAATCTTTTCCACTACATCACCAAGGCCGTGTTTGATCAGCACCTTGGCTATAACTCCAAACCGCTTTATTCCCCTCAATCCAGCTGAAGCCTTGAAAAGACCCATGACTGTCTACCTCTTCAACACAGTTTTTGCCGCCCACCTGGCACTGATTATTTCCTCCGCAGATTGTTACACAAATATGGGTTCCATTCCACTGCAAATTTATGCAGCTTTAGCCCGAATATTTCATGAATCACTTGCTGTGACCACGGATATGGCTATTGGCGAGATTGGCTACATGGTGGGGGGTGAGCAAAAAAGTTAGAACTTGAAGAAGCGGCTTTGCGCTGCACTCAAAGGGAGCTTCTAGGGTATTTCCTGGATGCGATACTCTGCTGGAGTCACCATATTTCGGATTGGAGATCTCGGATTTCAGATTGAAATTAACAAAGCTCAAAGAAAGGACTTATTTCGAATTCCGCAGTCCGCATTCCGAAATCCGCAATTGATTTGCTCCAGTACTCCAAAACAGCTCGCCATCTTTGCCGACAAAGCCATTGCACTCTGCCCCCCGCAAGGCGGGATCTGGGACTGGCCTTTCGAAGATCCCGCTGCGCGGGGAAGAACCAGATTTTACGTGCTGAATAAATGGCGCAGAGCGCCAGGCGCTCTGGTTTAGGCCTTACTCAACCACCACAATGGTAACTCGTCGGTTCTCTGCCCGGCCGGCCGAAAGGCTATTGTCTCCTACTGGCTTGATTTCGCCGCAGGTAAATCCATTCATGCGTTGTAAGGGTATGTCATACTCTTGGTAGAGGTAGCCCATGACCGCCCTGGCTCTGGCGAGACCGAGTTGAAGATTGTAGGATTCCGTCCCAAACCCATCCGTGTGGCCTTGTAACTCAACAAAAAAATCTATGTTGGTTTGCACCAGGGGGACGAGAACAGAGTCGATAGCAGCCTTGGCATCCGCTGAGAGAACAGAACTGTCGAACTCGAACCGAATGGTCCCGTCATATTGCGTTGCCCCGGAAAAACTACTGTTTGCCAGTTGCCCAGCTCGGACCAACGAACCCTCAAGTGTGGTGCAGGGGTCACTCTCCACCTCCGCTTGCTCAAACCTGGCCACCTCCTCTACTACCACTGGTTCTGTTTGGACGTGGGCTTTCGTGCTGCACCCTGCTGTTCCGAGCAAAATTATGCCCAGGAAGGCGATAGTAGCCGTGAGTGCATGTTTCATGATCGTTCCTCCTCCTCATTGCGGCCTGTCGAATTACTATGTTTTCTTGTTTAGTTAACCAGACCAAAGTCCGTGCAAAACGCATGCCTAAGTGCAGCGCAACCAACCAGTTCTGATTCTTAAATCGGATATTTCCTTCTCACTGGAATGGCTGTGGCTATGGTGATGGCAGTGGAGCTTTTTCGTTGACTTCAACCTTGCAACCGTGGTTTATTTTCTTACGGGTGACATCTAAACCTTCTGCATCACCTTCTCAGATGCCACCTTGGCGTTCACCCTGATGGGAATAACGACGAGTACGTGTTGTAGATTGAAGCTCCCTGCAGTCCGCCTGCGGCGGACTGGGAATCTTCCGAAATGCAAGGAAGAGATCCCATTTTATTGAAGTTCGCTCGCTAACCCCGCAGCAAGATGCGGGGAATGAGCTCGCTGTAGCATTTTCAAGTGAATCAGTAGTCAGACAGCTCCTGTCCGGTGCATATGTATCTAGGCGCTAGAACCCAGATATTCTCATACTGGAGGCAGGAATATGGCTCTAGGAGGAGATGGTCGAGGCGGGCCACGCATTAAGATCAAATGGCCTGTCACGGTAAAGACAGCTGAAGACTCCATGGACGGGGTGACCCTTGATCTCGGTCCGGATGGCGCCTTTGTCTCGTGTGCGAAGCCGCTTAGGTTAAATGAAGTTTTTGACATGGTTATCAATGCTCCCGACCAGCCCATCGAGGCGAAGGCTGAGGTAATCTGGTCAAACATCTATGGCCCTGACGACGACATCACCCCTCGTGGTATGGGGGTTCGGTTTATACAAATATCTGGTGAACATCGTAGAGTCATAGCCAAGGTAGTTTTGGAACACCTCAAGTCGGAGAAAGTTGATCCCAGGGAGTTGGAGGCTCTGCAGACTCTCGTCATGGATTCAGACGAACTCCCGCCAAAATGATCCCTCGGGGACTGACCATCTCAGCTGGGCAACCAGATTCTAAAACCACATAATGGTGACAAACCAGTTGTTAACTATGCAAGGGAGGGAAGAGATCATGAAGATTTTCGGCCATATCAGCTTGATTTTCCTGCTTGCCCTTTCGCTGCTCACCGGCTGTGAGGCTACCCGCAGTCTCAGTAGTTCCATAAGCGGCAGCCCTGACGAGAATATGCTCGCTCAGGTGCCTGCTGAGAAGCGGGAGGAGGTCAAAAAGGCTGAATTTGACCTGCAAGTTGCAGAAGAAAAGTTGAAGCTTGCTGAGATGAAAACTGAGTTGGCTTCTTTGCAGAAGAAATACGCAGATTATGAGGAAGATGCAGCTGACGAGTATCAGAAGCAAGCGGCCGTTAGCGTGAATCTCGCCAAGTTGGAAGCCATAGACAGAGCGGGGCTGGGTGAAAAGAAAGAAAACATAGAAGACCTAGCTGACCTCAAGGCTAAGCGACTCAAGATTGAAGTCAACAGGATCAAGATAGAAGCAAAGCGAGATACCACGGGAGAGAAGATCAACGACCTGCTCAAACAGATTGATGAACAGGAGACAAAAATCATAAATTTGGAGGCTGCCGGGGTACCTGAGCCCGAGAAGGCCGATATCATGAAAACCGATGAAAAACCTGAAGAACAAAAGGTCGCTGAGCCTGCAACCGAGAAGGGGGGCGGAGAACAGGAAGGCCAGCAATAAGCCAGCACAAAGCAACAACAGAAAGAAAAATAGCATCGAAACTCTCACGAGAGTTCAGTGGTCTGTTCGCGTTACCGGAGGATCATGCCGGTTGAATAATCCAGGGAGGTAGCAACCATGACGAGTCTCTTACGCTCCGACATAGCTGAGGCGCGATTGACATATGAGGGCCGGTACGAAATTAGGGAGATGAGCAATGAGAAAGTCTCCACTTTTAATCTGAGGCACCAGGAGGTGATGGATTTTTACGGCCTGGAATTAGCGAAAGGCACAGTATTCATCATTGAGGATCGGGTAAACGGGCTTTCCAATCTTGGCGTTTTCAGAAGTAAGCAATTACGCCAGGGGGTGATCCTCGCGGCAGCACTGCCGGCGGCGGCGGTTGCAATTGACGGTTTCGGTTCCTTGAAGGATATGCCCAAAGAGGAGCAAACCAAGGCAATGGTGAATCGGCTCAAGAGACGGAACGATCGAACCGCGGCCCAGGTCATGGGCGAGGTGCTCCAGATTACCACGGAGACCTTCGAAGTCGGCGACGAGGTCATTATCGAGAGCGCAATAACCGAGGGGGTTAGGGTCAAGCCGGGGCTGGAGGCCGGTGGTAATCCCACCATTCCGGTGGGCGCCCTCTTCGGCAAGAAAGAGCACTGTAGCCTTTACGGCCGCGGCGTGAGCAAGGAAGTCACCAGATTGTCCATGGGCTCCGATGTCATCGATGGCACTGGCAAGTCGGTTAAAGGTATTCACAGTTCACTTACTGCGCTTTTTGTCACAGAGTCTGATTTTAAGAGGCATCTGCCCGACATTTACGTAGAGCGTTGGATGGCCGGAGCCATGTTTCCGGAGTTCAACCCCAGGAGTACCGATCTGCAGGAGGAAACCAGGATAATCGCCGAAGCCTGTGGCATAAAAGATCTGTCTGAAATGACCGCTTACTTTCTTGACCGACCTCGCCACCACCTACCAATGAACCAGTTAAATAGTATGGGTGTGGCCACTCCTTACGACAAGGATGGAGATCTCTTTCCAGCAGTGGTGATGGGACTGGATGGTCTCCGCTGTCCTGATGGTCGCGGTTTCCATAGCATGATCGGTGAGATAGGGGGGAGTGCAGAGTGGACGGTTGGTGCCCTGCCCCTGGTCTGGCGCGGTGGGCAGAGCCTGGGTATGCTTACCAGCCAGAGTTCGCTAACCAGAAAGGACCTCTCCCCAGAGGAACTTTGGAACGAGCGTTTCCACTACACTGAGGAAGAGCTCATCCTCCTGCAAGATGCACGTTTTGAACAAAAGCCGTTTTTCACTGTCTGCGATTTAATGGATGAGCCCTTTGCCGGCGGAGTAAGTGCCTTCGGAGCCATCTCCGACAACTATTTTTTTCCTCACCTCCAAGGGGTCAATGTCGACCGCGAGCGCGGTTTCATCACCACCAACACCCTTATGGTAAACTCCCTCGGCAACATCGAACATTGGCAGCTCACCTTCAAATGCATTGAAGGAATAGAGGCCACTGGCAAGAAGATGCAGTCACCAAAATCCGCATTGCGTGGTCTCGGTGAGGCTGACATTGATAGACAGATCAAGGCCATGGTTGATGACCAACTCAAGCGCTTCAGACTCAAACAGTTCTTTGTTAATGAGTATTACCCGGCTATAATTCACACCGACGGCAAGATGGTGGTGCTCGAAAATACGGTGGAGGGCCTGATCGCCAGGGGGGCTCTCAGCGAGTATGATCGGGCTATAGTCAAAGCTGTGGTAAGGGATGTGCCGGAATGGTTCGCCGGCCAGGCTTAACCCCCGCATCGGGGTTAAAGGAGATCGAACATGAGTTCAGGTCTTATGGCTACCATAGGTGTCTTTGTTTTGGTTGGGCTTTTTGGTCTGATCATTTTATGGGACCGGAAAAAGACTGAACGAGAAGAGGCCGCCCCCCGGAGGGGCGCCGAAGTCCAAATGAGTCCCAAAGAGAGGTGGGACTCACACGTGGAGCAGTTGCAGAAAAGGGGATCTTAGGGACCGCCGTAATCAGATAGACACTATAGTGTTCACAGCCACCAGACCGGTTGGCTATTTTGGTCTAGCCAATCGCCTGCTACTGATTGGTAACGAGTCTGACGGCTGCATCCGTAACAAAGCGCAAGCGTCGCACGAGGGTGAGGATCAACTTTTTGGAAAGTGGAGAAAGCGAGTCACATTCTTTGGTAAGCTTATCGTTGTCAGGGACGTCCAATCTTACATATCCCAGAGCGAGCGCTGAAGCGGCACGAGGAACCTTTCCCTTTTCCAGAAAGGCCATTTCACTAACTGGTCGAGATAATAACGAAAGATTACCCAAAATTTTTTCCATAGATATCAGAGCATTCTTAACATATTATCAATTTGTACCAATGGAAATATTTTTTCATAATTGTGACCTTTTTTACCCATATCATCGGTAAAGCTATTAATTCATTTTGAATGATAACTAATTAAAAACTCATGAAAAAGCTCGATTTCAGCAATCTGGTATGATTTCTGCTCACAGGATCTGAACCTGGGGCTGGAAGATTTGGACAGGCAGGAGATAGGTTCACTAGGAAACTCTTCGTAACTGAAATTGTAGTTGTGTTCCTATAAACCCTTTGTGTTATAAAGGAAATCGTTGGTATCACTGGTTCGCTTTTTATATTTCCCCTCATGGTCTGGAATTTTGGTTGGCACTATTCTCCATCATTGATCTGTTCACAGGAAGGATGAAGAAATGCCAAAGTCAAACAAAAAAAGGAGCTTGAACACCACCATAGACAAAACTCTGCTCAAAC
>CP070843.1:1573595-1580440 GCA_020350905.1 Deltaproteobacteria bacterium
CAAGGGTGCTGAATTCTACGCCTCCATAGGTACAGAAAAGAGTAAAGGCACCAAGATATTTTCCTTAGTGGGCAAGGTAAAGAACACTGGTCTGGTGGAAGTGCCCATGGGTACCTCTCTCAGGACTATCATCTACGATATTGGCGGAGGAATTCTCAAGAACAAGCAGTTCAAGGCGGTGCAGACCGGCGGGCCTTCTGGTGGTTGTGTTCCTGAACAACTTCTCGATCTTCCGGTGGATTTTGAAAAGCTCACTGAGGCTGGTTCCATGATGGGCTCCGGGGGCATGATCGTCATGGACCAGGACAACTGCATGGTGGATGTGGCCAGATACTTTCTCGAGTTTCTTCAAGAAGAGTCTTGCGGCCAATGCGTTCCCTGCAGGGAAGGGATATGGCACCTTCTTCGGATACTGACCAGGATATGCGCTGGAGAGGGTCAGGATAGGGACATGGAGATTCTTGATAAGATCTCGAAGACGGCAAGCCATCTCTCACTTTGCGCCCTCGGGGGTACGGCTGCCAACCCCGTTCTGAGCACTTTGAGGTACTTTCGAGATGAGTACGAAACCCACATACGTGATAAAAAATGTGCCGCCGGCGTTTGTAAAGGTCTTTTTTATTACGAGATCAACGAGGAGAAATGTAACGGCTGTCATGTATGTTTCAGGAGGTGCCCCCAGGGGGCCATATCAGGCGAGAAGAAAGAGGTCCACACCATTGACCAGGAAAAATGCATCCACTGCACTATCTGTTATGAGTCGTGTAAGTTCGACGCTATAGATATCATGTAGAAACAATAACCCCATGGTAGTTTTCAGGTAAGAAGGACATAATTCAACGAAAAGCGAGTGAGTAGAATGGAGAGCAAAAAGATTACCTTCATCCTGGATGGCATGGAAGTCGAGGCCAAGGAAGGAGCCACACTTCTTAGTGTTGCCGACCACTATAATATTCATATTCCCACCCTTTGCCACCACAAAGCCCTGGAACCTGCCGGGCTATGCCGGTTATGCACTGTGAGGGTTTCAAAGGGAAGCTGGTCGAGATTTGTGACCTCGTGTAACTACCCGGTCTGGGAGGGGATGGAGGTAGAAACCGCTTCCGAAGAGGTAATTGAGCATCGTAAGATGATCGTGGAGTTATTGCTGGCCAAGTGTGTAAATAATGAATTTGTTAGAGAATTGGCCACTCAGTTCGGTATCGAAGCGCCAATGCTCGAGACCAGAGACGATGACTGCATCCTTTGCGGACTGTGCGTTCGGATGTGCGAGAGGATAGGTACTCGGGCAATTGTTTTTTCCGGCCGCGGCACGCAAATGGAGGTGGCAACCCCCTTCGACAAATTCTCGGAAACATGTGTAGCTTGCGGTGCCTGCGACTTCATCTGCCCCACTGGCCACATCAAGCTCTCCGAGATCACTGATAAAGAAATCAGACCCATACCTTCTGAATATGATGAAGGCCTGAGAGGCCGAAAACCTATCTATGTTCCCTATGCCCAAGCAGTGCCCAACATCCCGGCCATAGATAGGACCAAGTGTGCCCACTTTCTTACCGGTGATTGTAAAATCTGCGCCGATTTCTGTCCCACCGGCGCCATAGACCACAAGCAAGTGGATGAAGAAGTGGAAATCGAGGTGGGCGCCATCGTCCTAGCCACTGGCTGTCAGGTCTTCGACCCGGGCAACCGCGATATCTACTCCTACAATAAATCACCTAATGTGGTGACTAGCCTGGAATTTGAACGAATTCTAGCCGCAACTGGTCCATACAGCGGTCATCTAGTCAGACCGTCCGATGAAAAGGAGCCAGAGAAAATTGCCTGGATTCAGTGTGTGGGCTCCAGGGATGTCCATCCAGGGACCAAACCCTATTGCTCAGCAGTTTGCTGCACCTATGCCATAAAAGAAGCCATTGTAGCCAAAGAGCATAGCAAGGATTCACTTGACGCGGCCATATTCTACATTGATATCCGCACCCAGGGAAAAGATTTTGAGCGATACTACAACCGGGCCAAAAAGGCAGGCGTTCGCTTTATAAAGTCCAAAATCAGTAACATTGTTCAGGTAGATGATAATGGAAACCAACTTATTCGCTACACCGACGAAACTGGCAGGCGAGTTGAAGAAGAATTTGACATGGTGGTGCTTTCTGTCGGTCTTGAGCCAGCCCCTGATGTACAAGAGTTAGCGGAGAGGCTGGGTATCGAACTGGATGATAACAATTTTTCCAACACCGGCAGCTTTACCCCTGTGTCTACTTCAAAGCCAGGTATATACGCTTGTGGCGTTTTACAAGGGCCCAAGGACATACCTTACTCGGTGATGCAGGCCAGCGCCGCTGCCAGCGCTGCTTCCAGCGAACTGGCCGCGGTCCGAGGTACACTGGTACAAGAGAAGACCCACCCGTCAGAGCAGGATGTTTCTGCTCAGCCCCCGCAGATCGGGGTGTTTGTGTGCAACTGCGGGGTAAATGTTGGCGGCATAGCACGGGTCCCCGAGGTGGTAGAGTATGCCAAAAGCCTACCCAACGTGATCTATGCAGAGGAGAACCTCTTCACCTGTTCCCAGGATGCCCAGAAAAGTATGCGGGAGACCATTGCGGAGAAAAAGCTAAACCGGGTAGTGGTGGCCGCTTGTTCGCCCCGAACCCATGAACCGCTTTTTCAGGAAACCATGAAGGCGGCTGGCCTCAACAAGTACCTTTTTGAGATGGCCAACATCCGCAATCAGAACTCCTGGGTGCACCAGAATGATCCAGATGCTGCCACCGCAAAAGCCAAAGACCTGGTTCGCATGGCAGTGGCCAAGGCCACTCTCCTGGAGGCTCTCGAGGAGCAGCACCTGGACATTACTCCGGCGGCTTTGGTAGTGGGGGGCGGCCTCGCCGGGATGCGAGCCGCCTTGAGTATTGCCGAAAGCGGTTATGCGGTCCATCTCGTGGAAAAAGCGGATAGGCTGGGAGGGCAGGCAAACCACGTCCACTGGACGTGGAAAGGAGAGGACGTCCAACCTTTTCTAATCAATCTGGATAAGGAGATTCGCCAACATCCCCTCATAACGGTGCATCTCGGCGCTGAAGTGACCTACATGAGCGGTTTCGTCGGAAACTTTCATTCCACCCTCACCAGTGCGGGAACCTCCCAGGAAGCCATAACCATCGATCACGGGGCGGTGGTGGTTGCCACCGGCGGCGTGCCCTATCGGCCTGAAGAATATCTCTACGGCGAAGATTCTCGTGTCTTCATAGCTCATGAACTGGACGATCTGGTTGCTCGCCAAGATCCCATGATCAGCGAAGGGAGGAGTTGCATTTTTATTCAGTGCGTGGGCTCGAGGAATGACGAACGTCCCTATTGCAGCCAAATTTGCTGTTCCAATAGTTTGATCAGCGCTATGAAGATAAAGGAAATCAACCCGGACATAGATATCTACATCCTCTATCGAGACATACGTACTTATGGGCTTAAGGAAGCACTCTATACAGAGGCCCGAGCCAAAGGGATCATGTTTATCCGATATAGTTTAGAAGATCCACCTACAGTGACCGTAGGAGAAGAGGGGGAGCTCGAGGTCGAGGTTATCGATCAGATGTTCAGGCGCCCATTATCTATACAGGCGGATTTCATAAACCTGGCCACTGCCATGGAGCCGGCTGCAAACGAAGACATAGCCCGACATCTCAAAGTTCCCCTCAATCAAGACGGTTTCTTTGCTGAAGCCCACGTGAAGTTGAGACCGGTGGACTTCGCCACGGACGGTATTTTTGTCTGCGGCCTTGCCCACTACCCAAAAGACGTCGAGGAATCGTTGGCTCAGGCTATGGCGGCGGCGGCGCGAGCCGCGTCCTTGTTGGCCAAAAGGATCTGGGTGAGCAGCGCTCTGGTGGCACATATCGATGCCGAAACCTGCGTGGGCTGTCAGGGGTGTTTGAACGGTTGTTCCTATGGGGCCATCGACTTCCTCGCTGATAAACACATCTGCCAGGTAAACATAGCCATCTGTAAAGGTTGTGGCTCCTGTGCCGCGGCCTGTCCTTCTGGCAGCGCGCGGCTGGCAGGTTTTGCCCGCCAGCAACTCAACGCTCAGATAGTTGCATCCATGAGAGGAATCTAGCTAAGGGGGAGAGAATATGGCGGATTTTGAACCCAAGATTATAGCCTTCTTATGTAATTGGTGCGCTTATGCAGGTGCAGATCTGGCTGGCGTGAGTCGCCTGCAGTACCCAGACAACGTGCGGCCTATTCGAGTCATGTGCTCTTCTTCCGTCTCTTTTGAAAACATTCTAAAAGGTTTTCAAATGGGAACAGACGGTGTTTTCGTTGGCGGTTGACACCTGGGTGAATGTCATTACCAGTATGGTAATTATCTGACAGAGCAAAGAGTTTCTGTACTGCGGGATCTACTCGAATTTGTTGGCATTAAAGGGGAGAGGTTGAACCTGGTTTGGGTTTCAGCAGCTGAAGGACCCCGCTTTGCCGAGGAGATTACAAAATTCACCGAAAATATTCGTGCTTTAGGCCCGCTTAATTGGAACGATCAGTGGGCGGTGGCGAATTCCGAGTTGCGGGCTGCACGTGCCAGCAAATGAAATGGAGGAAATTGCTTTTCTCGAAACATTGCAAACCGATCCCTCGTCTCCAATTTTAAGGTTTGACCAGGAGTAAAGAGATGTACGACGCCATCAAGGATAGAGTTACGGAACTTCTCAGTACCGGCGAAATTAAAGGCTTTCTGGCCTTGAAAAGTGAAAATGGACACATCATACCCCATCTCTATGTATCCCCCGAAGAAATTGATCAACTCTCCATCGGCGACGGGGGTACCGAAGGTGATGGCCGTTATCCCCTGGCTAAAATTTTGACAATGCTCCTGAAAAACCATGCGGGAGAGCGTTTTGGTATTCTGGTGAGGGGGTGCGATCAGCGCGCCCTGAAGGCACTTGCAGCCTGGAATCAGATTGACCTCGAACGAGTAGTGCCCATAGGAGTTTCCTGTACCGAAGAGCGGGCCACAGCGTGTGCTTGCGCGCTCCCTTATCCTGACGAATGGTTGGAAGGTGAACAAGTTGCACCCGAGGACCCCCGACCAGTGGAGTGGGAAGAAAAAGGCCCCCCGCAAAGACTCGAGCTTTGGAGAGCTGAATTTGAAAAATGCATAAAATGTTATGGCTGCAGAAACATTTGTCCCATGTGTTTCTGCAAAGAGTGCAGCCTTGAAAGTGCGGATGTGGTGACAAAAGGGGAAATCCCACCGGACTTGCCCATGTTCCATTTGGTAAGGGCCCTTCACATGATCGGGCGCTGCGTGGATTGCGGACTATGCGAAGAGGCCTGTCCAGCAAACATTCCACTGAGAGCACTCTACAAAAAAGTCAATGACATCGTTGAGACTCGCTTCCAGTTCAGATCGGGAATAGATCAGAAAGAGCAGTCTCCCCTGCACAAAATCGTCGAACCGCCGGCAGCAATTTGAGGATGAAAGAAATTTTAAGGAGTCTTTTATGGACTATAAAACGGTTTTGACCACCTGTGCTTACTGCGGTTGCGGTTGTGGTCTTTGTCTTGAGGTTTTGGACGGCCGTCTCATTGGCACCCTCCCCTCAAAGACCAATCCCATCAACGAGGGGAAGTTGTGCGTCAAGGGCTGGAATATCCACGAGTTTGTTCAGCACCCTGACAGGATTACCAAGCCGCTGATTCGCAAAAACGGTGCTTTAGTTGAAGCCTCCTGGGATGAGGCCCTGGACTTTACCGTCTCACGGTTAAAGGAGATCAAAGAGGACCACGGCAGTGATAGCATTGCCTTTTTGGCCTCTGCCAAGGTGACCAACGAGGAAAATTACCTGATCATGAAATTTGCCAGAGCCGCAGTGGGGACCAACAACGTTGACCACTGCGCCCGGCTCTGACACTCCTCCACGGTGGTAGGTCTTGCCGCCGCCTTTGGTAGTGGAGCCATGACCAATGCCGTTGCCGAGATCGAGGATGCCGACTGCATATTTGTTATCGGCTCCAACACCACTTCATCCCATCCTTTGGTGGCCACCCGGATTTTCCGGGCCATAGCGAAAGGGGCGAAGCTGGTCGTAGCGGATCCCCGGAGAATCCAACTCGCCCTGAAGGCTGACATCTACGCCCGTCACAATCTGGGCACCGATGTGGCATTACTCAATGGCATCATGCACGTGATCTTGAAAAACAACTGGCACGATCAGAAGTTCATTGAAAAGCGCTGCGAGGGTTTCGAGGAATTCAAGGCAGTTATCGACAACTATCCTCCGGAGAAGGCAGCTCAGATTACTGGTGTCTCAGCTGATGACATCGCCAAGATCGCTGAATATTATGCCAAGGCCGATGCCGCCTCTATTGTCTATTGCATGGGTATCACCCAACACACCACCGGAGTGGACAATGTCAAGTCCTTGGCCAATCTTGCCATGCTCACCGGCAATATGGGTAAAGAGTCAACCGGGGTGAATCCCCTAAGGGGCCAGAATAATGTCCAGGGCGCCTGCGACATGGGGGGGCTCCCCAATGTGTACTCTGGCTACCAGGCAGTAAATGTAATTGATAATCAGACCAAGTTCGAGAATGCCTGGAATGCCAAACTTTCCGATCAGATTGGCCTCACCATTCCCTTCATGCTCTCCGGGCTTGCTGACGGTTCATTGAAAGCACTCTTTGCGGTGGGGGAAAATCCCATGGTGAGCGATCCCGACATTGGACATGTGGAAAAGGCACTCAATAATGCCGAGCTCTTGGTAGTCCAGGACATTTTTCTCACCCCGACCGCAGAGCTGGCCCACGTGGTATTGCCGGGAACCACATTTGCGGAAAAGGAC
>CP070843.1:1580540-1588032 GCA_020350905.1 Deltaproteobacteria bacterium
AAAATCCGTGGCCAGCACTTGAGCTTTCTCGGTAAGGAAAAGGAAACCGGAGGATTCGGTCAATTGCATGTCCTCTGCCCAGAAACCGCTGAGGTAAGCCCGATTCCACGGCTCTGAGACCAGGAAGGTGTCATAAGGTTTTTCGGGCAACAATTTCTTTACCTTTTCCTGACGTCGTTGCACTGGGGTCAAAGTATCCATACGTAACTCCAAGCCATAAGATTACACTCTCTGGTTGCGTTGCCTTAGCCTTCATACAATTTGAACTATACTCAATATGTGCAAATGGCACAACTGAAGCATCTTGTATTATAAGCATCGGGACCACAATTCCCACATTACGAAGTAAGGTGGCTTCTCAAGAAAAATTTGACAAGGCAGAGTATATATTTTATACCCAACGGTGCTAATAAATCAGTGAAACACCGGTATGGGCCATGATCGTGAGTATCAATCGGGCCGAGACCTTATGAGTAAGCAGAAGCCGCTAATAAATCCCTTGAACTTCAACGACACCGGCAGCCACATCCGCTCTGCCAGCACCGAAACCAGCGATCAAATCAGACAATTGTACCCTCATAAACCCAAGGCAAATGAAACCGTGGCAGTGGCAGTCAGTGGCGGCGTGGACAGCATGGTGACCACCCTGCTGCTCAAAGAGCATGAGCACCAGGTCTTGGCACTGCATATGGTCCTGCGCCCGGAAGATTCGCCGGAACCTGGCGAGCATATTGTGCAACTAGCAGCCCGACTAAGTGTCCCCCTCCATGTGGTGGATCTTCGCCGCCCCTTCCACCAGCAGGTAATCAACCCATTTTTGGAGGCATACCGCCGGGGGAAGACCCCTAACCCCTGCGTGATCTGCAATCCAAGCATCAAGTTCACCCTGCTCCAAGAACAAGCTGTCAAACTGGGAGCAACCACCCTCGCAACCGGCCATTATGTCAGACTTCTGCGTGATGAATCTGACCGGAGTTTGCGTCTTTTTCGTGGACGAGATCGCAGTAAAGACCAGTCTTACTTCCTCTATCGACTCGACCAAGCGCAATTGGCGCGCACATTCTTTCCGCTCGGGAATTTTCTGAAAAGCGAAGTAAAAAAGTTGGCTGCAGACGCTGGAATGCAAGGGTATTATCGGCCGGAAAGCCAGGAAATCTGCTTCATCTCTGATAAGGACTACAGGGCTTTTCTGGAACAGCACCTGGGATCAGATCTGCCTGGACCAGGACCTGTCGTGGACCTTAGAGGACGACAACTTGGCGAACATGAGGGTATCCACCGCTACACCATAGGCCAACGCCGGGGCCTTGGCATTCCCTCCTCAGCCCCTTATTACGTTATCGGTCTCGAGCCTGACACCAACACCATCAGGGTGGGACGCCAGGGTGACCTCAGACGTAGGGAAATGCTGGTGACAGATGTTAACTGGATTGCCGCATCTCCACCCACTTCGGAGTTGCAGGCACTCGTACAGGTTCGCTCACGCCACCGCGAGTCACCGGCCTTACTAAAGCAGACTACCGGAGGGACTCTGGTCCGTTTCCTCGAGCCCCAGAAAGCCATTACGCCTGGACAGTCTGCGGTCTTCTATAGTGAGGACGAGGTTTTGGGCGGAGGCATTATCGAGCAGGTGCTTTCATGAGCACGGTAGCGCTGGCAACTCTCGGCTGCAAGGTAAATCAGTGCGAATCCGCCTACCTTGAAGAAAAATTAACCCAGGCGGATTTTCTAATTCGCCCTTTCACCGGGAAAGCCGACCTCTACTGCATCAACACCTGTGCGGTGACCAGCCGGGCTGCCATGCAGTCACGCCAACTGATCCGACGTGCGCTTCGTCAAAATCCAGAAGCCGAGGTGGTGGTCATGGGCTGCTATTCCCAGATTGCTGCCAAGGAAGTAGCCGCTATCCCAGGAGTTACTCACATACTCGGCACCACTGAAAAGCTGTCACTGCTGGGTTATATTGCTCACCCTGAGCAAGATCAGCCACCAGGTGTGCACGTAGATGACGTCCGCACGGCTCCCGCCCCGCAACCTCTCGTTTTCTCTAATTTTTCTCACAGAACTCGCGCCTTTCTTAAAGTTCAGGACGGGTGCGATGCTTTCTGCTCCTACTGCATTGTTCCTTATGCTCGCGGTCGTAGCCGCAGTATCAATCTGGAGTCCGTTCTAGACCAGGTGGCGAGGTTCCTGGACCGTGGTTATCAGGAGGTCGTACTCACAGGCATCCATTTGGGCCAGTATGGCTTGGATTGCAAACCGCGGCAAGACTTGATCGATCTGCTCCGTTCCATTATTGAGAACTGCCCACCTCCCCGCCTTCGACTCAGTTCGCTGGAACCTGTTGAGATCACTTCGGATTTGCTCGAACTGATAGCTAATGAGCCCAGTATCTGCCCGCACCTTCATATTCCACTACAAAGTGGTGATCCCACTATTCTTGTCCGCATGAACCGCCACTATCACCCCGATTTCTACCGGGACCTTGTGCTGGAAGCCACCCAGCGCATTCCCTATCTGGCTGTGGGAGCTGATGTGTTAGTGGGCTTTCCCGGCGAGACCGATGAATGCTTCCAGAATAGCTATCGGTTGATCGAATCTCTTCCCATAGCCTACTTGCATGTCTTTCCTTACTCACCCAGACCCACCACTCCTGCAGCCACCATGAGCGCGCAGGTGTCTCCATCAGTAATTCGTCAGCGCTGTGGGTTGCTGAGAGAACTGGACAAAGCAAAACGGCTGACGTTCTTGCAGCGATTCTTAGGAGAAATGCGACAGGTTCTGGTGGAGACTAGGCGTGATGAAGCGAGTTCCATGCGGTGTGGATTCACCGACAATTACCTACCAGTGTTGGTCCCGGCTGATGCGGCTCTGGAGAATCAAATCGTTATGGCGAAACTCAGCAAGGTGGAAGGCGCCAAATTGGTTGCCATTCCGGTTTAATCGAAACACTGCTGCTGTTAACCCTAATGTTGCAAACCCACACCGGTAAAACCCGCTGCGCTCGCGTGATAGCGCGCCATCTGCGACCGTGCTCGCCCCGGACAGGATATCACGTACGGTCAAGTACGCTTCATCCTCTCCGAGCCTGCGCGCGGCCACATCTGGCACACTCTGACGCGTTTTTCCACGGAGTAGGTTTGCAACATTAGGGGTAAGTCAAAGAACAAATCATACCACGAAGAAAACAAAGAGCACAAAGAAGAATACAATCAGATATACCCACATGTGAAACTATGTGTGAAAGTGGATTACGGGATGGAATGCAGAGTTTTGCAATGATCGAGGTGGATTTACATTACTTGATCTTATATCCAATAAAACCCACTCGTACTACCCACCTCACGTTCTCCCTGGTTACCTACAATTGGAATTTTGTTTCTCAAACTATGACCTAAAATGCCTAGGATTCTATACTTGGATTTCACCGTAATACCTGCCAAGTTCTTATAAATACATGAAAACCAAACTAGACTCCTGCCTGGCATAATTATTGTTTAGTTACAATGCATCGTGGGGGCGAGACTCAGCGGCAGGACAGTGAAAGTTTGCGGTGCTGGGGCTGTGCGTTCGACTCCCACTCTCTAGCAAATAAGGAGAATAAAGAATGAGACTCACGTGCTCCCAGTGCAAGGAACTAATTACCAAAGACCACAACTTTTCCTCCCATTGCAGCGAAGACGGAGTCTATTACATGTTCTGCAGTAAAACGTGCAGCTACGACTGGTTTTTTTCTGAAGCTAGAGCAAAGGAGTCATACACAAAGAAAGAAACCATTTGGGTCTAACGTTTTGTTTAAGTAGACTGAAGAATGCATGAATACTACCTAAAAGCTTGCAGTTTTAGTCTTGACATATTACATTATCGCGACAAATGCCTGTGCTGCTTCCAGCGTAGACATTCTGTCTGGCACCAATCCCTTTGTTTGGTTCATAGTTTCTCTGGTGATCTTTTTCATTGGCTTCCCTAGGAGATAAGCCTCTTTTCATTGTGGGGTTTGACTGGGGGTCTTGATAACGAAAACCGTCTATGCCAGCGCGGGGCAGTTTCTTACTAAAATTGTTATACCCACTGTCAGCGTATTCGTCTCGCATTATTTGAATGGCAAATGAGCGATAAGAATATCTTCCATATAGCTTTTCTGAATTGTTTCTCGTCAGACGGGCGTTTGAATCGGACTAGAACATGGAGAGAAATTAGGTATTTGGTAAGATTCTCATCAAGCTGGCTCGTTACCATTATCTTATTCTTAGCAATTTGCGCCACCCCGATTGTATTCGTGCATACTTATGTCGTACCAATCCCAATATCCCTAAAGATTTTTGGCGCCTTTCACATCGATCCAGAGGTGTGGGAATATAACATAGAGAAAGGTGATCTTGGGGATGTGGGAGCAGAATACGAAGCTTGGAGTAAAGAACGGGGTTTTAGCAAACGAACAGCTATATTCTGGCAATATTACCTGTGGTATTGTTGGCCCTTTTTGATCGCTTACGCAATCTATATCTTTGCCGCTTTCTACTTGTTTATCCATAAATTTTCCAATGCATTATTCGCCAGATACAGACGGAAAGTGTTCCACCGAGAAAGAGCATACTACTTTCAGAAAATCTGAAGCAATGAGATAGAATCAAAATATCTAAACTCACATATCCTCTTCGCGAAATTTTATATTCCATACTCTAATTCCTAACGGCCAAATCTACAGCTCAAATCCTTGATAAACAACCCGATCCGGTCTACGGGGTGGCACTTTTGGTGTTTCATCTGGATACCCCATGGGTGTTATCGCCACCAGGGTCATATCTTGCACCCCCAGAAAACGGCTGATCTCATTGGCAACGGTTACCGGACCTGTCATCCAGCAGGTTCCCAGCCCCTCCGCGTGTGCCACCAGAAGGAGATTCTGAATGGCAGCAGCCACGTTCTGAAAGCTGGTGACATCCTCTTTGTTCGCCGGTTCAAAATAAGCACAGACCACAATCGGCGCTTCACCTAGTCGCTTGAAAAACCTGCGGGTGGCCTCTATAATCTTGGGCTTCTCTGCATACAGTTTTTGGAGTTGCGGTTCCAGGTACTGAAAACTGGTGGAGGAAATTGATACCAACTCCTCTTTCCGCTCTCCCGCCAGGATGAAAAACTTCCAATTCTGCCTGTTCATTCCCGAGGGCGCCCACAGAGCGACTTCAAAAATCTTTTCAATGAGATCTTTGGGAACTGGCGTACTCTTGAATTTGCGAACACTCCTTCTTCCTTTGATGGCTTCGTATAGGTCCACGGTTCTTTCCTCCACTCACTGTTGGTGTCTGTGCCTGTCTCTCTCAAAACTGAAACCTCCCATAAATTATTCCGCTTTTCCAGAAAAAAGTAGATTTTATTTTTCCTTGGCTTAACCATGCGGTTTTAGCCTATTGGGTGCGCATGGGGTGCGGAATAGGTGCAATCTCGTCAAGCTCATCCACCTGATCTTTATGCTCCCCAGGTATCCAGTGACCGTACTTGTCAATGGTGAATGCCACCTTGTGGTGGCCAAGCTGTTTGCTCACATCCAAAAGGTTGTGCCCCCTGCTCAATCTGAAAGTGGCATAGGTGTGTCTCAGGTCGTGTATCCTCATGGGTCTGGGGGCTAATTCCTGCAGTGCCTTGTAAATTACCCTGTACTCCAGCCGTTTGCCTTTCTCATCTGTGAATATGGCACCATTCAAATCAATCACCTTCATGCTGCTCCTGATTCTTTTCAATGCCTCCAAAACATTGTGGCTAAGGTCTACCTTGCGTAGTTTGCTGTTCTTGGGTACTGTGAGCTTGTACCTGACATAATCCCAGGATTTATTGATGTCGGCCTCTCGGTTCTCGAAGTCAATGTCTGGCCACTCCAGAGCAAGCGCCTCCCCTATTCTAATCCCTGACCGCACCAGCATCAGAAACAGAGTGTAAATGGCTTCAGAAAGGCGCTCAGAGGTGTTTTTCAGCAAGATGTATACTTCATCAGCACTGAGGGGTACCACCTCTGTTTCACCGCTATTTCCCACATATTTCCCCGTGCTGGCACATGGGTTCACCGACAAGATTTCATCTTCCATAGCACCCGTGAAAATGCCGCTCAGCACACTCTTTATGACCTGAATCGTGGCGGCCGATTTACCTGCCACCTTCAAATCTTCTATCAAGTATTTCACATCAACCCGCCTAACCTCATCTAGGCGCTTGTTGGCAAGTCGCGGCCTTATGTGGCGCTTGAAAGCCCCCTCGTAGTTGTCACGGGTGGAATCCTTCCACTCCTGCAGTGAACCATTCAGCCACCGTTTGCCGTATGCGGCCACAGTGGGGCATTTCTCCCTAATCAACCCAAGCTCACCCCGAGCAAGCCTCGCCTCGACCTCCCTTTTTACCTGATTGGCGGCTTTCTTGCTGCCAATCTTCTTGCTCCTGCGCTTGCCCTTGTGGTTGATGAATATCCACCACTCACCGGTTCCTTTAATCTTTTCTCGGACTGTGACTGCCATCCTACATCACCTCCTAATATGGGTAGAAAATTCTGTTCATTTATAGGTGCTAGGTACTGCTGCCCGCAAGTCTCACAATTCGCAAAAACTTCTATGGCTTCTGGAGTAATTTCGTGATGTACCTCCCACCTCGACTCCCCACATCCCCTACATTGCATGCCTCCACTTCTTCCCCGGCATCCACAGTGGCCGGGGTCAACGAACATGATGTGATACCCATTCCCGCACAGTGGGCAAGTGAGCTCATTTCTTGCCAGCTCTCCCATTTCCGGTAAGTCATTTCCCCCCTTGCTTTGCATAACTACCCCTTTCAGCGCTCCCTAAAAAGGATAAAATTGTCCTCATCCTCGAAGACAGGATCCTTCATCGTATAGCCCTTGGTGCCGTCACTCCGATAAATGATGTAGTTGTCTTGTCCCTCGAAGATGGGATCCTTTATTGCGTAATCCTCATGAGCAGATCCACATGCAGCCAGGATACCGAGACAAAGCAAAGACAATATGGCTTTCCTCACCATCGGAATCAGCCCCCAACTTTTTCAAGGTATTCCTCTAACACCTTGATTACGAGTTCTCGTATTGTGGTTTTTTCCTTCAAGACTTGGATCTTGAGCCTTAAATGCAAATCTTCTGGAAAATCTCTCACGTAAACAGTAGGCATTGCCTCATCCCCCTCTATGTTAAGCATGTTATAAATGTTTACTTGCTAACATAATTAACATTCACTGTCAAGGGGCAAGATTCCATGCGCTTGTTTCCTCAGCGGTTGACAGCAGACAATATCTTGTGGCAGATGAAATTCCAGCAGAGTTTAGATTAAGTCGCGCCGAGCTAAGTCCGAAGCGTAGGGATTGAGCGTAAGCGCATGAAATTCGTTATTGTTACCCAGTGGGTGAGGGCAGGTATTTTGCCCGAGTCCCACCTGGCCAAAGTTTAGCGAACAGGCCAGTAGCGAGGTCCGCGTGCTAGCCAGTAATGGAGGTGCGA
>CP070843.1:1588132-1606396 GCA_020350905.1 Deltaproteobacteria bacterium
CCCCGCCCCTACCCAGCGGGTGGGCGAGTTTCCGTAGGGGCGGGCTTTACGCCCGCCCGAGGCATCTATAATAGCCTTCAAATCGCTCAATTTAGGTATATATAATAAGGCAGGGAGCAGCCCGCCTCGCCTGAGCGCTCGCGATGGCGGGCAGGCGCAACGTGGAGTCGGGTGAACCTGTTTTGCAGAACCACCCGACCTATTTGCGTTACCAAGTGAGCGAAAGGGCGACCAAAGCCCAAGAATGGAAATTTCTATACGATCAAGCTTTATATACTCTAAATTGAGGGATTCGTATCCCCCTCCCCTTTATCCCCTCCCGCAAGGGGAGGGGAAATGCCAGCGATAACAAACACTTTCCTCCCCCTTGACGGGGGAGGGTGAGGGTGGGGGTGATTGAACATATCGGGTGAAACCCCATCACTTCAATGCATGAGATAAACAGGGTCCTTGAGGGGCTAATGTCCTTAAGAATAGCTCAATTTAGGTATATATAATTAAGGAGAAGAGATGATGAGAGATGTGGTCATTGTTTCTGGTGCAAGGACCCCTGTGGGGGCCTTTGGCGGGGCCTTAAAAGAGACGCCCGTTGTCCAGCTGGGCGCCCTGGCCTTGAAGGGCGCCTTGCAGAAGGTGGGTTTGCGGCCTGTGGCAACGGAGGATATCACCCAATTTGAGCCGGACGGTCTCAAGGGCATCGGCATGGTGGAGTTGGAGAAAGAGGCTTATGATTATGATGACAGCCTGCAGCCGGTGAGGATAGATGAAGTTATCATGGGCAATGTGGTGGGTGCCGGCCAGGGTCAGAATGTGGCCAGGCAGGCCATGGTCAGGGCAGGCATTTCCAAGGAGACTAACGCCTTTACGGTCAACAAGGTCTGCGCCTCGGGCATGAAGGCGGTGGCTCTGGCCGCTCAGGCCATCGGCTCGGGGGAGGCCGAGGTTATTTTGGCAGGGGGCATGGAGAACATGAGTCTCATTCCCTATGCCCTGCCTGCGGCCCGATGGGGCGCCCGGCTGAGCGATGCGCAACTGGTGGATCTTTTGGTTTTCGATGGGCTACATGAGATTTTCTATGGCTACCACATGGGCATCACGGCTGAGAATATTGCGGAAAAGTATGGTATTTCCAGGCAGGAGCAGGACGAGCTTGGGGCACTTAGCCATCAGCGGGCCGTAGCGGCCATAGCCGAGGGTCTTTTCAAGGAGGAGATCGTGCCGGTTTTGCTGCCCCAGAGAAAGGGCGATCCCATTGTCTTTGACACCGACGAGCGACCCATGGAAACCAGCGTCGAGAAGATGGGCAAATTGCGTCCCGCCTTCAAAAAGGACGGTACGGTAACGGCAGGAAATGCCTCGGGCATCAATGATGCTGCTGCGGCCCTGCTTTTGATGTCAGAGGAAAAAGCCAAAGAGCTCGGCCTGAAGCCTCTGGTCAAGGTCCGGGCCTACGCTGCCGGCGGTGTGGATCCGGCCTTTATGGGCCTCGGTCCGGTACCGGCAGTGCGCAAGATTATTCAGAAGGGAAAGCTTTCCATAGATGATTTCGGGGCCATTGAACTGAACGAGGCCTTCGCGGTGCAGGCCATTGCCTGTGTGCGGGAGCTCAACTGCGATATGGAAAAGACCAATATTCTTGGAAGCGGCATCTCCATTGGACATCCCATCGGCTGCACCGGGGCCCGCATTATTCTCACCCTTATGGGTGAGATGGTGAGAAACGACCTGGAACTCGGTCTGGCCAGTCTGTGTATCGGTGGGGGTCAGGGCATGGCCACCGTTCTGCAGCGGGTATAATAAGGGTTGGTGAGCATGAGGTGATGGATGAGTCAGGATCAGCAACAAAAAGCAGGCCCGGAGTTCCTGCTAGGAGCCTGGATGAAAACTGCAACGGATTTTTGGGGGTCTATGACCGAGATGTGGCAGTCCACCCTGGCGACTCAGCAGAAATCCACTTCGTCTCAGAAGAACGCCAAAGCTCGGCCGCAAGAGCTGTGGGATGCCTCATTTAATATCTGGCAAACAATGGTGTCGGCTTACAGTACACCAGAGACCATGGATGCTGCGGCGAGGGGAATGCACGCGCTTCCCGAAATCGTGCTTAGAATGGCAAAAACGGGGTGGGAGGGATATTTTCACCTACAACAACAATGGTTGGAAAAAGCTGGAACGATAGGAAGTAGAACTGAAGCTTACAAGTTCGAGGACCTAGACCGGGACACATTCAGGGCGTGGCTGGAAATCTACCAGAAAGATTTCGGTCAATTCCTGAACATACCGCAGTTAGGATTGACCCGATCTTATCAAGAAAGAATCAACCGGGCTGTGGACAAGTTCAATCTATTCCAGGTGGAAGCTGCGGAGTTCTTATACCTGTTTTACCTCCCGTTAGAAAAATCCCTCCGGGTCATGGGGGAAAATTTTCAAGAGCTGAGCCAGGAAGGCAACCTCTCTGACAACTTCAAAGACTATTACAACATGTGGATCAAAATTCTCGAAGGCCATTACATGACCCTCTTTAAGTCACCTGAATACACTCTGGCTCTGAGCAAAGCGATCAATTCCGCGGAAGATTTCATTGATGCCAGGCAAGAGCTGCTGGCCGATGGTTTGAAAGCCTTGCATATCCCCACTGACAAGGATATGGATGAACTCTACAAAGAGCTTTATCTCCTAAAAAAGAAGGTGAAAGCGCTGGAAAAGAAGGTGGATAACCGCTGATCTCTCCATGGGAGACTGTTGATGAGTCAGTTCAAAATTCCAGTTGATCGCATTCTGGCAAAGGTGGCCGAGGACGCCGAAAGGGTGCGGACTATATCGGAAAAGGCGTCTGATGTCTTGCTCGGTCCGCTCGACACGGACATCTCCACCACACCGGGTGAGGTAGTCTATCGTGAAGACCGGCTAACCTTGAAACATTACGCGCCGATTGGTGGGGATGGGCCAAAAACTCCCCTTCTCATAGTTTATGCTCTGATAAACCGGGAAACCATGCTCGACCTCCAGCCGGGAAGAAGCGTGGTTCAAAACTTCCTCAAAGAAGGTATTGATCTTTACATGATCGAGTGGGGGTACCCAACCCGTAAGGATCGATACCTCACCATTGACGACCACGTGAACGGCTACATGGACAACGTCATGGATTTCATTCGGCAGCGCCAAAACTTGTCCAAAGTAAATTTGATGGGTGTGTGTATGGGAGGAACATTTTCCGTAATCTACGCTGCCCTTCACCCCGAAAAAGTTAAGAACCTGATTACGACGGTGACCCCCACTAACTTCGATACGGAAAAAGGCCTCTTGCACATCTGGTTCAAGGATTTCGACGTGGATCGTACGGTGAAAACCTTTGGCAATATGCCCGGAGATCTGCTCAACATCATTTTCCTGCTCCTCAACCCTGCCCGCTTGATGATCGACAAGTACGTGGGTTTCCTTGAGAACATCGACAACAAGGTCTTCGTGGAAAATTTTATGCGCATGGAAAAATGGATCTTTGACAGTCCTGATGTGCCCGGAGAGACCTTCCGTCAGTTTATCAAGGATTGTTATCAGAACAATCTGCTCATTAAGAACAAGATGGAGGTGGGAGGAACCCGGGTAGATCTCAAAAAAATCACCATGCCGCTTCTGAATATTTACGGCCGCTTCGACCATCTGGTCCCTCCTGAAGCTTGCGAACTCCTCACAAGGAAAATAGGGAGCAAGGATACCGAGGATATCTGTCTTGATACCGGCCACATAGGCATCTACGTAAGTTCTAAATGCCAGAAAGAACTCTCTCCCAAGATCGCCAGGTGGCTGAAAGAGAGAGACAAGATAGAGCAAAAAGCTGAAGCCACAAAGTCCCGCGCCAAGAAATCAAACGACAAAAAGAGTAAAGCCAGGGCTAAAGCCTCCCCTAGAAAGAAGAAGAAAGCAGGAAACCAAATCTGAAAAAGGAAATAACGCCATGGAAGAAACGAACTATTTCAAAACCATGCGAAAGATAAGTCGGGCCTTTGGAACGACCCTGGACAGGGACGAACTGCTGGAACTCATCATTCAGAGTGCCATCGACACCATGGATGGAAAGGGCGCCTCTTTGTTTCTGATAGATGAAGAAAGCAATGAGTTTGTGCGGGTGGCCAACAAGGGATTGTCTGAAGAATACCTTCGCTCAGGCCTCACCCAGCCTCAAAAGCTAACATCTATCTTACTGCAAGAGGGCTTCCTTTATGCTCGTGATCCCTCAACAGACCCCAGATTGGAACACCATGAGATCAAAAAGGACGAAGGTATCGCTTCCATTCTGGTCGTACCCGTAATGGTGAAGGGCAGGCTCATCGGCGGACTCTCTTTATTTACCTCAAGTCCCAGGGATTTCTCTCACGACGAGGTGGATTTCCTCACGGCACTGGCTGAGCAGGGAGGAATGGCCATTGAACAAGCACGACTGTTTGACCAACTCAGGGAAAACACGCGAATGATCCTCGACCTGGCTGCGGGGATCAATTCCAGCCTGGATCTGAAGAAAATCTTTCACATCGTCTCAGCCGACATCGCTGAGGTCATGAAGGTGAAGGCCTCTTCCACTCTACTGATTGATAAAGAGAAAGAGACGCTGGAAATTGTAGCGAGCTACGGCTTGAGCGAGAAATATCTCGACAGAGGTCCGCTGTCGGTGGAGAAAAGCATTGTCGAGACCCTTGAGGGTAGTCCGGTCCTGGTCAGTGATGCCACTACGGATAAGAGAGTCCAATACAAGAGGGAAAAGAAGGAGGAAGGGATTGTCTCCATTCTGTCAGTCCCCATCAAAACCAAAGAGGAGGTCATTGGGGTGTTGAGGCTCTACACCGGTGTTCTGCGGGAATTCACCGAGGACGAAATCATGCTGGTCATGGCCCTGGCACATTTGGGGGGGTTGGCCATCCAGAACGCCTCCCTCTACATGATGCTGAAAGAGGACATGGATGACCTGAAGGAAGAGATGTGGAGCCACAGGTCCTGGTTCTAGACCGGGATTATGGGGCACCCCGAATGGATCGACAAACTTAACATGTAACTTTAAAAAGCGGTGTGCCGAGAGCATCTGGCACCGCACGGAGGTGGAGAGATCATGATGACATGGAGTGAGCTTTCGGAGCAGTATTTCCAATGGTGGCAGGATGCGTCTACACCTTATCTGGACTTGTGTAAGGTCCAGCCCAATTTTCTGCAGGGCTGGGGCGGTCTCCTGGACCAATCGCTGCAATTCAAGAAGATGGCAGACCAAGTGATGGATGAGATGTGGCACAATTTTCGTTTGCCTTCTCGAGAGGAAGTGACCCAGTTGCACGAACGGCTCAATCGCTTGGAATCGCTTCTGGTAGAGCTTCAGCAGCGGGACTGGGCCGAAGAGGTCGACAGCAGAATCATGAAGAAGGGAAAGGTAGCTTCCCCAGGAGATCTGAAATCCTTGCAGAAGAGCTTGAATGAATTAGAAAAACGCATCGCCGAGGCTTCCGAACTGGGCCTGGTCAAACGGAGCGTAACTCAGGTGGGAACCAAGCTGGACACCCTGGCAGAAGAGGCGGAGCGGATCAAGAAAATGCTGGCCCAATCCGGCTCTAAACTGGACGCTTTATCAGCCACTTCCAAGCAGACGGCCAAGAAACCTGTGAAGCGGGCATCGGCTGGGGCTAAGTAATCCGTAATGTTGCCATACCTACACCGGTAAAAACCGCTGCACTCGCGCGATAGTCCCGCTTGGACAGACTCTTTATCGGGGTAATTAATTTTGCTCAGGTGGATTCGCTTCGGTTAATCCACCCTACAGCGCCTACGGGTGGATTTTCTAAAATGTAGGGCGGATTAAGGTCTTGGGCTGAATCCACCAAAAAGTCTCAATGAAAAATATATTTAACGCTCTCAATGAAAACTTGCTGCCATACGAGGAAATCGATCTCCTAAAACCGCCATATTCAACTTGACACGACAATCTGCCGAGCCGTAATAGAGGCCGACACAGACGCAAATTCTTGATATGACCGGGACAAAGTGCCACATTATTTGCCGCCATATAATCTCTGCCTACGGCGGAACGCACTCTGGCGAGTTTTTCCTCGACGCAGGTATACCATGTTAGGCTAGAGGAGAATCCCCGCAAGGAGAATCTTTTTCTAATCTTCTCGATGTCACTTCACCACCTCTCAACTCGTGTCTGCTCATCGTCTGACCCTAAAGGGAGCTGCTCTCCAATGACTGTCTTTGATGATGTAGTGCAGCACTTCTACGGAGCGGGAAAACGCCACTTCTTTGACCCACTTTATCAGCAAGTTAATCGGCAGGCCCTGGCCCCCTTTTTCCAACCCTGGCTGCGCCCCAAGGGGCGAGTCCTCGAGGCCGGTTCAGGTTCGGGTCACCTGGCAGGGGAACTGGGCCTGAAAAATTGCTGTTTCCTGGACCTGACCTGGGCTCAGATCAAGCGCTTTCAAGACACCGGAACACCCGGATTTTTCATCCACGGGGACCTCCAGCAGCTTCCTTTCGAGGCGAACACCTTTGAGCAGGTCATCTGCTCGAATGTGGTGCATTATACCGGCTTGCCTGGCCTTGCTGAGTTACTTCGCGTGACGGAACCTGGTGGACAGATGCTGGTGGCTTTTTTGGAGAACTCCGACTTTACGCGGGCCGCTGTCCGCCTGGCAGTGGCCTGCGGCCTGTTCCCCCTGCTGATGCGAGATGCCAGGTTCATCGAATTGGCTGATCTCGCGCAACTCAACGTGCGGGAGGAAGATAGCGCCACTGTCATCTTCATGCCCCCTTTATTTCGGGCCTCTCGAGCACTACCGCGACAGGGGTTGGTGGCCTTTGTTTTGCGGAAAGAGGAAGTGCAAATACGGCTCAGCACAAGGAAGAAAGTAAGCATCCAATAGGGAGAGAGTTGGCATACTTGTTGCTGACATAAATAATTTGGACTGTGCATCAAGAATGTAAAGTGATTAACTTAGTCGGAGGCGGAGTGTGGTGCGGAAATATTGCAAAGTCTAAGAACAGATGCGAATCATCATTTCCGAGCTCACAATTAAGGAGTGACTGTGGAAAGGAAAAGAAAGGAACTAGAAACAATAGATCCATTTGGCGATGAATATCGCAATCTGGTAACTGTGCGGGATGATTCTCACTATAACGAATTGTACGAGGAGATCTTTAGTAGTATTCCCACTCGTGCTCGGGCTGCTTTGGTAAAAAGCTATGTCCAATATATCAACAAGTTCACCCAGTCCTTCCTCTGTCTTTTTAACCCTTTTTTCTGGGTTAGCCCCCGAACAGTATTGAACAATACACTGGAGATGTTTGATCAGTCTCTGGGTACTTATGTGGGGTTGTCCAATTTGTTATACGATCAAATGGCGTCTTTGAAAATAGTCGAAAAATCGAGTAATTACTTCGAGTTGGGCAAGAACATCGCGACTACCCCATGTGAGGTGGTTTATCAATCTCCTCTCCTCACATTGAAAAGATACACACCAAAAGAAAAGACCGTCTACAAAACCCCTCTTTTCATGGTGTACTCCATAATTAATGGCTATTACATTCTGGACTTGACCAAAGAGCTCAGTATGATCAGGTATTTTGTCGAAAAGGGCTATGACGTATTTGTGACCGACTGGAATCCCATCACGGAAGAAACCAAGAGTGCTACTCTGGAAGATCACATTGGCGAAATAACAGCTGCAAGAGAACTAATAAGAAAACTAACGGGAGAATCAAAAGTTGGCGGGTTGGGTTACTGTATCGGGGGAACTTATTTGGATATCGAAGCGGCTTTAAATAAGGGATTCAAGTATCTCATTAACTTGACTACATTATTGACTTCCAAGGCAGGTAAAGGTGGTGCTGGCCTCATGGGGGCGTTTTCTGATTTTTCCATATATGATATTGATTCATTCATAAGAAAACATAATGGAGTTTTCCCTGGAGAGGTATTGAAAAGCTTTTTTGATTGGGTAAAACCGGAAAAAGCAGCCAACATGTTTATGGATTTGTATTTTTACGGTCAGGAGCACAAATACGGTAATGACGCCATATTTTTTTGGAATAATTATTCAACGCGAGATTTGCCCGGACCTGCTCACCGCCAGTATTTGTGGGAGATTTATTTTCAAAATAACCTGGTTAAGAACAAAATGAGACTTTTCAACAAAACGATAAATATCAAAGACATCAAGGTTCCCTTTTGCAATGTGGCTGCACTGTTTGATCATATAGTGGAATTTCCCACCGCTCTATCCACCGCTCATTTAATCGGAACTCCGGAAAAAGACCAGGTGACCATAAAGGTCAATGGCGGACACGTCAGGGGTATAGTGAATCCGGCTCTCTATCCAATGTTGGAAAAGTTTATGCGGCAATATTCAGGCTCTAAGGACAGGCCGGTTTGAGATAATCTTGTTTGTTTGTTCCAGAGATACGAGGTTTTCCTGGCCCGAATCTCATCTTCTCCTCCCCGCGCTTCGTCTGCCGATCCCATCCGGGAAACACGAAGCTTTTTACTCCAGTCTTTGATCCTTCCATTTTTTACCACACTATTGGTGGTTATTTAAGGTGCGCAAAGTTGTCAAAAATTACTGCTTTTGTTCACCGATATATACTCTTCTTGTTTATTTTGCTTGTTAGGTTTACTTCCATAATTATTTAAAATCTATAGATAAGTACAATTTGTGTTCATCTTGGAATGCTTTTTGCTGTCATTACCCTGAATTTTCCATAGGCGGTTGCAGCAGGCAAGACTTGTCTTGCCATTCGCAAGTTTCCGGATGGACACCAGATAGAAGTAGTTGATCTAGCCTGCAAGCCAAGTCTCCAGAAAGAAAGTAGGCAAAACAGCAATGCCCTTCGTCCAAACGCACAAGCTCAATATACACTACGAGGTAGCCGACACAGGCAAGGTCATCCTGGTCTTGGTGCACGGCAACTTCGCCTCTTGGCGCTGGTGGCGGCCAGTCCTGGAGCGCCTGCCCTCCGGCTACAGCGCTTACGCTCCGGATCTGCGCGGCTGCGGGGATACCGATCGGCCACGGAGTGGCCACACCATTCGAAGGTTGGCCTTAGACTTACACGACTTCGCCGAGGCCCTGTCGTTACCTCCCTTCCACCTGGTGGGTCACTCGCTCGGTGGTTCGGTGGCCTTGGAATTCGCCTTCAAGCACTCTGAGTTGTTGCAGTCGCTAACCCTTGTAGCTCCGCCACCGGCGGAAGGCATGTCTCACAGTCAAGGAGGCAATAACAACTCGTCCTCCATGTCCGGTCTGGCTTCGCTCGGCACCTCCCGCCGTCTTCTCCGAACTCTCGGCGTCAATCGCTCCATGCTGCGCATGGCGTTGATGAGTGTGACGCCTACGCTGGCCCGCGACCATAATTTCGAGGCTCTGGTCAGCGACGCCGGCCGTATGTGCCCTGAGGCAATAGATGGGCTCCTTCGGTCTCTGGAGAAATGGAACGCCCGCACTAAACTAAGGAAGTTGCGGCTGCCGATATTGATTCTGGGGGGAGAGCTTGACAAATTGATACCCCCAGCCTCCCTTCAGGGCTACGCCAAAAGTCGAAGCAATCGGAGGCTTATAGTCTGGCCGAATGTAGGACATGCACCACAACTAGAGGATCCAGACCGTTTCCTCCGGCTGCTGATTAAATTCGTTGATGAGAACTCGACCGAGCCGATTGTTGGCATCCGGCGGCGGCTGAGCCATTTATGGGGCAAGATACCCCGCATCCGTTTTTTGGCGCGCACTAACCCTGAATGGCCATCTTCCAAAATGTAAATGTGTAGCATAAAGGGACGCGCTTACGATTATGCGTTTCTTAAAACCGCTGAGCGCATAATCCCATGACCGAGTCCCTTTTTTGTTCATTTCGTATAGTAAAGGCAGTTTGTCCCGCTTCAGGCAAGCAAATGCTTGGCAGCTTGCGATTGGATTCCCTGCTCCGTGCTGAACCGCTAGCCAAGAGTCATTGCAGTCGATATCTGCAGCCTCTCAAATTCCCTATTTAACGCTTGTCCTATTTTGTGATATTGTGCAGCCATAGGTACAGCTGACCAAACAACTCTAACTCTCACTGAAACAGCCTTAATATGTACCGTTGACTTTCATTCCTTGTGAGTCCACTGTTTATAGGCAAGATTCACTGCTGAGGACGATCAGGGGATGGTGTACAGCTTATTGCCAATGCTTTCGATAATGAAGCGCGCAAACCATTCGTATACTTAACTGCTGTCCCTGTAATTGGAATATTGTCTGTGGACACGCGTGAAAAGGAGAACGACAGTATTTTGTTGAAGGATGAACTGATTCCTAAGTTCTCAGGAATCAATGCATAAAAGGGGACAAAGGAGGTGATGATCAAGATTTGTCAGTTGACGCGTTTTCCAAGATGCTAAGTGCAAGTGGCCTTCAGAGAGGGGGATTTGAGATGAAAATAAAAAAGTTCAAAGTCCTGGTAATCATTTTTTCAGTGGCATTGCTGGCGGGGTCAGCCAGCTTACAGAGTGCTCTGGCCGCAGAACCTTATCACTTGGGGGTTGCTCTAGCGATCACCGGCACCGGGGCCCTGTATTGTAAAGACGGTGTGGACGCTATCAGCCTGGCCGTGGAGGAGATCAATGCCCAGGGTGGTTTCTTAGGAAAACACCCAATCAAGCTTTTCACCAGGGACACCCACACCAAGCCCGATGTGGCGGTGCGAGAGGCCAAGGACCTGATCCTGCGAGACAAGGTGCGGGCCATCCTCGGGACCTATTCCAGCGCCTGTGCCGTTGCTATAAAGCCGATCGCTCGAGAATACAAGGTTCTCCACATCGCCGCCATCAGCAACTCGGAAAACATCACCAAAATCAACTACAGTCCTTACACCTACCAGGTGGTACCCAACAGTTACATGCAGGCCAAGGCCGTGGTTCTGGGTGTCGCCGAGTTGGCTAAAAGAAAGGGATGGAAGGAATATGTCACCATCGCCTCGGACTACGAATGGGGTCGATCCACCCAACAGAATACGGTCAGTCTCCTAAAGCAAATGGCACCCGAGTTGAAGTTGAAAAAAGAATTCTGGCCGCGCCTTGGTGAGACCCAGTTTACCTCCTATATCACCGCCATCATGGCCCAGAAACCCGACTTTGTCGTCGGTTCAGTGGCCGCGAAGGACAATGTCGCTTGGATGCAGCAGGCTAAGGCGTATGGGTTTTTCGAAAAAATTCCATATCCTGGATCGTTAATCAGCGTCTCAGAACTGATCGTACAGGCCAAAACGCTCACCCGCGGTCTAGTGGGTCTGTGCCGGGCGCCCTTCTTCGCCCATATGGATAACCCCATGATGGCGAATTTTGTCAAAGAGTTTCGGGCGAAATATGGCCGCTATCCCAGCGATTGGGCGGTGATGGAATATGACGCGGTCTATGCACTGAAACAGGGTATTGACAAGGCCGGCAGCATTGACACCGAAAAAGTCAAAGATGCCATGAAGAGTATGACGATCGAGACAACCCGGGGCAAGCTAGTTTTCCGCGCTATTGATAATCAATTGAGCTGCTCCTCCTATCTCGGGGTGGTCGCAGACGATCCCAATTATGCCTTTCCCATCTATCATGATCTGGTCGAAATCAAGGGGCCGGATTCATGGCGTCCCGAAGCTGAGATTGTCGATGCCAGATTAAAAGAGAAAAAATAGGCGGTGAACAGCATGGACGTTTCTTTGCTGATTGCACAGTTCATGAGCGGGTTGTCCCGGGGCATGATGCTCTTTCTCATTGCCTCGGGACTTTCCCTCATCTTCGGTGTCATGAACATCCTCAATTTTGCCCACGCCACTCTGTGGCTGGTTGGTGCCTACTGCTGCTACACTTTTTGGTACGTTCTGCAAGAGTCTGCGCTTGGGTTGTGGGTGAGCATCGGTTTGGCTGCCATCGCATTGGCTGTCATTGGCTGGATTATCGAGGTGATATTGATCCGAAGGGTGTATGATAGAGATCTTCCCGAGCAGCTCCTGCTCACCTATGCCATGGTGCTGATTGTCGGCGACTTGATCAAACTTACCTGGGGTGTGGAGGACAGAATTATTGTCCGGCCTAATCTGGTCTCAGGCCCGATATTTCTTTTTGATATACCACTCGATTCTTATTTCATAGTGGTGATCCTCGTCGGCATCTCCGTGGCCATTGGACTGTGGTTGTTTTTGCAAAAGACCAGGTATGGTCACATTGTTAGAGCTGCGGTTTTCAGCCGTGAGATGGTGAGTGCCTTGGGAATTCCTATTCCGCGGATCTACACCGGGGTATTTGTCCTGGGAATCTTTATCGCCGGCCTCGCCGGAGCTGTACAGGCCCCAGTAGGCTCAATCACCCTCGGTATGGACATGGCGATTATTATCCAGGCTTTCTGTGTGGTGGTCATTGGGGGCTTTGGTAGTCTCCTCGGCACCCTGGTGGGATCGATCATCGTTGGTGAGGTCTACGCCTTTTCCATCCTGTTCTGGCCTCAGGGCGCCCTCGTATTAATCTTTATAGTAACGGCTGTTATTTTAATCGTCCGCCCGTGGGGCTTGTTCGGTACTCCCATGCGGGTGTAGCTGTTGGCACAATAAGGTTAGGTTGGTCTTATGAAGAGGATGTGGTGGTTGGCTCTTGTTTTTATCGTGGTACTGATCCTGCCTTTGATAACAGGTGAGTTTTGGGTTCACGTGCTTGTAGAGATTCTCATTCTGGGCCTGTTTGCGGCGAGTTTTAACATGATTTTCGGGTACATGGGGCAGCTTAGCTTTGGTCACGCCGCTTACTACGGCGTCGGGGCCTATGCGACTGGCTTGCTCATGGTAAAGGGTTCTGTGCCCCTGCCCATCTGTTTGCTTGCTTCTATGATTGTTGCCGGTTTGTGCGCCCTGATATTGGGCTATTTCTGTGTTCGCCTAACTGGGATCTACTTTGCTATCCTCACGTTGGCATTCGGCCAGTTAATCTACTACATCATCTTCCAATGGTATTCATTTACCGGTGGGGATGATGGCCTTCAGGGGATTATCCCGCCAGATGTGCTCCTAAGTGCCAATGCGTATTATTACTTTACTCTGATCATTGTGGTCGCCGCGCTGATTGCGATCTGGCGAATCAGCGAATCACCCTTCGGTTACACCATGCGGGCGATCAGGGAGAACACCGAGCGCACTCGTTTTATCGGCATTAACATCAGACGATACATGCTCATAAACTTTGTTATCGCGGGTATATTCGCCGGTCTGGCCGGAGCCCTCTGGGGTCCGTTCAACAGAAGTATTGCTCCAGATCTCTGCACCTGGCACCAGTCCGGAATCCCGGTCTTCATGACCGTTATTGGCGGACCGTTCAACTTTTTCGGCCCCATGGTCGGCTCTGTGATTTATACTTTTCTGATGGCCTTTGTGACCGGTTTTACTGAATATTGGCCTCTGACAATCGGGTTAATCATCACCTGTGTCGTTCTCTTTATGCCTGGCGGAGTCCTGGGTCTATGCGAGAAAAAGATAAGGGTTTTTCGATCCCGGGCCCCACAGCTGGATCCCATTGAAACCACCGAGGGAAAGAGTTCTGGATATGGAGGATGAAAGCATACTCAGCGTAAAGGACCTATGTAAGGCCTTCGGCGGAGTTCAGGCAAACAGTTATGTCAACTATGAGATGATCTCTGGAGAGCTTTCCGCCATCATTGGGCCCAATGGTGCCGGGAAAAGCACCTTTTTCAATCTCCTGACCGGATACCATCTCGTTGACTCGGGCAAGGTCTATTTCAAGGGCAGAGATATCACCAACTGGGCTCCGCACAGGATCACCCGTCTGGGCATATCCCGGGCCTTTCAGGTCAGCAATATCTACCCTCGGCTCACAACCTACGAAAATGTGCGGCAGGCGATCCTGGCGCAACAGAGAAGGACCCTCAACCTTTTCGTTCCTGCCAATCAGTTGGCCAGGCAAGACACCTTTGAGCTTCTGGAGGTCGCAGGGCTTTCACAGCATGCCGATATGTTGGCCGGAAATCTTTCTCAGGGTGACAAGAAGCGTTTGGAGCTGGCTATTGCCCTGGGCAGCAGACCTGAACTGCTCTTTCTCGATGAGCCCACTGCCGGAATGTCCGGAGAAGAGACCCATGATACTATGGAACTGGTTGCTCGATTGAACCAGGAGATGGGCTTGACCATTCTTTTCACGGAACACGATATGTCGGTGGTTTTTGGATACGCCCGCCGCCTGACTGTCTTGCATCTAGGATCCGTCATTGCGGAAGGCACCCCCGAAGACGTCAGGACAAATGATGAGGTGCAGCGGGTCTATCTCGGGGAGGAGGCATGATACTGGATGTCAAAGACATCAACACCTACTACGGAACAAGCCACATTCTCTTCGATGTTTCCCTCTCAGTAGAGCGTGGTGAAATCGTCTGCCTTTTGGGGCGAAACGGGGCGGGCAAGACCACGACCATGAGAAGTATCATGGGCCTGACGCCCCCTGAATCGGGAAGTATTCAGTTTCACGGGGAAGAGGTAAGGGGTAAAGCTCCTTACTACATCGCTCAAAGAGGTATGGGATACGTCCCGGATAATCGACTCATTTTTCCCGATCTCACGGTGCGTCAAAATCTGGAACTCGCGGGCAAGATTCCAAAAAATTTTGATGGAGAGCCTTGGACCGTCGACAGGGTTTACGAACTGTTTCCTCCTTTGGTGAAACTGGACAAAAATCTAGGCGGCTACCTCAGCGGTGGGGAACAGCAAATGCTAACCGTAGGGCGCACCCTCATGGGGAATCCCGACCTGATCCTGTTGGATGAGCCGGTCGAAGGATTAGCGCCGCTGGTGGTGAAGCACCTGGGTGAACAAATCTTGAAACTGAAAGAAATGGGAGAAACCATTCTTTTTTCAGAACAGAACGTTAGATTCGCCCTCATGGTCGCAGAAAAGGCGTTTGTAATTGACCGGGGAATGATTCACTACCAGGGAACCATTGCGGAATTGGGTGCCAATGAGGAGATCAAGAAAAAGTATCTTATGGTCTGAAGGGGATGTTTTTTAATTATTGGCTAGGCCTTATACCTTGATTCAACAAACTGCATCAGCTCAGTCGGTTTGAATTGTTTTAGGGAGGGTCCGATGAATATTGGAGCGCTTTTTGCCTGGCATGCTCGGTATCGTCCCAACCATCTGGCAGTTGTCTTCCAAGACTGACGTTTAACTCATGGGGAGTTCAACAGAAGCATCAATCGTCCCGCCAATGGATTTTTGAATTTGGGGGCTGAGAAAGAAGACAAGATTGCCACCCTCCTCCCCATCTGTTTGGAACAATTTGAGGTCTACTGGGCCGTTGCAAAAACTTGAGCAGTGGTGGTCACTGTCAGCGTGTTGCTGCAAAACGTGGAGACTGAGCTGCAGTTCCGCCATTTGCCAATGCTCTGCGCTTTAGGGCAATCGATCTGTGCCAAGGCACAGTATCATAGGCAACCGCTTCAACTTCAATGACAACATCGGTGCTGATGAGAGATAGGAATCACTCGACTTAGGCGTATCCTGGTGGAGCGTGCTGGATGCGCGCAGATAAACCTGGGACTGTCAGTTAGGCTGTTCGGAATTCTTTCAGACCGGCTGCTCTCGGTCTGCTGAGGTCAGGAGGCAATATGAAGAAAAGAAGAAAACTTGGAAGAGGTGTAGCAGTAGTCGGTGCTGGCATGTCCACATTCGGCATGTTCAAAAACAAAGACTCCAAAGGCCTTTTTGCCGAGGCTTTTGTGGAAATGCTGGCCTCGGTGGACAAGAGCCTCGATCCGAATGATATCGATGCGCTCTACTTGGGCAATTTCACCAATGATTTCTTTGTCCGTCAATCCCATTGGGGGCCCATCATCTCGGATTTGATTGGGCTTACTCCAAAGCCGGCTACGAGAACGGAGGGCGCCTGCGCTTCCAGTGCCCTGGCGTTCAGAGAGGGAGTTTTTGCCATCGCCTCAGGGTTCTATGACGTTGTCCTGGTGGGCGGGTTGGAACAGATGTCTGAACGTACCACTGAGGAGGTTGCCGAGGGATTAGCATTAGCCACAGTTCCCTATGAGGGCAGAGTAGGCTTTACCTTCCCAGGGGTCTTCGCGCTTCTGGCCACTGCTTACTTTGCCAGATACGGTGCCAAACGTGAGCACCTTATGAACGTCACCATAAAGAGTCACAACAACGCCCCCCTGAACCCCAAGGCACAATTTCCTTATACCGTGCGGGATATGATGAATGCCAAGAGCAAACGTGCCCGGGAAAAGGGGGGTGCGGTGCCCACCTGGGAGGATGAAAAAGACTTTTTACGCGATCCCAAGGCGAATCCGGTGGTAGCCTGGCCCATGCATCTTTTTGACTGCTGTCCCATCAGCGATGGTGCGAGTTGTATGCTGTTGGTGGGGGAAGAGATCGCCACAAACTTCACCGATGATCCCATCTATGTTTCTGGTATGGGGCAGGGAAGCGGCAGGGGGTTCCATGCCAGCCCGGACTTGACCTTCTTTGAGGCTACAAGATACGCGGCCCGGGAGGCTTATGAGATGTCGGGCCTGGAGCCCAAGGATGTCCAATTTGCAGAGGTGCATGATTGTTTTTCCATAGCTGAGGTGGTCACCATAGAGGATTTGGGGTTTTTTCAACCCGGGCATGGGTATAAGGCGATCGAGGAAGGCCAGACCAGACTGGACGGGTCGAAACCTATAAACACGTCAGGTGGATTGAAATGCAAAGGACACCCGGTAGGTGCCACTGGCGTTTCCCAGCTTTACGAGGTATGGACACAACTCAGAGGCAGGGCTGGAAAAAGACAGCTACCACATACCAATCTGCGCATTGGCGGTGCCCACAACCTCGGAGGTACCGGCGGAACCTGCACCTTTACCATTCTCGAGAGGAGATGAGCCCATGGGAAAAAGGGGTTTCAGCGACATTTCTTACGAAGAGTTCCTGAATGAAGAGAAGCTCATGGGATCCCGCTGTAAAGAATGCGGAGCCCATTTCGTGCCGCCACGATCAATGTGTGAGCGGTGTTACAGTTCAGAAATGGAGTGGGTTGAGATGGCGGGGAAGGGAAAGCTCGCCGCCTTCACCTGCATCACCATTGCCCCCCCTTCTATGATTGCCCAGGGTTACAACCGCGACAATCCCTACTGCTCGGGTGTGGTGGAACTGGAAGAGGGAGGACGTGTCTATGCCCGCATCGAGGGCGTAGATGCAACCAAGCCGGAAACCAGCTGGGTAGGTATGCCAATGCGGGTGAAGTTTCTCCATCGTGACAAGGAAACATACCTGGCGTTCGAGCCTTCATCAGACTAAGAGGCGAGCTGTAACAACGGCGAAAAGGGGGAGGCCGTGGAAAAGCAGGACTACTTCGACTGGACAAACGAATTATTCTCAGTGGCGAAGGTTTTCGCCAAACCCGAGGCACTCAAAGGTGTACGGGTCCTCGAGCTATGTACCCGTGTTTTTGGCCCTGTGACTGGAGATCTTCTGGCGGATTTCGGGGCGGAAGTAATTAAAATTGAGCTACCGGGCGTCGGAGACTTGATGCGCTACGTGGCACCCCGAGGGTTCTTCTGGCAAAATATCTCACCTGCGTTCACTCATATGAACCACAACAAATACCACGTGGGTATCGACATCCGAAAACCCAACGGTGCAGACCTGCTTCGACGGCTGGTGGCCAAATCAGACATCCTGGTGGAGAATTTTCGCCCGGGGACTATGGATCGATGGGGTGTGGGTTATCGGCAACTCAAAGAAGTCAATCCGGGCCTGATTTATCAAGGGAACAGTGGTTTCGGCCAATGGAGTGTGTACAAGGACAGGCCATCATACGACGCTACCTCTCAGGCCATGAGCGGCTTTTCGGCCACCACCGGGTTTCCCGGAAGGACGCCTTTGAAAATAGGAATCTGGATCGGTGATTATACGGGAGCTCTCTTTTCGGCCCTGGGCATTCTGGCCGCTCTGTACTATCGAAAAATAACCGGGAAAGGGCAATTGATCGACGTCTCTCAGGGAGAGAGCTTGATCCGGGTTCTGGATTGGACCTGGTTGTACCAGACTCTTACTGGGAAAGATCGAAACCTTTATGGGAATCGCGACGTGTCTATCTCGCCGTCCGGAATCTTTCGCTGCAAGGATGGCTTTGTGGCCATTGCAGCTCTGGATGATGAACAGTTCCAGGGGCTTTGCCAGGCCATGGGGAAAGCAGAGCTTGCCCAGAGCGATCGGTTTGAAACCGTA
>CP070843.1:1606496-1609872 GCA_020350905.1 Deltaproteobacteria bacterium
CCACCAGCAACTCAAGATGTTCGGGAGCTATCTGGTTTGCCAATGACACGGCAGTATCCAGGTCCGGAACAATAATAAGTCCTCCAAAAGCAGCAAGGGACTCCTCGGCTATGCGGCGCCGGGGCAACTCGGCCAATTGCTCTTCCAATGAGGTGCGAGTAGCATGGGCAAGAGCTTCATCAGTGGTAAGCATAAGACCACTTGCCATGGGATCGTGCTCCGCCTGGCTGAGAATATCAGCTGCAACGTGTCGGGGATCAGCGCCGGAGTCGGCAATGACGAGAATTTCACTGGGCCCGGCAAGCAGGTCGATACCAACCCGGCCGGAGAGAATTTTTTTGGCCAAGGTGACATAGATGTTGCCCGGACCAACGATCACGTCCACCGCAGGTATGGTTTCAGTTCCCAAGGCGAGGGCTGCAATTGCCCAGGCGCTTCCTACCTTAAAAATATCTTTGATTCCCAGCAACTGGGCGGTCACAAGTAGATACGGGTTGATGCTCCCGTCCTGTCGAGGGGGGGTAACCACCTGCATACGAGCAACACCAGCGATGATTGCCGGAATAGCGTTCATCAGCAGTGAGGAGATGAGCGGGGTCTCCCCAGCACGTCCACCTGGAATGTAGAGACCCGCGGCCGCCACTGGTCTTACCATCTGCCCGATAACGGAACCATCCTCATGGGGTAAAAACCAGGAATACCGCTGCTGCGCTTGATGAAAACGGCTGATGTTATCCTTGGCTCGCTGCAGCAGAGCGGTAAAGTCTGAGTCAACCTGCTTGGCACCCTTTTCCAGTTCCATTTCACTCACCCGAATGTTCTCTGCAGTAATCTCAGGAGAATCGAATTGACGGGTATAGCGCAAGAGGGCAGCATCACCTTCGTTCTGCACCGCCTGTATTATTTCCATCACAGCACGTTCGTGATCCTCGGAATAGGACAGGGTGCGATTCACGATTGCTGCAAGGCGAGCATTGGCCTCGTCCGAAGGGTAGGTAAGAATGTTCATTGTAGCCTCTTTTTCGTGCTTGCGCTTGTTTGGCTAAACCAAAATACACTCCGAGTAACCAGTAGGCTAAGAGCAGAGGGCATGGAGCTAGAATATTTCGGATTTCTGATTTCAGATTGCGGCTTTAGAAATTATTAGACCTAACCTCTGATCTCTATCGTCTGTCCTCTGTCGTCTAACTTCTGCCCTCTAATCCCCGTCTCGCCGGTTCCCCCTGTCCCCGCGCCTGCCCGCCATCGGCTTCGCCTTCAGGCGAGGCGGGCGGGTCGTCCCTCTGGGCATAGTGCCTCTGCGCTCTGTCTTACCTGTCACTCGCGATCGCAAAGGCGTTGGGAAAGCCTTTCTCCTGCAACCGTTCGGCAGCCGCCTCAGCCTCGTTGAGGCGAGAGTACTGTCCCACCCGAACCCGGTAAAATTTTTTGCTACCTTGGTCGAAGACCTTAACTGTCGCTTTGAGATACTTTCGGCTCAAAGAAGCATGTAATCGCAAAGCATTTTCTCGCTCTGTGAAGGCTCCGACCTGAATGGTGAAGTCTCCCAGTTCATAACTTGCAGGTTTCTCGTACACCCGGACCCACTTTCCGGCCTGACGCTTCTTACGCGCGTAACCCAGAGCCTCTATGCGTACTGGTACCACTCCGTCTTCTGCCATGTCCAGTTCACTGGCAGCAGTGAGGGTGAGGTCAATAATCCGACCTCGAACAAAGGGGCCGCGATCATTGATCCGGACCACTGTTTTCTTGCCGTTTTTTAAATTCTTCACCTGGACGTAGGTGTTGAAAGGAAGGGTTTTATGGGCGGCGGTGCGGCCGTACATGTTATAGCGTTCACCATTGGAGGTAAGGCGGCCGTGGAATTTACGGCCGTACCAAGAGGCCAGGCCGCGCTGGGTGAAACCGGCGGCAGACGAGAGCGGGTAGTAGCGCTTGCCGTGTACTATATAGGAATTACCCCTCTGCTTGCTTGGAGGAGGGGTGCTCGAGCAGGCAACAACAAAAAAAAAGATAAGGGTCAGAGAGAGCCTGTAGGGAGAGGACTTATCGCTGAAATAGGTTTGTGAGCACCGCATAAGGTCGCTTATAGGGGTAGTCTCGCCCAGGAGTTGGATTAAAACTCCTTTTCCTCCTCCAATTTGGCCAATTCCTCGAAACGGATGTCGAGGCCGAGAACACCAATTATTTCGTCGGATTCATCACGAATGGGTGCTGACACGGTTATACAAAGAGCTCCGGTGTAAATGGATTTGTAGAAGTCGGTAATGTGAACCTTGCCATCTTTGATGGGGTTTACAAACCAGTCGCGATCAGAGAGGTCTTCACCAATTTCTGCCGTATCGTACTTGGCACGATCGGCGATATGGGTAATGTTGCGGGTAGTTTTGTTGCCTTCCCGGTCGGTGACATAAATGTATTGTATGAAGGGGTTGAGATCTAAAAGGCTCTGAAGCACTGGTTCTTGTCGTGATGAGTCCATGGATTTGATCTCTTCGGATTCCACCACCTCTTCCACAAGATGGGCGGCGAGAGCATGGGCCTCCTGTTTCAGCAGGTCAAACTCGCTGACAAAATGCTCAGGGAGATACTGGCGAGCCCACTGCTCCATTTCCTTGCGGGAGATGCTGGTAACTCGACCCTCTTCGTATTCCTGCATTATCCTCTTGTGAATCTTAACGATGCCAGGGTGGCGTTTGTTAATAGTGTTCTCCCCCTCTAATCCTAGGCGGCTGTTGACCCAATAAGCCACACCGGCGATCCCGGTCTTATCAGTGACGGTGATGCTGACTGGCCGACTGAGAATTTTGCGGGTGTCGAAAATGTTGTAGATTTCCTCATTCTTGATAAGACCATCGGCGTGAATACCGGCACTGGTGGCATTGAAGTCGCTTCCCGCAAACGGGTAGTTTGGAGGAATCTTGTAGCCGAGTTCGCGAGAAAAATAGTTGGCCATGTCAGTTATGGCGCTGGTATCGATGCCGTTTTCATGACCCATAAGACCAATGTATTCAATAATGAGCCCCTCTACCGGCGCGTTGCCGGTACGCTCACCAAATCCCAAAAGAGTGCCGTTGGCGGCAGAACAGCCATAGAGCCAGGCGGTGGTGGCATTTATGAGCACCTTGTGAAAATCATTGTGTCCATGCCACTCGAGGAGGTTTCCCGGCACGCCGGCATCATCTATGATCGCCCTAACCAGTTTGGGAACGCTCCGCGGCAAGGCTGCACCAGGATAGGTGACACCAAAACCAAGGGTGTCGCAGAGACGAATTTTGATATCAATCCCGCTCTCTTCCCTCAGCTTCATGAGCTCAATGGCAAAAGGCACACAGAAACCGTAGATGTCAGCCCGGGTTATATCTTCGAAGTGGCA
>CP070843.1:1609972-1613553 GCA_020350905.1 Deltaproteobacteria bacterium
GGCGGCCAGTTGATCCATGTGGGGAGTATGAGCCGCCTCCAGGGGTGTCTTGCCGTCAAGCTCCTCTAAGGCCTCATCGGCCATGCCATCGCCAACCAGTATGAGGTATTTGCTCTTCGCTGCGTCCATCTTTTTGCCATCTCTATTGTTGTCATACTGCGCTAAGCGCATAGCGCACAGGGTTGATTGGATGATTCGTCAAATAGTAAATAGGATAAACGGTAAGCAATAAGCGGTAAATCGTTGAAGTCGCAGAAATCGTTCAAAACATCAAACACTTCGAAATTCCAAATCCCACGCACCAAATTACAATTAAATCTCAAACTCCAATATTCAATGACCAAAACAGATTTGAAGTTTCGAATTTCGGTCATTGTGATTTGTAATTTGGAATTTTCATCAACTTCCGCTTCTTCGTGTCGGTTCGAATCTGCCTAATGCTGCTTTTGAGCTGTATTTCCCCATGATCTATGCCCTATGCTAATCCTCATCAACGGCTTCTCTGTTTTCCACCCGTATCAATCGCGTGGGTGCAGTTACCACCTGGAGGTCACCGATTTCAGCCAGTGCCAGACGCACATCACGCTCTCTTGCCTCATGAGTCATCATCACCACCGGCACTGAGCCCTTTACCTGTCTTCCTTTCTGAATCACTGATGCAATACTGATATCGTGGTTGCCAAGTATGCCTGAAATCTTTGACAGTACCCCGGGCCGATCAACCGCAGAGAATCTGAAATAGTAGTTGATAACCAGCTCATCCATGGGCTTGATTTGGCGCGGCATCACCGCCCCCCCTTCACAAGCCAGAGGCGGTATTCTCACACCGCTTCCCACCAGAAGATCTCGTCCCAGATCAACCAGATCGCTGGCCACGGCGCTGCCGGTGGGCATCATCCCCGCACCCAGGCCATATAACATGACGTCACCAACAGCATCACCGGAGATGTGGATAGCATTGTAAGCCCCCTCAACTTTGGCCAACATGTGCTCCTGGGGAATCATGGTCGGATGTACTCTTACTTCTATCCTCCCGCTGTCACTGCGTGAGATGGCCAGGAGTTTTATTTGATAGCCAAAATCCTTGGCAAATTGAATGTCAGACGGGTCAATCTGGGAAATACCCTCTATATGGACCTGATTAAAGTCTACCTCGCAACAGTATGCCAGGGAACTGAGTACGGCAATTTTGTGCGCAGCGTCCACTCCCTCCACGTCAAGACTTGGGTCTGCTTCCGCAATGCCTTGTGCCTGGGCTTCCTTGAGTGCGTCGGCAAAGGTGGTACCCTCACGAGCCATTCGGGTGAGGATGTAATTGGCGGTGCCATTGAGAATACCGTAAATGTGGCCTATGCGATTGGCTGCCAGCCCCTCACGTAAGGTTCGTATGAGGGGAATACCACCGCCAACGGCTGCTTCGAAAGCAATATTGACCTGATGCTCCCGGGCCGCTGCAAAAAGCTCATTACCATGCACAGCCAATAGAGCTTTATTGGCAGTGACCACATGCTTGCCGCGTTTCATGGCCTCCAAGAGAAAGGTCTTGGCTGGCTCCATTCCCCCGATCAATTCAACAACGATCCGGATTTCCTTATCCGCCAGTATGTCTTCCACCTGGGTGGAGAGGATCTTCCGGGGAAGGGAGACCGGCCTGGGGCTCTCCAAGTCTATGTCCACCACTCTTTTTAGCCTGAGCGGCACACCCAAACGCTCCCTGAGCATCTCACTGTTGTCTTCAAGAATCTTGGCAAGACCACAGCCCACGGTTCCTAGTCCGATCAAGCCTACTTGAATTTCCTTCATATGCTTTTCCCACTATCAATGTGACGAATTCACGCTTGGCGGGAAGCGCTATGCGCGCCCCCCCCATCCCCCCAGATCAAAAAGACACCAGAAAGCGGACCTCCGGCCCCTTCTGGTGTCTTCCTCGAGCACGGTACTTAACACTGCTTCATGCGCTTATTATCAGCGCAAAACGCGGCGCATACCACGGATGGCCTGTCGGGTCCGTTCTTCATTCTCCACCAGAGCGAAACGCACGTAGTCATCACCATATTCACCAAAACCTCGCCCTGGAGAGACGGCAACCTCGGCCTCACGTATCAAAAACTTGGAAAACTCCACCGAGCCCATGTCAATATACTGTTCTGGTATCCTCGACCAGACAAACATGGTGGCCTTGGGCTTGTCAGTGGGCCAGCCAACTCGATTCAATCCACCCACTAGAACGTCACGCCGAGAGCGGTAGGTATCGACGATTTCCTTGACGCAGGACTGATCGGAATTGAGTGCGATAATGGAAGCAATCTGGATGGGCTGAAAGATACCGTAATCGAGATAGCTCTTGATCCGGGTAAGCGCTGAAATGATTTCAACGTTTCCAACACAGAAACCAACCCTCCATCCCGGCATGGAATAGCTCTTGGACAAGGAAAAAAACTCGACTCCGATATCCTTAGCACCTTCTACCTGGAGAAAGCTGGGAGCCATTTCCTCGTCGAATACCAAATCGGCATATGCCAGATCGTGCACCACGATGATTTCGTGCTCCCTGGCGAAGTCACAAATTTTCTGAAAGAAGTCCAGGTCAACAACCTCAGTGGTGGGGTTATGAGGAAATGAGATTATTAACATCTTCGGCTGAGGCCAGGTCTGTTTGAAGGCCGTCTGGAGATCTGCAAAAAAGTCCCGATCTTTTTCTATGGGAATACTGCGCAAATCCCCCCCCGCTATGATCACCGAGTAAGGATGAATAGGATAGGTTGGATTTGGGGCGAATACCACGTCGCCTGGGCTGATCAGCGAGAGTATCAGGTGCGACAACCCCTCTTTGGCCCCAATAGTCACAACGGCCTCTGTTTCCGGATCGATATCCACATCATATCGGCGTCCGTACCAGCTGGCTATAGCCTCTCTCAGCTTGGTAATTCCTCGCGAAGCTGAGTAACGGTGATTGTGAGGTTTCTGGGAGGCCTCTAACAATTTGTCTACAATGTGCTGCGGGGTCGGTAGGTCAGGATTTCCCATACCCAAATCAACGATGTCTCTGCCCTCTCGTCTGAGCCTCATTTTCAGTTCATTGACTTGGGCAAAAACATAAGGAGGCAATCGACGCATACGGCTGAATTTTATCAGTGCTTCATTCATGGCTACCTTTCCTATCTATCGAGATTTCGTAAAAATACCGCAAGCAAGAACCCTTGTCAAAAAGTTTTTCCCGTACACGAAAGCGATTGACACCTGTATAAACCACTTCTAGAATAAACCCTAATGTTGCAGACCCACTCCGAGGAAAAACGCCTCAGAGTGCGCAAAATACGAGTGCGCACAGACTCGGAGAGGCTGAACAGTACTTAACTGTACGTGAGATCCTGCCTGAGGCGAACGCGGTCGTAGATGGTGTGCTGTCAAGCGAGCGCAGCGATTTTTACCGGTTTGGATTTGCAACATTAGGGTAAAGTCAGAGCTACAGCGCTCCACCCTTTTACAGCTCCAATTGAAGTGAAATTTGACGCAGCCAAGCCATCTCACCTGACCTAGACCCACGGGAGGCCCGAATCGTCCAACCTTGACTGGAATAC
>CP070843.1:1613653-1619703 GCA_020350905.1 Deltaproteobacteria bacterium
ATTTCCGCATTTAGAACATCTTCTTGATTTATCCTTACAAGGACCTACATGGTTATAGACGACGTGACCACGCGTAATTTGGAACTGTTTCGATCCTGGCACCACGGTGGACGTAAGGCCACACTCGTGGAACTTTTGGATCACACGGTCACCGCCATGGGGGGACGCTTGCTGAAAGTTTGGATGCACTACCCATTGATCCAGCCTCAAGCTATTGATGCCCGGCAGGATGCTGTTGCTTGTTTTCGAGAGCACGAAGCCATACGTGCCCAGGTGCGCCAGGAGTTGGAAACAGTTTACGATCTTGAACGGCTTAACAGCAGGGTTGCCATGGGTTCGGCAACCCCACGCGATCTTGCCTCCCTAAGAAATTCTTTACAGTCTCTACCCCGCCTTAAGTATCTCCTTGGTAGTTTGGAGGATCGAACCCTGTCTGAGCTGACTGATAAATTAGATCCTCTAGAGGACGTTTCCCTCTTGCTTCAGGAAGCGCTCGTGGATAATCCACCCCCAAACCTTGCAGAGGGTGGCGTAATGAGAACAGGATACGATGAGGAGTTGGATCGGTTGCTGAGCCTCAGTCGCGATGCAAAAAAATGGATTGCCCGGCTGGAAGCAGATGAGCGGCAGAAAACCGGTATCACCTCTCTTAAGGTTGGCTACAATAAGGTTTTTGGCTATTATCTATCAGTCTCAAAGGCTAACCTCGCCTCGGTACCGGATCGATACATTCGCAAACAGACATTGGTTAATGCTGAACGCTACATTACTGAAGAGTTAAAAGACTACGAAACCCAGGTGCTTACCGCTGATGAGCGCAGAATTCGGTTGGAAGGGGAACTCTTTTTGGCACTCCGCGCCAAGGTTGCCAGCCAGGGGGAGCGTGTTCAGACAACCGCAGCTGTGATAGCGGAACTGGACGTCCTTGCAGCTCTGGCAGAGGTCGCTAACCACAGAAACTACTGCCGACCTCGAATTGGTGACGGACCGGAGATTCACATAGTAGAGGGACGCCACCCAGTGGTTGAGGCAGCCCTACCCCAAGGGAGCTTCGTTCCCAATGATGTGCATCTGGATGGTGTTAGCCAGCAAGTAATAATAATTACCGGGCCCAACATGGCAGGGAAGTCCACCGTTCTTAGACAGGTGGCGCTCATAGTCCTCATGGCGCAGATGGGGGCACCTGTGCCTGCGAGTTCGGCTCGAATCGGAGTTGTCGATCGTATATTTACCAGGGTAGGTGCTACTGATGAATTGACGAGGGGACGTAGCACTTTTATGGTGGAAATGCAGGAAACTGCACATATTCTTTATCAGGCTACGGACCGCAGCTTGGTAATCTTGGATGAGATTGGCCGGGGAACCAGTACTTTTGACGGCTTGAGTATTGCCTGGGCTGTGGCCGAATTTCTCCATGACTGGCAAGGGACAGGAATTAAGACTCTATTTGCGACTCACTATCATGAACTCACCGATCTAGCTGCAACCGGATCACGGGTGAAAAACATGAACGTGGCGGTGAAGGAGTGGGGGGACAGAATCATTTTTTTACGAAAGCTGGTGGAAGGCGGTACAAATCGGAGCTATGGTATTCAGGTAGCACGGTTGGCAGGCTTACCCACTGAGGTTGTGGAAAGAGCCAGACAAGTACTTCAGCACCTGGAACAAGAGACCACGGATGTGGAAGGACTTCCACGGTTGGCTCGTTCATCTGCAGGTCGCCAGAGTGAACAGCTTCAGCTTTCTCTCTTTCAGCAATCAGGCCAGAAACTTCGCCGTCGACTGCTGAATCTGGAGCTTGAAGAAATAACTCCCATTGAAGCCCTGAACGAGCTTGCCAGGCTGCGGGAATTGTTTGACGAAGAGTGAGTTTACTTACTGGTATTTAATATATTTATATGTATTAGTTAATATTATACTTTAAGCAATTTTGTGATCTGCTTATGCGTTTTTTTCGTCCTCTCACAAACGAGTTGCAGCGATCCAGCTGGTTGATTTGCCTCCTTCTTTTACTGATATGGATGGCTGTTGCTGTTGCTCCCGTTCCAGCTGCACGGCAAGATAGGTTGAAGGGGGCAAAAGACTGTAGTCGGAGACTCTACAATTCCAAGCAACGCATTCGATACCGGGATCAGTGGTTGCGCTGCATACGGGGTTATGAGAGCTACTACCGGAAATACCCCAAAGGTCGCCAAGCAGATGAGGCTCTTTATGCTACAGCGAAACTCTACAAGGGTCTCTATGGCTACTCGCGGCTGTCGAGCGATTTGAGTGAGGCTATCAATCGGCACAGGCAGGTTGTCAAAAGGTTTCCAAAAAGCAGATTCGCTGATGACGCCCAATATCAACTAGGGGAGATCTACCGCAGGTACAAGAAGGATCTGGACCGGGCTTATGTGGAATACTTTAAGGTGGTGATGGATTTTACTCATGGCGATATGAAGCCGCGGGCTCAAGAGCGACTTGCGCAACTTGAGAGCAAGATGGGTAAAGGAAAGTCGAAGCAAGAGTTGCCACGCCTGCCAAAGGTACCAGCTGTGACCTCGGTTTCTCTGTCGAGGGTGACCGATATTCGCCACTGGTCGGCGCAAGACTATACCAGGATCGTTATTGATGTGAACAGCCAGATCGATTACACTAGCCACTTACTCAAGCCCGATCCTGCAATAGGAAAACCACCTCGCCTTTATATCGACCTCCGAAACTCAGCACTGGATCCAACTTTTGTAGGAGCTATTCCCATAGGTGATGGCCTGTTGCGCAAGGTACGCGCTGGTCAGTACAAACCCACGGTGGTGCGGGTGGTATTGGATATCGAATCAATAGAAGATCACAAGATTTTTTCCCTAAGTGATCCCTTCCGCATTGTGATCGACGTTACGGGGGAGAGCAGAAAAGGAGTACCTTCCCCTGGTAAGGGAGAGGTTCCGAGCATTACTTTGGCCCAACAGCTGGGATTGGGAGTTAAAAGGGTTGTTATCGATCCTGGCCATGGGGGCAAAGACCCGGGAGCTATAGGTCCGAGCGGAGTGCGTGAGAAAGATGTTGCCCTGTCTATTGCCAAGAAACTGCGAAAGAAACTGAGAGAAGAACTTATGTTGGAAGCTATTCTTACTCGAAAAGCGGACACATTTTTACCGCTGGAGGAACGTACTGCTCTTGCCAACACCCAGAAAGCGGATCTTTTTATTTCCATCCATACCAATGCCCATGAGAATAGGCGTGTTTACGGTATGTCCACCTACATTCTCAACGTGGCCACCGACGCCGAGGCTGCGCGACTGGCGGCCTTTGAAAATGCCGTTTCCGCCAAACGGATCAGTGACTTGGAGAAGATTCTCAACGATTTGATGCTGAATTCCAAGATTCATGAGTCCAGCCGCCTGGCCGACGCAGTCCAGACTGGGTTGCTCACGCGTTTGCCGAAAAATTACAGTAGCGTCAAAGATCTCGGTGTGAAACAGGCACCTTTCTATGTATTGATTGGAGCCCAGATGCCCTCGATCATGGTGGAGGCTTCCTTTATCACCAACAAACGGGAGGAGAAGAGATTGGCCAGTGGTGCCTACCAGGACGCAGTTGCCGAAGGAATTCTAGCGGGAATTCGATCCTACATTAAACAGATCGAGGGGGTTCCTGGTCGAGGGTGAGGCAGATTTTCAATTGCAGATTTCAGATTTAAGATTTCGGATTGTAGATTGTGGATTTGAGATTGAAGGACAGCATGGAAACAGAGATCAAGCCTGGAGCGAAAGTTGAATTTTTTGAGCGCAAGAAGCTCCTGTGTGCGGTATGCCTGGAGGTGAAGAACAGCCGGGTGCTGGTACTGACTGAACAAGATCGCGAGGCGAGTGTTTCTCTCAAGCGAATTCTTCATATTGATGATGAACTCCTTGATGTCGGACAAAGTAGGATTCAGTTGGTGGCTGCCCTCCAAGAGGCGGCAGCGAGGCGCCAGAATCTCATGAACCGTGTCTCTGTGGAAGAGTTGTGGGATTTGCTCTACGAGGAAGAAGGAGGATTCGACAGTCAACACCTGGCAGAAATCTGTTTCAATGAAGAGATTACTGCAGATCATACCTCAGCTGTGTTCAGGGCTCTGCTCACAGATGGCCTCCACTTTAAATACAAGGGGGGGCTTTTTCACGCCAACAGCCCAGAAAGGCTCGAGCAGATAAGAATTCAGTATGAGAGACAAGCCCAGAGGGAAAAAGAGTTGGCAGAGGGGAGTGCTTGGCTCGCTGCAGTGTGGCGGGGTGACCCAGCCGGAGAACTCGAGAATCGGAAACACTATGTACAAATGCTCAGAGATTTCTGTCTCCTGGGTGCCGAGGCCACCAATTATCAGCAAACCAAAAAAATCCTTAGCATGGCTCAGGTTCCCGTGCCGCAGGGAGTATTCGAACTGCTGGTCAAGTTGGGTGTCTGGAGGGTGGATGAAAACCTTTACCTCCATCGCTTTGGTATCCAACAAGAATTTTCATCTAATATCCTCGATGCAGCTGCTCAGGTTGCCGGAGAGCTGGGGGGGAGGAGTAAGGGGGATGAGGGAGGCTCACGTGAGGATCTGACCTCAATCTCCGTTACGACCATAGACGGAGCTATGACGAGAGATTACGACGACGGACTCAGCATGCGTGCAGTGGAAAATGGCACTGAGGTGGGAATCCACATTGCTGATGCGGCAGCGGTAGTTTTTCCTGATAGCCCCCTGGACAATGAGGCTCTGGAGCGGGTTACCTCCCATTATTTGCCAGATACCAGAATTCCCATGCTGCCTGAAATAATCTCCGAAGATGTCTGTAGCCTCAAACAAGGGGAGGAACGGTTGGCTTTGAGTTTGCTGGTTCGCTTTGACAGCGAGGATCAGGTGCAAGCTTATCGGTTTGTTCCCAGTTGGATACGAGTCCAGCGACAGCTTACCTACTCAGAAGCCAACGAGTTGGTGGCAACTGAGGAAGATCTTGGTAAACTTTACCGTCTCTGCACCCGACTCCGACGACAAAGGATTAAACAAGGAGCTCTCCTCTTACCGCTGCCCGAACTCCGTATCTGGGTGAACAGCAATAACGAAATTAATATTGGCAAGCTGGATCGTGAGACTCCTGCCCAGCTGATAGTCTCCGAACTCATGATCCTGGCCAACGGTTTAGCTGCTGAAGCGCTGGCGGGCAATAATGTTCCGGCTATCTATCGCAGCCAAGAGAAACCCCAGGAGAATCTTGTTGGTGAAGGCACTGACGATCTCTATCTCAATTATTTGCAACGCCGTTATCTGAGCCGAGCCGAACTGGGCGTTAAACCTAAACCACACAACGGCCTGGGCGTACCCGCATATACCAACTGGACCTCTCCCATCCGCCGTTATATGGATTTGGTGGTCTTACGGCAGCTCAAGAGTATGGTGCAGGAAGAACGTCCAGTCTATACGCTGGAAGCCCTGGAGCCAATTGTTGCCAAAATAACCACTGGTCAGAGTCAAGCTTTGCAAATGAAAAGAGAATGGACAAGATATTGGGTTCTTAGATATTTGGAAAAAGAGCAGATCAAGTTCTTGGACGCTTTGGTCTTAAGCCAGGGCAGGAGAACCTACAATCTGTTAATACCAGAGTGTCTGTTGGAGGCTAGGATGCCTCTGGAGGAGGGAAGGGGCCTAAACCCTGGAGATCATTTTCGAGTGGAGGTTGTACGTGTGAATGCCAGGGAGGAAGTATTGAAGCTAAAGATGGTATAAAGACAGCAAGCAGCCAGCAGGTAGCAGCAGGCAGCAGTGCTCAGCTCTCATTGAGCTTCGCGTCATATGTTGTAATAGGTAGAGGGCAGAGGACCGAATTTGGGTTTTCCTGACTACTGACCACTCCTTACTCTTCGCTCTTCTCACCACCTTCCTGCATCAGATACGCTTCTATCAGCCCGTCCAAATCACCATCCAAGACAGCATCAACATTTCCCCTTTCCAATTGAGTCCTGTGGTCTTTCACGAGCCGGTAAGGATGAAGCACGTAAGAGCGGATCTGACTACCCCAAGCAATATCTTCGAGGGAATCGTG
>CP070843.1:1619803-1626566 GCA_020350905.1 Deltaproteobacteria bacterium
GTCAAGGCTTCTTTGGCTTGCTCGAGAACACTGGTCTCATCCAAGCTGCAAACTTTTTCCAGGTGTCGTAATTCTTTGGGACCCAAACCCAGAGCCTTTGATAGGAAGGGAAGGTTCGGGTCAGGGGCACCGTAGAACAGTGTTATCCCATAGTCTTTGCTATTTTTCAACAGACCGCCTACGGCAGTAACGGCTTGTAAAGCAAACTCAGAATCGTCTACCCCAAATAATATTCTTTTCTCTGTATTCATAGGTCAAAAACTCCCAGTTGATAAAACCAATTCGGGACGAATATATTCTTCAAATATGTCCATTTAAATGAGTTCTATACTATTATTGGTTCCCCTAGTCCCTGTAGCCCTGGTTTTTCTGATCACTTATATCTGCAACCACTCCCTGGCTTTTTTGCACACAAGTTCTGCTTCAAATGGAGGCTCAGAGATTTTTTTTAATTCTGCCTGCTCATCGAATGAATTCCCTGGTTGCCAGCGAATGATGTTGACCTGTGGGCCTTGCGGCCCCCAAACCTGCGGGTCAGTAGGGCCGAAAAGAGCAATGGTAGGAGTACCGCAAGCAGCTGCCAAATGGGTAATTCCGGAATCATTACCTAGATAGAGATCGGCCTCGCTCATGAGTGCAGCCAGCTTGCCGAGCTGCCAGTTTCCCACGAGGATGAGAGAATTTGATTCAAACTGAGAGCGCAGGTGCTGAACGATACCAGTGTCGGCTGGTCCCTGCAACAAAGCAAAGCGAATATTGGAGTGGGCTGATAGTTTGTTGATGACACTGCGCCATCCTGCAACGGCCCATAGCTTTTGTTTGCCTCCACTGCCGGGATGCAACAGTACGAACCGGTCTTTTGGTCCAAGGTTCCGGCTAAGAAAATCACGAGCCTCGAGAAAATCCTGATGCGCCGGAGCGATAATCGCATCTGGGGGAGGAGTGGCGGGAATACCGAGCTTCTCCAGTTGACGGCATTGATAATCGCCAACACCAAGACAAAGATCAGGCTCAGGAAAGGGATCTAGTCGATGTGCAGAATTCCCAAAATAGTTTGCAAGATTATCAGCTATTATTTGACTGGATGGACGACCAAAAACAAAGGTGCTATCCACGTGGGGGAGTAGATTATTAAGAACTCCGGCCAATTTCTCTTTCGAGCTATAGAGTGATACCCAGCAGCTATCAGAACAGTCAAACACTTGCTTGTAGTAGGGGCGTCTTTGAATGACCTCTACGATGCCAGGATGGGCGATGAAGTTGAAATGTGCCTCTCGATAAAAGCCATGAATAGCCTCCACCGCCCGTAGGCTGAGGATAAAATCGCCGATGGCACCCTGGTGGACAATGAGGATAGATTTCATTGTGAGGAGGTAAATGATGTTATTTGGGTGTGGTCCCACCTCTTTGTGCTGCCCGCTTTCTTTCAGACCAGCGCAGAATCGCTGCCACGATGCCCCCTGGTTCCGTCTGTTTTTCGGCGGATTGAGAACCACTATCAGATTTGAGCTTCTCCACGCCGCCACAAGCGTCAATAGCTTCCTGGAGGCACTCCCGCAGGTGGTCACAATGGCGGCAGTGTTCTTGTGGCTGGATGATGCCGTTCTCATCTCTGGGCATACAGTGTTCAGAAATGCCAAAACAAGAAGGCCTGCTATCAGGCATATTCTCCACTCCAAAGGCCGAGAAAGTGTGCACCAGGCAAAGCTGAACCGCCTCAAAAGCCCTTTTAATCGATGATCTCAAGAACTACGCGCTTTCTGAGCTTTGCAGAGGCAGCGTTCAAGATGGTCCGCATTGCCTGGGCGTTGCGTCCTCGTTTGCCGATTACCTTGCCAATATCCTCTTTGGCGGTTCTGAGCTCGATGACCGAAGCGTGTTCGCCAGCGATTTCACTCACTTGTACCTGATCAGGATATTCAACCAGCGCCTTCGCCATTATTTCAATTAATTCCCTCACCGCTATAACCTCCATTCCAATAGACGCCAACCAACTCAGGTATGGATAATCCCGCATCAAAGCATGACGGGAAATCAACGTTGAAGATGTATGAAATGTCGCCGAACTGGCGACCGGATCAGCTCATCAGCAAATCCAAATCAGTAAAGAAGCGGTGAAGCAGTCTCTACGAACATCACAAGCAAACTATATTCAGCTAGATGCTACTGAGTCAAGCATTTTCGGCTCACGTACCTGGCTTTCCTGATGGTGTGTCGCGTCTTCGGGTTCAATGGGAAAGAGAAGAGATCCTTAGTGTCAGTTCTGGCCCATAACGGGGCACTAAAGGGTCTGCCGAATTGCCTCCAAGAAATCCAGAACATGCATAACTATATATAGTAGTACTATCCCAGTGATAAACAAACCCGCTAGGACAAGCGGCAGCAAGAGTGCGAAAAAGACTTTGGTCTTTGAGGTCTGGTGGGCTTTGGCCAGGCCAACAAAGTATAAAAACAAGGCCCAGATAGGCATGATAAACCTGCCGACAATTGGTATGACATTGACAAGAGAGATCGCTCCGGAAGCGTAGGCCATGACCTGAAATGTCGCTATAAAAGGGCGTCGGGTCGCATGTAGGATTCGCAAAACAAGGTGGACCAGGCATGCAACTACAAAAATAGAGGCAAGCAGCACGATGGGGGTAAGCAGCACGGCCACTCCAAAATGTATGGTATTGTCAAGAGCGTTGCCTGCCAAAATGCCGTATCGAATCCCGAGAAGAGTAAACCAGTAGCGGCCGATGATTTGGCCCAGAGAACCGTAGACAAGCAGATACACAATGGAACTGTGTACCCCAGCATCGTAGTTTAAAGCTGTAAAGGTTACTGCAGGATGAAACAAGATGTTTTTGCTGGTCCGCCAAAAGGCAATCAGGTCGAGCCACGAGGTTCGCGCTTCCCAGTCAACCTGGTGGTGTGGTTGAGGTCGTAACTCAGCCTCAGCACCAGATGCTGCTGTGGGATCTTGTTGATCGGCAAAGGACATGGGTGTCTGACAGCGGGGACAATAGAAGGTGCGATCAGCAGCAAGACGACTTCTTTCTCTGAGGGCACCAGTAAACTTGCAATTAGAGCAGCGGATGACCATTGTAGTTCACATTTCTCATCTTACATTTATTCATCTGGGATATACGCTGCAATAGATATTATTTCCCTATGTCGAAGGTACAGTGGCATATGTGAAACGAAAAATGACCAAGGAAGCCATGCGCTTTGAACGCACCGGCGGCTGATTGCTTAAACACAGTTAGGCGCTCATAATACCGAGAAGCCAGCAGTATGGAAAGCTTTTTCTGGCATAACCAGGGGGCACTGGAGTCCGTAGTCTGCTGTCTATCGTCCGTTGCAAAAGTAATGCGATAAGGGGAAGGAGGCCATACAGCAACTGTCATTCTTCAGATTCAGTGACAAAGTACGCGATGTTGCATGATCGATAATGAATAATGAATGGCTACTGATAGTCATAGAAAAGGCACCTGTGACCGCGGACAACTGCCAGCGTCAGCAAGCTTTGACAGGCGTGCCCAACTATGGTAATCAGGTGAAGTCGATCCTTGCCACTAGGAAACGATAGGAGGGCAATGTCGCATCTTCAGCCGCACAAATGGAATGGAGTGAAGGATCATGGCAGGACAGTTTGGGCGCGCAGCAATAGTTGGTTTGGGATTGAAGGGGGGATCACTTGCAATGGTGTTTCGTAAGAAGCGTCTAGTCAAGGAGGTCATCGGTATAGATACAAATGCGACCGCACTTACCAAGGCATTACATCGTGACGTTGTCGACCAAGCGGCGGGCGATCTCGAACAGGGTCTCTCACAGGCCGATCTAGTGGTCTTGGCTGTGCCCACGCACTCTACTTCGGACGTACTGGCCGACATTGCCTCGCACCTCCAGGTCGGAACCGTTGTCTGCGACGTAGGTCGGATAAAAGGACGTGTGTTGGAAAAAGCCGCAGAAGTACTACCACAAGAAAATCCTTTTGTCGGCTGCCATCCGGTTGTGTTCGAAGAGGAGAAAGATATTGATGAAGCCTATCCTGCTCTCTTTCAGGGCAGACCCTGTATACTAACTTCAGGCGATCGGCGCGACGAGGAGGCTGTCAAAAGGATCAGAGAAATCTGGGAGGGGGCTGGCTGTAAGGTCGAAGAAATGGATCCAGAGGTTCACGACCGCCTTTTTGCGGTTCTTGAGGATCTTCCCGTCATATTTCTCAGTCTTGTTTGCAAGGCTGCTGGTCAGGTGAGTGGCTATGTAGACGAAATAGACGAGTACTCCAGTAAAGAGCTCAAAGAGATCACCAGACTTGTCGCCAAAGTATCTCACCACGCAGCAGAGCGATTGTGGGCGAACCGCAAACCGCTTGTGCATGTTCTTGCCTACTACCGTCTCAAACTGAAAGAACTAAGCGAAGCGCTCCAGGAAGGCGGTCTTCAGGATCTGAAGGCACTCCTGTAGGTACCGGGCAAAGCGCCATTTTGTATTTTGCGTTTCTCGGTCAATCTTGCGGCTACCATTGCCCACCATAGCCGTGTTTATTAAAATTCGAATTTTAGAAATTTGAACATTTTTTCGAATTTCGATATTCGAAACTGGGACCCCACCCGCAGGGTGGGGAGTCCGTAGGCTAAATTTCGGATTTGCAGAGATTTCATATTTTCGGTTACTGAGATTCTAAGAATGACTGGATTCCCCATCTCTGGGCAGCAGTCCGATGCTGCTCTTGTCATCCCGCAACTGGACGACTACCGGTCCAGACCACTCATGGCAAAAATGGCACGCATTTTCCGTGAAATTGGGGCCATGAATGAGGTGAAACGATTCCGCCAGCATCTAGGCCTTCCAGAAAATGCTAGACGTTTGAGCCAGCGGGCCTTCCGGCTGTACGACGAGTATCTAGGCTACATCATCGGCAAGGTGCACAGAAAGGGCTGGCGGGTTTACTGTGGGCCTGGCTGTGCTGCCTGCTGTTTTAACATGCCTGCCGGAATCAGCAATTGGGAATTTCTTATCATCTATGATCATATCCAGCAGACTGGGCAATTGGAAAAATTTTTCCGGAGAAGTCTTGAAAGCTATCAAGTACTTGATCGCGTTAAGAGGCAGTTGGTTAATGGAGGGATTGAACAACAAATTGCAAGCAAGAGCGAATACGACACCCTCTTGCACAATTACAGCTTGGCGAAACACGAATGTGCCTTCCTAAGTGATGCACAAGAGTGTCTCATTTACTCGGCCCGGCCGCTGGCTTGCAGAATGCATTTCGCTTTCACCCCACCAGAGTTGTGTAATCCCGCACATCCTCTTTTTTCTCAGGGGGTTCGTGTCAATCTAAGTCCCCATGGCGAAGTTGAGGACGAACTGAAGCAACTGGACGGATACCTGAATCTGGCCCTGAGCGATCTATTGGCTCCCGGGCTCGCGGCGCTGGTTGCTAACATAATGAGATTTTCCGCCATTACCTGGACCTAACGAATTCACATTTCGCATGTATCATTTCACATCTCAAATCCGCAATCCGCAATCCGAAATCTGAAATCTAACATTTGTCATTTCTTATTTGTGATTTATCATTAGGGATTGCTAGCTCGTGAGCGTCGATCAGGAGTAACCCCATTGCGAAATGATACATGTATAAGAGTCGTCGGTGCCAGGCAGAACAACCTGAAGGATCTGGCCCTGGATCTCCCCAGGGAACAGCTCATTGCCATAACCGGAGTGAGCGGATCCGGCAAGTCAAGTCTGGCCCTGGACACACTGTATGCTGAGGGTCAGCGCCGTTACGTTGAAACCTTCTCGCCCTATGCCCGCCAGTTTCTGGACAGGTTGGACAGACCTCAGGTTGAGTCCATTATTGGCATTCCTCCAGCTATAGCCATAGAGCAAGGAAACCGAATTAAGAGTTCCCGTTCAACTGTGGGTACAATAACGGAACTTGCAGACCATCTGAAACTGCTTTTTGCTCGGACCGGGGTGCTGCATTGCCAACAATGCGACAGACCTGTTTATGAGGAACCCCCTGAGATCATTTGGTCTTCGCTGTCCGAAGTCCCCGAAGAAAGCCCAGTCTTGATAGTTTTTCCTCTGGACATCAAGGGCCGAACCACAGAGGAAACTCATCGCTATTTGTGGCGTCAGGGTTTCCGTCGCCTGTGGCACCAGCAGAGGATACTCTACCTGGATGATGAGTCGATTCCCGATGAAGAGCATCTTGATGTATTGGTGGATAGAACTGTGTGGGGTCAGGAAAATAAAAAGCGCCTTCTCGACTCGATTGAACAGGCGTATCATTTCGGCGAGGGTAAGGTGAAGGCGATATTCCCTCCATCAGAAATACACTCCTTCTCAGCAACCAATCACTGCGCCATCTGTGATATTAGCTATCCCTCGGCTTCACCCCATCTCTTTTCTTTTAACAGTCCTTTGGGTGCCTGCGAGACCTGCCGTGGCTTCGGCAGAATTATCGATGTGGATCTGGATTTGGTGATTCCAGACCAAAGGTTGACCTTGGAAGAAGGTGCGATCAAACCATGGTCCTCAGAGCGGATGGAATACTACGATCTCATGGATTTCTGCGACGCTGTAGGTATTCCTACGGATGTGTCTTTCAACAAACTATCGTCAGCCCAGCAGGAAGCAGTGATCGAAGAAAGTGCTGAATTCTATGGGGTCCGCGGTTTTTTTCACTGGCTCGAAACCAAGACCTACAAGATGCATGTTCGGGTTTTTCTATCTCGGTACCGTGCCTACCGCACTTGCGCTGCCTGCA
>CP070843.1:1626666-1637861 GCA_020350905.1 Deltaproteobacteria bacterium
CATAAGCCTCTTTCTCCAACTCCACCATGCCGATGCCCTTGAGCCCGTCCGGCTCAAATTGGATGATATCCTCCGTTGCCACAGGCCGCACCCCCACCTTCTGCAAGGCACCCTTCAAGGCCAGGGCGCCCAGCTGGACAACGGGCGTTTCTTTTAAGGCCCCGCCAAAAGCCCCCACAGGGGTCCTTGCACCAGAAACAATGACCACATCTTTCATCATCTCTTCTCCTTGTTAAATCGCAAAGCGCATAGCGTCCGTTAACATGAGAGTCTCTCGTGTTCCTCTCCCCTTATTGAACGCTCTGCCCTTAGCGCTGTGCTCAACTATTCTGAACTCTTTAATTCTGAAGTACGCAGCTGCCCTTGAGAGATGAAGCCTTTCGACTAGCCCCCGGAGCCCTGACGCAGACCGCCGTGTATAAAAAAGACCTCCCCGGCTATGGCCTCATTGCGATAGAGCTCCCCCACCAAAGAGGCAACTTCATCCGGATCAACAAGACGGCCAATGGGAACCTGACCAAGAATTTTCTCCAAAACCTTCTGATTCATGCCCTTTACCATGGGTGTTCCCACATAGCCCGGGGCAATGGCCACGCAACGAATCTGCGGGGCAAGACCGCGCCGGAAGAACTCCGCCGTGATCACTTTGGGCATAACCGACATGGCCGCCTTGGTGGAAGAATAGTTCAGCTGACCGGCGGTTCCCAAAGAACCGGTGGAAGACACCAGACAAATCAGCCCCCTGCAGTTGTGATTGATCATGCGCTCGGCGCACTCACGCACCGTCAAAAATGTCCCCGTCAGATTAGTGTCAATGACCGCTTGAAATTGATCGAAAGTCATCTTCCGGGTAACTTTCCCGGTCTCCCTATCCGGGGAAACCATGAGGCCATCCTTGATGATCCCGGCAAATGGGGCCACCAGATTGATCTTGCCAAATTTCTCGATGGCGGTATCGGCCAATTTAGCACAATCATCCTCTCGGGTCACATCACAGACCACCGTGACCACATCGCCATCTGAGGCCTCAATCTCAGCCTTGGCTTCCGCCAAAACCTCTTCCGTCCTGGCAGCTATAACCACTTTGCCCCCATTGTGAACCCAGTAGTCGGCAACAGCCCTGCCTATTCCACCGCTGCCTCCGGTGATAACCGCCACTGAATCTTTAATCTCTAGCATAACCTTCACCTCCATGACCGGCTCGACCGAAGTGTATCTGATTCTACTTCCAAATCCCTCTATTGATTGTTTTACCTTCTAAAGATAGGTATAAACGTGTCCTCTGCCGTCGGGTATCAACTATCATTCTTTCCTGTCATGTACAGATCAGAAAAGCTCTCCATCAGTTTTCTGAATTGTTCACCCTGTTCGACCATCAGTTCCTGTAGCCCGCTAATCATCTCCGACTGAGCGAAGCCTTTCTCCGCATGTAGCATTCTTAAATGCTTTATGGTCTCCTCCTGAGCGGCAGCCTTTGCCTTGAGCTCCTCATATTCTTTCAACAACTCCAGGTGCTCTTCACGGGGGACGACCCCAAACAGGCTGAGATAATCCTCTAAGGATTTGTAAAAATTCCTCTCGGCTTTTTTCCAGGATTGCAGATAATCGGGGCTATCTTCGCTGTGGCGATCTATGCCGTAGAACTTCCGGAACATGTCGTTGAGATATTCAAATCCACTGAGACCTTGGCGAATCCATTTTGCCATTGCCTCAAGCTCCTCCTGCCCCTTTGCAGCACTGAGAAGAAGATTACCCCAAAACTCCAAAAAATTTCTATCCATGAGACTCCTATCCTCGAGTGAATCAGCTCCCATAGACCGTCTTCCATTCTGCCATTGCGTTGACTGCGCCAATAAAGCAGGGTGCATTCAGCCATTCTTCCAGGTCAGGCTACTGGGCGAAAGAACCTCCGCAGCTATCAAACACGCAGGTGGGAGGAGGGAATCCGAAGTGGGACGAGCTCAGAAACCACTGTTACCACTCGAGAAGACGGAAACCAGGGTGTGAAGCCACCCCAGTTCTTGATCAACAAGAGCAGTTTTCCCTGCCATCGTCCGGCAACGAAGGTCTATAAATTGTGGATCTATTAAGAGGAGACAAAGAAATCCTCAACCTTCTTAAAGCTTTCGTCTACCAGCTTCTTGAAGTCGTCCCGGCCCTTCTTGTAGGACTTAACCCAGTCCTTAAGGGCCTTCTTGCCCTCTTCGGGAAGCCAGGTGGCCTGCCCCAACATTGTATTTACCATCTTTTCCGTCTGCTCCTGGAGCATGACCATGGCTTTGAAGGAGTTGTCAAACGTCGATTTGTTAAACTCTACCATCTGTTTCAGCATCACTTTTTGGTCCATCTCATTTACCTCCATCCTATGGGTATCGGACATGATTTATAGATAAGACAGGTGGGAACCTGGAATAGTGGGGCTCAAGGGCTTTTGTATCCCCCTTGGGTCTACCTTAAAGATTTCATCCCACTATTCCAGATTCCTGAGTGGCGCCTCGGTCTATGACATCTTACTTGGTCTTAGTTTTTTCGGGCTTCTCGCCAACCGCAAAGAAAGCTTCCGCATTCTTGAAGTTCTGGTCCACCACCTTTTTGAAATCATCCCGTCCCTTTTTGTAAGACTTGACCCACTCGCTGAGGGCCTTTCTCCCCTCCTCAGGCATCCAAAAGGTTTGCTCAAGAAGCGTGTCTGCCATTTTTTCCGTTTGCTCCTGGAACAACACCATGGCCTGAAAAGAATTGTCAAAGGTTGCCTTCTGGAGATCCATCATTTGCTTTGCAACTACCATCGGTTCCATGTTATTCATACCTCCTAGAATTTAACTGTTGTTTCCATCTCCCTGATCAAGGATAATCCAACTATAACGCAGAAATCTTCTTTGTCAAGAGAAAAATGTTGCAGTGCACAAAAATAAATCGCGCTGGCTTTTGATGTGGAGTTTAAATATTTCCTTTTTATATAGCTGATTTTGAAATCTTTTTATGATAAAATGGATTCGATACTCATGAGGTGGCTTCATTTAACGCTTTTTTTGTTGCAATGTAACATCAATCATATCCGGGGTTTCGGGGAGAGGATGCGATGGCTGAAAAACTACTCTTAAAGAAATACGCCAACAGAAGACTATACGACACTGAAAAGAGCAAGTATGTATCCCTCAACCAAGTGGCCGAGATCATCAAGCAAGGCAGGGAGGTGGAGGTCATTGAGGCCAAAACCAAAAAGGACGTAACTTCCTTTATTCTGACTCAAATCATCCTTGAAGAGGCAAGAAAGAACAGCTTTCTCCTGCCAGCGCCATTGCTCCACTTGATGATCCAATATGGAGAAAACGTCCTCACCGAATTCTTCGAAAACTATCTCCAGCAAACTATCAAGAACTATCTTGCCTACAAGCACACAGCAGACGAGCAGTTCAGCAAATGGCTCGAGCTCAGCTTTGATTTTTCAGAAATGGCTCAAAAAACCCTGACTGAGAGGACTCCATTCAAAGCTCTGTTCGATCTGTTCCCTGGTTCTGTGGATAAACAGAAAGAGGATGATGAAGGAGAGCAGTAGTGGTTGGCAGAAGAGGTGGCCCTCAAGGGTGTACCCCATGAAAACCCTAGCAGCGTCACAGCTTCTATGTAGTCAAATCCAAATCGATCACCATCAAAGCAATCAAACTGAAGGATGGCGTGACACGGGGGCATAAAATCGATTGAGACCGACTGCTCAAGACTCATTAATGGGAGAAAAAAAGGATTGAATGAACTCGCCTATTCGGTCTATTGCCTGCTGTCCCTCAGGAAAGAGTGGAGCGAGTCCCTGCCAGACGTGAAACATCTCGGGCCACACCTCAAGACTAACTTGGACACCAGCACTTTTGGCTTTTTCCGCCAAACGGGTGCTATCATCAAGAAGTATCTCCGAATCACCCACTTGGAGAAGCAAGGGCGGGAGACCAGCCATATCCCCGTAGAGCGGTGAGGCGTACGGTGTGCGTGGATCACTTCCACCAAGATAGGTAGATGCCAGGATTTGCATCATAGCAGGGCTTAAAATGGGATCCACCGGTGCTCTGGATTTTACCGAATCGCCGGTAAGCTCAAGGTCCGACCAGGCGGAAAGGGTAACAGCTGCATCGGGCAGGGCATCGCCGGCATCGCGAAGTGCCATCATGGTGGCAATGGCGAGGCCACCACCCGCAGAATCGCCGGCCAGAAAGCTCCTCCCAGTACCACCTTTTCCATCCGGCCCATTTTCTCGCATCCAGCGGTAAGCGGAAAGAGCGTCATCCAAGGCAGCCGGGAAGGGATGCTCCGGAGCCAGCCGGTATTCCAGGAGCAATATTGAACATTTGGAGGCCTCGGAAATCCAGGCAGCAAAGGGACGATGCGACTCCACTCCCCCAGCCACATATCCTCCACCGTGCAGATAGAGTAACCGACAATTCGGTCGCGCCCAGGATCCACGGACCCATTCGGCCGCTACCCCTCCGGCGTTAACCCCTTTGATCCTGGCTATTTCAGGGACTGGAAAGACGCTCGAAGTCATGGTGGTCCGCAGGGTCATCACATCGAATTCATAACCTTTATTGCGGAAAGAATTCATCCACTGCTTGATTGATTGGAGAGCTTTCCGGAACTCTTCTGAAGCCATCTCTCAACCTCTGCTTTCAGGCTATTTCTGGCGCTCGGACCATGGTGCTGTTGTTGTATTGCTATGAACACTGCTTACCGTGGAGGTGTCTAGCTTATCATAGGAGGCTGTTTTGGTCTCTTTAGAAATCACCAAGAGCGCCTGGTCATCTGTGGAAGGCTGATCATCCTAGATCCCTCATAGAATCTGGCAGGATGGAAGCGGTAATACTTCCTTTGGTCATCCCTGCAGACAATCCCGGCTACTTTTTGGGCTCTTTTCACAGGATCATACGCACCCTTTTTCATCGATCCACACGGGGGGCTACTCCTCATTTTCATCAGCCGAAATGCTTCTCAGCCGTTTTGCTACCCATCGGGCTTCATGATCAAACCTCATTTTTCGGTACACGTCAAAAATGAAAAATTCGTGTGATAGCTGGCTTTACTAACTATTTGTATTCAGGAGGAAGTTTATCTGAGGAGAGCTTCTAACAGAAAATAGAGTTGACTTTAGTTTAGGTATGGGTTAAAAATTTAGGCATACCTAAATATTTAAAACTCTACTCCACAGGGAGCAGCATTTGACGCCAACACAGTCAGTTAGCGAAAGCTTGGAGAATTACCTGGAGGCTATCTACCACATCATGGATGAGAAGCAAGCTGCTCGAGCCAAAGATATCGCACAGCGTCTCCAGGTAAAGGCTTCTTCAGTTACGGGGGCTTTGCGACTATTGGCCGAAAGGGGACTTGTCAATTACGCTCCATACGATCTGATTACCCTTACTCCCAGAGGGAAGAGGATCGCGAAAGATATAGTTTTCCGCCACCAAACCCTACGAGACTTCTTCGTCAAAGTTCTTTCCGTGGACGAGAAAGCGGCTGACGAGACAGCATGCAAGATGGAACATGTCATTCCACGCAGTATTGTCGATCGATTGATCAAGTTCGTTGAATTTGTGGACCGCTGCCCACGTTACGGTGAAAGGTGGATCAGTAAGTTTGACTCCTTCTGCGAAACTGGGACAATGACTGATGATTGTGAGCGTTGCATTGGAGACGGTTCTAGGAGGAATAACGGGGTACAGTAACCCCTGAGGCAAACAAAAATGGGCGCGACGCTGTCGATTGCTTGACGTGTAAATTTTTAAGATGGAAGAGCGGCGTCTGCACGAGCGACAAGGTGAGCTGGAAGCATTTTACCCTTTCCGGCATTTTTTTGGATGCCTTATTTAGGCTAGCCTAAATTTATACGGTGCACAAAAATTAATTACAGGTGCCGAAAGATACTTGAAGCCCTTTAAACAAGTGATATGAGATGCCTACCTGTCATTAGGTGGGCAAAGTAGAACCGTTTTCCGAGGGGGAAGTTATGAAACACCGTTTATTCTTTATTTCGATCGCTGCAATCTTTTCTTTTGTCTCTATCTCTGGCGCTTTCACCCGGGAACTTGTGGTGTATTCAGCAAGGAAAGAACATCTCATCAAACCAATCTTTGACCTTTACACCAAAAAAACTGGTGTTAAGATCAAATACCTCACTGGAAAGGCAGGTGTCTTGCTCGAACGGCTGAAAGCCGAAGGACCAAACACTCCTGCTGATCTGCTCATCACCGTGGACGCCGGAAACCTCTGGCATGCGGCTGAGGAAGGACTTCTTTCTCCGGTGACAACCGATACGTTATTAACAAACATTCCATCTCATTTGCGCGATTCACAGAATCACTGGTTCGGTCTTTCGGTCCGGGCTCGAACCATCATCTATAACACCAAAAAAGTCGATGTCTCGGAGTTGAGTACCTACGAGGCTTTGGCAAATCCAAGGTGGAGAGATAGGCTTATTCTTCGTACCTCCAAAAAAGTTTACAATCAGTCACTTGTAGCCTCACTAATTGTGGATCACGGTGAGGCCAAGACCGAGAAAATCGTGCGCGGTTGGGTCGCTAACCTAGCCGCCCCGCCTTTCTCCAACGATACTAAAGTCATGGAAGCCGTAGCTGCTGGCTTGGGAGAGGTAGGAATTGTCAATACCTACTATTACGGGCGGTTGATGAAAAAGATACCAACCCTCCCATTGACCTTGTTCTGGCCCAATCAAAACGGTACCGGAGTTCATGTAAATGTCTCCGGAGCTGGCGTTACAACCCACGCTAAACACAGGGAAGATGCGGTTCGTTTACTTGAATGGCTTTCAACCGAAGAACCACAGGGTCTCTTCGCAGGCGCTAATATGGAGTATCCTGCTAATCCGACTGTCAAAGTCGATTCGGTCGTTGCCGGATGGGGCGAATTCAAACCAAACCACATTAACGTCGCCGAGTATGGAAAATATCAGGCTGCCGCAATCCGACTTATGGATCGCGCGGGATACAGATAAGACCTCATCATGCCTCAATCTGAAGCACTACATAGGCGAAACGCGGCAGATTTCTCCTTTTTCGCATTTAGAAACATAATACACCGTATAGACGGCTGGCGAGTGGCAGCGACTGCCGTCGCTGGACTCGTGGCTGTTCCGCTTTTTGTGATCATCTCCTCACTGCTAAGTCCTACTCGGGGAATCTGGGATCATCTCGTCGCAAACGTACTGCCCGGGATTCTCACAAACACGGCCTGGCTTGTTCTTGGTGTATCTCTGGGCACTCTCCTGCTGGGGGTTTCACTCGGATGGCTCACAGGGGCATGCGATTTCCCTGGCAGAAAGACGTTTTCTTGGGCCCTTTTACTCCCGCTGGCCATGCCCGCTTATGTCCTGGCCTTCATCTATCTTGGACTTTTCGACTTCTCAGGACCTGTGCAGAAGGCTTTCAGAACTTATTTCCCTCAGAGCGGTTTCAGCCTTCCGGACATCAGGTCCACGGCGGGCGTTATCACCGTCATGGTCCTTGCACTATATCCCTACGTGTATATGTTTGCTCGAAGTGCTTTCATGACACAGGGCAAGAGCTCTTTGGAGGCGGCACGGACTCTTGGCCTCACCCCGACCGGAGCCTTTTTTAGGGTTTGCCTCCCCATGGCTCGGCCCTGGATCGCCGGAGGGCTCATGCTAGTTATCATGGAAACTCTGGCAGATTTTGGTGCGGTGTCTATCTTTAACTTCGATACCTTTACCACGGCAATTTACAAAGCCTGGTTCGGGTTTTTCTCCATCACCGCTGCGGCACAGCTCTCTTCAGTTCTAGTATTCATCGTCTTTTCGGTAATCTTACTGGAGCAGTTGTCTCGACGCAGGATGCGGTATACCCAAGGAGGAGGTCTTGGCCTGGAAACAAGTCGAATCAAGCTAGTGGGAAGGTACAGCTGGGGAGCATTCTTGTTCTCATTGTCCGTTCTCCTTGCAGCCTTCGTGCTTCCCTGCATTCAGCTTCTGTTATGGACCGTCGAGGTATTTCATTTAGAGTTTGGCAACAGGTACTTCGGACTTGTAGGCAAAACTTTATTTTTAGCTTCAATCGCAGCCCTTGTCATCTGCTTTGTGGCTCTAGTTCTAGCATACGCTAAACGGCGACATAAGGATAAATATACTTTTGGCTTGACGCGGGTAGCAACTCTTGGTTACGCACTGCCCGGCACCATACTGGCCGTTGGCATCTTCATTCCGGTGGCAAAGCTGGACAAAGTAATAGTTCACTGGATGAATGCATTATTTGGTTATGAGGCCTCAACGATTTTACAGGGCACACTCATCATAGTATTCACTGCCTATCTGGTAAGGTTTATGATCACCGGTTTTAATCCCATAGACAGTGCAACACAAAGGATCACTCCCAACATTGACGAGGCATCCAGGCTTATGGGGGTGAAGGGCTTTTCCCTGTTGCGACGAATACACATCCCCATGCTCAGAAACGGTCTTTTGACTGCCCTTATACTGGTATTTGTTGAAGTAATGAAGGAAATGCCTATTACGCTCATGACCAGGCCATTTGGCTGGGATACCCTTGCTGTCAAGATTTTTGAGCTCACTTCTGAGGGGGAGTGGGAGCGGTCGGCGCTGCCTGCTCTTGCTCTCGTTTTTACGGGTCTTGTCCCGGTCATCCTGCTGATGCGAGAGTCGGAAAAGAATAGCTCGAGGTAGAGAACAAATGCACCCTGCCTTAAAAGTTGAGAGCCTATCAAAAGGTTACGATAAACAAATAGTTATCAGTGACGTCACATTCAGTCTGCAAGAAGGAGAAATCGGTTGTTTGCTTGGGCCGAGCGGCTCAGGAAAAACTACTCTCCTTAGAACGATCGCGGGATTCGAACAGGTTCTCTCTGGAGAAATATGGGTCGAGAACAGCAAGGTGGTTTCCCGTGGGTTCTCCTTGCCTCCAGAGAAAAGACAGATCGGGATGCTGTTCCAAGATTATTCTTTATTTCCACATCTGACAGTTTTTGAAAACGTGGGTTTCGGTTTGCGTTCCATGAAGAATCCGCAAAAGAAGGGTCATATTTTCGACCTATTGGTAACGGTAGGTCTGGAAGAGGAGGCGAGAAAATATCCACATGAGCTGTCCGGTGGGCAGCAACAACGTGTCGCTCTGGCTAGAGCCCTGGCGCCAAGGCCCAGACTGCTGCTGCTGGACGAGCCTTTTTCAAACCTGGATGTTACGTTGCGTGAGCGCCTTTCTATGGAAGTACGCGACATTATTAAAGAACAGCATACAACCGCACTAATGGTGACCCATAACCAGCAGGAGGCTTTTGCCATTGCCGACAGAATAGGCGTAATCTCTGAGGGCCAACTGCAGCAATGGGATAGCGCTCACGTCATATATCACATACCAGCAAACGGTTTCGTGGCCGCCTTCGTTGGAGAAGGCGCACTGCTGCCTGGAACTGTAGTGGATAGCCGCAGGGTGGAATGCGGACTCGGGATTCTGGAGGGATCATTCACTTCGCCATGCCCAACAGGATGCTCCGTGGATATCCTCATAAGGCCAGAAGACATCATTCATGAGGATGACAGTCCCCTAAAAGCGATGGTTACTCATAAGACTTTTCGAGGACCCAATATCCTTTATGCTTTGTGCTTGCCCAACGGAGACTCAGTGCTTGCCTTAGTTCCTAGCCATCATCGGCACAATGTTGGTCAGAAGATCGGAATTAGGCCTCAAGTAGAAGACATTGTTGTATACACTAGAGGTGAGGTTTGCGCAGGCATCCCCGACATTCACGAAGGGCATGAGTTCCAGGTTCACTGTTGAGCTAACAGCTCTACAAGGGAAACAAACACTCTAGATGATGTGATACAACCATGCGGCCAGGAATGTCATATCTCTTGCCAAACTAGGTAATTTAGCCCGTGTCGCAAAAGATTGCCAGCATATTCTGGAATGGACTCCTTCGGATCACCTGAATCTTTCACCGATAAAATTCCCGAATAATGAACCCAATCGTTGGCTCTCGGGACAATTCCATATATTTCTTCCTTTGATTGAAAAATGACCTTAATGATGTGCTATTATTAAGTCAGTCTCATCAAGTTTCCTCAATAAATTCTCATGCTCTCGTGCCAGATATTTCAATCTTCCTCGCTTGTGCGGTTTAACGCGACCAACCTCCAAGACGACGCTTGCTAGTTCAGCAACTTTCTTGTTTGATGAACTGCAAAGCTTTTTAAGCCGGATCAGATTCTTCTGCGAAATATTTGACTGTTTCAAGTATCCAAAAATCTCATCTACTTGCATAATTGCTTCCCGTTTTTCTTTAGGAAGTCTGGCGCATTTCTTACAGATATGACTCTTGTGCCCTTTGCCAGAGAACTTTTCGTTTGGTAACATCCTGTCACAAATTTTACACCAATGCCCCATATCCACCTCGTGCACCTGAAATCCGTTGACCACGCACGTTCAGATCGAACATCACATTGGATGCATCTTGATTCATTAGTAAGAGAGAGTAGATCAGTCCTCCATTAAGACTTGGATCATCTACTGCCTGTAGCAGGTAGCGAAGGTACCATTCATCTCCGACGTCCTTTCTAGAGGAGATACCCCTCTTCTGGGTCGACTCTTCTCCTTTGGGTTCCTCCAAGCGGAAGCATAGTCTAAAGAATCCGGGCTTAAAGGACCAGCTTTCGCCCAGGCTGCGGCGCGGCAGGCCCTGGCTTTGGGCTGCCCCCTGAGGGGGCTTTAATAGTCTAAGCCCAGATCCAAAAGGTGTCAGGAGTCAGAATTCAGGAGCCAGAATAGATATGCACTGACAATTCGTTTATCACGACGGTTTTACTGGTTGGACCATTGCTCGGTTTTCATCAAAGGCAAAGGCTTTTTCCATTCTGGATTCTGGCTACTGGCTATTGACTACTTTCTCCGGTCGTTACCGGCAAAGCCATCGAACTTTGATCTGGCCCTAAGGACCAGGTTTTCGATGTTGAATAAAAAAGCGGGCTATATCTGTAAACCCGCTTAAATACTTGGTGCCGGAGGGGAGAGTCGAACTCCCACGTCCCGAAGGACACTGGATTTTGAGTCCAGCGCGTCTACCAGTTTCACCACTCCGGCATTAGTAATTTCAAATACTTACGAGCCTCCCCGAATCGGGGAAACCTTAGTTCCAGTGTTTTTCCCAGTGACTTTGGAATCCAGATA
>CP070843.1:1637961-1640545 GCA_020350905.1 Deltaproteobacteria bacterium
CCTCAACCAGTCCTGACAAGCTGGGCCATGAGATCTTGAGAAACATCTTGGACGGCGGCTACCAGGGAGCCGTCTATCCAATAAATCCCAAAGCTGACACCATCCTCGACCTTCCCTGTCACACCAATGTTAAGGAACTCCAGGAGCCGCCTGACCTGGCTGTTCTTATCATACCGGCGCGCTTCGTACCGCAGGCTATTGAGGATTGCGGGGAGAAGGGTGTAAAGGGTGCGGTGATCATTACTGGTGGGTTTAGTGAAGCAGGAGCCGAGGGTGAGGAACTGCAGCAGCAAACAACTGAAGTAGCGCGCAAATTCGGAGTAAGACTGATTGGGCCCAACTGCCAGGGAGTAAACAATCCACATCATCCAATCTGTGCTTCTTGGCCTTTGCTCACCTACCGCGGCAAGGTGGCGGTCATCTCCCAGAGCGGCACGGTGGGAGCTGCCATGATGGACTGGTTTTCCGAGGAAAAACTAGGAGTTTCCAGCTTTGTGAGTATGGGAAACCGGGCTGATGTGGATGAAGCCGACCTCATTGACTACTTCAACCAGGACGAGAACACCGAGGTTATTGCTGCCTACATTGAGGGGATAAAACGGCCTGCCCAGTTCTTGGAGGTAATGGATCGGTTGCAGAAACCCCTGGTTGTTCTCAAGTCCGGTCGCACGCCTAAAGGCAAGGTGGCGGCAGAGTCACATACCAAGGCTCTGGCAGGTGCTGATGCCATTTACGATTCTCTTTTCAAAAAATATAACGCGTGCCGGGCCTATACCATCGAGGAGTTCTATGACTTTGCCAAGGCATTCGCATATCTGAAACCACCGAAGGGTAATACTATTGTCTTCATCACCACCTCTGGTGGTGCTGCAATTCTCGGCACCGATCAGGCAGAGCAGGAGGGCTTGGACGCGGCCCCCTTACCTGCATCACTGGTGGAGGCAATCACTCCTTTAATTCCGGCCCATGCCATTAAGGCAAACCCCATCGATCTTACCGGTGATGCCACAGCCCAGATGTTTGGAGATGTCATCCGAGAAACCCGGGATCACTTCGACACCCTGGGAGTTATTTTTGGAGATCCGGTGGAAGGTGCTTCAGAAGTGGTAACTCCCGGGGCCGATGAACTCGTTATCTTTCTCGGCGGTGCTGATGTGGAGCGACGGGAACGGGAACGTATGCATCTCAAGGGGATACCGGTATTCCCTACACCGGAGCGCGGGGTTAAGGCTCTGGCTCGGGTCATGGACCGAAAAGTTCTCTCTGCCCCCCAAAAACCCACACTTACTCTCGATGCAACCGGAACCCAGCTGCCACCCCACGAGGCGCTTTCACTGATCGCCGAAAAAGGTTTGGACTGCACTGCTTTCGCTCTTGCTGAAAGTGCTGACAGTGCCAGTGGAATTGCTCAACAGCTGGGATTCCCGGTGGCGCTTAAGGTCAGTTCTCCTGACATAGTCCACAAAAGCGATGCTGGTGGGGTGCAACTCAACCTGGACACCCCAGAAGCGGTGGAGAAAGCATACGGCAAACTTCTAGCAAGAGTGAAGAACTCATTCCCCCAGGCCAAGATCGAAGGTGTTTTGGTGAACAAGATGGCTCCTGCTGGTCAGGAAGTCATCATCGGGATGAACCGCGATCCCCAGTTTGGTCCAATCATGCTCTTTGGTCTTGGTGGGGTTTTGGTGGAAATTTTTCGTGACGTGGCACTACGGCATCCCCCCCTGAGCCGTAAGGATGCGCTCGAAATGATCCAGCAGATCAAAGGATATCCTGTGCTTGCCGGGTATCGAGGCCAGACACCTGTGGACATGAATGCGCTGGCCGATTGTCTCCTGGCAGTTGCACAGCTCGCCGAAGAAAATCCGAAAATCGTAGAAATTGATTTGAACCCGGTGTTTGCCTATCCACAATCCGCCTTGGTAGCAGACGCCAGAATTATCATGAAGGAGGGCAATTAACTATTTAGTGGTAACCTTTAGTAATTTTTTGGTAAAATAGACAATGTTCCGCGACAATTAGAAGAGAAGCTCGCTCGACCGCTACCATCGAGGCGCTAGCTCATTACACAAGAGGTCGCGGTACTATTCCAGTGGGAAGGATGATAACTGAGATGACTGCCCCACATTGGCTCATCGTACGGCTCAAAAACCAGTATCCAATGCTTCATTATTTTGAAGACCGTACCTTTGGCGTCGAAATTGAATTCTACGGGTTGAATTACCTTCTCACTCCTCTCGATAACGGCATCATCAAGCCTTACAACATTTCCTCTCGCGCCAGGGATGGCAGGCGCTTCAAAGAGCTTTGCGCCGACTCCAACATTGCTATCGGAGCGGACAGCGACTCGTGGCATTTTCAGGAAGACACATCCGTCAGAGGCAAACTACACACTAGATATGGCGCCGAACTCGTCAGCCCAATTTTGAGTGGTATTGGAGGACTGGTAAAGGCCTACCAGGCCATGCAGTTTCTCAACGAGATCGAGGGAGTTAATATTGATGGATCGTGCGGCTTCCATGTTCATCATGGGGTGGATCGAGATCTGTACGGCTGTGAAAACCTCAAAGAGCTCGTGAGACTC
>CP070843.1:1640645-1644672 GCA_020350905.1 Deltaproteobacteria bacterium
AACCAGACGGACTTACCATCGTGCCAGAAGGTGAAGTCAAAGAATTTCTGGGACCTCTGCCCATAGAGAAGCTATGGGGAGTGGGCGAGAAAACTCGCAAGACCCTTGCTCACCTAGGGGTCGAGACTATCGGTGACCTGGGGTGTGTTCCCCTGGAACTTTTGGATAGGAAGTTGGGAAAACATGGATTGCATCTTTCTCTTCTTGCCAAGGGAGTGGATGAGAGGGAGGTGGAAATAGAGCGCCAGGCTAAGTCCATTGGCCATGAGGAAACCTATGGGGAAGATATCCTGGACATGGCAATGGCAAGAAGAGTACTGCTTTCTCTCGCCACCAGGGTAGCAAAAAGGCTTCGTGGCCATGGTTTTGTAGGCAAGACTGTCACTCTCAAGGTGAAATACCATAACTTTGTCCAAATTACGCGCTCAATCACTCTTCAAGAGCCCACCGATGACGGCCGGGAGATATTTCAGAATTGCTGCGACCTTTTGAGCAAGACAGAGGTTAACAAGAAACCAGTCAGGCTTTTTGGCATATCACTGTCTCAGCTAGACCTTGCCGATAAGGAGAGGCAACTCGCTCTTTTTGAGCAGAGAACTGAAGCGCCAAAAAGGAAGAGACTGAACAGAGCTCTGGACACTATTTCAGACAAGTACGGTGACGAGGCCATAATGCCGGGAACCTTATTAGAATAGTCAGAGATCAAGAAAGGCAGACAGCCGGCAGTGGGCAGCAGTGCACCTAGACTCGGTGACACGGAGATGATCCGGGTTGTGCGATGTGTGATGCGAGATGTGAGGTGCGAAATGTACAATGGGAAATGATAAATGACTGACCGGTGCTTCTAGCATGGAAGATCTACTCGAAACTCTCAGGATAAATGAGGAAATTGCCCAGAAGTTTTTTGAAATTGAGATCAGTATCTTGTCAATCCTCAATTTCAGGGATCTGTTTGAGAAGCTCCTTACCGAAATCAGAGAGAAATTTGGAGTACCCTATGTCTGGATCTCGATGATCGACCAAAGCGAAGTCTCAGATCTGATTAAAACGCTGGAGTCCTCGAAGGCCCTCAAGGAACGCTTGAATGTCATAGACAAAGATGCCTTTCTCAACCTTGTTACCAACGAGACCCAACCGATACTGATCAGCGGCGATCTTAAGCCGTATTATCAACTGCTTCCTCAAGGGCAAATGTACTTTATCCGTTCTCTTGCCATTGCACCGCTAACCCTTGATGGTGAGATAATCGGCAGTCTGAACCAAGCAGACCTTTCCAGACTGCGCTACCGACCGGGAATGGACACCAGGCTGCTTGAACGGCTGGCTGTCAAGGTCTCGATTTGTTTGTCCAACGTTACCGCGCATGAAAAACTGAAATGGTTTGCCTGGAGAGATCCGCTTACGGGCTTGCTCAATCGCAGGGTGATGGAGAAGGTTTTGCAGCGGGAATACAAGCGGGCCGTGCGATACAAAACACATTTGACCGTGGCCTTTCTTGACTTGGATGATTTCAAGGCTGTGAATGATAGATATGGTCACGACCGGGGTGACGACTTACTGCGATATGTAGCTGGGGTTCTGGAGGAATTGACCCGGGGTAGTGATGTGGTTTCCAGATATGCGGGGGATGAGTTTGTCATCATCCTCCCGGGTATAAACACGAAAGAGACTCTCCTGCTTATCCAACGTCTGCAGGACTATTTTCATAAAAACCCTATGGATGTAGCAAAAGAACACATACCCGTTTCCGTTAGTTTTGGACTCTCTTCCATGGGGGATGCTGGGGTGAGTAATCCTCAATCACTCCTGAGAAAAGCAGATGAGATGCTCTACAGCGCCAAAGAGCAGAAAAAGAAAGATGGTTTAGTAGGTTCTCCTTTTTGATTCCTGTTCTGGTCTGCAGGTCTCCCCCCCGCTCAACAGCCAACCTCCTAGCCCAAGACAGGAAAGATCACCAGGGCGAGTATCTTCATGAGAAAGAAAACCATTCAACAACTATTTACGGCCAACCCCCCTGGGACAGTTCAAGTGATCTGATGGACGTCCAGGATTCTTACCCGATATTTTAGGATTCTCCCGGCTAGTGGATGGTTGAAATCGAGCACAAAATGATCCTCCTGAATGTCGCCCACGAAACAGAGACCCTTTTGGCCCTGTTTTATTTCCACCTTAAGGAGCGTTCCTTTCTTGAGTTTTTTCCCTTTGGGAAATTCTTCCAGTGGCACCCGGAGAACCCTGGAATCATCGAACTCCCCGAAGGCTTCTTCAGGTTCAACCACAAATTCCCGTTCGGCCCCAGGATGAAGGCCTACGATTTCCTGTTCAATTTTCTGCAAAACCTCACCTGAACCAAAGCGAAAGACTAAAGGGTCCTTCTTATTCGTTCCCAGCACTCTGGTCCCTGATTCCAGAAAGGCGTCATATTCCATGGTTACATAGGTTCCGGGACCGATCTGCGGCATAGGAAAATCCTTTTTCAGCGGGTTGTCTCTGAACCCCACTATGATTTAAGAAACCTCTCCACAATACCCAGATAGGGATTATAACGAATTAGCCCTGGCATTGGAACTCTGAATGTTCCACTGTGGCTGCAGTTGACTCGATTGCTGTGAAAAGAGATAATTCCTAAGATTACACGGCATATGTAATAATCTCCTACTCCTATTGGAGGTGGGTTATGCAAAAGGGAATGGTAACATGCCTGGCTACCGTTTTTCTCTTTACGGTCACCGTGGCCCTCGGTCAAAAAGATACATACACAGACGAACGGAAACACCAACAGCAGAACTGGGAGGAACTTACCAAGGAAGGGGAGGACCTCTTTATTGAGACCGAGCAGGAGTGGAATCAAATGCTCCGGGAACAACAGAGAGCCTGGGAGCGGATGGTGGCTGAGATCAACCGCATTTGGTTGGATAGCCTTACCACCACGAAAAAAGAGTGGGTAGATTACAGTGACCAGTATTCCACTCGTTCCTATGTGAACTTTGAAAAAGGGGATATGGTACTGGCTACTATGGTCAAAACCAGCGAAAGCCGAATATCCGAATTGAGCAAAGAGCGAATTAAGAGGCAACTGGCAAAAGTCCTCTCCTCCAACAACCCGTCGGGGCGAGATATTCTAACCGGTCAAATCGCCGATAGCCGAGGAAAGCCGATTACAAAACAGACACTGGACCGCTATCTCAATCGTGAAGTCTTCCCTCGGCTGCAATGGGAACCGCAGCCTATTGTGGGCAAGGACGGTGTGTCGCGCTACAAGCTTTCGGTTCCCATCAAGATGATCCCCAACCACACCATGGTACGGGCGCGACCTTACATCCCGGAAGTGAAACGACAGGCACAAAGATTTCGTTTGCGTCCTGAGCTCGTCATGGCGGTAATTCACACGGAGTCCTATTTTGATCCCATGGCCCGCTCCCACGTTCCAGCCTATGGACTCATGCAACTGGTGCCCATCTATGGGGGTAGAGAGGCTTATCAGTATGTCTATGGAAGGGATCGCGTCCTTCCCGCCAACTACCTCTATCAACCCGCAAATAATATTGAGTTGGGAGCAGCCTACCTCAATTTGCTGATCTATAAACATTTTGTCGCAGAAACCAACCCAGTGAAAAATCTCTATTTTTCAGTATGTGGTTATAACTGGGGCCCAACCTCCATTCAGCGAAAGATCATCCGTCTCTATCCCACCCAGAGCATGGCTCCAGGGCAGCTCTACCAGGTGCTCCGACAGCGGACACCTCGAGAAACCAGCGACTACCTGCAACGGGTAACGCAAAGAATGGGCATGTATCAACCGCTCTTTTAAAGACCACATGAGCCATGCCGAATTTCAAACTCTTTGTGTCCTTCGTGCCCTTTGTGGTTTTTTAGATCGTGGCGAAACTGATCAAGATTGGGTTTGCGCAGTAAAGCTGTTAACCCGGATGTTTCATGAATTGCCGTCGCGAGACCACGCAGGTGGGCGTGCCACCGGGCAACCGCAGGGTGTTGGTTCCGAGGCGTACCTGAACGGTACGTCGCA
>CP070843.1:1644772-1647926 GCA_020350905.1 Deltaproteobacteria bacterium
CCGACCACTCCGGTTCCACCGATTCCGGTTTTGACCTCAAGGTCAAAATTATGGAGGTGCTCTGCAACCTTGGCAGCTGTTCTGGTTTCTTTGAACCGTGGCTCCGGATGTTTGTGAAAATCACGGCGCACTTCTCGGAGCCATCCCTCAATTTCTTTGACTTCGGGTCTTATCATTGGACTGTGTCTCGCTTCATGGGTGGCGTATACGGTGGAGTGTAATTGTGTGGCTGCCGGCTGTCCCCTGATAACTACCCTTGCTCCTCGAGCTCAGCAAGAAGACGCAGGATATCAGCTCTTCCGGCCCGGTGGTCGGGGAAATGCTGGCGGCGATAGGTGTCGCACACCGGTTTCTCGACATACAAACCCTCAGCCTTCTCTCTTGCCCCCATATCCGTCACCCGGTTGCTTGCGTAGGTTCTGAAGACGAGATAATCATAAACATGCGTTTCGTAAGCCACCCCTTGTATCTTAGCCGGTACGGCAAAAACCGCAGCAGGGAGAAGGTCGTCAATGGTGGCCTCCTTGTTTCCGAGAGTCACCTTCTCTCCATCTATGGCTGTGATGGTGGTCTTATGGTAAAAATGGCCCCCTTTACGCCATACCTCATCACCCACTTTGAAGTATACCCCGTCTTTTTCCATATCTTACTCCATCGCTTCGTAATGACTGTCAGCAGTCAGCGTTCAGCCGCCAGTCTTCAGATTCTACCACCGATGGCTGCAAGCTGGTCGCTTTATAAAATAATGGGCCCCCTGAAAAAAGCAAGTGTTTATCAGCTGGCAGTGGGCAGCCCGCGACGGGCTCGCGACAGGTCGGCAGCAGCCAGCCAACAAAGATAAAGGTATTACAACTTATTTCAATTCAAAAACATAAGCCACCAATTTGTAGTGACAACCAGCCCCCATGACTAATAAAATACCATCTCAATCCAAAAGAAAGGAGCAACACTGACCTTTCATCTTCAGAGGGAAAAGAATGACAGGAATCGATGAGCGACTGGAGCGGGTGCACCGCTTGAGAGCAAAGATCAAGGAAAAGCGAGATGAACTGATTTCCGTTGCGGTTCGAGAAACCGGCTTCACCCATCAAGAATGCAGCATAGAAGTAGATGTCAATCTGAAGAACTTGCAGGGCTTTGATGAAATGATATCTCCTTTTGCCACTCGGCAGCCCCTGTGTGGCCCTGAGCAAGAAGTTGCGCTAGTCTTGCCTTACAACGGCAGCGCTTGGCTTAATACTGCCATAGTCTCCATATATTTGGTTGGCAACCGGGTGCGGGTTAAATTCGCCTCACGGGGCTCCGAGATCGCCAGTTTCACCGAGTCGCTTTACCAGCCTATTTTTGGTGATGCTATTCGTTTTGACTATGCAGATGGTAAGACTTTTATTGAGCATGCCATAGCAGATCCTCAAACCCCGGCAATCTGTTTGTTTGGTACAGATGCTTATGCTGGACGTTATCGAGATTCTATCAAAGCGTATGGGAAAAAGTTTGTCTTCGAAGGGCCAGGCAAAGATCCTTTCATTGTGCTCCCTGGAGGTGACCTGGAGGCTGCAGTCTATGAGTTGGCCGAATCCAAATATATCTATGCCGGTCAGACCTGCACCGCCCCTGAGCGTGTTTATCTCCATGCGTCGATACATGAAGAGTTTCTACAGATATTTCTGGAACTCAGTCGGTCGCTCAAGCTGGGAGATCCTGGAGACCCATTCACCGAAATGGGTCCTGTGGCCAGTCCTAGAGCAATTGCCAATATCAAAGCTCAGCTCGAGGACGCTGTGGCTCGTGGTGGTAAGATTGCCCTCGGCGGTAAGATCGAAGGCAATCTGGTCCATCCAACAGTGGTGGTCGATGCTACCCATGAAATGCTGGGCATGAGAGAAGAGACCTTCGGCCCAGTTTCTTTTGTTCAATCTTTCGCTACTAGTGAAGAAGCGCTCCAATTGGCGCGGGACAACCGCTACGGCCTCAGGGCTGCCGTCTACGGAGATGAGCAGGAGGCCCGAAAGGTTGGGGAAAAGCTGGTGGGTGAATCCTACTGCCATCCGGTCAAAGCAATGAAATTTGGGGTCTTCGGCACGATAGCCGTTAATCAACCACGCTCGGAGTCGTGGCAGGGGGCCTTTGTTGGCAAGCCGGTTGGAGGGTATGGTTATTCTGGTTGGATTTGGGAAACCATAGACGGAGAGTTTATCCTAAAACAGGGAGCCAAGCTGCTGAGTCTGGAGACATCCCTGGCAGACTAAGAACTAGGCACGTAACACTAGGCATCAATCAGCCACAATTCAGGATGTTTACCCAAAACTGGTCTGACCGAAAATGGATAATTTTACCCAAAAGTGGTTTGACCAGAAATGGGTAAAAATGTTCCACAAGCAATGTGATGGCAAGAGTAAAGGTTGGAGGGACACGGCCCATGAACTAAGAATCCACTTGGACTTTACGTTGCAGTGCGGTGAAGTAGAGAACAGTTCGAACCGAACGTAAGTCTGCCTTGAAGTAGTTGGCGACCATCTCTCCGTAGGCATGAAGCTGCGGCCTGTAGAGATAGGACTCCCGCGCGAGAAAGCTATCCACACTCTCATCGTCCAATGGGCGGCTGGTTTTGTAGTCAACGACCCACCAATTACTGCCATCGAAGACTACCCGATCCACGGTGCCGGTGCGGATTTTATCTGCGGTTGGCCGATCCTCTAGACTCCATTCACTATAGGCCTGAGGGTGCTCTTGCTTTAACAGCCAGCTGAAAAAGTCCTCCTGCAAACAAAGCTGAATCTCTTTCAGTATTTCGCTTGCCAAGGGCTTTGCCTCAGTCTCCGGAACTCCTTCGTTAATGAGAGCTGCGGCCAGGGAAACGGGCTCAGGAAGGGGACGGCCATGGCCTAAGTGTTCCATGAGCCTGTGGGTAACCGCCCCCCTTGCCCTAGCATTTGGATCTTCTCTGTGCGATCGGGTTGCTTGACCCCGATCCACCATTTGCGACGGGGCAATGGTGGAGTAGGGTAAGGGCTCAGGAGAAAAGGGCAGAGGTTCGGGGAGCACATGGACCCCAACTTTTTCATGGACAATTCTCGAGGTGACCAGCGGATTGAAGTAAAGATCAAGATAATCGTTATTCTCTGCAATTAGTTCTTGCTTCTCCGACAGCTTC
>CP070843.1:1648026-1654754 GCA_020350905.1 Deltaproteobacteria bacterium
AGTGCGCAGGAATTCTTCAGTCAGCTTGTCCCATGACAGGTCAGGTAGGTTGCCGACCACATCATCAATGGGACCACCATCGGCATAGGTCATTCCCACTGAACTGACCATCTCCACCAATTTCTGATGTTCCGCCTGGATCCACTCTGTGCTCTCCTGGCCGTAGAGGAGGTTCTTCAGGTCCTTTTTCATCGCTGCTGGCTCAAGCACCATCAGCCAGCCATCGTTATATGGTTGCTCTTTGATCACCGCGGGTGTTTTGGTAACCTGATAATTTTGTGCTGCAACCACCCCTGAAAGTGGTGAAAGCGCCTGAGCCTCCCTGCCCTCTCGCGTGAAGGCCAGTCCCACCTCGCTGAACTTGACCTCCTCACCGGTCAGCGGCAGATCCAAGGAATCCATGGGCCCAAAAACTTTCATGGCGAAGTCGTCCAGCCCGATGCGGATGCGACCGCCGTGCTCAACCCTGGCCCAGGCGTGCCCAAGATGAAAGAAATGTCCTTCTGGGAGGCCAAAGCCGTCCACCTGGGGGATGGTGCTTATCCGGGCCGGAATCTGCAACTGCCAACTATCCTCCAGCATTTGGTCAAACTCACAGGTGTGACATTCAAACTCGTAGGGGCAGAGCCGGAAAGTAGTCCTGCCGGTGAGTGCGTGTCGACACTCACGTTGAAGCCCTGGACGCTTCTTCATCTTTTCTTGCCAAGAGATAATGTGGGCTTTCTTACCGGTGGGCACGAGTCCCTGACGACGCGCCTCCGCATTCTTATCTGCGGTTTGCTTCATCGCCTTATCAAAAGGACAGGCAGAACAATTGTAGTAGTAGTTGCAGAGTTTGTAATCGATCACTCCAGCTTCCATCCAGATGCATTTTTCCTCGCCATTGGGCACTGCCTTGAAACCTGACATCTTTTTTGCTTCCTTCATGGCGAAACCTCCTTGTAGAAATAAAGAGTAAACTCAATAAGTTCTTGCTAGTGTTGTCCTTCCTATGAGCAAGGGGCGTGCCACTTTTATTTTTTGCTGATAAGTGACTGAAAATACAAGCAATAAGGAGCGATGGTGGTGAGTTCAACAACAGCAGGAAATGTAGGATAAAGCCACACCAGAGAAACAAGAAGCAGATAACATCTTGATATAATAACGAAATTACATTGTGTGGTAAAATACTACATTGAGTTGGTTTTTACCACATATTATTGGGGTCTTTTGGCACAGCGAAACATCCTATGACTTCATCTAAGGGGGCGCGATTAATTACTGGTTGGGCAGGTAACGCCCACGCACCGTTTGCAATCAACTGCACAGGTTGGCAGTGGGGATAGCCCGCATGCTGTCGCAATTGGCCACATGTGAGGGTGGTGTTTGGCCACTGGAAAATCTTGAACAGTCGCTGCGAATTTTGGAGGGCCGGCTTTATGCCCGCGCGCAGTGGCAGTTGAAGTGCTCGTATCGGGCGGGGACCAGCCTGCCTCGTCTGAGCGGGGCCGAGCCGCCCGCCTCGCCTTGCTCGCATGGCAGGCGTGGTCTCGCGGCACCAATTCATGAACTATCCTGGCTAGGTGTGGCGAGGGAGGAGGTTATGTTGCGTAATTCTCCAGACCTCTGAACTGTCAAGCCTTCAAAAAGATGTCGGTGCTGAGATGCCAGATCATGAGGTCACGACAGGCAGGGCAGAAAAAGGAGAACTTGCGATCGGCGCACTCCAATCCAACAGAGTACTGCATGACGCAATCAGGATCAGCACAATGTTTCAGGCCGAATGTATGGCCCAATTCGTGAATGGCCTCTTTTTCCAGGCGGCTTATGAGCGGAGGGCAGCCGATTTTCAAGTCGCTGTCGGGGTTGCCGTGCAGACGATAACTGGAGATAATGGCACCCTTGCCTTTGAACTGGGCCTCGCCAAATACAAAGGAGAAGATGGGGTTGAAGAGGTCAACATGGGTCACCCCCAAGACCTTGAGCGCATCTGGAGCTGCGGTGTCGATTAATTTCCGCAGAATCAAATTGGAGTTGTATTGCTGGCGGGCAGCATCCAGGGCGTAGGCGGGCAGACCCTGATTGGTGGTAATCTTGACTGCCAGGCTGAACTGTTCCTGGATGCTTTCTGCGATGGTCTCCAGGTATGTATCACCTACATCCCCCAAGGGTATAAGGTAGATGAATTGGGGGTCATTTTTCATGATAGCTTATTGCTGTCTTTCCAGGCCGAATTTTTTAATCTTCTTGTGGAGAGTGGTGCGGTCGATATTGAGAAGACGTGCCGTCTTGGCTATGTTCCAGTCGTTTTTTTGGAGCATTTTCTCAATGTGGATCCTTTCCACTTCCTGCAACGATTGGAGTTCCTCAGTGAGGGGTGATTCAACATTGCAGAAGGGCAAATGCTTAACCTGCACTTGAGGCCCCTGATCAATTACGAGAGCCCGTTCAATCACGTTTTCGAGTTCACGCACGTTGCCAGGCCAGTGGTAGTCCATCATAAAGTCCATGGCCTTCCGATCTACCCGGTCGAATTTCTTGTTAAATTCCACATTATACTTGTTTATGAAGTGGGCGGCTAACAAGGGAACGTCATCTTTACGTTCCCGCAAGGGGGGAAGCTGGATACTGACCACATTTAAACGGTAATAGAGATCGCTACGGAAAGAGCCCTCCTCTATGGCAGCAACCAAATCGCGATTGGTGGCGGAGATGAGTCTGACGTCTACCTTGATTTGCTCTGTCCCACCCAAGCGGCTGAAGCTTTTTTCCTGCAATACTCGCAGCAGTTTGATCTGAGTCTTCATACTGATGTCGCCCACTTCGTCCAGGAAGAGGGTTCCACCATTGGCCAGTTCGAACCGTCCTTTCTTGGTGCGGTCGGCACCGGTGAAAGCTCCCTTTTCGTAGCCGAACAGCTCGCTCTCCAGTAGGGTTTCGGGCAAAGCTCCACAGCTGGTGGCCACAAAGGGGCCATAACGTTGGGAACTGTTGCTGTGAATTGCCCTGGCCACAAGTTCTTTGCCTGTGCCAGTTTCCCCAGTTATCAATACGGTGGCGTTGGTGTCGGTAACGGCCTTGATCATTGAAAAGACTTCCTGCATGGCCTCGCTTCTGCCAATGATATCTTCGAACTCGTATTGTTCGGTCAAACGCTTGCGGAGCAGGATGTTTTCAGTGATCAGCTGTTGATGTTCAACGATTCTTTTCAGCATCAGGGTTAGTTGGTCCACGTCGAGGGGTTTGACGATATAGTCGTAGGCGCCCTCTTTCATGGCTTGGACGGCGCCGGGGATGGAGGCGTATGCAGTCATCATAATAACCACGGTTTGAGGGGCAATCTCTTTAACCTGTTTGAGCACCTCTAGACCGTCCATACCTGGCATCCTAAGATCAAGAAGAACAATATCCCAGTTCTCCCCTCGTACGGCTTTGATGGCGTGAGGCCCGTCTTCAACCGCTTGGGCGAAATAATTTTCCTCCTCCAACCAATTTGTGAGGGCAAGACAGACCATTGGCTCGTCATCGACTACTAAAACCCGTGCATCTTCCTTCATTGGTTCACCTATGGGAGAAGAGTTGAGGTTTGTGGTTTTCCGCACACCTTTTATTGAACATCGAAAACCTGGTCCTTTGGGCCCGAATTTCTTACTTGGTGTGGGCTGCGGTGGTAAAGATGTACTCCTCCTCTTTCTGTTCCTCCACGGAGAGCGTATTTGAACCTGGTGGAAGCTGAATGGAGAATCGAGTGCCTTCACCTACTTTACTATGGATGTGGATCTCTCCATGATGCTGCCGAATGATACCGTAGGCTACGGAGAGTCCAAGCCCCACGCCCTTGCCCTCGGCTTTCGAAGTAAAAAACGGCTCAAAAATTCTTTCCACATCATCGTCTGGGATGCCCACGCCGGTGTCACTTACCTGAATCTCAATCCTGTCTTTTTCTCGGTCAAAATTGCTCGTAACGGTGAGCGTTCCTCCCTCTGGCATTGCCTCAATGGCATTCCAAAGAATGTTGACAAATGCCTGCTGCAAGCGCTTGAAATCGCATGACAAGAAAGGAAGCTCCGCGGCATAATCGGTATGAATTTTGATTTCGTCCAGGCCGGCACGATGCCGCAAAATAGTGAGCGTTTTGTCCAAGATTTCGTGGATGTCATTTTCTCTAATTTCAATTTCACTTTGGCGGGAAAAATCCAGTAGATTACGCGAAATATTCGCACATCTTTCAGTCTCGCTGTGCAGATAGGAGATATAGTTCCGCAGGTCAGACAGCCGCTGTTCCGGAAAGGGCTCCTGCTGGACGATACCAGTCGCCAGTTTGCAAAAAGTGAGAACGCTTGTCAAAGGATTGTTCATCTCGTGGGCGATTTCTGCGGCCAGTCTGCCAACGGAGGCGAGCCTTTGCGAGCGCCAGAGAGCTTTCTCCCCCTTTTTTCTCTCAGTGATGTCCCGGAGGAAGCCAATGGTTGCCACCTTGCCCTCATGGCTAGAGAGAGCGAAACTTCCATGCACGGTGATGGGCATCCCGTCTTTGCGGACCATATCTATCTCATAAGCCCGATCCTGGGTCTCTCCTTTCTGTCTTAGTTGGTACCGTTCCATTGCCTCTTGCCGACTTCTTGGATGAACCAGGTCAGTCAAGCCTTTATTCAACAGCTCAATGGACTCATAGCCGGTGATTGTGGAAAAGGCATTATTTGCATAACGAAATCGTGCCTCAATTCCCTCATGGTTTTGGAGGATGAATATCCCCAGTTCAGCTCTGTTGGCTGCATCCTCGATGGCTCGCTGCCTGCCGGCGAATTCCTCCACCTCGAGTTCCAGCTTTCTCGTTTCGGTGATATCCTTGAGGTGGCCCAATTTGCCGATGGAACCATCTTCCAGCTTGATGGGGATACTTCTTACTTGGAAAATTCTCCTCGTTTTCGGCAAGTTATATTCCTGTAGAAAGCAAACATCGCCTTCTTCAATCTGATCCATTACCGACCAGGGACATGGTGTTTGCCGGTCAAACAGGGCTTCATAACAGACCTCGCCGATGTGGTCGCCAACGAGATCAATAAGGGTCTGATTCATAAACACGATCCGGTGATCTTTTGAAATAATGTAGAGGCCGTCTTTCAAACTGTTCGTCCAGGCCAGGCCGCCACCCTTTGACTCGAAGGTGAACTGGCCATATTTCTCAAGAGTGACATCGTTCAGGACTCCTCGCACAGATAAGAAGTCACCATTTGCATCGGTAGTGATAAAACCCCTTATCTTTATCCAGGATAAATCACCAGATTCTTTGACGATTCGGTACTCGGCAAGATAATACTTATCGGTTTTTAATGCTTGTTTCACTGCCTCTCGGGCTATCTCTTTGTCTTTGTCATAGACGATGTCCAGCCACTTTACCTTTCTGTCCAGAAAATCTTCCAGTTTATAGCCGGTGATATCCTCTATTTTTCTGTCGTACAAATCCAACGACCAATCCCTGTATCCCTTGAAATAGATGAGATCTCTGGTGTCGAAATAGAATTCTTGCGGGGAAATTTTGAAGTTGACCATTTTTTCCAGCTCCCCCACCCGGCGCTGGAGCTCTTCATACGTTGGTTTGGCCATGGAATTCCTCTATCAGTTGGGTTTGTTTGCACCGAATCAGTTTATTATAACACACTGTTTTACTAGGTAGTCATAGCTGTTGTAAACACTATTACTCCCATGAGGCTGCGATAGAGCAAGCCCACTTTGTCTGATGGAGGCAGTGGAGGCAGAGAGGGGGCGGATTTTCAGTTTGACTCATCTTTGCCTTTTTGATACCTTCCAGCAGTAGTCACAAGGAAAATTCTCTTTATAGTTGGTCAGTTAGCCGGGGGTGTTTTTCATTTGATTTTTTAACTATCGTGTTGCGGGGGAGTGATGAAGGTACTTATCATCGGCAGTGGTGGACGCGATCACACTATCGCTTGGAAGTTTTCCCAGAGTTCAAGGGTGAAGAAAATCTATGTTGCCCACGGGAACGCCGGAATTTCGCAGACTGCAGAGTGTGTCAATGCCCGGTCCATAGAAGAAATGCTTGCCTTTGCCTCCAGTGAGAGTATCGACCTTACCTTTGTAGGGCCGGAGAGCCCTCTTTCAGCCGGAATTGTCGATCTCTTTGAGAAGGAAGGGCTGGACATAGTTGGGCCGAGCCAAGCCGCAAGCCGGCTGGAGTCATCCAAATGCTATGCGAAAGAGATAATGCGTGATCTCGGGATTCCGGTGGCTGATTTCGAGATCTTTGACGACCCGGATAAGGCCCGGGACTATGTACGCGGCGTGGGATATCCGGTGGTGGTCAAGGCGGACGGCTTGGCGGCGGGTAAAGGCTCTCTGGTCTGTGATGATGTGGCCCAGGCAGAGGATGCCGTCCACCTGCTCATGGAAAAGCGAATCTTCGGGGACTCGGGGAGCAAGGTGGAAATTGAGCGGCGGCTGTATGGTCGAGAGCTCTCATTCTTCTGTTTCACAGACGGCAACTCGGTGATGCCCATGGTGGCAGCCCAAGACTACAAGAGGGCTCGGGATAACGACGAGGGCAAGAACACCGGTGGCATGGGGTCCTACTCTCCCCATCCCTGGCTCACCGAAGAGATGAGCCAGATCATAATGGATCGAGTGGTGCAGCCGCTCATTACAGGCTTCAAAGAAAAGACCGGCGTCGTTTACAAGGGCGTTCTCTATGCAGGGCTGATGTTGGTGGAAGAGCAGGACTCCATAACTCC
>CP070843.1:1654854-1658216 GCA_020350905.1 Deltaproteobacteria bacterium
CCCGAGGACGCCAGGAAGGACGGCCATATCCCTGGTCGCAGCAAGTGATTCATGAAATATCCGGGCTAGGGACCAATTTGTCATCACCCATGAGACATTGCTGATAACCTAGCGCCAAGCGTGCTTGGCATGATTCCTGCTTTGAACAAAGGCTTAATCTGTTTGAAAATATGGTTTCTTCACCATTACTGTTGAAAATGCTCCAGCGAGCGCATTCCCCGTGGCTTGCTGCGGGGTTAGCGAGCGAACTACAATAAAATGGATTCATTCCTTACATTTCGAAGATTCCCTGCAGCTGGCTGCAGGGAGCTTCAATCCAGCCACGGGGAGTCGCCAACTGGGGAGAGAGAGAAAATGTTATGCTTAAAGAAGAAAAGGCATTTCTCGTTGCTATGAGCATTGCGATCGGGACTACCGCCTCATCCGTAGCTATAATCGGTAGATATCTTCCTCTTGCCCATGGGTTACTACTGGGTTTAGCCATTTCACTGTTTTACCCTGTTTTTATCATCGCTATGGTCAGATTCTCTATGGCACTGAAATCATGGGCATATGGCGAGAAGTCTGATGATTGGGTTGCCAGCGGCCGAGAGACAGCGAGAGCATATCTTTTCATTCTGTTTCCAATAGTGTTGCCTGTTCTGGTAATCTTTTATTTGTCTTTCGGAATAGTAAACCGAATTTTCAAATATAAGACTGTCTAAACTGCCAGGGATTTGGTGACTAGTACATTACCTCGGAACCAATTTTTCCGAACATCACCTGAACCATAATGCAGTCATGTCAGAGAAGTGAAATAAATTGGGACTTTTTGCGACAGTTTGGTATGCTCTAGCGCACCAGAGACTGCATGCACTGAGGAGTCCCTTAACAGAACATGTACCTGTCGTCATTTGTACACCGAGACGATTTATTTGATATAACCGAGCGTTGGCTTCTGGGTCGACTAGAGCCCGACGATGGCATGCGCATCACCAAAATCCTTATCTGCGATGGCTTCGTACTGGGCCAGACCCTTGAGGCTGTGGCCAATACTCTGTTGAAGACAGTCCACGGACAACCTTGTCAAAATGAACGTATTCAGTTCAAAGGCCAACTCCGTGACGCCATCTGCCGTAGCGGTAAAGACGGAAACGCTCGCAGTGGTGAACTGATTCGCCTTTACCAATCAAATCCGGAATTTTTCTATCGAGAAGCCCCTATCAACGGCACCATTTGTCTGGACAATCAGAAACGTCTTTTAGGCCTTTACAGAATAAAACGTCCAAGAAGGATAGCTGAAAAAGCGAACCGTTACGTGGCCAACTGGATTTTCAGGATGGTCCAAGAACAGGCCGAGGAGATGGCGGCAGAACGGGCGAGAAAATATAACATCCACCTGGAAGAACTCATTACCCCCAAGAAATTAATGGATCTTGAGTTCATCTCCGCAGAGAAGGACATCGCCCAGAGGTTCAGAGATAACAATATTGAATTAGATAAGTCTGCCCTGAGAATCCATGACGTCGGGGGCATCAAAATTGTTGGGAATGCTGAAAAGCTTTCTCTGCTGGAAAAAGATCTGTCCCATCACCAGAAAATTAGAATCATCGACCGTGAAAACTTTTCGGGGAACTACCAGGCTACCAGTTTGATCATCGAGGTTACTTGGGATCGGGAGCTTGTTTGCCGTACTTATTTTGATTGGCGGATTTGGGAGAAATACCTGGAGCGCGGGCTCTCAGAGACAGAGTTGAAAAGAGGTTTGGAGCCTTTATTGGGCAGGGCAAAGCCAACGCTGAAACTAGAATTGATTCTTTGTACTTTCTCCGACATGGTGGAGTCGGAACTGGGAAACAGCCTTCATGAGGAACGCATTGTAGCCCAAAGGGATAACAAGGTTTACAAAGGGTACATCCCCATGAACGTGGAGTTTCTCATCGAATACCTTTTTGCTGTGGGAGTCAGTCCCCACCTTCATATCGACCGCTTACCCATAAAGCTCTGGGGACGCTACCTTCCTGATACAGTCATAGACCATATCAGAGCCCTCTACAAAATGCCGGATTTCGAACTGTTCTGCTGATTCGCAGAGCGCTAAGCGCCTATCATTTCTCAATGAGCAATGACTGCAGTTCCTACTGTCTAGTTCACAAATGTTTAGTGTTTAGTTGCTTTAGGTATACTTTGAAATGACGCCGCTGAGGAAAGTGCGGTCATTACCGGAAATGTTTGTGAAGCGGACGCCCATCTCATGGTAGGCTGATTTACCTTCAGATTGGTGGCCATTTGACCAGACTACTTCTACGTTAACCAAAATCAACCGGTCTTTGGTAGTCATAACTAACCTGAAGCGATTTTCCAGATTAATCTTTTCTTGACAGCGTATGAATACACCTCCGAGGCTGACATTGTGGGTCTGACCATCAGCCAGGCCATTAGAGGTCGTCATCACAACAGGCCATCTTATTTTGGCCCTCCGGTGTCGACGGTTCTCCTGAGACCCAAATCCACTGAGCAGAAGGGACAGCTTGGCAACCGGCCTATGAATTAACTGTTTAACCACCTCTCGGTTTCCCACCTCGGTGAAACGTGTTTTCAAAAATTGAGGCTTCATACCATGAAGGAGAGGGTTAACGCAAGCCTATTCGTGGCCAGCATGGAATGAATATGATACAGTGTTCACCCATTTTATCAGGTTCACTGTCTAACCCCCCCGTCCCGCCCCTGGGCGGGACGGGTAAGGCTCTCGCTGGTTCAGTTCCCAGATTACCACATGTTTCATTCTTTAGGACGCCACATTTCAAGACGACGAAACTCTGGCCTGGCCTCCATCTCTTCTATCGCCTCCCCTGGGCTGATCTTTTCGATGAGCTCCTGGTAATTCTCGACTGCAGGCTGAGTCCACCAAGCCTGCCCGTTGACAGACCGGTTGTACCCGAACTCGAACAGCCGTTTCATGTCATCAGGGTTAAACTCCATATCGCTCTGCAAATCTTTGTACTCAGGTGGAATATCGGTAATGTGAATGTCCATCTTGTGAATCAGCCCTCGTACCCAGATCCGGTACAGGCTGCTGGTGGTGTTCTTCCTCATGAGGGAACGCACAAACACTTCCATCACAGACAAGGCACGGGGCTCCACAGGTTCATACGTCCCCCTCGCGGCGGCCCTGCCGTTATAGAGTATGTATATTTCGCCGCGCACATCGGAACGGTTGAGGCCACACTCAGCAATGGCCTTGTCAAAATCCTGAATGAATTCAGGGAAGAAAACCATCTCTCTGGCACCGCCATCCACATGCATCTGTCGATAGGATTCTCCGCCCACCTCAACCGGAATGTAGACGGGAGGGAAGAGCACAGGAACGGACGCCGAGGCCA
>CP070843.1:1658316-1668257 GCA_020350905.1 Deltaproteobacteria bacterium
AAACGTTGTCGGCCACGAAAACATTATTCAATTCGATGCCCTCCCCATATACAATAAGGAGAATAAATACACAGACATAATGCTTGTCGATGAGATCCCGGAAACTGAAAGGAAAGATTTAGCTCGGCAGGTGGCTGACAAGATTCTGGCCAGTTTAAGGAATGGTACCCGATATGATTGGGAGTCTCAGTCTTCGTGTAGGGCTGAGTGAACATTACATACTCCACACTTTTGCCCTTTCTGACCCGTCCCCAGATGGAGTAGTACGCTTCCTAGAGCCAATAGTGTGTATGTAATTCACACTCCGAGTCTGACTGGAGAATTACAAAAGCGGAACCGAAGCTCCGCATGGTATTTGGGAACCTACCAGTAAAGGGCAGCGCCATAGTGGGACTGCTCTACCCTCCCTTCAATTTAGCCACGTTGGCCCCAACCGCAGCTCTCTTAAAACTCCGCTTCATTTGTCCTTTTCCGGAGGTTTGACCCTTAGCCCAAAAATCAAAACAAAAACTAGAGCAATTATGATAAAAGGTGCTACATTCCTTAACTCCTCAGCACTGGCGAAATTGAGTAATTCCACCCGCCAATAGCTAGGGACTCTAGGGTCTATCTGCCAGGAAGAACTGAAATCGGCGGAGCCGAGTTCTTTGCGCCCTGCCGCCCAATGAAGCTTAGCCCTTGTTCTATAAGCATCAGACTTGGCTCGCGGATCACCTCTGAGCTTGACCGCGGTGGTGGCATCACGAAACGCTTCCTCGCCCCTGCCGCTCAGCCGATACGCTTCCGCTCTGTAAGCATAAGCTGTAGCATGCTCGGGCTCCATTTCAATAACACGGGTGAAACTGGTGATTGCTGGTTCATAAATTCCACTCTTGAGATAGCCCGTGCCCAGCATCCGATAGGCCTGAGCATCTCCTCTTGTTAAGTCAAGATATGTCTCGTAGTCCTGAATCGACTCCTCATATTTCCCTTGAAAATAATAGAGCATCCCCCGTTTTTCGTAAGCTGTGGTCAATCTTGGATCCATCTCCAATGCTTTGGTAAAATACTCGATCTTCTTGCGGGTCCTGGAGCTCTTGAGTCCTAGGTTGAAGTAGTCTATGGCGTCTTGGCTGAGGGCTGGCGTCGCAGACAGCAAGAGCAATGTGAGCAAGCACATTACTGTTCTTTTCATAATTCCACTCCTATATTTGATGAGGCGGGCCAAATAAATTGGGTAAAATTATGATTTCAAGATGTTAAGATTTCAGGCCTGTCAAACTCTCAACAACTATAGCAGCTATCTTGAGTAGCCGGTCGGGATGATGACTCACAGTTCGTCAAGAGTCAAGATCATGGTCATTGGGCAAACGACTACTCATGAAAGAGCTAAGGTCATTTCAAGAAGAGCTCGAGTTCTGCAGGCTTAGGCTGTACCATGCTCTTAGTAGCTGAAACCGCAGTACTCGAAAATGCATTAATTTCTTCAAGCTTCTCCAAGCATCGCTGTTCCAATTCATCTTCTGAGACCACGGCCGTTATTAGCCCGAGTTCTTGAGCCTCTAAGGCAGAAAGGGGCTGCCCTGATAGGAGTATTTCAAGGGCCTTTCCAGGACCTACATATCGGACCAGGTAAAAGGCCAATAGCTCACTGGGGGGTAAACCGAGATCGAGATTTGGAAACGTAAAACTGGTGTTCTGTGTAGCAAATCGAAAATCAAAAGGCAGGGTAACACCTAAATACTCAAGCGTGGTGACGCCGCTTATTCCACCAATAAGCGGTTTGGTAAAATTAGCAGCCTTCAGAATCATCCGGCCGAGCAAGTTCGAGAATCGTTGTCTGAGAAACACTCTCTGAGTTGACCCCGTATCACTGCCGTCACCCATGATGATTCGAATGAACTCACGGTACTTTTCATCATCGATGAACTCATGTGTTTTCATTTGCACTAATCCCAGCACTTCGGGCGAACTCTCAACTGCTTCCAGAACTGAAAAATAATCCTCTCGCAGCTGCAAGTTAGTTGCCATATCGAATGCTTTTTCTTGCATAGTTAATATTGCGAATTTACCACTCTGCTCGCACGAGAATGCTTCGCTTTCATATTGGATAGATTCTCTCTTCATCTCTTGTCATCCTCCTAATTGTTTATTATACGGTTCAAGTCTATAGCGATCTTGAGTTATTTCCAAGCAGTATTGATCGAAGCTTGGTTTTGATCAGCAGTCCAAAGGCAAGCGCCAGAATGCCAACTGTGATATATGCCTCTACTTCCATGAAGGTCCTCTAAATCCGCAATCCGCAATCTTACATCGCTGTTTCCGGCGATTTTACCTTATAAAACATACAATAAAGCACCGGCACCACGAACATGGTAAGGACGGTGCCGAAGGTAAGGCCGAACATAATAGTATAGGCCATGGCCGCCCAGAAGACGTCGGGCGCCAGGGTGGTCAACGCCATCACAGTTGTGGCTGCAGCCAGCGCCACCGGGCGCAGCCGGGTAACGCCGGATCTGACGATGGCCTCATAATGCGTCTTGCCCGCGTCCATCTCTTCTCTCACTGTATCCAGAAGCACGATAGCATTCTTGATCATCATGCCAGACAAACTCATGGCACCCAGCATGGCCAGGAAACCGAAGGGCTGGCCGGTGATCAGCAGGCCGAAGGTCACCCCGATCGCGGCAAAAGGGATGGTGATGAGGATAATCAACATCTGGCGGTAGGCGTTATAGAGCGCCACCATAATGAACAGCATAATGATGACTGCCGGCATGACACCAGGCGTTAGTGATGACTGGGCATCTAACTGACTCTCATCCTCACCGTCCATGAAAATATCGTACTCTGGGGGAAACTCCGCCCTTAACTTTTCGAATTCATCGATAACGTGTCTTTTCAGGTCGGGGTAAGTAGACCACCAATCCGGAGTCGCCTGAATGGTAATGCACCGCCTTCGCTCCCACCGATTTATATAGGGTTCCTCCCATTCCACCCGAATATCCTTGGTGACCTGAGATAGGGGCACGGTATTGGTTGAGAGTTCTGGTTTTACCTGTAGGATTTCCATGCTATCGGCAGCCGCAAGACGTTCTTTGGGTGGGTGGCGGAGCATGATGGGATAAAGGTCATCTCCCTCGCGGTACAACCCCACCTGCTGGCCGTCATAGGCCCGGCGTGTGGCGAAGCCAATATCCTCACGACTTACCTGGGCCCAGCGCCCGCGAACCTGGTCATACTCGGGAACATACTTCTGAATCCGGTTCATCAATGAGGTTTTTATCTCCTTTGCTCTCGGCTCATTCTCAAGGATCGCCACGGCCTTGTCTCCGAGTTCCCTCAGGACATTAAGGTCCGCGTCAGCCGGCCCGGTGATATGCCATGCGAACTTCCAGGTGTCACTGGGACCCACGCCATATTTGCGTACCCGCGTCAAAGCATCAGGATAGTTTTCCTCCATCCAGGGTTCAATTTCAGCAATCACCGGATCTACATCTTTATAGCTGTTTGTATTGACAATAATTTCTGCGTAATTCTGATAAAAGGGTAGTTCCGGATCCACCGGCAGGTAAAAACGAGGCGGCCCCTGACCGAAATAACTACTCACATTCTGCACCAGTTCATTTTTCATCAGCTCTTCTTCGGCCGCTCTGACCCGTTCTGAGACCTCCTGGATGCGGGTTCCTTCCGGAAACCAGAAGTCCACCATGAGCTGGTTGCGTGAGGCATAGGGGAAGAACATCTGTTTCACGTTACCGAAGCCAAGAATTGAGGCAACCAGTAAGGCTACCATGCACCCCATGAATATCCAGCGTCCCCGGATAGCCTTTACTAATAGTCCGCGGTACACATTAAAGAACTTGGTGTCATAGGGATCCTTTTCTTCCTCGCCTTCAGATGCTTTGGCCGGGGGTAACATATCGAGGCACTGAACGGGAGTTATGGTCATGGCCAATACCCAGCTGATAAGCAGGGACATGGCCACAACGACGAACAGGGTGCGGCAGTATTCGCCTGCATCCGCTTCGGACGCAAAGATGGGGTAGAAGGCCATCACGGCAATGACGGTAGCACCCAGCAGCGGCAGGGATGGTTTGCTGGCCGCTTCGATGGCGGCCTGGACCCGATCCATGCCCTGATTGATTTTAACCTGGATGCCGTCGGCCACCACGATCGAGTTGTCCACCATCATCCCCATGGCAATAATCAAAGCTCCAAGGGACATCCTTTGAAAGGGATACCCCAATATCGCCATACCCATAAAAGTGCCCAAGATAGTTAGCACCAGGCCGGTGCCGATGATCACCCCCATGCGCCAGCCCATTGGAATCGTTAAGACGACGAGGACGATGACCACAGAGCCGAGGAGGTTCAAGAAAAAGCCGTTTATGGCTTCAGTTACTAGAGTAGACTGCCAGGCGATGCGGGTTATCTCGAGTCCCACCGGTATAAAAGGCAGTATCTCTTCTATGCGCTTTTCTAGTCTCTTCCCCACCTCAACAACATTGACGTCGTCATGAGCGGCAATTTGTATGGCAAGGGCCGGCATGCCGTCCAGTCGCATAAGCCACCGGGGCGGTTCGAGGTAACCGGCTTTGACCTCAGCAATATCCTTGATACGAATCAGCTCCACCCCGGGTCGAACCCCACCGCCCACGGTGGGGCTTGCTTGCTGACTGGGCTGCAAAGCATCAACACCGGTTGCACTGGTAGGAACTCCAAGATTGAGCAAATCCAGCGTTGTGGGATGTAAAAAAAGCTCGCCGATATCTTCTGGTGACTGGAACTCTCCGGTGGGGGCAACCCTTAACCGTCGGTCTTGAACGTCTATTGAGCCTGCATCCACAACCATGTTCTGCCGGCCAAGAGTAGCGACAAAATTCTCCACAGTCAGACCTCTCTCCGCCATTTGCTGTTCAGACACATCAAGGTATATGACCTTGTCTTGCACGCCCCAGAGCTCTACCCGCGAAACTCCAGGGATCAGACTGAGTTCTTTTTTCATGGCATCTGCCCAATCCTCCAGTTCCTTGTAGCTGAAACCGTCACCGGTAAGTCCCAGGACAAAGCCATAGACGAAGGCGAAATCGTCCACCACGGTCGGCTTGCCTGCACCGGGGGGAAACTGGGGAGTAACATCGCGGATTTTCTTGCGCATCTCGTCCCAAATCTGCGGGAGTTGATCAGCCCAGTACTTCTGCTCGATGTCGACCTTTATGATTGACACGCCGGGCCGTGAGAAAGAGTACAGGTGCTTGAGTTGGGGCATTTCCTGGATGGCCTTTTCTATAAGGTCAGTTACTTCCAGTTCAACCTCGTAGGCACTGGCACCCGGATAGGAGGTCACTACTGCCCCCGTCTTAACAGTAAAGACCGGGTCCTCCAACTGGCCAAGAACAAAGTAACTACCTATGCCGCCAAGTAACAGCAAGACTAAAAAGAAATAAGTCACGGCCCTGTTCTTAATGGCGTATTCAGTGAGGTTCATCCATATCTCCTATATATGAGGCGTAGGGCTGAAGGTATAAGGCGCAAGGTAGCAATCTTTACTTTGTTTTCCTTATGCCTCGGGCCCTGAGCCCTTTGCCCCTCTTATTCTGACTTCTGGCCTCTTATCTCCATAGTACCTGCTTCCATAATCTTAACCTTCTGGCCCTCTCGCAAGGTGTGCACACCGGCGGTGGCAATCCACATCCCGGGTTCAAGACCTCTAACCCGCTGGCCACGCGCAGTCAATCTGCGTGGCATAACTTCGCGTTTTTTGGCCGTCATGGTTGACTCATCGATCACCCAAACAAAGCTCTTTTCTTTATCCGGGGTGAAAAGCGCCGACACCGGAATCTCGAATTCCGACTCTCCTGCCTCGCCCGGCATTTCCACATCGCTGGCACGTGCTAACCCGGCCATACCCGATAAAATGGTTATATCTGCGGGCTGGTCGAAGATGAGGGTTACCGGATAGGTGCGGGTTGTGGCAGAGGCCTCGGTGCCTATCTCCTTTACCTTGGCCGGAATCGGGCGATTCGGGAAGGCATCGAAGGTTATGGCCACGTCTTTTACATAAGGCGCCTGTGAGATCAGATTTTCGGGTACGCTTACGGTAAACTCCATTTTGGAGACATCTAACACACGTAAAACCAACTCTTTGGCCTGGACTCTCTGATTTTTCTCTTTATAGGTCCAGGAAACCACCCCGTCAAATGGTGCGTAAATATTGGAGTCCTCCAATGCCTTGCGCTTGATTCTAACCATGGCTGTTGATTGATCCAACCTCGCATCTGCATCGGTCAGGTCCTGCTTGGAGACCGCCCCGGCCTTGAGTGCTTCTGCGATTCGGTCTCGATAGGCTCTGTCGCGGTCGCGCTGCGCCGCAGCAGCAGCAAGTTCATTCTTGAAGTCACGGGGATCGAGACGTGCTAGGATCTGTCCTCTCTTGACCTTGTCGCCCTTGTTAACCGGACGCGCAATGATAGTACCCGCAACTTCGAATCCCAAGTTCAACTCTGTGGTTGCTTCCGCCCGGCCCGGAAAAGAACGACCGGCAAAACCGGCATCACCTGCAATCTTGATGGCTCTGACCGGACGAATAATTTCCGGCTTGGCTTCTTCTTTTTGACAACCTAGAAGTAAGAGTCCGGGGACTATCAAACCTGCAATAAGAAATGATCTGTATTTCATGATGTACCCGCCTTTGATAGAGATTTTCTTCTTGTCATACAAAGTTCGAAGGATGCGAGATCTGAGATGTGAGATGTGGGATAGATCCATAATTCCTCAGCATCGCACATCCCATATCTCATATCCCACATCCCTCAATCTGCAATCTCAAATCTACAATCTCAAAATATCGGTTCTCCCCTGTCTTCCTGATCCTTGACTTCCTCTTCTATCTTCTCCGGCTGCGGCTCCCAGCCACCGCCGAGTGCCTTGTAAAGCCGAACTAAGTTCTCTGTAACCAGTCCTTCACTGGCAGCGAAATTCTGTTGCTGTTGAAAATACGATCGTTCCATGTCAAAGACATTCTGAAAATCGGTGAGACCTGCCTTGTAAAGTGCCTTAACCAGCTCAACCGACTTTCCTGCAGCCACCACTGCCCGCTGCAAAATCTCCCTGCGATCGGTTTCCTGGGTGTATGACACCATGGAGTTTTCCACATCTTCCGCGGCATTGAGAACTGTCTGTTGGTAACGAACCAGAGCCTGCTCGGCCCGCGCCTTTTCCACGTTGATTCGGTTGCGGACGCGCCCGCCGTCGAAGAGGTTCCAGCGAAATGATGGTCCGAAAAACCAGCTGCGTCTGCCCCAATCGAAAAGGTCGCTGCCATTTGTTCCCTGATATGCGAATGCACCGGAGAGTGAGAACCGAGGATACAGGTCCGCTGTGGCCACACCGATTTGTGCTGTCTGGGCGGCAAGCTCACGCTCTGCCCTCCGAATGTCCGGTCGCTGCCGTAGGAGTTCAGCTGGCAAGCCCACGGTGACCTGCGCAGGTGGTTTTGGAATCGATGCTGGTCGCGTAAGTTCCTGGTGCAGTGCATCCGGAAATTCACCCAGCAGCACACCCAAACGATTAATAGCCTGTACCAGGCTGGACCTCAGTTGCGGGATGATCGATTCGGTATTTGCCAGATTTAACTCTGCTTGGCGGACGTCGAGCTCGCCTGAGATTTCTGCCCTCAGACGAGCCTTGGTGATTTCGAGTGTTCGTTTCTGAGTCTCTGCACTGGCCTCGGCAAAGCGGAGCCGCGCCTGGAGGGTGCGGACTTCCACATAGTTTAGGGCAATCTCGGCATAGAGGATAACAAGTGCGTCACGATAGTTCTCCACTGAGGCCTGCAGGCTCGCATCGGCCGATTCAATGGAGCGACCGATTCTGCCCCAGAAGTCAATCTCCCAGGTGGCGTCGAACCCCGCATTGTAAAAGTTGTCCGTCCGGTTTTGATCGGTGGTGATGAGGAGGAAATCGTCGGATGTTCTGCTCCGAGCCGCGTCACCACCAGCGTTTAAGTCTGGATATCTCTCTCCAGAGGCTACCCCGCGAAATGCCCGGGCTTCTCTGACTCGGGCGAAGGCTTCTTTGAGATCCAGGTTGCCTTTCACCGCTCGTTCAATAAGGCTGTTCAGAACGGGATCGTTGAATGTGGTCCACCAGGTTTGCAGGGCAGCCTCACCTTCAGCGAGTCCTTTGGTCAACTCCTGCTGCCAGAGATCAGGCGTTTCCTGCTCCGGCGGTTTGTAGTCTGGCCCGACGTGGGCACAGGCGTTAAGCACGCCAAGTAACAAGGCCACCACAAGCAAGATACCAACACTACCTGTCGATTTTCCTAAGACCTCCTTCTTCCTAGCCATGGAGCTTCCCCCATTTCTTCTTTTGAAAGAACGCATTTTAGCTTTCAGGTTTGCTAAACTTGATGAACAGACTTTTAAGTAATTGGAGTTAATTATTAAATTGGGTAAATTAGAACTTTGCTATTTGGCAAGATTGCAGAATAAAATCATCTCCGTGAAGAGTATAACTCAACGTAAGTCTAGATTCTAGCAGAGCAAACCAATATCTTTCTATAAAGCTAGGGTCAGTGGAGAAGTGCCACTTCTAATCTACAATACAGTCTGGTGAGGAGGAAGCGGACACAATGTATTGTATTGGGCCACTTAATATCAAGAATTCATGTATCTTGCCAAGATCTGAACTCCACGTGGGCTCAAGTTCACGGGAGCATATGTTGACCGGGGCTGGTTTGTATGTTCGATGTGCTCGAAAGGTCGCACACTGGAGATGTCATCCCTAAACCCACACTTTCGGCGCAAGGAGGTATACTACTCCATGTGGTGACCGGTCAGAAAGGGCAAAAGTGGAGATTAAAAGTATGGTATCTCCATTTCCCAAAAAGAAAGGCAGAGCCATTTTTGACTCTGCCTGTTAGAGAAGGAGCTACTCCATTCCTAAAAATGCCCTGGCCAAAAAAGCGGCCATCTGGGCTCTGTTGACTGGATTTTGCGGACGGTACCGCAACGGGTTCTGGGCACAGCCGGTGGTGATTCCAGCATTATAAATTGCATAGATGTAATCATCTGCCCAGTGTCCACTAGGTACATCATTAAATATGGGCAAGGTGGCTGTGATGGTAAAATTTCCAGTTTGATACCCGTATACACCAACGTACCAGGTGATGGCCTGAGAATTCTGCACAATGCATGTCTCGGAAGTTGTACCGCTTTGGGAAGGCCTGCAGTCATAGTCGGTTAAGGTGGGTATAAAACCAGCGAGGACATAGAGATCGACATTGGCGGAAAGGTTTGTTAACTCAACAAGGATATCTGCGTCTGAAGCAGAAGCCTCAAGCTGATAGTAAACCCACTCCCCCTGAGAGACCGAACCCGTCTTACTCACTCGTGACTGCAGATTATATGTAAATAAATCTCTTACGATGACGTCATACGTCGTATTCTTCGTGATATTCCCTTCCGAGTAAATAGCGTAAATCTCTACCGATTCGTCTGATAAGACCTCCTCATTTATAAGATTGCCCATGTTTGGGATGTCTGCAAAAAGAGAGTCTTCATTCCAGTTATTAGCCATTACGAGCCGATTAGTACCATTGGTATAATAGGCTCTGCAGTAGTAATTCGCTCTGGAATTCTCATTGAGAATAGGCGGTCCTTCGATCTCAATGTAGTCTAGTACGACGTTGGTTCCGTCAACAGATTGGAGAATTTGATCAAGGGCGGTAAACCAGAGATCTGCCATCTTAATATAACCTGTTTCATATGGATGCAGGTTATCCCACATATCACCGGCAGGAAAAGCAAAATAATCAATTCCAGCTCCGTCTTCCATGTCAACAAGTATTATCTTGTCTCCTAGATTATCGATTCGGTTTTGGGCCATAGTTGTAGTGTTGTTGTTAAATGTGGTCGTCGTAACACTTTCTGAACAGGAAGGATCATCTGTGATACAAC
>CP070843.1:1668357-1671946 GCA_020350905.1 Deltaproteobacteria bacterium
AGGAACGAGCTTACCGGCTTCGATAAGCTCCTTCAGATCTGCCAGCCCTTTGTTTGGTCCCTCCGCCACCAAACGAAATTTCCTACTCTCGCGGGTGACTGACTCACAGAAGCTTAGTAACAAGAGTTGGAGCATTCGTGGCATAGGACCGCCGACCATGGCATAGGTTCCCTCGGGTCTTAAGGCGCGCTTATAATCGAACATGGATCGAAAACCCTGACAATCAATAATCAGGTCGTAACGCACACCGGTTTTCGTGAAATCTTCTTGGGTGTAATCGATAACGTGGTCTGCGCCAACCGAGCGAACGACATTCAACTTATGTGAGGCATCTACGCCCGTTACTTCAGTCCCGGAGAGCTTGGCAAGCTGAACTGCAAATGTACCCACACCGCCACCAGCTCCATTAATCAATACCTTCTGTCCCGGCTGCATTTGTCCGGCTTTGCGAAGTCCTTGCAGGGCCAAGACGCCTGCTTGAGGTACGGCGGCTGCTTCCTCAAAAGTCGAATTTGCAGGTTTCGGTTCCAGGGCGGTTTCATGAGCACAGGCATATTCCGCGAAACCACCCCAGTTATCCCAGAGATCCCCAAACACTTCATCTCCTGGCTGGAATCGCGTTACGTGTCTGCCGACTGCCTCGACCGTCCCCGCTATGTCAGCTCCGAGTATCTGCTTCCCTGGCTTTGGCTTTAGGAGTCCGAACATGAGGCGGTTTATAAACGGTATACCGTTCAGGAACTCCCAGTCCCACGAATTGATAGACGAAGCGTGAACACTTATCAGTAATTCATCGTCCTTCGGCGTAGGTTTTGGGACCTCTTTTAGTTCAAGACCATCCGGTGGTCCATATTGTGTAAATACAATCGCTTTCATGGACATCCTCTATGGACACCAATCATAACTAGAGTTGGAATCTAGTGATCGATAGTTTTGGTTGGCTTTGGGTCGAAAGCGAACGTTCCTGAATAGCACTAGCCTGGATTCCCACGTTAGTTTTTTGAGTTAACACCACGTAGTGCTATCCGAAGATGAGGCAGAGTCTTTTTCCACCCAGCCAAGGTATTGGGATATCTACTTTGTCAAAGTCTGCAGCAATTAGCAAGGGATTGTGAGCTCGTTTTTGGAAACGAACGAGGATTTCTTCTTCAGTAATAATCACCTTGGCACTGGCATCAATCAAGTCTCTGAAGATCTTACGGGATTTGGCATCTTGGTAGCCATTGCCAATTCGAGAACTCAGGAGTCGGTAAAGGCTGCTTGCCATGAGAGTAAGTTGCAGATCTAAATTAACTTTCATGGCGACGGCTGAAGAAAGAGCATCCATGTGAAAGAAATCTATGCCGTCTTGAATATTGTTCTCTATAATCATTCGTTGAGCGTAGCGTTTAATGAGTTTTGGCGCCGAACGTGTAAGCTGATTAGTCAGCAAGAAAGTGGGCTCATCATGTCCGAGATCAGCAATGATCAACTGACGAATAGGGCCTTGGTAATGGCGAAGGGTGATTCTGCGGTCTAGGATTCGAGGATTTCTATAGATGCGACTAACCCCTTCAAGTTCGATTCGCCCCCATGCTGATATTGGTTCATTACTGATTTTATCGAGCATCTTTCGTGAACGTCGTCTCAGCGTGATGAAAGCGATACCCCATTGATTAAGTTTGTTTAAGTTCTGATAAGTGGTCAGCTTGGAATCAAAGATTAATTCTTCTGGCAGAGATCCTGTACGTTGCTTCCAGAATTCAATGAACTGGAGGATCTCATTATTCTGAGTCTCTTTGCGCAAATCGGCATTGGCATAGCAAAACACCCGGGTAGTTGCATCTTGGGCGAGAAAGGCCAAAATACCCTTCTGTCTACGACTGCGTTTGGAAACATAATGCTTTTCCACCAGAGCATCTTCACCATGGAAAGGAATGGTGTGAAAGTCGAGGTCAAAGGATGTTCCTCGCTCGATCCCCAAAGTTCCCACGGCATTAAACCACAGTTGCATCAACTTCGGATAGCACCTGGGATCGATGCGGCAACTATATTCTGTGAGGAAGGCTCTTTTAGGAATCACGTTCAAACCCGCAAAAAGGGCTAAACCCTCATCAAGTACGTAGCTCATGACATGGCTGTGGCGAGCTGAGCCGAAAAGTTTCAGTGCCAAAAGCGAACGCACCGCATGGGCTGCGGGGATCATTTTTGAGCCTGGAAACCTTGCTTTTTTGAGAATTTGCTCGAAGGGAATCGAAGCAAGATAGGGAACAAAGAGGAAGAGGCCGCCAAATTTGGTGCGAAACTTACGTGGTCTCAAGTCAAGTTGTCGTAGGTCGGCAACTGCTGCCTTTGTGGGCCGTGGGCTGGCAGGGCGTTCTTCATCTCGCCTTCTGGGCAGCCTGGCAAAACCTTCCTCTTTCAAGACGAGCGATATGCTTACAGGGCTCATTGTATGTCCCTCTTTGGCAAGAGCCCTGCTAATGTCGTAGATAGAGAGGTTTTCTTTGCGCAATGCGATGACCCGTTCTCGAAGCTTATCTTTTTTGGGAGCCTTATGAGGTCCTTTAGCAGGGGGGAGAAAGAACTGCCGATGGGGGTTTTGCCGGAACTGATGGACCAGCACCCGAAAGCTTCCATCGGTATAGCCAAAGCGTTTCGCGACCTCCTTGCTGGGAAGTCCTTCGACGAAATAAGCTCGGAGTGCCTCATATTGTCGATGGGTAGAGTTTGAGGGTTCAAGGAAGATATGGGCAATATTTGTTATCTTTTTTGATGAACTATTAAACATATATCCACTATGTCATAGTAGATACCTCTTGTAAAGAAAAAAAGACAGCAAGGCTTGTAAGTAGCTTTATTCCAAAAAAAGTAGCTAGCCAGCTAGACATGGCTCAAGCAGTGTCGAGTATGAGATGACATATCTAACATAGTGGACTTAGGTTTATAGGTTTAAAAAAACCTTAACGATGGGCTGGTGAGATAAGCAGACACACAAGTGTCTCCATGCTCTGGCAGCGGTTTACTAACCTTGATCTGGTAATAGTCCGCTCGGCAAATGTCGCGGCTAAAAGCCGCTCCTACAAGCTTAGGATACTCATTGGGGTGACAGTACCCGGCAGGATTCAATAATGCCCTCAGGTTTGACGTCAGCAAAAATAGCTAGCCCGATTGTTAGTACGCTTCCCCTGGATGGGAATCCAGGCTAGTGTATACAATAACGCATTAAATCCGAATATCGGATTTAATGATGAGTCAAGAAATTCTGGCAGTCTGCACTCCTCATCTCCACGTCATTTATTGCTCTCTCCAAGCCAAGACCGCCGGCAGCAGAATGAGGGCGGCAAGCAGACAGGTCAGGATTCCCAGTCCGGTAACCCAGCCGATGCTGCGCAAACCAGGGTAATGGGAACTTATCAGGGAACCGAACCCTATGGAGGTGGTCAGTGAGGTAAGCACAATGGCTCGGCCTATTTGCCTGAGCACGGCCGTGAGGTCTTGACTGGATTCTTCCCGCCAACGGTGTACAATGTGGATGCCGTCATCAATGCCGATACCCATAATCAACGGCAGCACAATGAAATTGGCGTAGTTGAATGAAAGGGAGAGC
>CP070843.1:1672046-1679288 GCA_020350905.1 Deltaproteobacteria bacterium
AAAGGCGAGTTTACCCACGTGCCAATTTCTGCGGCGGTTTCGAAACGTAAGGAAATCGATCCGAAAGATAAGCTGTGGACCGGTGTCCTCTCATCTACTGGGCAGCCTAGGGAGATGTGATGCATGTGAAGAACCGAATCTCTTAACCGGTGTTACGTTTGCCATATTAGGGGTTAGGTTGAGACTGGAGTGTGGACATGGAGAATACCAGCAAAGCCCACACGGGTAGAGTAGCCATCAGGAAGTTTATGGCCATGGCCCATGCCCTTATACTCAGGGGACACTATAGCTTGTCGGCTACGTCCGGCCAGGCGCTGGAAGATGCTTTGAGAACCCTCAGTCCTGAGATCTACGGGAGCATGAATGATCCCAGAAGGATGGAACTCAAAGGATTAGAATACATTTTGGACAGGTTTAGAAAAGATATTCAATCAATAGAGGGGACTTGCTCCGGCTAGGCCATTTGCCTGCCAGGCCATTCCGGAATTCGCCGCAGGTGAATATCCGGGCTAGACATTCGTAAGGAGAGAACTTCATGAAACTCCCAGCCAACAAGACCAAGATCGTCTGCACCATAGGACCTGCTTCGAAATCTTCGGAGATACTCCAACAAATGATCCGAGCCGGAATGAACGTGGCGCGACTTAACTTTTCCCATGGAGACTTTGACAGCCACAAAAAGGTGATCGACAACGTCAGGGCCGCATCTCGCACGGTGGGAAAACGCGTGGCAATTGTGGCCGACCTGCCCGGCCCCAAAATGCGTATCGGCCAATTGGCTGAAGAGCCTATTGAATTGATCCCTGGAGATTCCTTCGCACTTACCACCGAAGAAATCGTGGGAGACAATGAACGAGTCTCCATGAGTTTCCCCCGGTTACCCAAAGCAGTGAACCCTGGGGACATTCTGTTTCTCAACGATGGTCTCATCCAACTCGAGGTTGTGAGGGTGGAGGGTAACGACGTCCAGTGCAAGGTCCTGGTGGGAGGTGAACTGCGTTCCCGCAAAGGACTCAATATACCTGACATTGATCTTGGCATTAGCGCCTTCACCGATCGTGATCACGAGTGCCTTAAATTTGCCATGGAACAGGGGGTGGACGCGGTAAGTCAATCCTTTGTGGAGTCCGCGGCTGACATTGAGGCCGTTCGCAACGCTGCCGCAGAATTGGGCCACAATCCTTTCATTATCGCCAAGCTGGAACGCTCGCGGGCGAAAGATGAACTGGACGCTATTTTTGAGGCCGCAGACGGTATTATGGTGGCCCGGGGGGACCTGGGGGTGGAAATACCCATCCAGCGGATCGCCGTGGCCCAGAAAGAGCTCATCCGTCGGGCAAATCTGCTGGGTAAGCCGGTGATTACCGCCACCCAGATGTTGGAGTCCATGGTCGGGAACCGGCGACCTACCCGGGCCGAAGCCACTGATGTTGCCAACGCCATCCTCGACGGGACTGACTGCGTGATGCTGTCGGAGGAGTCGGCAATGGGTAAGTATCCAGTGGATGCTACTGCCATGTTGGCCAAAATCGCCGCGGAAATCGAGCCTCATCGCCCGAGCTATAGAGTAAGAGAAATTCTGAGAGAGTTTGATCGAAAACGCGATATCAGTGTGAGGGACCTTCTCACCATGAGCGTCGAGACCATTGTGGAGCGTGTTGCGCCGGCAATGGTCCTGGTACCCAGCCTGAGCGGTGGAACAGCGAGAAGCATTACCCGATTCAGGCTGCCGGTTTGGATAGCTGCCGTTACCTCCGACGAGACAATCTGTCAACAGCTCGTATTCTCTTACGGCATATATCCAGTCCATGAGCCTGACCCACCCGAGGTCTGGAACGACTTCGCCAGTGACTGGCTTAAATCACACGGGGTAGAAGGAGACTTCGTCGTTCTGTCCACCGGACCATCGCCCAAACGTCCGGAAGCAAACAACCGCATCGAAATTATTGATTTGAGTCGCAAGTAGGAGATCTTAGATTGTAGATTTTAGATTGTACACAACAAAGCATATATTTGCCCTGTTACTACGTAAGAGATGGATGAGGTCCATAGAATGAGTGAAACAGCAGCGATCATTGAACAGGTCAGAGCAGGTTTCAAGTCACTGGACGTTTCTGTTGAACATCAGATTGAAGCGCTGAAATGGCTGGAGATGTGGCTGACAGACGATAGCTTTCGTGATTACGTCCCTCAAATAAAATATTTGATTGAATCGGAAAAGTGGGATTTCTTACTCGATGCCTTCTATCAAGTAATCCCGTTTGGAACCGGCGGCAGGAGGGGTCTCGTTGGTATCGGCCCGAACAGGATTAACCCCTGGACCATACAAGCCTCAGCACAAGGACACGCCCAGTATCTCATCAACCAGTATGGAAAAGAGGCGAAAGAAAGAGGTGTGGTGCTGGCATACGACGTCAGGGAATATACTCAGAAGGGAGTGTATGACGACAGCCTTGAAAATCCAATCATGAATCTGGACGGTCCTCAACTGGCAGAAGCGGCGGCTGAAGTGTATGCAGCCAACTCCATAAAAGTGCACGTCTTTGATGGTGCCAGGAGCACGCCGGAGCTTTCCTTCGCCATACGTCACCTGAATGCTGTCTCGGGAGACATGTTCAGCGCCAGCCATAACCTGCCCACTGATAACGGCAAGAAAGTGTATGACCAATATGGCGGCCAGTTAATACCACCAGACGATCAGATTCTGGTAGATGAAGTGACCAACAATGTAGAAGAAATAAAGATTATGGATTTCGATGAGGCAAAAGAAAAGGGGCTGGTCGTATACATTGCTGAAGAAGTTGATAGGGCCTTCATGGAGGCTATCTATAACATGTCTCTCTCGGAAGAACGGGGCATAAAGATATCGTACGCTCCACTCCACGGCACGGGATTGAGCTCGATTTATCCAGCATTACAAAACCTAGGATTTGATGTCACCCTCGATGCGCAAACCTCCAACCCTAGTGGTGATTTCGAAAACGTCACCTTCAACATACCAAATCCGGAAGTCATTGAATCATTCGAAACTTCTATTTCTTTTGCTGAAGAAATCAAGGCTGACCTCATTATTAGTTCTGATCCTGACGCAGATAGAATCGGCGTTATGGCTAGGCATAATAATTCATATGAGTTCGTCAACGGCAATGAAATCGGAATAGTGTTAACGAATTACGTTATCTCCAAGTACAAAGATAAAGGAATCCTGAACACAAACAGTGTTGTCATAAAAACAGGCGTAACGACCTCCTTAATAGAAGGAATCGCGCAAGAAAATAACATTCACTGCATCGGCGCTCTATTGGTTGGTTTTAAATATATTGGCGATGAAATGAACAAACTTGAAAACGATAATAGAATTCAGGACTTCGTTATCGGTGCTGAAGAGAGTCACGGTATTCTTACCGGAGATTACTGTCGAGATAAAGATGCGGCCGGTGCTGCTGTCTGGATAGCTGAACTGGCTGCTGAGCTGAAAAAAGATGGCAAAACATTAATCGACTATCTCGATGAGATCTATTGCAGATACGGCTATTGCCACAATTACTTGACTGAGATCAGGCTATTGGGTGCCAAGGGTATGGAACAAATTGCAGATATCATGACACATCTCAGGGATAATCCTGTCGAATCTTTTGGCGAATTTGATGTGCAAGAAAAGCTTGATCGTTGGGAAGGCGAGCCTCAGCCCCATCTGTCCATTACCGATACCGCTTCGAGAAATGTTCTGATATTCAAGATTGACAGACTACCAGATACGAAAACCATCAAAGTAACTGTTCGCCCCTCAGGGACTGAACCAAAAATAAAAATGTACTTTGAAGTGTATGGTGAACCCTGTGATTTAAAGAATATTGATGCTGAAAAGCAGAAAATCGTCGAGATTAGAACGAGATTGGAAAGAGCGTTCATGCTTTCTTGCTATAAAATATTAGGCGTTGATTTTCCTGAAAGAGGATTCTTATTGTTCTGGCAGTTACCACTCAACGACAAGCTCAAATACTTTGAAATAGAAAAAGAAATCGTTCATTTAAAAAACATTCAAGAGCAAGAAACCAGAAAAAAAGAGCTCTATAAACTTCTCGAATTCCTTGGTGCCGACCCAATTGAAAAAGTAAATGACGCCTTCAAAGAAAAATACAAGGAAGGTATAAATGAATTTTTGGATCTGGGGCGTTAGAAGATTGCGGATCTCGGATTGCGGATTGCGTTGCATATTTCGCCCGCCCCTACTTTGGCATTCTCACTGGCAAAACACTTGACCTCTGACCCCGATTTGGTTTACCAAGATGCAAGGGTGAACCTTAAAGAGTGAGGTAGGTATGGATGGAGATGAAAAAACCTGTCTTCCCTTTGGCCAGGTCTGCTTTAAGCAAAGATTCCTGGGTCTGCTCATCTTCATCATGGCTATTCTTATCCTCGGACCTCTCCTTGACGAGTTTGTCAAAATACGTATCTTCATAGACATCCTCTGGACTGCTGTTTTTGCATCCGCCATTTATGCGGTCAGCCAAAAAGAACATCATATCATTATTGCCATACTGCTTGCGCTGCCCATGCTGGGGGGAATATGGTCCAGACATTTTGTGGGGCATCACCCTCTGCAGGTAGTGGGTTACATGTGCGGAGTTGCTTTTATTCTTTTTGCAATTATTCAGATGCTGATCTTTATCTACAATCACAAAGAGGTCACCAGAGATCTTATCATCGGTGCGGCGGTAGTCTATTTGCTCATGGCGATAATGTGGACGTTCGTTTTCACCGTTGTGGAGACACTGCACCCCGGATCATTTAACCTCCCAGAAGGTCAGAACATAGAGGCCGGCGAACATTTTATTTACTTTAGCTTTGTCACCCTAACCACCCTGGGCTACGGTGACATTACCCCCGCGACGAGACTGGCAAGAAATTTGTGCACTCTCGAGGCAGTGATCGGCCAACTCTACCTAGTAGTGCAGGTGGCCTGGCTGGTGGGCGTCCATGTTTCGCAATCAATGCTCAATAGATCGCGGCATGATGAGTGATTGTGGATTAGGGATTGAAGATTTGAGATTGCAGATTGCAGATTGAGGATTTCAGATTTATTCAAGGAGCACTGACCGGAGCCTCTGAAGCGTGAGGTCGTCAACCCCAAGCCCTTCGTGAAGATAGCCCTCAAAAGAGCCGTATTTTTCGTCTATGGTCGCAAAGGCAGCTTCAAGGTACTCCGGCCGCACTTCCATCAAGGCACGTACTTCGCTGCGAGGGGTTCGAAACAAAGAGGCGCAGCTGGCAAAACATGATAGTCGGCTCGCTTCACTCTCCCAGAAGGTGTTGCTCAACAGATAGTCCTCGAGAACCGTTTCCTCAGGCACACCCAGAGAACGGAGCACTATGGCCACCGAAACTCCCGTCCGGTCCCTCCCATAGGTGCAGTGAATCAGTCCGGGCAAACCTCCAGGCTCAGCCATATCCCGTAACAGGGAAGACCACTCGGAAGTGTAGTTCAAAGCATAATTCCGGTAGCATTCGATCATTAACTGTTGGAAGTCGCCCTCCTCCACATCACCTCTCCAAATGATCCGTTGAGCCACTGCACGAGGGTCAATGAGTTCGCAGTCAATAGGGAGATGAACCACCTCCAGCGAGGTGATTTCTCCTAGCCGGGGGGGTTCTCTCTCGCGTTCCTTTTCACTGCGTAGATCGTAAACTCTCTTCACCCCGAGGGCGGCAACCGCTTCAGCATTTCGTCTACTCACCCTTTTCAGGTGATCGGAGCGGTAGAGCACACCCTTCTTGATCTGCCTTCCGTCAATAGTTCTGTAGCCACCGAGATCTCGAAGGTTCCGAGATCCGCCGAGTTCAATGCGGCTGGGATGTTGTGGTGGCGCAGTGGCACAGCCTAACAGGATAAGAAGGCAAGTGACGACGAGGACGGAGAGGGATTGCGGATTGCGGATTGCACCCGCCCGCCTCGCCTGAGCGCTCGCGATGGCGGGCAGGGATTGCGGATTTAAGATGTGCAACATTCACCTCTCAAAAGCCCATAAATTAGATTCTGCAATCTTCAATCTCAAACCGGGAACCCACCCGAAGGGTGGGAGTCCGCAGGACAAATCTACAATCCTCAATCCCCTTCTGTCATCTCCTTAAACCTCAGACCCGCATAGCGCACCGCGAAGATCCAGATGATGATAATGGGAATGGTGAAACCTGAGAGGTAGCGGATGCTGGAAAATTCTTTAAACACGACTGTGATCCCGAGGCTCACACCCACTGCCACCGCTTTGGCAAAGCGCTGCACGAACATGTCGATGAAAGCCTTGGCTTTGTACTTCTCGTCTTTGGTGGTTGGGACGTACAGGGACTCCTTGGCCGACTGATTGATAGAGTAGCTGAAGCCATTGTCCATTGTATTCAGAGAGCTGCCCACCCAAAGGATGGGAAGGACCGTAAAACCCATGGATCCTGCGAGCACTGCGATGGGCAGAAACAGAAGAGCCACACCCACACCGAGTCGGGACATGACGAAGCTGGTGAGGAAGAGCTGCACCAGCATAGAGATGACATTGGTGATGGCAAAGACCGTGGCGAACTGCTTGCCGATGGCAGGACCGCTCAAATAATGGGCGATCGTACTGGTGAATTGAAAATCCATCACCGTGGAGACTATCTCATAGAGACCCACAATAGCCACGATTGAGAGCAGATATGGTGAGCTGAACACCAACCGCGCCCCCTCTATGGCGGGATTGGAATCTCCCCGCGGTTCCGGCTCGGAGATTTCAGGCTCGGGCTCAGGGGGCGGGTTTCGATCCACCAGGCGACCAGCTCCCATGGCCACAGCCAGGATCACCAGGCCCAGACCAAAGGCGATCCAGAGCCAGCCCACCGTATTGATTCTCGCAATCAGTACCCTGACGGTTGAGGTACCAAAGACCCCGCCAACAACTCCTCCCAACCCCACCAGACCGTATAACCGTTTAGCAGCGTCAGGGGTCACGCTGTCGTTGAGGAAGGCGAAAAAGGTGGCCACCATCAGGGTGGAGAAAAGATCCCCGAAAAGATAGAAGGTCCAGACCGTAATGCTCTGGGGTTTCTCTATGACAAAGGTGTAGGCAACGTAGCTGGCCAGGAAAAAGGTGGTGAAGATGAAGGTAAGCTGCTGCCGCCGGAAACGACGGGCCAGCCAGGTGAACACAACCACGGCCACAAAGGCCACCACCATGTTGAGCACTTTGGCGAGCAGTTCCGCCTGGGGGC
>CP070843.1:1679388-1683692 GCA_020350905.1 Deltaproteobacteria bacterium
CCCCACTATAATAGAAATAATAGTAGTGGCTCCGGGAGGCTTTCTGTTTGGAAAAGAAGGCCATGAAGTACTCTCGACTCCTTGCCCTTGAGATAAATGATCTTTTACCATAGATAATAGCCGTCATTGTGTCAAGAATAAAAGGTGTGTATGCTAGCGAAAACTGGTCGATTTCTGGTTAGACATAATACGGAGGATGACGGTGAAAAAGTACCAACTCAAAGAACTGAGAAAAATCATCGAGTATATTCTCCTTTATCGACCCGACGAATTCGGTCTTTTTTTGGACGATAATGACTCGCTCCCCATCAAAGAGCTCATGTGGGCCCTTCATGAGGAAACTGGATGGAAGCATATCCGTCTTGGCCATCTAAAGGAATTAGCTTATTCCGGTCTTGAACTAGCCTTTACCCTCGAAGAGAAACACATACGGCCCAAACGTGAGATCACCCAGACAACTTCAGATACCCTGCCACCACGACTGCTGTTCTTTGCGGCAAGACGCAAGGCTTACCCTGCGATCCTGAAACACGGACTCAGGCCCGGAAGTCGTCCTTACGTGCCATTGGCAACCACAGAAAGAATGGCTTTGCGTATAGGTAAGCGGCGTGACCCCAAGCCAATTCTTTTGACAGTGCATGCGGCTCGGGCCCACGATAGTGGGCACCCGTTCTTTACATGCGGTGATTTGCTCTATCTGGTGAAGACTCTGCCTGCCCGCTTCCTCAGTGGACCACCTCTGCGGGAGCTTCCACCGCACCGCAAAATCCCCAAGAAAGAACCTCCCAAACCGCTGAAACCTGAGGTCCCCGAGATGACTGGCTCTTTTTTGCTGGATCCCGAGAGGGACCCGGATCCCATGAGAAGGCAGCGGAGGAAACGGGAGAAAGAGCGAAAACGCCAGAGAAGCAAGGAAAGACGTGATAAGAGGCGACGCCGGTCATAGGGCAGAGGGCATAGGGCATAGGGAAGATTACAGATTTTAGATTGAAGATTGAAGATTTGGAAACAGGCAGGAGGCAGCTGGCAGGAACCACTTACGTAATTTACCTACAATGACTTTTGGTAAACCAATTAACCGGGGATTACAATGCTTCGATCTGTTGATTGCCGCCACTTGTATTCTATTCTCTTCTTGCTCTTCAAGATATCTGCTCAAAGCCCCTCATAGAATTGAGAACTGCGAACTCAATTTCACGGTGCGGGGAATTGAACCATTTGATAAAGCTAACATATCCCAACAAGAATGGTGGGAATCATTTTATCAACACATAGTCCATGCGGAAGGAAGGAGACGATACGGTGACCTGGTAATTCCCGAAAGTGAAGGATATGCAATAATCCAACAACTATTCAGAAACGCTGCTCAAGAGTATATTGCACATTACCAGTGCCTAAAGTGACCTAACATACCTAGGCTATTAAGAAAACAAATCCTATATTAGTATAATTCCCAAATCCCAAATCTACAATAAAAAGCGGGGCCTAAGCCCCGCTGGAAAACTCCCACGAACTGAACCAGCCCCACCCACAGAACTCGCTTTCGTTGCCAATAACCTACTTGCGAAAGGAAGCGATAGCCAACGCTTGCGGCCGATAGCGTCTTCGGCCGCGGCCGGAGAGCCCATGGGAGTTACGTGCAGTTTACAGCCCGCCACTCCAGGACGTCAAGTATTTTTGGCAACGAAAAACCAATATGCAGCAGAGCGCATTGTCCATAACATCACGAGCTGCATAGTCATCACGCTGCGCTTTCATGCATAGTCACTGGGCCACCAAGGGTGGCCGTCATTTCTTCGCGCTTGCTACACTGCCGTTGTCATCCTTCCCTTCCTGATGTGCCTTAAGCTCCGCCATCGTGGCCCCCCAGCCGCCAGATTGCCGAGGCGCATCATAGAAGGAAACTACACGTGGATCGCGTGCCAGGAAACTCCGTACATGACGGCGGAGGGTGCCGGTACCTTTCCCGTGGATGATATTGACAAGGTTAATGTTGGCCTTCTGAGATAGGTGGATAAACTCGTCCAGAAGCGAGGAGACATCCTTGGGCGAAAAGGTATGTAGATCAAGGGTGTCGCCCGGCTCTATGATCTCTAGCTCACTTTGGGAAGCGCTTTCCCCATGTTCGTCGCGAATTCTCGGATCCGGATGAGAGACGAGTTCCTCGCATGCTGGGCAGTGAAAGCTGGCTCGCCGACGACCTTGTATTGTATGTCCACAAAACGGACAGGGTCCCTCCAGATTCTCAAAGCTCTCCAAAGGATTGTCCAAAACAAACCAAAGCCCGACCAACAGGAGAAAAATTCCGAAACCTTTACTTTTGCCCCCCAATAAGAGGAATCCACCTGCACTGAGGCAGGCGAGCAGCAGGAACCATCGACAGACTTGCAAAATTCGCCGATTAGTATTCTCCATTACTTCATTCCCATTGTAGATCTCGGAATGCGGATTTCGGATTGAAGGGAAAAATTACACTCAGAACTCAATGAGGAAATTCGTTCATTCGTCAAAGCGTAAATGGTGAACGGTAACCATTTAGTCTGTTTGACTAATTCTCTAACAAACCTATCCTGTCCTCTGCCCGCTGTCTCTCCCTATGCCCCATGCTCTATGCTCTCTGCTTTTCTCAATCTACAATCCGCAATCCGCAATGTAAATGCATCACTTGTAATTATTAGACCTGAAACGTACAATGGATTCCAGGTGTTGCGGAGAAATGGTACTCGATCAGAGGAGACAACCACATGTGTAGCAACCACCGTTTAGCCTGCAGTTGTGGCAGAAATAAGGCGAATATCATGTTTAGGAACCATATTTTACCACCGATGGTAGTCTGCAATCTATACTGTCCCGAGTGTTCAAAAAATGTAACTCTTAAGCTGGAATGCATGATATTCGACAACAACTGGATCATGGAATTTGACTTAACCCTTGCCCACGGTTATCTGAAGCGCGTCAACGTTAACACCGAGTTCATCAGCCCTGAATTTCTCTTCGATCAGGGCTATGCGACCTGGAACGGTTTGACCCCAAATGATCTCGAACATAGGCTGGTAGAGCGGGAAGAAATCGTCGCACTTGCTGCTCACGACATGCGCCAGTATCTAGCCGAAATGAAACGGTGGGGCTGCGAGCGAGCACAGAAATTCCGAGAAGCTGGCTGGCGTAAGGCCCAGCAATGCTAAAGCGTTGCTAAGCATTGCGAGGGCCATTATCCATCAGCATGCTAACATAACTTACCAAAAGGCGACTCAGGACGAGAGCGTCGCCGGCTGGTTCGAGCTTTCTACCGTCAGCAGCTGGCTTGGTCCGCCTGAGATCTCTGGGTAACTCTAACTGCATTCCTTGAGCAGGTGGGAGATTGACTATATTATTAGGATTTCGGCCCCTCATTTCCAGGGGAATGCTCTCCGGATCAAAAATCCACTCATAGTGGGAAAGGGCTGCCAGGGCGACTACCACGAATTGGTGCACCATGGCTTGGTGCAAGCCGCCCACATAGGCGCATCTCTCGTTGCGACCATGACCATGGATCGAAATGGCCATATTCACATGATTGAGGAATTGCATGACGAGAGGACGGTATTCAAGTTTCATACGGTGACTTGGTCGGTGCAAGGAAAGATTACCCGTGGACCGCCGACCAGCGTACACGTAGAGGCTGGCCCCGCTGTGATAGGCTACGAAACGCGCTATCTCCTCAGTACCTGGTTCGATGCCTCCTCCGTGTATGGCCACCAGGCCCAGGGAGCCCCCCAGGTGAAGATATTCACTGGTATCGCCACTTCCAGCCATAAGGATTAGCTCCCGGCAGCGTTTTCAGCTCAGGAAAAACCAGTTTCAGCACTATACCAGAGAAGGAAAAGCGATCAAACTGGAATCCGTTTGTTGGTCTCAATGAGGGATGATGTTTCGTTTAGATTTACTGTTGGATAATACCACTATGCCGATCACCAACACGGTCTATAATGACCACAAAAAATATTAATAAATAATATCAATAAAAATATATAATTTACTTTAATTTCAATATAATAAAAATATATGAAAAAGAAAAATTATCGATCCAGATCAGTCCGACGTACTCAAAAACGCAGTCGTCCGAAAAGGGGTAGAATTCGGCAGCACCCACCCCAATTTCGACCTCAAGCCTCCCGACAGCTCAAGCCATTGCTCGAACGAATCGGCGTCCCCAAAGCTGCGCCCTTTGTTCCCGACCCTTTCCAACAAGAGGCCGTTCTCGCTATCGACAAGAGTGATGTGCTCGTTACCGCCGCAACCGGATCGGGCAAGACCTGGATTGC
>CP070843.1:1683792-1690718 GCA_020350905.1 Deltaproteobacteria bacterium
CAGCACTTCATGGACTATTTTCCTCTCCAGACATATATATGTCCTCTGCAGTGGCCACTAATCCTCCATCTAGAATAGTTGCAGATGCTTTGATCCGTATCCGGTATCCTTCCCCATCGTCCAGTCTGTAGTCCAACATGGGAAGTAGCCTGTGTGTTTCCTCCGTAGCAACCAAATAATGGGGCAGCAAGAGAGCCAGCCTCTCGGGGTAACGTTCCTTGTGTGCAGTGGCGTATTGTTCCAAGGCTTCCTGTATATCCATGAGAAGTTCTGTCGGGTCGCTCTGGTCCAGGGTGATCTGCTGGCGAGATACAGGTTCGGGTTCCAAGGCGAAAAGCCTCACGCCCAAAAGCACCAGCACGAGCAGTGCGGCTATTGACAGGAGCGCTTGTGTGTATTTGGACACAAAGCGCTTGCCGGGGACATGCTCTCTGGGCTTAGAGTCCTGCTTCCGGTCTTGGTGAGTGATTTTTTGAGTTTCTGGTAGTCGAGGCCTTTCCTCTGTCTCTGCCTCGGCCCGCTTCTTTTTGGTATCCTCCACTCTTTTGCGAAAGGAGTTTCTCAATACCTCGTTAACCTGCGGGTAGTGGAGCATGAGCCTTCGTACGCTGTTGTAGGTGAACTCAGCCAGCAAACTCTTCTCCAAGGCTTCAACCGAGGTTGATCGGAGATCACCAGTCAACAGAGCCACTTCCCTGAAGAATTTATTCTTGCCAAGGACTGCAAGCTGAATCACTTTGCCGTTTTGATCTGTGGTGAACACCCTGATCCGACCCTCAAGTAAGATGTAGAGGGAGCGATCCTTGCCCTTTTCTTTTATGATTGTCGCACCGGAACTGAAGAGGTGCAGATTGGCAGCTGTCGCTACCCCTTCAAGCTCCCTGTCCCCAAGAGATTTGAAGGCAGGTATTGAACGGAGAGCCTTTATCAAGCGCTCTAGCCTTGATTGGGTAGTGTGTGCTTGCAGAAGTTTGGACTCGTACATGATCGTGGTGGCGAATCTTTCCAGGGTATCGAAGAGTAGCTCGAATTCTGCCTGAGAATCAGTTTCCACGAAACGAAGTGTAGTCCGACCAATCTGAAAAACATCTCCAGACCGCAGCGGTTTTCTTGCCACCCGTTGACCAGAGAAGAAGATACCGTTGGAGCTTCCCAGATCCTCTATAACCCAGGCGCCCTTCTGGAATCTCATTCTGGCATGAGCCCGTGAAACAGCCCGATCTAAAAGAGGTATCTCATTTTTCGAGCTGCGCCCAATGGTCACAGACCCTTCTAGGGGGAAGATGCTCTTCTGAGTCTGCTCTTTTTCAAGTATTAGGTAGTATCTTTTCATACGTATGAGCTTTTACAGTAAAGAAGTTTCACCCTTCACATCTGCCGGTCACCGCAGAGGATTTGTGAGGGTAGTACTTCCATGAACAGCAACATTTGTGCCAGGGGAATAACCTGACTCACCTGCTCATGGCTGTGGATATCTTCAATTCACTTGGGGGATGGGACAGAGGCTAGAATATACCCCTCTGCCCGAGATGCTTTTTCATAAGGATATGGCTCTGTGGTGTGTCAGGAGGATTTGATTGGCTTCCTGTCAAGCCCGCCTTATTCATTGGCCCAGCATTGCCTTTTTTAAGCTCTTTTGGGCGGGCTTGTCGGAAAGCCATATGCCGAACAATGCCTTCTTAAAAGGAAGCCCTCCTATCGTAGGTCTGGATTCATTATTCTTGAAGACTTGGACTCCCTTTCCCGGCACATAAATCATGTCATAACTATCATTTTCTTTAATCTCTTCTCTGAACACTGAGATTAATTCCTCTATCTGGAACTTAATGGGTTCAATATTGCCGCCTGTCGCTTTTTCAAAGCCTTCCCTCCATGCTTTTTCCATTTTTTTACTTGTTACCATTGAGGAAACAATATGAAGCCTTATTGCCATCGGCTCATCTGCCGCTATGATCGCCTTGGGGTCCTGAGTCTTTTCTCTTAGATAAAGGCCGCCTACATAAACATCAACGAAGAATTTCTTGCGGACACCAGCTCCATTTAGCATCAATGTAGTCTGTCCGGTCTTGAGGGATTCAGGCATGTTGATACCACCAATCTCTTCGGCGTTTCCCAGTGTGGCCATCATGAGTACTGCCAAAAGTATCGCGGCAAACTGCTTTTTAAACATCTTCTCTCCAGTTCGGTGGCATGGTAGCCATCGGTGTGGGTTTACAGCGGGAAGTTTTCAAAGAATCGAGGTTCTGGATAAATTGAAGCTCCCTGCAGCGAGCTGCAGTCCGCCTGAGGCGGATTCGAAATGTAAGGAATGAATCCATTTTATTGGAGTTCGCTCGCTAACCCCGTCCGCCTCAGGCGGACTAGGGGGAATGCGCCCGCCCTGTTGAATTTCCCGAAGGGAACCCTATTCAACAGGGCGAGCTGGAGCATTTTCAAGTGGTACGCTATCCAGGCTACGCACATACCATTAGAACGAGTATTTAAACAAACTCAAAAACACACCTCCAGATGGCGTGGGTATATAGGCCATCTCCGCTGAGGTGTTTTTGTATCCAGCGCCGATAGTTGGAAACACTGCAGGTGCGATTCCTTTTATGTTTATCGCCGCGTTGTTCCCATACCCGTAGAGAATTCCAGTATACAAATTTCCCTGGAGAAAAAAATTGCGATTTTCGTGAAAAGCATATTTATTTGTGCTGAATCTCTTTCCACCAAAGTATGTCGTGTCGTCCCACGTGTTAATATATCTGGATACAACATAATTATCGTATGAAACAACGACCATTTTAAGATTCTCATTGGGGTCGTCCGATTGGTCGACGTGCTTCGCAAATAGGCCGACCATGACCGACATCTCTTTAGGAGCCGACTCAGCAGAAGAATCCGCAGCTATTGCTAATGTTGGCAATAGGAGCAATCCCACAGCCATCAGATATCCGAACAGTCTCTCCAACCTCTCACTCCATATGATGTGTAAAGACGTGAGTAAGCGCTCGCTCTCTTGCTATATCCTCAACCCAAAAACAGCGACCAGTACCACAGAGGAATAGCCCCACCGGCGAGTACGACCTGTGAGGCCCTGGACTAGCACCTCTTGGAACATAGGACGAGCAGAAAACGCTAACTGCTTCGCATCCAGAGACAAGGAGCACATATTGTACACCATCATGCCTCCCCTGGCCTGGTCAGATTACCACAAATGATCTCAAGTATGAAAGAAGTATGCCACGGTGGGTATTTGATTCTCTTTTCTTATTATTTCATATGGTTAAAGGTCTCGCCATATTTCGAGTATGGTCAAGTCGTCTGTTATCTCGGCGTTTGCCCGCCAAGTTTGGATTTCATTCAACAACTTGTTTCCCCACGGCGGCCCATTTGCCGTCTTGACATATTCGGGTAAGCGGTCACTGGCAAACAACTCATCACTTTCATTTCTGGCTTCAGTGACTCCGTCAGTAATAAAGAGGATCGATTGTCCGGGCTCTATGATAATCTCTTCTGTTTCGTAAACGGGGCTAGGTACGACACCCAAAGACATACCTCGCAATTCGGGGATCTTGCCCAAGCGTTGCTCCCACCTTCCATTTCTGGACATTCTGGACAAAACTGCGATTGAATCTGGGATGCGGCTTCCAGTTCAATTCGTAATCTTTGCTGCTTGAGTTGGGCCTCCAGGAGTCTTGATCGGATTATGGCCACTCCGGCCAGGTGGGCAAAACTGTCCAAAATTTCTTCATCCTCTGCATTGAAACATGGCTTGTTCTTGGAGTTTAGTACCTCTATCACACCTAAGAGTTCTTTGCCATAGACAATGGGAACACACAAGAGGTCTCGGGTGTGAAATCCGGTGTAATGATCAGCCTCCTTGAAAAATCTGGTGTCTTCCTGCACATCTTTGATGATAACAGGCTTGCGGTTGACCGCAACCCATCCGGCCAGCCCCTCGCCCATTTTCAGTTCGACGTTGCTTTTGACGATTTGTTCTGTTCTTTCACCCAAAGTCTCATTCTTGGCCAAAGAGAACTCAAGTACATTGAGTTTTGGATTGTAAAGCAGAATTGACGAAGCCTCCGCGTCAGTCACTTCCTGGGCCAAGTCCAGGAGCTGCGGCAACAAGTCATCGAGCGACTCTATGCCTGCAAGCGACTGGCTTGCTTTGACCAGGTTTTTTAGGCGTTTGGCAACATTTGCTTCGTTAGCACTGTAGGTATTCATATTGACAATAAATCCTCATTTCAATCCTTGTAATCTTGCCATGTTCAAACAACGAGGGCTATCCCGTAAAGACTTCCCAGATGAGCCCCCTGATCCATGAGGTGAATGAGAAACCAGGGCCACAGTTTACTCATGTGCATCTTCTCCTGATCTCCACTGTTTCCTGATATCCAGGCAATAAGTTCTGAACGTTTCACATGTATCCTGCCGGGGCCAAACAGCCTCATTTCCACCCTGCATCGCAGAAAATCTATGCCAAAGTGTATGGCGAGAACCAACAGGGCCCCTTTGAGCCAAAGCCTGTCCAGCATGAGTAAGAGCAGACCGGCAAAGAGGGCATGCACGCTAGTGTGATAGCTGATCCCTAGAACCTGGTCGGATAATCTTTGACTCCGCTTGAGAACAGCCAGCCTGTACGAGGTAAAGATCGCGTCTCCCAGCACATGGGATACAAGTAAAAAGAAGAAAATGTTCAGAGTCATGGCTGAGACCAGAGTACAAGGAATGGAGAATCGGTTTCTAGATTAGAAAAGGAACTGCGGCGCGCTTTGGGTGATTCTGGCTTTCAAAGCAGATACATGGTGCCACAGCTTGATTACGAGTGTACAAGAACCTGCGGAGAGTTAATATGACTCGGATTGCACCACAGTTCTGGATCCTACTTCAATCCCTTGTTAAATTCTTCCACTTCCTTCTCCAGTTTGTTGACAGCGCTCTTGATCCTGTCCAAAGCTGCAGCCACCTTCTTGTCCTGAACGGAGGCTGACTCTATCCCACTTACAGCCTCTCCTATCTCAGCAACCGCCTGTCCAAGAATGTTATTTAGCTGCTGCGCGGCCTCAAGCTGTCTCTGCATCAACATAATGTCCTGAACTGTGAGCGTTCGTTTTGACACTGTCGGCTACCCCCTGAGTTTCGTCTCTCCAGGTCTTAGATGTCCCTCCCAGATGCTTCCCCCACTTCCTCAAACTGGTGGGCTAGCTCTGCTCCCGTGGGCCTCTCTACAGATTGTGCCTGCTGCTCGGCCGACAAATTTTGCTGAGTCTAACCTAGCACAGGATAATGAGTTGGTCAAAAGGGATTTGCCCCTGTCAACATATTGGGCTAGGCAGGACTCGCATTGTTTATTGGAATAAATATAGAGCAGATCAGCTCAGCACTCATTCTAGGTCGTCTGAGTTTCCTCACAGTTAATCTTCATCCAAGACTTCACGTACAACTTTCAGCACTTGCCTCAGGTCATAGGGCTTACTGATAAAACCTTTGGCCCCTCTTTTTAGGATTTCTCTTGTGGCTCCGTCTGGCGAGTAGCCACTGGCAATGGCTACCTTAGCCTCGAGATTGATCTTCAACAACTCAACCAGACAGAGTTTTCCACCCATGCCAGGCATAATGAGATCTAGGATAACCAGGTCGATCTTCTCCTGCTCTTTACGGTAAATCTGCAAAGCACTTTCGCCGTCAGCGGCCGAGAGAAGAGTGTAGCCAAACTTTTCCAGTATCTGAGTGCCAAGAGTGCGGATTGATTCTTCGTCGTCCACGAGTAAAATGGTCTCGGTTCCGCCCTCGGGAGCGGTCACATGTTCCTCTGCCTGCCTGGATTCTTCGGTAGAATCAATGGTTGGCAGATAAATCTTGAAGGTAGTGCCCTCATCGGGCTCACTGTGGCACACAAGGTGGCCGTTGTGGCTTTTGACTATCCCATAGACCGTGGCCAATCCCAGACCAGTACCCTTACCGGTCTCTTTCGTGGTGTAGAAGGGCTCAAAGATGTGTTCTCTGATCATTTCATCTATGCCGTGACCGGTGTCAGTAACTGTTAACTGGACATAGTTCCCGGGGTTGGCCACGCGATGGATTTTGCAGTAGTCTTTATCCAGGATGACGTCAGCCGTTTCAACTATTAGTTTTCCGCCGTCGGGCATAGCATCTTTGGCATTTACCGCCAGGTTCATGAGGATCTGCTCTACCTGGCCGGGGTCTGCATTGACCATCTTGAGGTCTTCGGCCAAGCGGAATTCAACCTCTATCATCTTGGGAATAGTCCGCTCCAGTAACAGCCTTACATTTTCCAGCTCGCGGTTAAAGTCGATGGGCTGTAGCTCGCTTTCTGTCTTGCGGCTGAAGGTGAGCAATTGTTGCGTGAGCTTTGCGCCTCTGGTGGCGGCGCGGACAATTTGCTGGAGTTCTCTCTGCCCGTCATCGTCGCCATCTTTTCTAAGAAGAAGTAACTGGGTATATCCCTGAACAGCCTGAAGCAGGTTGTTGAAGTCGTGGGCAATTCCTCCGGCGAGGGTGCCCACAGCTTCCATTTTTTGAGCTTGGCGCAGTTGGACTTGCATCCTTTCTTTTTCTTTTTCGGCTTCCTTGCGCTCGGTGATGTCTCGTGCAAAAGCACAATTGTATTCTTTCCCCTCAAATTCAAGATAATTAGCCGTAATCTCCACCGGGAAGACTCTGCCTTCCCTGGTTCGATGCCGAGACTCAATAATGAAAGAACCTCTTCTCCGAACTTCCTGCCAATGCTCTGGCCAGGCTGCCGCTGGGAAGTTTGGGTCTATGTCATGTACGGTCATTGACAGCAGTTCCTCACGCGAATATCCAAGCGAAAAGCACGCCGTATCGTGTACGTAGATAAATTTGGCATCGGGCCCCATCCAGAAAGCCGCGTCTGCGGCTTTGTCAACAGAGAATTGTGTAAGTCTGAGTAC
>CP070843.1:1690818-1693941 GCA_020350905.1 Deltaproteobacteria bacterium
AGGGCCTGGGTTCCCCCTCCAGCCCCTACATTAGTAGGAATACCGCCAAAACGTCCAAGAAAACCGATCAGCCCCGCATCTGTGATGAGGCAGCGAAAATCCGTCTGCCACCTCTGTAATCCCACCCGTTGCTCCTCGCTGAAAAGCCAGGGGGAGTCTTCCGCCCACAGATGGAGCGGCACCAGTTCTTGCACAATATAATTGCCGGCCGTGAGAGCCTCCTGCAGATCTGCATCAGGGTTTTCGCTCTTGAAGCCGATAAAGATCCCTTCGCCCGAATAGCCTTGCACGGGCTTGAGCACGAGCCGATCCCAATTCTCCCTGGTCCATGTCACCAAATCCTTTATGACTTCACCCTCGGGTCCGGTGGCAGCTCTCTCATACAATTGCCGAGTCCAAGGGGTTCTTTGAACTGTGGTCTCACGCAACTGCTTACGAAGGGAATCGGTAACTGCTTCAAATATCCCTTTGGCTCCTGCAGGCTCCATACCGCGGGGGTTCACAACCAGATCATCCCTGATGGCTTGACGGAGGGCCGTGAGTGGTTCGTCTTTTTCCATCTTTAAAAGCACGTCATTGTTAAAATCCATAAAGATCAAGGTTACCTGGACGCCCCGGTGGTACAAAGATCCCTGATGATAATCTAGCTCCTGGGGGGCGGCCAGTGCCGCCGTTACGTCTTCGATGCTACCGAGATATTGGACAAAATTCCGGTTTTCAACAACGGTATCCAGGGTATCCGGCTCAGCCACCAGAACGATGTGAGCTGATTTGTTTCCGTTGCGTTGTCTATGGGCCCGAAGCAAGGCGGCGGCAAAAGCAGGTACCGGATTCAAGTACTCATGGTCGAAATCAAGACGAATATCCAAGCCCAAATGAGGCCGCAGCAGATGCCAAGCGAATTTACCCAACTCCTGGGTGATTCGTTGATATTCCCAACCACCAGGACTGCCGAGATTCCACTCCGAATGATAACCCAAGAAATCTTCCACAGATACCTCCCTAGTTAATTGAATAAGGCGTCGATTTACGAGTTTAATTGAAGCTCCCTGGAGCTGAGCTACCATCCTCTGTTAGGTTTTCAAATCTCCAAGCAGCAAGATGAAACGGTATCTCGCCCCCCTCCAATAGGAGCCGGTGAAAACGTTGCCAGCCAAACCTGGGGAGAAAACGTTGCCGCAGCTCCACAATCTCGTACTTACCGAGGCTGTAACACAGCTGGTAGCCAGGATTCAACCTAAATCGTTCCACTTGAGCTCTTGCTTCGTCCGCTGCGAAACCCACTGAAACAAGGAGATCGGCACCCTTCTCCGTGGTAAAGCGCTGCATGGCCAGACCGGAGTCTATCAAACAGCGAGCTGCTCGCCACAGTCGTCTCTTGCAATCCACCAGGAGTTCCAACTCGTCCTTTACATGCCCGGATTCGGCAAGGATAGATTCGGCATAGTAGGCCCACCCTTCATAGAAAAGAGGCGATTCAATCTGACGCCGCACAGGGTTTTCTAGGTGTCGACGGATGCTGTCCAATAAATGATGTCCAGGGTAAGTTTCGTGTGCAGAAAGAAACCTGAACTCACGGTGCAACCGCTGCCTGCGGAGCACGTCCATTTGTGAATTGCCGATTGGATTACCAGCGGTGATATAGAAGCAGGCCTGCTCACCAGGGTCAACGGTCAACGGCGCGCTGTATGAGGCACCACTTCTCACCGAACGCAAGTAGGTTGGTGTTTCGCTGAGCACTACCTCCTGGTCCGGATGGCCATCTAGCAGCTTGAGGTTTCGGCAAAGACTACGAAGATTTTCTATTTCATCACCGTAGAGTCGAAAAAGATCCAATTCTTCCCCTGTGCCAGGTAGGTAGTTTCCATAAAGCTGTTGCCAATGCTGGCTGGGATCGATGCTCCGACGAAGTCGGTCCATTTCTTTGAGGCTATCCTGCCATTCCTTCTCAGCAACAGCGAAAATTTCCTCCAACGGCCTGCTGCAGCCGAAATGGCGCTGAACAAGTTCTTCAACCGAAATCGACTGAACCGTCACTGCAGGTGTCGGTCCAATTTCTCGCAGTCTTTGGGTAAAGGCAGCAAGCGCATGCTGGGCCTCACTGCACGCTCGTACCAGTTGTCTCCGGTAGCTATCTCTTTTCACCTCTCGAAGAAGTTCTTCAAGGTACCTTTGCGCATCCTCAACCATTGCCACTGCGGCCCGATAGTAGGGCCCGGGGATGGTGCCCAGATTCTTACTTGCCTCATCAAACAGCTTTTTAAGACCGGTAAGCCGCTCACCGGTACGATGAAACCTTTCTCTTGCATCTGAGTACGGCTTGTTTAGAGCGTGATCAATTCCAATACAACCGACCTTGAGATACACGAGAGGATTATGACGCCAGGATTGGACCTCTTCCAACTCAATGAGCACGCCAGCCATGTTGTGCAGCAGAAACTGCCGATCAATTTCCTCTTCGAAATCCTGGGCCGTTGGTTGTTCTTGCAGTTGGTGCTGCAGGTCACGCACGGACGACACCACTGCTCCAATTGCTTCCTGGCTCAATTCGTCGATACGGTCCAGAAACTGTACCGCTTCTTGGACACGGGGCAGAAAGTGGAATTCATCACTGGAGCACATTACCGGAAAGGCTCTGGCGAGTGAGGAGAAGTACTCGTTCGCTATTCTGCCTATCTCATTTGCGGGTCGCTCGGTCACGATTGTCATGTCCCTGGCAGGTTAAATTCCTAAAATGAACGAAAGTGAACGAAAATGACTAAATTCATAAATCCGAAATCCGAAATCCGAAATCCGAAATTCATTAATTTATTAATTCCTAAATCTATCCCAGATTGAGGTCGGAGGGTACCTCCCAGTCGTCGCCCAGAAACAGCGGGAGCTCAGCGATGCAGATCGGACCCACCCTTACCTTCCACCCCGTCTGTCTCGCCAGGGGCTCCTGGAACGAGGAGGCGAGTCCGGGAAGGACCATCTCTCGCTTCGCCTGACCTTGGTTCAACGGTAATTTTTCCAGGAGGCTAGCTATCTTGTCTACTTTCAATGACTGGTAAATCATGGCCATATCAACGGTATCTCCGCGGCAATCAACAAAGAGCAGCCAGAAGGGATTAAGGGTGTAGG
>CP070843.1:1694041-1702825 GCA_020350905.1 Deltaproteobacteria bacterium
CGACGGAAACCTTATCATTCGGTTTGAAAGTACGCCAATCCTTGGTTCTTATGAATGTCCCGACCTGGCTGATGTTTTCAGTCACGCCCTCTATTGAAAAGATCTTTTCTGTCATTGACAACTTGGCGGGAAAGTGCCCGGTACACCTCATATACTCCCGATTATGCCGGATTTCCTTGACGTCTTTGCTGCTGATGCCAAGGTCAGCCACAGGGTCGGTTTGCAGAGGAATATCAGCCCGCACCCTCAGTGATTTCAGAAAGTTTTCGGCCTCGAGATAATTCCCCTGTGATTTATGTAAGTCGGCAAGATTACCTAAGATTTGAGACAGGTCAGAATGATCCTGTCCCAGGGCGTATTTCTTAATTGCCAATGCACGTTCAAAAAATGATTCAGCCTCAGAGTATTTCCGCTTGGCGAGATTGAGCAGCACCAGCTTGTTCAAGTATTGGGCTCTATCAGAGTGAACCGGCCATAGCTCTTTTCCTTGACGCTGAGTTTGTGTCTGCTCGAAAATGGCGGCCTCGGCTTCTTTGCCTTGCGAATAGCAGATTAACGCCAAATTATTGAGAGATTCCGAAACATTAGGATGATCGGGGCCAAATACTTGCTCTGCAAACTCAAGTGTCTCATTCGCCACTTTCGCAGCGATTGAATACCACCCCTGTTGATAGAATGCAACGGTTCTCGCAGTGAGATCATTCCATTTATCAATTAATTTCATATAGTTAACCCATGCATAGAGCCACGTCAAAGTTTGTAGCAGTCAGCCTAAACAAGTGCTGGTCCTTCGGTGCTTACTCCCAGAGCAAGAAAAATGCCAACCTGTTGGAAAAATACGCAATAGTAAAGAGTTGCATGGAGACGGTTATTCGGGCAGGGATAAACGGCTCGGCCAGAGGGTACTTGTACTCCTCGGATCCAACCCCCTGGGATGAGTTGGCACGCGGCGCAAGCGGTTGCGCTTCGCCTAGCCCGGATGTTTCTCGTATAATGAACCACACCGGGGAGGTATACAAAGAAAGACACAGAGAGGGTGATTTTCCCCTGGCCGGGAGCCCGGTTTTTCAGCGAAACAGACTTCCGGCCAGGAAAAGAGCTTCATTGTTTATCTGCAAACAAGGTCTTCAGGTAAGGATGGCTGGATCCTTTTTCAAAAGTCTTGTGGCTGAGGATACCCTCAGTGTTGAAAAAAAGTGCGAGCGAATCATAACGGACCAGGGTCCCATAGGCAGCGATATCGAAGCTTCCTCTGATGAGTTCGCTCAAGGGGATGCCCACTTTTATCCTGTTTCTGTAGAGCAAGGCCCTCTCGTAGACAAGAAGGTTCTCCAGTCCTACTTTGGCTACCCTGTCTGGGGCACCGAGTACAGAAAGCGCCTCCTCTAAGGTTGTCTTGCCCACTTCTAGTTCCTCTCTCGGGACAATCAGCTCATCTCCTTCTACGTACTTGGCGATTTGATAGGTGATACAACCGGACAAAAGCACGTTTACAAAAACTATGATCGATGCGAGAAGACTATTAATCCGGAAATCCATATTTTGCCTTTTCTGCATCAAGACTGAGGCCATAGTGAGTCAAAGTGTCTTCCAAATCAAAGAAGAAAACCAGTTGGTCATGCTGCTTTTCAGCATTGCCAAAGGTGAGGAGAACCAACCAGCAAATAGTCCCCTTGGTCACAGTGCGCTTATATACATATGCATTGCCATTGGCCAATTCCACCACCTTACTTGGGGCTCCAAATATCTCGGTCACCTCTGTCGCTTTGGTCTGACCCGGAACTAGTTTGTCAAGTTCCGTGGAGTCAAACGGTTGGAATTCCTTATTTTTTCCGATGACCAGACAGCCAGACAATAGGGTAGTGATCATGAAAATAATTGCTATGTATCTTATGAACCTCATTCGCTTTCTCCAGCAAATGCTTCATCTGTGCAAGCAAGATGATTAGAGGGAGAATAGATTATCCACCTCCAAGGGACGTGGTTTTCAATTGAGTTAAGGAGGGGCGAATTCAGGCAACTGCCTATAGTCTGAGGGTGGAGATTCCTTCTTTTGGCTCTTCAGTGCAGTGGAGGTTCTGATTGATGACATTTATTGCATGTCAGTCAACGGTCGGTTTTCTCTTCTCATAGTGCTCCGCGACAAAATATTTGATGAACTGGCGAACACTACCTGAAGCCCTAGTGAAGCGAACACCCATCCCACACGGAGGTATATCTTTCTGATCGCACTGTACCTGCAACCAGGCCACTTCGGCGCGGGCGCTTAGAGTGCTATGATTGGGAGCCATGATATGAAGCATAAACCGTTCTTTCGGTCTCAATGGCTTCTCACAACGTATAAAGGCTCCATTGGCGCCGATATTTTCCATCTCAGCGACTATGCCCCCCTGGGTATGTTTAACCACAGCGGGCCAATCCACGGGTACCCTGCGGTAGCGGCGTCTTTCTCTCCCCATAAGCCACTTCCTTCGCAATGGAGGGGTTGTTTGGACTCTTCTTTGTGGAACGTCCACAACACAATAGGAATGGCTTCTATCAAAATAGATAAAACTTGTCAAGCGACCCACTAAAACCATTCAATATACCTTAACATATTGATAAAACATAGAAACAGTTAGACTCTTTCTTGTCTCTGACTTTGTTCTCTACTTGGAAATGGTTTCGTTGAAGGGCTCAACAATCGAGGACTGTTACACGGGCTTCATGAATGTACTGAAAATCACTGACACCGGGCCGGTCCAGTGCCGTAATCTGCCACCTCAATTCTTTGTACTGTTCCCCCCTTGAGAGTAATAATTTTCATGAATCTCGTCGAGCCACAGTTATAGGTCCACTTTTCTATGATAAACCCATTTGTCTTTATGAGTTCTTTCAGGTCTGGCTCATCGCACTTCTGAAGCAACTCGATGGTAGGGTCTCCGACACTGACAATCTCAGTTCCACACCGGATTGTCCGAGCGGGACTATAATCCGCCATGGCCAGAACGAAAATCGTAACTGACACCATCATTGTCAGACCAAATGTTTTTTTCTTCATGGCTCGGTTCCCATTCTCGATCGGAGACACATAAGATATCACCTATGTGTTGTTAAACGTATATTAAAACTAAGAATCTAGCTTGCTAAAGTCAATCAGGTGATGAGAGCAGAAAACATAGTCGCTACCTATTCCAAAAGACAAAAAGCTCTTTCCAAACTACAAATGTTGACTTGGGTGATTTCGGCGGTTAGTCTGTCGGTGCGTTCATACATGTCAAGGTATATTTGGCTTCGAGTACGAGTGAAGCTTCTTGCAGGGGAAGACGGCTTGGTGCTAAACAACTTATCTGTAACAAAGAAATTATTGCTCTCCACCCTCTCCTTTACCATCCTCCTGCTATCCTTTTCCAGTTGTGCTCCACGAAAAGATTATCGACTAAAAAGTGACCTCCATCCAAAGGCAAAAAACATTATTTTCATGGTTCCGGACGGCATGGGCCTAGCCAGTGTCACTGCGGCGCGGATATTCGAAAATGGACCGAATGGGCAGGGTCTCCATATGGAGACCTTGGCTAATATTGGCTACCAACGGACCCATTCCGCCAACAGTGCGACAACCGACTCCGCTGCGGCTGCCTCCGCTTGGGCCAGTGGGGAGAAATTCCGAAACGGGGAGATCTCCTGTCACGACGACAATCGGGATGGGAAGTGTGAACCCACACCTGTTCCGACTATTCTGGAATTGGCCAGGGAGAGAGGAAAGTCCGCTGGACTGGTCGCCACCTCCTCCGTGACCCATGCTACCCCTGCCGCCTTCGGCGCTCATGTGCCGCAACGCGGATGCGAGAACGAGATAGCACGGCAGTATATCCAATTGACCGAGGTGGAGGTCATCCTCGGCGGCGGCTCGGCGAAATTTAATACCACTGAAGCCAATGTTGACCCGTGTGGCACTTTTGGCGACTTTATCAAGGCTGCCCGCACCAGAGGATATGACGTCGTGTCTACCAGGGAAGCTATGGAGAAAGCTGCATCAAGAGGAACGAAGAAGCTCCTGGGACTTTTCGCCCGCAAGGGAAAATCTCCGGAGCTTTTTCGTGTTTTTCCCAAAAATCTCTACAGGGTGGATGAGCCGACGCTCCCCCAGATGACAGCTGCAGCTCTTGAGATCCTGGCAAGAGATCAGGATGGTTTCTTCCTACTCGTGGAGGGCTCCCAGATCGACTGGGCCGGCCATGACAACAACCTGGCGTATCAAATCGCAGAGACTCTCGCCTTTGACGAAGCGGTCAAGGTGGTCCTGGATTGGATCAACGAAGAGCACAGGAGAAAGCTGGACACTCTCGTTATTATCGCCCCTGATCATGAGACCGGCGGCCTTGCCATACGTGGCGCCCGCAAAGAGAATTACAAACCTGGTGATTTGGTAAACGGCACGTGGACTACTGGGAGACACACGGCTGGAGATGTGGTAATTTGGAGTCAAGGACCTGGAAGCAAGTTTCTGGGTAGGGCTGTCGACAACACTGATCTCTACCAGGTCATGCTGGAAGTTCTAAGTAAAATTCACAATCCGCAATCCGAAATCCCAAATCTACAATCTACAGGTGTCCATACCTATCCAATGCCTGAATGAGACCCATACCCTTGCGGATATCCTCTCGCGCTTTCGAGTCCTTATCAGCCCATTTGGTAACCTGGGCTGTGATTTCGTCGATAAATCCTGCTGCAACGACAATCACCCCATCATCATCAGCGACAACTATGTCGCTAGGCGCTACCTTCACCCAATCTTTCAGAGCTCCACGGACCCGGATGGGGACTTGACGATCGGATACGCGCCAGCGCCCGATAGCCTGGGCCGGCGTTCGGTAGCGTACCATCATGCCCAATGCCAGGGTCCTCAGGTAAGCTGTATCTCTCACCCCCCCGTCCACCACTACTCCAGCGCAACCCCTTGCTTTCATGGCCTCGGTCAGCAAATCGCCAAAGCAGCACACCCCCTGGATATCGTTCCCGGCCCATACCGGCACAACTCCTGGAACCATAGCATCTATGGCGGCCAGTTTGACTCGATCGCCACTTCCTGACCAACTGTGTGATTTCCCGGTAATTGTGTAGGCGGGGCCAATGAATCTTACGCCCGGACCAGGTATGGGAAAGAGAGAGTTGTCCAGAATCGGCGGCAAGAGATCCATGGTATCGAACACATCAGAAATAACTGCTGTGCCGGCCTCCAAAAGAGCATTGAATGAGCTTTCCATCTACTACCTCCTGTAGCCTGTTAACACCGCAGATTGTAGTCGTCGGAGTATGTGCTCTGGTTTTGTTAACCACAGAGACACGGGGGAGCGCTTCACACTTAGATTCGAAATACGAAACCCGAAGCTCGAAACGTGAATACTCGAAAAAGGTTGTTAGGTGTTTCGGTCATTTGAATTTGTTTCGGATTTGGATATTCTCCTTCGGAGTCCCCACCCTTTGGGCGGGGCCCCAGTTTCGGATTTCGGATTTGAGCGAAAGCTGTGGCTTCGTGGGTCGCCAAAATGCAGAGCATTAACCTCAACCTCTGACCCAATTATGAATGAATAACCTTTAGCTTAGCGTCAATCAATTCTTTGTGAGTGAGGCGCAACAGATTAGCCAGTTTGTGGACCAAATAATCTTCATGCTTGTCAAGCTTGCCATCCGTATATATGACTCTCCAAACCATCTCAATTATCTGAATTTTTTCATCCGTGGAATAATTCTGATTAATAAGTCTCGCAAACTTCCACAAGTCTATACTTCTCTTTAACTCTTCACCCGCAGCTTCAATGAGCGCAACGGCATGTTCATCGGCTAGATCATAATCTTTCTTTATGATATTGATGATACTCTCTCTTTCTGACTCGCTGAACTCGCCATCTATATGAGCCATCTCGAGCAAAAGGGCACATGTTGCTATCCGGACATCATGAAATGCGGTTTCCTGCTTTCCTTCAGAAACATCACTGCTGCCCTTGCCGAAAAACTTCTTCACGAGATCAATCATATCCTGGATTACCTCCTGCTACTAATGACCAATGCTAAATCTGAAATACCAAATGCTCAATCCTCAATCTGAAATCTGAAATCTCAAATCCGAATAGCCCTGATTACAAAATAGACCCCAACCATGATCATAATCACCGAGGAGACCTTGTAGATTACATCTCTTCTTTTCAACCAGCCGAGATCGGCAAGCTTCGCTATCAACAGCAGGGCAAGCACCGTACCCAGGCCAAATGACAGCATGAGTCCCACACCAATGAGCAGGCCCTCCAGGGTGTTCTGGGCTTCCATGCTAGCCCGCGCCGCAGCAAGAAGGGCCGTATACACTGGCCCGCATGGTAGCAGGCCCAGTAGCATTCCTAACGGATAGTATGTCGCCGTTGATCTCGCTTCGGAGAGCTTACGAAACCCTCGTGACAACACGCCCCGGGGGTTGTAATAATCCCCGAAAATTACACCCAAGGGTATCCAACCCGCCATGGCAAGCCCCATCACCACAATGAGGATGCCGGTAAGCATCATCACACCTTTCTGGAGGCTTACAATGCTGGCAACTACCCGGGTAAAGGAACCGGTAGCCCCCATAACACCTCCAAGTATGCCGTAGGTGGTGATCCGTCCACCATTGTAAAGCAAGTGAGGGACAAATATTGACCGCCCCTTCAAGCTGAGAGAAAGGGAGACGACGATCGGCCCGCACATGCCGATGCAGTGACCGAATCCAACAGCAAGGCCTGTGGTAAAAATGACGATATATATCGTTTCAGTAGATAACATCAAAGACAAACTCCACCGAACCCACATCGGGAACCGTAACATTAGCCTTCCAGGTCCGGCGGCCGCTGGGGCATCGGACGATGACTCCTTCACCCCGGTAAACCAGCTCTCCAGCCGGCTTAAGAATAACCCGGTTTCTCCCCATATTCATTCCAGGCATACCTAAATCAATGTAAGGGGCGACCACAGGCTTCTCACCCGCGAAAGTGACGGTAAAAGCGAGGTCGTGCATCGCTTTCACCGGCTTCGGTTCAATATCCAGGCTCACCTTGGTTCCAGATATATGTGCCCTGCACGGTCCGGCATGGACATCGCACTCCACCCTTGGTGGTTCACTCTGTCCGCTGCTGCTGGTGGGGCAAACAGTAAGCAATATCAGAGGAAAAACCGCGGCGAACAGTCGAACTTTGACGTTTGATTTCATGGGAAATCCTTCCAGGTGAATGCCTAAAGTAAAGAATCCGAGCCCGGAGGGGCTTTGAAGCCACTACCAGAGGGGGCTTCAACAGTCTTTCACTCATGTTGGAGTCTGTTGGAGTATTGGAGTAATGGAGTGGTGGAGCACGGCGAACTTATGAAATCCCAAACAAAACTCCAGTACTCCAAGACCAACAGCCATCTTTACCGGCGAAGCCGTTGAAACTTGCACCCCGCAGGGCGGGATCTGGGACCGACTCAGAGGACCAGGTCTTCTATAACTAGATAAATGGTACTAGCCAACTAGAACAAAGAATATAGTAAAACTCCTCTCATTTCTCAACCAGTAAGGCAGAGCACGTTCAGCCTTTAAGTTAGTCCACCATTTTAGACACGTTTGACATTTGTCTCACTTTCGGCATTTTGGCTCACCTGAGCTCATTTTAGTCAACTCCTGGTTGCATAGGCTAAATTCGTACCTATATTTGGAGGAACTATTCGCAGATTGAATTGTTGCATTGCCGACATTTTTACTCTGACACCAGCACAGGAGGCCTTAGATGGCACGTTTGCTCTATATCGAAGCTTCACCACGTAAGGAAAGATCCGCGTCAATTGAAGCTGCACAAACCTTTATAAGCGAATATGAACGTACTCACCCAGAAGACGACGTTGAAACCCTGGATCTCTGGGCAACTCACCTTCCCGAGTTCGACGGGCATGTTATTGATTCAAAATATGTTATCCTTCATGGTCTGGAGCACACAGAGGAGCAAAGACAGGCCTGGAAAGCCGTAGAGGGTTTGATCGCCCAGTTTACCAGGGCGGACAAATATCTCTTGTCACTGCCCATGTGGAATTTCGGCATCCCCTACAAATTGAAACATTACCTCGATGTCATCGTCCAGCCTGGGTACACCTTTAGTTTCAGTCCTGAAGAGGGGTACAAAGGTCTTGTGACGGGCAAGCCCATTGCCACCATTTACGCCCGGGGTGGCGCCTACGGTTCCGGTACTGGAGCCGAGAGCTACGACCTGCAAAAAGCTTATCTGGAGCATATCCTAACATTCATCGGCTTCAGTGACTTTCAGACCATACTTGTTGAGCCAACCTTGGTATCTCCTGAAGATAAGGAAAAGATTATGGAAGCAGCCAGAGAGCAGGCCAGGGCTGTTGCGGCGGGCTTCTAGTATTTTACTTCAATGACCCTTAAACACCAGGAACCACAGGTCAGTACACTTCGCGCCTGTGTGCTTCGTTGTTATTCATGACCATCTGTGGTTATTTGTCCTATTCATTATCACCAATCATAATGCCCTAGTGACAACAAGTGACAGCGAAGCGTGCTGATGGCCGCGTTAGGGGCCAAATGACTCGATGACAAAGGATCGACGCTCGGCGCGTATGGACAATCGCGGGGGACTGGAGTATTATGCCTGCGTTGCAGAGTCTGAGGATCCTTAGAACCAATCCGAATCTGAAAGTGTGAACGAGGAGGGCTTGATGTCAGTCATTACAATTAGCAGGGAATATGGTGTGGATAGCGAAGAATTGGCATCCTTTTTGGCGAAAAAA
>CP070843.1:1702925-1710892 GCA_020350905.1 Deltaproteobacteria bacterium
GATGAGAGAGTTGGTTGAAATCATGGCGAAGGCGCTGGTGGACAATCCAGATCAGTTGGAAGTAAGCGAGATCGCTGGAAGTGACACGTTAGTGATTGAATTGAGACCAGCCAGGGAGGACATCGGCAAGATAATTGGCAAGAAAGGTCGCAATGTGCAGGCCATGAGGACCCTTTTAAACGCTGCTGCTGGCAAGCTGAGGAAGCGTGTGGTTCTTGAGATTATTGACCAGTGATGGCTACTATACTCGTTCAACATGTGATGAATTATAGAAGCTCCACCCAGTCATTCCGAGATTTCTATTAAATCTCTCATCTTCGTTTGCCTTGTTTGCTAAACTATTTTATCCTTCTTGTTGTCGCCATTGTGATCCTTGACCGACTATTCCTTGTGAAAAAGCGTATCAGTCTGTGTACTTGCGAGTATAGTTTCTTTACATCTCCTAGTGTTTGATCCTCATCTAGCCAAACGATACTACCTGCGGATTTGGTTCTATCTTTGCGAATTGGCGGCAAATTCTTAATCACATTTACCGAATGAGGTGCAGATACGTCTCGATTTCATAACTGGGCATGCCCTTTGCTATTGGTAATAGTTGAGTTTGCCTAAGCAATGCAGTACAACCAGCAATGGCGAGATTGACTAAGACAGCTGGATGAAGGTAATGAGACTGTTAACTTTCAAATTCTTAAGAGAGCCTAGGACGTTCCATAGCTCTCTGTCATCTCTGTTGAGCGCTACGCTCGCAGCATTTTTGGGCGTACTCATAGGTGCAGCGATTTCCTATGCGGCTCAGGTAACGTTGGAATGGGATGCCAATTCTGAACCTAATCTTTCTGGGTATAATATCTACTACGGCAAATCCACTAGAGATTACGACATGACATCGGACGTGGGGAACTGGACCAGTGTCACAATCGCAGACCTTGAAGATAATGAGACTTACTACTTCGCAGTGACAGCTTATAACACTGACGGCGATGAATCCGGCTACTCTAGTGAGGTGTGTATTAACTGCGCAAGCCCAAGCACCACGGCAAGCAGCGGCAGTGATGGCGGTGGAGGTGGCTGTTTCATCGACACCGCAGCCTACGGATTCCTTATGGCGCAATAATCAGTGCAGGGAAAGCTTGAGATATTCATGCTATAGTCAAAACTTTGCGTTGTTAATGCCCTTGGTTCAAGAAAAAGCACAGGGGACGTAAGCGTTGCGCGAAGAATTTTGATCGTGTATGAGAAAATGCACTGACGAGGGGAAAGCATTGTCAAGTCAATGAGTTGTCTTGCGTCATGTATTCAGCTTCATGCAGTGGGGGAGCAAACTCTATCCAATGCTTTCCCTTTCAAACTGGCATTTTATCAAACCTCTTCAATAATGCGGCTTAGGTATTTCGAAGCATACTCGTCTTTCCAAGTATTTGCAAATATTTCCATTATTACAGGCATTCCCTGATCCCCTCTCTGGCTATTCGAGACCATACTTATCTTCTCAATTACACAAAGAAATAGTTCGACCTCGATAGCCGTCAAAGATTCTAATTTATCTCCTGCCTCCACATTGGCATATTGTTTGCCTAATTTTTTGAACGTAAGCACCTTCCGTTAATGCGCAACAGGTAAATACCCTCTGGGCTCGCATGTCACAGGATTACCAGAAATGCTCAAGCACAAAAAGCCGAGAGTCAACCCCTATGCCCAAATTCTCGGGGAGGGTAAGATGTATGACAGTTTTATGGTTGTAGCACTAATCGTATTCTTTCTATGTCTGCTGCCATGGCTTTCCTAGCTCCAATTAGGCTATTTAAGCAGTTAAGAGGTACTTCATTATGCTTCCAATAGACACCAGTACGATCATTTTCTTGATATTTGTTGCGCTTTTTCTAGTGTTTACGTCAGAAGGATAATCCCACCAAAGAGCAGTCGGCATCTCTGGACATGGGATTTGTCGATAGTCCGTAGCGCTTGGAGAAAATGCCCGTCACCCACTGGTGGGCGCAGGTCTTTAGGTCACAGATAAATCCAATTCTACTAACTGGACTAGCCCGGATGTTTCATGAAAAAGATTTTGTTTTGCCTTGGATATTTCTTCTCCGGGCTGATTTTGCTCTGCGGCATCATGAGCGGATCAGCCGGTGCATATACCCTCATATCACAAGTTGGGTTATTCTTGAGATCGGGCTACTGGGTGGAATTACCGTTTATATATCTTCTTACCGGCTTCTCGCCAGCTGTAGTGCCAGAGAAAATATTACAGCATATAGGAACCCTCTTTAATCCATTCGCCATCCTAGAAATTAATAATCTGTTAGCTGGCTCAAACTCTTTGCAGGAGTGGTTGTCTGAGCCACAGTCTTGGCCTGAAGTACATGAAATTGTCGTTCGCCTTCTTGAGTCCATACCAATCTCGATGTTTCTGCTTGTCTTCAGCGTCCTGGTAAGTCTAGGTGGTTTGACCATTATGTCCTCAATCAGTGAGGCAATGGATGAGCGGCCTTTGAAAGAAGAAGAACCTACAGAAACAGGCACACTGCCATGCGTAATCTGTGGCAAAAAAGTACGGCCAAAAAAGTATCAGACACACTGGACCCGATGCTTTCTTGGGGAGGAAAAAAGCCAAAGTAAAGAGACATGATAATTATCCGACACTTGATTTCTGAAACGTGTTGCACAGGTTATTTATTGCTGCCAGGAATTAATCTCCGCAAGAATTGTCCATTCCATCTTTCCTTCCCCCCAGGATTTAATTCTCTCTGTTTAATTAAAATAAGGCATGCGCTTTGCATTCAACTTCGCTGAACCACAAAGAACGATATCCTCTAACCATTGTATGCGATGGAGGACTATCATGATGAAGCCTCATACTATAACGAAAATAGTAGCTTGTAGCGTTTTTACGATTTTCCTCTTTTCTTTCGGTGCGTGCCAAATCAAGAGCTTGGGCGTTCAGATCGGCGATGAACCAGAGCCTGTGGTTGTTGCGAAGTCAAAACCAAAAGGCGGCCCGCCCCCACATGCCCCAGCTCATGGTTACCGTGCCAAACATTCCTATCACTACTATCCCTCGTGCTTTGTATATTTCGATGTTTCGAGAAAGTGCTACTTCTACCTAGCTGGGGATGGGTGGAAGGTTTCGGCATCACTTCCGGTACACATGCGAGTACAACTCGGCGACTATGTGAGTATCGAAATGGATACGGATAGACCATACACTAAATTTAAGGAGCACAAAAAAAAGTATCCTCCAGGTCAGTTAAAGAAGAAGAAAAATTGGTCATAGTATGTAAACATTTATACACATATTGTTGACATGGGTAACAGAGCTTTTGTTGCTCTCACTGCTCATTTCGACCCAACGCGATCAATTGTCGTAGCCGGACCACCAAATAGTTCATACAGACTGAAACCTGTCATCCATTTGCTCCACACTCATAAGGCAGCAACGATTCGTGGAGGTATCAACCCTGGCACATTCAGCGACTCAAGACTAGTTGTCACTGTGATCCTGGAGTTGGACGAGAGGAAGTCCTACTTCAAAGAAGTTCCTACGCTTCAAGGTGTGTCCATGAAAAGGGAAAGACGCCAATGTACTAGAGTCTTACTTGGATGCTCCGTTATGGTGAAGACCGATCAAGGAATTGTGGTGGGACAAATCATAGATATCAGTCTTGGCGGAGCCTTTATCTGTTGTAGGGAGCCGCTAGCGGTTGCAGAGGTCCTTGAAATTAACTTCAGGGTTTCACCTCAAGGTCCACACGTAAAAGCGACAGGGGAGGTGGTTCGGTCAAACGCTCACTGCCTCGACGGTGAGACTGTATGTCATGGAATGGGTGTTCAGTTTACAGAACTAACGTATGAGGGTCGACAATTCATCGCTGACCTTGTGGAAAATCAGTCACGGGAGCAAGACCATCCCCAACCACTAGATCACAGCCAACCTATGTAAATAGTTGTCACCCTCATCCGGCCAATTATCGCCTTTAAGTTTTTCCTGAATAGTTATTTTCTACCTATTTTGCACACCTGTTGCTATATTTTCAAAGACTGGCACTATTTTGCCTAATCTTGCATGCTAACATCTATCATTCCGATTGTGTGCTTGGAAAGTTTAACTATAAGATTCAAGGATAACAATATAGATTTCTCTTAAACTGGCATGATTTTTTCATGTGCACCAGCATAATGAGTGGAAATTCTTTCGGTTCAACAACAGGTAAGAAATTCGAGATTCTACTAATATTGGTACAGCTGATTTTCTTTTGGTAAGTCTTCGAGGATTGCAGACATGACTGGTCATGCTACGGGTAGAATGAAGTACTGTGTCATCGTAGAAAATGGGCTCATCGAAGAGAGGGTTTTCCCTTTAAAGACCCGGTTGACCATCGGCAGGGCACCAGAGAATGACATTGTGCTGGGAGATTCCAGTGTCTCTCGACATCATGCAGTGATTCACGTAATCAAAGGAAAACCGACTGTAGAAGATCTAGGTAGCAGCAACAGCATTTTTGTTAATGGGGAGCAGATTGATAAGGTAACTCTTTACAACGGAGATAAACTTCGAATAGGACGAATTTCTCTCCGACTATACCAGGGGGAACATTTTCCGAAGCGGGTAGGCATGAAGGAGACTCAGGTTATGGTAGAGATATCCAAAGCTCCAAGCCTTGCTAACCTAGATCAATTGAGCCATGATCAGTCCGGTCCTACCGTAGGCTACGATACTGAGCGTATAGAGGCTATAGAATGTGAACTAGAGAAATTCCGTGAGATTCAAAGGGATTTCTTCCCCAATCAGATGCCCGATCTTCCCAATTGGGAGATCGCAACTTGTTTGCATCCCGCTCATGAAGCAACTGGCGACTTCTATGATGCCTTTCGGCTCCCTGGTGACTATGTTGGATTGGTGATAGCCGACGTCTGTGACAAAGGCATGGGTTCGGCCCTGTTTATGTCTCTAATCCGCTCATTAATCCGAGTTTTCTCTGGAGAAACTCGCTTGCCCGGATTTTCCATCTCTCACAGTGAAAAGGGAGTGGATCAATTTAGCGCCCTTAGAGCTATTGTGCTCACAAACGACTACATCGCGCAAGAACACGGGCACACGTGCATGTTTGCAACGGTTTTTCTGGGTGTCTTAAATCCTACAACTGGACTGCTGGTTTACATCAATGGGGGACATGAACCTCTTTATATCGTCAGTCAGACTGGCAAAGTGCAGACTCTTACTCCCACAGGACCGGCAGTGGGCATAATGCCGTGTATAGAGTTCAAAGCTCAGGAGGTTCAGCTTGAACTAGGTGACATCCTGGTCGGCTATACAGACGGGGTGACTGAAGCGCACGCACCAGGCGGTGAGTTGTTTACCAGAAAGCGACTACTTTCATTGCTCCAGGAGCCAGCTCCCTCAGCATCAGCAGTACTGGAGCGTGTTAAGGCAAACTTGTTTGCTCATATTGCCGACACCAAACCATCTGATGACATTACCATGATAGCGTTGCAACGGACGTCTATCGCTGAAGCCTAGCAACTTTGTGGCGAAGTCACTGGCTCCGCTTTTTTGTTGGCATCGGGTTTGCATCGGTAAATCAGTGGGGTGGACATAGGGTTCACTCCCTATTCCTTTCGGATGGACCCCCATCGTTTCATGAGTGCGATGGGGGTTATTTCTTCCACTCCCTCGTGCCTATCAATAACTGCCATTTGCAACATTTGAATCCTGACCTCCTTGCCAAAAAAGGCAATCTAATGACGAACTTTGGCAGTCCAACATCCATTATCTGTATCATACTCTATCAACCATTATGACCCAACTGTTGATAAATAAAGATAATATACTTCTATAACTCAATCTGGCACGGTATTTTCATCATTTGGGGTGTACAGTGTCTAAGATTACTTCCTGCCCGCATCGGCTAAGCTGGAAGTAGGTGCAGGCTCTCTTCCAAGATGCTAAATGGAAGGACACCATGCAAGCCAAAGTCTTGGTAGTGGATGACGAAAAGGGTGTAAGGGATTTGCTCCACAGTTTTCTGAAAGCTGCAGGATACCAAGCACTTATGGCCTCTAGCGGCGAGGAGGCCATTAAGTTGGCAAGAAGTGAGAGTCCGAATGCAATTCTCTTGGACGTTAAGATGCCCGGTATTGATGGAGTTGAGACTTGCAGAAGATTGAGAGCAGAGGAACAAACCCGGTACATCCCAGTCATTATGATGACAGCGTTTGGAACCACCCAGACAGAGGCGACTGATGCGGGAGCTGATGATCTTATCAACAAACCATTCAATCTGACTGACCTTGCCTTGCGTGTAAGGTCTTTACTACGTATCGAGCACCTTAGCGATCCGGTGCAAAGACTCATGACGTATATGGATGAACTGGATGCAAATCGCCCTGACTAATTATGCAAAACGGAACTACTAAATACTGTTCCTTCGAATTCAGTGTAAGCGTGTTCATCTGAAGTCCCGGTTGGTCCCTGGACTGTGAATTACATACTTTGAAAATATTAAGGTGTTACAGTTGCAACATGCGCTCCAACACGTTTACCCTCCAAACCATCATCAAGCCTGGCTACAAGAACATTGAGCCCTTCTTTACCGGCCTTGATGGCATGGGGCTTAAGTTTTTTGAAGTCAACGCTCCTCACATCAGCAATCACAGCAAGCTGACTATCCGCCAACTCCGAAGATTTATGGATTGCATCTTTCCATACTAGCTTGCCGTTACTGTCGTACGCCATAGCGCTCACTGCGGTAACTACCTTGAACCGTTTTACACCGATACCCAAACCCCCAGCTATACCGCTGGATACCGAAAAATTCATGCCGACCACGATAACTCCATCAACGTTCAAGTCCCTTGCAAGCTTCGAAAGTTTCTGGGGGTCGCTAATGAACTTGTACCCCTTCGCAGTATTTAACTCAACTTCCATGAACAGGACCTTCTGGACAGGTTCGTCAGCTTTAAGATTCTTATAGGCCTTGCTGTAGAGAACTCTTTTTTCGGATTTGACCTTCAGATGCTTTGACTTGCGAAACGCCTTGATCACTTCGGGACAGAGCTTATCAAGAACGGGCTGAGTATTCTGTTCAGGCACCTTCTTGAAAAGCTGTAAAAGGCCTTTCTGTGCATGAAGTTTTTTTGTTCCCATGATCGTGACGATTGCACACTTTTTGGTTTTACCAAAAGAGTCGGTATCTACCTTTGCTCCTGGCGATATGATTATGGCGCATCCCACAAGCATAACCGCGATGACAATAATTCCAACAACTGAAAATGCTCTTAGTGCCTTCATAATGGCCCCCTTGCAATAGATTTTTTAAATGATATGTTAAGAAAGAAAGCAAATAATATGCCACGAATTTCTTTCATTGGAGCATTGGTAATGCCATGGAATAATGAGATATTCTTGTGGATAGAAGTTGCTCTAGGCGGGCGATTTCATTTTACGCACTTTCCAAATTTTGTGGTAATGTTGACAGTACGGATTCGGATCTCATGTTTGTTATATGCAGTGCACCATTGCTCTGGATGGTAATAATGTGCACGGATTTATCTTGGAGATTCGCCATAAACAGGGCAAAGGCGGGATTCTTTCGCTGAATATTCAGATTCTTCGATTTCGACAGTAGTAATGACTTGCTTCTAGGTCGTATAATAGAGGAGACATCGAATGCAACAGTCATTTCTCAGAGTCAGAATAACCTTCACGTTAATATGTTTTTCTATTGCATTGACCTCCACCTCCTGCATGTCATCAAAGACCAGCCCATACAGTGATGATGAACTGGCATGGCAGGAGCCTATATGGGAACAAACTGGGACTAAAGATGTAAAATTGCAGTGGAAATTTGGGCCCGGAGACGAGGTCCACTACAACGAAACACAGAAAGCCACGATAACCAGCGAAGGAAAGACAACAGAACGGGAGTATGCTGTCACGTTACAGTATTACGTTAAAAAGGTTTCGA
>CP070843.1:1710992-1716778 GCA_020350905.1 Deltaproteobacteria bacterium
CATGGCCGCATAGACAGCTTGCAACCGCCCTATTCTTTGTTCTGGAGATATTTGGAAAATGACGCACTGGACTACTGTATAGAGAACAATATTACCGTTCTGGCCTACTCGTCTCTCGCCCAGGGACTACTGACGGGGAAATTTGGTCCCGACCACGAATTCGCCAAGGGAGATCACAGGGCGAGAAACAGGCTGTTTCAAGCAGATAACTACCAGCGAGTGCAGCAAGCCTTGGACAACCTGCGCCCGATCGCAGGACGATATGGGGTAAGCCTGGCGCAACTGGCGCTCGCCTGGCTCATTGCTCAGCCGCAGACCTGCTCCATCGCCGGGGCCCGCAAAGCCGAGCAAGTTTTGGACAACGCCAAAGCGGTGAAGATCAAGCTCCTTCCAGACGACCTGGAAGAAATAGACCGTATCGGCCGGACTGTCTCCGACCACTTGGATGATAATCCGGTGATGTGGGAGTTTTAGTTGTAGTGATTTTGGGTGAGATGGGTCGTAGGTACCTGCCGAACATTAAGCTCATAGTGAGAGATATAAATCCTGCTGCTGACGCCAGAGCATTTCTTGGGACAACCATGTGTCTGGTTGGCACTGATAATTTCAATCAATGATCTTCCGTCAGTCCACCAGGTGAAATTACAGTCGCGGCAAACCCAGAGGGCGCGATGCATTGACCTGTAACCTTTCTCCCGCCAGAGAGTACCTTAGGATCAGGCGGGCCAACGTTACACTTGCGTTTAGCCTGCCATACTCGCCCATTTGAGACAAAAGAATGGACGCAAACCTGCGAGCATGGAACGATTTGCATCTGGAGCTAGATTACAGAAGCAACGCCGTTATTGCAACAAAATTATTAGCCAAATTTAAAAAAATTATCAAACGATAGTTTAGATAATAACGGTGTTTTTGAGGCGGCGTCAGAGACAAAGTCTGAGGTGGTTGGGGTAGCGCAAGCTTGCGTTCTGTGGGCGATATGGTTAAACTCTTTTCCGCCCATTAGATGAGGCTGAAGTAATGACGAAGAAAGTTTTTCTGATAATACTGGTAAGTCTACTCCTGGTTAGCTGCGGGTTAAGGTGGGAGGGTCAGGGACCTGGGCCGAGAGATGAGGGATCACCGCCTCAAATCCTTGCCTCTTATGCCGAGCAGGTGGTTCGTCCTGGCGAAACGTGGAAGGTATATTTGAAAGTCAGAGATGTGGATTGCGACATGACCTACGTGATTACCGACCTGTGGCAATCAGGAGGCGGCTCGTATCCAGTAAGTTTTACTCCTATAAGGGAGCTTCCTTGCCCAGAGCTTGTGGGCTACGTTTTCCTGAAGACCCCGGCAGATGGAGATCTGGTCTGGGAGCAATTTCAAGCGAAGCTGTTTGTGCGAGATCGGCGAGGAAATCGCAGTAACTCAATTCAGTTGCCGCTAAACTTTGACCAAGTGTCGGCCAAAAAACCGCCTGAGCAATGGCGACTCGCCACTGTCGTTTCTATTGGCGCCGTAAATATTGATCTAACAAACAAACAGGGAACGGACTCAGGAAGATAATAGGTAGATTGCAGATTGTGGAGCGCCTAGCATGGAGCATAGAGATGGGTTCTGATCTTGATAGCCGGATCCAAACTCTCGCCCAATGGATGTTTGAGGCAGAAAGGCTTGTTGTTTTCACCGGCGCAGGAATCAGCACGGAGTCTGGGCTTCCGGATTTTCGAGGCCCCGACGGGGTATGGACTCGACAGGAAAAAGGGTTACCTCCAGGACCCATGGACCTTGACTGGTTAGCGGTGAATCCCAATGAGGCCCATAGAGCCATTGTTGACCTGCAGGAGATGGGTAAGCTCGATTTTCTAATCTCCCAGAATGTGGACAATCTGCACCTCAAATCCGGAATACGGGTTGAACTGCTCGCTGAACTCCATGGAAATATAGCGCTTCTTAGGTGTAGCCGGTGCGAAAAAACCTATTCGAAATCAGTAGGCATTGGGCGGTGCGGTTGTGGCGGTGGGCTGACCTCGAGCGTGGTGAACTTTGGAGATTCCCTTCCCGTTAAGGACCTGACCGAATCCTACGAACACTCACAACACTGCGATCTCTTTATCGTTATCGGTTCCAGTTTGGTTGTCACTCCTGCTGCCGATATGCCCAAGGTTGCTCTCGAAGCCGATGCACGGCTTGTTATCATAAATCAGGGCGAGACTCCTTTTGACCGCGCTGCGCACATGCGGTTTCACGAGAGAGCCGGCGAAGTCCTTCCCAAAGCCGTCCAACAGGTCAAGGAGATGATGGAATCTTAACTTGATGGATCAGCCCTCCCGTAATATCTCTTCAACGCGCTCCTTGTAAGCTTGGCTATTTTCATCCACGGCAATAAGCTCGATATCGGTTGGAGATCTCGCACCCAATCCGAGTTCAATGGCCCTTGCAATCTGCTCCTGCTCAAATATTTTTCGCTTCATGATACTGGTATTACTTCCGAGAGATTTCAAAATTGCCACACCGACAGCGTCTACGGCAACACGGTCTTTCGAGGCGAGGAACACATTGCCTTTGGCGCGTTTGCCTGTGGCGGGCCCGCCATCAACAAATGCATCGATTCCGTCAAGCACCACAAGAGCAGGCTTAAAAGGCTCGTTTATCTCTGCAATCATTTTCCGCTGATGCGGCGAGCTGTGAAGCTCCCCCATGTATTCGTATCCATTGCGAAATGTGGGAACCACGCCAACGTGAAGCTTCAGTGACATCGTGAAAACCCCGCCGAACTGGTGAGTTTTGAGGCAGCAAGTGGACACTAAGCACTCTGCCTCGAGAATGGGCCTCGCAATTCGAAAGCCATTTGACCAGTGAGTGTCTGCAGAATTGAACTCCACCCAGTCCTTGTCGTTTAGCTCGTCGAAATCAATCACTTTGACGTCCCTCTCATCCAAGATCGATAAGGTCCCTTTTTTCTCCATGACGCTGCGGGTAAGTGGATAGCTTCGTTCCCCGAGGCTGACGGACCCGGCGCCCATTTCCCAGAGTTCTTCTACCAAGGCCGACAGAGTTTCGTTGTGAGTGGAACCCGGAGTTGGATCGGCTGTGTTGAAATTGGGTTTGATCAGGACATCGTTGCCTTTTACAGGATTGTAATTCAGCGCCGTTAACGATGTCTTTACACCATGTTTACGATCGTCAGTCTCCACCAGTGCAACAGGGCTTTCAGGACTTCCCATTATCAAACCTCCACTCGTACCTACCTATACCGAACGGCCAGCAGTTCAAAAGAATCAAAAGATCCGGTCCTGCCAAGAAAAGATATGGTGTATTTTTGCAATCTACCCCTCCTCATTTATCCTTTCTATAAGCCTGCACGAACGCTTGAAGGTGACCACCTTCCGAGGTGCCAACATTATTGACTCTCCAGTCTGGGGGTTTCTTCCACGTCTTTCATACACTCTCAAATCTCGCGAAAGGCTACTGGCTCTGTTTGGGCGTGATAGTGATTTTAATGTTTCGAAGCTAAGCGAATGACTTTGAAAAGCGGCACTCCCCATCATATGTTTATGGCTAGGATGGGAAGGGAGACTCCGCTGATCATGTTTGAAGATGGGTTTAATCAGGCGGTACCCTTAAAATAGCTGACTGAATCAGCCACAAGCTCAGCCGCCTTATCGGTTGAAATAAGGTCCATGTTCAAGGTCAAGTGGAAAGAATGAGGATCATCATGATGTTCTCCACATATCGTGCGGAGAAACCATGCATGACTTATGTCCCTTTCCTCCAAGATTCGCTCTACTTTGTATGATAGTGCTCCAAGCGTTTTTAGAGCGTACTTCCTGCGCCAATCCATTGAGGCCACTAGAAGAAAATGATAGCAGTTTTGCATTCCTTGTAGGAAAAAGTGTGCCGCCCGTCCAACAATCACCACATTATCTTTCTCAGCCAGCCCAATGAAGAGACTTCTCAATGCATCCTGATATTCGCTTTCTTCCACTACGGTCCTGTCGTATCCAACGATTCTCTCTATGTAGTTTTTACTAAATAACTTTGTGAAAGCATTGGATATCCAATAGTGTCTACCTCTTTCGAAAGATTCCAAAGTCCCTTCCGAAACATGAAGCTTTTCAGCAAGCATTTGAAAATAATATTTGTCAACGTAGTCGTAGTTGAGTCTTCTCGACAAGAGCTTGCCAATTTTTCTGCCACCTGAAGCATATTTTCTGGAGATGGTAATCACGGCCATCGATTGCTCCTATCCTTATCGGTCTGTCAGTGACAACTGGGCACCAACGAAGAAGAGTTTTTCTTCCTATTCTCCTTCGACTCTCTCCCAGTTTGCCTCAACAGTATTGTCATACAGAGTATATGCATATCCGAACATCTTTCCGATCCCTGGCAGCACTCCCTTTTGAACTTTTCAGTAGGCAAGATAAATGGCCGGGAGCATGCTAGTTTGTGGGTCGCCCTCAATGTTTTGCCAAATCTCCCGTTTCTCCATGACTCGCCAAAGAGTGCCATACTTTATGCTACGGACTATTTGCCTTACATTGGGCAGCTTGTTCTCTCTGAATACTTCCCTTGTGTGTTACTTGCATGGTCATACCTCCTTTGGCGAGAATTAAATTAGTACCTGAAATCATTGGCTCTTAAAAATCACTCTTTATTACTGAGACTCAGGCAAAAACCCGGACCATCAGGGGGATAGCCACGAATGTTCCCAACGAACTCCCAATATTCGTAAACACGACAACTAATAATATTCGGGTTATCTTATTTTTCCAAAATCCTTTCAGCGACGAGATGTCCTCAGGCAAGCTCTCGAAGTCACTCACTCTTGGCCTGCCCAGAAAAGCCTCCACGAGTCCTGCAACCCACCCTGCCGCGATCATAGGATTGAGTGAAGTCAGTGGAGAGGCGACAATAGCTGAGAGGACCGTCAGGGGATGGGCAAAGGCGATGGCAGCACCAAGACCTGCCAAGACGCCATTTGCCAGCACCCACCATTTAATCATATGAGTGGCTCTGGTGGTTCCAGCAGTGAAAAATCCGAGAATAAACAACCCCACTATGAAAGTCGGAATAATCCATTTGATCAGAGTGGCCCACTGGCTTTTGGGAGGAATTTGCTCAAGCGCCTGCATATCCACCGGTAGATTCCAGTAATGTTGTATACCAGGGACATGCCCGGCCCCGACTACTGCCACAATCTTCTTGCCCGGAGCAGTCCTGATCTTCTGAGTAAGGTACTGATCTCTTTCATCGATGAGGATGTGCGTCATTTCCGGATGTTCTTCTCCTATCTCTGAGAGCAGGGCGTCGAGGACATCCTTTTTTTTCATTTTCTCTACATCTTCCTGGGTTATGGCATCCAGCTCCCCTGCCGAAGTGATGAACTGGGCTAGCAGTTTTATTTTTGTCCACAGCCCCATCAACCGCCAGGTTCTTGACAAGGTGGTGCGTATGTCCCTGTCGGTGAGATGTATGCTGGCCCCTACTTCCTCTGCCGCCTGGATGGCTCGCATCATTTCTTCTCCAGGTTTGCTCCCGAGTTTCTGACCGATCTTCTTCTGGAAATATGCAAGCATGAGATTTGACAGCAAGAGAAAGGCCTTCTTCTCCTTGATCACTGTGAAAAGATTGGTATCCTGCCATTTTTTCTTTTGTGTTAACGATTGATATCGGGAATTACAGAGTTCGACACAGACGGTTTCTGGCAGTTCTTGATTTATAACCTGATGAACAAGATCGGCACTTTCCTTCGACACATGGGCTGTGCCGATGAGATGTATTTCCTTGTCTGCGTATGTCAA
>CP070843.1:1716878-1720264 GCA_020350905.1 Deltaproteobacteria bacterium
GTCAGAAGACGTCTGGTTTTTGAGGAGTCACCCCAAACCTTCGCAAAGCAATGGAGTGAAAAAGAGCGCGATCTTGCCCGGCACATACTGGAGGCCAAAGAGAGGGTTTCCGGAGTGGAACTTCCAGAAAGACAGATCGCCTTTATTTCTCGGTTGGCTGCGGTTGCTGGTACCGATGGCCATCGAGCCGACATAGCCATTGCAAAAGCCGCCATGGCAATGGCCGCCTACGGTGGCCGCAATGGGGTAACCCAACAGGAGGTTATGGCTGCAGCCCGCTTGGTTTTACCCCACCGCGTCCGACTGGACTCCTCCGAAGAACTCACCCCACTAGAAAAAATCGAGCAGGTCTTGGAAAGGGTCCGCGAGGTTGACGAAACTACCCCAGAAGAACCGGCCGAAAGAATAGAGATAAAAAAAAACTAAAAGGTCCAGGCTCACTCGTCCTTGATTGGGGAAGCCGCTATGATATTGGCAGTACATTTAAGGTACAAACCAGCGGCAGACCTCCGGTCAAACGGCGACGCTTTCCCCGGGGGAAAAGATTTCGTCAAACCCCGCTGGCTACCACCGGACGCTACATAAAGAGCCGTCTGCCTCACGGTCGTCCACGCAATATTGCCCTTGACGCGACCCTGCGGGTGGCAGTGGGAAGAAGGCCCAATGATTTCTTGAGTCATGGGTGCATCCGGATAACAACTCCCGACATCCGTGAAAAGATGCGGGTACAACCCACGGGTGCAGCTATCCTTTTTCTGCTGGATGCCAGCGGCTCCATGGGTGCGAATCGCCGGATGGTACTCACCAAAGGCATAATGCTTTCACTGCTCACCGATGCCTACTATAAAAGAGACCGGGTGGCCCTGTTGGCGTTTCGGGCAGCGCAAACTGAACTCCTGCTTCCATTCACGCGAAGTCCGCAAGCGGTAAAACGAAAATTGCGAAGCTTGGCGGTGGGCGGCAAGACCCCGCTGGGACTCGGACTGAAAGAGGCAGAGATTCTTCTCAGACGCCAGAGTTTAAAAACCTCTCAGCTAAGAACCCTGCTGGTTGTGGTCTCAGATGGCAAGGGCAATGTGGCCCTTGAGTACGATGATCCCTACGATGAAGCAATGCATTATGCCCACGTGCTTGGGAAACGGGACATTGAGAGTGTTTTTATTGACACAGAAGAAGATCCGTGCAGCTTCGGGTATGGGCGCCACGTGGCCCGAGTCATGGGAGCGCACTATCTGCTGGCCGAAGACATAGTAACGAGGGGTGTGATTGAGTTACCGTTGTAGGTCAAAAAGTAAACCGGCTAACCACCCAAGTAGGCCTTTTTCACTTCTGGATCGGCAAGAAGTTCCTCAGAGCTTCCTGCCAGCACCAAGTTGCCGTGCTCCAGGACATAGCCTCTCGTGGCAAACTGAAGAGCCAGTCGGGCATTCTGTTCAACGAGAAGTATGGTGGTGCCACCCTCTTCATTGATTGCTTTAAGGGCTTCGAACATGTGTAGCATCAATAAAGGAGCCAGTCCCATTGAGGGTTCGTCGAGCAACATTACATTTCTGCCACTCATAAAGGCTCTGCCGATCGCCAGCATCTGCTGCTCGCCGCCGCTCAAGGTTCCGCCCTTCTGATTTCTCCTTTCTTCCAAGCGCGGGAAGATAGAGAATAACCGCTCCAGATCTTCCTCTATTTTGCCGGCACCGTCTTTTCTGGCAAAGGTGGCAAGTTTGAGGTTTTCCATGACCGTCAAGTTGTCAAAAATTCGTCTGCCCTCGGGGACGTGGGATATACCAAGCTTGCTCACCACTCTGTCGGCAGGGTATTTGAGCAGGTCTTCTTCTTTGTAGATCATCCTGGTGCCCGGTTCAACCGGGACCAGCCGGGAGATGGCTCGCAGGGTGGTGCTTTTTCCGGCACCATTGGCGCCGATAATACAGACTATCTCACCCTCATCAATGTTGAAGTTGATGCCGTGGAGGGCCCGAATCCTATCATATGAGACCCGCAGGTTTTCCACTACCAACATCAGAGAATCGTCTCCTTACCCAAATAGGCCTCTATCACCTTGGGATCGTTTTGGATCTCCTCAGAAGAACCCTCGGCTATGACCTCGCCGAAAACCAGAGTTTGAATGATCTCGCAGAGTTCCATGACCACTTTTAGCCGGTGTTCGATGAGAAAGATCGCCAGTCCCAATTCGCTATGAACTCGCCGGATAATCTCCATCATCTGAATGAGTTCTTCAGGATTCATCCCCGCGGTAGGCTCATCCAGAAACAATATCCGGGGCTCTGTAGCGAGAGCCCTGGCCATCTCCACCCGACGCTGATCCCCGTAAGGAAGATTGACGATCAGCTGATCCGCCAAGTTAGCCATCCCCACCAGTTCTAAAAGACTGTAAGCTTTTTCTTCGATTTCTGCTTCTTCTCTGCGGCGTTTCGGTGTACCCAGAAAGGCTCCAAGCAACCCGTAGCTAATCTTCGAGTAGCGGGCCATTTTCACATGATCGAGGACACACATGTGTCGCCACAAACGGAGATTCTGAAAAGTTCTGCCAAGACCCATAGCGGCGATCTGATATGGTTTCAGGCCCACAATCGACTGACCGTTGAGCAGGATATCACCCTCAGTTGGCCTGTAAATACCGCTTATCAAATTAAAGATGGTGGTCTTCCCTGCTCCATTGGGCCCGATCAGCCCCCTGATCTGACCGGGGTCGATCTCGAGATTGTAGTTGTTGACAGCCCGTAGCCCGCCGAAATCATGACTCATATTATTAATCTGAAGCAGTGGCATGTAACACCTAGTTTCTAATCTAAATCTCCGGATGTCTTTTATCATTGCAGATTGAGGATTTCAGATTGTAGATTTATTATTTCAACTGATATCTGTCTTCCTCAAATCTGCAATCTCAAATCTTAAATCTGCAATTTTTAAGACTTCTCTTTCGGTCTAATCAGGTTCATCACATTGAATTCCTTAAAGGCGATCAAGCCAGTGGGCCGGAAAATCATCACCAGGATGAGCAGGAGAGGAATGATGATCCATTTGAAGATTTCCAATGGCCGCAAAGCCTCACCAAGAAGACTCAAGCTTACAGCGCCAACGATGGATCCGTAGACAGAGTTCAGGCCGCCAAAATAGACCATGGCCAGAACCTCAGCGAGTTTCTGGATACCGAAGGTGCTAGGGTTTACATACCGGAGCACGTGAGCAAACAGCCCGCCGGCAACACCGGCCCAAAAGGCCGCGAACAGAAAAGCCACTATTTTGGTGCGCCTGGTATTGACGGTCATGGCATCCGCCGCCATTTCGTCGTCTCGTACGGCATTAAGGGCTTTTCCCGTGGTGGAGCGAACAAAATTGTTGATAATCCATACAGCGGCTACGGTCCA
>CP070843.1:1720364-1726143 GCA_020350905.1 Deltaproteobacteria bacterium
TGTGTATGAGTTTGAACACCCACAATGCGGCCGCGATGGAGGGTAAGACCATGCCGTCGGAACAGATTCGTGAGTCGGTTATTGCCGGATCCTGGTATCCAGGCAATGCTTCTCGACTGCAGCGGGAAGTCCAGGACTATTTGAACCAGGCTTCAACCGTTGATCTCAAAGGAGAGCTTGTCGCCCTCATATCTCCCCATGCTGGATACCGCTACTCTGGACAGGTGGCTGCCTACGCTTATAAGCTGTTAGGAGCGAGGAAATTCTCCAGCGTAGTGGTCATTGCCCCCAGCCACCGCTCCTATTTTAGGGGTGTATCCGTGTATGATCGAGGTGGTTATCGCACGCCATTGGGTGTGGTACCCTTGGACCGAGAGTTGATTTCGGCAGTGAAACAGAGAGAAAGCCGCATAGAGTATGTTCCTGAGGCCCATACTCAGGAACATTCGCTGGAGATCCAGCTTCCCTTTCTTCAAGTGCTCATGCCTGATACAAAGCTTGTTCCCCTGGTCATGGGCAACCAGGATTTTGCGACGTGCAAGTGGTTAGCAGAGGCGGTGGCCGACTGCGTTGAGAACAGATCGGTTCTGGTAGTTGCGAGTTCTGATCTCTCCCACTTCCACCCCTATAAACAGGCAAAGCGGTTGGATCAGGTGGTGGTGGGCAAGGTGAATGATTTTGATCCGCAAGGGTTGAGCGATGATCTAGCCAATGGGCTGTGTGAGGCCTGTGGCGGTGGCCCCATGGTCACTGCCATGCTTATTGCGCGCCGCCTGGGGGCAAACAAAAGCCGGGTGCTGCACTATGCCAACTCTGGTGATGTCACTGGAGATCACAGTGGCGTAGTCGGTTATATGGCTGCTGCACTATGGGTCGACTCCAATAAATCCAGAGGGGGGGAATCAAAAAATAGAAGAGTTGGAGTAAATTTGGGGCTCACCTCTGAGGAGAAAGCGCAGCTGCTTGAAATTGCTCGCGGTGTGGTAGAGTCCAACTGCCGCGGTGAGAAAACGCCTGAATTCGTGGTTAACTCTCCAACTCTGAAAGAGCCCCGAGGAGCGTTTGTGACTCTCCATAAAGAAGGCAAGCTCAGGGGCTGTATCGGTCACATTCGCGCCAAAGAACCTTTGGTCAGGACAGTTATCGAGATGGCTGAGGCCGCTGCTTTCCATGATCCCCGGTTCCCGCCGGTATCCTCAAAGGAATTAGGACTGCTTGAGTATGAGATTTCTGTTCTCACCCCACTTCAGCGGATTAAAGAAGTGGATGAAATAGAAGTTGGCAAACACGGCATTTACATGAAACGGGGCAGTTGCAGTGGACTACTATTGCCACAGGTGGCGACAGAATGGGGTTGGGATCGCACCACCTTTTTGGAGCACACCTGTACGAAAGCCGGGCTGCCAGAGGATGCTTGGAAGGATAAGAAGACAGAGATCTACATCTTCTCGGCCGATGTATTCTCATCCGATGATTTATGATGCTTTCGGTTACCTGCAACAATCTCTTTATTTGCTGCCATGGCAATATGGCTGAAAATGCTCCAGCGAGCGCACTCCCCGTAGCGTGCTGCGGGGTTAGCGAGCGAACTACAATAAAATGGTATAAATACCTTACATTTCGAAGATTCCCTGCAGCGACTCGACCCGAACTCGTCGACAGGTTTTGCTGCAGGGAGCTTCAAATACTGGCCCCAGATCCTGGGATAAGAAACCATGAGTGACAGGATTAGCAGGCGGGATTTTTTAAAACAGTGTGGACGTTGTGCCCTTCTGTGTGCCGGCGTGGAAGCCGCTGTCTTGATGGCTGACACCTCCCAATCGCAAGCTCTGGGCTTGAAAAAGGGCTACCTCGGTCGCAAACTCTCTCCATTTTACACCCCACTGGAAGACGGTCGTATTCGTTGCGAACTCTGTCCGCACGCCTGTGAAGTAGATCAGGGGGAACGGGGATATTGCGAGGTTCGGGAAAACATCGATGGGCGCTATTACTCGCTGGTTTACGGCAATCCATGTGCAGTGCATGTTGACCCGATTGAGAAAAAGCCATTTTTCCATGTGCTCCCCACGAGCCGCTCTTTTTCCATTGCCACTGCAGGGTGCAATTTCGACTGTAAGTTCTGTCAAAATTGGGAGATTTCCCAAGCCCGGCCGGATGATACTCACAATTACGAAATGGTGCCAGAGCAAGCGGTCCAGTTAGCCGATCGTTACCAGTGCCAATCCATCGCCTCCACCTATGTGGAGCCCACTGTGTTCACAGAGTATATGATGGATATTGGTGTACTGGCCAAGCAGCGAGGGATATTGAAGGTCATGCACTCCAATGGCTACATCAACGCTACCCCGCTTCAAGAACTGGGTAAATATCTGGACGCGGCCTGCATCGATTTGAAGGGCTTCAACGAATCGTACTATAGAGAAATCACTGAAGGAACATTGGAGCCTGTGCTGGAGACACTTAAGAGGATCAAGGGCTTGGGTATTCATACTGAGATTGTTAATTTGATAGTACCGGGTAAGAATGACGACATGGACCAAGTGGCTGCCATGTGCAGGTGGATTAAGGATGAGTTGGGGCCGGAAGTGCCTTTGCACTTTAGCAGATTTTACCCCCTGTACAAGTTGAAAAGTCTGCCCCCAACCCCGGTGTCTACCCTGGAGCGAGCCCGAAAAACGGCTTTGCAGAGTGGGCTCCATTTTGTTTACATTGGCAATGTCCCCGGCCATCCCGGCGAACACACAGATTGTCCAAAATGCGGTACCAGACTTATCCAGCGCCGGGGTTACAGAGTTGAAGTCCTACATCTAAAAAAAGACCGCTGTGACAATTGCGGTCAGCCCATACCCGGTATTTGGGATCTTTCGCAGAGAACCTAGTCTCCGTTTGTTAGACTAGATTAGGTGTCTGGGTCCTGAAGAACTCATTGGCAAGCTCGGCCGCTTTCGCCACAGAACCGGCATTGTGGACCAGCCTCCATAAAGTGTGGCCGAAGGCGTAATTTTTGGCAAAGTAAAAAGTGAACCGTTTGAGGAGAGGGAAGGTATATTCAGGTTCAAGAGAAGTTTCTAGGAGAGAGACAAAACGGTTGTAGACATCAGGTGGTTCAGGCAGGCTCTCGTTGTAAACATGAGATGAAAGGGAGGCGGCTATTTGGCGAAAAAGCCAGGGACACCGCACAGCAGCACGACCGATCATGACCGCGTCGCACCCGGTTCGTTCGAACATCCGCATGGCTGCCTCTGGCGAGTCAACGTCGCCATTACCGATAACCGGGATATCGATAAGCTCTTTGATCCTGCCGATGTATTCCCACCTAGCCGGCCTTTTGAATCGATCCTGTTTCAGCCGGGGATGCACAGAAATCGCATCCACCCCGCTGTCTTGGAGCATCAAACAAAACTCTTTCAGTGTGTCCCAATGGAGGGTCCAACCCAAACGTATTTTTGCTGTAAGCGGCAATCTCGTCGCACTACGGCTGGTCTTAACTATCACTTCAGCGCGTCTTAGATCTTTCATTAGGGAAATACCCCCGCCCCGTTTGGTTATGAGGGCAGTGGTGCATCCCATGTTCAAATCCAGCCCATCTCCATTACATGATTCAATTTTTTCTATGGCGGTGGGTAGTTCGTCTGCAGACGAAACGAGCAATTGGTAAATGATTGGCCGCTCTCTGGTAGTATTGCGCAGCCAGGGTGAGGAATCGGGGGTTTCCAAGGGAAGGGCCCGGGCGCTGAGCATCTCTGAATAATAAAGACCGCAACCGCCGTATTCAGCTATTAACTGTCGTAAGACAGTGTGGCTCAGGCCGCTCATGGGAGCCAGAATCAGTGGCGGGTCTACCCTGAGTTCCTTGATGTAAAGCGGGCCAAGTTGGATCAATGATTTCCTCCCAAAGTTTTGCGGCAATAGTGTACGCGGGAACTGCGAATTAGTAAAGCTCGAGGTGAACATGTGTTGGCTTCTCTTGATTCTATTGTTTTGGATGTTGGTGGTAGCAGTGACCTACTTGATCTTCTACTATGAATCCGCCAACGGGTCGCACCTGGAGATTCTGCGTTCGCGGGGTGCGGTATCTTTGTTGCTACTCAGAGGTTTTCTCTGGAGTTTATATAGTCATCTTATGGTCCTGGCGACAACAACGACAGCATTGTACCGCAGTTTCTATCGTTTAGCTCACGGGCCGGCAGACCGGACACCGGTTATCTTTGTACACGGCCTTTACCATAACCACACTGCCTGGTATCTCTACCTGCGTTGGTTTCGCAAATGGGGCTGGCATCATGTTAAGGCGCCGAATTTACATGGCAAATTTCGATCGATTCGAGATTTTGGCAGAATTCTGAACGAAGAAATTGACGAGGTTTTAAGAGAAACAGAAAGCAGTCAGGTGGACTTGGTGGGCCATAGCATGGGTGGCCTTGTGATTCGTTCCTATCTGGCGAATAATCCTGTAACCACTAAAGTCCGGAGGGTTGTTACCTTGGGTAGTCCTCATGCCGGCTCAAAACTGGCGGTTTTGGGCTTGGGCAATGCGGTAAAAGAGATGATTCCTGGCAGTCCTTTTCTGGAGGAACTGAATCGGGAACTTCAGATGCCGGAAAGCGGGCGCTTTTATGCCATCTACACTATTGTAGACAACTTGGTCCTCCCCAATGAATCTGCTAAACTCACCGGCGATAGGGCGAAGAATATAGAGACTCGAATAGTAAATCACGTAGGGTTGTCGTTTTGCAAACACACGGCGCGTTTGGTCAAACAGTGTTTGGAAGAGCCCTGATAGAAAAAATATTCAGTATGAAGGAAAGACATCAGGAGCCTCCTCTGGGGTAGCTGAAAGCCGGTTCTTCAGGACCCGGACTCTTTACCTTCTCCGTCTATTCATTGGTCTATCTGCATAGCACCTAAGAGAAAATTTGCAATGTAGTAATTTCCACAAACAATATTGGGAGAAAAAATGGATCGCTTCCAGTGCGCCAGGTGCGGCGAAAGCTTTTACTTTGACCTGGAACTAGAGGGTATGACAGCTGAGTCCGGCGAGAAAATGCCCTTGGCCTGTCCTCACTGCGAACATGCGTGGTCGTACTATAGGCCCGAGGAGGAAGAGGGAAGAGGTACTCTCCACTGAGGACGCAGAACGCTAAGCACCACAGTGAAATAGATAAGATTGCTAGAGCTGTGAAGGAGTAAGTTTACGCAGCACGAAGACGTGATGAGAACCAATGCACCTTGTCCTCGTGAAACTTGACCATAGCTTTCTGAAAAGCTTCTAGTTTGTCGCAGTCTCGCATACAAAGTTCTCTATCTTCATCCAATCTCGAACAACCGCGGCAGGGACTTTCAATAGTCTTAACGATCATCCTTTCATTGTATTCCATTTTCACCCCCTCTCGCCTGAAGGGCGAGCTTGGGGTTCATAGGATTTAATCTTTTTTCATTTTACCAAACTTTTGTTCCCTGTCAATCAAAATAGGAATCGACTCGACAATCAAACGACAGCTGTGGAGCCCTTGTCCGGCTGTCTATCCCCGATATGGCTGAGCCAATGCTTCACCACCAGTATGAGACCTAGTAGGATTGTGGGATTTTTTACCCAAAAGTGGTTTGACCATTATTGGGTAAAATACGTATTGTTTTACTGAAATCACATGCTATCTGTATCATTATTGGTGTAATTTTCCGCCAACAGTCGCCAACACTTTATCGGACATACTCGGTTGTTGGTCCGATGCATTTTTGTTATAGTTAGCCCGCTTTCAGTCGAATTGAACCTGGGAAA
>CP070843.1:1726243-1729736 GCA_020350905.1 Deltaproteobacteria bacterium
CTGAGGCGGGCTATGGGCAAAAAAATCCCCAAAGTTATGGCAGCACAGCGTGATCGTTTTCTTGCAGGAGCCGAGGAAAACGGTATTAATCTCAAGAAAGCTGCGCACATTTTTGATCTCATGGAAAAATTCGCCGGCTATGGGTTCAACAAGTCCCATAGTGCCGCCTATGCGCTTATAGCTTACCAGACAGCCTATCTCAAAGCCCACTATCCTCTGGAGTATATGGCGGCACTTTTGAATAGCTTTTTGAGCAACTCCGACAACTTGGTCAAGCTCCTGAATGAGTGCCGGGAAAAGGAATTGGAAATACTTCCTCCTGATGTAAATCTGAGCGAATGGGACTTCACTGTAGTGGGTGACAGTATTCGCTTCGGCCTAGGTGCAGTAAAAAACGTGGGTGCGGCTGCAGTCGAGTCTATCATTGAGGCAAGGGCTGATGGTGGCCCGTTCTTATCTCTTTATGAGTTCAGCGAAAGGGTTGATCTGCAACGCGTCAACCGTCGTGTCGTGGAAAGCCTCATCAAGTGCGGCGCCTTTGATTCTCTTCACCCTGTTCGGAGACAAGCCATAGCCGCACTCGAAGCGGCAATGGAGATGGCGCAAACCATCCAGAAAGATCGTTTGAGCGGTCAGATAAGTATGTTCGGCACTTTTGCCGGGCAGCAGCGTAACTCCGAGCCCCCTTTACCCAATATCCCTGAATGGAACCACCGGCAAAAGCTTGCCATGGAAAAGGAGGCTCTCGGTTTTTACTTTAGCGGTCATCCTCTTGACGGTTACGAAAAAGAGATGAAAGCCTTCTCCATAGTGGATATCTCAAGTATTGCGGACAAGACTGATGGAATCCAAATAATCCTCTGTGGTCTCAATGCCGATCTCAAGGAGATTACCACGAAAAAAGGTGCCCGCATGGCCTTTCTAACTCTGGAAGACCGCAAGGGTACTGTGGAGGTGGTTATTTTTAGCGACACCTATCAGAGTAGCCGCCATCTCCTTGATGTGGATGATCCCTTGCTGATTGTGGGCACTGTACAGCAGGAGGAGAAGGGAGCCAAGATCATAGCACAACGCATTCTCACCCTCCTGGAAGCCAAGGAGCATATGACCCAAGCAATTCACATTAAACTCCCGGCGCAGACAGTCACCAAAGAAAATCTGGCTGACCTCAAAGCTATTTTGGGGCGCCACAAAGGCGACTGCAAGGCATACGTGCATCTGTGCACGGACGAGCACTGCGAGGCCGTCATACGATTGGGTGATAGAATCAGAGTGAAACCTGATCGGAGCCTGATTGATGAGGTAAATCGGTACTTCGGTGCTGAGGTTGTTTCTGCTGTACTGACAAACGGACCCGGCCCTGTACGAAATTCCAGGATCAATAATAGAAACAATCGACAGCACAGGTCTAGTAAGTTTGTGAGCCAGTTTTGACTGTTTGCCGGTCTACCTGGCTCAACCGGCTTAAGCGGCCAAACCTAACTGACTCCTACCAGGGACAACTGATCAAGGATAGCGGATAGGGAATTTCTTTGGGAGCCCGGTGGGCGAGGATGTATTCAAAAAAGGGGAACCTTTCCAAGTTGTCACTCCTCCGACAGAATAGTCACACGAACTTCCGCACAGGTCCGGATCAGCAACTCCAACATCAACAACCGCATGAATGCGAGCACGAACTTGCGTACAAAAACTGAAAACCGCTGCTTTGATGAGAACTTCGGGAGTCTCCCTCGGAAAGATCCCCCTTTTGGGCAGGAGACGAGCGAATATTATGATAAACCTTTCACATTGTCAAGAGAAAAAAGTAGGCTCACTTCGTGAGCCGCATGGGGCATGGAGCATAGGGCAAAACTAAAATCTTTTGCTCTATGCCCTTTGCGCTATGCTCTCTGCCTACTGGATTCTGACTTCTTAGCGGAGTAAGAGATGAACCGCATTCAACGCACACTGGGTAAAGTTTGTGACAACTGCCCTCTATGTAATTATGCCAGGAGAAATCCAGAAACCCGTTTTGGGAAGGTCATGTCCTGGCATGGTCAGTACTGTCCTGCCTGGAAGGCGCAGCAGGAGCTCGCGGCTGAACGCGAAATGGAGACCCGGGGAGAGGGAGACCAGGACAAGCCGGGAAGCGCAGAGTAGTGAACGCGCACTTCTTGGTCACTACGCTACGCTGTCAGTAGGCCACTAAAGGTGGCCGTCAATACGCTTCGCTGTAACTTGTTGTCACTAGGTCATTATGATTGGTGATAAGCAGTAGGACAAATAACAACAAATGACCACAAATGACTGGCGCTAGCCCAAATGACGCCGAAGGCAAATGACCTAAAAATACCTTGAGCCCTGCGCCTCGTGTCTTGAGCCTCTGCTTTATTCCGGCAGCTTCCGTACCCCCAATGGCTCGTAGTCCACTGCTTCGGTCAGGAGGTTTTTGAATATACGGTTTTTTTCCAACTGGTCCTCGATGTCAGCTGTACGTTCTTCATACTCGTTGGCCATCCACTCCCATACGGCAGCCTCGCGTTCCGGCTCTGGAGAATAACAGAATCGCTCCTGCCATTTCTCCATTTCCTGCTTATTGATATATGGAACCTCCTGTAGCCTCCGGTAGATTTTGGCTAACCGGTCACTGAGTCTTTTCGGTAACCTCTCATGATACCGAGGTCTTTCTGGCATTATGTTTTTTAGCTTGCCAGCACTCAAATCAAAACTCCTCTAAAAGCTATCAGCGTTCAGCAATTTGGGCTTAAGGCGCAGGGCGCAACGCTAATTCATAGATTCCAGTAGTCAGTAGCCAAAGAGCATAGGGCATGAGAAATTGAGGATTTTAGATTGTAGATTTCAGATTGATCCAAAAAAGCAGCTCAGTTCATCCTAAAATATTCCGCAATCTCATATCCCGCAACTCAAATTCGAAATTCGCAATCCGCAATCCGAAATTTCTAAGGTGCCCTGTGCCTTTTATTCCTTGAGCGCTACTCCCAGAATAGCAAACCGTGTTTCCTTGTACCCGGGTAGCAGCCTGAGACCCTCCTTCTGCAAGGCCGCTCGGTACTCTGGACCGTGAAAACGGTTCTCAGTGGGATGGTCGAGTAACCTACGCGTGATTGCATTTGCATAAAGTGGAGGATATATCTCTTCAAAATAGAACCCACCACCCTTCTTGAGAACCCGGCAGATCTCACTTATTCCCTGCTCCCAGTTTTCTAAATGGTGAATAATACCGAAATTGAACACAGCATCCATGCTCCCATCGGCATAGGGCAGTTGCTGTGCATCACCAACAAAAAACAGAAGACGATCAACTGTCCAATGTGGCTGTCTCTTTATGGCCAAGCGAATCATGGCCGGATCGACGTCTAAGCCATCCAACCGTTGCGGTTGAAAGGTTCTTAGAATTATTCTGGCTCCCGCACCGTGACCACAGCCAATTTCCAGACAGCGAGTCCCAGGCTCCAAATCCCTCAATCTCTTGAGGAACTGGGTTTCATGTTGC
>CP070843.1:1729836-1733120 GCA_020350905.1 Deltaproteobacteria bacterium
CCGTCCTTCCAGGCGTCCTCGGGTGTCGCACCTTGCGACGTACCGTTAAGGTACGCCTCAGGTCCAACACCCTGCGGTTGCCGGTGGCACGACCATCTTCGTGGTCTCGCGACAGCCATTCATGAAATATCCGGGCTAGGCTGAGTCTCACCGTCCTCATTATCCCCTCGAAATCCTGCCGATTTCGAGATTACTGTTCACCCGGAACCCGCGCTTTTGGATGTCATTCTGCGGAGTCCCACCGACGGCGGACGACGAAGAATCTCATAATCACTGGATCAGCAAGATTCTTCCCTTCGCTCAGAATGACACTGAGTAGTTTCCGGAGGGATACTCGTTTACTGCACTCAAACCAGTTTTCATGGTAGAATGCTCTCCGTTTACAGAGCTATTCAGCGACATAACACATTGAAATCATTGAGTACAATTTAATATTTCTGATTGTGGCTTGCAGATATTTATGTAGGTTGGCCTTCGCCAGTGGCCAAGCCACGAGAAAGTAACGTCTGGAGCTAGAGTGAACATACAGCAGTTCCTCAATGCGAGTCTGAAGCACTATTGTATTGCAGCCTTGTCAGGCCTGCTCCTCACTTTCTGTTTTCCCCCCATTGGCCACCCTCTGGTTGGTTGGGCGGTTCTTGTGCCTTTGCTCTTCCTAGCAGTAGCCAATAAACCTCCCACTTGCTTCACCCTTGGTTGGTTCGCCGGGGTATGCCATGGTCTGAGCCTGCTTTACTGGATCACCTATGTAGTAAACCACTACGGTAATCTTCCTCTTCCGCTCAGCCTGGTGGTTTGTTTTCTGCTGGTGGCCTATCTGGCTCTATATCCTGGACTCTTCTGCACAGGATTAAGCTGGCTGCGACAGAAGGGTCTGCCTTGGCTCCCGCTTGCGCCTTTTCTTTGGGTTACCCTAGAATTGGGAAAGAGTCATCTACTGACCGGGTTTCCGTGGGAAAACCTGGGGTATAGCCAGTACCGGTGGCTTTCGGTCATACAAATGGCAGACCTCACCGGCGTCTATGGGATCTCATTTGTCCTCGTCCTCGCGAGTGTCTTACTCTTCCGGATGATCTTCGCTTCAAAGCACCAAAGCAAACGAGTGACTCGAGTTATTTCCCTCTTGCTGCTGGTGGGCTTGGTCTCGGGGGTTTATGGCTATGGCCAGTGGCGATTGGCCACTTTTGAATCGAACCAGGATCAATCATTTAAAGTTGCTCTGGTGCAGGGTAATGTGGGCCAAGATATCAAGTGGAACCCAGCTTTCCAGCAGGCCACCCTGGAAAAATATGTACGGCTAACCAAGGAGATAGCCGAGCAGCAACCCGATCTGGTGGTTTGGCCTGAGACGGCCACACCATTCTATTTCCTGGCAGACCGGCAGAACACCAAGACCCTTATGCAAGAGGTACAAAAACTGAAGAAGCCCTTGCTATTCGGCAGTCCTGCCTATCGCAGAAAGGGAGTAGAATTGAGATTATACAACCGCGCCTATCTTCTCGATGGCGACGGGGTGGTTACTGGTTACTATGACAAGATCCATTTGGTACCCTTCGGCGAATACGTCCCGTGGAAAAAGGTCTTGTTTTTTGTGGACAAACTAGTTCAAGCTGCTGGAAACTTCGCGTCCGGCAAACAAGCTGTAGTGCTGGAAGTGTCTGCAGCGCGAGTGGGTGTGCTTATTTGTTACGAAGCCATCTTTCCTAAACTCAGTCGCGACCTGGCCAATGGTGGCGCCAATCTGTTGGTCAACATTACCAACGATGCCTGGTTTGGTCGCAGTAGCGCCCCTCACCAACACCTTTCCATGGCGGTACTGCGTGCCGTTGAGAATAGAGTACCTATGGCCCGCTGCGCCAACACCGGAATCAGTGCTTTCATCGATGCCGGTGGCCGCATCCTACAGGTGACCGGCTTGTACGAGGACGCGACGTTGTTGGCTGCCCTCCATTTAGGAAACGGCCAGACCATTTACACCCGCTATGGTGACTGGTTCGCCTGGGGCTGTGTCGCTATCACGCTGCTGGTATTCGGCTATTCACTGACACGTAGTAGACACAAGGAGATAGGAGATAGGAGATAGGAGAAAACAAACAGGCAGAATATTAACCCTAACGTTGCAGACCTGTACCGAGGAAAAACGCGTCAGAGTACGTCAGATGTGACTGCGCACAGTCTCGGCCAGGTCGAAGCGTACTTCACGGTACGTGAGGTCCTGCTCCGAGCACCGTTCGGCCCGAGCACACGGTCGAGGGCGCTCGCAGATGGCGCGCTCTGGCGCGAGCATAGCGCTTTTGGCCGGTGGAGGTTTGCAACGTGAGGGTTACGTTCCACGTTCAACCTTTTGGCTTTCAGATACAGTATTGAGTGACAAATGAACTGTACAATTGGCGCAAATTATGATTCACTGTTAAGGGAACATTACCACAGTAAACAAAGGAGAGAGATTCATGGGTTCTCCGTCTAAAGCACACATCGAAGAACTCCTCGGTCGCCTCGAAGATTTGCGAGGTCATCTTTGACATCCCCGAAAAATCCCAACGCCTAAGACAAATTGAAGCCGTAATGTCCAAAGAGGGTTTCTGGGACAATCCAGACCAACAGCGTGAGATTTTGAAGGAGCGCGCTGCCCTCTCGGAAACAATTGAGAAATTTGTGCGACTCAGCAGCGAATTGGAAGACGTGGCGATTCTCTTTGATCTGGCCCTTGAAGAGGAGGATCAACAGGAGCTCGCCGATATTGCCGTAAAACTCAAGGCAATCGATGCGGAGATATCAGCCCAAGAATTCCAAAGAATGCTGGGCGGTGCTGATGATCCTCTCGGCGCAATTGTTAGCATAAACGCCGGCGCCGGTGGGACCGAAGCCCAGGACTGGACGGAGATGCTCTTGCGGATGTATTTGCGCTGGACTGAGAAACGGAAGTTCAAGAATCAGGTTATCGACATACAGCCCGGTGAGGAGGCGGGTATTAAGAGCGTTACTTTTACCTCCAGCGGCCCGTATGCTTACGGCTTACTCAAAGCCGAAAAGGGCATACACCGGCTGGTGCGCATATCCCCTTTTGATGCCAGCGGTCGGCGCCATACCTCTTTCGCGGCGGTATTCGTCTACCCTCAAGTGGAAGATGAAATTGTCGTTGAAATCAAACCCGCAGAGCTCAAGGTCGACACCTACAGAGCCAGTGGGGCTGGTGGCCAACATGTCAACAAGACCGACTCAGCGGTCCGAATAACCCACATACCCACAGGGATAATTGTTCAGTGTCAGAATGAAAAATCACA
>CP070843.1:1733220-1736929 GCA_020350905.1 Deltaproteobacteria bacterium
ACACAAGAATCTCAAGTCAAGCTGAGACGTATACAGAGTAGGGTGTTTGACACCAATGATCGGAATCTCATGCTGCGTACCGTCATAGCTACTTTGCAGGATTTGGGATTTGTCATTGACGATGCTGATGAGACCCTCGGGACCATTTCCGCTACAAAACTCAAAGGCTACGTGCTGCGTATAACTGTATCTGTCAGGCCGAGGGGAGATAAACAAATGATTGTCCGCAGTAATGCACAATACAACTTACAAACGGTAGAAGACCCTGAGCCATACCAACAATTCTTTACAGCACTATCAAAAGCGCTTTTCCTTGAAGCACAACAAGTTGAGTAGAAAATAAGAATCTGTAGCCTGGCGGGATCAAAGATTGTGAGTCAAACTAAATGGGTGCAGAGTTCACCGAAAAATTCCGAGCCGAGACAAGAAGTTGCTCTGCCTATATATGTTACAATTTCGCACAAACGCAATTTGATGGTGATACCTTAAAGTCCGCACGGATATCTTGAAAGTGAACATTACATACTCCACACATTCCCTCTTGTGATCCAGCTACCATCTCTAGCCCGATTATTTTTTGAGCATAATTAACTGGATGGTAACTCCAACCGCAAAGAGAACAGCAAATAGTGCGAAGTTCAGAAGTGGGTCAAGATCTATGGTTTGCTCAATCAGTTTTGCGCCAGCAGCTGTGGTTAGGAAAATGAAGGCGAAATCGAGGGAAATCAGAGCAAGAGCTGTACCAATGAGTCCTCCTCCAACTAAAGCTAGCCATATCCAGCCTGTGCCATAAAAACCCATGGCAAAGCCCAGAGAAGCCAGAGCATAACGGCCCATCAAAAATCCAGCTATGCCCACTGCGAATCGTTGTGCATAGAGGCCAAAGATCAGACCAACCAGCCCAGTAGCTACGGCAATAAAGATAACCGTCCATACAGGTTTGCCGATCAGAAGTTGCTGCGCAAGACTTCTACCCAGTATGAAGCCTACTGCACCAAAAAAAAACCAAAACAACCTGCGGCCTATGGTGAGCAATGCTATTCCGATAAGCATCTTTGCAGTTGCAGGAAACATCTATTTTTTTCACGCCTTGGTCTTCTAGCACGGAAGCGATATACAAGCGGTTTTGACTTGAGATTTTACAGAACTGGTTCTGGTGTTCTGCCATTATGGATTACCTTCTCAAAACTTGCCCCCACACCGAAAATGTTGGTGTAGGGGCGTTTGAAAAGGGAGATTTGTATACGAAGAAGAGAGTGGGACAGGCTCTCTCTTCGTTGGGGTTGAAAGATGCAGGAAATATGCCAAGAGATTAGCCATGCACCAATAGGGTTAGAAAGGAAGCTAAACAGGCTCTTTCGCGAGAGGGGTGTTGTTATCCTAGATCAACCGGACCCTCTTTTCGCAGCCCGCAATGATCCTCCAGAAGAAGCCAGGTAACGTTGAATCAGAATATTCTAGAGACTGAATTACTTGACACGCATAGTGTTTTTGCATATATACAGCCGGTTAGGGGGTGAGGTGGTTCTTTTTTTGCATCGGCTGGCGTAACAAAATGGATAGGGAGAGAAACATGATCCATGTGGAAAATTTGACTAAATACTATGATGGTTTTTGTGCAGTGGATCAGATCACTTTCGACATTCACAAGGGCGAAATACTGGGGCTATTGGGTCCTAATGGCGCCGGTAAGACCACCACACTTCGCATGGTGACCGGTTTTCTTCGTCCAACCTCAGGTACCATTCGGATCAAAGAGTACAGTATTGAGAAACATTCTCTGGAGATCAGGAAGCTTTTGGGCTACCTCCCTGAAGCGGCACCACTTTACCATGATATGTTGGTGTACGATTATTTGGGCTATGTGGCAATGATCCGAGAATTTGGCAAGGAACAGATACACTATCGAATACGTGAACTGGGCGAACTTTGCGGCCTCAACGAGGTTATGCACAGGCCAATTGGAGAACTCTCCCGAGGATATAAGCAGAGGGTGGGCTTGGCCCATGCCATGATGAGCGATCCTGAAATTCTTGTCTTAGACGAGCCAACCTCTGGTCTTGATCCCAATCAGATTGTCGAAATTCGCGAAATCATCAAACAGATCGGCAAGGAGAAGACCATTATCCTCTCCACCCACATTCTCAGTGAAGCAGAGGCGACCTGCGACCGGGTAGTCATCATCAATCGGGGCAGGATTGTCGCAGACGACAGCACGGAATCCCTCAAGCAAATGGCCAGGGGGGAATCCCTCATCAACATCACCCTCCAAAACGCCACCTTTCAGTCCGTGGAAAACAAACTTTCAGAAATCCAAGGAATTGTCTCCATTACGCCGGTGGATACCACAGGAGAGACTACGGAAGTGATTGTCAATTGCCAGAGCTCGGTGGATCTGAGGGGAGAGATTTACCGCAAAGTAAAGGAAACGGACTGGATTCTTCTTGATTTTCACCTGGAAACCAAGACTCTCGAAAAAATATTCCGAGAATTCACGGTGGAGAGCTGAAATGCGGCGGGCTATTCATATTTTCAAAAGGGAGGTAAGAGTTTATTTTGTGAGTCCCATTGCCTACATCGTCATATCGGTTTTTCTCCTGGTGATGGGGTGGTTCTTTTTTACGACCTTCTTTCTTTTCAGCCAGGCGAATCTGAGGAACTTCTTTTCCCTCCTTCCCATCACATTTTCATTCGTGGTTCCGGCAATCACCATGAGACTATTTTCTGAGGAGCTGAATGTGGGTTCCTACGAGATTTTGCTCACCATGCCGGTGACATTTCTGGAGGTGGTGTTGGGCAAATTCCTGGCCGCAGTCGTGTTCCTCATGGCCATGCTCATTCCGACCCTCGCATACCCCATCACCGTTGCTTCTCTGGGTCAGCTCGACTGGGGACCGGTCTTTGGGGGATACATGGGTGCTGTTTTATTGGGGGCAGCCTTTGCCGCCGTTGGCCTCTTTGCCTCTTCCCTGACGAGGAATCAGATCATTGCTTTTATTATAGGCATGGCCATCTGCTTCAGCCTGACCCTGATAGATAAGATGCTTTTTTTCTTTCCTCAGTCACTTTTGGGACTTCTGCAATATATTGGAGCGGACTATCATTTTCAGAACATCTCAAAAGGAATCATTGATTCACGGGACATTCTCTATTTTCTCAGTGTCAGTTTTGTTGCCCTCTACGGTGCCAACCTAGCCATACAAGGAAGAAATTGATGAGAATGAGCAAGATGGGCGGAAAAAAGATATCAGGGAAGTACTTCAAGTTCTTCGTTTACCTGGTCGTCATCGTTCTGATTAACCTGGTAGGCTTGACTGCTTTTTTCAGAGTAGATCTTACGGAGAATCAGCTCTACTCAATCTCTGAAGCGAGCAAACGGGTGGTCTCTTCACTTTCCGAGCCTCTTACCGTCAAGGTCTTTTTCACCAAGAATCTCCCGGCACCTCACAATAATACAGAAAGGTATCTCCACGATCTCCTTGAGGAGTATTCCATCTATGGCAATCGTTATTTCAACTACAACTTCGTCGATGTCAACCCCGATACGGGTGACATGAGTGAGCAAGCGAAAGAAAACCAGGAGCTGGCCAGAAACTATGGAATTCATCCCGTGCAGATACAGGTCATTGAAAAAGACGAGGTCAAATTCCAGAGAGCCTACATGGGACTGGCACTGATACACGGCGACATGATTGAACGGATTCCAACT
>CP070843.1:1737029-1745390 GCA_020350905.1 Deltaproteobacteria bacterium
CAAGCCCGGTCGTTCCACAGCGACGCCGAGGCCGGCCTGATAGAGGCGAATCAATCCTTGCTCGGTGAACACATCCACGATGCTGCCGTTGTGTGTCGTGGCCTTGATCTCCTTAAATAGCGCTGATGTCACAGCGCCAAGCGCCTTGTCGTCAGCGAAAGCTTTACCAAGATAGGTTTCGGTGTTCTCTGCTAACAACTTGAAGGCCGCCTCGGCTGATGGTCCTGCAAGGGCATTAACGAGATCGCGATAGTGGATCTGTTCAGCAATGGATTCCGGTAGCGCTTCGACGATGGGTTTGGTAACGCCCTCTATGAGCTTGGCGATATCCTCATCTTTAAAAACTGTAGAGGCATTGCTTGCGAGGGTTCCCAGTCCGGCCCGCAGAAAAATGCCTAGCACCCGGTCGGCGAAGTCAGTCTTTGGTCCAAAAGCAGCCACATCGTCCGGAATCAGGGCCGACATGTTTTTGGCAAAGGCAACAATAAGCTTTTCACCCCGGCTGCCTACCCCTAAAATCGACGGATTTGATCCGACAAACTCCAGTCCGATGTCCGTCAGAGTCAACGCCATGCGAATAATCGCGCTTGGCGGCTTGCGCTCTTCGCGCCATTGTTCGACCATGCGACCGGCTGCGAGCATCTTTGCCTCACGCTTCGCGTCGTCTTCATGTTTGCCATCGCTGATCAACTGGAGCTTTGCTTTGTATTCTAGCATCCTTGCGTAAGCCGCATCGATATTCTCCGACTTTGTGGTTTTGAGCTCTTTGTGCTCATCATCCCAGATGTCGTATAGCTCGTCGGCACTAATGGTGAGTTGCGGATTATCTGTGAGGAATTGCTGCAACTGAACCGATCTTGAACCGGTTGGCAGTTCCAGGCTCGGGAGGAAAACCTTGCGATCACGTGCGTGCTCTCCGTATAGGTCAGCACCCGCCTGTGCGGCCCTCAGGGTCGCTTGAATTCCAAGAATGAGTAGTGTTGGATCCATAATTCCTCCTATCTTAGATGCTATAAACGCATGGCTCTGGGTCCCAGGAAGTCGCCAACTTCGGCACCCATACCGTCAATAATACGCTGAGCCCGCATTGCCTTTTTGAATGCAGTTTTAGGATCTTCCGGGAACACCGTGGTGCCGCTTTTTTGGGGCTTAGTCCCGTCGCCGGTTTCGTCTTCAGTTGGAGGTTGTCGAACCAGTGCGCCTGCCAACTGGGGTACAACCGTAAACCGCTTGACGACATCGAACCAGAAAGGCCCCCCCAAGCCGATCAGAAAACCGGTAAGGATGGTTGTGAGAATCCAAGCGATCCAGCCCATAGATTCTATGTCTTTCGCATTGAAGAATTGTTCATCTGACCAGCCAATCGGAAAACCTAACTTCTCGGCTTCATCCACCGCTTTCCTAAACTCTCGCACGCTCTCCTTCAAATCTTCACTATCAGTACCGATGGCGGCGATTTCAGCTGCGTCTTTTTTGGCACTGGCTTCTAGTAATTCAGCTTGAACCTGGTAAGCGGTCATGGCCTGTTCAGCCTGGCCCGCGATCGCCCGTGTCAGCTTTTCGTTACTTTGAAATGTGCGGAATATGGTTACCGCATTAATGTTCAGAAACACGGCTATGATGACCGACACGGCAACTGTGCCGACCTGAGAATGGCGGCGAAATATCTGGCTGGCTCGGCGACCATAGTCTTCATAGCGCTCGGTGATATCGTCGATCAGGCCGTCGATTTCGCTGTCGGCACGTTGGGCGAGACCCTTACCGAGCTCCGTATCTGCTAGTCGACGGATGAATTCAATGGTGGATAGGGTGTGAGAGCCACCTGTCATTGAAGTCATCTTTTCGATGAATTCGGGCATATCTTCGACGGAAGCCCCATCCCGCGCGAGCATTACCTGTATTCTTTGTTTCACTTCGGTCTTGTAGAATGCTTCAAGCATCTTGTTGAGTCCAACACGTCGCAAACGCAGCACTTTATTGAAAATTTCGACGACCATTGTGGCCAGTGTCGAAAAAATGAGCATGCTGACCGCAAGAGCTAGTGCTATCTGTAACGCATTCATTTGTTTCTCCCTATTTCTTGTTAGTAGGCGTAACTATTCACTCTTCAATATTCACTTGCCAGTTCATCACCACCATCATCCATCACAAGCAGATGGATGTGATTCGAAATTGCCATGTAATTCTATATCACCAGTCCGTAATGCTTCTTGGCCGCAAAAAGGCATACGATATCCATTGATTATCACAGCCCAACCCCGATTCGACTAAACTCTCAACTCTATCTCCCATCTGTTGAGTTTCCCAAGATCAAAACCATAATGGTCCGCAACGGCTAGTTTCCACTCCCCGAACACATCTTCTCCGAGAAGATTTCCTAACTGAGGATGGGATACTGTCGTGTATTCGGCCTGAAGATTGTCTGCATCTCCTCCTGTTTTGTTGTGAAGGACTACCGTAGTGTTTGCGGGGGATGTCAAAGCGACTGTTAAATCACCAATATACGTATGAGAGATGTCAACAGCGACTTTCGCTGCTTGAATTTCTCCCGGCCTTGAAATGTTCAGAGTGCTGGTAATGCCCGCCGGGTCATCATCAGGGATGTGCAACCCAGGGGATACCGATTCCCTGACGATATTGCTCGATATCTTGAATTTCAGACCCCACGTGTTCAACGTCCCATTGTCACGAGGCCATCGGTCTATAACCTGCAACAACCATGTTCCACGTACGCTTTTCCCTTCAAGTTGTTGTAATGCCTGAGTAGTGCTCGCGGTGTACGTCTCAACAAGATTATCCGCACCACCACCCTGGCCTTGATGAAGCTCGACGACTTCGTCCCAAGGAGTTCGCAGTGAGACCAGAAGGTCACCTCGATATGTGTGTGAGATATCGACATTGACATGCTCAATGGATTGAATGGTCCCGTCCTGGTCGATATTGATAGCACTGGTAATGCCCTGCAGATTGTGATCAGGGATCGACTCTGCCGGGTTCACTGCATTCTCAATGATGTCGCCGTCGTCATCGTCAACTTGGACCGCTTCGAGAGCCTTGAAGGCGTTCACCCGGCCGTAGCCGTATTCCAGGCTATAGCCATTAACATAGTTGCCACTCTCCTGGTCAATCTTGTCAGCTGTGCTGCGCATGTAGTTACGAACCTGATCCCATCTCAAAGCCTTATTCAAAGACAGAATCAAAGCGGCTATCCCGGCGGCCAAGGGTGTGGCAGAAGAGGTACCACCGAAGGAATTGGTGTAGAGACCCTCAGCATCACCGCTGTTTATATTACCCACATTAAACCCTCTCCCTGGAATTGATACGTCTGTAGCAAAAATCCCTCGCGTACCTCCATTGCTTGGGGCCACGAAATCGATCCCTTCGCCGTAGTTGCTATAGGACGAGCGTTGACCTCGGTTCGTCGAAGCTCCCACGGCAATGGCCTCTGGTACACTGGCAGGAAAACCAATTGATGATTTATAGTCGTTACCCGTTGCCACGAAAACCGGTGTCCCTTTACCTCCTCGGCCAGTCTGAACCACGTCCCTTATGGCCTGCGCGACATTGTTGCTGGGTGGGATTCCCCAGCTGTTGCTGAGCACATCAGCCTTTTGGCCGGCATATCGAATGGCATCTGCCAATACGCTAAATGGAACAAGGTCGTCAGCCAGGAAGATCTTCACAGGTAGGATTTTGCACCTGTAGGCAATTCCTGCAACACCCGTAGCATTGGCTCCCACAGCCGCTGCCACGCCTGCACAGGGAGTCCCGTGACTGTCGTTGCCAGCCAACTCGTCGTAGGGCGGAGCAAATTTTCTGGGCCGTGGGTCGTCAGTATCGTCATAGAAATTCCAGCCATGTCGGTCCGGCGCAGAACTTTCTGGATTTTCCCAGATATTTTCCTGCAGGTCTGGATGATCGATGTCCACGCCGTCATCGATAATAGCTATGGTTATTTCCGGTGATCCTACTGTAAGTCCCCATGCTTCCATGGCCCCTACATCTTCTCCTGACGAGCCACCGCCCTGCCCGGTGTTGTGGAGATGCCATTGTTGACCAAGATACTCATCATCTGGCAAGGCCCCCTTTTTTGCCTCTGCTACAAAATTTGGTTCAGCAAATTCCGTCAGATCCGACTCCTGATATTTGTTAGCCAGCATCAATGTATCGTTAGGATTCTTGACCCGCAGCAGAAACTGATTGGGAACGTAACGATTCTTTTCGATAACCTCGACTTCATTATCTTTATTGAATGCCTCAATGTCTGACTGTGATACGGTATTCTTAAACCGCACCGTGATCTCATCAGTAGGTATCAACCGAAGGCCGGACCGCGGCTCTCTGAAAACAGGGGCTATAAATTCGATGTCCTCATCGCCTTCCAAATCTCTTAAGGATGATTCAGTGTCTGCCAAGCGCCTGGAGTGCGGTAGGGTGACAACTACCATACGATGTCCTGGTAGCTCCTTGCGTTCTTCTGCATCACCAAAATCCTCCTTTGCGGCTAGCCTCTTCGCCATATCTTGTGATGAAATATCGGTCTTATGACGTGCAGCAAAGCTGTCGGATAACCTCTGCAGCTTGACCTTTTTGCCACCAACGTAATAGTATTCTTTCTCCTGATTTGCCATGATATCCTCCCGATTCTTTGAATTTGTCTTTGCTCTCATGTAAATGGAGGCTCACATGTTCATACGTATCTTGCTCCGACCCCATTTCCAGATTAACTAGGACAACTATACTTCAATCTTTCACGCCCCAACTATCATCTAGGCTCACTCAATCAGTCAGTCAAAAAGGCAAGTAGGGTGATCCCACTCAACCACCTCGCCAGAAACTGATAGTTTTGACCTATGGTGGATTCCTCGTCTGTACAATTTGGGTTATTGTTACGTCAAATCTGGTCAGAACGGCAGAGATTGGAAGATATGTTTTCTCGAGCGCGCGCCGGAATAGATATTTTGAGCTGTTTTCAGTTTATAGAAGGCAGGCAATTAACTCAAGAAAAAAAATCTCAACCCATAGGGCTTCACATTTAAGCTAAATACTATCCCTGTCCCTCTCTGATCCAAATCAGCTCTACCCTTCGACTTCCAATCATAATGAATCGGAGGCTGAACCCCTAGCGCCCGTGCGCTGCACAACAAGGGTGAACTTATGGGCTAGTAGTCGACATCCCGCAGCTTTTTCCGGCGCGTAGTACCCTTTGCCGAATACCATGTCGCGGCCAACGGTGTGGGCGCGTGCTCCGATCTCTCCTGCCAACTCGACTGGGCCGGATCGTTGTGTGCTCGAACCAGCTAAATTCCTGAACCAAACGCGGTTAAAAAAGGGGCGCGTATGGCTCAGGCATGTTCATCACCTGCTCAGCTACCCTGTATGCTTTTTGCTTACATTTATCTCCAGGTCGACCGAATTCTAATTTTGCCAGTACCCTGGTGCCAACACCTCATCGAGAGCCATTAAGGTGACGGGGAGGGCGGCAGTGCAAATCTGTCCACCGGTGAGAGAGGAGATCCCTATGAAGGCTTTAATTTTCTTTTAGATTTCGATGGGATAATACTAAAGCATAGACCCCGTAATAGACAGAATATCGAAGGTAAGGATAGAAACAGTGGGATTTGTGAGTATCACGAAAAAAAGCCCTCGGAAAAAACTTACCCAAAAATGGTTTGACCATAAATGGGTAAAATCGCAGAGGGTGAATTGAAGTGTGATCTCCCCGTTATCGGGGTGAAATCTTCAAACGGTTTCTCACCCTGACCATGAAGCCCTCCTCCATAAGCTGGGTGATGATCGGCTGAACCCGTTTCGGACTCTTGCCTACTGATCGAATCAGTTCCACTTCTGTGAGATCAGGTTTCTCAAGTAAGGTCTTGAGAATCAGTCCGCGAATCTCTCTACTTGAGCCCTCAAACGGTGCCTGCCTGGTGTGGTGCGCACTCCGCCTATTGGGGTTCCCCGATCTTTCTTTCAGCATGGCACCGTAGTCCATAAGGGCGAAGTACCACTCTCGCGGCTGAGTAGTATCCAGAGTCCTTTCAATCAGCGGTAGGATCTCTTTATCTTTGACTCCGTTTTTGTTCGGGAAAAAGAAGTGGATGAATACCCTCCGGATGTTCGTCTCGATGAATGCAGTTGGCTGATTGAAAGCAAAAGCGCAAATTGCACCTGCAGTCGCTGGGCCGACGCCTGGAAATGTGAGGAGCGTTTCCACGGAATCCGGGAGCTTGCCACCATGCTCAGCTATCACCCGTTGACCGATTTTCTGCAGTGCGATTGCCCTCCGATTATATCCCAGTCCCTGCCAGACGGTCAGAATGTCACGCAGGGGAGCTTGGGCGAGCGAGAAGAAATCCGGAAATGTTGAGATGAACAGATGATACTTTGGGACAACTCTCTCCACCTGGGTTTGCTGCAACATAATTTCTGAAACAAGGATGTGGTAGGGATCGCGGCTGACTCGCCATGGCATCTCACGACGGTGATCAGCGTAATACTGGTAGATAGTCTGTCTGAAATGAGCCACAAGGGAGGGGGTGATTTCTTTGGTTCCTGGCACGCTCGCTAGGTGACCCATATGCCGTCCTTTTTGCAGAGCTTTCGATTTACCGGGGACGGATTGTATAAATCCTTGACGCCAGAATTTGTCCCTCTTGGCTAGAGACCACCCAATTTTACCCAAATTTGGCTTGACCAAAAACGGGTAAAATTACCCATATGTGGTCAAACCACAAATGGGTAAATTTGGGTTAAGGTAGGGATGGTGGGATTTAGTATTGCAGCTACGTTTCAATCATGACCCGTTTCAGCATCTCTTGCCGGTAAATCTTCATGAGCTCGGTTCTGGTGATGATACCCAGTAGTCGACGAAAACCGTCATCGCTCGCCACCACCGGGAGCTCCTCCATATCAATGTAACTGAATTTGTTTAGGGAAGAAGCCAAAGTCTCATCTGGGGTAACGTACACCACATCGGTATTGGCCAGATCCTTGGCATACACCAGCCCGTTGAGCTGATCGTCGTAGACGAACTCTTTGATGTCCTGAAAAGAAATAACTCCTTCCAGGTTGTCCTCCTCGTCCGTGGTGTAGAGATAGTTGCCCTGCCCCCTGAGAAAAAGCTGCATTACCTCATTGTAAGGCAGGCTCCCGGGTATCTTAGACACCTGGCGACTCATGACGTCACGTGCGGTGAGATTGGTCAGAATCCCCATCTCACGGCCGGCCGAAATGTCGATGCCGCGATCAATGAGAGCTTGGGTGTAAATGGAGTGATGCATGAGTCTGCGGTGGACTACAGTAGCCAAAACACAGGAAGTCATCAGCGGCAGGATAACCGCGTAACTGCCGGTCAACTCGAAGCCCATCATGATGGCAGCCATGGGGGCCTGAACCGCAGCTCCCAGCACCGCACCCATGCCTACCAGGGCATAACCTCCGGCGTTGGGGGCAATATTCGGCGCCAGAATATTAAATACCAGCCCAAGAACACCTCCGAGCGTAGCCCCCATAAAAAGGCAGGGGTAGAGGATGCCGCCCGAGCCTCCGGATCCTAAAGTAAGAGCAGTAGCGACAATTTTTAGGGCCAGCAGCGCCAACAGGGTCTGCCAGATGAAATCACCCTGAATCGCCTGGGTGATAGGATCATACGAACAACCGAGAATCTGAGGAAAGAAGAAGCCGATAGCTCCCACTCCCAGACCGCCCAGTATGGGTTGCCAATGAGTCTTGACCGGAGCGAACTTCTCGAACAGCTTCTCCATTCCATGCAGGGTCTTGGTAAACCACACCGAGACAATCCCGGCGGCAACGCCGAGCACCGCATAGAAGAAAATTTCCCAGTAACTGAACAGCGTGTAGGGTGGGAGTTTCAGAGCCGCACCCTGGACCAACCAGGCCCGGCTAACGGCAGTGGCCACCACGGAAGATATAACGATAGGGCTGAAACTGTGCAGATTGAACTCCCCCAGCACCACCTCCAGCGCGAAGAGCACCCCAGCGATGGGAGCGTTGAATATTGCGGCAAGGCCGGCCGCAGCCCCGCAGCCCACCAGCACCCGCATCCGCTCCCCAGATACCTTGAAGAATTGGCCTACTGCAGAACCAATGGAGGCGCCGATCTGAATAATGGGTCCTTCTTTTCCGGCAGAGCCGCCCGAACCCAAGGTAATGGCCGAGGCCAACATGCGCGTGGAGAAGGTACGTACCTTGATGATTCCACCTTTCAGGGCCACAGCCTGCATGGTAGCCGGAACACCGTCGCTCTTGGCCTCAACTGGAAAAAAGTAGATGAGAGGAGCCAGAAAGAAGGCTCCAAAGGCAGGTATTAAGATGACAAGCCATTTGGGGTTCCCCACC
>CP070843.1:1745490-1748258 GCA_020350905.1 Deltaproteobacteria bacterium
GCCTCTTCCACCGCACCGTAGTCTGTTGAACCGGCCTGTTCAATTCCATTGAGAAGAGCCAGCGTGGCCGCATAGGCGTTGAGGAAAAATGCACCGGGATCTTGGCCGTATGCCTTCTTGTGTGCCTCATTCGCTGCAATCGCCATGGGGTTCTTGGACACATCTTTGGGCCCGGTGGCATAAACTCCCTCGGCATACTTTTGGGCAACCTTGATAAAGGTGTCATCCTTTACGCCGTCATCGGAAATAAAGATGGTTTTCATCCTCTTCTTGCGCATCTGGCTGACAATCTTGGATGCCTCGGGATGGTAACCGCCAAATATGACCGCTTCGGCTTTGGAGCGTTTAATTTTCTGAACAACTGCGGAATAATCAACGGCACCCGGGGTAATGCCTTCGTACAAAACAACCTTTGCCTTGGGAGATTTCTCGAGAAACCCCTTGGCGAACTCAGCCAACCCTTTGCCATAGTCGCCTTTGTCATGAAGCACGGCTACCTTTGTTACCTTTAACACCTCGAGCGCGAAATCCACTTCAAGCTTTGCCTGGGCATCGTCTGAGGCAATGGTGCGGTAGAAGTTCGGATAATCACCGCTCTGGGTCAGGGCGGGGTTGGTGGCCGAAGGTGACATGGCAATGATCTTCGAATCTTTATAGATACCCAGGGCCGCTTTGGTGGCACCGCTGCAGATGTGCCCCAAAACCACGTCAACTTTGTTGGATAGTAGTTTGGTCGCCGTGTTGGTGGCCACCTCAGGCTTGCACACGTCATCTTCTACCAGCAGCTCAACCTTTTTGCCGAGGACTCCGCCCTTGGCATTGATGTCCTTAACCACGAGCTCGGCTGCTTTTACGGTTGGGATTCCATAAGAGGCGAGATCGCCGCTATGCGGTCCGGCGACACCCAACTTGATCGTGTCGGCGGCAAGACCAATCCCTACCATGGTAGCAATCATAAACATGCCGATGACTGAAACAATAAACAACTTGACAAGAAAATTTTTCATAACAACTGCCTCCTCGAAAAAAGATAAAAAAACAACCCTAGCTCCACTTTTGGTGAGGGGAGTATAGGTCGAAAAAACCTTGTAGTCAAGCGCGAATGGCCCCAGGTGGGCCAAGTACTCGCACCCTAGGGGTTCACGGTGGTCACGTAGGTAAAGCTGCCGTTCTTCACCCTGTTAATCACCAGACGCTTGACTGTTTTGCCATCCTCATTAATCTTGATGGGGCCGGTGACTCCTTGGAAATTTGTGGTACCAGTCAGAGCAGTCCGGACCTTGGCCCCCTCAGTAGACTTGGCCCGCTTGATCGCCCCAATGAGAATGAAATAGGCATCCGCGCCTAATGCACCAAAAGCATTCGCATCCTTCTTATATTGCTTCTTGAAGTTGGCAGCAAACCTTCGGCCCAAGGTAGTGCTGACGGCCGCCAGATTGAAGTGGGCTGTGAGGTACACCCCTTCTACAGCCTTTCCACCAGTTTCTATGAGTGCTGGCACCTGGGCTCCGTCAGCCATAAGAATCGGCATTTTCATCCCCAAATCTCTGACTTGTTTGGCCAGCAGAGCATTTTCAGTGTAGTAGTTCGGCGCATAGATTATGTCCGGATTTGCCTCTCGCACCTCAGAAAGTTGGCTTCTGAAATCACGATCACCAGTTTGGATATAAACGGTGACAAGCACCTTGCCTCCCATCTCTCCGAAGGCTTTCAAGAAGAGGTTTCCCAACCCCACACTGTAATCCGCTTGGGCGATGTCCACAACCACCGCTGCTGTACTGGCGCCCATCGCTAGTCTAGCCTGTCTGGCCGCCACTTGACTTTGAAAAGAATCATCAAAGCAAGCACGGAACACATATTTCTTGTCCTGGGTAACCAGGAGATTGGTGGCAGAAGGTGAAATCAAGGGAATGCCATTTTTTTCAGCAATGGAACCACCTGCCAGGGCGCTTCCACTTATGGCGCCACCAATGATACCCACCACGTGGTGTTGTTTAATTAACCGCTCCACAGCAGGAGCCGCCTCAGCCTGTTCACTCTTGGTATCCTCTAGGATAAGCTTGACCTCTCTTCCTAAGATCGTGCCCATCATTTGATGGGCCGTCTTGATTCCCAGCCACTCCATGTGGCCGAAAGCGGACACGTTGCCGGTCATGGGCAAAAACACGCCGATCCTGATGGGCTCTTCGGCCGCGGCCGTGAAACACTGCAGGCAGATTACAGCCACAAACAGAGCAACCACAAACATTCTCGTCATTTTTCTGTCTATCCTACTGTTCGGCTGAGAGACACCGTTGTCCAAAATCCACCATTACCAATGCATTCGACAAGATGTGCCCATGTCACCTGATAAAAGCAGCGGTTGAGAAGACTCGGTTCTCCCCAAACGCTGTGCTTTATGCTCTAATTAGAACAATCGATAGGTAAGAAGTGCCAAGTGCTAAAAGGTAACCCGAAGCCTGTCCCTTGAGAAGCAAGAGTAACGCTACCACAAGGCCGGAGATGGTGTCAATCTATCTACCGAGCCCAAATCCACCGCCTCCTTGAAGGCGGATCAATTTTTGCCCACTTTGGGGATAGCCTCCAACTTTACCTATTGGTGCGAGTTTTTTGGGGAGCTCTTTGCGGGCATCAGATGCGTCTAAAGAAGACTTTTCCCCGAATTAATTCATAGGTATCCTGCTATTGTCCTTTTTCTGCCAGGTGCACGTTGTTCTTTTACATTGAGGCCATCGGGGCAAGATTTGCTATTTTCCTGCGCATCTCCA
>CP070843.1:1748358-1753245 GCA_020350905.1 Deltaproteobacteria bacterium
AATTCCCCGTAGCTTGCTGCAGGGAGCTTCAATGCATGAATGAAGGATGGATTGTGGACAACGGTGTCTCCCAGTCAAACGTTAAAATAAGCAGAAACATGACGAGAATGTATGCGGTTGCTTTCTTTGTGATTGCAATCTGCATGCAGTGCTTCACGGCTGCGGCTGCAGAACCCATCAAGATCGGCGTGTTTTTGCCCATGACCGGTAACGTATCCGCTTTCGGCCAAATGGAGTGGCTGGGAATAAAGACGGCTCATAAAATGATGGGCAAGATCTTAGGACGAAAGGTCAAGCTTATCCTTGAAGATAGCAAGAGTGACCAGACTGAAGCGGCCCATGCTGTGGAGCGGTTAATTAAACAACATCAAGTGGTGGGTATCATCGGTGGCGCCATAAGTGGAACTGCCCTGTCAGGTGGTTCCGTCGCTGAAAAAAATGGCATTCCCTTGATCTCACCTTCTGCCACCAATCTCTTGGTTACCCAGGACAAGAAATACGTGTTTCGCGCTTGTTTCGATGATGCTTTTCAAAGTCACGTGGCGGCCAGACAGGCAAGAATAGCAATGGGTGCCAGCACAGCAGCGGTGGTTGTGGACATTGCCCAAGCGGATTACAGTGTGGGGTTGGGGAACCTGTTTTTGAAAGCCTTTGGAGAGATGGGAGGTAAGGTGCTTGTTACCGCCTATATCCAAACTGGTGATCGTGATTTCAGAAGTCAACTTTCTGAGGTGCGAGAGGCAAAACCGGACATCATCTATCTGCCGAACTACTACACTGAAAATGCTCTGCTGGCCAAACAAGTCAGAGATTTGGGGATGGAAATGCCGCTTCTTATGGCCGACGGAGCCCACGTGCCAGGGCTCATAGAAACTGGTGGCAAGGCTGTAGAGGGGGTGTACCTCACAGCTCACTTCAACCTGGAAGCTGTTAGCACTACCTTGGGCCGAAGGTTTGCTGCCAACTTCAAGAAGCAACATAAGAAGGATGCGGATGCTTTTGGCGCCTTGGGCGCCGATGCCTATTTCATTTTTATTGGGGCGATCAAGCGGGCTAAATCCACTGAGGGGGCCAAGATCCGGTCTGTTCTCACTGATACCAGGAGTTTCAAAGGAGTCACCGGCCCCATCAAGATTAATGAGGACGGCAATACAATCAAACACTTGATGATCAACAGGGTGAAGAACGGCAAGTTTACCTACGTCACCACCGTGAACCCGTAAGCGCGACTACTTGACCCACACGGGGGCATTCACGCTTGACTACAAGGTTTTTTCGACCTATACTCCCCTCACCGAAAGTGGAGTTGGGTTTGTTTTTTATTTTTTTCGAGGAGGCAGTTACTATGAAAAATCTTTTTGGAAAAATGATTGTTGCTTCAGTCGTCGGCATGTTTATGATTGCCACAATAGTCGGGATAGGTCTTGCCGCCGACACGATCAAGCTGGGTGTTGCCGGACCTCATAGCGGCGATCTCGCCTCTTATGGAATCCCAAGTGTAAAAGCAGCTGAGCTCGTGGTTAAGGACATCAATGCCAAGGGCGGAGTGCTTGGCAAACAGGTTGAGTTGCTTGTGGAAGACGACGTCTGCAAACCTGAGGTGTCCACCAACACGGCGACCAAACTGATATCCAACAAGGTTGACGTGGTTTTGGGACACATTTGCAGCGGTGCCACCAAAGCAGCCTTGGGTATCTATAAAGATTCCAAGATAATCGCCATGTCACCTTCGGCCACCAACCCGGCCTTGACACAGAGTGGTGATTATCCGAACTTCTACCGCACCATTGCCTCAGACGATGCCCAGGCCAGGCTGCAGGTGGATTTCGCCCTCAATGTCTTGAAGGTAAATAAGATAGCAGTTCTTCATGACAAAGGTGATTATGGTAAAGGGTTGGCCGAATTTGCTAAGGCCTTTCTGGAGAAAGAGCCCAAGGCAAAGGTTGTATTGTACGAGGGCATTACCCCGGGTGCCGTTGATTATTCCGCAGTTGTTCAGAAGATTAAGCGCTCCAGAGCCGATGCGGTCATATTTGGCGGTTACCATCCTGAGGCGTCCAAAATTGTCAGCCAGATGCGCAAAAAGAGGATGAAAATTGCCTTCATCTCTGATGACGGCGTAAAGGATGACACCTTCATCAAAGTTGCCCAGAAGTATGCCGAGGGAGTTTATGCTACGGGGCCCAAAGATGTGTCCAAGAATCCCCTGGCGATTGCAGCAACCGAGGCACACAAGAAGGCATACGGTAAAGATCCCGGTGCATTTTTCCTCAACGCCTATGCGGCTACGCTGGCTCTTCTCAATGGAATTGAAAAGGCCGGCTCAACAGACTACAGTGCGGTGGAAAAGTCACTGCGAACCCAATTTGTTGAAACACCGCTTGGGAAAATCCGCTTTGACCAAAAGGGAGATGCTGTTGGTGTCGGTTTCTCCATGTATCAGGTACAAAACGGAGTATATGTTGAGTTGCAATAGGATATTGAGCTGCTTGCTGAAATTTCGATCTCAGTCTCGGACCAGGCACGAGCAAGAGAAAAGCCTTTGCTCACTGTGACCTCTTGCAGCCTGGACCCATTTATCTTCGACGTGCAAGAGACCAATCAGGGCTGCCTAGAAAGCCTCCGACCCGGGCCGAGAGAGGAATTCTTCGAGTGAAGGTTGTGATAAAGTGGATTTTTCAGGGGGCAGGCTTTACAGCCTGCCCCCTGTCTTTTCAACCCCGCCGAACTTGGAAAAATATCTAAAACGACAGCTACCATAAATTCGAGGAGCCTCAGTAGCTTGACATGGAATATTTCCTTGAACTCTTTCTCGGAGGGCTGACCAGAGGGAGCATCTACGCCCTCATAGCCCTCGGCTACACCATGGTTTATGGCATTATCGAGCTGATAAACTTCGCCCATGGTGAAATTTACATGATTGGAGCATTTACCGCTCTGATCATTGCCAGCGTCCTTACTATGCTGGGCTGGAATGTGGTTGCAATCCTGGTAATAGCCTCAACTGCAGCGGTAATCTACTCGTCAGCTTATGGTTATACCGTTGAAAAGATGGCATATAAACCCCTGCGCCAGGCCCCGCGCCTCTCCGCTCTCATCAGTGCCATCGGCATGTCACTGTTCCTGCAAAATTATGTACTTCTGGCCCAGACTTCGGACTTTATGCCGTTTCCGAGCCTGATTCCGGATCTTGAGTTTTGGGAACCCTATGCCCATATCATCAGTTCCCAGGAGGTTGTTATCATCATCACCACGGCAGTTGTGATGATCCTGCTGACCTTTTTGATAAAATTCACCAGAATTGGCAAAGCCATGCGGGCGACCGCCCAGGACAGGAATATGGCCATGCTGGTGGGCATCGATGTGGACCGGGTCATCTCCGTCACCTTTCTGGTTGGTTCTGCAACTGCCGCCTTGGGTGGGGTACTCATTGCCTCGCACATCGGTCAGATAAATTTTTATGTGGGATTTATCGCTGGAATAAAGGCCTTTGTCGCCGCCGTTCTTGGTGGCATCGGCAGCATTCCAGGTGCTGTTCTGGGAAGCCTTGTGCTCGGCTGGACAGAAAGCTTTTTTACCGGTTACGTCTCCAGTGACTATGAGGATGTTTTTGCCTTTTTATTTTTGGTTTTCATCCTCATATTCAGGCCGGCAGGAATTCTCGGGCGCTCCGAATCGGAAAAAGTATAGGATGAAGGAATAACGTCTTATTGGTTGATGGGCACGAGAGATCCGGACACGACAGCGAATCACTATTGATTTTTTGGGATGTGAGCATTGATTAGTTTTCAAGAAATTAAAAGGTCTTTTCTGGTTTCCCTCTGGTTCATGTTTTTGACCTTCCCCATTATGGTCATCCGGGTCAACACTGTCGAAAACGTGATTGAGTGGCGCTGGATAAATTTACTGATTGTTGGGCTCGGCAGTTTTTTTCTCAGTTTTGTCTGGCGTTACTTTATAAAAAAACAGGAAACCGGCAAGAAAAAGGCGCAAGCCGGTGAGATTGGTGACATAGCTGTCAGTCGGCGTCTCCTCACAGAGCCGAAGATCTACTTGCCAGCAATTATTGTGCTTTCGATTCTTGCGCTGGTATTTCCTTTCATCTTCTCCATGTATCAGACCAATATCATGATCACCGGCCTCATATATGTCATGCTCGGTCTGGGACTCAACATAGTCGTCGGGCTTGCCGGTCTGCTCGATCTGGGGTATGTGGCCTTTTATGCTGTGGGAGCTTACTCCTATGCGCTTCTGAACCACCATTTTGGCATGAGCTTCTGGACGGTGCTTCCCATCGGTGCTGCTATGGGTGCGTTTTTCGGAGTTCTTCTGGGATTCCCCGTACTGCGTTTGCGGGGGGACTACTTGGCTATCGTAACCCTCGGCTTTGGTGAAATTATAAGGCTCATTCTGGAAAACTGGAATGAATTTTCTTTCGGGCCCAGCGGCATTGCAAATATTCCGCGCCCCTCGCTTTTCGGCCTTCAGCTATCTCTACAAAATGCAACCATATATCTCTATTACCTCATGATCCTGCTCGTACTGTTTACCATTTTTGTTGTCGAACGGTTACAGAATTCCAGAATCGGCAGGGCTTGGATCGCCTTACGGGAGGATGAGGTTGCCTGCGAGGCCATGGGAATTGACAGAAGAAAGACCAAGCTGACTGCATTCGCCCTGGGCGCAACCTGGGCGGGAATGGCAGGCGTCATCTTTGCAGCCAAGACCACCTTTATCAATCCTGCAAGTTTTACTATCTGGGAATCGATTATCATTCTCTGCATTGTGGTGCTGGGTGGGATGGGATCCATCGTCGGGGTTATTTTGGGAGCGTTTGTCCTGATCCTGCTGCCGGAATACCTCAGGGTGTTCTCTGAATACCGGATG
>CP070843.1:1753345-1757577 GCA_020350905.1 Deltaproteobacteria bacterium
AAGTCTTGGAATTGACTCTACGAAACGAGGCTTTGCTGATGTCTTCATGATCGATAATCATTGCCTATGACCTCCTTGTTGGGCTTGCGGTCTGCTACCACAACTTGAGATCATATGGCAAGTTGAGTACATGCCATTTGGCACAAAGGGCACTTTAGAACCTCACCTATTATCCCAACAAAGAACAAGCCGTTGGCTCTTTATTTGCAGCACCAGATGAGGGTATTATTGGGTGTAATGAGAGCGGTTGATGGTTTCGGTATTTTTCGTTTTCAATATCGTGAGTGTTACCGGATAAGCAGCTGTCGTCTCTCGCAATTTACGATATGGGTATGAGGTTTTCCGCATTATAAAGCGGATAATACGCCGTATAATCTAAGCTTAGAAAACACTTTGAATAAATAGAGACTAAGTTCAAAAACCAATGGCAAGCCCTCAGATAAAGATTCTGATCTCACTAGCCGCCGTCTCAATCATCTATGCTTTTGTATGCGAGATTCGGTTGTCTCGAAAAGCCAACAAGCTTGCGAACTGGCTCCAGAAAGAGCGTCCTGACCTCTGGTCGGAACTGAACTTCGTTGCAAGAAACTGGAGTGGTGGCCTGCCTGGCTTGAAGATACTCTACCGAAGGAATGTTGTCGGTCTTCCAGAATTTGATCATGAATATGAACAATTAAACGCGCTACAACGGAAGTTGCTTTGGTGCATCGGAATAGGTTCGCTCTGCATTGGCTTGGTGATCGTGGGGTCGAAATTTTGGGGCTGGCATTGGTAAGATAGACGCAAGTCTCTTTCAACTTTTTGCTGCTTTCTAATCACTTGCTGTAGTCGAGTTTGACAGACAACCCAGTTAATTTCAAGCTCCGGTCTCTAGTAGTTTCATCTCTGTGTCGCACCTCTGAACTCTGCCGTTAGGCGTCACCACAGTGAGGCATGCAGATGCCAAATGTTGGGAATACGATAACTCTGAGAGTAAACTATAGGGCGCCCGTGCTCGTACTGTCCGTCTCCCTCGCCGCAGTTAGTACGCTGTTATTTGCATCTGACATTCTTGCGCGGTACTTCTGGCTGATTGTTTGGCTGGTCGTAGTGCTGGGAGCGCTACTTGTCGTTTTCATAATTGCTTGGGCTTTCAATTTTTTGAAACTCACACCCGTCGGTTTCAGCGCTCCCTTGCACGGCTTCTGGCGTATGTTTACGAAATGGTCTGATGTAAGACGCTTCGAACCGTTTGAAAAAAGAATACTGGGTTTCAGATGTAGTGGCGTCGGGTTTAACTATGCCGATCCTACAATCACCAAAGCTAGCCGAAACTTGTATGGCTATAATCGTACCATTGTCGGAACATACGGCGGAATGGAATCATCCGAACTTGCTCGTTTCTTAGACCAATGGCGAGTGCGTTACGCTAACAATTTCGCAACATCCGATCACGATATTTAACAGTATCCTGCGGCGAAAGGGCTGTAAGCACCATTGCAGGCGTCGTTAGATTGCTAGAGGAATTCCAGTTTAGATAACGTATTACCCTTTATCGCATGAGATTCTACTCGCATATCTTATGCTGAGGTTTCTGGTGGGAAAAGTGTGAATTAAGGGAAACTCTCGGAGTGATTGGGTAGGAGTTTATATAATTTCATCAAATGTTGAACGAGTATAGTAGCCATCACTGGTCAATAATCTCAAGAATCACACGCTTCCTAAGCTTAGCGGAAGCAGCGTTCACAATGAGCCGCATGGCCTGGGCATTGCGCCCTTTCTTGCCGATTATCTGGCCCATGTCCTCCTTGGCTACATTCACTTCAATCACTAAAGTGTCACTTCCAGCGATCTCGGTTACCTTTACCTGCTCTGGATTGTCCACCATCGCCTTCGCCATGAATTCAACTAACTCTTTCATCGCCGTAACCTCCGTGCCGATCGTGCAGAAACGGAACTTCAGAGCTAACAGGACTGGTTTCTATTCGTACTTGTATACGTTCAAGCCCACTTTAATGTGGCCAAATTCCTCGCCAGGCACGTTCACATTGCCAAGGCTGCTGGCAACTACAATGGTCTTACCTGATTTGCTAGGACCGTGATCTTGGGTTAGGTCTACGGTGATGATGAGGTTGTTGCCCTTGACTTCCATCTGTACATTTTTCATAGTCTCGCTCCCCCTTCTTTGTTTATAGCCGTTTGTCTCAATGGTTTCATTGGACAATGTTCCATACTACCACAGCCTCTTGGGAATCGTTGATTCTTAATCGGCAGCTTTGGCGATGCTTCACTGCTTGACGCTTTTTTCTTAACTATGGCAGAAAACCGTTGTGGGCGAGATCCTTGATGCTGTCCGTGCATCAGCCTCGCCCTGGTGCCCCTATTTAGGGTGGCCCCCATTGGCCTTGGTTGCTGGACTGGTCAGTGGGGGTTTTCTTTTCCACCCCTCCATGCCGACTACCTCACTTTCTCCCTGATTGGCTCCCACACTCCATCTCAACTGACACAGCCTGCCTCATTGTCGTATCCTGAAATTAGATAAGGCACGTTTCTTGCCATAAAGATATTCGGAACCGCTCAGACCCGCAAAAAAAGTAATACAATTCCAAATAGTTGCATAAGTTTTTCCATTATTGGTCATTGATTACCTAACCTTACTGCATAACACTCGATATGACGTAAGGATTACTATGCGGGCGAAAACTTCTTTTTTCGTTGTACTGTTTTTTATACTTTTCTTGCAGACTGCGGCAGCCTCACGAGCTATTGCAGGGGCTGATGCCGGACCAGACCAAACCGTGCGTGATGGCGATACAGTAATTCTGGATGGGTCCAACTCTTCGCCCCGTCTTTTCATTGCTGCCTATTTCTGGGAACAGACGGGCGGAAGCCCGAGTGTAGTTCTTGTGGATGCAAATACGGCCAAGGCCAGTTTCACTGCCCCCAATGTTGGATCCGAGGGGGCATCTCTGACTTTCCAGTTGACTGTTACTTTTTTCCGCAAAGGCTCAAATTTTTCTGATACGGACAGTGCTATTGTTAATGTGAGATTTGTTAACAATCCACCCACGGCAGATGCGGGACCTGGCCAGAATGTGGACGAGGGAACTACAGTCACCCTGGACGGCTCCAATTCATTTGATCCTGATGACGGCATTGAGTCCTATCGGTGGAAACAGATAGCAGGGCCGCCAGTTAGTCTATCTGATCCTGAGGCAGTTCAACCCACCTTCTTGGCACCGAATGTAGAACCGGATGGTGTTTCGTTTACCTTTGAGTTAACAGTAACTGATGTTGGCAGTTTGCAATCATCGGATACTACCATTGTAAATGTGATCTGGCTGAACGATCCTCCCACAGCAAATGCTGGAGTTGATCAGACGGTGCTTGAGAAAAGTACAGTCACCCTAGACGGGTCAAATTCATCTGATCCTGATGGTGGCATTGAGTCCTATCGCTGGAAACAGGTAGGAGGACCGTCGGTCACCTTTTCCGATCCCACAGAGGATCGACCGACCTTTGAGGCTCCAGGTTTTGATGACAGTGGTGACCAACCACTGGTCTTCGAGTTGATAGTTACAGATTCCGGCGGTTTGCAGTCTAGTGATTCAACAAACGTTTATGTCTCAAATTTTGAGAAAGATAACCCGGGCGCATCGGGCGGCGGTTGTTTTATCGACACCGCAGCCTACGGGTTCCCTATAGCGAAATGAACAGGGCAGGGAAAGCCTGAGCGTTTTAAAGTCAAAAAAAGGTAGGACGCTGGTTTTCCCTTCTAGCGGCAGAGTCTGTAGTGCTCTAGCGGAAGTTTATATTACGCACTCTACACTTTACCTTCTGAAATCCAGTTACCATATCCTGAGGTAAAATTCTGGAGCGTGAAGTGTGCATTAAGGGTCGAGTAGCCCGGGGGAATTTCACCCCCAGGCCCTCACAGAACCGAACGTGAACCTCTCGATTCATTCGGCTCCTGCCAGCCTTACGCTTGAAACCTCTCGGTCTCAAGCCGACGCAAAAAGTAATCCAGCTCCTCCCCATCACTGGGTTGGCTGCCACCTCCTGCGAACTGACTCATCCCCTTCGCTCCAGCCCCATTACAGAACCTTCAACACTGTAGAGTCGGAAGAGGTTGGGCTTTGACACCCTTCCTCCGTCCGCTCGATCAAACGGCTCGTACGGTTTTCCCCTAAGCCGCTTTCCTCTGCTGCTCCCTCTTCGGAGTCATTGTTGAACGAGACCTGGGATAAGATGGG
>CP070843.1:1757677-1765528 GCA_020350905.1 Deltaproteobacteria bacterium
CCCGGCTAAACGCTCTCACTACTTCCCTGGAGGCCGAAAGGGTCTCTCAAGAAGACTTGCCAAAAGATCTAAGGAAACACTGGGTTTCTAAAGATGGCCGTCACCGGGTTGCAGCTTTTCCGAGAGAGAATCTAAATGAGGATGCAGCCTTGCGCCGTTTCGTAGCTGCGGTCCGCTCTGTGGCCCCCGATGCCATAGGTTTTCCGGTAATCTACCTCGAGGCTGGTGATGCGGTGGTTAAAGCCTTTCAGCAGGCATTCTTGTTATCTCTCCTTGCCATCACTGTACTGTTGCTGATCCTGCTCAGGCCAAAATCAGACGCTCTTTTGGTACTATTGCCCCTGCTTCTCGCAGGGGCTCTCACCGGGGCGGCCTCGGTGCTTTTCCACATTCCCTTTAACTTCGCCAATATTATTGCCCTGCCTTTGCTGCTGGGTATTGGCGTGGACAGCGGAATTCACATGGTCCACCGGATGCGCACTGCGCCACCTTCCAGTGGCCAAATACTGCAGACCAGCACGGCACGCGCGGTGCTTTACAGTGCATTGACCACAATCTGCAGCTTTGGTAACCTTGCCGTGTCTCCGCACCGGGGAATGGCGAGCATGGGTATATTGCTCACCATCGGGATCGGTTTTACCCTGCTTTGCATTTTGGTGGTGTTGCCGACGCTCATGGTTGCTGGTAACCAGTCCTCAGCGCGAGATTGAACCACAAAGAGCATGGGGCGAAGGGAACTATTGCGAATTTCGAATTGCGGATTGCGAATTTAGTATTAAGGAGCCAGCCCTTTGACAGGCTCAGGGCAGGTAGTCAGAATCCAGAAGAGAAGAAAAAAAATTAATCGCCTATTCACTTTACTCCGCAAGAGCTCTAGAGGGCTGGCACCTTCCCTCCGCTTACGCTCGTTCTGCTGTTTTAGCCGGACGTAGATCTACCGGACCGAAGGTTGTGGCAGCCCGAGCTGCGGATGTAGCCAGCCTTGGCAGGAGTATGGGACAGCATTATCTACTGTAGATGGCCAAGGCTGGCCACATACGCCGCTTCGGGAAAATCCCAGCCCTCAATCGCAATCTATGCGGAGTTAAGTGCATGGTCGCAAAAATTATCACAATCTCCTAACTCTTGAATTCTTCAACCTTGGGCCTTGAGCCTTTTACCATCTACTCCATGCTCTATGTTTATTGAACAGAGTCGGTAAAGCGCATGAAGACTTTCATAACTGGGGCTTCTGGCTTCGTGGGTTCGGCGGTTTTGCGCCAGCTCATCCGGGCCGGTCATACCGTCTTTGCTCTCCTGCGTCCAAACAGTGACCGAAGCAACCTCCACGGCTTACCAGTTACAATTGTGACCGGTGATTTAGCTGACCCGGATTCTTTCTTATCCACCCTTGCCAACTGTGACAACCTCTTTCATGTAGCAGCGGATTATCGCCTCTGGGTCCCCAGACCGGATGACATGTATGAGACAAATGTGACCGGAACCCGCAACCTCATGCTCGCTGCAGCCCGGGCAGGAGTGAAGCGTGTTGTCTATACCAGCAGTGTGGCCACCTTGGGCCTCAACCCCGATGGGACTCCAGCCGAGGAGACTACTCCGGTTACCCTTGCCGACATGATTGGCCACTACAAGCGTTCCAAGTTTCTTGCCGAAGCCGAGGTGCAACGACTCGCGCAGGAAGAGAACCTACCCGTGGTCATTGTCAATCCATCAACCCCCGTGGGTCCGCGCGACATAAAACCCACCCCGACGGGCCGCATGATTGTTGAGGCCGCCTCCGGACGGATGCCGGCCTATGTGGATACTGGCCTCAATCTTGTTCACGTGGATGACGTGGCTGTGGGACACCTGCTGGCTTTCGAACGCGGAACCATCGGCAGACGCTATATCTTAGGTGGTCAAAACCTGACTTTGAAACAAATCTTTATCCGAATCGCAGCCAGCACAGGCCGCCCGGCACCGAGGGTGCGTCTCCCGCATAATCTTATCTTATCCGTTGCCTACGTTGCCGAGGGGTGGGCTCGCCTGGTGGGCGGCAGCGAACCGCGGGTCACTGTGGATGGCGTGCGCTTAGCAAAAAAGCACATGTTCTTCTCTATCGACAGAGCAAAACATGAACTGGGCTTTACTCCCCGCCCAGTGGAAGAAGCTCTCCGAGACGCTGTGGCTTGGTTCCAACAACACGGATATCTGAGTTAGCCCCAATCCCCAATCCGCAATCTCCAATCTAAAATCTTCAATCTTCCCCCTGCCCTATGCTTTCCTCTATTATTATGTTAGGTTCTGGGCTACAGTTCAGTGCAAGAGGTAGACGATGCAAGTGATACTGGCGAAACCCCGTGGATTTTGTGCAGGAGTGGTGCGTGCCATAGAGACCGTGGACCGCGCGCTCCAACTCCATGGCATCCCGGTGTACGTGCTCCATGAAATCGTCCACAATCGGCATGTGGTTGGCGACTTACGGGAACGAGGTGCCCGTTTTGTCAAAGATTTAGAGGAAGTGCCCTTTTCTGCCGTGACCATCTTCAGTGCCCACGGCGTGTCCAACGCAGTGGTGGAGCGAGCGAAAAGACGAAATCTGCGGGCTATCGACGCCACCTGTCCCCTGGTCACCAAAGTACATCTGCAAGCCCGACGTTACAGCCGCCAGGGTATGGAGATTATTATCATCGGTCATCCAGGCCATCCGGAAGTGGAAGGTACCAGGGGGCGTATCGATGAGAAGGTCCATGTACTATCAAGCGTGGCTGAGGTTGAGTCACTGTATGTCAGAAATTCTAATAGTCTGGCATACGTCACCCAAACGACTCTGAGCATGGACGATACTCGTGACGTTATAGACGCATTGAAGAAACGTTTTCCCCCTATCATTGGGCCTGATTTAAAGGATATCTGTTACGCCACGCAAAGCAGACAGAACGCTGTACGGTTACTGGCTCGAGAGATTGATTTGCTCCTGGTAGTTGGGGCTCGGTACAGTTCAAACTCCAACCGTCTTCGCGAGGCAGGCGCACAGAATGGTCTGCCGGCGTACTTGATCGAGGACGGGGAAGAGATTGATCCCGCCTGGTTCACGAACAAAGCGAAGATAGGGATCACCGCTGGAGCCTCAACACCTGAAATACTGGTGCAAGGGGTCCTGGACAGATTGAGCGACTTTGGCAAACTGCACATGCGGGAAATGGAGGGTAAACAGGAAACCATGCGCTTTCGTTTGCCCAAATCAACATATCTTTGAGTAAAGAATCCGGGGCCATTGATGATCCCGATGTGCGAGGAAGAACCTAGGCGATTTTAGATTTAGGAATGCAGATTCTAGATTGAAAAACTTAGTACCTCGAGGTAGGAAATGCATTTGCTCCTCAATCTGCAATCTCCAATCTGAAATCATAAATCATTCGCAGACTGGCTTAATGACCCAGGTTTGCGATGTTGTACTAAGGTTGTGTGACCACTCATACCTGAGGGGCTCGGAATGCCTGTTCCTCTAATCCAACAGTACCGTGTTGCCAGCTATATCACTAAGCAGAAGCTGCGCGGGGAGAAACACTATCCCCTTGTCTTGATGTTGGAGCCTCTATTTCGCTGTAATCTAGCCTGTGCTGGTTGCGGTAAGATTGAGCACCCGGAGGAAATTCTCGACAAGACTCTCAATGTGGAAGAGTGTCTTGCAGCAGTGGATGAATGTGGCGCCCCTGTAGTTTCCATAGCCGGCGGTGAACCTCTGCTCCACAAAGATATGGCTCAGATAGTTGCAGGGATTATTCGTCGCAAGAAGTTTGTCTACCTGTGCACCAATGGTTTGCTCCTCAAGAAACATCTTGTGGACTATAGGCCCTCGCCATACCTTACTTTTTCAATTCACCTTGACGGAAATCGTGAACGACATGACGCTCTCGTTTGTCGGCAAGGAGTATTTGATCTGGCAGTGGATGCTATCAAATCCGCACACCAGAAGGGTTTCAGGGTTACAATAAATTCCACTCTGTACGAGGGGGTGAGCGCCCGGGAAGCCGCCGAGTTTTTCGATTTCGCCATGGGTCTCGGAATAGAGGGAGTTACCATTGCCCCCGGTTTCAGTTACGAACGTGCCTCACAACAGGAAGTATTTTTGCAGCGCACAGCCAGCAAACAGCTTTTCCGGGACATTTTCAGGCTAGGTAAGGGGCGCAAGTGGAAATTCAATCACACCAATCTCTACCTTAATTTTCTGGCCGGCAACCAAGACTACCAATGCACCCCCTGGGGCAACCCGACACGTAACATCTTCGGCTGGCAGCGTCCCTGTTATTTATTGCAGGAAGGAAGCCATGCTTCCAGTTTCAGGGAACTCATAGAAGAAACAGACTGGGACAGGTATGGTACCGGGCGCAATCCCAAATGCGCCCAATGTATGCTCCATAGTGGATTTGAGCCGAGTGCGGTAAATGACATGCTTGCACATCCTCTGAAAGCACTATGGGTCTCCCTCCGCGGGCCACGTACGCATGGCCCCATGGCGCCTGATTTATCTGTGGAGGGTTCTGCAACTGCATTTGAGTCTTGTGACAAGAAAAAAATCGAACATCCGGCAGGAAGCTAATCGAGAATGCAGATTTTAGATTGTAGATTGCAGATTGGGGGAAGCAGAGAGCGTAGGTCAGAGGGCATAGAGTTAAAGCAAAGCAATCAGCATTGAGCTCCTGTCAACTACTGGCTACTGGATTCCTTGATTGCGGATTGCGAATTCCTAGCACGCTGAGAGAAAGTGGTTAGGAATGTTCAATTATAATCTGACACAATTGTTTGACTTCATATATAGACAAAGATGGTTCCAGATCGTTTTGGTATCCATTGTGGCACTGCCCTCGCTGGCGGCAGCCGTAGTACCCGCTGCCGATACTGCGGCTAAGGTGGTAGAAGTTCTCCACGCCGAGCTGCTCTTTGTCATGAAACAAGCTAAGAAGCTCGGATATGCAGGTCGCTACCAACGGCTTGCTCCGACTGTGACCGCCAGCTATGACTTTCCTTACATTTCAAAGGTTGTGGTGGGCAGGTACTGGAGGGGCTTCACTACAGAGCAGAAGTCTCTATTTATCACAGCCTTTAGCAAATTGAGCATCGCCACCTATGCCAACCGCTTCGACGGCTATACCGGCGAGCGTTTCAAGACGATTTCAGGAGAGGAACTCAAAAGGGGCCACCGTCTGGTAAAGACTGTACTTATCAAAGCGAACGGGGAAGAGATCGAACTAGACTACGTTCTACATCAGAACAACGATCAATGGCGCATCATCAATGTCATCGCAGAAGGCGTCAGCGATCTCTCTCTAAAAAGGGCAGATTACACCTCCTACCTCAAGAAAAATGGTTTCGACGCCCTCCTCCAGAAGATAACTGACAAAATTAAGAGCTACGAAGGTTAGTTCGCTTCGCTCACAATTGGAATGCTGGAATAGTGGAATAATGTATCAAGATCAATGAGACCATTTACGCTAACCTTTTGCCACCATTAATTCCAACATTCCATTATTCCAGGGGTGATTTTCATTCTTCACTGATAGGTTCTGCCCTTCCACTGAGAGGTTTGACCTAGCCAGTGGTTGATTGCTGATGTCCAGGTCATTGCCAGATAGAGTGAGGCAATCAATGGCATGGCTAATGCCCACCAAGCAGACATGCGGTAGAAATTGAGCGTGGGCAGGTACGTCAGCACCATACTGGTTAGGCAAAATGCTGAGAGAAGCCTAATAGAAGGAGGAGACAAGAAGATGCCAATTCCTGGCATTCCGAAACTTACCAGCATTATCACTGTGCACAAAATCAAGAGAAGTGTCGAATAGCGCAATTGGGTAAAGGCGGTCCGCGCCACCATGTTCACTATGGCCCGCATATCATTGTAGGGTCGAAGGCTCCTCACCGAATGGCTAAGGCCCATCCAGGTCTTGTATCCCTTCGATTTCACCCTCTTCGCCAGAGCGCAATCATCAATCAATGCTCCCCGCACAGAATTGAATCCCCCTATTTCATCCAGCACCCGGGTTTCCAGCAGGATGCAGCCCCCAGCGGCGGCAGCGACTTTGGAAGATGAAGAGTTTGACAGTTGAAAGGGATACAGCAGTTTGAAAAAATAAATAAAGGCCGGCATCAATAGGCGCTCCCAAAAGGTTTCCATGCGCAATACTGCCATAAGTGAAATCAGGTGAACATTCTTTTCGCGCATTTTCCTTCGAAGCTCTGCGATAATACCTGGCAGAGGCTCAATATCGGCGTCGAGCAGCAGGGCAAGGGAGGTACTGAGGTGGCTGCGGCCCTGCTCTAGGGCCCAGAGTTTGCCACTCCATCCAGAAGGTGGTGGTTTTCCAGGAAGGGTAAGCAGATTTTCACCTCCTGCTCTGCACGCCGCCTCAGAAGTTCCATCAGTTGACTGATCATCTACTATAATGATATGCAGTCCACTGCCCTGTGCGTTCAAGGCTGGCAAGGTGGTCTGTAACATATCCGCTTCATTGCGGGCAGGAATAAGCACAGTTATGTCACTCAGATCCTCATCGACAGAAGGAGAGGACACATCCAGAACTTCGCGTGTACTCCAAGGACGCCAGGGCAAGAGCAGAATGGTTAACCAGGCAATGGCTCCAGTTATAGCAAAAAGAGTCAGAATTGTTTCCATCGCATGTAGCTCTCTCGGATTTTCTCCTCTCCTTGGAGACTGTGTCACTGTTCGTCATCCCGGCCACGTCCGCCTGCGGCTGACGCGGCCCGGGATCCAGGAAAGAGAAGACGCTTCGTAACATTCCAGAATTATGGGTAAAATCCTGGATAGTAACCGGGTGCACAACAGGGAACTATATGCTATATTATACGGCCGGTGTCAAAGGTACAGTTTCGAAGCAATCGCTCGGGCCCAGCAAGTACCACAATTTTAATATAATGTATAATGAGGTTCACTTGTATTTTGAAGTTGAAATGACTATATGAGGATTTAATTTCACAGTATGTTTCTGGAGAGTTTGAGAAACTATCACACGGAGACAGGCATGGTATTGAGAGCTTTCTGTTGCAGTACAGTTCTATTCCTGTTGATCTGTGGTCTGGCCGCTCCTACCCAGGCTGGAGAACCCACCGAGCAGATGAAGCTGACGATCGATAAGATAATCGACATTCTCAACGATCCTGCTCTCAAAGGTCCGGCCAAGTCCGAAGAGAGAAGAACGGAGATGCGCCGCGTTGCTAATGAGCGTTTTGACTGGAGAGAAATGGCACGGCGCTCCCTGGCAAAGCACTGGAAGCAGCGAACCGAAGAGGAGAAGAGAGAGTTTGTCCCACTGTTTACCGATCTACTCGAGCGAGCCTACTTAAAAAGAATCGAAAATTACTCGGGAGACAAGGTCTCCTATGACGGAGAAAAAGTCAAGGGTAAGTACAGTATCGTCAAGGTCAGAATTTTTACCGATAGACAAGTCGAGATTCCCGTAGCCTACAAGATGAAGAAAAAAGGCCCAGAGTGGAAGATCTATGACGTCTCCATTGAGGGGGTAAGCCTGGTCAACAATTACCGCAAACAATTCGACAGTGTTATTCTGAGTTCCTCCTACAAGGGACTGGTAGAAAAACTCAAGGAGAAAGTTGCCAAGAACTAAGCTCCAATTTCCGCTCCCATTGAGGGGAGAGGATGACGATAGGTCCTAACCTGGTACGAAGGCAACTCATGTCCGTGGTTGCACGATACTTGTGACCCAACACTGCAAAATATCAAATCCCAAGCACCAAATTACAAACAAATCTCAAATCCCAATAGCGACCATATACTTAACTCCGCAGAGATTGCGATTGAGGGCTGGGATTTTCCCGAAGCGGCGTATGTGGCCA
>CP070843.1:1765628-1774936 GCA_020350905.1 Deltaproteobacteria bacterium
CAATGCCGACAGTCGATGCTCTCTGACAAGCAGCATCAAACGAATGGCAAGGAGTGCAAGGAATCCTGGAATCTCTCGCACGGATTGAATCACACCAATATGGATGCCTTCCAAACCGGCGACTTACACAGCGAAGTTGTTGAATAGAGTTAGCCAACCTTGGAGCCCAACGGCTGAACAGATGGTGAGAATCATCAGGTAGCGGTACATGGGCTTCTGCTTCAGGTTCTTCATTGGACTCTCTGGTGATGACGCTTAAGAAACTGAGGTTTCAGTGTTCAGGTTTCAGCTTCTCTGCTTACTTCCTGACACCTGACACCTAACACCCTGAGATTTGATGCTTGGAGCTTGGGATTTCATAAGTTCGCCTTACTCCACCACCCCAGCAGACTCCCACCTTAGGGAGAGGCCATTGAAAATGCTCCACCTCGCCCTGTTGAATAGGGTTCCCTTCGGGAAATTTAACAGGGCGAGCGCATTCCCTGTAGCTTGCTGCGGGGTTAGCGAGCGAACTTCAATAAAACGGAATATCTTCCTTACATTTCGAATCCGCCTGAGGCGGACTGCAGCTTGCTGCAGGGAGTTGCAATTCCCCACAGGGGCTAGCCCCGTTCCCACCAAGCAAAGATAACAAGAAGCGTCAAAGCAAAGAGCAGCAAACCGTACTCCAAGAGGGTAATACGATAGTGCTTTCTTGATGACCGCCCTTTGCGCCCGAATCCCCTCGATTCCATGGCCAGGGCCAGTTCGTCGGCGAGGACGAAAGATTGAGCCAGCAATGGCATAAGCAATGCCATGAAATTTCTCACATTCTGTAGCCTAAGCCTGAGATCGATCCCCCTGGAGCTCTGGGCATCGATGATGTGGCGGATCTTTTGTCCTATCAGGGGCACATATCGCATTGAAGTGGTAAGCATAAAGGCCAAACCATAAGGGACCCCGATTTTCTGCAGGGCGTCACCCGTCTCTTCGGGGCTGACGGCCCGAAAGAAGATGAAGGATACGGTCAAAAGATTGAAAAGCCGTACTGCAAGCACCAAAGCCACGCTAAAGTCAAATGAGAAAAAAGCAATGATAAAGACCAACCCTACCATAGGCCAATAGTAACGCAGGGAATGGAGCAAATCCTTCCCCATCCTCAGCAAGGGGAGAGCTGCCAGAAGCATTATTGACTCCACCAAGAGGGTCTTCGGTGCTTTAGCGATGAAGACCGCTGCAATCGCCATAAGTCCCAGGCCGAGTTTTGTTCTAGGATCTAAGCGAGTCATTAGCAAAGTTACATCCTCGGGCGAGACAAGAGATTTGACCACAGAGCAGCTATGCTGACTGAAAATTCGAAATTCGAAACACGAAACAAATTTATTTGCTTATAAAATGTTCATCCGGCGGGGGCAATGCCCCGAGCTGGAGCAGCCGCTCCTCACCCCATAAATCCTCAGGTGCTCCATCGGCCAGCACTCGACCATCATGCAATACTATCCACCGGTCGGCCGTGGCCTGGGCAAAGTCCAGATCGTGCGTGGCAATCACAATGGTGAAGCCGCGATTTTTGAGTTCTGCCATAAGAGTGGCCAGAGCTTCACGAAAACGTCCGTCTTGTCCAGAGGTTGGTTCATCAAGGACCAGTAGTTTTGGCCGCGTGGCTAGGATGGAAGCAAGTGATACTCGCTTCTTCTCGCCCTCGCTGAGGCGGTATGGAGATCTCTCCAAAAGTGCATGGAGATCGAAGATCTGCCAAATCTCTTGGAGCCAATCTTCCTGTATTTTCCTAAGTATCCTGGGCCCAGCCATGACCTCATCCTTCACCCGGTATTTGAAAAACTGATCGTTTGGATTCTGGAAAGAGAGTCCCACCTGGGTTGCCAGCTCCGAAGTGGCTTTGCCTTGAATTGTCTTGCCCCTGAGGGTAACCCTGCCGGACGTGGGTCGCAGTAAGCCATTGAAGTGCTTCAGCAGAGTGGTTTTTCCCGATCCATTCCTGCCAATAAGAGCCAGAGTCTCTCCCTCCCTAAGCTCAAGGGACACTCCCTTGAGGATCTCTTTTTCCTTTATCCGATAGGAAAGATCCTGAGCAATGAGTAGTGGTTCCTTGCCAGGTGACCTGTTTCTCCCAGTTGAATATTGGGGTAATAGATGAGCGTTGAGGAGGACTTCGCGAGCAGACTGCGGCCCGCCCTCGTGTAGGAGCTTTCCTTGTTCCAGGATGAGACAGCGTGAGGTGTCATGCAGAAAATTGCCCATTCGCTGTTCAATAACGATGACGGTCTTTCCGCTGCGGTTGACCTTTAACAGGGCCTGGCGCACTCGCTCCACCGCTTCCCAATCGAGATCGCCATAAGGCTCATCAAGAAGCAAAACCGAAGGGTTCAGACAAAGAACCGATGCTATTGCCACAAGACGCTTTTCACCGCCCGATAGGGTTGCAGGAAATCGTCCCAGAAGATCATCTAACCTCAATGTCCGGGAGATCTCCTGGATACGGTTGTCGATCTCCGCGCTAGATAAGCCCAGGCTTTCCAAACCAAAAGCTATCTCGTCTTCCACAGTACTGTTGAAGAGTTGGGCATCGGCGTTTTGCAGTACAAGACCCACGTGAGAAAAAAGCTCGAAGACTTTATGCTCCAGGGTGTTGCGGTCATCAATGGTAACGGTGCCCTGCAGGGTGCCGCCGAAGTAGTGAGGAATGAGGCCGTTGAAAAGATAAGCGAGGGTCGACTTCCCAGAGCCATTGGCACCTCCAATGAAGAGGTAGTCGCAATCTTTTACTGAGAAATCGACCCCCTTCAATACCCACCCGGTGTGGGGATAGCGATATCGTATGTGGCGCAAATGGATCACGGTTCCCAGATCTTCCCCTTACGCAGAAGGTGGAGAGCGATTATACCAATAATTGTTCCTCCGAGGGTGCTGACACTGAAGGCTATCATCAAGGTTGCCAGAGCCATAGCTTTGCCCATCAAGAGGGGCGCTACGATCCAAACGCTGACAAGGGAGCCCAAGATTCCGGTGCCGATGACTTCTCCGAGTCCGGCTAAATAGATGTTTTTGGAGGCGCGATAGGCAAGACCTGCAAGCAAGGCACCAATCATTCCACCCGGAAAAGCCAGAAGAGTCCCGAGGCCCAGAATATTTCTGATGATGCCTGCGATGGTAGCGATGGCGACCGCATAGGCAGGTCCAAGCATGACCGCGCTGAGGACATTGACCATGTGTTGAGCTGGAAAGCACTTTGAAATGCCGACCGGGATAAAGAAAGGCGATAAGGCAACCGCAATGGCCACCAATATTACGGCACGCGCCACTTCTTTCGTTTCCATGGCTAGTTCTCCTTATCTCTACCGGACCAGAGAGTATGATACACCAAACTGGTGCGAATAGGATACTACATCAGTTATCGCCTCCGACTGACAAAATCAAGGGGCCACTTCCATATGATTTGTGATTTCAGATTGTAGATTGCAGATTGAGGCTGCATGCATTCCTTACCGCGAGGTACCAAGTTCTTCGATCCAGAATCTCTTTCGGTATGATTTATGCTTTCAGATTACTGATTGCAGATTGAGGTGCCTGCATTCTCTACTGCGAGGTTCTGAGCTCTTCAATCTGAACTCTGGATTCTAAAATCCACAATCGCCGGGCTCCGTGATTCCGGCAGACTTCCGCTCATGAAATAGCCACATGATGCGTGGGGTAATTTATGATATAAAACTGGGGGTTCGGTTATAGCTTGGGCACTACCTGGGTCGATATCACAATTTGATTCGAAAAGAGGTGAATCCCGTGAAATGGAAGTCCTTACTGTTGCTCGGACTAGTTATCTTCTCTTTTTCAGAAGTGAATGGAGAACCTTTCGAACCGTTCAGTTTCCCGTCAATGATGTCTGCTCTCAGTATCACAACACCTCTGGAGTTTTGCGGTGAACCGGTACCCTTAGAGGTGCAGGAAGTTAGGGAGCGCATTGAAAAAGAACTCCTGCTTTCACTGTGGCACCGGCCACAGGTTATTCTCTGGTTGAAACGTTCCAGGCGATATATGCCTCACATTGAGGAGCTGTTAAGAAGCGAAGGGATGCCAGATGATCTGAAATATGTTGCCATTGCTGAAAGTGCCCTTCGACCCCATGCGCGCTCACGGAAAGGAGCTGTAGGGTTCTGGCAATTCATGAACTACACCGGTCGACGGTACGGTCTGGTCATCAATAGACGTATCGATCAAAGACGGAACATCTTTGCTTCGACCCGGGCAGCGATCAGGTACTTGAGCGACCTTTATGATACTTTTGGGTCATGGGCTCTGGCTGCTGCCGCATACAACATGGGGGAAGAGGGGCTGAATGCTGAAATAGTTGAACAGGGCGTCAATAATTACTACCAGTTATACCTTCCCCTGGAAACACAAAGGTATGTATTGAGAATTATCGCAATAAAGCTGATTCTTGAGGATCCTGCAAAATATGGGTTCTATTTCGCTGAAGAAGACTACTATCCCGCAACTAGTTTCGATCGGGTCAGGGTCCAATGTTTCAAGGAGACCCCAATCCGAATTATTGCCCAGGCAGCGCAAACCCATTTCAAGGTGATCAAAGATTTGAATCCCGAAATTCGAGGACACTATTTGTCCGAGGGGAACCATGAGATTCTGATTCCCACAGAGGGCTCCGAGAATTTTCAAGCTCGATATCGGGGTCTCCTGAAGCACTGGTCATCCAACCAAAAGGAGCAGACCTATCTGGTAAAAGAGGGAGACCACCTTACCGCCATAGCCGAGCGCTTTGGTGTTCCCCTGGCTTCTCTCATCATATGGAATCGATTGAACCCCAAAGCGCCCATCCATCCAGGTGACCGACTCATCATTTATCCCAAGAAACCTGTGCCCATAACAATTGACGAGGAGGAAAATGGCAACAATAGCACCTCTCTCAAGAACAATTGATGAGTGTAGTCTGCCGACCCTCCTTAAAGGAGATTAAAATGCTGCATGGGAAAGTTGCTTTGGTAACGGGTTCTTCGCGAGGAATTGGTAGGGCCATCGCTGCAAGGTTGGGCAAAGAGGGAGCTTCTGTCGTTGTTAATTACGCCACCAAAGCAAAGGAGGCTGATGAAGTTGTCGCAACCGTTCAATCTCAGGGAGGCCAGGCCCTCGCAGTGGAGGCGGACGTCGGAAAGACCAAGGACATTCAGTCTCTTTTTGAGCAAACCGTTGCACACTTTGGCAAGATAGATATTTTGATAAACAATGCAGGGATTTTGTACACTCAGCCCATAGCTGAAGCTACTGAAGAAGATTTTGACGAGATCTTTGCAGTCAATGTCAAAGCCGTTTTCTTTGCCTGCCAGCAAGCGGCACAGAGAATGAGTAAGGGAGGACGAATCGTTAACATCTCTTCCACGGTTACCAGCTTGATGTTTCCCAATTATGGTTTGTATGCAGCAAGCAAAGGTGCGGTTGAGCAAATAACTCGAGTACTTGCTAAAGAGTTGGGTGGGAAGGAAATAACCGTAAACGCTGTCTCCCCCGGTCCAACTGATACGGAACTTTTCAGACACGGTAAGACCGAGGAACAGATAGACAACCTGGCCCAAATGTCCGCATTCGGCCGCTTGGGAGAACCGATGGACATTGCCGACGTAACTGCCTTCCTTGTTAGCGATGAAGCCCGCTGGATTTCAGGCCAAAACATCCGCGTGAATGGTGCCCTGGCGTAGATCGCCAGTTGCAGGATCTTCAACTTTCTGAAATCTGCATTCTCAAACCGGGAACCCACCCGACGGGTGGGAGTCCGTAGGACAAATCTAAAATCCCCTCTAACTCAAATTTCTACCTCTCTCCGTTCTGAGACTGCCAAAAAGACCTGTGTTCGCAATACCTGCCTATCAAACAAGTGCAGGATATATTTGCCGTACTACTGAAACGTCGCATGAAAGTTGCATTCGGATGTTTTGTGCCTAGCCCGGATATTTCATGAATCACTTCATGAAATATCCGGGCTAGGACCTGTATAAACGTAGGGTGGACACCGCTACCGAAGCGGCAGTTCAAACCCGTTGGATAGCCATGAGGATAAAGAGAATTGTCATAGCTGTGACCTGGAGTCTTGTCCTGCTCGGCTTCCTGTTGACAGGAGGATCAAAGGTTTGGGCAGAATCCATTTCAGTAGCCGAGTATCGTCTGCGAATCCAAGAGTCCCTCGCATATTTGGAAGAAAGAGAGGGACAGATTGGGCCGGAAGAGATCTCCTGGTTTTGTGATAGCTTTCCCCCTGATCTAGTGGTTCAAGATTCCGGAGGTGAGCGGTTCCTCGTGGATCGTAAAGACTTTTTTCGCTGGGCGAAAGACGCTGAAGATAGCCCACAGGGTAGGGAGCGTCTTGCCGCGTATCACCAGGCTCTGTTGCAGGAGATTTCGCGGGGGACCGGGGAAACGTTTTCGGAAGTGTCCAGGTGGGATGAGTACAGAACCCTTTTGGATGAGGTCTATCGCGGCAAGGAGTTCAGGTACCTGAGGAAAAGAAAGGATCCAGCCTGGAAGGAATATATCGCCAGATTCATTGAAGCCTTTGGCATGTGGTTGAAAGATCACCTGGGACTCCTTGAAACCATGCGGGCGGGGTGGATTATCTATGTGGCATATGGAATCGTCTTAGTGCTGGGCGCAATACTGATCATCTGGATCATCCGTTTGTTCGGACCAGTAGGTTGGCGTTGGAAATATACGAGTCCACCCCCTCCTCCTTCAACGAAAACAAGCCCCGAAAGGGACTGGCGGTCATGGCGGGAGGAGGCCAAGAAGAAGGCCCAGGAGGGCGCTTTCAGAGAGGCAATCAGGTCGCTGTTTATTTCCGTTCTGCTGGAAGGCCATCACAAAGGGTGGTGGCTTTACGAGCCAGAAGCCACCAATAGGGAGCACCTCGCCCGGGTGGAAGGACAGAGCGAAAGACGTGAGGCCCTCCAGAGGTTGATCGATGGTTATGAGTTAGCGTGGTACGGGTTAAGACAGCCAGGGATGGAGGAGTTTCAGGATTGTGAGAGATGGGTGCAGCGGTTGGAGGCCTCGGCATGAATAAAGGGGGACGAGCCACTTGGTTGCTGATGGGTAGTTTGGGAATTTTGCTATTCCTCGCCGCCTACGGGCTAGTGACTTTAGAGGCCAGCCAAAAAGGCAAACAGTCACCGCAGCGTCGAACCACCTACAGTGCAGCGGCGGGAGGATATAAAGCGCTTTATCTCTGGTTACAGTCCCTGGATCTACCCGTTGGCAGGTGGGAAAAAGGCTTTGAGAACCTGCCTCAGGATGGCTCCGTTCTTGTGCTGGTGGAACCGGAACTTGGTCCTGGAACTGGGGAGATGGAGGCGCTCAAGGAGTGGGTCAGCGACGGAAGGACTCTTGTGCTCATAGCCAGCCGACCGAATCCCTTCTTAAATCATATGGAGTTTGCCTTGGTGCCAGTGTTTGGTATGCATCAGAGGGAAGATAAGAACGAAGCGCTTCTATTCCAGCCGGGATCCTACACTCAAGGGATACACACCCTCGAATCCAATGGACATGCTGACCTCACCTCGCAACACCCGGAAACTGTGGTTCTGATAAGAAGCCAATGGGGTGGGCTCCTTGCGGTGCGTGCCGAAGGAAAGGGGAGGGTGATCTGCCTTTCCGATCCCAATCTACTGTCTAACCAGTCGCTGAGTGATGGAAGTCACGCCCGGTTGGCCCTCAATCTTTTGCTCGCTAATCGTGGGGACGGCAGTTTGCTGATTGACGAATACCATCATGGATATGGCAGAGTTACCTCGGTGCTGGAACATTTAGTCCACTCACGAGCCCTGGTACCAGCGCTTCAGGGGATGTTGCTCTTGTTTGTACTTTGGGCTGCCAAAGGGAGACGGTTTGGACTTCCTAGACCACTTATTCAAGAGAAGCGCCGTTCTTCCCTCGAGTATGTGAGGGCGATGGCACAGCTGTACCAGAGGGGCCGGGCCCGAGTCCTTGCTTTTGAGGCTCTTGTCCGCTGGACCGAAAAAGAAGCCAAGAATATTCTCGTTCATAGGGACCACACCCTGCAGAACAAACTGCTGGCAGCTCACCGAAACCCTGATAAGCAAGTAGTTTCAGAAAAAGATCTCTTGCTTTCTGTACGGGCACTATATGCGGCTTTGGACGGGGCTCGGAGGAAAGCAGGGGGAGTCTCATTAGGAAGTAAGGAGTGATAGGAATAGGCACAGGGTACATTTTGGATTTCGGATGTATGATTTTACATTTTGGTGAGATGGTTTAGATGAATGCTCGATGAGAGATGAGTGATGCGGAATGATAAATGACGCTAGGCGCCATGCGCTCTGCACATTGCGCCTCGGAGAGAGCAACATGCCGGCAGAAGTTGACAAATTAGTAGGTCGGATTTCTGGTGAAATATCGAAAGTGATCATGGGACAACAGCAGGCAGTGAATCATTTGCTGGCGGGTCTCCTAGCAAGGGGGCATGTCCTCATGGAAGGGGTGCCGGGTCTGGCCAAAACCCTCCTGGCCAAGACCTTAGCCCACATATTGAGGTCAGAGTTTACCCGAATCCAGTTCACTCCCGACCTGATGCCCGCAGACATTTTGGGCACGCAAATTTACGACTTGCACAGTAGGCAGTTTCATCTTCGCAAGGGTCCAATTTTTACCGAAATTCTTCTGGGCGACGAAATCAACCGGGCGCCACCAAAGACCCAATCCGCGCTTCTTGAGGCCATGGAGGAAAGACAGGTGAGCATCGACGGCGAAACCCTGCCTTTGTCCGAAAGTTTTATGGTGGTGGCCACCCAGAATCCTATTGAACAGGAGGGCACTTACCCGCTGCCCGAGGCCCAACTGGATCGGTTTCTTATGAAAATAGTGTTGACTTACCCTAGGGAGACCGAGGAGCGGGAGATCCTTGCTCGCTACGGAAAATCCTCCGATGTCCATGACCTGGCATCCATGGGCCTCGCTCGACTAACGGGAGAAGATACCATCGTCAAATTCCGGCGACGAGTCCGTGAAGTGAAAGTCGAGGAAGGGATTGTGGCATACGTGCAAAAATTACTGGAAGGAACTCGACGTTCTCCTCACCTCCATCTTGGAGCCAGTCCGCGGGGGGGAATAGCTTTGCTGAAAACGAGCCAGTGCCTGGCTGCGATGAGGGGGAGGGACTTTATTGTCCCGGATGATATCAAGGAGATGGCTCTGCCAGTCCTCAGGCACCGGGTAATCCTCCGACCAGAGGCAGAACTTGAGGGGCTGACACCTGACCGGGTCCTCTCCCAGATTCTGGAAGGAATTCCAGTTCC
>CP070843.1:1775036-1778287 GCA_020350905.1 Deltaproteobacteria bacterium
CGGGACTGAGCGGAGCGCAGCGAGCGCGAATTAGATGGTTGTGCCACCCGGTAACCGCAGGGTGTTGGTTCCGAGGCGTACCTGAACGATACGTCGCAGGGGCCGACACCCGAGGACGCCCGGAAGGACGCTCATATCCGCGGTCGCAGCAAGTGATTCATGAAATATCCGGGCTAGGCTTGGGTAGATAGTAGAGGTTGGGCGCTGTCCGCTGGCTCAGACGCTAAGCGCTTGGAGCATAGCGTAAAGCGAATTGACCAGATCCTTATGAAACGCTGCGGGCTCTGCGACTTTCACACCGGCACTGCCGCCTTATACAGGATCCCATCCCCTTCAATGCTGTATTGCTCCACTGCTGCCGGTACAATAATGGAGATTCCCCTCGTTAAGCGGGTATTGTCCCCATCGTTCAAATCAGTGACGCTAACCTCGCCTTCCGTGCAGATCATCATTTCCACACTGCGACCGCGAAGGCTGCTGAAGGGAGACGCTTTATTTATCCTCATCACGGAGAGAACAAATTCCGCTGCCTCCGTGGAGTAGATCGCCTCCCCAGGGGTGAAGTTTCCTGGGCCTAGAATATTCAAATCACCGTCTGTAAAATTCAAAACTGCGAGCAGTTCTTGAACATCTATGTGTTTGGGAGTCAGCCCCCCCCTCAAAACGTTGTCGGAATTGGCCATCAACTCAATGCCAACTCCCTCTAAGTAAGCGTGAAGTTCCCCGGCTGGCAAATACATGGCTTGAAGGGGTTCCAGACGGACAAGATTCAAGAAAAGAGGAGAGAGAATCCCCATATCACCGGGATACTCTTCATTGAGCTTTATCATCCATGTCCAGACTGGTTCTTCATGTGTCCGCTTCTCAGCAGAGTTGACCGCTTGCTCAACAATCTTGCGTTGTTTTCCACTGTCGGTGGTCATTAAATGGTTGAAGAATTTTTTTAACCCCTCCCGGTTGGGGTGGTTCCGTAGAAAAGATACTATTTCTGCCAGACTTGGGATCCTGGCTTCTTCTAAGAGTCTGAGGGTCACCTCTATTTTACGAAAACCGTTCAGGGCCCAGAATGGTGTCAGAGCACAAATTATCTCTGGTTTATGGTTGTCGTCGCGATAATTTCTTTGGGGCGCATCGAAGGGGATTCCAAGCTCATTTTCCCGGGCGAAGCCCTGCTCGGCCTGCTCCTTATTTGGATGTGCTTGGATCGACAGCGGTTTCGCTGCAGCGAGTACCTTGAACAAGAATGGCAGCTTGTTGGAAAACCGAGCGGCTACTTCCTGCCCAAGCGTCTCTTCAGGGCTTTCTTGAATTACCTTCGGTAGCGATCTCCAGGCGCCATCGGCAAGAACCTGGGATGGAGCTTTCGGGTGGGCTCCCATCCAGAGTTCTGCTTGTGGTTTGTCCGCCGGTACTGTTTGGCCGAGAAGCCCAGGGATAGCTGTCCTTGATCCCCAAGCATACTCTTGTATGCAATTCTTCAAGAGCCCTATCTTTCGCATTTTATTTTCTCTCTGACAGCTATAATTTTATAAAGTTATAAAGAGGATACCAGCTCAACCAGGAAAGTCCAACATTGTTGAAATGAGTTAGTGTCCGCCCGAAAACGAACAAGTACCATTCTGAGTCCTTCCCTAAGCTTCTTGCTGCTGTGCGCGGGACAGGCTCCGCGAAGGATCTCGAGATTCTTCGTCATCCCACTATCGGCGGGACTCCTCAGAATGACAAGAAGAAACACAGGTTCAGGGCGAATACTTGTTAAGCGTTTCTTCAGCGTCCCACTCTTTGCTATCATTATAATTGAGATAGTATAGAATGCATTTATTCCAATACTCCAGTACTCCGATATTCCAAGATCAGCCGCTGACCACATCTACCTAAGTCGACAAAAAGTGATTTGATAGGTTAGACTACACTCTCAAGGAGACTTACACCATGTCTTTCAAAGAAAATCTAAGAGCGAAAATCAACCTCGATGGACTTCTGCGAAAGATTACTTCGACCATTCGTGAGACCCCTGGACAGAGAAGGTTGGACAAGGGACTCACGCAGAAACTCCTGGAGATGACAGATCTCGAACACAAGAAGGTCAGAGACCTGGACCTCTATGTACGTCCCTTGGAGGGGGAGAGCATGGAGGTGCTGGTGTTCGACAACGAGCTTCCCATCTACCACACCACCGTGGCTGACGTAGCCCTGCGAAAAAGCCCTGTGTGGAAGGAGATATTCAGCATCAAAAATATCAAAAAGGTTATGGATGACAAAGACGTAATTGTAAGCAAGGGCAAGGAATCACTTAATCGATTGTACAACGATGCTCTGGCCCGGCTGGATCTTAGCTACACGGGAGATGATCTGGCGTTGTTGGTGGAAGACGCCCGCCGGGGCCTAGAGCAAAAGTCCCTGGAACAAATCCAGGAATCCTTCGATCTATTTTTTACACTATTGCACTTCCAGCCAGTGTCTTTAGGAATTCTGGAGGATGACATAGAGGTCTTTGCCAGACCAAAGGCGAACGGTGGGGCCACCAAAACTTTTGAGTATCCCATCTTTTTCAATGACGAAAACTTTTTGCTGGGTCTGAAAAAAGGAACTATCTCACCACAGAGCGATTTGGACCTTGCCTGGGTCATGCAATATGCCCGAGGTGAGGAAGGAGCAGATCTTGAAGGCGTCGAAGTTTTCGAATTCTTGGCCGTGTTGGCGCTGAAAGAAAAACCCTAAGGCCAAAGTTGCGCCACTATCATTCCCGCTAGCATCAACCCGCAACCAAGTAGCCCGCGGGATGTGAGCACCTCACCGAGGATAAGCCAACCGGCTAGAGCCGCAAACACGGCCTCAAGACTCAGTATGATCGCTGCATGAGTCGGGGGTGCAACCTTCTGGGCCACCACCTGCAGAGTGTAGGCCACCCCTACAGACATCACACCCCCATAAAGAATGGGGATTGTTGCCTCTCGCAAACCATGAAGGGTAATAGTCTCCATGAACCCTGCCACCACCAGGCTTAAAAGGCAACAAACCGCATATTGGGCACAGGCAAGCTTTAATACATCTACCCTGGGGGAGAGGTATCCCAATATGAGAACGTGAATTGCCCACAGGAAGGCGCCTGCAAGTACCCAGGCATCTCCGGGAGCAAGGTTGAATTCCTCGGTAACGCTGAGAAAGTAGAGTCCGACTGCAGCTATGAGCGCTCCGACCCAACCGCCCCAGCCTGGCCACTGTCTCCACAGCATTCCCAAGAGCGGCAC
>CP070843.1:1778387-1784254 GCA_020350905.1 Deltaproteobacteria bacterium
CACCCTACCCAATGCCCTGGCCCCCACCTTCCCTCTGGTGGGGGCTTTTTCATTTTAGATTGCAGAATGAAGATTTTAATTTAGGCCGGAATTTCATGATTTCCGCAAGCAGAGCAAGATTTTTTGTAGTATTGTTCATTCGAACATAGGTGTCAGGTTTCTGGTGTCAGGAAAAAGAAACAGAGAATCTAAAACCTGACACCCGATACCCTGAGATTTGGCGGTTGGGATTTGGGATTTCAGAACCTCCGACCGCTAGTCGAAGAGCTTCGCTGCCTATTGGAAATAATCGCTATGAAAATGAGAATCTATTTTGCTCTCGTCTTAACTTTTCTGATGTACAGCTGTTCTGGTTTGCAGGTGCAAGATTACGATGAGGTCTTCGAAAAGAAAGGACAACCTCCGGTGTTCATTGACTATTATGCTGCTGCAGATATCCGTCCGGGATCCACTAGGTGAGTATTGCTTTTATCAGGCAAAGCAACTATAGTAGCGGCCACCCAACCCAGAGAACAATAGATCCCAAAACTCACTCCACAGGAAACAAACCATGGACGAGCTTGAGGTGTACCAGCAGATGATGAGCAAGGATCCCTCCTCGCAGGTTTTTGTTTATCTTGCCGAGGCACTTTGGGAGCGAGAGATGTATGAGGAGGCCATCGAAACCTGTATTAACGGGCTTCGCCTCCGCCCTCATGATCTTCGAGCCAGGGTAATTCTTGGACTGTCCTACCTTCGTACTGGGGCGTTGGACAGCGCTGAAACTGAACTCCTGAAGGCAAAAGAGATGCTGGAGATTAACACGGTAATTTACCGGAACCTGGCTGAACTGTATGACAAGAAGGGTGATTCTGAGCAAGCTTTCCATTACCAGAAGCTTTTCGAGGCAATTCATCCTTCTTCGGTAGCCGAGGTGGAAACTGAAGCTGACGAACCTGGGTCTGCATCGGTGGCTAAAGAGGCTCTACCGGAAGATGCAGAGATGATGGACACTGTTACCCTGGCTGAACTATACGAACAGCAAGGCCATGTGGACAAGGCCATAGAGGTGTATCGCAAAATTCTCGAAACCTCACCTGAAACTGAGGAGGTTGAAGCGAGGCTTGCGGAATTGGAGAAGCGAATCGGTGAACCCCAGGAGGGTCGCACTCTGCTTTCAGTGCTTGAGGCCTGGCAGAGCAAGCTGCGGGAGAAGACTGCCCCAGAATCCATGCCACCACCGTCAACGCCGCCGAGCCTTGACTCCGAGAAGCTTGCCGCCTTTATGAGAAAACATGCCAAAAGGTTGGACCCTATTTAGGTCTACCACTTCAAACACTCGCTTTTAGGAAGATGCAAGAGAAGTGGGAATGGACTATCTGGGGAGCTTCGACCAGTACTCCAGAACTCCACAAAGGGTAGATGACGAGGGGATTATGTATTCCACAACTCACTTTCGCAAAGGGCTGAAAATTGAATTGGAAGGCAAGCCTTTTCTTATTGTTGATTTTCTTCATGTCAAGCCAGGTAAGGGCGGCGCTTTTGTCAGGACCCGTCTCAAGAATATGGAAACCGGTCAGGTCTTGGAAAAAACATTTCGATCAGGCGAGAAGGTCAACCGCCCTGACCTAGTGGAACGCGAGATGCAATACCTCTATCAGGATGCTGAAGGTTACTGCTTTATGGATAACAAGAATTACGAGCAGATTTTCATCGACCAGGAGCATTTGAGTGACAGTAGAGATTTTCTCAAGGAAAACATCGACGTCAAAATGCTTTTTTTCAATAACAAACCAATCGGCATCGAACTTCCCACTTTCGTGGAGTTGAAGATCACACAGACGGACCCGGGCGTCCGGGGAGACACAGCTACGGGTGCCACCAAGCCAGCCATCCTGGAGACAGGATTTGTTATCCAGGTTCCTCTCTTTATTAACGAAGGTGAGACGGTGAAGATAGATACCCGCTCAGGTGATTACGTGGAGAGGGTTTAAGATGACCTGGTTTAATAACAACGCGAGTAACGCTCTTGCCACGAATAAGAGTGCCATTGCCGTTATCCTGCAACCTACTCTAATATAAATATTTTCTCCATTACTCCACCACTCCATTACTCCAGCACACTGTCGCAAGCGGGGAAAGACCATTGAAGCCCCCCTCAGGGGGTAGCCTAAAGCCGGGTCCTTTGGGCCCGGATTCTTTACTTGCCTCCTTCCTCTTCCAAAATCCACACTGCCCGCCCGTCATGCCGCCCTCCAGCTGTGCGATGGGCAGAAACAAGGGTGGAATCAATACCAGAGATGAAGGACTGATGGCATATTTCCTCCAATACCTGAGACAATGAATTGCCCCCGGGACGATTGCGGATTGCAGAATGTCGCAGCAGGCGACTGGTGAAATATCCGGGCTAGGCACGCAACGTGCAAAGGCTCAGCAGCATAGAGTGCAAAATACTATACACGCGGTTCAAAGCTGTGGGAAAATATATCTGGGACGTAGCTTCTTAACCATTGTGACCGCTGACCACAAACGAGAGGCACTATGGCAGACATCAGCCGCCTGGTTTTTTCGCTCAGCAAGCTGGGGATAAAAGCATTAGAGCGGTTGTTCAAGGCCTCGGTGGGTGTTCATGGCGCTGAAAATATCCCAGATGGGGTCTCTATCCTTGCAGTAAATCATTTCACCCGCCTGGAAACCCTGATTCTTCCTTACCAGATTTACCGGCTCACCGGCAGGCCGGTAATGTCCCTCGCCCACCACAGTCTGTTCACCGGACCTCTCGGGAGTTATTTGGATGGTGTGGGTGCGGTTTCCACCAAGGATCCCAACCGTGACCAGATTATCATTCGCTCTTTGCTGATGGGTGACCACCCCTGGTTAATCTTTCCAGAAGGGTCGATGATCAAGGATAAGAAGATCGTCGAGAGCGGTAAATTCCTTATCTACAGTGCCACAGGTACTCGTCGGCCGCCACACACCGGCGCTGCAGCCCTGGCCCTGCGAACTGAGTTCTACCGTAGAAGGCTGTACCACTTGCGGCAGACAGATCCAGGTTTGCTCCAACAGCAATTGGAGGTATTCGATCTCTCATCCCCCGACCAGGTGAGCGAGCGAGAGACATTCCTGGTGCCGGTGAATGTAACCTATTACCCTATTCGTTCACGGCAAAACGCCATTGAGAAGATCGCATCTTATGTTGTGGAAGACCTGCCCGAGCGGATAGTGGAAGAACTGCAAACCGAGGGGACCATGCTTCTTTCGGGGGTGAACATCGATATCACTTTCGGTAAACCTCTGGCCATCAGTCCATTACTCAAAAAACGCAAGATTCAGCAAGATATAATCAGTCAACGGCCCATCCTGCCCGACGACGTGCTGCCTTCCAGGCCGTTGATGCGGCGAATTGCCAGCAATCTCACCAGGAAGGTCATGGCCTCAATTTATAGCAATACTATGGTCAATTATGATCATTTGGCCGCCTATATCCTAAAATACTATCCGCATAACCGTCTAGGGCTTTTCAACTTAGCGGAGCGACTCTATCTGGCCTCAGAAACGGTCACCCAACTGAAGTCCATCCGCTTTCATTCGGGCTTGCTTGATGACCAATGTGTGCGATTATGCCGAAGATACCACCAGATACTGGCAGATTTCCTCGAGATCGCAGAAAAAAGCGGCGTGGTGGATATAGAAGGAGATATGATCTACAAGAAAAGGCTGAGGATGAAGACGCTTCTCGATTTTCACACAATCCGCAGAGAAAACCCATTTCAGGTAATCCTGAATGAGGTTGAGTTCCTCCGTCCGCTTACCAAGAGGTTGCGGATCATTGCCGAGCACCCTCGTTGGTTAATGCGCTGGCGGCTGCACCGAAAGTTTCTTCGTTTAGCGAAGCAGGAATTCGCCGCTGACTATAAGGAGCACCAACGCGAGGGCGAATCAAAACCGAGGCGCATTGGTGCCCCCACTCTTTATAGAAGGTTTCGGGCGAAAACTGGAGTACTGCTGGTCCATGGTTATATGGCGGCTCCTGAAGAGGTCAGGCCACTTGCCGAGTATCTTCATCAGCATGGTTACACAGTTTTTATCCCTCGACTTCGGGGCCATGGTACCAGCCCTGAAGATCTGGCCCTCAGAACTTGGGAGGATTGGCTGCAGTCGGTGGAGCGTGGCTACCTGGTTTTGGCAAATAGCTGCGAGGATGTTGTTCTGGGTGGATTTAGCGTGGGGGCTGGCTTGGCTTTATTTGCGGCCACCAACCTACTCTACAAGGTTAGAGCTGTCTTCGCCATCAACTGTGCCATGAGACTCAGAAGACGGTCGGCCAGACTGGCTCCGGCTGTGGTTCTCTGGAATAAGCTGGTGGACAAGCTGGTCAAAGATGATGGCCGCAGGCACTTCGTGCCCAACGAACCTGAAAATCCGCATATCAATTATCTTCGCAATCCCATTCGTGGGGTGAAGGAATTGATGGAACTCATGGACGAACTTTCAAAACGCATAGGTCGGGTGAATGTGCCTGCCTTGCTAATACAATCATCTGATGATCCGGTGGTGCACCCCGAAGGCAGCAAACGCATATATGAGGGGCTCGGTTCCCAAGATAAGGAACTGATAATGTTTAACTCCCACCGCCATGGCATCCTTCGGGGCGATGTATCCGAACGTGTATTCGCTCGAGTATTGGAGTTTCTGGACACCGGTCTGACCCCTTAATTCTTATCCTCTATCTTTAAAAATCTTTGTAAAATTTAGGCTAGATATAGCTGTACGCTTCAACTATTGTTAAACTTAGAGGCAGACCCGGAATAACCTTACAAACAAATGAAGTCCAATCCAGACAAGGAGGCATTCATGAAGGTAAGCATCGACTACGATTTGTGCATGGGAGACAGGAATTGCAACAAGGTGTGTCCTGAGGTTTTTGAATACGATGAAGATCAAATGATATCGAGAGTTCTGGTGGACGCAGTTCCTGAACACCTGGAGGACTTGGTGCGAAAAGCTGCGGAGGAATGTGCACCGAAAGCCATTATCGTGGAGGAATAAGAGGGGCAACCACGGATTTCTCAAATCATTATTTCATAGTAAGGAGTGGAGCAACGTGGGCAAGTTCAAAGGTAGCCAAACGGAAAGAAATCTGCTTACAGCCTTTGCCGGGGAATCCCAGGCGAGAAACCGTTATACCTACTTCGCTGAGCAAGCGAGGCAGGATGGGTACATACAGATCGCAGATATCTTCGCAGAGACAGCCAACCATGAAAAGGAGCATGCAAGAAGGTTCTTTAAATTCCTGAACGGTGGTGAGGTGGAAATCACGTGGAACTTTCCAGCTGGGGTAATAGGTAGTACCTATGACAACCTGTTGGCAGCAGCAGCAGGTGAGAGGTACGAGCACACCGAGATGTATCCGGGATTTACTGAGGTCGCTCGAGAAGAGGGGTTCATCCGCGTGGCTGACGTCTTAGGAGCGGTGAGTGTGGCGGAAAGACAGCACGAAAAGCGCTATCTGGATTTGGCCGCCAATATCAAAGAAGGAAGGGTTTTTAGAAGAGAAGAGCTTGTGGTCTGGCGTTGTCTTAACTGTGGCTATCTGCACGAGTCGAGCGAAGCGCCGGAAGTATGCCCCGCTTGTATCAGTCCGCAGGCCTACTTCGAGATTCTTGGTGAAAACTGGTAACCGCTGAGGATGGGGTTTCAGGTGTCAGGTTTCAGGTGTCAGGAAATAGAAACACAGAACCTGAAATTTCATCTTGCATCCCTAATCCAGCAAGTGGTAAGTCATTAAACTCGTTCGAATCATTGAAATCGTAAAAACCATATAAGTCGTCTATCACAGAAGTCAGAAGTCGGAGATCAGAGGTCAGCTTTGCCCCTGATTTCTGACC
>CP070843.1:1784354-1787403 GCA_020350905.1 Deltaproteobacteria bacterium
CGCCACCTCCGGCAAGAGCTGGTAGTTATAGACAGCCTCGGCAAATAGATCGGGATGCCTGATCTTATCCAGGCTGGCATAAATAAAGAGGCACCCCAGGGCGATCCTTAGTACGAAGGCAGTGCTGGGATGAGTCAACCAGTTACGTAAACCTATTTTGCCGTTTGCTGAGGTCATAAAGGTATTTCGCTAGTGAAAGGTCCTCAAAACCAAGGCCACCTACAGCGGGCAGCAAGCAGCTGGCAGTAATGCCTCAAGAATTCCGGACTGCCTGCTGCCTCCTGCTAGCTGCCAGCTGACTCAGTGTCCTTGTTCCACTGGTTGACCAGCAGCTTTCCACTGCTGGATACCGCCAGTAAAAATCTCAATATATTCCAGGCCAGCAAAAAGCAATTTCTCCGTCAGTTCCACGCTCATCTCACAGCTGGCACCATCACAATAGGTGATTACGCGTGGTGCTGCCCGCAGCTGCTCCTCTCGCCTGGGGAAAACCGAATCAAAGTCTCTCACGGGGAGGCTCACCGCTCCAGGAATGTGTCCCTGCTCAAAAAACTCTCGGTCCCGAGCGTCCACAAAGAGAGCATCACCACTCCTATATGCCTCTTTGACCTCCTTGAGCGACACAGCTGGCAATCCCCCAGTCAGTTGCTCGTTGAGCACTTTTTCCTGCCACCGTTCCGTCAGGGGAATCCCCTCCGCCCGGAACGCATTCACGGCTAAGCCGAGGGCTCCGGATATGATGATAATTCCAATTGACTGGAGGAGAGATCGCTTCATATGGCTCGGGGGTAGACGACGATACGTTTGTCCTGTTCTTCGGTGATGCGGCCGACAAGGGAGGCTGCTGGTGTTTTCCATTCTCGCAAGCGGCTTATCAGCTGCTCCGTTTTTTCTGAGGATACTGCAATGAGTAAACCCCCAGCCGTCTGGGGATCGGCCAGCATCAGGGATACTTCCCGGCGCAACCCGTTCTCGTAGCGCAGGTGTGGATTGACATACTGTAAGTTCGTGTGAGTGGCAGCAGGGATCTTGCCCTTGCGGACGAATTCCCATGCTTCTTCCAGGGTGGGAACATTGTTTGCAAAAATCTCAGCACTCACCTTGCTGGCCTGGGTCATCTCCAGAAGATGTCCCAGGAAACCAAATCCGGTGACGTCAGTAACAGCATGGACGCCCACCTCTCTCATGGCCTTGGCTGCGTCTTTATTCAAAGTAGCCATGAGCGCCGTCGCCTTTTCGATCAGAGATTCACTGGCAATTCGGCGCTGAATGGCTGAAGAGACGGCTCCTACTCCCAAAGGCTTTGTAAGCACCAAATCATCACCAGGTCTGGCGCCTCCGTTGGTGCGAATCTGGTCTATCTCCACATAGGCAGTGACCACCAAACCATATTTCAGTTCACTGTCCTCGATGGTGTGGCCGCCCAGAACGGAAATTCCCGCCTCTTTGGCCTTATCAGCGCCGCCGCGGAGTATATCTGACATGACGCTGAGTGGCAGATCACGGTGTGGAAAACCCATGATGCTAAGGGCAAAAAGGGGCTCAGCGCCCATTGCATAGATGTCACTGAGAGAATTGGCCGCGGCGATCTGGCCAAAAGTGTAGGGATCATCCACAATGGGTGTAAAGAAATCCACAGACTGCACGATGGCGTGAGTCTCATTCACCCGGTAAACAGCGCAGTCATCAGCGGTATCAGCTGCCACCAGTGCGTTGGGATCGTCAATTGGCGGCAGGCTTTTGAGAGCTTTGGCCAGATCCTCCGGCCCGATCTTGCAAGCTCAACCGCCTTTCCCCGCAAACCGGGTCAACTGTGGATCTTCAGTGGAACTCCTCAGGAGAAACCGGTCAATGAGTTGTCTGCCAAAAGCCGCTTTCATTTTTCATTCCTTGATCCTGTCCATTACAACTTTAGTACTTTCTTAACACTACCGTTCGCTAAAGTTAAGCCCTCGAGGATTTTTGGTCAAATAGATAATCACGATCACACTAATGGCACATATAGAAAAATCCGATAGCACAAATGGTGAGTTACGGGCTTCTCTAGCTGGAATATTGGAAGAATGGGATGATGGGTTCAAGCCGAAAAGACCGTTCAATATGACTTCTAAAAAAATCCAAATACCCATTCTGCAACCATTCCATCATTCCAAGAACGCGACCCAAGGTAAAGACTTCAACGCTTCCTCTTAGCCCGGCTCAATCGCAGAAAGTGCGAAGCGCTGGATCAAAACTTGCGGCTACGGAGGATATTATAGATCAACCAGAGGCCCAGAACTCCAGAGACCAGGTAACCGATGATGCCAAGGGCAGGGAAACCGAAAAGCAGGGGTTTCACCCCAGTGGTAATGATCATCGAGGAGGCCACTATCAAGGCAGCGATGATGATGCCCAAAGTGAGACGATTGGTAATGTTCTCCAGGGTGTTACGAATCCCACCCAGGTTTTCGTGCTGAAAACGAATGTTCAGTTCGCCACGATCAATCTTATCTATGATCTGGCTCAGCCGCAGGGGCAACTCCTTCTGGAATGTAAGGAGGCCGGAGATGTTCCGGCGCAGATCTCTCCATATCGTCTCCGGCTTCCACCGCTCCAGGGCCAACTTCCTCACGTATGGCTTGGCCTCCTCCACAACATTAAGTTGAGGATACAACTGTCGCGCTGTGCCCTCTGCAGTGATCAAGGCTTTGATCATGATGGCCAGATCAGCTGGCACTTTGACCCTGTTCTCCCGCAGCATGGTGCTGATATCGAGGAGCAGTTGGCCGATATTGAGCTCTTGAATGGGCAAGTTGTGGTAAATATCTACTATGTCTAGAATCTCTCGCTCCATCCGCCGCGGAACAATGCTGCCATCAATCTGGGTCATGTTGAGCAGAATGCTCAGGATTTTTTCACTGTCGCTATCAACTACTGCATTTATCATGTCAATCAAATCGTAGCGGGTTCGCCGGGTAAGGCGACCTACCATGCCCCAATCCAAGAGGCAGATAACGTTGTCGTCCAGAATGATTACGTTGCCAGGGTGAGGATCAGCATGGAAAAAGCC
>CP070843.1:1787503-1792077 GCA_020350905.1 Deltaproteobacteria bacterium
ACAATTTCAATTAAAACAAGTCCCATGTTCGCCGGCGAGAAGCGCGAGAAAAGGAAAGACCACAGAGGACAGAGGACAGAAGACAACTAGGAACTAAGAACCAGGCACTAGGCACCGCGGGACGACACGGAGAAGCGGAGACGCGGCGAGACGGGGATAAGACATCAAAGATTCTACTGTGGGAGCGGCTTTCTAGCCGCGATCTTGCGGTTTCAACTAATTTTTTAATTCTCTAATCAACTAATTAACAATTTTTACGATTTGCTGCTTGCTGCTCACTGCTCACCGCTTACCGTTTACTACTGAATTCTGACTCCTGACTCCTTATCATAAAGGGGAATTTTTTGACCAAAATTGACGTTTTTGGCCCAAATTTGCCAACAAAACAAAAAAAACACGAATTCTTCAAAACATGTAAAAACCTGAAAATACACATTTATTTAACTTCCTGCCACTTTGGCATCAATTCTGCTGAAAGTTAAGAAACGAAAGACAGAGCAATCAGACAAAACGTAGGGCAACGAGTTAAAAAGGACGACGAAAGCCCTATAGGGGAGGAGATAAAAATGGTACCAGAAACAAACTCAACCAGCAGAGCCCAGGTGAAATGGTCTGTTACAATGGACACCGGCGAGGGAGCTGCGGATGGTGTCATTATGAATATCAACAATAATGGGGCATTTATCCGCTGCCGCAGGCCGTTGCGATTGAGTGAGACCTGTAAATTGACTATTAAGTCTCCCGACCACGCCATTGAGGATGTGGCTGCTGAGGTGGTCTGGACAAACATCCACGGTCCTGATGATGACCTAACCCCGCGAGGTATGGGAGTTCGCTTCACAGGAATCCCTGAGGAAGAGGAGAGATATCTTCGAAAGCTGGTCAGAGGCGACGGCAGTGTTAAAGAGGTCCCCGAAGTAGACCTTGATGCAACACTTCAGATGGCTAGTTAGCCTGGATCAGCTCAAGACAAAAGATCGCGGCTAGAAAGCCGCTCCCACAGAGGACTTCTCAGCTCTCCTCTCTGACATCCGACCTCTGACCACTCTCCCTCTGCCCCATACCCTCTGCCCAATGACAGCGGAGCGTCGTGACCAAATGTCAGCGAAGCCATCTGGCGCGAAGCTCGATGAGAGCTAAGCGCTACTGCCAGCTTTCTTCCCCTATGCTCCATGCCTTCCTCTACAATATGATGGGAACAAAACCTTTCGAATCACACCTTTACAGTGTATAGTTATTCGGTTGGGGGAAAAGGTTCATGCCACTAGCTGTGTCGCTGAGGTTGAAGGGGTGAGTGGGAAGTATTTCGTTCACGGAAAGGCTGCCCGATCCTCACGGTGTCTCATGACGAAGCCATTGCCGGCCGTCTGTGGCAAGTGAGCGCGGGACTCACACAGCCGGCCAATGGATAGTAAGAATGGCAACATTTGATTTCCGATTGGCAAATGAAAACGACCTGGATTTCATCAGCCAGCTATCGGCCAGGGTATTTTCGAAGTACGGTGTCTATGATGAAATTGTGCTCGGCTGGCTCTTCGAACCGGAAGTAATAACGATAATCATAGCGGCGGGAGCCGACCCTCTGGGTTTTGCAATGGTGACGCTGGAAAGAGAAAAATGGTTCGAACCCAGACGGGGACACCTTTTGGCGATAGGGGTCTTCCCCGAACACCAGAGAAAAAGAATCGGCACCGCATTGCTGGAACATATGGAGGAAATTGCCCGGAAATACGGCGTCGAAGAAATGCTTCTCTGGACCGCGGTCGATAACCGTCAAGCCCTTTCTTTTTTTCAAAATGCGGGTTTCTACATTGTGGGATCTGAAGACCGCTACTATCCCAGGGGGCAGGCGGCACTGGCTCTGTCGAAAAAACTATCCCAATGATTGAAGCAGATCATATGGAAGCACTATGTACTGCGCGATGTCTAAAGTGAATTAAAGGAGTGGAGCCATTTGCTCAGCCATGGGAAATAACCCGAAGATCCCGCCAGTGTGAATAAATACGATCCTGTCGCCAAACACTTTTGGGTTCCGCTCAAGCTCCCGGCTCATACCATAGAAGGCCTTGCCGGTGTAGACCGGATCAAGAAGAATGCCCTCGGAGCGAGCCACCTCGCGGATAAGAGAAAGTTCCTGGGAACCCGCCTTCCCATAACCGCTTCCCACATAGCCGTCGATTATCTCGATATCACGCTCACCAACAATGGGAAGATCGAGCTGGTGGGTATCTATGGCAGCCTGGCAAATATCGCCAACCACTCGGAGAAAATAATCCCTATCGTTACAGACATTTATTCCCACAACCCGAGCGTGCAACCCAACCAGTTTAGCCCCCAGTATAAGACCGGCGGTGGTCCCCCCTGAACCAGTGGCGTGGATGATTGTGGTTGGGTGGTCTTTACCCCCCGGGAGGGTGGCCAGATCAAGCGCCAACTCCTCCAGTGCCCGGACATATCCCCAGGCACCCATGGCATTGGAGCCCCCTTCTGGAATAACGTAAGGAGTTTTCCCCGAGTTCCGGAGCGCCTCAGCTTCAGCTGCAAGCATCTCAGCGCGGCGACCGTACTCTTCAAAGGTGAGCCATACGATTTCGGCACCAACCAACCGATCAAGCAGGATATTGCCTTCAAGAGGTGGTGGGTTGGCAGGATCACGGGTGCGAAGAAGCAAACGCACCCCGAGTCCCAACCTGGCGGCGGCAATTGCCGTTGCCCGGGCGTGATTGGACTGAGCCGCCCCACACGTAATCACTGTGTCGCAGCCGTTTGCCAGTCCATCAGCCAGCAAGAATTCCAGTTTTCTGATTTTGTTGCCGGTAAGCTCGGCGCCGGTCAGATCGTCGCGCTTGACATACATTTCGATGCCAAACTTCTCGCTCAAACGTGAAAGCGGCTCAAGGGGCGTTGGAGTCCGGGCCAGATCCAACCGAACCGGGTAGGAGATTTCTCCCTGGCCAGTATGCATGGATTTTCTCCTCGACTTTGCAAGCTCCGGCGGCATCCTCTATTGGGGAGCGGTTAACTTTTGTGACATACATCATTATAAATATAACTGAGAAAGGCCACATTGTCTCTTTTCTCATTGTTGATTAGAATTCCGCAATCCGCATTCCAAAATCCGCAATCTTTACCTTTCATTTCTCTTCTCTTCCCCCGACACTGGCTTCGGGTCGAGATTCGCTGGCCAATGTCCTGGCACGCAAATTGCTCTCTTCACAACTTCACGTCATCGAATACAAATGGCTGAAACCATAAGAAAACAAAAACCTCGAGGGTAACAGATGACTGCGACTATCATAATCCCGATTGTGGCTAGCCTGCTGGCTATTTTTGTCATCGCTACTTACAACAAGCTCATCCGGCTCCGGAATATGGTTGAAGAGGGCTGGAGTGGCATAGATGTCCAGCTCAAAAGACGGGCAAATCTCATTCCCAATCTGTTAGAGACGGTCAAGGGGTACATGGGGCACGAGCGTAAGCTTTTAAGTAAGGTAACCGAACTGAGGACGCAAAGCATGAAAGCACGAGAAGTTGGCGAAAAAGGGAGGCTGGAAGGGCTGCTTTCCCGCTCCCTCGCCGACATATTTGCCGTGGCGGAGGGATATCCGGATTTGAAGGCCAACCAGAATTTCTCGGAGCTGCAAACTGAACTGTCAGATCTAGAGGAACAGATTCAGATGGCCCGGCGCTACTACAACGGTACGGTGCGCAACCTGAACATTCAAGTCGAATCCTTCCCCAGCAACATCATTGCTGGCATATTCAATTTCACCAAGGGCGAGTTCTTCGAGATAGAGGACCCGGCCGAGAGGGCGGTGCCGGAGGTGAAGTTTTAACCCTAACGTTGGATACCTATGTTGAGGAAAAACGTGCAAGAAGGCTTCAGATGTGGCTGCGCACAGGCTCGGACAGGTCGAGGCGTACTTAACCGTCCGTGAAGTCCTGTTCCGAGTACAGTCGCAGATGATGTGCTATCGTGCCAGCGAAGCGGTTTTTACCGGTGTAGATATGAACATTAGGGTTAACCCGGGATAGGTTTGGAGGAACCATGAGCACTCGCAAAATGTTGGCCCTTGTGGCCGTGCTTCTTTCCCTTCTGGTCGTCAGTTTTGTTCAACTTTCTTTTGCTGGTAGATCGGAGAAAATACTCGACTTCCAGAGCTGTATTCAGGTGCACCGGGACGGTAGCATGAGCGTCACCGAAAACATCAAGGTCGTCTGCGCCCGGCAGCAGATAAAACGAGGCATCTATCGTGACTTTCCCACAAAGTACAAGGACCGCTATGGGAATACGGTCAAGGTGGGCTTCGAGGTTGTGAGTGTTTTGCGGGATACATTTATCTGAGCATTTTAAAGCTTCATTACAAAAGGCGTCTTCTATAACAGAAGGATTGGGATTACATAATCAGGATAATCTTCAACTTGATTTCAAAATTCTCCCTCAATTGCCGGTTTCAAAAATCGGCAGTGCGGAACAAATTAAATTATCGATTGATGGTCAGGAACTGGTATATAGAATGGGAAAGCCAACATGGGAAAGTTTTATATGGCCGAATCCTGAAAGCATAAGCAGT
>CP070843.1:1792177-1795690 GCA_020350905.1 Deltaproteobacteria bacterium
ATTCTGGCAGTACAAATACTGGCAGTGGCCGACAGCGAGTTGGAGAAGCGACTTGAGCGCTACAAGGAAGAGTTGGCTGAGAAGGTGGCCGAGAAAGCTGCAGGACTGGACGAGAGGTTGTCCACTCCGTAATCAAGACAAATTAGGAATTGAACCCCGAAGGACACAAAGAGCACAAAGTACTTGTAAGCATCAAGCAACTTGCCTTTGTGCCCTTTGTGATCTTTGTGGTTTAGGTATTGATTGTTACGATGCCACTCATACTCAAAGTGGAGAAAGATCCTTCCCAGAGCGAAGAAGCCGTAAGGCAAGCCGCCCAGCTTATTATCAACGGCGGGGTGGTAGCTTTTCCGACGGAAACCTTCTATGGTCTGGCCGTTCTGGCCACTGACTACCAAGCCATTGACACGCTATATCAGCTTAAGAAGCGGCCGGCTCAAAAATCCCTCAGTATTCTCATTGCGGATCCAGCGGATCTTGATGACTGGATTGAAACCATCCCCAATCAGGCGCTTCATTTGACGGCACGCTTTTGGCCTGGTCCCCTCACCCTTGTCTTCGCTGCCGCACTGCATCTGCCAACCAATCTCACCGCTGATACCGGCAAAATAGGTGTAAGGATTTCCTCTCATCCGCTTGCTCAGGCTCTGGTCCGAGAGGTAGGTGCACCCATCACTGCCACCAGTGCCAACCGGTCAGGATCACCTAGTTGCCGCAGTGCGGGTGAGGTAATAACCCAACTGGGTTCGGACCTGGAAGCCATTCTCGATGCTGGCTTGACGCCTGGGGGCAAAGTCTCTACAATTGCCGACGTAACTACTCGTCCTCCCAAGATTTTGCGAATCGGGGCAATTGCCGCCCAGGAGGTTCTTTCTTGCTGGGAGATGGGTGCTTAGGGACAATGGCTGGTGCAAACAGTTGAGAGATTGTTTTAGCCAGGACATCGAGAGTACTGACAGATTGACGCGGCGACGCGGAGAGACGGAGAAAAAGAGCTGGCAGCGCTCTTTCCCAGCAGGCAGCTAGCAGCAGGCAGCAAGATTTCAATCTCCACGTGTTGTAATGATCTCAACGCTAGTAAAGATGCGGATATTCTACTCCCTTATAGTTTGACTCTTAAAGAAACCTGCCAGCTACTCCCTGCCTGCTGTCGGCTTCCCTATCCCCGCTCCTCCGAGTCGATGAATCTGCACATCCATGGCGACTCTGAGACATCCCAGGACTTTCGAATCTATCCCCGGTTGCGTTCAGCCGAGGTCGCAAGGGACGCGGGAACCTCATGAGGAAATCCTTTTTTAGAAAATTTTTCGATATGGTGCAAGGAAACCTTATCTCCCGGATGTTTGGGTTCATAAGGGAGATGGTTATTGCCGGTTATTTCGGCACCACCCGAGCCACTGACCTCTTCGCCATAGCCTTTACTATTCCAACCCTTTTTCGACGTATTCTGGGCGAGGATATGGTAGAAAAGGCCTTCTTGCCCTCTTTCCGCCAACTGATTGCCGCCGGGGAATATCGGCGCGCCTGGATGCTGGCTTCCAGAATTTTCAACCTCATGATGCTTCTGCTTCTGCTCATCATGGGGATCTTTTATCTGCTGACTCCAAAATTGGTCAGAGTGATCGGCGCTGGTCTCGCTCTCAGCGAGTTCCACCAGGCTGAGATCATGACCTATTTTATCCTTCCTTTCATGGTGGCCATTGGCTTGGCCTCATTTGTGGGCGGCCTTCTCCTTTTCCTGGATGCTACTGCCACCTATGCCCTGGCGCCGATAATGCTCAGTATCGGGGTCATTATCGGCATCATTGCTCTAAAACCCTATCTTGGTATGTATAGCTTGGCAGTGGGGTTTGTTTTGGGAGGGGTGCTGCAGTTTATCATCCAAATCCCCATACTGATTCGATCCTCGCGCCGCAGCAACCTTGGCATGCGGTATATGGCAGCCCTGGGAGAACCTGTGCCGGAACTCAAAGAAGTGGGGCGACAGTCAAGTTGGATCTTCGGGCAGTCCGTGGCCAGCAAGACCGTGGAGGTGGTAGATCGAGTGCTTGCTTCCTTTCTCGTGCCCGGCAGTATCGCTGCTCTCTACTTTGCCCAGAGGCTTGTCCAGTTGCCCAACTCCATTATTGGCCTCGCCGTGGGAAGGGCGGGGGTCACTGAGCTCAATGATCAAGTGCAACAGGAAGATTGGCAGGGGTTCCGCAATACGGTGATAACGGGAGTTCGCTACAATATCGTCTGCATGGTGCCCCTCACCGTGCTGGTTGTGGTACTGGTGGGACCCATAACTTCAGTGGCTTATCAGCGTGGCGCTTTTGATAGTTCGGCGGTGAAGCTCACGGCTTTAGCCTTTGCTTTCTACGCTTTGGGCCTTTTGGGTATGGGGCTGTGGAACCTTTACAGCCGCGTTTATCCAGCATTGGCCAAGAATCAGATTCCTCTCTACTCCTCACTGCTTTGCGCTTTTGTGAATGTGGGGCTGAGTTTGCTCTTGGTGCGGACGCCAATCAAACATGGAGGGCTAGCACTCGCCTCTTCCATCGCCTTTACCCTAAACGGTGTGATACTGTTCGCTGCTTTTAATTTTGAACTACGCCGCTTGGGGCAGAAGGGCATTGGCTGGCAGGATCTTGGCGACACCTTTCTTTCCACCGCTGTTGCCAGTGGTGTGGGTGGCTTGACCGCCTGGATTCTGTTTCCTCGATTCAGGGAAATCCATTTTCTGGCCCGCCTGCCGCACCTGATTTTTCATTGGGGCGAGGTTGTCGCCCTGGGGCTTACGGCTGCTGCTGGCATGTCCATATTTTTGCTGACCCTCGGCTATTGGGGCCGATTTCGAGGCGGGGGTGCAACCGGGCCAGAACGGGTCATTTTGACGGGAGGTGGTACCGGTGGCCACGTGAACCCGGCTCTTGCCATAGCCGAGGCTATCAATCAGAAGGAGCCACATTCCCAATTTCTCTATGTGGGCTTACGAGGAAGAGCCGAATCGGTTATCGTTACCCGTGCCGGCTATCCTATTCGATACGTGTTGGCCAGTGGTTATCCCGGTTCTCGACCGAGCCTGGCCCTGGTGCGTTTTGTTTGTGCCTTATTCGTAGGAATCGTGCAGTCTTTTTATTATATTGCGACCTTTCGACCCGGAACGATTGTGGGCACGGGGGGGTATGTTAGCGCTCCGGTTATATTCGCCAATACGTTGATGCGCGGCCTTGGCATGAGTCCGGCTCGGGTCTTTATCCACGAGCAGAACAGCGTGCCGGGAAAACTCAATCGGTTAATAGGTCGTCGGGCTGACAAAGTGTTACTCACCTTTCCGGAGACCAAGGGATTCTTTCCAGAAAATGGAGTGGTGGTAGGCTATCCGGTGCGGCATTCTGTCACCAGTATGCTAAGCTCGGACAGAAGCAAGGCCATGCCATTGCCAATACCTGCGGGCAGACGAGTGGTTTTCGCCTTTGGTGGTTCCCAGGGGGCTCGGACCATCAATCGGGCTTTGGTGGACGCGCTGGC
>CP070843.1:1795790-1803009 GCA_020350905.1 Deltaproteobacteria bacterium
AGTCGTTGGCATCAGTGAAACAATCCCAATCTATTTGAACGACAAATTGAATGCTGTAGATATTAAAAGTTTGCAAGGCAGAAGGAGCGATTACATCACGCCATATTTTTTCAATTTCTTATGAAGAGTGCGCCGGGTGATTCCCAGTCGTCTGGCAGTTTCGCTCTTGTTGCCGCCTGCGGATTCGAGGGTCTGCAAGATGGTTACCTTTTCTACTTCCTCCAGGGGCAAGTCCGCCAATAACTCTTCTCTAACCGACTCCTGCTCCGGGGCGTCAACCTCGCTGACCGTAAGGGGAAAATCCATTTCGGATACATAGTCGCCCCGGCACAGAATTACACCGCGCTCAACTGCATTCATCAATTCACGCACGTTTCCCGGCCAGTGGTATCGTACCAACCGATCCATGGCCTGAGGGGTGAAGCCCTTGATCTGTTTGCGGTTTTTTTCAGCAAAAGAATCGAGAAAATGCTGAGCCAAAAGGGGTATATCCTCGCGTCTTTCCCTCAGGGCAGGCACCGCCAGGGTAACCACGTTCAAGCGGTAGTAAAGGTCTTCGCGAAACCGACCACCCTCAATCTCTGCTTTCAAGTCTCTATTGGTGGCTGCCATTACTCGAACATCAACTCGTAGGACTTCCTCTCCCCCGACCCTCTGGATCTCCTTCTCCTGGAGCACTCGCAGCAGTTTGGCTTGCATGGCCACGGACATTTCGCTAATTTCGTCCAGAAACATGCTCCCACGGTTCGCCAGTCGGAATCTGCCTTCCTTACGGCGGTCTGCACCCGTAAATGCCCCTCTTTCGTGGCCGAAAAGTTCTGACTCCAAGAGGGTCTCAGTAATGGCAGCACAGTTCAGTTGGATGAATGGCTTCTCTCGGCGTGGGCTGTTCAAATGAATTGCGCTGGCAATGAGTTCCTTTCCCGTTCCAGACTCTCCGGTGATGAGCACGGTGGCTTCGGTGGGCGCCACTAAGGCCACGGTCTCCAGTAATTCAACCATAACCCGGCTGCGACCAATGATATCGCCGGTGTTGAAGCCGACCCCAAGTGTCTCTTTGAGGGCACGGTTTTCCACTTTCAGTCGCGTATGATCCATAGCCCTGCCAATGGCCAGTTCTAGTTCATCGAAGTCCAGTGGCTTGCTGAGATAGTCGTAGGCTCCTTTTTTCAGGGCCTCCACAGCCGTCTCCACCGAAGAGTAGGCAGTCATGATGATGATGGGGATGGCAGGATTGAAGCTCTTTATCTCAGACAGGGCCTCCAGCCCGGAGACTTCGACCATACGAACGTCCATGAGAATTAAATCGTATGATTTTTCGTGTACCTGTTCGATGGCCCGGGCACCATCGTCCGCTTCCTGCACCGCATATCCCCACCCTCCCAGCAGGGTGCTTAACATGGTTCGATGAGCCCGATCGTCATCAACCACCAGTATACTGCCCGCAGAACTACTAGGCTTGGCCATGATCTTGTTCCCCCCCTGCATCCGGCAGGATCAGAGTTATTGTAGTACCAAGACCTGGTTTGCTTTTCACTTTTACCGTTCCCTGGTGAGCGTCAATGATCTTGTGCACGATGGCAAGACCGAGGCCGGTACCGTCTGGCTTAGTGGTAAAATAGGGATCAAAGATGTGCTCCTGATCCGCTGCATCTATGCCACCCCCGTTGTCGGCAACAATGACTGTTGTCAGTTTTCTCGTCTCATCCCGAGCAACCTTAACCTCCAGAATGCCTTGTGCGTCAATGGCTTGCAGAGAATTGAGATAAAGGTTAAGCAAGACCTGGCTCATTCTATCCGCATCAATAAGGACGTCCGGGAGGTTGGCAGGAACCTCTGATTTTATTGCGACCCCCTTTGCCCGCGCATCGCCGTCGATGAGCTTGAGAGAATGTTGAACCAAATCAGCTACCCGGGTCTGCTTTATCCTGAGAGTGCTGGGTCGAGCGAACTCCAATAGCTGGCCGATGACGCGGTCCAGCCGTTCCACCTCCTGGATCATGGTGGTGGCCGTATCCCGGTCCTGTGGATTATCCTTGAGCTTGTCCCTGAAATACGTGGCAAAGCCCTTCACTGAGCTCAAAGGGTTTCTAATTTCGTGAGCCACGCCAGCTGCCAGGCTTCCAAGTGAGGCCAATCGTTTCGTTCTCTCCACCTCCTGCTGCAGTCGTCGAACTTCCATCAGGTCACGAAAAATAAAAACATAACCCAAAAAAATGTTGTCTTCGCCGTGAAGACCGGCAGCGCTAATCCTCAGTGGCAGTCCGGTACCTCGGATTGTCTGGCAATCGAGTTCCTCTTCGACAATTGTTCCCTTCGCTGCCACCCGCTCAGTTAGTTGCCATAGCTCTGGAGGCAAAACCCCTGCCGCCTCTTCCCCCAAAATCTTGTAGCTCGAATCTCCGAGAATTGCCTCTGCCGTTTGGTTGAAAGCGGCCACCCTGCCATTTTCGTCTGTGGCCACAAGCCCCATGGGAAGATTCTCAACCACCTGGTCTGAAAAAGCCTGTACTTTGGCTAGGGCACGGGTTGCCAGTTTGTAGCCCTGGGCCAGAAAAAGGGAGACCATTACCGCAAGACCAATCAGCAACACCCCGATTGACATGGCCACCGTATGACGCCTGGCCTCAACTCTCGCCGTTTCCATGGCACTCATGTCCAAACCAACGAATATGTACAAAGCAGCCCCATTTTGCCCATCCCGGCCGCTCTTCAGAGACCTGTCAGCCGAATCTCTGCCGAACCCTGGCCCCCGCATCATCATGCCGTGACGATGCATGCGGCCCTGCCATGGCATGCCCTTGACAGGTTTGAACCGCTTGTACACCTCAAAGGCAAAATTGCCTCTGTTTATCTGGACCTCATGCCATTGCACCGTATCGACTTCTTTTGGAGCAAGCACTGCATCTCTATACTGTTCGCCAATTTGTTCAGGGTCGCTGTGGGCGACTGCATACCCTTTTTCATCAGTTACCACCAGGTAAAGGATATCGGGCTGCTTGGCAGTTTCTACCAACAGGCGTTGCAGCTGTGTGCCGCCCCAGCCCATACCCATCATTCCGGTTCTGGCCCCAGCCTCAAAGGAGCGGATGAGTGCAGCACCTTTCTCAACCAGAAGTCGGGTCATGTTCTCCCTGTCCTCCTTGATGCTGCTGCTGGCCAGAAAGAAGACTACAGGCGCCAATACGGCCAAGCTGCCCAGAACAGCCCAGGGAGACAATGAGAGCCAGAGATTTCTTTTGTGCGCGTTTGCCATATAGTTTGTCCAACAATTCAGTCTTTATAATTACACCGAAAATAAGATAATAAAGTCGGCAAAGGACACGAAGAACAGAAAAGTAATGAGCAATAGATTTAGGAACGAGCTCCTGCTCGCGATAGGCAGTTGTGCTTGGTGTTTATCGCAAACGGATGTTGCTCCTCCACGAATTGGCTCCCCCATAGATTTTTGCGTTTTTGGTGTTCTTCGTGGTCAAAAACCTCCCTCTATATACCGGTTGCTTTGCTAGTATGCCATTGCAGACCATTACAGCAAGTTGCGGACCAAGTGAAGGTCTCGCTTTGTCAGAGTCTTCCTTTGCCCACTTGACTTGAGAATTCCCAGTAATTACCTCTTCACTGGAGCAGAAACGTGATGGATACTTTTTACCCACCTGCATACTTTTTCATTGGCAATATGGATAAAAAGTATCCACTCTGGGGGGCGACGTCAAGGTCAACAGCTGGGTGACCATGACAGTATGTCGCAAAATTGCTGTAAAATTAGATGGATAAATTGATAATGATAGTATGGCATGGACATTGCCATGAAGGGAAGCGAACGGCGAGCAATCATAATCAATAAATGGAGGTTAAGGAAAATGAAAAAGTTGGTAACTATTTTTGGCATTCTGGTGTTCGTGGCTGTTTTGACGGCTCCGGTTTTTGCGCACCGCTGGGGTCGCGGCGGAAATTATGGCGGCCCCGGCTCCTGCTGGAGTGAGAGTGGAGGGTATGGCAACCTGACCGAGAGCCAGCGGACAGAGTTGGAAAAACTCGAGGAGAGTTTTTTCAACGACACGGTCAAACTCAGAGAGGAGATCTGGAGCAAGTCGGCGGAACTCAATACCGCACTGAATGCAGCCGATCCTGATGTCAAGAAGATCAGGACTCTGCAGGGAGAAATCAGCGCTCTCAAAGCCAAGATGAGCGAGCAAAGAGTAAACTTTGAACTGGAAGCTCGCAAAATTGCCCCAAACGCCCGCTATGGCCGAGGATACGGCAGGGGATACGCCGGTGGAGGATACGGCTACGGTATGGGGCGGCACCATGGACCACACGGCCATTGCGGCCAATATGGAGATTCCGGTCCGTATGGTGGATACGGTCGTGGCGGCTACGGCCCCTGTTGGAACTAAGAAACAATTCACCGCAGCAAACAGAAACACATTCATAATGGTCCCTCTCCTCATCATTTGGGGGAGAGGGATTGTCTTTTTACACCCGGTGGCCGTACTTTTTATCCACGAGCTCGATGACTTGAGGAACGGTGTAACCTTCATTCAATTTTGTCCGAATGAAACTTTTCTCCTCCACCGCTCCTTTGGGCATGTCGCACTGGCACTCAGCCAAAGGCAGCTCTCCACAGCCCCCGCAGGCGCACTTGAAATTCACGGCCACCTGACGAACTTGATCCTCCACAGAGTTTGCCTCCAGCGAGGTTGCTGCCTGGACCGCCGGCGACTGGCCCGTTGCCGGCTGGATGGGGATTGGCTGTGATGAGGTCGCCTGGATTGGCGTGATTGTACTTGTCCTCTGACCTCCGGAAAACATGGTTTTCGCTGTAACACCAACCAGTAAAATTAATGCCACGATGGCCGTAATCTTCCAGAAGTCAGACTGTTGTTTCTGAACAGGTTGTTGCTGTGCTTGCTGTCGCACTGTTTTTTTCTTTTTGGCCATTTCTCTTTACTCCATTCCGAGATATTAGGAATATTGCCAGGTGGGCGATGCCCATCAATCCATTACTCCAGTACTCCAACATTCCAGATTTATCGCTGATCCGTTGATGGGAATATCTTCAACCAGAAGACCATCGGAAATACGCAACAATCTTCGAGCGTAACCAGCACACTCAGGGCTGTGAGTCACCATAACGATGGTCATTCCGTCTTCGTTGAGGCTTCGGAGAAGATCCATCACCTCTCGACTGGTTTTGGTGTCAAGGTTTCCCGAGGGTTCGTCAGCCAGAAGGATTGGTGGTTCATTCACAATGGCGCGGGCAATGGCCACCCGTTCCTGTTCGCCACCTGATATTTGTCCTGGTAACCGGTGAGCCTTCCCATCGAGGCCCACCCTCGACAGAGCATCCTCTGCCATGGCCCGCTTCGTTCTTCCATTGGTCTTGACCGTTACCAGCGGAAGCATGACGTTTTCGAGGACGGTAAGGTAGGTAACGAGATGGAAACTCTGGAATACAAAGCCCAAGAATTCCCTGCGAAAGTCAGCCCTTTGATCCTGTCCCAGTTCGTAGACCCCGAGCCCATCCACCGAGTATTCACCTGATGTGGGGGTGTTCAGGGCACCCATCATTGTTAGGAGGGTGGATTTTCCCGATCCCGACTCTCCCATCACTGCTACAAACTCACCCATTTTGATACGGAAACTCATGCCGCCCACAGCCGTGACTGCGGCCTCACCAGCACCGTACTGCTTTATTAGGTTTTCCGCTTGAATGTAACTCATAATTCTTGGTCTCCACTACGAAGAGCCCAGATGATTCACGAAACATCCGGGCTACAGGGTCCGCAACGCGTCAGTGGGGTCGATTCGGGCCGCCAGAAGCGCGGGGTAGACACTTGAGGCCAAGCCCATAATTATGGCCGTGGCAAACGCCCCAGCTGCCAGCACCGGATCGAAAATCACTGCTATACCATTTCCACCAGTGAAAAGGGGAAGGGCGACCTTGGTGGAACCGAAGCCTACCAGGTAGCCTAAAACTCCAGCCAGAGCGGAAATTATCCCCGCTTCCAGGAGAACTATTCTGATCACGTGGCTCCTTCGAAACCCCATTGCCCGGAAAATACCGATCTCGGAAGTCCGTTCTCTCACGCTTCCCATCATGGTCACGAGCACCACAAGACTGCCCACCAGCACCAGTACCGCCGTGACTCCGTAGGAGAATTTTCGGAAATAATCCAATGTTTCCATGCGGGTCTGTACCACCTGTTGAATTGCCATAACTTTGGTGTCAGGAAGCGCCACGGATATTTGCCTCACCATCTCTTCAATAGGGCAGGCATTGCAAAGGGCTGCCACCTCGACCATTGAGACCCGGCCTTCCTTTTTCAAAAGTGATTGCGCGGTGTCGAGGCGGGTGAAGACGAGCTGATCATCTTGAGACCCAGTAGCTGCCAGCACCCCCGAAACTTCCAGGTTGCTGCCGTTGACCTTGAAGTGATCTCCGGTTTTCAACTGTAAAATGCGAGCTGCTTCGGATCCCAGGAGGACACCAGAATCACTTGGAGCCGTGCCCGCCACTTGCCACCAGGGCTTCAAGATCTTCGTGGCCTGAAAGTCGACCCCTGCAAGAAGCACCTTGCGGTCTTTCACCGCGACAGCACCCAAGACCGTAGGCCCCATGGCGGCCACATTTGCGGCGTTTTTGATGGCTTCGACCCTGACGAGATCAGCCTGCCGAATCTCCTCCATTTCAAAGGAAACACTCCCCAGAGAGAGTCCTCCGTAAGTAAGGGAAAGATTTTCCGTTCTCGGCAGTATGAGAATGTTGGCGCCGTACTCCTCTAGTTTCTGCTGGATGTCCTGGTTCATCGCTTCGATGAGGCCGAGGAGAGCCACTGCCGTGGAGACCGCAATGAGAAGTCCGGCGAGCACGAAAGCGGCCTTGGCTTTTCTCCGCCTGAGATTGCGGAGTGCAATATCTTTGAGATTCATCTTTAGCTCCTCCTGGCAAAATCAAAGTACTGAACACCCTGAAGTATGTCGGCGGTTTTTATAACAAGTTTATTACCCACTACTGTTCTCTCAAGTGGTGCGGGATTGCAGCCACCCTTTATTTCATTTACCTTGACGGAGGCAAATCGCTGGCCGCAGTTGCGGCAAACCATATGGTCGCCATCCTGGTAGTATCCTTTGCCCTCGCGCCAACAGACGTCGCAGGCGTCGTATGCAGCCCGGATCACTCCATCAGAGCTCTTGAGGACGAAAAAGCTGACAGTAA
>CP070843.1:1803109-1805728 GCA_020350905.1 Deltaproteobacteria bacterium
CTCTGCGGTCACTCGGTCATTAATTATAAAAAAATACGCCTGTTAACTTAGCCCCGCATCCCCCACAAACTCCTCCCCCTTGAGGCGAAGGATTAAGGTGGGGGTGAAGGAAGAAGAAGGATTATCAACCATTTATCATTCCCCCCTCCCCTCATCCCCCCCGCAGGGGAAGGGAGGAAATTTAGGGGTAGAGACTGAGAAAAGCCGTTCTTGTAAAGCCTGCCGTCACTTATGCAGAGTTAATTGCATAGGCGTTTTAGATATTCGAACTGGCTCAAAGTGAATATGATAGAGCTAAATTAGGTTTCCTACTTTTTTCCTGGAAGTTAATCTTATTCATATCAACCGACGAGTTGCCTGCTGCCGGTGGATCACTTGGTAAAAATAACTATACTGTTTGCTGGGATAGTTATTCGCGCTGAGGCTGGCAGGCCGTGCACGCCCCAACCGTTTACCTCTACTCCCCCGCCGTTGCCCGACACCCACGGATTGACCCAGTTGTCATAGACATCACTGTTAAACTCTTCTCGCCAGTACCCTCCTATGGGAAAACCTATTTCGTAGTTGAAGTAGGACGATTCATTCAGACTCGCTACCACAACCACGTCGTGGCCATGGCCCGGAACCCAGCGATGGAAGGCGAGAATGCGATTGTCGTTATGCACGTGGAATACATTGATTCCTTTTCCGCGCAGACCCTGTAAGCGATTACGGACACCTAGGAGTTCCTGGGTAAAACGCAGGAAGTCCGTCATAACTTTGACGCCCTGCGCAAGTCCCTCCCACCAGATTTGTAAGGGACTACTCGGCTCGTCATGCCACTGTTTATCTTCCAGAAATTCCTGGCCCATGAAGATATGTGGAATGCCCACCGCTGCCAAAGTCAGGCCCAATGCCACCCGGGAACGGCTGCGTGCATACCAGGAGTGGCTGTTTGAACCGTCGGCAAGTCTGGGTATTCGCAAACCCCGATCTTTGCGAACGATGTCATGGTTTTCCGAACATTGGACGGCCCGCCATTTATCGCTGAGCACGGGTGAGGCCAGTTCACGGCCGATGCGGCCCATATCAACAAATGCTCCGGCACCTTGAGATGCCTGACTGACGGCGTAGCGGACCGCGTCCCGTAGGCCATCATTCTGGGTAGCATCAAAGCCTGCGCCATTTTGGGAAGTAGGGCGGACAATCGCCTCCTCCACCGGCCAGCTTTCAGCAATGTGGATCGCTTCGGGTTTGACGTGATGGCAGGTGTCAGTCACGTACTTACAGAATAGCCATCCATGTTCGCCGCCCTCGTTCTTAATAACGCTCACCTCATCGTAACGGAACCCATCACAGTGATATTCAGTGAGATAGAACAGGGCATTGTCGATCAGAAACTGTTTGACATTCCTGTTCCAAAAGGCGAAGACAAGCCCGCCTGCCCAGCCACGGTCGGTGAAATAAAGACTGTTGTTTTTATTGTCGTCAGGTTGTCGGTCGAAAAAATAAATGCTCCGGTCACCGAAATCACCACCGGCATGGTTGTAGACGACGTCGAGGAGTACGGCAATGCCGTAGACATGACACATGTCAATCATCATTTTCAACTGATTGGCAGTACCCTGTATGTCTTCCAGGGTATATGGCTGGAAGCTGGGGTTGATCGCCAGGAGTTTCTGGTTGACGCTTGTCAGATAAGTGGTGAGATCTGGGTCGGTATCTTTAACTCCATAGTCGGTTTCCGGCGAAAAGTAATCGACGCCATTATAACCGAGGCTGAACATTGTCGGAAATTCTACCACTGGCAGAGGCTGGATAGCGTTGATCCCGAGAGCTTTCAAATACGGCAATTTCTCGATGACGTCGAGAAAGGTGCCATTGTTTCTGTTCTCGGGGATATACCAGGTACCCACGTGGAACTGGTAGATGGTGAGTTCATGAAAAGGTGGAGGTTTGAATCCTTGATCATGCCAATTGAAGGCTTTAGGATCCCAAACAAGGCACTGGCAATCCGGCCACATGGGATCATCGGTCAGGTCTCGGGCATAGGGGTCGCGCTTCAGACCTTCCGTGCCACCCGAGGGCCCTTTAACCCAAAACATATAGCGGTCGCGGTGCTTCAGACCAGGAATGAAGCCTCCCCACATGCCTCCTTCGAGTTCTTGGAGCTCGCCTGACTCGGTATAGTTCCAGGTATTTTCAGTAGATTTCTCAAAGTTCCAGAGCACCCGTACCTCGCGGGCAGAGGGCGCCCAGACCCGAAAAGTTGCTCCGTTGGCGATCAAATTTGCTCCCATGGGTGTCTGAGGCGTAATATGTTCTTGTGAAAGCGGCATCGATATGATCCTCCGTTCTGCATATACTACCAGCATTCAGCCGGATAGATTAACTTAGGCATCAAAAACAATCACGGATCTATCTTGTAGAGGTGTCTACATCAATCAACATGTGCCCAGGAAAATCGAGGTGAGAATGCAGGCTTGACCAGTCGAGCGTACGCCTCATTAGAAAGATTTGGGCTAAATCATAGGTAATCCACCGGCTCTGCCGGTGAGAAGTGAAAAGGCTCTGCCGTTTTCTGCGTAAAACTGATAGACGGTCCTCCAATGGGGAAGGCCCCGAGGGGCAAGGAGGACC
>CP070843.1:1805828-1809811 GCA_020350905.1 Deltaproteobacteria bacterium
AGGCGAAAATGTATCCGGAGACACATTTCTCATCAAAAGAGTTTCTCTAAAAGCCTCCAATCTCTACTACTAGCAACAATTCGGGGTCCGATAATCTCCATATTTCCATAACTGATGTTAAGAAATTCTTTGTATTTTTAGGGTTTTCCTCTTGGCAAGAGATCGCTAATTCTGGCTAGGAATGGAGAGCTTCTACATCTTGTGTAAGCCTAGATTGGAAAAGAGAGTAAGAACTCACCACAACCAATAGGTAAGCCAGAGACCGTACTGTTCTAAGAACTGAGCAAGTCACATTTCCAATCTCGGCCCTCAGGACCTAGACTCAAAGAGGCTCATATTTTAGATTACCAAATCAAAAACGGTTTGGCTCGAGTGTTGCAAATCGTACTGATCAGCATTATATTTAGAGTGTGATCAAGGGCAGTAGGTAACCGTCATTAGGAGAAAAAAGAAACAGAGAAGAGGCAAGGCAATATACAACCTAGCTATTTACTAAAAAGGAGTGGGGGCTTGGCCCCACGACACTTAGATGTACGTCGAGTTCTTACAGACCCCGTATTCTACAACCTTTAGTCCCTCCGAGATAAACTTCTCCTCTTAATTCGTCTAGTTTTCCCCCGAGCAAGAATAGCTACGAGATCTGCGTTCCAATGAAATTGTGAGCCGGCTTGAATTCCCGACGTCTGCCTCGAAGCAAAAATGTCCACTCCCACTTTCTTGGAGGAGACAGAGACAATGCCAAATCTGACCGCAACTAAACCCCTCGAGGCTATAGGTCACCTCTATGATGCTTTAAGGATCCTGGAATCGGTGCTCAAAGAGATTGGAAGCGGTGCAATAAGAGGGATCGAAATTTCAGAAAGCCTGGCAACAGCCTGGTTCCAAGTGAACTGCTGTCGGCTTTATGCCGAGTCAGACGTCAACTATGAAGAACTCAACGTGGAGGCCATGGGACTGATCAATGATGCGAAATGCATGTTAGATAGCCTCATTGATTGGCAAAAAGGAATGACCCCTTATGGAAGGCTCTACATAACTCATAACATTAGATCTGCCAGAGCTGATCTGAACCTTGTTCTCACCGAACTGGAAAGCTGGCTTAGCAGACAAACATTCTGAGAGTTTGCCATCACCGCATAGGGGAAAATATAGCCGCGGAGGCGCTGGAGCTTCAGTACTGAAAGAAATTAAAAAAAGACAGGCGAGGTGGACGATAGACCATGTCCAAGAAAGAGAAATGGGATAACAGGATGAATTTGGGAGAGCAGACGGACTCCCAGGTTATGAGTGATGATGAGGCCATCCAAGAGCAGAGGCCGCTTTTCGGAAAGGAGATGCTGCCTCCAGAAGAGGAACAGGAGGCTGATATTGTCAATTCTTACTTCAAGAACATGGCAACGGTGGCCCTTTTGACTCGGGAAGAAGAAGTCCACATTGCCAGACGGATTGTGGATGGTCAGAAGAAGGTCGCCCAAGTGGTACTCCGCTATCCAATGATAATTGAGGAGGTAATCCATTGCGGAGAGCAGCTAAGGGGCAGCAAAGCAAAGCTAAAGGACGTCAGTAAAGAGTCGGATGAGGAGGATATCGGCATGGCGGAGAAAATCCAACTGCGCCGGCTCTCAGAGATGAGCGATTGTATTGCCGTCACCAACCAACAATTAAGCTTCCTCAAGAGCCGGGGTCACTGGAGCTCTGAGCTGGCGAATAAGGAGGAGCAGATTCTTCAGCAAATGCTGAGGGTCTACCAAAAACTCAATCTCAATGACCGCCAAATCGACAATATTATTCTAATGCTCAAAAATCATTTGGAACAACTCGAACTGGCGCATACAGCTATTTCGAATTGTGAGAAGGAAGTGGGTATTCCCTTTGAAAAAATAAGTAAGCTAGGATGCAGGGCCAAGGAAATCCCTCAGGAGGCAGAGAGGATTGCCAATAAGACCGGGATGTCCATCAATAAACTCCCGACCATGGAAGAGACCATCCGTGACGCTCGCCGAGAGGTCCGACGTGTTGAGTCGGAAACTGACGAGAGCTGGTATCAACTCAAACAGGACTTGGAAAAGCTTCTTGAAGGTCATATAGAGGCAGAGGTAGCAAAAAAGGAATTGGTGGAGGCAAACCTCCGCCTGGTAATCAGTATCGCCAGGAAATATGTGGGTCGGGGAGTTCAGTTCCTTGACCTGATCCAGGAGGGGAATATTGGCCTAATGAAGGCCGCAGATAAGTTCGACTACCGTCGGGGGTTCAAGTTCAGCACCTATGCCAGTTGGTGGATTCGGCAGGCCATCACCCGCGCTATTCAAGAAAAGTCACGGAACATCCGATTGCCCGTTCACATGGTCGAGTGGATCAACAGGGTGATCCGGACTTCACAAGAACTCAGTAAACAGACCGGGCAGAAGCCAACCGCTGAGGAGATCGCCGAGAAAATAGATCTCCCCATAAAGAAGGTGAAGAAGATTCTCGAATTTGCCCAAAGGAGATATACGATCTCTCTGGAGACCCCTATAGGCAACGGAGAGTCCCAGCTGGAAGAGTTTATTGCAGACAAGAAGGCTGTCTCTCCAGAGGAGAATGCTATCCGTGGGGACATGGCTAAACAGATCCAAAGGATTCTGGCAACTCTCACTCCTCGTGAGGAACAAGTCTTGCGGAGACGCTTCGGGATCGGGGAAGGTACGGGACATACCTTATGGGAAGTAGGGGAAGAGTTTGGGGTGACGCGGGAGCGCATTCGTCAGATCGAGGCCAAGGCCTTGACTAGGTTGCGGCACTCCAGCCGGAGCAAGCGCTTGGATTTTGCGGAAGAGTGAACATCGGCTTGCAGCGTTCTCATTATCAGCACGCGCTATCTATTCGCTTGCCATTTTGACCAAGAGTGTGATTGTGAATTTCTAAGGCAAGTATATGTGTAATTAAAGGGGGGAGAGAGCATGGGCAATTATTGTGTGGTGGTTGCCAGTGGCGCGCTGGCGCGCTTTTTCATCCTGGAACCGGCAGAATTTCCTGAGCTGGGAATCGGCCCCAATCTGGTTGAACGTGGGGAACTTATCAACCCAGAGAAGGAAATAGCCAGACGTGACCTGTACACTGATTCAAAAACGGGCCGCGGTCGTGCCCCGCATGGAGGCCCTTCTCATGGCTATGATGACCACCGTTCACAACATGAAGATGAATTGGAGCGCCGCTTTGCTCGTAAAGTCTTGGAGAAAACCAGGCGTGTTGCGGAAGCCAACAAGGCCCGCTGTGTAATGTTGGTAGCGCCGGCTCGTATGCTGGGATTGCTCCGCCAGCACCTGGACATCATTCGCAAACGTGGCATGGAAGTCCACGGATTGGCCAAGGATGTGACAAAATTTTCCCCCAAGCAGATCCATGACTATCTTGCCAGGGAGCAATTGCTCCCAGCGTGCAACAGGCCGGGAACTTAACACGTCCTCGATCTCTCATGGATCTCAAGTATTGACACGAGGATTCAAAGCCCCCACCTCGCCACCTCCTTTTCAACTACTTAAAGTATTTCAAAACGGTGCTTTCTGGTACCAAGGCCACAGCGTCAGGGTCCAATCATTTTTAGCTCTTTTCCAAAGTGTTAGATCATGTATATTGTCCGAGGGACCTAGAACTTAATGTATCTGCTATGTATGTGGAGTCCTGACCATCAGAAGATTCTTGTCATCTGCTTTTCATATCATGAGTGTCGTTTGAATGATACCAAAGGGATCTGACACCTTGTTCAGATTCACTCAATCTTAAGCGTTATTAGCTTCAGTCCTTACGAACTCACAACGACTTCACTTACCATCCTCTAGTGAGCAACGATGCAGGGATATTCCCTGCACCAAGATCATGTGTTTGAGCTACACATAGATCCAATCAATCCATCTCACTGCCTTTGTCTGACTCACCTTACCCAGATACCTCTTCGTTGTTGAGAGATTCTTGAGTCGGAGCGAACACCCTGTTCTTTGACATAC
>CP070843.1:1809911-1815857 GCA_020350905.1 Deltaproteobacteria bacterium
CGGCAAAGCCATCGGACTCTGACCTGGCCCTAAGGACCAGGTTTTCAATGTTGAATAAATCACCTGCCGCCCTGCGGGTCACTTTGGCTATTGCCTTGTCCACTGACTCTTGAGAGCGACCATTAATGATGACTCTAGCCCCCTCAGAGGCAAGTGCCTCGGCAATAGCATAGTCGATACATGCCGTGCTCCCTGCAACAAGGGACAATCTATCTTTCAATTGTAAATCCTAAGTGTATCCCCCTAATATCTGTCGGTATTCTTCCGCGGTATGCACGGACTTATCATCGAGTCTGGTAATAATGTCGCCGGCTTCTATCGATGCAGCCGCTGCCGCACTTTCGAGGCTCACGTCGCTGACCAACAACCCGCTTCTCGCTGAGAACCCAAAATGAGCGGCTAGTTGCTCTGTGAGTTCTTGCAGCTGCAACCCCAGCCAGGGAAGGTGGACCTCGCCGTAGCGAATCAGATTTTCATAGACTCGCCGGGCGCGATTGATGGCACTTACCACACCGGTTGTCACGCTGTGAGCAAAGCCAAACGGATTACCTATGGCAATTACAGTTTCGCCGATCATCAATGTATCCGAGTCGCCCATGGGAATAGACGGTTTCCATAGGATTATTCAAAGATTACAGATTTTATGCGTCTGCAATAAGTATGACGCATGATTGGCCAATATTTAGGTTGATTCCTAAACACTCATTTTCTAGCGGTATCTTCTACAAAGAAAGGCGAACATCGAAGCCCAATACTGCCCTTCTCGACCCAAATTCGCGCCATTGAAATTGTTTTCCCTTCGAAATTCACGAGACTCGGGAGTTCTTCCACATAGGAAATAGCCTCAGCCTCAAATTCGTAATAAAATGTGTGAGTGCTGAACGGATCTGGTATTAAGATTACCTTGTCAGGTTCATAAGGGTGCCTCTGTGGTGCGCCAGAGAAAGGAACATGGGTCTTGATCAAATCCCTAATATTCTGTGGTCTCTTGTATGCTTGAATTTCAAACTTCGCACTATCTTTTGGGGTAGTTTCATCTGACATCTCGAAGCCCTCTCAGTTCGGAGATTATCTCACCATTCCTAATCCGCTGTCTAAGAATCCTGGAAAAAATCCCGAATAGAACTCATCGACCGAAAAGAAAAAACCATCCATTTGATCAAAAAGCGAGGTTCTTTTTTCGACAATGTATAGTATCGGATTTATCGGCCATTGAAAAGTCACAGATATTTGATGTCATCAAAAAAATAAGCTCATTTAGCCAACCCGTCAAATCTCCGATTGTGAGGATTTGTTTTGTCATTTCATTTGTCGTCCTCTGGGCGGACATCCAGAATGAAAAAACCCTGCGGATCAGCCTCCAACGATAATAGAGAGAATTTTAGCCTATGCCAAAACTTTGATCAAGCAGCGGAAATAAAAATGGTTTATCCCACTACTTGACAAGGTCGAAAGGGCTGCTTAATTTTTGTTCACATCAAACATTTTTGTCCTGCTTGTGGCTGGTAGTATGAAGCACCGAAAGTGCAAATTCCAATTACCACCAAGGAAAACAACCTCATCATAAAGGGAGTGAGGAAGATTGCCACTGAAGGTGAAAAAGTCTCCTACCACCGCAGGGAACGAGAAGCAGGCTCGTTCAGGCGTATTATATCTCTGCCCACTCGGGTAGATGCCGACAAGGTCACTGGGGTATGCAGAAACGGAGTGCTCACCGTAACTTTACCCAAGGCAGCCGAGCTGAAACCACGTAAGATCGAGGTGGCGTCGACTTAAGCGGACCTTATTTCGATAGTAAAGGAGGTGAACACCATGGCAGAAAAAGAGCTACTGATAAGAGAAAAGTAGGAATTGCAGACTAATTTAGAACATACCATGCCGGGTGCAGTTTTTACTCCCGCAGTGGACATATTTGAATCAGAGGAAGAAATTACCCTGCTCGCTGACATGCCTGGAGTGCCCAGTGATGGTGTAACTATTGATCTGCATAATGACGAGTTGAAGGTCATGGGAGAGATTGAGCCTCAAGGGTCTGAAAATGAAACATCCCTGGTTCGGGAGTATGAAACCGGTAGGTTCCATCGTCACTTTAGTCTTTCTGACCGGGTTGATCAGGATAAAATCAGCGCATCCATGAAAGATGGCGTCCTCAGGCTGGTATTGCCAAAAGTGGAAAAGGCAAAGCCAAGAAAAATTGAGGTTAAGTCGGAGTAATCGATCAAGATTTTCTTAAGCTAAGGCAGTTAGAACGGGCAAAGTGCCCGCTTTTTCTTTTGCAGGTTAGAGTACCTAAAAAACACAGAGCTGCTGAGTAAAAAATGTCAACCTGTTGGGGATATTTTCCGCGAATTTGTACTTAACATCGCCTGCCACAGATATTAAACTCTCAAAAGTTTACGATATGAAAGCGTATCGAAACCTCGCCCCTCACTTCTTCGCAAACAGTGTAGGTTTTCACTACGCCCAATCAGTCTGAATCATTTTAGAGATTGTGTGGAGAAGAAGTTCCTTTAGCCATTCCCCCCTGGGAGGTTCTAGCAGAGCTTTGCTTTTGGGGTTTGTTATTCGCTGCTTCTTGCCCGCGTATTGACAAAAAAGGTAGCCTGATTACTTTTTCGATATCGAGATTTTGGACATTGGTTTCGAAGGAGATATTCACATGACCAAATTAAATCCAGGGGATAAAGCCCCTGATTTCAGGCTTTCCGATCAGGATGAAAACGATGTGAACCTCGCTGATTACAAAGGAAGGAAACTCCTCCTTTACTTCTACCCGAAGGCGGATACCCCTGGCTGTACCAAGCAGGCATGCAATGTGAGGGACGCCCGGGAAGAACTGGCTGATCTCGGCGTAGATGTTGTCGGTATCAGTCCAGATGCACCTGCCAAGCAAAAGAAATTTAACGATAAACACGGCCTTGGGTTTTCTTTGCTCTCGGACCAGGACAACGCCATTGCCAAAGCCTACGGAGCCTGGGGGGAGAAATCCATGTACGGTAAGAAGTACGAGGGTATTATCCGTTCATCCCTGTTGATCGACGAAGATGGAAAAGTCGTTGATACATGGTACAAGGTCAGTCCGAAAGATACAGTGAACAAAGCGCTAAAAAAGCTCGAGGAGGCTTAGTATGGAAGAGCCACATGCTCTGAAGACAAATAATGGTAGTCTGACCGAGCAAGTACTTTGCGACGATCCCCTTTTCAGGGAAGATGCTTTCTCTCGCTCAGACGAAAGTGATGACAGTATATTTTATACCACCGATCGTTTTGTTCAGCATCTCGATTCACTGGCCCTGGCAACGGTGGAAAAGCTAATCGGTGATCTCGTTATAGAAGAAAACCCGGTCATTCTGGATCTGATGGCAAGTTGGGATTCCCACATTCCCTCCAGCCTTCGGCCGGAAAGAGTTGTGGGCTTGGGACTGAACCGTAATGAACTCTCCAAAAACCCCGTTCTCACCGAGTGGTGCCTTCACGACTTGAACAAAAATCCCATCCTCCCATTTTCTGACTCCACCTTTGACGTGGTGCTCAATGTGGTTTCGGTAGACTATATGACCAAGCCCTTTGACGTCTTTCGAGAGGTCAGTAGAATTCTTACACCAGGGGGTTTGTTTCTGGTCATCTTTTCCAGCCGGATGTTTGAGCAAAAGGCGGTAAAGATCTGGCGTCAGTCTTCAGAGGAAGAGCGAGTACTCCTGGTGGAAGAGTTCTTCAAACGGGCTAAGTCCTTTACTCGACCACAACTCTTTGCCTCCACGGGCAAGCCACGGCCCAAGGATGACAAGTATGCTCATCTTGGCATTCCCAGCGACCCCATATACGCGGTCTACGCTGAGAAGAAGGGTGGCAAGAGGCAAGAGAGGCCCAGACATACCTCAGCTGTGTCGCATGAATATCCTCTCGACCCAGAGGAGCTGCGGCGCAGAAAAGCAGCAGTGAAGCATACTCTCAGGTGCCCACATTGTGAGCTCACGTTACGTAAATGGGAGGTCCCGCAGAACCCGTTTACTCAATGGGACGTGGATTTTATGTATGTGTGTTTTAACGACGAGTGCCCCTATTTGGTTCAAGGCTGGGAGGTTATGAAGCAACAGGGCAACAGCGGAATCTCTTATCGCTTCACGTACAATTCATACAGAGACCGTTGTCTATCGGTCCCAGTTCCAAATCTTCACGCCTTGAAAGAAGGAATCATCGATTGAATGAAAACGGTTGCCCCCTTGCGGGCAAAAGCATAATGGTTGATCCCAGAAGGGTCAGAGTATTAAAGCGGGGCTCAGTTGGCAAAGGTCCCGTTTTTTATTGGATGAGTCGGGACCAAAGGGTCAACGACAACTGGGCTCTGCTCTTTGCCCAGGAATTGGCGTTGGTGCGAAAAGTGCCCCTTGGTGTGGTTTTTTCCCTGGCGCCACGTTTTCTCAATGCGACCTCGAGACAGTACGGCTTTATGCTCAAAGGTTTACGAGAGGTGGAGAGTCAGCTGGCGGAACTGAACATCCCTTTTTTCCTTGTTATTGGCTCTCCGGAGCAGGAGCTTCCAGCATTTTTGGCCAAGCACCACATCGGTAGTCTGGTGACTGACTTTGATCCTTTGCGAATCAAACAACAATGGAAAAAAGAGGTCGCAGCGCACAGCAATTCTAGAATTTACGAGGTGGACGCCCGAAATATCGTTCCCTGCTGGGAGGCCTCAAGTAAAAAAGAATACGCCGCCTATACCTTGCGACCGAAGATCCATCGTGCCCTCCCCGAGTTCTTAAAAGATTTTCCAAGGGCGCGGAAACATCCCTTTCCGTGGCCAAAGAAAGTGCAGGGCACAGACTGGGACGAGGCCGAAAAGTCCCTCAGAATTGATCTTTCAGTCCCGGAGGTTGACTGGCTTTTGCCAGGAGAAAAGGCAGCCGCAGCAATTCTGGATGATTTTCTGAGCAGGAAACTTTCAGCCTACGCTTCCAAAAGAAATGATCCCACCGAAGATGGTGTATCCAACTTTTCTCCGTACCTCCATTTCGGCCAGATCTCAGCGCAGCGAGTGGCATTGGAGGTGCAAAAAAAGAAAGTGAACAAAGAGTCCAAAGATGCTTTCCTGGAAGAACTCATTGTCCGCCGCGAACTCTCCGATAACTTCTGCTTCTACAATCAAGATTACGACCGGTTCGCAGGATTCCCGGAATGGGCCCAGAAAACTCTGAATGAACATCGTGATGACAAGAGAGAGTACCTCTATTTCCTGGAGCAGTTTGAGGATGGCAAGACCCACGATGACCTTTGGAATGCTGCACAGATGGAAATGGTTCACAGAGGAAAGATGCACGGCTACCTGAGGATGTATTGGGCCAAAAAGATCCTGGAATGGACTGGTTCTCCAGAAGAGGCACTGGAAGTTGCCATCCTGCTCAACGACAAATATGAGCTCGACGGCAGGGATGTAAACGGCTATGTTGGCATTGCCTGGAGTATAGGGGGAGTTCACGATCGGGCCTGGAAAGAGCGTCCCATTTTTGGCAAAATCCGCTACATGAGTTACGGTGGCTGCAAAGCGAAATTCAAAGTTAAGACTTATATTGAACAACACCTGACCTGATACCCACAGTGATTGAATCGGAAGGCCAGAGTGGAGGGCGTTTTGGTAACTCTGTTGCTTTAAGGGTTTGCCATTGAACCACGCAGGCAAGACACTTTTCTTTGTTACGGGATAGTTTCAATGACATCTGCTCCAACATATGAAGAATTGCTGCAAAGGGTCAAAAAGTTAGAGGATGAGGCCCTCAAGGTTAAAGATGCCACGAATTCGCTACGGTTAACTGGGCAGTACATCAACGTAGCAATGGACTCCTTATCGGCCAACATGGCTATATTGGATGAAAATGGCGTAATCTTAGAAACAAACCGCTCATGGCAAAGATTCGGCTTGGAGAACAATATCGAGACACCGTCCGACAC
>CP070843.1:1815957-1819901 GCA_020350905.1 Deltaproteobacteria bacterium
ACCGTCACGGTGATATTATCCTCATCTGTTGCCGTATCCGTATTCATCACAAAAAGGGAAATCGCGTGTGTGCCGACCGTTAAATCCGCAATGGGGCTGACGCCGGTTCCAATCAGAAGACCGCTTTAGAACCACCTGTATTCCAGCGCATCGATGGAGCCTGAACCGTCGAAGGTATAACTGTAGATGCCGTCGCCATCGCTGTCGGTGACGATGCAATCTTCACCGGCATTTGCTTCAGGAAGACGTGCAAACTGATAACGCCAGACTTCATCGACGTCTTCGGCGACATAAACCAATCCGTTATCACCAATCGCAAAGCCTTCCTGGTCATTGCCGGGCAGCTGCCACTCTTTAAGGCTGGTGCCGTCCGTGTTCATCGCAACCAGTACATTAAATGAATCATATATGCCGTATAGGATATCGTTTCGCAGACAATAATAGAGTCCCGACAAATCCTGCATTTGGTTTTCAGGGGTAAAATTTCCGACAAATGTCACTGTGTTATCCGTAAAACTTGATAAAATCGGCAGACTGAAAATGAAGATTTCACCGGTTGCCTGTATTCCAACATAGAACCGGCCGCCTTCGGCATCTCCATTATTGGAAATGAAAGTCAAACCTTCCAAACCCTCATTTCCGTAACCGCTTAGCCAAGGTTCCAGATCGAACACGCGGGTCACCTGTCCTGTGGTCAGGTTAAATTCCTGGATGCTGATTGGATTTTGTTCCACACCGATGTAAACGAAATCGCTCTCAGAATCGGCTAGGCAGATGCCTTCCAAATCGGAATTACCCAGCTGCCAAATAACGACATTTTCTCCTTCAGAATCCATCATGGCCAGCTGTCCTCCGTCATCCACAATCAACACGCGCTGGAGGCGACTGTGCCATAAACTCCCGCTGGGTTCGAAAAGGGACGGAAGATTTCCTCCCCTGACGGCTATAAGCGTCCCCGGATCATTAAAGGGAGACGGTTCAATTGCATGTCCGGGAGTTAATGTCAGAGGAAGCATGATTGATATGACCACGCCCATTAAAACTCTACGCAAGGCAAATGCGGAGCCCTTCATTAATCCTCCCTGCCTGATCGTTTGGTGATGAAAGATCACTGGTTTCACATTACATAAAATTAGGTATGGCTGCAAGGCGAGATCAGTTATAGGAGCGTATTTAAGTGTGATTAATGATGAGTTATATGAGGATTCCTGATAGCTTGGTAGGACTTCGCATAAGATCGAGTAATATGCCATTTCCCAGAAGTTCAGTCAGGCTTAAGATATCATCCCTTAATCCACACTATTGGCCCTACAGACCGTAGCACAGAATGTGGCACGTGCTCCTCAAGGGGCAAAGTTTAGAGTATTCACACTACGGATTGGCCAGTCTGGACTTGAGGTAACCACTTTTGCCCCAAGCACTGGAATTATGTCGGTGTCAGGCAGTTTGTGATCTTCCCTATCAAACTCGCTGCTTCTTGACAGCTTCCATCCCCGACCTGAGCGCCTCAAGGCAGGACAGAACCATCTTGCGCTGTTCAGAATCAAGTTCTAACAACAGTTTTCGATGAAGATCTGCAATGATCGCAACTATTTCTTGCGATTTTCTCTGTCCTTCTTGAGTAAGGGTAAGAAGTTTAATTCTTGCATCTTTAGGATCAATAATACTTTCAACCATTTCTTTTTGTATCAATCCATTGATGATTTTGGTTACGCGACTCTTCGCCACATCAAGTCTCTGTGAAATACTTTTCGCGGTTAAATACCTTTCGCTTCCAAATAACATCAAACAACGCAACTCTGCCTCGGGAATGTCGAATTTGCTTGACAGATAAGATGCTTGTCCCTTGCAGCACTGGAGAATCTCTTCGATGAGGTCCTGTAACCTCTTGATCTGATAGTCAAGCAACATATCGATGGTATTGTTCCTATTATTGTTCATGCTGTGAAAAAAATTAGCGGTCTGTACATTGTAAATCAAGCACTATTTAAGCCAGAAAAGCCCTTCTACAATAAAAATATAATGATAATAAATATATATTTGTAGTAATCATATTCTTAGATGGCTAGTAGAGTAAGTAGTATGAAGAAAAATTCAGGGGGAAGATCGTCCGATCCTTTGCTGATAGCAAAACCAGGACAAGGCATGGGTCGAGCAAGAAAGGATCCACCATGTATATAGAACGATACCGCACCGGTATAAAAATAGAACAAGCATGAATCCGGGCCCACCCAAGGTCCCGACCTGAGGGGAAGGAAGTGAGTTTGTCACACCCTAGGGGGGTGCACTTTCATCCAAATGGAATAATGGAATGTATTAATTATGCGGTCAACACATCATAATCCTGACCCGTATATTTAAATCAGACAAATCCACCACTTGTTTTGACCTTGACACTGGCATGGCCTTTGTAGTATAGAATTCAACAACTTAACTAGATCGCGCCACACTAGCCACAGCTCGTAACACCAACTTACCCATATTCCTGTGGTGACGGGGCTATCCCAGAAGCCTGCCCACATCGACTCCACCCAAAGCAATTCAATTGCAGAGCCGTGGGCGAGCAGGAGCCCCCCTATGGCTCTTTTCTGAAACTGTCAAAGTGGGAGCTTTGCGCTTTTGTAATATTTAAATCGTTTCATTGCTTAGAGATTTCCAGCGGGGAAAGATCAATCGGCTTTGGAGAAGAGGGGAGTTGCTCGGCAGCCCTGTTTCTTGGACTTGTGATCACGGTCGGGAAAGGAGAAGAGAAATGAAATGGACGACATTGTTTAGATCGAGTAAGCTGGCGTTGTGTCTAATCTCACTCAGTCTTGTTGGTGGCCTTCTGTGCACGGTCCCAGCCCAGGCCTACGATTTACCAGGGGTAAATCTTGGGTTTACCAGCTTTGTTGATGGCGGCCCACCTGCCGGTCCCGGCTTCTATTACCAGCAATATCATACGTACTTTACCTCCGATGAATTCAAGGACTCCGATGGGGATAGTGCATTACCTTCTTTTGCTGACGAGGACATAGACCTGTTTATCCTGCTCTTTCAGGGAATTTATCAGTCAAACACGGAAATACCCTTACTAAAAGGCAAATGGGGTCTGGATGTGATCGTACCCTTTGTTTACACAGACATAAGTTATGACACAGATAATCCCGCATTTCCCCAAGATAATGCAGGAGGCTTCGGTGACCTTTTGGTGGGCCCCTTCATCCAATGGGACCCTATCATGGGCAAGAGTGGTCCTATTATGCTGAATCGCATCGAGTTTCAATTGATCTTTCCCACAGGAAAATACAACAGTAATAGAGAGCTCAACCCGGGCAGCAACTTCTTTTCCTTTAACCCTTACTGGGCAACAACTTTGTTCCTCATGCCTAAATGGACACTTTCCTGGCGGTTGCACTACCTCTGGAATGCTGAAAACAATAACCCCAACAGAGGATTTGTCGATGCCGATGACTCCCAGGCGGGGCAGGCGATCCACGTGAACTTCGCTTCGGCCTATGAGGTGTTGGAAAAAAGGCTTCGTTTCGGTGTGAACGGTTATTACCTCAAACAAATTACCGATACTAAGGTGGACGGTGACGATGTCTCGGGCAGGAAGGAGCAGGTCCTGGCTATTGGCCCCGGGGCAGTGTATCATTTCTCGCAGAACAACCATGTTTTTTTCAACGCCTACTTTGAAACAATGGTTGAAAACAGACCGGAAGGCTATCGATTCAACCTGCGCTGGACACATCACTTCTAATCCAAACAAGCCAAGACCAGCAAAGCCAGTGATAGACTGCAAGCACGCTCTATCACTGGCTTTTTTCTGCCTTCATTCTGTTGGGAGATGTTAGGTGTTTTTAGGAAAAAATAGGCACAGTGTGCACAATTTTGGGCACAATTTACCCTCGCTAAATAAGATCCACATATTGTAGCTTGGTCTCAAAGGCAAAAGTGTGGAT
>CP070843.1:1820001-1830780 GCA_020350905.1 Deltaproteobacteria bacterium
AAAGGTCCCGGGTTCGATCCCCGGGTCGCCCTCCATGTAATATCAAGGACTTATCCATTATTGGACAAGTCCTTTTTTGGTGACTGGTTGCGGATAGGTTGCGTTTAGTTGTGGATTCTTACTATTGAGATGCGACCAGATAATGCGTCTGGCGAAGGCAGTCACTCGCATTGACCATCCCATACTTATTCCATAGTGCCAGCCTGACATTTTTCAATGGGCGGGAAGTAGAATCCCATCATCCTCAATGCCCCTCTGACAAATTTCAGCATGTTGTACCAAGGTAAATTCCATCCTAGTGTGTATTAAGGGATGGGATCTACAGTCTGCACCTTCCTTTTTGAGCTAGCCGTTTAACGCATAAAATGGCGGCGTCTCATATTGACATCTACCTCACTATTCCTATAGATTTAGCAGTCTATCTAATGACTCCAGGTTGAAAAAAGGAGCATAACATGTCCATTATCACCATCTCCAGAGGTTCTTATAGTCGTGGAAAAGATGTGGCCGAAAAGCTAGCTCAGACGTTAGGTTATGAGTGTATTTCTCGAGATATTCTCCTGGAGGCCTCAGAACAGTTTAATATACCAGAGATCAGACTAGTTCGAGCCATTCATGATGCGCCTTCTGTATTCGAACGTTTCACATACGGCAAAGAAAGGTATATCGCCTATATTCGTGCGGCTCTGTTGGCAAACGTGCAGAAAGACAATGTTGTCTATCATGGATTGGCCGGCCATTTTTTCCTACAGGGAGTTCCCCATGTGTTGAAGGTGCGGATTATCGCAGATATGGAAGACCGAGTGAGCGAAGAGATGAAAAGGGAGAACATTTCTCCTGAAAAAGCTCGCCATATTTTGAAAAAGGACGATGAAGAACGCCGCAAGTGGGGTCTGAATCTTTACGGACATGACACTCAGGATTCGAGGCTTTACGATCTGGTCCTACATATCCAAACAATGACAGTGGATGATGCAGTTAAAATAGTACTGAATGCTGTGCAATTGCCTTGTTACCAGACCACACCAGAGTCTCAAAGGATCCTCGACAATTTGACCTTAGCTGCCGAGGTGCAGGCATCCCTTGCTGAAGAATTCCCCACCGCAAATGTTGCAAGCAAGGACGGAGGGATCTATATAGTTATAAAGGGGTCCTTTTTTACTCAGGAAAATAAGGTAATCACTAAGGTCAAGAATATGGCAGAGAAAATAGCTGGAGTTAAAGATGTTAATGTGTATATCGATCGCATAGTTACGGACGATTAGACTTCTTTTTTCTCTAGTGGCAAATCTCAGTGATCAATAATAACACTGACGATGTTACTCAGGACTTGAGGTACAATCAATATTCATCGCTAATATGTAAACTCTCCTATCATTTTCCTGAAAACTACATACTTAATACACACTCTCGCCCTCTCTGACCCCCCCCCAATTGTAGTAGAATCCTTGCTAGATCCGAAAGTGTGGATTTAGCGATGTAATCCACAGTGAGCGAGATAGGTTCACGCATCTAAGCAAAATCTCAATTAGCAACGAGGTGGCCACGAATTTACCTGCCTTGCAATTCCGGCCTTCCTGAACTAAGCTAGATCAGTCGTTTTTTCAGTTCATTAGTAGTACCCCTAAAGGCATTGTCGAATCTTTGACAGATACACTTAAGACTGTTGATCTCTTAAACTCAGTCCTGGTCTGAAAGGCAAATTGGATGAAACACGCAGGCAAAACAAAAGCACAACTGATTGCAGAGTTGGAAGAACTGCGCCAAAGGGTCCGTAAAGAGCCAGGGACCGAGCCCAAACAAGCGGAGAAGGCACTTCAACAGGGTGAGGAGAGATTTCGTAGCCTGGTTGAAACTACTACTGATTGGTTTTGGGAAGTAGATGAAAACGCTATTTATACTTATTCAAGTCCAAAGATACGAGACATTTTAGGCTATGAGCCAGAGGAGGTATTAGGGAAGACCCCCTTCGCTTTCATGCCCCCGGAAGAGGCCGACAGGGTTGCTCATATTTTTGCCCCTTATGCTAAATCCCGCAAACCTTTCAAGCTCCTTGAAAATGTAAATGTCCACAAAGATGGTCATCTTGTGGTTCTTGAAACGAGCGGGATTCCTATCTGTGATGTCAACGGAATATTCCGTGGTTATCGAGGTATTGACCGGGACATCACTGAACGAAAGCGAGCTGAAGAGGAACTTCGCAAAGCTCATGATGAGATGGAGCAGAAAGTCAAAGACCGTACGAGTGAACTGATGGAAACCAACGAGCAACTTCGCCTACAGATAGAGAGTCGCAAACGTGTGGAGAAGAGACTGAGGGACAATGAGAAGGCATTGAGAGAGCAAGCGAAAGCTCTCGAGGAAGCCAATATAGCCCTCAGGGTCCTTCTTAGCCATCGTGATGAAGAAAAGAAGAGATTGGAAGATACTGTCCTTGGCAGTCTCCAAAAGCTAATCACTCCATATCTATAGAGGCTTAAGGAGACTACGCTTTCGAGAGAACAACAAGCCTATGTTGACATATTGGAGGCAAACCTGTACGAGGTCGCCTCTCCATTTACAGATAAGCTCTCCTCGAAATGCCCGGACATTACACCTAGAGAACTTGAAATTGCGGGTCTCATAAAAGCTGGCAAAACAAATGTCGAAATTGCGGATTTGCTTGGTATTACAGAAAACGCCATTTCGTTTCATCGCAAAAATCTCAGATCAAAACTTGGATTGAAGCACAAGAAAGTAAACCTGAGATCCTACCTCCTAAGTTTTGTCTAGATGCAAATCTACCAGCCTTTTGCGAGCGAAAAAGCCTAAATAGGTAGTATGACCTACCAAAAAACTGCCCAAAAGCAATCTTCCTCTGTTTGATGATTTTATGTACAATTTGGCTACTTGGACGTGTCCTCCAGTCATGTCCTTGGGTTATGGAGCGAGATGTAGACAACTTGTTGCTTCTGGAAGTGACGAGTGACTGTATCCCGCTCCACTTTTCTGACTAATACCCCCATATCTAAGCAAGTTGAGTAGTCTCTAGTTTGGGGCCTCACGTATTCACCTATACGAGGTATGCTTAACTATTTGTCTGAAAATGGGACATTAAAGAATGTCAAAGCACAAAGGCAACACATTAAATGATGACCAGAGGAAGATACTTGCCCTGCTCGCTGTAGGGACCTCAGAAGAAAAAATCGCAGAGCAACTCTGCATGAGTACTCAAGCTGTCAGGCTGGAAACAGACTCAATTCTTGAAAAGATTAATGCCCCCAATCTCTTACAGGCGGTTCTTTGGGCAGCCCTGAGTCTATAGGATTTTAGAGACTCAATGGGGTATCTCTCGATCTACTCATGCGTTAGTTTTGGCGTGCTCTTGCATACTGGCACAAACATCCTTTGAATCTATCAAGATATAATAGTAATACTCACTAAATCATTCTATATGATCTCGTGGTAGCCCCGTAACACGGCTGCCCAGAAAGGATGATGGAAATGAGAAAATGGCCCAAGACAGAGTCTGAAGACATAGGGTTTGTGCGTAAGTACTGCTTGGCGAATACATACCCTGCTAGCGATGAACGCTGCCCATATGCAAAAGCAAAGATAATCGGCAAATCCTCCCAGGCCTCTACAGGCAAAAGCGACTTGAAAAACGTGGATGGAATCTTCCTCTGTAAATACCCAGATCGACAAATGCCCACACACGAAGCAAGTCTCACTTCAGAGTTGGACCAATGTCCTTACACAGAAAGAAGAAATTTGATTGATGCACAGTTTGTGGGAAAAGTCTAACTAGTTTTCCAACTTAATTAGGCTTTACGCAGAAGCAGCCTATCCATTTCCCAAACAACCTTGCCAGCTTCGGTTCCGCTTTCTTGTTGTTGCCATTTTTTCTTACAGTCTTGTACTCTAAGACCAGTTCATCCTCACCTCACCTGAAGACAGAAAATACATTACTGACCTGGTTGAGAAACAGGCAGGAAGGGGCAAGTCGTGAGAAGGTTTATTTGCTATCTGGTCTTTGTATCTTTGATACTTATTTCACCCTCACTTACGATTAACGTGAGAGCAGATGAGCCTACTGGAAAAACTGGTTCAGAGATAGTTTGTGACTTTGACGCAAAGCCGGCTCGAGGATTCTCACCGTTACGCGTAACCTTTCAAAATCTTTCCACTGGGAAAGTCAGACTTTGGTATTGGGACTTTGGAGACGGACATAAGAGTAGAGAACGTAATCCAGTTCACAGGTACTTAAACGCAGGAGAATACTCTGCATCGCTTACCGTCAAAGGGGCAACCGGTATTTGTGAAACTGTCAAGATTGATCACATAAAGGTCATGGCTAAACAGTAGCTTCATTCCTTGAAGCGAACAATATGAGAAGGATTTATCTCAAAGAGGTTCAGAATCTACCTTAAAACTCTGTCTCTATATCCTTCGGCTCGGAGAAGTTCATAACAGGTGTTCTATGAAAGGTCTAAGCGTTGCGGTATTTTCTTTGATCTGCTCGAAGCTGTTAGGATCAATCAGAAAGAAGTCTTCGGGGGCGAAAGCTGTTATCTGAAAATAGAATCTATCAGCCATAGCTACGTAGACTGATCTGTGACCATGCTTTAGTACCCAATTTAGGTCGGTCTGAGCTTCGGTAGGTATATCTCTATGGAGGTGAGGAAAATACATATCGCTCTGTTCTTTTACTACTTGAGTCCAGAACCAAGGGAACCTGTTCTCCGCATACTCCCAATCAACATTGTCAGTCTTAACAACCCTCCTGCCTATCCTCGCTAATATCTCAATGTGATCGTCACGAACCGCACAATAGCCCAATAGCATATTCTCTACGTTGAAGTTGTTGAACATGGCAATCCCTTCAAGCAACTCCTTCAGTCCTTCCCTTGTCGGATTAGCCTTGAGATGTTCAACGCCTATATCTCTCCACCTCTTTATCCTTGAAAACCTAAACCGACAGGTTAGGCAGGGTTTGGCATCGGAGAAGGGAATGTAGGGATTCCAATGCCTGTCGTCAGGCCAGAGCCATGCTTCACGGCATATCCCTGTGGCTTTCTCTAGCTCTTCTGCCGTGTCAGGGTGTGGCCTGGAGTCGCCATTAATGATCTTGGAAATGAATTGCTGAGAGTACCCCGATGCTTCAGCAATCTCCCTCTGAGTCATTAAGAATTTACTACTCACAGTTGTACAACCCCCACTTGTTTGACTCTAGGAATAGCAAAACCTAGAGTTAGAGTCAACAAAGGAGGTCATGAACTACACCGGAAAATACCAAGATATCATAACTGGTTAATACTCATTATGATTCAAATTCGACCGTTGTCTCAGACACCTCCAAAAGACAAAAGGTTTTGAGAGAGTAAATTTTCTGCCGGTGGCGTTGTCTTAAATGAAAGACTCGGACAAGACGAAAGAGCAACTCATAAATGAATTGGAGGAACTACGCCAAAAAGTTGCTCAGTTAGGCCCACCAGAAGCTCGCTCTTCTAAACGAGTCAAACCATTTGCCGATGCCAGGGAGGAATGGGAGAGGACGTTTGACATTATACCGGATCCGGTTTCAGTCATAGACAGAGAGCATCGGATCGTCTGGGTCAACAAGACAATGGCGGGCAGGCTGGAAATTGCCTTGAGGAGGCGGTGGGCTTGACCTGTTACGAATGTGTCCATGGGATGGCAGAGCCACCGTCCTTCTGTCCGCATACCAAATTATTGGCTGACGGTAAGGAACACATGGCGGAGCTTCATGAGAAACGTTTAGGCGGGGACTTTATCGTTAGCGTATCTCCCCTCCATGACTCGGAGGGACGGGTAATTGCGAGCATCCATGTTGCCCGCGACATAACCGAGCGCAGGAAGGCGGAGGAGGTTCTGCAAGAAGCTCACGACCGACTTGAAAAGCGTTCGGCCGAACTGGTGAAATTAAATGAGAACCTGAAGCAGGAAATAGAAGAAAGGAAGCAGGCAGAGCAAATAGATGGCTGATATGGCTGCGCTAGGAGGAATATGGGTATCAGGGGATCTTGAATATTTGTATCACGATAGTCACTAATGGAGGATAACAGTGTCTCAGAGAAGAATAGTATTCATAATCGCTGCCGGAATCCTGACAATATTCGTAAGTGTTCTTTCGGTTGAGCTAGCTAAGGAAGAAGAAAAAGTATTCAAGCTGATTCCAATGGAAAAGCCTGCAAAAAGATACAGCGATGTAGCAGGTACCGAAGTTGGAACCGGCTGGAGTATCGGAGAGGATCCAAATGACGCGGTGATAGAAGCAGTGAACATGGCTTTAGGGGACAAGAACGACAAAACCCCTGATTTTGCAATAATTTTTGCCAGTTCCGGAAGTGACATAAAAGCGATATTTTCCAAGGCTAGGGAATTATTCGGGAATGAAACCAAAATATATGGAGGGAGCTCAGACTCGAGGGCTTTAATGACGGGTCGAGGGTTTGTCCACGTTAGGAAGAAGGAGCCTGAAGCCACAGAGAGACCAAACGCTCTGGCGGTCATGACTGTTACCTCACATGACATCATTTTTGGGGTCGGCTCTGCAAATTTCTCTGATTATCCCTCGGTGCAGACAGCTTCTAGGCATGCTTTTGAGAGTGCCATTAGAAGCGCTGGAAGGTCTTTAGACGAAAAACCGAAACTCGTTTTGGTCATCCCCTCCTTTGGGGCAGCTGAGGACGTTCTCAAGGGGATAGAGGATGTGGCGAGTAACAAAACGGTCATCCTAGGGGGAACTTCGGGCGGTCCAGAGTTTGCGCTAATTGGGCAAAATGAGGTGTATAAGAATGGCGTTTCAGTAGCAGTTGTATACACAGATCTTCCCGTGGGTTGGGTATTCGAAGGGGGTTTTGACGTTACGGACGACTGTTCAGGAGTCGTTACCGAAGTTGACGGTTACACAATTATTGAAATTGATCATAGACCTGCATTGGACGTGTATGATGAGTGCTTGGGCGGAAAAATGTCGCAATTGGTCAATGAGCTCAAGGACCTCCGCGCCATCAAGGATCACCTTACGTTGCACCCTTTTTACCGGAAATACGTAACATCTTCTGGCCAAAGTTATTTGGTGTTTTCACACCCCAGCACCCAGGACAAAACACTTACAGATAGGCGACTCATGACATCAACAAGGATCGAGGCTGGAGAGAGAATATACCTGGCCCATGGGACATGGGAGGTGCTTCTGAACAGGATCGGGAACCTTCCACTAAAAGCAAGGGTAAAAGGGGGACTTGACCTTCATACAAAACCAATTTTTGGAATAGGCCACATCTGTAGCGGAGTAATGGGTATCATACCAGAAGACGACAGGGGAAAAATGAGCACTCTGATAAACTATGCCACGGATAATATTCCTTTTATCGCTAATTTTACCTGGGGAGAACAAGGTCATCTTCCGGGAATTGGCAACAAACATGGCAACCTATTAACATCTTTTGTTATGGTCGGACAGAAAGGAAACAACTGAAGTGAAGTTATTTTGGAAGGTATATTCTGCCGTTTTCATTTGTTTTGTAACTGTTGTTGTTCTTACTGTTTACACAATGGCGTCTCGGCAGATTTCTGATGTGCAAAACCGTATTGTTCAGAAACAGGCTGCTGTCGTGAGCTTCGTTACTAATGAGATCGAGTTAGGACACTCGGAACTTAGATGGCCCTTTGGAAATCTTAAAAAAATATCAAAAGGAGATGATTTTCTCTTCTGGTGGATCGTAACCGACGATGAGACAATTTACTTGGCCGACAATGATTTATTCGTCGGCACAAAGACCAGTGACTACTTCCCGAATATCTCTTCTGATGTAATTACCGATAATATTGTCGTTAATAACGAAAAGCTCTACGGTATTGTTATCAAAAACTTCACATCAAATCAAAGTAAATGGAGCTTTTGGTTTGGCTTTTCTACCATGCATATCGCAGATATCAGCAGAAATATTTATCTTTTCGCAATAATCTTCTCACTCTTAGCTTTAACGGTACTTGGGGTTACACTTTATTTCGTTGTTAAACATTTCATCAGACCCATAGAAACCCTTGCACTTGGTGTTGAAGCTATAGGAAAAGGTAATCTTGACTATAAAGTAGAAATAACCTCAGATGATGAGTTAGCTCAGCTTGCTCGATCTTTTAACAGAATGACCGAGGATCTGAAGCTTACTACTACATCGGTTGAAAATCTGAATCTGCAAGTCGCCCAGCGAGAAAGGGCTGAAGAAGCGCTACACCAGAGGGTCCAGGAAATGATCGTGCTCAATACCCTGGCGCATCAGGTAAGCTCCAGCCTGATGGTGGATCAAGTGGTACAAGCGGCTCTGGAGGGGATTGTTTCAGGAGTTAGCCCTAACTTGGCGCTGCTCTTTATGCGTGAGGGCGATCAGATGCTCTTGCGGGGTCTTCAGTCTGTGGAGACCAGGCTCTCTTTCGAGAATTTCAAGATACACCGCGTTGGCGAGTGCCTCTGTGGACTCGCTTGCAGCGAGGGGAAACCGGTGTATTCTCCCGACATTCACGCTGACCCGCGGTGCACGTTGGAAGAGTGCAAAGAGGCGGGCCTGGTTTCTTTGGCTGCGTTGCCTTTGCAGAGCGGGGACAACATAATTGGCGTGCTGGTCATCGGTTCGACTGAGCAGCTTGATTTTGAGGTGCAAGCCACTTTCCTGGAATCTTTGACCAGTCAAGTCGTCACCGGTCTGCGTAATGCCACTCTATATGAAGAGGTGCAGCAATACTCTGAGCAATTGGAGATAAATGTCGCTGGACTCAAGAAGACCGAGAAGGCCCTGCGGGAGAGTGAGGAAAGATATAGGACAGTTCTGGAGGCAAATCCTGATCCGGTTGTTGTCTACGACATGGAGGGCAAAGTAATCTATCTTAACCCTGCCTTCACAGATACTTTTGGCTGGACTATAGAGGAGCGTTTGGGCAAAAAAATGGACGTTTTTGTGCCCGAGGAAAGCTGGCCGGAAACGAAAATAATGATCGATAAGGCGCTAACAGGAGAAAGTTTCTCTGGCTTTGAAACCTGTCGGTATACAAAGGAAGGGAACACCATTCCTGTCAGTATAAGCGCGGCCGTTTACTGGGATCGGGATGACAACCCTGTGGGCAGCGTTGTCAGCTTAAGAGACATTAGCGAACAAAAGCAACTACAAGCCCAACTTCAGCACGCCCAGAAACTGGAAGCAGTGGGCACTTTAGCTGGTGGAATCGCTCATGAATTCAACAACCTGCTTCAAGCCGTCCAGGGTTATGCGGAGCTGCTTCTTCTGAGAAGAAAGAAAGAGGAACCCACTTACAGAGAGCTAGAAGCAATTGTTCGCGCTGCCAAGAGGGGCGGTGAACTCAGCCAGCAGCTTCTCACCTTCAGCCGTAAGGTAGAGAGCAAGTTACGCCCGGTCGATCTCAACTTTGAAGTGGACAGAGCGATACAGCTGTTGTCCCGCACTGTCCGAAAAATGATTGAGATTGAATTTCATTCTGAAAAAGAGCTGAAGCCTGTCAATGCCGATCCCGCTCAGATAGAGCAACTCGTGGTGAATCTGGCATTAAATGCAAGAGACGCTATGCCGGATGGAGGCAAAGTGACCATTGGGACTGAAAACGTGTTTTTGGACAAAGAGTATTGCCGCAGGCAAGCAGGAGTGGAACCAGGAGAGTATGTTCTGCTTACCTTTTCAGATACTGGTCATGGCATGGATAAAGAGACCCGGATGCGGATGTTCGAGCCCTTTTTTACTACCAAGGGGCTTGGCGAAGGAACCGGAATTGGCCTGGCAATTGTCTATGGCATCGTAAAGAACCATGGTGGCCAGATCACATGCTCCAGCGAACCTGAAGCAGGCACCATCTTCAAGATTTATCTCCCAGCCATTGAACACAAAGTGCAATTTGAAAAGCAACCTGAACCAGAGTTGCTTGAAGGTGGCACCGAGACCATTTTGCTGGTAGACGATGAGGAATTCATCCTGGACCTGGGAAAGCAGATATTTGCCAGATGCGGCTACACTGTGCTCACTGCCCTTGACGGGGAGACTGCCTTGGAATTCTACCGGAAGGAGCAGGGGAATATTGATTTGGTGATTCTCGATCTGGTCATGCCGGGGATGAGTGGCAGAGAGTGTCTTGAAGGGCTTCGTAATATAAATCCCAGAGCCAAGGTTGTCATCGCCAGTGGCTATTCTGACACCGGACCTATGAAGGAGGCCATAGAAGCCGGAGCGAAGAGCTTCATCAGTAAACCATATGAGATGAAACAGCTGCTCCAAGTGGCTCGTGAAGTCCTGGATGAGGATTGATTTGCACTGAGTTTGTGTCCTTTTATCCTCAGTAAAGTACTTTTTTACTCGGAGTTATCCTCTAGCGTTATAAGTTGAAGCTCTGCTAGAGTGGTATGAAACATAACATGCTCTATATTTTTCGATTCAAGAACCAGCTACAATACCTGGGGTTGAACCGAGTATAAGAAACTTCCAACCCCCTCTTTTCCCTCTCCCACATTCAAAGTCTCTTAACCCGCATATTTCATGAATCATCTACTGCGACCGTGGATATGGCCGTCCTTCCGGGCGTCCTCGAGGCTCACACCCTGGGACGTACCGTTCAAGTACGCCTCGGGTTCGAGCCCCTGCGGTTGCCCTGTGGGACCGCCATCTGCACGGTCTCGCTATGGCAATTCATGAAATATGCGGGTTAACAATGTTCTTTTCGTACGTCGACAAGTCTTGCTGCGGGGTTAGCGAGCGAACTACAATAAAATGGATT
>CP070843.1:1830880-1833426 GCA_020350905.1 Deltaproteobacteria bacterium
AGTAGTACAGATGCGGGTTCCTACCTTCTCGGAAAGATGTTCTCTTCCTGATTTGATCATTATGTTATGCCAGGGGCATTCGACCAAGGTTATTTGTAATGACCTGCCATCATCGCTCTGCTCGGTCTCAAAGGCGAAGCCATCGAGGGTGAGTTTGGTTGTCAGGCATTCTCGAAGCCCATCCAAGCCGGCGGTTAGGTTTCCCATGGCTTTCAGCTTTCGAGCCTGGATTTTGGGCATGACCTTCCAGACTTCGTCATCAATGTCGAGAGCAGTGTCAAAACCGTAACGTTCTTCAGCTTTCATGAACCAGAGTCCGTCAACGGCCGTATAGCTTCGTTTGAAGTATTCACTAATTTGTTTTTCAGTCAGTTCGAGCATCAGTATGTCTCCTCCTCCACTTTACCCTGTTAAATCAAAGCTCTACGGTGTTCGCGGAGGCAAAATGTAACAGGTTAATCTGACCACTTTTCTTCTGCCAGGACGACCGAGGTTTCGATTTGTCGGTCAGGTATTGACCAGTATTTTTTTAAGAGACGGTTTTTCTCCTCTACCGTGACGACTCGAAATCCATGTTTTTCATAAAAGCGGATGGCCCAGGAGGCGTCAGCCCAGGTGCCGATCAGAATTGGGCGTGATGTCATTGTGCGCAGGTGCAGCAACAGTTTTCCACCTATGCCCTTGTTCTGCCTGGCAGTGCGGACATAGGCGTGTCTAATGAGAGTAACGTCGAGCACGTGTTGAATTCCCATCACTCCAAGCAACTCACCAGCCTCTTCATAACCCCAAAATTCGACACCAGCGTCGATCTCGTGTCTGAGCTCATCTTTGTCCATATACGGTTCCCTCAAGCGATCAGCAGGGATTACCCCCGTATAGGCCTGAGCACCGTCATTGATAATCTCGTAGACTGTCTCTAAGTCACTGTCTTTGCACTTGCGAATCATCGCCTTTTCCTGTAACGGTTAACAAATAACGGCTGGCCTTTATTCAACATCGAAAACCTGGTCCTTAGGGCCAGTCGCTGTGTGATTTATGATTTATGATTGTAGGTTGCAGATTGAGGCTGCATGCATTCTTTACTGAGAGGTTTTGAGCTCTTAAATCTAAAATCTGCATTCTAAAATCTAAAATCTCGGGGTCAGAGTTCAATGGCTTTGCCGGTGAAGATTGTGAGCTTTTTTGGAGTACTGGAGTATTGGAGTGTTGGCAAAAGCAAAAGCCCGAATTCCAACTTGAATTGGTTCTTTCATTACTCCATTACTCCAGCAGACTGCCGCAAGAGGGGAAGGACCATTGAAGCCCCCTCAGGGGGCAGCCCAAAGCCGGGTCCTTTGGGTCCGGATTCTTTACTTCCCCGCCCCTCCGCGTCCTCGCGTTGCCGTGTCTTCCCAATTCCTGCCTGCTGCTTGCGCTCTAATCGTACTCATAAAATCCTCGGCCTGTCTTACGTCCCAACCAACCGGCTTCCACATACTTGCGCAGCAAAGGGCAGGGACGGTACTTTGAATCAGAGAAGCCATTGTAGAGGGTTTCCATAATAGCAAGGCAAGTGTCCAAGCCAATGAGGTCCGCCAATGCCAAAGGACCCATGGGGTGGTTCATTCCCAGTTTCATCACCGTATCGATATCATCGCGCGTACCCACATCATGGTAGAGGCAGTAGATGGCCTCGTTTATCATGGGCATGAGGATCCTGTTGGCGATGAAGGCTGGATAGTCGTTGGCCTTGACCGGAGTCTTGCCGAACTTGCTGGCCAAATCCCAGGTGGTCTTAAAAGTGTTATCTGATGTGGCGAGTCCGGGAATCACTTCCACGAGTTTCATGACGGGCACAGGGTTCATGAAGTGCATGCCGATGACCTTATCAGGACGTTGGGTTTGCGCCCCAATGCGGCCGATGGGAATAGAGGAGGTATTCGTGGCAAGGATCACCTCGGGCCTGCAGATTTCATCAAGATCTCGAAAAATCTGGAATTTAAGGGGTTCGTTTTCCGTTGCAGCTTCCACAACAAAGTCAGCCGCTGACATGTCGTTGTTATCAACGGTGCTCTTGATGCGGCCCAGGATCGCGTCCTTTTCCTCGGCGCTCATCCTCGCCTTATCCACACTACGACTCAAAATCTTCGAAATGTTTTCCAACCCCCGCTGGACAAACTCGTCCTTGATGTCGCTCATAATGACCTGCAGGCCGCTCATGGCCCCAACTTGAGCAATACCGTTTCCCATGAGTCCGGCACCCACCACTCCGAGTGTTTTCACCTCCATAGCACGTTCTCCTATATCGGTCGTTTACGGTTAGCTTTTGTCCTGATTCGGCACTCTAAAAATCGAAATCCGAAGCTCGAAGCACGAAACAAATTAGAAATTCCAATTGTTTCGGATTTCTCCTTCGGAGTCCCCACCCTCTAGGCGGGGCCCCGGTTTCGATATTCGGATTTAGGATAGCGACCATACACTGAACTCCGCATAGATTGCGATTGAGGGCTGGGATTTTCCCGAAGCGGCGTATGTGGCCAGCCTTGGCCATCTGCGATAGATGAACC
>CP070843.1:1833526-1837841 GCA_020350905.1 Deltaproteobacteria bacterium
ACGCAATACATGCCAGATGCCCACGAGACCAATGGCGAGACCCAACCCAATCCCAAAACTCATATAGAAGTCAAAGTTGTTGGCAAAAACCGTATCAACAGTTCCCATGCCAGGATGCCAGCGCCGGAGTATACTGTGCTTGTAGAGAATGGGATTGGCAGCTACCGTGATAATCAACCCAACCAAGCCACCCATCACCGCCCAAAATGGCAGGACCATGCCAAGGAATATGAGCCCAAGATCAAGTTGCAGACCTGTGGCCACCGCCGGTAGTACATCCTCGGTATGGCGGGTAAAGTCAATCCAGGGAATGGGAATGAGACGAATCGGTTCAGTTAGAAGCAGCCCGGAGACTGCGGGCAGAAGTACGTAAAGCGTCCCGAAAGTCAAGCCTATAACTCCGCCAATGGAGAAAACTCGCCACTTCCAACTCTTCTGCTTATCTTCAGTGGATTCAGCCAGAGCCATGGTTCCCAAGGCTCCCACCGGTGCCATGGGGAATGGCAGCTTTTCCACATCTGAGGTTATCCTATAGAGGGCGTAGCCGAGGCCAAAATGATCGATACGTTGGATGATCTGCGATCCCACCAGAAGCAGAATGGGTACCATCCAGTCGCGGTGAAAGAAGGTGCGCTCCAGGAGCGATTCGGAGCCCGGTTGCGGCGCGACCCAGGTGGGAATGAATTCGGTGAGGCCCAGCATTTTGGCTGCATCCGACTGAACCAGATACTGATTCCAAAGCAACCCTTGGAAAGGTGATGCCAGAGCAGCGCCCGCCATGTAGTAAAGGAGGAAAATTTCCTGCTGTTTGAGTTCGGAGTAGGACCTCTTGGCCAGCTCCGCAAAGAGAATAATGGTTACCCAGCGAGCCGCCGGTCCAATGCCGGTGCCGATGACCAACTGCAAGTACATGCTGCCCGGCATCATGAGAAAGCCAATAAAAATGGCCCCGACCACGGTCTTCCAGTCAAAGCCTTCCTCAAAATGGTCCGGCGGTGGCAGAAGATCTCGGTATTCTTGTAGTTCTTTGTCTTCGTACATCTCTTTAACTGGGAACTCGGAACGCGGGGCTAAAATTCACCACAAAGAGCACGAAGAACTCTACATATTCAATTCTATCTTTGTGACCCTCGTGTTCTTTGTGGTTTATTCCTGGTTCCACGTTCGATGTTCCATGTTATCTTAGGTGGGCAGTACCTGGTAGCTAGCGAAGGTAAAGAGCCCAACAATTGCCCAGGAGCCCGCCATAAGAAAATCCCCAATAATCAAACCGATGAAGAAAAATCTTACTTTCTTGAAAAGTGATACTCCCCCGTATCTCAGGCTCAAATGGTTACAGAGCCAGCCCACCAGAAAACTGAACCAGAGAATCCGCATGGCTGAACTGTAGGCGGTCAAATAGCCTATGGGATGGATGGGCCACCAGTAAAAACGTTGATAAAAAATCACCAGGGCAAGCATGACCACCGCACCCACAGCCGAAAACATAAGAACCCACTGTCGCGGCTCACCCGGCGCCTCCATGAGACGCTGGACATTCTCATATACTCCAAGAGTTGTGCGAGTGGCCCAATCCATTTGGAGTTCGCGCAACCCATATTTATGACAGATCGCCAGCATGGCCAAGAAGGAGACCAACACCCCTACAAGGACTGCCAGAACAATCCCTGTAAAAATCAAACGCTTGTTGCGGGCTCCTTCGCTCACCTTGGCACCATGAACAAAAGAAGGCATTATGGACTCCCGCAAATCCACAAACAGGACCTTTTGCATAACCGCAGCCATGAGCAGGCCCAAATTGGTAAAGAAGCGAGATCCGAAAAAGGAGAGCAGGCCATCCATGGGCGCCGCGGAAAGCGTAAAATAAGGAATACCTCCCTGGCAGATCACCTTGCTGGACACCAGCATGATGAAAAAGAAGGCACCCAGGAGCAGAATGGCCACTGTAAGCGGCATGCCAAAATTGTGGCACCAGTAGAGCAATAACCCAGTTCCCAGCCAAAACCCCCAGCCGGAGAACCTGGCTGAGGTCCACTCCGCTTTGGACCCCTCCCTCGGCCTCAGAAAGAAGCACTGCCGGACCACATCCAGGAGATGATAGCGCGCCAACCAGAGGATAAAAAGGAAAAAGACCGCATATGAACCTAATATCTGAGTCTCTTCCGGTCGAGACAACGTAGGACCAAAGGTAACACCTAAAGCAGCAGAGGGAATGTTGTAACCCAGGACTCCCAGCAATCCAAATAACAGTCCTCCCAATAGGAAAAAAAACCAGAAACTGAAAGAGATCTGCCGGGACGTAAGAAAAGCAAAACCAATAAAGGCTGGATAAATATAGATCTTGAGTTTGTGGAATCCTGAAAAGAGACCGTGCTTAGGAAAATATGGACCAGCAAGGATCAAGGTAGGAATCTGGGGTACCGCCGGGAAGTAGAGATGGAGTCCGTTGATGAGATGAAGCAGGACACTGGCCAATAAGCCCACAATCAGGAAACGGTTTGCCAAAAACCGACCAAACCTGTTTTCATCCAGAGCCTCTTCCATGAGTTGCGGCACTCGAAGAAGGGGGAAATTCATCTTCTCATTGGCTATCCACTGGTGGCTGAAAATATCTACCAGACAGAGCATTACCCAATAACAGAGGATAACGAAGCCTGCCCAGGTGAGAAGGGGTGGAAGCCAGCAACCCCATGGGATCTTCTGGATTATCAGCCACCAGCCCAGCTGGTTGCCCTTTTCCAGTCCGTTATAAAGGAGCTCGATGGCCACCGGGTCGTCAGGATACCAAGCCTGGGGTAAAAGCGGCTGAATGACTTCCTGCCAGCGGTTGCCAACGCTGGCGAAATGGTAAGGCGCTGTCAGGTTTACGAAAAAGGTACGGACCAGACCGGTGTAGGCAATCCCCGAGGCAATCACCATGAGAATCCACACAACGAACAGTTCCCGGCCGCTGAGCCAGTTTGACGAAAACCGGAATCTGCCGAGCGCTGCAATTCCCACGGAAAGCAAAAAAAAGATAAAGAAGGGGGCCAGAGGGAAGTGGCCTCCCCCCAGAGGCGTGGCATTGAGGTAGGCATTATTAAAGGGAGTAATGGCGCAAATCAGGACCCCAAGTCCCACCCCCAATACTATCGCTCGCAGTCTTACCCTACCTTGATCCATTTTCGCTTCTGCTTCTGCTGTGAACGGTCAGAGCAACAGAACGGAGAGCATGTACTCAATTAGGCACCAGGTACTAATGTCTAGAATCCGGGGAGCGTGAGATTGAGCCCTTGCAATTGATCAACTGATCAATTCTAACCAAAAAATAGCCTTGAACCTGAAACGTTGAAATTGGAATCTTGAACTTGTTTGTGGTTCTTAGTTTCTAGTGCGCAGATCGCTATGTCCAACTCAGTGCGCTCAACTCCTCGGATGCATATTCGGTGGCCAGTAACTTGGCATAATAAGTCTGGGCTTCGTCGTCAAGAGACCTCCAGATGAGTAATTGTTTTCTCAAATCATTGAGAAAGGCCTTGTTTATGCGTTTCCAGGCATTGGCCTCGCCAGCCTCCCTCTGCAACGTTACCTGAATCTCCAGGTAGTGATCGGGCTCCTCAGCAGAAGGTGAAAATACGAGGTGAACGAACTGCTTTACCCCGAAGTCAAAAGGAGCAAGCCACACCCTAGTTTTGATTTGGATACACTCATTCTCACAGTAGTTTGTACCGCTGAGTCCTGGCATCTTGCGCGAGACACAGTAGAATTCCAGAGAAATATCATCGGTGGTAAAAATCCCGTGTGAGACATCCTGATGGCCCTGATAGTAGTCGCGCAAGTACCCGCCTACACCTAACTGTTCGCTGTACTTCAACAGAAAGGGCAGAGTGACCTTTATTTCGCTTCCTTCCGGCTCCGGCAAGCTCCAGGCGCGGGTGACGTCGGGGATGGCAATGGCAGCTGCCACCCGGGAGGGATATATTACTGATATCAGCACAACCATGATCACCAGGATCATGGCCGCGACTCCAGCCAAAGATGAATAGTTCACCGTAATTCCCTCCCAGAGGGAGGTGGTGGCAAAAAGACCTGCACAGGTCTGGGCCAGCAAATAACCCAACACTACGCTGAGCACTGAGAATGCCAGCGCTTCCGCAATAAAAAGGAATGAGACGTGTAAAGTTGCCAATCCCACCGAAGTGTACACGCCAATTTCTCTTTTGCGTTCGTACACGCTACCGATCATGGTATTCAGGACGATAAGCACGGAGATTAACATGGGGATGAGGATGTTGGGCACGCCGCTGTAACTCAAGGCATCGGAGGCGCTATACAT
>CP070843.1:1837941-1841542 GCA_020350905.1 Deltaproteobacteria bacterium
CGATTATGTTGTAAGATTGTGATGATATCCTTCTGTTTACTGAGCCAACTCAACGATCCATCGGTGGAGCCGCCATCCACTACGATGATCTCGTAGGGAACCAAAATCTCGTTGTTGCGGATGCTCTGTATCGCGGCCTTGAGGAATCTCTTGCGGTTATATGAACCCAAGACAACGCTAACCTCTGTCTTTTCTGAATTGCTGGCCATTATTTCTTTATCGCCTCCACAAAATAGCCCACGGTAAAACGGCGATCCTGGTTAAACTTATCCAATACGTCATAAACCTCACCGATTCTTGACCGTAAAGATATAATCCATCTTGTCGTAGCTGTAATTTGAGAGCTCACAGAAGTCCTGACATTTATAATCGCAATGTGAGAAAAGGTGCCAATACAATGATGTTCACACCCCAGCATCAAGTACCTTCGCTCCGGCTGGAGTTTCTTTGGCCTTGCGCGCAACCCATTTGTAGCGGTTGTTTTTATTAAAATCGTAGATCGCCGATATAGACACCACTTTTGTCCCCGGCTAAAAAAGCTCCCCAGCTTTATATCTCTGGGCCATCAATTACTTGCCTGGTTTGAACTTTACACATGCGCTTGTTGTGGTCCTTCAGCAAACAACGGATTCCTTCAAAAACAGCCTCATGTTCCTTTATAAAATTCGAGATAGTCCTCAACCTGCCTGTCCAATCTGAAGCGAGTCCGGGCATCTCTGGCAGCATTCTCGGCCAGACGTCGATGCAGCTTTTCATCGGTGAGTAGAGCCACAGTAGTTTCAGCCATGGCCTTTGCGTCTCCTGGGGGAACCAGAAAGCCAGTGGCTTGATCCGGACCGTACGTCTTAAAATCCATGCTCATTTCTGTTCCATCAAGTGGCTTCACTTGCTCTGGAATTCCACCTACAGCAGTCGCCAAAACGGGCGTTCCACACGCCAAAGCTTCAAGAATGGTGTTAGGGAATGTGTCAGCCCTCGCAGCATGCAAGTAGATATCTGCTGCTTGATAGTAGCGAGCCACTGAATGAGGATCTTCTTGGTAGGCAACAAACTGAACCTTTGCTCGACCAGCCTGCGCCGCTGGCGCATCTTCTCCTAGTGCAATGAAACGCACTTCTTGATCATGCAAATGCTCAGCTACCAGCGCCATCGCAGTTTTCATTGTTTCGTAATCTTTCCAAATATTTGGGCGGATGCCATGGCCGGTGAACAGGAGCACTTTGGCCCGCAACGGTATGCTCAATGCAGCCCGCACTGAATCCCTATCGGCCGTTTTGAAAACAGACAACTCCACACCGTGGGGAATCACCCTGCCTTCTACGACCGCCGTGGCGAGCATTGACTGATTCACTTTGTCCATCAGCCACTGGGACGGGGTGGCCACATAAAGGCGACTTCCTACATAGATATTACGCTTCCGTTGCCAGTTAAAAGCTGTAGCATCACGCTTTATTTCTGGAGTAATCGTCAGATCCGGACACTGTCCACATCCACTTTTCCAGCGCTCGCAATCAAAGGAATGAGCACAATGGCCGCTGAGCAGCCAGGCGTCGTGAAGCGTCATGACAACGGGCACTTTCCGGCTCAGCCAAGAAAGAGCGCGGAGGTCGAAGTAGTCGCCATGCAAATTATGGCAGTGGATAATCTCCACCGGTTCTGGGAAGAGATCAAGCAACTGGTAGGTGCCTGGATGAGCGAAGTCTTCTCTCCCCCGGAAAACATTCAGCCAGCGTCGGGGTTCTGCAAGAACATACAGGATTTTGCTTACTATGCTCGTTTCATCAGAGCGTGCTCTCCGGGCATCTATCTTGCTGGCCAGTTTCAGTAAACTTCGCGAGTAGAGTGACCTTGTCTCATCATTAGGTATCACCGCAATTGTTTGAGCGTCGCCAAACTTGCGTCCCACTGCCATCCGGGCGTTCAAGCCGCGACCGAGGTAAGATTTGTGCAAATTCCAAGCCACCTGGCAAGCACCACCTCGATCATCTGTAGTGTTAATTTGGACAATAGATTTATTCAAAATACGCGACGTTTCCCTAGAGACTAGCTATGAAACATTGTCTCAAGCCGCCAGGCGAACTCTGCACCGTCCCAATCACGTACCAGAAAACGGGGGTGTTGAGACGAATCTTGTCCCCACCTGACTACACCCGCAACATTGGAACAGACACATTTGAAACCAGCCTCACTCACCAGTCTGACACTCTCAGCAGTGTATGCCCGACGACCTGCATGTGGACAGGAGAAGCTGGTTTCCGGCCTCGCCAACACGGCTGCCAATCCCTGCTTACTAAGGTGGACAACCTTCATTTTTGGAGTCCCATCGACGCCGAGACAAGTACGCCAGCCCGCAAGTCATAAGCCGCCGTAGGCTATTCCCGAGTCGATCGCAGGGTGTCAAACTTTTGATCACATACCGTCCCAGTCTATAATTGCGGGAATTCAGAAGTCGTTCGATGTCATCTGTAGATCTGATCTGTACGTTGATTCGTCCAGCTTTGATATCATCACATAGAGCCACGATCTGAGGGGGATGGTCTCCATGAAAGCGCTCTAACCAACTGGGAATAGTATATACATTGTGAACTCTAAAAGGGCTTCGTAGCCCTAAGAATACCTCGCTTGCCCACCTTTGGGCTTCCTTGCGCTCAAGCCAGTTGACACGGTCATAATATTCACACTTTTCCATCACTTGTTTGGGAAACAGCAAAGAATAATGGTATAAAAAAACATTCTTCTTAGCTAGCTCACGTCCATTTATCCACCTTACTCGGCGCAAATCACGACCTCGCGAATCGTGTACCGTGGGTGGGCGGTGAGTGACGTACTGATAGCCAGGCCCCCATTTGAACAGCCGATGGTAAATTTCACTGCCGCGCCTTAAATACCAACCGTCAACCACGTAGTCGAAACCGCCCCAAAAGGTAATCTGCTTGAAGGAAACAGAGGTAATCTCAGGATCTTCACCTAGCATTGTTAGCACAGTTCGCATATCGCGAGGATCATAAAACTCGTCTATGTCCACTTGCCAGAGATAATCTCCAGTAGATCTGTTGGCATATGCTCGCGACTGCTCGTCTTTCTCGCTCCAGAAGCCTTCTCGAGTAATTATTTGAACTTTGTCTTCGGGATCTTCTTGGACTTTAAAGCGAGAAAGCGTCTCTAGAGTCCCATCTGTCGAGTGCCCTTCTGGAGTTGCCAGATTTGCCGCTGCCTTCACGGCTCCCTCGACCACAATAATCTCGTGGGCAAAAGGATAGAGGGCTCGAAGACAATATCTGGTGAAAGGTTCACCGTTGAGTACAATTATGCCAAAGCTAAGCCTGGGCAGATTACTATCCTTCACTTAGATCCTCTCAGGATGAAATAGGCCGTGCGCCTTTCACCGCCACCAACCACCGGATAGACAGTCATATCAATCTGGATTTGGGAAAAGTCTCGGCTGAGGAATTCTCTCAACTGGGCGATACTGGTAAACTCGTTCTGGTGCTGCCAATGCCCCTCTAATCCAGGCTCTGTAGAGACTATCGGTGTCGAACCTATCAGCATACCCTCATCCTTTAGTGCTCCTTTAATACGCTCGGCAACTACCGCGTACTCA
>CP070843.1:1841642-1845388 GCA_020350905.1 Deltaproteobacteria bacterium
ACCCCCCGACTCCGCTCTGTGCAATGGATTATGCAAAACCTAACTGCCGAAAGCTAACCCGGATATTTCATGAATCACTTTAGTGAGACCGTGAAGATGGGCGTGCCACCTGGCAACCGCAGGGTGTTGGACCTGAGGCGTACCTGAGCGGTACGTCGCAAGGTGCGACACCCGAGGACGCCAGGAAGGACGGCCTTATTATTCGCGCTCGCTGCGCTCCGCTCAGTCCCGCAAGCGGGTTTCCAGTTTCGCGGTCGCAGCAGGTGATTCATGAAATATCCGGGCTAGGGAAATATACTCGGCATGAGGTAGGTCCGGGCCACAGTTGTCCGCGGGTTAGTCAACACACTGCGATTGGTCTAAACTGCCAGAGTTCTTTGGTAAACTCTACAGCGATCCCTTCTCTTAATGGATCAACTCTTTTAACAATAGCTGAGCCATGCAACCCAATAGGAGTATCCTTGCTGGTAAAGTCTGGTGGCAAAAATAAAGTCAGTTCCGTTACCTCATTAGGTTCGAAAAAATGCCAGCCTTCAGTCTTGATGAAAGCACCACCTTGACTCAACTCCAAGGTATTCCCTTCTAGCAATACATCTAGAATACCAGGAACTCTTTTGCGTAACGTCACCTGAAAGCTCTTCCTTAGTCTCGTATGCCCACGTTGGTCACAAATCCTCATTATTTCGCGTAAGCGCTTGTCCATCCTCCCCTTCATTTATTCAGTGATTTTGTAGAGAACATAAGTCGCATAGGTATTAAATGCTTGACCCTAAGCGCCGATCTTTTGACTTATCACGTCAGGCTTGATAAATGGGGAGAACAAAACTAGTGGTTTAATTTAGGGAACGAACGAGAGGAGAGGGCCCATATGCTGCACGCTATGAATAACGCCAGTCTCTTAAATGTTTTGTGGAATATCCTGGAATCTTACGGGATCCACCCCGAACCTCTGCTTCGGGAAATGGCTTTAGACCCTGAGTTAATGAAACAACCTGGAGCGCGATATAGGCTGGATAACATCGATAATCTATGGCGTAAGGTCTCTGAGGTTATCGACGACCCCTGTTTCGGGCTCAAAGCTGCTGTGGTATGGCATCCTTCGAATCTCGGCGCCCTAGGCTACGCCATGCTTGCAAGCAACACCTTACGGACAGGGCTTGAGAGAATGGATCGGTATCATGGTGTTATTTCGGATGATAAGATCATGAAATTAGATGAGACGGAAGCAGGACTGACTGTGACTCTTGTTTTCAGCCATGCAAAACGTGATATTCCTGAACGAAACGATGCCGCGCTGGCCACTATAATGAGTATGTGTCGTTTGAACTATATAAAAGAGCTGGCACCGGTGTCAGTGACAATTACCCGCCCTCAACCTTCCTGTTCTCCAAAGTTCTTCGAGTATTTCCGCTGTCCAGTTTTATTTGAAGCTCCCACTTACAGCTTAACATTACCAATTGAAGCGGTTGATAAAACTCTGCCTGGTTCAAACCCTCAACTTGCTGAGCTGAATGATCAGGTAATGATTGATTATCTTGCCGAGCTGGATCATGACAACATCACCCATAAGGTCAAAGCGGTTATCATCGATCAGCTTCCTTCAAGTAAGGTTACAGATGAAACTGTGGCCCGGAAGCTGTATGTGAGTTCCCGCAAGTTACAACGGCAACTTCAAAGTGCTGGTACGACCTTCAACACTCTGCTAAATGAGATACGTCAGGATTTGGCCAAAAAGTATTTAAGAGAACAACATAACAACATAACCGAAATTGGATTCTTGCTGGGTTTTTCAGAATCCAGAGCCTTTTCAAGGGCATTCAAGCGATGGCTGGGAGTTACTCCGAGTGAATATCGGAAGGCTGCATGACAGATCAAAGACCATAGCTGAATTGCTAAAAAGAGAAAATCAACCCATACAGACCTGCAAAACCACCTCGATGGAACCGGGGTCGGACCAAGCTTATTCAGCAATCAGGAGGAAGGAGTTAATAAAAAATCGTTAGGTGTCAGCGCACATGGAGGTTTCAGTCTTCAGCGGCTATTTTTCTTTTTCCTGACACCTGAAACCCGACACCGCCGCGAGGTATTGAACTCTTAAATCTGCAATCTTAAATCTCGCTACCGCTAATCTGATGCTTGCTGGCCCAAGAACCGCATTTCAATAATCGCTATATCGTCCTGGAGCCGGATATCGTTTGAAAACTTCAGGAGTTCTTCCGCCAGCGCACCCATGTTGAGCGGAGTCTGAGGATAACTAAGGCTCTTGAGGATTCCTGCCAGTCCATCGACGCCAAGCAATTTATCCTCGGCATTGTGGATCTCGAAGGCGCCGTCGCTGAACAAGAGTAGCGAGTCGCCTGGCTCAAGCTGCATAGTTTGCTCCTGGTATGGAACATCTTCCATAACCCCGAAAGGAGGGCCGGGAGCTCTTATTGTCTCGGCGGTCTGATCTGTCTTGATTACGAGCGGTGATGGACCGCCGGCCCCGGTTAATCGCACCGTCCCGTTACTGGCATCGATGACCCCGCAGATCGCCGCGGCAAAGGTTACGACGCCGCCAAATATCCTGACAAGTTCTCGGTTGACCTCGGCAGCGAACTCCGCAGGGTTTTCCAGGAGTTGGTAATGCTGGTTCCAGACAATACCCAGATGCATAGTATATAAGGCTGCGACCAAGCCATGTCCTTCCATATCCGCAAGCAGAAATCCATATTGGTCCTTGTCGAGCTGCTTGACCGCATAATAGTCCCCGCCCACAATGTCATGGGGCAGGTAGAAGGTTGAGGACCGCAGGCGAGGGTCATCGGGCAGCTCTTGTTCAAGGGTCTGGGCTTGGATCTTCTTGGCCCGCTCCAGGTCCACCAGCAGCGGCGAGGCATCGCGAAACGTTTCCACTCCACCGACGATTTCGCCGGACCCATTGCGGATCGGTGCAGTTGTGACCTGCATGGGAATCTTACGGCCATCCTTGCCGTGCGCAAAAACGATTATTGGCACGATGGCAGTGACTCCAGTGACTATGGAGCGGTGCAACGGGCAGTGCTCTTCGCCGCACATCCGGTTCCCGTCCTTATCCTCATGGCGTAGAATATCATCCAGACAAAGACGGCCCAGCACATCCTCAGATTGCCATCCGGTGATACGTTCCGCAGACTTGCTCCAGTAGACGATCTTCCGTTCGCGGTCACACACATAAACGCCGTCGCTCAGGCAATCTAAAATTACTTCAGTTGATTCAAGCAATTCCTTCATCAAAAACCTCACCATCAAGGTCAATTTAGAGTTGCATGGCTTTGCCGGGAAAGATTGCAAGCTGTTGGGAAGTGCTGAAGTGTATGAAATTCCAAACTCCAAGCACCAGTTTTTCAAATAACAAATCCCAAGCACCAAATCTCAAATAAATTCCAAATTCCAAATTCCAATGACCAAAACATGTTTTGGATTTTGAAACTGGGGACCCGCCCGCAGGGTGGGGAGTCCAAGCGAAGCGCGGACAATTTCGGTCATTGTGATTTGTTTGTTATTTGATATTTGTAATTTGGAATTTTTAGTCGCTTCGGCTGTCTGCTGCTGGCAAACACAAGCCCTTTGTCCACTGGATTCTGACACCTGACACCTGGTGCCTTAATAACACCCGACACCTGGCTTCTAACTCCTCAGAGTTCGAATTCTTTACTTGTTCAACTTCTCCAGCTCTTCAACGAGATCTTCCAAATGTGGCCTCTTGTTGATGTCGTGCACGTCTA
>CP070843.1:1845488-1849694 GCA_020350905.1 Deltaproteobacteria bacterium
TAGAATCGAAGTTAAGCAAAAAGACACTGAAACCTTCGAAGTGACTGTCCGGGAGACAACCACCACAACCCACACGGTAACACTTTCCCAGGATTATTATGAAAAATTGACCGAGGGCAAGGTGAGTCCTGAAACGCTCATCGAAGAATCCTTCGAGTTTTTGCTCGAACGTGAGAGTAATACTATGATCCTGTCTCGATTCGATTTGCCGGTTATTGGCGACTACTTCCCCGAGTATGAAAAGACCATTGTCAAGCGGTTCTAGGGGTGGGAGAGGTCGAGAATGCTTTGGCCATAATTTCGAAAACTTGATCTACGGTTATCTGCAGGTCATCTCGTACTTTGGCCAAGTCGCTTGGGAGGTCTACCCGCCTTGCTGACGTTTCGATTTGATGGCTCTCAGACTACCGAAGCATCATCCTCCGGACAGTAGCCAATCTCCTCCTCGGCATTGGAAATGTCCCAGAATCTGCCTTTATTGCCCGACACCCCGTAGTAAATACCAAACTCTACCTCGGACAGAATACTCTTCTTGACCAGTTGAATTAAATCCCTGTGGCTTACCCAAGTTCTTCGGACTCTTTCATTCCTTGTAGGATTGTCATCGGCAATAAAGCTACCAATCCTAAGACAAACTGAGTGTATCCTGTAGAGTTCGTAATACTGCCTCGCAACCGCCTCCCCAAAAACCTTACTGGTGCCATAGTCACTGTCGGGACGTACCGGATCATTGACAGCTATCAGTCGAGGGCTGTCTTGCTTATGAAGGCTTGGTGGAATACCTTCGTATGCGCCGGTTACATGATTTGAACTAGCAAAAACAACCTTTTTGACCCCATATTCCTTCGCCGCTTCATATAGGTTTTTGGTTCCGATGATGTTGTTATTCAGTACAGAATTCCAACCAGCACCGACTCGGGGATCAGCAGCAAGGTGAACTATGAATGGTATTGGAGCAAGCAACTGCAATGCACTAGAGAGTTGCTCATAATCCGCAATATCGGCCCTGAATGATCGTTCTCCCGCTGTATCTTGGATATCAACCCCGTATACCTCAAATGAGTCGGCCAGAGCCTCCATGAGAACCGTGCCAATTCTGCCCCGCGAACCAGTAATTAATAGTCTAGGTAGTCCCATCTGTGAGCAGGGCCTCCGTGTGCAAGCTGTCTGGATTTGTTCGTAGCTTATTATTCGCAAGTATACATGAGATCCCTTATACACCCTAATAGGCTGAATCTCTAGAAGTCTTCAATTGTTGAGATACTCGCGAGGAAGATTGGATAGTGTCTGTAAAAAGGTGGGGAAGTCAGAGCAGCATCGAGGGGTTGAAACTACAGGCGGATACATATAGTCTCATGTGATCTCTGGTATTTGCGGCACTTTGAGGGATGCTTAGACAATGAAGGCTATCATCGTAAGCGACTTGCACATTGGAACCAGATTTTTTCAAGCGCAGCGTTTCGAGAGCTTTCTGCAAAGCCTTCCCAAAGGATGCGATCTTATTCTTAACGGGGATGTTACGGATGAAATTGAGAAAAGCTTTGATCAGTTGCATCAGCGGATACTGGAACTAATCAGGCAGGAGTCTTTTCGCAGACAGGTAGTATGGATACGTGGGAATGTAGATCACGATTTGGAATTGCCAGAGGCAGGAGGAATTATCTTTAAGCGTATTCATACTATAAGCGATCATATTTTGATCATCCATGGGGATACTTTCGACAAAATCAGGCCGAGAATGGGGTTATTCTTCAAGTTGCTCAACCGTATTCGCCGCATGTGGGAGAGACTGGGAGGAAAGCCGTTAAGTAGTGCTCAGTTCGCAAAAAAATTAGAGATACTCTATAGAGTCTACCGCAAGGCAATAATGCAAAACGCTGTTCGCTACGCAAAGGAACGTAGCTTTGATGTGGTTGTCTGTGGCCATACGCATTATCCAGAGGATAGAATCGTAGATGACATCCGATATATCAACACTGGAGCTTGGACAGAGCGGCAGTCATTTTATCTTTTAGTGAATAACGAAGAGATATCTTTGAAGATTGCGGAAGAATCAACTAGCCCAAAATGAAAAAGATGTTTGTGACACTCGCCGTGGGAGTTTAGGAGGCAAAGGAGAAAGAAGTGAGGCGTTTGCAGCCTACCACTATTTTACTGATGACTTTACTGATTGGTGCAATAGTCGGCTGCGCCAGAGCGAAGCACCAAGTAGACTCATACGAAGGATGTATGTCACTGTGTAGCGATGAACTCAAACGCTGCCTCTCAAGCTGTTATGCCTGGAAGCATTCAGACAAAAAAGCCATGAGATGCGTGCAAGAATGCAACCAGAAAAGCGCAGAGTGTCAGAAATTGTGCTCCAAGTTGAAAGGGCCTACTTCGCCGCCTATGCCAGAATATTATAACCAGGGAGGTGATGCAGGATGAGCTAGGCGTAGAGTCTCATGAGAAATGAATAGCTTTTTGGTTAACCCTAGATATGGTGATTGGATCTCAAGAGGTAGAGTGTAGATTAAAGTATGAGATGCAAACTCCCAGGAAAATGGTAGGAGCGTCTAAACATTAACGACATCAGTTAATCTGCATCGTCTCGTGCCGCTTCCCAAAGACTTTCAAATAGGCATTTTTTACTCCGATCAAGAAAATTCAGTTAGTTCTTAAAGATGTCAATAGTCGTTCCCTTATGGTTGCCGAAGGCGTCATAGGTGAACGTGTTGTGCTCGACTTCTATCACGGTAAAAGTGACACTATCACCCCCCATAATGCTCCCAGTTTTGAATTTCGCAGTGCCTCTGCGAGCTGTCGTGCCCGATGCAGACCCACGTAATGCGTTGCTCCATTCGCCAACCACTTTTGCACCAGCAACGGGGTTGCACACTTCGTCATGAACAGTGACAGTGACGAATACCTCCCACAGACCACGTTTCCCTTTGATTTTTTTGCCAGCAGCTAAATCTCCTATATGTATAGTACTCACGCCAATCTGACTTACTGTTATCGTATCCATTGCTTCGTCAGTTGCACCCAGATCATCGGTCACTGTAAGGCTCACGTTGAAGAGGCCGTCTGTGGCGTAGGCGTGGGTCGGCGAGACGCCGGTACCGGTGCTGCCGTCACCGAAATCCCAGTTATAGGCAAAAATGGTGCCGTCCGGATCAAACGAGCCGCTCCCATCGAACACCACCAGCTCCCCGACCGTCCCGGTGTACGGGCCATTGGAGTCTGCCACGGGTGGCTGGTTTTCTTCCACCGGCGAGATGGTCGCCGTCGCCGTCGCCGAGTCCGTGGCTCCCACATCATCCGTCACTGTAAGGCTCACAGTGTATGTCCCGGGAAATTCGTACTCGTAAGTTAAGATCTCGCCACTGCCAGCAGTACCGTCACCAAAATCCCAATTATGGAAGACCACGACTCCGTCTGGGTCCCTGGATTCTGTAGCATCAAAAAGAACAAGCAGCGGCGCCTCTCCTGAAGGTGGATCTGCCGTGAAGCTGGCAATGGGAGGTTGATTTGTAGCGCCAAGTGAAACCTCATTTGAGAATCCACTTTCCATGCCGTCAGCGTTGAATGCAGTGAGGGTAAGGTAGGCTGTTTCAGTATCACTTAGCCCATGAATTATATAGTGAGGACTGTTTGGATTTTCGAGTTCCTCAACTGTTACGCTAATCGGAGAGTTGCCCTCCGAGGCTCCCTCACCACTATATGGAGGTCCTGGGATACCTGTTTTGTAATAAATCTTGTAGCCCGCTAGGGCTGCCTCGGAATTGGCATCCCAAGCCAAGGTAACATCCATCGCAGATGCAGCTCCACCAGAGAAAGGCAGAATGATAAATAAGGTTGCTAAAAGCAGCGAACTATAGAAAGTCAAAAAATGATATTTAAGCAGTCTTGTAGTACTTCGCCTTTGCAAAAATCTTTTCATTGGGCGGTCTATAATCTTCGAGAAATCAATTTCGAGTTATTTCATATGATCGACAGCCAATGCATTTGCATCAAAAATGGCAGTCTCCATTGTTGCCTAATAAATTGGTCATTGGGGTAGATTCTCGATGTTTTGTGTTTGAGCACCTATAGGTATCCTGTGCCCTTGGGGCTCAGAGGCCATTCACCTCTTCCGCATTCGAGGAAAGTCCTTGCGTTCACCTCATTACGCAAACAGTATGCCAATGAGGAGATGAGAGTTGAACTGAACCTTCGGTAGCAGCA
>CP070843.1:1849794-1852454 GCA_020350905.1 Deltaproteobacteria bacterium
AACATGAAATCCTGGCTTTCGATAGTGAGGAGTACTGGACAATCACCGCCCTGTTGGAAGGGGAGGTAAAGCCGCAATTTGAGGCGCGGTTGTGGAGAAAAGCCGGCAAGAGAGTAAAAATAGCCAACCAAGAACAGGCGTCGGCGTTGGTGACGGTCCTTGAGCAAGCCAGCTACCAGGTAGAAAAAGTTGAGAAAAAGAAAAGGACCCGCAGCCCTGCACCGCCGTTTATTACCAGTACCCTGCAACAAGAGGCAGCTCGCAAGCTGAGGTACACCGCGCAGCGAACCATGGCCATCGCCCAGCGTTTATATGAAGGAGTTGAGCTGGGCACAGAGGGTGCCGTGGGTCTCATAACTTATATGCGGACAGATTCCACGAGACTTGCCAAGGAGGCGGTGACGGCTGCTCGGAGTTGGATACGGACCAATCTGGGGACAAGGTATGTTCCCCAAAAGGTCCCCGTGTACCGGAGCCGCAAAGGGACCCAGGATGCCCATGAGGCCATTCGGCCAACTTCGGTGACTCGGACCCCCGAGCAGATGGCGGCTTACCTCAAAAAAGATGAACTGGTACTTTATGAACTGATATGGAAACGGTTCGTGGCAAGTCAAATGAGCCCGGCGCAGTTGGATCAGACGATCATGCACATTGCTGCAGGTGAGCTTATGCTGCGAGCCAGCGGGACTGTGATCCGCTTTCCCGGATTCATGCAGATCTACATTGAAGGTGCGGACAACGGTGAGAGTGGATTGGAGGAAGGGGTGAAACTCCCAGACCTGGAGGAGGGCAAGTCTTTGAAATTGGTGAAGGTAGAACCTAAACAACACTTCACCCAGCCGCCACCGCGCTTCACGGAAGCCTCGCTGATAAGAGAGCTGGAAGAGAAAGGTATTGGCCGGCCAAGCACCTATGCCAGTATTATGCAGGTTATTCAGAAAAAGGAATATACCATCAAGGAAAAGAGACGATTCAAGCCCACAGAGCTAGGGATGCTGGTGAATGACCTGCTGGTTGCCAACTTTCCAGAGGTTCTGAATGTGGCTTTTACAGCCCAGATGGAGGCAAAGTTGGATCAGGTGGAGACCGGCAATCGGGGCTGGCTCCAGGTGATTGAAGACTTCTACCAGCAGTTTCACCAGGCGGTGGAACGGGCCCAAACAGAAATGATTGATGTCAAGAGGGAGGGCCTACCAACAGAGCTCGATTGTGAAAAGTGTGGCAAAAAGATGCATATTCGTTGGGGCAAAAACGGATTGTTTCTTTCCTGCTCCGGATATCCAACGTGCAAGAACAGCAAAAACTTCGCCCGAGACAGCAAGGGCAATATTCAGGTGGCGGCGGAAGGAGAGGTTCAGGGCACATGTGAATTGTGCAGTCGGGACATGGTCGTCAAGAATGGACGGTTTGGGCCTTTCTTGGCCTGTACAGGTTACCCCGAGTGCAAAAATACACGCTCCATGCAAAACGAAAAGGGAGAGGAGAAAGAAAAAACTGTCCAATACACGGACGAAGTTTGCGATAAGTGCGACGGGCGGTTCGTGATCCGTAAGAGTCGCCAGGGTATTTCTTTCCTAGCTTGCGAAAACTATCCACGTTGTCGGAACACTCGACCCATCGGAGCTGGGGTTGCTTGTCCGCAAACGGAGTGCGACGGGGAATTGGTGGAACGAGCGTCCAAACGTGGGAAAAGATTTTACGGCTGCACTCGTTATCCCAAGTGCCGATTTATCTCCTGGTCACGACCGGTTGACAAAGGTTGTCCCACCTGCGGCAATGCTTACCTGGTGATCCGGAGAAGCAAAGGGGAAGAATACCTTGCTTGTCCGGAGAAAACGTGTGGATATAAAGAAAACGCCTCTACAAGTGCTTAACCCGGATATTTCATGAATCACTTGCTGCGCTCCCGTCTTCGCCAAAGCTTCTACGAGACAAGCCGCTCAGTGCCACAAGTGGGTTCCCAGTTTCGCGGTCTCGTGACAGCAATTCATGAAATATCCGGGTTAGCCTGGCGTGAGCCATAAAAACCGACCACTGACGTAATCGGAACCTTGGTACGATTCATGCTTTAAAGTAATCCAGACAATATTCCTGGAGTCTACTGGACGGAGTAGATGAAGGTATGAATGTGGCGAGTACGATTCTCGGATTTTGGGTCTTTGCTGTGGGTGCGGCGGTGGGTAGTTTCATCAATGTGTGTATCGTGAGACTGCCCAAAGGAGCCTCGCTCATCAAACCCGGTTCTAACTGTCCCCAATGCCAAAGTGCTATTCGGTTCTATGACAATATACCCCTGTTCAGCTACTTGATTCTGCGAGGCAAGTGTCGCCGCTGCAAGACGCGCATTTCTCCGCGATATTTTTTAGTGGAAGGACTGAGTGGCCTTATGGCCCTTGCCCTTTTTCGGACTTTTGGACTGAGTCCGGAACTGGGGGTTTACTTCATTTTTTTCTCAGCGCTGCTAGCCGTGATCTTCATAGATCTTGATACGTGGACGATTCCCGATGTAATTACCCTGCCCGGAATTGTTGCAGGCGTGGCAGCCTCTTTCTTGCTGCCTCGTTTTAATGTATGGCAATCATTACTCGGCCTGCTGGTGGGGGGCGGAGTGCTTTTTTTGGTGGCGGTAGGCTATCGAATCTTTAGAAAGCGTGAGGGCA
>CP070843.1:1852554-1856042 GCA_020350905.1 Deltaproteobacteria bacterium
CTGCGAGTGGGTGTGGCAAAACGCATATTGCCCTTTCCACCCTGGCCGCCCTTGGCAATAATGAGATAATCGTCATCTTGGGTTAGATCCCCAAGCAACTCACCGGAATCTGCATCTCTTACCTGAGTGCCCACAGGGACAAGGAGCGCGCGGTCTTTCCCGTTCTTGCCAGTCTGCTGTTTGCCGCGGCCGATGGCGCCACGGTCCGCTTTGAAGTGACTTTGGAAATGAAAATCTAGGAGGGTTTGCTTGGCACTTGTGGCTTTAAGTACCACATCACCGCCTTTGCCACCATCTCCGCCATCCGGGCCGCCTCTAGGCACGTATTTTTCGCGGCGAAAACTGACACATCCTTTCCCGCCGTCGCCGGCCCGGACGTGTATTTTGACCTCGTCAACAAAACGCATGGTGAACGGTGATAGGCGACCTCCGAACCTCTCTTCGTCCTGGGGGTCAAGAAAGTCTATCAGCTACGGTTCATCCGGCATCCCCGGTAGTGCATAGAGCCTCAATCTTGAATCTACAATCATAAATCATAAATCTTACAGAGACTGGCCCAGAGGACCAAGTTTGCTAGGACTCAATCAAGGGCAATTCCGCAGGACAGCGAAGAAGGGCCATTTAAGGATGGAAACTAGCTGGGGGCATAAACGCTTATCTTACGTCGGCTCTTACCCTTTCGTTCGAAATGGACAACCCCGTCAATCTTCGCAAACAGGGTGTAATCTTTACCCATACCCACGTTTTGACCAGGATGAAACTTTGTGCCCACTTGCCGCACCAAAATATTTCCGGCCCGGACAAACTGCCCGCCAAATCGTTTGACTCCACGTCTCTGGGACGCGCTGTCACGGCCGTTTCGCGAGCTTCCTCCAGCTTTTTTGTGTGCCATGGACAGTTACCTCATCACTGAAAGCAAAGAAATGCTATGCTTCGATGTTCTCTATGGCAAGTTCCGTAAACCACTGCCGATGACCTTGCTTACGACGATAGCGTTTGCGTCGCTTATATTTAAAGATAGCAATTTTCCGTCGTCGCCCGTGCCCTGTGACCCGAGCCGTTACCTTGGCTGCGGCCAACTTGGATGCTTCAACTTGGATGTTTTCATCATCCCGAATCAGTAAAACATCATCGAGCGTTATTGTATCGCCTACTTCGGCGTCCAGCTTCTCTACGCGCAGCAGGTCACCCGCACACACCTTGTATTGCTTTCCGCCAGATCGAACCACCGCGTACATCAACTAATCCTCCAAGAAGACAATATTTTAGTGTAAAATAGTCAATGCTTTTTGTCAAGTAATACTCGCATGGAGATTTCAGATTGCAGAATTCAGACTTTAGATTTGAGCATTAACAAGCTAGACTTCAAAATTAATACTCCTAGTTGCAATCTACAATCTCAAATCTGCAATCTAAAATCTATGGTAGGGCATAGATATCATACTGCTCCAGGTGGAGGCTTTGGTCTGCCTGCACAGAGATCCGCGCCTGCAGACTCGTTTCTAACTCCTCCAGTCGATGGCGCTCCTCATCGTAGAGAAGATGAACCACCTCCGGGTGCGCCGTTACCATTACACTCCGCCCGAACAGGGCCTCATGATCTCGTTCAATCTCACGAAAAATCTCGTAACACATGGTACCCGTGGACTTGAGATATCCTTCCCCATCACAGTAAAAACATGGTTCTCGCAGTACCCGGTTTATGTTCTCTTTCGTACGTTTTCGGGTCATTTCAATAAGGCCAAGCTCTGACATCTTCAAAATGTTGGTTTTGCTTTTGTCCTTTTTCAGGGCATCCTTAAGTCTATTGAATACTTTCTCCCGATTGGCCTCCTTTTCCATATCGATGAAATCGATAATGATAATTCCACCTATATTGCGCAAGCGCAACTGATAAGCGATTTCTTTGACGGCCTCCAGGTTGGTCTTGAGAATGGTCTCTTCCAGATTTCTCTTGCCCACATAACGTCCAGTGTTAACGTCGATGGCAGTGAGTGCTTCGGTCATCTCGATAACAATGTACCCGCCTGACTTTAACCATACTTTTTTGCCCAGAGCCCGCTGAACCTCCATCTCTATGCCGTAAGCGTCACAAATTGGCTCGGATTCCTCGTACAGCTTTACATCTGCTTTCAAGGCAGGCATAAAGGTCTCAACGAACTTGAGAATCTTCTCATACTCTTCCTGGGAGTCTACAATGAGCTTGTCCACCTCTTGGGTAAAGAGATCTCGCACCGCTCGTAAAATGATATCCGGCTCTTGATAAAGAAGACCCGGAACTCGACAGTTTTCGCTGTTTTTCTGGATGTTCTGCCATAGTTTCAACATGAAATCCATTTCTGCCTTGATCTTGTCACTGTCCACCCCCTCTGCAGCTGTGCGGACGATAAAGCCGTAATTGCCAGGTTTTATCTGCAGCACTAACTCACGCAATCGAGTCCGCTCAGTTTCATCCTCAATTCGCCGTGAAATCCCGACATGGTCCATTGTTGGCATGAGCACAAGGTGACGCCCCGGGATAGAGATGTGCGAGGTAATACGCGCTCCTTTGCTGCCCAATGGTTCTTTGGCCACCTGAACCAGGACCTCCTGCCCCTCCTGCAACCGGTCCTCTATATGGACCTCCCCTGGCCACGTTGCCGCAACCTGCTCCTGATGCAGTTCGTCGTCCTCGTCAATCTCCTCGCTGCTGGCCATACTTTTTTCTATTTCGTCCAGATTGTCGTAGACATCGCTTACGTACAAAAATGCCGCCTTATGCAAACCGATATCAACAAAAGCCGCTTGCATGCCAGGAAGCACTCGTACTACTCTCCCTTTGCAGATGTTTCCGGCAATACTTCGTTCGCCGGAGCGTTCAATGAATAGCTCTGAAACTGTTCCATTTTCTATGAGTGCCACCCGTGTTTCATAATGGGTAACATTGATGATCAGATCAGTGGACACGATGTCATCCTTCCGTGAGTTCTGAAGATATTTTGATAATGCGAGCGTTCAAAACCTTCTCTTTGGGCAAGTCGAATAGATGAGTCAAAAGATCTCGAATTCGGATGTTTCCCTTTGCTCCCTGAGTGAGAGTGAGCCGAAGCCTGCGGGGATCTAGAGACTCGAGACTAAGCAACCGGCCTTCCAGCGAGATAATAGTTTCACCCCTTTTGGATTTCTGCCTCAATGGAGCGAGTGACTGATTGTGAAAACGGCGAAAGCCTTCCGCTGGCCAACTCTCTCCTGGTAAGATAGCTTCGTATCTAACCACTGTTGAGGCTGTTTGTCGAGTACTCTTGTGTCTCTCCTCTGCCTCCAGCACTTCCAAGCCAGATGGGAGTTCAGCATTCAATCGACTGCATATCTCTGAGACCGCTAACGGCTGGGATAGTACCACCTCCATCTCCTCAACCCTACTTTCAAGGCCGAGGGGTAGGGCATCTCCGAAAGAAATGCGAGGCGTGGGGTGGTATCCTTGGCTGTACGCCAGTGGCAGTCCAGCC
>CP070843.1:1856142-1859562 GCA_020350905.1 Deltaproteobacteria bacterium
AAAAAGACGGGCGAAGAACTGTTCCGGTGTATCAAATGTTGCTTGGGCCCAACCCCACAGCCGTCTACCGCTTACTTCACTTTTTGGACATGCAAAACCCTGAACCAACCGTTTAGGATGTATATCAGCGGGCGTGCCCACGGGAGCCTGAATGTGCAACCATTCCGTAACCGTTTTTACCTCACCAAAAGGGACGCCGGTTTGCGCCATTCCCCATGGCCCAGGATTCATTCCGAGAAGAACAATCTCTTTCGGGCGACTTGAGTAGAGTGCAAGATAGCGATCATAGGATTTTCTGGCGTATTCCAGGGGGTTGTAAACATGGGTGACAGGGGGGCTGAAGCGTAGAGGCCGGAGCTCATCTAGCAACGCATCAGTAATGGTGGACAGGTCCATAGGCACTTATAATTTCGGATTGTGGATTTCGGATTTCGGAATTAAAAATCGAAATTTCCGAAAACTCGCCGCAATCCGCATTTCACAATCTGCAATCTACAATCTCAATTCCTCAATGTTTCCAATCTTTAAGATTCTCCCCTCACTGCGTCGCGGACGCTGTGCGGTCCAGTCCAACAGTGCTCCGCCCCTCTTGTCGACGAAATACTCACCTATTTCCTCAAAAGGTGGTCTGCCGGGATCGGCGATCAGCACCAACCGCACACCTGCGCGCAGGGCTCGAAGAACAAGCCTCTTTATCGGCTGGGCCAGTTCATCCCAGAAGCAAATATCGGCGCCGAGCAGAACATCCACCTTCTGGAGATGGTTGCCTCTCAGCCCGTCGTACCCTTTCTTTAAGGTGGAAATTTCTACTTGGTTAATCTCGGCGTGTAAGTGCAGGTAGGGGAAAACTTCAGAATCTATGTCGACGCCTGTTACTCTGGCACCGTATTTCTTGGCGCAATATATTCCCAGCAATCCCCAGCCGCATCCCACCTCCATGACGTTGGCACCCTCCGGAAATCCTCGCCGGTTCAGGTAATCCATCAATAGCCAGCTTGACTTCCAGAGCCTGTTGCCATGAACTGACGGAGAGTTAAACCTCTTGAGTTTTCGCACCTCCGGATGGTGCGAGAGAAGGAGTCGTACCCCATAGGCCTTCTTGTATGTCCTTCGGGTTCTGCCCATTGTTTCCGCGGTAAAGGTGGGATTGAAGCCCAACCTCAATCGGTGGTGAAGAACTGTCCAAGGTTTGAAATGGTTATGCTGCTTGGAAGAGTATGTCGAAGGACGCGAGCAGAAATAGCAGGCTCCACCAATCCCCTCAGTGGGTCGATCAAAGCCAGGGCCTGCAGCGCCGTAGCCTGGGCGCAGGCAGGTCTTCTGAGCTTGGATACTTTACTTTTCATAGCTCTCTATTGTTGAGCAATATCTGTTTCTTGTAGAGCTCGATTTGTTTTCCCAGGTATGCAACCAATTGTGAATATTCCTCTATTTCGATGCTCCAAACTCCATACTTGGTGGCATCTATGACATCTTTGTAATTGCTGAACCTCAGGATCTCATTGGGGAGTTGACCGTACTCATATTGCGCTGACTCAACTTTTCGAAGCAATCGAGTGAATATGTGCAGCATCTGCCTATCCCAAATGTAGAAGTCGCTTAAATTCGTAGGAACAAGGTCGGCTGGTAGGCTGCTTGCCTTCAGGGCCTCGTAAAAGAGAGCATATTTCGCCTGATGGTGTGGTGACAAGCGCATTTTATAGAGGAGACGAACGTCGTTTCTCGTCCTGACCGGGGCAAATTCATGCTGGAATTTTTCGATCTCCATGGCAATTTCTTCAACGAGGCGCCGTTCTCTGGTGATGTAGGAAATGTCTTCGGCAATTTTCGCAGTTTCCAAAGAAATCCTGTCGATTGATTTTTGTGTCTTCTCATCAAGGTGGGCAAGGGCTTGGACAAGCTTTGCCTCGATCTTAGTAGGTGCTGCAGGAGTCATATTGGCAGCACTTCTCATGCTCTTCACTGAATAGAAGGAGATCACTGAGACACCAATGAAAATGGAAAGAGCTACAACCGCTAGGGATATTCCGAGGAACCAGAGACCCTGACTCATCATTTGACGTTGGAGTTCCTGTTGGGGCTCCTTGAACAGCTCTCTGATCAACGGAGCGTAATTAGAGTTCTCCCGTGCCTCCGCTTGACCAAGCTTTTTTAGAGCCTCCGCGTGCTGCTCTTCCGCATTTTTTATCCTTTCTTCTGCCTTGGCGGCCTTTTCCTCAGCTTCGGCTTTTTGCTTCTCCAAGTCCTCTATTCGCTTTTTAAATGAATCTACATACCGGCTGATTGAAGAAGCATGGTCTTTCATACCCTCCAGGGCTTCCTCTATTTTCTCATCTTTTTTTTTCGGCCACGTTATCTCCTTTACGCCGGTCGTGATTGAGCAGGCCATTCTGCCTGTTTTCACCCTATGACCAAGATGGTCAACTCGTATCTAATTCTTATAAATGAACTTAGCGTGCGCCGTTGACGAATTCATTTAAGTGGTCGGAGCCACACTGAAATGTGTGTATTGGATAACACAGCACAAGTACTGGGGCAAGGGAAAAAACAGGGGCACCTTGATGACAGCTGGCAGGAGGCGTGGCATGGGGCATTGGGCATATAGCAAAAGGTAAATGGTAAGCAGTTGCAGAGTGATGCTTGTGAAAATCGAGATCCGACCGGACAACACTTCCACGTTATTCTTACTTGGTCTGACAACTCCAACTGACCCGTATTCAATTGTCGGAGCAGCCGGTTCATGAATAATCCGGCCTAGGGTTCGGGTAGGGCTTCCAATAACTCTATCAAATGGTAGTTTAAGTCGTTTCTCTTTCCAAACCGACTCACCATATGATGATCTTAACCTATCGAAGTCTCAACATCTGGCAAGCTGCACGTCGCCTGATCTTGGCACCTTGCCACACAAAAAGAGAGAAAAAGAACATTTATCCCCCAAATGAAGGATTCTAACATTTTATCAAGGTCTTTAATCTGTGTTTGATCAATAAAATGGGTCTGGAACAATGGGCCGAGTCCAAGGCATCGGAAGTTCGTAAGGTCTACTTCACCAAACCGTGGAGTCTGGCGTAATCAACTATACCATTGCTATAGTGACGAATTAAGAACCGAACATGCTTCTGCACCGGATTCGGGCCACTGCATGACCCCCACCGTGCGTAAACCAGCCATAGAGAAAACCGAACTATTTTTCGGCGACAGGTAACCTTTTCTTCTTTTCCTGCGTCTTAAGGGTAAAAGTCACTAACGCAATGGACGATGCTTGCGAGAAGAATGATGGAGGTGACAAATGCCAGTCTATTTAAAAGACATAGATGAGTTTCCTGAACTTGAGAGATTCGAATCTGTTTTGATTGTCCCCTGCCGATTCTGTCCAGCTGCCAGTTTGGCCGTGAGAAGAAATAAACCTTATTTTGAGTT
>CP070843.1:1859662-1862639 GCA_020350905.1 Deltaproteobacteria bacterium
ACTACTCGACTGTAATTACCTTACTCTTGAAACAACGAATATCGATACCAGTCTCAGGCTCACTCCGCGTATAGGGAGAAGACAAATAGATTTTTCTCGGCAAGGTAAACCCTAACGGTGCTTAGGATATGAGACTACGTAGGTGGATAGAGCCATGATTTGGCTAAATTGTGTTTCAGGGGGGTTGGTAACATGGAATTGAAGAGGAGGTTTGGGGTTATAATCGTTTGTGGGATTCCGGCTATTGTTGGATCCGGGCTTCTCTGGGCATTGTCTGAGAAATGGGCTGTAGTGTTTGCCTATCTTTTCCTATTAGTATTTAGCCTTTCGATATTCCTTGTCGCACCACAAAGGATTACGAGCTTAAGAGAATTAATGAATCCTGTTTCAGATAGAATCAAGGGGTTGAGGTCAAAACTGCGAGAGTCTTTTATTAGTTAGCCCGGATATTTCAGGACATTTGACGCGTCCACGGTCGCCCTTGCCCCTCCCCAGTAGCCACGCTAATTAGCCCGGATATTTCAGGCATACCCCCGCTACTACCCACAGCCATCCATCTTGCATTCGTAGAGTGCTATGATATAATTCATATATATTCCATAGGATAAAGTATCGGTAATCCGACTATTTCCCTTCATCAGAGAAACGCATGATTTCGACTATTACCTGTTTGAGACTCTCTCACACATTGACTCCGCTTCTCTTCATTTTTTTCCTCATTTGCTCTGGCTGCAGTCGCGACGGCGACACGAAAGTAGTTGACTTCTCTCATACTGTCCAGGTGGCCAGGCCTGGTGAGCGGCCATCTGCTGACCGTTATCTGAGGGTTGCAGTGGGGGCTATGATCTCCCCCAAGGAGACCACCGTCTATTATCGTCAGATTCTCGACTACATCAGTAGTCACATCGGTAAAGAGTCCGAGCTCATCCAGCGTAAAACCTATGATGAGATCAACGAACTTTTTGGCGAAGGAGAGATTGATCTTGCTTTTATCTGTTCAGGACCGTACGCCACCAGCAAAGACAAGTACGGCTTCGAACTGCTCGCCACCCCTCAAGTCAAAGGAAGCCATTTCTACCATTCCTACCTGATCGTCAACAAGGATAGCCCTTTTCACCGACTTGAGGATCTCAGAGGTCGGGTTTTTGCCTTCACCGATCCTGACTCCAATACGGGAAAACTTGTGCCCACCTACTGGTTGGCCCTGGCGGGGGAAAAGCCCGAAACCTTCTTTGGCAAGACAATCTATACTTACAGCCACGACAACTCCATTATGGCAGTGGCAAAGGGGCTCGTTGACGGCGCTGCCATCGATGGTCTGATTTGGGAATACTACGACTCCAAGAATCCCAGTCTTACATCCCAAACCAGAATTATCAGGAAATCAGATCCTTATGGCATTCCACCGATAGTTGCTCACAGAGACGCTGACCCGGAGCTCAAAGACCGCATTCGCCAGTTCCTCCTTTCTATGCACGAGGACCCTGAGGGACAGAGAATACTCGGTGAACTGATGATCGATCGATTTATAGAACCTCGTGAGGAGTGGTATAAGACCATTCGAAACATGAAACAAAACGTAGCATCGCTCTTGTATGATCCCCATGCGGTTTCAAAGCCTTAAAAGTAAATTGCTGTTTACAGTATCTGCCCTCGTGATCGGCAGTGGACTGCTGATCTCATTTCTTGTCACTCAGCGCTACAGCAGCAGCCTCCTCAATGCGGCCTCAGCCCAGGCCGAAAATGTCGCGCACGCAGTAGCCCTTGAGGCCACGGACAAAATTTTTATTAACGACCTTGTTGCTCTCCAGAAAATGCTGGATCACCACCTGCGCAGCAACACCCACATTTCCTATCTTTTTATCGTTCAGGGCGATGAAATCCTGGCCCACACTTTCGCGAAGGGCGTTCCTGTAGCATTAATCGATGCCAACCAATCAGACCCTGGCGATCTATTCCATCTACAAGAAATTGCCTCAACTGAAGGTGAGAAATATCTGGACATTGCCTGGCCCATCCACGCTGGCAAGGCAGGAATTTTGCGCCTCGGTCTCTCAGAAAAGCCCTTTCTGCAGCAGGTGCGCAAACTATGGCTGCAAATGACTGGACTCACCCTGACAATTCTTTTGTTCGCTGTAGCAGTGACCCTCCTCTTTGTGAAGCGTGTCACCCATCCACTGGCGGCTTTGGCTCAGGCTACACAAGAGATTGATGCGGGAGAACTGGATGTAAGGGTTCAGGTGCAGGGCCAGGACGAAGTAGGGAGATTGGCGGCCTCGTTCAATCACATGGTTGAACGGTTGAAGGAATACACCGGTCGGCTTGAAGAGCAGACCTTTGAGCTTGAGCGCGCCCACCATCAGACCAGGACCGTTTGTGGCATCGTCCAGAAAATTGGCGCCATGCGTTCCCTCAGTGAAATCGGTCCTTCTTTGATCAAAACATTCCAAGATATATTGAAGTGCGGCCACATGGTACTCCTCATCCTCAGTAGCAACCGTGATCTCCTTTTTGTTTCTTCGGAAACCGAAACAAGAGCTTTGAGGGAATTAGAACCCATTGAATCCTTTGCTACTGCTCTGGAGGATATAACCAACGTCACTTTTACCAAGAAAGGGGCTTTCAAACCTCCACTGGTACCTGATAGCTTTCAGACCGCAGTACGACAGGCTATCATACCTCTCCACCATGAAAAGCAGCTTGCGGGTGGTTTAGTAATAGGTTGCCCTGGAGATTGCCACTGTAACGTCATGGAAATTGACGTGATTGGCCTGTTGTTGGGCCAGGCAGCTGGGGTTATCAAGCGAGCGGTTCTGCAGGAGGAGGAGATCCGCGAGATCCAAAACAAGGTTGAAATCACTGCGGAATTTAGTGGTATCACCGGCAAAGATCCAAAGATGCAATTGATCTACAAACTCATTGAGGATATTGCGCCAACAGATGCCACAGGGTTGATTCAGGGAGAAAGCGGCACCGG
>CP070843.1:1862739-1870047 GCA_020350905.1 Deltaproteobacteria bacterium
ATCACTTTGTAAAAACCACCAGCGTGATCTCCTACTCCTCTGAGGCCCTGCAGCGAGATGCAGCAGACATCATGCGCTTGGCTGAACTTGAGGGTCTCCAAGCTCACGCCCGGTCAGTACGTGTGCGCCTCAAGAAATAAGAATGTCAGGTGTCAGGAAAAAGAAAAATAGAAGCTCAAATCTGAACATTGAAACCTGCATCCGTCCTGAAACGGAAACACTGAAACCTCAGTCATTGTAATGTGTTATAAGGGCAAAATCTTGGACAATCTCATTGCTGCTGCCGACCAATTCAGACCACAGGGCACGGTCATTGACATCCATGAATATGGGAATGGCAATATCAATGACACCTTCCTGGTAACCCTGGATTCCAAAGCAGAAAAGCACTTCATCCTGCAACGCCTCAACACCCAGGTGTTTCGTCAGCCGGAACTTGTCATGCTGAACATGCGCACCTTCACCGAGCATGTTCGCAAGCGGTTGCAGAGTGCCCCGCTCAGCCCGGACCGTCGCTGGGAGGTGGTGCGGGTGCTGGTGGCACAGGACGGACAGGACCACTGGCTTGACCCCGGTGGCTCGTTCTGGCGCGCCATCAGCTTTATTGACGGTGCGCAGTCCTTTGACACCATCAACGATATCGAGCACGCCAGAGAAGTCGGCTATGCCCTCGGCATGTTCCACAACCTTCTGAGCGACCTGCCCACCGAAAGACTGGCCGACACCCTGGAGGGCTTTCACATTACGCCGCGATACCTTCTCCACTATGATGAGGTTCTGGCGAAAACACGCCTGAGCAAATCCCCCGAAGTGGCTTATGGCCTGCAGTTTGTGAGCGAGCGCAGAGATTGGGCCCACGTCCTCGAGAATGCCAGGGCACAAGGCAGGCTGCGTCTTCGCCCGATTCACGGCGATCCAAAGGTCAACAACGTCATGATAGACACCGGTACTGGGCAGGCCATCGGCATTGTTGACCTGGACACCGTCAAGCCCGGCCTGGTTCATTATGATATTGGCGATTGCCTTCGCTCGGGCTGTAATCTCGTGGGAGAAGATATCGAGCAGTGGGGGATGGTTCGCTTCGATCCCGAACTATGCCGGGCTATTTTACAGGGCTATCTCTCATTGGCAAAAGACTTTCTCACCGACAGCGATTATGACTACCTCTACGACGCCATCCGCTTGATCGCTTTCGAGCTGGGATTGAGATTCTTTACCGACTACTTGGAAGGCAATGTCTACTTCAAGGCCAATCACCAGGAACACAATCTTGCCAGGGCGCTCATCCAATTCAAGCTGACCGAGAGTATTGAATCCCAGGAAACAACCATTCGCGTCATCATCCAGGACATGAGTCGAAATTCTTAACATCTTTATATCTTATCCTGCAAATTTGCCCTCTAAAAGAGATGGAGGGTTGAAGCATCCCAGATTTATCACGACCATCAAGGCTCACACTTGTAATCATTCCCCAGTTAACCGCAGTGATCAAAATGCATGCGATCTTTTCGTATTGACCCCATTTCAGGGTTGATTCTATTATAAGTTCATATTAGCTTCGATCACTACCTTAACTTGTAGACAAATTCTCAAATACTTATTTGCAGACGCTGTCTGCTCTGTTGGGAGTCTGAAATACACTCTCCGATTCTCTTGGAGTCGGTTTTGTCTCAGATTGGATAGAGTTCGGACCACACTAATATCTTCATTTACCTCTAAATGTCTTCCATGAAAATTGCAGGTGGTGCCATGCTCAAAGTAAAAGATATCATGACAAGAGAGCTCATAACAGTCTCACCCGAGACGGAGATTGTCCACGCAACAAGGCTTCTTCTGGAAAACCGCATCAACGGAGTCCCCGTGAGGGATGAAACGGGAAAACTGGTGGGAATCCTCTGCCAGAGCGACCTCATTGCACAACAGAAAAAGCTTCCCATCCCCTCTTTTTTCACACTTCTGAATGGCTTGATTCCTCTGATCTCCAAGAAACAAATCGAAAAGCAGATTCGGAAGATCGCTGCCATCACGGTGGCCCAGGCCATGACGCCGAACCCGGTCACCGTCCAGCCCGATATGAACATCGAGGAGGTGGCTGCCCTCATGGTGGACCATAATTTTCACACCATTCCTGTGGTGGATGAGGGGGAGCTTGTGGGAATCGTGGGAAAAGAAGATATGTTGAGAACGCTTATGCCCATACCAGAAGCAGAATGATCCGAGTTTTAAGAATACCTATATTGGTGAAATCGTAATAGGATCTTTGAGAAAAGGTCGAAGTACTGGTTATGACAAAGCGCTATGCCAAGATAATCAGCACCGGCCGCTACGTACCGGAACGTATAATGACCAACGCAGAATTTGAACCGCTCGTCGGCGACGTAGATGCCTGGCTCAGAGAAAGGGTGGGCATTGCGGAGCGCCACGTGGCTGCTCCCAACGAGACCACCAGCGACATGTGTACTGCTGCCGCTCGCCAGGCTCTTGAGCGAGTTAATCTCACTCCCACCGATGTCGACCTGATTGTGGTGGGTACTGACACGCCAGATCTCATCAGCCCAGCTACCTCCACCATTGTTCAACACAAGCTCGGGGCGGAAAACGCCGCGACTTTTGATGTTAACTGTGCCTGTGCAGCCTGGGTTGCGGGCCTGGACATTGCCGCCAAGCAAATCTCTGCAGATATTGACATCAACAAAGTTCTGGTTATTGGCGGCTACAACATGACAAGATTTATTGATTACCATGACAAATATACGTGCACCCTCTTTGGGGATGGCGCAGGTGCGGTGGTGCTGACCACCAGCGACCAACCGGGCTACCTGGCCGCAAAACTGATTGCCCAGGGACGCTACTATAAATCATTCGGGATTTACACAGGAGGGGCCGCTTCACCTATCAGCGACAACGTGCTCAATCGCCCTGTTATCCAGATTGTGGAAAAGTTCCCCGCCACTTTTAACAGCGAAAACTGGCCCCCCCTGATCCGCCAAACGGTTGCCAAGGCTGGCTTGGCCACAGTGGATGAGGTAGATTTCTTCCTATTCACTCAGATGAATGTCAACACAATCAAAGATGTGATGCAACGGCTAAACCAGCCGCTCGAAAAAACCCACTGGATCATGGACAAATGGGGCTATACTGGCGCCGCCTGTATTCCAATGGCCCTGGACAATGCTGTGGTTGAGGGTAAAGGCCCGCAGCCTGGGGATGTGGTTCTCTTTTGTGCGACCGGTATTGGGCTTGCGATGGCGTGTGCTGTATTCAAATGGTAGGCTGTTGTGGGTGTTTGGCATGAGATGTGAACTCTCAAGCCACAGGACTATGCCCCAATATTTGCAGGTCCACATCCCGGATGAGTATTCCCTCATCCTGTGATGTCCCATCGGACAATAGACCCATTCGCTCTATCGTATCAACAGTAACACAGTTCTCTTAAATCAGGACATTCCGTCCCTCATTCCGACCCCATGACTAGAAGTTCAGAGTGTGGCCAATCAGTGTCCTGCCTACCAGTATCTTACTCTTCCAACATCTATGTGCACGAAATGAGAAGTTGGGTAGTAGCCTACTCCGCCCCCTTTAAGGGCTATTGCAGCATTCCTCAATGACGAGAGTTCGCAACCCGGCACACGGATATCCACAGCTTTGCCTTGCTGGTGCAGACTGCCTTTGGCCACGCCGCTACTTCTTTTGCGAAGAAGGGCATTCGTAGAAGGCGAGCGGTAACCAGAGATTATTTTGAAGGGATCTTTGGTTCCGAGTCTTCTGGCGATAGCATACAGAAGGTCTAAAAGCCGTTTGTCTATAGACGTAATTTCTCCAGTACGATGATCACGGAGAATGCAGTTGATATCAACCAGCGCTTCCGGAATATACTCGCCTCGGCTCCAGTATACTGTCTTGAGGTTTTCTTCTGTATGCAAGTTATATAAGGACAGCGACCTATCAGGTGGAAGTTGTTCCCCAAGAGCACCAAAAGCAGTGTACGGAAAGATACATCCGCCAACAGCCAGCATAGCAGCTTTAAGCAAACTGCGGCGATCAAGCTTACGTTGGAATATCCGCATAACTTCTGCAGACAGGCGCATTATTACTTCTCCCCAAGAAATGGAGAAATACTAAACAATTGCCTTCTTTGTCAACATCTTTAGCTTGAGAGCAAAATACATGCCTCTCGGTAGAGAGAATATATAGCTCTTATGAAAAACCGTTAACGTTTAGAGAAAGACCAGTTAGAGAAGGGATCTACTGACGATGGATAGATCTGATCCTAAACTTTCCCTGCAGCCCTGCCAATACGGCAGTGTCACGACCATAGGGATCTTTTTTGAAGTGGACCCTGCCGCCTTCATCCACCGTTGCAGTCCAATATAACAGCAATACTGGCATCGGCCCAGCGAGGAAAACTCTGCGCGTTTGCTTCGAGTCGACAACTTCCATAATTTTGTCGGAGTTCCACTTGGATGGATCATTCAGTAACAATTCTGCCAATTCGAAAGGATGCTCCACTCGGATGCAGCCTGAGCTGAAGGTCCGCTCACTCCGCTCAAACAAGGACTTGCTCGGTGTGTCGTGAAGATAAACAAAGTGTTTATTCGGGAAAATAAACTTAACCCGCCCAAGAGCATTGTTTGGCCCAGGTTCCTGCCGAAGCACATATGGGAAACTACGCCCTGGATACTGGGACCAGTCAATTGAACTCTGATCAACCAGGTTGCCATCGCGATCTAAAACATGAATATTCCGTTTCTTTAAATAATCGGGATCCTTTTTCATCGCTGGCAGAATGTCCTTAGAAAGTATACCAGGGGGTATGGTCCACGTGGGGTTGAACTCAAGATATTTCATGGCTGATTTCAAGACAGGAGTATTCCTATAAGGTTTTCCTACCTGCACTCTGCTGGTCCAGGTGACTTTGCCATCCTGGTATAAAAATGCATGAAAGCCTGCGATATCGACGAGAACAAATTCGCCGCCTAATTCATGAAGTACCCATCGGGCTCTTTCAAGGTTAACACGGATTTGATCAATCCGCTGACCCACTGGCACGTTCAAAGCCTCTAGCGTTTTTGTCCCCACCGCTCCGTCTGGGTGGAGTCGATGGCGGTCTTGGAAGTTCATTACTGCCTGTTCGAGTTTTTCGTCAAAGACCATTGAGTCCGTCGATGTATCCGTCAAGTCGTCTGTTGCGGCCAAACGGTGGCGCAAGAAGGGCACACGTTTGTCCTCAAGACCCTTTCTCAGGGTTGGGCCCAATGGCACAGACTGCCAGCCACCGTTAGCCTGGATCGAGCGATACCTCGCCAAAGCCAGTTTTAATCGCTTGTAAACTGGATGTTGAGGTTTCCAACTCTCTATTGTCTTTTTCAAAGAGTCAGATTCTATTGCCTGAACCATTAACTCTGTAAATGAAACTGGATCTACGTTATCTCTGTAACCAGTGAGGTTCCAGTGAGGGTGGTGGGTCAATGGATCTTCTTTGCCGAAGAGAGAATGATAGGCAAGTCGCAAAAAACCGTCGGTCAAAAGTATGTCCAGCGAAGCTAACATCTGGGGGGGGTTTCCTTCACTTGAGCTAGTCTTTGCGCTCAGCCGCATTATTTCCTCTAAATGATAGTCATTGGGGTCCAGCCCCTCTCTATACGTATCTTCTATGGCACCGATTAGATCCTTTTTCATGACGGTATCGGTCCAGATTGGGAGGAAGTTGCGTCGCTGATAGAGCCTCGGCAGGACTCTGAAGGACGAGATTTGTGAATTACCTACTTTGAGTTCATGTTTGAGCTTGATCTGCTCAACCTTCTCCCTGATGGCTTTGGCTTCAGTATCATCTTGCGCATAAACATGGCCCACAACAAGTGCCTGTAGAATGAAGCACACGAATAGAATTATGAAAAATCTAGATGTCATGCTGCCCGACTCCTTCAACTAAACATGTGAATAATAAATGAGGCCAACCTATACTGGCAGGAAGAACACTGCAGTCACCTTTATCTCAGCACACTTGATAGCCACGTGCATGGAATTGGAAAATTGGCACCCACAATGAATTCCCCCTCAGCAAACTTTATTTTCACTTTCCAAGGCACATAATATAACATGAGCGAAGATCACTGGCCATTCTGCGGCCGGCAGCATACTCAAGGACCGATCTTTGAGACTAAGGCTCTCAAAGCCTGTTCGAAGTCTGCTACGAGATCTGCGCTTGCCTCAAGGCCTACTGAAACTCTAATTAAGCTCTCAGATATTCCCACTTCTTTACATTCTTGTGGACTGAGGCAAGCGTGGGAGGTTGTTACCGGTCGGGTAATGAGAGATTCCACTCCTCCCAGACTTGGGGCACAGATGGGTATGGTGGTATTCTGGATGAAGCGTTGGGCCGCCTCAAAACCTCCTTTCAACTCAAAACCTAGCATTCCACCAAAGCCGTCAAATAGCTCCTGAGCACGTTGGTGCTGCGGATGACTGGCAAGCCCGGGGTAGTGTACCATTTCGACCTCTGGCCGGCCCTCAAGAAACCGGGCGATCTCCAATGCACTAGAATTCTGATGTCTCACCCTGACCGCAAGGGTCTTCATACCACGATGGAGAAGAAAACAGGTGTGAGGATCCAGGGTGCCTCCGAGATGGTTGAGCTTGTGCGTAATCTTGGTAATTAACTCTGTCCGACCGACTACTGCGCCCGCCACGATGTCGGAGTGGCCATTGAGGTATTTTGAGCAACTGTGTAAGGAAAGGTCAAAACCAAGTTCTAATGGTCGGAAATTGATCGGACTCGTAAAGGTGTTGTCAATGATTGAACAGAGTCCGTGTTCCCTGGAAAATTCTACTACGGCCTTGAGGTCAGCAACCTGCATCAATGGATTTGTTATGCTTTCCACATAAAGGGCTTTGGTATTCGAGCGCAAAAGGCTCTTCCAGGAATCCGGATCGTCACCACAAATGAAATCATATGAGATTCCATATGCTGGGAGATCTTTCGTGATGAGGCCATGGGTGCCACCATAAAGGCAGTCTTGCGCGAGAAAGTGGTCTCCAGAGGAGAGTAGCGTTAGTAGAGTCGTAGATATCGCCGCCATTCCACTACCATTAACTACTGCCGCTTCACCATTTTCTAAAGCCGCCAGTTTGTCGTGGAGAGCGACGTGGTTGGGAGTGTTATTTAAACGAATGTACCGAAGATCATGGTAGCTGTCCTGGCCAGTGTATTCGAAGGTTGATGATTGAAAAATCGGAATGCTCACCGCTCCCTGGATGAGGGGATTAGGTTCACCGGCGTGAATAAGCTTCGTATCAATTGCTCTATTA
>CP070843.1:1870147-1878614 GCA_020350905.1 Deltaproteobacteria bacterium
GAACAACTTGGTCCGGTCATGGGTAGGATCTTTGAAAAAGTGTTCCGGCGTGCCCACTTCAACTATCTGGCCCTCGTCCATAAAGATGACTCGATCCGCAACTTCCCTGGCAAAGCCCATCTCGTGAGTCACCACTACCATGGTCATCCCCTCCAGGGCCAGGGTCTTCATAACATCCAGCACCTCTCCAATCATCTCGGGGTCCAGTGCTGAGGTTGGCTCGTCAAAGAGCATCACTTTTGGGTCCATGGCCAGAGCCCTGGCAATGGCAACCCGCTGCTGCTGCCCACCGGAGAGGTTGTCCGGATAGGAATCGGCCTTGTCAGGAATGCCCACTTTTTCCAAGAGGGCCATAGCTTTCTCTCCCGCCTCTTTCTTGGAGCGCTTGCGCACCACTGTCTGGGCCAGGGTTAGATTGCCCAGCGCCGTCTTGTGGCGAAAGAGGTTGAAGGACTGAAACACCATACCCATTTCTTCCCTGACCTTGTTAATGTTGGTCTTGGGATCCAGAATATCGACACCGTCTATGTAGATGTGGCCTTTGTCAGCCTTCTCCAGCATGTTCAGGCAGCGCAGTATGGTGCTTTTTCCTGACCCCGAAGGCCCGATAATCACCACCACCTCGCCCTTATCTACTCCACAGGAGACATCCACCAGGGCCTCAATCTTGTGGGTGGTGTAGAAGGTCTTGTAAACGTTTTCTGCTCTAACCACCGATCGCAGTCCTCCTCTCCAAATATTGCACAAACATGGACAAAGCGAAGGTCAGCACCAGGTAGAGTATGGCGCAGACGAACCAGAGCTCGAAGGGTTGTAAACTGGTGGTAACTACCTCCCTGGTTGCCTTGGTGAGTTCACGAATGGCAATGATCCCCAGCAGCGATGAATCCTTGATAAGACTAATAAACTGTCCCGCCAGGGGCGGCAGGATGCGTCGAAAGGCCTGGGGCAGGATAATGTAGCGCATAGACTGGGGATAGGTCATTCCCAAGGAGCGGGCTGCCTCCATCTGCCCAAAGTGGATAGACTGAATGCCGGCCCGGACTATTTCAGCCACATAAGCCCCCGCAAAAACCGCCAACGCTGCCACACCGTACCACAGGGGTGAAAGTTGGCCCATCCCCTTTTGAGCCAGCAGGGTATTGAACATAGTCCCCAAGACGAAATACCAGATAAATATCTGCACAAGCAGGGGTGAGCCTCGGATAAGTTCGATGTAAGTGATTGCAGTCCACCTCAAAGCAGGATTCTTGGAAATTCTGGCCAATCCTGTGAAAAGGCCTATTATAATTCCCAAGAAGACAGCGATGATACTGACTTCCAGGGTAATCCAAAGCCCTTCAACCAGGATACCGATTTTCCATTGCTGGTAGGCTCCGAGGATGTCGCCGGGATAAATGTAATCCCCCTCGCTCACTCGCACCGAATCGGCTGGGACGGGATAAACCTCCTCCACATCCGCACCGCTGACCTTCACCTCCACCTCGTCACCCTTAGGGGTCAGGGAAGCGACATTACCTCCTATCTCCGCTCGAATTTCGACGCTATCCTTGTAATAGAAATACTGGGGTATTCGGTACCAACGCCAGGTATACTCTACCTCAAGGGTGGCAAAGTAAATTCCGCCGACAACCGCCGCTATCATTGCAAAAAAGAGGAAAATAGAGATATGGCGCCAACCCCGGGTTCGGAGATAATCGGTTACAGAAAAACTGCCCTCTGTCACTGTCGTTCCCCTCGTGAAATTATCCGCCGGCTCTGGCCTCAGTACAAATATCTGATCAACCAGGTTGGTACTCTGGGCAAGACCACGATTTCCAACATACTACCAGCGTTGAATAAAAGCGGGGCTCGGCGGTCAGAGAATGACTGCCGGCCCCCCCGAAGAAGTTGCTTGCAGAGCGAGGCGTATCTTACGGCTTCACTGCACCGCCGCTTTACTGCTGAATATCTTTTATCCAGCCAGTACCTTTGATCCACTTGTTGTAGATGCGGTCGTAACGGCCGTCATTTTTCACCTGCCTCAGGAAGTTATTGAGCCAGTTCATGAAGTCCGGGTCACCCTTGTTGATGGCCCAGGCCAGCGGTTCAAAAGTAAAGGGCTTGTCCAGAAAAATCAGCTTGCCTTTCCCCTGTTGCGCATTGAACACGACGCAGTAGGGCAGGTCGTAAACAAAAGCGTCCGCCTTACCATTGACCACCTCGAGGGCGGCCTCGGGTTCGGTCTCAAAGGACTTGTAGTTGGCCTTGGGTATGAGTCGCTTTACTGCTTGCTCACCCGTGGTTCCCAGTTTGGAGGTGACTGTGTACTTCTTGTCGTTCAAATCCTTGTAGGAATTCACGACGCCCAGGTGCTTCTTGGCCAGCAGGATGGTCTGCCCCACGATAATGTAGGGGTCGGCGAAATTGATCTTCAGGTTACGCTCCTGGGTGATGGTCATGCCGCTCATGATGATGTCGAACTTATTGGTGGTCAGAGCGGGGATAATGCCGTCCCAGGCGGTGTTTACGGGTACAAACTTGACGCCCATGGCCTTGGCCATCTCTTTGGCCATGTCAATGTCGAAGCCGACAAAATTGCCTTTCTTGTCGGTCATCTCAAAAGGCATATAGCCAGACTCAAAACCCACCCGGAGTTCACCCCGCTTGAGGATGGTCTCCACTGTGGATTTCTTTGCCAGACCAATATCGGCCGCCAATACCTGTACCTGAGAAAAACATAGGAAAAGTGCCGCAAAAATCGCCACAATAATCATAAATCTTTTCATACAAGCCTCCTTTGTCACATGGTTCCAAAACAGGGGCAGTTGGATCTTTCCTCCCACCTCTCTTGCCTACTTGATTAATACGACTTTCCCTCGTCCAGAACCTCCTCGATGTTCATCTGGATCCTGCAATCGGGACAGTCGGGTAAAGCCTCTTGCGGTATGTAGATGATCTGAGTTCGTTTACATTTGGGACATTTGACCTGGACGGCTTCCCTCTTGTCTCGCATGGTTGGTTCTCCTGCTCCTGCACCTATTATCACAAAGCGAAGGGGAGAACAAGGAAGAAACGGCTTTGGTGGATTTCGGATTGCGGATTTCGGATTTAAGATTTCCTCAATTTTTAAATTGTGAGTCGCTGCCGCACCTCTTCTGCAGATATTCCCTCGATAGCAATTCTTTTGGCCCGGGATGTAGCACCTGAGGCAATACTCATTTGACTCCTGGCAACCCTGAGTTTCTTGGCCAGAAATTTGAGCAAGTGTTTGTTGGCCGCCCCTGCCACCGGAGCTGCGGTTATGCGTATCTTGAGTCCATCTCCATGGAGCCCCACCACCTCGTCCCGAGAGGCCCGGGGTTGCACCTGCACCTTGAGGACTGCCCCCTGTTCACTATCGCGCACGTACGTCGACACAATTGAACCTGGTTGGTTTCTCATGGGCTAGAGACGCAAGGCACTCTGGTTATTTTGGATTTCGGATTTCGGATTTGAAAAACCAGGGCATGGAGAAAGAAGCGAGAAGGGAGGTCGGGAATAAAAGGAAGTCTGATGATCTGAGTCTAACACGTCTCGCTCGTCTCGCCAGTCTCGCTCGTCTCGCATTTACATTTGTCTAGTGCCTACTGACAAGTTGTTTCTGCCCGCTGCTAGCTGTCTTTAATCTTGCCACAACCGTATGTTATCGATCAATCTGGCCTGGCCAACGAAGACAGCCATGGCCATCACCGCCTTGGGCGTCACCTCATCAATATCCGTAACTGTCTCTTCGTCCACCACCTGCACGTACTGAATGCGAGTGTGCGGCTCAGCCTCGATCATCTCTTTGGCCCTGGCTACCAAGAGATCCACCCGTCGTTCACCTCCGGCGACCATGTTGCGAGCAGCCAGAAGAGAGCGTGATAGGGAAAGAGCCGAGTTGCGCTCCCCTTCTGAGAGGTATTTGTTACGGCTACTCAACGCCAGGCCGTCCGGTTCGCGTACAGTGGGGTGGGCGACAATCTCCACCCCGAGATTCAAATCTTTGCTCAGTCTCTTGATCACAACAAGCTGTTGAAAGTCCTTCTCTCCTAGAACGGCCAAATGGGGACGAATCGCGCAAAACAGCTTGGTGACAACCAGTGCCACGCCTGAAAAATGGCCGGTCCGATACAAGCCGCAGAGATTCTGGGTGAGATGTTCCACCTGCACCCGCGTCTGAAATCCGGGCGGGTACATCTCTTCAACTTCCGGAGCAAAGATCGCGTGTACCCCAAGCTCACGGCATAGCTTAAGATCCCGTTCCAAATCGCGGGGATACTGGTCAAGATCCTCGCCTGGGCTGAACTGGGTCGGGTTAACAAATATGCTCACCACCACCTCATTGGCCCGCCGCAAGGTCTCCTCCACAAGGGCCAGATGTCCCCGGTGCAAGTAACCCATGGTGGGCACAAAGCCGACAATTTGGCCTCTACGGCAGCGTTCCTCTCGCCATTTGTTCATCTCATCGTTTGTACGGAGGACTTCCATGAAAGGCAACTCCCTCATAGTAAAGAATCCGGGCCCGAAGGGGCTTTGAGCTGCCCCCAGAGAGGGCTTTAATGGTCTTTCCCTCATGCGGGAGTATGCTTGAGTCATCACATTTCGGATTGGGGATCTCGGATTTCGGATTGAAATTAATAAGACTCAAATAAAGGACTTATTTCGAATTCCGCAATCCGCATTCCGAAATCCGCAATTGCGTGGCTCCAGTACTCCAAGACCCTTAGCCATCTGTCCCGGCAAAGTTATTGAAATTTATCTTGGCCTAGAGGACCAGGTTTTCTATGATCTAATAAATCCAGTCCTTTTGTCATGGGGATAAACATAGGCCCATGACTAAAGGACAGGCTCGTTTAAGACAAGTGGGTATGCAACATTAGGGTAAAGACTGATCTAAATGTATAGAGGGAAGAAAAACGAACAGCTCTGTTAGGGTTTGGTGAAGAATTTCAGCTTGCTTTCCAAGTCTTCCGCCTCTGCTTCTTCTTCTTTCTGGATATCCAGCATTTTCTGATAGGTTTCGATAGTGGCGCGTATTTTCAGCTCGAACTGAGTCCGCTGCCTCTTGAGTTCGGCTATGTCTTCATGAATCTGAGCTAAACGGTTATGCGCATTGTTCAGTATACGCTCTGCCTTGACCTCGGCCTCTGAAACCAAAAGCTTTGCCTCCTTCTGGGCGTTGACCTTCATCTGTTCCACAGTTTTCTGGGCACTAATGAGCGTGTTTTTCAGGGTTTGTTCTCGCTCCCGGTGTTCGCCGAGTTGGCGTTCCTTGTCCTCTAGTTCTCGCTTGAGCTCGTCAATTTGTTTGAGATATGCACTCATCTGATCAGCAACCTTTTGCAGGAACGATTCCACCTCCTTGGCATCCATCCCGCGGAACCGGATGGGGAACTGTTTCTGCTGAATCTCAAGAGGGCTCAGTAGCATTGGGTTCTCCTGTTCTTCTGCTGTTTAAAGCATCCTCCACTCATGCCTCTGATTAGTGGACGAATTGCCTGGCCAGATCATGAAGTGAAGCGACCAGGAATCTCTGCAAAAATATGATGGCCATAATTACTACTATAGGCGAAAAATCTATACCGCCGAAAGAAAGGGGCAGCCGGCGTCTTATCGCCAAGAGAACGGGATCGGTGATACTGTAAAGAAAACGGACAATAGGGTTGTACGGATCCGGGTTGACCCAGGATATAACCGCTCTGGCAATAATGATCCACATGTAGAGATTGAGAACAAGTCCGATGACACTCGCGAGTGCCGCCAAGAGATTGCCCAAAATGAACATTCACATTTCCTTTCCATTTTTCCCCTAAACAAGGGCAACATTATCTTGAATTTCTGAGAGTGTCAAGAAAAATCTTTTTATTTTCAAGAGGATAAACCCTAAGGACCTCTTCTGATCCTCAGGACGCATTGACATTTTCTCAACCTTTTCTGATAATGATCCACCCTTTGTTGATAATTGGCCGTAGTCATTTATCGTTCATCGTTCACCATCTCTTGGCAACCGTTATTTGAACATATTGCAACTTCCGTACTTGAAATGCAAATCGCTCTTGTTTACATCAACTCGCACCAACGACTTGGGTTGCGTTACAACTGACATTATTCACTAGCCCGGATATTTCATGAATTGCTGTCACGAGTCCACGAAGCGGGTTCCCAGTTTCGTGGTCGCAGAAAGTTATTCATGAAATATCCGGGCTAAAAGAGGGAGACTGTTATGGTTGCCTCCAAGACGATAGGATTTATTGGCGGGGGAATTATGGGTGAAGCCCTTATCAAAGGGCTGCTGAAATCAGGCAGTTTTGCTGCCAGCCACATCAGGGTCAGTGACATCAGCCAGGATCGGCTCCACCATCTCCGGGACACATATGGAGTATCTATCTCTGCTGACAATGGAGAATTGGCTGTGGGCGCCGATGTAATCGTCCTTGCAGTGAAACCCCATCAAGTTGGAGATGTGCTTGCCGAAATACATGCGAGCCTTGAACACCTACCCTTGCTGATTTCCATTGCTGCTGGGGTGCCGATTGCTTCTCTTGAACAGGGGCTTGCCCAGCCGGTACCCGTGGTTCGGGTTATGCCCAATACACCGGCGCTGGTTCTGACCAGCGTATCTGCCGTTGCCGGCGGCACTCACACCAACTCTGAACACCTGGCTGTGGCTAGGGTACTGTTCGAGGCAGTTGGGGTGGTTGTAGAAGTTGATGAGATGCATATGAATGCAGTCACCGGCCTGAGCGGGAGCGGCCCTGCCTATGTTTTTTTATTTGTGGAGGCTCTCATAGATGCTGGGGTTTTGATGGGACTCTCCCGCCCGGTGGCGCGGGACTTAGCAGTGCACACCACCTTGGGTTCGGCGAAACTGTTGGCAGAGAGTGGGGAACATCCCGGTGTTCTCAAGGATCAGATCACCACTCCGGGCGGCACAGCCATCAATGGGTTGTCCATCCTGGAAAGTGGAGGAATGCGTGGTATGCTTATGAACGCTGTGGAGGCTGCTACCCGGAGATCGGAAGAACTGGGTAAAAAGGAAGCATAAACGCCTGTCTTTGATTGCACTCAGGCAAATCCGAAATTCGAATATCGAATTTCTGATTTGTTTCGTGCTTCGTACTTCGGATTTCGGATTTTATTTCTAGACTTCTTATTTATGCGATGGACCACTGACCACTGAGAGCCGACCTTTAGGTCGGTTCGATCTCCATGCTTATATCAACGGCCCGGGCTGAGTGAGTCAGGGCGCCAACCGATATCAGATCGACTCCCGTGGCAGCCACTTCACGGACATTCTCCAGAGTGATTCCGCCCGAAGCCTCAAGAGGGATTTTTCCTCCGGTCCGCCTTACAGCCTCTGCCATGGTTGCCAGATCCATGTTGTCCAACATTATGGTGTCAGCGCCAGCAGCTATGGCTTCGGCTAGTTGATCGAGGGTTTCCACCTCCACCTCGACTCTCAGAGTGGTCGGCTTGTAGGCTCGTGCTGCCGTCAAGGCCCGCTGAATAGATCCTGCCGCCGCAATGTGGTTGTCTTTGATAAGGACTCCATCGTAGAGCCCAAAGCGGTGGTTGTAGCCACCCCCGGCTCGAACTGCAGCTTTCTCTAATAAACGATATCCGGGGGTAGTCTTGCGGGTATCTAGGATGCGGGCGGGAGTCCCGGCCACTTTGTCCACGAAGGCGCGGGTGAGTGTTGCAATACCTGATAGCCTTTGCAGGAAGTTCAGGGCCGTCCGCTCGGCCGTAAGCATGGCGGCAAGATTGCCTGTCACCCTCAATAGCGCCTCCCCAACCATTGCCTGGTTGCCGTCCTGCAAGGGCAGGGTAACATCCATGGAGGGCTCAACAGTCAAAAAGATCTGTCTGGCTATGGTGGAGCCAGCAAGAACCAGTGGCTCCCTGGCAACAATACGTCCCCTACCCTCAGCACCAGGTGACACGGTACAAGAAGTGGTGATATCACCACTTCCGATGTCCTCGGCCAGTGCTCTGCTGATCAATGTTTCCAATTCATCAGATAACAAGCCCTATCCCTCGCCACTGAGCTTTGTTAGTTTCTCAAGTTGTCTCTGGAGCTTATCCAGTTTGCCGCCCAATCTCTCCAGTTTGTCCTTTTCTTTGGCGACAATATCCGCAGGGGCCCGACTCAGAAATGCATTATTGGCCAGTTTCTTCTGCGTCCTGGCAAGTTCAGGCTCCAGCTTACTGATTTCCTTCTGCAGACGCCGACTCTCTTCCTTGAAGTCAAGGACACCCTCAAGTGGCACAAACAATTCAAGCTCTCGCACCACAGCCGAAGCCGCCACCCGAGGCCGCTCCCCGTCACGAATCAGCTTCAGCGTTGACAGCCTGGCCAGATCTGCTATGTAATGGCCATGAGTCTTCACCGTACTGGTGAGGCTCTCTGGGCCAAAAACCATTGCCTCCACCTGGGCAGCCGGAGCAACATTCATTTCTCCCC
>CP070843.1:1878714-1882017 GCA_020350905.1 Deltaproteobacteria bacterium
CGGGTTCCACGGTTACCGGTTATGGCATTGTGGAACAGGTCAATCTCCGATTGTGTCATGTGACCAGCGGCCGGGTTGCCTCTCCCACCCGGATGCCTTTTCACGAGCGACTAAAAAGAATATATGTGGAATTGGAAAAGGTCATAGCCTGTTACGAACCTGGGGCTATGGCCGTGGAAGACCTCTTTATATCCCGCAACATCAGGAGTGCACTAAAATTGGGCCATGCCCGGGGCGTGGCTATTTTGGCTGGATTAAACGCTGATCTTCCCATTGCCGAATATTCTCCGCTGGAAGTAAAAAAGGCACTGGTGGGATACGGCCGAGCCCATAAAACACAGGTCCAGGAAATGGTCCGGACTCTTCTTTGTCTTGGCGAACTTCCTGAGTCCAACACAGCGGACGCTCTAGCTGTCGCCATCTGCCATCTACACTGTTGCCAGGGAATTGGAAAGCTCACTCACGGGAGTGGACGATGATTGCCCATATCCAGGGGCGCCTCTACTTCAAATCACCGGAACACCTTATTATTGACGTGGATGGCATTGGCTACCAAGTCCACGTGCCTCTCACCACTTTCTACGAACTTCCCGATGTTGGAAATACAGTGGCTTTGCACATCCATACCCACGTACGCGAAGATGCCCTGCAACTCTATGGTTTTCAGGCGCAAGAAGAAAAAGCGCTTTTTATCCGTCTTATGGGCGTGGCCGGAATTGGGCCTCGCCTAGCGGTAAACATCCTCTCCGGGATCAGTCCTGCTGAGCTGGCCGAGTCTTTGCTGCAAGGTGATCTCGCCAGGCTGATTTCCATACCCGGAGTGGGGCGTAAAACCGCAGAGCGCATAATGGTGGAAATGAGGGACAAACTGCCCGCTTTGGCAGCAGATCGAGATATTGCCTTGTCAGTCAAAAATGCTGCTGCTGAGGCGGTGATTGAGGATGCTATTTCAGCCCTCATTAATCTGGGCTACAAAAAGGGACTGGCCCAGCGGGCTATTGACCAGGCGCAACAACGGCTGCAAGGAGAAATAAACCTTGAGAGGTTGCTGAAGGAGTCACTGCGCTCACTTGCGTGAGCGGATTGCGGATTGCGGATTGCGGATTTAAAAATGCGAAATTAACAACTAAGATTAACATTAACATTTCGCAATTCAAAATTGCCTCTCCATGCTCAATGCCCCATGCGAATGACGACTATGAACCAAGATATGGAAGAACGACTATTCAATGGAGAAGAAAGAGACGAAGAGGTTGGCTTCGACGCCAGCCTACGCCCCCTCAGCCTTGCTGAATTTGTCGGTCAAGAGAGGATTAAAGACAACCTGAAAGTCTTCATTGAAGCTGCAAGGGGCCGACATGAGGCCCTTGACCACGTTCTTGTCCACGGCTTTCCTGGCCTGGGTAAAACCACCATTGCCTATATAATCTCTCAGGAACTCAACGTTAACATTCGGACAACCTCGGGACCGGTGCTGGAGCGCCCTGGAGATCTGGCCGCCATCCTCACCAACCTGGAGTCTCGGGATGTCCTGTTCATTGATGAAATTCATCGGTTGACTCATGTTGTTGAAGAAGTCCTCTACCCTGCCATGGAGGATTTTCAGCTAGATCTCGTCATTGGCCAGGGGCCCAGTGCCAGGACTGTAAAATTGGACGTGCCCCAGTTTACCTTGGTGGGCGCCACTACCCGCGCCGGCCTTTTGACCCCACCTCTGCGTGACCGCTTCGGCGTGGTACTGCGCTTAGATTTTTATAACCCGGAGGAACTCGCTCGAATTGTCAGCCGCGCTGCCAGAATCCTCGGGATCTCCATCGATGAACCAGGAGCAATGGAAATCGCCCGGCGATCCAGGGGCACGCCCAGGGTGGCCAATCGACTCCTGCGCCGGGTACGTGACTATGCCCAGGTGCGAGCTGACGGCATTATTAACCGACCAGTAACCGATGCCGCCCTCAAGATGCTCGGGGTGGATGAAAAGGGACTGGACAAGATGGACCGTAAGATTCTCCTTACCCTCATCGAAAAATTCGACGGCGGTCCCGTTGGAGTCGATACCCTTTCAACCGTGGTGGGTGAGGAGAGGGACACTTTGGAAGATGTTTATGAACCCTATCTGGTGCAGGAAGGTTATTTGAACCGGACCCCCAGAGGGCGCATGGCCACCCGACTCGCCTACGAACACTTCAACGTAGTTCCTAATCAACAAGTCCAGCAGCAAGACTTATTTGGATCGGAAAAGCCTCGTTCTTGAACGGCCAAAAACAGAGAGTCCTATGTAAATAAGCCCCCCCCAACTCCGGAGGGGCTTTGGTCCATGAGCCAACCCGAAAGGGTGGCACCTCCGTAGGGGGCGATTCAGAATTCCATACCTTGTGGTAAGACCAAAGCCATGCCGGTGAACGAAATCCCCCCAACCCCCCTTTACGAAAAGGGGCAGCAAATTGAAGTATCTCACATGCAACAACTCATCTTCCCCCTTTGACAAAGGGGGATTGAGGGGGATTTTGCTGCGCCTTCGTCTTCCCGAAAATCACCGCAGCATACTTACTCTACAAGCAAAGCTAAACTATACCATGCCGTCCATAGACGGGAGGGGTTTTGAAACTACCAAAAAAAGAAGCCGCAAGTGTTCCCACCTGCGGCTTTCTTAGCAAGTCCTTATAGCTGTCTCGTTAGTGACTCGAGTCTTTTTTTAACAGGTTCAGAAGAGTTCGACCCAGAGCTGCCATGACACCCATGCCAATTGCTCCAAGCGCACCATAGAAAGCAACAAAAAAAACTGCGTGGCTCGGATCTTGCCATGGTATGTCCCAGGGCAGTAGGCTCTGCAGGCTCCGATCTAATCCAGCACACAGAAATTCTCCGACGTACATGGTCTCACCCCTTTTACCACTCAGAAAGGAAACTGCGAAAAGAGAATAGGATGTGAAATGATTAGCAAAGTATTGTGTTGCTGTCAATAGAAAAGCAATGACAAAATAGAAATGTCTAAAATGTACTAAAGTGAGCTAAAATGCCTAAAATGGTAGAATTTCTGCAGGATGGATTCTAGCTTGGCAGGGCTTCAAGGCGAGAAAAGAAGAAAGGGGATAGAGTTTCTCTTCCATCCCCTTCCTTCGTCCGTTCGTTACTTGAGTCGGATGTGTCCATCATTGTCCCCTAATAATAACGGTTTTGCCATTGGGATCGATAATGCAACGCTTGAAGAACTCTTTCATGGATCCCCCCAACTGGTCTCGATTACAAAAGTAGTAGTCCAGGACCCTCTTCTTCACATCGATCCGGTTCCTTCCCCTGATC
>CP070843.1:1882117-1885034 GCA_020350905.1 Deltaproteobacteria bacterium
AAAGAATTTGACATCATGCTGGATAAAGTGCTGACCGCCCATGATCCCCTGGGCCACCTCTTTTCGGTATTGGGTATTGATTAATATCTCACCACAGACCCGCCCGCCTCGCCTGAGCCCGCCTCAGGCGGACGATGGCGGGCAGGCACGCCCATCTTCGCGGTCTCGCGACAGCAATTCATAAGATATCCAAGCTCTGGGTGACACATCAAGAAAGAAAAGGCCTCGTCCCCAGAAACCCGTCGCGAGGGACTCGGCCTCTTTTTCAGTGTAGCGTTCGATCTGAGCTTAAAGATTTTTTCCCAGGCAATTTCTGGGCTGACGGAGACCAATCCGGGTCAAACGGTCAGCAACGGGCTATATGACCTTTTTTATAGCAGCATCGATCTGCGACTTGGAGACAGCTCCGGTTATCTGCTCGGATACATTACCTTCTTTGAAAATGATCAGAGTGGGAATGGCCCTGATGCCATACTGGGATGGAGTCTTGGGGCTTTCATCCACATTGCACTTGCTCACTTTAAGGCTGCCTTCGTACTCTGTTGCCAGCTCAGCAACCACAGGAGCGATAGCTCGACAGGGTCCGCACCACGGCGCCCAGAAATCAACGAGAACAGGGATGTCTGATTGGAGCACTTCTTGTTCAAAGCTATCGTCACTAACCTCAATGATATTTTTTTCCGCCATTATGCGACTCCTTCCAGGTTCAAAAGGGGATTGGCCCGCTTTGCCTCGTAATCATCACCTCCGTTTGCACTGCGCAACTTTGGTTATCTGTCACCTCTAGCTGGCCGCAACGGTTATGCACAGACTCTCCACCTTCGAATTCGGATCATATGCTGAAATCGCACTGGCCAGCCAGCATCTTCCGGCACCCCAAAAAGGGTGAGTCCATACCGTTGGCTCACAGTCCATTTTTGAGGAGAGATAAGTCTCATGAACTCCTAACCCAGGCCTCAGGCTCGGAAAGGCTGAAGTCTCGGATTTAACCATAGAGACAGTTGTTTGTCAACGGCAACTTGGCCTAGATGTCGGTGGTTCGTGGTCCGTTGTCCGTGGCAGATTGGGCGCGGACCATGGATTATAGAATCAACGGGTCGTTTGGCTTCGCCGTCAATAGGGCTGGCGCCCGTCATCAAGCCTTACTGCCGTCATTAGGTCGTCTACCATTAATGACAGCGCAGCGAAACTCGGGACCCGCTTGCGGGAACTGAGCGGAGCGAGGCGAGCGCGAATAAATGACCGAACGACCATTCAACGCTATGCGCTCTAGGGCTTTGACAAATGACTTAATACCTTGACAAGGTGGACCGTTCCAGCCAAACTTAATCGCATAAGGTCTGAGTGGGCTGTTCAGAAGATCTTTCGAATTCAGAGAATCTTAGGTGGCCTTATGGCGCGTGCAGAAAAGAGTCATCACATTTGCCAGCAGTGTGGCTTCCAGAGTCCTAAATGGTTGGGGCGCTGTCCTGGATGTGGGCAGTGGAATAGCCTGGTGGAGGAAACCCTGGTTCGAGGTCCGACTCCAGGTGGCAAGGAACTCCTGCCGCCCGCTACTTCCCAACCCATCGATGGGGTGATTCTAGAGGAAAATAGGAGACTTTCTTCTAACCTAGTGGAACTGGATCGTGTTCTGGGAGGGGGAGTAGTACCCGGCTCAGTTGTTCTGATTGGCGGTGACCCTGGCATAGGTAAATCTACCCTTTTGCTTCAAGCTCTCAATGGTCTCACTAGTCTCGAGCAACCCATTCTGTACATATCCGGCGAAGAGTCCACCCTGCAAATCAAGATGCGGTCGCAGCGGTTGGGGGTGACCTCATCACATCTCTACGTGGCTGCCGAATCAGCTCTGGAAAATATCTTGCGTCTCATGGACGAGCTTAACCCGGCTGCGGTGGCAGTGGATTCTATCCAAACTGCATATACGACCCAGCTGGAATCAGCTCCGGGCAGCGTGGCCCAAGTGCGGCACTGTGCCGACCGCCTTATGCACGAAGGAAAGAGGAAGGGACTGCCGGTCTTTCTTGTCGGTCACGTGACCAAAGAAGGTGCAATTGCAGGACCACGAGTACTGGAGCACATGGTGGACACGGTGCTCTATTTTGAGGGAGATCGCGGCCATGCCTTTCGTATCCTGCGAGCCACAAAAAATCGGTACGGCTCCACCAACGAGATTGGAGTGTTCGAGATGAAAGACAGTGGACTGCAGGAAGTCAGCAATCCCTCGGAACTCTTACTGGCTGAAAGGCCTATGGACACACCCGGATCTACTGTGACAGCAGCTATGGAGGGTACCAGGCCTATCCTGGTAGAGGTGCAAGCATTGGCGAGCCCATCCAGTCTGGCGGCGCCACGCCGAACCTCAATGGGCATAGATCACAATCGCTTGGCCTTGTTGGTGGCAGTCTTGGAGAAAAAGGTAGGGCTTTCTTTGCTACACCAGGACATATTTGTAAATGCGGTTGGTGGTGTCCGGATTCATGAGCCTGGAGTTGATCTGGCCATAGCCACAGCGATTACCTCCAGTTTTCTGGACAAGCCTGTGGATCCTCAAACCGTCCTCCTGGGTGAGGTTGGCCTCACGGGCGAAGTCCGAGCTATTGGCCGTACGGACATTCGGGTCACTGAGGCGTCCAAGTTAGGTTTCCGTCGCTGCCTGCTGCCGCAAAGTAATGTTGAGCGACTGCCAACGGTTCAATCCTGTGAAATGATAGGTGTGAAATCACTGCAAGATGTCCTCAGCGTTCTTTTTGGCTAGATAGTATCCATCCGGTTTAGCGACATTCACAACCTGCCCACTCAATGGCGGTTGAAGGCATAAAATATCCTCATCAAAAAAGGTGGCAAGCATCTGCCGTCGGACTAAGTCACCATTGCCGCACCTTGGGGCAGAATCTTATCCTCATCCTAGGTTCTC
>CP070843.1:1885134-1892653 GCA_020350905.1 Deltaproteobacteria bacterium
TTAGATCTCAAGTGTTTACATATCTTGCTGAACCTTTTAGCCTGGTAATTGTCGTCACTGATTGGGATATGAGATGGAGATCTTATTATTTGGGTGTACTTACGACTCAAGATTGATAGCAGGGATAGAAACCAAAGAGCTGATCAGGGATGTACAATACTTAGTGCTCTCATAACGTTCAATTATATACTTCTCGCCGCTATTATATCAGAGTCATATATCAATCTCTCCAATTTCCTGACATAGTAGCCACTCTCACACTTATCGGAAGGATCACAGCACTTCTCGTCTCATTTATTTATGCTGATAAAGAAGTCTTTGCACACCTCGCAAACCTTTATTCTAAAAACGTCATTTTCGAGCTTCACTATCATCTATTCCCTGTATGCTGCCTCGAGATCCCTTCTGGAAGGAGCTCATTGCAGAAGCGGCTCCGACAAAGAGCCCTATAGCGCTTTGGGATGAGGACCAGCGGTTATTGGGTGTGATTTGTCGAGCCAGTCTACTCGGAGATCTAGCCGAAGTGGCCTGACCAGGTTATTCGTTAGAAAATCACTCGCACTCCGCCCAGATCCTGGATTGAAAAGGCGTGCTTCTCCTCAGGGGCGCCGATAAATATATTGTTGGTGGGTACTCCAAATTCTTTGGAAACGGCCTCAATGATCTCCGGGCCAAATTTGCCCTCGCGCGCTACGAGCTTTACCCTCAGCATCGGGAAAATCTCCTCCAATGCCTCCAGACTGTGTTTGATTTCTTCCTCGTCACTTTGTCCTGGATTCGGGTAGAGATGGAAGACCACCACCGAGCGGCTTGACTCGTTATTGACGATGTAGTTGAAACCAGTGTGCAAGCGGCGCAAGTTGCCGCCCCTGGCAAACAGTACCACTCGCTGTTCTGTTAGCGAGGTTATTCTATCTATCACTATCGTGCGCCAGACCAAGAACCTGCCCATAAGATTATTTAGTACCTGCAAGATGGTTCTATAAATCGGAATGCGCAGATACATGATCACGACCAACAAAACCGTGGGTATGAAATACCACATGAAGTAGGTCACATACTTGGTTTCAATAATAGCGTTGCCTACCATGCCCAAACTTGTGGCTACAATGGCAATGATTATGGTTGTCCACCCCGCACGATAGGTTCGCTTCAGTTCCTTGCGTCGCGTCTTCAGAAGGATATTGCCTAAACCAAAAAGGGTCATGACTCCCAGAAAAGAGATTGTGTAGACCCCAGCCAGGGAGAGCAAGCTTCCCTTGGTAACCAAAAGGATAGAAGAGCAAAGCAGAAAGAAAGTGATGATGATTCGGTGGCTGGTGTTTCTGCGGCTTTTTTTCAAGAAAAACTGGGGTAGAACTTGATCCAATGCCATCCTATGTACAAGCCCGGTTACGCCCACATAGCTCGTCAGCACCGCACCTGAAAGCACGAGGGTGGCATCGAGGACGATAATCACCTTGAATGTTTGCCCCGCCATCAGGTGAGCCATTTCCGACAGTAAATAGTCCTTGTGCCCGACAATCTCGGCTAAAGGCAAAAGATTAAGAGAGAGGATGGAAACAAGTGGGTTAAATATTGCCACGGCGATGAGCATGTTTCGCAGGGTTTTGCGAAAGACGCCGACATCTTGCTCCTCAACAAAGTTGGCCGAGCTCTCGAAACCGCTTATGCCCAACAGAGCTGCTGAAAATCCTAAAGAGATGGCAATGAGCAAGTCTTTGCCCACAGGCAGGGTGTTGAGGTTAGCCTTGAGGATGTGGAAGTCAGGGGGTAGCTTGATGAAGCCGAGTACGCAAAAGGCAACAAGGGTGGACATATGAATGATAAAGATGGTCAGAGCCACCACGGCGGATTCAGTGATACCGATGATGGCCAAGGTGGCGAAGATGCCAAGTATGAGAAGGGTACCTTCCATGGCGCCAAAAGACGGGAAGATGGTGTGAAGATATTCGGCAGCGGTTTTGGAAGAGATCACTGCAGTGGCTATGTAGGAAAGGATGGTCATGCAGGCTGCCAGGGCGGCGGCGAATTTCGAGGTACTGTTGAGCAGGGCATTATAGGTGCCCCCATTCAAAGGTAGTGCTTCCACTACCTCAGTGTAGACCTTTTTGTAGAGGTAAAGGACGCCGACGACCATGAGGAGGACCACAGGAGCTAGGACGCCGGCATATACAGCTGCGATGGCAGAGACGTAGAGACAGGAAGAGGTGATGTCGTTGCCGCAAATTCCAGTTGCCAGCCACTGACTCAATCGTTTCTTGGGTGTGGATCCGATCAGCAGTTCCTTGGGAGAAGAAAGCGAGGCAGGTATTACTTGTGGGTCGGTTTCCACGACAGCTCTATCCTCCATATGAAGAATCTCCAGCGGAAGTTGCCGTGAACAACGCATCAATCGGTGCAAGTGGCGGATCTCCCGCAACGGACTACAGCAGCAGAGCTGTCCCGATCATAATGAGTCCAGTGAAGGTGAGAACGGGCAGGCTCGCCGGAGTGACAAACCTACGGCGTCGTTTTGTCGAAGAGCTTCCCGTGATCACAGGGCTCACCGCCTCTGGCGAGGGATAACCAATCACAGATCTGCTATGGACTTCCAAACCATCTTCTCCGTGTCGGCGTGCTTTCCCTGGGATCCATGAAATACTCACATCCCCTATGGGCCGTAACTTCGCAGAGATTCCTCAACTTTGAAGATCCAAGCACCAACCGATTGCGGTAAGCCCTGCAGTAGACAATCTCCTTGCGAGAGTCGATGGGAACATAGTTGATGTATGGACACAGCTGTGAGAGGAAACCGGTCAACCGTAAATCATTACTTGAGTCTTTTGAGACGGCTATCAGTTCGTCCTGAAACGCTGTACTTTCCGGCCCAGCGAAGAGGGTGTACTCTACCCCGATCTCGCCAAGACGGTGCAACAGCTGGGGATGCTTGGCGGGTAAAAAACAGAGAACTGGTATCTCTGACGTATGAAGGTTCTCTTTAAGGGTGGCACAGAGCTCCACCAAGGCCTTACGCTCTCGCAGTGTGCGCGTCCAAAAGGAGATGCCAATGAGGTTGAAGCTCTGCACCATGGCTTTGCCGAGACATGAAACAGGGCTTGTCGCTGTGACCACCTCGTGGTCTGCCCAGGAGGACGTCTCGGCCTCAACTCCCAGAAGAAGGGTTCTTCTCTTCATCTCTCTCCTCCGGTGTGGCTCGATCTGCTGCCAAATAAACGAACCCCTTTACAGCACCCTCAGTCAGGGGCAGGAGTACGGCTCACAACCGGAGAACAGCATTATCAATGCCAATTAAGAAAAACGGAGAGAAAAAGGTAAGTTAGGGCGACTGCCAAGATTTAGGCGAGGTGTTTGAAGGGTGGAATCTTGCAAAATGCAAGAAATCAGTCCTGCAAAATGCAAGAGATCAGTCCAGGTGGTATTTTTTCCGCTTGCGCCAGAGGGTGGCAGGGTCGATGCCAAGTACTTGTGCAGCCTCCTCAATGGATTGGGTGTGCAAAAGCACCTGCTTTATATGGGCCTTTTCAACTTCTGAGAGGGGCTTAAGTACATCCGAAGATTTTTCACCAGGCGAGTAGTTTACGACGTTGGATGGAATTGCCTCTGGTTTTAGAAGATCGTCAGTGGAAAGGATCGTTGCCCGTTCAATTACGTTGATGAGTTCGCGAATATTTCCGGGCCAAGGGTAAGTCTGAAGGAGTTGCATAGTCTGGTCAGAAATTCCCTTGACGTCTTTGTTGCTGTTCCTTGCGAATCTCTTGAGATAGTGCTGAACAAGGAGAGGTATGTCCTCAACCCGCTCCCGCAGCGGTGGCATGAAGATCTCAAGCACATGAAGTCGGTAGTAGAGGTCCTGGCGAAAGACTTTCTCCTGCACAAGTCCGTCCAGATCACGATTGGTGGCGGCAATGACGCGAACGTCCACCTTCAAGGTCTCCGTGTCACCCAATTTGCTGAACTCATGGTGTTCCAGAAAATGGAGTAGCTTCGCCTGGATTCCGGGAGACATGTCTGCGACTTCATCAAGGAAGACTGTACCAACATCAGCGGTCTTTAATTTACCAACTTTGTCACGTATGGCCCCTGTGAATGCTCCCCTTACATGGCCAAAAAGATCACTTTCAAGCAAGTTATCTTGTAACACCGTGCAGTCCACTATAACGAAAGGACCGTCTTTCCTTGAACTCCAGTCGTGGATCAGGCGAGCAAGTATCCCTTTTCCGGTGCCGCTCTCCCCGCTGATAAGAACGCTTGCATTGGAGTCTGCCACTTGACGGGCTGTCTTGAGGATGCCACGTACTTTCTTGTTTCTGGTGAGAAAGTCGCCCTCTCGCTCGACTCCTTTTAGTTTTTCCTTTAAGGTCTCAACCTCTGACTCCAGGCTGCTAACCTTTTTGACCATTTCCAGAAGGTGAGTGACCTGGGAGGGGGTGAAAGGTTTGGGCAAATAATCGAAGGCCCCTATCTTGACGGCCTTCACCGCCGTGTCAATAGTAGCGTAGGCGGTGATAATGACAACAAAAGTTTTGATTTCAGTGGCTACGATCTCCTTCAAGACTTCCAGTCCGTCTATGTCTGGGAGTTTTAGGTCAAGAAGCACGATTTCTGGTTTCAACTCCATAAACCTTTGGAGTCCATTTTTACCGGTCTCAGCCAGTACCGGCTCCATGCCACTGTCTTCCAGATGCACCTTTAGGGTGGACAGGATATTCTTGTCGTCATCAACTACTAGAACTTTCGTCATTTACATCCTCGGTCTGGATTGGTATCCAAAAGGTAAAAGTTGTTCCTTTACCCACTTTGCTCTCAACGCTAATGTCCCCTCCGTGCTGTTCTATGATCTCCTTTACAATCGCAAGGCCCAGGCCGATAGTGCCCATCTTCTCCCTTTCTGAGAATTGGGTGAAGCGATCGAAAATACCTGGCAGATACCTCTCCTCGATGCCATTACCTGTATCCTCACACTCGAAATAGAATCTACCTTCCCGCTTTTCAACCCGTAGGGCGACATGACCTCCTCGGTCAGTATATCGTATGGCATTTCCCACCAGATTGGTGATAGCCCAGGGAAACCTGAAAGAGTCGATGGCAATGGGAGGCAGCCCGGATGCGAACTCCGTGATTAGCTGAACCCTCTTTTCTTCAGCCTGTTGGCGCAATGGGGCGAGACATTTATTTATGACTTCCTGCACCTCTAAGACCTCTTTCGGCCATGGTTTCAGCACTGCATCGAGTCTTGAAAGATCAAGGAGTTCATTTATTAGAACAGACAGTCTGTTGCAGTCTTCTTTTGCTGTTTCTACAAGTTGCGCATGTTTGCCACTGAGGGTTTTATGCTTTTTTTCGGCCAAAATCCCAATACTCATGGATAGTGAGGTCATGGGGGTCTTCAGTTGGTGAGAAAGATCTGCGACAAAGCGGGCCTTAGCTAGCTCTGCCTGTCTGACCTTCAAGCGTTCGGCTGTTAACCTGTCAAGGCTGAGTTGGTCGTATGCCTTTAGGCGCTCAAATAGCCGATTGAACTCCGAGGTCAAGAAGCCGATTTCATCCTTCGAGGTAGCGTGAAATCGAGGATAATCTCCACTCCCTTCTTTTACAGCCGCAAGGCTCTCCGCCAAGCGGGCCAGCGGACCTGAAATCCTTGTTGCAATGAATAAGCTGAAGGTCGCAGTGAAAAAAATGGCAGCAAGAACGAGCACCATGGAATACAGTTGGGCCCGTCTGGCAACCTTTTTGGTTTCTACGTCAGCGGCTTCCATCGCTTCTTCATTTATGGACATGAGAGTATCAAAATCGTTGTCCAAGGAGGTGTGTGCTCTGAAAAAGCCGGCGTAAGATCTCTTAGGCTTTGTCACAGTACTTCGGCCATTGAAAAAGGAGGCGAAGAGAAGATCATATCGCCGGTAGGAAGCGTGGATTTTCTCTATGAGTTCCCGTTCTCCAGACTCGGTGATGTTGTCTGTGCACACTTGAAGTAGTCGCAGTATCTGCGGGCCTGTTGCTGCTACATTGTTCCGGTCTGTTTGCTTGAGGTCCAATAGGTTGAACAAGATGAAATTATGTCTAAGCTCCAGCAACTGCCTGATCTGATGAACCGCTTTGATGGTTTTGTAATTCTTGGAAAGAATGAGTTCAGCCGATTGTCCCAGTGAGTTTAAGTGAACATAGTCTAGGTATATAACCAAAATCAGCATCAATGCCGGGACAATGATGCTGCAAATAATCTTGGCCCTTATTGAAAACCCTCTAGCCATAGACCCCCACAGCATACTGTTTCTTGGAGGAAGGTATGAGATCGTTGAACCAGGCCAATCAGCCTAGCCTTGTCTGAAAAGGCTTCCGTCGAAACGATCTCAAGCACTAGCAGCATGATAGACTACGTCGCCCATAATCGCAACTAGCCTGAAGGTCTGCCGCTGTCTTGCCAGTGAATAGTCCAGATAACGTCCTTTACGTAAGCTTTTCGCGGCCCAAACCTTTGTCTCAAGATGACATGTTGACGTGGGCAAGAGATTTCCGAAAGTTTCTAAGGATTCGCTTTCTTCATTGACAGTTGGAATTCAATCTTTGCGGCCTGCGCCTCGAAATCAAGACACATATCGCTCACGTCGAGCGAACTCGGTGTCAAAAAGAACAAAGCCACCTTTGATTCTAGCTCAAAATAAGCATAGAGAGCGTTACACTTTGCAACAGCACTCTTACTAATTGCAATAGCTTGTAAGCTGTTAATATAAAACTATTATATTGTTGTAACATCTGATGGTGTTGCAAACTGTAACGTTTGGGGGAATAGGCCAAGAACGAGATTATTTGCAAAAAATCAGTTATTACAACGAGATAAATACTCACTTCCCACATTGGCATAGATGTTGTAATCACATTGCCGGAAATCAGAATCACAGACTATTCGAAAGAGAAAGCGGAAACAGGAGCGTGAATCATGGAATTGAGGAAAAAAAGCGAAAGAGTAATGTTGGCAATCACCTTCGCTGAAGCAGGAGAGCATGAGACCGCCAGGGAGTTCTTGAGGGAGGGCAAAGTTCTTCGCAAGAGAGTGCGCCAGAGTCCGCGACCCAGACTCAGGAAGCAACTTCGCACACCTTCCAGCCACCGCCGGTAGTGAGCTGAGAGTTCGGAACCTGATAATTTGGAGAGCATTACGATCATGCTAAAGAGACTCAGAAAACAGATCTTCAGGAAGACAAAGGGAGAGCAGAAAGAGGTGGCGATGAAAAATCGCCAGGCTCAGGCTCTTAGAAGAAGCATCGAGAGGCAGACCAAGGCTATCGCCTTCGCAGAGGCCGGTCTGCATAAGGACGCCCAGGACCTAATTCGGGCTGAACTGGCTGAAAAGAGCAAGGTACTGGTGGTGGGTCACGAAGACACCTTTTCCCAGCCAGTGATACAATACGCAGTGGGGCTTGCCGAGCGTATGGGTCACGAAATCGTCGCCCTGAATCTAAGCCCGGTTCGGACTGAATCATCCAGCCTGGAACCCTATTGTCACATGGTTTGCGAA
>CP070843.1:1892753-1902875 GCA_020350905.1 Deltaproteobacteria bacterium
CTGCTGATAGCACGGTAATGACATTCTACGATGACAACCAGGTGTCACGAGTAACACTAGAGGTGACAAACACCGAACCTGTTCTCAAGCTAATGGGTGAGAAGGGTAGTGCCGTGGTGGCAATTGATTACCATGGTATGCCGAGTTTTACCCTCCGAGATCATGCAGACGAGGTAATCTGGTCGGCACCTTGACGCACGCTTTTTCCCCGAGGAGATTCTTGCAATGACCACCACACAGTATCAATCGCACATACACCCCACCGCCATTGTCGATTCCAGGGCGGAGATCCATCCAGAGACTGAAATTGGTCCTTACGTGATTATAGACGGACTGGTGAAGATTGGGCGCTCTACCAGGGTGATGGCATATGCCCACCTAACGGGTTGGACTGACATAGGGGACAATAACACCATCCACATGGGGGCTGTCATCGGCCACGAGCCTCAGGACTTGGAGTACGAGGGTGGAGAGACATATCTGCGGATAGGCCAAGGCAACACAATCAGAGAACACGTGCAAATACATCGTGGCACCAAACCCGGGAGTTCCACCATTATTGGCGACGACAACTTTATCATGAACCAGGCCCACATAGCCCACAACTGTGAGATCGGCAACCGCACCGTTATCGCGGGGGGTGCTCTTTTGGCTGGATATGTGGGGGTGGAAGACGGGGTTTTCATATCGGGCAACTGTGTGGTTCACCAGTTCGTGCGGATCGGAAAACTTGCAATGCTTCGCGGTCTATCCCGCACCAGTCGTGATGTTCCGCCTTATTGCATTATGGACGGCACTCACACAGTTAAGGCGATAAACCAAGTGGGACTGGAACGCGCGGGTTACAGTAGGGAGACAATTGGCGAGATCAAACGAGCTTTTTCTCAATTGTTTCGCCGCAAGAGCAACCTCGCCCAGGCGATCCAGGAACTCGAAGGCAAAGGCTCCCTTTCTGAGGAGGTGACATATCTTTTAGATTTTGTAAAGAGTTCAAAGCGCGGCGTCTGTCTTGGGCCCAAGAACCGTTAAACGACCAGAGATTTCTACCTGGCTAATAGGGACGGTTACATAGTTTGCGTTCAAACCAAGGCCAAACGTTTGCGGGCCTCTCGTGCCCCTTTTGGGCAGGAGAAATAAGAGCAAGACGGTACAGAATAATCTTCATTATATAGGCAAGATCATCAATCTGCATTCTGCAATTTTGAATCTCAAATCTTCAATCTAACCTAAATCATAATCTCCCTTAGGGTGTCAATTTCATCCAGAGCCTTCCCTGACCCTAATACCACCGTGGTCAGTGGATCTTCGGTAATGGTGATTGGCAGTCCGGTCTCTTCACGGAGGAGCTTGTCGAGACCTTTCAGAAGTGCTCCACCTCCGGTGAGAACAATGCCGTTGTCCACAATATCAGCAGCCAGCTCAGGCGGCGTCCGCTCAAGCGCACTTTTTACAGTTTCCACAATGGTTTTAATTTGCTCTATTATGGCTTGCCGAACTTCATCGGAGTCGATTCCGACTATCTTCGGAATGCCGGTAGTCAGGTCGCGTCCTTTGATCTGCATGTTTTCAGCTTTCTCATCCCGATAAGCGTTGCCAACGGTGGTCTTGATCAGCTCTGCGCTCCGCTCACCGATGAGGAGTTTGTACTTGTTCTTGATGTATTGCAGTATAGCTTCATCCATTTTATCACCACCAACTCGTACCGATTTACTGTAAACGATGCCGGCCAGCGAGATTACCGCCACTTCAGTAGTGCCGCCCCCGATATCCACCACCATATTACTTGTGGGTTCGGTGATGGGCAATCCAGCTCCGATTGCAGCAGCCATGGGTTCTTCAATGAGGAAAACCTCTCTGGCACCAGCTGACTCTGCAGATTCTCGCACTGCCCGTTTTTCCACCTGGGTGATACCGGAGGGCACACAAGCGATTACCCGTGGCCGTATGAAGGTGCGACGGTTGTTTGCTTTCTTGATGAAGTACCGGAGCATTGCTTCAGCCACTTCAAAATCGGCAATGACCCCATCCTTCATAGGACGGATTGCTTCAATGTGTCCAGGAGTGCGGCCCAGCATCATCTTGGCCTCTTGTCCCACAGCCAGTACCTTGTTGCCTCCTCGACCATTTCGCCGTACAGCAACAACTGAAGGCTCGTCCAGTACAATGCCATTGCCCCTGACATAAACAAGGGTATTGGCTGTGCCTAGATCAATAGCCAAGTCCTTGGACAGCCATCCGGAAATGGGGTTAAGAATCATAACTGCAGTCCTCCCTTCCTAACGGGCAATGGTGATGCTCAAATCATACAGCAACCGAGACTACCTCGTCCCACCGACTGAGGGGCCCTGAACGCCCTTCGAAGCCCATCCTGTCTCGCTCTTTTTCACCCAGTCTATGGGAAGATGATAAACATCATTTGTGCTTGTATTATGTACCAACTAGAGCAAAATACATGCCGAAATGTTGCAGGAACACGATAAATTGTGCATATATCAAAATATTGGAGTGATGAAACGATAGAAAGAATGGGGCAATTCCTGCATACAAATCGCTTGACAATTACTGGTTTTTCCTATAAAAAAATCGCTCGTTCCGTTCGTTATATATCAGCTCCGGCTTAGGCAAAAAACCACCCCAAAAATGGCAGGATCTGCTTTTGGGGCCTTTTTTCTCGAGAATCATTGCTCATTGCTTGTTGTCCGTCTCCTATTGCATGAGGATTGCTCCGAGTTTCTCCATCCATGAATGAAAGAGGGGCTCCGAAAGCTGCCAACCTCGACTCATCTATCCTCTCCAGTACAGCCACGGACCTGCAATAACGGGCCCATTTATTTAACCCGAAACACCTCCAAACAGTAAAAAGGGGACAGATGAAAACATTGGATTCAAGCAAATATCAGGTTGCTCCTGTGAGAGCTGGATACACAGATCGGATCTTACAATTGGACTTAAGCTCCCTCACCACATCGATAACAGAAGTGGATCCTGATTTCAGGCGCAAATACATCGGCGGTCGCGGCTATGCCATGAAGATGATCTGGGACGGGACCACCGAGGAGACCCGCTACGACAGTCCAGAAAATATTCTGGTCATGGCCAGCGGACCTCTTGGTAATGAACCAAGATTCCCGGGAACTGGGAAGTTCGTCATAGGCACCATTTCCCCTCTTACAGAGACCTTCGTCGACTCAAATATTGGGGGACATTTTGCGCCGCTCTTGAAGATGTCAGGCTTTGACGCCCTCGCTGTTCATGGAATATCCACAAAAGAAGTGGTGGTAATCGTGGATGGGGATGAAGGCACCGTAACTGTCACCACAGCCCCCTCGTTCGGCGAGGAAATTGACGGAGGAGGACTAGAATATGGCGAGGCCCTTTTGAAAGAATGCACTGGTGGCGAGCTTACAGAAAATGTGGCTGCAGTAACCACCGGCAATGGTGCCTTACACGCCAGATTCGGGATTATTAACAGCCTTTTTTACGACAGGCGTCGCCGCCGGATCCGCAGCAAACAAGCCGGGCGTGGTGGAACAGGAACTGTCATGCGGGTTAAGGGTCTGAGGGCGGTGATAGTCCGTTCGAGCCTGGCCAGAGTCAAGGCAAATCATCCTGCAGATAAGGAGTCCGTACAGCAGGCGGGAGCTAAACTAAAAAGGGTAATAAGCCAGCAAGATCCTAAACAACTCAATCTGCGCGCCTGGGGTACCCCCGTTCTGGCTGAGTACATGAACAACTTCCATTTACTGCCAGTAAATAACTATCAATACGGCCAGCATACTGATGCTCCTGCGGTTTTTGCTGACGTTTTTCTGGAGCGCTACTTCAACAAAGAAGTACCAGACGGCTGTTATATGGGCTGCAATCTGGCCTGCGCCAAAGGGGCTGAAGATGTTGTCCTTACCAGAGGTCCGCAGGCTGGCAGGAAAGTGGGTATTGATGGTCCGGAATATGAAACTCTCGGAGCTGTCACCTGCCAGGGAATATTTGATCCCCACTTTATCATGGAATATAACTGGTACTGTGACGAGTACGGCCTGGACACCATTTCTATGGGCGTGACAGCCGCATTTCTTATGGAGTGCTATCAGCGGGGGTATTTAGCCATTGAAGAGACCGGCTATGATTTATCCTGGGGTAACATTGACGCCGCTGACCGTCTGCTGCATGAAACAGCCACAGGGGAGGGACTAGGTAAGATATGTGGTCAGGGGGTGCAGCGGGCAAAGAGGTGGGTTGCGGAAAAGTACGGTGCAAAGACAAACACACCCATTGATGAAACTATGTTGGAACTGGACAAGTTCGGGATGGAAGTCAAGGGCTTGGAGTTCTCTCTGTATATTTGCAAAGAGTCGCTGGCTCAGCAGGGCGGGTACGGCTTCTCCCTTAAGGGACCCCAACATGATGAGGCCTGGCTGATTTTCATTGATCAGGTGCATAATGAGATACCCTCCTTTGAAATGAAGGCCGACGCCTTGAAGTGGTTCCCGCTGATTCGCACCTGGTTCAATGCGGTGGGGCTCTGCAAGCTTCCCTGGATTGACGTGCGCCATCCTGAGGCGGCCCAGACGGACAACCCTTCCCAGAATCAGCCCACTCTTGAATACTATGCCCAGTACTACAGTGCCACAACAGGCGAGAACAAAAGCGTACAGGACATTCTCGATGACTCTGAGAGGCTGCATGTTTTACAAAAGATGGTAAACGTACGCCAGGGAAAAGGGACGAGAGATTTCGATCAGATCCCACTAAGAGCCATGGGACCGGCTTACTTCAACGAATACCAATCACGTAGCGACTACTACGATGACTGGCTGCGGGAGCAACTCGGAACAGACGCTGCCCTCCCCGAGTCTCCCGAAGAGAGACACCAAGCTGTCTTAAACCTCAGGCGACAAGCATATCAAAAGCTATGTGACGAAGTGTACAAGGCCAAAGGATATACCTCCCAGGGGGTGCCTTTACGAAAAACCCTGGAAAAATTCGACCTATTAGACGAAAAGGCCGAGGCATTGCTGCAGGCCCATGGCACTCTGGAGTAATGGCAAGTCCAAGTGGCGTGAATAACAGAATTGATCTACGAGGTTGAATGAATGCACGTATCTGTTACCTTCTTGGGTCTGCAGCGGGCGAAAGCCCAGAGTGACCAGATTCAAATCCGGTTTTCAAAGAAAACCCGTGTTGCTGACGTGTTGGCGTATATTAAAAAGCATCATCCAGAACTTCCGTTTCCAGAAGGTGCTATGCTGGTGGCGGTAAACAACAAGATCTCTTCCATGGAAAGCATACTTAAGAACAAAGACAACGTCACCTTTCTTCCATTCCTAGGAGGAGGTTAGCCGCCAGATAGTCGCCAAGGAGGGCGGACTTTCAAAGAATCGTGGGATTTTCTTCTCTGTTCCGCACATTTTTTCCTTTGACATTCAGAGAGCTTGTAATTTAAACATCATAGCTTACTAGAGGAGGGCGATCCCCTCCATCTAGGGCGGCCCCTAGGCACCAAGTTATTATCCTAATCTTACTTGCTGAGGGGCCTTTTTTTGTTCTCAACTTTCCCTGCTTCCCTGCGTTTATTGATTTGTGCCCAGCTGGAAGCTTCTTGAAATTCCGACAAACCTTGGGTTCCATCTACTCCAGCGCTCAAAACCGAGGGGGGGTGGCCTCTCTTTTGGTCATTGGCAGGATGTACTACAGCTGCTGAACAAAATGATTGTTTGGAAAGCACAGGTGTTGTACAAGATGTAGAATCAGTGGACCGTTTCAGAATAAACTTGAGTTGTGCAACCCTCGACTGGAGAGAGGAGGACTTTCCATATTGGGGGGAGAGAACATGGCTACAAAAACCGAAAGACGAGGTTACCCGAGAGCCGAAATCAGATGGCCTGTCACCATCAAGACCGGTCAGGGCATCATCGAGGCCAAGCTGAGAAATCTTGGTATCGCCGGTGCTTACATCCACTGTGAGCAGACATTTGAACCCGGAGAAACCATTACCTTAACAATCCAGCCCCCAACCGGTTCACCCCTTACCATTACCGCTCAGGTGATGTGGACAGGTAAGGTCCTGGCACTTGGGGTGGGAGTTCACTTTGTTGAGATGTCTGACCAAGATCGCCAGTTCATTTCCGAGGCTGTGTCGAAGCTCCTTAGCAACACCGGTATGGCATAACAGCACCCGCCAGATGGTCACGCAATGACCTTAAGGTTCTTGCTAACAGGGGGATGATTGATCTTCTTGTCTCAGATCTCTCCTTTTGATGCCTGAGTGCGAAGGGTTGGCTTTTCGAGAGCCAATATGCGAGAATAATGAAGCCAGCGCCGAAGAATGCCTGTTCCAGCCCGGCAGCTTAAGTAATGTTGAGAGGTAGTAACAAATGACCAGCGGGAAAAGCACACGCTGTTACCCTTCAAATGAAAGAAAAATCGAGCGGAAGATCAGCCGCGAGAAGATCTTGGTCTTCCAACAAAATGGCAGCGGTGAAAGGAAAATACAGGGTATAAGAAGGTACGGAAAAGAGCACTTTATCATCGAGACTGTCTCCATTGATGAGGCCTTGTCCCCGGTTCTTGACGATACCCGGGACTACTTACCATCCAACATTCAGGCTGACCTCGTTTTGGATTTCTTGAAACATCCAGACCTTTCCCACGACCTTGCCGTTGCCTGCCGTGCTAGAAGTATCCCCATCATAGCCTCAGGCAAGAAACTTCGAGTAAAAGGGGCGTTGACCCCCCCAACCTGATGCGGCCTTTCCAGGCAGGTCGGCCTGGGTCAATATGGTGAACATTTTGGCGCGCCGGAGTTTGCTGTGGAGATTGCGAACGGCAAAATTCACCGCATCCAGGTATGCCGAGGTGCGCCTTGCGGAGCAACCTGGGACGCTGCCAAGCGGATAGAGGGATTGCCCGTAAAAGAAGCAGCGGTGCGCATTGGCCTGGAGACACAATACTTCTGCTCCGCAGATCCCTCTGGCTGGGATCCAATACATGGTAAGAGTCCGGTGCACTTCGCCGGTGACGTGCACATTGCGGCATTGAAAAAGGCACTTCAAAAAGAGAAATTCTAGAAACCGTTACATTCGTTAAAACCTTTGAAGTCGTTCAAATCGTCAAACATTTCGTAATATGAAATCCGAAATCCGAAAGGAAAAACCGGCACGGCCCTTGCTATCATCTCAAAACGAGGATTATCTGTGTCACCCACGGGTGTTGTTTTCTACTGGTTTTGGTTCGTCACCGTGGTGGAAACGTGCCTCCGCGGGTGTTAGCCCGAATGTGAGGTGATAAAATGTCTCGGTGCGAAATATATGCTGAGTGTTGGTTTTATCGGAACAAAATAGATCCGCAATCTCAAGCATTTGAGTTACTCCAAAAATACTGCCACGGAGACTACACTGCTTGTGCGCGCTACCAATTCTCGCAATCCTTGGGAGCTTTCTATGTCCCGAAGGGCTTGCTACCCAACGAAATCAGAAGGATCAAACCAGTTATCCGTAGTTTGCCCTAACCAGTCCTCCGTATCCTGTCCTTCACCCGATGTGTCCAAATTCATACCTTTAATTGCGTTCAAGCAAACCAGGGGGCCCCGTAAGATCATTGCTCCACCTGGATGATACCCGGAGGGGTAGTTTTGGAACAATTCTTTTCCAGACGGCGGTTGATCAAGCTTCCCCTATTGACTGAAATTCATCATTTCACTATTTTATCAATCATATTTGGATCTTCGCTCTAGCCCGGATATTTCATGAAATATCCGGGCTAGGACAGATTAGATTGAAAGGGGAGAGATCATGTACCGGAAACCATCGCTTTTCGTCTTATGTTCATTGTTGCTTCTGCTTTCCGCCTGCATCTCCAAATCAAAGTATCTACAGCTTGAGGCCGAGCACACCGACGCCAAGCACAAGCTAAAAAACACGGAAACCAGACTCGGCTACACTGAAGAAAGCAGAGAAAAGTGTATCGACAGCTTGGCAGATTGCCAGGGCAGATTCAAAGAAAAGGAAGGTGAAAAAGTACAGCTCTCACAAGAGATGGAAGAGCTGCAAGTCAGTCTAGATGAGAGCCAATCTACTATTGAACAACAGACAAAAGTTATCAGAGACCTCCACACCACCAGGATTAAGATTGAGAGTAGCCTGAAAGAGCAGATTGAGAGCCAGGAAATCAAACTTGAGGAAATAGCGGGCAAATTGAAAGTCACCCTGGTGGACAAGATTCTCTTTGATACCGGCAAGGTGGAGGTCAGCAAAAGGGGAGAAGAGGTGCTTTTGGAGCTTGCAGACACCTTGAGAGAGAACAAAGACCAGAACATAGTGATAGAGGGGCATACAGACGATGTCCCCATCGGATTGGTGTTGGTAGAAAAATATCCCACCAACTGGGAACTGTCAACTGCCAGAGCAGTAAAAGTGGTGCGCTTTCTCCAGGAAAAAGGCTGGCTAGAGCCAGAAAGGCTCTCGGCAACTGGCTACAGCTATTACAAGCCAGTGGCGTCCAATGACACCGCTGAAGGGAGGCGTCAGAATCGGCGAATAGAGATAATCTTGGTGCCAAAGCGATGAATGTTCGTGAACGGTAAGCAGTAAGCATGAGCTGCAGGCAGTGCCGATTCACACAATGAATTGCTCTGCCTCCTGTACACTGTCTAGCTTCCCTGATTCAACACTGACAACATAATCCCAACTGCTTTTTCAAGAGACATCATACCGGTGTTCACAGTCAGATGAAACAGAAGTGGACTGTCGTAGTCTTCCCCACATACTGAGCGATGGAACCACGCATGATTTCTGTCTCTTCTTTCCAATACTCTCTGGGCCTGTGAGGGGGTAACTCCCAACTTTTCCACTGCGTACTTCATGCGACACTCCGTTGGGGCAATCAGCCGAAAGCGGTAACAATTTTTCATATCTCGCAGAAAATAGTGAGCCGCGCGTCCAATGATAACGGCGCCGTCTTCTTTGGCCACACCAAGAATCAGGCTCCGCAATCTATCCTGGTACTCGTTTTCTTCCACCACGGTTTTGTCATATCCAACGATTCGCTGAATATATCTTTTGCTGAACAAGTTTGCGAAGAGATTGGATATTCGGTACTCGCGGCTCTGCTCAAATGACTCCAGGGTCCCTTCTGACACATGCAATCCTTCGGCGATTTTCTGAAAAAGAGCCTTGTCCACATACTGGTAGCCAAGTTCTCTGGCAAGCAAGCGACCTATTTCTCTGCCACCAGAAGCAAAGTTTTTGTAAAGTGCAATTACAGCCATTGCTTCTCCTCCTGTTCTTCAGATGACCTCTTCTTCTACTGTACCACAACTCGAAGCAACTCCCTGATCAGTCGGGCGATATTTTCAATATTTTACTGAACAATGTTGACAAAATGATCAAGGTTCAGTAAATAATAAAGGTATGGGTATCAAGGAGCGAAAAAAACGCGATGCAGGCAAGATGCGAAGTCGCATCCTCAAGGCAGCTATGCAGCTTTACGTCAAAGGCGGCTACGAAAATGTCACTATGCGTCGGATTGCAGCAAAAATCGAATACAGCCCTGGTACAATATACCTGTATTTCCAAAACAAAAAGGATATTATGCTGCAGCTTTGTTACCAGGGCTTCGAGCGCCTCCTGGCGCACCAAGATACATTGGAGAAAATAGCTGACCCACTGGAGAGACTGTCAGCTGGAGGCCGTTATTACCTTGCCTTCGCCCTGGAGAATCCCGAGCTCTACGAACTCATGTTCGCCACCAAGGAGATCTTCAAAGGATCGGGTCCAGACGAAGAGTCCGCGCCCCTGAGGGCTTTCCGGAAATTCGCAGAAAATGTCAAGACCTGTTTAGATGCTGGCATCTTTTCAGCTGGTGAAGTGGAAACCACCGCAATCGCTCTTTGGGCCACCCTGCACGGGCTTGCGTCGCTACTGATTAAGGGGCGACTTCGCTTTATTCCTGAAGAGAGCTTGGGTAAGGTTGTTGAACAAGCGTATGCTTTTAGTCTGCGGAAGAGGTGAGAGTAAACCCTAATGTTGCATACTTACACCGGTAAAAACCGCTGCGCTCGCGCGATAGCACGCCATCTGCGTCCGTGCTCGCCTCAGACAGGGCTTCACGTACGGTCAAGTACGCCTC
>CP070843.1:1902975-1906142 GCA_020350905.1 Deltaproteobacteria bacterium
ATGGATTTTGTGGTCAATCCGGAAGAATGTGTCTATCCCATGGTGCCTGCTGGAGCAGCGATGACGGAAATGCTTCTGGTGTAGGAACCCGGCAGTCGTCAGTTGTCCTTGGTCCGTTGCCGGTACAAGCTATGACACCGCACTGATCCCTCAGCGACGGACAACTGACCTACGTACAACGGACCTATAGTATGTGGTCAAGCCTCGGGAGCATCCTGAGGAGTCGAGTTTTCTTTAACATTGGCGTAAAAGGAGAAATGTCGTGAGGCATACCCTCGGTGTCCTGGTGGAAAATCAGCCCGGTGTCCTTTCCCGGGTGGCTGGGTTATTCAGCGGCAGAGGCTTCAATATCGAGTGCCTGACCGTGGCAGAAACTCTTGATCAGGGAGTTTCCCACATCACCCTGGTGACCACCGGCGACGAAATGATCATGGAGCAGATTGTCAAGCAGCTCAACAAGCTGGTTAATGTGATCAAGGTGATCGATTTTCGCGAAGTGAGGTTTGTGGACCGGGAAATGGCCCTGATCAAGGTGAAGGCCGAGGCCAATACCCGGGCTGAAGCACTCCGCATTGTGGATATTTTCAGGGGCAAGGTGGTGGATGTCAGTCAGAATTTCTTCACCATTGAAGTGACCGGTGACGAGGGCAAAATCCAAGCTATTCTCGACCTGCTGAGTCAGCTGGGCATTGTTGAGGTGGTCCGCACCGGCAAAGTCGCCATTGCCCGCAGCAAAAAAAACAGCGCAAAAGGGTAGGGGTGGGACACGGATATACCTCGCCTTGTCAACAATCGGGAACCATTTGAAGAGCATACACATCTTTGCCCGAATCCACCGAGGAATGTGCGTGGCTCTCCCCGGCTCGTGGTCTTGATGGATATCTGGACCTATCGGTTTCCACTTCTTTACTGGAGCTATAGGAGGATACAGTGAAAATCTACTATGATTCTGATGCTGATTTGGGCGTGCTGAAAGGGAAGAAAGTGGCAATCATTGGCTACGGCAGTCAGGGCCACGCCCAGGCACAAAACTTGAGGGATAGTGGCTTGGATGTCATCGTCGCCGAACTGAAGGACACTCCCAATTATGACCTGGCTAAGGAGCATGGCTTCGAACCCATCACAGCTGGTGAGGCTTCGAGGCTTGCCGACGTAGTCCAGATCCTTGCTCAGGACGACGTCCAGGCAACGTTGTACAGAGAAGAAGTTGCCACCCACATGACCGAGGGCAAAACCCTGGTCTTTTCACACGGCTTTAATATCCACTTCGGTCAGATCCAACCTGCGGCACACCTGGATGTGGTGATGATTGCTCCAAAAGGTCCGGGCCATTTGGTGCGCAGCGAATACGAAAAGGGAGCGGGGGTGCCATCATTGGTTGCCATTCACCAGGATGCCACCGGCAATGCCCTGGGGACGGCTCTCGCATACGCTAAAGGACTGGGGGCCACCAGAGCCGGGGTGATTGAAACCACTTTCGAAGAAGAAACTGAGACCGACCTTTTCGGGGAGCAAGTGGTTCTTTGTGGTGGAGTGACAGAGCTGGTCAAGGCAAGTTTTGATACCCTGGTGGAGGCCGGTTACCAGCCGGAGATCGCCTATTTTGAGTGCCTGCACGAACTGAAGCTTATCGTTGACCTTTTTTACCAGGGAGGCATATCCTTCATGCGCTACTCTGTGAGTGATACTGCCGAGTTTGGTGATTACACCCGGGGCAAGCGCATTATTACAGAAGAGACCCGGGAGACCATGCAAGAGATTCTCGCCGAAGTTCAGAGTGGCGAATTCGCACGTGAATGGATCCTGGAAAACAAGGCCGGTCGCCCAGTGTTCAACGCTATTCGACGGCTGGAAAAGCAACACCCCATTGAGGAGGTGGGCGCCAAACTTCGTGCCATGATGCCCTGGTTGAAGAAGTCTTAGCCCGTGTACCAGTGCACTAATGGATACTTCCAGATTTTCGATGCCGGTGCCATGAGACGATTGCCCATTGCCAAGCAAGGCTCACCATACATTATTGGCCTTGCGGTGCTGTTACTTCTGTTCGGTCTCTTGGGCTGGGTGATTTTGACTGTACTGACTTTAATCGTATCGCTTTTGGTGATAAACTTCTTCCGAGACCCTGAGAGGATCATACCGCAGGACCCGCAGGCGGTGTTGGCACCGGCTGACGGACGAATCATTTTCGCCGGGAAAGTATTTGAAGATAGGTTTTTAAACAAAGAGACCCTGAAGATCAGCATCTTTATGTCAATCTTCAATGTCCACGTGAACCGTATACCTTTCTCTGGAGAGGTGGAAAGCGTTCATTACGAAAAGGGCACGTTTTTTGCTGCCCATGTGGATAAGGCCTCTAGAGACAACGAACACAATGCAGTGATTCTGAGAATCTCTGGTGGAGAAAAAATAGTTTTCATCCAAATTGCCGGCTTGGTCGCTCGGCGAATCGACTGCTGGCTGAAGCCGGGTGAGCGGGTTCAGCGGGGCGACCGTTTTGGTATGATTCGTTTCGGCTCCAGGTTGGACATTTTCATTCCCACTGACAGCCGGTTGGCAGTAAACGAGGGGCAAGGTGTTAAAGCAGGAGAGAGTATTTTATGCTACCACCTAAAAGACAAGTGAAACGGAGAACCAAGAAGCCACGAGAGAAAAAACGAGGTATCTACCTCCTTCCCAACCTTCTTACCACCGGTAACTTGTTTTGCGGCTTTTATAGCATTATTGCCACCATCAATCACGACTTCAGGACGGCAGCAATTGCGATTCTCTTTGCCTGTCTCTTCGATATTCTCGATGGCAAGGTGGCGCGTCTCACTGGCACCAGCAGCCGCTTTGGTGTGGAGTATGATTCTTTGGCGGACCTGGTGGCTTTTGGTGTAGCACCTGCGCTGCTTGTGTATATGTGGGCGCTTAATCCATTCGGCCGCCTGGGATGGGGAGCGGCTTTCCTCTTTGTTGCCTGTGGCGCCCTGCGGTTGGCTCGTTTCAATTCACAGGCTGATTCGACTTCCAAGAAGCATTTCGTTGGACTGCCCATTCCCGGAGCCGCCTTAATGGTTGCCACAACCGTGATGTTTTTTTACCGGATGGGAGGCAGTGGTCCCACAAAGCATTTCCTGTTGTTGGCCATGACCTACGTGTTGGGTTTTCTCATGGTCAGCAGCATC
>CP070843.1:1906242-1912142 GCA_020350905.1 Deltaproteobacteria bacterium
GGATACGGGGCCGGGGTCAGGTTGGGCTCTCCCCCGAGCCTGCCGACGATCATCCCGAGCCAGTGCATGTGCCACATCTCTTCTCTGGCGCGAGACAATAAGCTGGCACCAAGCGGAGTGTCCTCCCCTTCCAGGTAACTGTGAACCAGATACCGTAGGATAGCTGCATGCTCTTCAGCCATATCCTTGTTCAACATCGCTATCAATTCCTGCTTTTCCATTCCGAACCTCCTGTGTTTTCCTGAAAGCGATTTTTCGTCTGCTCTGATAATAGTTGCTCCTGCTAAATCTCGTCAAGGTTTATCAGCCTGCCAAAAAGATAAAGGAATATTACTATCTTGTTAAGCCACAAAAAAGCCAGTCCCACATGAAGACTGGCTCTTTCATATTCCAGGCTTTAGCCGCTTGTCTGGCACCAGGAAAAGTACCCGTCACTCTGATACCCACATCCTTTTCAATACAAGTCCAGTTTGTTACGAAACCAGTTTTTGAAAGCTTCGCTGATTCCGTAGGTACCTCTCCTGCCGCCCCACGACTCCAGTTCCCTTTTCATCAGATCAGCGGGAACCTCCACTTCACCGACGACTTCGGCTTCAGCTGTGCTCTGCCGCACAAGAAGGAGCTGCGCTGGTGTCTCCCAGGCATCAATGGTGAAGTAGCAACTCACATCGCTGTCAGACCGCACAAAGTCGCGACCATGGGCCCAGGACGATCCCCACTCTAGATAGAGCGCCACCGCCTTTTCAGGAGTCATCTCCAGATTCAGGCAGTCCATGATTTCCTGGTTTTCCTTGATATCTTCTATGCTCAGCATCTGATCACTCCCTCTCTCAACTCTTGGCGGTCAATCGTGAAGGCATGTGTCATTGGGAGTTGTGATTTCTTGAGACCCGTAACATTGATCCAGCTATAAGATCCCTCTTGCGGGTCCCATTGGGTTGTGGGTTTATGAGTCTAATACTAATCTACTAATCTACTTTGAAAAACGCACTCGCCTTGGCACCGCATACCGGGCAGGTATCAGGGGCCTCATGTTCAACGGTCATACCGCAGACACTGCAGACGTAGTAGTCCGCATCTTTCAAACTGTCCATGTTCTCCAAAGCATTCTGATAGAGCTCTGCATGGACCTGCTCCACTTCGTTGGCAAAGACGAAACTCCGCTCCGCCGTCTTGTTGCCCTCCTCTTTGGCGTCTGCGATCATTTCAGGATACATGCTCTTGAACTCGTGGGTCTCACCAGCCACTGCCACCTTGAGATTCTCCGCAGTATTTCCAATTTCTCCCAGAGCCCGCAGGTGAGCATGGGCATGAACGGTTTCAGCTGCGCCCGCAGCCCGAAAAAGTTTGGCAATTTGTGGATAACCCTCCTTCTCAGCCTTGTCAGCGAAGGCGAGATATTTACGGTTGGCCTGGGACTCCCCTGCAAACGCATCCCTCAAATGTTGTTCTGACTTAGACATTAAGTTCCTCCTTTTTAAATAGATGTTAATTTATCGGCCAGTTTCTCGGCCACAAAAGTTAGACCTTCAAGATCCAGGTAATCAAGGGCAGTCGCATCGAAAAGAATCTTTGCCTGAGCCTCAAATCCCTCTTCCTTATCCTCATCCCAAAAAATCAATAAAAGCGGCATTCTGGGAAGTGGCATAAACTTGAACGCCAGATCTCCGTTATGACCATTCAAGACCGGTATACCTCCCAGTCTTCGGCAGGCGCTTTCCAACTCAGGTCTTGCTCCAGCAAAATACTGATGTATACGTTTGTGGCAACCCTCTTCGAGCGCCACGCGCTTGGGTAAAGAGTTAGGAAAGTTTTCCAGTCCCACCCAATTACCGCTTAAAGTTTTTGAACCGGAGAAAAAGATATAATTATAGAGAAGCACCTCATCCCAAGGATCGAACTCCTCAGTTCCCCCAGCCACATTACCAGTACGACTCATGGTGACAGTACGCTCGAAGTAAGGGATTTCCAGAGCCTCCATACCGTTCTTTGTTGTATATGTCAGCCCCAAACCCGGAGCGATTGCCTCGAAGTCATGATTTCCGATCTTCTCCCTCAGATGCTCACGAGTTATCTTGTGGTTATCTTTCTTGACAAAGATACCTTTCTCCTTTTGTTCCTCAATTGTCCGGGCCACCTCCTCGAGCGTAGTCTCGTCCAAGTGAGGGCAGTCCCCCAGTTCCTGCCCAAATCCCACCACCTGGGTGGCAAAAGCCAGGCAAGATGGTTGGCAGCAGTCACCACAATTGGTCTTTGGCAGTTTCTTGTAGAGTTCTATGGGCCCGAATCGCATCAGGTCTCTCCGTCGCCACTATTCCTTCTTTTCAAAGGTCTTCTTGCCGTCACACTCAGGGCACTTCTGAGGTTTGCATCTTCCCTCTTTCTCATGACCGCAGGCAGTGCACTTGAAAGTAGCCATAGTTTCACCTCCTCCTCATTACTCTCCCCACCAGCCTTTCTTACTATGAGCTTCCCGCTCAGCCTCGGCTAGTTTCTTTATCTTATAAGCCGAGTCACGCAGCACAGCGTAGAGTATGCCACACCCCACATCTTCGCGTACAGCATCGCCCTCGTCTGCGAGTTCGAGCATGTTTTCAACCATATCAAGCGTCTTCTTAATTGATTCGCTGCAAGGTTTCAAAATAATTGACTTTCTTATGAATATGCTAATAAAAAAGATTAAGATCTCTCTTCAGCAGCTGACCCTGGACCTGCCAGCGGTCTGAACATCTTTTTGCCGGCGCCACAGACCGGACACTTCCACCCCTCTGGTATATCATTAAACTTGGTTCCTTTGGGGATCTTGCCCCTTCTGTCCCCCCGGTCCGGGTCATAAAAGCAACCGCAGTTTACAGTCTGACACTGGTACATGTCCTCCGGATTCGCCATGGTATCTCCTTTCCCAACCCTATCGTCTTCTATTAAAGGTGACATTCATCGGCATACTCAGGACAGACTGACCTGATATTGGCCCGGTGCACCTCCATGCACTCGGGACAATTGACTTCCAGGTTGTCACCGTCAATGGTTTTGGCTTTGATCTCATCGGCACTCAAATGAGATACCGTGCCACAGCCACAGTGGGGGCATGCTCCCTTGACTTCGTATCTCTTTTTAGTCATCTCCTCCTCCCAATTATTCTGTAGAATCGCTTATTTTGCACGCCCTCTTGGTCCGCCATGAAAAGCCACCACAGGCGCTGCATTGGGGTAACGTGGTTTTATCCTCCTGCAGGTCTATGTGTTGAGCGCAAGCGTTACACCTGTAGACACCACACGGTACTTCACTGCCAGTTGTGAGTGCTTCACGCGACATTATTGCCTTCCTTCCAGGCATTGTCTTCTATGGGTATTCCGCCGTATCATCAATATTAGGTTCCCATATACTCTCTGTTTATGTTTGCCTGACGAGCCTCCCTCTCCAATTTCGTGATGACATAAACTCAAGATTCGTGCCAAGGTGAAACACATTGAAGATGCGCCAGTTAAATCTATTAATAGTAAATGGTTACATAAAGACAGGAGCGTGGACCACCGAGTCCTACACCGGGGTCAGTTGAGACACCTATGAGACACTCGTGAGATTGGCTGAAATCTTTAATCATAACTAATTATAATTATTAATATTATAGACACGGAGGCAGAAAGGGATCTTGAAAGTGTACCAAATTTATCTTTGAGACACAAGTGTCTCATGAGACATCGGGAAATTCCTCGAGAAATCGATAAAGGGTGGCACGACCTACGCCCAAATACCTTGCTGCCTTCGCCTTGTTACCGCCGGTTCGGTCCAGGGCTGCCTGTACCATTTCTTGATTGAGCTTTCGCGTCGGCCCCCGGCGGGAAGATCTGCCGCTCTTCAATTCCATCGGTAGATCCTCTGGCCGAATCAGTCTCCCTTTACATTTCACCAGAGCATAGTGGAGGGCGTTCTGGAGTTCGCGCACATTTCCAGGCCAGAGATAGTCCATCATCATGGAGAGGGCTTTCTTGGAAAGACCAGCCGTATTCTGCCCTTGTTCGCTCGCTTGTCTCAAAAACTCCTCAGCCAGCGCGGGAATGTCATTCTTACGCTCGCGCAGTGGTGGCAACTCAATGGGCACCACGTTCAGTCGATAGAAGAGATCTTCGCGGAAATTCTTCCGTTCCACCTCACGCTTCAGGTCGCGGTTGGCAGCACTGATTACCCGTACGTCAACAGAAACTGTCTCTTCCCCGCCTACACGCTCGAAGGTTCCTTCCTGGAGGACGCGAAGGAGTTTTACCTGCATGTTCTTGGTTAGATCTGCTACCTCATCCAGAAAGATGGTCCCTTCATCTGCCAACTCAAAGCGTCCTTTCTTGTCGCGAATTGCACCGGAAAATGCACCTTTGACATGTCCAAAAAGCTCGCTTTCCAGCACGCCCTCCGGCAGGGCACCACAGTTGATGGGAACAAATGGCCCTCCACCTCGTCGGCTCTCATTGTGGATGGCGGCCGCCACCATCTCTTTTCCCGTGCCGGTCTCCCCGGTGAGATAAACGGGGTAGTCGTTGGTGGCCAATTCCCTGATCTGCTCAAAAATCTGGAGCATCTTGTGATCTTGGCCAATGATGCCGGCAAAGCTGGTAATCTGGCCTAGCCTGATTTGCAGCCCGATCAGATCGGTTACATCTCGGAAGGCAGCAAGCACGCCAGTGAAACAGCCGGTTTCATCAGTCATGCCGGTAACCGACATCTCAATCCGCCGGGCAGTGCCCTCTTTGGTTACAAGGTTGAGAGGATAGTCAACATTTGTCCAGGAATTGGGCGGTTCGCCACAAAAGGAGCAACGGCCGCCGCAAAAGGGGGACCCAAAGGCGTCGTGGCAGTCTTTTCCCAAGACCTCCGCCCGATCGTAACCGGTTATCTTTTCAGCGGCCCGGTTAAAGAAAAGGATACGTCTTTCCTTGTCGTGAGCGATAATGCCTTCCATGAGGCTATCGAGAATCCGTTCCAGATTCATCTTGTCAGCCAGAATATCTTCCAATCTTGATTCCATCAGACGAATTCATTCCTCCCATTTGAAACCCAGCGAACAGGCTGGTTGTAGTTTACGGGATTTTGCTTGCTCAACTCCACAATTTTTTTCATTACCCGGGGATCGCTCTGGCAGCCACCCTTCCCTTCTCCACCTACCTTTAATCATTCTCAGATTGACTTTCATCTTATCTTTTTGCCTAATATTCGTAGCTGGCTGCTGATAAAGCCCCAAGTAAATCTTTCTGAGGAGCGGCAGGCGAAGAAGAATCTCAAGATCCTTCGCGGAGTTTATCCCTTCGACAAGCTCAGGGCAGGCTCTGAGTGAATCGAAGGGCTCAGAATGACCTTGAAAGGAAACTATTCGCAGCCAGCTAGAGCCAAAATCAGGAGACTCTACGTGCCAGTCAATAATATTCTCGTTACCGGGCCACCTCGCTCGGGTAAATCAACTTTAATAGAAAAGGTGGTCCAGAGTATCAGCAGACCGGCAACCGGATTCCTTACCCAAGAACTCAGAGAGAAGGGCCGGCGGGTGGGATTTGCCATAACTACACTCGACGGAAAGACCGGAATTTTGGCCCATCAGAGTATAACAAGCAAAATCAGGGTGGGTAAATACAGAGTGAATCTCGAGGATCTAGACCAGATCGCAGTACCTTCCATGCTTCCTTCTACGCCGGATCAGATCGTGGTGGTTGATGAGATTGGAAAAATGGAATGTTTCTCTCGACTCTTCAAAGAGACTCTCCTTAAGGTACTCTTCTCAGATAACCTGGTCATTGGTTCCATTGCCTTAAAGGGTGACCGCTTCATACAATACATCAAGAACAGAGATGATGTTTCACTGGTTTCCATAACTGAAAAAACCAGAGATGTTGCGTTGCAGCTTTTCTTTGAAA
>CP070843.1:1912242-1917568 GCA_020350905.1 Deltaproteobacteria bacterium
GACACCACCGACTGCGTCCAACACCGTGACTGCACCGTCGAGCACGCGCAACGAACGCTCGACTTCGACCGTGAAGTCCACGTGCCCGGGGGTATCGATGATGTTGATCTGGTATTTCTGGTCGAAACGGACCCACTCACAGAAGGTCGCAGCGGACGTAATGGTGATGCCTCGCTCCTGCTCCTGTTCCATCCAGTCCATCACAGCGGTGCCTTTGTGGACCTCCCCCATCTTGTAGGAAACCCCGGTGTAGTAGAGTATCCTCTCGGTGGTGGTCGTCTTCCCGGCGTCAATGTGGGCCATGATGCCGATATTGCGGACCATTTCTATGGGTACTTGTCGGGCCATTCAACACCTGATGTTCAAATCCTAGACTACCGATTCGGCAACCGATGCCGGTGTTTACCACCGGTAGTGAGCAAACGCCTTATTCGCTTCGGCCATGCGATGGGTATCTTCTTTTTTCTTCACCGAAGCGCCACGGTTGTTGGCTGCATCAAGCAATTCACCCGCCAGCTTATGCATCATGCTCTTCTCCGAGCGTTGCTGGGCATAGCTGATAATCCAGCGGATAGCCAGCGCCACCCTCCGACTACTCCGCACCTCAACTGGTACCTGATAGGTTGACCCTCCTACCCGTCTGGATTTGACTTCTAAAGTAGGCTTAACGTTATCCAAGGCCTTTTTGAAGACTTCCAGCGGGTCTTGCTTGGAGCGTTCGGCGATGATGTCAAAGGATTGGTAGAGTATGCGTTCGGCGACGCTTCTTTTGCCCATCCTCATGATGTTGTTGATAAATTTGGCAACCAGTTTGCTGCCGTACTTGGGATCTGGCAAAACGATCCTCTTGGGGACCTCTCTTCTTCTCGGCATGAGAATGCTCCTCAGATAGCGGAGTTGATCCCGCCAACCCCCTCCCCACGTAGGAGGTTTTTCGGGCCGATACATGACATGGGCCACGGCAAGATGTGTCCCCGTGGCCCATGCTCTGGTGACCGTTCACCTATTTGGTTACTTGGGTTTCTTTGCTCCGTACTTCGAGCGACCTTGGCGTCGATCTTGGACCCCTGTGGCGTCAAGGGTGCCCCGGATTATATGGTAACGCACCCCCGGCAGATCTTTGACCCTACCACCCCGAATCAACACCACAGAGTGCTCCTGGAGGTTGTGGCCTACACCTGGGATATAGGAGGTCACTTCTATTCCATTGGTTAGTCGCACCCTGGCAATCTTACGAAGCGCCGAATTAGGTTTCTTAGGGGTTGTGGTGTAAACTCGCACACAGACTCCACGTTTCTGTGGACACCCCTGCAACGCTGGAGTAGTCTTTTTCCGCTTAAGTTGTCTTCTTCCTTTGCGTACCAACTGATTAATTGTGGGCATAATACCTACGTCTCACTCGCTCGTAAAATCCGTCACAGCGGTGCTGCAAAGCACCACCACCAAAAACATCTAAAACTACTTGCCTCTTGTCGATTTGTCAAGATCTTTTTTACGGCACAAGCCTTTAGCTTTCAGCTTTTATCGCTGAGCGCTGAGCGCTCATTTTCTATCAAGATGCTGCCGTTTCCTCTTTTTCACCTGAAACCATATCCCGGTACCGTTTCAGGCCGGTTCCAGCAGGGATCAGCCTCCCCATAATCACGTTCTCTTTAAGACCTCGCAGATAATCCACCCTGCCGGCCACTGCCGCATCGGTGAGCACCTTGGTGGTCTCTTGGAAAGAGGCGGCAGAGATGAAGCTCTCAGTGCTGAGAGATGCCTTGGTGATTCCCAGCAACAATGGTTCCCCCACTGCGGGCTTCTTCCCTTCATCGAGCAATTTCTGGTTGGTTTCCTCAAAACGGTGCTTCTCCACCTGTTCGCCCATGAGAAGGTCTGAATCACCTGGGTCGCTAATCCTGACCCGTTTGAGCATCTGGCGCACAATTACCTCTATATGTTTGTCGTTTATCTTGACCCCCTGCAGCCTGTAAACTTGCTGGACTTCGTCCACCAGGTATTTGGCCAACTCCTTTTCACCAAGGATGTTGAGGATGTCGTGCGGGTTGGCAGCGCCATCCATAAGGGACTCACCTGCCCGTACCAGGTCTCCCTCATGGACACTGATGTGCTTGCCTTTGGGGATCAAGTACTCCTTGGTATCTCCAACTTCGGGAGTGATAATCACCTTGCGCTTGCCTTTGGTATCCTTGCCAAAGGTTACGTCGCCGCTGATCTCGCTGATCACTGCCTGCTCTTTGGGTTTGCGGACTTCAAAGAGCTCTGCCACTCGTGGCAGACCACCGGTGATGTCTTTGGTCTTGGTGGTCTCACGCGGGATCTTGGCGAGGACATCGCCAGCGGAAACCGGATCACCCTCGGCTACCATGATGATGGCGCCCACAGGCATAAAGTAACGGGCTGCACTCTTGCCTATTTTGGCCGTCTTACCTTTTTCATCTTTCATGGAGATCCGCGGCCTTACGTCAGTATCCCTGTACTCCACAATAACCTTGCTGGCCTTACCGGTGACCGGGTCAACCTTCTCCTGCATGGTCAGGCCTTCGACGATGTCGCCAAACTTCACTGTGCCGCCCACCTCAGTGAGGATGGGAGTAGTAAAGGGGTCCCACTCCGCCAGCAAGGTGTTGCCCTCAACGTCCTGACCATCTGTGACCTTCAGTTTGGCACCGTAGATGATCTGGTAGCGTTCACGCTCCCGTCCTCCTTCGCCGATAATGGTGATTTCCCCATTGCGGTTCATCACCACCAGATCCCCTTCCACATCCAGGACCGTGTTCAGATTTACATATTTCACTGTGCCAGGATGGCGGTTACTGATTGAGGTCTGCTCAATACGTTTACTGGCCGTGCCACCAATGTGAAAGGTACGCATTGTCAGCTGGGTTCCAGGCTCGCCGATGGACTGGGCAGCGATGATACCAATCGCTTCGCCTATCTCCACCATGCGGCCATGAGCCAGATCGCGCCCATAGCACTTCATACAGGCGCCACGCTTGCTCCGGCAGGTGAGGACAGAGCGGATATGAATTCCCTCCAGGCCGGCCTCCTCGATCCGAGCTACCGATTGCTCGTCGATTTCATCGTTGGCCTTGACCAACACTTCATCCGTGAATGGATCCTTTATGGTTTCTAGGGTTACCCGGCCCAAAATACGTTCGCCCAGACGCTGGATAATCTCTCCAGCCTCAGTGAGTGCCTCCACCCAGATGCCGTCAATGGTACCGCAGTCTTTCTCGTAGACGATGGAGTCCTGGGCTACATCAACCAAGCGCCGGGTCAGGTATCCAGAGTTGGCGGTCTTCAAGGCTGTGTCTGCCAGCCCTTTTCGCGCTCCGTGGGTGGAAACGAAGTACTGCAACACAGTGAGACCCTCGCGGAAGTTAGCGGTAATGGGGGTTTCGATAATCTCACCCGACGGTTTGGCCATAAGACCACGCATTCCCGAAAGCTGGCGCATCTGATCCTTGCTTCCTCGAGAGCCTGAGTCGGCCATCATAAAAATGGGATTGAACGAGGAAATCTCCACCTGCTTGCCATCAGGATCAGTGATCTTTTCCGTAGCAATTTCAAACATCATCTCACCAGCAATATCCTCGGTAGCCTTGGCCCAGATGTCCACAACCTTGTTGTACTTCTCACCGTCAGTTATGAGACCTTCATTGTACTGTCTTTCGATCTCTTTGATGTTCTCTGAAGCCTTCTGAATGATGTCTTGTTTGCGTGTTGGGATGACCATGTCGGAAACCGCTATGGAAACACCGGAACGGGTAGCAAACTTGTAGCCGATATCCTTGATACGATCGGCCAGTATCACCGTTCTTTTGACCCCGGCCTTGCGGTAACTATGGTCGAAAAGCTCGGCTATGGCTCTCTTGTTCATGATTTTGTTTATGAGTTCAAAGGGAAGTTCAGATGGTACCACCTCTGACAGCAACACCCGGCCAGTGGTGGTTTCTACCCGAGTGCCGTTCATCCGCACCGAAATTTGGGCATGGAGATCAAGTTCTCCAGCATCATAGGCGCAGCGCACTTCTTCTGCATTGGCAAAAACCTTGTTCTCACCCCTGGCGAAGGGTTTTCCCCTGGTCATGTAATAGATGCCGAGCACTATATCCTGACTTGGTACTATAATGGGCTCTCCATGAGCCGGGCTCAAAATGTTATTGGTGCTCATCATCAGCACCCGCGCCTCGATTTGCGCTTCGATGGAAAGCGGTATGTGCACCGCCATCTGGTCGCCGTCGAAGTCAGCATTGAAGGCAGCGCAAACCAGCGGGTGGATCTGAATAGCTTTCCCTTCAATGAGAATGGGTTCGAATGCCTGGATACCCAACCGGTGCAGAGTCGGGGCGCGGTTCAGAAGCACCGGATACTCTTTGACCACCTCATCCAGGCAGTCCCATACCTCCGGAGTCTCCTTTTCGACCATTTTCTTGGCACTCTTGATGGTGGTCACATAGCCGCGCTCTTCCAGTTTGTTGTAAATGAACGGCTTGAACAGCTCAAGGGCCATCTTCTTGGGAATGCCACACTGGTGCAGCCGCAAATTGGGACCGATGACGATAACTGAACGCCCAGAGTAGTCCACCCGCTTGCCCAAGAGGTTTTGGCGAAAGCGGCCCTGTTTGCCTTTTAGCATGTCAGACAGGGACTTGAGAGCTCTTTTGTTGGGACCGGTTATCGTCTTGCCCCGTCTGCCGTTATCGAACAAAACGTCCACGGCCTCCTGCAGCATCCGCTTCTCATTACGGATAATGATCTCCGGCGCATTTAACTCCTGCAAACGTCGCAAGCGGTTATTGCGATTAATAACCCTGCGGTAGAGGTCGTTGAGGTCACTGGTGGCGAAACGCCCACCGTCGAGGGGAACGAGGGGCCGCAAATCAGGAGGCAGTACCGGGATCACTTCCAAAATCATCCACTCAGGCTGGTTTCCCGACTCCCTGAATGCATTGATCACCTTGAGTCGTTTGGCCAATTTTTTTCGCTTGGCCACTGATTTGGTCTTGGTGATCTCCTGGCGCAGTTCTTCGGCAAGTGCATTCAAGTCCAATTTGCCCAGCAGTTCATTCACGGCTTCCGCCCCAATGCCTACCTTGAAGTTGTTGCCGTACTGCTCGCGTAATTGACGATACCGCTCTTCGCTCAGCAGTTCGTGATCGCTCAGGGGGGTATCCCCAGCATCAATCACAATATAGCTATCGAAATAGAGAACCTTCTCCAACTCCTTGAGGGTGAGATCCAGAAGATTGCCCACCTTACTGGGCAAACTTTTCAGAAACCATATGTGGGCAACTGGGGCTGCCAGCGCAATGTGGCC
>CP070843.1:1917668-1922205 GCA_020350905.1 Deltaproteobacteria bacterium
GAGACATCGATCAGCGAGTTTGCCACCTTCATGCTGGCAATGGTCCGCCCTGCCTTTAGCTGAGGGTAAGGATTATGATGGGCCTCAAGCAGTTCGTCCCATTCATCGGACCCTCTTCCTTTCAGTATGATATCGAGGCCTGCGGCGGCAGATCCCACCGGCCCCGTTAGAAAGACCACATCGCCTACCTTGGCGCCGGATCTGTAAAGGACCTCCTCCTCCCGAGCTTCACCCACCAGTGCGATGTTAATAATCAAGGGGTCCGGTGATGAAGCGGTGTCACCTCCGAGAAGATTTACCCCAAATTCCTTTGCCATTGATTTCATGCCATCGTAAAGAGCATCCAAGAACTCCAGATCAACCGTCTCTGGGATGCCAACGGATATTGCCGCCTCTTTCGGAGTGCCCCCCATTGCGGCGATGTCGGACATGTTGACTGCCAGCGATTTTCTACCCAGCTGATACGGGGGTATTGTCTCCAGGAGAAAATGAATCTGTTCCACCAGCAGGTCGGTTGTCAGCAGGGTAGCCACCTCGGCGGAGGTTTTGAATACACAGCAATCATCCCCTATCCCGCTGATGACGTTTTCGTCTCTGATGAGACAGCCGCCTCTTATTCGGTCAATAAACCCAAACTCACCAATGTCTTTTAATTTCACTGCAGTTCCCTCGTCGGGCCTATAATCCTGGCCTCGATGGCGACAGTCAGCACTTCCTCCCATTAGGTTTACCACTGAGGCACAGAGAACACAGAGCGAGTTTTATTCTTGCCCGATCGGGAGACGACGATCGGGCAAAAGAAGGTGTCTCTCAGGGCAAATTCTTTGCAATCAATTGCCGTATGCAAAATGTAATTTTTCAATTAAGGGGCTTCCGCCGAAGGTGGAGGCGCTTTTCCCTGGCCGCCGTCTCCCGGCCAGGGAAAAACTCACCTCCTCTGTGAGCTCTGTGTCTCTATGGTTCTTATTCTTCATCGCATTTAGGACGGCTTCATTCTTTCAAAATGACTGCTTTGCTCGAATTACTTCGGACTTGATGGCTGCGGCTGCTGTTTTCGGATCCTCCTGGGAACATATAGCAGAAACCACCGCAACACCGTCCAGCCCCATCTTGACCGCCTCGTATGCATTCGATTGATTCATGGAACCAATCCCCACAACAGGAATCTTCGCCGCCCGCTTCAAGAACGATATTCCTTTCATACCTATCGCTGCTACTAATTCGGGCTTGGTGGCAGTAACGAAGATTGGTGACAGTCCCAGATAATCTGCCCCCATTGACTCTGCAGCCACAGCCTCATCCGTGCTGAATGCCGAAGCACCGATGATCTTGTGCGGCCCGAGTATCTTTCGAGCTACATCGATAGGCATGTCCTCCTGCCCCAGATGGACGCCATCAGCGTCCAGGGCAAGAACGATATCAATTCTATCATTTATGATCAGGGGTATACGTACAGCTTCCAGGTAATCTTTTATTCTTAAACCCTCTTGGTAGAACTCCTGCGTACTGGCCTCTTTTTCCCGAAATTGTACGAGTGTTACTCCACCTTGAACCGCCGCTTTGATAACCTCAAGGTTGCTCCGGCCACGTGATAAAGCCCTGTCCGACACAAAATATAATGAGTAGTCGACCTTTTGTTTCTCGTACATCAGCGGATTTATGACCTCCTCTTCTTACTTTTTGACCAGAATTCTCCCCCAGTCAGGTCCTAAATTCTTCAAGGTACGTCTCTAGCACTTTAATGATGAGGGCCTTTAAGGTAATTCCTTCCAGTGCGGCCTTTGCCTTGGCCTTGCGGTGCAGTTCTTCTGGAAAGTTCTTGATAATAATAGTCTTAGCCACGTGCTCCCTCCCCCCGTTTTTTTTCTGTCTTATGCGCGCTCGCTGCGCTCCGCTCAGTCCCGCACCGCATGCGGCATCTGCGACAAGCGGGTTCCCAGTTTCACGGTCTCGCGACATCAATTCGTGAAATATCTGGGCTAGTATAGTAAATATTATATATATTGTATACACCTCCTGATCGCTGCGTTCTGGGAGTCCCCTCCTGTGGGCCTCTGGCTACTAGATCCTGCGGCTCAGAGAGCGTGGTGAGTATATGATTTTAGATTGTAAATGTAGATTGCAGATTTTGATTCTGAAATCTCAAATCTTCAATCTGCTTTCCCTTTTTCTTGCAATCTTCAGTATGGTCTTGTAACGTAAGAGCTGTTCATCACTCCATTGGGTTAGATAGTTGCGATTGAACACAGCAAGCAGTGGTCACGACTACGGTATCCATGTCGCTTAGCAATATTCCACTGTAATCGATTCAAACAAATGTCTTATGGCTCCGTATTCAGAAGCAGAATTGGATGTAAAGGCAAAAGCCACCGTCTTTTCTCTTGACCGCAACCTTGCACAGAACAGCATCGTCAAAAAAATCTCTGATCTTTACATTACATTCTGTGAAAGTTCAAGAGCCAGAAAATTGTCAATCAAACCTCGCAAGGTAACTGAAGGAGTCGAGTTAAGACTTCTTTTTGAACTACTTTGTTTCACTTCCTTTCTTACATCTCAGATCATACCCAACTACGTTTCAACCAGAAAACTCGTTCTAAGAAAGACAAATTATGAACTCGTTCGCTATTACAGTGGTCAAGTTGCAAAACATCTCGAAGAATTTTGCCAAGATCTCGGTATGACCAAACTGCGAGAGATAATTTTCATTTCACCACCACCTGATGTAAAGCTTAAATTAGGTGACCCTCTCCATCCCAATGCACGTCTTACAGAATATGCGGAATGTCATGCAGAAAGAAAGGGTAGAGAGGTACAACACTTTGCTCAACACGTAAGTAAAGCACTGGATCCGTATCACTATCCAACCCTAGAAGTTCTATGGAATGCCCAGGTAATGACTTTTAAGAAACTGGCAGAAAGAGTTATGGCCGAGGTTTTTAAGCCGTCAGTGAAACTTGAAAGTGAGTGCAAGCCCGGCTAGGAAATATTCTGGCATAGGAGTTGCAGAATCCGACCAGGGTGGTGAAACTTTCTCCCTTGCAGGCAAGAAGTTTGCAGATCTCAAAATGATAGTTTTCCTGATGACTTAAAGCTATTTGAACTTGCTCGGTCACCAGGGGGAGACTTCAAAGCTGCATCGATGGAGGTATAGCTTTGGATACATCACAGTGGATTGAAGCGCGAAAACACCCAAGGAGCAAAGGGAACTGGCCCGTCGTTATCCTCACAAACCGTGGTGCCCTGATAGCTGAGACAAGAAATATCAGCCCGCAAGGGGCCTTCATTTTCTGTGAGCGGCCACTTCCTCCTGAGGAGAAGATCAGGGTACTCATCATGTTCCCGAACAGCCGTTATCTGGATATCCGTTCCGAGGTGACCTGGTTCTATCCCCATGGTTCGGAGAAAGACGCTACCCCCAGTGGCATGGGCGTCCGATTTCTCGAGATTTCCGAAGCAGACCGTGAATTCATTTCCTCCTTATCATCGGGCTATCTCCAAGCAGAGTTCGAGAAAGGTAGTTACCTAGACTAGCCCGACCAATCCCTGATTCACTGACAAGGTGTATTTTTCCGCGGCCGGGAAACAGCTGTTGTTGATTGTCAGTGGTCAGTTGTCCGTTGCAATACAGTTAGCTTTTCTTCGCTACGGACGACCGACAACGGACTATACTGTAATCGACTAGCTCATATAGACTTTTTTAATTAGACCCTTTCCAGGCGAGCCTGGGCCTGAAACTCTGCAGGAGTAATCTCGTAAAGAGCATCTAACAAAGATATGATGAAGGAGCCCGGAGAACTTGTTCTGGCCCCGGCATGCTCGCCAGCCAATCCAAAGAAAGCAAGACCTGCAGAGGTGGCTTCAAGCGGGTCATTTGTTACGCTGGCAAAGGCTGCGATTGTTACCGTAGCCGCACATCCTGTGCCCGTCACAGAACCGAGCATCGGATGGCCGTTCGTGCAGCGAATCACCCGCTCTCCATCTGTGATCAGATCCACCGGGCCTGTGATGGCAACAATTGAGTCGATCTCTGTGGACACCTCTCTAGCTGTCTCAAGGGCCTGCTCAGCTCCGTGGGCAGTCTCAACGCCTTTCGTTCTAATGGAATCCGATGCGATGGAGAGGATCTCTGAGCCGTTGCCACGTACCACTGATAATCTCAGCTCTTTTACCAGGTTCCTGAATGTATGTGTTCGCAGGGACGTCGCCCCAGAACCCACCGGATCGAGAATGATCGGCACGCCGAGTTCGTTCGCCTTTCGGCCCGCTTTTAGCATTGATTCAATCCAACGTTTTGAAAGGGTGCCGATGTTTATCACCAAAGCACTGGCAAGCGAAACCATCTCTTCCACCTCATCTGCGGCGTGAGCCATGACTGGTGAAGCTCCCATTGCCAGGAGTGTGTTGGCGGTAAAATTCATCACCACATAATTCGTGATGTTGTGCACCAGAGGTCTCTCATCCCTCAGCTTTTCCAGCAACGACTGCAGATCATATTCTAACATTTGACTCTCCCAGCAATTCTCTTTTTCATTTCATC
>CP070843.1:1922305-1927375 GCA_020350905.1 Deltaproteobacteria bacterium
GTGAATACTGCCAAACCCTTGATTCCCCAATTGGTAAGCAAGGGAGAGGTAACCAGAGGCTACCTCGGGGTAAGCATCCAAACCATCACCCCTGATCTCGCCAAGGCACTGAAGGTCGAGGATCGCAAAGGCGCTCTGGTGGCTGATGTTGTCTCGGGCAGCCCAGCGGACAAGGGTGGAATCGAGCGTGGCGACATCATCGTTGCCTATAACGGCAAAGCTGTAAAGGACAGCCACGACCTGCCCGCCATGGTTGCTGCAACTCCCGTGGACGAGATAGTGAAGGTAACCGTTCTGCGCGATGGGAAAGAGCATAAACTTTCCATGAAGGTCGGAAAGCTGCCACCCGAGGAAGCCAAGCTTGGGAAGTCTGTGCAGCCGGCCAAGGGCAAATGGGGACTGCAGCTCCATGATTTGACTCCCCAGATAGCCCAAGAGCTTCGGGTCAAGGCTGACCAGGGCGTCGTAGTAGTCGGGGTAGAGCCAGGGAGTCCCGCAGCTGAAGCTGGTATCCAGCAGGGTGACGTTATCGTTGAGGTGGACCGTCATTCGGTAAATTCGGTCAACGACGTCAAAGAGAAAATCGACGAATCCGAGGACAAAGACAATCTGTTGCTGCTGGTGCAAAGAGAAAATGGAAAGTTCTATGTACCGTTAGAGCAACAAGGATAAAGCTCCTCACCAAGGGGGCGGCTGCTTATGCAGTCGCCCCCTTCATCGCTTAGAGATGAAACGTGGCGAATCACTTACCCAGCATTGCTCAAAAAGCTCAGTCAACTGCAAAGCTCTGGACCTGGGTTGATGAGCATATCATCGATCTGGCCCGCGAGATGCGATTATCTTACCTGCCGCCACTGCTCGTTTATATGGCGGCAGGTATCTCTGGTTTGACCGGCATCGTCGGGACCTTCTTCGTTAAAGACTACCTCGGACTCTCGGCGGAGTTCCTCGCTATGCTTGGGTTTTGGGCTGGCCTGCCCTGGGCCCTGAAGATGCCCTTGGGACATTTGGTGGACCTGCTCTGGCGTTGGAAGTCTTTGTTGGTCTTTCTCGGTGCCTCACTTATCGCTGTAAGCCTCTCAATAATGCTCGGTTTAATTGGCTCAACCTCTTTTATTACTCAATACATGAGTGTGGAGGCGTGGTTTGTTCTGGCTGCTTTGCTTGCGCCTGTGGGCTACGTCCTGCAAGATGTGGTGGCCGATGCCATGACGGTGGAGGCAGTGCCAACGGTAGATGACAGAGGTACCCCATACGACGGTAGGACCGTAAAGCTGATGCACACCACCATGCAGACCCTGGGCCGGGTAGCGATTGTTGGCGGGGGGATCGCTGTGTCTCTCATCAATATTTCTATGTTCAGTGGTGTAGGTGATATGCCGGAGGAAGTAAAACTTGGCGTCTATACCAGCATTTATAAAATGGCCATGATCATTCCGGTGATATCGGTGCTCGGGGTGATCCTGGCTGGACTGTTGAAGCGGGTTCGTACCGAAAAACTTCGGGGCCGTGGTTTCAACAGCGAGCAGCTCAAACGGGTTATTGACCAACACACCGAAAAGGTTCATGCCAACTGGTGGATTCTGGGTGGAGGCCTCGTCTTTGTTCTCTTTACTCTGCTGATGGGACTGAGCCAGGTTTCATATAATCAGGAGATCATTTTCGTGGGCTCTATGGCAATAGTCATCTTTCTGATGGCGAAGCTCTTGAAGGAATTGAGCCCTTCTGCTCGGCGCACCTTGATAGGAACGGCTCTCATTATTTTCGTATTTCGCGCCCTGCCTGGTCCTGGCGCAGGAGCCACCTGGTGGCAGATCGATGAGTTGGGCTTCGACCAACAATTCATGTCGACGCTTTCGTTGATCGGCGGAAGCCTCGCCCTGCTCGGGATGTTTATCTTTCGCCGGTTCATGGCGGAAAAATCAATTGCCTATGTGGTGGGCTTCTTAACTATAATGGGTTCTGTATTGAGCCTGCCCATTATTGGTATGTATTACGGACTGCATGAGTGGACCTCTAGTCTCACCGCAGGGGTAGTGGATGCGCGTTTTATCGCTATCGTTGACACGGCGCTGGAGTCGCCGCTGGGACAGGTGGCGATGATTCCCATGCTGGCGTGGATCGCCAACAGTGCGCCACCGCACCTGAAGGCCACATTCTTCGCGGTAATGGCCTCCTTCACCAACCTGGCTCTGTCACTGAGCAACCTTGGCACCAAATACCTGAACCAGATCTTCACCGTGAGCCGTGAGATTCTGGATCCGGTTACTGGCGGAGTCGCTGTTTCCGCTGATTACACCGAGCTTGGCATACTGCTCATTACTGTAACCTGCCTGGGCTTGCTGCTTCCGATGCTTACTATTCTGTGCATCCAGAAGTCACCGTTGGGCAGCCATTAGCCCGTCTTTTGGTCTGTGATGGGTGGGCACAAAGAGAACGAGGATTCTTTCCCAGCCAAACTATTTCAACTCGCTGCAGTGGCATATGTCTATGCGAATTCTGCTGAATTTCAGTCTCGTACCGATAGTGCTAGGCAACTTGGATACAAATGCGATTTGAAAGAATACTAGATCTTGTATGTTTCATACGCGCCATCGGCCTTCACATAGCTGCTATAGATGTTGAAACTCGATTAGTCTCAAATAGTTAGCATATGCTCAACATATTTGGATGATCCGAGTCTTAGCGTAGGCGTGAGATCTGAAGTCCAGGGTCATCCCCTGGACTGTGTATACTTTAATACACAGTCACGCCACTTTTGCCCCAGCCTAACATGTGGTAGTATGTTTCCTAGAGTGGAAAGTGTGAATTAAGCGATCTATAGTTTAGCTAGGTAGCACCGTTCACAATTCCTCAACGAGGTCAACCAATGCGATTGCAATGTCCAAAATGCCAAAACAAATTTGACTACCAGATCCGCGTTAGCAAGGGAACCCACCAGGAGCATACTTGTTCCTCCTGTGATCGACTCTTACAGTGGGATCAGGAGCGTGAGTCAACTGGTCAGTTGAGGTTTGGCCCACCCCGAACCTGTAAGCACCCCGATCTCAGAAAGCCTGGTGCCCTCGTACCGCTCATCAGATGGTTTGATTTAGACTGATCCGGCACGTCAGTTTGCCCACTATATCTATGGGCAATCAAAATACTCTATTCATTCTTCAAAAAACACTGCTGAGTCACTGGATCCGCTTTTTTCCCATAGTCTGCCCAACACAAAGCCCGGGGCACGGCGTAAGGTAATCGGGGTTTTTTGTTGGGTGGGAGTCAGATCGCCTTGACAGCGGTCGAAATACTGTGACAGGATCATTGAAGGAGAATAAATTCCGGGATTCGCCGAAAAGCTCCATATCATCTCGCCATCGTCAGTGTAAATTTTCGGCTATGCTACGATGCCACATACAATGAGTAGGACCACATGAGAATAAAAGCCAGCGTACCAATCGCACCATGTCTGATTTCCTTAATGATGCTTAGCCAGCCACTTTTCGCCGGTCAGGACAAACAGAAAGCTGCGATCAAGGCAGCTGAAACTTGGTTATCATTGGTCGATGAAGGCTTCTATCTCAGAAGTTGGAGGGAAGGGGCTACGTACTTCAAAAACGCTGTAAGTCAAGGACAGTGGACGCAGTCAATGGTGGCTTTCAGGAAAGCGCTCGGCAAGACCCTTTCGAGAAAGCTCACATCTGCACAGTACACCACAACCTTACCTGGTGCTCCTGATGGGGAATATGTGGTTATCCAATACCAGACATCCTTCGAGAACAAACTCTCTGCCACGGAGACTGTGACGCCTATGCTAGACGAAGATGGACCTTGGAAAGTTTCTGGCTACTATATCAAATAGGTATACCTGGCTTCTCGCTGGAACTGACAGGTCAAACAGCTCCGTTGACTTTCGGGACTGAGTCTTGGAGGGCAAACATCTTAAACCCATCACTCCGTCGCTGAACTCGGCTGTTAGATTTTGGGGGGCAAAGTAATCATGGGTGAATGGAACCTGAACAGTAAGTTCAACTTTGAAGGGAGAGAAGTTAGGTACGGATCTGAAGGCACTGGCCCGGCTTTGGTTCTGGTTCACGGAACACCATGGTCATCGTTCAATTTACGTCACTTAATTTCTGGCTTGTCAGACAGTTGTACTCTCTATTATTTCGATTTGTTGGGTTATGGTCAGTCGGACAAATCTGATGCTGATGTTTCGTTGGGCATTCAAAATAAATTATTAGATGCTATGCTCGATTACTGGCAACTAAATAAACCTTTTGTTGTTGGTCACGACTTTGGTGGAACTACAGTTCTCAGAAACCATATCCTGAATAGAAGAGCTTATGAAAAGATAGTTCTTATTGATCCCGTTGCGCTATCCCCGTGGGGCTCTCCATTCTTTAAGCATGTCAAAAATTACGAGGCCGCTTTCTCTGGTGTACCCGACTATATTCATGAAGCCATCGTAGCAGCTTATGTCCAAACAGCTGCACATAAGCCTATAGCTAAGGAGACTTTAGATGGAATTATTCGACCTTGGATGGGAGCCCAGGGAAAAGCAGCATTTTATAGACAAATTGCACAGGCTGATTTCAAGTATACCGATGAAATACAAGCGAAGTATGGCGCTATCCATCAGCCGGTATTGATTCTATGGGGTGAGGAAGATCAATGGATACCAGTCGAACTAGCGTATTCTCTTCATCAGCAAATTCCCAAGTCTAAACTAGTTACGATACCTGATACAGGACATCTTGTAATCGAAGAAAGCCCGGAAATATTGGTACGTGAAATTAAAGATTTTCTGAAACGGCCAAATGAAATCTAACAAGTTGCCACACTCGGAAAAATTGCTCGCTGCGGTCGGACGGGGCTAACAGCTTCGATGGATTTCAATGTAAAGCGTTATGAGGTGAAGTCCACCCAAAATGATAGAGATTTTCATATAACTCGATCCGATCTACACTTAGCATCCTTCTTTTGAACTCTCCGATTCATTTTTTGGTGGTTTTTCGTATTGACCTGGTAGCCAGACTAGGAGTAACGTTCCCTGGTTGACAACTAAGATAATGAGAGGGCGCGTCA
>CP070843.1:1927475-1930794 GCA_020350905.1 Deltaproteobacteria bacterium
CCTATACTACTGGCCGAGGCTATGAGGAGGCCTCCGCGACGGTAGAGCATGATGGAAGCATTGATAATCGTGAGTATGTACATAAACGAAAAAATGCTCTCGATGCCTCCGGTGACGTAGATCAATGCCGTCACGAAAAGTACATCGAAAACGAGCTGTACATAAGCAAAGAGAATGTATTTCTTGATGCGGTCTAGCAACAGGGCATAGCAAAGCGTCAGAAAGTAGATTACACCGGTGAGAATGTACAATGAGGCAAGTGAGGCATTAGAGAAGGAAGGATAATCTCTTGCCTGAACAACAACGGTGGCAACAAGAAGAAAGGTGGCAAAAAGCAGCCTGAGGACCATGAACCACTTGATTCTCCCCAGAAGCTCCTTGTTGCGCTCTGTCGAATCCTGTTCCAACTCAGACATGGTTGATCAGCCACCCATGGCTCCGGCCATTTGAAAGATGGGGAGGTACATGGAAACCACGAGACCACCTATGGTACCTCCCAGAAAAACCATCATGAACGGCTCGAGCATGGCGGTGAGAGCGTCAACGGCTGCATCAACTTCATCATCATAGAAATCGGCAATTTTGCCCAACATGGTATCCAAGGCGCCAGTGGCTTCACCCACCGAGATCATCTGTACAACCATGGACGGAAAAACCTCACTGTCGGCCAAGGGCTCGGCAATGGTCCGGCCCTCACTAATGCTTTGTCTGGTTTCCCGGATTGCCTCCTCGATGGTCATATTACCAGCAGTAGCTGCTACGATGTCTAGGCTATCCAGGATTGGGACACCGCTGCTGATCATAGTGCCCAGAGTACGGGTGAATTTAGCTACAGCTACCTTACGCAGTAGCATGCCGAAAACGGGAACCTTGAGGACCAGTTTGTCCACCAGAGCTCGGCCTTTGTCAGTTTTATAGAATCTCCTGAAGGCAAATATAAGAAGAACGAATCCGACGACGATGTAGAGAATATAGCTTTTGAGGAATTTACTCATCTTTACCACCATCTGGGTGGGAACAGGTAGTGCTTTGCCGAAGTCGGCGAACATTGACTGGAACACCGGGATCACAAAAATAAGGATGACCGCCACCACCAGAACGGCAATAACCATAACCACGATGGGGTAGGTCATGGCTCCTTTGACCTTTTTTTTCAATTTGGCAGCCTTCTCGATGTAAGCTGCCAGTCGATTCAAGATGATATCCAGAATACCACCGATCTCGCCCGCGGCCACAAGGTTAACAAAAAGGTCGTCAAAGACATCAGGATGCTGTTTCAAAGCGTCAGCAAAGGTGGACCCTTCCTCAACGTCCTCTTTTATGTTCTTCAGTATCCTTTTAAACGTCTTATTGTCTTGCTGGCTGAAAAGAATCTCCAGACACTGAACCAACGGCAGACCCGCATCAATCATGGTCGCAAACTGACGGGTCATAACCACGATGTCCTTTTCGGTCACCTTGGGCTGGAGAAACTTGACGTTTTCAAATAGGTCTTTGGGTTTAGGTTTGATCTTAGTGGGCTCAATACCCTGACGTCTTAGGGTGAGGCGAACGAAATTTTCGCTGTCAGCTTCCATCTCACCCTTTTTCTTTTTTCCCTTACGATTGACACCTCTCCATATGTATTCCGGCATGGTCGCTCCTTTGTTAATCTAGTAGGCGTTAATGTTACGGATGGTTACATCCTCCCAGCCTAATCACCATGACCACGCTTGTTTCTCCATCCCAGCGCTTCATGCCCTGCAGTTTGTCCTGCTGCCTATGGTTGCCAGCTGAGGAAAATAAAGCAAGCTAATCTTTCACCGAGCAGCGGACAACTTCCTCCACGGTAGTAATTCCTTCTTTCAGTTTATTGATGCCTGACTGCCTTAGGGTCAGCATACCTAACCGCATCGCTTCACGTTTGATCTCGGTGCTGGAGGCTCCGACCAGAACCAGCTCCTTAAGCTCCTCGTACAGCGGCATAACCTCGTAAAGGGCAATGCGGCCTTTATACCCTGTTTGGCTGCAGGTGGGGCAACCAGTACCATGGTGGCACTTGAAGCTACCCACCTCTTCGTCAGAAACTCCTAAATCCAGCAATGTCTCCTTGGGGATTTCCAACTCCTCTTTGCAATCCTCACAGATTCGACGGGACAGTCGCTGAGCGAGAATAAGATTTACAGCCGAGGAAACCAGAAAGGGTTCCACCCCCATGTTGAGCAAACGGTTGACGGTACTCGGTGCGTCATTGGTATGGAGAGTGCTCAAAACCATATGGCCTGTAAGCGCCGCTTTGATCGAGATTTCCGCGGTCTCGAAATCACGGACCTCGCCCACCATTATTATGTCTGGGTCCTGGCGCAGAAATGAGCGCAGGGCCGATGCGAAGGTGAGTCCAATGGATTCATGGATCTGCACCTGGTTGATCCCACCCAGGTTGAACTCCACGGGATCTTCAGCAGTGGATATGTTTTCTGTGGCTTTGTTCAATTCTGAAAGAGCGCTGTAAAGAGTTGTGGTCTTGCCGCTTCCAGTGGGCCCGGTTACCAGCACCATCCCAAAAGGCTTGTAGATCGCATCTTTAAAATTATCCAGCTGCTTTTCCTCAAAGCCTAACTTGGTCATGTCCAGCTGGAGATTGGATTTGTCTAGAAGTCTGAGCACTATCTTCTCTCCAAACAGGGTTGGTAGCACAGACACACGGAAATCCATCTCCTTGCCCTTGGTCTTGAGTTTGATGCGACCATCTTGAGGCAGGCGGCGTTCTGCGATATCGAGCCTGGACATGATCTTGATCCGCGAGAGAAGTGCGTTTCTCAGCTTCATCGGCGGCTTCATCACTTCGTAAAGGACCCCATCAATCCGGTAGCGTACCCGAAAACTCTTTTCATAGGGTTCAATGTGGATGTCACTGGCCATCTTTTTGATGGCATCCACCAGGATCAGATTGACCAGCTTCACCACTGGCGCCTGCTCGGCCGCGCTTTCCAGTTCCCCGAGATCGAGGTCTTCAGAAGACTCGACCACATCCACGCCTTCTTCATCGAACTCGCTCATAACATCTTCCAGGGAAGCTCCAGCATCGTAGAATCTGTCCATGGCCGATTTTATAGAAGTCTCTGTTGCCACAGTGACGCGGATGTTTTTCCGGGTGAGAAATTTAATGTCATCAATGATGAAAATATTGGAGGGATCCACCATGGCTATGGTCAGCGTCTGCCCCTCCAGGGAGAGAGGAACGATCTGATACGTCTGGACGATAGGCCCGGGGATCATCTCGATCACATCAGAATCCACGGCCAGTTTGGAAGGATCAGTGGAGGGCACGCCGAAGTGC
>CP070843.1:1930894-1934252 GCA_020350905.1 Deltaproteobacteria bacterium
CCCGCCGACCACGGTTCATCACATGGTACCAGGCATCCGGATATTCGATCCTTAACGGTCTGACCATATGTCATTATTAGCGGAAAAACAGATAAACGTCAAACGGAGACTTGACCCCTTTCTTTCCCCGAGAACGGTTGAAACACATAAGTACAACATGATGCAAGAACTTAACCTTACAACCACTGCCGATCTGATCAAATTTGCCATCAAGCATGGTATCGTTTCTAATTAACTGATTTTCACATCCCACGCCACATCAACCCGTGCGCCATATTAAGAGACAGCGTAAGTTTAAAAAGTCAAGGACGTCCCCTAGATGCCCAATTGCCGAGCGAAGCGGAGCTAAGTTTAGAATTATTTTGGTTTGTTTTAACCTGATTTCACCTCTTCGCCAGAGTTTCCTTGACATTTATTATATTTTAGGTCATCTTGACCATAATGATTGAGTTCAGGAGACAAGCTATGACCGAAGAGACAGTAAATATTGCTAAAGCTAAAAAGCATTTTTCAGAGTTGTTAGGCCAAGTGGCTTTTGGCAAAAAGCGTATTCTTATTACAAAAAGGGGCAAACCCATGGCTCGCTTGGTCCCTGCGGACGAACTCGATATGCACCTGTGCGATGCCAAAGGATGGTTAGAGAATAATGATCCTTTTTTTGATACCATCGATCGAATTATCCTGGATCGATCGAAACATGTGCCAAGAACGTTAAAAGAAAGCCCCGCCGAATAATGTACCTTCTTGACACAAATATTTTGAGTGAACTGATTAAGAAGCGTCCCAGCCCCTTAGTGTTATCTCAATTGGGTTCAAAGCCTGCGCACACTTTGTTTACTTCATGTATCTGCATTATGGAATTGCGCTTCGGAAGTGTTCTCAGAGAAGATGCCGAAATTTTTTGGGAAAAAGTAACTCAAGAGATTATTTCGAGGGTCAATATTGTTCCCATCGCTGAAAGGGAAGCCTTAAACGCCGGGAACATTCTCGCAGAATTGCGTAAGAAAGGTGAGAGTATAGGATTGGAAGATGTGCTGATTGCAGCCTCAGCAGTTGCGAATCAATACATCGTGGTTACAGCCAACATTCGCCACTTTTCAAGAATCAAGGGCCTGAAAGTTGAAAACTGGCTTGAAGCGGTTTAATCAATATGAAATCATTCCACTCACGGGCAGCCTGCCCTGCATAATGGGAGCGGACAGGCAGCCGCCTCTGGCGAATCCAATCAGATAAAATTGAAGCTACCTGCAGTCCGCCTTCGGCGGACAGGGAATGCGCTCGCCCTGTTGAATTTCCCGAAGGGAACCCTATTCCACAGGGCTCGCTGGAGCATTTTCATGAAACATCCGGGCTAAGTGAGAGCCGAGAAATCTTGATGACCTCCGATCTGAAGCCCACAACTTTTACCCTCCCTCTGTGAAGCCGGGATAAAGGGTCATGCCGCCGTCAACGAACAGGCTGGTGCCGTTCACGTAGTCGGCGTAGTCTGAGGCCAGCCAAACGGCTGCCCGGCCAATGTCTTCCGGCTCGCCAATTCGTTTGTAGGGCACTAATTTCATCAGGTCGTTGTATGCCTCAGGGGTGCTCCAGGCGGCGGTGTTTATGGGAGTTCGTATTGCTCCCGGTGCGATGCTGTTGACTCGAATGCGATACGGAGCGACCTCCTGGGCAATGCTTTTCATCATCAGCATCACCCCACCCTTCGAAGCAGCATAGTTCACGTGGCCGGCCCAGGGAATCAGTTCATGAACTGAACTGATGCAGATGATTTTGCCCGCCGAGCAGGACACCTCTTTGACCACGCCCCTCCGTTTGAATTCACGCACCGCCTCTCGGGCGCAAAGAAACTGACCGGTCAAGTTCACAGTGATCACCTGGTTCCACTCCCCCAGGGTCATCTCTTCGAAAGGGGCGTCTCTCTGAAGCCCGGCATTATTGATGAGAATATCGACGGTTCCGAATTCCTGAAACATTCGCTGGAACATGGCCTGAATCTGATCCTCGTGGGAAACATCTGCCTGGTGAGCATAGGCCTGAGCGCCAAAGTTCCTAATTTCCTCCACTACCCCATGGGCTTGCTCTTCACCGCTTCGGTAGTTTACCACCACATCGGCTCCGGCCTCACCAAGGGCAAGAGCAACTGCTTTTCCGATGCCGGAGTTGGAACCTGTTACCAAGGCCTTCTGCCCTCGCAAGATCTTCTGTTCGGGACAGGTCGGCATGACCACGTTAGGGAGTTGTTCTCCCTCGGGGGAAATATTCATGGTAATATCTCCTCTATTTCAAGAAGTGGGATGTGCGATGTGGGATGTGAGACACACCATCCTTTCCCGGGGTGTGTTCTCCCACATCTCATATCACATATCTCACATCCAGCTTTCATTTGTTTTGCTGAAACCTGAACACTGATTGCTCGTTATTAAGCTTGGCCACCAGATTGTTGAATAAGCTTGGCCACCAACCCTGTCCAGCCCGTTTGGTGGCTGGCACCCAGGCCGGCGCCATTATCTCCGTGGAAGTACTCGTTGAAGAGGATCAGGTCGCGCCAGTTGGGATCTTTTTGCAGGATCTCAATGCCTCCGTAAATGGGGCGCTCACCATCACCGTTTCTCAAGAAGAGCCTCATCAAACGTCTGGACAGTTCGGTGGCCACCTGCCACAGGGTCATCTTCCGGCCTGATCCGGTGGGACACTCAATCTTGAACTCATCCCCATAGTAGTGATGGAACTTCTGCAGGGACTCGATGATCAGGTAGTTCATGGGAAACCAGATGGGTCCTCTCCAGTTTGAGTTGCCACCGAAGAGTCCACTTTCGGATTCGGCCGGCTGGTAGTTAATGGTATGCGCTTGCCCGTCCACGTAAAAGGTGTAGGGATGATCCTTATGGTATTTGGAGACGGAGCGAATGCCATAGTCGGAGAGAAATTCCTCTTCATCCAGCATCTTTTCAAGGACTCGCACGAGTCGATCTCGGGTGAGGATGGATAATAACCGCCGTCTCCCAATACCAGGTGTGTGGATACAGGCGAGATTCCCACTCAGACGGGGGCGGTTGTTGTAAAACCACTCCATCCTTCGGTTGAAATCGGGCACCTGCTCAAGGAGGTCCGGCTCCAGAGTGTCCACGGCAAACAGGGGCAGCAATCCCACCATGGAGCGGACTTTCAGCGAAGTGAGCGTACCGTCCGGCAGATGGAGGGCATCATAGAAGAACCCATCCTCATCATCCCAAAGGCTGCGCCCGTGCCCGCCTTCTGCGGTCAAGGCATGGGCAAACCGCAGGAAGTGCTCGAAGAATTTCTTAGCCACAACCTGATAGACCTGGTTCTCTGGGGCCAAATCCAGAGCAATCTAAAA
>CP070843.1:1934352-1938065 GCA_020350905.1 Deltaproteobacteria bacterium
GATGGGCGGTGCCCACCCTACGTTTCCACTTGTCAACACTCGCTCCTGATTACTGACTCCTCAATCATGTAACGTGGGTTGCAATTTTATCATGTAAGCAACTACAGATAAAGCCTTTCGCGGGCGGGGGTAAACCCGCCCCTACATGAGGTACGCTTTTTGGGAATTGTAGGGGCGGGGTTTATCCCGCCCGAGCATCGCTGGGCAATGCAAAATATACTTTTCTGCGAGCTACCTACTCAGGGGATTGATACCACCCGGTGCTCCCCAGATTCCATGGCTCCCAGAAGCTCCAGGGTGGCCCTGCCAAAAAAGTCAGTATCCGTCTCATCGGCCTCAATTGACAATTCAACCAGGCTAAGGAAGACTTTCACCTGGTTCGGAGCTGCCTCTTGGCTCCCCTCTTCAAAAGAGTGCCACAGTCGTTCGCAAATCTGCTGAGCCTCCGGAGCGGAGATGTAGGGAAGAACAAGGCCGAACATGTGGGTGTCAACCCTACCCAGAGTGTCGCTCTTTCGAACGTGGTCTGCAAGAATTCCAGCCAGATACTTGATCATTCGATCTCTATCATCATAGCTCAACTCTGGATTGCCCGATGCCAAGTCCATCCGCATGAGACAAAGAGAAAGGTTTGCCCCGTACCGTTTTGCCCGGTGAACTTCGCGCTCCAGGATCTCCACGAAGCCTCTCTTATCAACCAGGCCGGTGAGATCATCCACCCGGCTTACCTCAGTAAGGCGGTCGGTGGATTTCTCCAGTCGATCGCACACTACGTTCATGAGGTTGAAAAAGAATTTTTGGGCCGTAGGGGGAAAAAGCCACTGCAACCTTTTTATCATCTTCCAATTTACCTGCAGGAGTTCCCCCGGCTCGGAACCGATTACGGTAGCGGACCTCGGCACAGCCCGAAGAAAGCCCATTTCACCAAGTAAATCGCCCGCCTCTAAGCGGGTGATATACCTGTGCATGCCGGATTTCGGATCAGAGTCTTCACGAAAGATGGGGTCCACCACGTCCATTTTCCCGGAGAGAACCGCGTACATAAAATCGCTGGGATCTCCCTTGCGAAACAGAACCTCTCCGGCCTCGTATTCTCTGAGAGCTCCGGCCATAAGGATGTAGTGAACCTGTGTACGCGACAACCCACTGAAGAGCGGAATCCCCAGGTGTGGGTCCTTGCCGATGCGCAGCCGCAAAAGATCCCACAGGGTTACCAGCTCCACGTGCAGCATCAGGGATGGCAGCAGAATCAAATCTCCCACCAGTGCCGAAAGCATGGTAATCACCATCAGGACGCCAAATATGGCCGTGGGTTTGAAATTGGAAAGGGTAAGGATGGCAAAACCAACGCCAATGGTAAGGGTGGTGAAAACGATGGGCCTTCCCACATGCTTGATGGTCTCTGCGAGTGCCAGCTTGTCGTCCAGGCTTCTCTTGAACTCCCGGTTGTATCGCACCAGGTAGTGGATGGTGTCGTCCACCGCCAGACCAATGGCAATGCTGGCGATAAGGCTGGTGACCATGGAAAGCTCGATGCCAAGCCATCCCATGATCCCGAAATTTATGACAATTGGGAAGAGGTTGGGAACAATGGCGACAAGCCCCACCTTACTCGATAAAAACAGCAGAAACATGATGCTAAATACCAGAACCACGGTAAGAGAGAGGCTCTTGACCTGGCCCCTGGTCAGCAGGTCGCTGCTTGCTGAGACAATTATGCCGAGGCCGGTTACATCCCAGGTCAGGTCCTTGGAAAAATTCTCTTGCACGTGGGCAAGAATCCTGTCCCGGGTTTCAAGAAAATCTCGAGAACTCGATATGTGGGTAAAGAGCAAAATGTTGGTCTTGGAAAACTCATAATTCATGAACCGCGAAAACATGTCCTCACCCAGCATTATCCTGTAGCTGTTCATCAGCATTCTGACCTCAAAGTCCTCTTCGGGAAGGGTGTAGTACGTGGGATCGAACTGGTTGCTCGCATAGTTGACCAGTTTCATGTACTCGGCAAAGGATACGGTTTTGTCGACGCCGGGGAGTGTTTCGAGAAATTCTTGCAAGCTGGCAATCTCGCCTAGGTGGCCGGGATCCTCGAAGTAGTCGTCTTCTTCGCTTGCCATGACCACGTTTACCGGGAAGCTTCCAGACAGATCCTTGTAGATATCGTGAAAGTGGCGGCTCACCGGGGTGCCTTTCTTGAAAAACTCCACGGGACTGGTCTCCACTCGGATGCGAAAGATGCCGAGGATGCAGAACACAACAAAGATACCCAGAATCGGTAGCGTGATCTTCTGCTTGTGCAGGTCGAGATGAACAATCCATCCCAAAAAACGATCGATAAGACTGGGAGTTTCCGTGGGGCCATTGGCCTTTTTCTTGGGAAGTGGGAAGAGGGCCAAAGCAGCCGGGAAAAGAGTGAGGACAATGACCATCAGGCTGAACATACCAAAACAGGAAAATATGGCGAATTCACGGATGGCAACGATTCGGTTTACCAAAAGGGAGCCGAGACCAAATGCTGTGGTGACCACAGCAAGCACCGTGGGAAAGGAAATAGTGGAAAATGTCAAGAAGGACGCCTCTGCCCGTGACTCAGCCTTTTGGGAATAGGAGAGATATTCAGAGCCGATATGGAGACAGTACGCCGTTCCAACAGCGATGAGAAAGACAGGAACGATCATGGTCATCATTGACAGGGGGGTATTGGTCAAGGCCATGAGGCCGAAGGTCCAGACAAGTGCTAGCGCTACGCAGGTGAGCGGCAGTAGAAGACAGGCAAGATTCCTAAAGAGAAAGAAGAGAATGACTGCGATAATAAGGAAGGTGATAGGCGGCAGCTGGAAAAAATCCTTCTTGGTGAAATTGGCCAGTGCTTCAGAAACCAACGGCATACCGATCTGGTAAAGAGAGAGGTCCTTATCAACCCCGCCAATCATCTTGTTCACGTCCTGGATTATTTTGGTCCTATCGGAGGTGTCCTCCAGAACCAGCGTCATAACAGTGGCTTTGTGATCTTCGGAGATGAGGTTTTTGTTGAATACAGCGACGGGTGTCACCATGGCGGCGAACTTGTCGAGACTCCAGGTGGAGCCGGTGTCCACGTCCTTCTTGATGCCGGGGAGGCTTATCACCCTCCTCACCCCTTGGATTTCGCTTGCGATCCCCACAAGCTGTTCGATTTTGGCAAAGGTGGCCGGCTCGAAGACATTTTCGGCTTTTACCACCACCCGGATTATTTCGTCGGAGCCGAATATTTCTTTGAAATCGTTGTAGCGAGCTGTTTCAGGAAGGTCCTCGATCACGAGGTCGTAAATGGAGGTTCGAATGGAGAGCTTGGGTACGTGCCAGGCGAAAAACAGAGAAACCACCGCCACGGCCAGGATGATCCACTGAGGGCGGTGGACTATCACCTGGAGTATTTCTCGCCTAGACAGGCTCGTAAGTAACCTTTCTGACATGGGTATAGTTGGATAGTGTTATTTTATCACTAGGCACAGCAGGAGGTCACAGGGACGCGGAGAAACGGCGAGACGGGGATTAAAGATTTTCAAAATCCGCAATTGTCCTCCGGACTCCCACCCCTTGGGCGGGTTCCCAGTTTCGAAATCCGAAATCCGCAATGGTCTTCCCTATGCCTCTCCCAAAAAACCCCCAACCGCACATGCGTACGGCTGGGGGTCATGACGAACAAATGAACCCTCTATGTCACTCTCACC
>CP070843.1:1938165-1942525 GCA_020350905.1 Deltaproteobacteria bacterium
CGCTGTTGACCGCTCACCCGTGGGCATGAAACCAAGACCTCAAAAAGAAGCACTTTGTAGTAGACGGTAGCGTGAAGCGTGATTACTATTTGAACACACCATAGGCATTGCTGCAAAGGCCAAATTAGGTTTGGAAAGTGATAAATGAAAAATGACTTCAGGAGGATTTGAAAAGATGGCCAAAAGGATTGTTGCCTGCCTAGTCGTCTTGATATTGAAAGTCACCCTCACTGCCTTCGCTCAGACGGAACCGCTGCGAATACCTGACCTTGAGTCCCTGGCTCTCCCGGAGGAAATGGCTGCCCGGGTGAGTAATGTGCTGCCATCAAAACCGGGTGACACTTTTGTTCAACTGAGAAACGGCATGACCGTCCTTATTCGAGAGAATCACGCTTCTCGGGTAGTCTCGACTCAGATACTAGTAAAAACAGGCTCTATATATGAGGACAAGTATTTCTTTGGTGGACTATCTCACTATCTCGAACACGTGGTTTCAGGCGGCAGTACCCGTTCTTTCACTGAAGCGGAAGCCCAAAAAACACTAAAGTCCCTAGGCGGTGCCAGTAATGCTTACACCAGTTACGACCAAACGGCCTACTTTATTAACACAACGGGAGAACATTACCGAGAAGCACTAAAACTGTTGTTTTCCTACGTATCTGAATCCTTGCTGGATCCCGCTGAAGTTGTACGGGAAAAGGCAGTAATTCAGCAGGAATTCAAACTGGGAGAGACCAATCCTGGGCGACAGCTGTGGCAGTTATTTGCCCGGACAGCCTATCTCAAGCACCCTGTTCGTCATCCGGTCATTGGCTACGAGGACGTGTTCGTTACCATCAGTCGTGATGACCTCCTGGACTACTACCGGCAGCGATATACCCCTCAGAACATGGTAGTAACTATCGTTGGTGATGTGCAGGCTGCCGAGGCTTTGAAGGCCGTTTTGGAGCTCAGCAAGAAGATAATGCGGACTTTCAATCCACCCGTAGTGATAGAGACGGAACCAACCCAGACCACAGCAAGATGGGCAGAAAAGTCATTTCCTCCCGCCAGATTAACAACCATGACGATCGGGTTCCACACCGTCCCCTTGAATCATCCAGACCTTTACCCTCTAGATTTAATGGCAATTATCCTTGGCCAGGGGCGAAGCAGCAGACTTTACCTAGACCTCAAGGACCAAAAGGGTTTGGTCCTTTCAGTGAGCGCCTCCAGTTGGACCCCATATTACGCTCCTGGGCTATTTAGTTTTTCTTTTAGCCTGGATCGCGGCAAAGTCGAACCGACTCTAGCCGCTACCTGGGAAGAGGTGGCTCGAATAAAGAAAAATTTGGTGAAAAAAAGCGAGCTGGAAAAAGCCAAGCGTCAGGTCATTGCTGATTTTACCTTCTCCAAACAATCCGCATCTGGGATGGCCTCCAGTCTGGCCAGCTCCTTTGCCTCTACGGGAAACCCCTATTTCGACAGTTTGTATGTTGAGAGGATCAAGGCCGTCAGTCGAGAGGATATCCGGCGGGTGGCCCAAACTTACCTGCGCCGGCAGGTGAGCACGGTTGCAATTCTGTCTCCACCGCGCAATCAGGCCAAGGAGGCGGAAGCAGTGCTGCCGAGGACGGCAGGGAGGATAAAGAAGGTCACTCTCGACAATGGCTTGACCTTGCTGATGAAACGCAACCCAGCAGTGCCCATTGTGAATTTCCAGGTTTTCGGCCTTGGGGGACAAAGGTTCGAGCCGGAGAACCTGCAGGGAATTGGCTCTTTCACCATGGAACTTGTCACCAAAGGGACTCGGACTAGAAGTAAGAGGGATATTGCCGAAACCATAGAAAAGTTGGGCGGTAGTCTGGACGCAGGCTCAGGGCGGAATACATACTATGCGTCACTAGCTGTGCTCAAGGATGACGCTGAAACCGGGCTGGAATTGCTGGCGGATGTGCTCCAGAATCCAAGTTTTCCAGAAGAGGAAATCGAAAAGCAACGGACAGATACCTTACTGGCCATCCGGCGGTTGGATGAGAGTTGGCAAAATGAAGTGGCCCGGGTTTTCCGTCAGCACTACTATCGGCAGCATCCATATCGGAATGATATCATTGGTACCGGAGAAACGATCAAGAGCATGAGCCGCGGAGACATAATGAACTTCTACCAGCAAACTGTAATGCCTAACAATGCGGTGCTGGCAGTATTCGGTGATATTGAGCCCGAGGAGATGGCTGAAAAGGTGACGTCTGCTCTCGACAAATGGAGGCCAGGAAAAGTAGTTGAACCTGTCGCTCTTAACACCTTTGCGCCCCTCACTGCCAGTGAACAGGTTCGGAAAAAGACAGAAAAAGTCTCGGCTGCCATCTATCTGGGTACCAATGGCATGACCTTGAAAGACCCCGAGAGGCCGACGCTGGATGTTATCGATGCGGTTCTGTCTGGTATTGGCTACCCAAGCGGATGGTTGCACGAGGCCCTAAGGGGTGGCGACAGGAGTTTGGTCTACGTTATTCATGCTTTCCCCAGCTCTGGCATAGATGGTGGCCATTTTGGCATCATCACCCAGACCACTATGGCCAACTATGAAAAGGTGGTTGAGATAATTCTGGAGAAGCTGGAAGATCTAAAGCAGAAGCCGTTGGACCCTGAAGAATTGGCGGCCGCAAAGGATATGATTATCACCATGCACGAGATGGGTCTGGAGACTAATGGTGCCCAGGCCCGCAGTGCGGCCTTAAACGAAGTGTTGGGGTTGGGATACGATTGGGATGCTCGCTACCCAGAGATCGTTGAGCAAGTAAGTGCAGAGGATGTCTTCACAGTGGCACGGAGGCTCTTTCAGCACCACTTGCTTATAAGCGCCATTCCAGAAAAACCGGTGGAGGCAATTATCCCTCCTGAGCAAAGGCAGAGAATGCATGCACAGTAGGGGAGATTTCGGATTGCGGATTGCGGATTTCGGATTTGAAAAAGCAGAGAGCATAGGACAGGGGGAATAGGGTAGATTCTAGATTGTAGATTGCAGATTGGAAATATGGGGTTGAGTAATTGAAGGATTCGATCCTCGATAACGATCTGCGTTTCACTGCTTACGGTTTACTAATTACTGAGCAACTAATGAGAGCCTTTTACGAATTCTACGCTTTGACTATTTGACCAGTTGACTATTCGACGAATCGACGAATTCTCGAATCAATAATAGACTCCTGACTCCTACATCCTTTGCCTGCAGAAGTGTGATAAGGGTTCCAACGTACTACTTATTTCTTGTCAAAGCCTGTGGTCAGTGATAAATTGAGGGAAAAGGACCAAGAAGGTCCGTCGGGTTGCTGGAAGCAACTTTAGTGGGGCTACGAAAGCTCGTATCTTTGCAGAGTTAACGTGGCCCTATTTTGTGTAAAAGTCCGCCACGGAGAGATGGAGCCAGCTCAAGCCCGAAATACAAATATCGTATTTCGAATTTGAGTACGAACAAGCTCTCTGGATTGAAAATGCTCTAGCGAGCGCATTCTCCGTAGTCCGCCTGAGGCGGACGGGGTTCGTGAGCGAACCACAATAAAATGGAATCTCTTTTTTACATTTCGAAGATTCCCTGTCCCGCTATAGACCCGCTCAAGAGGGACAGTAATGGGTTTTTTCCAATATGAACCGGAAGGAGATGGACATGAAAGTAAGGAAAAAGCGAGGGACTGGTGTGTTGGTTTTATATCTGGCAACGGCACTGTTCAGCGTGGGCGCATCCGGATGCGCGTTTGTTAATGTGACCCTTTATCAGCCAGCATTACCGTTACAGGAGAAGGTTATTGAAGGGGAAGGACCGGGCAAAGTACTGCTGATGGATATCAGCGGAGTCCTAACCTACGAAGAGGAGAACAAGGGCTCCAGTTTCAAAGAACAGGTAAACCTGGTTGCCAGAGTGAAGGAGGAACTGGGAAGGGCTGCCCAGGACAATGAGGTAAAAGCTCTCGTTCTTCGCATCAATACACCGGGAGGAACAGTCAGTGCCAGTGATTTGCTGCACCACGAGATTATGCAGTTCAAGAAAAAAAGAAAGGTCAAGGTTGTTGCCTGTTTCCTCGGAATGGCCACATCAGGAGGTTATTATGTTGCCAGTGCCGCCGACCATATTGTGGCCCAGCCAACTACTTTGACCGGCAGTATCGGCACGATAGCGCTTAAATTGAATGTGCAGGGTTTAATGGAAAAGGTGGGTGTTGAGGAAGAGACGGTGAAGTCAGGAAATAAAAAGGACATGTGGTCTCCCTTCCGGCCAGCGACGAGTGAGGAAAAAGTAATTTTTCAGCAAATCATCGACGAGTACCAGAGTAAATTTCTGGAGGTGGTTCAAGCGGGAAGAAAAAACATGACCGACTCGGAC
>CP070843.1:1942625-1948751 GCA_020350905.1 Deltaproteobacteria bacterium
GACGGTGAGCGAGTAATGATGGAGGTCCTTACATCCATCAAGCGGGCCGGCGCAGATATCATTATTACCTACTTTGCCAAGGAAGCCGTAAAGGAGCTGCGTAAATAAGCAGGCAGATTGCAGCTGGCAGCAGGCAGCCGTTTTAATTAAGAACTAAGAACTAAGCACTCGGCGCCACGCAGAAGTAGCAAGTAGTCAAGAGGAACCCAATCCTGATTGCTTTTCTCCTGAGTTCTGGATTCTGACTTCTACCTCATACAACAAGTGACAGCGAAGCGTAATGACCTAATGACGGCGCAGCCAAATGACAAATGAGCAATAGAATACATGCGAAACGATAAATCGCCTACTCCATGCTCGCAATAATAGTTAGAATAGGAAGAATATGAACGGTCATCCACATAAACATGTAAAACACGGTGATCAGGAAGGCGACGGGCCGCTGCCTAGGCTGATTGCCTGGGAGCTGACTCGAACCTGCAATCTGAGTTGCATCCATTGTCGGGCAGCATCCGTCGACAAACCCTATCCAAATGAATTGACCACTGAGGAGTGTAGGAATCTCTTGGATGAGGTGGCCTCTTTCGCCAGTCCCATCATGATTCTCACGGGAGGTGAACCCTTGTTGCGGCCCGACATTTTCGAAATTGCCACCTATGGGACCCAAAGAGGTCTGCGTATGGTTCTGGCTACCAACGGACTCCTCATTGATACGGAAACCACCAAACAGATGCGTGAGGCTTCCATTCAAAGGGTGAGCATCAGCTTGGATGGGGCCACGGCTGAAAGCCATGACACGTTTCGCCAGGTTGCCGGAGCCTTTGCGGGGTCTTTGCGAGGAATCGATCTCCTCAAGAAGGCTTCCATTGAGTTCCAGATCAATACCACCATAACCAGGGAGAATCTGCACGAGCTTCCTGATATACAGAAGCTGGCAGAGGACCTGGGGGCGGCGGCGCATCATATATTTCTCCTGGTGCCTACAGGACGGGGGAAAGATTTCAAGGAACAGGAGATCGCGGCCAAGGATTATGAGCAGACGCTTCACTGGTTTTATGACCAGCGCGATAAGGTTGACATGCAGCTCAAAGCCACCTGCGCGCCTCACTACTACCGAATTATGAGGCAGCGGGCAAAAGAGGATGGCAAAAAGATCACAGTAGAGAGCCACGGCATGGATGCCGTCACTCGCGGTTGTCTGGGAGGGACCGCCTTTCTCTTTATCTCCCACGTGGGGCAGGTTCAGCCCTGCGGCTATCTAGAGGTAGACTGCGGCAATGTCCGGCAGGCGCCCCTGGGGGAGATCTGGCGTGATTCGGAGGTGCTGAAGAATTTGCGTAACTTCGAAGTATACCAGGGAAAGTGCGGGGTCTGCGAATATCGCCGAGTGTGCGGCGGCTGCCGGGCCAGAGCCTTTGAAGCCACAGGTGATTATCTGGAAGAGGAGCCACTCTGTACGTATGTACCTCGAGCAGCTTGCCGCTAGGTAGCCTAGCGGCAAATCCGAAATTCTAAGCACGAAGCACGAAACAAATCCGAATCACCAAAATCCAAATGACCAAAACGCAATGCGTTTAGTTTTTGCTTTCGCAAAAATTTGTTTTGAACATTGAAGAATTCGGATTTTGAATTTGTTTCGGATTTCGATATTCGGATTTAGGATTTTATGGGTTGAGATGCGAAAGGGTAATAGATGAGTGAGAAAGTCACAGAGAGATATCAGTCTCATGCGCAGCTTGATGAGATGGATAGGATGATTCTCAACGAAATCCAATCTCATTTCCCCATTGAGGCAAGACCCTATCAGGTGCTGGGGGAGAAGCTTGGGTGCTCTGAAGAAGAGGTCTTGCAGCGGGTGCAAGATCTGAAAGACAGAGAAGTGATCAGGAGAATCGGAGCCAATTGCAATTCCAGAAAACTGGGGTACACGAGCACCCTTTGCGCAGCCAAGGTCCCGTTCCGCCTGATGGCGCGATTCGTGGAGGTGGTAAACAGTTACATGGGGGTAACCCACAACTACCGCCGCGATCACGACTACAATATCTGGTTCACTCTCATTGCTCCTTCCGAGGAAAAAATCAAGCGTATTCTGGGCGAGATAATCGAGTTGAGCGGGGTAGGAGAAGTCATTAGCCTCCCCGCAGAGCGTCTTTTCAAAATTCAAGTGGATTTTGAAGTATAGCGGTCAAGCAGGCATCTTTAGGCTGCTGAGTCCTTATGCGGTGCGAATCCTGAGATAGGATTTCGGATTTTATTCAACATCGAAAACCTGGTCCTCAGGGCCAGGGCAGAGTTGAATGGCTTTGCCGGTAAAGATTGCGAGCTCTTTTGGAGTACTGGAGTATTGGAGCGTTGGAGTGTTGGCAAAAGCAAAAGCCCGAATTTCAACTTGAATTGGTTTTTTCATTACTCCATCACTCCACCACTCCATTACTCCAGCAGACTGCCGCAAGAGGGGAAAGACCATTGCAGCCCCCTCAGGGGGCAGCCCAAAGTCGGGTCCTTTGGGCCCGGATTCTTTACTGTTACGTGTGTGTCTGGAGATGACCAGCCGGAGTCGAGTTACTTCTTATTGCCATGGGGAATCTCGAATTCTGCCCTGTAAACCACCACCTGCCCTTTTCTACCTCTTATGGCCAGTGGTTGGAGCGGATGCAGTCCCACAAGTCCAGGAATCGAGTCCACAGAATCTGCTAGTTCAGTAACTGTGGCCTTGTTCACCAGAATCTCTCCAGGACCTGCCAGATCCTGCAAGCGTTTGGCCAGATTTACGGCATCGCCGATGTGCGTATAGGCAAGCCGCTTTTCTGTACCTATACTGCAAGCCGTAGCCATCCCTGTGCATACCCCAATGTGGATGCTTATCTCAGGTAATTCAAAGCGCTGCAATTCTCGCCGAATTTCATCCATTTTTCCTTGGATCTGGACGGCGGCTTCTAATGCGTGGGAGGCATTTTCTTGAGCGGTGGTGGCATTGCCAAAGACCATCATAATACCATCGCCCATAAACTTGTCCAGGCTACCACCATGTTGAACCATTACGTTTTCGAGGGCAGTGTAGAAGGTGTTGACAATAAAGAGCAGGCTCTTCTGATCAAGTTTTTCTGAAAGGCCAGTGAAATCACTGATATCGGCGAAAAGGACGGAGACCTTTTGCGTTTGGCCAGCCCGGGCTGGGAGTTCCCCACTTGACATTATGCGGTCTACTACATGTTTGGACACAAACCGTGATAGCATTGTGCGTCTGTGTTCTTCTCCAAGGAGGTTCTCTTTGAGATCGAGAACGTATTTTTTGTAAGCAAGAAGTTGATTACGGCGCTGCTCGGCCCTGGAAAGTGTTTCTTCGAAGGTGCTCAGATCGAACGGCTTTCTCAAAAAGTCACAGACGCTCAGTTTGAGCGCATCTATGGCATTTCCCAAGGTACCGTAGGCCGAGATGATAATCGGAACCACATCCTCGCAGCGCTCCCTTACTTCTGCAATGAGGCTTATCCCATCCATGCCAGGCAACCTTAAGTCAGAAATTACCAAATCAACCTGGTCATCCCCCAGCTCTTCCAGGCCTTTCTCCGCAGAATGTGCGGCGATAACTTCGTACCCACGATGTTTGAGTAGGTTGCTCAGGGTGAAGAGCATGGACTGTTCATCTTCGACCAATAACACTCTCATCAATGTCATCCTTCAAATCCGAAGGGATTGTAAGCTATTCTTGGAGTGAACCAAACCGTTGGCTGATTGCGCTCAGGACAGCATAAAGCACAACCCGTGCCAACTCTCGGGGACCTGGCAGAATGCGCCTAACTGTACTATTTATAGTGCTTTACAGGGGTTGAGAGGTATACGATCGGACGTGATTTCCGTTCAATTTTGCAGCACTGCTGGACGGTCATATTCGCATAAGTCCCGGTGGCGAAACAAAAAAAATAAAGGTGTTGGATAGTGATCCAAAAACATCATTGGCGAAATCGCCAAACGCCCAGTTGGTAGCGCTTTACACCATTTGGCAAGCGGATTTTTCCAGCGGCCAGGAAGGCAGTGTGGAGATTGTAGATTGCAGATTTTAGATTGTAGATTGTGGATTTGGCTTCGCGTCATATGGCTGCGCCGTCATTGGGTCATTATGCTTCGCTGTCATTTATTGTAGGAAGTATAAGGTCGCCACTAACCTTCGACAGGCTCAGGTCGGGAAAAGCCGCTTCCGCAGGGAATGGAGAACCGTTCAGCTTGACGAATTCTCTAATCGACAAATGACCACTACTGGCTAGCTAATTCCGTATTTCTTGAGACGATAGAGGAGGGTGTTTCTGGTGATGCCAAGAAGTTTGGCTGTCTGTACTTGGTTTTTGCTGGTTTGCGTGTAGGCAGTGGTAATAATTTTTTTGATCACGTCATCGAGGCAGATTCCAGATGAGGGGATCTGAGATGGTGGAAAATCTTGGGGCTCTTGTACAGGATCACGCTTGGTTGGGGCAGGGGAGGGGGTTGTTGGCGTAAGGAAATCAAGATGATCAGGTTTTACTTCGGTGGAATCTTCCAGAAGCGTTACTCGCTCAATGGCATTCTTGAGTTCGCGGACATTGCCTTTCCACGGGTGATTCAGCAAGATTTCTTCAGCTTGCGCTGACACTTTCTGAAATTTCTTGCCATATTTTTTGTTAAAGATTTCAAGAAAATAGTTAACCAGAAGCGGGATATCCTCCTTGCGCTCCCTCAGAGGAGTGATGTCAATGGCTATGGTGGCGAGACGGAAATAGAGGTCTTGGCGAAACTGGCCTTTTTCAATGAGTTTCTCCAGCGGTTGGTTGGTAGCGGCAATGACGCGGACGTCCGCCTTCTTCGGCTGTGAGTCGCCCACTGCGTAGAATTCTTTTTCTTCCAGAACCCTGAGAAGTTTGGCCTGAACATCCAGAGGCAGGTCAGCTACCTCGTCAAGAAGAAGGGTTCCGCTGTGGGCCTCCTCAAAAAAGCCCTTCTTGCCTTTGGTATGGGCACCGGTGAAGGCGCCCCGCTTGTAGCCGAACAGCTCACTTTCCACCACCTCTTTGTTTATGGCGGCACAGTTGACTGCCACAAACGGGCTGGCAACCCGGGGGCTATTGAAATGGATGGCCCGGGCAAAAAGCTCCTTACCCACTCCACTCTCACCACCGATGTAGACATTGGCATCCGGACTTCTGGCAATCCGCTTGGCCATTGAAAGAGCCTGTAGGAACCCGGGGCTCTTGCCGATCAGATTATCGATGTTGTATTCCTTGGCGAGGGCTTGACGCAGGGCGGCGATCTCTTGTTTATAGCGTAACCGTTCCAGGGCCTTACCAATGGCAATTTGCAGCTCGTCCATGTCAATGGGCTTGGTCAGGTAGTCAACCGCCCCTTGATTGATAGCCTGAACAACATTTTTTACTTCTCCATGAGCGGTAACCATGATTACCGCGATATAATCGTCAATTTCCCTTATTTTCTGAAGTGTTTCGAGACCATCGACTCCGGGCATGGAGATGTCCAACAGGACCACATCCGGCGGTTTCTCCTTCACCTGCTGAAGGGCCCTCTCACTATTGCGGGCTTCCGCAACTTTATACTCCTTCTTAAGGGCTCCTTTCAAAGAGGTCCTGAAGGACGCTTCGTCATCCACGATGAGAATCTTATAAATAGCCTCGTCCATGAGTTCCACCACAGGTTTAATCCGGATATTTCATGAAAATGCGCTAGCGAGCGTATTCCCCGTAGCTTGCTGCGGGGTTAGCGAGCGAACCGCAATAAAATGGTATAGATACCTTACATTTCGAAGATTCCCTGCAGCTTGCTGCAGGGAGCTTCAATTACTGTCGCGAGACCACGAAGATGGGCGTGCCTGCCCGCTCAGGCGAGGCGGGCGGGCCACCGGGCAACCGCAGGGTGTTGGTTTCCGTACCTGAACGGTACGTCGCAGGGTGAGCTTGTCCTGAGAGTAGCCGAAGGAACACCCGAGGACGCCAGGAAGGACGGCCGTATTATTCGCGCTCGCTACGCTCCGCTCAGTCCCGCAAGCGGGTTCCCTGTTTCGTGGTCGCAGCAAGTGATTCATGAAATATCTGGGTTTAAGTTTTCGGGGAAAATTCCCTGGAGTTATACACCTTTTCGCGA
>CP070843.1:1948851-1954389 GCA_020350905.1 Deltaproteobacteria bacterium
GCCAGCCTTAGCAGTACTATGGGACAGTTTTATTTATTGTAGATGGCCATGGCTGGCCACATACGCCGCTTCGGGAAAATCCCAGCCCTCAATCGCAATCTATGCGGAGTTAAGTGTATGGTCGCATTTCGAAATCCGCAATCCGCAATCGTCCAGCCCCATGCCCCGGGCTAGCAACTCCTTATAGGTATATACTTCTTGAGCGGGCATTTGCTCATAGAGGGGCACTCACCACAGTTCCTGGGGTGAGTGGTGCAGCCCTTTGAGCGGGCATATGAAGCGGCCAATGTGGCACCTGCCCTCTCGTAGACCCCTTCCACCTCTTCCACGAGAATACCTTTTTTTCCTGGAATATTAGTCATGCCAGCATAGGTGACGTTTCTCAACCCGGCCCCTCTTGCCAGCTCAACACATTTTTGCATGAGCTCTCTTGTTGCCCCATGATGTTCATCCAAGACGTAGTTAGGCCTGAAGGCGAGAAAAGCAACAGGAAGCTTCTTGGAGATGGAAGCGAGAAAGCTGCAAAGTGGCTCAATGTCCTCCTCGTTCACTTCAGGAATGGCAACTATTCTGTACTCCCAGAGCTTGTCACTGGCGGTTCTGGCTACTATTTCAGCATTTCTCAAGATGGGGCCAACAGGTGTCCCGGAGATAGCCCTCATCGTGTCGTCGTAGAAGGCTTTGATATCGAAGGTTAGAGAGGTGGTAAAGCCAAGCACTCTGTGGAGGGACTTCTCAGTCATAAAACCGTTGGTGTCAAAATTGACTTTCAGCTTGGGTCTGAGGCGCCGGGCATTGTCTACAATCTTTTCAATGAAAGGGAGGTGGATTGTGGGCTCACCGCCAGAGAAAAAGATCCTGTCAGCCCCCATAAGAATTCCTGCGGATGACTGAATCATCCTCACGGATTCCCTGGCGAGGGATCCTGAATCCACGTATCCTTCCACAGCCATCCTGTTGTCTGGAAATTGGGATATAGTCCAGTTCTGACAACCCAAGCACTTGAAATTACATCCAGCCACAAAGATGGTATAGCTTTCGGGAGGGGCAGGATGGAGAGTCCTGGATGCGACTATAGGAGTAGACATTCGACAGACGCCAAGATCTCCAGCTAAACGGTCTACGCCGCACCTGTGTTCGCATAAAATGCATTCTCTAAGATCGTTTTCCACGTTGAAGCCTTTCACATGTTTGTTTGTACCTTCTAGCCCGGATGGAGGTTTCAGTGTTCATTGTTCCCCGCTGCCGCTTCCCATCAGACGGGATCTTCGACAGGTTGCAGCATTTGTGTTTTTTTCCTGACACCTGACACCTAAAACCCTGAGACCTGGTGCTTGGAATTTGATATTTTGCAATGCTCCATTACTCCACCACTCCAGCAGACTGCCGTAAGGGGGAAAGCATTGAAGTTCCCTCAGAGGCAGGCCAAAGCCGGGTCATTAGGGCCCGGATTCTTTACTGCTTTTTCCCAATCAATAATCCGGGTTGGGAATCAGCCATCCTTCAGAGGATTCGTGTCCTAGAGCAACCGCAGCTTCGTAAGAAAGAGTGAGAGTTTCAACCGCATGGGCAAGAGCATACGCTTCATTATTATCCGATTTCAAGGGAGGTACAGCTGGGCTTGTCTGGTCAGGGGTTTGAAGGAAGTGACTTTGCTCAAAATAGATCTCTTTGTCTCCAGGGTACCTGAACAATCTTATCCGAATCTTAGGTTTCAAGTCACCCAGACGGAAAGACACCTCGCGAACGAAGATCTTGGTATCCCTCAAAGCTTTGTGTGAGACTGCGTCATCAATTGTCCAAGCCAAGGTTATTCCTCCTCTCTCTCATGTTTGTACAACGCAAAAGACAGCCTTCGACAGGCTCAGACCAAGTAGCGCAGAGCGTCGATCATAGATTGGAGTCTTTATGGGGAAGAAATCCAAGTGATCCCTATCATATCACTAATTCAAGTTTCGCAAGTATCTGGATTCTCGCCTCCACGAAAATTACGCACCACGTAGCCAACTGTCAATCCTGCGAAGCTTGTCCCCTACCCCGATCGAAAAGCAGTAATCCAGTCAGGATCAACACAACGAGTTTCTGAAAGAAGAAACGGATAGAAAGTGTTTACTCCTTTTTATTTCCAGGTTATACTATCATATGGGTAGGGTTTAAAAGGTCCCGGTATAGACCCTATTCAATTGAAACCTCCCTGGATTTGCCCCACCCTTGCTGGAGCCGTAAGGGTGGGGCACTTTTTTTATTCCAACAAAATAACAAACCCCTCGTGTGTTTACCAAAGAGGGGTTTCGCCGGTGGAGGTGCGATGAGATAAATTCCGTTCTTACTTTATCGATCCAATAAGGTGCGGAATTATATAGACTCTTTCCATGGTCAGCTTAAGGGGGCATTTACCCTCAGCAAAAACCAAACAAGAATTGATCCGGTGGGAAATCGATGTGCTCACCCCCAAGTGGACTATTGGTTACATTGGATATTAGCCAACTGGAGCTTGCCTCGAGGATAGTTATTCAAGAAAGCACCTTAGTTGATCTGAGCGCGGAGTGTGTCGCAGTTTTTCGATGGCCCTCTTCTCTATCTGTCGGATACGTTCCTTTGATACACCAAAGTGCCCGCCTATGGTCTTGAGCGTCTGTGTCGGCCTGCCATCTATACCAAAACGAGACTTTAACACTCCCTCCTCGCGAGGAGACAGAGAGGCCAGAACCTCACGGGTGACCTCAACCAATTCCTGTTGGCTGATCCCTTCCAAAGGTGAAACAGTTCTTTTATCTTCTATGTAATCTCCTATCCGTTGCTCTCTGTTGCCAACCATCGCTTCCAAAGAAGTCGGCCGTGTGGACAACTGGGCAAGCATCGTGACTTTGTCAACAGATAATCCGCTGCGCTCTGCAATCTCCAGAGGACTGGGTTCGCGGTCAAGCTCTTCAGCAAGCTCCGACAAAATCCTGTAGAAGGAGCTTTTCATCTCAATGACATGAACAGGCAGTCGGATAGTGTTGGTCTTTTCATAAAGGGCTCGGATAATACCCTGCCTCACCCACCAGGTAGCATAGGTGCTGAAACGGTTACCCTTGGTGTAATCGTATCTGGAGACCGCCCTGAGGAGCCCAATGTTACCCTCTTGGATGAGGTCCAGAAAACTCAACCCACGACCACGGTACCGCTTAGCAATACTGAGCACCAGCCGAAGGTTAGCCTTGACCATTTCATCCTTGGCCGTGTTGATTTTGGCAACTACGGTTCGAACCTCAGCGAGAAGTCTTTGGCATATTTCAGTTGCGCCATTGCCGTCGGCGCCACGTTCCAGGGTCGATACAATGTGCTCCACCATTTTTTCGCGCAGTCCGGGATAAGATTCCACCTCGCTCTGCCACTTGAGAATTTTTTTGCGAAAATCGCCGAAGTGTTTTTCTGCAACGCAGTAGGTGACCACCACGTTGACCACTTCTTCTTGACCTTCCTTAATGGTTCTCGCCAACTCAATCTCACGTTCAGGAGTGAGCAGGTGAAATCGAGAGACATCTTGAAAGTAGCAATTGATGAGATTAGTCTGAAAAAAATTGTCTTCCTCAGTGTCCGAGGTCTCGCTAACATCCAGGGGATCTATCTCTCCTACTAGATCTTGTTTTTCTTCCACTTGATCCAATTGTTGCTCTCTGTCAATTGCACCACACTCTTCCACAGAATCAGATGTCCCATTGTCCCAAACATAGTCCGGATAGAGATCTTGAATGGTAAGCCCCGAGTCCGAATGATTGAGAGAGACTGACATGATCACACTCCTCAATAAAAAGTGAATAGAGAAAAGGACCGTGTAAATCTGTATTTGAAAAAGGGAGACGGCAAAATATCTCCCAGGTTACTGAAGTTGTCTGAGAAGTAAATCAGGTGAATTGAGTAGATTCAGGGAAGAAATACTGTATTCGACCAACTGTTCCCATGTAGGGGATGTGCAATGCACAGGAGAGAGATCCCTGACAATTACCCTCCGCCCTTCTAACCATCCGCAGAATAGATACTATCGACTAATGCCAAAATATCCTCTCGACTCGATGATTCTTTTGAAAGGAAATGATCAGCTCCATACTGGACTGCAGCCTCTCGGTACTCCGGCAAGTCATAACTCGTTAGGATTATTACTTGTATTGTGGCATAATGTCCCCTTATTTTCCTGGTTATCTCGAGGCCGTTTGCATCTGGCAATTTTATGTCCATAAAAACGAGATGAGGGAGCAAACTCTCTACTTTCTGCAGTGCTTCCTCCCCGTCCTCAGCCTCCTCGACAACCATTCTAGGAAATCGCTCGCACAGCATCTCCTTGAGAGACTGACGAAAAGGAGCATTGTCCTCGACAAGCAATGTCTTGAACATCTCGTTTTACCCCACAACGGGTGTGATTTTGGAAAGTATGGCCCTTGTAGCCCGGATTATTCATGAATAATCCGGGCTGGATGATAGGCAGATGCTACTCCACCCTACAACAAGCACCCAATGAGTAGAAATGGGGCGGATACAGTAGATATGGAAAAATTACACGGTATTTTCCAAGGCGATGGGTTTGCAGCTGAGGTGCCATTGACGGCAAGTGCTTTACAGTTTTCTCCCCAAATTGTATTCTGACAAAATATCGCAACTCTATGCTCAGGTGAAGCCGGTGAAAGCAAGATGTAGGGTCGTTATTGCCGAGGATCATACTATTCTCAGAGAGGGGCTACGGGCTCTGCTCTCCGCTGAATCTGAACTCGAAGTGGTAGGGGAGGCAGAAGATGGCCGAGAAGCCATTCGGCGGGTGGAGGAACTCAGGCCTGATCTTATTCTGACGGACCTCTCCATGCCGAAGATGAATGGGGTTGAGGCCATCAGAGAGATCAAGAAACGTACTCCAGAGACGAAGATTTTGGCCCTAACGGTTCACAAGGCAGAAGAATTCATTCTCGAGGTTCTGCAGGCCGGGGCTGACGGATATATTCTGAAAGATGCTTCGTCTGAGGAACTGATAATGGCTATAAGGAGCATTCTCGGGGGAAAGCGTTACCTCAGTCCCTCAGTGTCGCAAATGGTAATAGAAGGATATCTCGAGGGCAGGAAGAGTTTTGCGTCGAGTTCCCCGTGGGACACACTCACCAAACGGGAGCGAGAAATTCTAAAACTTATTGCCGAGGGCCATAAAAACAAAGAGATCGCCGACTACCTGTACATCAGTGTGAAGACGGTAGAAAAGCATCGGGCTAACCTCATGAAGAAATTGGATCTCCACAGTGCCGTGGCCTTGACAGCTTATGCCATGGAAAGGGGATTGGTAACAAGGTGATCACATTTCGGATTTCGGATTGCTAATTTGAAAACGTTTACGCCTTTTTCAAATCTGCAATCTACAATCTTAAATCTTCTTAGTCTTGCCAAGATGCCTTGATAGTTGTTCCTTCTCCCCTGATTGACTCGAGGGCAAAAGACCCTCCGGAGAGTTCTATTCGCTCCTTCATACTCCCGAGCCCAAAGCCTCTCTTGGAGACATCGATATCGAACGCCTCC
>CP070843.1:1954489-1960713 GCA_020350905.1 Deltaproteobacteria bacterium
AAACTGCCGGCAGCTTCCCACCAACGACGTTCATCTTTTCCATACATCAACAAGCGGCCCTGCGTCGCTACCAAGTGGCGCTGGCCAATTTACCGTGACACTACAAAAAAGGTTTCAGTGTTCAGCTTCTATGTTTTTTTGCTGACACCTGACACCCTAAGATTTGGTTTTTGAAATTTGATATTTTGCAGTGCTCCATTCCATCCATACCTGTTTACAACATTTCGCCTAGCGGCCTTGCCTTGACCGCCATGACGATTATTAGATTATCGAATACGCCAAGGTATACAAAATGAGACCAGACAGCCCATACAAGCAGAACGGATTCATGTAATATCCGGCCGAGGATCACGACAGCAGGATTTACCTATCAGATGGCCTGATATTTGCTTAAGTTCACCCTCGTGTTGCAAACCCACACCGGTAAAAAGCGCTGGGTTCGCGTGATAACACGCCATCTGCGAGCGCTCTCGGCAGTGAGCAGTTGGCCTTGAGCGACTCGACCTGAGGACTTGGAGTGAGCCTCAGTCGAACTCCTCGTCGACAAGTCTTGCTGCGGGGTTAGCGAGCGAACTACAATAAAATGGATTAATTCCTTCCATTTCGAATCCGCCTGAGGCGGACTGCAGCTGGCTGCAGGGAGCTTCAATTTCTTCACAAACCCCGCCTAAAGGAACAGTGGGAAAATGAAGCGTATTTACTCCATTGGTGGTGGAAAAGGAGGATCCGGAAAAAGCTTCATTGCCGCGAGTCTAGGCATATTATTGGCGAAGCAAGGTAAGAGCGTGGTACTCGTGGATTTGGACCTGGGCGCCTCCAACCTCCACACCCTCCTTGGCCAGAGAATACCCCAGAGCGGCCTCGACGCCTTCTTAGATAAAACAACGCACAGCTTAGAGGACGTAGCTCTATCCACAACTATACCTAACCTTCATCTCATCAGCTCGACAAAATGTTCCTTGGAAATTGCCAATTTATTCTACGCTCAGAAACTCAAAGTAATCAACGCCATAAAAAATCTTCCGTTCGCTTATGTCCTTCTGGATTTAGGTCCAGGAATTCACTTCAATACCTTGGATTTTTTTCTGATTGCTACAGAAGGGTTGTTTGTGGCTACTCCTGAACCGACGGCAATAGAAAATACCTTCATATTTATTAAGTCAATCTATTTGAGAAAGCTGAAATTAGCTCTCAAAGAAGCCAACATGTGGCATATATGTCAAGAGGAGCTTGCGAAACTGTCGAAGGGAGCACTCAAGTCTCCTCTAGAGCTCATTAATATTCTCGTAGGAAGAGACCTGGAAAATGGCAAAGTCTTCAGGGACCTACTGAGCGGCTTGAAGTTCAATTTAATTGTTAACAAATTTCGTGGTCAGGTTACTGAAGACCTGGGAGAGCAAATTGTCGAGGTATGCAACAGACATCTCTATCCCAGCTTTGATTTTCTGGGAAATATCAGCTATGACAGTCGAGTTTATGAGTCAATACTTGCCAGAAATATATTTATACGAAAATATCCCTACACAAAAACCGTGTCGGACCTGCAAAGTATTGCCAGGAGTCTGACAGGGGAAAAACAACAACCCATTCAGATAAAAGCTTCGAAATGATAAAAAAATTCAGTGATCTAAATTATTACGAACTCCTCAAAATTCCACATAATGCCTCTTCCTTTGAGGTGAGACAGGCATATAAAAATATTCTCGCCATTTACGAGGAAAGTTCACTGGCTACCTATTCTCTCTTTGCAGAAGATGAGCGGAAAGCAATTTTGGGCAAGATTGAGAAGGCTTTCTTAACACTGATTGATGATGAAAAGAGAAATGCTTATGACAAGAGTCTTGTGGATGCTGGGGAAATACCTGAAGATTTATTGACTGCAAAAGAACGACAGAAGGCGATACCCCTTTTTCAAGTGAATACAGCCATGACGAAAGACAATAACTTGGCAAGAATCAGAAAAAAGATCCAAGAGAAAGGAACAGGAAAACTTGCGAGCGTTATGCTGAACCGTGATTTTATCTCCGGGCAAGATTTGAAAAACTTGCGAGAGTCACTGGGAATAGAGTTAGCGGAGGTTTTTGAGGCCACCAAGATAAGTCCCACTGCACTGGAAGCAATAGAGCGCGATGACATAACCAACCTCCCCCCGAAGATCTATCTGAAGAGTTTCCTGAAGTCTTACGCGGAAGTCTTACAACTCGATGCGAAGCAACTGGTTGAGGGCTATGTCAAAAATATGGAAAAGAGCTCAAATACAGAAGATGGGATTAATCGCGGGTTCATGACACCTTCCAATAGATAAACACCCTTGCTCCGTATGAGATAGGAAATGTGCAATCTGCCACGGCTTCAGGATCAAATGTATCCAATCATATCCTCGTTCTCGAAGGGCGCACTGTAGGTGGGGACAGACACCCTATCTTTCCCGGTTGACCGCTCACCCCACGCTTTGACTGTATCAGTCACACCTTCACGTGTTATAGTACTAAAAACAGCTCTCGACTGCCGGCAGTCAGATATTCAGGCTAGGGTGACCGCTGTCCAATGATACTGGCTGCTGACAACTGCAGGCATACATGTGGAGGTTGGAGTCCATGGCCACCCACTTTCAGGGATCTTTTCAGTTCATCGACCACACTGCCGACGCTGGTATCCTGGTCAAGGCGCCGACGCTCGAGGGGATGTTCGAGACAGCTGCGCTGGGCTTTAGCGAGCTGATCACCAGGGTGGATTCTTTGAACTGTCTGATCCAGCGTCAGTTCAGGCTGCAGGAAGATGATATAGAAACCCTACTGGTGAGCTGGCTCCAGGAACTGCTCTATCTGTTGGATACTGAGGGCCTCATTTTTGGACGGTTCCAGGTAAATCTCAAAGACCTCGCACTGGAGGCAACCGCCTGGGGCGAGATTTTCGATGCGGAAATCCACACCATGAAAACAGAAATCAAGGCGGTCACCTACCACCTTCTAGAGGTTGTCGAAGCCGACCAGTGCTGGAAGGCACAGGTGATTTTTGACATATAAGTAAGAAGTCCGGCTTACGCGGCTAGAGCTTAGTGTTTGAACGGGTCAAATCCGAATTAGGATTTGTTTAGAATTTCTCCTTCGCAGTCCCCACCCCGGGCGGGGCCCCGGTTTCGTGCTTCGGATTTCGAATTTAAGCAGAGATAAGCTAGTGATTGATTAGGCAGTAACCAATACCAAGCATCGAGAATCTAGCATCCAAAATCGAGAACCTGGAGGTGCTACAGTGAAAAAACAACACTCCATCAAGCTCCAAAAGGTCGACGGGTACCGCTGGCGGCTGCCAAAAGAGGGCAAGATGCGCACCGACGGCATCGTCTACGCCAATGAGGCCATGATGGCCAACATCCGCAATGACCAGAGCCTGCTGCAGGTAGCTAATGTGGCCTGGTTACCGGGAATTGTGGGCCATTCTCTGGCCATGCCCGACATCCATTGGGGATATGGCTTTCCCATCGGGGGAGTCGCAGCGTTTTCCTTGGACGATGGTGTGGTATCGCCTGGAGGAGTGGGCTACGACATTAACTGAGGGGTGCGACTCGTGCGCTCCGGGCTTGAGCGCAAGGAAGTCAGAGGCCACATGCGGAAATTGGTGGAAACTCTGTTTCGAAATATCCCCTCCGGGGTTGGCTCTAAGCGTAAAGATCTGCGGCTCTCAAAAGCGGAGCTGAAGAGGGTGCTGGTAAAAGGGGTCGGATGGGCAGTAAAGCAAGGTTTCGGGCTGGAAGAAGATCCGGAATACATCGAGGAAGGGGGTTGTATCCAGGGTGCCGACCCGGACCTGATCTCCGATCGGGCTCTCGAACGGGGCAAGGCCCAGTTAGGCACACTGGGTTCGGGGAACCATTTCGTAGAGGTTGGCTACGTAGATGAAGTGTACGATGAGCATGCTGCCAAGGATTTGGGCTTATTCATGGACCAGGTTACAATAATCGTCCACACCGGCTCGCGGGGACTTGGTCATCAGGTTTGCGATGACTACATCAAAATACTGATGAAAAGCACGCAAAAGTATGGCATTGAGCTACCTGACCGGCAGTTGTGTTGCGCTCCCATTGCCTCCACGGAAGGCAGGCAGTACCTGGCCGCCATGGCAGGAGCTGCCAACTATGCTTTTGCCAACCGGCAGATTATCTTCCACTGGGTGCGGGAGACCTTCGAGCGTGTCTTTCATACAAGCTCGGAGCGGCTGGGGCTCAGGCTTATATACGATGTTTGCCACAATATCGCCAAGATTGAGACGCACCGGGTGGATGGTAAGGAAAGAAAGTTGTGTGTGCATCGAAAGGGCGCCACCCGGGCCTTTCCGCCCCATCACCCGGACACACCAGTGGCTTACAAAGATGTAGGCCAGCCTGTGCTTATCCCAGGTGACATGGGGCGATACTCATATGTGCTGGTGGGAACGGAGCAGGCCATGGCTGAGACCTTCGGCAGTACCTGCCATGGTGCCGGTAGAGTCTTGAGTCGAAAGCAGGCAATGAGGGTGTCCAAAGGCAGAGCAATCATTCGGGAATTGGAGGATCAGGGCATCACAATTCGCAGTGCCGGTAAGGCTACCGTGCGGGAAGAGATCCCTGAGGCTTACAAGGACGTGAGTCAGGTGGTGGAGGTTGTGTCCGGTGCCGGCATCAGCAAAAAAGTGGTGCGCTTGCGGCCAATGGGAGTTATAAAAGGGTAGGCAGGGCAGACGAGGTACTGGCACTCTATTACTGGTGGTCTCGATGCAAGGCCCTAAAATCCGAATATCGAATATCGAAACAATTTTCAAATCACCAAGATCCAAATGTCCCAAACATCAGAACCGAGTGTATGATCCGCTCCTGTTTTGAACATTTGAGAATTCGGATTTTGAATTTGTTTAAGATTTCGAGCTTCGGATTTCGAATTTCCAGCATGGGCAATTGGGGGCGAGTTGCCTACGATAGCTTCCCGAATACCGCAACCAAGCAAGTTGATGACAGCTGGGGAGATTAGGGGGACACTATAAAAAGAAGCCGGAAGGAGCGGACGCCACCAGGAGCATAGACAGTAACCTCATCACCTGGACGCCGGCCTAAAAGAGTGCTGCCCATGGGTGAGTCAATAGAGATTCGACCCTTCATGGCATCAGCTTCAAATGGCCCCACCAGTTGATAGGTTGCCCGGTCGCCGTTAGCGATATCTTCCACCCCGACGGTAGCGCCAAAGCAGGCAACTGAGGAGAAGAGGTGCTGTCCAACCACTATTTCTGATAGGGAGATCTTGCGGCGCAAATCCTCGATTCGACCCTCCACAAAGGCCTGCCGCTCGCGAGCGGCAAAATACTGCAAGTTATTGGCCTTGTACCCGTATGACCGGGCATTGTACAGAGCTTCTATGACCTGAGGACGGACAAAGCGATAGAGAAAGGAGAGCTCTGCGCGTAGCCTCTCGTAACCAGTCCTTGTGATGGGCCGCTTTTCCATCTTCCGATTTTCTCATGTAGTTGCGTTCTAAGACGCGATTCATGTTTCAGAAAAGGTATCACGGGTTTCTTGTTTTTCACGGAAACCTCTGCACGCTCCAGTGGCGGTTGAAACCAATCCCGGACGCTTTACAGGTATTAATGCTAACGTAAAAAAGTCTTCTTGGCTAGTCTTTTTAGGAATGCGAGTTCGTTGTCTTCATCCAAAGACATACTTTCCCACCCCCGTACCCGCCACACCGCAGAGGGATCTTCGGGGTGCCAGAATTCTTTACTTGGAGGTTGAAAAGGAAATGAGTGAACACATGACCAATGTGGGAGTAATGTTCCCAGATGATGCCGAAACCTTTATTTCTGAAAACCCTGAGTCCACTTTTACTGTCCTGGATGTGCGTCAGCCCATTGAGTATGAAAGCGAACATTTGCCAGGGGCAAAGCTCATGCCTTTGCCGGAGTTGGTTGACTCTCTGCAGGATTTGGATCCAGGGACGACAATTATAGTGTACTGTGCCGTTGGCGGGCGCAGTCGCATGGCAGCTCAGTTGCTGGCCCTTTGAAGATAGGGGCGATTCGTATATTCGCTACATAAGTTTAAATGATAGCGGTGAGCAGATTGTTGTCGTCGACATGGACATATCTGGCCAAGTAAAATTCCCGCGTCTGGTTGCTGCTGTTCCTGGTAACCAGCATCTTCTCTGGGCCAGTCGTCAAAGTGGAGAATCTAATTGGCGGTTATATTATGCTTTGTTGGA
>CP070843.1:1960813-1964395 GCA_020350905.1 Deltaproteobacteria bacterium
ACCTCCTCTTCAATTCCATGTTACCAACCCCCCTGAAACACAATTTGGCAAAATCATGGCTCTATCCACCTACATAGTCTCATATCCTAAGCACCGTTAGGGTTTACCTTGCCGAGAAAAATCTATTTGTCTTCTCCCTGTACGCGGAGTGAGCCTGAGACTGGTATCGATATTCGTCGTTTCAAGAGTAAGGTAATTACAGTCGAGTAGTTGTCAACCTCCAAAGAAAATTTCCGGAGATAATCTCTCGGGACAGTAATTCATGAAATATCCGGGGTAAGATAGAATTGTACAGGTGAAAGTTCAATGCTTCAATCGGTAAAATTGGCTTTTGCAAATTGAGAGCGCGTATGCTGGTCAGGAAATTTCCTAGTAATTCGATAGGTGAAGGTTGCTCCTTGCAGGCTGATTCGTGGCTCGACGAAGTCAAAGCTCAACCCGCTGCTGCAGCTTCTCCTCCTCCCTTTGCGACAATGACGCCAGTTGCCGCTTCGTCAGAAACGCAGGCCACAGACTTTCCTTTACCTTGTTCTGAGGTTAAAATACAGACTGCCCAATGCCCCATTTCTAAAATACCAATAAAATACCAAAATGCTTAAATACTGGTTCCAGGGAGAGAGTAATACAAAGACCATGAATATGAAAAAGGCATTTCTTGGCTTTGCGTGGCGGCCAATGTCTATCGCTGCTATTTCTCTTATGCTTGTGCCTGTTGTTCTTATCCTTGGTTATCGATCTTTCAAAGCCACCGAGAAGGCGACCCTGGATGAGTTCAACCAGCGGCAACTCACCATGGCCAGGGAAGCAGCTGCCTGGTTCGAGCACCACCTGGGTCACATGGCAGAGGCCCTGAGGGCTATCGGTAGAGCGCCCGGGGTGCATCAATTTGATGAGGATGTAGCCAGGCAGGTATTGGCTCTGGAAATAGGTGAACTAGAGCCGTCAGGGGTGACCGAGATTGGAGTTTTAGATGGAAATGGAATCTTGAGATACAGTGTCAGAGCCCAGCAGACGGAGGGTGATGATTTCTCGCGGAGGAGTTATTTTCAAAAGGCGAAAAAGATGATTTCCAGCGAGAGCTATGTCATCGAGTCAATCGATCTCGGGGGCGCTGAGGTCAGGCAGAGGGGAATCGTACTCGCTGTTCCTATGTACGAGGAGCTCAAGGACGAAGACTACCTATCCCCCTCGAGCAAATTTGCAGGGGTTGTAATCTGTACTCTCAACTTAGACAAGTTGACTCAGAAAGTCATGGTCCCTGTGAAACCTTCTGAGAGAGGATACGCTCATCTAATCGATGCAAGATCTGATGTGCTCTGGGCGGTCGACAGTTCTCTGGTCGGACAGAATCTCTTGCAGAAGGCCGAGGGGTTCCCAGCATTTAGACAGATAGTGGAAAGGATGATTAGTGGAAATTTCGGCACAGGGGAATACATCTATTACAGGTTGGATGCTTCCAATAATAGCTATGGCAAAGAGCTGGAAGAAAAGCTTATAGGCTATGCACCCGCGCGCCTTGGCGATGGACTGTGGGCGGTTGGCGTGTGGGCGCCCAGGGAAGATGCCAAGAGGCTCATACACTCAGCCTACCTGAGCCACCTGTTACTGGTGAGTATCATCATAGTAAGCATTCTTCTCGGTTCTTCCTACGCGCTGGCAATGTCATATCGATACAACAAGATCCTTGAAACAGAAGTCGAGGAAAAGACCAGGGAGTTTAAAGAATCTCACCTGAGGCTTCTTACCGTTCTGGACAGCCTGGACGCAGCGGTTTATGTTGCAGATATGGAAACGCATGAGATTCTGTTCGTCAACAAGTATACTCGAGACCTCCATGGAGACGTGGCCGGGAAGACCTGTTGGCATGTTTTTCAGAATGGCCGATCCGGCCCCTGCGATTTCTGTACAAACACAAAAATACTTGCCCCTGATGGTCAGCCTGCAGGGGTGCATATCCGAGAGTTTCAGGATAAAGTCACGAAGAAATGGTACCAGGCTCACGACAGGGCAATCCGCTGGGTGGATGGCCGCATCGTCAGACTTGAAATTGCTGCGGATATCACTGATCGGAAACAGGCTGAAGAGGAATTGAGCAGGTCCTACCGTGAGATGGGTACGTTTTGTCGAATCATCAAAGAGATCGGCGGTCAGCAATCGCTGGATGGCGTTGGCACTTTCCTGATCAGCGAACTGCGGAGTATTTTGCAAGCCGAACCTTTGATACTTTACGTTTTAGCCAGCGACCGCAGTGCTCTCTACGCTCTTTCGGATAGCGGAACCTCGATCGTCCAAGACAGAGATCTGATTCAAGTAGCCTCGGCAACTCTTGAGGGTCTTGACGGAATCACCATCTCTCCAAAGAATGGTTTCAAGCCCCCGCTGCTTCCTGATTACTTTCCCACCAAGGGACGGCAGATCATCATACCCCTCGGAGACCCTGGTTTGCTCGAAGGCGCGATTGTCTTTGCCTGTAACTCGGATTCCCAGTGCGATGAAAACAGGCTAGAACTGGCGGGCTTGATCTTGGAGCAAGCCACAGGGGCGATAAAAAGGGCTGTCCTGCATCAAGAAGAAATACGGGCCCTGCAGTGCCGTTTAGATATCACCTCGGAATATTGCGGCATCATTGGCAGAGACCCGGGGATGCAGTCAGTTTACAAAATGATTCAGGACATCGCTCCCACGGATACCACGGTTCTGATTCAGGGAGAAAGCGGTACCGGCAAGGAACTGGTGGCCGCTGCCATCCACCGGGAAAGTCCGCGCAAAAACAAGCCATTCGTTGTCGTTAATTGTTCGGCCTATGCGCCCACCCTGTTGGAAAGTGAGCTATTCGGCCACGAGAAAGGGGCTTTCACCGGTGCCGTGCGCCAAAAGGCAGGACGTTTCGAGCAGGCCAACGGCGGGACTGTGTTTTTGGATGAGATCGGCGAGATACCCCCTTCAGCCCAGATCAAGCTACTCAGGGTGATCCAGACGCAAAAATTTGAACGTCTGGGAGGTGAACAAACCCTGGCTGTGGATGTGCGTATTCTTGCGGCCACCAACAAAGATCTCCCCCAGGAAGTGAAAAATGGTAATTTTCGGGAAGACCTTTATTACAGACTGAATGTAATTCCCGTCCATTTACCTCCACTCAAGTTACGCCGCAACGACATTCCGCTGCTGGCCCAACATTTTCTGCGCCGCTTTGCGAGAGAACAGGGGAAGGAGGAACTCACGGATATTAGTTCGGAGGCCATGCGAATACTCCTGGACTATTGGTGGCCGGGAAATGTTCGTGAGCTCGAGAATAGTATTGAACACGCTGTAGTCCTAGCCAAAGCCAAGGCTCACCGGATCGAGGCGTCAGACCTGCCTTCCAGGCTTTGTGAGGCGTACTCCGCAGATTCGGCCGGATCTTACAACGGCAGGACAATTCTGGAAAATGAGAAGAGGCTTCTGATAGATGTCCTGGAGGAGTGCGACTGGAACAAAAGCCAGGCGGCTCAGCGTCTGGGGATAAGCCGCAGCACTCTTTACGGCAAACTAAAAAAGTATCAGATCGCTAAACCTGCCGCGCACTAGCCCGGATATTTCATG
>CP070843.1:1964495-1967115 GCA_020350905.1 Deltaproteobacteria bacterium
GCACTTAGGCCTACCGGCCTAGGTGCTTTGGTCGTCTTGGGTAACGTTTTGGGTAACATTTGCGAAAAGGGTAACCGTTTTGCATACCTCACAGCAATGCCTTAGCGCATGACAAACATATCTTCAAAATTTAGTAATGACCAGAAATGAAATAGAAATCTTTATATCAGTTTTAGTGGGATCCTACTATATGTGGTAGAAGATTCTTCAGGGACGAAGTGTGGAGTATCTACACTTTCAGAAGAGCGGTGTGGACCTAGCATATTAACGATATAGATTCATTTCTCTGATTGTGCCGATGTTACGGTTTTCCCGCCTGAATTCCTTTTAGGGTTTTCCGATACTCCTCCACCAGCGGTCCATCTAAATCAACAGCTCTTCCTGCGGCCTCCAGCGCCTCCTGCTGTTTTCCTTGTTCCCAAAGGACTTGGGCAAGGTTGTTAAATGCCATTCCATCGGTTGGAAACCGGCGAGTTGCCTCCCGGAAAGCAGCCTCAGCTGATTCGAGATCACCTAGTGCATAGTAGCTATTGCCTAATCCCATGCGGGCAGACAGGCTGCCAGGCCAACGGGCCAAAGCAGTCTTATATCCCTCAATTGCAGCTCGCCATTGATGTGCCTTCTCAAGTCCCAGCACTGCCGAAATATAGTTGTGTTTCGTAGCCATGGCAGGCAGGCGAGACGGTGACAACACCAGCAAACCCCAGTAATCACTTCGAGCCCAAGTGTTATAAAATACTCTAAAGGACAGGCGCTTTCGGGGGGTCACTCCTGAATGGAGAATTACGGTACTCTTGTGCAAGTCATATCCAACAACCACGGCATAGTGCCAAACCGGGTACCATGACAGTCCGAGATTCTGCAGTACGATTACTGGATGTCCGGCGGAGACTTCTTCGAAGATCGAATCTGGGCCCGTGATAGGGTATGCGAGCCTCCCGTGCCGCCGAGTTGCGCCGATCATTGCTGACTGGAGGCTACCCTTACGTGAGGGGGTGAACACCTCCGGGGTTATTGTTTCAGGATTCGTCTGGATTCCGCTCCATGTGAGTGCCATTGAGAGCGATGCGGGTCCGCACTGATAGGCTTCCTGCGGATAGAACGGTACTGAATCCAGCTCATGGCTGACCGGAAGGTGTTCACTATGTTGTGGCCATTGTCTGAAAAACACACCTCCACACCCTGCGAACATTAAATTTAAAATCAGTACCAGGAGAGTAATGATGATTCGGCGCATACTGAAGGTACTGCGCTCGGGGCTAGTTGTTATCGGAATCTTATTTGACCTCGGAATGCTTTTTGACAAAGGGGAAAATATCTGTATAACCCAAGATATCTGTGATGAGTAGAACGATAAAAACAATCAGTAGAGCACCGACAATAATACCGAGAGCACTTCCGCCTGCAGGAAGCTCCTCAATCTGATCGGCAAGACTCACAATCTCAGCATCAGAAAGGCTGGCAACACGTGCCTTTGCCTCGAGCGGATCAATTCCTTGGGCTATTAGCGAAGCCCGGACGTCCGCGCGCGCAAAGATCCTGTTTAGATAATCGCGGGCTTCCTGACCCCGGGTGGCATCCAGGACAGTTTCTGTCCCAATCATTCCGGCGAAAGCCGATTTGTGAGGTAACGATAGTAGCAGCATGCATATTGTCAAAACAATACTAACTGGTTTTGCAACTCGCCGTACCATTTTTGTTAATAACCTCCCCCCTAGATTCTAAACGTGGAATTTTCGCTAGTTGCAAGCGGGTCTTTACCCGACTTCAGAACTGCAGATTGACCTTCAAAATGATCGGTTCTTTTGCTGACCACAGTTGCGAACAAAGTAGCCCGGCAAAGACATTCCTCCCTCATCTCAGAAACCTCCACCTCGATATCAGTTTGGTATTTCAATGTCAAGGCCGTAAGCGTAGATAGCAATGAGAAAAATAACCTTACCTTGGTCACCGCCAAAGTTAGGTTAGAGCCCTTAATGCAGACTTTCAGCTCTAGGAAGGATACTACTACATGGGGGGACGGGTCAGAAAGGGCAAAAGTGTGTATTAAAGTAGAGACTGTCGATTAAGCCGTTTGAGAGGACGGCAATCCTGTTTGGAATGCTCTTTTTGCTCAGCCGAGTTTTATATTGGTGTCTTTAGCTGGTTAGTTGTTTTTCTTTCGATTCCTTTTTCTGGGATTCACCCACCCTTGAGCTCAATCTATGTAGAGCCGTAGATTGCGATTTTCCCTATATTGTGAACCATGCAATAGAGCAGCCACTGGATGTTTACTTTGATCTTTCCCCTCAAAGTAAAGCGATCCATCCGCTTGTGTGTCCGGATGTTGGCAAAGACGGGTTCAGCGATGGCTATTCTGCGAGGATATATCTTTCGTCCCCTCTCAGTATCGACCTTGCCGGCCATTCTCCTGGAAAGATTGGTAAGCTGAACTGCAATGGGAACCCATAAGTATTTCCTTCTCCCGCCTCGGCCAGTTAGACACTTAAGCTTCAGAGTGCACCCCTTACAATCCTTCTCATCTGCAATATATATTCTGTAAACAAGGCCCTCGCGGTAGAGCTCCTTGGCCTGAACCTTGAGCCTTGTGCCATTGGGGCAAACATAGGTGTCCCTGGCC
>CP070843.1:1967215-1970594 GCA_020350905.1 Deltaproteobacteria bacterium
GGAGATACGGGTTATCCTCTGGAAGACTTGTCGGATCTACTGGGGATTGTTGAACCCAAATTGGAACCTTATCTGGATGTGCTGAAAGAGCAGGCATACCTAAATATAGCTGTTGAGGTCGGCCGGCCTCCAGAATACAAAATTGCCGCAAGAGGGGAGCAGTACCTGGATGAAAGCAAGCCTACTTAAATGACTGCTTTGCCTCTTTTCAGCGCTCGCCGAAGTCTTCCCCAGCAATCACTGCTAATGCCCGGGCCGCCTTCTTGCGAACTGTTTTGTTTTTGTCGGTTAGCGCGGCCGACAGTGCTTCTATGGCCTGCGGGTCTTTAATCCTAGCCAGCCCATCCACCGCATTACCTCTCACCGTTGCGTCCTGATCCTTCAAGGCTTCAATCAGGGGTTCCACTGCACTCGGATCTCTGATCCTGCCCAGTGCCTCTGCGGCATGGCTTCGGACATCCCAGGACGGATCACTGAGAGCAGCAACGAGAGGTTCTACTGCACTCGAGTCTCCAATCTTGCCTAAGGCTTCAGCCGCACTCATGCGAACATGTGGCTTCTTCCCTCTCTCCTCCAAAACCCCAATGAGGGGCTCCACCGCTCGAAGATCATTAATCCTCCCAAGTGCTTTCACCGCCTGTCTCTGGATCAGTGGATCCTTGTCATTCAGTGCCGCAATCAAAGGTTCCACTGCACGCGAGTCCTTTATTACGCCCAACGCCTGCACTGCATTGCTTCTGACAAGCGGATCGTTGTCTTTTAGGTCAGCTATCAGAGGCTTTACAGCAGGCTTGCCAATCCTGGTGGATATTTCTATGGGTTGCCGCCCGAGGGAAGCTGTTTGGGACAATTCGTAATCTTCGTCAAGGTAGCGTCGAACTTTCTTTTCACTCCATTGGAGTTGAGCGGCAATTTCATCACCGTTTAAGCCTTCTTCCCGAAGCGACCTAACTATCAAAAGCTCCGCCTGCGGTTGAGGGATGAGGAGGTAGCCCCTCATTCGCATACAGCGAGCAATCATTTTCTGATCAGTTGCATCTGATGCACATGCTGCCAGATCAGCCCTCATGGTTGAATCCAGGGTATCTTGCTGGTACCAGACTTGTTTGGGTTTGGTAGCGGTGGCGCAGGCCACCAGAGAAAGGCTAAACAGGGCGAGAAAGATGATTTTTAGCGGGTGAGCCATAATCGTTGGTAATTTCGTATTTCGCATTTATCATCCACTTTTGTAGTTTTTCTTTTTTAGTCCAGCACCCCTATCACTTTTATCTCTCGATAGTCAATGGGAGATGAGAAACGAGAAATGTACTTGGAGTCTAGTGTTTAGTTCCTGGTTCCTAGTGCTTGGTGCCTCGTGTCTACCAAGCCCTCCCTCTCGTCATTCGGACTTCGAGTCTCTGCACGGCCAGAGAGCAGGTGAAGGTCAGTACCAGATATAACAGGGTTACCGTAATCCAGATCTCGAAAGTGAGATAAGTTGCGGCCATCAATTCCATACCCTGAAAAGTCAACTCTTGGATTGAAATAACTGAAACGATAGAGGAGTCCTTAATAAGGGATATGAACTGTCCTGCCAGGGGCGGGAGGATTCGTTGTACTGCCTGTGGGAGTATGATGTGGCGCATCTGTTGCCATTTTGATAAACCGAGCGCGTGAGCAGCCTCCCACTGTCCCTTATCGATGGACTGAATTCCAGCTCGAACTATCTCGGCGATATATGCGCCCTCGAAGATCGCCAAAGTAACAAGTGCGGAGAAAAAAGCCGAAAGAAATGATGGTGGCGCAAACAGGAGTTCACAGAGCCACTGTGTGGCCTCTGATTGTGCCAAGATGAATTCATCCAAACCCAATACCGGCATTATTTGACCGCTAACGAAGTAGTAAAAGATAAAGATAAGAACCAAAGGGGGCATGTTGCGAATCAATTCGACGTACAAACGTCCAAGCAACCGATAGAACAGAACCTGGCTTATGCGGCAAAGACCCATTATGGTTCCCAAGATAGTGGCCAGGACGGTGCCCCAGATACTGAGACGAAGAGTAGTGAAAAGCCCTTGCATGATTAGATTAGGTACCCATTTGCCGCTCTCCTGGTCGTAACGATAAAGATACTGGGGTATGGTTTGCCAGTTCCATTTGTAATTCAGCCCTACCTTGATCCTGTAGCTGAGATACACCAACGCAGCCAGGATGAGAGCGGAGAGGATCAGGTCAAGAGGAGTTATCTTGGTTTTCTTTTTTGTCAACACGGTCAAGTCAATCCTAATCGGCGGGCGATGCGCACCCTACGGTATAGAATGCCAAAAATGTCTAAAGTGCTTAAAATGTCTGAATTTTGAGATGTGGGATGTGAGATCTCAAATCCGCAATCTACATTTTTACTACTGAATAAGACTCTCCCACTCTCTGGTGTTGAACCAGTAATTGTGCCGCTCTTGCAGCCAGCCTTCCCCCTCAACAGTCCGAATCCAGCTGTTAAAGTAATTGAGGGTGTCTATGTCACCTTTGCGGACAGCAAAGCCAATGAGCTCGCGCGAGAACGGTTCCGTGATTGCAAACAACGTGTCCGGGTATCTGAGGGCTTGGTAGGCTGGCGTTGGCAGGGAAGCGATAACAGCATGCAGTTTGCCATTGAGCAGTTCCTGATATAGCTGGGGTTCCTCAGAAAAAAGGCGAAGCTTTGCCTTGGGCATCATTCTTTTAATTGCAGGAACGGATGTGGAACCGAGCCGGGCACCGACAGTGACATCAGGTCGATTGAAATCTTCCGGCCCCTCGAAACCAGCAGCCAATTTCTTGTGGGCGCAAATAGTCTGGCCACTGTAGTCGTAGGGTATGGTGAAGTTGACCTTGAGGTTGCGATCCGAGCGTATAGTCATGCCACCGATAATGACATCGAACTTTCCGGTAAGAAGTGCCGGGATGATACCATCCCACTTGGTTGGGATAAACTGAACTTTAACCCCGGTATCTTCTGCCAGCCTGGTGGCGACGTCGATTTCAAAGCCAATAAAACTACCTGTCTTGTCCTTCATGGCCCATGGAAGGAAGGTGGACATACCGACACGAAGTACGCCACGCTTGACTATCTTCTCGATCGTGCTTTCGGCTGCCAATTGTTTCTGGAGTTTGCCTGCTGAACCTGATGCCACCATGAAACACATCAGGGAGACTATGATTAAACTTTGAAAGAGTGCCCGGCGAGTCTTCATTTTTTTCCTCCCTTTTTTTGTTCTCCTAGCCCGGATATTTCATGAATTGCTGTCGCGAGACCGCGAAGATGGGCGTGCCACCTGGCAACCGCAGGGTTTTGGATCCGAGGCGTACTTGAACAGTACGTCGCAGGGTCCGACACCCGAGGACGCCCGGAAGGACGGCC
>CP070843.1:1970694-1975950 GCA_020350905.1 Deltaproteobacteria bacterium
GAGGGAGACGCGGGGATTACAGGCAGTAGTTACTGGTTCAACGTCTTCAAAGTGGAAGAGGTCGATGCTATCCAGGAATATCTGGATGGGATTGTTGAGACCGGCAAGGTCCTTTCCTTGTCCACTACCATGGAGGTGTTGAAACAGGTTAATGGCGGCGAGCTGCCGGATAATTTTACTCTAGCCATTCTCTACCAGCGCTTACCCGAGGAGATCAAAGAGGCCCTCATTGCTCCTTACCTGTCAGAGGATGGCAATCAGCTTCGTTATTCAGTGCGGGTGTACGAGTCGGATGTGAATCTTAAACGTCAGGATCTGCTGCAGAGGATACGTCTCCACCTGACCCGAGAGTTGGGGTTGTCGGACGACCAGGTGCATCTCAGTGGCATATTAGTGCTCTATAACAATATGCTGCAAAGCCTGTTTCGCTCCCAGATTCTAAGCCTAGGGGCTGTGTTCTTGGCTATTTTCCTCATGTTCATCGTGCTTTTTCGCTCGGTGAAACTTTCCCTAATAGCCCTCGTGCCAAACCTGGTCGCCGTGCCGTTGGTGTTGGGCCTGATGGGCGGTTTGGACATCCCCCTGGACTTCATGACCATCACCATCGCTGCCATCGCCATCGGCATTGGCGTGGACGACACCATTCACTACGTGCATCGCTATGGCAAAGAAGTGAAGATAGACTGGGATTACCAAGCCGCTGTGCGTCGTTCCCATGGCAGCATCGGGTTGGCCATGTATTACACCACGGTTACCATCACCATCGGCTTCTCCATTCTTATCCTCTCCAAATTCGTCCCCACCATCTATTTTGGCATCCTCACAGCCTTCGCAATGCTGATCGCCCTGGTTGCCAATTTTACCGTATTGCCCGTGTTGCTTGTAAGACTGAGGCCTTATGGAAAAAAGGCCACTACTTCGTGAAATCTCCGGGCTCGCTCTACTCTGGCAGAATAATGGTGAAGCAAGAACCCTTCTTGGGCTCGGACTCTACCTGAATGGTACCCCCGTGCTCGTGCACTATCTTTTGGGTGATTGCAAGGCCCAACCCTGTTCCCCGCGCTCCCTTCGTGGTGAAAAGATTTTCAAGAACCCTTTCCCGGAGCTCTTCACTCATACCTTCGCCGGTGTCTCTGACCTCTAATTGTACCCCGGCCTCCCCTTGGTCGCGGCTGGAAACGGTAACCTGGCCCCCACTGGTGCCTTCCGGAAAAGCCTCGATAGCATTGGTCACGAGATTCAGCAGGCAGGTGTGGATACCATCTGGATCCACCGTCGCCGGGGGCAATGAGGGGTCCAGCTCAAGAACCAAGCTTATTCCCCTTCTCCTCGTCTCCCCCGTCATCAACTCACAGACTTCTTCCACGATATCATTCAACGAACACACCTCGAAAGCGGGCGGAGCGGTGCTCGCCAAGCTCAGCATTTCTTTGGTCATTTTGGACACTCGATTGATATTCTTCTTTACCAGGTTCCAGCCCTTGCGAAGTGATTCGGGTTTCTCTTTCTCAAAACCCGTGTCTATCATGAAGGCTCCGAGCTTCATGCCATGGAGAATGTTTTTCACTCCATGGGCTATTCCCGCTGTGGTCTGGCCCACAGCAACCATGCGCTCGCTTATTACCAACTCTTCCTCAAGCCTTTTGATCTCGCGCATATCCTTGAAGTGGCCCACCGTTGCCACCTCCTCTCCCTTATCTTCAATGATAGTGGCTGAGAGCAGGATGGGGATCAGTTCGCCTGTTTGGGTGAGAACCTCCACTGAATAATTGATCAGCCGGCCGGGACCCCCATATTCATTTCCGTAGATCATCTTCTTTATCTGTCTCGCCTGACCTTCAGGGTAGAGTTGGGTCACATGGATTTGAGAGATTGCCTCTTCCTGGGTATATCCATATATGCGCTCGGCACCCTTATTGAAAATGATGATATTGCCCTTACGGTCATTGGCGATTATGCCGTCCATGGAAGTCTTAATAAGGTTGTGCTCGAGCTCGTGTCGCTGTAGAAGTTCCTTGCTGGTTTCCTTGATCAGCCTTTCCAGGTCCTCAGTGTATTCCCTGAGTTTGTTCCGCAACCATATCTTCTCCTCGGCACGCCTGAGGGCAACCGCGAGACTCTCATCACTTATGGGTTTGTTAATAAAGTCAGATGCCTCGAGCTGGAGGGCCTGAATCGCCAGATTCATCTCCCCGTGGCCGGTGATGACAATGACCTCCGAATCGGGGTTCTGTTCTTTCACCCTCCTGAGGACCTCGATGCCATCCATGCCAGGCATCTTGATATCCGTTAGAACTACGGGCGGATTCTCCCTGGCAAATATCTCGAGTCCCTTGGCACCGTCCTCGGCGGTAAAAACCGTATATCCGTCGCTTTCCAGGGACAACTTCAACAGGTCCCTGGTACTCGCTTCATCATCGATCACTAGTAGTTTTTTCATGCCGAATTTCCCTTTTGCAGGTCCTCTTCAGTGGAAAGTGCGGGAAAACTAATCTTGAAGATGGTGCCGCTCCCTGCCATGCTTTCCACCTCGATGGTACCTTCATAATCTTTAATAATTCCATAGCTGATAGACAGGCCCAACCCTGTCCCCTTGGTTACCTCTTTGGTGGTAAAAAACGGTTCGAAAATCTTTTCCTTAACACTTTCGGGCATACCGTTGCCATTATCCCTGACAACAGCCACCACCTTGCCATCTTCCTGGTAGGAGCGGATGTTTAACACACCCTCATGCCCTTCCCCATGAACCATCTCCCGCTTTTCTTCGATAGAGTCTCTGGCATTCATGACAAGATTGATAAAAACCTGTTCCAACCGGTTCCTCACCCCGAGAATAGGAGAAATATTTTCATCCAGATCCAGGGTTACCTTAATCTGTCTGAGTTTAAGCTGCTGCCCGAGTACAGTGAACACATCTCTAATGGGCTTGTTAATGTTAACCTTTTCCAGTTCGTCCAGATCACTCTTGCGTCCGAATTCCCTCAGATGATTGATAATGTTTGCGGCACGCTCCACTTGGGCAGCGATTTCGCTGGAAACCTTGCTCGTCAGGTCCGGGTTGAGCCTCTCACCGCGGTCTACCATTTTTTTCAAAAGATCACTCCCGATACGGATGGCATTCAAGGGTTGGTTCAACTCATGGGCCACCCCTGCAGACATCTCGCCAAGGGTAGCCATCTTGCTTGCCTGGATCAGTTGGGCCTCTGCCTGGATGCTGTCGGTAATGTCGGCAATATTGGCAATAATGACATCCTCCCCTAGATGCTCCCTGGGGCATGAATGAATGTCCACGTGTATTATGCTTCCATCTTTCTTGCGATGTCTAACCTTGGGCAAAAAGATACACGCCTCCACCACAGATGACCTGATCTTCTCCGCGTCCTCTGGATCACCCAGATCGCGGAAAGACATCTGGAGCAATTCTTCTCTTCCGTAACCGTATTTTTCTGTGGCGCGGATATTGGCGTCGATAATCTGGAAGGTGGCGCGATCGAAAACAAAGATGGGATTGGGGTCATTGTCGAAAAGAGAACGGTATTTTTCCTCTGAGGCCTTCAATTCCTGCTCGGAGATCTGAAGCCGCTGGGTCATCTGGTCAAAAGAGTGAGCTAGGGTTCCAATCTCACTCGTGGATGAAATGTCAAGGGGAGTCGCGAGGTCACCGGCGCTAACTCGTTCGGTCCCTTCTAAAAGGTGCTTCACCGGCCGACTCACGAAGCGCTGGACAAAGAGACCGATTGTCAGGGAAATTCCAAGAATGGCCACCACAGCAAAAAGGATCATCTTCTTCTTGTTACTAATGATCACCTCATCCACTTCAGTCAGGGAGACGTCTATATCCATGACCCCCAGAACTTTTTGCTCCTGGGGATGAACATGACAAGCCGCTGAATAGCAGTCTGGTTCATTATAGATGGGATTGATCATACCCAGCACCCTATGGCCGGCTGCAGTTTCAAAGATCCGACTTCTGGCGGAGGTGGTCAAGCGCTCGAAGGGCTTTTCCTTGGCATGACAGGCGTAGCACTGCTCAGCAGATTTATCCACCATAGTGCCCATTTCTGTTCGGTCGGAGGAGTATATAATCTCTCCCAAGTAATTGAAGATGCGTACCTTCTCGATTCCTTCCTGGGCACCAATGGTATCGATAGCACGGTGGAGCCTATCGGGCTGATACTTGAGCATGTCATATCGCATGCTGCGTTTGATAGTCTCACTCACCCGGCTGGAGCTCTGAATAACCTCATGGATGAGCTGATTTCTCTGGGTATTAATGTTCACCGAGGCATAAACGCCAATGACCAGCATCGCGATGGCACTCACCGAGCAAATCAACTTTAATCCAATACTGCGATACCACATCTCAAAACATCCCACTGACAACCCTGGCCAAAGGCTGCCAATAAATACCCAGGCCCAAGGTGGGAACCAGCAGAGCCAGAAGGAGTGCCTGGGAACTGAGAGGGACTTGAATCTGGATAGCTTCAGTTGGCTTCTCCAGAAACATGGCTTTAACGATCCGCAAATAATAGTAGAGGGAGATGACAGTGTTGAGAGCCGCCACCACCGCCAACCAGTAGATTTTTTTGGAAATGACCGCGGCAAAAAGATAGATTTTTCCCACAAAGCCTGCAAAGGGCGGGAGGCCGATGAGAGAAAAGAGAAATATGGCCATGGCCACACAGAGATAGGGTGCTCTGACCCCGAGGCCTCTGTAGGAATCCATCTCCTCGCTTCCCCCTGCGGTTGCCACCATAGCAACCACCGCGAAGGCTCCAAGATTCATAAAAAGGTAAACCACCAGGTAAAAGACCACCGACCTTAACCCCAGGTCGCTCAAAGAAACCACCCCCATGAGCAGGTAGCCGGCATGGGCAATGCTCGAATAAGCCAGCAGACGCTTAAGATTGTTTTGGTGGATCGCCGCCAGATTTCCCAGAGTCATGGTTATCGCAGAGACCAGGGCCAGAAGCGACGGCCAGTCCAATCCGGAAACAGCCTCATAGACATTCGCGTCATGTCCAGTGGCGAACAGTGGATAGAAAAGCCTTATAAAAAGGACAAATCCTGCAGCCTTTGGGCCCACACTGAGAAAGGCAGTAATGGGTGTTGGCGCTCCTTCGTAGACATCAGGACACCAGAAGTGGAAGGGAAATGATGCTGTCTTGAAGAGCAAGCCGGCCAGAAAAAACAAGATGGCCACTATCAGTAACAGTCTATCTTGGGGATGTTGGCTGGCAAGCGCTACCTGTTGGC
>CP070843.1:1976050-1980965 GCA_020350905.1 Deltaproteobacteria bacterium
ACGAAACAAATTCAAAATCCTAATTCTCAAATGCTCAAAACCTGACTTTTCGAAAAACTTGTCTGATGTTTTGGTCATGCGAAACTGGGGACCCGCCCGCAGGGTGGGGAGTCCGCAGGACCAATTTCGGATTTTAAAGCCTTCACCTGGTAACATCTATACTATAGGCACCTCAACAACGTTTTGCAAATCGTACAAAAAAAGCCCGACCTCCTAGGGGGGTCGGGCTTTTTAGTAACTCGATTTTAGTTGGCGACTACTCCTTCTTCTCCTCTTCCTCTTCGGCCGGTTTCTCTTCTTCGACCTCCGCAGGATCTTCAGCTTTCTCCTCCGCCGGTTCGGCCTCGGCAGCCGGCTCTTCAGCTGCAGGCTCTTCCGCTGGTGCGGCAGGCTCAGGAGCTGCTACCACCGGAGCAGCCGCAGCCACTTCTACCCCAAAGGGCCGATCGATGTGCGCAGCGTAGCCCATTGCTACTGTACGGTAGATTATGTGGGCCAGCTTGCTGTAGGGCAGGTAGGCAATAATGTAGAAGACTGAAACCAGATGCAGGAAGTAAATACCATATGCAACTGTGCCCAAATTGGCTACCCGGCCAATCCAGGTCAATAGTCCTGTTGAAACCGTGGCCAAGACAGCGATTATCAGGGACCAGTCGAGATAGCTAATGGTGCTCTCGGCATCTTTGGGCTTAAGCCGGTTGGCGATTACCAGGAGTATACCCACCAGCAACCCAATGCCCACAAGCAGGGCGAACAGCTTTATTGGGTTGGCAAATGAGTATGGTGGAGCCAGAAAACTTGTATTGATCCCTATAAAGGGCCCGCCATAGATCCCGATAAAGCCTATGTTGGTAACAATGAAAAGCCCTACGAATCCGAGGAAAACCAATAGGTGTGAAAGGTAGCGATCCCGGTTGGTAATACAGAGCTTGAATTTGTTGTGCAAGAGAATGGTAGGTATAACCGAGATCAAGCTCTTGAGGTAGTCAAATCCTAGGGGCTTATCTTCAGCATAGCCCTCCCTGACAGCGTTTGCGTGGATGCCTTGTATAAAGTTCCAAACGCCAAAACCTAGGGACCCTATGGCCAGGAAAGTAACTGCGAGGAAAATAACATCTACCAGAAGGAGTGGAAACAGGTCACGATATTCCACCGCTCCCTCAGGGATATGCCCTCCTGCTACTGCAATCCCAAGCAAGAGGACCACCACCGGAATAGCCAGCATGATTGGCCAATATTTCGCCTCTCCGACAATTTTCCCCATGAAATTGGGAAAGGCAAAATGCCTGAAGCTCACGGCGCGGATTGCCCGCAGAGTATCTCCGGGCCGGGCACCTCTGGGGCAGTGGGCGGAACAGTCATTACAGTAGTGGCAGAGCCAGACGTCAACACTATTAACCAGCCTGTCCTTTAGGCCCCACTGTGAATAAATCATCTCTTTCCGTGGATAAGGTTTTTCTTCGGGAGCAAGCTCGCAAACCACCGAGCAGGTGGCACACTGAAAGCACTTCTTTAGTGTGTCGCCCCCTGCTTCCTTGAGCTCCCGAACGAAACTCAGATCGGGCTCTACCAGGGTCGCAGCTTTTCTCTCTGCTTGCACTGCGGATTCATCTGCCATGTTTTCTACCTCCTAAAAGCCCTTGTAGGGATTGGGACCAACTTCATCCAGCTTTTCCGAGAACTCATTTATAATCCTGGGCAGCTCAGGATAGTCGCTGATCTGCAATTGTACCAGTTGCACCCGGTCGGACTCCAGGGCCAAGCGGTCCAGGGTTTCCGCAACCTTGGACAAGCGAATCTCTGCCAGTTCGCTCCCCTTCATAAAGTGACACTGATAGTCATCACCGTGGCGGCATCCGAGCAGCAAGATACCATCGATTCCCTTGGAGAGTGAATCGGCGACCCAGATCAAGTTCAAACCGCCTAGACAGCGCATGGGAATAACACGTGCCCAGGGACTTATCTCCTGCCTGGTGATACCCACCATGTCCAGCGCCGGATAGGCGTCATTTTCGCAGGCCAGGATGATAAATCTCGGCTTCTCGTCCCACTCGTCCGGCACATTGATGCCCTTGATAAGGTTCCCGATCATCCGGACCGAGTAATTCTTGAAGGAGATGATTCGTTCCGGGCAGGCACCCATGCAGACCCCACACCTGCGGCAGCGGGTGGGGTTGGGAAGCGGGTTGCCCTTTTCATCCTCATTGAGGGCCCCGAAGGGGCATTCCACCGTGCAGCGCTTGCACTGGGTACAGCGGTCCATGAAGAAATCCGGATAGCTCATATCCCCGGCTCTGGGGTGCACGGCCATACCCTGGGAGGTGAGTTCCATACATTGGATTGCCTTCAGTGCGGCTCCGCCGGCGTCATCGATGGTGCTGGGCCCGTCCAGGGGAGCCCGCACGCTACCCGCGTAATAAATGCCCGTACGCCGGGACTCGTAAGGGAAACAGATGAAGTGCGAGTCCGGAAATCCGCTGTGCAGGGGCGGCGCTTCCGGCCCCTGCCGGTAGTCCAGGTTGAGCATGTCTGACTTAATGATAGTGTCGGCAGGCACATCCTCTAATTCGGCCGCACCCTCCTCATCAGCTTCCAGATCCAGTTCGACCTCCTCACCAATAGCGGCATTTGTCTCCATGCCCGTGGCCAGAACCAGCATATCCACCTTCAGCTGAATTTTTTCGCCCAGCAGGGTATCATCCACCTCCAGCACCACATTCTTGTTCTCATCCTCACTGACGGAGCTCACCTCGCCCTTGGTGAGAAACATGCCTTCATCCTCTTGCATGCTCTTGTAAAACAACTCATAGTGCCCAGGCGTCCGCATATCCTTGTAGATTATGTAGGCTTTGGCATCTTTGTCCTGGAGCCTCAAGTATTTTGCCTGCTTCAAAGACTCAATGCAGCAGGTCGAAGAGCAGTAAGACAGGTGCTCTGGATCCCGGGAGCCGGCGCATAGAATAAAGGCCGCTGATTTTACTGACCGGCCGTCAGAGGGCCGGGTGATAGAACCCTTAGAGGCAAGCTCTTCCAGGGTGGCATTGGTGATGACGTTGTCGCACTCGCCGAATCCCAGGTGGGACAAATTGCTGGGGTCGTACGGAACAGCTCCGGTGGCCACAACAATGGAACCCACCCGCTCCGTGACCACATTGCCGTTCTGCTTGATGTGTGCTGTATAGAGACAGGGGGCACCTTCGATCTTCTCAATGGTGGCCCCGGTGTATACCGTGACATTACCGTCTTGTTCCACCGCCTTGATGCGATCAGCAATATCCACATCCTCCAGGTCGGTGTAGGGATGCTTCAGGGGAGCTTGCTTGTGGAGTTTATTCATCCAGCCGCCCAGTTGAGCTTCTTTCTCCGCCAGCACCACCTCGTAGCCGGCCTTTGCCGCTTCAGCGGAGGCAGTCAGCCCTGCCAAACCACCCCCCACTACCAGCAGCCTCTTAGACATCTCCTCTTCTGGCTGGAATGGCTCCAGGGGCTCCATGTCCCCGACCTTGGTAATCCCCATCCGAAGGTAATCCTCAGCCATCATCTGGGTATCTTCTTCCCCTTTAGGCTGGCTCCAGACCACCTGCTCCCTGAGGTTTACCCGATCCAGTACCACACTCGGCCCGAAGTCAAACACATCTTGCATGACCCGGGGGGAGCAGGCCGCGACCACTACTGCATTCACAGCCTCATCACCGTTCAAATCTTCCTGGATGATCTGCACCCCTGCCTCGCTGCAAAGAAAATCGTGGTCCTTGCAAGCCGCCGGGCTGAATTCGTCATTGGCAACCGCGGCCAGGGCTTCCATATCCAGGGAATCCGCGATGCCACAGCCCTTGCATATATAAACCCCTACTTTCTTCTCCATTGGATTACCTCCTCACCGTAGATTGAATGGCCTTGAGCGCTGCAGCGGTAGCATCTCGGTTGGAAGTCGCCACATCCAGCGGCCTTCTGGCGCATCCGACAGCATAGATTCCCGGCTTCTCACTTACGACAAAGCCACTCTCGTCATAGCTTACATCAGTTGGCACCCGAGCCGTGGCTGTACTGGGCTCCATACCGGTAGCCAGCACCACTAGATCCACTTTGGCCTGGCTTTTACTGCCGCTGTAAATGTCCTCGGCCTCGACGATGATCTGGCCGCTGGCTGGATCTGTCTCTACCTTGGCAACCTTGCCCTTGATGAGGGTGACATTTTCGTCAGCTGCAACTTTGGTGTAGAACTCCTCATATTTGCCTAACGCTCTGATATCAATGTAGAAGATGGTAACCTTAGCATCGGGGAGCTGTTCCCTGATGTAAGTGGTCTGCTTCAGCGATGCCAAGCAGCAAATGTGAGAGCAAAAGGCCATGTAGTTCTCGTCCCGGGAGCCGGCGCACTGCACGAAAGCGACGCTCTCTACCGGTTTGCCATCTGCGGGTCGGACAATCTTGCCGTCGGTAGGACCATCAAATGCTGCCAACCGCTCCATCATCACGTTGGTGATCACATTGGGGACCGTGCCAAATCCCAGATTCTCTATCTTGCTGGCATCGTAGGGATTCCAACCTGTGGCCCAAACAACAGATGCTACCTTAAGGGTTGCAGTCTCAGCCTGCATCTCCAAGTCCACCGCGTCATACTGGCAGGCCTCCTTGGCCTTGGTTGCCTCCTCCGTGCCGATGATTTCCGGGGCAATCACATAGCGCATGGGATACGCCATGTCGTGAGGAAGATAGGCGGCTTTGATCTTGTCCATGTTGTAGTTGTAATCGTTGGGAATTTCAGTGGTGACCACCTCACCACATTCCCCACAGGCCGTGCAGTTCTCATTCACATACCGCGGGTTGAGTTTGATGGTCACATCGAAGTTTCCTTCCTCTCCAGATATATTTTCCACCTCAGCCATGGTGAAAGTTTTTATCCGGGGATTCT
>CP070843.1:1981065-1983655 GCA_020350905.1 Deltaproteobacteria bacterium
GTCACCTGTGGGCCGAGCGCTACGATCGTGAGATTGTCGACATCTTCGCATTGCAGGATGACATTACCAACCATGTAGTAACGGCTCTCGAGGTGAAGCTAACCGAAGGTGAAGCAGCCCGAATATGACGCAGGCAGACAAACAACACCAAAGCCTATGAACTCTTCCGGCACGCCTTGGTGCATCTCCGACGAGCCACAAAGACAGATAAAGATCAGGCGCGGCGGCTCCTTGAGAAAGCCATTGCTTTGGATGCGGGCTTTGCAGACGCGTGGTGTTACTTGGGGTATGCTCACCAAGAAGATTGGTATTTTGGCTAGAGTGAGAATGCGGCCCAATCTTTGGACCAGGCTACTAACCTAGCGCAGAAGGCCGTAGCCCTCAATGACTCCTCTCCCTGCCCTTACATGCTCTTGGAGACCATTCATCTCTGGAGGCGGGACCATGAGAAGGCGATCGCCTACGGTGAGCAGGCAGTCGCCCTTGAACCCAACCACGCGGACGCCACCTTACAGTTGGCTCGCACTCTGACATACGCGGGTAGACCTGAGGAAACCATCGAGCTTACCAAAAAGGCGATGCGTCTTAGTCCCTACTATCCCGACTGGTACTTGGGCGTTTTGGGCACTGCATACCGTTTGGCGGGGGATTATGACGAGGCGATTGCCGCGTATGATAAGCGCCGCGAGCGCAATCCCCATTCGACGATGCCCTATCTTGGGCTGGCATTAGTCTACTCTGAGGTGGGTCGGGACAAAGAGGCCAGAGCAACAACCTCAGAGGTGCTCAAGCGAAATCCCAAGATTTCGCTGAATCAGGTAAGGAATAGACTTCCTTATCAAAATCCAGCCGAGGTCGATCGGATTATTGCCGCGCTCCGCAAGGCGGGCCTGCCCGATTAGATAAGAAAACTTGCAACAAATCCTGCCCTATAAGGAAAGGAGGTAAAAGCCATGTTTATGTTGTCGAGTGTCAAAGCGCGCCAGCGTGTTACAAACCTTTTCTCGGTCATGATCTTGATTGCCGTGCTTGTGTTACCTCTGGCATGTGCATCAATCAGCAAGGAGCGAAGCCTCACTGAGGTAAAGGGAGAAGTTGAAGCGACGTGGATCTTGGAGGAGTGGTATATGAAAGGGGAAGCTGTGAGCCCTCCGAAGGTGGAAGGTCACTTTATTATCCATGACAATGCTTTCGTTTTGATCCTGCTCAATCGGGCAGGTGAGTTGCCTTGGTCGTACTATGGCTATGGGAAGTATACGATAGACGCTTCTACCTTCTCGATGAAATTTGACGAAGTCGAATTCTTCAAGGAGTCGACTTCTGGGATTACTGTTTCGCGCAAGCTTTTGTGGGACGGAAAGATGAAGTCTTTTGCAATTCGTACGGAAAACAACCAGTTGCACATGCGGTCTGACGATATTGATTTTGACCTCATCGTAGATGGGGATACCCTCACACTCAAGCAAGGTGGCAAGATTACCAGAACCTATCGGAGGGCGGGGGCCAAGTGATCGTAGTAGGTGCAGGCATCTATGATGAGTTGAAGGAGCTCTCCCTGCTCGTTTAGGCTTTACTTAGATGCAATGTATTCATTTTTCAAAGAACTCGGCATTAACTTGAGAGCAGAAGAGCCGTGGGAATAGCATGAGCTTTCAAGATAGACGTTGCGATAAGTGCGGAAAAAATGGCAAATACATCTACAGTATTTGTAGTGACTGCAGCCTAACTATCTGCATCTACTGTCTTTCTGATTCGTCTTTGATAGTGAAAGAACCTCCCCCTGAGTGCCCTGAATGTAATAGCGAAAACTTCCTGACTGTCGACCAGTCACGACCCTTTCTGATTCCCTAGGCACGTTTCTTGCCTAAAATATCATCAAAACCGCTCAGATCAACCTAAAAATGTAAAACAATTCCAATTAGGTGCATAAGTTTGTCCATTGTTGGTTGTTTATTACCTAACCCTATTTCATCAGTAGATTTAATTTTTTGAGATTTCTGAGTCATTGCGTAGCAGAACGGGAGATGAGGAAATGAAGTAGCAACTTTAGGCATATTGCCTTCAATGAAAACAGCGGGAACTTGAAAATGGAAAACAGAAAAATGCCATTATGGAAGTGATTAGTGAACTTAAGATTTTTTAAACACACTAGCTTGGCACCACGGATGTATCTTCGTATTGGTGCACTATGGCTATGTTTAGTCATATTGGCGCTTGGTGCATGTTCAGGAATTTTGCTCTGGAGAGACTATTTGCGGTTAAAAGATCAAAATGCCTATTTACAGCAGAAGAAGATGGAATTAGAAGAACTGCAACTGGCATTGAAAAATATTCAAAACAATGAGGCCACTGTTCGGAGTTTTCTCGGATTTACTACGCCCGCAGAGGCAGAAGACAGGCTTGGCCAAGGAGGTCTCTCTGCCACTACCCCTCCCCCAAGTGGTTCCAAAGATATTGCCGCAAGTGGTGAGGTCCGATCACCCACCAAAATACATTTCTCTTCAGTTCTAGAACAGGCCAAATTCCTTCAAGAAAGAGTACAAGAACTCGTAGAGATCATACGCGAGCAGCGAGACCTCTTGGATAGGAC
>CP070843.1:1983755-1987034 GCA_020350905.1 Deltaproteobacteria bacterium
GCTATGATTTCATGATCCAGGGAATGGGGGGGGTGATGAGCTTTACCGGTGAGCCAGACGGCCCACCGATGAAGGTTGGCGTGGCGATAGTGGACATCACCGCCGGTCTCTTTGCCTCTAGTGCTATTCTGGCTGCTCTGCGCCACCGAGAAAAGTCCGGGGAAGGGCAATACATTGACATTTCTCTTCTCGACTCTGTGATGGCCTGGCTTGCCAATGTCGGAAGCAACTACCTGGTATCAGGGAAGAATCCCGTGCGGTATGGTAATGCTCATCCAAATATTGTGCCGTACGAGCCCTTCAAAACAAAGACATCCTACGTTGCACTGGCTGTTGGTAACGATCAGCAGTGGCAAGCCTTCTGTAAGTTGGCAGGTCTAGAAGGACTGGCCCATGATCCAAAGTTTGCCACAAATGCGGCGAGGGTTGAAAATCGCACAGAACTGGTCCCAATGGTGGCGGCGAGGATGCTCAACAAAAAAGCAGAGGAGTGGCTGTATCTGCTTGAAGAGGCAGGAATTCCCTGTGGTCCCATCAACACCCTGGACAGAGTCTTTTCCGACCCCCAGGTCAAAGCGCGAGCCATGATCGAAGAAGTACCGCACCCGACCGCTGGCACCGTCAAGTTAGTTGCTTCGCCGATGAAGCTTTCCAATACCCCCTGCAAGACCCTGCTCCACCCACCACTGCTCGGTGAGCACACCGACGAAATTTTGCAGAACCAGTTAGGATTCAGTCCCGAACAGATTCAGCAGCTAAGGGAAAAGGGTGTGGTGTAGATTAAATCATCTCAAACCTGGAGTGAACAGTGTCCAAATTTCAAGGTCTGGATTTTCTGCGGATAGATGACCTTCTCAGCGACGAAGAGAAGATTACTCGGGATACGGTGAGAAGGTTCGTGAATGAGAAGTTCATGCCCCTCATAGATGATCACTTTGAAAAAGCCACCTTTCCCATGGAGGTAATCCCCAAGCTGGGGGAACTGGGCCTCTTCGGGATGAAACTCCACGGCTATGGGTGTGCCGGCACCAACAACGTCCAGTACGGCCTCGCCTGTCAGGAACTGGAACGAGGGGACAGTGGTCTCAGAAGTCTCATGTCGGTGCAGTCCTCCCTCGTTATGTATCCCATTCATTCCTTTGGCTCCGAGGAGCAGAAAGAATACTGGCTTCCCAGAATGGCCGCAGGCGAAAAGATAGGTTGTTTCGGGCTCACCGAACCGGATCATGGTTCAGACCCTGCCGGCATGAAAACCAGGGCAAAGAAAGATGGGAACGGCTGGGTTATCAATGGCTCAAAGCTCTGGATCACCAACGGCGATATCGCGGATGTGGCTGTGGTCTGGGCCAGAACTGACGAAGGGATCAAAGGGTTCCTGGTGGAAAAAGGAGCGAAAGGGTTCTCCACCTTTCCGATCGAGAAAAAAATGTCCTTGAGGGCTTCGGTTACCTCGGGGCTCAATCTCGAAGATGTAAGAATCCCCGAGTCCAATAGGCTCCCTGAAGCAAACGGGCTCAAATGCGCCTTGATGTGCTTGAACGAAGCTCGTTACGGCATTTCCTGGGGCGCCATTGGAGCGGCCATGGATTGCTACGACAGGGCCTTGCGTTATTCCAAAGAGCGGATTCAGTTTGGAAAGCCCATCGCATCCTTCCAGTTGACTCAAAAAAAATTGGTGAAGATGTTGACCGAAATTTCTAAAATGCAGTTGCTTGCTTTGCACGTGGGACGCTTGAAAGATGCTGGAAGGTGGCGACATCAACATATTTCCATGGCCAAAATGAACAATGTTGATGAAGCGCTGAAAATTGCCCGGGTGGCTAGAAACATGTTGGGTGCTTACGGTATTAGTATCGAGTATGGGATTATTCGCCACATGTGCAACCTGGAGAGCGTTTACACCTACGAGGGGACCCACGATATTCACACTCTCATTTTGGGAGAAGATATAACCAAGACTTCAGCCTTTTTCTAGGCTGTTTTTGTCGGCAGGTATACCGACATGCTTAATATTTCATTGTATCACCTCCGTGGTAATCTCTCTTCTTTGATAAACCTGCAGACTTGTAAAAAGAGGCCAGGAGTTAACTACTGTATCTTCTATCCGAGATGAGGATATTCTTACTGGAAATCTACAAAACTTAGGCTAATGGTGGATCAGGTTGAGTATTTACCCATGGATTAGGCCAAATCGAAACATTGTGTCCAATCCTAGCCGCAGACAAGCCCACATGTGATGATCACAGATCCACCCACACCAATGATCGGTCGAACTTTGTATCTATCTGCCATTAGCGAGAAAAGTCATGGTCAGGAACAAAGCGAAGTCTAGCCCGGATATTTCATGAATCACTTGCTGCGACCACGGATATGGACGTCGTTCCTGGCGTCCTCGAGTGTCGGCCCCTGCGACGCACCGTTCAGGTGCGCCTCGGACCCAACACCCTGCGGTTGCCAGGTGGCATGCCCATCTTCGTGGTCTCGCGACAGCAATTCATGAAATATCCGGGCTAGATACACCAAAATATCTCTGCTATGCCAAATAATCCGGATTAAAACTACAGGGAAGCCCGACCGCACACTTAGCGCAGACATGTGTGCTCTCTTGGAGACCGGCTAGGGCCTCGGTGTTTTTTTGATTGAAATTGAGCCGGTCCCAGCATCGTTTTCTGTCGATCCCCGTGCCCTCTTCGCTGACAGCACTCACAGGGCATCGTTTCACGCACTGAAGGCACTCCTCGCCTCTTTTATATAGGCAAAGTTCTTCGGGACCAACCAAAGGATTGTCTTCCAATGCAGCTTCAGTCACGAGACTCCCAAGCCGACCCGCACAACCCACAGGTGTAATCATCTGGGCGTTGACACCGAAGCGTCCGAGACCGGATAGGTGGGCCAAATGCTTGTGAGACCACCTAGAAACAAGCCTGATCTCGTCAAAATTGTGAGTGGCCGGGGTGAGCTCGGACACATACCCCTTTGCCGCCAAGTAGTTCTTCATCCTAGCCGAAAGAAACCCGATGAGGGTGTTTGTAGACTCATAGGCAAGACCCCAGTTGCGGCAGGGAAACTTACCGGGCGTGTTTTCGTCAACAAGTTCTTTTATAAAGGGCAAGAAATAGACGATGAGCGATTTGGCCGTCGGCATGAGTTCCCATGGGAGCATATGTCCTTCTGCCGCGATTTCGGGCAATGCCTTAAATCGACCATCAATTTTGGCGGTCACCAGGAGAGGCTTCCTCCACCAGTCGATTGTATTCATATCTGTAGGATAATTTGTCA
>CP070843.1:1987134-1991447 GCA_020350905.1 Deltaproteobacteria bacterium
ACCTTCGGAAGGGGAATGGCAGAGCGCTTACCAGGCTTGGCGAAGAGTGTGTCGATATGTCCGGGCAAACTTCGAAGATGTTGGCCACAGCTTTGCCAAAGAAGCCTTGAAGGTTCATTACGGCCAGGCAGAAGAGCGTAACATAAGGGGAGTCACCATAGAACGAGAGGAAGACATGCTCGAGAAGGAGGGCGTTTCTTTCCTAAAGATTCCCATGCTGCAGGAAATGGACAACTGATTGTAGTTCCTGATGCGTTTCACCAGGGCGCCATCCTCCCATGCGTTCGGGAGCGTTGGACATTTGTCTGCCGGTTTTTTTTTGATTTTCGCTCTCGTATTGTCATGGCAGAGAAACGACAGCAGTTGCCACATATCTTGTTATCTCGCAATCCAACGGGCTGAATTATGGAGAGGGTTCTCCTGCTCAATGCCACCTATGAGCCACTTCGAGTAATCTCCTGGAAAAGGGCCATTACACTCCTCACCCTCGATAAGGTGGAGGTCCTGGAAACATATGATCGCGTAGTGAGATCGGTCACTCTGGCCATCCGACTGCCTGCTGTGGTTAGATTGATACATATCGTCCGGTTTCGGAAGCATACCATCCGTTTTTCTCGGGAAAATATCTATATTCGTGACAAATATCAGTGTCAGTATTGTGCTAGTAGCATGAACGCAAGTGATCTAACGTACGACCATGTCATACCCAAATCAATGGGTGGCAAAACGGCATGGGAGAATATTGTAACCTGCTGCCTGCCGTGCAATAAGAAAAAGGGAGGACGCACTCCGGGGCAGGCAAGGATGAGCTTGATAAGCAAGGCGAAAAGGCCAAGCTGGCATCCGATGTTGATGATAACTCGGCGAATCGGAAACACACCCGAATCGTGGCGAGCTTACCTGTTCTATCACTCGAGCTGAGGGGGAGTGGTGAAGCTGCCAAAATGATCATCGATTGCCATACCCATATTTTCCCACCTTTCATTCGCGACAATCGCGAACCTTTGATCAAAGCAGATTCAGCATTCAGACTGCTTTATGATTCCACCAAGGCAAGACTTGTAGGTGCTGCCGAACTGGTCGAACAGATGGATCGCTCCGGAGTGGACCAGACCGTGGTTTTCGGTTTTCCCTGGAGCGATCCTGAACTCATGCAACGCCACAATGACTATGTCGGCGAGGCTGCCAGCCGTTTTCCGGACCGCCTCCTGCCCTTTGTCTGCGTTGATCCCAGAGCGAACCAGGCGGCTGAGGAAGTGGAGCGTTGTCTGGTTGGCGGTATGCGAGGTGTAGGTGAGTTGGCTTTTTACACCGAGGTCCTAGACTCCAGCGTTGTGGACATGCTGGACCCAATTGCCTCTAGCTGCCGCAAATACCACGTGCCTCTTATGCTCCATACCAATGAAAGGGTTGGGCACTGGTATCCCGGCAAGGCTGAGGCCTCCTTAAAAGTCATCTATGAGCTGATTCGAGCCTTTCCTGACAATCGCTTTATTTTGTGTCACTGGGGTGGAGGGCTTTTTGTTTATGAGTTACTGAAGAAAGAAGCTCGAGAGGTACTCTCACACGTTGCTTATGATACCGCTGCGTCCCCGTTCCTGTATGATCCGGCAATCTATGCCGTCGCAGTAAAGATCGTTGGTGCCCAGAGAATTCTATTCGGGAGCGATTATCCCCTTATTCTGCCTGAACGCTATTTCGAGGAAATAGCTGGGGCTGGTCTGACTGCAGAAGATCAAGCCTGGATAAAAGGACGCTCAGCCAGTAAATGGCTGAATCTCGAAGACAGCTAGTGTCCATGCGCAAACCAAGGCAGTTGCATGTCATTCTGTGAGGAGTCTTTCGGCAGGCTCAGAACGACACTGAATCGTTTACGAATGGACACTCATTAGTCTCGTGCAGGGAGATAATAGTGTCTCAAGGGAGGCTAGCACCATGGAGTCCTTGAAAAGTACTCTCAAAGGAGCGCTGGAAGCAGAACTGGCCCGCATTCCCAAGCCCTTCCGACATGGGCCTGTGATTCACCAGACCATCAAGTGTTTTCTTTACGGCATGGTAAAGGAGGCTGACCTCTGGCCGATTCCGGACTTCAGGCCTCCTCGGATGCGAGACGGCGGTTTCATAGATCTCATCGGCGTTGATTCCAGCAATGCTGTGAAATGTGCATTCGCTGTTGGTCCGGTGGTGGAGCTGAAGGCAGTCAAAAGCCTGGAAGCTCTTGATGTAGAGGAGAAGTGGATCATTACCTTTTCGACTCTTGCCAAAAAGGTGAATGAGAGCACGTTTTTTCTCAAGCCGGGCATCGAACACTTGCACTTGGAGCAGAGGTGACCTCTAGCCCGGATTCTTTATTTAAAATTTGCGATTGTAGATTGCAGAATTTTATACGTTGTTTTTTGCAAGCGTCTTCAATCTTCAGTCTCAAATTTGCATTCTGAAATCGTCATAGCTCCAATAATACGAAAGAGCCGGACTTCGATTTTGAGCCGTTGTGAATGGCAATCTAGTAACTTGCGATATTTATCCTTCCTGAGTGTAAGAAAACGGCGCCACATTCGACCATTAGATTGGACATATAAATTGGACACTCCGACACTGTCCCCCACAGCTAACGTAGAGGAAAGTTTAATAAATACAGATCTTGTTAAAAATTTAACAAGCTGAAAACAAAGGATTTTCTCCTTGACTTTGCGGAGTCTTTGTGAAATACAGAATCAATACGCGCCCTACGTAGAATAGTCTTTTTAAGGGTTTTAGATCCACTTCAGCATCAAACTACTATCGGTACCGATTTTCATATCTGCTCGGCGAGCTCGAGACAAATTACATAGGTTCGGTCAGGATAAAGGCAAACCTACCAGGGCGCAGGCGCTGATAAGGCGTTGGTGTAATAAAGAGTGAAGGGGGGTGATAAGAAAGTCCGTTAAGAGCAGGCAGCTCTTTAGGGCTGCCAGTCGGCTGGTACCATCTCCTTTGCCGTGCATCATCTTTTATCCTCGAGTGACAGCTCATTCTGATCTCGCAGATTCGACTGCTCTGATTACAGTATTCATGAAATATTGTTTGCGGCGGACCCAGCCGTGAGGCGGGTTTGCCAGGCAATGGGAGAAACCACCTCGACACAGCGAACCTGATCGGTTCGTGGGGCAAAACCTTGGTGTCGAGGATGCTGTGAGGAACATAATCCGCTCTTCCAGGTGCCTGTTTCTCCGTACCATAAATGTCTCATTCCTGGCTTCAATCCAAACCCATGTACGAAGTCCAGGGGTTACTACCAGACAGTAGGCGAGAGACGAGCTGATCTCGGCACGGTTGGCGGGATTGTACCAGCGCTGAAACTGGACTAGAGAAATTAAGGAGGAAACATTATGACCATTGGTATTGGAAAGTATGCGGTAGGATATAATCAGCCGGTACAAACCCTTCCGGGACGAGCGTGGGTTACTGTTTTAGCTGGTACGACCATCAACCTCTGTTTGGGTTGTTTATACGCCTGGTCGGTATGGCTAAAATACCTCACCGACGAGAGCTACATGTTGGCTCATGGCTGGGCCGGGGCGATGACCGCGGAGCAGGCCTCCAACCCCAAATCGCTCTGTATTTTGATTTTCGCCCTGCTCATGATCCCTGGTGGTAAGATCCAGGATAAGTACGGACCGACGGCCTCTGCCACCATCGGCGCCATTGCCATGGGTATTGGAATGATCATTGCCGGTACCGCGAAATCCTACGCAGGTATTCTGTGGGGATTTGGCGTAGGTGGCGGTATCGCAATGGGCGTTGCCTATGCTGCTCCGGTGCCCGCTACGGGCAAGTGGGTCGGCCCGCACCAGAGGGGGTTCTTTTTGGGTCTTACGGTCGCTGGTTACGGAGGCGCGGCCTTCTATGTGTCTCCGCTGATCAAGTGGATGATCGTAAATCAGTCCCTGTCATCCTCTTTTACGGTACTGGGTGTCGCCTACCTGATCGTCATCTTCTTCTGCGGACTCCTGTTGAAGTGGCCGGAGCCGGGCTACGAGCCACCGCCACCGCCTGAAGCGTGGACTCAGGCCCAAGCGGCGAAGGGAACGGCGACTTCGGTTGACTGGGTCGCGGGAGATATGGTCAAGACCTGGCAGTTCTACGCGCTGGTCCTTCTGTTCTGCCTGAACACCCAGGCGGGTCTGCTGATCATCGGCCACGCTGCCAAGTTCATCAAGCCCATGCTGGCCTCGGGCTTCATCTTGGTGTCCGCTGGTGGTGCCTTGAACGCCCTCGGCCGTGTTGGAACTGGTAAGTACTCGGATATCATCGGCAGAGACAGGGCCTATATA
>CP070843.1:1991547-1994518 GCA_020350905.1 Deltaproteobacteria bacterium
CCAGGATAGTACTTGCCAACACTTACCATCTCTGGTTACGGCCGGGGGCTGATCTCATACAAACGGTTGGAGGGCTGCATAGGTTCATGCACTGGGACGGGCCTCTGCTCACCGACAGCGGTGGCTATCAGGTTTTCAGCCTGGCGCCAACTCGTGAGATCAGTGAGGAAGGCGTGGCCTTCCAATCTCATTTGGACGGCTCGCGTTGTTTTCTTACTCCGGAACTGGCGATGCAGATCCAGGAGGCTCTCGGAGCTGACATCATTATGTGTCTGGACGAGTGCACCCCCTATCCGGCTACCCGCGAATACGTTCAGGCCTCCATGGAGCGCACCGTGCGGTGGGCCCATCGCTGTCGGGAGGCAAAAACCAGGAAAGACCAGGCTTTGTTTGCCATTGTTCAGGGAGGTATGTCCATAGAGCTCAGGCACGCTTGCCTCGAAAGACTCACGGAAATGGATTTTCCTGGCTACGCTCTTGGCGGTTTGAGTGTCGGAGAACCCAGGGAGGTAATGTTGGAGGTGACGGCGGCATGTCTACCGCAGTTGCCAGTGGACAAGCCACGCTATGTTATGGGTGTTGGCACCCCGGAGGACCTTGTGGATCTAGTAGGGCTGGGGGCGGACATGTTTGATTGTGTGCTGCCCACCCGCAACGCGCGCAACGGTATGCTCTTCACCAGCCGTGGGAGGATCATCATCAAAAATAAGCAGCACCGAGACGAGGATATGCCCATTGATGAACTGTGCACCTGTTATACGTGCAGGCATTACAGTCGGGCGTATCTACGTCATTTGTTTATGGCCAAGGAAATTCTGGCCTATCGGCTCAATACCATTCACAATTTGTGGTATTTCTTGGAGCTGATGCGGCAGATTCGACGAGCACTTGCGGCTGGCACTTTCACAGAGTTCAGGGCGCACTTTTGTCAACTGCGCCAGGTGCAAGCCGATGGCTAAAAGCTGAAGTGAGAAATGGTTATGATTTGTAAACTACCATTTCTGCCGCGCGCAGATGGTTCACTTTAAACACGAGGAGGCTGTTTATGGATTGGACAGGCCTGGCATATGCCATGGGTGTCGGAGGGACCGGGGGCGGTGGTGGTCAGGGGGGTGGCTTCGCCGCTTTAGTGCCTCTGCTGCTAATGTTTGCCATTTTTTATTTTTTGCTGATTCGACCCCAACAGAAAAAGCAGAAGAAGCACCGAGAAGTACTAGCCGCCCTCAAGAGGGGTGACATGGTGGTAACTAATGGGGGACTGCATGGCAAAATCACCGGTCTCACCGAAACGGTAGTAACGTTGGAAATCGCCGAAAAGGTACGGGTGAAAGTGGGGCGAGGCTACATTGCCGGTACGGCGTCCCAAGAGCCGGAGCCAAGCACGAAGTAGGAGGGCTCAGGAGGTTTGGCGCCAAACGCATAGCGTTTGGCCTAGCAGGCAGCAAGCAGAGATAAATTAGGCACTTTGAACTTTGCCGATATTCGACCATTTTACCCGGACTAACACGTACTGTGAGAGGAGAAAATTAGCGTGAAGGATCTGAGATGGCGTGCTGCTCTTGTGCTGGCGGTTCTTGTGGTAGCGTTAGTTTATCTGCTACCTACCCTGGGCAAAGAGTTGCCTGCATGGTGGGTTAAATTCTTTCCCGATAAGAAGATTAACCTCGGTTTGGACCTCCAGGGTGGAATGCATCTGGTTCTGGAGGTGGAAAGTGATACGGCGGTGGAAAATAGGGTGGAGCATTTTGCTCAGGAGATGAAAGGTGAACTGGGCACCGCACACATCAGGTTCCGCCTGGTTGAACGACACGGTGGAGATGGGATACGGTTGCTCCTGCCGAAGGAACAAGACTGGCAGCAGGTCGCTGACCTCATGAAGGATAAGTTCCCTCAGTTAGAGGTGACAGACCGTACATTGGTCCAAGACCAACTCCAGGTTCTCTTCCGGATTGAGGAAAGCCAGGTGCGCCATATAAAAAAGCAGGCAGTAGACCAGGGGCTGGAGACCATCCGCAACCGTATTGATCAATTTGGTGTGAGTGAGCCGGACATCCGAACCCAGGGGGAAAACCGTATCTTGATCCAGTTGCCCGGCATCAAAGATCCACAGCGGGCAATTGACCTCATCGGCAAGACGGCCCTGCTGGAATTCAAGCTGGTGGATGAGCAACGGAGTGTTGAAGAGGCCCTGAAGGGCAGAGTACCCGCCGGTGACAGAATCTACTACAGCCGTAAAGTCGACCCGGTCACCGGTCAAGTGAGGCGCGATGCCTACCTGCTCAAGGACCGCACTTTACTCACCGGCGAATATCTAACCAATGCCGAGGTGCGCATTGATACCCAATACAATCGTCCCTACGTTGCCTTGAGCTTCGACAAGCGCGGAGGAAATCTCTTTGAAAAAATCACCGGGGAGAACGTCAAGAAGCGGCTGGCCATTGTGCTCGACGACAATGTCTATTCTGCCCCTGTTATCCAGGATCGCATCAGCGGGGGCAACGCCGTAATCGAGGGCCAGTTCACCATGGATGAGGCCAAAGACCTGGCCGTGGTGCTCCGTGCTGGTTCGCTGCCCGCTCCAGTGCAAATACTCGAAGAGCGCACCGTGGGTCCATCTCTGGGAAGAGACTCCATCCGTAAGGGGCTTCTCTCCATGGCAGTGGGTGGTGTGCTGGTGGTGGCATTCATGGTTGTCTACTACGGCGGTTCAGGGATCATTGCTGACCTGGCCCTGATTCTCAACATCATTTTGATTATGGCGGGACTGGCTGCCTTTGGTGCCACCCTCACCCTGCCGGGTATTGCCGGTATCATTCTCACCATTGGTATGGCGGTTGACGCCAATGTTTTGATTTTTGAGAGGGTGCGGGAGGAATTGCGGCTGGGTAAGACGCCCCGGGCAGCTCTGGACAACGGTTACAGCAGGGCCACCTGGACAATTGTGGACGCAAACGTTACCACGCTGATTGCC
>CP070843.1:1994618-2004309 GCA_020350905.1 Deltaproteobacteria bacterium
AAGGAAAAGAAATTCAAAATCTTCTCAGCCAGATCGGGTGATGGAGGTCGATTTATGAAGCGATTTCGTCTCCCGATAACCATTTCATCACTGCTTGCCCTTTTCTTTTTCTTGCAGGGCTACGCTTCTTCCGTTGAACAAATCCATCGGGTATCTGACGGCAAGGTTCTCTCTTTGCCTAAACTGGCAAAAGACCTGATTGATTCCCGGCTCGTTTTCGTCGGAGAAATTCACACCGACCAGAGCCATCACCATATGCAACTGCAAACGATCCGTGCCTTAAAAAAGGCCGGTGCTCCCTTGGCCATCGGCCTCGAGATGTTCAGGCGCGACAGTCAGGCAAATCTGGATCGTTGGGTGGAAGGTGAGCTGAGCGAGAAGGAATTTCAGAAAATTTATTATGAGAATTGGAATTACCCCTGGCCTCTCTACCGAGATATTTTCCTGTTTGCTCGGGATCACAACATTCCTATGATCGGCCTGAACGTACCACCCGAGATCACAAAGCAGGTGGCCCGTGAGGGCTTTGCTTCTCTTTCACCAAAGCAACGTGGTGATTTGCCCATGGTTACCTGCCGGGTTGATCCGGCATACATGGCTTTTGTCCGGCGTTCTCTTGGTATGCACGGGCACGGTGGTATGGAATTCACCAAGTTCTGCGAGGCCCAATTGGTCTGGGATACCGCCATGGCCTGGACTCTCCTGCGCTTCCTCGAGAAAAACCCGAAAGCCACCGTGGCAGTCATAGCCGGCAGTGGCCATTCTTGGAAACTGGGCATACCAGCACAGATTCGAAGCAGATCCACATTGCCATTTCGAGTAATTCTTCCTGAAATCCCTGGCAGAAGCGAACGCGGAAACATCTCCCTGGCTGAAGCCGACTATGTCTGGCTTGGGTTAAAATAGGAGCCAGAATTCAGGAGTCAGGAGCCAGGAGAAACCTAGCATATGGTGCAATTCCAATTTGTAATCTCGAAACCAAGAAGACGCCCGAAAGGTGGGAGTGAGAAAGACAAATTCGAAATTCGCAATCCGAAATTCGCAATCTCAGATTTGCAATGTTAACTTTCGTTCTCTTCGACATCGATGGTACTCTCGTGAGTGTAGACGGGGCTGGTGGTCGATCCTTGAACCGGGCCATGCAGGAGCTTCTGGGAGTCACAGATGGCTTCCGGGAAATCGACTTTGCGGGGAAAACCGATCTGCAGATAATTCGAGAAGGCCTGGGCACATTGGGTTTGGCAGATCGGGATGACCTCTTGCACCCCCTTTTAGATCGCTACCTGGTTCATCTTCGCACTGAAGTTTCAACGGGCAGAGGACATGTAAAGAACGGGGTAAGAGAACTTCTGCCCGCCCTGCAGGATTTGGAAGGTATCTACCTCGGTCTTCTAACTGGAAACGCCGAGACAGGTGCACGGCTTAAACTCAAGCCCTTTGGACTGAACCAGTATTTTCGGGTGGGTGCCTTCGGGAGTGACAGCGAAGACAGAAACGTACTCTTGCCCATTGCGGTGCAGCGACTCCAGGAATCCGAGTCCATTTCGGTGAGTCATGACCGTTGCGTGGTCGTTGGGGATACCCCGAAGGATGTTGAGTGCGCCCACGTTCATGGAGCCTCTTCAATCGCCGTGGCCACTGGCACCTACCCATTGAAGGAGCTGGAGAAAACTGATGCTGAGCTTGCAGTCGCTGACCTCTCCGATACCGAGACGATTGTAGACTGGATCAGGAGGAAATAGAAGCGGAGCCGAAGCTCCGCACTGTTTTTTCAAAAATCACAACCCCAGAGAGCCACGTATAACCTCCTGCCTGCAACAGGAAAAATCTGGAGCAGGCATTATCCTCACCGCTTGGGCAGCATCATAAGCCGAATCTGATATGGATGCTGGTTCCGTGGGGAGAAAGGTGAAGCCCAAGGTGAGAGTAGTGACCATGACGGAAATGGTGTGGTTTGTAGTGAGATCTGTAATGGGAATAACGGTGCCTCGGATAATAATGATGGTATCCGTGAACCCTATGGTTCCTGTGATTATTTTTAAAACGGTTCCTATGACCAATTTTGTGATGGCTCCTGTGACCAATTCTGTAATGGCTCCTATGACCAATTTTGTGATGGCTCCTGTGTCCAATCTTGTAATGGCTCCTATGACCAGCTTTGTAATGGTTCCTGTGATTATTTTTGTAATAGTTCCTGTGACCAGACCGAGCGTGGCCATTACCCGCCTTCGATGGAGGCGCCCAAGCGACCAGAAACATTGCTAAAAAAGCGGCTATTATAATCTTACCAATGTTTTTCATTTTGATTCTCCTTTCATAGGTATTAGTCGAACGGGCGACGAAAAAGGTTACGGTTTCATCAAGAAATTTCTTCAGCGGAGGCAGCATGGATGGGTGGAAAAAGAAAAGCGGAGCCGAAGCTCCGCATTTTCTCTGAAAAGTGAAAGCTATGCGGTTGAATATAACGCAATCTTTAGGCTAGTTCAACCGTATACTATTTTGGGCCATTTCCAGGCCGGATACTGCCACGCCGCCAGCGCTGTGCTGCCAGAGCAGCGGATCTGAGATCACCCCCATCATTTTCGGTAATGACTTCAACCTTTTTTCCGAAAGGGGCACATGAGGCCGATCTTGATAGTTCCTGCAGCCAGAGCTGTTTCACCAATGAGACATAGAACAAATGACAGAAATAGAATCTTTTTCACGACTTCCTCCTTACAAACCGTGTAACTTGGAGGGCAATTAGCATAATAATAAAAGCCTCTTACCAAAAATCCAAAATCAAAAGGCCTAAATCAGAGCACGTTCTCCTAGGTTCCCATACCGGTGATAACTATCGCATATACTCTGCTCTTGGAAATACTGCAAAAGCTCGATCCGCCCTTCCATCATCACCTTCGTTCGAGAAATGTAGAATCCTGCCCTTGCTGCTGCCTTAAACACCTCAAAAGGCACCCGCTCCGGCGCTGCATATCGGATACGCTGAACCTGAGTCATTAAATCAAGAAGCTCACTGTCCGACTGATGGTCAATTGGCGTATCACCCACAAGCCTTTTGCCCGCGTTGCCGTGGAGGAATGCCGTAACGTTGTTATCCAGATGGGGGTGAATACTGATCACCAGTTTGCAGCCTGAAATCTTTACCGCAGCTATTCTTGCCAGGACATCAAATAAACTGTCATCCTTGTGTATGCGGACCACCACCGTGCCGATGGGCAGATAGTGCAATATATTATCCTGGCCACGCAGATGAAAATAATCCTTTTCCTGAGAGAATTCCTGCTCCACGTGGTAAAGATAACTCTTGATGGCACGGATGGTTTTTCTAAGGTCAGCCTCAAACTCCGCAAGCTGACCCCAATCCAGTTTTTGATTCCATTCCTGAGCAAGGCGCAGCAAAGCATGCTCATTTTGTATCGCTCCGATAGAAGGATGAGCGGTTCCCTCAAAATTCATGAACTGGGCTACATAGTTCGGCCCGCCCACCTTGATTCCCGCGCCCAGGGCTGATTTTCCCATGCCACCAAAAGGCTGGCGCAAGACAATGGCACCAGTGGTTCCCCGGTTGACGTACAGGTTTCCTGCTTTTATACCGCATTTCCAGTGCTCTTGTTCCCGCTTGTCCAGACTCTCCAAACCTGAAGTCAATCCGAAGCCTGTTTGATTTACCAGCTCAATTGCATGGTCCAAGTCCCTGGCGCACATGACTCCCAACACGGGTCCAAAAAACTCGGTCATGTGAGTGTAGGATCCAGGCTGAACTCCCCATTTGATACCTGGTGTCCACATGTAGGGATTGCCATGGACATTTTCAGGTTTCAAAGCCCAGGATTCTCCAGGCTCCAACCGTGTAAGCCCGTTTTTCAGATCACCCTTAGGAGGATGGATAAGGGGGCCCATTTTATTTTCAAAATCCCAGGCCGATCCCACAGGATAGCTTTTAGTTGCATCAACCAGTTGTTTCTTGAAAGCTTCATCCTCATACACTTCCTTTTCCAGGATCAGCAGAGAAGTTGCAGAACATTTCTGACCGCAGTTTGAAAAAGCCGAATGGACCACATTTTTTATGGCCTGATCCCTGTCAGACATGGAAGTTACGATGGTGGCATTTTTCCCGCCTGTCTCAGCAGCAAGGAAAACATCCGGCCTCTCTTTTAAAATCGTCAGCCCCGTATCGGTTCCGCCGGTTAGGATAATGAAATCAACACCAGGATGATTGGCAAGTTTTGCCCCGGTGGTGGCACCGGAACAGGGAAGAAACTGCAAAACATTTTTGGAAACGCCAGCTTTCCAGAAGCACTGGCACAATTGCCAGGCCACCACTACGGCAGATGAAGCAGGTTTAAAGATTACGGTATTGCCTGAAGCCAGTGAGGCTAAAACCCCGCCGCAGGGAATGGCTATGGGAAAATTCCAGGGCGGAATCACCAGCCCTACACCTCTGCCACTGCACTGAATATTTTCTAAATCTGTAAAGCCTTTAACAGAGTAGGGATAGTATTCAGCAAAATCTATGGCCTCTGAGACTTCCACGTCAGCCTCTGTAAAAACTTTGCCTGTATTGGCACCAGCAGCGCCGATGAGATCTCCCCTGGCAAGGCGCAGCTCCATAGCCACCCTGGAAAGGATTTCATGCCGCTCCTTCTGACTTTTATTCCTCCATCCATCAGGGTCGGCTTTTGCCACCGCAACAGCCCGCTCAACATCTTTATCGTTGGCCATCGCATAGCGAGCCACACAGATCTTTTCATTGATCTGAGAAGGATCCATGCATTCCCTAGTCTGTCTACCTTCATAAATTTCTTTTCCTGCCCCTACCAGGGGGATTTCCATTGGCTTATCATCTGGTCCCTTTTTCCACTTTTCTCGAATGGCTTCGGCCCATTTTCTATTGGCAGCCAGCGACCAATCTGTATCCGGCTCATTACTGAATTCCCCTTCGTAGAAAGTCCCCATTTGTTCAGGAAAAGTTTCCTGTGTTCTGTCTTGCACCCTGTGGGGCGTTTTGCCTGCTTTGTCCTTATGCTTATGGGAAGCAATGAACTGCTCCTTCAAAAACGTCCACTCTTCAGAGTCTGTTTCCAAGTTGGGAGAATAGCGCATGAAATTCTCTTCCGCGGTGTTTTCATCCAGACGACGCATAAGATAGGCAATTGCATTGATGAAGTTGTCTTTGGTGGCAACAGGGGCGTAGAGCACAACCTCTTCGCCTGTTTCCTGAATGGCTCGGCGCACATGGTCCGCCATGCCTTCTAACATTTCAAAGGAAAAATATTCGGTCACTTTGTTTTGTTGGGCCAGTTTATATGCATAGGCCAATTCAAACAGATTGTGTGATGCTATACCTAGATGGGCGGCTTTGATATTTTCTGACTTCATGCCGAATTCCACCATGCGTTTGAAATTGGCATCTACATCCAGCTTGTTGTCGTAGGTGGCCAGGGGCCAGTTATGGAGAGCTGATTCTACCTGTTCCATTTCCATGTTGGCACCTTTGACAATGCGGATCTTGATGCGGCTTCCACCTTCGGCCACTCTTTTTTTGGCCCACACAGTGAGTGCCTGCTGTATGTCATAAGAATCCGGCAGATAGGCCTGCAATACAATTCCGGCAGAATGATCTTTAAACTCTTTTTCGTCCAGGGTCCCTGTAAATGCTCTGACAGTGATTTCCAGATCCCTATATTCCTCCATGTCCAGGTTAACAAACTTTGGCACTTTGGTTCCGTCAATTCTGGTGAAGTGATTGTCCCTGGCAGCCCTGTAAAGTTGGGATAGGCGGTCTTTGAGAATGCTTACAGTGTGCTCAAGAGCGAGGGACTGGATTTGAGAGTAGATGGTAGATATCTTTACCGAAATGTATTCAATCTCGGGATCTTTCAAGTCTTCTAAGTACTTATTAAGGCGAGAGAGAGATTCATCTTCCCCGAGAACCGCTTCTCCCAGCTGGTTGATGTTCATCCTCACGCCTTCGCTTTTCCTTTCCAGCAAATGCGCATACAAAACATCCTTTTCTCCAGGAATGACGGAACGACTGCTGTCCTCCCGCATTTTATCAATCACCCGTGGAACAGAAACATGAGGAAAATATCTGCCGACGCCAAGGAACAGTCGCATGAGCAATCTATCTCCTGATGAAAAGAAATCAGGAACTCCGTATTGTTTAAGCAAATAGTTGATTTGATCAGCGACACGACGAGCATCATCAGAGCGAAAACTCTGATCAATCATCTTTGCCATAATAACTTTGTCTATTGGATTGGTCAGGAGGCGCAACATCTGGTCCTGGATGTCCTTTTCTTCCGAAGTTAGTAATCGATTAGCCCGATTCTGCCAGGTCTCAGCCAAAGAGATGGCTTCTTGTATGATCATGTCAGCATGTTGGGTATTCACTGTATTTTGTCTCCTGTCGAAATTCTCGCTTATCATTTCTAACCATACTGATTTATTACTTTGCGAAGATATAGTATTTTCTGAGTCCCCCCATTTTATACCCACTGGCTTCAAGCGCACAACCATGGAATAATATTTAAAGTTAAAATGTAAATCGCAATGGTGCATTATAAAAAGCCTTCTTAATTAAAATGATAGTTTAACCTTTCATTTTAGGTACATATCTATTATGTTACATTAAATGGTGTAGGCGAATGAGAATACTTTCTGTTTCAGACTATGTTGTATCAGCCCTGTATGATAATTTTGAGGTTGAGCGGTTTCCAAAAATCGATCTGATCCTCTCATGCGGAGACCTGCCTCCTGAATACCTCTCTAATCTCTACACTTCGTTTAACGTCCCCCTTTATTATGTGTGCGGGAATCATGATATCCGATATGATTCAAAGCCTCCTGGTGGATGTATCGACCTGAATGCAAGAATAATTCAATTCCAGGGTATCAAAATGCTGGGTCTTGAAGGGTCACGTTGGTACAGTGGAGGACCACATCAGTATACCGAAAAAGAAATGTGGAAAACGATCCGAAGCCTTCGACCCAAAATTTGGTGGCAAAAAGGTATCGACATTATCATTACCCATGCACCACCACGTTATATCCATGATGCAGAAGATCAATGTCACAGAGGGTTTAAAAGTTTCCGCTGGCTCATTGACCGGTACTGCCCGAGATATTTTATCCATGGCCACATCCATGCAGAGTTCAATGATCCCGCCGAACGTATAACAAAAATTAACAAAACAAAAGTTGTTAACACCTATGGCTATTACCTTTTTGAAATCAATACTGATCAAATTTCGGAATAAACTGGTAAACGCCAGCAACGGCCGCACCCGTGATCAATTTGCAAAATCTTTCAAGGAAGACCAACAAAAAGAAGAAGCCTTTGATCACAAAAAAAGGGGATTCAGTTCGGTGTCGGTAGAACAGATAGTGGGAAGTGTAGGACGATATCATGACTTTGACAATAAGTTTCGATTAATGCAGCATATGCCTTCTGACAGGTTTAAAGTCATAAGGCAGGCAATGAAAAGCGGTAAACGCCTTCCCCCGGTCAAGCTCTATCAAATCAGAGATGAATACTACGTTCTGGATGGAAATCACCGTATTGCAGCTGCAAAAGAAATCGGTCTCCTCGAAATCGATGCGGAAATCGTAGAATTTATTCCGTCCAAAGACACTCTGGAAAATATTCTCTATCGGGAAAAAAGTGAATTTAACGAAATCGCCAGGCTACCACACCCAATAAATCTGACAGAAGTTGGCCAGTATATCCATCTTATTAAACAGATTTCAAAGCACCAGGAATTTTTAAAGCATGAGACAAAAAAATCGGTTTCATTTGAAAGCGCTGCGAAAGACTGGTATCAAACGATCTATCAACCCTTGAATGATATTATCAATCAAGGAGGTCTCATTGAGGCTTTCCCTGGACGGACGATTGCAGACCTTTATACTTATATTTCAATCCATCAATGGGACAATCAAAGATCGCGAAATTATGGAAGCACAATAGACCGTATCTTGACTGATAACATGGAGGAATTTAGAAAGAAAATGTCAAATACGAAAGAGATCGAGTATCCTGAGATGCAGCGGGGAATAACGGCGTTCATTCTAATAAATGTTAAAGCAAAAAGTGAGTTTAAAATAATGGATAAACTCTATGCGCTTAAAGAAGTACAGGAGGTTCATTCCGTTCATGGCGAAATTGATCTCCTTGTAAAGGTTATGCTAACCCGAGACCTGTTGTCCTCTGATGCTGAAATCATCGGGCAGTTTGTTCACAATAAGGTCAGAAGTATTTCGGGGGTAACCAGCACTGTGACACTCATTCCCGGCGTTTCAAGGATGAAGGAAAAATAGACATCTTGTCATGGCACATGTTAATTAACTCAAACATTTTATTTAGGCTGGCAATACCGGTGAGAACAGAACGAACGGGACTTAATCAGAAAGCGAAACATCATTAATGCCAGCGCTGGGACTACCAGCCGAAGAGAAAGAAATGAAAGTACTCGTATTAGGTGGCTGCGGGATTCAGGGTAAGGCGGCCTTATTTGATCTCTCTAAGCGTGAGTGGGTAAGCACAATCGTTGTCGCAGACCTTTTTCCCGATAGAATACGAGGCCTCACTTATGTGGACCAATCAAAAACAAGACTAGAAAAAATGGATTTAAATGATCAAGAAGCACTGGTTTCGTTAATGAATAAGGGATTTGATATCGTGCTTGATTTCCTGCCCCCACACTTTGTGAAATCAGTAACCGAAGCTGCTATCAGAGCCGGGGTTAATTTAGTCAATACGAATTACGCTTACCAGATCCACTCATTGGCAAGATAAGGTGGTCGACAAAGGGGTGGTTATTATGCCTGAATGTGGACTGGATCCGGGAATTGATCTTGTTCTTTATCGGTATGGTCTAAGGCAATTTGATGAATTGCATGTGCTCAACTCTTACTGTGGGGGAATACCTGAAAAGACGGCCTGTACTAACCCTCTTGGTTACAAGATCAGTTGGAATTGGGACGCAGTTTTGAGAAGTCAAAAAAGGAATGCCACTCTTATAAGAGATGGAAAATTAATCGAAATTTTAGGAAAAGATCAGCATGACAATCCTTTCATCCATGAAATTGATTTTCCAGGTTTAGGAAAACTCGAGGCTTTTCCAAACGGCAATGCCGCTCATTTTATCGAGCTTCTCGAATTATCGAATACCATAAAAGAAACGGGGCGGTATTCCCTTCGGTGGCCTGGTTGGTCTGCCTTTTGGCGCCCCCTGAAAAAATTCGGATGCTTTTCCGAATCACTGGTGGACGGGCTGCCTTGTTCAATCTCACCTCATGAATTTTTTGTCAAATGGCTTGAGCCGCAGCTCCAATATGAAAATAAGGAAAAAGATTTGGCGGTTTTGCAAAATGTTTTTATTGGAACTAAGGATGGCAAAAAGAAACGCACCGAACACACCATATACTCGTAAAATCCCAGCCTACACTTCTATTAGAGATATGCTATAAGAGTTATTAGTCAATTCCAGTAAGAATTCAGATGCTGGGCTGAAACTACCCTTGGGAGTGGCAAAATGTTCAAATATGCAATAACTAGAAAACCTGGACAAGACTTCGCTCATGGTATAACCACTTCCAATTTGGGAACACCCAGCTATGAACTTTTACTAGAACAGCACTCCGCTTACATTGAGACGCTGAGATCTTTCGGGCTTGATGTCATTGTGCT
>CP070843.1:2004409-2007183 GCA_020350905.1 Deltaproteobacteria bacterium
GATGGAGTCGGTCTCGTCCCCTACCGACGTGGTTTTCCAGGGATGTCCTTTTAGTCTATCAACCAATGGAACTCCAGAGAACGCCGGCGGCTGTGACAGAACCGATAACCCCCGCTACATTTGCCACCAATTTGATATGTTACAGAACCTCTTTCGCCTTTCACAGAGCTCACAGAGTGAAGGCGAACAGATTTTCTCTCGAGTCCGGTGAGGGTCAATTCTCAAGCCGGACGTATTGACTGTAATAGGCAGCCCCATCTCCCATGTCCGTTAGCTCCGCAGCAATTATTTGATTGACGCCTCCACCCAGCCTCATCCAGTCTCCCCTTCGGTAGATGACCGCCTCGGGGTGCAACCCTTGAAGATACTTCACCCTTACTTTCAGGCGACCAAGAGGTGAAACCATATATACACCTTTTTCCAGATCCAGCTTTCCCACTGCATCTCTTTCCGCCGAGACCCACACCGACGGCACCGGATCATGCTCTTCCGGTAGGATCTGCGAGTGGAGAAAATTCCTCCGGACGAGAGTCAGTAGCCTCAAGGGGAACCCGGCAGGTGGCGATGGTTCTTCATGAATCTCTTTAGGCAAGTGGTATTTGCAATCGGGATGGTCGAATTCGAGGCCGCCATAAGGGATCAGGGGCCGCTTAGCCCGGGCAAAACCAAGCTGACGAAGATCTTCGAGAGCTATTCCCAGATAGGGCGAATCTAGGCTTGCCTTCATACAATCCTCTGCGGTAGGCAATACGATGGGGGGATTGAGTCTTTTGCCCAGCTCTGTAAGGATCCAAAAATCGGAGCGGGAGCCTTTAGGTGGTGGCAGTACAGCTCTAACGTAATTCAGGTAATTATGGAGGAAAGACCCTACTATATCCTCTTTCTCGAACATGAGTTGGCAGGGCAGAAAAAGGTCAGCCCGCAGGGCGGTGTCAGTCATAAATGCATCTACCACCACCTTGAAATCGATTGCTTGAAATGCTCGGGCAATTGTACCACTCTCAGGCGCCTGATTAACCAGGTTGAAACCGTTCACCCAGAGCAGTCTAATTGGTGGATTCTTTGCTGCCAAAATGTCCTTACCTACGGTGGGCTCCAGCAGCGTTCTCCTTTTCAGACCGGCCGGGCCTGCAGCCCAACTCAGATTGAAGTCTCGCATGGACAATATGTTGAAATAGCATCCCCCACCAGACCGACCTATGTTTCCTGAAAGGAGAGCAAGTGCGTTGATAAAGCGAACAGTTTCTCCCCCATACTTGTGGCGTTGCAATCCCCAACCCAGCAGGGTGGCCACCGGTTCCGACCGCGCATAACAGCCGAAGAGGCTTTCCACTTCATCCTCGGAAACGTCGCAAGTTTGGGCGAGTTCAGATACCGACCTCATGGTGACAAGTTTTTGGAAGTGTTTCCAGTTCTTAGTACGCTTCAGGATATGTTTGTCTATTTTTCTTCGCTGAAGCAAAAGCTGGACAACCGCTACCGCCAGGAATCGATCCGTTCCTGGGCGGATGCGGATAATTCTGTCTGAAAAACTAAGGTTGCCGTCCCCGCCGGGGGAAATTGTCATCACCTTTGCTCCTCCTCGGCGGGCCTTGCGAACCAGGGCAGCCACATGATTTGAGCTCCGGGCCAGGTCTTTACCCCAGTTAACAATAGCTGATGCATTGAGAAGGTCCAAAACATCGTTAGTCTCCAGGGAGCCAAAATCTGCAACACAGGCGGCAATTCCAGCCACATCACACAAGCAACCCGCCATCTGGCTGGATCCGAGTTCGGCAAAAAAGAGTTTACTTGCCTGACTCAAGACACCCTTGTCCCCTTCACCGCGCACGTGGAGAATACTCTCTGGCTCAAAGCGATTCTGCTGAATCTTTTCGGCGCAGAGCTCAAGAGCCTCATCCCAACCAATGGACTTCCAATTCTGTCCTTGTCTTAAGAGGGGGGTGGTTATGCGATGGACGCTTGTCAACCTTTGGCCAAAGCGCCGAATTTTCCTGCAAGTGAATCCCGCCGTAATAGGGTGCTTGGTATTACCCTTGATCCGTATGGTCCCATCGGCAAGGACCTTGACAAGCAAAGAGCAGGCGTCTGGACAGTCGAGAGTACATGCGGTGACAATTTCCATGGTGGTGTCAATCCAGCATAGGGTCGAAGATTTGACCTAAATTTCTTAATCTGTTTCGGATTTATAGCGAGTTCGATCTTACCAAGGTATATCTCAATGATCAAATTAATTACAGTTGCATAGATTCGATCTGACAGGGAAAGGAAAAGAGGTTGGTTACGACCAGTTTGACCAATATCAGGACTGAATTTCTTCTAGCCCGGATATTTCCTGAATTGCTGTCTCGAGACCACGAAACTGGGAACCCGAGTGTACATAAGATGAGCATATGTAGAACATTTCGAGATATTGCGGAATCAACATAGCAGTTACTGCAAATCTTGGATCGGCTTGGCCCTATACCACTCATAGTATCCACTAAAAATGTCTTCATTTGAAGGTGGCATTACTAAGTTCGGTCTGAAAGAAATAAGCGTAATAAGGGTCCAATATGTATTATCAAGGCAATGCTGAGAACGTTAGCTTATTAAGAACGACTTGTCGATAGGCGCTCATTGCTCCCACGCTTCTATTTGGTTATAATTAAGATATGAGCAAAGGCAACTATTTCAATTGCCAATCGGAGGATTGTATGATTTGGACAAAACACTTACGCAAATATCTTCTATCATTTATAAGCTGCACGCTCATTCTTTTCATAGGGCTTTTA
>CP070843.1:2007283-2011360 GCA_020350905.1 Deltaproteobacteria bacterium
AAGGACCAGGTGGCAGGTGGGAAAAAAGTCGCCCACGCTTAACTGTGGAAGCTCTTCTTGGTCACCCCCTCCCAGATTATTCGCATCCCGCCAACCAAAATAGCCGTGAGGTAATCGATGAACTCTGTTGTAGCCAAGGCGCACGGCCCAGCGAGAAGCGATACTGCTGCGCAGTCACCTGAAACTTCGACAGTAGATCACAATGGTACGATCCTTGTCCGAGCCAAGAAGTTCCTCGAACTCCTTTCGTTTGGTGGGATCAAGGGTGAGTCTCTCGCCCAAGTGAAATTCCAGATTGGCAGCCTTGGGAAGATGCGCTCGCTTGTACTCATAATCAGGCCGCACATCTAGGACTATGAAATCCTTGTCCGATTGGTAAAGAAACTCAAGTTCATCGAGAGTAATAAGATCGTATCCTTCCCTTCTAGCCTCTGCCTCTGCCTGCTCCCACCAGAGTGGCTGCTCCTCGCCAAAGATGGGTACGGTGGGGAGCAAGAGGAAAATGACAGAAAAAAGAATGTTGAAAAGACGTTTAGCCAGAAAATCCAAGGATATTCTCCTTTTCCTGCCTCAAACCTGCAAGCTCAAACCTCCAACGCGAAACCATAACGCTATGCTACTTGTCCTGAGCTTGTCGAAGGATGCCCTTTGCGCTCTGCGGTCTTTATCTCGTCATACCAGAGCTTGTGATGGTGCTCGGCGTAGTCTTCCGGCACACTGCCGGTAAACATGGAAAAGAAAGCGGGGCGCTCATCCGGGGAGATTGCCGCCATGTAGATATGAATCAGCAAACCGCCGGTGACGACACCGACAGCTATAAAATGGATGACGATGGCCCATTGCACGATTGCCGTATTTTGCAAAAGAATGTCGGAGAGGAACATGATAAGCCCGGTAGTAGCGATCATTATTCCGCCCAGGACTGAAGCAACTGCAAAAAGTTTCTGGCCGACGTTATAAAATCCCTGGTCCGGGATATCCTGAGTGAAGCCCAGCCGCTTGAGCCACTTGTTTCCCAGGGTCATCTGAATGTTTTTCTTGATGAGCCATTTCAAGTCGGTGCCAGGGGAGTAGGTAAAGACCTGCTTCAAAAAGGGGATGACGTATTTCCTCGATCCGAAAATCATATAAACAATGAAAACTACCAGCCAGGTGAGACCGCAGATTTCATGAACCAGAAGTAGGGTTTCTCCACCACCGAAAATGGAGTACATCAAGTTGGACCACCAACCCCCCATGAGTTGGAGATCCTCGTTCTTGATCAAGCCCAGTCCAGTAGCAAGCAGAAAGAACCAGCAGAAGGCATTAAACCAGTGCATGAAAATGGTGACTTTGCTATGCCGTTTAATCATGTTGCTCTTCATGGACATCCTCTCTTTATCTGTGCTCAACCTCGAGGGGTTCGTCTTTGATCAGTAACTGCTTGCCAAGCATGGCCAAAACACCCAGCACATTGAGTCCGACGAAGCCCCAGACAAAGGGGTTAATGACCTTCCACAACTGAATAGCCGAAGGTGTCTCGGCCTTCACCGGCCAGTCAATGGGAGCCGTCATTGACAGATAATAGATGTTGGGCTGGGTGTCTGTTTCCCGATTAACAACCCTGACGATGTTGTTACCTTTGAGGAGACGGGCAACTTCACTGTTGGAGTCTTTCAAGTCTCCGAAGGTTCGAGCTTTTGTGGGACAAGTCGTTACGCATGCCGGCAGCTCCCCCCGGGCACGCCTGCGCTCACAAAAGTCACATTTGTCCACAACTTTATCTTCTGGATGGCGATATCTTGCACCATAAGGACAGGCGGGGATGCAGCTTCCACAACCGATGCATAGCTTCTTGTTTACTTTAATGGTGCCGTCTTTGTTGTCTTTGTAGGTAGCGCTCGTGGGGCAGGCCTGCACACAGGTGGGATTGTCACAATGCATGCAGTTGCCCGGCTGAAAATGCATGGATTTCAAATTATCGAGATGTTCCAAATCAGGATCTTGCTCTTTGATCCAGTTGCGCCAATTTCCCGGAGGCACCTTGTTTTCAACCTTGCAGGCGGTCATACAACCTTTGCAATCTATGCAAGAGGCGGAATCTATCACCATTGCCAATTGTTTTTTCATTATGCGACCTTCCTGGTAACCTGGACAAAGGTCTCATGCATAGCCATATTCCCGGAAAGCTCATCCGAGTAATCTTCGAGCACTTCGGCAATGCAGGCACCTTTGCCGTAGATATTGGTCAAGCCCTTTGAAAGAACACCAAAGCCGCTCGCCATATACACAGTGTCCTCACGAATGCCACTCTTAAACTCGGCCTTGAGCTCACCCCTGCCTGCAGCGCTGATAACTTCCACCAGATCACCATCTTGAATTCCCAGTGCTGAAGCTGATTTCGGATTTATCCAGAGAGTGTTTTCTGGCATGAATTCATGGAGTAAACTATTATTCTGGGTGGTGCAGTGGGTGAAATAGGCGTTTCGTCCAACCACCAAGCGGAATCGGTCCGCGGGAACCTCTCTGGGAGAGCGATAAACTGGCATGGGATCCACGCCCATCTCTGCATAACGTTCATTGTAGAGCTCAATCCGTTTGGACTTGGTTTTATAGACCCGACCTTCGTAGACGCCATAGAGTTTGCTGGGGTTGTAATAAACACCATCTTCCCTGAGGGCCCGCTCTCCGTCGGGTAAATTTTTCAATTGCTGTTTTCGGTAGTCCTCGATGGTGAAATCGAAGTACTCGCCTAATTCCAACCTATTGGCGAGCTCTTTAAGAATCCAGAATACCGGTTTCGACTCGAATAAGGCGGGTACCACTGGGTCTCGGGTAACAACACAAGCACAGGCAGATGAACCCTGGAGGCCACTGGCTGGATCTTGTCTTTCCAGATAACTGGGAGCGGGCAGGACCAAATCCGACATCCAAGCCGTGTCGCTCATGGCGATGTCAACGGTGAGAACAAAGTCCAGCTTCCCCATCATCGTCAAGGTTCTGTGTCGATTGGCTTCAGACTGTAAAGGATTGTGCTTATAGACGAACCAGCCTTTTATCGGGTAGGGTTTTGCCTCGATGATGGCATCTCGCATGTGCTTGAAGGAGCCTTCTTCCTCGAACATCATGTGAGCCCTGCCCATATCTAGCCGGTCTTCCGGGTTGTCCTCATACCACGGTGCTTCGGGAAGTTCAGGCTTGCTTAGCCCCACTTGTCTGGCGGCAAGCAGTCCACCCGGTCTGTCCCAGTTACCCAGCAGTCCGTTTAGAATGGCCATAGACCTTCTAATCTGGGTGGAATTGACATAGTCGGAGGTGCGTCGACCGGGATAGACAATGGCAGTGGGGGCCGCCGCTGCTAGCTCGCGGGCGATGCGTCTGATATCTTGGGCTGGTATTTGGCACTCGACCTCGGCCCATTCGGGAGAGTACTGTTTTACGTGCTCGCCAAGTTGCTCAAGGCCGAAGAGCTTTTCGGCAGCATAATCAGCATCATACAGTTTTTCAGCAATGATCACGTGCATCAAAGCCAGGAAGAAGGCCAGGTCGGTGCCTGGTCTTACTTGATACCACTCATCTGCCAAACCAGCCGTTTTGGTATAACGAGGATCAAGGACCACCAGCTTGCAGCCGTTTTTCTTGGCGGTCATCAGATCAATGCTGTCTGGAGTGATTAAGGCCTCGAAGCGATTGGCCCCCGCCATGATGATGTACTTGGTATGGAGCACATCGGAGAAAGGGACCTCACCAAAGGTGTCCAGATAAGCTCGGTTTCTGCTCAGTAGGCAGGCGGATTCATGGGTTGTCACGTTATATGAGCCAAAGACCTCGGCAAACCAATGGACAAAGGTGGATTGCATGTCAGAGCCTGGGGAGAAAAGAACTCCGCAGCGGGTGTATTTCTCGGCAATGGTCTTGAGTTGTTCTGCCGCATAATCCAAGGCCTGATGCCAACTTAACCGCTGCCACTTGCCCTCTCCTCTCTTTCCTTTACGCAGGAGGGGATACTTGAGCCGGTCTGGGTCATACAACTGGGCGATGCCAGCATTACCTCTGGCACAGAGCATTCCTCTAGATTTGAGGAACTTGGGGTGAGGA
>CP070843.1:2011460-2015036 GCA_020350905.1 Deltaproteobacteria bacterium
ACTCTCAATTCGTCACCAGCACTCTGATCCAGCACCGTGCCCCAGATAATATTGGCATCTTCGTGGGCCTCTTGCTGAATCAGTGATGATGCCTCTTGAACCTCGTCGATGGTGAGGTCAAGTCCGCTGCTGATGTTCATGAGCACACCCTTGGCACCACTTATGGACACATCCTCCAATAGAGGACTGGAAATGGCCTTCTGAGCGGCTTCAGTGGCCCGATCTTCACCACTAGACATGCCGGTGCCCATCAAAGCCATACCCATCTCACTCATGATTGTCTTGACATCGGCAAAATCTAGATTGATCAAACCCGGGACGGTGATGAGATCGGAGATGCCCTTGACGGCATAGAGCAGCACGTCGTCAGCCTTTTTGAGCATTTCCAGGAAAGTCGCCTTTTTGGCCGCCAGGCTCAAAAGACGGTCGTTGGGAATGGTAATGATGGTATCCACCGTCTCCTGGAGCTCTTTGATACCTTTGTCGGCCGTCTTCATGCGTTGACGTCCTTCAAAGTTGAATGGTTTGGTCACCACAGCCACGGTGAGTGCTCCGATTTCCTTGGCGATCTGAGCAACTACCGGTGCACCACCAGTCCCGGTGCCTCCGCCCAGTCCGGCAGTCACGAAGACCATGTCAGTGCCATCCAAGGCCTGCCGAATCTTGTCAGCGTCCTCCAGAGCGGCACTGCGACCGATCTCTGGGTTAGCCCCGGCTCCAAGCCCCTTGGTAATGTTGACTCCCAGTTGGAGCTTGGTGTGAGCCTTGGAAATTTCCAGGGCCTGGGCGTCGGTGTTAGCGGCGATGAAATCAACTCCCATCAGACTGGCGTTGATCATATTGTTGATTGCGTTGCCGCCACCACCACCTATGCCAATCACTTTGATCGTGGCTCCGTTGTTACTTTCAACAAACTCGAACATCATGATCCACCTCCTGCATTAGGGTATTTGATCAGTATCCCAAGCGACAGTTCACGAGCCCTTCCGCTGTCGCCGGCGAACGAAGAAGACAAACACCATGGTGATCACAAGAAAACAGCCCATACATACAAAGAACATGGTCAAAACGAAATAAAGGTCCGACGTAGTCATTGTATCCCTCCGGGCTAAAACTCAGGAATTCCGAGTTGTGGAATTGCACAACGCGGAATTTGAGTCCCAAAGTCCTCATCTTCTAATTCCTCAATCCCCCATGCCTTCTTCAATTGCTTACACTATGTCACTAAACCATTTTCGCATCCGATCGACCAAGCGGTTGAAGATGTTGTTTTGACGGATGCGGAACAATTTTCGGGGTGCGGCGTTGGCACCGTAGAGGACCAACCCCACTCCAGTAGCGTACATGGGGTTTCTGACCACATCTGCCAGGCCACCGATGTCAGTGGGTAGGCCGGTGCGAACAGGCAGGTTGAAGACCTGCTCGGCCAAATCCGCAAGCCCTGGTAGCAAAGAGGAACCTCCGGTAATTACCAGACCCGAAGCCACAAGGTCCGAATAGCCGGAACGAAGTAATTCCCGTTGCAGCAACGAACAGATTTCCTCCACTCGTGGCTCCAAAATCTCACCCAGTATGTTTCTGCTGAGAACCTTTGCCTTACCACCCCCAACACTCGGCACCTGGATAGTCTCGTCCTTTTGAATCATGGCAGTTAGAGCACAGCCGTAGCGTTGTTTGATTTTTTCTGCCTCTTCTACCGGGGTTCTCAAACCCACGGCAATGTCGTTGGTGAGATTATTACCGCCCAGGGAGAGAACCGAGCTATGTCGTATACTGTGCTCTGAAAAGATGGCCAAATCAGAAGTGCCTCCACCAAAATCCACCAGGGCCACGCCCAGCCTACGCTCTTGAGGGTTTAGTACCGATTCTGCTGAGGCGAGGGACTCCAAAACAATGTCGCAGACGTCAAGGCCAGCACGCTGGCAGCATTTGACGATATTCTGGGCTGAGGTAACAGCACCGGTGACAATGTGAACCTTGGCCTCCAAGCGCACGCCTGACATGCCCCGGGGGTTTTGAATACCGCCCTGGTCGTCGATCAAGTATTCTTGCGGAAGAATATGAATAACTTCTCGATCAAAGGGTATTGCCACTGCTTTGGCAGCATCGATTACCCGGTCAATGTCTTGCTGGCTTACTTCGCGGTTCTTCACGGCGATGACACCATGGCTGTTAACGCCCTCGATATGTCCACCGGCAATACCGGCGTATACCGCGTTGATTTCACAGCCCGCCATTAACTCGGCCTCTTCCACTGCCCGTTTAATTGAATTCACTGTGCTTTCAATGTTGACCACTACGCCCTTGCGCAAACCCTCAGAAGGATGAGTGCCAATTCCCACAATATCTATTCCTTCAGGGGTAGCCTCACCGACCACGGCGCAAATCTTGGTGGTGCCAATGTCAAGTCCCACAATCAAAGAATCCTTTTTGGCCATGTTTAAACCCCCTTTTGTTGAGATCGGTTTTGCTTGGGAATCTTGAAACGTCCCCTGACAAAAACCCGATTTCCGTGGCTGAGATCAATCCCTCTTAACTGCGCGTAAAGTCCTTTTTTCTCCAGATAGCGCAACACTTTTTCAAGCTTGGCTATCCTGATGCCATAGTCTTCACTGCCGAGGTCGACCTGAATTCCGCCTCGGGCGGTAAAAAAGCTTAGCCCTGCATTCCTGTTCCACCTGATCTCAGAAATGAGTCGCCAGGGCAATTTCAACTGAGTCTCTCGATAGAGATTCTCAAGGAGAACAGTAAACTCTCGAGGCAGGTTGCAGCCTGAGCCGAGGGTTCCGGGGTCAAGTCCCGTGATAATAGGCAAACCGGCATGTTCGCTCGGCGTGGCCCGGGCGAAACAAGCGCCCTGCCGGTCTGCCAAGTAGAACTGGTGCCCCTTGACTAGGGCCACCGGCTTGCGTTCCGCAATCTCAATACGAATCCGATCTGGGATCTCGCGGCTGATCGCGGCGGCCGCTATCCAGGGATGTTGTGTGAGCCGATTTTTTACCCCATCTAGATCCAGGGAAAGAATGTTGATCCCAGATGGGATCTCGGCTTGTTGAATGACAGCTTGAGGGTCCAGCTGCTGACAGCCGTTCACCTGGATCCGGGTGACCTGCAGTAACGGTGAACTGAGCAAGGCACGGTAGCCAACAACGCACAGAGCACTCAAGGCAACAAAAGCAAGAAGAACAAGAAGTATCTTAGCAACCAGGTGCAGTCGTCGGTACAACTGCAGACGTTTTTTCCGGTAGCTATTCTTCTTACTTTTTACCTTTATGGCTTCAAATGGCAGCGAAATTTGCATACGGCCCCGACTATCAGGTGCTATGGTTATTACCAAGGACTTCGATTTCCAGTTCTAGTTGGACGCCAAATTTTTGCGCCACCTTTTCCTGGGCGAGTTGAATGAGAGCCAGGATATCACTGGCCCGTGCCTGACCCCGGTTTACAATAAAATTGGCGTGCTTTGCAGAAATTTGGGCATCGCCAACGCGTTCACCTTTTAAACCCGCGGCCTCAATGAGCCGACCGGCAAAGTCCCCTGGGGGGTTCTTGAAAACCGAACCAGCTGAGGGAAAC
>CP070843.1:2015136-2017914 GCA_020350905.1 Deltaproteobacteria bacterium
CATTGCAGCCAACGGCCTCGTATATCTGCTGCAGTTAGCCCAGGGTGACAGGCTGCAACAATTCATTGTCACCTACGGCCTGGTTCCGGCCCGTTACTCGGTGCCGGCGATTGCTTCTCACTTCACGTTGGCTGAACAGACACTTTCTCTGTTCTCGTTCATGTTCGTTCATGGGGGCTTCTGGCATCTCCTGGGTAACATGTGGTCGCTTTACATCTTCGGCGACAACGTTGAGGACCGGTTAGGTCCGGTGAGGTATCTCCTCTTCTACTTACTGTGCGGCCTGGCATCAGGCCTCACGCATCTTTTCCTTAACTGGCATTCCCAGCTTCCAACGGTGGGAGCCAGCGGGGCCATAGCCGGTATCATGGGCGCATATTTCATCCTGTATCCAAAATCTAGGATCCTTACTTTTATCCCCATTTTCTTTTTGCCCTATTTCATCGAGATCCCAGCATTTTTCTTCCTGGGTCTCTGGTTTTTATTTCAATTCATCAGCGCTGCCGGAACGCCTGCCCACGGCGGTGGCATAGCGTGGTGGGCTCACATTGGCGGGTTCGTTTTTGGAATTATTTTCCTACAACTGTTCTTGTTCGTTCCAGAACTCAGTATCAGTCGGCAGATACGGAAGAAAACCACCAAGAAGAAGAGCCACCGGCTGCAGGTGATAAAACCTACCTCGCCTTGGACCACGACCGATGCTCCCAAGGTTTACGAGACTATAGTCGTTACCCCCCGAGAGGCCCAACTGGGAACTCGCAAGTTGTTGAGTCTTTCCTCCGGCTCCAGAAAGAAACTACTGAGAGTAACCGTACCACCGGGGTCGCGCCATGGAACCGTACTTCGTCTTGCGGGAGCGGGACAGCAGCTGCAGGACGGCACCCAGGGAGATCTCTACCTCAGGGTAGCGGTAAGATAGGAGATTTTAGATTTGAGATTGTAGATTTGGACTGCGGATGTGGAATTGAAGGATTACGGGATTTGAGATATTCGGTTCTCGATAACGATTTACCGTTTACTGCTTACTAGAATAAGTCGTAGAAGTGATACGATATCCTGCCAGTTTTCCTCTCCCAGGTTATGAAAGTCGCCTGATTGTCCATGCCACGTGGATACCCAACTGTGCCGGGATTGATGAAAGAAACCAGCATAACAGGGCTGCCTTCCAAAAGCTTTACATAGACGTCTGAATCCTGCCTGGGTGCGAGATGACGATAATCGTACTTGCCTTCAGCAAGAAGAAACTGAAAAACACCGGGCATATGGGTATGCCCATAAAAAACCAATGTTGCGGGGAGATGCTTCAGTTCTGCAAAGAAATCTTTTTCTTGAAACAGGTATTTGTCAGAATCGCTCCAGGCTCCATGCACCAGACAATACTCATCCGTGGTCATATTCTCAGGAAGGGTGGACAGGTAGGCATGATTGGCTTCTGTGAGGACAGATCTGGTCCACTCGATCTTTTTCAGGGCAAATGGGTTCCATCCTTCCGTCTCGCCCTGATTGCAGACCAGCCGGTCGTGGTTTCCGGAGATGGTCCAGATACGATTTTCACGAAAGAACTCGACCACCTCATTGGGCTCATGCCCATAACCCACTACGTCACCGCAACACAGAACCTGCTCGATTCCCAGCGACTTTATTCTTTCGTAACAGATTTCCATTCCTCTGAAATTCGCATGAGGATCAGCGATGACTGCCACTCTGTCAGCTAATTGCTCTATATTTGGGCAAATACTCATCCTACCCCGAGGAAGTAAATCTTCTGATTGCGGTAGAGGTGGTCGCCTTGGTCTGGAAGACATTCCGAGGATCTCATCTCCCAGAAATTGAACCGAATTCTAACATCAATGAGGAGAATTGTTGAGTTGATTTTGACAAATGTTGACCGTGGATTCCTCCATTCAATAGCTGCTAGAATTCATGGCGTAGTGACTTTTTGGTGACAGCCGTATTGAACTCTAAGAAAAGACTGGGAGGAAATCATGCCTACGACCTCATGCGTTATCTTGCTCTGAATAAGAACCAACGTCCTTTCCCTTTCAATGATTTCCCTCCTGCCATGGAAGAGCCGGTGGAGGAGGTGAATTTTCGGTAACTGCTGCGGATCAACGTAACAGAACAGTACGAATCATATACCACAGAGCTAGTTAAAATGATGAAATGAGAAAGGAGCCTAACAATTTAAAGAAAACCCGCGGAGCAGTCTGTTCCGCAGGTTTTTTCATCCTCTAGCCCGGGTATTTCATGAATAACTTGCTGCGACCACGAAACTGGGAACCCGCTTGCGGGACTGAGCGGAGCGTAGCGACCGCGAAAAATATGGCCGTCCCCCGGCACTGCACACTCTTATACCACTCCCATAAATCTGCAGTCACCTTCAATATCATAAGCCAGGATCTCATCTCCATACTCAACTTTTATCCTGGCACCATCCCACTCTCCCCACAAATAATCATCACCGAAGTCAATAACAGCGTTGCCCTCACCATATCGGTTTTCCCACACAATTATCCTGAATCCTTCTCCACATTCCATCACAGAGATGACATCGCCTATTTCGATCTCATCAACATAATCAAAGTCACCAAGATTATCCTTTACTTCATCGATGTTGCCCGAAGTAACAAGTTCATCAGTGTACATGATTGCCCCTCCTGGGACAGATTTGTCTGAAACAATTAGGTCCATCTCACTATAAAAACAACAGACCTTTGATCCCCGCTAGCTCTCATATCTCTATAACCTCTCCTGTCAAACAAGGAAAGTGGTTTAACC
>CP070843.1:2018014-2028679 GCA_020350905.1 Deltaproteobacteria bacterium
GTAGACCCCTGCCCGGCAAGAACAGCAGAGCGAGCGTAAGCGGAGGGAAGGTGCCAGCCCTCTAGAGCTCTTGCGGAGTAAAGTCAATAGGCGATTCCACAATTACCATATCCTAAATCTCTCAACTATGGTGACGAGGTATACCAGTGAAAGATTTCTTCTGTCCAGAGAGCGTTGCTGTTGTCGGCGTTTCTACCTCTCCTACGAATCTGGCCCGCGCCATCGTCTACCATCTTATTGAGTTCCACTACACCGGCAGGATTTATCTCGTGGGTCCCAAAGGTGGCTCGTTCATGGGTCACAAGATCTACCCCACCATTGTCGACATACCCGACCTGGTGGATCTTGCCGCAATCCTCACCCCGGCAGCAACCTTACCTGAAATCATTGACTCCTGCGGCCAGAAGGGCATCAAGCGGGTCGTGATCCAATCTGCCGGTTTCAGCGAATTGGGAGATGAGCGCAGAAACCTGGAAGAGCAGGTGGTGGCCGCAGCCCAGAAGTATGGCATCCGCTTCATTGGCCCCAACTGTATCGGTGTCATCAATAAAGAAAACGGTCTGGCACTTCCTTTTATGCCGTTTCGCGATACTTTCAACCTGGGCTCCTTTTCCATCATTTCCCAGAGTGGTGGAGTGGGCGGGGCCTTGCTTAACACCCTCGCAGCGGAACATCTTGGATTTAACAAGTTCGCCTCCATCGGCAACAAATTGGACACTGATGAAAACGACCTTCTGGAGTACTTTCTGGAAGACGACGGTACCGAGACGATATTTCTGTACCTGGAAGGTATTGCTGACGGCCGACGTCTGATGGAAATAGCCTCTCGCTCCAAGAAACCAATTCTTGTGCACAAGTCAAACACCAGTGAGGCAAGCACTCGAATCGCCCGCTCTCACACCGGTTCTCTCTCAGCCTCAGAAGAGGTAGTCAATGCTGCATTGCGACAATGCGGCATCCAGCGGGTCACTGACATGGGCTCCACCATGCTAGCCCTCAAAGCCCACAGCCTACCTCCTATGCGCGGCAATCGACTGGCGGTTGTTTCCCGCTCAGGTGGCCACGCTGTCGTTGCCGCCGACGCTGCGACCAAACATGACTTCGTCCTCCAGCCTTTTCCAGAGGACTTTCTTCGGATGGTGGAAAAGCGGCTACGCGCCGGGGTGATTCGACTCGATAACCCAATGGACCTTGGTGACCTTTTCGATTTTGAACTGTTTCAGCAGATCGTTACCGACACCCTGGCCCGCACCGACATTGATGGGATGCTGGTTGTAGTTAACTACAATGGAGTATTTTTTCAAGATGACAGCCGAACGCTCGTGAAAACCATCAAGGAGGCCTGTCTAGAACTTCAGAAACCCGTGGCTCTCTGCCTGGTAACCAGTGACGAGGAGTGGCGGTTGAACCGGCGTAATCACCCGGGCTTTCCCATGTTCACAGACCCAGAAGAGGCGGCACATGGGCTGGCCATTTCCAGGGACTTTTCCACTCGTCGACTCTCTCCTTTTGCCGAGGCCGAAACCTTTGCGATTGACAAGCAAAAACCGCTCGCTATTCTGACCGCTGCCAAAGCCCGACAGGCCCGGCAACTTACCACGGATGAGGCTTTTCAGATTCTTTCTTGCTACTCCATTCCCACAGCCCCCTGGACCACTGTGAGTGGTGCGCGAGAGGCCTCGGCTCAAGCGGCAACATTGGGTTTCCCTGTGGCCATGAAAGTAATGGGGGAACAATTTGTCCACAAGTCCGACGTGGGTGGAGTACTGCTTGATCTCACGTCCGAGGCTGAAGTGGGAAAGGCGTACGAACGCTTGGCAACCCTGATAGAGAAAGCTGATCCAGGAGTAAAAGAACGGTCTATTTTGGTGCAAAGGATGATCTCGGGGGGACGCGAAATCTTGGTGGGCGGCAAGCAGGATTCCACCTTTGGCCCGATAGTTCTTGTAGGTCTTGGTGGCGTCTACGTGGAGGTCTTCGGAGACGTGGCACTCCGAGTCGCACCTGTGAGTGCAGTGGAGGCTCGAAAAATGTTTGCTGAAATTCGTGGTGGCAAGCTACTAGAGGGTGTACGAGGGCAGCCGCCAGCCGACCTCGAAACGCTCGCAAAAATGAGCCAGCAGATCTCTCAACTCATGTGCGATCTGCCTCAGATTCAGGAGTTAGATCTTAATCCCATCAAAGTCTTACCACAGGGCCAGGGATGTTTCGCAGTTGATTGTCGGATGATCCTCGCCTAGCAGTGGGCGGCCAGCAGGAGGCAGGATTCTACCGCAGACGAGCGCAGACAGATCTCTCGCCCGAGCCCTGCGGGCTCTGTGAGAGATAGAGTGTCGGATGCGAAATGTGAAATGATGTGAAATGCTAATCGACTTTGCGAAGTATCAGATCATCGCCTTGCCGGATGATCTGAAAAACATCACCCTCTTGGAAGCCGAGTTTCTCCAAGAGAAGTGAGCGGGTCAAGGTGATGCTGCCACTTTGGCCAATACTTCTCCTATAACCCATATCAACAACTTTGGCCGCTGACCTATTCTTTGCCTTTGGCATCTCGAACTGTGGAATTTCACCAAGCTGTCGGAGGCCTCGCACATACAGGTCCTGTACCTGGCTTTTCATCTTGATCCCGAAGATTCGTTGGACTTCTTCCAGTGATTTCCCTTTCTGTACCTCCAGTGCCACCGTCTTGGGGTCCACAGGAGGGCTGCTACCAGCGGCCATAAATATCTCCTCCGCAAATAGAGATGCCTCGGCAGTAATGCTGAAAAATAGATTTGGAGCTAGTTTTGAGGTAGGTGTGTGCCTGCTCTCGTAAACTGTATATATTGTACCTGTATTTGATGTGATGTCAATGGAGGAAAATACTGAGTCTTTCTTGTTACCGCAAAATTTGCTATGGTTTTTCAGTAATATAAAATCCATGTGGTACCACGACGAATTTTCCTCTGCCTTGGCAGTGTCACCAACAGCCCATACAGGGAGAATAGGGATATGATCTCTTCACTCATCAGGGTGAACTCACGGCAACATCTGGGGCTACTGCTGGCTGTCTCATTCTGTTTCATCCCAGCGTGCACTCATTGGCCATCGAAGCAATCTGACGATGTCAAGAAGTTGCAGCAGACCCTGGCAAAACGTGAAGCCTCCCTAGAAACACTTGAAGACAACGTAGAAACACTTGAAGACAACATAGCGAAGTTTCAGCTGCGATTGCTGGAACGGGATGCGCAAATCAAGCAACTCGAGGAGCGCTTGGACTCGCAGCAGGAAATGTTGGATGAGGCCATTCAGGAAGTGGTCAGGGCTAAAGCCAAACTTCGCAGTTTAGAAAGCAAGGCAGAGGCTGCCTCAGAAATGGCGGAGGCTGAAATTGCCGTAAATGCCTTAAAAGCTCAGTTGGCGGGTCAGACGCCAAATCCTGACCTTACCAAGGCTCAAGAGCTATTGAAGATGAGTGCTCAGGAGTTCAAAAAACAGAACTACGGCGGCGCCGTTTACCTCACCAGTCAGGCCAAGGGTCACATCAGGGCCGGCCAGATACAACTTACGGGCCGCGAAAAGGTAGCACCCATTAAGCGTTTACCACCCATTACGGGAGAGGTATTTTTTGCCCTGCCACTGCCGCTCCAAGTGCTGAGAATGAGTAATCTCAGGATGCAACCCGATCTCGAAAGCAAGGTCATCACCACCTTGGAGAAAGGAACTCCGCTCATTGGCTATTCATATAAGGACAAGTGGGTGCGGGTGGTGAGCGAGAATGGCGCCTATGGCTGGGTTTTCCACACTCTCGTGGGTGGTCGTTAAAGGGTATATTGCGCATTTTCAACGGCCCCGAGCCACAGCTCTACCTTTTGGTTTCGACTTTTGCCTTTTTTTCTCCGGAGTTTTCCCAGCGAGAACCACCCGGTTGCGTCCACTATCCTTGGCTTGGTAGAGAGCGGCATCAGCATGTCTAATGATGGCCTGAGGATCGTCACCATCCCTGGGATATGAGGCAACACCCACACTTACCGTAACCTCTATTGGTTCCCCATCACCAGAAAAATTTTCCTTGGCCACCTTCTTTTGAATCCGCTCCGCGGTCTTCACTCCATCGTCCGGACCAATCTCCGGTAATAATAGTATGAATTCCTCTCCACCATAGCGCGCAACATAATCACAGCTGCGGACAGATTTCTTGAACACTGAAGCCAGTCTGCTGAGTACTTCGTCACCCGCCAAATGACCATAGGTGTCGTTGTATTCCTTGAAATGATCGATATCGATGACCAGCACGGCAAAATCGTGTTTGTGCCGTTTGGAGCGGGCCACCTCATTGTCCAGAGTTTCCATTAAGTGTTTGCGATTATACAGTCCAGTCAGACTATCAGTTATGGAGAGCTCGTGGAGTTCCTTGTTTTTCTCGCGGAGGGTCTTATTGATGGCGGCCAGCTCTTCTCGGCCCTGACGCAACCGTGCTACCATGTCGTTGAAGACCTCAGTGAGATAGCCCACCTCACTACGGCTGAGAACGGGAAGATCCACCTCCAAATCGCCCTCGGCCACCTTAGAAGCACCCCCGGTGAGACGGTCTAGGGGACGGACCAGAGTGAGGCCGAGAAGATAGGCTCCGAGGCCAATGAAGAGCAGCAGGCCCACAACCAGCACTAGAGTTACATTTCGAAGCCGTACAATCTGAGCATACGCTTTCGCTCTTTCCTTTTCAGCCACAACCCCCCAATCCAGTGCTGACATTCTCTTAAGGGCGCCCACCACCGGCTCACCATGGTAGCCATAATATCGCTGAGGATCTCCTTCTCCAAAAAAGAGTTTTCGCGTTGTACTTCCCACCAGGTTTGTTTCGAGTAACTTTGCCGAAATGGTCCGGGAACTGGCGAGCAAAGTCCCTTCCTCCGTGATCAAATAGAGCTCTCCTATCTCGCCTTGGGCGTAGTTTTTCAAGGCCTTGCTGATAGTTCGAAAGTTGATCTTGGCGGTAAGAACACCCAACAACCGCTCGTTGGCGGTCCTTATGGGCTGCGTAATCACCACAACACCAGCTTGCAGAGTCTCATCCCAATGGGGTTGTCCGATAGTATGCTTGTTTGCTTGCGCTCGCGGAAGCCATTTATCCGGTAATTTCGCGGTGGTGGCCGGCTTAGAGCTGGTGGCTACTATCTTCCCCTCCAGATTCAGGAGCATGAGTTCTTGGTAGTCGACGATTTTTTCCCGCACAGACCTCAGGTAATCCTTTAGGCGGCGGAGGGCCACAACGTTCTCTCTGTGTGCACCACCCTGGCCCACAATCTTGTCAAGATTCTCTAAGACAACGTATGAGCTGGAAAAAACTCGTACATCGTAGATTCGATCTTTGAGCCACAGATCGAGCTCTCGGGAAGCTTGAGAGGTAACAACTCTCAATTCCTGCTTTATCTTTTCGTTCAAGAATTTTCTGTTCTGGACATAGGAAAGCCACCCCATGCTCACCGAGGGGATAATGGTGGCGAGCAGGGCGAACACAATGATCCTAGTCTTAATGCTATTCAAGCGAAAATGCTGGTGGAATCGTTTCTTATCCTGTTTCTCGGCAGCCAAAAGATATCCCCCTCTCAAGGGCACTCTTAGTTACAGTCCAACGGCAATGGTAAAGAATCCGGGCCCAAAGGACCAGGCTTTGGGCTACCCCCTGAGGGGGCTTCAATGGTCTTTCCCCGCTTGCGACAGTGTGGTGGAGTAATGTAGTAATGAAAAACCCAATTCAAGTTGAAATTCATTCCTTTGTTTTTGCCAATACTCCAATGCTCCAATACTCCAAAACAACTCGCAATCTTTACCGGCAAAGCCATAGAACTCTGACCTGGCCCTAAGGACCAGGTTTTCGATGTTGAATAAACATTCGCGTTAGTCACCGCCAGATAAGTAGTCTTTGAGTTTTTTTGCATCCGTTTTCGCCATGCCAACATACTCTATCCCCACCATCGTCATTTCCTTTTCCGTTTGGGCAGACTTGACTCGGCGGATGGTTCCCAGGGTGCGAATCTCTCCCCAGGGTTCCGGAAGATCAATTTCCAACCTGACTTCACCCTGGACTAGGAATGTCTTCGGCGATGCTTCAAACACTCTGACCACAATACCTGATTCGGCAATGTCCACAGAAACACCCTTCCAGGAACTTGCTTTTGCTTCGCCTGTGGGTGTAGTTTGGGGTAAGACCGCGAGCTTTACTGATACTCGGTCTTTCTGGCGAGAGTCACGCTTCCCTTCGTCGATTTCCTTTTCGGCACGTTTCTTGGCGGTATTCCCCAACCGCTCCTGGTAGTACTCCACCAATACCTTCTTGACGGTGGGATGTTCCTGAACCACTTTTCTCATGCTGGTGTAGCTGAGTTCGACTATGACACTTGTATCCACGGCCGCCACCGAACCCGATCGCGGCTTGCCGGTCAAGAAGGATATTTCACCAAAAAACTGACTTGCCCCTAAGACAGCAAGCTCCAGTTCTTCACCGTGATGATCTCTGGTGAACACCCGAATCTTACCATCCAATATAACGTAGATCGAGCGTCCTGGATCTTCTTCACGGATGATCATTTCCCCAGCATTGAATACGTGAAGGGTCGCAGTATCGGCGAGTTTTTTCCTCTCATCGCCATCCAAAGGTGAGAAAAAAGGAATTGCAGCAACTGCTTCCTGAAGTCGTTGAGACCAGGGTATGCTTTGCTCCGCTGCTTCTTCCTTTTTGTCTTCAGCAACGTGGAAATTCAAGTCGTCGTCTGCAGTTGCCAGGATTTGTACGGTCTCAAACAGTTGCTTACTTTTTCCCGAGATTTCCTTCTCTATGTAGCGAAAACGGACTCCCCCGATCTCGAAGACATTTCCAGAGCTGAGAACTACTCTTTCCACACGTTGCCCGCCGAGAATGATACCATTGGCGCTTCCCAAATCCTCCACCACCCATTTCCCATCGGCGATGACTAATCTGGCATGATTGCGCGAAGTCGTGGGATCTGGCAGGGTGATAGTATTGTCCGCAGTCCGGCCAATGGTGGTTGGTCCCAGCAACGGATAGATGGTCTTCTGCATTGATCCTATTTCAAAGGCCAGGTAACACTGCTTCATGGAAACGGTCCTACACGAGTGCTGCAAAGATATGGCTTTTGCATGCTGCCGGCGGCTATCCACTCTGTACCGAATGCCAGGCTTCTGTTTTCTTTCAGGTTTGAAGAACTTATGCACATTTCTTGCCAAATTTTACGGAAGTCAATGAGGGTGACGGCTAGATTTAGGCTGGTTGTCGACTGGCAGCCTGGTGCAGGCAATAGTTCGCACCACAGAGGGCACAAAGTTGTCTCCCATTTGAAGCGTTTTCTTTGTAGAATGAGAATAATTCATGCTATATTTGGCACCGCCTCTGGACTGATATGGCGAATTGGGTTATGAGACGATAGCCACGATCCCTTGAAGTGTGCAGCCAATCTAAACTCCTTAGCCCGGATATTGCACGGTCTCGCTGCAGCAATTCGTGAAATATCCGGACGAGACAAACGATTTCAGAGCTCTTTTGTGACCTGTAGAATCGGCAGCTGGAGCTCCACAGAGGAATCTATGGCGAAGAAAATGGGAAGAAACGACCCTTGCCCTTGTGGAAGTGGGCTGAAATACAAGAAATGTTGCTTGGAGAAAAGTAATATCCAGCAGCAAAGCGTCAAAAAAATGTACGCCCAGAAATACAATATTAGGCTCAAAGAAAAAGGAGATATTCAAAAGATAAAACGGGCTGGTCGATTAGTGCTTAAGACACTTGATTTGGTGGAAGCACAGATGAAACCAGGCATCACAACTGATGAGATCAACACCTTTGTACATGAATTTACCATGAAAAATGGTGCTACCCCCGCACCGCTGAACTATAGGGGATTTCCCAAATCTGTTTGTGTTTCCGTAAATGAAGAAATCTGTCATGGGATCCCGGGAGAAAGAATTTTACAGGACGGAGACATCGCAAATGTGGATGTGACTTCCATCTTGAACGGATATTATGCCGATGTCAACAAGACCTTTTTTGTAGGCAGCCCCAGTCCAGAGGCCAAGAAAATAGTCAAGGTGGCGCGTGAGAGTCTCAAGGTGGCTTTGGCCATGGTGAGGCCTGGAAATACTGTAGGGGATATTGGCTGGGCCATTCAAAAATATGCAGAAGGGGAAGGTTGTTCGGTGGTGGAGGAATTTACGGGTCATGGAATAGGTTTTGCTTTTCATGAACCCCCGCAGGTGCCACATTTCGGCAGAAAGGGGGAAGGTATTCGCTTGGTTCCTGGGATGGTCTTCACCGTTGAGCCCATGGTCAATCTGGGAAGCAAGGAGCTCCGTATTTTGGCTGACAACTGGACGGCGGTAACGAAAGACGGTTCGCTTTCTGCTCAGTTTGAGCAAACTGTACTTGTTACCGACAATGGTTACGAAAGCTTGACGCCATTCGATTTGTAGCCATTCTCCTGTCTAGCCGTTCGCAAAATTAACAACCACCAGAAATCCGAAAACTGAGCTTGATGTTTTCGGAGCCTAAAGCAACGAGGTGAACGGTAATGCCCGACATGATACCTGATGCAGAAACATACTTTCGAGGCTTCCTACCACCCAGAGACGAGTTGCTCATGGAACTCGAACAGGAGGCGCAACAGCAGCACATTCCCATAGTTGGTCCGGTAGTGGGTGAGTTCCTATACATCCTTGCTAAAGCCATGAGTTGCATGGCTATCCTGGAGCTGGGTACGGCCACAGGATATTCGACCATCTACCTGGCTGGAGGAATCAGTAATCCGGGGGGAATACTGACTACCATTGAACGTGATGAGGCCATGGCAGCCAGAGCCAGAGAAAACATTTCCAAGGCTGGGTTTGCGGATCGGGTTGAGGTCAGGGTGGGGGAGGTCTCGGAAGTTTTAGAGACACTAGAGGGTCCCTATGATCTTATCTTCATGGATATTGAAAAGGAAGATTACCAGAAAGCTCTATCGGGGTGCCATTCACTGCTCAGACTGGGCGGTCTTCTGGTTGTTGACAATGTTGCCTTCTTGGGAGCTCGTGAGTTCAACCGAACAATTTTCACCGACAATCATTGGCGCTGCATACATTTGTACTCTTTCCTGCCCAACCATTCACCAGAAAATGACGGACTAACGTTGGCTGTTCGGATTGAGTGACCATACCCCGCTGCTGGTCACAGTGAAAAGTATTCCTATCACAAGAATAGTTTTATGTTGACACTGTCACTTGATCGGTTTTAAGCTAGTATTAGACTGTCTTTTTTGACCACCGCCAGCTTGTGGGAGATTCGCAAATGTTATGCAAAATGGGCCCATAGCGCTTCCAACAGAGCACCATCCGATCTGTTGGAAGCTCAAGTTATAAAATCGCACCGCGATTTTATATGACGTCCGCCGCTGGCGGACTCGAAAAAGGAAATTCCTATACGATCAAGTTATCAGACCCTTGGAGCTGGAATGTTTGCTTAAGCCTCAGGTAACGTAGCCGCACCACTACCCTCTACTCCCCGTGCTTCATGCCGCCCCCGGTCACCTCGGAATTCTGAGCAATACATCTTCCTTCACTGATTTCTCCCTTTCTTTTGCGGCACTGGTTGAGCCACCACCACCGTACGACCACACGTGCGCAGCGTGAAATACATCTGGCCTAGAAAGAGGCTGCCAAGGAGGTTACAATTTTTCTAGCCCGGTCTGTTGAGGTGGGAAAGTTTTTTAAGACCGAACAATTGACTCGGCAAATTTTTGCTCTTGGGGAATGTCCTGCTTTGACCTTGAGGACAGAGAGGGGGGGACCATGTTTATCCAGCAGACAGATCTATTTCGAGGAATGGATAAGGATTTCATCAAAAAAACATATGACCTCACAGTAAAGCAATCTTTTGAAGAAGGAGAAGTTCTTTTTGGTGAAGGGGATCAGGCCAGCCATTTCTATATTCTACTAAAAGGACGCATTAGGCTGGGCACTCGAGATACTGGGCAGGTGGTTCACACAGTCAGTCGCCCGGGCGAAGCTTTCGGCTGGTCAAGCCTTGTCGGTCGCGATATGTACTCCGCCTCCGCAGAGTGTCTACAACCCACAACGCTGCTCAAAATAGATAGAGAGGATTTCCAGGAGATCTTAGAAAAAGATCCAAAGAATGGTCTTTCTTTCTTTAGACGACTGGCAGGGGCTCTTGGCGAGAGGCTGATCAATAGCTATGGTTCGCTCGGCTTAGCGCAGACCAGCGAAGAGCACCGCACCTATGGAAGTTCCTTGACCTTGCAACAATCTGGCAGCGAAATTACCTAAAGAGGCATCGGGGACGCTCATGCGATTATGCGTTTTTTGTCAAAAAACGCATAATCGCATGAGCGTCCCCCTCTTTAAAAAAAGGACTTGCCATCGTTAGCCAAGTCCCCCAAACAGGTAAATAGAAATAAATTTTGGTGCCGAGGCCCAGAATCGAACTGGGGACACGAGGATTTTCAGTCCCGTAGTCTACAGAAATACCTATATATTTCGAATAGTTAGATTAATTAGCATGATTTTTCGTCTTATTCTTACCACCACTCTGTCTTCCAATCCATATCTATAACCTATTGTAATCACAGCACAAGTAAATAATAAGATCTTATTATTAAAAATATTGCTGTAGTTACATAA
>CP070843.1:2028779-2031791 GCA_020350905.1 Deltaproteobacteria bacterium
AAATCTTGACGTCGTCCAGATGAAGCTCTCGGGTGAATATACTCGCTGTGATTTTGGGGCGTGGGGGCTGGCGAACTACCGTTATGTTCGCCTTGAGATCAGTCTTACCAATCCGGAGATCCTCTTCATAGGTGAATCGATTGCCGCGAGCAGAAACTGTCCCTTTGGCACGGAATTCGCCACGCAGGGGCACCGCGAGATCAATCAACGGGGCAAGGCCTTCGATTTCTTTGCCCGTTATTTCATGCTCGAGGTCAAACTCTTTCCTGTCAAATGGTTTAGCAATGGTACCTTCTGCCCGAAACTGAACATCTGCGGTCTGGAGGGCCACTCGCACTGGGAGCACCGTATCAATTGTCCGTATACCTGCGAGACTCACACCGCTGACAGTGGCATTGAAAGGAACATCTTTAAGCGTTCCACTGAAAGTGGCTGTTACCGGCTGGTCCTTGCGTGCGACGAATTCCGCACTCTTAAAGGTAACATCGACCTTCTGTGCGGCGAAGTTACCAGTGTAGCTTACCTTTGCAGACCTGATTTGTAGAGTGATGGCAGCCTGTTCGAGCAAAGCGTGCAAGGTCTTACCCCTGCTACTGCCCTCCAAATTGGCTCCATCCACGGTGCCCACCACCATCTCAGGGAGTTCTAACTGCTTGAGTGTTTGTCCTGCATCAATTCGCCCGATGTCAGCTTTGAGCGAGATGTTGGGCACCTTTCTGCGCCGGATCAGACGAATGTTCCCTTCTACGGGTGCAGTCGCCACCGTACCGCGAAACGAAACGTTCAGGTTACCGTCTGCAACCTTCACTGCAGACCTAACCTTTTCCACGGCAATGGGACTGTCCGCCACCCGCTTCACCTCAAAATCCAGGTTGGTGTCAAAGTCTCTCAGCCAGTCGAGCATGATTGGGCGATCCAGCAGTCCATCCTTTCTCTTTTTAGAAGAGGGCTTTGAGCCTGTTTCCAAAAGCTCATTCAGCGTGAGGCTGTCCGAAGACAGCTTGGCCGTCAGAAGGGGTCGAGGTGCTTTGTCTTCCCACCGTCCACTGCCTGTGAAACGGTTTGCTCCCATCTGAACCCTTAGGTCCCGGAACTCGTGTACCCCGCCACCACTGCTGACCAATGCGCTCACATCGTACGCTCCAACTCGTGGGAGAGAAACACCCACAAGGGAACCAAGCCTATCAAACCGGTTCCCCTTGATCCTTGTGGCGAGCTGCAGCGTCTTACCATCATTGGTGGTGAGGACGGAACCATGGCCCATCAGTACTGCCCCAACAGCCGATGCCTCGAGCTGAACCGGCCAGTCTGTGGTATTTGCTTCGCCACTCGTCTCTGGCCCGCCCTGAAACGACAAGGATAGGGGGGCGTTGTCCAGCTTGGCCTCTATTGAGGCTTTGACGAATCCATTTTGGTGCGCTGAAGCCTTGCCTTGGACAATGTGAATCTTCTTCCACAATTCGGTGGACCTGAGGTAGCCCTCGAGATCGGTGACTTCATAGCTTCCCTCCCCAAACCTTGTACGAAAAGAGAACTGATACGGTCCTGCCTTGGGCAGTTCGCTGCCCAGAAGCTGGACCAGCGTGGTGAGGGTTTCCCCTTGGAGTTGTCCATCAAGCTCAAAGCTCTCACCAGCAGTCGCCGGAGATACCGTGCCTCGAACATCGAATTGTATGTCCGCAAGGTTTAGCCGGGCCTCCAAAGGCCAGGGTGTTGTCTGCGAGGAGACCTCAAACGTCTGCTCTGATTTGAAAGTAAGGGCAAGAGGCGCATCGCCATACTTACCTTGGAGCTCAATAAGAAGTGGGTGGTTTTGACCGCCTGAAGCGTCTCCATTGGTAATCTTGATGTCAGGTGTTCCTGGAGCCCCGTGAACGTGGGCGACAAAGTCTGTCACGCTGTACAATCCTTCAGCCGCATTCACGGCCGCCGATATCTTGAAAGGGCCAGTGGTTGGAAATTCCAGATCAAAGAGTTTTTCCAGTGCATCCACCTGGTTCCCGCTGATGGCTATGCGATAGTCGAACGTGTCCCATACAAATGCTTTTTCCATTCGCCCCTCGACGGCGAGTGACATATCGGGTCCTTGCATGTCTAGTTTTAAAGACCACGGCTTTTGCGGGCCTGACAATTCAGCCGGGGTGTCGGCGGCGAGCAGGATGGTAACAGGCATGCCTTTGGCAAGACCTTCTGCCTCGATTCTCTCCGGCTGTCCGGGAATGTTCCAGAGCCGAGCCTCAGCAATTTCATAGCGGCTGATACCGGCATCAGCTGATTGATGATAGATGGTGGCATCTCGGATCAGAAGCTGCTCGATAGCGGGCAGTCCCCTGGGTTCTCTGCTCCCACTGCTATCACCGAATGTGTAGTTGTTCGCACCATCGGGGCCCTCTTCTATAAACAGTTCCACTCCTGCAAACAAAACGTCCAGAACCCTCAAATCGCCACGCAACAGCGGTAAGAGTGCTACCTGAACACTGACTTTTTCAACCCTGGCAAAATGCTCCCTGGAGGCCCAGGCTGGGTTGCCGATGGTGGTATCCTCGAGTACGATCCGTGGGCGTAGTGAGCGCTCAAGACTGATGGGGCCGGCGATCTGGAATTGACGGCCGAAGGCTGCCGAAGCACGTGCTTCCAGTTGACCACGGAAAATAGATGGATCCACAAAAAGTAAGGCGGTAATTGCCACGACCACCAAAAGCAGCAGCCCAATGACGATGAAAAGAACGAGCTTGGATATGCGCATAGTCGATTATTTTTCTGTCTTTAATTGATAAAACCTTTCAGCTAATCTCTTCAGGCGAGCTTTTAGGCTTTTCAGACGTTGTTTTTCCCTCACTTCAAGAAGGCGCAGATTAGGTTACTGCAAATTAGAACCGAATCCAAGTTCGGGAACAATCAAAAAGTCATTAAAACCTAGCCAAATCCAGGTTTTCTATGATTAAATAACAGAGCGAAACTGATGACTCCTTGCAGTTAACCACGGACCAAGGTGAAAGGAGTGTAGGTTGA
>CP070843.1:2031891-2041071 GCA_020350905.1 Deltaproteobacteria bacterium
CGCAATTGCTCCACCTCCTCCTTGGGCAAAGAGAGGGCTCCTAGTGTGACGCCTTGATAAATGCGCACTTGTTCGCCAATTTCTGTGGTCTCGCCGATGACCACTCCAGTACCGTGGTCAATGAAAAAGCTGGAACCAATGGTTGCCCCAGGATGGATATCGATGCCGGTAATGCTGTGGGCATATTCTGACATCACTCGGGGAAGCAAAGGTATTTCCTGTTGCCAGAGCTGATGGGCGATCCGATGGATGGTGATAGCCAGTACGCCCGGGTAGCTGATCACCACCTCATCAATGGTCTTGGCGGCTGGATCGCCGTCGTAAGCAGCCTGTACATCAGTTGTAAGGGTTTTGCGGATTTCTGGCAGACGGTCGAGGAAACGGATGGCTTCCTGTTGGCCACGTTCCTGGCAGTGGGTGCAGACCAGTTGGTAGCGCTGGCAGTCGTGCTTGATACTCAGGGCAATCTCTTCAGAGAGGACCTCAAAAAGCCGAGTCACCTCCATGCCGATGGCGTACTCCAACTGGTTGTTGTCCAGAACCTGGCCGTTGGTAAAATAACCAGGAAAGAGCAAACGCCTTGCCCGCTTAAGGATTTCCACGGCCTTTTCCACAGATGGTATCAACTCTGCGTCCACGTGGGCGAATAGCTCTTGATCTCGGCTGGAGCTCACAAGGTCATCGATGATAGCAGGTAGCCTGTCGCGATTCTCGATAGAGATCTCAATAGCTAGGCGGCAGGCCTCCGTTTCCTTATTGTAAGACTGTTGTTCTGGATTCATGGTTTCCTTTCCGGTATCTCCGACTGCAGAGAGTTGCACGCCTGCGTCTCGGCAGTCTTGGCGCTGATGTTACTCCTGTTTTTTCAAGAATGAGTTACTAAGGCTGGCGGTAGGTTCAAGCTGCAGACGGGTCAGAGGCTGGGGAACTTTCGGGATGGTGAACTGGAAAGCGTGGCCATCGGACGCAACCGTCGGCTAGAGCCGCGAGCCTTGTTGTTCAGGTGGACAAGGCAACAACAGCACGACATGTCATCCTCGCACATGACCATATCCACGTCACCACCCCCTTTCGTAATTTCATATCGGTCTAGTAGTATAACCGAGACTGTGAGCTTGTCAAGTAGAGAATCAACGGGAGTTTCCCCAGAAATGTTATGAACGACACAGGCCACAGGGGAAGGCTCCTCCACAACGAGCAATTCGCGCCCTTTTATGGCAGTGTCGCCTTTGAAAATGCACCACATCTTCATGCTGGCCTGTGCGGGGCTAAGAGTAGAAGGAAAGGTGGCTCAGGTGCTCGTTGTTTCACAGCCTCCCCCTGTGGCTTTGCTGGTGTTTCTTCTGAGTGACTGGTGGGAGGCCTGTGCCACTTCCGCAAATGTATACACATCAAGCATACGTGTTTGGGGAAGTTCCTGAGACAGCTGGCTTCAGGGGCATTGCGCTCCGCCGTCATTTGTTGTCACGCGGTAGTTACGATGAGCGACCATGAATGACGGGCGCAAGCCCAAACTAGGGACCCGCTTGCAGGACTGAGCGGAGCGCAGCGAGCGCGAATAAATGACGCCGAAGGCAAATGACGGCGCAGCCGAATGACTCTCTGCTCCATGCCCTGTGCCCCATGCCCCATGCACTTTCCTCCCTTTGCACTTGAATATACCAAGGAAATGGGCTAGCTTTGGGCGCACGAAGAACTGATTAGCGGAGTGATTATGGTTGGCAGCACTATCGAAATAGATCTGGCGGCCCTGCGCCACAACTTTTCCCAGGTGAGGAAGCTGGTGGGTCAAACCACGGCTATTCTCGGGGTGGTAAAATCCGATGCCTACGGCCACGGCATGGTTTCTGTGGCTCGGGAACTGGAAACCCAAGGAGTGGAGTACCTTGGAGTCAGCACCTGTCGAGAGGGTGTGCCCCTCCGCCAAGCAGGCTTAACAACCCCAATACTTCTCCTTCTCGGTATAGAAGAAGACGAAATTACCGATGTTACCAAACATGATCTTACTCCGGTGCTCTTCCGAGGCGATATCGCCGAGGCAATCTCCTCCGCAGCACTGGCAGCAAGTACTCAGATCCCTGTTCACGTGAAGATCGACACTGGTATGGGTCGTCTAGGAGTTCCTTATGTCGAGGCGGAGAAATTCTTTGAGTTGATCAAATCACTCAAGGGTATTCGGGTGGAGGGCTTGCTTTCGCATTTCGCCTCGGCCGATGAACATGACAAGTCCTTCAGTACTCAGCAACTCAAACGTTTTCGGCGCGTCCTGAACCAGGCGAAAAGCGCTGGCTTGAATTTTCGCTACGCCCACATTGCCAACTCAGCTGGAATAATTGACCTCCCTGATTCCTACCACCAGCTGGTCCGGCCGGGGATAATGCTCTATGGCGGCCCCCCCTCTCAGGAACTCCATCACCCCGTTCCCTTAAAACCAGTGATGACCCTGAAAACACGGGTGCTTCAACTCAAAGAGGTAGACGCCGGTTCTCCCCTTGGTTACGGCTGCACTTACCTTACTTCACGACTGAGCCGGATCGCCACTTTGCCCGTGGGATATGATGATGGTTACGACCGCCTTCTTTCCAACAAAGGTGAGGTGTTAATACGTAATCGTCGAGCGCCTGTGGTTGGCCGCGTTTCAATGTGTCTCATCACGGTGGACGTCACCGAAATTCCGGAAGTTCTGCCAGAGGACGAAGTCGTCCTTCTCGGCAGACAAGGAGATGAGGAAATCACCGCCGACGAGATAGCCGCCAAAACCGACACCATAAACTACGAGATTTTCTGCAATTTCGGCGGCAACCGTAAGAAGCACTTTTTGAACTCTTCGGCACCATGAGCACGGCGAGTGGGTCATCGGGATTTTCAATCTCTCACCGAAAGCACAGAGAACTCTGAGCCCTCCACGGGCTCTAGCGATTCCCGAGCTCGCCGAGGGGGGGGTGGGCGAGTGAAAAAGCAGGTTCACCGATGATCAAGATCAAAACTCTGGAAATACTGAACAGCACCTTGAAACGCTGTGGTGAACGTGGTCTCTTCCACATTCCTTCCGGATTTGAAATTCAGCTGGAAGTACCCAGAGTAGAGGCTCATGGAGATTTTGCCACCAATGTCGCCTTAACTCTCGCCAAACCGAACAGGTGCTCGCCGAAAGATATCGCTGCCTCTTTTGTTGAACAGTTGGCGGACGGAGACGGTTTTTTTGCCAGTGTGGAAATTGCCGGTCCCGGCTTCATAAACCTCGTGGTTAGTCCTTCCGCTTGGTTCCAAGTTTTGGGCGAAATACACCGCTTAGACCATAATTACGGCCGGTCTGATTTTGGACACGGCAGCTCTGTACAGGTGGAGTTTGTTAGTGCCAATCCAACCGGTCCCCTGCATGTGGGGCATGGACGAGGAGCTGCATTAGGTGACACTCTTGCCAGCATATTGGAAGCCACTGGCCATCGGGTGGAGCGCGAGTACTACATAAATGATGCCGGGACTCAGATTGAGACCCTGGGGCGCTCGGTCTTTTTGCGATACCAGCAACTCCTCGGCCACCAGGTGGCCTTTCCAGAAACCTGCTACCAAGGCGACTACATTCAAGTCCTGGCCCGCGAGATGCAGGAAATCCATGGCAACTCCTACCTGCATGTTGCCGAGGAGGAGGCGCTCTCCCAATTCAGTGACTACGCGGGCAAACGTATTCTTGACGGTATCCGAAATGATCTCCTGGAGTTTGGTGTCAATTACGATAAATGGTTCAGCGAAAAAAGCCTCTATGAGAATGGAGCGGTGGATCGGGTGATCGAAACCTTGAAAGCGGCCGGCCATATCTATGAAAAAGATGGTGCCCTGTGGTTTCGCTCCACCGCTCTGGGGGATGAAAAAGATCGGGTGGTAGTTCGAGCCAATGGCATGACCACGTATTTCGCTTCAGACTTGGCGTACCACCAGGATAAATATCTCCGCGGGCTTGACCTGGTTATTGACCTTTGGGGTGCCGACCACCATGGGTATATGGACCGGATGTATGCTGGGGTCATGGCACTGGGGAAAGAACGCCAAGCTCTCAGATTACTCTTGGTACAACTGGTGAACCTGTTGCGTAAAGGACAACAAGTGGCCATGTCCACTCGAGCTGGTGAATTCGTTACCCTTCGGGAAGTGATCGCTGAAGTGGGGCGTGACGCGGCGCGCTTCATTTTTCTGACCCGGCGCTCGGACAGCCCGTTGGATTTCGATCTCGAGCTCGCCAAAGAAAAAAGTGCTGACAATCCTGTTTACTATGTCCAGTACGCCCACGCGAGGATTAGCAGTATCATCAGGTTGGCGGAGGAACAGAAGCTAGCTTTGGATGATAAGGAGAAGCTCGATTTCAACCGGCTAAACTTACCTGAAGAACTGGCTCTCATCAAACAGCTCAGTTTGTATCCGGAAGTGGTGGAGAACAGCGCCCGCTTTCTGGAGCCGCATCGGATTCCTTACTACTTGACCCAATTGGCTTCGGCCTTCCATAGCTACTACAAGCATCATCGAATCATCCAGGATGATCTGGCTTTGGCGCAAGCACGGTTTAACCTGGTCCAGGCAATTCGCGTAGTGATACGCAACGGTTTAGGACTGCTGGGAGTCTCAGCCCCTGAGAAGATGTAGAGATACTGTAGACTGATACGGTTTATTTGAGTTGCATAACAGGAGGCTTTCTTTATACTTTAGCTCACTTTAGACATCTATCCCCATGTTAGGCATTTCTTCTAATGAGTGCAGCGAGAAAACGTAAGAAAAAGAAGAAATCGGTTCGCTTTGAGGTGAGCAGGCTGGCGCTGACAGGCTGGTGTTTTGGCCTGCTTTTGGCTTTGATCTGGATGTTCTTGCTCGGCCTTTTTGTGGGGAAAGGTATAACCCCGGCCAATATCAATTTTACCGAGATCAAGAAAAGGATGATGGCTGAAGGCATCTGGCCCGGCTCCGGCGAAACGGACGGGCAAAAAACCCCTCCTCCACGTACCACTGAGAAAAGGAAAATCGCCTTCAAAGATCTGGAATTTTACGAAAAGCTAGCAAAAAAGAAAGAGGCACAGCTTCAAAACCCGGCCGTTGTCAAGACACCACCTACGGAAAAACCGTCCACCACGGTAGCCGCCAAACCCCCACCACCCGCACAACGACGAAAAAAGAGTTCTGCACGGCAAAAACCATCCACAAATCGTTTCACCGTTCAATTGGCCTCCTTCAAAGACTTGACCAACGCCAAGAAATTTGCTGCCCGCTTCAGGGGGCTGAAACACAAAGCGACCATCAGAGAAGTGGAGTTGTCCGGCAAAGGTCGCTGGTATCGGGTGCAGGTGGGTAAGCTTGCCAGTCGTGAGGAGGCCACTGCCCTGGCAAATCACTTGGCCAAGAAATATCAGCTTCACGCCTTCGTCATTGGTCTAGGGGGGTAAGCCAACGGATTGACGATTTCAGATCGCGGATTGCGGATTGAAAATCAACTGAAAGGCTTGAAAAAATCTGTGGCAGTATCTGAACTCTTTATGGATGGAATCCAGTTAGGCCGGGGCATGCTATTTGGGCCACGTTGTGACCTTTAACTGTAAGTCGTCGCAAGGCAAAGAATACCCATCTAGATTTACTTGACAATTGTAGAGCTCTCGTGATTTATTTTAGTCTAGTTTTTTTGGATGGAGTCTTGGATACCCTACTCCCCGCTCTCTGGTTACAGCGGACTTTTAGCTCCAGCGTTGTTCTATCTCGAAGACCTCTTTCGTATGGGATAATATGATGAAGGTGCTCTTGGTCTACCCGGAATACCCGGTTACCTTTTGGAGTTTTGACCACGCCCTCAAGTTTATCTCCAAAAAAGCCGCTTACCCTCCCTTGGGGCTTCTCACAGTCGCGGCCATGCTCCCGGACGACTGGGAGGTTCGGTTGGTGGATCTGAACGTCGACAAGCTCAAAGACGCTGATCTGAAATGGGCCGATTATGTAATGATCAGTGCAATGTTGATTCAGAAAAAATCGGTTTTCAATATTCTTGAAAGATGTCACTTCCTGGGAACAAAGGTTATTGCCGGCGGACCCCTGTTCAACAGCACGCCTGACGAATATGTTGATCTTGTGGATCATTTGATCCTAAATGAGGCAGAGCTTACCCTGCCACCTTTTTTGGCAGATCTCAGAGCTGGAAACCCTAAGAAAATCTATCGCACTGACGGTTTCCCTGAGATGAATTTGACACCCACCCCGCGCTGGGATCTGATCAAAATAGAGAAATATGCCACCTTAATGATCCAGTGCTCGCGGGGTTGTCCGTTCGATTGCGAATTCTGTGACATCACTGCCCTTTATGGCCGTAGAGCCCGGGTGAAGAATACGGATCAAATGATTAAGGAACTGGAAGCAATCTACAATTTGGGTTGGCGAGATAGTGTGTTCATTGTTGATGACAACTTCATTGGAAACAAGGGGAAGATCAAGAAGATGCTTCCTCGTCTCATCGACTGGATGCAGACCTATCACTATCCTTTCCAATTCATTACCGAAGCAACTATTAACCTTGCCGATGACGATGAACTCATAGAGATGATGGCCGAGGCAGGCTTCAATAGGGTTTTTATCGGCCTCGAAACACCAAACGAGGAGAGCCTAGAGGAGTGTTCTAAGCACCAGAACCGTGATCGTAACATGGTTGCCTCCATCAAGAAGCTCCAGGCGGCAGGCATCCAGGTTCTCGGTGGGTACATTGTCGGATTTGACAATGACGATGAGGGAATCTTCCATCGGCAAATCAAATTCATCCAGGAATCCGGCGTGGTAACAGCAATGGTTGGGCTCTTGAATGCGATGCCGAAGACGAGGCTCTGGCAAAGACTACAGGCGGAAAACCGGCTCCGCCTCGATGTCACTGGTGACAACACCGACGGAACCATTAATTTCATCCCACAAATGGACAAGGAAACCCTTATCAAGGGCTACCGCAAGATCGTCCGAACCATTTACAGCCCTCGATTTTTTTACCGCCGGGCCTGCAAATTCTTGGAGCACTATCAGCCCCGCAGGAAATCGTACATGCAGAGCCATACTATCAAAGTTTTCCTCAAGTCCGTTTTCTATTTAGGTATCGTGGGAAATGGCATATCCCAATGGTACTTTTGGAAAATGTTATGTAAATCTTTACTATTCCATCGAAAGTTATTACCAGATGCCGTCACCTTAATGATCTTCGGACACCACTTTCGTAAAGTCTCCAAAAGAGTCTGAGCACACCGCCCGCGCAAAGAAATAGCAGCTAAGATCCTGCCAGGATACAAAACCCATATCCACACTCACGTACCAGGCCGCGACAAAAGAGCTTCGATCCGCGCTCCAAAGCCATCTCTTCTCCTGAGAAAAAATAGGCTCTATACACAGATCGGCAGTGTGGCCAGTCTCGGTTAGCAGCGAAATAAGTTCAGTTACTGTTGGAAGCCGCCAATTACTGCGGCCAGCAAAGCGCTCACTATTAAGGCGCTGGACATATACCTGAGCTTCATTCCAGGTCATCGGATAATCCGAGCCATCCTGTTGCCAGACCAAGTCGGTAACCCTATCAGTGACAGTGGCGTCACCGTGTTCTTGAAAATCATTGTTCACATAATCGCGGGGCCGCCACAGTTGATCGAGCTGGAAGACCTCGCGCGCTTGCCGTGGTCTGACTTTAATGCTCTGGGCCCTCAGTATTCGTTTTGAACCTGGTGTGTCTTTCTTTTTTGCGGTAAGAGGTGGTGCTATGGAACAAGTCCGCTCTTTTCTCTCCTCCCAATCAGCGGCGAGCTGGTCCAAGGCTTTCAACATCTCCGCGCTGCTGGCAAAGCGGCCTCGCCTCTCTTGGGCCACGGCTCTTGTCAGAAAACTGTCCCATTCCCTAGTCAGATCGGGATGAAACTCACTGGCTCTTATTCCGGTCTCCACAGGGAACGTCCCCGTGAGCATGCGATGTGACATCACACCCACCGAGTATATATCTGCTCGAACATCCACTCCGTCCGGATCCTGCTCTTGTTCCGGCGCAGCATAGCACGGAGAACCTACCATCACATTGGGCGGAGGCTTCCAGACCTCTCCCCTCAGTTTAGAAAAAGCGAAATCGCTTATCTTGACGGTATCCTCATCTGTGACCAGTATGTTGTAGGGTTTGATGTCCCGATGTATGATTCCAGCCCGATGCAAGCGTACGAGTCCTGCCAAGATTTGGCGGAGGTAGTGTACTGTTTTTTCCAGCGTCAAAGCTCGAGAGGGGTCTTCGAGTCGGTAGGTTTCGCCAATGATAAGACCCAGGCTGTTGCAGTAGTACTCCATGACCAGAAAGGGTCTTCCCTCGGCCTCGTCAAAATCCCATATGGACACAATGTTGGGATGTCGCAAGGAAGCCATGGTCTTGGCTTCAATGACGAAGCGTTCTTTGATCTCCTCCATGCCAAGCGACCCGACTAAATGCGGATGAGGTGACAATAGCTTCAGGGCCACTATCCTGCCAAATTTTGGCAACCGCACCTTGTAGACGATGCTCATAGCCCCCTTACCAAGGAGACCACAAATCTCGTATTTCCCGATCTTTCTCATTGGTCATCTGCTGCTGGTTGCCCCCTGGCCGCTGGCTCTACCTTACCACAAGCGGTGCGCATGAAACTCGGGAAAACCGAGCTCAAGGATCTTCTTTACGGTAATCGCAATGTCATAGGCAACGTATCTGAGATCAACGGTCTGGCGCGATGAATCCCAGATCACATACTTGGCTCTATTGTTGCCATCTCGGGGTTGGCCCACGCTTCCTACGTTGATGATGTACATATTGCCGTCTCCTAGACTCCTCAACCCTTGGTGCAAAGGACCACGGCTGACCTTGTCGCCGTCAAAACCTACAATCTCCGGAACATGGGTGTGCCCGACAAAACACATTTTTTCCTGCATATTTGAGAATGCCCGAACGCATTCGCTCTTGGAGACGTCCAGCAGATAGGTGGTAATCGACTCAGGGGGAAAACCATGCACCAACTGGCATCCCTGAAAGACCATAGCTGCCTTCAAGTCCTTGATGAACTCCAGTGTATCTGAGGATAAAAGCTCTTGAGTGAGCAGCAGTGACCGCCGGGTCGGTCGATTGAACCAGCCCAGGTAGGATTTGTTCACCAACCCTAGTTCATGGTTTCCCATGAC
>CP070843.1:2041171-2069073 GCA_020350905.1 Deltaproteobacteria bacterium
TATTGATCCAATGGAAGATGAAATCTCCGCTGCGGTGAAGACCGCCGAGGTGCGGGTGGGGAGGGACAGACACTGTCGCAAGTACACGAGAGCGTTTCGGAAATGACCGTAGCTCTTATTTCTCACAGAGCTCACAGAGCTCTCGGAGAGCTCTAAAACATAAAAGGAGGAGAAGGTGATCGACTCATACAGAGAGGGAGTGATCGTAAATCCATACGAGAGGTTGAGCCAGGAACAAGTAAAGTGGCTGGACCAAGCCTCGCTGAACATCTTGGCCGATCCCGGAATCTGGTGCTATAACGAGCGGGCTGCAAAGCTCTTTCAACAGCACGGAGCCAAGGTTTGGCAAGACGAAAAATCCATATCCCCTTGCTGGCGCGTGACCTTTCCAGCCGGTCTCATCAAGGAGGCAGTGGCACAGGCACCGTCTCGCCTGGTTTTAGGAGCCAGAAAACCGGAAAATCGTCTGTTTTTGGATGCTGAAGTCCCTCGAGTTTACTTTGGCTCAGGCTCAGAGGCCAACATTTGGGTCGAAACTGAGATGGAAGAGTTTGTCAGTGTCAATGACGGGGTTGTCAAAGTTAAGGTGCCCCGATATAAGGAACTCAGAGGAAACACTGCCCTGCTTAGCCGTGCCGCCAAACTCTGCGACAAATTGGAACACCTTGATTTCTTTATTCGCCCTCTCAATATTCAGGACCCCGACATCACTAATGAGAATCATGACGTCAACAAGTTCTTCGCCAGTCTCAACAACATAACCAAGCACGTCCAAGCCGGCCTGACCACACTGGAAAAACTGAACGACGTCGTGCGCATGGCTGAAATAATCGCCGGTGGCGCAGAGCAACTCAGGCAAAATCCGGTGGTTTCCTTTATTGCCTGTGTTTTCAAAAGTCCTCTTCAGATAGTGGACGACACTGCTGAGAAGGTATTTGCCATGGTGGAAACCGGCTTGCCATTGGTCATTTCTTCTTCTCCCCAGGGAGGCTCTTCAGCCCCTATCCAGGAGGCAGGAATGATCGCCCAAATCAATGCTGAACTCCTGGTTGGTATCACCCTCACGCAGCTGATCAAAGAGGGTTTCCCGGTGCTCTATGGAAGTGTCCCTGTGCGAGCCCGACTGGATGACTTGCATGACCTCTATGGTTGCCCGGAATTCAACCAGTACAATATAGACTGCGTCCAGCTGGCCCGTTATTACCGGGTGCCGTGCTATTCTACCGCCGGTGTGGGAGACGCCAAGGTTCCCGGCATGCAGGCACTGTATGAAAAGCTGCTTACCCATCTGTACATGGCCATGAGTGGTGCCCAATATATCCACTATGCCTTTGGACTTCTGGATCGGACCAATACATTCTGTCCCATTCAGGCGGTCTTGGATAACGAGCAGATCGGCAAAATAAAGCATTGTTTACGAGAGCCTAAGGTTGATCAGGCCGAGATAGATGACATGCTCAGGATAGTCAAGAAAGTCATGGCCTCTAGCCACCGGCTCTATGCCCGTTTCGCTCGAAAGGCGATGCACCGTGGTGATATTTCCAACCCCTATCGCTTTGAGGCCAAAGGGCTCGAGGACAAAGTCATAGAGAATGCTCTTGATTACATGGCGAAACTGGAAGCTGAGCCGGCCGAACATTTAGACCCGGAGATCCAAGAGCGGATTTTTAAAGAGGTCCCAGGAATTCTACCGAGCCTGAGAGCATACTAGTTGTTTTTTCATGTAGGAGTGACCTCCTCGCGATTTTTGGGACTTTCCTTATGTAAGATTTTAGGCATTTTAGCTCACTTCAGTACACTTTAGGCATTTGTCTTTCGGAGAGGAGAAATCAGTAATGGCTAAAGAAGAACTTCTCAAAAAGATTGCTTTCAACGTTGTTCAGGGCAGAGTGGAGGCTGAAGACGAAGGTTTTGATGATGGTCTGGAGGGGCAACCCGGAGTTACCGAGTTGGTAAATGAGGCCTTGGAAAATGGTGTGGAGCCAAAGGAAATCGTTGTCGAGGCTCTCACCAAGTCCATGGAGAAAGTGGGAGAGAAATTCGAGCGGGAGGAATACCTCATTCCGGACATGCTCGCTTCGGCTGAGTGTGTCGGCGTGGCCATGGATATCCTCAGCCCTCACTTGATGAAAGCTGGGGTAAAAAGTAAGGGCACGTTCGTTATCGCCACAGTGGCCGGGGACCTCCACGACATCGGCAAGAACATCGTGGCCATAATGCTGAAGGGAGCCGGTTATCAGATCATTGATTTGGGTACGGATGTTTCCGCAGATCGAATTATTGGTGCGGTAAAAGAAAACGAGGCGCCTTTCGTCGGCCTTTCTGCCCTTCTAACCACAACCATGCGAGTGATGGGAGATGTTGTGAAGAAGCTGGAGGAAGAGGGTTTGCGCGATAGAGTAAAAGTACTCATTGGCGGAGCGCCCACCTCAGCAGCGTTTGCCCAAGAAATCGGGGCAGATGCTTTTTGCAAAGATGCCTTTGACGCCATCGATGTCTTGAAAACAATGGCAGCCTGACCACAAGCCCGATTATTTCATAAACCATTCGGGCTGGGGAGAATATCATGTCTGAAAAAAAGGCCTACACCCAGGCTTTTCACACTGGCAAGTATGATAAAGCCTCGGGTTTACTTGGAAAGTATGATAATGTTAGAAGATTTTGGGAGGACCAAGTAACCGCTATCTTTTTGCGTCCCGCCCTCAACGATTTAGTTGAGTACAAAAGTAAACGATTGGAACGGGTACGTATATTGGATCTGGGGTGCGGTAGCGGTGATGGCTATGATCTGATTATGGGCGTTACCACCAAAGATCCAGGCATCTACGAATATATCACCGAGGCAGTCACAGAGGACATGTTGAAAGACTATGTAGGAGTGGACATTAATGAAGACCTCCTCGATCAGGCCGAAGACCAGTACGGCAGTAACCCCAAAATGAGGTTCATTCAGGGAGATCTTTCCGATGGTCTCATTCCTGAGATTATGAATGACGAACCCCCATTTGATTTTTATTTCAACTCCTTTGGAACCCTTTCCCATTTCAACAACAACCAGTCCGTCAAGATTATCGCCGACATTTGTACACATGCTGCCGAGAGGGCTCTTTTCATGGGTGACTGGCTTGGCCGCTACACCATTGAATGGCAGGATCTCTGGCACCATCCGGTGGATCAAGAATATTTCATGGATTACCGGATATCCTACATCTACCCCGAGGAGGAGCGAGCCACTGCGGATGTGGCCTCATTTCCGCTGAAGCTCGTCTGCCGAGACGAGATCACAGACATCATACAGAGGGCCTCCCAGGAATCAGGGGTGGAAATCAAACCTCTAACGTTCTTCGATCGGTCCATATTCATCGGTCGCCATCTGGATACAGGCGATTACAACAAAAATTGTCCCAAGCTGCGGGGCCCGGTGAACGCCCTTTTCGAAAACTACGTGCGTACAGATCTGGAGACTCTTTTGGTTGACTACGTCCCCAGACAGGGATTCGATCACATCAACAACTTCTATGAGATGTTCTTCATGTCTACCAACGCTCTCGTCAAATACACCATGCATTTGCTCGGAGAATACGATTGCGATAAAGCTGAATTTTGTAGCATCCCGGAGATACTTCCCTTCTACCCGACACCTTTGAAAGAGGCCATGGAAACCATGCGTAAAGTCATAGAAGGAGTCGGCTGGCTCAAGTGGGGAGACGTCCGGGCAAATGTGATCGAGTCAGTTCTTGGTTTTGCCCTGCGCAAGCTTGAAATGGAATTACAGCCCGGGACTGGTATGGGACATGGTTTGGTAGGGATATTTGAGATAAGAAAGTAAAGAATCCAGGACCGGTGGACCTGGCTTTGAATGAAAAGGTGTCAGGTGACAGGTTTCAGGTGTCAGGAAAAAAGTATAGAAGCTGAAACCTGAACACTGAAACCTCAGTTAAGGAGCTGTCTATGAGTGGTCTTGTGGTTGGTTATGGTAGTCCGGAGCATGTGAAGATCCAGGAGATGTTCAAGAAGATAAGCTATCGAGGCCCTTACCTCTCGGGAATATTGACGAATAAGAGCGCAATTATGGCCCAGAACTACTTAAGAGCAGACTGCCCCACGGCACTTCCTGATAAATCTCGTGTTCCAATCAGCTCAGCAAACGGAGGATTAAGAATCTGTTACGATGGCCAGATGGGAAACGTGGACCAATTGGCTGAAACCCATGGAATCTCTGCTGGTCCGTTCGCGGAGGAGCGTATCCTTCTACACCTGTACCAAGAATATGGCAGTAATATGTTCCAGCATCTGGACGACGCTATTTTTACCTTTGTGATTTCCGATGGTAAGGACATATTTGCAGCGAGGGACCTGTTAGGCATTAAAACGCTCTTCTACGGTCGTAAAGGTGATACTCTGTATTTGACCACAGAGCTGAAAAGTCTGGTCACGGTGACCGATAACGTCAATGAATTTCCACCTGGACATTACCTGGACGGTAGTGGCAACTTGAACCGTTTTGCGGAGTTGCCGAAGACCCCACCAGAGCATTTGCACAATGACCTCAACCAAATGGTTGGAAATATTAGAGACATCATCCAGAGGAGTCTCCAAAACCGGGTAGACTTTACAGTGGACACAGGTGGCTTGCTCAGTGGAGGTATGGACAGCAGTGTAATCAATTACCTGGCCAGCCAGCTCTATAAAGAGAAGTTCGGAAACGATGCCCGATTGAAGACATTTGCTGTGGGCGTGGGGGAGAGTGAGGATATTGAAACTGCTCGCATAATGGCTAAACAAATTGATTCAGACCATCACGAGCTCATCGTGGATCTCGAGCAAGTACTTATCGTGCTGCCTGAAGTCATTTATTTCCTGGAATCCTTTGACCCGTCTCTGGTAAGAGGTTCAGTATCTAACTACCTCATTTCCAAATACGCCAGGGAGCGAGGCATCGACCTCCTTTTGTCTGGAGAGGGCGGAGACGAGATTTTCTGCGGATATATATATCTCAAGGACTTCCCTCCCGAGGAGCTTTTTGAACGCCAGATGGAATGTATTGGTTTCTTGCACAATAACGCTTCTTTGAGGCTGGACCGAATGAACCACAGTAATTCCGTCAGGGTGGTTGCCCCACTGATATCAGGGGAGCTGTTTCGCTACACCTTGGCGATTCCTGCGGAGTATAAACAGAAGCCAGTGGGCAACGATAAGGTTGAAAAATGGATTTTTAGAAAGGCCTTTGAGCCGTTCCTGCCAGCAGCAATCACACAGCGAGTGAAGCAGGAGTTCTCGCAAGGTTCAGGCTCGGCTGCGTTACTGCCAAGTTATTTTGAAAACCTTATCGGTGATGATGAACTTAGCAAGGCCCAGTCCAAGTATTCTATAATCCGGAGCAAAGAAGAACTCTATTATTTCCGTATATTTACAGATCATTTTGGTGACGGTCGAGCTGTTGACACCGTGGGGCAATGGCCTAAGCTATAGTTAATTGTCCGTTGTTAGTCGTCCGGTGGAAAAGATACGCACAGCGCATGGCGTAGGCGCAAGACTATTCAGTCATTACACTGCGCTGTCATAGGGTCATGTGGGCGTACCGCCCGTCATTAGGTTGGTAAAGAAAAAGATCCTCGGCAAAGGCCCGCCCATAATAAAGTCAACCGGACTATGTTTGAAATTCCAACTTTTGGCTACTTTATGAGTTTGGGAGTTTAGGAACTAGGCGGAATGGCCGCTGGTCAGGTGAGAACAGAGACCTTCGGTGTCAATAATATAAGAAAAGCCATAAGCCAAATTCTTCAGTGTGGCGAGATGGAGTTCCTCATTAATGGTTGCTGTCGCGTCAGCAACAAAAAACACACGATAATCATGGCCAAAAGCATCCCTGGCCGTGGTTTCGCAACAGAGGTTGGTCATCACTCCACTGATAATCACATCTTCCACCCCGTTTTTACAGAGCCAATCATCTAGATCTGTACCCTGAAAGGCACTGTAGCGATTCTTGTCAATTACGAGATCTGAGGAGTTCGGTTTCAGTTCTTTGTTCAACTGCCACGCCTCAGATCCACGGACAATGAGATCATCCCACCATGTTGTCAGCATACCACCATCATTTTGAGGATCATGGACGCCGTGTCGAGTGAACACAATCTTTAACCGAGCAGTGCGGCAGGCATCAATGAGGGAGAGCACGTTGTCCAAGATGGGTGCGGCTAAACCATGGAAATAGTGCTGCATGTCAATTACCAGCATGGCCGCCTTGTCCAAAATGGGCAATGCTCTTCGGATGTTATAATTCTTTATTTGCTCTAAATGGCTCATGTTTCTGATATCCTATCTTTGCATATTGCTTTATCCTAGAGAGGACAAGGATATGAAATTGTTGACGTGATATCAAGTTTTCTGAGCAGCGGCAATTGGAATCTAAGAGGACATGTTTGGGTATCTCAAACGGGGTATTATTATGAAATTATAGATGGTCTTCCCAAATTTGATGAATCACATGAAGGGCAACTAGCAGACTGCTGAAAAAGAAGCCGAATATGTCATTCTATGGAGCTGCAGGCGACGAAGAATCTCGTAACATTTTCATTTAACTAGCACCGAGATTCTTCGCGGAGTTCAACCTGAGAAATCGAAGGGCTCAGAATGACAATGCCAGTGATTTTCCAGCAGCACGCTAGTGAGCTGATATACCGCGGACCACTGACTACGGACAACGGACTTTACCAGAGATTTTCTTCTGTAAAATTCAGGCTTTCAACGAAGTACTCATTGAAGTCAAGGCGGGTGGAGAGTTCGATGTGCTCGATGGAGTGGGCAAGCTCATTTGCCATCTGCCAGTAATTTTTTGAAAGCAAAACCATGGAAGCTCCAGTGCTTGCCGCATTACCCAAGGACTGAATGATGCCCGGTCTTACCCAGGGAATGAGACCGATGCGCATGGCACTGAGGGGATGAACGTAATTTCCGAGGGCACCGGCTAGATAGATACGGTCAATGCCATCCAGCCCAATACCCATCTCGTCCATCAGGGTTTTTATCCCGGCTGCCACTGCCCCCTTGGCGAGCTGAAGCTCACGAATGTCCTGTTGTGTGAGATAAATCGGTCTACTATTGAAACTCTTATCAGGTCCTGCCACCAAAAAATCATAGACCCCTGATCTTTCAATGACTCTCGATCCTGGGATATCGTTTGCATTTTCGAGATCAGGTTGGACCAAACCCTCATGATCGACGATGCCGTTGTGCAACAGCACTGCAGCCAGATCAACCAGCCCGCTCCCACAAATTCCCTTGGGCTTGATGTTCGAGATGACTCTACAGAAAAGGTCGCCATTCCCTGAGCTGACACCCTCAATCGCTCCGGCCCTGGCAATCATCCCATGGGAGATTTTCGCACCCTCCAGGGCGGGACCTGCAGCTGCTGAGCAGGTCAGCAAGCGCTTGCGGTTGCCGAGAAAAATCTCTCCGTTGGTACCTAAATCCATACCCAAAATCATGAGATCGTCCTGCTCTGCGGCACCAGAAGCAAGGACTGCGCTGATCAAGTCTCCACCAATGTAGCCGGATCGAGTAGGCATCACGTAGAGGAGGGCCTCAGGGTGTACCTTGAGACCCACATCTCCTGCTTTCACGATCATGCCATCTGTGGAAACGGGATTGAAAGGTGCTTGCGCGATGCCCCGGGGATCCAAACTCAACAATAGATGCTGCATGGTAGTATTTCCGGCAGCAACTCCGATGAAAATGTCCTCCGGTTGCAACCCGCCGACATACAAAAGACGTTTTGTGATACGGTTTAAATCTTTTATCAGAAGTTCGTTTAGACGCTGCAGTCCCTTTGAGTTCTCCTTGACGTACTGCAGACGGCTGATGACGTTCGAACCGTACTTACTTTGGCTGTTGAGACGAGAGATGGCGGCGACCTCATTTCCGTCGAGCAAACTGATAAGCTTACCCACCAACGTGCTCGTGCCTAGATCAAAGACCAATCCATAGCGGCGGCCCCCTTCCTCCCAAGGCTGCCAGGCAATCAGAGATTTTCCGTGAAGCACTGCAGCTCCGTGAGACTTTGTTTTTGCCAGCATGTCGGGCAGGGTGCGAAGGCAGTGAAGTGGGGCAGTCAAATCGTCATAGTTAGGTCCCATTGCCAGTCTGATCTGCTCGAAATCAGCCAGTCCTCCATTGTGAGCGTCCGGGGGCAAACTAACCAACTGTTTTTCCAGCAGAGGATCGAGATAGAAAAGTGGCCTACGGCCCGTTTTAAGAATCTGATAATAGGTTTCCTCGGTGTCGTCCTCGCCCACGTGGACGGTGAGATCCTTCTTAATCTTAGTGCGGCACGCCAACCGCACGCCCTCCTCTAGCTCTTCCGGGTCGAGCAGTTCTTGTGCCTCTGTGGAAGGCGGACCTATGGAAGAAAGGATCTTCAACTTACACTTGCCGCACTGCCCTAAGCCACCGCAGTCCCCTTCCAGTTCCACATCTGTCTTTTGGAGAGCCTCCAAGATGGTCTTCCCCCGACGCACCTTCAACCAGAGGTCATCGGGCAAGACTTTGAGCCAAATGTGCCTTCTTTTCTGTTTTCTTGTGGGGGGTAAGGCAAAGGAACGTCGTTTCTTTTTTTTCTTTTTGTTCCTCGGCTTTTTCATCTTTGCCGGTCCTGCACTAGCTTCAGCCAGCTGCACTCTCCAACGGTACAGCCTCACCGACTTAGAATAAGTCGCTGAGTATTTTTTTCAAGTGCGAATAATCCGCATCCCGAATCTCTAAGGATAATTGCAAGAATGTAGCCAATTCATTGGCTTTGGACAACAAATCAGGATCCGACGGCTGTCTCAGATATACCACTCTCTCGTAGTGTTCAAAAAACGATTTTCTCATTTCCTCGTCATGGAGTTCGAGTGGTTCCAGGCAGTATTCTTCGAAATTCAGAATGAGGTCTCTTTCCAGAAAATAGGTGCCTGGCATCTCTTCAATAATAAGTTGGTATTGTTCACTGCCAAGGAGCGTCTCAAAACAGTGCAGTCCTGGGACTTTCGTCACCCCTTGGAGTCTGCAGAAGTCTTCGATGTCAGGAAAACAGGTTCCGTAAAGGCAGAGGATGCGTTCGTTTCTTTGACTGGCTGATGTGATTACGTCCAAGAGGTCTTTTCTTAAGTCTTGCGGCCTCAAGTGGAGGTTGGACGGAAGGTAACGACAACGCACGCGAGGGTATCTGTTCTCCAGATCCAAATACTCAAGAGCTGGTCTAAAAACTCCACAGGCAATTACACGTGTTGGTGAGCACATAGTTCTCCGGCTCGTTTTTCTTCAGCGACACTTCTCTTATTGCAGAAGAGGGCCAAGCAGTCTGCTAGAGATTTTGAATACCGGGAAACTTTTTTTTTATTTCAAGAATCAGATCAGTATCCAACAACCCCTCTCTTCCATCGTCCAGAATTTCATCGACCAGATCGTTGGCGCGGCTTAACATGCTGGGCCTGCCTCTCTCCTCCCATATATCGAAGTTACAGCGAACACTCAGATCAGGATAGAAGAATTCCTCTTTCATGTATTCGATGGTGTGATCCTCCATAACATAATTTCCTCCCGGGCCGACTTTTTCAATCACACCGAAACCGAGAGTACCTTCGTTCACGCTGATACCCGAAAGGATCCTGTTGATCATTCCAATGATCTCATTATCTATCACGTACTGTTCGTAGGAAATTGAATTCCCTGAATCCAACATCCCAGCTGCCAAATGAATAAGATCCGCTCCATTCATGGCAACCATCAAATTAGAAAAAGTTTTTTCACAGCCAGACTGAATGTCGGGCCTCTTGGCCTCAGTAACGCCACCTGAAGCGTAAATGGGGAAATCATAAATCATCGCCAATTGTACTGCAGCTCCATTCATTATTGCCATTTCAACGGAGCTCATGGTGTATTCCATATGTCGCAAATCCATAGTGGTAGGAACGGCTCCATAGAGCACCTTGGCGCCCGGACTAAATACCTGGCAGATAGCCACCCCGGCGAGGGCCTCAGCGTGCATTTGACAAAGGGTCCCGGCCAGAGTCGCAGGTGCAGTAGCCCCGGATATGGGCGCAGGAGCACAGGTTACAGGGATGGACTTGCTGCAACAGAAACTCAGTATATCCAGTGTGTTGCCATCGATGGTGAGGGGACTTATGGGATTGGTTATAACCGAAACAAAGGGCTTCTCTCTCAGTTCTTCTTCTTCACCTGCTATAAAGACAGAAAGTTCCCACATCTGCTCTGCCCCTTCTCTACTGTCGCAGCCTCCCATCACATGTTTGGTAGTGTGGTTTAAGGCGTGGTAGAAATCGTTTAGATGATAATGTTGTGGCTGCAGATCGTGGGCCTGACAGGCAATGATGTAAAGAGAAATGTTATCTAGACAATGCACCAGGGTGGCAGTATGGGCCACATCCCTGAGCATGGTGAGACGGTAACCGCCAGTACCCATATCGAGGATACGAAATACTCGGCCTCCATTGGCAAAATAGACCTTTCCCTTTCCTAGATGGACATCATTCTTTCCATCCCGGGAGTAGAGAATGAACTGAGAGGGTGCTCGAGCCAAGATCTCATCCAACCAAGCGGCTTCAAAACGCACCTTCTGATCGGACTGGTCAATAATGGCCCCTGCCGCCTTAAGTATATTGAGATGGCTCTGTTCCAGTATTCTGATCCCCACACGCTCCAGTATCCGGCGGGACGTCTGGTCTATCTTTCTCACATCTTCAGGAGAGAGCGGCCTGTATGGTGGTAACCGCATTGGCATGGTGAAACCCCGACCTCAGGTACGTTTCAAAATGTGTTCTATCTCTTTGAGTACTACATCTGCTTTGGGAGCCACCTCGTGTTCGAAAAGAATCCTCTTAGTCTCCATGTTGCAACGCTTGTAAAGGTCCATGGCACTTTCGTCTTTCCAGGCATCGTAGCGGGAACGGTCCAGAAGTTTCGGCAAAAATAAGGCTTCCATGAAATGATCGTAGGTGTGGTCATCCATGAGAAAAATAGACCCGGGACCCCCGCGACCCACCCTCTCTATTGCCTCTAGAGCTAACGTACCATCATTTACCGGGATTCCCTTGACGTAGAAGCGGCTCATCGCAATAAGTTCATTTGCCATGGTGATCATCTCGAGGGAAGAGGTACTTCCATATTCCAGAAAACCCACATCGTGGATCAGGTTCGCACGGGAGAGCAGGGCGGTGATGATGGAAAACATGGCTTCAGCTCCCGCTTGGGCATCCACAACCTTGGAATCCGAAGCTCCAGCGAAGGCCCAAATAGGGAGACCATAGATCTCGTCTCGCATGTCGGCCAAGGCGGCCTGGGTAAGACTCCATTCGGGACAACCGTAGCAGACAACACTGGACCTCATGTCCAAGGCACTCACATTGGGGCCAAAAAGAAAGGGTGAACCTTTGCCGGCAAGCTGGTGCACTACCAGGCCGACTAAATTTTCTGCGATTCCCAGGGCCATGGCCCCGGCCAGGGTGACCGGAGCGCCACCACCTGCATTGGACCCAGAGGGAAGACAAAGGGGGATCTGCTTTTGGGCGCAGAAAATAAGTTTTTCCATTACATTTTCAGGAAATCGAAGGGGACTTATTGCCTCTGAGTAGTTGAGAATAAAGGGTTTCCTTTGAAGCTCCTCTTCACCTCTCACAACCGAGGAGGCAATCTCATGGATCTTGGCAATGTCTCTACCGCTGTCCGCGATGAAAACGATGGGTTTGGTGGTGTTCTTGACCATTTCAGCGAAAACATATACGTAGATATCGTCGATTGGGACGTCTTCAGGGTTGGCCATTGACATGGCAAAGTCGATGTTCTCCAGGCCATCCACCAACGTGGCGAAATTACCGACGTCTTTGAGAACTGCACGACGCCGTTCACCGGTCTCCACGTCCCGAGTGAAGGTAGCGTCCGAACCTGTGCCATAGAAGGAGTTCTCACCGGTGAGATCTATTGCTTTGGCACCTTTTTGATCATAGAGGCTTATTTGTTTGGGAGCTGACTTCAGAGCCTCTTCGACGAGATGGGGAGGCATACGGACCCAGTCGCCATCGGAGATCTCGCAATCTCTGTCGGCAAGCATTTTCAAGGCACGAGGATGCTCCATCTTAAAACCCGTTTTCTCCAGGATCTCCAGAGCCGCCCCATGGATTGCCAAGGCCTGTTCGCGGTTCAGCACTCTGAGCCGTGGCTGAAAGGTGGGAATTTCCAGACTTTCCATAGCTGACTCCTTTATCCGCCTTTAAGAAATAGAGAGTAGCTTCTTGGCCGCAATCACCGCGGAACCCGCATCGGGTGCGTAAGAGTCGGCCTTGATCTCACTGGCGAAATTTTCTGTAACCGGCGCTCCACCTATCATTACCTTGACTTTATCCCTGATTCCGGCCTCTTGCAGAGCTTCAATGGTTTCACGCATTGCCGGCATTGTGGTGGAGAGCAAAGCAGACATGGCCACTATGTCTGCTCCCACTTCTTGAGCCTTTTGGGTGAAATCTTTCGGAGAAACGTCAACGCCCAGGTCCGTTATGGCGAATCCCGCCCCTTCCATCATCATGGCAACCAGGTTTTTACCGATATCATGCAAATCCTGCCGCACAGTTCCGATGACTACCTTGCCTTTGGTTGCCAGTTCGTCTTCCTGAAATAACGGTTTGATCAGTTTCATACACTCTTGCATGGTCTTGGCAGAACGTAACATCTGTGGGACAAACATCTGACCTGTTGAAAACTTTTCTCCTACCTGGTCCATGGCGGCAATGAGACCTTTGTCGAGTATGTCCTGCAAATTGGCACCAGCATCTAGGGCTGTTTGGGTCTCTGCCACAGCCGTTTGGATGTCTCCTTTGATCACAGCCTCGGTTAACCCTTTAAAATCACTCATACGTTCCCCCTTTGAGTTTGGTTTTCACCACGAAACTCCAGAGATATGAGACGTGGGTTATGGTATGTGAGATCCGAGAATAAAAGAGTATAATCTCACATCACATTTCACACATCTGGCATCTCTTTCTATCTTCGGTGGATTACCTTCCCTTTTTGCCTATATCGTGCTAACACGGCCACTCTGATAGGCCCCGATAAAGTTTTCGCAATATTCATCACCTCCAAGGAGCATCTCCACCGATAGAAGCGTCGCCATCAACTGCTCGTCAGTGGGATCCAAAATTGCGGCTGACAAGCCCGATGCCATACAAAGAGCAAGAAAGTTACGGTTTATTACTTTGCGCATGGGCAGACCGAAAGAGATGTTGGAAAGGCCACAGATAGTGTTCACCCTTGGAAAGTCTTGCATTATTATATCAATGGCTCCAAGGACTGCCGTTCCCATGCCAGTGTCGACTGATACGGGCTGCACTAAAGGGTCCACGTAAATCTTCTCAACAGGTATCCCTTCACTAGTCAATCTGTTGATAAGTGCTGCGCCGACTTGCACTCTCTCTTCAACGGTAGTGGGCATCGATGTTTCAGCCATGCACAGGGCTACTACTCGACAAGGCCGATCAGTGACAACGGGTAGGAGAGCTTCGTAACGCTCTTTCTCTAACGAGATAGAATTTATCATCGGCTCGCCTTTGTGGTGTTTGATCGCTTCGGCTAGCGCCTGGGGGTTAGGACTGTCCAGACACAGGGGCAGGTCCACAGCATTCTGGACGATCTCAACCAGCCAGCACAGGTAATCCACCTCTTTATCTAAGAAGGTCCCAGCATTAACGTCGATGTAATGGGCGCCGGCCTCGGCCTGCTCTCTTGCCACCTCACGAATGAAGTCAACGTCTTGTGCTTCCACTGCGGCTGCAATACTCTTTCGGCTCGTATTGATCTTCTCGCCGACGACTAGCATCGATGCTCCTTGTTTTAAGGTTTTTCCGAAATTTGCTTGGATGAGAATCTATCGGCAACTAAATTCTCCCCCCTTGCTTTACCTGGCCAGGGCAACCTGCTTAACAAAGGACATTTGAGCCACCGGTGTGTCGCGTCTTGTGAACTGTAAAGCCTTGGCCTGCATCGGCGGCAGTTAGGCTTTAAGACCACCAACCCGACTCCAATCGGCGCGAATCATGCACTTTGTTGAGCAGGTTGCCCTGGCCAGACATGTGGTTTTATCCGCCATCCAAGCAAATTTCGGAAGAACCTGATCTAAGCATAGGATAGCTGCGATCTCATTGCTTTATACAATGAGAGAGTATTGCATTAACTGGAAACCATCCTGGGATTCTTCATCTGATGCTCGCGCAATCCCGATCATATCTGGCCCGGATATGTCATTTCCTACAATAAATCAGGAAACTCAAAAGCTTAGGAGTATGTGAAAAGTGCAAAGGCTATGCCAGGATTTCTGACCTAAGCCCTCAAAGAGGCTGGAACTGTCACAGCGGTTGAGAGTTTTTTGGGAGAATACTAAGTGGCTCGAATTCACCCTTTTTGATTGTTAAAGGAATTTTTCAATTATATCAAAAATTATCCCCTGTCAATGCAATATCGATGACCTTTTTGGAAAATTAATCCCACCCTACAGTTCGCTTGACAAACCAGACAAAAGGGATAATCGTAGTTGAGTAGAGTCTAGTTAGTGGCTATACGAAAACACCCCTTTCCCCTCCCCTGGCGGGAGGGGGATGAAGGGGGGTCTAAACCTGGTACTGGTAACCTATGTTTCCGGTTGCACGGGAGGGGGATATTAACTGGTTGAGATCCCATTTATATTATCACCCCCACCTTTATCCTCCCCCGTCGAGGGGGAGGAAATTCTGGGATTCTAGGATGGACACTAGTTAACGAGAGTTTCCAGAGGGACACCGGTCAATTATAGATGGACTTTTTCAGGTTTAAGAGCGGTGGGAGATAATGAGAATTCTCACAGTTAGCGACAGAGTCGAAAAATATTTTTTAAGGAACACCTTCTCAGAGAAAAATGCCTTGGAATCAAGTTTATCCTTGCTTGCCTTCTTATTATCTTGAATATCTGTTGAAGAGCATTAACGTGCCCCTTTATTATGTGCCGGGGAATCATGATGAGCAAGCGTATCAACCAAAAGGACCCTTTGCCCAGGGATGCACAAATATAGATGAACGCGTAATAGCTTTCGAAGGATTGCTCATTGGCGGCCTGGAAGGTGGTTTTCGGGTACCGGAATGGCAAATATTTGTACACCGAAAAGCAAATGCAGCGCAAGGTTTGCAAAATGATCCCTCGTATGTTTCTCAATAATATCAAATATAAACGCTATATTGACATCTTGATAACCCACTCACCTCCTTTTGGCATTCACGATGATAAGACTCTGGCCCACCGAGGATTTAGAGAATTTCTGAAGTTTATGAAAAGATACAGGCCCGCCTATCTCATTCATGGTCATACTGCACCTGATGCAAAAAACGGGACGCCAACGAGTCACCATTCCTCCACGAAGATCATAAATACGAATAACTTCGGGATCTTGGACATAGACCATGGCTCTCTTTGATGACAAAACCACCAGACGTGCGAAGAAGGAACACAGGGCCGACAATGATTTCAGTCAGGCGAGGCAAAAAGCCTTTTGGGAAGAAATCAAAGGATTTCTTTCGCGAAAGTCCACCCGGCTCCTTCCTTTCGACGAGGTGAAGAACCAACTGGAGGTCTGTTTCATCAAAGAATTGGGTATAGAGACTGTTCCAATTGATAGTATTGTGGGAAGTGAGGGTCGCTATCAAAGTTTCACCAGGCATTTCCTACCTTTGGACGAAGATCTACGGGATCGTTGGAAAAAGGTGAACCAGGCCCATCACTCCAGACAGAGTCTTCCCCCGGTGGAGTTATACAAGGTCGGTGATGCGTATTTCGTCAAGGACGGCCACCACAGGGTCTCAGTGGCCAGGACAAGAGGAGTTCGACACATTGAAGCCATAGTCTATGACTATGAGTGCGACGTTCCACTCGATAAGGAAACTGATCTGGAGAAGTTGGCCATCCAGGAAACATATCTTCAGTTTCTTAAGGACACCCGATTAGGGAAGACTCGTCCCAATCCTGGGCTCCAGTTGACTCTCTTGGGCGGATATCCCATCCTTATGGAACACATCCAGGCACACAAATACTATCTAGAGGAGCTCGAGGAAGGAGAGGTGTCCTTTCCTGACGCTGCCTGCTCCTGGTACGACAAAGTCTATACGCCTCTGGCAGATGCCATTCGAAAGAACCGCATTATGAAGGAGTTTCCCCACAGGACAGAGACGGATTTTTATATATGGGTCATCAAGAATAGACGCAAACTAAGCGATCAGTATGGGCGGCAATTAGACGATGATAGTGTGGTGGAGGCTTTTTCCCGGAAATACACTCGACCTTTCTGGAAAATCATAGCGGTTTTCAGAAGGATATTTGGCCTGGTTCGATACCGTTGATTAATTTAGAACCTAAGTTGACTGATTTGGAAGGTATGCTTGTCAACACGGGCGGGCGTAAAGCCCGCCCCTACAGGAGATTCACTTACCAGTAAGGTAGGGCGGGGTTTATCCCCGCCCGCAAACGACCGATCACTGCTGGCGCCCACCTGCAGAAATCGCTCAATTTGGGTAGAGAATGAAGGCGCAGACTATAACTCGGAAATGGACAACCATGTCCTGCGCCTTCTTGTCAGTTGTATTTATCTATTTCTTCTTCTTAACTACAAGACCCACACCTCTCAGCCAGCTCTTGGCGACCGCTTCCGGTTTCTCCCCATTCACGTTCACCCGGTAATTGAGCCGAGTCATGGTTCCGGTATCCAGGGACGGTCCGATCTCGTCCAAAATGTACTTGACTTCTGGATACTGCTCGAGAACCGACTTCCGAATAACCGGAGCGGGATTGTAGATGGGGAAAAAGCCTTTGTCATCCGCCAGGACTTTCTGATTATAGGCGTTGATCTCCCCGTCCGTCGCGAAAGCCATACCGCACATGGCCTGCTTGTCGCGCACAGCCTTCTTGCAGAGGGGCGTTTCCATCTTCTTGACATTCGCATCCGGTATGTCTTTGCCGAAGGTAAGGCCGTAAAATTCCATCATGCCTTTGAAACCGTCGGCTCGTGAATAGAATTCGGCGTTCGTTGCCACCGTCATCTTGCCCGGGTTCTTTTTTATCCAGGCTGCCCAATCGGAAAGGGAATTGATGCCGAGTTCGTCAGCCTGTTTTGCCTGCATGACAATGGCATAGGTGTTATTGAATGTTGCCGGCGCCAGCCATACGAGATCGTTCTTGGCATCGATGGCTTTGACTTTCGCGTAGAGCCCCATGGAATCACGCACCGTTTCCTTTTTCTTGAAGAAATTGAACCATGCGGTCCCGGTATATTCCATGTAGACATCAATCTGACCCTGTTCCAGGGCTTCGCGGTTGACATTGGTTCCTCCCAAAGAGGTACGGTCCTTCACCGGTATTCCCCTGTCTTTCAAAAGTTGAACCATGATCTTTCCAAGAATGACCTGTTCGGTGAAACCTTTGGACGCTACATTGACCGGGCCAGCGGCGAAGCCACTTAAAGGAACAGCCAGAAAACAGAGAATGACCAGGGAAGAGAGCAGCTTTCTCATCATAATGCCTCCTTTATGCTTTGGATGCTATTGAATGTTGTATTGATTCCAGGCTAAGCAAAACCAATTTGGTCCGCAGGTCCGGGTAAGCCCTTTGTCTTACATCGCTACCTGGTATTCCTCAGCCTGAATGCCTTTACTGACAACGATTTTCTCCGTTCTCGCGAGTGCGGCATCCGCCAACATTGCGATCAGCGCTACTGGAACAGCCCCTGCCATCATAATTCCCATATCCATCAGGGCAATACCGGTGAAAATCCAAAAACCAAGACCACCTCCACCGATAAGAAAAGCCAGAGGTGCAGTTCCAACGATAATAGCTGTGGATGTCCGAACCCCCCCCATGATAACTGGAAGGGCATTGGGAAGTTCAATTCTGAACAAAATCTGCTTTGGGTTCATACCCATACCGGTGGCCGCCTCAATCACATCTTTACTTACGGCCTGGATGCCAGCATACGTATTTCTGACAATGGGCGCTACCGCATGGAAAAAGAGGGCAATCAGTGCCGGCACTACACCGATTCCAGAAAGACCGAGCAGGGGCAAGAAACCGTAGGCTAGGGCAATCACCCCGAGAGAGGGAACACTTTGCCAGACATTCACAACCCCCATGATGGCCGGACTCAAGTGATCAAACCCTTTCCTGGTCATGAGAGTACCCAGGCTCACACCAACGGTTACAGCTGCTGCCATACTTACAAGGACCAAGAGAAGGTGCTCAAATGTCAGCCTAAAGAACTCAGCCAGGTTCTTCATTGTATATGCCCAGGCACCGTAAAACTTGTAAAGCCAAGCGACAATAATGATTGTCAACAACACAGGAATGAGTTTCTTTAGGACTGGTGAGAATGCCCTGGCTTCCATTATCTTATCTCCTCAAAATCTCTCGAATATCTTCTGTGTTCAAAACCCCGAGGACTTTTTTGTCTTCATCCACCACGATGAGATAGCCCAGATCATGGGTGAATATTTCTGAGAGTCCGTCCTTGAGGCTGGAGGAGGCTGGCATAAAGGAATCTGTAGACCTCGCTACTTTGCTTACCTCGTCCGCCTGCTTCTCCAGTGCTTCGTGGTTCACATAACCGAGCAGCCGTTTTTCCGCATCCACCACGATGAGATTATCCACCTTGAGCTCGCTGAGCATTGCCTTGGCCTTCTCAGGTGATTCTTCCTCCATGATCACTGGAGGATCCGGCCTCATTGCGGCCTTGAGTTTCAGAAGGTTAAGTCGTTTCAGGGTTCGATCGCCCCCGAGAAAGTCGCTGACGAAGTCATTGGCGGGTTCGGTGAGCATTGTCTCAGGGGCGTCAAACTGAACGAGCTTACCAGCTTTGAGAAGGCATATCTTATCGCCCATCTTGATGGCCTCGTCAATATCGTGGGTGACAAATACAATTGTTTTCTTGACTTTGTCCTGGATTTTCAAAAATTCGTTTTGGAGATGTTCCCTGTTGATGGGATCAATGGCGCCGAAGGGCTCGTCCATTAACATGATGGGCGGGTCAATAGCCATTGCCCGGGCTACTCCGATGCGCTGTTGTTGGCCGCCGGAGAGTTCCCTTGGGTAGCGATCCATGAATTCCTCCGGCGGAAGGTTGATCAATTCCAGCAAGCTTTCAGCTCTTTCGGTTATGCGGTCTTTATCCCAACCCTTCATCTTGGGGACTACAGCAATGTTCTCGGCGATGGTCATGTTTGGAAACAGACCGATATTTTGAATCACATAACCGATATTCCGGCGTAATTCGATGGTATCGAGACGGTTGACATTCTGCCCGTCAATATAGATTTTTCCGCTGGTCATGGGAATCAACCGATTGATCATCTTCATTGCCGTAGTCTTGCCACAGCCGGATGGTCCCACCACCGTGCAAATTTCGCCCTCTGGCAAGTCAAATGAAAGCTCATCCACTGCCTTGATGTGTTCGGCACCCGGATAGATCTTCGTCACATTTTCCAACTTTAGCATAATGTTCATTATGAACTCCTCAGCATTCTACGGCGCACAAGAAGTAACCCTAATGTTGTGGACCCACAGCGAAAAAAACGATTACCTTGCAACCTTAAGGCCCGTCGGGGTGATCCAATTTTCGAGTCTTTCAAAGACGATGTCTGCCGCAATGGCCAGCAGACCCATAGCCACAGCGCCCAAGATAACCGAGTCGTTGGTGGCCATTTGCAGTCCTTCGCTGACGAACAGTCCCAGACCACCGGCGCCGATATAGGCCGCAATTGCCGCAATAGCAATGGACATAACCACGGCGGTACGGACCCCTGCCATGATCACCGGAGCAGCAAGGGGGAGCTGCAGTTGTAGGAGCAGTTGGAAATGGGTCATCCCCATGCCGCGGCCCGCCTCAATAGTGGCCGGATCGACGTTCTTTATAGCAATATAGGTGTTGCGGATGATGGGTAACTGGGAGTAGAGCGCCAGGGCAATAACGGCAGGCACTGTCCCAATTCCAATACCGCTGACTGCGTCCCATGCTTTGTCGATGGAAGAGAGAATGGGCATCATAAACCCGAAAAGGGCAATACTCGGAATGGTGATCATAATGCTTGCCAGGTACAGAACGATGCCTGCAGCAGTCGGATGTCGGCTGATATAGACACCTATAGGAACCCCGGTAGCGATAGCTATGATCAGGGCGATTGAAACAACCTTGATGTGGGTCAAGGTGTGAATGCCGGTCAACCTGAAATTATCGGCAAAAAAAGCGAAGGGACCCGAGAGAAAGAGAGAATCTATAAAAGTATCATAACCAATGATTGACAGTACCACACCAAAAACCATTAACCAAAAATCTTCAATCGTTTTCATAAAGTTAAAAGCGATCGATAAGGTCGTTAATGCGAAAATAGCCCACGTTATCCAGAAGCCGTATGTTTCTGAAAAATTAAGATTCTCCAGCTTAAGATAAAATAATCTGGTGAGATCCAGTTGATAAATAAATGCGGAAAGGCACATGAAAAGAAGAAGAAGACAATAACTTGCAGAGCCAAGACGACCCCGGCGAAAGGCACTGCGAAAATAAAAAAATATTCCAAGGAGAAGCGTTAGGGTGAGGATGATTCCAAAGACTGTGCCCGCTGTTTCGACAAGGAAGGGGATAATCGCAACACTCACTATGATGAACAAAAATAGCGGCAGAAACACCGACTTTCGCATGCTCCTGCGAAAGTATGTCAGAAAATAAATCAATAAAGCAAAGATGGGTACAATTAAGGCCATCCGCAAGATATTGTAACTCTGCAAAAAATCAACTTCGACATCACTCACATTGAGTAACATCTGATAGGCGGAGACGGGAGTGTCCTGATAGAGAATACTGCCGGGAAACCACGGTTGAAAAAAGGCGATAAAGACAAGAAGAACAGCGAAAAGAAAAATCTTGTCAGACCATTGCCAGCTGAAGATGGTCTTATGGATCACTGAGACCACAGGACTTGCGCAATGGTCACAAAATTTGGAATCTTCCGAAATTTCCTTCCTACAACTCGGACATATTGCTATTTCCATTATTTAACCTCTGGTAAACAAGAGATAACAAGTTATAAAATCGCTTCGCGATTTTATAGGACATCCGCCGGCGGCGGACTCGAAAAAGGAAATTCCTATACTATCAAGTTATTTTCATATGACTTTTATTATTTGGTCAATAGACCAATTTTGCTAATTGTTTTTTCATGAGATAGGTTTTAATTTATCTCAGAGGTATTTTGGCAATAGGTCTAATTGCAGTTTCTTCGTTGCTGAACAACCGGCCAAACTTCAATAGGATTTAGATGGACAAGAAATACCCTGCAGATCACTTCTTTCCATTATAACTAGCCCGTTACCCTGTCTTGTGTCAAGGGTGAGACTTACACAAGCATTTCTAAACAGTAAAAACCCTTATCGCTTCAGTATCTGATTGGGAAGGATACCCTGTCACTCTAGTGGTGAGTGAATTGGTGAGTTACTTTTGGAAAGACTGGCCCCTGATGCAGCCCTTGATGAGAGATTTTATCCCATCCACTTTTTCGAAATCCCATATCATTCTGGTAATCTCTTGCACCTTCCGAGGACCAAGAACAGGCTCCACCATTCCAATAAACTTTTCTTCCAACTCAGCATCTGCAGGAAGACCATTGGGGGGTTCCCAAATTGGCTCCACTCGGCCAGATGACAATGCTTGACCGTCCTTGGTATGTACCACTACTTCAGCGTAGGTTTTTTGGGGAAAGTCTTCTTCAAATTCTGAGGCAACCTCCACCTCCACTCTGTCTGCCAGCTCCAAGAGGGTATCGTCGAAGATGCGGGGCGGCAAAACCTGGCTTGGTCCTACCTGGCCATCATAGAAGGCCACGGCCACCGGATAGGCCAGGTTGTATTGGGCCTCTTCGGTGTTCTTGGGATGATCGCAGCTCAAGGCGGCGGCGGCCTCAAAGGTCCGGACGCGAATGCGGGATATGCTCTGAGGTCTCAAATCATTCTGCTTCACCACCCGTAGTACCCCGACCACTGCCGGCTGGGACCAGCGGCAAACTGCGTAAGGTTTAAAATACAAGTTTAGCATCAAATATTCATTGCCCAGTCCTTCGATCCATTTCTTATCCGGCGATTCACTGAATAAGGGTTCTATGCCGGTGAATCCTTCCTGCGCCATAAGGACCGATGCCATCGCCACCATGGTCCCCCAACCGATGCTGTCCTTGACCATAGACGGCTTCTCGATACCCTTCATCATAGGGGCAATGGGTGCGTGGTACTCTGCAACTCCTATCGCTTCACGAAGGGTACTATAGTCTAAGCCCAAAACTCTCCCGGCCACAGCGGCACCACCGACAGCGCCCCAGCTCCCTGACGAGTGATATGTCTGGTACAAACCGTGTCGGATTAAGCCAGCTCGAATCGCCACTTCGTAGCCAATGACAAGCGCGGTCAGGAAATCTGTACCTCTCTGGTGAAGGGCGGACTCGCTTGCCGCCAGGAGCACTGGGAGCACACAACCACCCGGATGGCCCTTTATCATCCTGTAGCCATCATCAATGTCCAGGGCGTTGCAGGCATAGCCGTTGGCCAGGGCAGCGCCGACTGGCGAGACCCGCTCCCCGCTTACCAGGATAGTAGCCTCGGTTCCTTTAAAGTACTGAGTGGCGAATGAGCTCATAATACGGACCACTGGCGTGTCACTGCCTGCCAAAAGAGCGCCCAGGGTGTCCAAAAGGCACCGCTTAGCCTGATGGATTACATTGTCGGGCAAGTCCTCGAATCTGGTATCCGAGATAAACCGTAAGACCTTGTTCGTCAGAACCTCCATGAAATCTCTCCAACGAATCTAAGAACTGTGCATCTCAGACGTTGCTCTATTAAGCCTAATGGAGTTGCCTCGGTCAAGACACGATAAAAAAGCCCTTCATCTCTGAAGGGCTCGCATACACCAGTTCCCAAAATCGTAGAGCGAGGCCACCCGATAGCGTCATTCTGAGGCGTGAGCCGAAGAATTCCGCGGTGTAAGTACCTGAGTCGATGAGATTCTTCGCGGAGTTTATCCTGAGTCTGTCGAAGGGCTCAGAATGACAGTAGCAGGCATTCGGTGGGTTATCGGACAGTCTCGAGGTGATGGTTGATCCGCTCTGAATTTAGCGCGATGTTCTGTTTGGGCTCAGATTAGTCGCACGTGGTGGCGCAGCATGCACAGCTTTCGGGGGCGCACCCTCCGTTTTCTTTCAGCGCCTCCAACTCCTCATCTCGGGCCTCTCGAACCTCGACCACCTCGACATCAAAATGCAGACGTTCCCCGGCCAGCGGGTGGTTCATGTCGGCTACCACCACTTCATCGTTCACGGACTCCACACGTAACCTCACAGGCCCGTGAGGCCCACTAGCCTCGAACACCATGTTGGGTTCGATGTCCATGTCGCCGGGAAATTGCTCACGCGGAATTTCACGGAAGAGCTCTTGGATGGGTTGGCCGTAACCCTCCTCAGGCTCAACGGTGAACGTGGCGCTCTGGCCTTGCTCCATCCCCTCGAGTTCCTTTTGAAGTCCCACTATGACCTGACTGGCGCCAAATATAAAACTAAAAGGCTTGCTGGGATCGGAACGGTCGATCACTTCATCGGAGTCGAGGGAAAGGGTGTACTCAATGCTCACATAGGCGTTGTCTTGAATCTTCATCAGAATCTTCTCCTAAAAAATAATCCCGTTCGGAATAACCGCACCGCGCGGAAATTCGAACGGGAGGTTACCGCTCACTATAATTGTCATTAACAGAAAGGTCAACCGGTAGACCTTCAAGGAGTTTCCCCAAAAATGTTATGAGCGACATAGGCCACAGGGGAAGGCTCCTCCACAACGAGCAATTGAATCCCGCTCAAGCAGGATTCGAAATGTAAGGAAGGTTCCAATTCTGTTGGAATTAGCTCGCTAAGCTCAGTCCGCCCTTGCGGACTGGGCATTACGCTCGCTGGGGCATTTTCGCGCCATTTTATGGCAGTGTCGCCTTCAAAAATGCACCACATCTTCATGCTGGCCTTAGCGGGGCGAAGAGTGGAAGGAGAGAAGGCTCAGGTGCTCGTTGTTTCACAGCCTCCCCCTGTGGTCTTGCTGGTGTTTGTTCTGAGTGATTGGTGGGAGGTTGTCAAAAAGCCATTGGTAACATGTTGCAACTTCCGTCAATCTGAAATCTAAAATCTGAAATCTGAAATCTTTAATGCTTCATGCTCTAATGGATCCGGTTTCTTAGATTTGTATGGACAATGAATATTGTGACCGACTGGTCAGTCAATAATTCTATATTTGACTAATTATTTAATATATTATATGATAGTTTCCGACTGACCAGTCGGTCAAATGGAGGTCATGCTCAATGATACCGTTATCTCGAAAGGAAGAAAAGAGAGCCTTAATCATCGAAGCCGCTGCCAAGGTCTTTGCTCGACAAGGTTTTGCGGGCACTTTAATGGCAGAGATCGCCATTGAGGCAGGAATCGGCAAGGGTACTTTATACGAATACTTCGACAGTAAAGAGGACCTTTTCTTCACTGTGTTTGAGTGGTTTGTCAAAGCGACTGAGGCCAAGGCCCAGGTTAGCATCGCTGCTCTTGGAGGGTCCGCATCTGACCGTCTGAGGGCCCTGAGTGATTCCCTTATGAACTCTTGGGCTGAAATGAGAGACATGTTTTCTTTGGTTATGGAGTTTTGGTCAGCTTCAGCCTCCTCGCAGCTGCGGCAGCGGTTTAAACAAGCGTTCAGGCAAGGATACGGTGATTTTCGGCAGATTGTCTCGACCCTGATCCGTGACGGGATCGAGCGTGGCGAATTTCAGCCGCACGTTGACATTGAGTCAGTGGCCGCAGCACTGGTTGGAACCTGGGATGCCTTACTCCTGCAGGCCTGGTTCGACGATGATTTCAATCCTTTGACCGCTGCCAGGGGATTCATGACTGTTGTCATCAATGGTTTGACCGCAAAGCCCCGCAAACTGTAGATAACGGCTTTCGATTTATGATTTTACTAACCACGGAGACACGAAGAAGTGCTTCGCACTCAAATTCGAAATCCGAAATCCGAAGCACGAAACAAATACAAAATCCGAATTCTCAAATGTTCAAAACATAACTGTCTATAGAGACTTGTCTTGTGTTTCGGTCATTTGGATTTTGGTAATTCGAATTTGTTTCGGATTTCGATATTCGGATTTCGGATTTACATTAGCTTTTTGTCTCTGTGGTGAATCTTCAATCAGGCTTCCTCACTATTGGAGCAAACAAATGACGATTTTCTCCAAGATATTCAATAAAACAAAGTATTTATTTATCCTCATTTTGGTTATGCTCTTGAGCCATGCCCCAGTCCGAGCCCAAGAGACACCCCTTACCCCCAGACAGATCCTGGACAAGGTTGACGACCTCTTTCGAAGCAAATCGAGTCAAGGACTTGCAACTATGGCTGTCACCACAGCCCACTGGAAACGGTCATTATCTCTGGAGATGTGGAGCAAAGGTAAGGAGAAATCGCTCTATCGCATACTCGCGCCCAAGAAAGAGAAGGGCACCGCCACTCTGCGTTCCGGTAACGACATTTGGAACTACCTGCCCAAAGTGAAAAGGGTAATTAAACTTCCCTCATCCATGATGGCGGCGTCCTGGATGGGATCACATTTTACCAACGATGATTTGGTCAAGGAGAGCCGCATGGCCGACGACTACACCTTCGAGATTACCTTTTCAGGTGCAATGCAAGGCCAGGAAATTGTCGAGGTTACCTGCTATCCGAAACCGGATGCGGCTGTGGTTTGGGGAAAGGTTCTTGTCAGGGCCCTGCGGAAGGAATACTTACCTTTATTTGTAAAGTACTACGATGAAGACCTTCGTCTGGCCCGGACCATGACCTTTTCCCAGGTGTCACAACTAGGTGGCCGCTTGCTTCCCGCTCTGGTGACAATGGTCCCAGAGGATAAACCGGAGGAATCTACTATAATTCACTACAAGAAGATTGACTTTGACATCGATCTGGAAGACGATTTTTTTTCCTTGAGAACTTTGCAGCGATAGAGGAGGCTCGGGTGAATACTTTTCGCTACGGTTGGCGAAACCTCTGGCGCAACACCAGGCGAACCGGTATCACCCTAGCAGCAGTATGCTTGAGCACAGCTATCCTGATGGCAAGTTACGGGCTCATGGACGGCCTCATGCAACACGCCGTATCCAATGCCACGAATCTGGTGGTTGGGGAGGTCCAGATCCACGCCCCGGGCTATCTGGCGGACCACTCAATCTACAAGGCTTTGAACGAGCCCGACCTCATTTTACAGGCTGCAAGACAGAAGAACATCGCCGCCGCACCCCGCCGTTACGGCTATGGACTCGTGGCCGTTGGCACCAAATCTGCTGGGGCACGGTTTTGGGGTGTGGAGCCAGCTTTTGAGCGGACCACCTTTGACCTTGCACAACACCTGCAAGAGGGTCGCTTTCTATCAGAGACCACACAGCGTAGCGTGGTTCTGGGCCAGAAGTTAGCTCGGTCACTGCAGGCTCAGGTTGGCTCTGAGATCGTGGTTGTGGTTCAGGCTGCCGATGGCTCTCTCGGCAACGATCTCTATACTGTGACGGGTATCCTGAAAGCTGCCGGAGATAGCATCGATCGCAACGCCGCCCTGATCCATGCGGCAGACTTTGTAGAACTCTTTGTTTCAGGAGAGCGGATTCATGAGGTAGCCCTCAATTCCAGAGGAACGGTGTCCCTCGAAGGACTAACAACATTGCTCTCGGTTGCAGCCCCTGAAGAAGAGATAAAGAGCTGGCGCCACCTTATGCCCGAGGTCTCGGATATGGTCAATCTCTTTGATGCCTTTATCTGGATCTTTGGGCTGATCTTTCTGTTGGCGGCTGGTATGGGTGTTATGAACACCATGCTCATGGCAACGTATGAACGAATCCGAGAATTTGGCATTCTCAAGGCTTTAGGGGCCACACCCTGGGGTATCATCAGGGACGTTGCCGCCGAGGCTCTGGTGCTGGCTGCTTTGGGGACGGTTTTGGGAACAATCATGGGCTTGGCAGGTTCCTACTATCTGCAGGAAGTCGGACTTGATCTGAGCATCTTCGCCGGCACCTACTCGGTCGGCGGGGTAGCCTTTGACCCGATCTGGAGGGCGACCATCAGCCCCAAAATGGTTTTTATTCCAGTGGTCCTCATGCTGATCATTGGCCTGGTCGCCTCCCTCTACCCGGCGGCACTGGCCGCTCGATTGGACCCAGTGAAGGCGATACATAGACCATAAAGGGAAATTCGAATATCGAAGCACGAAATTGGTCCTCCGGACTCCCCACCCTCCGGGCGGGACCCCAGTTTCGAAACAATATCAAATGACCAAAGCACGAAATTCAAAACGTAAAAGCAATAAACTAGGACTTTGTTTTGAACATTTGAAAATTTGAAATTCGCCTGTTGACTTTACTCCGCAAGAGTTCTAGAGGGCTGGCACCTTCGCTTACGCTCGCTCTGCTGTTCTTGCCGGGCGGAGGTCTACCGGACCGAAGGTTGTGGCAGCCCGAGCTGCGGATGTAGCCAGCCTTCGCAGTAATATGGGACAGTCTTATCTATTGCAGATGGCCAAGGCTGGCCACATACGCCGCTTCGGGAAAATTCCCAGCCCTCAATCGCAATCTATGCGGAGTTAAGTGTATGGTCGCATTTGAAATTTTGATTTGTTTAGGATTTCTCCTTCGGAGTGCCCCCCCCCCGGGCGGGGCCCCCGGTTGGAAATTCGGGTTTGGGTTTTACCTGACTTCGTTCATGCGTTGTGAGTTGGTGGGTTGACTATACCCGCCATAAA
>CP070843.1:2069173-2078983 GCA_020350905.1 Deltaproteobacteria bacterium
GTTCCTGATAGGGAACTTTCCACACTTCACCCACATTTTCTGGATTCGAGTGTGGTGGAATAGGAAGTTCGTGTTTTGCCATGGGTTATCCCTCTCGCTTCATTCATATAATTCTCACACTAATACAATACATTCTAGATTGCAGAATATAGATTTAAGATTTCTTGTCGCCTATGTCGTTATTAAATCCACAATCTACAATCTGAAATCCGCAATCTACTCCTAGTCCCATTTCCGCAGATCTAAAATACGCTTTTCGGGCTCTCGAAGGTCACTGGCCTGGACAAAAGCCACATCAGCTCTTAGTTTGAGCACAGCGCGAATTCTCTCGTGGAGAGGAGAGGCCAATTCTTCTTGAGATGATGGTTCAGCTAAGACCACACAAAAGGTGAGTTTGTCGCGGTCTTGCTCTCGCTCCACCACTGCCTGGGCAGTTTGAATTTCTGGGAAGGCAGCTAACACCTCTTCCACCTGTGAGGGATGGATGAACATGCCGCGTACTTTAGTAACCTGGTCCACTCGACCCACGAGTTTCATGAGACGAGGAGACGTCCGGCCGCAGGGACAGGGTTCCTCCTCGTAATAGGAGAGATCCCCAGTGCCAAAGCGGATGAGAGGGTAGACTGGATTTTCAAGTAACGTGACGACTACCTCACCAACTTGGCCCGGTTCTAGCTGCTCGCCGGTTTCAGGGTCTACCACCTCGATGACTCGATAGTCAGTGAAGTGCATCCCATTCTTTTCACCACACTCGTACGCTAGGCCGCCCACATCCGCAGTGGCGAGAAACTGACGAACAAGAATACCGTAGTCTTCTTCCAGGCGTTTGCGACTTGCAGCGGTGAGCATCTCACCAGCGGTGACCGCTATTTCCAGATGAAATTCCTTGCGGAAATCCTTGCCCTCCTGTTCTGCGCGTTCAATGATGGCCTGGAGAAAACTCGGGACTCCCACATAACCGGTAAGCTTGAGCTCCGCCATAAGCTGGACTTGCGTTTCAGTGTTGCCTATACCGCCGGGGACCACTGTGCAGCCAATACCGCTCAAGGCCTCATCACACATGAGCCCCCCGGGGGTGAGGTGGTAAGAAAAGGTATTGAGCACCCTGTCTCCGGGGCGGAAACCCGTATTAAAGAAAACCCCTTGCAATCGCCAGTAGTCAGCTTGATGTCCCTCAGGGTCAAAAATAGCTCCAGGAGAAGTGTAAATCCGGCGGAGTTTGTTCAAATCCACCCCCAAGAAGCCACCAAAAGGTGGAGAGCCTTGCTGTAGTTGTCGCATCTGGGCTTTAGGAGTGATGGTCAGTGACTGGAGATCTTCAAAAGAGCGGATGTCGGTGGGTCCCACTCCTGCTGCCTTGAATTTCTCTCGCATAGCGGGGGCTTCTTCAAAGGCGATCAGAACCGCCCGCTGTAGTTGGTTTTCCATGAGCCGTTTTTTCTCTTCCCAGGGGAGTGTTTCTAGCTGTTCATTGTGGTAGCCGCGCAAGCGCTCATCTTTTGTCATGGTCTCTTTCCTCAGTGTGTTTGACGTCAGAACGCAGGGATGGAGCAATGCTCAAAAGGTTCAGACGAAATACTGTAAGCGTGGATCAACCTAGGCCCAGTTCTTTTTCGCCAATTTCCTTACGAACTTGATCCTGAAGTGCTTGAAGCCGGGGGGTTATTTCCACTGGATAGTTAGGGTTTCCTTCTAGGTCTTTGTAGGTTTCCGGGAGCAGGGCGAACTCGTTACAAAAAAGTTCCTGAATCTTAGGCAAGGGCATCGATGGGAGCAGCCTCTTTCCATCTTTCATCACCGTTACGAGCAGTGATTCAGAGTCGGCAATGTCCTCTTCAAGCAAGCCGATAAGATCGCCCTTGAAAAACCCCTTTTCATCCCGTTGTCGAAAGACCTGTTTCGGCCCCGCCAAGGAAACCTTGCCGCTACTTAGTTTCATTACCGGTCTACCGTTGTACATAACCATCTTGTAGGCCATATTCAGGTAAGGCGCATCGGCAGAGACCCCCATTTTTGTACCAACACCGAAAGCGTCGATCAAGGCGCCATCTGTCAGTATTTTCTGGATCTTGAATTCGTCGAAGCCACCGCTGGCAAAGATCCTAACATCTGGAAAATCAGCCTCATCGAAGATCTTCCTTACCTGTTGGCTTAGATGAACCATATCGCCACTGTCCAAACGGACAGCTCTGAGACTTTCTCCAGCCTGTTGCATCTCTCGAGCCACGGTCACCGCTTTTCGTGCACCGGCCAGGGTGTCATACGTGTCAATAAGGAGGACGGTATTGTCCGGAAATGACTTGGCAAAGGCTCGGAATGAATCGATTTCTCGGGCAAAACTCTCAACGTAAGAGTGGGCCATGGTCCCGTGGATGGGCAGACCGTATATCTTACCCGCTTGGACATTGCTGGTGCCGATGAAACCACCAATAAAACTAGACCTGGCTACCATGAGACCGGCATGCATGCCGTGGGTGCGACGCAGGGAAAAATCCACCAGTCGTCGCTCACCAGCTGCATGGAGACAACGAGAGGCCTTTGTAGCAACTAATGTTGGTAAGTTTATAGAATTGATGACAAAAGTCTCTACCAGCTGGGCTTGTATAACAGGGGCGGTAATCTCAACCAGAGGCTCATCACAGAAAGCAATGCAGCCTTCGGGAATTGCTCGGACATCGCCGCTAAAGCGAAGCGTTTCCAAAAACTGAAGGAATCTGTCGGGGAAGAGTGAAGTCTTTTCCAAGTATTCGAGATCGTCAGGACGGAAATGGAACGATTCCAGATATTCGAGGAGAGGATCCAGGCCGGCGCAGACCAGGTAGGAACGTTTGGGGGGATACTCCCTCACCATAAGGCTAAAGGTGGCTGGAGCATACATGTCTTGTTCAAAATAACTGGCGGCCATGGTGAGCTCATACAGATCAGTCATGATCCCTGTGCTACCCGGCTGATCTGCAGTCATAGGCAATAGCCTCGTTTCTGGAGTGCAGCTATTCTTTGGGGTGGAGGAACTCTTCTCTGTTTAGCAGAAAGGACAAGAGGGTTCAAGATATTATACAATTCACAAGGTTAGCCGATATCACACCAACGAAAAGGGGCAGTCTACTATTGCGGTTCTCGGCGGGCTAGAATGCCTGGCCCTCAGGGCCAGTCCAGGATCCCGCCTTATTGGGGTCAGAGTTGCATGGCTTTTCTGGTAAAGATTGTGAGCTGTTTTGGATTACTGGAGCGAAGATTATTTCGGATTTCGGATTTCGGATTGAAAATAATAAAATGCTAATCAAAGACTCAATTTGGATTTTACAATCCGCAATCCGCATTCCCAAACCGGGAACCCGCCCGAAAGCCCGAAAGGTGGGAGTCCGCAGGACAAATCCGCAATCGAGTGACTCCAGCAGACTGCCGCATGAAAGAAAGACGTAACCAATCCCCTCTGGGGTGGCTCAAAGCCGGGTGCTCAGGACTCGCATTCTTTGTTGCTTAAGTATCATATATAGTATAGGTTGTATTTATAGAAACAAGGGAGATGTGTTTTTCTTCAGCTCATTGATTGGCACTGTGGCACAAAGAGTGCATCTATTCATTGTGATTTTATTTGATTCGATGGAGCCATGAGCGATGTTGTATAAAGCCGCTGAACCTCCTCAGTCGGAGGCGGCTTCAATGCTTAGATCTGAGGAAGACCCTTCAGCCGACGCCTGGTTAACGAATTTCTTCACCGAGAACCACCTGGATTTCGAAACTCAACCTGACGAGGTGGCCTCGCCAGAACAGGTGCGTTTCGTTGTCCATTTGGCAGAGAATGCGGTCTACTATCCCTGTTCCACCGAACTATTCGAGGCTATCTTAAAAAGGCAGTCCAAGACATATCTCCATGACCGTTATCAGGAGGTGTGGAAGGTTGTAGAGCGGTTGGTCCAAGACCTGATAGCCGATGAGTCCCGAAGGACTTTTCTCACACAATTACTGCGGATCAAGTTCGAACATGACACACACGACGATATCCTCCTCCCATCGCGCCTTGAAAAAAGGCTTTTCAAAATTTTCATTGATAAGAGCAAAATCGACACCCCATACTTCGCCGCTAAAGTACAAAGAAATAAGATGGTGAACGAATTGGTGGCGGGTTCTACCTTCTGGAACAGCTTCAACTGGATTGACCAGCAAACCATCTTGAGTTTTGAGAGCCTTGAAGAGCTCAAGTCAGAGGCGGCCAAACTGCAATTGCGTCGGCTCCTCAATCTCTGTGTTGCCAGTGAGCTCTGGGAAATAGGAGAGGCAGGGGCAGGTCCCTCAAAGGTGGACTTCAATAAGATTTTACATCGGCCGTTGGGCGGTAATGGAGTGAAGCCTCTGCAAGATTATCTACAGCGCCCCCAGGAGGCCCCTGGTACGTGCAGCGAGCCTCCCAAGAAGATCCTCTGGCTTTGCAATGATGCAGGGGAGATCGTCGCTGACTTGAAGATCATACGTTTCCTCCTGGGTTGGGGGCATAAGGTTATTCTCGTGGTCAAGGACGGGTTCTACCTCCATAAGGTTACCAGATACGACGTGGAGCACGACCCTTTGCTGGTGCAGGAGGTACATGATGCTTACCATATCAAAGACCCGGGTATCTCAAAAAAAGAACTGTTGGAAAGGCTCAAGACGGACACGCAGCTTTTCATTATCTCCGATGGGACTCAGGAACGTCTGAATTTCCTTCTCACCTCTACTACCTTTGCCAGAATGTTCAAAGAAGCCGATATGGTCATATCCAAGGGCGAGGAACAATGGCGGCGGCTCTTTGCCACCCCATTTAAGTTTACCAGGGATATTTTCAATGTACGATTGGGCCCTGAGGGACAAGAGGTGATTGTAAGTTACAAGCCAAAACATCCCGAGGCGGTGAAGTTCTCAGAACAAGACCTCAAGGAAAAAGCCAATGGTATCATCCGTGAGATGGCTTTGGCAAAGGATCGCGGCGACAAGGTCATTTTTTACAGCGCCATAATTGGCAGCATCCCGGGTCAGATGGATAGCGCTGTTCAGCTTCTCAAAGTTTTTGTGGATGACCTTCGAAAAAGTTACAAGAAGAGCTTTATTATTAATCCAGCTGAGCACTTTGTTCCTGGGATGGACGCTGACGACCTCATGTATATGTGGGAAGTGGTTCAGCGGAGCGGTTTAATCGATATATGGAGATTTCAAACCGTAGAAGATATTGAGACAAGTTTTAGGCTCCTGCATAGGAAGGTGGCACCGGAATGGCTTGGTAAGGACGCCACCTACAGCACCGGCTGCACCAAAGAGATGAAGCTTGCCATAGAGGTGCAACGTGAGCATCCAGAAATGCAGATCATAGGACCCGCCAAAGAGAGATTCCTGCGCCGATCCGAGTACGGAATCGGAAAGCTCTATGACCGACAGCTAAGCGACATAAGTTTACCGTAAAGTAATTCTCACCACGAAGAGCACGCAGAGCATAATTAGAATGGAGTACTGGAGTATTGGAGTGATGGAGCATTGGTGTATAATGAGCCTGCAATATTCCATTGCTCCATTGCTCCAACAAAGCTCGAAACTGTGGAAGCGGCTTTCCCCGCCCGCCTCGCAAGCCCGCCCGGCAATCGCCTGAGGCGAAGCCGATGGCGGACGGGTGAGAGCGTTGCGGGCAGGTAGGATAGGGCGAGGATGCCATACGAGAGTATAGACGTAGAATGTTATAGCGGCTATCGTGCTCATGAGCGCCCAGTAGCGTTTACCTTTCAGGATCGCCGCTGGCAGGTAGAAAGAATCCTTGATCGCTGGTATGAGGGTGGCCTTCACCCACGTGAGCCGGCCTTGGACTACTTTAAAGTGCGGACCACTGAGGGTAGGGTATTTCTACTCCGCTACAATTCGCTCTTCGATACCTGGGCCATCAGAGTCCCCCCAAAAACCGCCCATTGAAAATGCTCCAGCTCGCCCTGTTGAATAGGCTTCCCTTCGGAAAATTCAACAGAGCGAGCGCATTCCCCGTAGCGACTCGACCTGAGGACTTCAAGTGAGCCTCCGTTCGGCCCGATCTCACGGCCAAGGGCAGTCGAACTCCTCGACGACAGGTCTGGCTGCAGGGAGCTTCAATTGCTACTACCCTGACGTTTAACTCTGCGGTTCTTAAGGAGAGATTTTGTTGCGGATTCGCGCTACCGCTTCTTCGGTGTTTTCCCGATTACCGAAGGCACTGAGGCGAAAATATCCTTCACCGGAGGGACCAAAGCCTGACCCGGGCGTTCCTACCACGTGTGCTTCAGCCAGCAATTGATCAAAGAATTCCCACGAGCTCATGCCAGCGGAAGTTTTCATCCAGATGTAAGGTGCATTTAACCCGCCGGACACAGTAAAACCAGCAGAAGTGAGGGTCTCCCGAATTATCCGGGCGTTTTCCATATAGTAACGAATCAGTTCCTGCACCTGGGCCTTACCTTCATCGGAGTAAACGGCAGCGGCAGCGACCTGTACTGGATAGGATACGCCGTTGAATTTGGTAGTGTGGCGGCGGTTCCAGAGTTGGTTGATATTTACCGGTTTGCCTGACACAGTGCGAGCCAGCAAGTCCTTCGGCACAACAGTGTAGGCACATCTCGTGCCAGTGAAGCCAGCTGTTTTGGAAAAACTCCTGAACTCGATGGCGCATTCCTTGGCGCCGGGTATTTCATATATGGAATGGGGAATGTGTTCCTCGGTGATATAGGCCTCATAAGCAGCATCGAAGAGAATTACCGCCCGCTTTTCCAGGGCATAGTCCACCCATGCTTGCAGTACCTTTGCATTCGCCACAGCACCCGTGGGGTTATTGGGAAAGCAGAGATAAATGATATCTACCTTGCGGTCTGGCAACTCGGGCAAGAAGTCATTGGCCTCGGTACACGGCATGTAATAGAGGCCGGCGTACCGGCCTTTCTCATCAGCCTCTCCAGTTCTTCCAGCCATAACGTTGGTGTCGACGTAAACGGGGTAGGCCGGGTCAGCCACTGCGATTACGTTATCAGCCGCAAAGATCTCCTGGATATTGCCACTATCACATTTGGAGCCGTCACTGACAAAGACTTCGTCAAAATCGAGACCAACGGATCTGGCCTCGTAGTCATTTGCCAAGATAAGATCTATGAGAAACTGATATCCTTGCTCGGGGCCGTATCCCCGAAAGGTTTCGGGTTTGCCCATCTCGCTAACGGCCTGATGAAAAGCATCGATGACCGCAGGTGGCAGGGGTTGGGTGACGTCACCTATGCCTAATCGGATTATTTCAACGTCTGGATTAGCATCTGTAAAAGCCTGAACTCGACGTGCTATTTCAGGAAAAAGATAACCAGCTTTCAACTTCAGATAGTGCTCATTTGCCAGCGCCATCCATCTGTCCTCCGTAGAATGATTTTTGTGACGAGCGCTAATGATACAAAGTTTGAATCTACAAAGAAAGGACAAATAAGCATCTGAGTGCCTTCAGGCATTGGAATTGATATTTTGCAATGCTGCAATAATCCATTACTCCATCAACAAAGGAAAGACACTCCTTGTACGCAATGTTTCACGTGAAACATTGGCTGATCTCAAGGCGGTATTTCTCTTTGAAAATTGGAGGCGGTGTGCTATTGTGTGCCGCATAATTTAGGAGGAGCAAACTGGTTCAAACGCCCTGCAGGTTAATACCAATCGCAAGCTAGAGCAACAGGCCAACTGGGATTGGCGGCTATCAGAAATAGACTCCGGAGCAGCACAGAGAAAGTCTTGGTCAACAGACAAGAAAGGACAAGGATCGAGGATAATCCCGGGAATGATAGGTATTAGGGTATGACCAAGATCATTGCCATCGCAAATCAGAAAGGGGGAGTGGGGAAGACTACCACTTCCGTAAATCTCTCGTCGTCGCTGGCCGTGGCTGAACGACGCACCCTCCTCGTGGACTGTGATCCACAAGGAAATGCCACCAGCGGATTGGGTGTCCATCGAGGACAGATAGAGAAAGACCTCTATCAGCTCCTGATCAACGAGACTCAACCCTCGGAAACTGTCTGTACAACAGCTTTACGATACTTGCATCTCATTCCTGCAACCGGAGAACTCATTGGCGCCGAGGTTGAACTGCAGGTTCTCGAGGGGAGAGAAAAGATATTGGGTCATGGTCTCAACAGCATGGTCTCCCAATATGACTACATCATTCTGGACTGCCCACCTTCGCTTGGATTACTTACCGTCAATGCCCTGACAGCCGCCAAGACAGTGATAATCCCCCTGCAGTGTGAGTACTACGCCATGGAGGGATTGAGTCAGTTGCTTAGGACTATTCAGTTGGTAAAAAGAACGCTCAATCCTGGCTTGGCTATTGAAGGTATCTTGCTTACCATGTTCGACAGCCGGAACAATCTCTGTCACCAGGTTGCAAGTGAGGTCAGAACCCACTTTAAAGGGCGGGTGTTCAAGACGGTGGTACCCCGCAATGTTCGACTGAGCGAAAGTCCCAGCCATGGTAAGCCTGCCCTCCTCTATGACGTAAATTCAAAAGGATCGAGGGCTTACTTGGAACTGGCAAAAGAAGTGATCAGGCGAGAGGTGAATGGTGATGCTTAGGTTTTTTGGGCTGCTCGATTGAGCCTGGGGCATGACGCTGTGGGAGCCTGAGTAACCAGACAACACCGAAAAGAATAGGTTAGAAAGGCTATGGAACGGAGCAGCAAAAAGAAAGGATTGGGGAAAGGACTGGGAGCGCTTATTCCCGACGCTGACCTTTTGGCACGCACTGGAGACCAATTTTTCTACTGTGGCATTGAGGAGATTACCCCCAACCCTTACCAGCCACGGCAAAATGTTCGGGATAAGGCCTTCAAGGAATTGGTGGACTCTGTCCGCGAAAGGGGCATCCTGCAGCCGCTCTTGGTAAGAAGCACAGAGGGGGGATACCAGTTAATAGCAGGGGAAAGGCGATGGCGGGCCGCACAACTGGCTGGGCTACAGCGGGTCCCGGTAATTATAAAGGAGAGCGCTGAGCCAGAGTCATTTGAACTAGCTCTCATTGAAAACATTCAGAGAAAAGATCTTAATCCTATCGAAGAAGGGGAGGCCTACAGAAGACTCCACCAGGAGTTTCAATTGAGCCAGGAGAAAATTGCCAAGAAGATAGGGAAAGACCGCTCCACTGTGGCCAATATGATTCGGCTGCTGAAATTGCCTGACAAGATCCGTAATGACATAGTGGATGGGGTATTGAGCATGGGGCACGCTCGAGCACTGCTAGCCTTACCTGCTGCAGATGCACAACTGCGAGCTAGAAATACCATTGTCAAACGAAGCCTTTCCGTGCGGGAAACAGAAAAGTTGATCCAGGCGCTCCTCAAGAAAAAGAAGAAAGTGAGAGTTGCAACGCCGCTGGACAGCCATGCACGCGCCATTATCGATCGACTTATTCGTCACTTCGGTACCAAAGTGAACATCGCCCGTCGAGGCAAGAGGGGTAAAATAGAGATCGAATTCTATTCTGACGAAGACCTTCAACGCATTCTGGATCTTTTCTGGAAAAGCTCTTGAAACATCCAGGCTAGTTTTTTAACACTTCAAAACCTTGTTCCATCCTTTGTAGATGATGTTCTCTGCATCAGTTTGATTGTCAATCCTAATATCGCCCGCAAATGCTTCCAGATAACAGCCATCCTATGACAGAATTAATAGCAGAAAGTGAAGAGATGACGTAAAATTAATAACTCGATCGTACAGGAATTTCCTTTTTCGAGTCCGCCAGCGGCGGACGCCATATAAAATCGCGAAGCGATTTTATAACTTGAGGAGAATATA
>CP070843.1:2079083-2084687 GCA_020350905.1 Deltaproteobacteria bacterium
GGGTAACATTTGCGAAACGGTTTGACGATTATGGATCCAGGTGCTAGAGATTAAGCAAGTTTGGCCCCCAGCCTACCTGAGGCGAAAAGGGAGCAACTGCAATCCGCTAGGGCCAACTCACTGCAGGTCATAGTCTTTATTGCAGGGAGTGGCATACTGAAAACCCCAGAATTTCAGCCCCCATTGACCTAGTTGCTCGACTATTCAGTGGGGGCTTCTTTTTCTCCACGTTGACAGAACCATATCTTGTTCCAGAGTAAATTCCAGCTTAGTGTGAATTACATACTACACAGTATCGCCCCTTTTGGCTCACCCTAACATTTGGTAGTATGCCTGCTAGAGTCAAAAGTGTAGAAGAAGGGATCCACAGTTTCGCCCCTGGGTTGGAGAGGGTTTAAATGACCAATCATTATCTATACTGAATTTTTTCCGTTGACCTCCGCAATTTCAATAATAATGGTTCTTTTTTCGTTCAGGCAAAATTACCATTGCTCGTTTTGAAAAAGCTAGGAGACGATTTGACTGCTCTTGCTTTGGCTCTGAACCCATTTCCCTCTATCCCCATAGGCGGTCAGTGAGGACTATTGTTGACGTAATCTCAGTTTACCCCTAATTGAACACGGAGCGAACTAAGTTAATCATGACAAATGGTATGTATCTTGCCTAGGAAAATACGAAAGATTACGAAAATACAGGAAATAAAGGAACAACGGCTACCTAAGAAACAATACTTCCGTTAGACAAGGAGAAAACCATGCCCATAATTAAAAAAGAGGCAATCATAGCGAGGACAAATGAAACTGGAAGGCGTATTAAGTGTAAGAAGTGCCTGAATGATCGAGACTTTCAACAAATGGCCAGAAACGAACTTCTATTAAGAGCTACTGTAGAGCAATTATATAGCAAAGGAAGCATTATATTCTGTGATAGATGCAACATTAATCTCTACAGTTTTATATTTGAATTGGAGGAGAAAAAGCTCGAGGAAACCCCAGTCTCTCCTTTATCTGAAGGGGAGATAGATCCCGAGGAAACCCCAGTCTCTCCTTTATCTGAAGGGGAGATAGATCCCGAGGAATTCCCAGTATCCTTTGTATCTGAAGGGGGGATAAATCCCAAGTAATTCCCAATGCATTCATACCCTCCAAAGTCTATTGTTTTTGGAAGGGAAGACCAGAAAGAGAGTTGAGTCGTCATAATCTTCCGGCCATGTCTTCTTAGGGTATTCGTCTTTCGAGGGATACTGCGGATGGTCAGCGGTCCCGCATTTTCTTCTATGGCACTGGGTTTGCACACTTGGACAGAGCTAGTGAGCAGGGCTTTCACTGTAAAGAACACTCATCGCTAGACTCCCATCGGCATAGGGTCGGTGGGGGTACTTTTTTCCTACACTTTGAGATGAAGCTACATCTTGTGCCAGAGTAAATTCCAGCTGAGTGTGGATGTAATCTCCAATTTGCTTTTCTCTTTGTAAGCAACTCCTACTAAAGTGGTAGTTTTTCGTATTGACACAAATTTCAAACTCTAGTATGAGGCTAGGAATAATCTTGCATTACAAAAGGCCAGGTCGTTTTTGGAACAGCATCCTACCTGAAATATCTCAGGAATGGTGGATGCTGATGTGAAACATCTCTTATTATGCTGACCTCCTTCTCGATTCTCGTCTCATTTTATATTTGTTCGTTGCTGATTCTTAACCTCAATAATTTTTTGAATTTTTGGGAGTTTACAATGTCCACAAATTTCTTAACCCGAGTGATAGGAAAAGCTCTTACCTTTATTCTGATTTCCACATTGCTAACCATATTGATTGTTACCATCCATACTTCAGATGCCTTGTCCCTTGATACCTCTTTTAACGGTGACGGTAAGGTGACCACCAGTTTTTCTGCCGGTGATGACGTAGGTTCAGGCATTGCCATTCAATCCGACGACAGGATTGTTGTCGTGGGAACTGCTGACGACGGGAGTGGCGACTCGGATTTTGCAGTGGCACGCTACCCTGCCGATTTGTCACTGACTGGCGGCGGCGGTGGTGGTGGCGGAGGCGGATGCTTCATCGCAACTGCTGCAGATGGCTAAATTGCTTTAAGAATACTCTATTCATTTCCCATGGGATACCGCGGAGCTTCGGGCTCCGCTTTTCTTGTGCCCCAGTCCAATCAGCCGAAAGTGCATATCTCATACTTTAATCCACACTTTTCTTTTTGAGACCAAGCTACAATATCTTGGTTTAAGCTAAGAAAATGCGGAGTCCCTGGCTCCGCTTTTTTTCTTCTCAACATCTGGTGCTGAGGTTCCTGATGGGGAAAGTGTGAATTAAGGGGATGTGAACCGTGATCGAGGTGCTTTTGCAGGTCTCAACGGGTTGAGTTTCTCTTTTTAGCAATTCAGCTACGGTCTTTGATCAGTCACGCAGCCTTGCGATATTCACTGGGAGTAACTCCCATCCACCGCTTGAACGCTCTAGAAAAGGCACTGGATTCTGAAAAACCCAGTAAAAAAGCAATCTCGGTCAAGCTAATATCTTGTTCTCTTAAGTACCTTTGAGCTAGATCCTGACGTATCTCAGTTAATAGGGTGGTGAAGGTGGTACCATCATTTCGAAGTTGGCGTTGCAACTTGCGGGAACTCATGTACAGTTCCCGAGCCACAGTTTCATCGGTAACGTTACCAGAAGGAAGCTGATCGATGATAACCGCTTTGACCTTCTGGATTATGTGATCTTGGTCTAGCTGGGCAAGATACTCTATCATTACCTGATCATTGAGTTCAGCAAGTTGAGGATTTGAACCGGGCAGACTCTTATCAACCGCTTCAACTGGTAATGTTAGACTGTTTGCGGGAGCTTCAAAAACAACTGGGGAGCGGAAATACTCAAAGAACCTCGCAGAACAAGAAGGCTTTGAGTGGGTAAGTGTCACTGATACCGGTGCCAGATCTTCTATGTAGTTCAAACGACACATACTCATTATAACAGCCAGCGCAGCATCGTTTCGTGCAGAGATATCACGCTTTTCATGGCTGAAAACCAAAGTGAGAGTCAGTCCCTCTTCTGTCTGATCCAATGTTATTGTCCATTCATCCGAAAGAACACGATGATACCGGGCCATTCTCTCTAATGCTGTCCGCAAGGTGTTGCTTGCAAGCATGGCGTAGCCTAACGCACTGAAGTTTGAAGGATGCCACAACTCAGCAGCTTTGAGGCCGAAACAGGGGTCATCAATAATCTTAGAGGCTTTGCGCCATAGATTGTCTATACTATCCAGTCTATATCTCCCTCCAGGTCGTTTCATCAGCTCAGGGTCCATAGACATTTCTCGAAACAGAGGTTCGGGATCGATTCCGTAAAATTCGAGTAGATTCCACACACCAATCAATAGACTAGCGTTATTCGTAGCGTACAGCATCTGGGCTCTCTCCTCTCGTTAGTTTCTTAAATTCAACATGAGTCTTGTTCTCCCTATGTATCAAGTTTGACGCGAGAAGGCAAAAGATTGGCGCGCAGAGTCAAGCATTTAATGTTTATGCGACTTATGTTCTCTATAAAATCATTAAGTAAAGAATCCGGGCCCAAAGGACCCGGCATTGGGCTGCCCCCTGAGGGGGCTTCAATGCTCTTTCCCCCTTGCGGCAGTCTGCTGGAGTAATGGAGTGGTGGAGTAGTGGAGTAATGAAAGGACTCATTCAAGTTGAAATCCGGGCTTTCGCTTTTGCCAACACTCCAATGCTCCAATACTCCAGTACTCCAAAACAGCTCGCAATCTTTACCGGCAAAGCCATCGGACTCTGACCTTGCCCTACGGACCAGGTTTTCGATGTTGAATAAATGAAGGGGAGGATAGAGAAGCGCGTGCGAGAAATAATGAGGATTTTTGACCAACGTAGACATACGAGACTAAGGAAGAACTTTCAGGTGACGGTACGCAAGAGAGTTTCTGGTATTTTCGATGTATTGCTAGAAGGGAATACCTTAGATTTGAGTCAAAGTGGTGCCTTCATCAAGACTGAAGGCTGGCATTTTTTCGAACCTAATGAGTTAACGAAACCAATTTTCTTTTTGCCTCCAGACTTTACCGGCGTGGATACTCCTATTGGGTTACAGGGTGATGCCGTCATTACCAGGATAGATCGAGAAAACCAGGGCATCGCCGTAGAGTTTGTCAAGAGTTTTAGAGAGTTTGAACAAATCGACCTCCCGGACTTACTCTTGATTTTCCCAAATATGTTTTTGACTCATTTTCGGGAGAGGCACCTTGGCGGACAAGATCTTGGTGGTTGATGATGAAAGAGAGATAAGATATTTACTCCAGACTTCTCTTTCGGCAGAGGGATACGCAATGGTTGTGGCCTCCAATGGCGCGGAAGTCGAGTTTATTAACAATTTCTGAAGCAGATAGAAAGGTTATTACCGGCATCTCAAACCCTACTGATCAAGCTCTGTCTTTCTCTTTGCCTGCGGCAGTACACTAAATGATATTGCCATTTGTGTGAGTGTAGACAGATTTGCAGCAATCTTGCGATTCCCTCTATGCAAGGGAGATATTCCTATGCATTAGTAGCCTACAAAAGGAACCATATGATCTTAGATGCACTTAAATCTGCGTGTCTTGAGTGTGCAGTCAAGTTCAGCTTTACAGTTGTGCTGATTGGCACATCTTTTGCCCTTGTTTTGAATTAATCGATGAACCTGCAAGTCGAAACAGCGCTTTCATCAGAAAGAGTTTTAAAAAGCAACAATAAAAAAATGAGCGGGAAAGAACAACGCATCAATCCCAGACGTCAGGTCAGATGGCCTGTTTCAATCCTGGCCGCTGATGGGTCAAGGCGAGGGGAAACGGAGGATATTAGTTTGGGAGGTGCTTTCATCCGATGCGAGAAGCCTCCACCTCCAGATGAAAAGGTATTGCTGACCTATGAGAGCCCCTCCGGCAGCATGCGGTTTGTTCTTGCTAGGGTAGCCTGGACAAACCTTGAATCTGAGGGCAGCAGCGACAAACAAATTGGGATGGGTATTCAGTTCCTTCATTTACTTAGTACTTCACGACTTGTAGAGAGAGCAGAGAGTTCATAAAATCCCCTAATTGCAGAGTATTCTTTGCCAACTTAGTTGTCTCCACCCAGCCAACCTAGTTTATACTCTTTAACTACTTTAAAATATTTACTTTTTCAGAATACCTGTAAAAAACTGTCAACTTAGTTGGCACTCGTCCGCATAATATGTGTCAGATATTTCGCTATCTGCTGTCGCACAACGGATCAGAATCCCGTGCAATATTAAATGGTTGAGTGTTATTTTATCTCCCCAGTATTAGTTTGGTACGTTAGTTGCCACCCTGGGTGAGGCAAAGGTATCAGTATTGTTGAGAGAGACACCTTACGAAAACATGAAAACGACACGGGGAAATTAAAATGAGGACTTACGGTATCTCCAACAAAGATCTGGATTTTGTGCGAAAGTACTGCCTCGGTGGAACCTTCCCTGCCAGTGATGAACGCTGTCTTTATGCAAAAGCAAAACTACTTGGCACCTATGGCGACCGCGAACAACCGGACGGAATCTTTCTTTGTCGATATCCAGGCGCAACAACGCCCACACACAAA
>CP070843.1:2084787-2093640 GCA_020350905.1 Deltaproteobacteria bacterium
CGCCCAGCACTGCTGCCTTCCGCCGGATGCAGAGCGTCGGCTTTCCCCTCCCCTATAGGGAGATTATCCTCTTGACCACAACTAAATCAATTTCGGGGCTCAATACACAGCCTGCATCCTTGATCCATCCAGCTTCGTACTCCCATTGCTGGGCTTGCACGTGGACTTCACTACTGACCTGCCGGCTACACTTTGGTCAGGTGGGACTTGAGCCGTGGCCGGCTCTCACCCACTGGGTAACACTATCGAATTTCATCCCTTCTCTCGGGAATCCCAACGACTTGGGTTTAACTTGGCACGAACATCCCTTAGTTGTCGGCTGTTGTATTTCTACTTCCACCATGCAATAGATAAGAGGACATTTTTTCATTAAAATACCTATTTGCACCAAATGGTGAAAATAATAATAATAGTGAAATATTGCTCTTGACAAGAAATAATTTCACTATTATACTATTTTACACCGAATGTTAAAATAGTATAAGAAAATGAAAGTATCACAAGAAGAACTCATAAATCGGGCCGAAAAAGCCATCAGAGCTTGTCTTGATGGAGTCCCCTTCCTCAAGATCAAAGAAGTCAGCAAAGAGCGGCTCAAAGGGACTGCCCAAACAGACCTTCTTATTCAGCCGGACTTACTTATTCAAGTAGTCTCACCCAGTGGAACGCGCAATCTTATTTTTGAAGCAAAAACCAGTGGGCAACCGCGCCTTGCTCGCGAGGCAATCTACCAAATGCTCCGTTATCGTGAAGCCATGCCTAACGCTTATGGCGTTTTTTTGGCTCCTTATGTTTCCCCGAAAACCGCTCAAATTTGTGCAGATGAGGGTGTCGGATACGTCGATCTATCTGGTAACTGTCGGCTCTGCTTCGGCGAAGTATATATCGAGAAAGCGGGCAGGCCAAACAAGTTCACGGAAAAACGGGGGCTACGCTCTCTTTTTTCACCCAAAGCCACCCGAATTCTTCGTGTACTTCTGAACGATCCCAAAGTGGCATGGAAAGTAGCTAAGCTGGCGGAAGAGTCGGATGTTAGTCTTGGTCAAGTGACAAAGGTCAAAAAACTGCTTGCAGACCGTGAGTGGATACGCAAGGTAGCACAGGGTATTGAACTGAGCGATCCCAGGGAGCTTCTAGCTGAATGGACCGAAAATTACACTTATCGAGCCAATGAGGTACTAGATTACTATTCGATGCAAACCATCTCCGAGATTGAAGCGAGCTTGGCCTCTGTCTGTGGCGGCCGGAGAGTTGACTATGCACTCACGGGCTTTTCGGGAGCGGCACGGTTCGCACCCGCCGTCCGCTTTCAACGCCTAATGGCTTATGTGAGCGGCATAACTGAGGAGATTGAAACAGATCTCAAACTGAAAAGAGTAACAACAGGAGCCAACGTGAGCCTGCTGATTCCCTATGATGAAGGGGTTTATTACGGAGCTAAGGTATTTGAAGGTGTTAGGGTAGTCTCACCGATTCAACTATACCTCGACCTTAAAGGATACAGAGGACGAGGCGAAGAGGCTGCTGAAGCTTTGCTGGAAAGGGTCATTCTTCCATCATGGTAATTCGCAGAGATTATACTCAGGAGCAAGTCGAGGCTGCACACTCCGTCTTACTCGAACTGATGCGGCTCTTAGGTGAATACAGGGACGAAATCGTCTTGGTGGGTGGCTGGGTTCCAGCACTAATACTATCTGAAGGCGAGGACAAGCATATAGGTAGTATCGACGTGGACCTGGCCTTCAAACATGACACTCTGCAGGAGCCGGCCTATCAAACGATAAAAGGCCTCCTCCAGAGCAGGGGTTATGTGGAAGGGAAGCAACCCTTTATTTTTCATCGAACGGTGAAGGTCGGTGATAGCATAATTGAGGTCGAGGTGGACTTACTTGCTGGCGAATATGGAGGTACTGGCAAACGACATCGGACACAGAAAATTCAGGATGTCAGGGCGCGAAAAGCCCGTGGTTGTGAGCTAGCCCTTGAGATGGCTACTGAAGTGCGTATTGATGGAACGCTACCGGGTGGAGGAAAGGACTCAGCCAAAGTACGGGTGGCTACAATAGTCCCATTCATTGTCATGAAGGGCATGGCACTGCATGGACGCGTCAAAGAAAAGGACGCCTGGGACATTTACTTCTGCATAAGAAATTACCCGGGAGGAGTGGAAGCATTGGGACACGAGTTCCAACCACATATTGGTCATGGTCTGGTCCAGGAAGGTCTGCAGAAGATTGCAGAGAAATTCGAATCACCAGATCATACTGGCCCAAAATTTGTTGCTGATTTCGAGGAAATCACTGATCCTGAAGAACGTGCTCTCCTTCAAAGGGATGCTTTTGAGCGGATAAATTTCCTCCTTGAAAAATTAGGAGTCAAATAATTCTCTGCCCTATCGTTTTCGACCATCGAAGCCTCCACGGTAACCGAGTGTCTCCCCAAATTCCCATGCTTAGACCGACTGGGGCCCCTATCGATTTTGGGGGGTACCCCCCCCTGTGGGACCCCTATTGAAAGCTTGAGACCTCCCGGCTCTCAAGTCTTAGTTTCACAGTAAAGCTCTGTTCACCCTTAACGGTTTATATCCTTGTACTTCCGAGATCACCTGATTGTCTATCAGGTACTAGCTGGTATGTGTCAACGAGCACAGTGAAGAAAAGCGAGAGGGATCCTAACCAAATAGTTGACTTAAACCCAATGGGTGCAAAATGGGTGCAATTTAGATAAAAAAGAAAAAAGCACCTAGCTCATATGACCTAAGTGCCTGATATCATTGGTGCGCCCGGCAGGATTCGAACCTGCGACCTACGGATTCGTAGTCCGGCGCTCTATCCAGGCTGAGCTACGGGCGCACTTGATAATTGATAGCCGTTACTAACACTTACAGTAATCCTTGTCAAGGAGCCTACGCCCCTTTTTCCACTTGCCTAACTATTGCCAAACTCGCTGCAACTTTGGCATAGGCATCTATAGCATCCTCTCTGTCCACCGCATTGTAAACCTCATGAGCCTGGACGGTCTTGTGTCCCAACATTTTCATGCTGACCGATGGATCAACACCAGCTTTTCTGAGGTTGGTCCTGCAACAGCGCCTCAAATCGTGGAAGCGAAAGTCAACGATTCCAGCCAACTGACAAGCACGGTTGAAAGAACGTCTAATGTTCGTAATAGGTTTTCCCTTATAGGTGAATACGTACTCTGAATGCTGAAAGCGGCGGCGACGAAAAACTTCCAGTGCCTCATCATTCAAGTAGACCTCGCGCGGTTCCATGTTTTTAGTCTCGTCCAGACGCACAACCCTTTCAGCAAGATTCACCTGATCCCGCTTCAAAGAGATTATCCCGCCTCTCCTCATGCCAGTGTAGTAGGCCACCGTCACGATGTCCGCAGTATGCTCTGGCAAGTGAAAGACAAGCGTCTCAAACTCCTCATAAGAAATAACCCTGTCTCTCGGTTTTTCCTTGGACATCTCTACCCTCCACACAGGGTTCTTCTCAACGTACCCTTCCCGGATCGCTAAATTGAACATTCGCTTCAACGTGGCTGGATACCTGTTTACGGTGGCTGGCTTAACTTCCTTTAGCCTTGTGGCTTGGTACTTTTCGACCATGGAAGGCGTAATGTCATCCAAAAAGTACTGTCCGAAATAATCCTTGAGCTTCAAAGCTATTCTCTTAATGTCACTATAGGACTTTCTCGCCTGGACTTTAGGAAGTTCCACGTACCAGTCGGCTAGCTCAGTGAAAGACATCCTTTCCTTCTTCTCGTGGTTCAGGCCAAGGATTTCTCTTTTTCTGAACTCTGACCTGAGCATCTCATCCATCTCTATGGCCTGCCTTTTGTACTTGCCAACCTTTTTCTCTGTGTATCTGATCTTGCCATTAGGCTTTCTTCCCACAGGATACGTAACATACCAATTTTCAACTCTTTTTCTGACTGCCATGGCAATTATCCTCCTTTCCGATCCATGACAGGATGTGAGTATCACCACTCCTACACCCTAACCAGAAATCTGATTTTCTGTAAATCGGACTTTAATTCATTCTTTCTAACTTCTTGATCAGCAAACAAATCCCGTTGGACGTCCTGTCTAGCTGCAACTTTTATAATTGCCTGCGATGAGATTCGCTCATGGATGTGGAGAGCTACCGGATCGACCAGGAAATACTTACTTTCTCTCTTTCCTGCCCACTCCAGCCAAGGTTCCTGTTGTCTAAGTCCCTCTGCAAGCAGCCGAATCTCATCGTCACTCAACGCACGAGTACGGGCAGTTTCCAGAAGCTCCGGCAAAGCGTCAGCTTCGTTCGAATCATCAAATCTCAAAAGAGGAGGTAGGTGCGGGTTGTAATAATAGGTCTGCTCAGCCACTTCTGGTGTTCGGCCATGAGCAGCCAACCCAGCCGGAGATATGTTCTTGCGCTTGGCATCTTCATGCCTGTAGTCTCTGACTTCAGATTTCTTTATCCTTTTCTTTTTTCGAGCCATGTCGTTCACGTCCTTTCGACTTTCTTTTCAACAGGCTTCTTCACTTCCCCGTCTATTCAATTTCCTGGAGAGAGTAAGCCTGCAGTTTTCTTTTCAATAGGCCGTGTATTTCTCGGCTTTTCCTTTTACCCTGTCAGCAGGATACTTCTCCTCGTTGACCTTGACTTTGTGAAGCACCACTTCGGTGGGATCCAAGCCGAATTCATGTGCCATCGTAAGGGCATAAATGAAAATGTCTCCCAACTCTTCTTTGATTCGCTTGCGGACTTCAGTGTCACTCTTGAGCGCTTCTACCTCAGCATTACCTTTCCATTGGAAGATTTCCAACAGTTCTGCTGCCTCAAGGGACAGCGAGACTGCCAGATCTTTCGGGTTGTGGTACTGCGCCCAATCTCGATCATCACGGAATTGGATAACCTTAATTTGGAGATCTCGCATGTCCATTTTATTCCCACACCATGTTGTCAAATCAGGTCACAAGATAAAAAAGAAAAAGCCCCACCTCTCCTCGCTGGAGAAATGGAGCCTGTCACAAGAATCGAAAGCGAGTGAATTGTAGCTATCAAGAGGGGCACCCCTTGCTAATTTCATAACCTACCGGTCTCCCCTTATTCTGTCAAGGAATTTGGCAGGTTGCGATAATCGCTTAGCGCATGGCGTCATGTTTAGGTCTTATCCTCCAACTGCTGACCATGGACCTCCTCTAGTCCATGCAAGATTAAAATCCCGATCATTTGCAGCAGCTTGGAGCGGTGGAATGAGAAACAGCCTTAGCTCCTCGATGACCTGTGGAAGGTCAACCGCGGTATTTTCCAGACCACTGCGCGTTAGAAAGGCTCTCCATTGAGTTACTTTGTCTCGATCCTTGCTGAATTCTTCGGTAAGGGCGACTGGAGCGGATTCGGGAATCTCTGTTTTGCGCCGATTAAAAGTTGTCCGGATAGCCTCGACCAGCTTAGAACCGTCAAAGCTAAACAGCCTCGCGATCATCCGGAGATCGTAAAAGTCTTTCATGCGGCTGTTCAACATACCTAAAGCTACCATCGCCTGGAGTTTCTCAGAGATGACTGTTTCAGGTGGATAGGCCAGAATTCGCGGTGCTGGCGAATCAAGTAGTGTCGGATAGCTGATTTCCTCTGCCTCCAGCGTCATCACATCGCCGAATCCAATGTCGATCTGAACAGGAATACGAGCAGCCTCAAGGTAAGCTATCAGTCTCACACGCTGACCCTGATACTCCTGATCTTCACGGATCTCATTCATTTGAATGCTATCGATATCATACTGGATACCATCAGCCTCAACTTCAATCTGGCAGATTTCTTGGAACAAAGTGATCAACCGCTCAGGGGAGACTTCCCCGTATCCTGCGAAGTCGAGATCCCGAGTCGGCCGGTGCGATCTATCCATCCAGACGTTCAGGAGCGTTGCACCTTTGAGGATGAATTGCCTTGAATGCTCGGACATCGCCAATCGATAGAGGAATCTCTCCGCTGCATAGCAGATCAAAATTAGCTGAAAATCCTCTCCTCTCTCCCGGCTGAGATCCAAGAGCCGTTGGCGAACCGAAGCTGCTATGTTGCCTGGCCTTCCATTGGTCACAGTGTCGCCTCCAGATAAGGCTTCATTACGTTGGCCACGCGGCAGATCTTTGCGTAATGCCACAGCTCGTCGTTGGTACATTTCCTCTGGCTGCGACAGTCCCGAAGAGCCTCCAGGGCTACATCGAGACCAATCTTGTTCCGGTACTTGAAGCAATCTGCCACGGTCTTGGCCGGGTTGTATACTTTCGCCATAACCCCCTCTATCTGGTGTTTTTCCACCCCGTCTTCGAGTGCCGATCCCGAAAATCGAACTATCTGTATAGGTAGCCGCGGCTCTTTCGGTAGGCGCGCCTTGCGATCTATGGCCAGCCAAACTTGAAATGGCATTTGTGTCGTCAGGTCATGAAATCGGAGTGCTGAAAGCAGACAAATCACACCCGCAGGTACCCGTTTGCAGACTTCAGCAAGTGTTCGATTCTCAGTAGGTTTTGCATCAACGAGAACATACAGACCTCGGCCTACGCGGTCTAGCAGACCTTGGTGGTATAGCAGGTTGAGGTATTTGCGCGGGATTCCGTGTGCGTCCAGATCCCGCGGTCGCAGGACTCCTGCTTCTCTGGCGATTTCCAGAACCCTCTTCGCTGTTGCGGACTTTGGCATTAGAGTCAGCTTTCCCAAAACGTCGGCATTTATTAACATCTGCCGACGTTTTATACCAGGTCTCGTCTTCCTATACAATGTTTTTATCCAATCTTTGGTGGCACGCCAGTGGCGGTGGTGATCGTCGTCTTCGGCGTGTTTATTATTATCGGACGGCAGAGTTCGAAACACCTTTCCTCCGAAAGACAAGGTCACCTGAGCTAGTGGTAGATTCCGCATTCCTCCTTGTATTTAATTCGTTATTACAGAGTGTTACAGGTTTTAGAGAACTATCGGAGGAGCATACTTGTCTTGAAGGAATTGGTCGCTATTACGAGCTGAAAAAACAGGAACACAAAATGTAAAACTGGCGTAATTACAGGATGTTACACTATTGTTACAGATCAAATGCGTAAGCCAAACGATTATTAAATGGCAGGCGCAAACACACACTCGCGGCAGGAAAGATAACTTCCGAATTTGAGGAACATTGTTTCATGCAACAGTTATCTTCGCCGGGATTTGGATTCAGGTTCAGCCAACAGTTGCCTAACTTATGCCAAACTCTGGAGGCTATTTGTCAGGACTTGACGGTACAGTTTGGTAGATTTTAGTAAGGTAGGTTTTTTGACAACTTATTGAAAGGAATGAGAAAATATACTGATACTCACACCCTACGTATGAACCGGTGTCTGATTCGTAGTCCGGCGCTCTATCCGGGCTGAGCTACGGGCGCCCTAGCATACATCGACAATATCGCGCAGATCGATTTTCTACCACGCAGCATCAGTTATGTCAATTTGTTCTCCGCCATTCAGCCATCAGCCGTCGGAAAGAAACTTTTTGGAGACATACCAGTTCTCCGTGGTGTTTCCCTCTGCACGGAGTCGAAAGAAAGCAAAGTCGATTCTAGTCGGTGCAGGTTTGCAGCAGTAGAGTTTAGTACATGCTTAACCTTCTTTGAATTCTAAGCTCGTGAGCAATTCCTGCACTCGTTGGAAAGAATCTTGTTTCAAAAACGCCTGGTAATCCGTATTTGTCATTCCATCTTCTTTTACATCGTCGGTTGGTCCTCTTGCTTCAATCGATGCAAAATACTCGGACAGCAAAACCAGTGCTGTTTCTACACTGGTTTTTTCTAAACGTTTGAAAATAAACCCTTACTATCAATAAGTTAGCTTGGTCCGACCCCGATTCCAATTTGTATGAGACACTAAAGTGTGTAGGGAATCTCGACAAAGGCGTGTTTCTTGGGATCGAAATCTTTCGTATTGCGTGTAGTCAATCTTGTCTTGTGATGTTGTGCCAAAGCAGCTTGAAAAGCATTCGGCAGCTTCCAACCATACTTTCTCCGCAGTTGGGCTGCCAGGTCGGCTATGGGTTTATCGATGATCAAAAGCTGGTACTGGTCCAAAAGGGGTGTTACCGCAGCCTGCCCTTCTTTGTGCAGGCCTGCAAGTATCTCAGCCCGCGTGATCACTGATATGGCCGTCTCCAAAGGATTCAGAGCAACAATAAAGCGGGTAGCTTCGGCTACTCCGTTCAGGTGGTCAATCAGTATGACGGAGTCGATCAGCCTTTCGATCATGAGGAATGCCATTCGGAACGAAGTTCTCTCTGGTATTCTAACCCGTCACCCTCTTTCCAGATGCCCCGGGTACCCTCAACGAGGGTTCGGTAGGTTTTCTCGAGCTCAGCGTCTTTCAGCCTGCGAATTCCTTGCCGAATGGCCTCAGCAAGAGATACTTGATTGGCGCGGCTGTAGCTTTCCAGCCACTGTTTGTCCTCTTCAGAGAGGGTAATAATGGTTCGTTTGCTTGCCATAGTTCGCTCCAAAAATATGATATACACATCTATATATCAGCATCATATCAATTGTCAAGAAATGATCTTTGTCAGCTGTTTTAGCCTGGCGCGTTTGCTCGCCCCACCAAGGCTAAAACCTACCCGTAGCGAGCCCAAATCCGGAATCGCTGTATCACGCCCTTTAACTAGCATCCAAAAACGTCGATTTTGACCCCAAAAACACCGTTTTAAGGCCGAATTCAAGCCACTTTTCAGCCCTTTATATTAGGATATTAATTACTTAGCTTGATCCGACCATGGGAGCCAAATTCGCTATCAATAGACAGAATATCTATTATTGGAAAAAGGAAGGGGTCATCTCTGCCTCTCAGTCCTTGAC
>CP070843.1:2093740-2101323 GCA_020350905.1 Deltaproteobacteria bacterium
AAAGATCAATCACGCATGGCATCACCGTCTTCCGGACTTTGAGAGGGCAGCCCACGTTAAAGTCCTGGAGCGGGAGCTGATCCCACCCCATGAGAAGGGAGGGAAATATAGATACGAATGCTCAGATGACGAGAGCGACACTTGGGCAAGCCTTTTCGCATATGATGAAACCAACAAATGGCGATTCAAGTTTGCAGACGATTTAGCTTCCATTAGCTTAGATGATATTTCACTTATACTAGGGGACCTGCGGAACAATTCGGCCTGGCAAGTGTTCGTCAAAAGATTGAGTAAGCAGCCCAAAGCTGTGAGCGAAGAGAGACGGGCTGTACCGAGATGGTGGAAGAAGGCGGCTTTCTCCCTAGCAGCCATCTTGATTGTTGGAGCTGTAACCTGGGCAATCTGGAGTTCGTATATACGCCCGGTCCCACCAACGGCAGGGCTTGAGTTGCCTGATAAGCCTTCCATTGCGGTGCTGCCCTTTAGCAACTTGAGCGGCGACCCAAAACAGGAGTATCTAAGCGATGGGATCAGCGAAGAGATCATTTCTGCACTTAGCAGGGTTCCAAAGCTCTTTGTGATTGCTCGAAACTCGACATTCACCTACAAAGGTAAACCCGTAAAGGTACAGCAAGTCAGTGAGGAATTGGGGGTTCAGTATGTTCTGGAGGGGAGTGTTAAAAAGTCTGGGGAAAAGATACGAATAACAGCTCAGTTGATTGATGCTCTTACTGGACGTCATTTATGGGCGAAACGCTATGACCGAAATCTAGACGACATATTTGCTGTTCAAGATGAGATCACAAAAAAAATCATTCTGGCTATGCAGATAAAGCTGACGGAGGGCGAGCAAGCCCGAGCAGCTGCGAGTGGCACAAACAACCTTGAGGCCTATCTAAAGTGCTTGCAGATGAAAGAGTACTATAACCAGAGTAATATAGAGACTATGGCTTTGGCAAAGCAATTGGCGGAGGAAGCCATTGCCTTGGATCCAGAGTATGCTTGGGCATACTATGCGCTAGCTAGAAACCGCTTATGGTATGTGTGGCACGACAAGAGTAAATCCCCTAAACAGTCTTTGGCCGAGGCCAGGCAGTTGTTACAAAAAGCTATTGTCCTGGATGAAAATCTTGCTGAAGCACACGGCCTTTTGGGATTTATATATGCTATTGAGAAACAGCATGATAGGGCCTTTGCACAAGGGAAGAAAGCTGTCGCACTTAATCCCAATTCAGCCATGGCCCATTTATGGCTGGGTAAGGTGCATACTTTTGCTCGCAGGTACGAGGAATCCATTTCGGAATATAAGATAGCGATACGTCTGAATCCTATTCCGCCGAATCTCTACTTATGGAGTTTAGGATTGTCCTACGGCCTGGCGGGGCAAGACGAGGAGGCAATACAATGGTGCGAAAAAGCAGTCGATCAAGCGCCCGATTCTCTAATGGCTCGTATAATGATGACTGCGGCTTATAGTTGGTCAGGACGGGATGAGGAGGCTCGGGCTGAAGCCGCTGAAGTGCTCAGAATAGATCCCAACTTTTCTCTAGAGAGATTTGCAAAGAAAGCTGGGCCTGATCTGGTTAGAGCACTACGCAAAGCAGGGCTGAAGTGAGACTGAGATCGAGTTATATGCTATTTCCCAGGAGTTCAGTCGGGCTTCATATTACTCCCTTAATTCACACTCTACAGGGTTCAATGTGGCACAGAATGTTGTGGGCAGTCAAGTCAATGCGGAAGAAAAAGTTACCACCATCAGCTTAGCCCTGATATGTCATGAAGGAAAAAGGCTGGTTCACGCGGGCATTTCCGGTCTGTTCGGTTGACTCTGGATAGGCACCTGACCTTGGAGGGCAATTCTGGGATAGCTCAAGGAACGACTTGAGCATGAAAAAGTGGTTATACCTTGCCTTCCTTCTGTCAGATTGGATACCTTTTTCTCATAACATGTTGGAAAGAGCTTCTTTTGTTTACCCTAACGTTGCAAACCTGTGCCGAGGAAAAACGCGCAAGAGCGCGCCACATGTGGCTGCGCACAGGTTAGGACAGGTCGAGGCGTACTTCACCGTACGTGAAGTCCTGTCCGAGGCGAGCACAGCCGCAGATGGCGTGCTATCGCGCGAGTTTAGCGGTTTTGGCCGGCACAGGTTTGCAACGTTAGGGTTTACTCTCTGCTCTTCTCCCGGGATCGTGGAGTGCGAAGGAACTGCATGAACTGAATGCCCATTCCAATTGGTTTATCGCTGCTGCCGCGAGATTCAAGGTTTGTCCAGGCTACCTTAGCAAGAACAAATTGCATGCTGCCGGAGGGGTTCTCATAGGTCAGCAATACCTTTTCATCTGGAGGTGGAGGCTTCTCGCAACGGATGAAAGCACCTCCCAAACTCATATCGTCTGTTTCCCCTTTCATTGACCCATCAGCAGCAAGTATATGAATAGGCCATCTGATTTGGAACCTTTGATCTATGCGTCGTTCTCTAACGCTCATCTGTCTCATTGTAACTCTCCCAGTGTTCACAACTCAAGCAAAAAATATGCCATCTTTTTAGTAGGAATTAAGGTGCTAAAAATGCAGGATATATTCTAAAAAGGCAGTGGCAGTATGCGGAAAGGAGGTATACAAAAATATATTTCTCTGATGAGATATGTGAACCCACCTCAATTAAAGCAAAAGATAGATCCCTTAATCGCCACTTTCGGCTCTGGAGAGCTCAGCAGTAAATAGTGGGACGGGGCATAAGGGCGTGACTGTAAATTAAAGTATCGAAATTTCCACCACCAAAGGGTGCACTAACTATGTTCCGGCCACCGACCTTCCGACCGTATTTACGACTGGCGACGCGTTCAGATCAAAAGGATTAGTACGCATGGCAAGAGAGAACAGATAGGGATAAGAATCCTTCAAATGCCTCATGTAATCCAACCATTGAAGAGCAAGCAGTCTGTATGCCCTTTTTATGTCGCCAGCCAGATGCTTCTTGTCAGACTCTGGAAGTTGACTTATATCATTGCGGAGGAGTAACTCATCTCTGAAATGAAAAACTGCCCTGATGGTCTCAGTGAAAGACTCGCGTTCCAGCATAGCCGGATTTTCTAGGATTCGCAGCAAAAGATCCACTTTGCCACTAAAGAATGTTTTTAGTTCCTCCTGCGGAACCTTTTCAATGTCTATATTGTATTTGTAATTTTTAAGAAACCGACTCACTTTGAGGAAGTCCGCAACTGACCAGTCATTGGTTACAACGAGTTCTTTTCTCAAACTAGCGGCCTGAGGATCCGATTCAACAAAGTATGTTAGCAGCCTGTTTCCTATTTCGCTGAAGAAAAGGCTAGCTACCATATTCAGTTTCTCAATCCTTGCCTTTTTCTCCCTCCTATTGAGCATTATCTCAGTTGCATTGGCCACTACACCCAGGAAGGTTCCTACGCCAGTTATTATGAGGACAACGGCAAGTATCTTGCCTGCTAGGGTGGCAGGATGTATGTCCCCGTAGCCTACCGTGGCGACCGTTACAATAGTGAAGTAAAGGGCATCCGCCAGAGAAAGATCCTCTATTACCATTAAACCCAATATCCCGAGCACAACTACAACCACAAGAACTATTAAGAATACTCTTAAGCGAAATTTCAATGCTTCCATTTGTCTAATATCACCTTATCTGCAATGAAAAGTCAGAAATGTTCGAGCACTATCCGCGCTTGCCAAAGAGCACAGCCTCTGGGTGGCGTTCGAGATAATCGGTTAGGGCACGGATGGAACGAGCTGCAGCGGACAACTCACGGAGCGTTTCAGTTAGTACGTAACCGAGATCTGAATTCCCCTCTGCGGTGTTTTCTAGAGATGTGAACGTCTTTTCGGCTTGTCTAAAGGCAGCACGAACCGCTGTGGAGGCGTCCTCTATGTTCGTTGCCAACGGCACGATCTGATTATCGACATTTCGCACCAACTCCTGTGCCTCCCTCACGGCTACCTCAATGCTGGATGCCAGCGGCACGACCCGCTTATCGACATTTCGCATCAGTATCCCGGCGTCGTTCAGAGTTTTGCCCAGGGAACGAATGACTTCCATAAGTTCCGGAGACCGCACCAAGAGATCGACTCCTTCTGCGGCAAGCAGCGTTTGGTTTACGAGTTTGTCGAGCCGAAGCTTCTCGATAGTCGGTTCTGTCTCAGTAATGGTTGCACCCGGTTGGAGGGCTTTGCCATAGTTCCCTGCGTCGATTTTAACGAACTTCTCGCCAATCAAGCCAGCCGTAATGATCGCGGCGGTAGCATCCTCCAAGACCTTTATGTCTTTTCTAATCTTTAATTCCACCACCGCCGCTTGGTCCTCTTGGTTTATGGTGAGTTGTTCCACCTCTCCAATCTTAATCCCCATCATTTCTACACCGCTGCCCACTCGCAAGCCGGACACGGAGGTGAACCGCGCAAAGAGTGAGTAGGTGTCGTCGCCGATAATCGAAACCTCACCAATTTTCACGATCATATATCCAACGAATAGAAGACCTATGATCACAAAAATGCCGACTGTTGCTTGCATAGTATGCTTTTTCATTGCGTTTCGCCCTCCACTTCCTGCGCTGAAACCCTTTGACTGTTGTTTGTGATTCTTCCAGTTTGCCCCTACCTTAATACTAGAGCTTACATAACTTCAACTCTTAGTATCAAAAAAAAACACGGAGGATGTGGGAAGGCAGAGAGCAGAGGGCATGGGGCAGAGGGAAATACAGCTTGCAGCCCTTCGACGCGCTCCGGGCAGGGTTAAGGTAACTCATCACTTACCACGTGGGGTCGTATGGAAAAAGCCGGGCAGGATAAGGAGGATCCCCGTAGGGATAATATCTTGGTTTATGGTAATAGTATTCAGGCCACAGGTGTATTTCCCTACCCTCGATGTTCAGGCATTTATTTGGACAGCGTTCATCATCTGCAGTCGTAAGGCCGACAACATTTCCAGCTACAGTAATCTTCCTATCCTTTCTGTAGACCGCAGGATCGAGAAAACCTTTGTAAAAAACAATAAATCTTCCTTGCGACTTGTCACTAGATTTAGGTTCATTCCGAAATCCCAGAGGCGCCTGCAAGGTTAGAATAATCATTTTATCAGCAAGCTTCTCTGTCGCCAAAATGTAGCCGCCTACAATCACAGTCCCGCCCACATAAGAATGTGCTTCCTCCATCAGTGTTTTGAATGCTACGGCTGGTTCAGCCTCCTGCCTAACCTGGCTGGACATGACCGAACATGAGACCGTGAAGAATAGCATTGACATGATTATCGCAGTTTTAAGCCCGCACATTATTACTTTTCCACCGACAAAGCTGTCCCATAACAAGAGAGCCTTGGTACCATCTCGGCACGTTAAGTTGTGAGCTAAATCTTGGGTCATTTGGATTCTTGAGTCTGCCAAGCGGCACAACTATCGGTGAATCATTCTGCAAGCCCTTTACCGTCATAAGGCGGGCCTGAAAAACGTGTCTTGTAATGAATCTTATAACCAGCAAGGTCTAGAGAAGTGACGGATTCCCATTCAAATGTCACTTTTATTCTGCTACTTTGGCAGGAAACCAGCAGAAATATGAAAACCACAACGATTGTCCAACCATATAGAGATAGATTTTTGGATGTACTATACATCTCTTATGCGTTATCTAATAGGCGGATCATTCCTGCCGCCATTCACTGATTTAGGTGTGAGGAAACGCCTTAGAAAAGGTTGCCAGGCATATTTTTCATAGACCCTGAAAAAGCTCGTGTAATGCCCACCTAGCCGACTCCATAAATTTAGAGGATGGAGGAAGTGTTGCAGCCATGCTCTCATGACATTCACCAGTGCGCACCCGATCAGTCGATTGAAAATGGAGTCTCTGAGGCAAGTTCTATCTCTTCAAAAAACAGACAAAGTATGCTAGCTCAGACGATCTCATTTCTCTTTGTATTTTTGGGTAAGTCCTTCTCGTACTAGTAGCATCCGTTTTTTTAGTAGCCGCCTCCTCCGCCAGTACTCGTACGTCATGCCGAGTGTGAACACCAGCGGTAAATACATAATATGGACCTGCATCATGCACCCCCAGACTCTCCTCTACTGGGTGCGAAGGGATACTGAACCCAATAGTGAGAGGTTGTACGACCTAGCCAAGCAATACCGTGCTGAGCACCTAGATTGTCTAAATCCAATAAACAAAAAGTATGCCCACTAGAGTGTGTAGATAATTTTCTAATTTTTACGTATACTTATCTTTCATGCTAGGAAAAATAGCGGCATAAATAGTGGGTAACAAACGTAACAAATAGGAAAAAAATTGCCACTTTATGAGGTGATTAAGCGACAACGGCACACCAGAGATCATTGGGCTAGCCCGGATACTCGAGCCTCAACGGTCTGACCATATGCTATTATTAGGAGCAATACATATAAGCGTCAAACGGAGACCCCTTTACAGACCAATCCTTGTCAAATCGTAATCTTTTGTTAAACTTTTGGTAAGCTTCACATTGTTACTATTGAGAAAACTAACCAAAGCCTTAATCTGTTCTCCAAGGCTGGCTCTCAATATGATGTGAAGATGATGAGAACGGTTTTTGTGAGGTTGGCACTCCGACCAAGTACAAACGAGTTTAATGATGAGAAGCAATGTATTTCTGATTTTTCTTATTTTTCCTTTGTTAATGACCTTTCTATTTGGATGCTCCAGGAAAACATACCAACCAGAATCAGCTACTCCTACAGCTTGTGTAATTAGAGCTGAAGTAGATGAAAATGGTGACTTTACCGCCATAAAAACTGAAAATAATGAGTTAGGAACTAGTCTGGATTTAAACATATGGCTCCACAGGAAGGAAGAAAAGTACAAGCTCCAATTAGTGATTATCTACAAAGGCCTAGACTGGCTTTTTGTAAAGCCTGCTGAAACCTTGGTCATGACAGCTGATGACAAAGATGTGCGATTGATAAGCTCAGGCAGGATAGAACTTCAAAGCGTACTTGCTCGTTGGTGGGGCATGGAAATGGCAGCTTACGATATTACTCCTGAGCAACTAAAGGGGATAACTTATGCTGAAGAAGTAAAGTGCACAGTAAAGAAACGGGAGTATTCTTTTTCAGCAAGTAATTTTGGATGTTTTCGTCGCTTTTATAAAGAACATGTAAAAGACAAAGAATTTTAGATGCATCGGATTGAGCGGAAACCTCAATCACAAACTAATTTGGTTTGATAAGAGGCTGGATGCCATGTGCGTTCAGCCTCTTTTCTTTGGTATGCCGTCCCTGGTGCGCAGCGCCAGGGGACTGCGCACCAAAGAAAAAGACCGCTTTTTTAACGGTCTCAACAAGTTAGATGGAGGGCGAACCGGGGATCGAATGCGGCCACCTTGCGTCAACCACGGGGGTTCGCAGGCGCTTGGACCCGGTTGGACCCGGTTTTAGAAACCTGCCTCCTCGAGCATCTCCCGGAGTCTGTTGGTTTTAGCATATTTCGCATACCTCTGAGTCATATCCGACCTTGTATGACCCAGAAGCTCTTGTACAGCTACCATATCCCAGCCCTGCTCCAAAAGAGCAGTGCCGGTTGAATGACGAGTTCC
>CP070843.1:2101423-2104819 GCA_020350905.1 Deltaproteobacteria bacterium
CACTGCTCCTGCGTGAGCTTTGCCCGCAAATGGGTCTCCACTGGAAAATAGTGCTGCCAGCAAGCGATGGTGCGTGAACAGGGGAGGTCACCGCCTTCCACCAGGCAATAGGCGAAGGTAACCTCGCCGCCAAGCTTTGGACATCTGATTTCCAGATGGTCGCTCATCACCGGCCCCTTAAATCAAAGATCAACTTTCCACCACGAAGTACACAAAGGTCACAAAGGTCTTTAAAACAAGAGATCTTACTTTCTCTCCTTTGTAATTTTTGTGGTCTGAACACGCCTGTGGTCTTTGGTTTCAGAAATATTTTCCTGTGGGAGCGGCTTTCAGCCGCGATTTCACCCAACATTCCATTATTCCGCACGTGTGTTGACCCTCGGTGAGTTGTGCGAACTTCCAGTCTTATGGCTTCGGGAATTTTTCGATGGCCCGCAGGGCTCTCTGAATCTCCTCTTCAGGCAGTTCATACTGCGTAAGTTTGCCGGAAAGAAAAGCGTCATAGGCTGCAAGGTCCACCAGTCCGTGGCCGCTCCAGTTGAACAGCATCACTTTCTCCTTGCCTTCCTCTTTGGCTCGCTGGGCTTCCTGAACAACTGCTGCGATGGCATGATTGGTCTCAGGTGCCGAGATAAACCCTTCGGCTCGCGCCCATTGCACCCCCGCCGAAAACGTTTCGATCTGGTCAAATGCTCTGGCCTCAATGACCTCTTCTTTGACCAAGTGACTGAGGATAGGCGCCATCCCATGATACCTCAAGCCGCCTGCGTGGATGGGTGCGGGAACGAAATCGTGGCCCAGGGTATACATGGGCAAAAGGGGTGTGGTCATGGCCGTATCCCCGAAATCGTAGGCAAAAGGACCACGGGTCATGGTTGGGCACGAGGTGGGCTCGGCCGCGACAATAGCGATATCCTTGCCGTGGACCTTGTCCCGCACATAAGGGAGGCAGATTCCCGCAAAGTTGCTGCCGCCACCGGCGCACCCCAGAACCACATCAGGATACACGCCGATTTGCTCCAACTGCTTCTGAGCTTCCAAACCGACAATGGTCTGATGCAGGAGCACATGATTCAAAACGCTCCCCAGAGAATAGCGCGCCTTCTCATCGGCAACAGCATCTTCAATGGCCTCGCTGATTGCTATACCCAGGCTTCCCGGGGAATCGGGATCGTCTGCAAGTATCTTTTTTCCTGCCTCGGTCAGGTTGCTGGGGCTGGGAACGCAGTTGGCGCCCCAGGTCATCATCATCATCCGGCGGTAGGGGTTCTGTTCATAGCTCCCCCGCACCATGAATACCCTGCACTCAAGGCCGAACATCTGGCACGCCATGCTCAGTGCACTTCCCCACTGGCCGGCTCCGGTTTCGGTGGAAAGACGCTCTATGCCGAAAGCCTTGTTGTAATAGGCCTGGGCCACGGCGGTGTTGGGCTTGTGCGATCCCGGCGGGCTCACCCCTTCGTTCTTGTAGTAGATTTGCACCGGGGCATCCAGTAGTTTCTCAAAATTCCGCGCCCGGTACAGCGGGGTTGGTCGCCACAGGAGATACTTTTCCAGCACTTCCCCTGGGATGTCGATCCAACGCTCAGTTGTCACCTCCTGTTCGATGAGGTTCATAGGAAAAACCGGGGCCAGATCATCGGGACCCACCGGTTGTCCAGTCCCTGGATGAAGTGGTGGACTCATTGGTGAGGGCATATCGGCCAGAATGTTGTACCACTGCCTGGGAATCTCACTCTCGTCCAAAAATACCTTAAGCTGTTCCATAATTCCTCCTCAATAATAGATGTAGATATGGTGCATGAAGATTCCACACAATGAAACACTCAGAGCATGTTGTTTTGGCGCCACCTTAAGCTCTCGTAACTAATCAGGATATTGCTACAGACTAAACAGGGTGGCCACAAAAATAACCAGACTGATCAGACCATTCATGGTGAAAAAACTGACATTTACCCGGGACAGATCCTCCGGAGCCACAATAAGGTGCTGAACCACGAGGAAGGCCAGAATGAGAACCAATCCTATATAGTACACTGGCCCCAAACCAGCCATTACGCCCACGGTAACCAAAAGCGCAAAAGTAATCAAGTGGCAGAACTCCGAAACCCTGAGGGCCCTGGCAATTCCCCATCGTTGCGGTATGGACTTGAGCATGTAGTTGCAGTCAAATTCATAATCCTGACAACCGTAAACAATATCGAAGCCAGCAATCCAAAAGAGCACCGCCGCCCCGAGAATGAGGGCAATCGGGTGGAAACTACCAGCGACGGCAACCCATCCCCCTATGGGGGCAAGCCCAATGGCACCACCCAGGATGAGATGACTCAGCCAGGTGAACCGCTTGGTAAAAGAATAGAAAAAGGTGACTGCCAGGGCCACTGGGGAAAGAATAAAACAGAGACGGTTGAGTTGATAGGCAGCTAGGACAAATACAACGACCGAGGCCGCAACAAAGACCCAAACCTCGCTTTTCTTGAGCACACCCCGAGGGATCTCCCGGCCACGAGTTCTCTGGTTGGCAGCATCTATCTTTGCATCTACCAATCTGTTGAAGGCCATGGCCGCACTGCGGATGCCCACCATGGCGACGAGAATCCAAAAAACCTTTTCACTGCTGGGCCAGCCCCTGGCAGCCAGAAATGCACCCATAAAGGCAAAGGGTAGGGCAAACACCGTGTGTTCTATTTTGATCATTCTCAGAATCAACCCTACCTTGTTTAGCATTTTATAAACCTAAGGTGTCCGTTGTCGGTCGTCCGTGGTCCGTTGCAGCCTGGTGAACGGTGAACGGTAAACGGTCTAGCGTGTCCTCAAAATTCTTTACCGTTTACCATTTACCGTTCACTGCTTACCGTCATCTGCATCTGATAAAAAGTTAAGCGGTACCCTTTGACCTAACTCCCCGGTCTCGTAAAGCATGTCAAAAAAAAGTCTCAACCCTTTCTGTTTGTCACCATCCAGATCGTATTCTATGGTTTGCAGGTATTGCACACATTGTTGTCGGGAAAACCAGGAGCACTGGTCGACCGCCGTAGCTATCTCTTGCAGATGGCCAAGCCCGTAATCTCTCGCTGCTAGCAGTGTTGCGTGCGCTCGATGTACCATTCCGTCTCGCTGGGCCAGTGTTGCACGACGTAAGGCCCAGACCGCGAACACAAAGGGATGTCCCGTCCACTCGTGCCAGGCAGCGCCCAAATCCAGCGCCATTGCGACTTCCGGATTCTGGCGCAATTGCAGGGCATCGTCACCGATGGCCAGAACCGCCTGGGCGCCAGCCGGCCACCGTGAACCGCAAGCATGGTAATCTGTTACCCGGTACCGTGGTGTCACCGTAAGCCTGCGGGCAAACAGTAATTTTAGCAAAGCTATGGAAGTGTGGGATTTCGGCGTCAG
>CP070843.1:2104919-2111224 GCA_020350905.1 Deltaproteobacteria bacterium
ACACGCTCAACATAAGCACTGAAACAGTGAAAAGTCACGTGAAGACAATTTATAGAAAACTAAAGGTTGGAAATCGAATTCAGGCAGCTAGTATTGCCAGAGAAAGGAAGATTTTGGATGGAGAGTAACTGTGCCGCTGGCCTGAATGGTGATTGAAGTTCGAAGGAAGGATTAACGCTCACTCATGCAAGGTGCTCTGAAAGCTTAATAGGGAACCCCGTGCAAATCGGGGGCGGACCCGCCGCTGTAACTCCGTCCTGTAAAGAAAGTTGGCCGATCGGCCGGTTTCACCGGTACACTTAGATCACGGCAAAACCGGGTCAATCGGTTAACCGAACTTAGAGGAAACCCTTTTGGCACTACTGTGTCACTGTTCTGATTGATAGGAATGGGAAGGCCGCCAGAAGGGCGGGGGAGCCAGAAGACCTGCCTTGATGAGAATTCAACAAGCCTCGATGGTCAGGCATGTTGAAAACATAGCGATTCGGGATGAAAACGGGGGATCCCCAAGCTCGCTTATGAGTTTGGGGCTTTTTTTTGGAGTGTAACTATGAAAGTGTTTCTCGCTGATGATGATCTTCTATTGAGGGTCGGACTGCGCCTGGCACTAAATTACAAGCAGGATGTTGAGGTAATCGGCGAGGCCGGTGACGGCCTCAGTGCAATCGAGAAAATCAGAGCGGACACTCCGGATATCTCTCTGATCGACATCGATATGCCAATTCTCTCAGGTATTGAAGTCATCCGGACGGTGCGGAAAACCTCGTCACATATGAAGATAATCGCTTTTTCCAATCATGCCAACCAAGACTGTGTAAAGAAGGCACTCGAAGCAGGTGCAAACGGCTATGTGCCAAAGAGCATCGAGATTGATGAACTGTTCAGCATCATGGAGGCTTTTTATAAAGGACTGCGCATCATATCCCCATACCTCATCGGGGTGGTGTAGAATCGCTACACGACCTACCTAAGCACCGTTCGATGTTCCGTGGATCCCCTAAAATTCCCTCTGGAGAGGGAGGTAATTCCCCACCTTCGGGGGATTTTAATTGCGGTGTACTTCTGATTTCATAGACAGGGTAATGAATGTGAATCCGATCTGTGAACCTTGTTAATATCCAGTCCCTCTGAACTATACAATTGATCAACTATTTTCCAGAGTTTCAACAAAATCTGCGGTTTAAATCTATTTCCAAAACTGCCGGAGAGCCTCTTGTAAATTTGTTTCAAAGCGAACAGCTAGGATAATACCCGTGGGAATCGGTTTTCCTAAGGGGTTACCGGGAATTTTGAACCACAGAACAAAGGGAGGGAAACTATGAGCAGGATGCTAATTGCACCCGGTCGTTATGTACAGGGAGCTGGTGCCATCAACGAAATTGGTTCCCACGTCACTGAGATGGGAAGCAAGGCCTTGCTAACAGGTTGAAAAACGGCCTTATCTGTCTGTGGCCAGCAGATTCAGGACAGTCTGGCCAAGGAGAACATCGGCTGCCACCAGGAACAATTCATGGGGGAGAGCTCGGATAAGGAAATCAATCGGCTGGTAGAAATCGCCAAAGCCAACAACGCCGACATTATTATCGCGGCGGGCGGCGGTAAGGTGATCGACACGGGTAAGGCCGTGGCCTATGAGATGAAGGTGCCTGTAGTTGTTGTCCCCACCATCGCAGCCACCGACGCTCCATGCTCCGCCCTGTCGGTGATTTACACTGAAGATGGAGTCTTTGAGCGCTATCTGGTACTGCCCAAAAACCCGGATTGCGTTTTGGTGGACACATCTGTGGTGGCTCAGGCTCCGGTGGAATACCTTGTTTCAGGTATGGGGGATGCGCTGGCCACCTTTTGGGAAGCAGATACCTGTGCCAAGAGTTGCAAACCAAATGTACTCACCGGAGGATGCCCGCCCACACTATCTGCAATCGCTCTTGCGCGTCTTTGCTATGACACTTTGTTAGAACATGGGTTGCCAGCTAAGCTGGCGGTGGAAAAGCAGGTGGTGACTCCTTCGGTGGAGGCGGTTGTGGAAGCGAATACTTTGCTCAGCGGTCTGGGTTTCGAGAGCGGAGGTCTTGCCGGCAGTCACTCCGTACACAATGGTTTTACGGTTCTGGAAGAGTCACATGGCAAGCTGCACGGTCAAAAAGTCGCTTTCGGTACCCTCACTCAACTGGTCATGGAGGGTCGTCCCGCTGACGAGGTCAACGAGGTGCTAGAGTTCTGTGCCAGTGTGGGGTTGCCGATCTGTCTTGAGGATGTGGGGCTGCCCAGTCCGAGTCGAGAAGACATCAGGAAAGTGGCTGAAGCAACTACAGCTGAGGGTGAGACCATCCATGCCACCTGGTTCCCAGTGACAGCTGATCTGGTCGAAGCAGCTATCTGGGCTGCAGATGCTCTCGGAAAAGGGCACAAGGCGAAGTAAAAGGAGATTAAACAATGGGTCTACTACCAGTTTCGATAAGTATAGGTGTGCTGTGCGCACTCTGGTTTCAGATCACCGTGTGGGTTCCCTGGCTGATGGCGTGGGTGGGCTACGCAGCCTGGGCCAGTTTCTACTATGCCGGCGGTGACAACGCCGCTCTGGGTAAATCTATTGCCGCCAATGTGGCAGGTATGGTGCAAGGTGCGCTTTTTTACTGGTTGTGGCTGAAATTTGGTGGCGGCAATTTAATTCTCCTGTCTGCGTGGATCGGGGTGTTTTGTTTCACAATGACCATGGAGGGAAACATCCCCCTGCTTTCAGCGATTCCGGGTCAGTTTGTGGGTGCTGCCGTCTTTTTCGGAAATCTGGGCGGACACAAGGGCGATATCGTTGTAACCCTTGTCAACACCTTTGTGTGCATGTTGATCGGTAATCTCGCCGGCATACTGTCGGCCAAGCTCCCCGGTTTCTTCCAGAAGAAGGAGGAACCAGAGGAGGCTGCTGCCTGAGGCCGAACACGGTGACATTCTGGGGCGGCTAGTGGTGGCCGTCCCAGAACTTTCTGATATGTAGATCTACAGGAGGTATGCCAAATGGATAAAGAGGCACTGGGAATGATTGAAACAAAAGGGCTGGTCGCCAATATCGAGGCAGCGGATGCCATGGTCAAGGCGGCCAATGTGGTTCTGGTGGGGCAGGTGAAAATCGGTGCCGGTCTCGTAACCTCCATGGTGCGAGGAGATGTGGGTGCGGTGAAGGCGGCAACCGATGCTGGAGCGGCTGCAGCGCAGAAGGTTGGTGAGGTTGTTTCCGTGCACGTTATCCCCAGACCACACCAGGATGTGGAAAAAGTATTGCCGGAAGCCCCTGAGAAACCATGAGGGTCCATCCTGGATCACTGGTTTAATCGGACATAACCAGGAGGGAACATCCGATGCAAGAAGAATTGATCAACAGAGTTTTGCAGGAAGTAATGAGGCGGGTGGGTTCCGACCCTGCAGACGAAGCAAGCCTCCCGTCTCAAACCAAGAACAACCCATTCCCGGCAGCCGACCTCACGCAGTTGACTGAGTTTGTCGGCGTCGGCCCGGGAGACACCCAGGGTATTGTCATCGCCAATCTGGACCCCATCGTCCATGAGTTGATGGATTTCGACAAGAGATACAAGTCCCTGGGAATCATCGGCGGCCGCGTGGGAGCAGGTCCCCAGTTGATGGCAGCCGATGAGGGGATCAAGGCAACCAACACGGAGATCTTGCGTGTTGAAATGCCGAGAGATACGAAGGGCCAGGCAGGTCACGGCAATTTGATCATTTTCGGGGCAGAGGACGTCTCCGATGCCCGACGTGCCGTGGAGGTCACCCTCGAAACGTTGCCCAAGTTCTTTGGTGATGTCTACGCCAATGATCAAGGATACACCGAAAATCAGTACTCCGCTCGGGCAAGTAAGGTGTTGAACTTTGCCTTGAAGGTTCCTGAAGGACGGGCCTTCGGTTTGATTCTCGGTGCACCGGCGGTGGTTGGTATGCTCATGGTTGACACGGCAGTCAAGGCGGCAGATGTGGAAGTCCTCGGCTACGGTTCGCCTGCCCATGGTACCAGCCTGACCAACGAAATCTTTATTTGGGTAACCGGTGACTCCGGTGCTGTGCGACAGGCCGTAATCGCCGGTCGAGAGGTCGGCAACAAACTCCTAACTGCCTGGGGCGAAGAGCCAAAGTCATTGGGCACACCATATATATAGGGAGAGTACGCAATGGCTAAAAGACAAAAGCGCTTCCAGGTGCTGGCCGAGCGTCCGGTCAACAAGGACGGTTTCATCAAAGAATGGGTTGAAGTAGGCTTGGTGGCCATGGACAGCCCCAACGATCCGGCCCCTGGAATCAAGATAGAAAACGGCAAGGTTATGGAGTTGGACGGTAAACGTCGCGCGGACTTTGACTTGATCGATACCTGGATCGCCGATTACTGCATCGATACATCCACAGCTGAACAGGCGATGGCGATAGATTCCGAGGAATTTGCCCGCAGGCTGGTGGATATTCAGGTGCCGCGCGCCGAGATCGTCCGACTGTCGGTAGGGATGACGCCGGCAAAGATTCTTGATGTTCTCAAGAAGATGAATGTGGTCGAGCTCATGATGGCCATGCAGAAACTCAGGCCACGGAGAACGCCTTCCAATCAGGGGCACGTGACGAACCTCAAGGATACCCCCACCCTTCTGGCTGCAGATGCCGCTGAAGCAGCATTTCGTGGTTTCAGCGAGTTGGAGACAACTGTTGGCGTGGGGCGTTACGCACCGATGAACGCTCTTTCCATTTTGGTGGGTTCGCAGACGGGTCGCCCGGGGGTTCTCACCCAGTGTGCGGTGGAAGAGGCGTTGGAACTCACTATGGGGATGCGGGGACTCACCGCCTACGCGGAGACCGTATCAGTCTATGGAACCGAACAGGTTTTTGTAGACGGAGATGACACCCCCTGGTCCAAGGGTTTTCTGGCCTCGGCCTACGCCTCGCGGGGTCTCAAGATGAGGTACACCTCCGGGACCGGTTCTGAGGTGCAGATGGGCTATGCCGAGGGTAAATCCATGTTGTACCTGGAGATCCGGTGCGTAATGGTCACTAAAGCTGCTGGGGTGCAGGGACTACAGAACGGCTCCATCAGCGTAATAGGCGTACCTGGAGCAGTCCCCGGTGGCATTCGTGCGGTTCTGGCTGAGAATGTCGCCACTGTCCTCTTGGACATGGAGGTGGCATCCGGGAATGACCAAACCTTCACCCACTCGCCAATTCGAAATACCGCCCGCATGCTCATGCAGTTCCTGCCTGGCACCGACTTTGTTTTCTCAGGTTATAGCGCGGTGCCCAACTACGACAACATGTTTGCCGGCTCAACCCATGACTCTGACGACTACGACGATTATCTGGTGTTACAGCGAGACCTTCAGGTTGACGGCGGTCTACGTCCGGTGAAGGAAGACGAAGTGATAGTAGTCCGTAACAAGGCGGCTCGAGCTTTGCAGAAAGTTTTTCAAGAACTAGCACTTCCAGCGATTACCGACGAGGAAGTTGAAGCAGCCACCTATGCCCACGGCAGCAAGGAAATGCCCGATCGTAACGTTCCCGAAGACCTCCGGGCTATCGATGAGATGATGGGGCGCGGAACGACCGGCCTGGACGTGGTCAGAGCACTGGTCAAACATGGCTTCAGGGATGTGGCAGACGCTGTCCTTGGTATGCTGAAAGCGAAGGTGTCCGGAGATTATCTCCACACTTCAGCCATCTTCGATGACAGTTTCGAGGTGTTGAGTGCTGTTAACGACCCCAACGATTACCAAGGGCCTGGCACCGGCTACCGTTTGAAGGGCGAAAGGTGGGAAATGCTCAAGGATATTCCCCAGGCCATCAGCCCCGAAGACGTATAGGACTGCCCAGGGGAGGTAGTGAAAAATGCATATTTCCGAAGACATGGTAAAGGAGGTCATCCTAGAGGTTTTGCAGGAGATGCAGGGGCAGCAACAGTCATCATTTGGCCAGGGGGGGGAAGCACCAGCCCTGCGGATTAGGGAACTTGGCCCAGCAAAACCCGGGACGGATCGCAATGAGGTGGTAATAGGCGTGCCACCAGCCTTTGGCACCGCCATGACCAAGACCATTATTAATATTCCGCATGGAGAAGTTTTGAGGGAGGTGATGGCGGGCGTTGAGGAAGAGGGTCTCAAGCCACGCCTGGTCAGGGTGAACAAGACGGCAGACGTGGGATTTATCGCCCATGAGGCTGCCAAACTGAGTGGCTCGGGTATCGGTGTCGGCATTATCTCCCGTGGGACTTCGGTGATCCACCAGAAGGATCTTGCCCCACTACAGAACCTGGAGTTGTTCCC
>CP070843.1:2111324-2117938 GCA_020350905.1 Deltaproteobacteria bacterium
AATCTCGAGTCCCTCACGACCTGTCCCGGCAGTAAGTACCTCGTATCCTTCGCCTTTCAAAGTAACTTTCAAATCTTGCCGGATGCTCTCGTTATTATCGATCAGCAGAATTTTCATCGTTCTCAGCTTTCCCCTCAGTCAACTCTTCTTCCGTCCATTGTGCTGAGAGGGTAAAAACCCACTTGTATCGATGGGTAAAGATGAGGCCACAAATACATTTCAGTCAGTGCTCACTTTTTCAGGAGTAGTTCCACATTATGAATGAGTTCCTCTGGCTCGATAGGTTTTTCCATAAAAATATCTGCGTGAATCCAGTCGAGGTCTTCTTCCAGGGTCCGGCCATAGCCTTTCTCAACGGGCGGGCGAGCGGAGACGATAAGTACGGGCATTCCGTAAACCCCCTCCCTTTCCTTTATTTTGGTAGCGAAGTCCAGCCCCTCATGCATGGTTGCCATCATAATGTCTAGAATAAGAAGATCCGGCCTTTGTTCCAAAAGAAGCTGGTAGCCTGTCTTAGTGTCCAAGGCAGTAAATACCTGGTAGTCATACTCGGAGAGGATTTCGCTCATGGCGTCACAGATTTCCGGATCATCATCAATAATTACGATTTTCTTACCACTCATTGTTCTTTCCCTCCTTGCTCAACGGCTGGACTTACATTTCTATACCAAGATACAACGTTAGCTCTTACAATTCCAGTGGAAACAACACCATGGTCCGCCTATGGCCTTTGTGCAATGCCAAATAAGAAATGACCGATGCCTAGTGGCCCTATGCTCTATGCGTTCACCCTAATGTTGCAGACCGACACCAGGGTTTAATAAAGAAACATAGGTTTTCCCATAACATGGCGGACCTTTGGACGGTATTGCTCCGCATCGTACAATTCTCGCACGTCCACCCTTTTTTGCCCGGCTGTGATGCGGCTCATGGGTACGTCCGTGTAAATCCCCTGGCTTAGGGAGACCATGCGACCACTTACTTTCTTGAGCACGAGGTCGATGGCCATGTGGGCGTAGTTCACTGCCACCATTAAATCGAGAGAATCCGGTGCGCCACTACGCATCAGATAGGAAAGCTGCTGGTAGATAATGTTTTGACCGGTCAGTTTTTTGAGAATCTCACCTGTTCTCATGCCTATTCCACCCAGTTTCCGATGACCATAGGCATCGGCTTCCCCGGATAGCACCATATCTCCGCTCACCATGCGAGCTCCTTCGCTGATGGTGAACATAGCATAGTTGCTTGGATTGACTTGTTTGTCCTCCATGAGCAACTGGGCAAGTTTTTCTGGATCGAAAGGTACTTCAGATATTATGGCTCGATCCACACTTGACAAATACGCGGCAATCAGGGAGGTCTCACCACAGTAACGGCCAAAAAGCTCAATAACCGCAATGCGCTCGTGGGAACCGGTGGAAGTGCGAAGAGCATGGATGAAATTGACACTCCTGGTAACAGCGGTGGAAAAACCAATACAATAGTCGGTGCCATGGACATCATTGTCCATGGTTTTCGGAATGGCCACTACCGGGAAGCCCACTTCATGGAGATGTTCCCCATAGCTGAGAGTGTCATCCCCGCCAATGGGAATCAACACATCGATCCCTAGGTGTTGAAGGTTGCTGAGAACATGCTCGGTAAAATCGTTTAGCTCACCTTCTTTCGCCTGTTCTCTGAGAAACTCCGGTACATTTTCATATTTCACTTTCCCAGGATTTGTCCTCGAGGTATGGAGGTATGTGCCACCTGAGCGGTCTATGGTGCGAACCGTTCCCTTATCGAGTTCTCGGATGTTTTGATCTCTGCTCTTCGGGTCGGCGCGATTGAATTCGAGGAGGCCCCCCCATCCTCTTCGGATGCCGACAACCTTCAACCCCTCTTCGATGCCGCGATAAACCAACGACTTGATGCATGGATTTAGCCCGGGCACATCGCCACCGCCCGTAAGTATTCCAATAGTCAAAGACTTCTTCGCTGCCATAATTTCTCTCCCTTTCAGAGATTCCAGTGAGAGTACACCTCAGTGCACCCGTCTAATCACAAGATCTTGCGCGTGTCATTGAGCCCGCCTAACAGGTGTCGATCCTCAATAAGTGCTCTCAATGTAATCTGAATTATGCAGTATAGTCAATAAGAATGGGGGATGCGAGATGTGGATTGCGGATTTGGGAAGGCATAGGGCAGAGAGCATGGAGCATAGGGAAATACAGCAGCCAGCGAGCATTTTCAAAGTGACGCGGAGACAGGGGGAGAGATAACAAGTTTAACGCTCCAAACATTCTAAACGATTTGACGAATTGACTAGTTGACCAATTGACTCAGCACTCTGCGAGAACGGAGGAGATGATACTCAAAGATCTTCTCAATGACTCATATTTGGGCTATAGACCCAAACGAGCGAACCATTTGCCTCGGCGCGCCGCACGGTTTTCTTGATGAATCCGTTCGATCTTCTGCTCGTAGTATTTCTTGCACTGTTTGATAAAGTATTGGGATCTTCTCTGATTAGAAAGTCCCACTTTATCGAAGGGTGCATCCCAACACCCCAGCTTTAAAAGAGTCGGATCCAAATTTGGCGTTCTCAGCAATCTAATTTTGCTCTCATAATACGAGATTTCACCAATGCGTTTCTTTTTCATCTTCCCCCCCTCACTCCATCATGTATCTTCTTGTATACACAGATAACGGTGCCCAAGCCCTCCAAAGCGACAATTCTGTTGAAATACCAAACTCTTATAAAATTCAACTCTTTTCGGATGCCTCTCATAAGTGCAACCAGTGTGCCAGAACGGCATAGCCCCATGCTCCATGGCCGATGCGATATAGTATGGTATGAGACCTGCATGCTAGGCTAAACCCAAACGTTGCAGACCTACTCACTAATGGCTGCGAGTACAAATCGTACTTGCCTCTAAGCACAAGGCTTGTCAAATCTGCTGAAGTCGTGTTAGTAAGTGAAAGAGATGGAAAATAATTGAAGTTTCTCCATTTTATGTCGTTCGCTCGCTGGAGCACTTTGAGCCTGGGAGGAGGTAATGCCCGAATTATTTGGCGGTCCTGAGGTAGGCCAAGAGATCATTATCGCAACCATCGGCAATCAGAATAATCCTGCACAAGTGGTGAAGATTGTTCACGTGCCTGAAAAAGGAGTATTTCTTACCCGTGGCATCTCCACCCACTTTAACCTCAAGGAGATAGCTGTTCCCCAAAACCTTATGCTTCCAGCAATTCATGAGATGACCGGGGTGGTGTCATATCTTTTGGAACGTATAGCAACGGCTGATGATCTTAAGCTCCCCTTTCGTTATGAGCCTGAATTCGAAGTGGGAGATAGTAGATTTACTCTTCATGAGAGCGGAAATTTCATGATGCTCGAGCGCGTCGAGTAACCGGTTTTTTCAAGAAGATCCCGGCGGGACTTGATCCACTGAAAAGTATAGGACACCTCGATGACAGGAAGGTTTCGGCCAATAGCCAGTTACTTGAAAGAGGCGGCGGGGCTCACTTCCGATCAGTTCTTGGAAAAGTATCAACATCCGGTGCTGCTGTGGCCACAAGCCAGAGATTGGATAGAGGACACAGCTTTTCAATTTGAGACTTTTTCTAGCGAGTACAGCGAGGAATTGCCTGGGGTAATCTCTCCTAGTACCGAATCCCAGATCGCCGAAACCGTGGTTGTCGAAATCCTCAAACAAGCCAGTTCTGCTCCCACCAACATGATCTGCGTCGGCCGAGCTGCCAACAATGACATCGTGCTGGCCAACAATACCGTATCCAAACTGCATACCTATTTCCTGGTGTCAGAAAAGGGAGATTCTTACGATATTGTTGACGCCAACTCCACCAATGGTACCGTGGTAAACAATAAACAATTAGTTGCTTATAAGAATCAGCCCCTGTTGAATCGCGACAACATCCAATTCGGCCCTTCCATCCAGATGGTGTATTTGACACCACAGGGATTCTATGAGCTATTACAACAATTGCACAGCTCTGGTCTCACATAAAACCCTTAAATAATGAGGAGGAGACTATGTATGTGGGTCGGAAAATGACGACTGATCTCATCACGGTAACTCCTGACACTCCCCTGGTAAAAGCACGAGACCTCCTGCGGGAGAACAACATCAAACAGCTGCCTGTCGTTGACGAACATGGCAGTTTAGTAGGCATCCTTACTGATCGGGACATCAAGCAAGCTTGGGCCTCACCAGCCACCACCTTGAGTATCTACGAACTCACTTATGTCCTGCAGAAACTGACCGTGGAAAGCGTCATGGTCAAAGAGCTCATCACCATAAGTCCAGGCGCCACCATCGAACGCGCTGCTAGTATCCTGCATGATCGCAAGATAGGTAGTCTACCAGTTGTAGAGGGCGATAAACTGGTGGGCATCATTACCAGCACCGATCTCATGGAAGTGCTCTTGGATGGTCTTGGCATCAAAGAAGAGAGCGGTCGTTTGGTAGTTCTGGTGAAGGATCGAATTGGAGTGCTAGCGGATGTCTGCACCTTACTCAAGGACGCCAACATCAGTATTGTAAGTATGATCACCTTGCCTTTGCATCAGTACCCAGATATCCATGAACTGGTCATGCGGGTTAGTTCTTCTCAGCGTAATGCAGCTGTCGACTGCCTAACTCAAGCGGGTTACAAAGTATCTACCGAGTACAAGAAAGACCTGGAACCTTTTTTACCCAGCGACTAGTGTGAGTTGTCCGTGGCGAACAAAGCATAGCGCAAAGGGCATAGAGGGAAGAAGCAACTCAATTTCGGATTTGGGAATGCGGATTGCGGAATTTAGAGTAACTTCTTGATGTGCTTTCTATTATTTTCAATCCGAAATCGGAAATCCGAAATCCGAAATCTAGAATCAATCCTCTCTCTCGTCTTGCTCCACCTCAGCATCCACCTCTTGGTCTTCCGGTTCCTCCTCCTCTATGATCACCCGAGGCCGGCCCACGGCAATGTAGACAAATGCACCAATGGGCGGCAGGAGAGTTACCACCGCAAACCAGATAGCTTTCGCCTTAAAGGTGGGAAAGCTGCGGTAAGCTATATCGCGGATGGCCCACACGGTGGGAAGAAAGAGCAGTATAAACACCCCAACGAGCAAAAGGATTCTTAAAACAACTCCCGTGTCCATATCTAACTATTATCCTTTCCTCTCTTATTGCTGCCCGCCTGTCCCAAGCGACTCGACCTGAGCTCGTCGACTGGTCGCGTCGCAGGGCCGCCCGATCAATGCTTCGCTCTGCGCTCTCCGCTATGCGCGCCTTCCAGATAGTCTTTGAGATAACGCGCTGTGTAAGACCGCTCCGTCTGCTCGAGCAACTCCCTCGGTGATCCGCATGCCACCACCTCTCCCCCGCCGTCACCGCCCCCAGGTCCCAGATCAATAATGTGATCAGCAGCCTTGATCACCTCCAGATTGTGTTCGATCACCACCAAGGTATGACCCCGATCCACCAAGGCCTGCAGTACTGCCACCAGTTTCTCCACATCAGCAATGTGGAGTCCGGTGGTGGGTTCATCGAGAATATAAAGGGTGCGGGCTCGATGGTTTTTCGCCAGTTCATTGGCCAACTTTAACCTCTGAGCCTCACCGCCGGAGAGGGTTGGGCTGGATTGTCCCATGCTGAGGTACCCCAGCCCAAGGTCGACAAGGAGTCGGAGTGGGCGCTTGATTTTGCCCACCGCTCCAAAAAAATCTGCCGCTTCTTCCAGTGACATCTCAAGTACTTCCGCTATGTTTTTGTCCTTATAGCGCACTGCCAAGGTTTCGCTATTGTAGCGCTGACCACTGCACTGTTCACATCGAACATAAACATTGGGCAAGAATGCCATTTCAACCCGCACCAGACCTTGACCTTTACAGTTTTGGCATCTTCCGGCGGGGACGTTGAAGGAAAAACGACCTGGTCCGTAACCCCGTGTCCGCGCCTCTGGAGTTAAAGAAAAAAGACGCCGGATATCATTGAAAACCCCCACGTAGGTGACTGGCACAGAGCGAGGGGTCCGACCGATCGGGCTGTGATCAACTTCCATAACCCGGTCCAGGTGTTTCCACCCAGCAAGTCCCTGGTGCTCTCCAGCCTGAAGTTCAGCCTTGCTCAGTTTGTTGGCAAGTGCCTTGTACAGGGTTTCTTCCACCAAAGTACTCTTACCAGATCCGGACACGCCGGTTACACAGGTAAATGTGCCCAGAGGTACGGAAGCATCAATGTTCTTGAGATTTCGTGCCCTGGCCCCACTCAGCATGAGCCAGTTGCCTGAGGACGGTTTTCTCTCTGACGAAGCCAAATTCCTCCGGCCGTTGCCGTTGAGATACGCTCCGGTAATGGATTGGGGTGTCTGTTGTAGATCAGCAAGAGTGCCGCTGGCTACCAATCTCCCTCCGTATCGTCCGGCGCCAGGACCGAGATCTATGAGGTGATCTGCCCTGCGAATGGTTTCCTCATCGTGCTCCACTACAAGAATGGTGTTACCTTTCTCCTTCAGTTCGGTGAGGGTGTCCAAGAGTTTGTCGTTGTCACGGGGATGGAGACCGATGGTGGGTTCATCTAAAATATAGCAAACTCCTCGCAGATGGGATCCCATTTGGGCCGCCA
>CP070843.1:2118038-2121351 GCA_020350905.1 Deltaproteobacteria bacterium
CCAGGAGAGAAATGGATATCGTCCTCTACCTTCATCGCCACAGGGAGCAGATAGTTTCCAAGAAGGAACTCCTCGGCGAGGTATGGAATTATGCTGACACAGATATTGAGACCCGAACCGTTGATATCCACATCCTCAAACTCAGGAAGAAAATCACCTCTCTGGTTGGGGACACTCCGTTCATAGTAACCGTCAGGGGTGAAGGATATCGGTTGGAGTTTGAAGAGTGAAAAGGCTGAAAATACTCATCCTTATCTTTTGTCTGGCCCTGTCAATTCCACTGGCCTATTTCGTCCTTCGAACCTACCGCAGTCTAGAGCAAGAGGAAGTGGCACAGCTGCGCTATTTTGCCGTAACCATTTTCGATCAAATGGAAGAGGAACTTGCTTCTCTGGTAATCAAGGAAGAGGGGCGGCCCATAGACCAGTATAGATACAATTACATGGCTCCAGATCAAGCCACGGGTTCAGGGAGATTGAGCCGATCCCCACTCTCTCAACCTCCCAAAGATCGCTATATCCTAGGCTACCTGCAGAACAATCCGGATGGCTCCTTCAACTCTCCTCTGGTGGAAGATGACCGGAACATCCCCCCAGGATCGAATTCGGTGGTTGCCCAGCTGAATGAGGTGAACAAAACCTTCAACCTGAAGAGGTCCACGGTCCCCGAGGGTGCCGAGATCAAACCAGCCGAGATGGTTGCCAAAAGGGAAAGAGAAGAGGTCTCAACTTTTGCCGATAAATATCTGGATCTTTCCCGCTCCAAAAAACAAAGATCTTATCTTGGACAGGCCAAGAAAAGAGTCGAGGAAATTACCCCCGGCCAGGCTTTAACTGTTGCCCAGCTGGATGAGAATCACAAGGAGAGCAAGGCCCGGCAAGAACCCGAAGAGCAAGTGGCAGCCGAACAAGATCTTGCCCCTATGGCCGCTGACCGCATAGCAGCACAACCTGCCAAAGACAAAGGAGTAAGCACTGAGCAATACCGATCACGGGCTGCGACTCCGCGTCCCTTGCAGTCCCCGCCATCTTCTCATACCGATTCTCATACCGAGAAGCTTCAAGTTGAAGTGGATCCCATGCAAGCTGTCTTTATAAACGACAGTCAAATCTTCATCTTTCGTCGAATTGTGATCAACAATCAAATCTATCGTCAGGGGTTCATAATAATTGTGCAGGAATTTCTGAACCACCTAGCCAAGGAATATTTTTCCCTGCAGCCCATGGCACAGTTTGCCAGCCTGCGTCTGTCAGTGGTGGACCGTGGGAGAGAAACCACAACTGTCCTGTCCGGTGCCGCTGTCCAACATTCGAACTTTTCTTTGGAGCGGACCTTTCCCCGCCCTTTTTCCTTTCTGCGCGCCACCCTTACCTTTGACCGCATCCCCAAGTCTGTGGGCCGCACAACCCTGAACATTATGATGTTTGTCCTTGCCTTTATCATCCTCATTGGACTGTTTGCCATTTATCAAAGTGCACGGGCCGTGGTGGCCCTGTCTGAACGGCGCTCGAGGTTCGTCTCGTCGGTCACCCATGAGCTCAAAACCCCATTGACCAACATACGGATGTACATAGAAATGCTGGAGCAAGGGATAGCCCATGACCACGAACGGGAGCAGGAGTATTTCCGGATTTTAGGATCTGAGAGTTCCCGGCTATCCCGTTTGATAAATAACGTCTTGGAATATTCCAAACTGGAGAAGAAACAGGTAGACCTCGACCTGCAGCGAGGCACTCTCCAAGAGGTGATCCAGGAAGTCAAAGAGGTCATGCAGGAGAAGCTCGTTCAGGACGGATTCGACCTGAAGGTGGAGAGAAGGGAAGTGCCACCCTTCAAATACGATCGGGAAGCTATGATTCAGGTTCTTATCAACCTGATTGATAACAGCATGAAATTCGGCAGGTCATCGCCTACCCGCCGAATTACCATCAAGATCTGGCCCGAGGGTGATACGGTGAAAATCTCCGTATCCGACACCGGGCCGGGCATACCTGGCTCCGGATTGAAGAAAATATTCGAGGACTTCTACCGGGTGGACAGTGAGTTGACCCGAACCACCGGGGGAACCGGTATTGGGTTGGCTCTGGTGAAGAAACTTGTCGCCGCAATGGGGGGCGCGGTCACGGCGAAAAACAACGACGGTCCAGGATGTACGATCACGATTACAATGCCGGCCACAGACGCAGAGAGCATCCTTCGGTAAGCTCAGGACACGTAGAGCATGGCGCATAGCGTCAAATTGTCAAATCGTCGATTCGTCAAATCGTAAACGGTAAGCAGTAAGCGGTAAATCATTGATGCCTGTTTCTTTCTTACTCTACTCTATGCCCTCTGCCGGCTCGCCCTACTGACTACCCTCAGGAGCCACGATCTTGACCTTCATCTCCACTTTCTCTTTGGGGTTATCACTGCTGTCTCTGGGCTGAGCGACTATTGCGTCCACCACATCCATTCCCCCGCTAACCTCGCCAAAAACAGTGTACTGACCATTCAGAAAGGCTGCATCAGCAACGCAGATAAAGAATTGTGAGCCGGCACTGTCTGGGTGCGCCGCTCTCGCCATTGAGAGAGTACCCCTTTTGTGGGGAAGATCACTGAACTCTGCTTCAAGAGTATACCCTGGGCCACCTGTCCCATGCTTTGACCTGTCCTCGCTTTTTGAATTCGGGTCACCCCCTTGGATGACAAATCCAGGAACGACCCTGTGAAAGGTGGTGCCGTCGTAGAAGCCACTGCTTGCCAGCTCTATGAAACTGCTCACATGCTTTGGAGCAACCTCAGGGAAAAATTTCAGGGTGATTTCACCAAATTTTGTCTCTAATACAGCCGTTGTTTGCTTCATGCGCTCAAGCTCCTGTTTGTTGAAGGTTCTGGATCGGCTTTTTTCTGAGATAGCTGTAGAGACATGTGTCAAGAGAAAAAATGCCAAGCCTACAAATGTAACGATTCTAACATTCATGCTCGGGCCTCCTTTGGTCACTGAGTTGAAGCATAACTTTCTCAGCTATAATCCTTTTTCGCGATCTTGCTGGATAAAAATAGTTTCAAAGAAAAAAGGCTCCGCTAACGGGAGCCTTGTTTTTGCAATGGAGCGGAAAACGGGATTCACGCATCGGCTCCTAACTATCTGAAATTATAGATTTTAATTTTTCCGCTCAAGCCAAAAAGTGCGGGAATTCTAACCCATTCTGCAACCTGTAAGCAACCATTTTCCACGTTTTGCATTTACAAAAATTTCATTCTAGTAGTGCATTTCACAAAACTGATGGCCATCAACTGAAATTGCGTCTAGCCCGGATATTTCATGAATCAC
>CP070843.1:2121451-2125727 GCA_020350905.1 Deltaproteobacteria bacterium
AGGGACCGACACCCGAGGACGCCAGGAAGGACGGCCATATCCGTGGTCGCAGCAAGTCATTCATGAAATATCCGGGCTAAGATCTTCGAAGCTAGAGTAAGTTCTTGGATTTGTCAATCTGACAGGTTCAGCGGATTTTTCGGTAGGATTTTTGCTCACCGCGGAAATGATGCGAGATGTCGTTGATAAAATGAAAGAGGGGACGTTAGGAGGTTTTGAAGGTTAGCCGCGATCAAATTGTACAAGCCATTAAAACCGTTTAAATCGTTGAAGTCCAGGGGTGGAATCTAGTTCAAAGTGACAGTAGCGTCAAGTAAATAGACGGGCGGGCACGGCATGGGACGAGGATTTCGAATGAGACTCACTCGAAGTCCTCGCTTCGGTCTGCCTTCGACATGAGCTCGGGCCGAATGTAGCTAAGGGTCGAAGACAACCGAGTCGAGACCCGCCCTGCGGTGGCTTCTATAATTGAGGACGTCCAAATCGCGGCTAGAAAGCCGCTCCCACAGAAAGGGTTAACTTTGGGGACCTTCTTTTAAAACCTGTAGGCGACTCTCAGGTAGACAACATGGACATCGTAGTCTTCCGGGAGGGTGTCCATCAGATACGCACCATTCGAGTTGCCACCTGGGTCAGTGGGAACATTGCTAAACCCATCCTTGTTGTAGTCTTCATAGTCGAACTTCTCATACACATAGCCAAGGGTAAACAGGCACGGTTTCCAGGCTCTGTAATGTAATTTGGCCTCCAGGATGTGAAGTCTGGTCTCATCCACGGTGTTGAAATCATCTGTATCTGCAGCGGGGGTGTAAAAATCGATCTTGCCATCCACGTCGGAAAAGGAATAGGAGACGTCAAGGTTGAGTTTCTCTGGAATGAGGACGGCCTGCACCCCCGTGCCCACGGTGTTGACAACATCCTTGCTTCGAGAAAACCAGTCGGCGTCCACTATTGGCGAACTCGGTACTTCCCCAAAGTCCTTCTGTCGATTCTTGTAGTATTCATAGCTGTAAAAGGCATGGAGATTCAATCGATCCGATACAGTATAATCTGTCTCGAAGGTTACGATATAGTGCTTATCCTCGAGAAGCCCGTAGGGCGAGTCATCGAAGTCGTCCTCTCCGTAGGTAAAAGAGCCACCTAATACCAAGGTTTCCAAGGGACAGGCCGTGGCCTGGAACTGAATTCTGTCCCTGGTCATGTCCGCCTCATCATATTTCCTGAGCCCCGGCAACTGGTCAAGATCTTGGCCGCTCTCGAGATATACATCAAAATCATACTCATCAATGTCTCTATCAGTCCTTTCGTAGGAGGCCCTGAGGTCCAGCCACGAGAGGAAATTGGTATCAATTGAACCGCCGAATACGTGATCATCCTGTCTGTCTACCTCCCTGTTGGTCCTCTTTGTCTGCTCGTAGGTGTACCTCAGATTGAGTCTGGTCTTCTTGAACACGTCGAAGCCCAGGTTTCCCCCTGCAGTGGTTTTCTTGTAGCTTGTGGGGAGGTTTACGATGCTGGTGGCGCCGGGGGCATCGGGAGTAACGAAAGAATCATCAGCGGGCACGAGACCGGGAAACTTTATCTGCTCTGTGTTGTTATCGTAGTCGAAGTAGCGGAACTTACCCTTTATTTGCATTAATTGCAATGGCCTCGAGGTGAGCAGGACGTGGTAAAGGGAGGTGTTCACCTCGGCATCGGCGCTTTTTTCAGGAAGACTGTTGGCGTCCGAGGCATCTTCACCGGAAGGGGTGGTGAGGGCGGTATTGGTGGTGTAGGGTACCAGGTCATCATCCTGGATCATCCAGCCCCAGGCCGCAGTGGCAGAAACCCGGGTCTTGAGAGGAATCTTCATGTATGAACCAGAAACCGACACATTGTGATAGTGGTTGTCCGGGGCCAGGTCTATCAAGCCCGTTGAAGGTTGCCCCGCGGCGTCAGTTGCCCTGAAGGGGTTATCCCACGTCAGGGTGTCGGTGTTGTTTTCGAACAGGGAAAAATAATAGCTAACATTCACATAGAATGGTTTGGGGGCGTACTCACCGATGAACTTCACCTCTGTGGTGTCATAATCTATGGGCTCGGGTATCTCCTCGGTATTATCGAGGCCGAATGAGCCGAAAAATGGCCTGCTGCCATCCTTGTGTTCCCTGCCAAACTCAACCCTGAAGTTCAGCGGATCATATGCAGCAACGTCAGTATTTACTTCCACTTTTTTTCTCTTGAGCTTTATGTCCACGGACTTTGCATTGGCTGAGAGCGCATTTAACCGGTTCGCACGGTCCGCGAAAGCAACATCTTGTTTGGCGCCCTTTAGGGTCAGGTCGCCGCTGCCAGTTCCGGAATAAATGGTCTCGGCATCATCTGCAAACCTGTGGGGAAGTTCATCATAGCTGGCCTCGATTTTGAACTTGCCGTACCTGCCGCCTCTGGCGCTGTAGTACTGGTCGTCCCTGCCTATGTTCTGGCCGCTGGCCTCAGAGAAGTACTCGTCTTTCTTCTCGTATTGAACCTTCAGGTCTCCGTAGACGTCCGAATCAAGGTCTCTGTATTCTTGGGCCTTGGCCGAGTCATCCTCACCATCAGTTATTCTGCCGGTAATTCCGAGCTCACCAGACAGAGTGTGGACACCTTTGTCTTTGGCAAAGAGAGTAACACCCACAGTATCGAGAGCGGTCGAAATATCCTTTTCGGTACCTACGAGAAAACCACCCCCAAGCTCTTTGGGCAATTCTATGAGGATCAAGTGGTTTAAAGCCCCGGCCGGAGGGTGTTTAATCACATAGATACCCGGCTGTTTTTTGAGTATCTCCATCTGTTCGGAGCTGATTTCCGCCTTCTTACCCGAAGGCAACCTTACTGGAACTGCTCGTGCTGGCGTCGCCAGGAACACGACGAGCAAAAAGCCCACTGCCAGCAAAAGCACCGCTTGATTTCGACTCTGAGACATACCTGGACTCCTCGACACAGTAAGTTATCCATTATTCGTCAATCTCTATTGTGACTTGAACAATTTGAACGAACTAGCTGTGAGCTACCAACTCCTGCTTCTGGCCTCTGACTCTGACCTCCAACCTCTGACCTCCGACTACTGACTATTCACTCCTTCCCGAAATCCCAACTCCGAAATCCGAAATAGTCTGCTCTCTCTTCTGTCCTCTGTCCTCTTATTTCTGCCCTCTAACTTCTGCTGCCTGTCTATCTCACCAAACTCTTTCCCGAGGGATGGTTGCTGCCATGTATCTGGACGTGGCAGTTAAGACAGGCGCGGTAAAACCCCCTGTTATTCAGCACACGATATACCGATTGACCCGACTCGTTTGCGCCCCTCGCTTGCAGCTGGCTCGAGTGCCCGACATTGGAATGACATCTCTGGCAAAGGTACGGCATCTTTGCTCGTAAAAGAGGGGTGCGGGGAGAGCCGTGAGGCGTATGGCAGGTAAGACAGTTTTCGACCACTGGAGGATGTTCCCACAGCAAGGGCCCTCGCACATTCGCATGGCACTCAAAGCACTTCAGGTTGGAGTATTGAGCGTCCACCAATTTTTCCGCGATGGTACCGTGAGAGTTGTGGCAATCTGAACACTTCATTTTCTCTTCCCGTATGGGGTGGTGCGATTGTCTCAGCAGCTCAGCCCTTATCCGTTTATGACACTGGGTGCACACTTCGGTCTCAGTGGGTTTTGAGAACCCTTTTGGGTATTCCTGGTGTGGATTGTGACAGTTTGAGCAGGCGAGGCCTCTTTGTTCATGGCTGCTGCCATGCCATAAGACCACCTTGCCCTTGGTGTGACAGCCGAGGCAGGGCCTATTTTTCTCTCCCGCCGGAGTGGCTGATTTTGGATTCAGGACGAGGATAGTGCCCTCTTCCCCTTCGGATTCCGCATGGGCAGCCCCCGGGCCATGACAGGACTCGCAGCCCTGTTTTGCGGCCGGGGTCCTTGGGTCCCCTTTAATGGCGTGGTAGTTTTTCATGTAGCTTTCATACCACTCATCATGACACTCCATGCAGGTTTCAGAGCCTACATACATCCCTTCGCCTCTGGCTCTTTGCGAGGTGGTAATCAGTACAGCAGCAAAAATGATTACAGAGAAGATCAGAAACTTCTGTGCCATCGAGACAGTCTCCTGAACGTGGCCTTTGTTCGTCGAATTCTTCCGAAGGAAATCGCCACGGTTACACTGATAGTCACAAGCAGTGAGATCGCGAAAACAAGAGTTACTGCGGCGCGGAATTGACGCAGCACTTGTGCATGCGGCTCCATGTCTGAGCCGTAAG
>CP070843.1:2125827-2132154 GCA_020350905.1 Deltaproteobacteria bacterium
AACCCCTTGCCGATATCCCCGCCAAGATTCCGGTCAGGGCTGCTGCCATAGAGACAGCAGGACCAACGGTCTCAACCATCGTCACCCCTCATACCGAATTCCCCAACACTGTCTTGGTGGAAATCGGCCGAGGTTGTGGCCGGGGCTGCCGCTTCTGTGCTGCTGGTTTTGTCTATCGGCCTGTTCGGCATCAACAGGGTGAGAAGGTGGTGCAAGCGGCCCTGGACAGCGCCCCCTCAGGAAGAAAAATCGGCCTGCTGAGCTCGGCTGTGTCGGATCATCCCGATATCAACTCCATCTGTTTGCAGCTGAGGCAAACAGGGACACGCTTATCGGTATCTTCACTGCGAGCCGACTCTGTCACCCCTGAAATGCTGAAGGCACTACGGGAAAGTGGTCTTCGAACCGTGGCCATCGCCCCTGAGGCCGGAAGCGAGCGCTTGCGGCAGGCAATTAACAAGAACTTGACCGAAGAGCAAATCCTCAATGCTGTCACGGCAGTGGTCGGCTCAGGCATTCCCAATCTGAGGCTCTATTTCATGATCGGTCTGCCCACCGAAACAGAAGAGGATATAGAGGCAATAATACAGCTGGTCAAACGGGTCAAGCATGAGCAACTGGTTATCGGTCGAGGGCAGAAGCGGCTGGGCACTGTCACCCTGAGCGTCAGTTCTTTTGTACCCAAACCGTTCACACCCTTTCAGTGGGTTCCGTTCTCCAATCTTTCCACACTCAAGCGACGAATAAGAAAACTCAGACGAGGCCTTGGTGCGGTGGCCAACGTGCGGGTGCATGCCGATGTCCCCCGTTGGGCCTACATCCAGGCGCTTCTGGCCCGCGGCGACCGGCGGTTGGCACCCCTGCTGGCAACAGTGGCACAGGAAAACGGCAATTGGAGCAAGTCCTTCAAGGCGGTCAATGTTAACCCAGAATTCTATGTTTCTCGCCAACGGGAGCGAGAAGAGCTTTTCCCCTGGGACTTTATAGATCACGGTGTCAACAAAGATTATCTCTGGCATGAATACCAGCAGGCCCTTGAAGGCCAGATCACAGAGGCGTGCGAGCCGGATAACTGCGTGGTTTGTGGAGTATGTGGAGACAATTAGCACAGTGGGTATACTCAAGTAGAAAATATACATTTCATTGGGTGCGAAAAGCTGATGCAAGACATCTTAAATCCGAATATCGAAATTCGAAATTCGAAACAAATTCAAAATTCAAATGTGCAAAACAAAAAACACTTCACGAATACAGAGCTTTTTCGGTTTCGGTCATTTGGATTTTGGTAATTTGTCTCGGATTTCGTGCTTCGGATTTCGAATTTTTGACTCCATGCTCCATGCTCCATGCTCCATGCCCCATGCCTTGAGCCACGATTATACGCTATGTTAGAGCATACTTTCTTGCACCTCCCCCACATCGGTCCCAGGACCGAGATTGACCTCTGGTGCCGGGGAATTCTCACCTGGGATGACCTGGAGCTTCACCTCAAGGATTGGCCAAAAGATACTGAGCGACGGCGACGCATAACCAGGCAGATTTACGAGTCCATTGAGCACCGCGGCCAAGCCGCTTACTTCTACAACCGCCTCCCCTCTGCCGAGCGCTGGCGGCTCTATCGGGACTTCCGAAACCGCTGCGGCTTTCTGGACATTGAGACCACGGGTACGAGCAGTTACGACCACGAAATTACCGTCATCGGTCTCTATGACGGCCTCCGGATGCACCACTTCATCAACGGGGAAAACTTGGAGGAGTTCGAGGATGCCGTAGAGGGTTATGATTTGCTGATTACCTTCAATGGCTGTAGATTTGACCTCCCCTTCATCGCCGGTTTTTTCCCCAACCTCCAGTTCCGTCAGGCCCACATCGATCTGCTTCATGTGGCACGGCGGCTGGGCTACCGCGGCGGCCTCAAACGAATCGAGCCTCTTTTTGGAATCTTTCGCGACTCGGAGATCCAGGAGATGAGCGGCTACGAGGCGGTTTTGCTCTGGCACGAACATCTCGGTGGCAGTCCCGACGCCCTTCCCACACTGCTCAAATACAATGAAGCTGACGTTGTCAACCTCAAGACCATCATGGAGATCGCCTGGGAACGGCTGCAGCAGGAGTTGGAGCTCGCCGCGGGCCGCATGTTGCCATTCGATCTAGTGAACAGTAAACTGTGAACGGTAAACGGAACAGATACCCTTTTTTAAAATCCGCAATCCGCAATCCGCAATTCCAACTATCCCCGCCAGCTGCCCTCCACCCGATGCTCTACCTGTCCTGAGCTTGTCGAAGGATGCCCCATGCTCAATGTCTCACCCCTCCCGAATTTTTCTTTTGCCTACTTTCTACAAAATGGTATAATACCAAAAAGTATTATACTAATATGTATATCTTTTATGTACGAAGAGGGAACTCATGGGCAATCCTTTTAGATTTGGCACCGTGGTTACAGGTGAAGATTTCGCCGACAGGGAGAAGGAGCTTGAGGAGCTCGCCCGCAAGCTGAGGGGAACTGTCAGGATCTTTCTCCTTGCCCCGAGAAGATACGGCAAAACTTCTCTGATCAAAAACGTTCTCGACCTGTTGGGGCGGCAAGGCATGCTCACCGCATACCTTGATCTGTATTGGCCCAACTCATCGCAGGAGTTCTTGGAACTTTGGATGAGCAATGTCGTTCGTAGCTCTAGGTCCATCGCCAGACGCGCCGCCAGGTTTGTTAAGGATTTTCTGCCTCGGGTGCGTCCCAAGATTAGCTTTGATCCAACTGGCAGTCCGCAGATTTCTCTTGACCTGCCCGGACCCACACTCGCCGAGGCCGCAGAAGATGTGTTCAATCTGCCCGAGCGAATTGCCAAGGCAGAGAAGAAAAGGTTTGTAGTTGTTCTGGATGAATTTCAAGAGATCTTGAGACTAGACGGGGAAGCCCTGGAACGGCAATTGCGGGCTGCAATCCAACATCAGAAGAATGTAAGCTACCTTTTCGCTGGCAGTAAACCCCGGATCCTTACTGACATGGTTTCGGACGAAACCCGCCCCTTTTATCAGATGGGTACGTTGATGACATTGGATAAGATTCCCGAAAAAGAATTCACCCAGTTCATAGAGAGCAAGTTCAGCAAATCGGGCAAAAGTATCTCTCCCGAGGCCTTGGGTATTCTCATGAGAAGATCTGAAAACGTGCCCCATTACGTCCAGCTCCTCTGCTTTTATCTTTGGGACCATTTTCAAGGGGTCTCTCGCATTGAGGAATCCCATGTCCAGGAAGCCATAGAAATCACCCTGCGCAGCCAAGAACCAGCCTACTTAACCCTCTGGGAAGGACTTACTCTCCATCAACGAAAAACTCTGAAGGCCGCTGCCGCCCTGAAAGGTCGTCTGCTTACAGCAAAAGAAACCATTGCTCGCTTCAGGCTCGAGGCCGCAACCAACGTGGCGAAAAGCCTCAAGGCACTCTGCGCCAAGTCCATCCTGAGAAAAGAAAAGGAGGGCTACGTTTTCGAGGATGTCATGTTCGGCAGGTGGCTGGAGGGGCATGGGGCATAGGGTAAATACAAAATCCCTCACTCTATACCCTTTGCTCTATGTTTTGTTCGCAACTGACCACGGACAACTGACAAAAAGCCCTCCGTCTTCCGCCGTGTGCTTTTTGTCTTCTGCCTGCTGCTCTCTAATACTCTTCTCTTCTTTCTCGCTTTTCCCACCATGTCCCCCTCTGTCCCATGCTCCATGCTCCTTGCCCCATGCTCCACGCTTTATGTCTTTTCAAATTCGTAATTCGCAATTCGAAATGCGAAATTCCTTCCCCATGCCTCCCCCCAATTCTGGGACGAATTTTGCACCAGACTCATGGCGAGGTCCCTGGTCGGTAGTTTTACTGAATCATTGTATTTCGCAACACTTAGCGGGGAAAACAGCCGCCCTGACTCGGCGAAGCTATGACACAGTCCGTTGCTGGTGACGTGGGAAACAGTTGTGCTGTGTACATGCGGCTGATTACCATCGCCAGTTTTCGCGTGAGAGCGAAGGGAGAGATTCGCGATTGACTTATATGCATAAATAATGCATACTCATACACATGAGAACTACACTGAACATAGACGACAAAATCTTAGAAGAGGCATCGCGATTGACTGGCATCAAAGAAAAGACTGCCTTGGTGCGGCTTGGACTGGAATCTTTGATTGCCCGCGAAAATAGTAAGCGCCTTGCAAGGCTGGGTGGGACTGAAAAGGATCTCCGTCCTATTCCGAGACGTAGAACAGCGAAGTCGTAGCCGTGGTCATCGTCGATACCTCGATATGGGTTACCCATCTTCGTCAGGGCAGCCGTCATCTTAGTCAGTTGCTTCTGGATGCACAGGTAGGGTGTCATCCCTTCATAGTCGGTGAACTGGCGTGCGGTAATATCAAGAACAGGGTTGAGTTCCTCTCCCTTCTACAATCTCTTCCAATGGCTCCAACTGTGTCTCTGGATGAACTTCTCTACTTCATCGACCGACACACATTAATGGGCATGGGAATCGGTTTCGTCGATGCTCATCTCCTAGCTTCGGCACAATTGTCGAGGATACCCTTGTGGACTTCAGATACGAAGCTGAAATCAGCGGCAATTAAACTCGAAGTCTTTTACAGGTAACTCTTCTCCATGGGCATAACGCGAAGATAACCACTCGCTTACAGTCTGCAGTCGGATCCGTTCGACGCGCCTTTCGCCCTGCTCAAGGCTTGCTCTGGGCCGGTGAGATCTGCCGTTAGGCGAGACAATATCAGGGGGTTAACACACGTTATCCAGTAAATACGTCGTTATGGAATCAATAGATTATACTATGTACTTAATCCTTTCGTTACTTGTTATAGCGTGGTGCGTCTTACACAGTGCAATGATATCGGTATCGGTGACAGAATATCTTAAGAAACGCGCGGGACCTAGATTTCGTTTTTATCGCTTATTTTTCAACCTCACTGCAATTCTAACTCTAATACCTGTCGCCTTATTAGCATATTCGATACGAACTCAAGCGATATTCCATTGGAATGGATATATGCGGATAGGCCAAGCGCTCTTACTTGGGATAGCTTTTGTGTTGTTCTTCCTTGGCGGACGTCACTATGATGCACGTCAGCTCTTGGGAATTAAACAGATAAGAGAAGGAACATCGAACAAGGTCATAACCGATACAGGCGAGTTAGACACTTCAGGTGTCCTGGGCATAACTCGGCATCCCTGGTATCTCGCAACTATTCTACTTATTTGGGCTCGTCAATTGGATGTCTCAGCGATTCTTGTAAATGTAATACTTACATCCTATTTAATTGTAGGAACTTACCTCGAAGAAAAAAAACTTATAAGGGAATTTGGAGAAAAATACCTGGCCTATCAGAAGAGAGTGTCTATGCTCATACCGTATAAGTGGCTAAAGTCGAAGATAATAAATTTGCATGGTCCGCCTAACCATGCAAATTCAGCCGACTCGTGAACTCGCGGCTGATTCGCGCCGTTAAAAGGCAAATGAGAACGCTATTCATCCTCAGTCTAATTTTTCTTGTTTCTTCTGTAGGAGCATCGGAAAACAGTGTTAAGAAGGTGCTCTTGGAGAACGGGCTTGAGCTGCATATTAAGGAGATCCTGTCTTCCCGGATTCTCCCACATGCCTTTTATGATCAGGCTATGGCATCTATACCCGGTGTTTATCCCAAGTCGCAATCATCGCGAAAAGACGCGTGGGATACTTGGAAAAGAATACACCTTCTCTCTATTCCATGTCTGCTATAAGGAATCAAAAGATCTCGAGGAAGTAACGATTAGCGGAGTCGTTACAAGCAAGAACAAAGCGTGGTCTTTTGATGCCAAGGTAGTTGAATCCTCTTTCGTTGATACCCTTTTACTCGTTTTGGAAGTTATAGCGGAATTGCCTTTTAACTAATCACTGCAGCCGACAGGCGAACAGCTGCGCTGAACCGCCCGTCGCTGAGCTCGGCCGTCAGGCGGCGCGACCCAACGATGAAGCCAACTCGTGCGAACCTTTATGACCAGCCTCCTGCTGGCGTTTCTGCATGGTGGTTGCTCGTTTCCTGGTTCATAGGAGAAGACCAGAGGTTTCCGAACCACTCGCTGCAGTCGTGCCCATTCGACGCGCCTTTCGTTTCACTCAAGGCTTGCTCAGGGCCACTGACTTCGGCCGTGAGCTCAGCAGTTTCTCCCGAATACGAATTCTATTGGAGCTTATTCAATGAAGACCTTTCGGATTTACCAGATTGATGCATTTACCAGGGAGCGGTTTGCAGGAAATTCAGCCGGTGTTGTGGCCAATGCTGACGGTCTTACCGATTCGCA
>CP070843.1:2132254-2135986 GCA_020350905.1 Deltaproteobacteria bacterium
GATTATCGGCGGCGAGAACTATGGTCAGGGATCCAGTCGTGAGCATGCCGCTTTAGCGCCGCGATACCTTGGGGTCAGAGCCAAAGTCGCCAAGAGCTTTGCTCGAATTCACAAGGCCAATTTATGTAATTTCGGCATACTGCCGCTCACATTCAAAGACCCCCAAGACTACCATAAGTTGAGCACAGGGACTCAGGTGGTCTTCAGGGATATAAGAACCAGGATTCAGGGAGGTTACAGGGAAATCCCTGTGGAAGTCAACGGTCAGACGATACTTACCCTGCTGGATGTCTCTCAGCGCCAGCGCCAGGCCCTGCTGGCTGGCGGCACTCTCAACGTTGTCAAAGAGGAGCTATCGCAAAGCGACTAGCATGAACCGGCTGCGCAGTAGACAGAGGGCAAAATAGATTGCGGATTTCGGATTTGGGATTAAGGAAAGCAGAGGGCGGAGGAAAGTTATCTGAACGACGCGGAGACACGGGGACACGGCGAGAGATAATAAATTTGACGCGCGAAACGCACAAAGGACTTTGACGGTTTCTACGATTTCAACGGCTCGAACCGATTAAACAATTCGACAAATTGATGCTATGGACGTAGTGTCTCTTGGCTGGTTCATGGAAGAGAAGATCCGCATAGGAATAAGTACATGCCTCTTAGGTGAGAGTGTTCGCTACGACGGCGGGCACAAAAGGGATCGCTTTGTTACCGATACCCTCGGTCAGTTCCTGGAGTTTGTACCAGTTTGCCCAGAGATGGAATGTGGGCTGGGAGTGCCCCGGGAATCAATGCGTCTGGTAGGGGACCCGGACTCACCCCGCCTGGTCACTAACCGGACCAGAATTGATCACACCAAGCGGATGATCACTTGGGCCCGAAAAAGGGTGAAGGAACTGGAGAAGGAGGATCTATGCGGCTTTATCTTCAAGAGCCGTTCCCCCAGTTCAGGCATGGAGAAGGTTAGGGTTTACAACGAAAAGGGAATCCCGGAAAAAAAGGGTGTGGGCATGTTCGCCCGAATTTTTATGAAGCATTTCCCCTTGCTTCCAGTTGAAGAGGATGGGCGACTGCACGACATCAAGCTGCGGGAGAACTTCATCGAGCGTATCTTTGCCTTGAAGCGCTGGAGGGACCTCTTGGATGAAAAAAGGAGCAGGGGGAGGCTGGTCGCCTTCCACACGCAGCATAAGTTGCTCATTCTATCTCACGGCCAGAAGCATTCCCGCATCCTGGGAAAACTGGTGGCGGAAGCCAAAAGCATCTCTCCTAAACAACTATACCCCCAATATCAGGCTTTGTTTATGGAAGCCCTGAAGCTAAAAACCACCGTCAAAAAAAATATTAACGTGCTCCAGCACATGATGGGCTATTTCAAAAAGCAGCTCTCCGCTGATGAAAAGCACGAACTGCTGGAGACATTCAATCAATATCGGGAAGGCTATATTCCCCTTATCGTGCCCCTTACCCTCATCAAACACTATGTGCGCAAATACGACCAGTCCTACCTGAAACAGCAGGTCTACCTGAACCCACACCCGGTGGAGCTCAAGCTCAGAAATCATGCCTGAGCATAGTCTGGTCCTTAGCGCACGAAATGAGTAGATTGAGTAGGCTTTAAATTTGATAACCGAAGCACGAAATTCAAAACAAACTGAATAAAAGTTGGATCGAAAGCTCCAAGGATTGAACCTGATGTTTTCTTGGTTAGAAACCTACAAACCTGTGGCATCGAGCCGAATGCAGCTTTGGCTGGGCAATGCCATGTGGAGTTGTGTTGGTGCTGGGCTGTTTGCTGTCGGCACCTACTGGTTGCTTAAGAATGGAGAAGCAAGAGGTTTTATCCTACTGGTTATTGCCGCAGGTTTGGGGCTTGGAAAAGCCTTGTTGGTTTTGGATCGGACAACACTCAGCAATATCGACCGGGTCAAATCACGTGGAGAAGATCGATGCTTTGGAGGCTTTCTCTCGCCGCGAGTCTGGCTCTTGGTACTAGGGATGATGCTTCTCGGCCGCCTACTTCGCACAATTGGCCTACCACGCCCGCTTCTGGGACTGATTTATGCAGCTGTGGGTATCGGCCTGTTGTTCTCCAGTCGGCTTATCTGGCGCGCGTTGAGGAACCACTGGCGAGCTAATAAGGTTAATAATCCGGGCTAGTTTTCAATGAACTCTACTTGCTTTAGGCAAATCTGTGCTTATCTTAAAGGGAAATTTTTTTGTGGAAAGGAGGAATGAAATATGAGAGACAAGCGCAATTTGCATCTTGAGGTGCAGGAACACATTGACTGTTTTGCCAGCACAGATCCACTCAAGGAAATGTCAGAAATTACCGCAGACACGGATACGGACCAGGCTGCCTTAAAGTGGGTAGCCCTGGCGGTCTTGCATGGTATCAATTTCAATGCCGAGAATATCTCCCTCAGGAGCTCAGTTGATGGCACCGCAACGGTTGTTGCCGAATACCGCCAGTCAGAACTTCCATCGCCGGGCGGGGAAATTGGTCAAAACGTAGTTGAGGTGATACGCAAGATTACTCATTTTGAGGGCGAAAAAGGTCAGGGTCCCCTGGCATTGGGAGTTAGCAATGACAGCATTGAGGTTGACGTCAGTGTTGAGCGCGACCAAGATGGTGAGACTGTTACCCTGAAATTTCCCAAGTCTAAATGATCACTCAGTCGGTTGTCCGTAGTCCGTGGTCAGAGTTGTACTAATTAAAGGTCAGATGAAACGCGGCCCGAAGTCAGAATAGTGTGCAAACTTACAGTTTAGAAGATGAGCAAATTCTATAATACGATCTGTAGAGAGCTGAAAAATGACAACGGACAACAGACTGCTGACCCTGATTGAATTGGGAGGAGAAAGGATGAGTAGCAAAACGGAAGAGCGAATAAAGGCCCTGGAGGTTGCCCTCAATAACGAGTCACGGGAAAGGGATTTCTACCTGAAGCATGCGGAGAGAACTAGTAATACTTTCGGTAAGATGATGTTTCAATCCATTGCCAAAGACGAGGACCACCACTACCAAAGAATCCTGGAGTTGCACAAGAAGTTGAAAGAGGCCGGAAAATGGCCAGAAACCTTGCCTCTTAAGGTGAAAGATACTGAAGTTAAGACGATCCTAAAGAAGCTGGTTGACTCCATCGACACTTCTGCCAAGGCTGACACCGATGACATGGAGGCGGTCAAGATTGCCATGGAGTTCGAGGCAAATGGGGAAAAGTTTTACGGCAATCTGCGTGACAGCGTTGACAATCCGGTAGAGAAGGAATTTTTTGCGATGCTAGCCACCATGGAAAGAGAGCACCGCCTCTCGCTCGAGGATACTTACGAGTATTTCAAGGACCCTGAAGGCTGGTACCGCATAAAGGAGAAGCATCATCTGGACGGTGGCTAGATAAACCACGGCCAATGAGCCTGAGTCTTCCACTGTAAGCTAGTTGACCATGCTTTTTGCAGCCGGAATGGGCGTGGGACATCTTTCTCTGGCACAGCGGAGCCCGTTTCGCACCTTGGATTTATCCATGTTCGGGCCGTACCTCGATGGTTCACACCGCCAATCATGAGACCGACCCAGACAAACCCCTTCAAGAACAGGGGCATATCAAGCAACCTGTTTCCATTGGCAAAAAGGTCTGGATCGAGATGGGAGTGATTATCTTGCCCGGCGTCACCATCGGAGACGGGGTCATTGTTGGTGCCGGAAGTGTGATCATCAAGGATCTACCTCCGTAC
>CP070843.1:2136086-2142110 GCA_020350905.1 Deltaproteobacteria bacterium
CCCAGGACAGATATTCCGGCACCGGACGTTTATACGAATCCGCAGATAATGGCCTGGATCATGGACACCTACAGCATGTCCATCGGCTATGCCGAACCTGGAGTGGTTACCGGCAAGCCAATAGAAGTGGGGGGATCTCTAGGCCGAAATGAGGCCACCAGCCGTGGCTGTGTATTTTCCATCTATTCAATGCTCAAACGACTGAATCGAGATGTGAATGAACAAACGGTTGCGGTTCAAGGCTATGGTAATGTAGGCTATCACGCTGCCGACATTCTGCACGATGCTGGTGCCACGATCGTTGCAGCCAGCGACAGCAAAGGTGGAGTCTACAACCCCAAAGGTTTAAACCCCCGCGATTTGGCGGCACATAAGAATGAGACCGGTACGGTGCAAGGATATCCTGGTGCAGACAGCATCACCAACGAGGAGTTGCTCGAACTGGAGTGCACGATTCTGATACCGGCAGCGTTGGACAATCAGATAACCGAAAGAAACGCCGACCGCATCAGGGCGGATATTATTGCTGAGGGAGCCAATGGCCCCACAACTCCGGCGGCTGATGACATTCTCTACGACCGGGGCAAGTATCACCTCCCTGATGTTCTCGCCAACGCAGGAGGGGTTACCGTATCCTACTTTGAATGGGTGCAAGGGTTGGAACGTTATTTTTGGACTGAAGAGGAAGTGAATTCCAAGCTCCAGGGAATAATGAATCGTGCCTTCGAAAACGTCTGGCATCTTTCCCAGACTGAGAAGGTGAATATGCGGATGGCCTCATATATGATTGCGGTGAAACGGGTGGCGGAGGCCATGTTGCTGCGAGGATTATACCCCCAGTAAGAGAGAACCTGTTTTAAATCATTTTGGTCTAGTTCTTGGTGGTTTTTACTGTGGGAGCGGCTTTCCAGCCGCGATAAGCTGAGAACCTAGAAGCCAGAATCCAGTAGGCAATTTGTAAATTAGAAATTCGTAATCCGAACCTATCTTTTCATGCTCTATGCGGCGAAAGAGGAAAGTCAGCTTTTTAATTCGTTGACACCCACTGGGCCTCTGTGTTAGAGGGATGCTCACCCGCTAGAGGTGGTACCTCGTTCGGTCATCTTAACCCTCCGCACCGTCTCAGAGCCCGGTTTCGTTCCCAATGGAAGGAGATTCAAATGCTGGTGGTTATGAGCAGTTATGCCACCGAAGAAGAAATCGCACAAGTGGTGGTTGCCATCGAACGGCAAGGCAATGTTGCCCGAGTAATAGAGGGTGGTGAGCGTACCGCCATAGGCATTCTTCAAAACAGAGGACCGGTCGATCCTGCCCCTTTTCTGCTCCTGCCCGGGGTGAAAGAGACCATCCCTGTTTCAAAACCCTATAAGCTCGTTAGTAGAGAGTTTGAACAAACCGACACTATCGTCACGCTCGGGGATGTTGCCATCGGAGGCGATCATTTTGTGATCATTGCTGGTCCCTGTGCAGTCGAGAGCGAGACACAGGCTCTCACTATTGGTCGCGCAGTTCGGAGCCAAGGCGCCCGCATCTTTAGGGGCGGTGCATATAAGCCACGCACTTCGCCCTATAGTTTTCAGGGCTTGGGAGAAGAAGGGCTGAAGATTCTCGCCAAGGTGAGAGAGGAAACGGGGTTATACATTGTCACCGAGGCAATGGACCACGAACAGTGTGATCTGGTGGAAGAGTATGCCGACATCATCCAGATCGGTGCTCGGAATATGCAGAACTTCTCCTTGCTCAATCGAGCTGGCGAGGCTCGGAAACCTGTTCTCCTCAAGCGCGGTTTGGCCGCAACGATCCAGGAATGGCTCATGGCTGCCGAATACGTCATGGCCAAGGGGAATGGCAATGTGATTCTCTGCGAGCGTGGCGTCCGCACTTTTGCCGATCATTCCCGCAACACTTTGGACTTGAGTGCCATCCCGGTGGTCAAGAAAGAAAGCCATCTTCCAGTTATTGCCGATCCGAGCCATGCCTGCGGCCGCCGTGACCAGGTGATTCCCATGAGTCGGGCCTCTGTGGCTGCCGGAACCCATGGTCTGATGGTGGAAGTACACCATGAGCCAGAAAAGGCATTGAGTGATGGCCAGCAAGCTTTGTTCCCTTCGCAATTCACTCAGATGGTCAATGAGATCCTCCCAATTCTGACGGAGAAACAACGAACAGAACTTGAGCAAGATCGCAGTAGGCAATAGGCGCCATAGAGTCATTACGCTTCGCTGCCATTCATGGTCATTTGGCCACTGAAAGTGGCTGTCACTACGCTGCGCTGTCATTACGCTTCGCTGTCACTTGTTGTCACTAGGTCATATGTTTTGTGATAACTAATTTAGGACATCTAACTACAAATGACCATAAATGACGGGCGCTAGCCCAACTGACGCCGCAGGCAAATGACTACAAATGACGGCCGTGAGGCCTAATGACCTGATGTTTGAGATGAAACGTATTCGACTGGAAATAAGGAGCGAAACAGACCGTTCCTACGATATACTAGTGGGTCGGGGTATTTTAGACAGTCTTCACAGCGAAATACACCGACTGGGAAGCTTTTCTTCTTTTGGCTTGGTGACTGATGAGGTGGTGAGACCGCTGGTGGCCGAACCACTTCAAAATCAACTGCAGTCTAACTCCATTGATACAACCTTGATTGCATTACCCCCGGGTGAGAGCGCAAAGACCATAGGAACGGTCCTCGACCTCTGTCAGCAGCTCCTTAGTCAGGGCTTTGACCGCAGAAGTCTACTTCTCGCTATTGGGGGGGGGGTGGTTGGTGATATCACCGGCTTTGCTGCTGCCATCTATATGCGTGGCATCCCCTACATTCAAGTTCCCACTACCCTGCTCGCCCAAGTGGACAGCTCCCTTGGGGGGAAGACCGGTGTGGATCTACCTTCAGGTAAGAATCTGTTAGGCGCTTTCCATCAACCTCGGCTTGTGCTCTCCGATCTTGACGTTTTGACCTCTCTTTCCTCTGACGCCAGGCGCGACGGGTTTGCCGAGGTTATCAAAGCTGCCCTCATCGAAGATCCTGAACTTTTTTCAATTCTGGAAAACGAAGGGGCTGACCTTCTAGACACCAGCAATCCGCTTTTGGAAACCATTATCGCCAAGGCCTGCGCGGTTAAGTGCCGGGTGGTGAATCGGGACGAGCGTGAAAGTGGATTGCGACGTATTTTGAACTTCGGCCACACTTTAGGACATGCCTTGGAGGCTGCGACTAATTACAACATAACCCACGGACACGCCGTGGCTGCTGGAATGGCAGTTGCCATCCGGTTCTCCCAACGGTGGGCCGGGCTCACGAAGGATGCGGCAGATCGTGCTTTGGCATTAATCCGAAACTTAGGGTTGCCCACTGAGCTGCCAGGGGATATACATTCTGAATCATTGTTGTCCGCCTTGGAAAAGGATAAGAAGATCCAGGCAGGCATTTGTCACTTTGTCCTTATTGCCAATATTGGCCAGGCCGTAATTCATTCGCTTCCTGTGGAGGAACTCCAGCGGAGGCTAGAGGAAGAAGTGTCCCTCTAGATCCGAGGTTCTGAACATCTTCTACAAAAGGGATGTACGATGTGAGATAAAGCATTTCTCTCTGCCGCACCCCACATCTCAGATCAGGCAATTGTAACTATTTTGTGCTTCGAAGCTAAGGAACCGCTCGTATGCCTCAAGAATTCGTCCACTTACATGTGCATAGCGAGTACAGCCTTCTAGACGGTGCCATCCGCATCACTGACATGCTCAGGACCGCCGCGGGATTTGGCATGCCTGCCGTCGCCATCACTGATCACGGCAACATGCACGGCGCTCTCGAATTCTATGTAAAAGCCAACGAATTTGGGATTAAGCCCATTTTGGGTTGTGAGATATACGTGGCGCTAAAGAGCCGCCGGGACCGTGGAGAGAGTCACGGTGGCGCACGAAACCATCACATTGTTCTTTTGGCTGAGAACAATACGGGCTATCGAAACCTGCTCAAGCTCCTGACCCTCGCCAACTTCGAAGGTTTCTACTACAAACCCAGGGTGGACAAGGCACTGCTCAACACCTATCACGAAGGACTCATTGGCCTTTCTTCTTGTTTACATGGAGAGGTGGCATCCCATCTGTTGGCCGCCAGTTATACCAGGGCCGAACAGGCTGCGATGGAGTATCGCGACATCTTCGGCAAGGATAATTTCTTCTTGGAACTTCAGGCCACAGGGATGGCAGAACAGGAGATAGTCAACAGGGATCTTATCCACCTCAGTGAAAAAACCAGCATTCCTCTGGTTGCAACCAATGACTGCCACTACCTGAGAGCAGAAGATGCAAAGGCCCACGACGTGCTCCTGTGCATCCAGACAGGAAAGACCGTGCTCGATGAAAAACGTATGCGTTTTTCAACCAGTGAGCTCTATTTCAAATCTCCTGAGCAGATGTGGTCTACCTTCCACGATGTCCCGACTGCCCTTCAGAATACCTTGGCAATAGCGGAACGCTGCCACGTCAGTTTAGAACTTGATCAACCTCACTTCCCAGAGTTCCCTCTGGAACCGGGTGACTCGGCAGAGTCACGTTTTGAAAGGGAAACCGAGGACGGCTTTGCCAAAAGGCTTATAGAAATTCGTAGAAAGCAACCAGACCTCAGCGCTGGGGAGGAAGAAAAATACCGCCACCGTTTGGCCCACGAGATCTCGGTCATCCAAGAGATGGGATTTAGCACTTACTTTCTCATAGTCGCAGACTTCGTCAGGTTTGCCAGAGAGAACTCGATACCTGTCGGCCCTGGTCGGGGGTCTGCGGCTGGCAGCCTGGTAGCTTATAGCCTTGGCATTACTGATCTCGATCCCATCGCTCATGGCCTGATCTTTGAGCGCTTTCTCAATGTGGAACGGCTTAGCCTGCCAGACATCGATGTTGATTTTTGCATGCATGGCAGGGACCGGGTCCTGCAGTATGTTTCGGAACATTTCGGCAAAGATCGGGTTGCCCAAATCACCACCTTCGGCACCATGCAGGCGCGAGCTGTTATCCGGGATGTGGGCCGCGCCCTCGGCATGGCGTATGGAGATGTGGACAAGATAGCCAAACTCATTCCTCCGGCTCTCAATATGACACTCAGAAAAGCCTTCAAGACTGAGCCCCGACTCAAGGAACTTCGCAAAGATCCCGCTCTCAAAGAGTTTTTCGATGTGGCCTTGGCCCTGGAGGGCCTCACACGTCATGCTTCCACTCATGCTGCCGGCGTAGTCATTTCAGATCTTCCTATCGTCGAGTACATGCCTCTTTATAAGGGTTCCAAGGGCGAAGTCGTGACGCAGTTTCCCATGAAATACGTGGAGAAGGCCGGCCTTATCAAGTTTGACTTCTTGGGACTGCGCAACCTTACAGTCATCGACAACGCCGTAAAACTCATCAAGGAGAATAATGGTGTCGAGCTGGACATGCGTGATCTGCCACTGGACGATCCAGAAACGTATGAAATACTGAGCCGCGGAGATACAACCGGGGTGTTCCAGTTGGAAAGCTCTGGAATGCGGGACTTGGTTGTACGGCTCAGGCCTGAAAATTTCAATGACATCACCGCCTTGGTTGCTCTCTACCGCCCCGGTCCCCTTGAGAGCGGTATGGTGGATGACTTTATCAACGGAAAGCACGGTAACATAAAAGTCAGCTACGAACTGGAGCAACTGCGGGATATTCTCCGGGACACTTACGGGGTCATTCTCTATCAGGAGCAGGTAATGGAGATTGCTAGTGTCCTGGCCAATTACAGCCTCGGCGAAGCCGACATTCTGAGGCGGGCCATGGGCAAGAAAATCCCGAAGGTGATGGCAGCACAGCGCGATCGTTTTCTTGCGGGAGCCGAGAAAAACGGTATTGATCTCAAAAAAGCTGCGCACATTTTTGATCTCATGGAGAAATTCGCCGGCTATGGGTTCAACAAGTCCCATAGTGCCGCCTATGCGCTTATAGCTTACCAGACAGCCTATCTCAAAGCCCACTATCCTCTCGAGTATATGGCGGCACTGTTGA
>CP070843.1:2142210-2145780 GCA_020350905.1 Deltaproteobacteria bacterium
AGGATAAAAATCGTCTCTGCGTTTGAGCTTTCTCGATTCATGGAACCTGGTTTTTTCCTATTATTTTTGCCGCATGACTTTTCCAGCCCGGATATTTCATGAATTGCTGTCGCGAGACCACGAAGATGGGCGTGCCACCGGGCAACCGCAGGGTGTTGGCGCCGAGGCGTACCTGAACGGTACGTCGCAGGGGCCAACACCCGAGGACGCCAGGAAGGACGGCCATATCCGTTGGTCGCAGCAAGCAATTCATGAAATATCCGGGCTAGCAGCAGGCAGAAAAGAACTAGGCCTATTGATTAGTACTTGGTGCCTAGTAAGTCCCGCGTGACCCTTGGCCTTTGAGGAAAGCTTACTCACAGTGCCAAACCACAGGTGATAGTTGGAGAGCCGCTAATTATGAGGGATTAAGACGATGATCGACCTACCAGAGGGACTTTACGAAGTGGACCAGGCTTATCTGGTGGATGCCAGCAGAAACCGACTCTCTTTGCGCGATGTCACCTTTGAAATCTGGCTCGACAAAAAAGGACGGAAGCAATTGAGGGGCCGCGGTCTCATAAACAACTTCAACTTCTCTAAGATGTTGGAAGATTCCGAAGACGTGGATCTCGTTCTTCGTTTTTTTGACGACTACTTTCTCTGGCTGAAAGAGCCCGTAATCCAGGCCGGCAAAGTCTTCGAACCGACCACTGAATCTTCTTGCATATTCACCGTTGGTAAGAGTATCTCCCCGGTGTCTGAAGACAGGTTCATGGAACTCACCGGGCTAGGTACTAAAGTCTAGGCACATCTGTCACGAGTCATTTGCCTTCGGCGTCATTACGTCACAACGATTCTCTGTCATTTGCTGCAATTTGTTATTCCGCAATCCACAATCCGCAATCCCTAAATACCTGAATCCCTGAATCTCGCATCTTTCATCACACACCTTCACGCTGGAACACCTCCTCAGCCTCATTCCGAAAGACCTGCAGCGTCTCTTCGCCCCAGAGGCAGAAGACCACTTCTTTGAGGGAACTGTACTCCTTTTTTAGGGTTTCGGCCGTAGTGGTCAGCATGATTCGGGCGCACCGGTTTTTGGGAAAGCCAAATATTCCAGTGCTTATGGCCGGGAAGGTTATACTCGCCAAGCCTTTTTCATTGGCAAGTTTTAAACTGTTCCGGGTGGCATCCGCCAGCTTCCGATCCTCATCTCCCTCCCCCATGCGCGGCCCAACTGCGTGAATTACATATCTCGCCTTGAGATCACCACCTGTAGTTATTGCAGCTCCTCCCACAGGAGCACCTCCAATGCGGTTGCACTCTTCCTGGATGGTGTGGCCTCCCTTGGTACGTATGGCACCAGCCACCCCTGCGCCAAGGATCAGGTCTTTGTTTGCTGCGTTGACAATGGCATCGGTATCCATCTCTGTGATATCACCTTGCACAAGTACCAGTTGTTTACCGTTAATAGTCCACTCCATGATGACCTCCTCATTTCGTCAAGTTCAGTGTACCTGGGCTTTTTCAAAACTCCAACTTCCAAATCTGAAGCCTTGTTTAGTGATACATGCAGTGATACGTGCCCACCCATGAGTATAACTAGGCACCACCAAGGCTCATGGCATTTTGCCTACTGCCTGCTCGGCATGAGAATTGCTTTCTACCACATCCAACTTCAGTTAAGGAAGGAGGCAAGATATGCGGCGATTTGCCACAATCACTTTGACTCTCTTGGCCATCGGTTTGATAACTGCACCCGCCACCTTGCTGGCACATGACAAAACCGTAACCGTAGTTGCGGATGGTTACAGTTATCTGGGAGATAACGATACTATCAAGACTGCCCGCGAACGAGCACTGGCAGAAGCAAAGCGCAGTGCTATAGAACAGGGCTCCTATTCCTACCTTGAGTCGCAAACCACAGTGATGAACTATCAGGTTACCACCGATGAGATAAAAAGCCAGGTCAAGGGAGTCATCGTCAACAAGAAAATACTTGTCGATGGGATGGAAAAGGCAACACTACGCTATCATGTCCGTTTAGAGGCACAGGTAAAATATGCCTACCTCAACGCCATTCCGGAGCAGCACCAGGTAACTGGATCTACGGCACAAGACCAGCAACTTCAGCCCCAATCCTCCCCTGCTCCACAAAAATTAGTACATAGCAAATCCTCACTACAGGACCTTAGCTCTGTTCAGAAGGAGCTTAAACAGTTGAAACATGAGGACCACCACCACTATATTGGTTTTATGACCCGTATGCAGCCTAAAATAAACTACCCAGATGTTGTAATCGAGAACTGATGATGCGGATGCGGTCTATTAAAAAGCATAGGCCCAGGAATATATATACATAATGGAGATGCTCTTTCCTGAAATTCGACCTCGTTCACTGGAGCCATATTGGCTGAAAAAGCGAGCAGGCGAGCTCAGGGGTCTAACGGCCTCCAGCTCTAAAGCTCCAGTCCGTCAGTAGTCTAGCAAGAGACCCGCCGATAAGCACATTAGTACAAATCTAAAGAGCAACTTGTCTTTCAAAAGGCAAACAAGACTCGTGCCACCATGGTTATGATAACAGAGACTGTAAGGAGGGTGCCGATCACAACCAGCAGTGCCTGTCCAAGGCCGGTTCTGTGCACAAAGCTTAGCCCCAGGGCAGAGAGATAAATCTCATAGAACTGAAAGAGAAGAATGAGGGGGAGAACCGGAATCCAGGCGAACAGATTAACCGCACTGGCATAGCAGACCACTCTGAATGTAGCCTCGTAGGCTCCGCCGGTGCGCAAGAGCTTAGTGAATAGGAGATTCAGAATCGCGGCGCTGAAAAAGGGCATCCACAAGGCCGCAAACATCACCAGTAAGTGCCAGGGGGAAACACTGCCCGACATTGCCACAGTGAGACACAGAGAGACCAGGAAAGAAAACCCGGTGCAGAAAAGGAAGAAGACATAGGGGCCTAGAAGTCCACCCTCCACCGGCATGCTCGGAAAAAACTTACGCGGGCTGAGAAGTACTGCTTTTGCTGTCCCCAAGAACCCTCTGAGAAGACCGGCCCCTGAAGGCTCGGGTTGCACGGGCTCCGGCATACCGGAGTTGAACGATGCACCATCTTCCATTGCGCACCTGCAGAGTATTAGGGATCCATGCCAAAAGGGCATGGCCGCCATTAGGCATTGAAAAAGGGTTAGGCTGAGTTACCTAACCCCTTGAGTTCATTGGAGGCGGCACCCGGATTCGAACCGGGGAATAACGGTTTTGCAGACCGTTGCCTTAGCCACTTGGCCATGCCGCCTTTTCTTTATTTTTAATCACTTACAGTCGCGGATGTCAAGCCTTTCCTCTTCGAAGTGCTTCACTCTCCTCATTGAGCAGGGCTGCCAGTCGCCTGTCCTTTTCAGCCCACAGTGCATTCAGCCAACGCATGAATCTCTTGCGGAATTCCCGGTCCTTAAAATAGTCGCCGGAGAGCTCTTCATTGATTGGCAACGATTCTACCCTCACCTTGATTTCGGTAACTCTGCCGCAGAGAAAAGCCCAGAAACCCCCTGCTCCCCCTGGGTACGCAATGGTTACATCCAAGAT
>CP070843.1:2145880-2151415 GCA_020350905.1 Deltaproteobacteria bacterium
ATCTCACATCTCATATCTACAATTATTCTACATCCAAAACAGATGAGCGTTGCACATCAATAACGTTTTTGATCTTGCGTACTGCCGCCATAGCGCCCTGCAAATGGGTGATCCCTCTCACTTCCACCACAAACTTGCATTCAGCGCGGTTGTCCACTCGGGTTCGAACGTTGGCCTGGAGGATATTGATGTCGTGATTGCTCAGAGTGCCGCTGATGGCAGCCAGCATGCCCTTGACGTTGGCACAAATCACGGCCAATCCCACAGGATGGACATCTTCCGCCTCATGGTCCCAATCAACCTCGATGCGCCGTTCAAAACCACTACTCAGTAAACTCGCACACTCCTCCCGGTGCACCGAGACTCCCCTACCCCGAGTAATGTATCCGGCAATTTGATCACCTGGCAAGGGATTGCAGCACTTGGCAAAACGCACCATGATGTCATCTAAACCCTTCACCAGCACCCCACCGGGCTGTCTCGGTCTCTCTCTGCGCTCTGCCCTTTCAACAAGAGCCTCGTCTGGTTTCTCCTCGGGCTCCAACAAGCTTGTGAGTTTACCGATGGCTTGCAAGGCCGATATCTTACCGTACCCTATACTGGCGAGAAGATCGTCCACTTTCTGCAGAGAGAACGCCTTGGTCACCTGGAGAAGTGCGTCGGAATGGAGGTATTTGGTGAAGTTGAGACCGTGCTTACGGAATTCACGCTCACAAATTTCGCGCCCGAGAACAATGCTCCGCTGACGTTCCTCTGTCTTGATCCAGTGACGAATTCGTGTCCGAGCCCGCGAAGTCTTTACGATCTTCAGCCAATCCTTACTGGGCACGTGTTTAGCCGAGGTAATGATCTCTATGATGTCGCCATTGCGTAGCTCGTACTTGAGTGGCACCAACTTGCCGTTCACCTTCGCCCCAGTGCAGTGATGACCTACTTCGGTATGGATGCTGTAAGCAAAATCTATCGGCGTGGAACCTCGTGGAAAGGCCTTTACGTCACCATTCGGGGTAAAAACGTAGACGTCGTCCGGAAATAAATCTACCCGAACTGTCTCGAGAAATTCCCGTGGGTCCTTGAGGTCTTGTTGCCATTCCAGCAACTGACGAAGCCAGGCGAAACGCTTGCTGTCACTTTCTGGAACACTTGTCCCTTCCTTGTACACCCAGTGTGCCGCAATGCCTTCATTCGCAATGCGATGCATGTTATCGGTCCGAATCTGAATTTCTACCCGCTCACCATAAGGGCCTATCACTGTGGTATGAAGAGATTGGTACATGTTTGCCTTGGGCATTCCTATGTAATCTTTGAAGCGACCAGGAATGGGTTTCCAAAGCGAGTGAACCACACCCAGGGCCTCATAACAATCGCGAATGGTTTCCAGGATGATGCGAAACGCTATGATGTCATAGATGTGCTCCAGATCCAGGTTCTGGGTGATCATCTTCTTGTAGATGCTGAAGATGTTCTTGGGCCGGCCGTTCACTTTCCCCTTCACCCCGAAATCCGCCAGCTTTTCCTGGATGATACCCTTGACTTCTTTGATATAACGCTCGCGCTCCTCCTCATTCCTTTTCAGGCCACCAACAACCTCCTCATACATATCTGGATCAAGATAGGAAAAGGCAAGGTCTTGCAACTCGGTCCTGATCCAGTCAATACCGAGCCTCCCAGCTAGTGGCGCGTAGATGTCCAAAGTCTCCTGAGCAATGAGCCGCTGTTTTTCCGCGGCGTGAAAATCGAGGGTGCGCATGTTGTGAAGCCTGTCGGCCAGTTTAATAAGGATCACCCGGATGTCACTGGCCATCGCCAGGATCATCTTGCGCATGTTCTCAGCCTGGCGCTCCTCGTAGCTGCCAAACTCGAATCTGCCGATTTTGGTTACGCCGTCAACTATTTGGCTAACTTCAACACCAAAGAGCCTTTGAAGGTCATCCAGATTGGTTTCGGTGTCTTCGAGGGTGTCGTGAAGAAGAGCAGATGCGATGCTGAAGACGTCCAGTTTCATCTTGGCCAAAATGCCGGCCACTTCCAGAGGATGCATAAGGTAGGGCTCACCGGAAAGGCGCACCTGTCCCGCATGCGCTTTGGCTGAATAAACATAGGCTTTTTCAATGAGACTTACATCTGCTTCTTGATGGTAGGCAAGAACTTGATCGACGATATCGTTGAGACGAATCATAGCGAATTCTTTATGCGCGACGCGCATAAACAGCGAAACGGGACGTCGGGCGAGACTGGAGGTCGAGTCTAAAAGAATACTACCCCTGTCGGTCTTCCACGTCTCGCTCGTTAATACGCTTTAGCGAAGTATATCCGTTCTCCAGAAGGCTTGCCACAGCGCACGCAAACCCCGTCCTCATCTTCGGACTCTATGGGAATGCAGCGAATTGTCGCCATGGTGTCCTGCTTAACCTGGTCTTCACATTCTGGGTTACCACACCAATGGGCGTGGAGAAATCCTCCTTGCTCAACCACGACTTCTTTAAAGGTCTGGTAATCATCAACCCGCATGGTGTTTTCTTGACGGAACCGCAGCGCCCGCTGGAAGAGTGAAGTTTGAATCTCATCCAGTAACTCGTTTATCTTTTCCTTCACATTGTCCTTAGACAGGTTCACCTTTTCCTGGGTATCCCGGCGGACTACCACTACCTCTCCTCGCTGGAGATCCCTCGGACCGACTTCAACCCGAATTGGAACCCCTGCGCGCTCCCATTCGTTGAATTTCCACCCGGGCGTGTATTCCTCCCTGGCGTCTACCCGACGAGTTATACTCCCATCCAGGGATGCCGCAATTTGGTCAATGAACTCCAGGATCTCCCCGTGGCCCTCTTTGCCCTTGAATATAGGGATAAAGACCACCGAAAGCGGTGCCATTTTGGGAGGCAAAACCAGGCCCTGATCATCGCCATGGGTCATGATGAGGGCGCCGATCATTCGGGCGCTCATTCCCCAACTAGTGGCATAGACCAACTGCTGTTCCCCATTCTGATCCTGAAAGGTGACATCAAAAGCCCTGGCAAAATTCTGTCCAAGATTATGCGAGGTTCCGGCCTGTAAAGCCTTGCCGTCCTGCATGAGTGCTTCAATTGTGTAGGTGTGCAGGGCTCCGGCAAACTTCTCCCGCTCGCTCTTGCGGCCGGGAATAACTGGAATTGCAGCGTACTCTTGGGCAAAGGTCTGGTAAACATTGAGCATCTGCAAGGTTTCCTCCTCGGCCTCTTCTGCGCTGGCATGAGCCGTGTGCCCTTCTTGCCAGAGAAATTCCGTCGTGCGCAGGAACAGTCTCGTGCGCATCTCCCACCGAAGAACGTTGCACCACTGGTTGATCAGCAGTGGCAGATCCCGGTAGGACATAATCCACTTCTTGAACATGGCCCAAATGATTGTCTCTGAAGTTGGCCGGATTACAAGTGGTTCCTCCAGTTTCTTGCCGCCACCGTGGGTGACCACCGCACACTCGGGCGCAAACCCCTCCACGTGCTCAGCCTCTTTCTCTAGAAAGCTCTCCGGAATCAGAAGCGGGAAGTAGGCGTTCTCATGGCCTGTTTCCTTGAACATCATGTCGAGGTAAGACTGCATTTTCTCCCAAAGGGCATAGCCATTGGGACGAATGACCATGCACCCCTTCACCGGTGAATAGTCAGCCAATCGCGCTCCAATGATCACATCCGTATACCACCGGGAAAAATCTTCCCTCCGCTTGGTAATGCCTTTTTTCATTGGTGCTTTCTTCCTCCGTCAATCTCCCACTTGCAAGCCGCATCGCGTCGATTGGTCAAATAGTTGATCTGCTCTATGCGATCTCCTCATCAACCATCAACGAGATTTCTTCCAGTAATCTTGACTTTAACTCCGTTTCAGGTATTTTCGCAACTATTTCTCCCTTCTTGAAAAGGATTCCCTGACCCCGGCCACCGGCTATGCCCACATCGGCCTCCCTGGCCTCCCCCGGGCCGTTGACTACGCAGCCCATAATAGCAACCTTGAGTGGAGTTTTCACCCGTAACAACTGTTCCTCAATTTCATGGGTCAAGCCGATAATATCTATATCGCAACGACCACAGGTGGGGCAGGAGATGAGTTCTATCCCTCGCTCCCTGAGCTTGAGGGCACGCAGAATTTCGTAGGCCGCCCTCACTTCATTGATGGGATCACTGGTGAGCGACACTCGGATGGTGTCACCGATACCCGCAGCCAGCAGCAGGCCAATGCCAATGGCTGACTTAACCGAACCACAAATCAGAGTTCCGGCTTCAGTGACACCCAAATGCAGCGGATAAGAAACCTTGACAGCCAAGAGTCGATAAGCTTCCACCATGGTAATCACGTCGGACGATTTCAGTGAGATTTTGATTTCATGAAATTTCAGGGATTCAAGAAGCTGAACTTGGCGAAGAGCACTTTCAACCATCGCTTCCGGGGTTCGGCCCCCATAGTGAAGCAGAAGGTCCTTGTCAAGGGACCCTGAGTTTACTCCAATGCGAATGGGCACCTTGCGGTCAGCAGCAGCGTGCACCACTTTGGCCACGGCTTTCTCACTACCAATGTTTCCAGGGTTGATCCGCAGACCATCCACTCCCGCCTTCAAAGCATCGAGGGCGAGGCGATGATCAAAGTGGATATCAGCAATGAGAGGGGTGACCGCCTCCCGTTTGATGCTCTTCAGGGCTTCAACTGCCTTTGCATCCAAAACTGCCAGTCGAACGATCTCGCACCCAACCTCTGCCAACCGTCTGATCTGCTCAAGGGTGGCGGGAATGTCGCGAGTATCCGTAGTACACATAGACTGTACCACCACCGGGGCATCTCCGCCCACCGGTACTGGACCAACGTGAATTTGTCGTGTCTTTCTTCGTGTGATACCCATCTGATAGTTCTCGACTAATGCCCAGGTCGGAGAGAAGGACGCTCATATTATTCCCGCTCGCTGCGCTCCGCTCAGTCCCGCAAGCGGGTTCCCAGTTTCGCTGTCGCAGCAGGCAATTCGTGAAATATCCGGGCTAGACTAAAAACGCGGGGAAGCTGCACGCTCCTGCCCCGCGCTTACTATCAATCATTCAGGCCCCGTTGTTCAACACCGCCAATTTCACAGGGCGTTGACATCGATTTGACGGATGAAGGCTTTAACCGAATCCATCCACTGTTGGAGCTTACAGTCTTCCGCATCGGGCTCACAAGTTCTAACTCCGGAGTCGTCGGCGCACTCAATTTGAACCACCTTGCCTGTTTCGTCTGTAACTTCCTGTTTGAAAGGACAATCGTCCAGCATAACTGAGCCTTGGCCTTCGATTCGTCCTTCGTTCACCTCCACATCTTCACTCGTGGCTGTGATAGGTACCTTTTTGACTGTCCAATTTCCCATTATTTACCTCCCGGATCTCATTCGAGTATTGATTCTAGCTAGACCTTCGCACGTACGCAAGATATTTTTCTAGGATATCAATCTAAGTCGATTCGTTGATTTGACAAATCGTAAATGGTACGCAGGAAGCAGTGAGCAGGAAGCAGTAAACGGCTTTAGACTTGACCATTTAA
>CP070843.1:2151515-2154812 GCA_020350905.1 Deltaproteobacteria bacterium
AGAACTGTCCCGAACCAACAGCTATCTTCGCTTGAATTATATGGTACCCGGACCCGAGAGGATCTCTGCTGGGATCGAGTAGGGTCAAAATTCGCTGCCGTTGATACCCTTTCATCAGATACCAGAAAAGGGGAAGAGCACTCAAAGAAAAACCTGCCAAGACCAGGAGAGAGGAAGGCCGTACTCCTACAAAGAGAATTATTGAGGCGGCGATGCCCAGCAGCAGGGCGGCAGTCCCCAGATCAGGCTCCAGCACTATCAATGCCACTGGTAATAAGACCATCAGTGCTGGCAGAACCAATTCACGGAGTTTGTAGCTTTCGCGCTTCTCTCGTCTGGCAAAGAAGCGGGCCAGAGCGATTACCAGGAGAGGTTTCATTAACTCTGAGGGCTGCGCCGCAAACGGTCCCAAGTCAAGCCAGCGCCTGGAACCGGACACGGTTTTGCCAAAGATGAGCACCGCCACCAGCAGGAGTATGCCGATCACATAGGCTGGATATGCAGAACGCTCCAACCACTGGTAATCCAGGCTAAAAGCAAGCATCATCACGAGCGCTCCCAGCCCCAGCCAATAAATCTGGCGGGTGAGAATGGAGCCATGGACCTCACCGCCTGAGAACAGCGCGCTGTATAAAGTCATCAAACCGACTGCCATAATGGCTAAAGTGAAAAGCAACAACAGCCAGTCAAAGTTTTGGATGAGGCGTCTATCTATCATTGGTTATACACCCGCAAAGCGTAGAGCGTGATAGTGTGGTAGTCAGTAGCCAGTATGGTAAAACAGCCTTTCGTTTTTTGCCTCCTGGATTCTGGATTCTGACTACCTGCCCTGAGCCTGTCGAAGGGCTGGCTTCTTACTCTCTGCCCGATGCCCTATGCTTTCCTAAATCCGCAATCCGAAATCCGAAATCACCTACCCGCTGCCTGCTATCTGCTGCTTGCTGGGCATTACTCTCTCTGCTTCCTGCACCGGAGGTCTGTTCTTGAAGTATTCCTCCAGCACCTGGCGGGCCAATGGTGCGGCTGCAGAACCACCGTGGCCACCGTGTTCCACCAGTACTGCAATCACAATTTCGACCGCTTCCGCCGGCGCATAGGCCACAAACCAGGCGTGATCTCTAAATTTGTAGGGTACCTGGTTTTCGTCCTCCTCGCCAGCGTCTTTGGCGGCTCGAACCACTTGAGCTGTACCAGTTTTCCCGGCCACCCGCAGCCCACGTAACTTGCCTGGCAACAGCGCAGCCCGCCCCGTACCATTCGGTTCCTGGACCACTCCTTCCAAAGCGCGTTGGAGAAAGGCGATGGTACTGGGGCTCAAATCTAGCTTCCCCACTGCCTCAGGTTGGACTTTCTTCACAACGGTGCCATCGGCGTCTTCGACTCGCATAACCACGCGCGGCTTCACGAGCACACCGCCGTTGGCAATGGCACCATAGAAAACATTCATCTGAATGGGGGTGGCAAGCAAGAAGCCCTGGCCGATGGCCGTGACTAAATCTTCACCCTTCTGCCAGGGAATTCCGAAACGGCGCAACTTCCATCGGGCAGTTGGAACCAATCCCCCTGCCTCGTTGTTTAGTCGCACCAAAGTACGGCTGCCGAGCCTGAAACGTCGAGCGTAATCAGCCATGCGCTCGACCCCGAGTCTCTGCCCCAGTTGATAGAAATAGATGTCACACGATTGCACTACAGCCTGGTAAAGTGCGATTTCGCCATGTCCCCACTTTTTCCAACAGCGATAGACGTGGTTGCCCAACCGGTACTCGCCTTTGCAGGTCAACATGGTTTCCGGCTCAATCACTCCCTCTGCCAGGGCTGCGGCCACCACCACCGGCTTAAAAGTAGACCCCAGAGGGTACTGTCCTTGAATGGCCTTATTCTCCAGGGGGTGCTGAGGATGGTCCACAATGGCCTGCCACTCATTTGGTGTAAATCCGCGGACAAACTGGTTTTGATCGAAGGCGGGGCTGCTGGCCATGGCGAGAATATCCCCGGTATTCGGGTCCATAGCGACAATGGCGCCGGCTTTGTCTTCCAGGGCACGTTCTGCAACGAGTTGCAATTGTGTGTCCAAAGTAAGGACCAAATTGTGTCCAGGTTTGGGAGGGATTTCGCGCAGGATCTGTAGTTGGCGCCCGGCTGCATCTGCCTCGACCTGTCGTCCACCCCGCTGGCCTTTTAGCTCCACCTCCCATTCCATTTCCACACCGTACCTGCCCAAATAGTCGCCAAGCTTGTAACCCTGGTTCTGTCTTTTTTTCAGTTGCGCCTCTCCAATCTCTCCTAAATAGCCTATGAGGTGGGCCGCTAAGGAAGGTCTTTCGTAGCTGCGCCTTGGCTCAATCTGAACCATTACTCCAGGCAGATTGAACCGGTGGCTCTCCACCGCCGCGACCTGATCACGGTTCATGTCCCGGTTCAACAATATTGGACGAAATGGTGCCCCTTTGGGCGCATTTCGAACCTTTCCCGTGAGCTGGTCCTGTTCAACCTCCAGGAACCGGCTCAGCTTATCAAGGGTTTGCCGAAGATCACCGACATCTGCTCGAACGATGGCCAGTTTAAATGCAGGGCGGTTGTCAACGAGAATACGGCCATGACGGTCATAGATAATGCCCCGGGTTGGCGCGATATCCTCAAGGCGAATCCGATTGTTTTCTGAAAGGTCGCGGTATGTTTCCCCGCGTAGTATCTGCAGGAACCAGATACGTAACAGCAGCACAACAAATACCAAGACCACCAGATAGACCGCTACCTGGAAACGCAATCTGTCTCCATTGCCAGAGGATGAATTGAGCGGTCCGAAACCCATCATGCTTCCTGAGACTCCCGAAGAACACCCAAACTTAAGAGCCACTGGTCAAGTCGCTCCAATCCGGCCAAAAGCAGTGGCCCAACCAGAGCGGTTGTAATCGTGCGACCCCCCAAAACTACAAGGAAATGCGAAGTTTCGGCAAATCCCGCATCTTGCAGCACGAAGATTGTCCGTATACCAACACCTTCAAGCAATGTGCATAAACCGAGAAAAAATGCCTGATATCTCCTGCTGTGAAGGTTTAGATTCTGCCACAGCATCGATGCCAGCAGGGCAAGACCAAGATAAATCAACGGGTGAACCCAGCCTTGCTGCGGCAAGCCCACGTCCATCAGCAGCCCCAGAAAAAGTGCCATCACCAGGGCCTTGGATCTTTCCAAAGAGAAGCTGAAATGGAGCAGCAGTACCAGAAACAGATCCACCCGAAGTTCGGGAATAACAAAAATTGGATAGAGCACTGTTTGGCAGAGATGGGCTCCGAG
>CP070843.1:2154912-2161063 GCA_020350905.1 Deltaproteobacteria bacterium
AGCACGCGGACTTCGCTACTGGCCTGTTCGCTAGACTTTGACCAGGTGGGACTCGGGCACAAGTGCTGCCCTCACCCACTGGGCAACAATAGCGAATTTCATGCGCTTACGCTCAATCCCAACGCTTCGGACTTAGCTCGGCGCGACTTAATTCACACTCTGCTAAAATTTAATCTGCCACAAGATATTGAGAACCTGAGAAAGCGGAGCCGAAGCTGCGCAACTAAGCAAGCAACAGAAGCAACCAGCCCACTACTCAGTGGGTTTTTCTTTCTTCACTTCAATACCTTGCTCATTGAGGTAGTCAAGCAGAATCTTGCTTATAAAGTTACTCAAAGGCCTGTGGTCTTCATCTGCCAGCTCCTGAAGCTTATCCTTGACTCCCTCAGGTAACCTGACTCCGACAACCACACTCTTACTCTTCATGGCGCAACTCCATAATAGATCACTGTTGGATTGGATGCACACAATACCCAGATAAAGATAAACGGAAATGTGTTGACAAGTCAACCCTTATGTTCTATTATGATATAAAATGTTAACTAAAATATACAGAGAAAAATATAAAGCTATATTCAAAAACGCCGAAATCTTTTTTCAGATAGGATAGAAAGGATTGGTTTGCGCTTGGAGAGAGGATTCGGGAGTTTCTCGAGGACTTCGTTGCTGTCTGCTTGGCACTGATAATCCTGTTGGGAACATATTTTGCAGGATTCTTGGCTGCCAAAAATTAGATGAAAGAGATTGAGGAAAAGGGCTTGGAATTTGTCCTTCGCCCAGAACATGACGCAATAAAACTTTGGGAGGCAAGAAAAGATGGCGATTCTAGCGGAGTGTCCTACATGTCACAAAAAGCAGTCCACCAGAAACCGCCTGTGCGCTGGTAAGAGTGGTTGTGGTGAGGATTTGGTTAAGGCGAAGCGATCTCAAAAGGTTAGATATTGGATTCAGTACCGTCTTCCTGGGGGCAGGCAAAGGAAGGAGTTTGTAGGCTATTCCATTCAAGAAGCCAGGGACGCAGAGGGGAAGCGGAAAGTCCAGAAAAGGGAGAACCGCATCTTTGAGATGCAACCAGAATCTACCATGACCTTTGATGAGCTTCGATCTTGGTATTTGGGGCTGGAGAGGGTTAAAGCCCTTGCCTCTTATGAGCGAAATAGAGTTTGCTTTGAAAACTTCACCTGTGAATTTGGGCATGTTTTCATTCAAGACATCAAATTGAGCGATATTGAGAACTACCAACAGAAAAGGCTTAACCAGGGTAAAGCTCCCGCAACAGTCGATCGGGAGATTGGTGTAGTAAAAACTGCAGTTTTTCGTGCCTGTGACGACGATTTGCTTGGTGATCGGGTCAAGTTGCTCTTTCAGAAGGTCAGGAATGTACTGAAGCGGCACGGCAACGTTAGAGACGTTGTTCTCTCACCTGCTCAATTCGAAGGACTGCTTCAGCACTCTATTCCCCATCTTGGGGGCGTGATTGCCTGTGGTTATTATACAGGCATGCGAAGAGGTGAAATCCTGGGGCTTACCTGGGACAAGGTCGATCTGGAAAACCGCCTCATTCGACTTGAGGCAAAAGACACCAAGGATAAAGAGCCTAGATTGATCCCTATCTGTGCTGAGCTATATGAGATTCTAAAAGACCAGCCGAAAGCCTTGCATCACAAATATGTATTTACCTACAGGGGAAACCAGATTAGAACCAACTTCAAGCGCTCATTTGCCTCAGCTTGTGAGAAGGCTGGTATTCCTCATGGCCGCAAAAGCAAGGGCGGTATCACCTTCCATGACCTAAAACACACCTTCAACACCAACATGCGAAAAGCAGGGGTGGCAGAGTCGGTCGTTATGAAGATCACAGGTCACAACACCAGGGAGATGTTCGACAGGTATAATACGATTGACGCCGATGATGCTAAGGATGCAATCGAGAGGTTTGAGGGCTACCTCAATCGCAACAGTTCCGCAAGTGTTACCCAAAACGTTACCCAAGAAACAAAAAAGAGTTAGCCTTGAAAGCTAACCCTTTGAAATTGTTGGTGGAGACGATGGGATTCGAACCCACGACCTCAGCGTTGCGAACGCTGCGCTCTCCCAACTGAGCTACGTCCCCCTCTAGCCCGCATATTTCATGAATTGATGTCACGAGACAGTGGAGATGCGCTTGCAACCGGGCAACCGCAGGAACTCGGACCCGAGGCGTATTTGAACAGTACGTCGTAGGATTTGAGGTCCGAGGACGCCCGGAAGGAAGATCATATCCGCTGTCGCAGTAGACCATTCATGAAATATGCGGGCTGGCACACCTACTTATAAGCTCTCGCCAAATCAGAGTCAAGAAAATCAGGGAAAGAACATCTTATCAGCTGGCGGTCAGTGGATGCCAATTACCTGGACTAGATCCTTATACACTTTATAAAAACGCCGGTGGTCGGCCATGGCACGTTCAAGTACGAGTTTCACTTTCTGAACATCGCTGACATTGATCACGGCGTTGACACTCTTGGCAAATGCCAACAGATTGTCTAGAGTTTTGATTTGATTACTAATCAGCATCAAAAAGATGTTCCTGCGAGTGGACATGGGCATGGGCTGCAGATAGCGAAGTATGGTGTTGTTGTCAGCACTCTCCCCACAGAATTCCTCATCCTGCATAACCAGATGATATTGATTATAACGGAGCTTACTGAGTGCCTCTTTTACTGAGGAAGCCACACTGCTGTAGTAGTTCAGGTCTTCAAGCGCTTCTTTCACAGCCTTGAGCCGCTCGGGTTCATCCACACAGACAAGAGCGCTCATGGCACCTTCCTCGAGAACCTCAAGAGGAGAGTCATAGGCGCTGGTCATATCAAGATCAGCCTCAATCGCCGTAGGCGCATCGGCAATCTCTGAAAGAGAGACGTCGACGCCAATTGTAGCCCCCTTGCTTCCGGAGGCTCCGTGCGGCTCCACAATAATAGTACGTCTGCACTTGCTGCAGGTCGCCTTGAATTGCCTGCCCCTGGGCATCTTTTCATCAGGCACGTTGAAAACAGCCTGGCAATGATCGCACTGCATCCTCACTGAGCGTCACCCTCCGTCCCGGGTTGACCGTGCTTTGTATGCCTACTTTTTAGTGGTGTCCCGGGTCCCGTATCCTCTGTCTACTTCAAGGCCTTCGATGTCGGTTACCTTCTCACCGCGAGCGGCTTTGATCCGGTCTATACCGCGTCTCATGATGGCCTTTTTGGAAGCATATGCCATGGCAGTATCATGGCTTACCTGACCTTCCTGGAAAAGCTCCAAAATAGAGTCATCAAAAGTGCACCATCCAAATGCCCGATTGCTCTCGATGACCTCATAGAAAGTCTTACCCTCACTCTCACCATCAAGGATGATTTCCTTGACTCGGATATCTTTGCCCATTATCTCAAAGGCCGCCACTCGACCGCCACCCTCTCGAGGAAGGAGGCGCTGACACACCACGTAACGAATGGCATCAGCCAGACGAATTCTTATCTGCTTTTCTTCTTCGGTATCGAACATGCCCAAGATACGATTTATGGTTTGACCGGAATCCACCGTGTGAAGTGTGGTGAGCACCAGGTGGCCCGTTTCGGCGGCGCTGAGTCCAATCTCTACAGTTTCTCGATCACGCATTTCACCCACCAGGATAACTTTGGGAGCCTGGCGTAGCGACGCCCTCAGACCGCCGGCAAATGTATCAAAATCGGTCCCCATTTCCCGTTGGTTAAAAGTGGCCTTACGGTGATGGTGAACAAACTCCACAGGATCTTCCAGGGTCACAATGTGCACCGGCCGAAGATCGTTGACCTCATTGAGCGTAGCTGCCAGCGAGGTGGACTTACCGCTACCTGTTGCCCCGGTGACGAAAATTATGCCGTTTCTCTCATGGGCCATTTGTTTGAATACCTGCGGCAACTTGAGATCTTCGACACTGGGAATCCGTGTTTCCAACTTGCGCATAACCACCGAAAAATAGCCCCGTTGAGAAAAGACGTTGACCCGAAAGCGGGCTTTCCCAGCCAAGTGGTAGGAAAGATCGCAAGAACCCTCGGATAGCAGGGTTTCTACGTTGCGTCGATCACCTCCCAGCAGGTTCAAAGCAAAGGTCTCGGCCTGAAAAGGCGTCAAGTTATCAATCTGCACATCCATGGGAACGGCCATGAGTTCGCCGTCGGATTCCACCTGGAAAGGACGGTCTACCGTAACAATCAGGTCAGAGACATTTTCATGAAAATCCAGCATCTTGCGAAGAAAATGATCTACCTCTCTCTTGCGCATAAAAGTTTCCTTTACGAGTTGGCTTCAGCAGACTAATACGCCGACACGGTGTACTCCATCGGCGCAGCCAAATAACAGTGGCAAACCCTGAAGCCCGCAAAAATGGTTTATTTTCAATTTTTTCTGAAGTCCAGAGCCAAAAGTCAACATAGAACCGACCCCTTTAGAACCGTGGCCTGGACAGCCACTAAACCTCAGTGAAATCGGTAGGTGGATTTCGCAAAAATGGCCGAAACTTCTCCTTATCATCACACTTCATATAGGCTTCGTCGGGACTGATCCGGTTTGACTTCAACTGGGTCATGATTGCATCGTCCAACGACTGCATACCATATTTTTTCCCGGTCTGAATGGCCGTGGGTATCTGATAGGTCTTGTTCTCACGTACCAAGGCTCGTACCGCATGTGTGGCAATTAATATTTCCGGACAAACAATGCGCCCAGGAATATCTATTCTCTTGAGCAGGTTTTGCGCAACCACCGCCCGGATACCATCGGCGAGGGTGGAGCGTATCTGCGCCTGCTGCTCGGCTGGAAATACTTCGATAATTCGATCCACAGTCTTTGCCGCGCTGGTGGTATGGAGGGTAGCAAACACCAGGTGCCCAGTTGCAGCGGCCTCGATGGCCAGAGAAATGGTCTGCAGATCACGCATCTCGCCCACCAGAATAATATCAGGATCCTCACGCAAAGCACCGCGCAGTGCCGAAGCAAACGATTTGGTGTGTATCCCCACTTCCCGCTGGTTCACGATGCAGCTCTTGCTCTTATGGACAAATTCTATAGGGTCCTCGATGGTGATGATATGATCCTTTCGCTTTTCGTTTGACTCATCAATAATGGCTGCAAGCGTGGTGGATTTGCCACTTCCGGTGGGTCCGGTTACCAACACCAACCCCCTGGGCAGCATGGCCAGTTTAGCCACCACCGAAGGAAGGCCCAGCTCCTCCACCGACAAAATTTCACTGGGTATTTCACGAAATACCGCCCCTATGCCAAAATTCTGTTGGAAAAAGTTAGAGCGGTATCTGGCGAGTCCGGGTATTTCATAGGCAAAGTCCACGTCCCCGGTTTCCTCAAAGGTCTTTATCTTCTCCTCCGGCGTAATCTCATAGAGCATCCCCTTGAGTTCATCGTTGTCAAGTACTTTGAATTTGACTCGCTCCATTTCGCCTTGGATCCTCAAAGCGGGCTGCTGCCCTGCCACCAGGTGTAAATCGGATGCTTTCTGTTCATGCATCAGCTTGAAAAAAGCATCAATACGGGCCATAACTCAACTCCGGTTCTGAAGGTGGAACAGAAGTCCTCCACACTCCTCAGCACATGGTGGACGTTCAGTTCCGCTGTTTGTCGCACAATAAGAGTGGTTTTCTAATCAACGGTTCAGATCAGAAGGGTAATGCAAAAGGCGGGCCAGACGGGTCCTGTCATTGCAACAATCGGTCATTCCAACCGTACTCCCTCTCGCAGGTGCCAACCTTGCTGCTCACTGAGGCCCAGACAGCTGGCATACATGTTCTCTCAAGCGCGGGGAAGGCTAGATCAGCAGGTCGCGCTCCAAGTTCCACTGCACCCAGTCGTTCAAATCCTCCTCCATGCTGAATGTCCGTGGTTTAGAAGGGATCCCTTCGGCGCTTACCGTAATCTGCTGCATCGCCTCCACAATGCGAATCCATTCCTCCACGGTCACCCGGTGGGGTCCGGGAACCCGTGTTGGACCCGGAATCCTCTGTATCTGGCTTCCCGGCTCCCCAGGAGCAGGAATTCTCTGAGGTTTACGCACCGCAACTTTGCCACGATACACTCTGATCATGGCAGACCTGTCTGCAAGCAAATTCAAGCGAAAGACCGTTCCACGCACTCCGAC
>CP070843.1:2161163-2164493 GCA_020350905.1 Deltaproteobacteria bacterium
CTTGGTGCCGCCCACCCGCTCAAATTTCATCTCTTGCAAGACCCTAAGCAATTTTACCTGCAGAGCAGGAGACATATCGCCCACTTCATCGAGAAAAAGAGTTCCGCCGTGTGCTAACTCAAACCGCCCTTTCCGTTGCGTGACAGCACCGGTAAATGCTCCCCGCTCATGACCGAAGAGCTCGCTCTCCAGCAACGTTTCCGACAGCGCCGAACAGTTCACCGAAATAAATGGCTTATCGCGCCTGGGACTGTTGAAATGCATTGCTCTGGCGATGAGTTCTTTGCCTGTGCCCGACTCTCCAGTTATCAGCACTGAGGCTCGAGTTTGGGCCACCTTTTCTATAATCTCATAGACCTGGCGCATGATTTTACTCTTACCTACAATGTTACCGAACTGGAAGCGCTCCTGCAGTTCTCGGCTGAGCAACAGATTCTCCTGCTTGAGCCGGTGCATCTCTATGGCTTTTCGAATGGTAAGTATCAGCTCTTCGTTCTTAAAAGGCTTGGTGATGTAATCGAAAGCGCCCCGCTTCATAGCCTCCACAGCCTTTTCCACTGTAGCGTATGCAGTCATCATAATTACCGGCGGGTCGGGTTGCCGACTCCGTAATTGGGCGAGAAATTCCATGCCATCCGGACCAGGCATTCTCATGTCGGTTATAACCAGATCCAGGTCATGGCTCATGGTAATTTCGAGCGCCTCGGTGGTGCTGTCAGAGGTAATCACCTCGTATCCGGCATCCACGAGGAGAGCCTCTAAGACCAAGAGGTAGTTCTTCTCATCATCTACGATAAGAATGGTTTCCATGTTTCTCTTCTGCTGTGCCAATCAATTGCAATATAATGCGCTTAGCTCACAACCGGGTTCACCGGCAGAGAAATGATAATAGCTGTTCCCTTGTCTTCCACCTGACCTCGTTCTTTCCTCGGTGGACTTTCAATCTGAACTTTACCACCATGGCTTTCAATTATGTTTCGGACTATGGGAAGTCCCAGCCCGGTACCCGTTTCGCGGGTGGTAAAAAAGGGATCAAATATCTTTGCTATCGTTTCTTTGGAAATTCCAGCACCTGTATCGGAGATGACCACCTCGAGGCTATCCTCCTGGGAGTATTTGTGACGAGTGACTACCTTTATTGTCCCCCCATCATCCAAAGCTTCCATGGCATTTACGAAAATGTTCAAGAAGGCGCGATAGAGCAAGTCGCCATCTGCATAGACCGGTGTGCCATTCTCGGCAAAACGCTTTTCAACGGTAATGCCTCGCCTTTTGAGTTCAACCTCCAGAAACTCAAGATTTTTCTCCAGCACTTTATCCACCTGGCACTCTGACAAATGTGGCGTGGTTGGACGCGCAAAATCCAAAAAAGCCGTGACAATTGAGTTCAGACGGGTCGTCTCGTCCATGATGATCTTGCCAAGCTGCTTCTTTTGATCACCTTCCTCGATTTTCTGATGCAAAAGCTGGGCGGTGGAGCCGATGATCCCCAGTGGATTCCTGATCTCATGGCTGATGCCGGCAACCATCTCTCCCAAGGCAGCCAATCTCTCAGTCTGATGAAGCTGTTCCTCCAAGCGCCTGCGCTCCTCACTTCTTTTGGCGATAATTCCCTCTGCCCTCTTCACAATTAAACGTAATACGAAAAAGAGAAGGCTCATTACCACCAGCTGGCTCAAAATAATGTTATTCTGAAAACGGGTAATTGCCGCATAGTCCTCGGAAATATCCTGGGTAATCTCGAACACCCCAAGGATACGGTCACGCTCTCTGAGGAGGTGTCGTTCCATCCGGAGGGGGATATAGGTTTTGAGCTGCCGCTGCTTTGCCAGCCCACCAAGCTCAAAACCGAGAAAGCTCCCCCGTGAAACGAGCCGTGAGGAAGATTTCCCTACACGTGCCAAGTTGAAATCTCTGCCGCCAAGCCCGGAAAGCCCCACCAGGGTGCGATCCGTACTATAGCTGATCACCCCTTTGAGATCATAGACGTCAACCCTGTCCACCTTGAATCCGTGAATGGTGTTTCGGACCACCTTGTCCATTCGTTCATATTGTTGAGGACTGCCGAGCATAATCCGACCATACTGCAGCACCGTCGGTAGAACGAACTGGCTGAAGACCTGATGGTTCAAATTGATGGCAACCAAGAGAGCATACTGTTCACTCTGTCTGAAGAGTTCGTTCTTGGCCCGTTGTGAGATGAATATGGACAGTATCAGGGTGGGAATGAGAATCACCACAAGGCTGGTCAGAGTGAAATACTTCACCAACCGAAACGGTTTGATACTTTCTCTTACTTTAGCCCTCATCTGCATGAAATATGACCCTTGCCTTTTTCCACATTATACAACATTTGATATAATACAACGCGTATCGCTTCTGATTGGGTTAGAAGCTCAAGCGCACCGAAAGTGCCATCCAATCTTTTCCGGGCTCTAACCCAAGAGAAAGCCGATACTTTTGCTTGAGCTCCCTGCGGTATTTCCTTTCCTGCCTCTGATTCTCCTCGCGTGCCGCTTGGACCGCACTGCGGATACCCCCTTGATACCACCCCAGCTCAAAAAAAACGAGAATCCCGCCGAGAACCGGACTATCGTTTTGAAAAGCTATTACTGCTCCGGCGATAAAGAGAGCGTTAAGCAGGAATGATGAAGCAGCCTGGCCTGGCCGACCTGCGTAAAGATGCCCTGAACCTGGTAGAACCGCGGACAACGTTCCTGCCATGGCAGGGGACTTCTTACCTGTTTCAGATCTCTCCTGCAACGCTAGGCAAAGTGATCTTGCCCGAGGATAATGTGTGCTCTCTGGCTGGAGCAGCTCTAGGGTGGTAATTGCTTCCTCATATTTGCCGCTGTCGATCTGAAGCCACGCCAAGCGGACGTATACGGCATCAATTTCTGCATAGTCAGGGTAGCGCTCGATAAATTGTTTTGCCCAGTAAATGGCCTCCGGGTAACGTCCCTGTTCCTCTCGTATCGCCACCATTTCCAACAGAGCTTCGCGCCCAGCAGGTTCCTCGGCACGACGATTGTGTAGCCTTATTAGGTGGCTGAAAGCCTTCTGGAACTTTCCCACCTGCCGATAGCAGCGGCCAACTCGGAGTTCAGCCTCCGGGACACGAAGGTCAGCGGAAAACAAAAAGAGAAAACGCTGGTACTCACTCAGGGCTCTATAGAAGTCCTGTTTTTGATAAAGGTGATCAGCAAAATCCCACAAAAGGTCCGCCCGTTCCGCCGCCGCACCTGGCTGGGCCACAACCGACAGATAGAGTAACGCAATCCAGCACCAACTGAATCGTCCTAATAGTTTGGCGCCAACCATTTTTGCATC
>CP070843.1:2164593-2174406 GCA_020350905.1 Deltaproteobacteria bacterium
CGTTTCTTTCTGCCCGGTTCACGGGAGAAGAACGACACGTTCGGAGGCTCGCCAAAATCAAGGCCATGGAGAAAGCTGGCAGCTAGCAGCGTGCAGCGGGCAGAAGACAATATCCTGAAGACAACAAGCAGGGTAACAGTAGCCTTCTTGAGAGTCAATTCTTACTGCCGGCCGCGATCTGCCTGCTGTCAGCCGAATATTGCCCCCTGTGCCGTTTGCATCTTAAACGATGAATGGTTATCAGTAATGCTTCCAGGATAGGGGAAAAATTGTAATGATTGATGAGCTGAATCAAGATCAGACAACCAGGGTGCAAGCAAAGGCGCCTTCTATGGATATACCTGTGGAAGAATGTGTGACGATTGGCCCCTTGGATCCCTGCACCATTGTCATATTCGGGGCGTCCGGTGACCTAACCGCCAGAAAGCTGGTGCCGGCTCTCTACAACCTCTACCTACACGGTGGCTTGCCAAAGCCATTTGTTATTGTCGGTGCCAGCAGAACATCCATGAGTCACGAAGAGTTCAGGGAGAGGCTCAAAGCCAGCTATGAGGCCACAGAGAAAGCTGATCTTGCACGGTGGGAAGAGTTCGCTGCCAACCTCTATTATCAGCCGGTGGATTACGATTCACTGGACTCCTATGTGGGATTGGCAGGCTACCTCAGAGAGCTGGATGAAAAATATCATACAGGCGGAAACAGAGTCTTCGATCTGGCGGTTCCACCGTCTCTTTATCCGGTGATTGCTGAGATGCTTGGCAAGGCCGGGCTCGCCCAAGAGGGTGAGAATGGCAAGGGCTGGTCCCGTATCGTGGTGGAAAAGCCATTCGGCCGGGATCTGAAATCAGCAATGGAATTGGATCAAACGCTGCACCGGAGTTTCGGGGAACACCAAATCTTCAGAATCGATCACTATTTGGCCAAAGAGACGGTTCAGAATATATTAATGTTTCGTTTTGCCAACGCTATTTTTGAACCAATTTGGAATCGTAGCTACATCGCTTACGTGGGAATCATTGCGGCAGAAAAGCTGGGGGTTGAAAACCGAGCTGGCTATTATGAGCAAGCTGGTGTAATCCGGGATATGTTCCAGAACCATATGATGCAGGTTCTGGCGCTGACCGCCATGGAACCTCCCTCCCTTTTTGAAGCCGAGCGGGTGCGAGAAGAGAAAACTAAAGTATTCCGGTCCCTTAAACCTCTTGATGGGGCTGAGCAGATAGACAATCTAATTCTGGGTCAATATGGATCCGGGATGGTCGACGGGGCAGAAGTTGCCGGATATCGTCAAGAACCAAAGGTGAGCTCGTCCTCTCTGATTCCCACTTTCGCCATGATGCGGGTGTTTGTTGATAATTGGCGCTGGCGAGGAGTTCCATTTTATCTAGTCTCCGGTAAGAGGCTAGCTCGCAAAATTACCCGGATAGTGGTTCAGTTCAAGCGAGTACCTCATTCCATGTTTCGAAATGTTCTAGGCGAGGACATTCTTGCCAACCGGTTGGTTTTAGGGATTTATCCCGAAGAGCGAATTACGCTAACTTTTCAAACCAAGTACCCTGGTGCACGGACCTGTTTGCGGCCTGTGACTCTAGACTTCTCCTATGACCAGAACTACAGTGGCCCCACCCTTGCGGCATATGAAAAAGTTCTGTTGGATTGTATCCAGGGCGATCAGATGCTTTTTTGGAGTAATAATGGGGTGCGGCTCAGCTGGTCGTTCCTAACCCCAATATTACAAGAATGTGAGACTTGTGGTGATCGAGGGGCACGCCTTCACCCATACGACTCGGGAAGTTGGGGACCCGAGGCCGCTCAGAAGTGGATGCAATTGATAGTTGACGAGGAATAACACAATCCTTCAAAGGAGGGATGGGAGAATGGATAGCTACTACCACCCGCAGGATCTGCCGAAATTCGAGGAGATTGGCGAGGGAGCTCCCGAATTGGCCAAGAAATTCTTTGACTACTACGGTGCAGTATTTGCTGAGGGTGAGCTCACCGCAAGGGAAAAAGCGCTCATCGCGCTCGCTGTGGCCCACACTGTTCAATGTCCATATTGTATCGATGCCTACACCCAGGACTGTTTAGAAAAGGGCTCCAACATTAACGAAATGACCGAGGCGATTCACGTGGCGACGGCCATTCGCGGGGGATCATCCTTGGTACACGGCGTCCAGATGCGGAACATTGCCAAGAAAATATCGTTGTAGGATGCTCGCCTGACATGTGCGAGTAGGATATCTTTTTCGTGTAAGCAATTTCTACTTCTCCGGTGTAAGAAATGGAAATCTGGGGTGACTAACTAGGGAGCCAGGACGGAAAAAAGTTTCTTAGCGTTGTTTGCCGGAGAATGTTTGGCACGAACTGAAGAGAGAGAAGAAATGCAGCAGCCGGCGCAATCGTTGCATAATGGTTCAAAGATTTCCGAAAAGAAGCTGCCCGTAGAGCCTTTTCGACAGACCCTCGCAAAACACGGCCTCAACCTGACCCGGAAAGAGACCACCACACTCCAGATAAACGTGGGGCTACTTTGCAACCAGGCGTGTCGTCACTGTCATCTCGAGGCAGGTCCCCACAGTGAAGAAGTAATGAGCGCTGAGACCGTGGATCAGGTTGTGGCTTTAGCTCAGAGGTTCCCTTTTGAGATTCTTGACATCACCGGCGGCGCGCCGGAGATGAATCCCAATCTGGTGGATATGATCGAGAGACTCTCGGGGATTAGCCCGCGGGTAATGCTTCGCTCAAATCTGACAGCGTTGGCAAATGGTGAGCGGGATTGCCTAGTCGAGGTGTGTAAAGAACGCCGGGTTGTGATTGTAGCCTCCTTTCCGTCTCTGAATGAGGCACAGGCGGAATCACAGAGGGGACGGGGTGTGTTCCAGGAGTCCGTAAATGTCATGAAAAAGTTGAATTCTCTCGGATACGGGCAACCCGACTCCGGTCTGGAACTGAACTTGGTGTCCAATCCTACAGGTGCTTTCCTGCCCTCCTCTCAGGATCAGTTAGAGAAAAGATTCTGCCACGTTTTGAAAAATAAGTGGGGAATAGTTTTCAACAACCTGTTCTCCTTCGCCAATGTGCCCTTGGGTAGGTTCCGCCGCTGGTTGGAGCAATCTGGCAATCTGGAGAGATACCTGCAGAAGCTTGCGACCAGTTTCAACCCTTGCGCTATTGAAGGGCTCATGTGCCGATCTTTAGTTTCCGTGTCTTGGGATGGGTATGTTTTTGACTGTGACTTCAATCAGGCCGCAGGTCTTTATACGGGGGGGAAGAAAACGCACATCTCTGATTTGAAGGAGCTACCCGAACCCGGGGAGCCGATTGCAGTCTCACACCACTGCTACACCTGTACGGCTGGTGCAGGGTTTACCTGAGGTGGCACGATAAGCGGTTGAGTTTCAAGCGCAAACAGGGCCGGCGCGGCGACCGAGCAGCGGGAAAGGCGAGACAGGCGAGAAAGGCAAGACAAGGGGTGACTTTACAGAGTGTTGCTCTTTTATATGATCTAGCTTTTTCCCGGCCGTGACTTAAACCGATGGGGACTAATCCTTTTCCAGCTTTTCTCGCCTTGATCCTTTCTCGCTTTGTGCCTAAGAAATGAAGCCAGAGATACGCACCCACCAGAGTTTAGAGGATCTGAGCCGGGCAGCCGCAGCGTATATTTGCGAAATGGCCGAGGGGGCCGTAAAAGAGAGAGGTATCTTCACCTTCGTCCTTTCCGGTGGGACAACACCTCGTTTGCTCTACGAGGAGCTGACGAAAGAACCTTATGCCAGCAGGGTTGACTGGCAACACACGCACCTCTTCTGGGGGGATGAAAGATGCGTGCCGTCGGATAATGCGGACAGTAATTTTTATCTGGCCTTTCAGACACTCATCTCTTGGGTGAATGTGCCACCGTCAAACATTCACAGAATTCCCGCTACAATCGCTTCTCCCAAAGCTGTGGCGGCAGAATACGAAAAGACCCTGCGAGAGTTCTTTCAACCCGCTGCCAGAAGTGATTCTTCCACATCTTTCCCTTCTTTTGATCTGGTCCTACTGGGTATGGGGGTAGATGGTCACACAGCCTCCCTTTTCCCTGGTGATACAGCATTGGAGGAGAGAACTAGGTGGGTGGTGGCAGTGGAAGGCACGAGCGCATCTCCCCCCGTCCCGCGAATTACCCTCACCTTTCCAGTAATAAATGAAGCCAAATGCGTGCTTTTTCTTGCTTCGGGATCTAGCAAGCTGAAAATACTTCAGGAGATCGTAAACAATCCCCATACTGCAACCTATCCGGCGGCCCACGTGCGGCCGTCAGGAAAACTGTTGTGGTTTATTGATGAGGGGTTGGCGTGACTCATACGAAGCCCTCCGGGCGACCGGCAATCTCCATTATTATCCCGACCCTGAATGAAGCTGAGAGTATCGCGGCAACCATGAAAAGCGCCCAGACCTGTACTGGGGTCGAGATTATCGTTGCAGATGGGAGGAGTAGTGACGGGACTGGGGAAATGGCCAAGGGGCTTGGTGCGAGGCTGCTAACTATAACAGGGGGGCGAGCGAAGCAAGTCAACGCCGGTGCTATGGCAGCAAGCAGCGACGTGCTCTTATTCCTGCATGGCGATACTCGCTTACCCGGTGGATTCGATAAGCATGTCCTGAATCTTTTGACCATGCCAGGCACAGTTGCTGGAGCTTTCGCGCTGCGTATTGATGGCTCAGAGATTGGGCTGCGGATTATTGAAAAGCTTGCAAACTTCAGATCCCGTTTTTTTCAGATGCCTTATGGCGACCAGGCAATATTCCTAAGAGCAAATCTTTTTCGCTCAATAGGGGGATTTCCTGAAATGCCAATCATGGAAGACTTCGTTTTTGTGCAGAGGGTCAAAAAAGAAGGCAGAGTAGCGATCGCACCCATCGCAGTGACCACCTCATCCCGGCGCTGGAAAAAGCTCGGAATTTTGAAAACCACCCTTATCAATCAGGCTGTCTTGCTGGCGTACTTTTCTGGACGTGATCCTGTACGGTTAGCCAGCTGGTACAGAAGGATCAAATTGAGGAGTTGAGGGATTTCAGATTGTAGATTTCAGATTGTAGATTGCAGATTTGGGGATTGGGGAATTTAAGGATTCAGGAATTGAGGGATTGAGGAATTAGCGAATCTGGGAATTCGAACTTGCAATCAAGAATACTCGTTTCTCCATTTCCTGAATCATTTGGCCGATTGGCTTGCATTGTGGATAGGGATGGGATATTGTTAGGCATTTGAGATAAGATTCACAATAAGCATTGGATTGAGAGATTTTCTGCTGGGACCAGAGGATGCAACATGCATGATGAGTTGAAAGAATTCAGCCGCGAAGAGCTTGCCATATTCAACGGTGAAAATGGACAGCCGGTATACATCGGTTACGAGGGCAAGGTCTATGATGTTTCGAAAAGTAAATTGTGGAAGCCAGGCCTTCACATGCGGAGGCACCAGGCCGGAACAGATCTGACTGAGGAGATCGGAGGTGCGCCACATGGCATAGAGGTTTTCGAAAAATTTCCGCAGGTTGGGATTCTAAAACCCGAGAAAGATCCCATGGATGAGCACATTCCCGATCTTCTCCTTGCGGTTTTTCGCAAGATTCCCATGTTACGCCGCCATCCTCATCCAATGACCGTCCACTTCCCCATTGCCTTCATGATGTTGTTTCCCGTTCTTAACATACTCTATCTACTGACAGGAAACAGGAGTTTGGAGACAAGCGCGTTTCATGTCCTCGTGGCCGGGCTGGTGGTCGCACCGGTTGCCATGCTTACTGGGCCGTATAACTGGTGGCTCAATTACGCTGGAAAATGGTCGAAGATAATAGCGATAAAGATCTTCGGCTCACTCATTCTTATTACCCTCATTCTGGTCACTTTCTTGTGGAGAATCTTATCACCTGAAATTCTGTTGCAGCCAAGTGGGGCCAGAATTCTCTATCTCATCATTAGTCTGACATTTCCAGTTCTGGTGGCTGTTCTTGGCTGGTTTGGTGCCAAGATGACCTTCCCCCATTGAGATAGAATTGCTTAGACGCGTGCAGCAAGAAGGACGAAACAGGGTTACCATGAGTGTACAATTGTCAGCCAAATCCCAGCAATTGAGGCTTTATCTTGCTTTATCCAGAACACCACATTTACTGATTGACCTGGCCACCCCAATGGCAGCGGCCTTATTGTGTCTGGGCACGTTTCCACCCCTTTCCACTATCCTACTAGGCATGATCACAGTTTTTGCAGGATACACCTGCATATATGCCTTGAACGATGTGACAGACTATGAACTAGATCGGCAAAGGATGGGAGAGCTTCTCAAAGAGCCAGCCTGCTTTGATCTAGACTGCATCTTTGTCCGCCATCCCCTTGCTCAAGGACTCATACCCTTTGCTAGTGGTGTGATGTGGACCTTTTGTTGGGGACTGATCGCCCTTGCGGGGGCTGCGCTGCTGAATCCTGTATGTGCGATTATTTTCGTTATAGGTGCCATTCTGGAAGTAGTTTACTGTAGACTGTACAAGGTGAGTCAGTGGAAGATACTTATCGCCGCAACGGTAAAAAATCTTGGAGCACTGGCTGCCATCTTTGCGGTAAACCCAAGACCACAGCCTCAATTGGTAATCGTTGTTTTCATTTGGATAGCGCTTTGGGAGGTAGGGGGACAAAACATTCCCAACGATCTCGTGGACATGCAGGAAGACGGAAGACTTGGAGCAAAAACTATCCCTGTGGTCTACGGGCCGAGCTTTTCTGTGACAATCATTTTTGCAGCTCTCATCGCCAGTTCTGTCCTCGGACTCGGCCTGATCTTTCTTTCTCCCCTCAAAATGAAGGGAGCATATCTCGTAGGTGCAATTCTTTCCGGACTGTTCTTCCTTTTGTTTCCCCTTCGAAGATTTCTGTCAGATGATGACACCAGCAAAGCGATCAACCTTTTCAACCAAGCTAGCCTCTATCCCCTGGGGATATTCACCACCATTGTGTTTTGTATATTAATCCAGTTTGTTTAAACCGCGCATGGTGCAAAACACGTCCTCCCTTGAGAAAACCGCGCAAACAGGAAAGATTGCGAATTAGGTTCCAAGAGTTTATCGGGTTATTGACCCTGATTCCTTGGCCTAATAATGCGCCATTTTGGTGTAATGATTAGAATACTAAGTGCGACCATTGAGCAGTGAATCGTTTCGTGCGTCGCCATGGAGCGAGTGATGCAAATTGTTTGGTTCCGAACGAGAAAGGTGCAAAGATGGATTTCGAAAGCTTTTTGGGAAATATCTACTTCGGCTCTATGGATATGGAACGGTTCCATTCCTTCCAAGATCTAGAAGGAGATGAAAAAACAAGGGAAATCGTTAGCAAATACCTTGAAGTCACGAAGCAATATCCACCCTCCTATCTAGAACAACAGGGAACCATCCCGGCAGAGTTGTTGGAAGAGTTGAAGCAGATCGGCTTTTTCGGACTCAACATCCCCGAAAAATACGGCGGAGTTGGCTTGAGTCTCAGGCAGTACTTCAAGGTGGTAGCAGAGATAGCCGGCAAGGATTTGGCTCTGGCACTTATTTCTTTGGCGCATCTTTCCATTGGCTGCAAAGGTATTGTGCTTTTCGGCAATGAGGCGCAAAAGGAACAATATCTCGTTCCGGCAGCATCCGGCGAGATGATTTTTTCATATGCCCTCACTGAACCGAAAGTAGGCTCGGACGCCAAACATATCGAAAGTAAAGCCGTTCTCTCTGAAGATGGTAAACACTACATATTGAATGGTCAAAAGACATATATTACCAATGCAAACTACGCTGGTGGTCTTACGGTTTTTGCCCAGCTTGATTCGGAAAAGTCAGGGTTTATGGGATCTTTCATCGTAGAGACCACTTGGGATGGAGTGAAAATTGGTAAAGATATGCCCAAAATGGGACTCAAGGCAAGTTCTACGGCAGCCATTCAATTCAAGGACGTCAGGGTACCAGTGGAAAATCTCTTGGGTCAGCCGGGAGAGGGCTTCAAGATCGCCATGAGCATCCTCAATTACGGTAGACTGGCCCTCGGTGCGGGATCGGTTGGCGTCATGAACCAGTCGATCCGGGACATGGAAAAACAGTCTGCACGCAGGAGACAGTTTGGAGTGGAAATCAATAGCTTTGAACTCATTCAAGAAAAGATGGTGCAGGCCAGGGTTGACAGTTACGTGGCCTCAGCTATGACAGCTTTCACAGTTGGAATGCTTGAGGATCATCCTCAAGCCCGGGTTGCAATTGAGAGTTCCCACTGCAAATTATTCGGCACCACCAGGGCGTGGAATACAATTTACGATGCTCTGCAGGTAGCAGGAGGTTCGGGGTACCTTGCCACGCAGCCCTATGAGAAGAGATTGAGAGATTTCAGGGTTACTACCATTTTTGAGGGAACCACAGAGATCCACTCCATCTATCCCCCCCTGTTCGTCTTGCGCAATCTCAACAAACACATGAAAGCAGTCCATCCCTCCACCAGTTCCAGATTGCTATATCTGCTAAAGGGTCTGCTTGGTAAGGCTGATTGGAAACTACGGTTCCATGAAAGAGTCATGAACCGTGCGGCCCGCCTTGCCAAAGCAAATGGACGAAGTGTACGCTGGCTGTTGCACGCTGGCCTTTTGATATATGGCAAGAAGATCCAAAATGAGCAGTTCTTTTTACGTCGGATTACCAATCTCAGTTTACATCTCTATGGACTCGTCGCCGTTTTGGCCAAAATAGACGGAGCCAAGAAAATGGGGAGGGATATCTCAGAGGATCTCAGGATACTATCCTATTTTTTGGAAATTGCGCGGCAGTCCAGAAAACGTGACAAACGTTTATTCAGATCCAGAAAGGAAGCTCTTCACAAGAATGTTGCCAAAACTATCATTTCCTGAGCCACCAAAACCTTGACCGAAGACTTACTGTGCCTTACTATTAAGGCATATTTCTCAAGCGTTTTGAGAAAAGCTCATCCAAGAACCATTCAGGATGTCTCCCAAATCTTTCGTCATCCCCATGGCGCGGGGGGCTCCCAGAAAAAGTGATTCCCAGCATCGACAAGGAGACTTACATGCAAGAACGTGATGGTTTAGTCACAATGAAAGGGAACCCGATTACCCTTATTGGTTCCGAGTTGCAAGTTGGAGACAAGGCTCCTGACTTTGTGGCCATGGACAATGATCTGAACCCGGTAAGCTTTGACTCATTCCGCGGCAAAGTCTGCATCCTTTCTTCCGTGCCATCTCTCGACACGCCGGTGTGTGACATGGAGACACGGAGATTCAATGATGAAGCAGGTCGCTTGGGCGACAATGTGGAGATTCTCACCATTAGCATGGATCTTCCATTTGCTCAAAAACGTTGGTGCGGAGCTGCCGGAGTTGACAGGGTCCAAACGCTCTCTGACCACCGGGATGCTGCTTTCGGGCAGGCATATGGTGTGCTCATCAAGGGCCTCCGCTTACTGGCGAGGGCAGTGTTTGTGGTAGATAAGGAAGGAACCATACAATACATAGAGCTGGTCAAAGAGATCGCCAGTGAGCCGGACTATGATGCTGTACTGACAGCAGTAAAAGAACTTGTCTGAGAAAAGGCGCACCTTCGGCAAGAGAGACGAAGCATCTTTCGTTAGTCCGTATTGTTTAGTCTTAGCAAACCTGGTCCTCAGGGCCCGGATTCTTTACTCCGGCTGGCCTTCGACCCGTGCAATTATCTTTCTACACCGATCGGCAAACGTGTGCGATTGGAGTGCTTTGGCGTACCCGGCAGAGCGAAGTCGAGCTTGCTCGCGCTCGTCGCC
>CP070843.1:2174506-2177902 GCA_020350905.1 Deltaproteobacteria bacterium
CCGAATAATCACTGCAAAGGAATCTGAGTCATGCCTCCGTGGCCGCTCTATGATGCAAAAAAAACTCAATGTCGTTGATAGACACTTTATTCATCTGCAATCCCAGCGTTTCACCATCAATGCCCAAGCTGAGTCCTAGAAGTTGAGGGTAGAGAACCGAGGGCAATTTGAGCTCAGGGCCTCTTTCGATCAGCAGCATTCTTTGCACTCTATCGAACTGGATCTGACAGTAGGAACAGGCGACACAAAGGTAATCAGCGCCGGATTCTTTAGCCCTCCTGAGTTTGGTCTCAGTCAGGTCCAAAGAGAGTTCATTGTTTATTCCCCACAAAGGCGAGCCACAACACTCCAATTTTGTAGACCAGTCGATACTCTGAGCTCCAGTCACCTCCACAAGTTCATCGAATTTAGTAGGAAAGTGTGGTTTGTCAAACTGGGCAACTTTGCTCGGTCGCAATATGCGGCAGCCATAATGAGTTGCGATTCTCAAACCGTGAAAAGGTTTTACGATCATATCTCTTATGGTCTCAATACCCACGTCGTCGTAGAGGACCTGGAGGATGTGTTTTGCTTCAATATCACCCTCGTATCTCAACCCCTCTTTCTCCAGGGTTGTATTGACTTCTTTCCTTATGGAAGGGTCATCCTTCATCAGATTGTCCACATATCTCAAGGTTCCGTAGCAGCAGTTGCAGACGGTGATTAAATCCAGATTCTCCTTTTCAGTGAGGGCCAGATTCCTGGCGGAAGCAAGGATATGAGCTCTAAAACTGATGTTTCTCAGCGGATAGCCACAGCAACCAAGTTCCGATACATCAACCAGTTCTATACCTAACTTCTCCATAACTGCATTGGTAGACCATTCGTATTCTTGGAGTACGATCGGGGTCGTGCAACAACGCATCATTACAAACTTCATTTAATCACCTGTCTTTTCATTCAGTAATTTTTCCCTAGCTCGCTCGATGGCCAGGTTTTTCAATTTATAAAACACATCGACAACCCGAACGTCCTGAGGGCAATGCTCTTGACACTGATAGCACCCTAGGCAATCCCACAACATCCTTGAGCTGAAGATCAGATCCCAGAGTCCCATGCCGATGGCGTGCATGATTTGATGAGGCAATAAACCAACGGCTTCCGATGGGTTGGAGTAGTTTCGCACCACAGGACATGCGTTAGTACAGGTCACACAGCGGAAGCAGTAGATAAAGGTTTTCGCCTGCAGCGATGTAAATAACTTGCTTGTCAAACCATCGTCGCTAGGGACTATAGGTAAGGTTCGATCGAGCATCTGCATTGGAACACCATTAGGATAGACAGTCTCGATTGCCAATTCTATTGGATCGGGATAATGTGGTTCATATGCCGGCTCCCCAACGATTCCACGGTATACGGATAGCGGTGAAAGAATGTAAAACTCCGGCTGCCCCCTTTCCAACAAGTCCTGCCTCACATTGAACCACAATTCTTGCAGATTGATCCCTGCAGGGCATACCACTGTGCAACGGTAACAATTAGTGCATAGAAACAGTCCCTCTTGAATTATTCTGATTTCACTATCGCTAAGTTTTTTGCCGGCAACAAGCGCTTTTATCGAGGGTATTTTTTCGGATGGTAGAATGTTGACATTGTGGATTGCTTCAAAGACCACGCCAACCCTACATTGCATGCTGCAGGTACCGCAATTCATGCAGGCATCCAGTTCTAGAAGCTGTCTGGTGGCTATATTAGCAGGGTCAGATTTTTCTTTTTCCATAACAGCATTTGCCAGCAGACTCAGGGGGGTAGTGAAGATGTGGAACATCTTGCTGAAAGGAAGATAGGCTAGGCCTAAAAAGCATGCCAAAAAATGCAGATACCAGAGAATAGTGTGAATATGAGCTCTGTCCAGCAGCACCGCTGCAGGTTTGGTGATCCTGGAGAGGGTGTAGCCTGCGAAGCCCCATTGAGGTCGAGAGTGGCACTCAATGCAACTCATTTCATGCGCTTCTTGGCCCGCCTCCAAGGTTTCTGCATCAAAGGGGGCTTTGACCTCAGGTGAAACCACCCCGTATTTCGCCACCCAGTAGGCCTCCAGGGTTCTCAGTTCTTCCTCATCGGCCTGAATAGTGTACTCCTCCACCATCTCCTGGAACTTGGTGTAAGAGGTTATTTTTGTGCTCTCCAAAAGGAAGCCGGAGATCATGATAACTGCCAGGATGGCTATGGCGTAAACATCCATAGGGCTGGTTCTGAGGCGGGGCAGTCTCAAGATGAATCGTCTATAGATGGCAATACCTATTCCTATAAGTATCAGAATTCCAAAGAGATTGCGCAGAAACAAAAACGGGTTGACTGTTGGATAGTAGTTTGAAAACAGGGCTGAGGAGACTATTTTATCTAGACCATGCATGAGCAGGAGCAACAGGAAACCGTAGTATATGCACATATGCATGGCCCATTTGAGAAAATCCTGTCGAAATACCTTGAGCTGTAAAAGCACGTCCAGAACAAAGACTTTCACCAAGGTGAAGATTTTTGGACTGAGTAGGGTCAGGGTGATTCCTTTGATGGCTGCAAAAACCCTCGCCGGGGTCGAGATATCTTTGGTTTCTGTGCCCAGGGAATATTGAAACCATTTCGAAACTTTATAGATCAAGCCGAGCCCGAAAATGGCCAGAGATATGTATAGGGTAATAGTAAAAAACATACGTTTATGTTGCCCCCTTTTTAACCGCCGGTTGCATCAGCCAACATTTTATTTTCCCAACCCTGCTCATTCACGATCCACTATGAGAGGCGCGTCGCTGGCCCCTGGAATAATAACCATTTAATAGTAGGATGGCAAAGAAGCAGTCCAATGTGCCTTCCTCTGAGTGTAACCTATATCATATAAAAAGAGTAGGTATTAGCAGAGAAATCCCTTCGCTTCATGGTGCAGATAACCAAAGCGGACGTGACGACAACTATCCTCTGTAAAGGGTGTAAATTTTGATAGTACAGTGAGTTTCTGGTCGAGAGGCTATGGATCTGAACATACCACTATGGAGCTGCGATACCATAGGTCGCACCTAGACTTCATCGACGACTTCAAACCCCTATCTATCGAAGCCCTCTCTAAATATGTCTTATGGGCAGCGGTTAAGAAGGGTGCAATCAATCAAAGAGACCGAAACTTTAGTAATTCCCTGTCACTTGGGGTATTTCTGAAAATCACAAACTCCCGACGCTTCGCAAGTATCGGGAGGTTCTCTCATGTGAGCGTAGAAGCAAGCTGTAACTAGTGGCTACTCTCTTGCTGATTATCTCCGCCAGACGTCGAAAAAATATGAGACCGCAGGCAGGATTGCTTTCCAATATCATATTCAGCTTTTCACTTGGGATCCTGATCAACTCTGTTGGAGAGGAGCAGAC
>CP070843.1:2178002-2181739 GCA_020350905.1 Deltaproteobacteria bacterium
CCTCGGGCCTCGAACCCTGCGACGTACTGTTCAAGTACGCCTCGGATTCAAGCCCCTGCGGTTGCCCGGTGGCACGTTCATCCTCACAGTCTCGCAACACCAATTCATGAATTATCCTGGCTAGTTTACACGATACAGGCTCCTTTGATGGCGACTTGTAGCACCTGTGGTCATCTCTGTCAAGACGCAAGGAGTCAAGAAATGTGGGATTTCATGAAGTTGGGAATGTGGGTCAGGGGCATACTAACTTCCAGTTGAATTATCTCACTTTTTATTGTCTCATAGGGAGACCATCAGGGAGGAAACTATGAAAGAATTGATAGAACTTTTGGCAGAACTGTCTTCCTGCCCCGGACCACCGGGAGGGGAAGAACCGGTAGCAACTCTCATCAGACATCACTTGGAATCGAAGTGTCCGATCCACCGTGACGGCCTGGGTTCCCTCATTGCCACACGAGAAGGAACCAGAAAGAAACCGCGCCTTATGCTCACAGCCCACATGGATGAGGTGGGTTTCATGCTCCAGAACATCACCGACGGGGGGTACCTGAGGCTGCAGCCATTAGGTGGCTGGATCGCCAGCCACCTTCCGGGCCAACGTCTTCATATCCACGGCAGCAAAGGCCCTGTCGAGGGAATAGTGGCTTCGGTGCCACCCCATTTCAAGAAGGAGCCAAGGAGCGAGCTTACGGTGGAGGACTTACTGGTTGATGTGGGTGCTGCGTCCAAAGAGGAGGTCGCCTCCTTGGGCCTCAACCTAGGGGACCTCATTACACCATCCAGCCATTTTGCCATTTATAACGAGAAACTGCTTGCCAACAAGGGTTGGGACGACCGGGTTGGCTGTGCGGTGCTGGTCGCTGCCATGAAGAAGCTCGGCAAACACCCCAACACCGTCGTGGCTGTCGCCACCGTACAGGAGGAAGTCGGCTCGAGAGGTGCAGTAACCGCGGTGGAAGTTACCAAGCCGCAGGCAGCAATAGTGCTGGAAGGACCACCGGCTGATGACGTACCTGGCGTTGCCAAGGATAGTCCTCAGGGTGCTCTGGGCCGGGGTTGTCAGATCCGTCTCTACGACCCTTCCACAATCATCCACCGGAGTTTCTGGCGATGGGTGACAGAACTTGCCCAAAAACACAAAATCGCTCATCAACTGGCTGTACGCCAGAGTGGGGCAACCGACGCGCGCGCCATTCACATGGCCCAGGGCGGCATTCCCACAGTCGTCCTGGGAGTGCCCGTTCGTCACGCCCATAGCCACAGCGGTCTCATTCACCTGGACGACTTCCAGGCCACCTTAGATCTCGCCATGGCTATTCTGAAAAACCTGGACAATAAGATCCTCAAGTCGCTGTTGCCAGCCTAGCCAGGATATTTCATGAATGACACCTTCGGTCGAATATTCCTTACTCATGACCTCCCCGGCACCGGCGGCCGCATCAAAGAACAGCCGGAAGATTTCGTTGTCGAGGAACTTCCCCTCTACGAGCCCGCCGATGAGGGAAATTTTGCCTTTCTTCTGCTGGAGAAAACAAACCTCTCCAGCTTGGATCTCGTGGCACTCATTCGGACACATCTGGATCTTCGCGATGAGGAGGTGGGGTTAGCAGGGTGGAAAGACAAACGTGCCATAACCCGTCAGTGGGTATCGGTCCCGCGCGACAAGGTAACAGACAGCCATCTGGGTAAACTCGCTAGTGACGGGATCAAAATTTTACAACAAAGACATCATTCCCACAAACTCCGAACGGGGCACCTCGTGGGGAATCGCTTTTCCATTCTTATCCGGCAAGCAGACTCAGAGGCCGAAAAAAGGGCCCAAGATATAATCCAACAATTTCAAACAGTTGGATTGCCAAACTTTTACGGACCTCAACGGTTCGGCACTGGAGGTGACAACCCGAAAAAAGGTCTGGCGTTGCTGCTGGGTCACTATCGCCTTCGCTCAGTGCGAAAGAGGAAGCTCCTAGTAAGCTCCTACAGTTCACTTCTCTTCAATCTCACCTTGAAAAAGCGAATGCAACAAAACCTTTTTACGAAACTGCTTCCTGGTGACATTGCCAAAAAGCATGACACCGGCGGGATTTTCCTGGTCTCTGATCCGGAAAAAGAGCAGCCGCGGGCAGATAGACTGGAGATAAGCGCAACCGGTCCAATGTGGGGAAAAAAAATGAAACGTGCCAGGAATGAAGCCGCTGCCCTGGAAGAAAAAATCCTCAGCAGTCAGGGGCTGACGCCGGATGTTTTTCGCAAGCAGCCGGGAAGCAGGAGATCTCTTCGCATAGCGCTCAAAGAGGTTACCGTGGGCCAAGAGAAAGAGGGTTTGCGGTTGGAGTTCTTTCTTCCCAAAGGCTCTTACGCCACCGTACTCCTCGATGAAATTATGAAAGCATGAATTTGAGTCTGCCCGAAATAGGGAGGGAAATCCTCGACACCCGCCCTCTATTTATTTAACGAAGGGGACAAGCATTGTGCAGTGGAAAGGGTTTCACTCTCTAGCTACTTTCCTTCGAACTTACCCCTCTGAGTGCATCCCATTCCTCCAGGTAATCCTTCAGCTGACTCCTCTCTGGCTCTTTAGACTCTGTGGTTAGTAATTGCCTTACCAGCTCCTGTTCCTGCTCATACTGCTCGGCAGAAAGAAAACCACCAAAGTGTGCCAATCGCAGCCACAACAGATAGGTAGTTAACACATCAAACTCATTATAGGCGACAATCTTTGCCAACTCTCCCTTGAGCCACAAAGGTGCAACCTGTTGACCATCACCGGTGAGTTTCCCGGGAATCCTACAAACTGCTGCCATCTCATGAAGTGATGGTGTTGACTTTCCCCACCCCCCAAGGATCTCCAGCAAGTCAATGTGCCAGTCACTTGTCCTGGCAAAGTAATCTACTCCTTCCCAGGGTTTATCAGGGCGCCTGCAGAATCCCTCAGCCTGGATTCCAGAAGCAAGTCCTCTTTGTATAAGGATTTTCAGGTCGGCAGATTGGGAGTTGAACCCGACGAGTTGGGGTTGATGTGTTCCGATTGCATCGAGAAAGGTTCCCACAATATGGGCTTCAGAAATCTGTTCCGGATCTTTGTGGTCGCGAGGAACAGAAAGCAGTTGCAGCTTGATTCCGTCTCTTCTAGCAGTACGTATCATAGCCGAAATCGAGACCACGCGACAAAGGACAGTCTTGAGATAGGGCATGGGGTCTTCTTCTGTGGCTCCCCCCCTTTTCCACATTTCCTGAATCACTTCTTCGTCAGATTTGGATTGTGGAAGTTGATACAGCGGTCTTCCTGCCGCCGGATCGGGAACCCATTCAACATCGAATACCCACACCTTGTTATGAATAAACTTGAACATAGCAGTTTGCCTTTAGATAAAAAAGGCGGGAGCAATGGCACAATTGAGATAGGCGCTCCTGATAACAGGATCGAAGGGATATTTAGAATATCCTTGTCCTGACGCCCCGGGTAATAGTCTCTTGTCCCGGTACTTGGACCGGTGCTCATCGTCCCGCCAGCCTCAATTTCACCACTTTTCCTGAAGCTTGTCAATTTTATATTTCTTACCAGGAAACTTTAGGAAACGATGAGAATAATTTTTAGATAGACATTTGCCAATTGCTATATCTATATTTCCCTGAAATAGCCATTCAGTGTTACTACTTCCTCTCCTCTTACCTCCCGCCGGAAGGGGAGGGGACGCTTTATGGCTGGCCAGCTGCCATGCAAGTCAGCCGATTCC
>CP070843.1:2181839-2185316 GCA_020350905.1 Deltaproteobacteria bacterium
GGCTTCTTAGCGCTTTGCGCAAGGCTGGGCTAAAGTGAGACTGAGATCGAGATATGTGAAGTCCCTCCCACTCCTTTAAAACTGCATATATCATCCCTAAACCCGCACTTTCGCCTCTAGGAAGCATACTACTCCATGTGGGGGCGATTCAGAAAGGGTAAAAGTGGGGAGTATGATATCTGAATTCCCATTAGTGTTAATGGCCTTCATGTTTTAATGCTTTACTCTGCCTATGCACAGCACCGATATTCACGCTGACCAAGCTAACAATCGGCAACAAAAATATTTCTTATGTCGTTGGGCCAGTATTCTTTTCAACCACTCGCGCTAATGTCCCTTAATCTTTGTGTATGGTCTGGCGAAGAAACGTTCCAGGGTTCGCTGAGTCTTGAAACAGTATATAGACCTTGTCGGACGTTGCCGCTAAGATATCATTAAAGGTATCTTCGTTGAGGTCGCCGATGGCCACGGAATTGTTCGAAAAACCATCTAGTTTGTAACTCACTGGTGGAAAGAAAGAGCCAGGTGTAGCAGGGTCTTGAAATAAGACATAAACACGTGCGTCTTCGAAATCTAAATCGCCATTGACATCAGTTGCTTTACGGCCAGCCACAGCAAGGTCTGGTATGCCATCATCATTTAGGTCCCCGATCGCAACTTCATAAACTCTGTCACCCATCACGTAGTCGATCGCAGATAAGAAAGTCCCAGGTGTAGCGGGGTCTTGCAGTAAAACCGAGACGCCCCTGTTTCCTCCACCATCAGGTTCGCCCAAGTTCGCGACGGCGAGATCCGGAAGGGTGTCGCCATCCAGATCACCAATGGCGACATGGGTAGGCTGATCTCCGGCTGTATATTCCACAGCCGGCAGGAAATTCTCAGGAGCTGCAGGGTCTTGAAGGTGAATACTTACCACTCCCCGAGTGGTGGCTAGATCAGCAAATAAATCATCGTCGAGGTCACTGATTGCAACGGACCCCGATCCAACACCGAGGCTTGTTCTGGGTAAGAAATTTCCAATGCTGGCAGGGTCCTGATAAAGGATAGAAAGTTCACTGTCAGCAACAGCTATGTCCATTAATGCATCCCCGTCTATATCACCAATTGCCACATCGTTCGGATAATTCCCAGTGATAAAATTATTAGCCGCTAGAAAATTCCCAGGCACAGCCTGATCTTGGAGAAGGACAGAGATGTTATCATCTGAACTGTTTGCTGTTACGAGGTCTGTCAGCCCATCACCATTGATATCATCAGTAGCGACAGCGAGAGGATCGTGGCCGACAGGAAACTTAACTGCGGGGGAGAAAGTCCCTTGGTTGAGCAAATCTTGGAACTTTACCAAGACATGGCCCGGATGCGGCGGTGGACCGTTGATACGCGTTCTCGCAATCGCGACATCAGGAATGCCATCATCGTTGAGGTCATCAATTGCAACAGAATCGAAAATAGTGGAAGACCCGCCTCCACTGCCACTTCCGCCACCTCAACTATAAGTGGATAAGAATAAGGCCAAAAGAACTATGGTTGGAATCGGTACTACGCGCTTCGCTTTTCTCAAAATTTTCATGTCATTAGCCTTCCCGAAATAATAACGACGTGCAAAGTATTATGGCGGGGCAGAATTTGACTCGGCTCGCATCTAATTGGTGCAAGTCTAATGCCAACAAAAAACGGAGCCTAAATGACTCCGTTGTGGTCTTAGGAAAGATGCATCTAATGATGAGGAATGTAAAATCACCTCGATCAAGGCAAAACTTTAATGACATCCTTAATTCACAGTTTTGACCCAAGCATCCTTACCGCAAGTTATGGTAGCTGGGTCTTAAGCGCAAAAGTGGGGATTAAAGTATATAAATTTCCGGAAAAGCACTGCGGACTGTGCTGCTTGTATGCAAAACCAGCGTCTTACCTTTCTTCTGGCTTTAGAACTCTCAGACTTTCCTTATTCGCCAGAGCGCTCCTTATCCAGCGCTTGCCTAATTTTATCCAGCGTGTCACGATACGGCGCAGACTCTTCCTCGGCAACTAACTCTACGGCCTGCGATGCTAAAGATTCCGCCTCTTTCAAGTTCCTTGCCTGTTTGAAATAAAGCCAGGCCAGATTGTTATAGGATCGAGGATTCTTTGGCAATTTTTTAATTGCGATCTTGTAGTTCTTTTCTGCTTCCTCGTATTCCCCTTGGGTGAAATAGATATTGCCGAGGTAATAGTATGCTTCTGCCATGTCTTTAGAAGCCGCCTTGTACTCCTTCATAGCGGCTTCATGCTCTCCTTCCTGCTCGTAGGCCACCCCAAGCTTGAAATGTTCTTCCGGAGTCAGAGGATCTTTGTACACGTGAATGTATGGGAGTGAGCACCCAAAGAAAAAACAAAGGGCGAGCAGGGTGAACAAGAACCTTAGCCAATGCATACAAGCTAGCTTTGCCTCGGTCAAATGACTGCCTCTTTGGGTGTGATTAGGAGCGTCCAGTTTTGCGTCTTCTCCCACTGTGACATGAATCGTTCCCAGGAAATCAGTTTTTGAGGAGTAGTGCCTGTGTTGGCGGTCACCCCAGTGAAGCTATAACCCGTTATCACCATATAATGATAGGCCCGTGCCACTGAAAATCCTAAGTCGATCATGACGATGATAGGGTTGCCACTGTCCACAGCCCTTACTATTTCATCTGTGCTCCCTTTGTACCACCTGGAAGCAAAGCCTCTCTGCCTGGCATAAAGAACCATGTCAAAGGACACTGTGCCTCGGATATTCTGTCTATATATACTCTCTGCAATTTCATCCGGACTGACAATATCGCCGTAATAGTTCAATACACCAGCAAGGGAGGCAGGACCGCACTGGTAATCGACCTGGGGGAAAAAGGGAACGTCTTCAATGATTACGGCCTGCGAAGGGCGAGTGATGGAAAGCTCTCTCGTTCCTCTTGAACAGCCGCTCGCGAGAACTAGGGATAGGAGTACAAAAGTCGCCCCCCAAATCAAGCAGAGTCTTGCACTGGACTTGACTTCAGGGCGAATACTTGTCGGTTGATCTGTGAGTTCCATTCAATCTCTGACTAGGTAAGCCTCAAGATAACGACAACCAATAGGACTATGAGCAGGACCGCTATGGCCACTTCGAATATACCACCCTGGGTCAGGGAGTCAATCTCCATAGCCAAGCTGTGGACTTCTTGATCGGAAAGTTGATTCATACGCTCTTGAATCTCTTGTTCAGAGAAGCCTAAGTCCTGAAAACGCTGCTTGACGCGTTTGTTTTCGAGAGCCTTCTTTATGATCTGTATGTCCTGATCTCTCATCAGGCCAGACTGCGACTCTGCGGATGGTATGAACGCTGCCTCGACATGAGGCACCATGCTGATAAGACTCATAAGGACAACGAGCAAGATGGTAGTACGCTTGGCCAAAAGACTGTTCTTGAATGTTTGCATAGTCCACCTTTCTTGAACCAATTCACACATAATCTCAAGCCAA
>CP070843.1:2185416-2188225 GCA_020350905.1 Deltaproteobacteria bacterium
GAAGGTAACCGTATAGGAGGGTTCCCAGCACGACGTTGGTATCACCGATAATGGTGTCCTCACCGCCAAAGCGCGGAGTGAACCGCTGGGCATTGGCCACACCAACGTAGCCTTCCAGGTTATCGTCGTCGGGGTCGTCGTCACCAGAGGAGTACATGAAGCCAACGTGGGGTATGACCTTGAAACCAAACACGTCTGTAAGGTTGAGAGCCACGTCTCCATAGAGGGCGTAGGCCTCGATATCCTGATCATCTAGGGTCCCCCCAAATTCGGTAGTGATATCTTCCGCCTCACCGCCCTGGTAGGCAATCTCAAATTCGGGCTCCACAATTCCCAGCTTTCCTGTATACAAGATACCCAGCCGGTAGGTATCCACGTCCGCACCTTTTTGATCGGTAAGAGGATCGCCAGTTATAGGACTATCAATTGCGCTCTCAGATCTGGTATTCATTCTATCGTACAATCCCATGAACCTCACTTCATTGTCGTTATTGATGTGGTAGGTGAGCATGGCGCTGTAGATATCGCGGTCGTTGTCAGACTCTATCCCGGCTTGTTTGTCAAGGAAATCTGCCTCGTCCCTGGAGGCGAAATTATTGTCAAGCTTTTTATGATAGCCCACCTTGAATTCAATAGAGTCGAAGTCTCCGGTCAACCAAAATCCGGGATCGTCGTCGCCGTAGAGAAAGCCTGCTCCCGCAGTCACCGCATCCAGAAAATAGATGTCCCAGCCGGCGTGGAAGCGCACCTGCTCCAGGCCGGGGATCGCCACACTGCCGTGCACCCTCTCCAACCCGTAGTCGCGGCCACGCCTGTCCACATTATCCTGGTCGACAACAGAATCAAACTCCAGGGCACTGTAGAAGTCCCACTTGCCTTCTTTATCTTCGGCATTGAAGTAAAGGCGGGCTTCAGTGCGTATGTAGCCCTGAGCAACATTCCCGGCCTCGTTGACATGTTCTTTGAAATTCCTCCTTGCTACTTCCTCGATAGTAAACCCTGGTGGAAGAGCTGAAGGTACAGGCGTAGTCACTACGACAGTCCCAAGGCCGAAATCCCAGTTATTCTCACTTGTTGGAATCATGCGCAGCTGACCGCCAAAGCGATAGGTGTTACCATTCTCCGCTTTGATAACGAAGGATCCCTCCCCACGAGCAAATGCCAGGGGGGTGGCAGCGAGAACCACGGCCAGCAGGGTCACCAGCCCAGCCAGTCCTACTGATAAGCACACTCTTTTCATTACCACTCCTCCTTTCTCCTCTCCAAAATCATGAGATGTCCTTACTCTTGAAACCTCCTAAAACTCCATCTCCTGATTCCTCAGTTCTACCCCTCCAGCTCATGCGCCTTACAAAAAAGCGGACTTGCCTTATCACCGGCACTGTCTGCTGGAAATGGGGAATCTAGACAGAGGTTCTTGCCCCATCACCCCCTTTCTGTTTGAGTGTGTTTGTCTGTGAATACATGTGAACCAATGTGACAGCGGGAACAACAATTAAGAAGTGCTGTCTGCTTCTTACTTGGCCTAATACAGGTTAGAGACTCTTCGACCGCCGCCAGCGGACTCAGAATGACATCGTCAAACAGTCTCTAAAAAGGATTTTTGAAAAACCCTGAAAACAGCAACCAAAAAGAAGTTCAGTATGTTAGACCAGCACATTGCCGTGTGATACAAACATGCCTTTTCATTGCGAGAGTGAAGCGAAGTCTGAGCCAAAAAGCACTTTGCCCAACTGCACTGGGCTGTTGAAATCCAATCAAGTAGTTTTGTGGTTTTTCAATAAGTTAGAATGATTGTGAAGGGAATGTGTTTATAGGCGCAAAATATCAAAGGAAAAGAGAGGGTGTCAAGGAGATACTCATTGGGACGTGCTCAACTGTCTGTGAAACCGAACAGCTAGCCGTTGGAGCGCTCATCGATGATCTGGCCCAAACGGTCTTTGTAATCTTCCATGGTTCCGGGTTCAACCAACCTGACTTTGACGGGGATTCCCAGGCTCTGCTCCAACTCCCGCCGCACTGTATGTACCAGATGTTCGAGCATTTTTATCTCGTCTGAAAAGCAGGCCTCGTCCAGCCGCAGCCAAATCTCCAGCACATCCAGGTCCTCCAAGCGGTGGACAAAACCAACGTAGGCCGGAATCTTTCCCTGACACAGCCGCGACATGGCGGTGTGAATCAGCTGTGGGTGCAGTTTTATCCCCCGAATGACCACCAAGCTGTCGGCCCGGCCCTGAACGGATTGCAGCCGGGCAAAAGTGCGCCTGCAAGAACACTTCTCGGTTGAGAGGCTTGCCAGATCTCCAGTTCTGAAACGAATCAGGGGAAATGCCTTGGCGGTAAGGGTGGTAAGCACCAGCTCACCGGTTTCGCCCGGTGCTAACGGATCAGTGGCTTCTGGATCAATGATCTCGGCCATGAAGTGGTCCTCATTGACGTGCAAACCCTGTCGTTCCCGGCATTCATAGGCAATCCCAGGACCGGGTACCTCGCTAAGGCCGTAAGCGGTTTGAATCTGGACAGGCAAAGCCGCCCCCAAACCACCGCGAGACTTTTCACTCATGGACTCACCCATGAGCAATACCCTGCGAAGAGAAAGGCTGTTGGGATTGACACCCATCTTGGTCATCTCCCGCACCAACTGCCTGGCGTAGGAAGGCGTGGTAACGAGCGTGGAGGTCCTGTAATCGTTCATCACCATCACCTGCTTGGGTAGCTCCAGCGGGGTCATGGGAATAATTGAGGCCTGGATGGCCTCTGCCCCGCCCTTGAAATCCCGGGCCCAGTTGGCAAGCCCTGGATCGAAACA
>CP070843.1:2188325-2191726 GCA_020350905.1 Deltaproteobacteria bacterium
ACTCCAAGGAGCCCTTTGCCGAGCCCGAGGACATGTTTTTCTGGTGGAAGATATTCTACGCGGCCAAAGAGTCCTGGACCGTCACCTCGGAGAACTGGGAAGGGGTGAACTGGGGTCTTTTCACCGGCGATGATGACGCCATGAAAGAGCAGGTGCGGAGGATTGTGGAGAATTACAACAAGCTTGAATGTGAGATTCTCCTCTTGCCGGAGTGAGGCCACGCCTACTATGCGACCAGGCTTGGTCTGCAACAGTGGTTCGCTGACGAGGGTGTCAAGTTCATGAGTGTTCACGATCTGATGAAGGAGTACATTGAAACCGGACGCATCAAGATGGACAAATCAAAACACCCTGAAATTACCACCTACCACGATCCCTGTAACTACGCCCGTAAGAGTGAACGTACTTTCGGCGACGCCTACTACGAGGAGCCGCGCTGGATTACCCAGCAGTGCGTGGACAATTATGTGGACATGCATCCCAACCGGGGCAACAACTACTGCTGCGGTGCTGGTGGTGGTGCCTGGGCGGCACCATATGCTGAGGAACGCATCTACTACGGCCGGGTGAAAGCAAAGCAAATAAAGGATACCGGGGCTGAAATGCTCATCGCCCCCTGCCACAACTGCCGCGACCAGATCATGAAGAGCCTGCGCCAGGAGTACGAGATGATGGATCTGGAGGTAAAATACCTCTGGGAATTGGTGGCGGATTCCCTGGTAATTGAAGGAGTGGATGACAAAGAAGAGTAGCGATCTTCCGAGAAAATCTGTCAGTGACAAGCCCTCGGTTTTTGGAGACTGGGGGCTTTTTTTTGCAGCAAGCAGCGGGCAGCAGGCCATTCATGAAATATCTGGGCTAGCTGTCAGCTATAAGCTGCAAACTGGCTCCTGGATTCTGACTCCTGACTCCCAACTCCTGACTTCTGGATTCTGTCTTTCGTTCCCCTTGACTTCAGTGAAGTCTACAATTAGGGTGATTGAGGGATCGCGGATTGCGAATTGCGGATTGCGGATTGCGAATTGCGGATTGCGGATTGCGGATTGTGGATTTCGGATTTGGTGCTAGAAACCCCAATTCTTAAATCCTTACATTCCTAATTTCTCTCATATCTTCATGCTACATTTCCCTTTGAGTGATCGAGGCGGGAATAAATGGCCAAAAAGAAACATGCGAAAAGAGCGCGAAAACGACATGATCGCATAACGCTCACAGAAGAGGACCGGACACAGCTCCAGATGCTTTTGGATCGAGTAATGGCCCAGGACCCTGAAGGGGAGACTTTCATCCAGTTTGTAGAGAGCCTGAAGCCGCTCATTCAACGATCCGTTCCCTTTACCCTTGCTTTTGTGGAAGCCCTGGGCTCAACACCGAGTCCTGTGGCTGTCAAAGTGTTACAGATCCTTCAGAAAATCCCGGCAGAGAAACCCGTGAGGAGGGCACTCAAGACAGCACTCTACAGACTGGAACGTCAAGGACTTGTCAAAGAGGAAGAGGAATCCGAGTCGGAGCCGCGGGTTCTGATACCGCGTCCGGCCGATCGGCAGGCAGAGGCGTGGGCCAGCTGGCCGGAAAGCCAGGGGGAGCGCGGGATGGTCCTAAAACTGCCAGACGCCGGCCGCGGGTATGTGATGGCAATTGCAGTGGTCACTTCGGAGGGCGTTTTTCATGAGTTTGAGGCGATCCAGACAACCCGCAAAGGAGTCAGAGCCCTTTTGGATAAGATGACCGGGGGGGTGGAGGGACGATTGATAGAGATCCCTGTGGAGCATTTCCGGTTTCTCATTGAAGAGGTGGCGGAGATCTACCAACGACAAAATCACGCATTGCCTTCCGGCTACGAACCAATCCATAAGTACCTGGCCTCCCGGGTGGAGGTGGTTTCAGGTCCCCATGTCTACAATCTGCTGGATGAGAAAGAGATTGTGGAAGATCCGATTCTCCTCCGCACCGCAGACAGTCTTCTGGAGGTACAGCCTTTTGTAACCTGGCGGCTGCCCGAAGGGCTGATACAATCTTTTGTAGAAAAGATGAAAGAGCTCAGTGAAAGCCGACTGGTAATTTCTCAGAGTGCGCAAATGGAGCGGACAGCCCAGATCCATAGGGAAGCGGTAGCGGAGATTTTCACCCCTGAGTTGCGGCAGCATTATCGTCGACTGCTGGAGGAGACGGCCTTGCTCCTTCACCTTACAGATCGGCCACAAGAGGCCAAACGAGCCCTGGCCGTGGCCATTGATCTTGAGAACGAGATTGGTCTTCTCACCGAGGATAATTTTATTCTGGGCCTGGTAAAGCGCTCCATTGCAAATGAGGTAGGACCACAACTGGAGGGTGCAGAAGAGCAGGCCAAAAGAGAAAGGATCACGGAATCCGGACTTATTATTCCAAGGTAGCAGCTTTCGGGTTAAGCTGTACAGAGTGGTGTTCATGGTTGCGTATTGTTTTCTTGCGTATTTGAGCATGAGAGAAGTTCTAAATGTAGGGGTGGGGTTTATCCCCCCGAAAAGCTTGATTCAGTCTCCACTGCGGGCGGGGGTAAAACCCGCCCCTACGAAAACAAAGCTGCCGCACGGTGCTCCATGAGCAAAAACGTTTTTCGCTGTGCATAAACCTACTTTTCTTCGTGCCTTTCGTGATGAAAACCTTGGAGGTTAACGATGCTGAAAACCATCAGTGTAAAGACTTCAGCTCAAACCGAGATGGTGGATGTTACCAGTCAAGTGCAGAGTGAATTGAGCAAATCCGGGATAGAGGAGGGTCGTCTCACCCTCTATGTACCCCACACCACCGCCGCCATTACCATCAATGAGGGGGCGGATCCTGCGGTCAAGGCGGACATCCTCATGGTGCTCAATCAAATGGTACCCTGGAAAGCCAACTATAAACACATGGAAGGCAATTCCCCCGCCCATGTCAAGACCAGCCTGGTGGGGTCAGCCGAGACCGTCCTTGTGTCCGGCGCTCGTTTGGTGCTGGGCACCTGGCAGAGAATATTCTTTTGCGAGTTCGACGGGCCGAGAAATCGTAAGCTGCATCTGCAAATAGCCGCCCTGCATGAGTAACTCTATTTCTTAGGAGTTTCGTTCTTCAGTTGGCTGAAATGCTCTGTAGATCTGAAGCGCACGGTCTAAAATTCGAAATCCGAAGCACGAAGCACGAAACAGATCCGAAATACTAATCTCCCAATGTTCAAAACGGGATAGTCAGAAGAATTACAGGTTTTGGTCATTTGGATTTAGGTAATTTGAACATTGTTTCGGATTTCGATATTCGGATTTCGAATTTGCCTCCCTATGCAATTACCTCTGACCTTTCAATCTCGAAGACTGAGGTTTCTTAATTCCCCTTATCCTTCGCGCTTTCCTTGTGCGTCGCAATTTGCCGAGCCCTGTGGAATTCCC
>CP070843.1:2191826-2194425 GCA_020350905.1 Deltaproteobacteria bacterium
CCTGCTGGCGTTTCTGCATGGTGGTTGCTCGTTTCCTGGTTCATAGGAGAAGACCAGAGGTTTCCGAACCACTCGCTGCAGTCGTGCCCATTCGACGCGCCTTTCGTCTCACTCAAGGCTTGCTCAGGGCCCCTGACTTCGGCCGTTAGATGTCAAAACGGTAGAGGAAAAAATTGCAGGGAAGATAAAACGGAATGAATATCGCCTTCCTCTAGCCCGAATATTTCATGAATTACTTGCTGCGACCACGGATATGGCCGTCCTCCTGGCGTCCTCGGGTTTCGGTCCCTGCGACGTACCGTTCAGGTACGCCTCGGAACCAACACCCTGCGGTTTCCAGGTGGCAAGCCCATCTTCGTGGACTCGCGACAGCAATTCATGAAATATCCGGGCTAGGCAAAGAAAGCTAATAAAAGATGATTATTCCGGACTCCCCGAATCGCCAGAAGGGTCATTACCTGGGCACCGAGATTGACGAGAAGTGGTGGAAGAGGTACAAGCAGGATAAATTCTTTGCACGGGGAAACGGCGAATACTGGTTTGACCATACTGCCTTCTTTTTCAGGCGTTATTTGACGAAACACCCTATCCAGATTTCTTTCGCGACAATTATTGATGTGAAAATTGGAAAATCGCACGCTGGGCGGTGGCTTTTGGGGTCAAAGGTGCTGAAAGTAATTTGGCAGAAAGACGGTATGATTCTCAGTTCTGGTTTCCTTGTAGCCAGAAACCAGAGAGATACTGAGACTGTTATGGCCGACCTCAAGCGCCGAGTTACCTAACCTGCATTATTCACGAATCTTTTAGATTCGTGAATAAGCACCCGCAACGAATTGAAAGTTTTTGTTACGGGCTTCGGCCGTGAGCTCAGCAGTTTCTCCCCAATACGAATTCTATTGGAGCTTATTCAATGAAGACCTTTCGGATTTACCAGATTGATGCATTTACCAGGGAGCGGTTTGCAGGAAATTCAGCCGGTGTTGTGGCCAATGCTGACGGTCTTACCGATTCGCAAATGCAGGCAATCGCCCGTGAATTAAAGAATGCAGAGACAGCCTTTATTCTTTCTCCAACAGCATCTGATCATGACGTGTGGATACGCTTCTTCACTCCAACGACTGAAGTCCCATCGTGCGGGCATGCCACAATATCCGCTCACTATGTACGTGCCATTGAAAACGATCTTTCCTCATGCACAGTTAAACAACGCATTGGTATCGGCATTTTGCCGGTGGATATTGTCAAGGATGACTCCGACTATACAATCATCATGACACAGGGAAGAGTTGAGATATCTCCACCTGTTGTGGAGGAAAAGCAAACTGAAATCATTAGAGCATTAGGCTTAGCAACCAGCGATCTCGATGAGCGATGTCCCATACAAATAGCATCTACCGGGCATTCGAAAGTGATGATAGGCATAAAAAAAAGAGAAACACTGAATGCTCTCAAACCGGATATGATGGGCCTAACAGGCCTAAGTAGGATAATCGGCTGCAACGGATACTTCGTTTTCACTTTTGATTCTGATTCTGAAGCCATATTGACGCATGGCCGCATGTTCGCACCTGCTATTGGGATTCCAGAGGACCCGGTAACAGGGAATGCGAACGGACCTCTCGGGGCATATTTGGTACATCACCAGATTCTCAGTGCATCCGATGGAATCGTCACTTTTCGTGGCAAGCAAGGAGAGACTATCGGAAGACCAGGTATCGTTACCGTATCTGTTGAGGTTCGGCAAAGACAGCCTGTTAAGGTGCAAGTGGGCGGTAACGCCACGATCGTTTTCAAAACAGAAATCGTGATGTGATAGTATGAATAAAGATGCTTCCGAAAAGATGAGAATGGTAGAGATTGAGGAAGAACCCATTGAGCTTTATAAAATTTTAAAGTTCGAGAACATGGTTCAAAGCGGGGGAGAGGCGAAATTTGTTATTGCAAAAGGGCTCGTGCGTGTAAATGGTGAAATTGAAACCAGGAAGAGAAAGAAAATCGTTCCCGGCGATATTATTGAATTTGAGGGGGAAACAATTAGAATTATTACCAAAGGGAGCGGCTCAAGGCTTGAGGCACAGGGCACAAGGCAAGAATAATAAAAAACAACTTGTTCTCTCCTTACGCCTTGCGCCTTACACCTTGCACCTTAAACCTCCTCTGCTGGCAAAGTCATTAAACTCCGACCTGGCCCTATGGACCAGGCTTGTAAGGAGCAATCATGCCTTATGTAAATATCAAAGTGACCGAGGAAGGCGTCACAGCAGGTCAAAAGGCTGAACTTATCAAGGGAGTGACCGACCTCCTCGCTAAAGTTCTGGGAAAGAATCCAGCAACTACAGTCGTGGTCATAGATGAGGTCCATACGGACAACTGGGGTATCGGTGGTGAAACTGTTACGGTGAGACGCCAAGGTGGTCAATGAGAGATTTTCTGCCTTGGCGTTGCACTGGAACGGAAGTCTGAACTTATCTAACCACAGGCTGAGGCGTCGGCGAAGGCTGGATCGAAGAACCTCTGACCTCGGTCGTTGAGAGAAGGATCGCAATCGTGGAAGAGGACGTTCGGATCGAACAGTTTGTTTCAGGGGATGAAACAGCAG
>CP070843.1:2194525-2199497 GCA_020350905.1 Deltaproteobacteria bacterium
CATAGAATAAGCCATCCGAGAAACACCCAGCAAACGATAGAAGGAGGGAGAGTAGCTTAGAAACGGTAACCCGCTCCCTCCAAAAACAGATGGAATAGAAAGCTACCAGGATTGGGGCCAGATATTGAAGGAGTATGGCCGCCGCCACTTGGATTTTGCTGATGGCAGTGAAATACGTCAGTTGAACCAGGGCCATGACGACGCTGCCCAGGAATATGAAAAATCCTAAGTCTTTGGGTTGAATTCGGAAAAGATGTCTGGAGCGGATCCCGAAGAAGACGGCGAGCAACAGTGATCCAAAGGTCGCCCTGACCTGGACTACATCCAAAGGAGTAATTCCACCGGCAAAAAGCCCCTTACCAATTGTCCCCGATGCAGCCCACAAGATGGCTGCGGCTAGTACACAAAGATAGCCTTTTGTGGCACCAGCGACTGCAGCACTCCGTGAAGTCAAACTGGGCGTTCTTAGAGAAGCTTCGTCAGGGTTTCTCTTCATAGGATCATTTAGTCCTTGTCCATCAGCACTATTGACCGTTGGTCATTTAGCATTTCTCATCGACCATTGATGTAACATTTCACGAAAGTGCCAAATGAACAATGCGCTTTTTTGTTGCTGTAGCCTCTAGCGTGGACCTTATAGCACCAGTGGTACAGATGGTCAATGTTCAGTACAAACAATCCGAGATCGAAACATTTCGCCAACTGTAGTGCATGGCACGGTTTTCGCTAGTCCCTCTGGGCTCGAGACGGTAAAGCGAAAACAGTGTTCTCAAGTTTTAGGTTTTAGGGTAATCGACTGTGAAGATCAGATTGTCATTTTGTCTCTTTTTGCTCTCGTTTCTGATAACCTGCACATTTTCTCATAGCTCGGGTGAAGCTGTGCCAGAACACGATCGATACCTCCGCTTACAGGCGTTCATCCATCGAGTTGGTTCGCCGGGGTTTAACCCAGTCGAGGGAGAAAGAATGTACCCATTTACCTATGCACTCCGTAAAGCTGAGGGAGGTGAAATTGTCCGGCATGGAGAGGGCTATGTCCTTATCAACGAGCCATTGTGGTGCTTGTTCCAGCGCTGGCGGGACCCCAATACAGGGAACCCAGGGCAGCGTATGTTCATTGTTGACCGCAATAAGAAGAAATTTGAGGCAGAAGTACGGCAGTGGCCTGAGGGGAGTCAAAGACAAAGGTGGAATCACTGGACCTGCATACGTTTTCCTGATTCCAGCGATGAGAGCTTTGACATATTTCGTTGTGAGTATTACCTCCCGGAGGGCATAGAACTCATAAGCCGCAAGGCTGGATCGTCACTTTTTTACAAGGAATTTTTCTGGAATGGAAACGGTCTTTTGACAAGGATAAATCGATTGACGAAATCTTCTGCGCAATATCTTTATGATGGTCTCAAACTGAAACGGATTGAATTTCGTGAAGGGGAAGCTATAAGGACTTTCGCAGAATTTACCTATGAGTGAGTCGGGCGGGTATCCCGGTCTGGCTTAGTCGTAGGTTCGACGGATTCGCTTCAACAGTGGTTTCATATCGTACATAAAGGGTTGTTGCCCTAATCTTTCCAGTTTGTCCAGCCACTTTTGCCGATAAACCATCTGCCCCCTTCTGAATGGTTCTGATGTTTGCTGCCAGCTGGAATGCTCCGTCTGTGTTTTTATGGCGTCCAACTCAAAGAGAATGGGAAACCATCCCCGCAGCCTGACCTTGCTGTTCTCGCTAGTGTCCACATCATCGAGGTAATTTAGTGCACCTGTGGCCCAGAATTTCGCGTGGGCGGCCTCGTGCTGCACGACACTTCGGAAGTCGGCGTAATTGTAAGCGGGGTGGAATATCTTCGGTCCAAAGGTCATACGAGAAGGGTAACCCCGTCCTATGGCAAGAGCGTGACTCGTGGGGCGATAGTTTCCGTTCCTGGTTCTCACCAGCGGGTTGGAAACAGCGAGCATTTTCACTTCCTCAGAGTACAGAACCTGCAATACATGTTCTGGTAGATCCTCCTGCTGTACGTAGGATCTCACGAAGTCAGTTCGGAGCTTTGCATTTATCTGGGCCTGCACGAAAAGCACGTCCATATCAACTGTTTGACCCTGAGCAATCCCCATGAAAGCTGGTCCGAGAATGATAAACACAGGAGTAATGAGAAGCGTGCAGAATGTGATGTTCAACTGGTAACTTTGCATCATGTGGACCTAATGACTGCCAAGAGACATTGAGATTACTTTAAAGAACTCGATAAACATTTACCGCTTACCGTTCACCGATTGCGATTTGACGATTCAACGAATTGACTACGACTTCTACAACCAGTTAGTGTCCATCCGGAAACTCCGGAAGACGCTAGCTAGGGCGAGGCAAACTGTAACTGATGCAGCCTATAATAGAAGTCACGGCGGGACAGAAGGTCCTCTTGAGTGCCATGCTCGACAATTCGGCCGTTATGCAAAACCAATATGCGGTCAGCCTGGCGTATGGTGGAGAGCCGATGGGCAATAACCATAGTGGTTCTTCCTTGGAATAACCGTTCCAGGGCCTGTTGAATTAAGTGTTCTGTCTCGCTGTCTATATTGGCCGTAGCCTCATCGAGGATTAATACTTTGGGGTTATAGGACATGGCGCGGGCGATGGCAAGGAGTTGGCGCTGCCCTGCGGACAGGGTAACACCGCCCTCGTACACCTCAGCGTCCAGTTGGTCGGGGAGTCGGGAAACCAGATCTTCCAGGTGCGCAAACCTTGTAATCCTCATGAGCTCTTCTGAAGATACGTTGCGATCCAGTGAGATATTTTCCCTGAACCTACCGGCGAAAAGAAACACATCCTGCATGATGAGCCCCACCTGAGACCTCAACCAGGACAGATCCATTTCACCTATGTCTCTACCGTCCAGGCGAATCGTTCCCTTCTGAGGTTCATGGAATCTTTCCAGGAGATGCATCAAGGTGGTTTTTCCGGCACCGGTGACACCTACAATCGCCAAAGTTTCCCCAGCCCTGACTCGAAAGGAGACGTTCTTAAGTACCGGCTCATCCTGGCGATAGCCGAAAGTCACCTGCTGAAACTCGATTTCCCCCTGTACAGCAGGAGGGTTAGCTTCCGTGGAATCGTATCTTTCCTGTTCCTTGTCGTCCAGGAGGAGAAAAATTCGCTCTGCCGAAGCCATGGCAGACTGCATGATGCTGTATTTTTGCGACACGTCTCGGATGGGTCCAAAAAACATGCGGAGGTAGGAGATGAAGACCACGAGAGCTCCAAGGCTCAGCGTGTCTGCCAAAACCTGCCTCCCTCCATACCAGAGGAGAAGTGCGATTGTGGTGGTGGCCAGCAATTCGATGCAAGGGAAAAAGATCGCCTGGAGCATTATCTGTCTTAACGTGGCGTGGTAGTACTCGTGGTTTAGGTTTTCAAAACGGCGCAACGTTGTTTTTTCTTGGCGGAAAATCTTGATTACCCTGATACCGGAAAGGTATTCGTTGAGAGTCACATTGATCTTAGCCAGTTTAGCTCTAATGTCGCGGTAGGCGGAGCGAACCTGCACCCCAAAAACACGAAAGAGCACAACAATGAGTGGGATAACAGACAGGGTAACCAGAGTGAGATCCCACCGGAGGTGAAAAAGAATGACGAGAATACCGCACAGCAGAACCATGTCTTTTAAAAGGGTCATTACCACCGAACCGAACATCTCATCCAAGTTCTGGATGTCATTTGTTAGACGGGTAACCAGCCTACCAACAGGGTTCCGGTTGAAAAATGACAGGCACATCTTTTGGAGGTTTCCAAAGAGCTGCATGCGCAAATCGTGCATCATGTGCTGTCCAGCGTACACCATGAGCAGGTTTTGGCCAAAGGTGCAGACTCCGCTCAGCAGGAGCAGTGCCACAAAGATTAGGCCCAGGCGGTACAGTCCTGAAATGTCGTGCTTACGTAAGACCAAGATGTCCTCAGCGGATAATTTGGCCAAATTTCGGTAGTCAATATATGCAATTCCATCCGCAATATGAAAAAGGGCAGGGTGGGCCAGCGTCACTCGTCTTTGGACGTCAGTCTTGATCGGGGCTGAATAAAAGCGATGGAACGGAATAAAGCCCTGTGCTTGAAGCTGGTGCAGCAGCCGAGGGTCCATCTTGCGTAGGAGTTCATTGGCGATGAAAAATTGTCCTTTTTCCGGGCCCGGGCTGAGTTGTCCAGTGACTTTGTCAAGAAAACGTTCGAGTGCAGGCGGCGGAGCCTCCGGTATTTGAATCTGGCGGGCGGACCGAACGATATATCTATCTATACCTACTTTGAGCAGATAGGGTAGGGTGAGGTCGAAGACAGTAACCAGCAGTATGAGCATGGCACTGAAGCCGATAACCCTTAGATATGGCCGAGCATAGCCGGCCAGACGACGCCAGAGGGGCCAGTCGTAAGGCTTGCCCAGCTTGTCTTCCTCAAAATAGCCGTAATTACCGTGCATGGTAGGCTACCTAAACCTCCAGTCGCAACCACCCGGTAGGTTGAATGCGAGGATCAATTTTTAAAACACCGTGTCAAATCCGAATATCGAATATCGAAACAAATTCAAAATCCGAATTTCTCAATGTTCAAAACAAAGACTGCGAAATCAATACCGGGCTTCCATGTTTCGGTCATTTGAATTTTGGTCATTTGAGTTTGTTTCGGATTTCGTGCTTCGGATTTCGAATTTCCTACTCGAAGGGCCAGGAAAAGTTCAACTCTACCCCTTTAGGATATTCGACGTTGTCATCCTACCGTTGCTTCTTCATACAGCTCAGCCTCCAGTTTCTGACGGCGGTATAGGGCGGCGTAGATTCCTTTTTGTGCGAGAAGTTGATCGTGACTTCCCTGCTCTCGCAGGCGCCCCCCCTCGAGGACAAAAATCACATCAGCAGCCCTCATAGCCTCCAAGCGGTGTGAGGCTATGAGTGTAGTCCTGGCTTTCAGGTAACGTCTGAGATTCGCCAA
>CP070843.1:2199597-2206352 GCA_020350905.1 Deltaproteobacteria bacterium
CAATGCCCGAGGCGGCTTGACCTTTTTGGTAATGGCCAAATTGAGGGAAATGGACACCGTAGAGATTCTCTCCTCTTCAAAGATGCGCTGGATCAATCCAACGGATTGATTGCAGAGACCTCAGGTTGGGGTTAGAAAAGCTGCGTCCACCTCGTCGGCAATCAAGGCCGCAGCAACCTCCGGTGCAGTGGTGTCGGTCAATGTCTCCAGGTGCTCTCCCGTAACATGGCCCATGAAGCTGAAAAACCTGGGGCCAATCGAGCCAATCATCCCCTGGTGAAGCAGCTGCCGCAGCGGTTCTATGGGCAGTACTAAATTGGGATCGGTAAGGGCATCGGCATGGATGTAGTAGTCATGGGTGATGGTCAGTTGTTGTACGTCAATGTCTGAGGGGAGCTCTCGATAGGAGGGGTCACCCTTTTTGTCTGACATGTCAAAGGGCTTCTGGTCTCTGGCGTGGGCGCCCCCTGTGGTAACAAGGACGAGGCGGCACTGTTCAAGGGGTTTGTTGAGAGGGGAGAAAGGGGTGGTAGTGTTGACCACCAGTTCTGCTCCCTTCGCATAAATGTCCACGAGAGAAGGAATCTTGGTGTAGACTTTGGCCAGGGTTTGGTTCTTCAGCCGTTTGAATTTACCCATAACGGCACAGAATATAAGGAGTTGAGCTCGGAAAGGCAAGAAGAAAAGGGGATGGGGGGAATTGCGGATTGCGGATTGCGGATTTCGGATTTAGAAACAAGAAGTCAGAATTCAGAATCCAGGAGAATCACCCAAACACTGTGCGAGCGTTGGAATATCTGAATTCTTTAACCTTGAACCTTGCGCCCTCCACTCCATGCCGTATGCTCTTTGCCTACTTGATTCTGACACCTGACATTTGAAAAATGACTTGATCATATAGGAATTTCCTTTTCGCCTATTCACTTAGCTTCGTATAAGTGACGGCAGGTTTTCCAAGAGCGGCTTTTCTCAGTCTCTACCCCTAAACGTGCAACCGGAAACATAGGTTACCAGTGTACCAGGTTTAGACCAAATTTCTTCCCCTCCCCTAGCGGGAGGGGGGAGGGGGGAATGATAAATGGTTGATAATCCTTCTTCTTCCTTCACCCCCACCTTTATCCTCCCCCGTCGAGGGGGAGGAGATTTTGTGGTTTCCGGATAGACACTAATTAGTGTTCTTTGCGCAGTAAAAGATCCAGCTCTTCCCCCAACTCTTCAGCAGTGGTGAAGAGAATCCCATGGAGTCCCATCTTTCGCGCTGCCTCCACGTGTTCCATAGTATCGTCAATAAAAACTGCTTCATTGGGCTTCACGCCCAACCGTCCCAGGGTGATCTCAAATGCGGCCGCATCGGGCTTGACCACGCCCTCATCCCCGGAGCAAAAAACAGTGTCGAATAAGTCAAGCATTTTCCAGTCTATAAGCCATTGGCTCAGTCCAGGGGGCGAATTGGAGAGTACAGCCAGCTTGTAGCGGTCGTGCAGCTTTCGAATGAGCTCCATCACACCATCGTTGACCGCCTCATCAGAGCGGTAGCGACGGCGAAAACCGTCAATTTCATCACGAGAGTTCAGTCCAAGCTCGGGTCCGACGGCATACCAGAACTCTTCGATTGTCTTGCGGCCAAGCAACGCTTTTTGCCAGTCCGGGCTGCTGAACATGATGGTATTAAGCGTGTTGGGAGGCAGTCCCAAATCCTCCTCGTAGCGGCGAAAAAGGGATGCTGGCTTCTGAGCCGAAATGACTCGCCCAAAATCAAAAATAATGGCTTTTATCATTATTATTCCTCAAGGTTGGGACCAGTTGCTGTTTCTAACACCGCGCAAATAGTTTCGATCATTTGTTGTCCATTTACCGCGGACCAGTCGGCCAAATCCAGTAACTCTCGCAGTTCTTCCGAGACTGCAGCCGGTTTGGATTCTTTTTCCATCAGTCGTTTGAGCGAAACCGAAAGCCAGATGCAACGGATGTAATCCGGTAAGGCGCAGGCTTCTTTCTCACTGAGAAAGATATCTTTGCAGGAGACAACCCTCTCTTTGCCTGAATCCAGCTGTGGAATCCAGGCTAGTCGAATCGGATCTTTTTCATCTAAGCCTACCCCGTATGAGTAGTAGCGCAGAAAAGTGGCGAACTTGTCCCAATCAAGAAAGCCTGGATAGACTAAGTGTTTAAAGTGACCCGGACAAGGAGCGGCAAAGTGGATCAAGGCCTCTGCGAGTTCTACAACACGAGGCTGCCAACAGGCCTTATCGTAGTCCACCACCCCAACAATACGGTCGCCTTGGAAAAGTAGGTTCCCCACGTGGTAGTCTCCATGGATGAACAGGCAGGGTAGCTCATGGTGTTTGGAAAAATGGAGGGCTAGGTCAGCTGCGTGGGACTCCAGTTGCTGGAGGACTGGTATTAGGGCCGGGTCCCGCTCCAGTTCCAAAAGATCAGTCAGGCTCGTAAGATTGTCGTCCACAATCGATGGGCTATAGAGAGCGCCCAGATCGCAATGAGGGTGGGGGGTGAAGCCATAAATGCAAGCGTGGTAGAAACCCAGGGTTAAGGCCGCTGCTTGGAAGTGTTTTTCATTAGTATCTTGGTAAGGTGAACCTTCGATGTACTCCTGGATTTCGAAATATTCGTTATTTAGCACCAAGAGAGTCTCGCCACTTTTGCTGGGCAGAATAGCGGGAGCAGGGAAGCCCGATTGCCGCAGATGCATATTGAGTGCGTGTTGGGCGCAGATGATCGTTGGATTGCGCAGCTCAGGATGGCGACGCTTGAGGAAGTACCGGCCACTCGTTGTTTCGAGTATCCAGTTCTCGTTGACAAAACCCCGACCCACCCTTTGGGCTGTTCTCAGCTCGCCCAAATCGTAGTGACCTGATACTTTTCTAATGAGGTCTATCATTGCCAACTGTCACGAGTCGTTACAGGTATCTCAGCCAGCTGCTAACTTCCACCCTAGGGTTGATTATTTGCCAGTTTTGTAACGTCTCTCTGTAAAGCAAGATAATGAGAGGTTACTTCTTTGTCGTTTTTAATAGGGACGATCTTCCATTCCATGACAAACTCGGAACTATCTTTGCGGTAGTTTATGGCTTCACCGTGGAAAAGTCTACCCTCGGACAGTGCTCGACTCAGCCTGTCTAATACAGCTCGATCTGTTCTGGGCCCCTGCAAGATAGCCGGGCTCTTAACGATTATCTCCTCTGAACTGTAACCTGTCATTTGTGAAAAAGAATCATTGACGTAAACAATAGGATATCCAGGTTCGGACTTGGTAATCATAATCCCATGGAAAGAGTGTGCCATCGCATTTTCGAGCATACGCTTCATGAGATTTTGAAATTGTGGGTCATGGTCAAATATGCTCATAAAGTCAATGGTATTTTCCATTCCGTTTTCTCCTTTCAATTTGATTACGACATTTTGAAGCCGTATCCCTCACAAGCTGGCGTCTACCTAAATAACTAAAGACTTGCCAATTCCCGCCAGACTTTACCAGTTGCTCTTTTCCCGTAAACAGATTCGACCCTCAAAGCCATTCTGGGGACAGTTTTTTGTATTTATAATGTCGCTTTACAGCACTCAGCTAATTTCTAAATCCTAACCAGCCTTTTTGCCGGAGTCAATTGTGTGTTTGATTGCGAGTGAGAAGGCTTGGTCAAAGGGCAAAAACACAATCTGCCCTTGCACTTACTCTTTTCGATGTTTAGCTTTAACAAGCTCAGATTTCCTCTTGAGATCTTAGCGACTAAAACTTGTGCAGTGAGAGCGAGGAAAAAAATGAAAAGGCTCATACTATTACTTGTATCCCCAATGTTGCTGGTCGCAGGCCCTGCGCGCAGTGAAGATGCGATGAAATACTTCAACCTGGGTGTTCAAAGCTCGGTGACCCGTAAGAAGATCGAATACTACACCAGGGCTTTGGAGCTAGACCCTAACCTAGTTGAGGCTTACGAAAAACGAGGGTTACTTTACTACTATCAAGAGAAGTATGACAATGCCATTCAAGACTATCTGGCCTACCTAGAGCTTGCCCCTGCCAAAGGTGAGGCCTACATAATGGTGGGGATCGGTTACCTAAGGATGGGTCATTACGAACCTGCTCTTTACTACTTCACGCGAGCCATGGAGCTGGAACCAGAGCAAGTAAAAGCCTACGCCAAACGAGCTGAAACGTATCGTTTGATGGGGCGGGAGGAGGAGGCCATGCTGGACGCCACCAGAGCAATCGAGCTCAGGGGTGATCCACGCAGTAGGGCAGATGCCTACAAAACCAGGTTCAAAATTTACTGGAAGCAGGGCCAGGATAAGCTGGCCAGAGCCGATTACAGGAAATCCGTGGAACTAGACCCCAGAATCACCCTTTGGCGTTACCCCAACAAGAAATATCCCAGCCCCGAGGAAGTAAGCAAGGTTGGGCTTTTCGGTATTATAGGAATAGCTTTTGTTCTGATTTTTGGAACGAAACTGAGACCGCCGGATAAATAGGGTTAACTAACCAATTCCCATTAGCAGTCGGACGAGATAAGCCAGAAGCAGTACAGCCGCTAGGCCGCCGCACCAGAGTACGACAAACCATCCCCATTGCTGCTGCTTCTTAGTAAGTGATCTCATGGGATACCTTACCCCTGAATAGGTAGTAACAATAGCCTATATAGCCGAGTACCACGGGTAACATGAGGATTGTGCCGACCAGCATCAAGGATTGGGATTCAGGCGCCGCTGCCGCTTGCCATATTGTGATTTCAAAGGGCACTACATAAGGCCACAGACTGATTCCCAGGCCGATGTATCCCATGAGGAAAAGGCCGACGCTCAGAAGAAAAGGGCGATATTCCCTCTGCTTACGCAAATCACGCCAGATCGTGACAAACATGGCAATGGTCAGAAGGGGTACCGGTAGCAGCAGAAAGATATTAGGCGAGCTAAACCACAAGGTTTTCACATCCGCATTCATCAAGGGCATGCACAAGCTCACCAAGGCCATGAAAAGAGCAACATAAAATAGTACATAACTGGCGCACTTTCGCGCCCAGTCTTGGGTCGTTCCGTCGGTTTTCATCACCACCCAGGTAGCGCCCAGCAATGCATATCCACATATCAAGGCAAAGCCCGTCATCGCACTGAAAGCATTTAGCCAGTCAAAAGCGCCACCAGCAAAGCTTCGGCCATCTACCTTGATCCCCTGTACGAGGCCACCAAGAAACATGCCCTGCATGAAGGCGGCAACCAGAGAACCAAAATGGAACGAATAATCCCACAGTCTCCTTGATTTACCCGTTGCTTTATATCGGAACTCAAAGGCAACCCCACGGAAAATCAGGCCGAGGAGCATAAGGATCACCGGGATGTAGAGAGCCGGCATCAAAACGGCGTATGCCAAAGGAAATGCTGCAAACAAACCGCCACCGCCAAGAACCAGCCAGGTCTCGTTGCCGTCCCAAAAAGGAGCAATTGAGTTCATCATCCGGTCACGGCACTGATCGGAAGGAGCAAAGGGAAAAAGAATACCCACCCCAAGATCAAATCCATCCAGCAGTACGTAGAGGATAACGGCGGTGGCGATAATGACGAACCAGAGAATCGGTAAGTTCAGGAAACTCTCAAAACTAAACATCTTCTCCTCCTGTTTCCGATACCAGATCAGTTACCAGGGGCGGTTCATCTACGCCATGGTCACCATAGGCTTCACCCTCGGGAGTGGGACCGTTGGCGATAAGTCGTAAAATATAATAACTGCCTGCGCCAAAAACAAAAAGGTAGGTAACGATAAATGCCAATAGAGATAAAGCTATGTGTGGACCGGCCACCGGTGAGACTGATTCTGCCGTGCGAATCACCCCCTGAACCACATACGGCTGCCGACCGATTTCGGTAACGCACCATCCGGCGATCACGGCGATAAACCCTGCTGGTGTCAGAGCCATGCACCAAAATTGGAACCAGCGAGTGTCAAAAAGTCTTTTGCAGAAAAAAAGTACGACAGCAAATACCCCGGTCAATATCATCAATATACCAACGCCAACCATGATGCGAAATGACCAGAATACCCAGGCTACGGGTGGGCGCTCGTCCTTGGGCCACTCTTTCAACCCTTTGACTTCACCATCGAGATCGTGGGTAAGAATCAAGCTGGACAGTTTGGGAATTTCAATGGCGTACTTAGTCTTTTCTTGCTCTTGATCAGGCCAGCCAAAGAGTTTTAAGGCGGCGCCGCGTTCGGTTTCCCAGATGCCTTCCATGGCAGCTACTTTAGCTGGTTGATGTTTAAAGGTGTTCAGCCCATGCAAGTCTCCGAGGACCAGCTGAAAAGGGGCCACAAAAACTGCCATGATCATGGCCATGCCAAGCATCACTCGAGCATGGCTGACATGAAGCTTACGCCAAAGGTAGTACGCACCAATTCCACCAACAACAAAGGCGGTGGTTAGGTAGGCAGCGGTGACCATGTGCATGAAGCGGTAGGGAAATGAAGGATTAAAGATAATCTGCAACCACTGGGTTGGATAGAGAAGGCCATGTTCACCCATGCGAAACCCTTGCGGCGTTTGCATCCAGCTATTTACCGATAAAATCCAAAAGGCTGATACCAAGGTTCCACCAGCCACTATTAATGTTGAGGCAAAATGCATCTTACGACTCACACGGTTCCAGCCAAACAGCATGACGCCGAGGAAGGAAGCCTCCAGAAAAAAAGCGGTTAGCACCTCAAATCCTAGCAATGGGCCGACAATGCTTCCTATCCTATCGGAAAATAC
>CP070843.1:2206452-2209167 GCA_020350905.1 Deltaproteobacteria bacterium
AAATATCAAATAACAAACAAATCACAATGACCAAAATTCTAAACCTGTTTTGGTCATTGAGTATTGGAATTTGAGATTTGTTTGTAATTTGGTGCTTGGAGTTTGGGATTTCATAGGCTCTAGCACTTCAGTACTCCAAAACAGCTATCTATCTTTACCGACAAAAACATTTTACCTTGACCTGCTGATGTTAAGAAGTGTTTTATGAAAAGGATCACTCTAGTAACCGGGGGTAGCAGAAGCGGCAAGAGTAGACACGCCCTGGAACTCGCGGCCTCTTATAATAACAAAGCCTTCATCGCCACTGCCGAAGCCTCAGATGATGAGATGCGGACCCGCATTGAACGCCATCGCCGCGAACGGGATTCATCTTACCTAACCGTGGAGGAGCCGGTTAACCTAGAGATGGCTCTAAAATCATTGCCGGAAGAAACCGAGGTGGCGGTACTCGATTGTATAACAGTTTGGCTTGGCAACCTTTTTTATAGCGAGAAAATCACTGATGGGACTTGTCCAGAAATCGATGCTTTACTGGACATTCTCAAGGCCCCGCCTTGTCATCTCATCTTGGTCACAAATGAGGTTGGGATGGGGGTTATTCCCGCGGACGCCCCCACTCGCCTCTTCCGCGACACTGCGGGCAGTGTCAACCAGATTCTAGCCGAACTAGCTCACGAGGTTATTTTCTCGGTCAGTGGAATTCCCCTCCGTGTAAAGTGAGCTAAAATGATCTGAAATGTCTGAAATGCCGAAGAAGACCTTTGCGGGCGGGGATAAACCCGCCCCTACTATTCACGTCCACACTCAGCCCTCGTAGAGGAGGGGTTTACCCCCCCCTCAGAGTTTATCTTTATTTGACAAGGAAATTGATACATTCCAGAGGAGCTCTCTGTGGAGAGACTACGCTCAATTCTCGGTGCGATTAGTCCTGTTGACCGGAGTCTGGAAAGCGAAATTCGTGCTCACCTAGACAACCTTACCAAGCCTCCCGGCAGCTTAGGATTCTTGGAGGACCTGGCTGCCAACTATTGCTTAATGACAGGGACGACTGCCCCACGTTTGGGCAAGAAGCGTATAGTCACATTCGTTGGGGACCATGGCGTTGCAGCTGAAGGGGTTTCCGCCTTTCCCAGCGAAGTCACACCTCAGATGGTCTACAACATGCTTGGGGGTGGGGCCGCCATTAATGTTCTGACCAAGCACGTGGGGGCGGACCTACAGGTGGTGGACATTGGCGTGGCTGACCCTCTGGAAGGTGCATCCGGGCTAGCGAGAAAAAAGGTAAAGGCCGGGACCGATAATATAAGCACAGGCCCCGCCATGAGCGAGGAGGAGGCCATCCAAGCGATCCAGGTTGGAGTGGACCTCGCCAACGGTGCTGCCGACGACGGTGTAGCTCTCTTGGGGACTGGTGAGATGGGCATTGCCAACACCACGCCATCCTCTGCACTTTATGCCTCTTTGATTCCTTGCTCTGTAGTGGAGGTTACCGGGCGTGGCACTGGAATCGATGATGATCGGCTTCAGAATAAAATCAAAGTCATTGAACGCGCTCGCGAGGTTAACGGTCATCTCCTTACTGATCCGTTGCGAACCCTTGCGGCACTGGGCGGCATGGAGATAGCCGGCATTTGTGGCCTCATTCTTGGCGCGGCTGGTCAGCGGGTGCCGGTGTTGGTTGATGGCTTTATCTCCTCTGCCGCAGCTCTCGTGGCCATACGGCTCAAAGAAACGGTACGCGACTATCTCTTCTTCAGCCATTGCTCTGCCGAGGCCGGTCATCGCACCTTTTTCGAACGATTAGGTATCCGGCCCCTACTCGACCTCGACATGAGGCTGGGCGAGGGTACCGGTGCCGCTCTGGCCATGCAGGTGATTGAAGCTGCGGTCAAGATCTATAACGAAATGGCAACCTTCGACTCGGCCGGAGTGAGTGGTAGGGAATGAGGACACGGCGATGGGGTGATACGGCGACACGGAGCAGGTTGAAGCGGTGAAACGGAGAGACAAAGTTTTTTAGCGGACAGTTCGTAGCCAGCAGCTGGCAGGTTTTCGCCTGAGTTCTTTTTCTGCCAGCTGCCAGCTCAGCAATCTGCGTCTCCGAGTCCTCACATCGGTTAGCTGACACTCCGGACTTTGTAATTACCACTGAGAGATCTGACATGTTTCACGGATTGGTGACTGCCTTCCGGACGCTGACCATCTTTCCGGTTCCCGGCAGAGACACGTCCATCCCTAGCGATTCCTTACCTTTTTTCCCCGTAGTGGGAGCTGTACTCGGACTGCTCCTCTGGGCTCTAAGTCTGATCAATACATTGATCAATGGCAATGGTGGCTGGCCCATGGGAGTTGCAGCAATCATGCTTCTCGCAAGCGTCATAAGCACCAGATCACTTCACCTGGACGGCCTGGCCGATTTTGTTGATGCTGCGGGTGGAGGCTGGGATCAGAACAAGCGTCTCGAGATCATGAAAGACACCCGGCTGGGAGTCTTTGGCGCTGTGGCCATCATTATCACTTTGCTGTGCAAGTGGTTGGCTTTCGCTAGGCTGGTTGCAGTCGGATCTACAATTTGGCTGATCCTTATTCACATGCTTTCCCGAACCATGCAGGTCCATTTGGCGATGAAATTACCCTATGCAAGAAGTGAGGGCGGCACTGCCCTTCCTTTTGTTCGGGATGCTTCAGGGTATCATCGCTGGGCTGCATTTACCA
>CP070843.1:2209267-2212752 GCA_020350905.1 Deltaproteobacteria bacterium
CTGGCTTGTGAAAGGGATGCGGTAATGATGCGTCAGATCAAACCAATGGATGAGCTGGTAATCAACTATTACTTCAGGTTTTCTGCGGTGGACCAGCCCGGGGTACTGTCTAAGATTTCAGGCATATTAGGTAACCACGATATCAGTATTGCATCAGTTATTCAGAAAGGTAGACAGGTAAAGGGTTCAGTGCCGGTGGTAATGATGACTCATGAGGCAAGAGAGCGTGATGTGCGTCTGGCCCTGGCTGAAATCGGTGACCTCCAGGTGGTAACTGCACCCACGCGCTTGATACGGGTGGAGAATAGAGAAGCCGTTGATGAGGGTTAGCATAGGGCATAGAGCATGGGGAAATACAGCTGGCAAGCAGCATTAGGCAGATTCGAACCGACACGAAGAAGCGGAAGTTGATGAAAATTCCAAATTACAAAATTTACTATTTGACGAATCATCCAATCAACCCTGTGCGCTATGCGCTTAACGCAGTGTGACAACAATAGAGATGGAAACAAGATGGACGCATTGAAGAGCAAATACCTCATACTGGTTGGCGATGGCATGGCCGATGAGGCCCTAGAGGAGCTTGACGGCAAGACACCCCTGGAGGCGGCTCATACTCCCCACATGGATCAACTGGCCGCCAAGGGCCTTCTGGGACTTACGGAGACCATTGGCTCGCATCAGGACCCGGGGAGTGACGTGGCTAACATGGCAATCTTGGGTTATGATCCTGATCGCTTTCACTCAGGCCGCGCTCCATTGGAAGCGGCCAGCATGGGGGTGAAGCTTTCTCCTGACGATGTAGCCTTCAGGTGCAATCTGGTCAGCGTGGAAACCGGTGCTGACGGCAAACTCGTTCTGACAGATTACTCAGCGGGTCATATTTCCAGCGAGCATGGCCGGGTACTTATCACTGCACTGCAGGAGAGTTTGGGCACCGAGTCGTTTCATTTCTACCCAGGGGTAAGCTATCGTCACCTCATGGTCTGGCGGGGCGGGAGGTCTGATCTGAGCATTACTCCCCCCCATGACGTTACTGGTCAGCCGGTGGCTCAGTACTGGCAAGTATATGATGAGGTGCCTGAACTGAGATCCTTGATGGAAGCAGCCAGACGGATCCTTTCAGATCACGAGCTGAACCGGCAGCTGATCGCAGAGGGCAAGCGGACCGGCAATGCAATCTGGCTGTGGGGTCAGGGGGTTGCTCCCATTATGCCCAGCCTCAATGATCAGTTCGACATCCACGGAGTGGTGATTTCGGCAGTTGACCTCCTAAAGGGATTGGGTATCTATGCCGGTTTGGAAGCGGTGGATGTACCCGGAGCCACCGGATACCTGGACACCAATTACGATGGCAAGGTGGCCGCCGCTCTGCAGTCTTTACAGGATAAAGATTTCGTCTATCTCCACGTAGAGGCCCCCGACGAGGCATCTCATGAGGGGAACTTGGAACTCAAGATCGAGGCAATCGAGGCTTTTGATGCCAGGGTGGTTGGGCCGATATTAGACAGGTGCAGTGATATGAGCGGAGTTCGGGTGATGATTATTACCGACCATCTTACCCCCATTAGAACGCGCACACACGCGAGAGGCTTTGTTCCCTTTGCGGTATGCGATCTGCCGGCGATTGCCAGTGAAGCGCAGAGAGGGTTTTCCGAGCAGAGTGCGGAAAGTACAGGACTGGTTGTCAAACCAGGGCATAAGCTTATGGAGAAGTTTATAAAGGGCGAGATTGCGTAATGAGTAAACCGTCTCGTGCAGAGCAGCGGGTTCTTTACGGCGACACGGACTCCATGGGAGTAGCGTATTACGCCAATTATTTGAGATGGTTTGAAATTGGTCGCACAGAGCTTTTCCGGCGGGTAGGAAGCACGTATCGGTTACTGGAAGAGCGGGGTTGTTTCCTGCCTGTCTATGAGGCCTATTGTCGTTACCACAATCCTGCCCGCTATGACGATATCATTCGTATCGAAACCACCTTCTCTTTTGCCGGAAAAGCAAGACTGCGTTTCGACTATGTGCTCTTGCACAAAGACAACGGGACGGTCCTGGCTGAAGGACATACCGTGCATGTCTGTACTGATAAGGATGGCAAAGTACTCAAGCCCCCAGTTGAGTTGAAGCAACTTCTTAAGGAGATGGAAGAAATGGCAAGGGGGGAGGGTAGTAAGAAGTAGGTAGCGGTTTCTGAGAACAATGGAACGACGAGTAGTGCGAGAAGGGGTGTTGGCCAGAAAGGGAAAACGTTGAAACCGTTGCGAAAAAGAGCAAGAAGGGTCATCAGCTAGTCAGCTTGTAATCAGAAGGAGCTTCTACCTTTCTCGCTTTTCCCGCTTTTCTCGCTGCGCTTCTGGCGACGAACAAAGTGAGTCGGCGACATGTTGATCATATCGGACAAAACCCTTTAAGCGATTGAAATCAGTGAAGTATCTCATTAGACTTTTTCTCCGGGTGCGTATAGGGTGCAGTCAGGTGCAAGTTGTCTAACTCGTCCACCTGCTGCTGATATTCTTCCATCGGCACCCAGTGAGTGTAGGTGTCCAGCGTGACCTTGATATTCTTGTGTCCTAGCTGATTGCTCACGTCCACAATGTTGTCACCCTTGGCAATCCTGAGCGTGGCGTAGGTATGGCGCAGATCGTGGGGCGTGATATGTTTGACCGCAACACTTCTCAATCTTCGCCTAATTTTCTTATCGTTCAGATAACTGCCACCTTTCTCAAGAAAAACCAACCCCGTACCTGTCCCGGATTGGTACAACCTTTTCAGCATTTCCACAGCCTGTGGTGACAACTTGACTACCCGCACACTGTCATTTTTGGGTGGTCGCATCTCTCTACGTTTCCAATCCCACTGCTTGTCCACGTTTAGGGTGCGGTTTTCAAAATCAACATCGGCCCATGTGAGGGCTACCATTTCCCCGATTCGTAGTCCGGTACGCACCTTCACCACAAAGAATACATTGAACATGAGAGACAGGTGAGAAGTAGCGTCAATCAACTCTTGAGTCTCCCGTGCGTCCAGTACATTTATCGTTGTAGTTTTTTTGCCTAAATACTTGCTCATATTGCCACAGGGGTTTGTTGTTATGTATTCATCCTCAATTGCATGGTTCAGGATAATGCGTAGCACTTGCACTACTGTTTCCAGCCTGGACGGAGAAAAGCCCTTTGCTTGCAGTCCCGCAATTATGGCTTTGACATCACGCTTTTTAATCTCGTGTAATCTCCTGTGACCTATCGCTGGCTTAATGTGCAACCTAAACACGGTTTCGTACTGGTCTGTGGTGGAACCTTCCCAACCGTTCAGTGGCGACTTCAAAATCTGCTTGCCATACTCTGACAGGGTAGGGGCTTTATCCGCAATCATCCCTAGATCACCTTGTGCAAGTCGCACTCGAATTTCTTTTGCTAGAATGTTTGCGGTGCGCTTATCACCTATCTTCTTACTCCTGCGCTTGCCCTGGTGATTGATGAAAACCCACC
>CP070843.1:2212852-2216817 GCA_020350905.1 Deltaproteobacteria bacterium
GGATCGAGTAGTTGCTATTGTTTCCCCTGGATCTGCACCAATGAAGAGGCTGAAAGAGGACGCCAAGATGGCGAAGAAACTCATTGATGCCACCATGGGGCGACGCACCCGGGCAATCATCATCACCGACAGCAATCATGTCATTCTTTCCGGAGTGCAAGCTGAGACAATTGCCCAACGGTTTATGGCCGATTCTCTTGGTAAAGATGGCGATAGCAAGATAAAGTGATGGACTCTACTGGGCAACTCTTTGTGCTTTCTGGCCCATCAGGCGTGGGAAAATCAAGTTTGCGGGAAAGAGTGCGGAAGAGATTTCCCGAGCTCGCCTACTCGATTTCCTACACCACCAGGGCACCGCGCCAAGGAGAGTTAGAGGGTCGAGACTACCATTTCGTCTCATTGGAGACTTTTCTTGCGATGAAAGAGGCAGGTGCCTTTGTTGAGTGTGCCCAAGTCCACGGGAATTACTACGGAACTTCTCGTGCGCAGCTAGAAAAAAAACTGAATGACCGGCGGGACCTGCTTCTGGAGATTGACGTCCAGGGTGCTCGCGAGGTGAAAGAGCATTTTCCCCGCGCCTGTTTCATTTTCGTTCTGCCGCCTGATCGTGAGACCTTGAAAAAAAGGCTTTTAGAGAGAGGTACCGAGCAGGGAAATGATGTCGAGCAGCGGCTGGAGAACAGTTCCAGAGAACTTCTGGAAGCGTTTTGGTATGATTACTCGATTGTCAACGACGTTCTTGAGGAAGCTGTTGAAGCGCTCGCAGCTATCATCCTCTCCACAAGCTGCCGGCGACAGGCAACTCTCCCGCGAGTACATAATCTGATCCAACCGGACTGAGCGATGTCTGGACAACCTTTATGCTCTGATCAGATCGATTCAACTCCTGCTGTCTGGTTGTCCCTAGAGCTGCATTTCACATGACGGACATTATATACGGTATACACCCAGTCCGCGAAGCGCTTACAGCTCGTGGCCACAGGGTCAGGGAAATCTGGGTAAGCCGGAGTGGACAGAACCTCACTGTTGCACAAATCCTCGCCCAAGCGAGGGAGTTCGGCATCAAAATCCGTTCCCACGAGCGGCAACGTCTGGACGCCAGGGCAGGAACCACTGCCCACCAAGGGATTGTAGCTCTCCTTTCTCCTTCTTCATTCGTCGATCTGGGGGATATTCTCGAAGCAGCCCAGCGCGACGACCCTGCACTTATCTTAGTATTGGATGGTATCCAGGACCCCCAGAATCTAGGTGGTCTCATACGTACCGCATATGTTTGTGGAGCTCACGGAGTGGTGGTGCCAAGAGATCGGGCTGCTTCTCTGACTGCTGCGGTAGCCAAGGCCTCAGCCGGCGCTCTTGAGCACATGGACGTTGCTCGGGTCACCAATTTGAAGCAAACCCTGGAGCTTTTCAAAAAACAAGGAATCTGGGTAGTGGGATTGACCATGGAGGCGGACCGGGTTCTCTATGAACTCGATCTCTGTCAGCCGACGGCTCTGGTGATCGGCGGGGAGGCCAAAGGCATCCGACCGCTGGTGAGGCGGACTTGCGATCTACTCGCTGCAATTCCCCAGAAAGGCCGGCTCGATTCGTTCAATGCTGCAGCGGCAGGTGCTATGGCTTTGTATGAGACAATGCGTCAACGACTTACGGTCGCTCTCCAAAAATAGCAGTTCCCACTCGAATCAGTGTTGCGCCTTCCTCGATGGCTACCTCAAAATCGCCAGACATGCCCATGGACAGTTCATGCATTTCAACATCAGGTAACTGAGCCTCCACTATCTCCTGGCTCAGCTCTCTCAGTCGGCGAAAGTGTGGTCTGGCACGTTCCGGATCGTTGAAGAAAGGCGGCATGGTCATAAGCCCTCGGATTTGTAGATGAGTGAATTCGGAGATCTCTCGGATTAGTTGGATGCACGTGGCCGGATGAACACCACCCTTACTCGCTTCGCCGGCGAGGTTCACCTGGATGATAATGGGAATCACTCGCCCTAAAGGTTGAGCGCGGCGGTTCAATTCAGTGGCTAGTTTCAGAGTATCGACAGTTTGAATAAGGTCGAAGAGCTTAACCGCATATTTTGCTTTGTTACTCTGCAAGCGCCCAATGAAATGCCAACTTGCCTGGCCTCCCACCTGTTCGATCTTGTTTCGGGCTTCTTGAACGTAATTCTCTCCCAATATTTGCAGACCCGCTGATACCGCTTCCTTGATACGCGCAACCTCTACAGTCTTGGTGACACCGACCAGTTTGACCGACTCGGGTGAGCGGTTCGAGCGCTCGGCAGCATCCGCTATCTGCTCTTTGACCCGGGCGAGGTTCTCTGCTACTGACATTTTTTCACCACTAAATTCTGGAGGGGCTAAAAAGGATCGGCAACTTGATGACGACGTAATAACTCCACGGTCTCGCAGAGGGGCAATCCCACCACGTTCGAGTACGAACCCTCGATCCGTTGAACCAAACAACCGCCAATGCCCTGGATACCATAAGCGCCAGCCTTATCCATGGGCTCACCAGTTGCAATGTAGCCTTCAATATCAGCAGCGCCGAGGCTTCTCATAAAAACCTCGGTCTCAACTGCTTGGCTCTCCTCCACCCCACATTGTGCGTGTAACAGGCAGACTCCGGTAATGACATGATGGCTGCGCCCGCTTAGGCGGAAAAGCATGGCTGTGGCCTCAGTGGAGTCGACTGGTTTTCCCAAGATTTCCTCATCAACAACGACGATGGTGTCTGCTGCCAATACCCATTCTTGGGGGTACCGTTGCGCCACCTCCTTGGCTTTCTCTTTGGCGTAATAGATGGCGTGACCTCTTGGTTCCATGCCGCTTTGGTTGGTTTCCTCCAGTTTGCTGGGAATGACCTCGAAGGAAAACCCGAGCTGGTGCAAGAGTTCTTGACGCCGCGGAGAACCTGAGGCGAGGATAAAGGTTTCATTCTTGTTATTCTTATTCATTTCGCTCAGATGTCGTCTCTCCAATCCGAATTTGATTGCGGCTTCGCCGCGCTTCGCCTGCACTATAGGAAGAAAAGCTAGGGGTGTCAATGATTCGGCACCGTGCTGTGCGAGCGCTCTCTCCCGCCTGTCAAGGCTTAGAACTGGCGGGCAGAGAACCGCGCTGAGAGTCAGCCCCACGAAAAAAGGGTACTGAGTTCATGCCAATTCCCCAAGTTTATGGTTTAATCTCGCCCACTGTTGGGATACAACAAAAAAAAGGAGCAATGCAGATGGAATCATTTTGGATTCTCGGAGCCGGACGCTTCGGAACCCTGGCAGTACAAAGAATTTTGGAACGAAAGAAGGTTCCCCGCCTGGTGGTGGTGGACCGAGATATCCACGTTTTGGAAAAATTAAGAGAGAAGCCAATCGAGACAGTTGAGCAGGATGCCATCGATTTCCTCGTTCACTACCCGGTTCTTGGGTCTGAATGGATCGTTCCGGCTATTCCGGTACACGTTGCCTTTGCCTGGCTGTGCCGACAATTGGCCAGAGAGGGGGTCGTTACTCAACGTGCAGTTCCATCCATACTCGAACAAGCGGTCCCCAATTCTCTGCGTGCAAAGACGGGGGCTCTCTATGCCAGCTTTGCCACCTTTCGCTGTCCTGACGACTGCGATGAACCGAATGAGAAATGCACGGTGACAGGGGAGGTTCGTGAAGCTAATATGTTTGACGTTATTCGGAACATAGAGGTGGAGGGCTATGTAACCCAGGTGGTACGCAGCCATCAGCTGGCGCCGGGGGTGGGCGGTTACCGGTTGTCAGTTCTTTGGCAGCTCCTTGAAGAGGCGCGATCGACTGAGAAGAACATCTTGGTTGCCACTGCCTGTCGCTGCCATGGGGTGATGAATGCTCTGCGGTTCAACCGCAGAGCGCAGAGCGCATAGCGTATGGCGTGCGGTTTCAGGAACAGGTAACCAGCAGTCAGCAGAGCTGAGCATGGGGCATAGGGCATGGGGCATA
>CP070843.1:2216917-2225051 GCA_020350905.1 Deltaproteobacteria bacterium
TGATTGACGAAAAACTGATAGAGTCTTGGCTGCGCAAAAGTATATGTGGCTCTGTCACCGCTTTCCTTTAGCATTTTCGCTCTCTTCAATCCTCTGATTTGTCCCTCAAACACTTATGCGACAACTAGTTTCTACTAAAAGTCAATCATCCTCAAGCCCCAACCAATGGGGGCAGCGAACATTGCTCCACCAACATGAACTGCAGTCCCGGTTGCTCCTACAGTTGCCGCGGAAGCGACCATCCCGCCACCCATAAACCCCGTCACGCCACCAATCAGACCGCCTCTAAGAATGGCCTCAGCGTAATCCCTTGGAGAGGGACATGGATTGCTGCTATAGACGCTAAGCGTTGCACCGGCCATTCCGCCAACTACTCCTGCAAACATTCCTCCAACAGTTGCAGACAAATGCGGAGCAACAATACCAACTAGACCACCGACCATTGCTCCAGTAGCTGCTGCAAAGACGCCTGTGAGTATATCACCTTGTTGTATTCCTGTGAGAAACCCTCCGTAAGCGCCTGCAAAGATACCAATCACAAAGCCAGCACCCCCGAATTGACCACTTGGATCAACTAAGTTAACCGGATCATTTAGACAATAGCCGTAAAGATCAACATTCCCACCCGCGAAAAGTATGGGATCTTTAGCCGTCCAGCGGCCAATGTCGGGATCGTAGTCACGGAAGCCGAAGCGGACCAGACCGGTGTCTCTGTCGTGTATTCCTCCTGCGAAACCAAAGGGTATCTCAAATGATGCGTTCGTATCATTTATGATATTCCCAAATGAGTCGTAGTCAATCCTCTTTACCACGTTGCCTGAGGAATCTGCAACAAGCCTCAGCGATTCCACCTGGTCATAAGTGAAATAGTAGGTGGCGCCCCCACGTTCCATGGCAACTGGCATGCGACCGTCTGCGTAAAGGAAGCGAGCGAGAAGAAGATCATTGCCATCATACACTGCCAAGAGCCGCGTCAGGCCCTGCCAAAGGTATTTTTCGGTTATAGATCCGTCAACTTTCTTTGCAATTCTCCTGCCAAGCGGGTCGTGAACATACTCGATGAGCCTGCCATCCGGAAGTGTCACCCTAAGCAACTCGCCGCGGGAAGAATAGGAATAGGAGGTAACCTCGAAAGGTGCTTCAGTGCCAACGGTTTTGGTAGTGAGATACCCATCTACATCATACTGGTACGTGGCATCTCCTGCGGTTAAAAGATGATCCTCGTCGTCGTAGGTCATGGTCCTTCCGGTAATAGACCTTTGCGAGTTCATCTCATGTGTACGGGTCCCTACACTGTCATACTGATACTCCTCAACCAGGGTTCCATCTTTGGTCACCGTGAGCAGCCTTCCCATTGGGTCATAGGTGTAGCTGTAGTTGGAGGTTACTCCGTCAACAGTCTCTGCCCTATCAGTGATTCTGCCTGCGTCATCCCTTATGAGGCTCCAGGAAGTGACCCCTTGGCCGCCCACGGAGAATTCTTGTCCCCCCACCTCACCGTATCCGCTGAAAGCGCGGTTCAATTTCAAAGCGCCACCAGTAACAGATTCGGGCAACCCGTTCGCAGCATCTCTGGTAATGCTGTAGACTCCAGCACCGATCAAAAGCCCATCATTGTCATAGGTATAGCTGGCCGTGCCTCCAGCGTAAGTAACGCTTGAGAGGTTAAAATCGCTGTTATAGGTATATTCCAGAGATTTATCCAGGGTCCCAGTTAAGGTCTCTGCTGTGACCAGCGAGCCATCGTAGTCATAGAGAATGCTTTCCAAGCCTTTGGTAATGGAATCAACCTTGGTACTGCAGGAATATGTAAGATCGACGTTTCCTTCCGGAGTCTGAATCTGCTCCAGTCTCCCGTTCGCATAGATGTTATTGACTTGTTTTCCGGAGGGGAAGTTGACCTGGGTGAGCCTCCTGTCTCTGTCATACACGTAGCTGTAACTACCGCTCAGTGGGGTAGTATAGGAGCTATTCAGATTGACCAGGTTGTAGCCAAAGGTGTGGTCGATCGTGGCTGGATTCGTCAACACGGTCATGTTGCCGTTGTTGTCATAGGTGAAGCTCACAGAACTTGTGTCCGGGCGACCGATCCCAGTCATACGACCCACTGCATCGTAGGAGTACGTAGTGGTTTCGTTTGCCGGATCGGTTATGGATTCAAGCAACCCCTGTGCATTGTAGGTGAATGTGGTCTGTCTGGTGTTGGTCGCAATCGAGTTCAACCGACCGTTGGTATCATATCCATAGATCGTTTCGTAGAGACCAGGAATGCTGAGACGTGTGGTCACCAGGGTGACGGGATCATAGTTTGTCGTCAACGATCTTCCTGCAGGAGAACTAATAGTCTTGGTCGCTTGCAGAGTGTCGGTCACAAGGCTTGAGGCCTTACCGTTTACGGCAACCGTTTCTGTGATCCGATCCGGCACGTCATCCGAGTTGGTATCCTGGTAGGTCTTAACCCGGAGACTAGTCTTGGTCAGACCAGAAGGAGTGCTTTCTGTCATTTCTTTTACGAACTTGAACTTGTACTCAGAATCCAAGCCATACTCAAAGTCAAGTTCCATGCCACAGGGAAGTGATTTATTTACCGTCAGTCCCTCTCCAGTAATGGAATAGAGGGTCTGCGCTCCTGTGGGGTCTGTTATGGTTGAGGTGAAAGCACCGGTCGAGTCGGTGAAATCCAAATAAGATGTGAGATCTCCTTCCCCAGTAAGGACTTCAGTAAGAACCTCACCGCTTTCAAGCGTAGTCCTGGAGGAGTGCCATAGTCCTCCCTCTTCATCCGTGGCAGTTGTCAGCCGTCCAGTTGAACCGAACCCATGCTCAAAGCGGTTCGTCTCCGGCTCCACCTTGGCGGTCAAAAGACCCTCAGGGGTGTATTCAAAGCTGTAGAAGTTTCCGCCAGGGTAGGTGATCTGAGTAAGGTGATTGTCTTCGTCTACTGTCAGTATCGTGGTGATCCCATCGGGGGATGCAATTGAGGTGGGAAACCCATTGCTGTCCCTGTTAATAATAGTCTGATTGCCGAACTGGTCGGTTATGGAAACAAGGCGATTCTCCACGTCGTAACCGAACTTTCGAAGGACACTCCCGGTATCGACATTGATGGTAGTTTTATGTCGTCCGGAGCCTAAAAGAACGTGACCCAAGCCGTTTTCTTCAGCAAAGGCGATGTCTCCCACCTGCATTGAGCTGAAGAAAACATACGGTGCGGAAACTTTTCGAACGGTATAGTTACCGGTGTCGGCGACGTAGAGATTGCCCGCGGTATCTACTGCGACTCCCCAGGGGTCTCTAAACCTTGACTGCGCTGTCGGGCCTCCATCGCCACTGTAGCCTTCAACTCCATCACCGCCAACGGTGATGAGAATGCCGCTTGTGTCCACCTTGAAGACGCGGTCAGCACCATAAGATGCGATATAGAGGTTGCCGGCGGCATCAACGTCTACTCCCGACGCACTCCCAATCCCTGCCTCAGTGGCAGGCACGCCATCGCCGCTATAGTCGTAGCCATTTCCGGCCACCGTAGTGATGATGCCGCTTGCATCAACCTTGCGGATGCGGTTGGTGGTGGCTATGAAGAGATTGCCTTGTGCATCCACAGCCACATCATACGCATAGGCAATCCTCGCCTCAGTGGCCGCACCTCCGTCTCCACTGTAGCCTTCAATACCATCACCAGCAACAGTGGTGATGATGCCGTTCGTATCCACCTTGAAGATTCGATGACCAGACCAATCAGAGATATAAAGATTTCCTACGGCATCTACAGCCACAGCAACCGGATGTTTAAACCCTGTCTGTGTGGCCGGAATCCCCTCTCCACCATAATTCTGTGTGCCATTGCCGGCAATAGTAGTGATGATGCCACTGTTATCCACCTTACGGATGCGCCGATTGTACGAATCAGCAATGTAGATATTTCCTTCGCTGTCCAGGGTTACACCTTTAGGACGGTCAAGCTCTGCCTGAGTTGCCGGGCCTCCATCCCCACTAAAGCCTCCACAACCATAATGAGTGCAGCCACTGCCGGCCACTGTAGTGATGATCCCGTCCCTGTCTATTTTCAAGATACGGCCGTACTGGCGATTGGCGATGTAGAAGTTGCCTACAGCATCCGTGGCTACGTCCTCAAACGAAGAAAGATATACCTCTGTGGCTGGAACTCCGTCGGTGTACCCTGATCCCCCACCTGCCACGGTATCAATAATAATAGCTTGATTTACGGCCTGTGTGCCGTCTCCTTTATGGAGAACGGAGGTGTCTGTGGGGTTTACTACATGGTGGGTGGAGACGGACCAGCCCTCAGCGAGCTCGCCTCCTCCTCGAGCCCTTCGATGAAGAATCATCTTACTGCGCTTCCACAAAATAATCTCTTCTCTGGCCGAGATTGAGGTTGCCTCACGCCCCGGCTGGCCGAATGCCCGCACATAATTCCCTGCGCTCGAATAGACCGCATCGTAAACGAAGCCGATGCTGCTATGAGCTGTTGTAGAACCGTTCACCCGCCTTCCCAAATGATCTAGCCCATCCCAGATAAACTCCGCCATCTGGTTGGGTAGAGGATCCAGATTCTGTTGAAAGAAGAGGCCTGCCACCTCCAGCCTGACAATGATTCTCTTGAGGCTTGCGGGGACACTTGCACCACTCGCAGGAACCGTGATCTTGTGCTGGTAGCCTTCTACTCTGTCGCTGCTGTAGTGCAGGGTGATGTCTGTGCCAGGAATGGGGATGTCCTCATGGAAGATCCGGCTGCGCTCCTCCACAAAAGAGCTTGTTTTTCGCTGACAGTCTTTGGATACGGTTATTTTCTGATCTGCCTTTGCTACAGTGGTTGGGTTCGGATCAATCGCAGTATCCGCCAAGACTGCAGGCCAATTGTAATCAATAGGAGTGAAATGGGTCAGGGTCACACGCCAGAAAGTGGATCCGGCCGGGTATCTCACAGGATCGTCCAGACCCAGGACCTCGTCACGAAAGATACCATCACCATCGAGATCATCCTGTACTCCATCGCCGTTGGCATCCAGTGCATCAACGAAGCCATCTGCATTGGTGTCCAAGAGCGCCACAACAATGCCGTTAACCTCAGGGACCCATACACCACCACCGCGATCGTAAGAGCCAACCGGCACAGCTTCGCCGACATCAAACCCCAGGAAATTATCCACCCAGGTTATAATCGGCTTGTCGAATTTCACTCGCTGGGCTCCATCCACAGTGAGCTCTGCACAGTACGTGAAGGCTGAGGTGGGTGGTAGGATTGCCGGCATGGACTCGAGGGTCGGAAACTCAGTGGCGCGGGTGGTGATGGTGGTGAGTTCCCGTAATACATTGCCTTGGGCATCAAATTCGTGGGCGCTATTGTCTCCGGTAAATACCATGGTTAAGGATCGGTTGCCGAACTCATCGCTCACTTCAGTGCTGTGATGTGTGACCACCGTTGAAGGGTTGCCGTCAAATGTGAGAGTAGTGGAAGCGGGGTCCTCGGCGATCATCTGGATAGTCTCAGCTATGGCAACGTCATTCCAGAACACAGAGACTTTCCTCTGGGAAGCAATCAACCCCTCCTTCTGATAGACAACAGTGAGAGTGGTTCCTCCCTCCACTGGGATGGTGAATCTACCGTTCGAGTCCGTCATTGCAGTGCCGTACTCGGGGTGGTCGAGGATGGTGATGGAAACATCGGCTACGGGCACATTGTCTAGATCTTGAACCAGGCCCGTGATCAAAGAGAACCGGGAAGAATCGTACGCTCCTATGGTGGCATCAGATGGAATCTGGTCCTGATACTGGTCGCCGAAAGAGCCTTCCAGCGGTGGCTCCACATCGGCCTTCACCGTAAGCACTGCGTGCGCCTCTGCACTGCCTCCCGGCCCACTGGCGGTGATGGTGTAGGTAGTGCTGCGGTCTGGCGTAACCTCCAGCGATCCCTCATACCCTACCTCTCCTATGTTCTGATCGATGACAACATTGTCAGCGTCGGTGGAGCTCCAATACAGGGTTGAGGATTCGCCATATATCACGGTCGCCGGATCAGCACCGATGGTCACAGCAGGAGCCTGGTAAACAGTTACGGTCGCACCTTTGCTTGTCGTGCCTCCTTCTCCCTCTGCTGTGAGTGTGTAGGTGGTGGTTTCTGAAGGAGTTACTGTCTGAGAACCGCTCGGGTCCACACTTCCAATGCCGGGCTCGATGCGAACGGAAGTGGTATGGCTTGTGGTCCAGTTCAGGGTGCTCGCTTCGCCGGGCTTGACGGCCGAAGGATTGGCGGAGAAATTCACCTCCGGCGGCGGGCTGAAACGCTTCTTTTTCACCTCTACACTGATCGATGCTCCGCGCGCGCCACGCAAAGAGACATACAGGTAATTACGGGATCGCAGTTCGACGTTTTTTTCAAAAACAAGGTGGTCGCCACCGAGAAAGTCAACGAGGGGAATCCATTTTCCATTGAACCGTGCAATCCCCCCTCCAATTTTCTCTGCCGGTGTATTCTTGCGTATGATGATGGTCCCTTCTCCGGGAACGTCGACTGTGAATTTGTGAAAGGAGAAGTGGATGCGAAACCAGCCTATTTGTAAGTCTTCCGGGCCAAAAACGGTCTCTTGTGCCAAAACCGGTTTGGCCGCAACAGAAAAAACGGCAAGTCCAAGAATGAGAGAGATAATCTTTCTTGGCCAGCTCCATCCCGGTCGAGTGCTGCGCTCTTTTTTCATCAGGTGCCCCCTGAGAAAGTTGGAGATATCAGGTGTAGGATTGAAACATCCCCCCAGCCCATGCTTTGTCCAGATCTAAGCAATAATGGAAATCTTGTGCGCCTTCTACTTCCAGCTAGTTTTTGTCCGGAAACGACTGGGTGTCATTCTGAGCCTTCGACAGACTCAGGACAGGCTCCATGAAGAATCTCTCCTCACCCCTCGGAACCGGGAGATTCTTCGTCGCTTCGTTTATCCAGAGCATGCCGAAGGGCTCCTCAGAATGACATACAGAAGCAAGGTTTCCCGATGGACACACGTAGCTGCTTAGGTAAGACCCGATTCGTTTATCTAGCCCTGAGCGGCCCGACCCGAAGACTTCGAGTGAGCCTCCGTTCGGCCCGAGCCATACGGCAGTGAGACATGTCTACGAGACCTGTCGGAGAGCCCAAGTCGAGTCGTTCACGGCCGAGGGTAGTCGTACTCCTCGTCCGCAGGTCTTGTCGAAGGGGTGCGCCTTTGGAAGAAACCTGGCGAGGAACGCTTTCTGTTGGCCTTGTGCCCCCCCGGCTCTGCCCTGCCCGGATATTTCATGTATCGCCTCGGGTGCGAGTCCCTTACGGTTTCCCAGCACGCCGCGCCTGCGCTGCGCGTGGCCCAACCATCTTCACGGTCTCGTAACACCCTTTCGCGGTAATGCAGGCTAATGAAAGCGGTTCCTCGCCAGGCTAACTAGAATGAGGTTGGAACGTCCTCAGGTTCGTGTCGTACTGTCAGGTAGTCAAATGCCTTCTGCAACACAAGAACTGCTTTGGGGAGATCGTTGACCTCTAGACTGGTCGTGGTCTTAAACATTCCTTCTTTGTCACGATAGACCTTCTGCACAGAAATCCGATTCTTCGTAAAACTCTGGCCGTCCTTCTCGTGTTCGTTGGCAAAGATTGCAGCCTTGACCCCGCCGTGTTGGAAGACTTTCTCCGGTCTGTTGGACATGCGTGCCCCTCCTTTGTGTGGACCGTCCGGGATGCCCAGGCAGGATGACAGTGGGGGCCAACGTCAGCCTCGTCTCACCGTCTGGGTCTTGCAATCATGCATAGGCCGTGTGCGCCAGGTGTGACATCTCAGGACATCCCGGCAGGTCCAGTTGTTGATTGTGAGTGCCCCTACCCCCGTTTTCTCGACCCAGCGGTAAGGCAGTCAGAGAGAAACTATGCCCTGCTCGGGCCGAGCCGTCTACCAGTTAAACAATGTCGCCACGATTTACTCCTGACATCGAAACCACTGGTAGGATCATGCATTAACTATTGGTACTGAGGTTCACTCAGAAAAAATATGGTAGGGGTGCCCCCCCAAGCTTAATTACACAATATGATGAATGAGGATATGATAAATCGTATTAGTCAAAGAATTTAGAGCAGACCTAATAATATGTCAAGTAA
>CP070843.1:2225151-2230065 GCA_020350905.1 Deltaproteobacteria bacterium
AGCAAAGACTTACCACTCTGTCAAAGCGAGCCAGTTATTTTTTTGCGACCATACTGAATAATTTACTATATCATTCGATATTGCGAGCATTCGTTCATAAAGATTGGCTGTCATTTTAGCACACTTCTCTGACCACGATTCGACAATTGAGGCGGAACGGGGTGTAGTGTTTCAAGCTTTTCTAATAACTCTCTGAGATCCAAAAGAGAGGAAAGGGTCCGGCCGTGTTCCCGAAGGAGCGCTAAAGCTTTGCCTGCGAGTGTTTTTGCGGCCAGCTCGTGATCTTGCTCCATGTGAACATAAACGCCGGCTGCCTTTATAAGCCCCTTTATGGCCATGCGCCATTCGCCTGAGGCGTGCCGCCAAGTAATTTCCCAACGCTCATGAGCCTCAAAGAAGAGCCCTTTGTTCCAAAGTTCAATTGCCTGGCTGAATGCGTCGCCGAGTCTGCGCTGTTGCACTTCAGAAAAAGCTTGCTCATAACGCCCCAGTCGATCCCTCACATAGTCGTGGTGGACTGGAGCCATATCACTGGCCAGAAACTCCTTCCCTGCCCGTCTGAATGGCTCAGCGTCATTGTTATCCAGTGACCAGATGATGGCTTCAGAGAGACCATTCCGTATATCGCGAGCCCTACGGCTGATAAAAGGGTCAAACTTTTGATTCGTCAAAGTAAACCACTCCTGCAGCCGACTGAAGCCGACGAGACCAACTACGCCACCCGCATTATTTCCTCTCTATTTGAACCTTGACGCGAGTCCCATTGCTAACAACGTCGTACACGGGCGATAGCCTGGTTAACGCCTTCAGCCTATCCACATTTTCAGCATCCGTCTTGACTTTGAAATTTACCCGGATTTCCTGATAGCCTGGTCTGACTTCATCGGAGATCGCCAAGAAACCCTTGAGGTCAATATCGCCCTCCAACTCCGATTCCACTTCCTCCAACTTTATACCGCGAACTGCGGCATGGTAAACCATGGTGGTAGTCATTCAACTCGCCAGAGCATTCAGAAGGTGCTCTACAGGATTCGCTCCTTTATCTTGTCCCGCGAGGATGGGTGGTTCGTCTGCATACAGTACAAAAGGTTCGGCGTGCGAAATCTCCTGGCCAGCACCGTAAAAACCAGTGATGGTAGTACGATTGTGCCCACCGTCGATCCATTCGTTGTAAGCGCGGAATTTGGACTCGGCAAGCTCAGGTTTTTCTTTTACGGCACTAATCAAACCTTCAACCGCATCCACATCTACACCGTTTAAGATTTTTTCTTCTGACATTTCTTTTACCTCGCGTCTTGGAATGTTCTTAGATTTAAACGCTACGTGGCTACTCAAGCAAAGCTTAATGCGCGCAATGTAACCACATCAGAGTCATTGTCAATACGAAAAATCACCAGTTTCGTGATCTCCCGACAGCAATTCATGTAATATCAGGGCTAGAGGAAGAGTGTCTCACCGTGGTTGAGATGGATCAACCGGTCCGATAGACCTTGTTTTTCCATCTCTTTCTGTACATCAATCGGCGGGAAATGTACGGGTTCATCACCCAGGCGAAATGTTCCCCAGTGTATTACCAGTAAACGAGCCGCCCCCAGTTCCTTGAAAGCCTGTACCGTTTCACTCGGATTCATGTGGCTGCCGGCCATGAACCAGCGAGGCTCATAGGCGCCGAGGTTAATGATGGCCAGATCGATGGAGAATTCTCGGCCAATTTCCTGGAAGCGGTCAAAATAAGCCGTGTCCCCCGAAATGAAAATCGTTGGCCCAGTTTTGGTTCTGAGCATGTAAGAACCCCAGAGTGATTGGTTCGGCCCTTCCAGCGGGTTACGCATGGTCCAGTGATCGCACGGTATCAGCGTAATCTCTCGCATGCCACCATCGAAGCTGTCAAACCAGTCCAGCTGGGTGCGCTGTGTCATCTTGAGGTCGCCAAATAATTCGTCATAGCCCAGGGGAGTGATAACATGGGTCTCCCGGCCCAGAGCAGCCAGCGAGCGGGTATCCAGATGATCGTAGTGTCCGTGGGATATGAGGACGTGGTCTGGTCGGGGAATCTCCCGGACATCAGACACTAAGGGGGTAAAGTCTTTGACGAATCGAAAGATTTCAAAAAAGACCGGATCCACTAATATATATCGATCTTGATCCTTAATCATGACGCTGGCATGTTTTACAAAAGTGACCGATAGGCTCTCGTGATCTCTGATGGGTTCCCAGTCGATTGATACTGGAACTACCTGCTCCTGGTCGTAGTAGGACGTGAACTTGTTCTGGCTGAAAAGTTTCCAGTGAAGAACACGTAACATGTTCCCATGTTTCTTGTTGCTGAAGGGGTTCACAAAGCGATCATCACCGTGATGGAGTTTTTTTTGAACCAGTTCTCGCAGACTGTAGTCATTGAAAAGTGAGGGAGGGGGTTTTTCCGCGGTTTTGTCAGCACTGGTCTTAAAATTCGTGCAGCCAGCGATGAGGTGAAGAAAAGCTGCCTTTTTTCCTAACTCTAAGAACTTCCTGAGAAACATGCGACGGTCCATCAGCAACTCTCTACATTTCAGATTTTAGAGTGCGGATTTTAGATGAATGGAAGCTGCGACCTTTAACTTGATTGCTTAAAAATTTCCTTTTTTGAGTCCGCCGGCGGCGGACGTCGTATAAAATCGCGAAGCGATTTTATAACTTGAGAATCTAAAATGGTGTCTTTACAAACGTTCAAATCCGAGCACTAAAACATACAAGTCTATAAAATCTACTATCTACAACCTGCAATACCCAGTACTGATAACCACATCAGACTCAAAAGGCAAGTCAGTGAAGTATTTTTCACATGGGCACGCCCTCTCCGATCTTGTCTGCATGAAATATCCGGGTTAAAGCAGTATCTGGAGCGACTGGTCATGATTTCAACGGTGTGGTGCATCTCAAGTCCTCCCAACAGAAAGAATGAACGAACATCGGTAGGGATACAGAAGCTGTACTAAAATCGGTTGCAATGGGTCCGCAATCAGAATGGTGGACACATCACCGGCAAGAAAAGAGGCCCAGAGAAATGTTTCGAAAAGGTGGGGATAGGGCGTTGAAGGTTACCTAAGGATCTTTGGCCGCATCGGACGATCTTGTATCCTTGGGAAGCCTCTATCTTGAGCTGTTTGTTATTGACCGTTGAAACTTCGAGCATTAGTATTACCATTCGTCCATTTCGAACGGCATACTTTTTCAGGCTGCCATTCGGGGACTCAGGGCAACACATTTATTTATTCAACAGCGAAAACCTGGTCCTCTGGGCCCGGATTCTTTACATGAAAGTGTAGAGGCCTGTCTGTGCTACCAAGCAACGTGAAGCAACCCATGAGATTATTCAGCAGTTCCCTTTGTGTTCTCCTGCAGCTGGTCTTATGTGCTGCCATTCTAGCCCTTTTGTTTCCCGCTGACACCTCCTCGGCAGATGGTTCTCCCAGCCATTCCAGGAAAACGGGGCTTTCCTCAAGGCCTAGCGCCCCCCTGGCAAAAAGGAAATCCCAACAGAGTCTCATCATTTCGCCAGACTTAGATGAATTCTCGCAGAATCCAAAGCTCTTGGACCGCATCCTGAGGGAGCCCCATGGCTACTTTCGCTTCATCAACGAAACATTTGCCGAAGCAGTCTGTGTGCGCTTTCGAGACGACCTAGGTTGGATTCCTAACGGTAACCTTCAAGGCGACGCGCATCTAGAGAATTACGCCATCACTGAGCAGGGACGCGGCCTCACAGACTTCGATGATGCGACAATGGGACCGGTGGTACTTGATCTCGTGCGGTTCGGAGTGTCAATACACTTGGCCTGCCGAACCAATGGCTGGAAGGAGGAAGCTGGGCCGGTGGTCGACAGTTTCCTCTCCGGCTATCGCGCCGCCCTGGAGGACCCTGGGCTCACCATTCCTGCTCCCGAACTGGTCTCTCGAATCCGAGCCCGCTTTACCGCAGACCGCGCGCATACTCTAGCAGCACAGGAAACTCTCATGAAGCCGCTGGGGGTAAGCCGCGAGAATTTCACACGGGGAATAGAGCAGTTCCTCGACCAGATGGCCGAGCAGTATCCGGAACTTCCACCGCACTTCTTCGAAATCAAAAACGCCGGTCGCTTGAAAATCGGCATTGGCAGCGCTCTGGACGAAAAATATTTGTTTGAGGTCCAAGGACCCACCAAGGCTCGTAAGGACAACGTAGTCCTGGAGATGAAGGAGGTGCGTGATCTTCATCAGATCTCCTGCATCCTGTTAAGGGAGGCAAGCCCCAATCGCCCTATTCTCATGCAGGCTCGCCTCGCCTACCAACCATACCGCTACGCGGGTTTCGTCATCTTCGCTCTGAGGAAAGGGGATGAGAGAGATAAGACGTTCTGGGTTCATGAGTGGGCCGACCATTACCATGAACTCTCCATTCGCACCTCTTTCCAAACACCCGCCGATCTTCACGACATTGCCCACGACGCGGGCGTTCAACTCGGTCTTGGTCATCCGAAGAGCATCGCCGATTCCTACAGTGATCACCTACGCGGCAGGCTGCTGATCACTGTGGCAGAATTGCAAGAAAGACTTGATCGGAGCATTTCCGATCTCACCCAGCAAACTATCGCGGCGTGGAAGCAGTTCCGGGTTGAGGCAACCACACGAAAGGCCGGGCCAAACCGCAAGTAGTTGGGTACCGATCCCCAGTGCTTATCAAGCTGAATGCCGCGGATAACCTAGAAGGTGGTCTGGAAATTGATGATGCGGTTTACGCCGCCAAAAAACTGGCGGAAATCTGTATAGATACCATAGAAGTCTCCGCCGGCACCCCGGCTTCCGGCGAAATAAACCCGGCGCGCGAGAAGATTAACAAACCCGAAAAGGAAGCATATAACCTGGCCCGCCGGAAGCAAGCTAAGAATGGCTGCA
>CP070843.1:2230165-2233902 GCA_020350905.1 Deltaproteobacteria bacterium
AGATTTAATCATACCTCGATCAGACAGTGCGAAAGCTTAAATTACATCCCTATCTAAACACTAACGTTGCAAGCCTGATACCGGCCAAAAACGTTAAAAAAGCACCAGGGTGCGTTTTTCCTCGGCACATTCTTGCAACGTTAGGATAAACTCGGCTGGGATTTACTCTGATACAATTTATTGAAAGCTGTCAAGGGAGTATTTGAGAGAAAAATAGCCCCCACTGATCAGTTTTGCCACTGCCCATGGGAGCTCGGGAGACGTGAGCAAGATGATGAAAGGCATTATTGTAGCGCCCGATTAGTCATTATGTATCCGAAAGAGGCTATAGTAGAATAAAAAGCTGGAGGGAGAGTGAACCGTGAAGAGAATTGTTGCTACAACATTGGCATATCTCTGTTTGACTGCTACAGCGGCTTGGGCCCAGGAAGCCGTTGAGCTGTACAACCGCGGTCTCAGAAGCTCTCTGGTATACAATAGGATCGCATACTTCACTAAGGCCCTCCAGTTAAACCCGAACCTTGCTGATGCCTACGAGAAAAGAGCAACACATTACTACTTTCAGGAGAAGCTAGACAAGGCCATCCAGGATTATACTAGGGTCATCGAGCTAAAGCCTGACAGTGTGAATGCATACCTGTTGCGGGGCCTAGCCTGCTTAAAAAAGGGACATGGCGAGGGGCTAATAGCAGAAATCAACCGCTTGGCCCTTCGTTACACCGGTCTGGGAGAGCCGGAGGATAGCAAAGCACTAGAGCGTGCGATTGACGATTTTAGCTGCGTAATTGCGCTGGATCCCCGACTAGCGGCCGCCTACAGCTATCGGGCGGAGGCATATCGTCTCATAGGAATGACAGATAAGGCTATCCGAGACTCATCCAGGGCTATTCAGCTGCGCGGAGATCAGAAAAGCACCGCCTACGCCTATGCTACCCGGGCCGAGATCTACCGGCGGCTGGGCCAAAATGAGCTGTACAAGGCTGATTTTCGCAAATCTGTTGAGCTGGACCCCTATTCCCCAGATTATCCTCCATTACATGTTCCACTCATGCTACGCTACTCTGTCAATACCGGCGGCCTGAAGACTGTCAGTTGGTTAGGGCTCCTTGGCATCATCATCCTCACCTTTGTCCTGATTTTCAAGCTGACTTTGCGAGCCCCTGAAAAAAGAGATAACGGCTGATTTTGGGGAACCCGTCCGAAAGCAGGGAGTCTCCCATTCTTGGTTCAAACCCCAAGATAGGGTAGCTGAATCTCAAGAGGTAAAGTGTGAAGTAAAGTGTTCACAGTCCATGGGGAGGTCTGGATTTCAGATCATCAGGCCTACGCTAACACTCGGATCATTCAAGTGTGTTGAGCATAGGTTAACTATTTGAAACTAATCGCGAATAAACACAAAGATAGCAGGAATATAAACTTGTGGGATTGATAGCCGAACCATATCTTCTGCTGTTTGATTAGATTTGAAAATTGCTGAATCTGACTGCAACATTTGCAACTGAGGTTTTTAGAGCAGCTTCTACACTCACCACTCTCCAGTCCCCTCGGCTCAGTGGAAGATCTCCAAGGTGTGTAGATTCTACTTCGTCGCCGGGGTCAAGGCGACGTCCATGTACGTGTGCTTTTCCGGGGTAGCCTCTACTCGGGCTAAAATGCGCTTGTAGCGCCTGAAGAGGGTGAAGAGACGAACCGATCGTATGATAGTCTCCCAGAGATACCGTGGATAGAAAACCATAGGACTCTCGATGGGAAAACCAGGGCGCCGGTCCTTCCGGTACTTCCGCCTAAACAGTCCTCCCTGCAAGGGGTGGATGCCCTCGATCCTCTGCATGCCGTAGAAATACAGAGCGAGTTTCATGACCTTGCGCGCTTTGATTCCGCAGGCAGCAGCCCGCCGTATGATCGTCTCCACGTGATCGAGCGTGTAGAAAGCCTCCCATGCCTGTCGGTATGTTTGAAGAAATTCCTCGTCCGACATCAGTGGATGCACGGTGGTGACGTGTTCGGCGTCGTAGTTGTTCATGTCAGGATCCATGGGAACGCCTTTCGTGGCGAGAACCTTGTGGTCTTCAGATCCTGGAAGCGGGATTAGGCAGAAAAATGACATGAGGTCAACCGGGAGCTCGCTCTTGATTGTCTCGATGTCGCGCATCACCCGTTCGTACGTGTCGTTCGGGAAGCCAATGATGTAGCCACAACTGGTGATCACGCCAATGTTTTTCCAAGCCTGCAGCATCGCGCGGTACTCAGTGAACCGGTTGTGTCTCTTTTTCACCGCAATTAGATTGTCCGGATTGACGCTTTCAAGCCCAATGAAGACCCTGTTGACACCGGCGAGGCCGGCCTTCTCCACGAAGTTCGAAATCTTGTGGCACATGGTGTCGACTTGGATGATAAAGGCAAACTTCATCCCTTCTTCCTGGCGTAGCTCGATAATGCGGTCGAAAATCGCTTCCCAGTTCTTGTTGCGGGCGAAGTTGTCGTCAGTGATGAAGAATTTCTTGATGCCCACGGCGTAATGGTCACGCAAGACCTTCTCGATATCATCTGCCGTCCTGTACCGCGACTTGCGACCCTGAACGTTAATGATTGTGCAAAAACTGCAATCGTAAGGGCATCCGCGGCCGGAATCAAAACTGGCCCTCACCGTCAGCCTCCCTTCGAGGTCGCTTTGCGGCAGCACCGGAAGGGTTGCCCCCTGAAGCCTGGGAAGATCGGTCATCACGTTGTAGATTGGTTTCAGCTGCCTTCGGTAGGCATCCCTGAGCAGCTTATCGAATTGGCCCTCAGCTTCGCCTGCAAAGATCGAGATGCCGAGGTCCAAAGCTTGCTGGATTTCGGACGAAATTTTCGGTAGCATCGACAGGCAGCCGCTGACATGGAAACCGCCAATACAGACCGGCACATCGGCAACCCGCAACTAACGGGCGATGTCGACAGCTCGCGGAAACTGGTTCGTTTGAACCCCGACGAGAGCAACGAGGCCTCTGCCACCGTTTGCCTCAATTTCGCGAATGATCTTGTTCGGCTTGATTCGGTGATTAGCCTCGTCAAGGGTGGTAATGACGATGTCGACAGCCTCGCCCAGAACTCGCGCCGCGCTGCACTCAAGGGCGATACCGTTTAGCGTGGCCATCGTGTTGGAAGGAATGTCAGAGCGCAGCCACTGAGTGACGTAACCGTCGTCGTCGTAATGAGATGGTTTAATGAGATAGAGCCGGAATACGTGCCGAGCCACGCTGCCAGCGTTAACCGTCATGAAATTTCTTCACTCCTCGATGAGCTAGTGTCCCCCAAAGTGCAACTGAGTGGCATGGCTCGTCCGAATCTCAGGTTTCTTTCGCTCTGACATGATGTGTCGTAGCTGTCCACCGCTAAAACAAAGATGGCATTTTAGCATTTAGAGCGTGAAATGCAAATACAATCGCTGCCATAACTAAACTTAAGATGACTGCAATATCTATAACCAAGCTCTGAACCTTCGATTTTCTTGTTTTCATAACTGTTCCTTTTTGCTTCACGCATGATGGATGAGTGTGAGGCAAGAACCTCATATTCGTGGTCGCAGCAAGTGATTCATGAAATATCCGGGCTAGGTGATCCAAGATTCGAACAAAAAGGCGGAGCCGAAGGTCCGCAGCATTCTATGAAGAAAGCGTGGATATTAATTGTATATAGAAAGTCACCTCAGTTACAGTGAAACTGTGGATATCATCCTTAATGCACACTTTCGCCAC
>CP070843.1:2234002-2238219 GCA_020350905.1 Deltaproteobacteria bacterium
AGACATTATTAATCATCTGGGAATTATGGAGTGCCTTTATCCAACACCACTTCTGGGTGAAAGTGATTTCGTTGACCTACCATTTTTAAACTAGACGAGTTGTTGAGTAATAAATCCCAAGCTTCAAGCATCTCTGAGGGTTTCAGGTTTCAGGTGTCAGTAAAAAGAGACATAGAAGCTGAAACCTGAAACCTCAATCAGTGTGATTTGTGATTTGGAATTTCTAACCCTCCCATTTCCCAGTATGCCACTACTATCTTCCGCACCTTATCTCACTGCCTATTCCAGACTACCCGGCAAAAACAAAAAAAAGACCATCTCATGACGGCCTTTCCCTCGTGCAATAACATCCCAAATTACCTACGGACTTTTACATGCGGATCATCCGACTCACTTGGGAATTGACGCATTGGTATATTTCTTCGTCCGTACCATAAATGTCAACAATGGTTCTATGGTTAATTAATGTTTCTATGATGAAAGCGGTGATATAAAGGCTGATAAAATTGGGACGCCGCACTACCGTCCTGAGGGGAGCAATCTGGTACTGGACGTCAAAATCCTCAGCTGTTATGAGCGTCTTGATACAGCCTGCCAACTGGCGCTCTAGCTCTCTCTTGTTCTTAGTCTCTATGAGATTTTCTTCAAACAGTTTCATGGCAATTCGATTCGCCAGATCATCTCCTACCTCATAGAGCTGATTAATGGCCGAAGCTCGTGCCGCTTCCTTGGCAGAATCCAAGCGAGAAATAACATTGCTTTCTCTTACATTGGGTCGGTAGTCTCTTGCCATCTCTTTACACCTCGAACAGGGTATCCGCCATCGCCTTCTCCAGGCGTCTGCAGGGACACCCTTTGTATACCCTAATGTTACACACCCAAACCGGTAAAAATTACTGCGCTCGCGTGATAGCCCGCCATCTGCGAGCGTGCTCGGAACAGGATCTCACGTACGATCAAGTACTGTTCATCCTGTCCCAGCCTGCGCGCGCTCCGCCTAAGGCGGACGCTCTCTGACGCGTTTTTCCTCGGCATGGGTATGCAACATTAGGGTTTAATCAAGTTTTCTCGCAGACAAAATAGTCTGCTGCTTCAGGTATTCCACTCTTCCAAAAAGCCTGTCAGAGTTTTTTCTTCGTCTCCATCCATAGGCAAAAAATGCACACCTACAATATAGCCTTCACCATCTTGTTTCGGTCTCAACCAGAGTACTTCTCCTCGCAGGAGAATAATCCCGTGACGCGATGAATTCAACTTCGTATTGACAACACTACCAACCTTGAGCTCACTCAGCGAGTGCAACCGCATGCCACCCATGCTGAGATTCAGAATCCGAATTCCTTTTGCCTTGGATGTTTCATCAGTAGGCTGCACATCTACCTGGATATCGCTTCTTGGATACTGACGCCGCTCAGGTAGTTGCACCTTTACACTCGCCCCTTTGATGAGAGAATAGAGGTAGTCCACCAGACTGGTCAACCGAATCTTATCTTCAGTTGACCCCTCTTGTTCAAAGTGAGTTTCAAGATTGTGCTGGAGGTCGGAGATCTCAAGGAGCAAAGTATCTAATTGACTCTTTCGCTCCCTGTTCATTCCCGAGGTCTTAATGGTATTGATCAGGGGTCGGAGGGCAAATTTGATCTTCTGTTCTAGAAGGTCAAGATTTTCTTTGGTGCCTCCCATGCGGCTAGCCTATATGGGGATTTCAAGCTTGACTATTTTTCCCGCGTAACAACAACCTTTCATCAAGTTGTTTTTGTTTAGCACGATTTCGAGCCAATCGCAAGTGAAGATCAACGTCCAGTTACGCCTCATCTTTTTGGAGTGAGGAAGCCTTTGGATTGTAGATTTGGGAATGCGGATTGAGGTATTCTAATTCTCTTTTTTCATTCTTATCTTTTTGCTATCCGAAATCCGCAACCGGGAACCCACCCGAAGGGTGGGAGTCCGAAGGACAAATCCTAAATCCCACTTACTGTAATTTCCCTTGACGAAGTTGTAGGCTGTATTATAGTTAACTTCGTTCACCACCTACTCTATCAACAGCGACTTCGCCGGGTTGTAGTTGTGGCTGGGATCTGTGTTATAGAGTTCTACAACGTCGAATGTAAGGTAACGCTGTCGATTAAGGGAAGCGGCCCCAGAGATAGAAAGGAGATTCCCCATGGTCTTTGATCTTGAAGAAGGGCTCTATATATTTGAGATAACACTAGGCTACCAGGTGGGCGAGAGTGAGTATATGACTGTTCCCTTTATCCTGAGAGCTGATGATACCGACGAAGCCGAGGAGATGGTTCAGGAATATCTTGAGATAAACCAACTCGCCAACAGCTTCTGGATTGTCGAAATCAGCGATACCTTTGATCCCGAGGAGTACCAGACACTCGTTGACGAGGGCGAGAGGGAGCGTTGGGATCGATTGGAGGATTATAGTGCAGAAGATTTTCTGGAAATTCTGCACTCTGATGATATGTAATTATCGTAAGGCCAGACATTGCAAAAAAAAAGACGCCCTGAACATATAGGTTCAATTCTCAAACAACTCTTCCAGGACGAGAAGTGGGAGAACAATATCGAAGCCTCCCTACCCTTGCTTCGTTGGCAAGAGATAGTGGGATCCCAACTTGCCAGACAAACCCAGCCAGAATTTTTCAAAGACGGGGTGCTTCAGGTACGGGTGGAAAACTCGGTGTGGTTAAACCATCTCCGTTTTTTGGCAGAGGAATTGCGGCAGAAGTTACACAAAGAGCTGCCCTCTCTGGAGATAAAAGAGCTGCGTTTCCGCCAAGGAACTTTGGACAAGATTCAGTCTGGTCCACCTTCAACCGGTTCCCTTGCGGCCTCAGATCCTAAAGGGGATATAGGGCCTCCCCAACCCCTAAGCCAGGAACAGCAAAGACTGCTTGAGACCATATCAGATCCTGAATTGAGACGTAATCTGGAAACCTTGCTCACGAGACAGCGGCAGCGTTCTCATAGATAGCCTTCATCTCATCCGTATACTCACCGTCGTTGCGGTAAATTGCAAACGGCTTGCTCAGCCGCAGTTCTTCTCCCCCTCCCTTTATTGACTCCAGATGCACCAGCTTGGCCTCTGACTCGAGCGTAGAGTGGATGACGGTGAGATGCTTTGGGGCAAATCCGTTCATGCAAACTTCTCTGAGCAGGTTAGGCAATCGACGTGCAGGATAGATAAGAGCCAACCGTCCTTTCTGCGGCAGGAGTAGGGCAGCTGCCCGAACCACATCTCCCATATTGGCCAACAACTCATGCCGAGCTATCGCTTTTTTCGAATTGGGATTGAGCCGCCCGCTGCTCAATTTTCCGTAAGGGGGATTGCTCACCACCAGATCCACCGATCCGCCAACCATGGCAGCGTTCATTTTCTTCAGGTCTGTTTGGACTATTGTTATCAGGTGGGAAAGCTCGTTGATGAGGACATTTCTCCTTGCTATGGAAACTAGGGATTCTTGAATTTCAACGCCGGTGATATGGTCTATTGCATGCTGGTAGGCCAGCAGTAGTGGAATGACGCCACAGCCGGTCCCAAGGTCAACAACCCGATCCCTTGGACGAATGCGGGTGAGCCCCACCAGTAGCACTGCGTCAATGGAAAAGCGATAACCCTTCTCAGGCTGGATTATTTTTAGGCGCCCCTGGAAAACGGTGTCCAGAGTTTCTCCCTGCAGTGGTCTACAAACGTCAGAGTTGCACATCTTCATTGGGATCCAGAAGATTTAGAACTGAACCATCGATAACCTTTGGATAGAAATAGGTAGACTTATGCGGCATGAACAAGGAACTATTCGCCACTTCCTGCAGTTGCTCTATTTTGGTGTGATTCAATAGGAACGCCACTTGGAAAAGACCACGGTCTACCTCTTCTACAGCCTCCAAGGCATCGTGTCGATATTTAATTTTAGTCTCGTCATCAAGTGTCCTCTCATCCACTTTGAGGAGTCGTTTGAAGACTAACTCGGTGAGTACCACCACATCCAGCTTCTGCAAGGGTGGTTCCAGTTGATCAAGCCAAGATTCATGACGCACATTGTCTCGCAGCTTCAAGAGTACAAATTGACTTGCCCCAGACTCATAGACACCAATGTAATGGCGATCACCAGCGGAGTACAGGGCGGTGAGGAACTCTCTGAACATCTGGCTGCGCCCAGCTTCATCAAAGGGAAAACGCTCCACTTCAAAATGATCGGCAGCCCGTG
>CP070843.1:2238319-2242136 GCA_020350905.1 Deltaproteobacteria bacterium
AGTGTCACTACCAGCGATCTCGCTTACTTCTAACTGATCTGGATTGTCCACCAGCGCCTTCGCCATGATTTCAACCAACTCTCTCATCGCTGTAACCTCCGTTCTAATAATGCTAGAGGGGAACTTCAAATGGTATTATCGTCTCTATTACATAGTACCACAGCCTCTTGAGAATGCTTGATGATTAATAACGGCTTGAGCGATGCTGCCGTGCTTCCCCCCTGATTGAGGGAAGATTGGCAGTCTCCGGGGAGGTAGAAAGATCCCTCAGAGCCTGTGAATCTACACCTTCAGCTAATCTCTTTCCACGGCTAGGTCCAGAGGAAAATAATCATAAATGGTTTGACTTTCACCAAAGAATTAGGTTATCGTGGAGCCAATCAATAAAGGGCCGTCTTTGTTGGCGGCCCGGTTTCGCTCTAGGGGAAGATCCATTTGTCAAAAGTGGCAACCTCGAGTTTGGAACTATGAGAATTTATTTGAAAGGAGGGTGCCACAATGGCTAATGGAATTGTGAAATGGTTTGATGAGCGCAAAGGCTACGGCTTCATCGAGCAAGAAGAAGGCCCGGATGTATTTGTTCACCACTCAGGGATCAACGCAACCGGTTTCAAATCTCTCAATGATGGCGACAGCGTGACTTTTGATGTGGAGCAGGGCCAAAAAGGTCCAGCTGCAGTGAACGTCACCAAGCTTTAGTTAGCAGCAACACGCTTATCAAGGGCATCTCGTCTAAGTAGGACAAGATGCCCTTTTTATTTTCACCGGCCTCACCCAGAGGTGGCCTGTTTACACGATGCTGGATATGAGCTACCACTTCAGGGTCTCTTGACTGCTTTGTCAAGAAGTGTCATAGTTGATTATCCTTTTTCGTTGGTTTTGGTGCGTAACCCCAGAGCCTGTAGGGACCTCTGGGGTTTTTTGTTGCTGGAGTCAAGGAGGTGGGTAAGTCGGCCTTTATGGCCGCCAGTAAGCACTTTGTCGATTTTTGGTGCAAGTTGAGGCTAGATAAACTCTACCACAGACCCCTCGGACTCAGCGGGATCAACGAAAGAGTTCGGAGATGGGAGCGTGCAATGGCAAGACGTGGTCAACACAGCTTTATGAAACGGCAAAAAGAGATCAAGCGCAAGCAAAAGGCCCTGGAAAAGATGGCGCGGCGGCAGGGCAAGAAAAAGCAAACTACTGACGTTGACGAAGAAGAGCTTACAGAGCGCCGAGAAGAGCAAGACGAAGAATCCGCAGACTGACCGCCACTTTCGCCTGACCGACAAGCGCAAGTCAATGTCCCCCAGATCCGCCCTTTTGGGAGTGTCGAAGTTAGAATGTGCTAGAGAGAAAGCCGCTCCACCTACAGCGTGTTTTTTTAAGAAAGTACAAAATTCTACGGAGAGAAGTAGAGATCGAAGGAGATCGGAATGCAAGGTAGCAAACTTTATGTAGGTAATCTTAGTTACTCTGTCGTTAATGATGATCTGCAAGAATTATTTTCCAATTATGGAATAGTTGAAGAAGTCAAAGTGATTGAAGGTAAAGGTTTTGGATTTGTTGAAATGTCTACCCAGGCAGAAGCAGAGAAAGCAAAAGAAGCATTGAGTGGTTTCGATCTTAAAGGACGCACGCTCAGAGTTGATGAAGCTCGTCCACGAAGAAATAGACAAAGAAGAGGTTATCGAAGATACTAAAATAAGATGAAAGCATATTATGAAAGAAGGCCAAGAACGGCTTTGTCTTCAAGTATCCATTTCCCAAGGGTTACTGTGGAGTTGCTGGCTTGGTTCTTTTATCAACATCCTGACCGCTTAGCCGCAATCGGCGTAGAGTCGGTTTGGGCTTTTTCCTCCCATTTAGAACTGCACTTTTCTACTCATGAGGCTCAGGACTCATAGGCTTTGAAGAATCTAGAGAAAGGCAGGTACACGATTTCCAATAAAGAAAAGCAAGATAACAAGGCGAATTTGGGAGAGCAGAATGCCCCTGGGGCCAAGGGAAATCTTCTCCTTGCAAAGGGGCATAAGAATGATCCCGTTCATCTTTACTTCCAGGAAGTGGGGCGGTTCTCCCTTCTGACTCGAGAAGAAGAGATTCAGATCGCCAAGCGGATCGAAATTAGTCAAAAAAAGGTCGTCCAGGCGGAAAAAGCCATTCAGAATTGTGAAAAGCAATTGAGTCTATCCCTCGAAGAAATTAAAGAGCCGGTGGGCTTGTCCAAGAAAGATCATCAGGAGGCAATTGGGATTGTTAAGAAGAGCGGAATATCCATCGAGAAGCTTCTGGATCAGGAGGAGACGATTCATTGTGCCCTCCAGGAGATCCGGCATGTAGAGTCGGTAACCCAGACGAGTAGCAACCAACTCAAAGAGGATTTAAACAAGGTTCTTCACGCTCGCGAAGAGATAGAGGCTGCCAAAAAGGAGTTTGTGGAGGCGAACCAGCGTCTGGTCATCAGTATCGCTAAGAAGTACATCAATAGAGGAGTTCAGTTTCTTGACCTAATCCAGGAGGGAAATATCGGCCTCATGAAAGCTGTGGATAAGTTCGACTACCGTAGGGGATATAAGTTTGGCACCTACGCGACCTGGTGGATACGGCAGGGAATCACCCGCGCCATTCAAGATCAGGCTCGAACGATCCGACTGCCCGTTCATATAGGTGAGGTGCTCAACAAGGTGATCCGGAGTTCTGGAGACCTGGCCAAGGAGATCGGTCGGAGTCCAACCCCTGATGAGATTGCGAGGAAGATGGAACTCCCTTTAGAGAAGGTGAAGAAGGCACTTGAGATTGCCCGAAGAAGAAACGCCATTTCACTGGAGACTCCAATGGGTGAAGGGCACTCCCACCTGGGGGACTTCATTGCCGATAGAGGTAGCGTTTCCCCGGAAGAGGCAGCGATCCAGAAGGATCGGGCCGAGCGAGTTCATGTGATTCTTGCCACTCTAACCCCTCGTGAGGAGAAGGTCTTGCGGAGACGCTTCGGAATTGGGGAGGAGACGGGACATACTCTTCAGGAGGTGGGGGATGAGTTTGGTGTGACGCGTGAACGCATTCGCCAGATTCAGGCCAAGGCCCTTACTAAGTTGCGGCACCCCAGCCGGAGCAAAAGATGGGCTTTTATGGAAGAATAAACTTGCTTCATTCGGGAAAATCAACGTGAGGACGTGGTAAGATAGGGGAAAAAGGATTTTGAGAGATGAATGTGCATGATGATACCCAGATTTTCGATCAAGTCTTTAGAGTATGGGTCCAAATGAGAGCAAATTTTGACTCAACGCTTCATCGCAACTTGCCGGCCGTGTCAGCGCCTCGGTTTAAACGAATTAGCACGTCTGGGCCTGCGGATACGAAATACACTGACGAAACGGCCTAGCAAGGCGCATAGCTGGAGCACCAAGCCGCTTGCACTGGCAGTTAAGGATATCTGCTAAAGGTGAGCGGTCCTGGCCTGTGATTTAAATCGCCTGTGGCAGAGATTCATCGTTGTCTTGAGAGGAAGACAGCATGCCCTACTCCATTGTTTTCATTCTTATACTGGCGATCCTTTTTCTGGCCAGTGCCATTCGTATTCTCAAGGAATACGAGCGGGGGGTCATTTTCCGTCTGGGTCGAGTTATCAAGGCCAAGGGGCCGGGGCTGATCATTCTTATCCCCGTGGTGGACCGGATGGTGAAGGTCAGCCTGCGGTTGGTGGCCATGGACGTACCTTCTCAGGATGTGATTACCCGAGATAACGTATCCGTGAAGGTCAATGCAGTGATCTATTTCCGGGTGATGGATTCCATCAAGGCGGTGGTGGAGGTGGAAAATTATCTCTATGCCA
>CP070843.1:2242236-2247035 GCA_020350905.1 Deltaproteobacteria bacterium
CAAGGCCGACGCCTGTTCTTGGTTGGCTATTTTTACTCTTTTGTCAGCTTGTCTCCACAGCCGCGCCTCAAATTGCGGCTTTACCTCCCCTTCCAACAGGGCGGTGATTGTCCAGTACTCCTCACTATCGAAAGCCAGGATTTCATGTTCCCGTTCGCATATGAGCCTGAGGGCCACTGATTGAACGCGACCGGCGCTTAGACCACGATGAATCTTGTCCCAGAGGATGGGGGAAATCTGATAGCCCACCAGTCGATCCAGCAGCCTCCTGGCCAGTTGGGCTTCGAATTTCTGCTGGTGAAGTTCTCCAGGTTGCTTCAAGGCGTTCTCAATGGCATTGCGGGTTAGTTCGTTGAAAAGAACCCGGTAAATCTCCTTTTGAGAAGAACGCAGTTCCTCGGCAATGTGCCAGGCGATGGCCTCACCCTCCCTATCAGGATCCGGGGCCAGGTAAATGCTGTCGGCTTGTCTAGCCGCTTTTCTCAGTTCGCGAATGACTTTTTCCTTGCCCTTGATTACTTGATACTGCGGCTCGAATTTGTTCTCAATATTGATTCCCAAATCATTCGCGGGAAGATCTTTAACGTGTCCCACGGAAGCTCGAATATCGAAACGATCGCCGAGATAGCGATTGAGAGTCCGCGCTTTGGTGGGGGATTCAACGATCAGTAGTGACTTTCCCATTCAGTATTCTCAATCCTTTCTCTAGGAGTCATAGAGGATTGACAGATTCGGAGAGGGCGTCTATTGCATTACTCCAGTGCTCCAACACTCCATTACTCCATTTCCTCTGTGATCCTAATATAACAACGAAAATGATACTGACCAGCTAACTGTGAAAATCTCGGGTAAAAAAAGTACCCGGGAGCTGTTTGACGAGCCCTCTGATCTCCAAACGCAACAGCAGCTCAGCTGTCTGGGAGACGCTAAATTCCAACTGGCGGGCAATGGCATCGATGTGCACAGGGTCCATGCCCAGTAGCTCCCAGAGCTGCTTCTCCCTCTCACTCAGCTCAGGATGCAAACTCGTCGGGGAACCTTTTCTCACCACCGCCTCAACCGGAGACCTGCCAGAGACCATGGGCAGGAGTTCTTCGATAACATCCTCTGCTCTCTCCACCAACTTGGCCCCCTGTTTTAGCAAACGGTGAGTCCCCTCAACTCCTGGTCGGTCAATGGGACCAGGCACCGCGAAAACCTGACGGTCTTGTTCCAATGCCATTCTGGCGGTAATGAGTGATCCGCTTTTTGCTGCGGCTTCCACTACCACCACACCCAAGGAGAGGCCGCTGATGATCCGGTTTCGCACTGGAAAATTCCCTGGTTCTGGTGGGGTACCCAGCGGGAATTCACTGATGATAGCTCCCGAGGCAGCAATTTGCTGTGACAACTTTCGATTCTCCGCCGGATAAACCACATCCAGTCCGGTCCCTAATACGGCTAGGGTTCTGCCCTTCCCTTTTAAGGCTCCCAGGTGGGCAGCACTATCGATACCACGTGCCATTCCGCTTACCACGGTCCACCCTTGCCATGCCAACTCACGACAAAGTTTTTTGCAAACGTTCAGACCGTAAGCTGAGGCTTGCCGCGACCCTACCACAGCCACTGCTCGCTCATCTTCCTGCAACAGTGTGCCTTTCACATAAAGAAGAGGTGGTGGGTCCGCAATGTTCGACAAAAAGGGAGGATATTCCTCCGTGCCCCATTGAATCATGCGAAGGCCGAGGGAACGCAGGCGAAGCATTTCCTTCTCCGCAGTCTCTTGGAGCGCTCGGGATCCAATGGCATCAATGGACTCCTTCTTCAAACCCGGAACCTGCTCCAGATGACTTCGGCGAGCGGTAAATACCCGGTCAGGGCTACCAAAACGCTCAATCAACCGGTGAAATGTCCTGGCTCCTATGCCCGGCACGAGAGTTAACGCCAGCCAACCCAGATCTGCATCCATACCAAATTACCTAGAAGCTTTCGGGCCTGCCTTTTGAGTAAGGCGGGATCGTGGACTGGCCCTTCGAAGATCCCGCTACACGGGGAAGGACCAGGTTCTTGCCTTTCAATAATGCAGGTTCAAATCAAAAAAGGGGCCATGCAAGCTGGATTCCCAGCTCCATGGCCCGCAGGAAATGCTTATGGCGATGGGCCGACTACTCTCCGGTTTTGAGCCTTACGCGCTCTCCTGGGGTAAACTCGCCCAAGGCTTCGGTAACTAAAGCCGCGGCTGTCTCCTCCTCCACTGCCAACACTAGTAACTCACCGATGGGTTGAATGCTGAGGACGACTTCTTGGTCCCGAGAAGTCAGTGCCTTTGGTATTTTAAAAACTTCAAAGCGGTGTCCTGCTTTAATCTCGTCATTTGCTCCGAGATCAATGAAGACGATCTGTCGCTGAGCTATGAGGAACGTCCCCCACTCAGCTAGAATGATGTTACCCTCTATGGGTTCAGCACCTGGTTGCAGGGTGATCTCTTCAGACCTTTTCTTATAGGGCATCAACTTATCGTTGGCAGTCATTTCTTCAAAAGAACTGATGACCACAGCTTTCGCATGGTCCGGCGCCACCAGGACAACCTCTAGAATACCCAGAATTGTGTTCAGGTATCCTACGTCTTTTGTGGTGATAGGGTGTGTGATTAAGAGAGAGGTTCTAAAAACGAAGAACCGGTCACCCACTTCGGGCTGGGCTCCCTCGAGGAACTGTACGTAAATCTTGTCGGCCGCACCGATCAGTGTTCTCTGACGCTTTCCACCCAGAATGAAACCCTTTCCTTGAGGCTGGAAGGGAGTGATGAATCCCACCTGATCGATCTCCGAGAAGGTTATAGCGGGAACTTTGGTCGGTGGCGGTGGAGGCGGTGGCGGTGGTGTAACCTCTTCACCCACGGGTGCTTCTTCAACTACGGCTGTTGCTTCAACCACGGCTGTTTCTTCAACGGCAGTGCCTTCTTCAAAGAATCTTGCCACCTCATAATAGACTCGCAGCTCGGTGCCAGGGTAGATCCAATGAGGATTGGTGATGTGGGGGTTCATCTGCCAGACTTTGGGCCAGACCCAGGGATTGGCATACAGATCTTCGCAAATATCCCAAAGCGTGTCACCCTTCACAACCAGATGAATATAGGTTTCTTGGTCAGCCTGGCCGTAAGGAGTTGCCTCTTGAGCCCTCAGGTGGGGAGTTTGCGTGAAAGCCAAGAGCAACGTGCCCACCATCAAGCAGATAAGGATTGTTCGTTTCACGGTTTACCTCTCCTCTGTATAGGGGGCGCTGGTTCTTTGCAAGCTACCTTTATTATCTCAGGTATTCTAACCTGTGACCAATACACGCATTATTTCTGTGTGTCAACCATGATGACCTAGCAAAAAGCATACCTGCTTAGGACTGGGGCTGATGTATCTATTGTATTATCCTGATATGATTAGTCTTTAGTTATTTTACTGAACGAGGCTCACACCTGGGTTACGTTTCATTTCGTCTATGTTCATGAATGATTCTGCGCCTTTTGACGATAGTCATCGTACTCACATCTATGGGAAAGCTCTATGCACTTGGCTAGCTCCTCGCCGTGGCTCGCACTCGAGTGCTGGCAAACTTGGCTTCCCAGGCGATCAGTACTGGACTGGCAACAAAGATGGATGAGTAGGTACCCACCACCACTCCCACAATGAGGGCAAAGGCAAAGTCATGAATTACCCCGCCACCCAGGATGAAAAGTGCGGTTACCACAGCCAGAGTTGTTCCTGAGGTAAGAATGGTACGACTGAGAGTCTGATTTATGCTGGCGTTGACTACCTCGGCAAATTCACGCCGTTTGCCCTTGCGCAGATTCTCCCTGATCCGATCGAACACTATAATGGTATCGTTGAGAGAGTAGCCGATAATGGTAAGCAGGGCAGCTACGACGGTAAGATCAAATTCCTTGTTGGTAATGGCAAAGGCGCCCACGGTAATCATCACATCGTGGATGAGGGCGCTCACCGCCCCGAGGGCGTATTTGAGTTTCAGAAACCAACAACAGACCATGGTGATCACCAGGGCCGCCACGATGAGCATGGGGATGGGCGTGCCTACCTCGCGCAGACCCAATACTCCCAGAAATAACGCCCCGGCCATAATGGCCGCCGGCAGCAACTTCTGCTCAAATCTCCACGAGATGTAGATGGCGATCAGAAGCAGGGCATAGTAGATGGCCAGAAGCGCCTTCTGGCGCAGGTCCTTGCCCACCTTTGGTCCCACCATCTCTACCCTTTCAACGGTCACTGTATTTTCACCATAGATCCGCTCCAAATTGTCCCTCACCTCCTTGCTGAGGTTGGCCAGCTTTGATCTGGATACATCGGTTCGAATGAGAAATACATTTTCTCCCTCACCTCCAAAATGCTGGATAGCGCTACGGTCCAACCCTATGGGCTGCAACCCCTCCCTAATCTTGTCGGCATTGGTGGGGCTGCTGAACCTCAATTGAACAAGGGTGCCGCCGGCAAAATCAATACCGAAGAGTGTCGAGCCTCGCCAGATAAGGGCAGCAAGTCCGATAAGAATCAATATCAGTGACAGAATGAAAGCAAACTTACGCCGACCAACAAAATCAATGTTGATGTCCGGTTTGATAAACTCCATAATTCCTCTCTATGGTGATGGTGATGTTCGAATTTCGGATTTGGAGGGCCAAGCCCTCAGATGCTTAACGTCTTCATTCGCCTTTTTTGCAGCAAGTAATCAAACAACAGCCTCGTTCCAAAAATGGCGGTGAACATGCTGGCGGCAATTCCCAGGCTCAGCGTAACGGCAAAGCCTTTCACGGG
>CP070843.1:2247135-2249697 GCA_020350905.1 Deltaproteobacteria bacterium
ATCAAGGATGTACGGTTGGTGGATTCCATGGTGCCGCCAGAGCTCCTGGTGGCCAGATTGCGGGAACAGCTGGCTATTCAGTTGCAAGAAACCTTCAAGCGGGAAAAACAGGCTCAGGATCAGCGAATCCAGACTGAAAAAGCGCGCTCTACAGCCGATCAGCAGCCTGAACTGGTAGCAGCTGAAATTCGAGTGAAGATTGCAGAAAAAAATAAACTGGCGGCGAAGCTCAAAGGCGAGGGTGAAAAGCTTCAGCTCACGGAGATTGCCAAAGGACAGAGAGCTCAGGTTTCCGTATTGGGCGAGCAGAGGGTTATGGAGTTGGCGATTCTTGACAAAATTCTCACCGCTGCTGTAGAAAATTCCGATATCGTCAAGATCCCTCAGATTCTTGTATCAGGACCCGGTGGCGGCTTAGAAGGCGCTGCTGCCATTCTTGGCGCCAGTAACCTGGTGCAAAGCATACTTGGCGGCGCCCAGACTAGGCAACCGGCTGTTAAGAAAAAGCCCAAATGAGGTAGTCTACGACCGCCAGACTCAGAAATGGAGAACCAAACCTCTGCGACTGAATGGGGGACTCTATCCTCTGATCTCTGACTTCAACCTCTTACAACAAATGACAGCGAAGCGTCGTGACCCAATGACGCCGAAGGCACATGACAGCGCAGCCACATGACGCGAAGCCAAATCCGCAATCCGAAATTCGCAATCCGAAATCTACCCTATGCTCTATGCGAATTGGGAGAAACTTATAATTTTATGGACGTCCCCCTTTTTGGGAAGGTTAGGCCACATGGATCCAGGACCGCAGGTTGAGCGCGCGAGCCGAAGACTCGGCGGTTTTACACTCGCCTGTCGATTCATATGCAGCGTTCTGGTTGCCGCTCCTCTGTTCTATGTGAGCTTCGTGGCTGACGGTGACGCCTACCACTTTCTCGCATTGGTTGTGCTCGCCCCGGTCGCTGGGCTCGTTCTTGTCGGCAACTCGCTGTTCTGTCTCTTTCGCTATCGCAACCTCGAATCCCCCTGGATTGGCCTCGCCTTCGTCCTGGTCGGGGTGATCGGAGTTCTTGAGGCGTGGCACTTCCTTCCTCAGTTCAGGATTTGAAAGGGCATAGAGCATAGAGCATAGGGAAATAATTGCGAATTGCGGATTTCGGATTGCGGATTTAAAAAATCAAGCAGCCGACAGCTGGCAGGAAGCAGTTGAACTAATTCTCTAATTCTCTAATTTTCTAATTCTCTAATCAACTAATCAACTTCAAAGGAGGAAAATCATGAGGAGACCACGTCCAACCATCGTTGCATTGATCTGCCTTTTTGTTGCCGTTTCATGTTTTGGTTTCGCTGGGACTGGTCATACGGTAAGTGGTGAGAAATTTTTGACGGCAGGGTCATATATTAATATATGGGTTCTGAACAAAGAGACAAGGAAGATGATGTTCGTTAGTTTCCAAGAGGCAGACGAACTGTGGAAATCGCAGGTAGTGACTATCCCCGCACATTATAATCTCGATAAGTGTGTTTTGTCGGCTGCCGGAGGAAGGGGCAAGGCTGTATTCCTTCATGATAGCTCATCCGGTATGAAAACGATGTTTCTAGTAGATAAGAACCGCACAGTGGTTCAGTTTATGGAGTTGAATGGAACATTTGAACTCCGGTAAGCAATTAATCTGTTTGACTAATTTTCTAATTCTCTAATCAACTAATTAACTAATCACGTTCATAGGTACGTTCTTTGCAGAGTGATACGGTGCCCCTTGCTACAACTCAAACCGGACAGTTATTGATAGATGGGCTTCATTTCTCGAACGGGGGAATGGAGCTTTTTGTTTTAGTAAGCGGTAAGCAGTAAGCAGTTTTTTGTCTTTACCTCTGTGCTCTATGCCCTATGCTCTATGCTCACATCTCAGCGCGCTCCGAATCCTCCGCGGTCTCTAAATAAAAGTAAGGTGGAATCTAGGCTTTGAGGAGAGTCAGGTCGGATAAGACCATGATGGTGGCCTTTCGGGAAGAAAATAAGCTGGCTTTTTCCATCTCAGCGAGTCAAACAAACCTCCGTGGTCTCAATAACAATAAGGAAGGTGGAGGACTGATTATATGGGATTGCCTAAAAGTCGAATGGGGAGTTCTTGGGGACAAGAATGAGCTTGCATATTCTTGTCCTCAAGGGCTCCACATCGGTCCCGATTTATCGGGATCCCTCGCGCGCGAGGGCTTTTGGCGATCTCCAAAAAGATAACTACAAAACTCTCTGTGCACTCTGTGTACTCGAGCGAGTGGAGCGAGCGGGCGACAGATGATTGTCTGTGTTTGTCTGCGTCCGTCTGCGGCTACACCTATTACAACAAGTGACAGCGAAGCGTAGTGACCTCATGACGGCGATGCCATATGGCCAATACGAAATCCCACATCGGTTCGTGCGCAATGCTAAAAGAGACCGTAAGTTTAAAAAGTCCAGGGCGTCCCTTATATTACACACTGCAAAAAAAAAATGGGGTCAAGTCTTTATTCTTGACAATTCACCCCAACCCATAGAGCTCCAGTCTTTTCTCACCCAGG
>CP070843.1:2249797-2252334 GCA_020350905.1 Deltaproteobacteria bacterium
AGAAGAGGCAGAGGTGCGCATTGGTCTGGAGACACAATACTTCTGTTCTGCAGATCCCTCTGGCTGGGATCCCATACATGGCAAGAGTCCGGTACACTTCGCCGGGGAGGTGCACATTGCGGCATTGAAAAGGGCACTCAAGAAAGAACGTTGAAACCGTCAAAGTCGTCAAAGTCGTTGAAATCGTTGAAGTCGCGTGGATCGCGGCTGGAAAGCCGCTCCCACAGTAAAATCTCTGCCGCCTGTTTTTTATATCCACAATTCCTCAATCCCTGAATCCCTCAATTCCTTAATCTCACATCTCATATCTCACATCTTCTCTTTTCCCTATGTCCCATGCCTTTTCGCTATGCGCTCTGCGCTTGGCGCTGTGCGATCCTAGTGCCTAGTTATTTGCTGCCCGCTGTCAGCTGCCCCCTGCCTACTGTTTTTCTTAAATCCGCAATTCCTCAATCCCTGAATCCCTCAATTCCTTAATCTCACATCCCACATCTCATATCCCACATCTACAATCTCCCCATGATATTATAATAGGAGAGAATCCAAAAGGGGGGGTGATCAAATGGATCTGTGGAGAAAAATCGGTGTAACTATCATTTTCGGTATAGTTGCAATCATTGGTGGTGGGCTTTTCTGGGTCTTGTCAGAAGACTGGGCTGTGGTGTTCACGTTCTTGTCCATTGTGGGCTTTTTTCTCCTGGCTTTCCTTGTAAACCCGGAGCAAATAGTTAATGAGATGGCTGTTGAGGAGGAACCGGGTGAGCACTAAAGTAAGGGGTAAACAGTGAAAAACAAAGAATCCAGGAGTCAGAATTCAGAATTGAGGTTTCAGGTTTCAGGTGTCAGGAAAAACAGACAGAGAATCTAAAACCTCATCTATCTCAAAATCACCAATCCGCAATTTTAAATCTACAATCTCCAATCTAAAATCTTCAATCTCTTCTGTGCCTAGTCCCTAGTTCCTTCTGCCTCCTGCCAGCTGTTTCTTCTCAATCTTTGCCCACGTGTCTCGCAAGGTAACCGTACGATTGAAAACCAGTTTTTCGTCAGTAGAGTCGGTATCAACAGTGAAGTATCCCAGTCTTTCAAACTGAAAACGGCTCCCAGGGGTTGTCTGTGCCAGAGATGGCTCGAGCTTACATGACTTCAAAATCTCCAGTGAGTTGGGATTGATGTTGCTTTGGAAATCAACACCATCCGCCACTTCTTCGGGGTAGGCGTCTGCAAAAAGGTGGTCGTAAAGTCGCACCTCGGCATCGATGGCGTGAGCAGCCGAAACCCAGTGCAGAGTTCCCCTTACTTTGCGCCCGTCCGTGGACCATCCGCCTCTCGTTTCCGGATCGTAGGTACAGTGCAGTTCCAGAACTTCTCCGGTGTTGTCATCCTTCACCACGTCTACGCAGGTAATATAGTAACCGTAGCGCAGCCGTACCTCTCTACCCGGGGCCAAGCGGAACCACTTTTTTGGGGGATTTTCGCGGAAATCCTCTTTTTCAATATAGAGTACCCGTGAGAATGGAACCATACGTGTTCCCATGGAAGGATCTTCAGGATTGTTTATGGCCTCCAACTCCTCCACTTGATCTTCGGGATAGTTGTCAATTATCACGCGCAGCGGCCGCAAAACACCCAGAACGCGAGGAGCATACTTATTCAGATCCTCGCGGATACAGTATTCGAGTAATTTTATGTCTACTACGCTGTCCTTTCTCGCCACGCCGATACGATCGCAAAACTCTCGGATTGACTCCGGCGTGTAGCCGCGTCTCCTAAGCCCGGAGATGGTTGGCATCCGCGGATCATCCCAGCCACTAACATGGTAATCCTGTACCAAGCGCAAGAGCTTTCTTTTGCTCATTACGGTGTGGGTCAAGTTAAGTCGCGCAAACTCTATTTGTTGCGGCTGATAGACCTTCAATTCCTCCAGGAACCAGTCATACAAGGGACGATGATCTTCAAACTCCAGGGTGCAGATTGAATGGGTGATTCCTTCAATGGAATCAGAGAGACCGTGGGCCCAGTCATACATAGGGTAGAGACACCACTTGTCGCCAGTGCGATGGTGCTCAGCGTGAAGAATGCGGTACATGACCGGATCCCGCATGTTCAAATTTCCGGAGGCCATATTGATTTTTGCCCTGAGTACATAGGTTCCATCCTCGAATTCACCTGCCCGCATGCGTTCAAATAGATCCAAATTTTCCTCAACCGGACGGTTGCGGTAAGGGCTCTCTTTACCGGGTTCCGTCAAAGTTCCGCGGTACTCCTTGATTTCCTCCGCGCTCAAACTATCCACATATGCCTTGTTGTCCTTGATTAATTGCACTGCGTACTGGTAGAGTTGTCCAAAGTAGTCAGAGGCGTAGTAAAGCCTGTCGTCCCAGTGAAATCCAAGCCAGCGGACATCTTCTTGGATCGATTCCACATATTCAACCTCTTCTTTCGTGGGGTTGGTATCATCAAAGCGAAGGTTACAAAGGCCGCCATACTCTTCCGCAAGACCGAAGTTGAGACAGATTGACTTGGCGTGTCCAATA
>CP070843.1:2252434-2263337 GCA_020350905.1 Deltaproteobacteria bacterium
CTGCAGGAAAGATACATTTGAAAAAAGTGGTTCAAGGTTATCCGCAAAGCAACCAGGCCAAGATTGCCAGAAGCAAGCTGGCCAGGATCAAGTAGCATACGGGGCGTAGCGCGTAGGTTGCATGGCCATTGGGTCATCTCGCTTTGCCGTCATACATGGTCATCTGTTGTGGAGATCCAATGACGGCGAAGCCAGATGACTTGATGCTTATGATTGGCGCTCATTTTTTGCGGCGCCCAAAAGGAGAAATGTCGATGCACACAGAAAGGCTCATTCCATTTTGGGGATTAATGATTGTTTTGGCTCTGATCACCCTGGCGTCGCCGGCTGGCGCAGGCGAAAGTCAGTCGGCGGAACAGAAGGTCGCGGTGGTCAACGGCACGGTTATAAACCAGGCCGAGTTAGATAGCGAGACGAACCGATATCTTGACCGCTTGCAGAGGACGGGGAGGCTTCCCAATGATTTAGAGCGCAGCCAAATTAGAAAGCAAGTGCTTGAGAACCTTATCGCTCGAGAGTTGCTCTATCAAGAGAGCCAGAAAAAGGGTATCAAGGTCGATCAAAAGGAGATTGATGCGCAATTAACCGAACTAAAAGGGCGATTTTCCAGTGAAGCCGAGTTCAAGAATGGCTTGAGCACAATGAATCTAACTGAGGCAGATTTGAGATTTCAGTTTGAGCGGGATTTAGCCATCAGAAAACTCCTTGACGATCAAATTGGCGGGAAAATTGCTGTTTCTGAAAAAGAAAGCAAAACCTACTATGATAGTAACCTGGAGTCTTTTAAGAAACCTGAGCAGGTGCGAGCCAGTCATATTTTGATTAAAGTTGATCCAGGGGCAGACGAAGCGAAGAAAGCTGCAGCACGGACAAAAATCGAATCGCTCCAGACAAAACTCAACAAAGGTGAGGATTTCGGCGCTCTGGCCAAGGAGTATTCCGAGGGTCCCAGCGGTCCCAAAGGCGGTGATCTAGGCTTCTTTGGGCGGGGTCAAATGGTGAAACCTTTTGAAGAGACGGCTTTTACTATGAAACCTGGACAGGTGAGTGAGATGGTCGAGACCAAATTCGGATATCATCTTATCATGGTTACCGACCGAACACCTGAGGGCACACTCTCTTATGAAGAGGTCAAAGACAGGTTGGAACAGTACTTGAAGCAGCAGAAAGTCCAGGAATCGATAGCTGAATACGTCGAGACCCTCAAGGGAAAAGCGAAGATAGAGAGATTTCCGAAAGAAGGGTGATTTTATCTAGTCCTAGCAAACCTGGCCTGCGGGGCCACATCAAATTTCAATGGCTTTGCCGGTAAAGATGGCGAGCGGTTTTGGAGTAGTGGAGCAACTCGATTGCGGATTTAGGAATGCGGAATTCGGATTGTGGACTTCGAATTGAGATCCTGAGTTGCAATTTGTTTTTTTAATCCGCAATTACCACCACTCCACTACTCCAGCATGCTGCCGCGGGAGAAAAAGACCATTGAAACCCACTTTTGGGGTAGCTCAAAGCCGGGTCCTCAGGGCCTGGATTATTTTTTAACGCTTGTTACGGGCAGCATCTGTGGGTGAGAGAGGCTGCCCTTTTTCTATGTACAGGGTGCGTTGAGGGAAGAGTTCCTTTACCAGGGGGATGGTGGCCAATCATGTCTGATCTCTTAAACAAAGCCCTACGCTACCGCTGGCTCATCTTCTGGATTCTCGCTTTTAGCTACATTTTGGTCTATTTTCATCGTCTTTGTCCGGCGGTAGTAGCCGTGGATATGATGCGTGATCTCCGAGCTGGAGGCACCTTGCTTGGGTTGCTGAGTTCGGCCTATTTCTATCCGTATGCTCTCATGCAACTGCCAGCTGGTCTCCTTTCAGATTCTTGGGGTCCGAGACGATCTATTACCCTGTTCTTCTGTGTGGCCACCATCGGTTCCATCCTGTTGGGCTTAGCACCCTCGGCTTTCTGGGCCATCGTCGGACGTGCCCTGGTCGGGCTGGGTGTTGCCATGCTCTTTGTGCCTACCATGAAAGTACTGGCAGAGTGGTTCCGTGTCAGGGAGTTTGCCACTATGACCGCCATTCTCATGGTCATGGGGGGTCTCGGCTCTCTCACCGCTGCCTCTCCACTAGCCCTTCTCAGCAACTGGATTGGCTGGCGTCTTTCCTTCGTAGCCGTGGGCGTCTTTACTGTGGTGATGGCTATCCTGGTTTGGCTCTTTGTGCGTGATCGACCTGCTGATCTCGGCTGGCCCTCGCCAGCAGAACCTCTAGGCTCGAGTCCGCCTTCAATCGGACTCTTGGAGGGAATGCGACGGGTGCTCACCTACCCTCGATTCTGGCCTGTGGCGATCTGGTTCTTTTTCGATTGCGCTATCTTTTTTTCTTTCGGCGGGCTCTGGGGTGGCCCCTATTTAATGCAGGTCTATGGAGTCACAAAAGCCAAGGCAGGTCACATCCTCTCCATGCTGGCAATGGGTATGATCGTGGGAAGTCCTCTTCTCAGCTTCCTGTCTAACCGAATCTTTCAGGGGCGAAAACCGGTGCTGGTGCTCTCCAGCTTTATCGTCATGTGCCTTACAGCTCTCCTGGCCTTTTACACCGATGGCCTTCCCACTGCCGCCCTCTATCTGATCTGTCTGGGTCTCGGCATCTTTTCCAGCGCCATTGTAGTCATTGGTTTTACCACCACCAAAGAACTCTTTCCTGTACAGATAGCTGGGACATCTACCGGGCTGGTAAATCTATTCCCTTTTGCCGGGGGGGCGCTTTTCCAACCGTTGCTCGGGTATGTTCTGGAACGTGCCGGGACGGTGGGCGGGGCTTTTGCTCTGTCTGGATACAAGCAGGCTTTCCTGATTCTTTTTGTGTGTGGGCTTATTTCGTTCCTTGCCTGCCTGTTTCTGAAAGAAACCTTGGTCAGAGAATAGATGGCAGTTCTAGCCCGGATATTTCATGAATCACTTGCCGCGACCACGGATATGGCCGTCCTTCCTGGCGTCCTCGGGTGTCGCCCCTGCGACGTACCGTTCAGGTACGCCTCGGCGCCAACACCCTGCGGTTGCCAGGTGGCACGCCCATCTTCGCGGTCTCGCGACACCAATTCATGAAATGTCCGGGCTAGGCATACTTTTTGTAAAGAGTATCTTCATGGTATTGACAGAGCGGCGGTACAGGTCTATCTTTCTTAGAATGTTCAGAGATATATTTTTCTGGCGCAAGTAAGTTCAGAGAAATGAATGAGACCCTGGCTTGTTCAGAGCGGTGAATGGTGCAAGCCAACGAGATAACATGCGATTTCTTTTGTACAACATCCGTTACGGCACAGGAATTGGGAAACGTTTTCACCTTCCGGTTCCATATAGCGGCTATCTTAAGCGCACCAATGGAAATCTGCGGCAAATCGTTGACTTTATACGATTAGTCAGTCCTGACATTATAGGTTTGCTGGAGGTGGACAGCGGGTCCTACCGTTCGGAGAAGATCAACCAGGCTGAAGCCATCGCCAGGGAACTCAGCCATTATCACGTCTATCAGTCAAAATATCCCAGCGATTCCGTGGTACAGAAGGTCCCGTTAGTCAACAAGCAGGGGAATGCCTTTTTGACGAACCAGAAGATCAAATCTCATACATTTCATTACTTCAGTGAAGGGGTAAAGCGTCTGGTGATTGAGTTGGAGTTGGAGGAATTCAGCGTTTTCCTGGTACACCTGTCGCTTAAGTTCCGCCATCGCCAGTACCAACTGCAAGAACTTCATTACATGGTCACCAATGTGGAAAAGCCGATCATTGTTGCCGGCGATTTCAATGTGTTGTGGGGTGATCGGGAGTTACAGTTGTTTCTTGCCGCAACGGGTTTACAGAGTGCCAATGGCAAGGGAGAGCCGTCTCACCCCAGCCGGGCACCGAGAAGACAACTCGATTATATTTTTCACAGCCCTGAAATAAAGACCACCAATTTTCAGATACCACAGGTCAAATTGTCTGACCATGTGCCCCTGGTCTGCGATATTGGCTGAATGGGTCCCGCCAGAACGAGCGCCAAGAAATCCCAAACTCCAAGCACCAAACCGGGGCCCCGCCCAGGGGGTGGGGACTCCGAAGGAGAAATTACAAACAAATCTCAAATTCCAATATCAAATGACCAAAACAAGTTTGGAATTTGGGTCATTGTTATTTGTTTGAGATTTGAGATTTGTGATTTGAAATTTTTAGTCACTCCAGCATACTGCCGCATGAGAAAAAGACCATTGAAACCTCCTTTGGGGGTAGCCCGAAGCCGGGTCCTCCCCCCGCACAGAGCGACCTTCAAAGGGCCCGAATTCTTTACTCGACAAAGGTTTCCACCTCTATTTTGTGGCCATCGGTGCGAATGGTGACGGCCCCGTGATGGTCTGTACGGTAGGTTCTTGTTCCCAAGGCGTGGTAGCGTTCCAAGATTTGCCTGGCGGGCAAATGGAAAGGGTTGTCAAAGCCGACGGAAAATACCACGATTCGGGGCTGAAGCCAATGTAAGAACCGAAGTGAACTGGAAGTGCGACTACCATGATGAGGCACCAACAGGACATCAACAGGTTCATAAAGGGGTTGATTGGCTAGCCGGTACTCGACCTCTTTTTCTATGTCTCCGGGGAAGAGAAAAGAGACTTCTTTGTAGTTCAGCCGCACCACAAGGGAAAGGTTGTTGAGCTCTCTGTTTGTTGGAATTTTGTGGCCTGGGTGAAAATCAGTTGACGGATGGAGAACCTGCACGACCACTCCTTTGATGTTCTGGCATGTGGGGAGTTCCTGGGGGCCAAGACAGACTATGTTTTTGTGAGCCAACCGTTTCATAAGGTCGGCAAAGTTTGGATCGTAGGTGGACACTTTAGTGCTCCAGAATTGTTTAATGGGAAAATGCTTTACCACAAAAGACAGCCCCTTGAAATGGTCTGGGTGGGGATGGCTCAACACCACAGCATCCAACCGACGAATACCACGGTGCCACAGATAGGGTGCCACCACATGCTGACCCACATCAAACGAACCGCCATAAAAGCCACCGCCATCGATGAGCATTGCCCCCCTCCCAGGTAATTCCACCACAGCCGAGTTGCCCTGTCCCACGTCCAAATAGGTTACCCGGAGATGGGAATGTGGAGAAAGAATGTGATAAGGGATAAGCCATGAACCGATCAGTGCCAAACAGCCAACCGTAACGAGGCTGGTGCGAAGCCGGCGAGAGATTCTTGTAAATGGAACGAGGAGCAGCATATAAGCAAGTCCTACCTGCCAGGCTCTGGGAGTGCCAGGCCAGAATGTGGCCCAGGACAGGCCGCCGAATTTGGCTGCGAGGAGGACCACCAATTTGAGGCCCAGGGTGCCAAGAGTCAAGAGGAAGCCAGCCAGCGAGGTGGAAACTGGCAGCAAACAAAGGGCCAACAGTCCGGCCGGCAAAACAAGAAACCCCACAAGCGGAACCGCTAACAGGTTGGTGAGTATGCCTAAAGGAGTCAGACGGTGAAAATGATAGAGGACCACCGGGGCGGTGAAGAGAGATAAGATCAGGGAGCCACAGATAAACTGATAGAGACGATATCCCAACCAGCGCAATCTTTGGTCTTGGCCATTCTGGGGCTGGAGTATACGCACCACTGGGAGAACAGGTAGTATCCAAACCAGAGCGACGACACCAATAAAGGAGAGCTGAAAAGATGCAGCAAAAAGAGCCTCAGGGTGAAAGCTCAGAATGAGAAAGGCTGCAAGCAGAATGGAATTGAGAAGATCCTTTTCCCGCTGGACTATCAAGGCCACGGTGAAAAACGCAAGCATCAGGGTGGCACGTAGTGCGGGCAAACCCATTCCAGTGAGCAAGCCATAAGTAAGCGCAATGGGGAATGTGGCGAGAGCGGCTGCCGGACGTGCCCCCCACCTGCCAGCCACAGCGGCAATACGTACCAGGACAAAATGAAATATCAGGAAGGCAAAACCCGCCACCAGACCAAGATGGAGACCAGAAATGGCCAGCAAATGTCCGATGCCTGCGTTGTAGAGTAGTTCTCGAAGGTCACCACTGAGTCTATAACGTTCACCGAGTAACAGAGCTTGATAGAGACCAGCAAGATCCGAGGGTAGCCAGGCTTCCAGAAAAACGCGGCTTCTGGTGCGGATGATATCCAGAAAATAGCTCAGCCCTATGTCCGGTTTGCCCAGGGGAACCAACTCAGCATCTCGCCGCACATAACCCCTGACCCAGATGCGTTGGTCTGCAAGGTATTGTCTGTAGTTGAATCCACCAGGATTATTGAAGTTGCGTATTGGCTTAATCCGTACATGACCAATAAGACGTTGGCCCACTGACCACTGTTTTTCACAATTGCGGGCTGTAAGAAGCAGGTTGCCCGAGACCGTGTGCCAGCTCTCACCCTCTTTAAAAGCTTCAAGCCGTAGGAGCATTCTGGTACTACTGAGACGATGTTCAAGAGAACGGGTGATGATGCCCATGAGAAACGCACTTTTTTTCTGTAGAAGGTGCTGAATGCCAGCAGGAGGCTGCGCAGGATCGGGAATTGTTGTGGAAGCGAGAGCTCCCATGACCACAAATATAGCCAGAGGAAGTAGGAGCACTCTCAGCCCCCGCACAGTTAGGAAACAAAGCAGAGCACAGAGGAATATGGCCAAAACAACGAGAATAAAAGGTTCTACAGGGAGGTGACGCCCCGCAAATATGCCGCAACACAAGCTCATTAGGAGATAGAAAAGAGGACGGTGTACAGATCCCATTCTGAGTGCGCCTTGGAAAGTAAAAATAGCACCTTATGGAAGCAGTGCCCCTTTGCTAGGAGATAGCAAAGCAATAGTTAAACTCGAAATCCGAAGCACGAAGCACGAAACAAATTCGAAATTCGGATTTCGGATTTTTTACTTATGGCTGACCACTTACCCTTTCACCCGTTCAATCTTGGCTCCGACTCCACTCAGCTTCTCTTCCAGCCGTTCGTAGCCCCGGTCGAGGTGGTAAACCCGGGAGACCTCGGTAACGCCTTCGGCGGCCAACCCTGCCAGTACCAACGAGGCACTGGCCCTTAGATCCGTTGCCATCACCGGGGCGCCCTGCAATTTTGACCGGCCACGAACAATGGCCGTGTTGCCTTCAATGCTGATATCGGCACCCATACGCTTCAACTCGCTCACATGCATGAAGCGGTTTTCGAATATTTTTTCGGTGATTATGCTCTGGCCATCTGCCAGGCACATCATTGCCATAATCTGGGCTTGCATATCAGTGGGAAAACCAGGATAGGGATTGGTCTTGATATCTATATTATGGATTGTTTCACCAGCAGCACAGGTAATGTAGTCATCGCCGATTTCGAGCCGCATGCCAGCCTGTTCCAGCTTATGAATAACCGCTTCCACATGTTCCGGAATACATGGCCGGACAGTGATGTTTCCCCGGGTGATGCCTGCGGCAGTGAGATATGTTGCAACCTCAATACGATCGGGCATGATGGCATGGTCCAGAGGTTGTAATTCTGACACTCCTTCAATGGCGATTACTGAGGTGCCGGCACCTTGAATGGACGCGCCCATGTTGGTGAGACAGCTGGCCAATTCCATTACCTCCGGTTCCCGGGCGGCATTCTCTATGACCGTCTGACCCTCAGCAAGCACGGCAGCCATCATGATATTCGCAGTGCCAGTAACTGTAGGAATATCAAAGTAAATGTGATTGCCAACCAACTTCTGGGCAGAGGCCTCCACATAGCCATGCTTCAATTCGATGTTGACACCCAACCGTTCCAGTCCACTCAAATGGAGATTAATAGGTCGAGCGCCAATGGCGCAGCCTCCGGGCAGGGAGACTCGGGCCTTCTTGAAGCGGGCCACGAGTGGCCCTAGTACCAGGACCGAGGCTCGCATGGTTTTGACGAGATCGTAGGGTGCCTCATAATCGTCCACAGTTTCGGTGTGAATAATGAGGGGATCGCCTTCTTCAAAGGTGGCGCCGAGGTGGTAAAGAAGGGTCTTGGTGGTACGAATGTCCCGCAGTTTGGGAAGATTGCGAAGCCGATGAACACCGCCGGTAAGAAGAGTTGCGGCAAGCAGCGGAAGTGCCGCATTCTTGGCGCCACTGGTCTTCACGGCACCATGCAAAGGGCGGCCGCCCTCTATTATGATCTTGTCCATGAACGAGTCCTCAACATCTCATCGCCAGGTTCGAGGCAGTTGGCTCCGGACACAATATTATATCTTCTCTGCGACCAAGACCCTATCGATGCCGCTATAATCTTTGCGAATGTGAAAGCTTTCGTACTCTTGACTCTCGAGAACCAAGGCAGAGACACTCTCAGTCTGATCAGCCCCCATTTCCATAAAGAGAGCACCGGCCTGGGACAAAACCGTGTGGGCTTCTGCAATGATGTGCCTGATGGCTGCCAGACCGTCAGGGCCACCCTCCAGGGCGTGATGGGGCTCAAAGTTACGAATCTCCCGGGGAAGTTGAAACATTGCAACATGGCTGACGTAGGGGGGATTCGTAACTACCACCTTGAATTTCTGCGAAGCGCCGGGTATGGCGGCAAACATGTCGCCTCGGACGAAAAGGATCCTCTCATCTACGTGATGTAACTTAGCATTCTCCTGTGCTAACCGCAGGGCAGCCATGGAGAGGTCCGTGGCCACGATTTTACCTGCTGGTAATTCCCGAGCCAGGGCGATAGCTATTGCACCTGACCCAGTCCCCAGATCTAGAATATCGACGTTCGGGTCAGCCTTGTCAAGGAATTCCAACACAGCCTCCACCAGCACTTCTGTTTCTGGTCTGGGAATAAGCACATCAGGGCTTACGCGCAAGGGCAGCGACCAGAACTCCTGGAGTCCGGTGATATATTGGTTGGGCTCCCCCCCAAGACGGCGTTTTATACATGCTCGATACTCTGCCAGTTCGTTTGTTTCCATAGGCCGGTCGTAATTCAAGTAGAGGAAGAGGCGGTCTTCTGCGAGCACATGAGCGAGCAGTACTTCCGCAGAAGTGCGAGGCTCGGGCACATTGTTTCTCTGGAAATAATCAGTGGTCCACTGCAGGAGTTTCAGAACGGTCCAGGATTCTTCAGGCATGGTTCTATTTCATGATCGACTCTGCTTCGAAATGGGTCGTGAGTGGATCGATGATGGAGTTGATCTCTCCCTCAAGAATTTCTTCTAGCTTATACAGCGTTAGATTGATCCGGTGTTCAGTTACTCGGTTCTGGGGGAAATTATAGGTGCGAACGCGTTCACTGCGATCACCGGTTCCCACTTGGCTCTTGCGGTCTTCAGCGGTTTTGTCTCGCAGCTCTTGCTGCTTTCTATCCAAGAGTCTGGCGCGCAGCACCTTCAAGGCTTTGGCCTTGTTCTTGTGCTGAGATTTTTCATCCTGGCAGCTGACCACCAGGCCGGTGGGTACATGGGTTATGCGGACCGCCGAATCAGTGGTATTGACACTCTGGCCTCCTGGCCCCGAGGAGCGGAAGACGTCAACACGAAGGTCGTTAGGTTCAATTTCTACCTCCACCTCTTCAGCTTCGGGGAGCACAGCAACAGTTACGGCGGAGGTATGGATTCGTCCTTGCGACTCGGTGGTGGGAACACGCTGCACCCGGTGGACGCCGCTTTCAAATTTAAGGCGGCTGTAGGCACGGTTGCCTGAAAGGGAGAAGATCACTTCCTTGAACCCGCCAATCCCCGTGGCGTGGCTACTGAGTACATCGACCTTCCAACCCATCAGTTCGGCATACTTGGTGTACATCCTGAACAGATCAGCAGCAAAAAGGGCTGCCTCATCTCCACCGGTTCCGGCACGGATTTCGAGAATCACATCCTTGTCGTCATTGGGGTCCCTAGGAGTAAGGAGTCGCTTGAGTTCGTCTTCGAGTTTATCCAATTCAGTCTGGATCTGACTGCTGTCTTCTTGGGCAAGTTCCCTGATATCTGGGTCTGCATCACTGAGAAGTTCGCGGTTCTCCTCGAGCCTGGCGGCGAGTTCCCTATGCTTTCTGAATGTCTGGACGCAGGGCATGAGATCAGCATGTTCTTTGGCGAGACGCTGGTATTCCCGTTGATTGGCAATTGTCGCCGGATTACTCAGCTCCTTTTCCAATTTAAGATAGCGTGACTCTATGCTCTCCAACTTATCAAACATATCGGTTCACCGCCCGCGGAGATTACTCCGCAGTCTCCTCTTGCTTCTCCTCTTTCTTTACCTCTTTCTCTACTTCTTCCTTTGCTTCTCCCTTTAGCTCTTTCTTTACTTCTTTCGTTGCCTCTTCCTTGTTTTTTTCCAAATAGTTACCGTATTTCCTGCGGAAGCGCTCAATGCGCCCAGCCGAATCGACCAACTTCTGCTTGCCTGTGTAAAAGGGGTGGCATTGGGAGCAAATCTCAATACTTATGTTTTCTTTGGTTGAGCCAGCCTCAAACTCATGGCCACAGTGACAGCGAACAGTGGTCATCCGGTATTCGGGGTGGATGTCCTTTTTCATAGCTTTCCTTTCTTACCAGTATCAATATCAGCTGCAACACATCGTTGCAGATACACGAAGAACCTGACCCCTGTTATAAAAGGGGTCAGCTCATAAATCTCCTTAGGATAGTCTCATGGGAGCTTTATGGCAAGATTTTTTTGGTGGGGAACTGGAACTCGCTACTTCATTGATTCATGGAATCCAGAAAATCAGCGTTGTCTTTAGTGCCCGACAGTTTGTCCAACAAGAACTCCATGGCGTCTACGGTGTTAAGGGGAGAAAGGAGTTTGCGCAGGATCCATATACGGTTCAGATCTTCAGGCGGCAGCAACAACTCTTCTTTCCGGGTGCCAGAACGGTTGATATCAATGGATGGAAAGATTCGCCGATCGGCCAATTTCCGATCCAGATGAATCTCCATATTTCCTGTACCC
>CP070843.1:2263437-2269425 GCA_020350905.1 Deltaproteobacteria bacterium
ACTCTTTATCCCTTCTACAAACGAAAAGATCAATGAAGATAACGTCAGGGGGTTAACATGGCGGTGAATACAACCACCTATGTTCGGCCATCAACGAGGACTTCAGCGTACCTTGACTGGCTACAAATGCTCACAGGCGCAGCTCTTATTCTGTTTATGTGGAGTCACATGATCTTGGTGGCCAGTGTGAACCTGGGTGCGGGGGTGATGAATGCGCTGGCGCATTTTCTGGAGAAGACCTATATGGCCCAGGTGGGTGGACCGATAATCGGCTGCATTTTTCTTCTGCACTTCGTCCTGGCAGCCCGCAAAGTTCCCTTTCGCGCCGAGCAACAGTCCACCATCTGGAAACTTAGCAGGCAACTCCGCCACACCGACACCTATCTCTGGCTCGTCCAGGCCATTACCGCCATGATTATCTTGATTATGGGCTCTATCCATATGTGGACGGTACTCACTGACCTACCCATTACAGCGGCCAAGAGTGCTGGACGAATCCAGGGTGGCTTTTGGTTTGTCTTCTATCTGATTCTGCTGCCCATGATCGAGCTCCATGTGGGGATTGGTTTTTATAGAATCGCGGTGAAGTGGGGTTTTGCCAGACGAAAGGACAGAAAGAAATTCAAGAGGTTTGAAAATTATTTGACCGCCATATTTATTGCCATTGGCCTCATTACTCTGCTGCGGTTCCTCTTGTTGAAAGTATAAGGAGGGATGTTTTGGAAACCATCTTTACAGATGTCTTGTGCATAGGTGCCGGGCTGGCAGGTGAGCGCGTTGCCGTTGAGGCTTCTTCAGCCGGTTTTAGCACCATTTGCCTGAGTATTGTGCCTCCCAGAAGATCCCATTCATCCGCAGCCCAGGGAGGTATGCAGGCAGCCCTTGGCCATTGCGCTATGGGCGCTGGTGATGGCCCGGATGTGCATTTTCAAGACACGGTCAAAGGTTCTGATTGGGGGGCTGATCAAGAGGTGGTTCGACTCTTTGTTGATAGAGCGCCTGAGGCGGTGCGTGAGATGGCCTTTTGGGGGCTTCCCTGGAACAGGGTTGTGCCGGGAAGCTCCACCTATTTCAAGGGCGGAAAAGAATACGATAAGGTGGAAGCCACAGAGAAAGAGGGGCTGATCACGGCAAGAGACTTTGGTGGAACCGCCAAATGGAGAACCTGCTATACCTCGGACGGCACCGGTCATACGCTGCTCTACACCATGGACAACAAGGTGGTTGAGTTGGGGGTGACCGTTCATGATCGGGTGGAGGCCATTGCGCTGATTCACGACGGTGAGACGTGCACCGGCGCGGTGGCCAGATGTCTGAAGACCGGAAAACTCAGGGTTTATCTGGCCAAGGCAACGCTCATTGCCACGGGTGGCTACGGTAGGATCTACCGGGAGACCACCAACGCGGTGATCAATGACGGCGGCGGTGCCATCATCGCCCTTGACACCGAGGTGGTTCCCTTGGGCAATCCTGAAGCGATTCAGTTTCATCCCACCGGTATCGTTCCCACCAATATCCTAGTGACCGAGGGCTGTCGGGGCGACGGTGGAACCTTGTTGGATATAGATGAAAACCGGTTCATGCACGAGTACGAGCCTGAAAAGGCAGAGCTGGCATCCCGGGACGTGGTATCCCGCTGGATGACCCATCACATTCGCCAGGGGCTTGGGGTCAAAAGCCCCTACGGCGATCATCTCTGGCTGGATATCCGCCACCTGGGTGAACATCACATCAAGACCAAGCTCAGAGAAGTTGAGGAGATCTGCAATAATTTCCTGGGCGTCGATCCCATCACCCAACTGATTCCGGTGCGGCCGGCCCAGCACTACACCATGGCAGGAGTCAGGACCAACAAAGATGGCGCCGCCTATGGGCTCGAAGGGCTCTTTGCGGCTGGTGAGGCCGCGTGCTGGGATATGCACGGCCTGAATCGGCTGGGGGGGAACTCTCTGGCCGAGACGATCGTTGGTGGGAAGATTGTGGGCGAAAAGGTTGTTGAGTTCCTCCAAGGTTACGAGGTCCAATACAACACAGGCATAATCAGAGATGCCGTGATCAGGCAACAGGAGCGGATCGACGGGTTAATTTCGGGCAAAGACGGTAATGAAAACGTCTATGAGATCCGCAACGCCATGCAGGATGAACTCATGGATCGGGTGGGAATTTTTAGAAACGGTTCGGATCTGCAAAAGGCGGTGGACAACCTGCAAGAGATCTATGCACGAGCCCAGCAGGTGGGCCTGCGCTCAAATGGCATTGGGGTTAATCCTGAATTAACACTTGCTTTGAAAATCCAGGGCATGGTGAAGCTGGCCCTTTGTACGGCCTACGGGGCGCTGCAGCGCACTGAGAGCCGGGGCTGCCATGCCCGGGAGGATTATGAGGCCAGAAATGACCGGGATTGGTGGAATAGGACTCTGGCGACCTGGAAAGAGGGAGATGACCTACCGACCCTCAATTACGAACCCGCCACAGAGACCGTGGAGCTCCCTCCAGCTGAGAGAGGGTATGGTGTTTGTAAGATCATCAGCTGCGACGGCGAAATCATAGGAGAGGAATAAGATGGCAAGAAAGCTGCACTTCAACATATTCCGCTATAATCCGCAGGATCCTCGTTCTGTCCCTCATACGGACACCTTTGATCTCGAAGAGACGGAGAGTATGACGCTTTTTATCGCCCTGACTCAGCTTCGGGAGGAGAGGGATTCGTCGCTTCAGTTTGATTTCTGCTGCCGCGCCGGCATCTGCGGGGCATGTGCCATGATGATCAACGGCAGGCCTGGTCTTGCCTGTCACACCCTGACCAAAGAGCTGCCTGATGAGATTACGCTCATGCCTCTGCCCATCTTCAAGTTAATTGGCGACCTTTCTGTGGATACCGGTACTTGGTTTCGGGCCATGCATGAGAAGGTTGAGTCCTGGGTTCACACCAGCAAGAGCTTCGACCCGCAAGCGGAAGAGGAGAGGATGGACAATGCGCTTGCCGAGGAGATCTATGAGCTGGAGCGCTGTATAGAGTGCGGCTGTTGTGTGGCCGGTTGTGGCACCGCCAACATGCGGGAAGATTTTGTGGGGGCAGTAGCCATGAACCGGATAGCCCGCTTCATCATGGACCCGAGAGATCAACGCACTGAAAAAGAATATTTTGAGGTGATTGGTACCGATGAGGGTATATTCGGCTGCATGGGTCTTTTGGGGTGCGAGGATGTGTGTCCCAAACACCTTCCCTTGCAAGACCAACTCGGCATTCTCCGTCGCAAGATGGGCTGGAGCGCCGTCAAGGAACTTTTTCGCAGATCTTGACATCCTACAAATCTTCTGACCCAACTCCTTTTGGTGGTTTCGAGTTCTCTGAGATCTCTGTGAACTCTGTGAGAGAAAAAAATGCGCCATGCGCTATGCGGCGAACGAAGTGAGCTAAATGGCGTACTTCTTCACCCCTTCCTCGTAGAGATCATTCCCCCTCACATCATTGACAACGATAACCGGAAACTCCACCACTTCCAGCCTCCGAATGGCCTCAGGCCCCAGATCTTCATAGGCGACGATCTCGGCTTCTTTTATGGTCTGGGCCATAAGGGCGCCGGCGCCGCCGATCGCAGCAAAATAGACAGCCTTGAAGGTAGCCATGGCATCCTTGACATCCTGGTTTCTGGCGCCTTTCCCTATCATGCCCTTCAGCCCGAACCGCATGAGCTCCGGAGCGTACGCGTCCATGCGGTAGCTGGTGGTGGGGCCGGCCGCGCCAACAGGCCGGCCAGGTTTGGCGGGGGAAGGGCCGACATAGTAAATGATCTGCCCCTGTACCTCAAAGGGCAGAGGCTTGCCAGCCTGAATCAGGTCAGTCAATCGCTTGTGTGCTGCGTCTCTTCCAGTGTAGATAGCGCCGCTGATCAAAACCCGGTCACCTATGCGCAAACCTTCCACATCCGCATCACTCAAAGGTGGAGATAATTTGATTGTCTTACTCATTTTGTTTCCTTTTAGGCGTATAGCTTAGTTCCCAGTCTCGTCTGCCCCTTGACTATAGTACCATCTCCTTGTGTCTTGCGGCGTGGCACTGGATGTTGATTGCAACCGGCAGACTGGCGATGTGGGACTCCATCATATTCACATGCACCGCCAGAGAGGTGATTTTGCCGCCAAGGCCCTGGGGCCCGATTCCCAGCGCATTTATCTCTTCGTATAATTCTTGCTCCAAGGCTGCAAGTTCGGGGTCGGGGTTCTCGCTCCCAATGGGACGGAGTAAAGCTTTCTTGGCCAGCAGTGCCGTGGTCTCAAAAGTACCGCCGATTCCCACTCCCACAATGGTGGGAGGACAAGGGTTGGCACCAGACTCCTTGACCCTTTGGACCACGAAGTCCTTAACACCCTGGATACCTACAGCCGGGGTCAGCATGGTGACTCGACTCATGTTTTCGCTTCCACCTCCTTTGGGAGCGACTATCAACTGTACCCTGTCACCTGGGACGATGTCCACGTGAATGACCGTAGGCGTATTGTCGCCGGTGTTTCTGCGGGTAAAGGGATGACAGACACTTTTGCGAAGATATCCTTCCTCGTAACCCTGCCGCACTCCTTGATTGATAGCCTCTTTGAGATCACCGCCAACCAACCGCACTTCCTGCCCCACTTCCACAAAAACGACGGCAAAGCCGGTATCCTGGCAGATGGGGATTTTTTCTTCCCGGGCAATGCGGGCATTTTCCACGAGTTTTTCTAGGATATCCTTGCCAGTGGGTGAGGCCTCCTGATCGATGGCCTTGGCGAAGGCTTGCAGGACATCTTCTCCCAAATGAGTGTTGGCTTTGATGCAGAGGTCTCGCACTGCCGTCGTAATTTGACTGATATGGATTTCTCTCATGGTACCCCCAAAGCAAGAGGTGTCTAAAGTGTCTTACAGTGAGCGAACGTTTTCAAAGGTCTGGAGAAGAGGTTCGCGGATAATGAAGTGTGCCAGAGGATCCGGTGGCATGATAGCTGCACAGAGCATAAACAGTGTGTCTTTGCGGAATGCTGCCGAAATCTTGAGCCAATTATCACAAGCCATGTTATAATACAGGGTCACTATGGTCAATGGTTTTCCGGTGACACGGGTTGGGAAACCGTTTGAAAAACCATCTCGAATTGTGTATTCTCAAGACCCACCATTGGGACTGGCGCTATGTGTTGAAAGGCACTGATGAGTGGTGCAAACCCGACGGACCGTGTCCTGAAGCACAACTCGAGGAGTGCTGGAGTATTGGAGTACTGGAGTATTGTAAAAGAGAACACAGTATTCTGAGGTTTTGTGCCTTTAACATTACTCCACTACTTCTAAAGCCGTCTTAAATGGAAAGCGGTGTGAAACGGCTCTGAAGGAAAATGGGAGCCATGACGCCTCGGATTTGATACTGGAGTTGGAATGACAGCGAAACGCCAAACAAAAACGAAGCAAGCAAAGACCGCGAAGAGCAAAGTGGCTAAGAAGGCAGAGGTCAAGGACGAAAAAGCCAAGACCAAAGCCAAGAAAAAGCGGTTTGAGGTGGATTTCTATAGGGATTGGTGCAAAGGGTGCGGCATCTGTGCGGCGTTTTGCCCTGAAGAGGCGCTGGCAATCAATGAAAAAGGGGAGCCGGAGATTTCCAAACCGGAACTCTGCATAGGCTGTGCTTGGTGTGAAATACGCTGTCCCGACTTCGCTGTCCGCGTTCAAGAGAAGAAAGAAGAAGAGGTCTGTGAAGCCTGAGGGCCGGCAGACAGCAAGCAGTATGTAACAATGAGCCAGGAGTTAGAATCCAGAATCTAGAAGCGATGCGGCGTAGGGCGCCAGGCTCAAGGGAAAGGAGTCAGAATCCAGCAGAGAGAAGATAAGAACTGAAACGAGTCTTTCCTACCTTCTGGCTACTGGATTCTAAGAATTGGCCCCGAGCCTTACGCCTTCGCCAAAGGCGAATTGATGGCAAGATAAGTAAAAAAGAAGCCTCGCCTTCTCCAGGGCAACGAGGC
>CP070843.1:2269525-2273731 GCA_020350905.1 Deltaproteobacteria bacterium
ACAGTGAGCAGGCCAAGTGGCGGGAAGGCCGCTTTCTTTCCGATAAAAGGCAACGCATACGAAAAAGACCAAAACGTATCCGGAAACTTCGGGTAAATGAGGAGAACGTTCATATGATAAGGCTCGCTTTCTCATCCAACAGGGAGGAATTAGTTTCTCCTATCCCTGGCCGCATGAATGGCCTCCATCCCTTCCGATTGGGACACCGTGTGAATTTGAATTTTCGGAGGTTCGCATAAAAGGGTTTTTGTTCCTAAGAAAACGCCGAATCGATGAGACCTTATATGATGATCCAGATCTTCACGGGTTTCCCACTCCTGCAGCAGGCTGAAACTGTTTTTGTCTTCGATATTGCAAAAGACGGCATGGCTCAGGCAACCCATTTCCTTTCCCGTCGGCCCGATCATGGAGAGAAGCGTTTGCATGACCTCCATCTGCTTTTCCGGAAGTACGTTCATGGTAATTCTTACGACGATCATTATGGTCACCTCTCTGCCATGCCAACCTTTTTCGGTTAATTCATGATTTCAAGCACTGTTCGTTTTTTTGCCTTAACCGAAACAGCGCTTAATATGGTCCGCAGTGCGTCGGCGGTCCGGCCCTGTTTGCCGATGACTTTGCCAATGTCTGCTTTAGCGACTTTGAGTTCCAGTATTGACGTATGCATCCCGCCAATTACTGTAACGGATACGACATCTGGTTCATCAACTATCGCGCGTGCGATAATTTCAATTATTTCTTCCATGGCGCAGCACTTGTTGTGGTTTGACATCAAATGGGCGACAGGGCTGGTCTCGGCCGCCGTCATTACTGCAAAAGATTGGCTTTCTAATTCACCGTTGATTTCTTTACAGCTCCGACGGCAACCTTCAGGGTTTTGAATGTACCCGTCATTCTTAGACTAATTCTCATCGAATGTAATTTTTGCGAATGACAGGCCTCTACATATGGCCACCCGGGCTACTCCTAGGCAAGTGGCGGGTCCGAAACCTGCTCGACATCCGGTGGCACATCTTGTTCAAAATGAGTAAGTCCCAGCTCCACAAGAGCATCCATAACTTTCTGCTTGGGGATCACAGCATTCACTATGTTTTGAAGCTGAGATCGGGAGTATCCAGCCTCATGGGTATCTGGGTGTGCAGCTATGATGCGCCCATAAAGTTTGAAAGCTTTATACATGTCCTTCGTCGTGTAGTGCGCCTCGTAAGCCGTCGCGTACTGTTGGCCTACTTCTGTAAGTATAGTGTTGTTTATCATGTCTAATCCTCCTGTCTCACAGCGAACGTGCGGTCGCTATCGCTTGGGTGCAAGTACCCTCCCTACAAAAACATTGTCGTTTTAATACTATATGTTAGATACTCAAAATCCATGCCAGAGTTCGCACACCTTTCTTTGTGTCACGCATCATTCTGATTTATTAGAAGAATTGGTCTAAAAACACTGACAAGAGAGCTGTAAATAGGCACATAAGCATGGTCATATATGACCCAATGGTCATATATGACCCTATTTTATGGTTTCTTCGGCGTGGTATAGTCGGCTCAGGGAAAAAGGAAATGAATAACTAATTGTGGATGGGCAGGCATGTTCATATTGATTGTTTTAGAGAAAACAATGTGTATCCATCCAGGGTAGGAAAAAAATTATGGTTTTTCGATACCAAGCTTTCGCATGCGGGCACGCAATGTGCTGCGGTCAAGACCAAGGATTTCGGCCGCACTGTTTTTGCCGCTCACTTTCCACTGGGTCTGCTCAAGCACCCGAACAATATATTCCCGTTCTACATCCTCAAGGGTCCGATTAGCCTTTGTTGAATCCTTGTCCGGCTTTTTCAGTTCATCCACCAGGTGCAGTTTGGGCCCTGAGGAGTTGATTACCGCCCGCTCGAGAACGTTTTCAAGCTCACGGATATTGCCGGGCCAGTGATAATTCTGCAAGGCATTCATCACGGCCGCCGGGATAATCTCAATGGTCTTTCCCAACCTTTTGGAAATTCTATCAACAAAATAATCCACTAGCAGGGAAATGTCTTCCTTGCGGTCTCGCAACGGGGGCACGGTAATTGGAAAAATATTCAGCCGGTACCAAAGATCTTCCCGAAACCGGCCCCGGCGGACTTCCTCTTCCAGATTACGATTGGTGGCGGCAATCACCCGCACATCGACTTTTATCGTCCCCGAGCTGCCCAACCGTTCAAACTCGCCATCTTGGATCACCCCAAGCAGTTTTGACTGCAGCTCCAGCGGCAGTTCCCCGATCTCATCCAGAAAAAGGGTGGCGCCGTTGGCAACTTCAAATCGTCCCAACTTTCTAGCATGGGCACCGGTGAAAGCGCCTTTCTCGTGGCCGAACAGCTCACTTTCAATGAGGTTTGTGGGCAGTGTGGCACAATTCACTTTCACTAATACCCGATCTTTGCGCGGGCTCAAGCCATGAATGGCTCGGGCCACCAGCTCCTTGCCGGTTCCGGTTTCGCCGAGAACGAGAACGGTCGTATCGCTGGGGGCAATTTGCTCAACTTTGTAGAGCACATAGTTAAGCCCGTCACTTTGACCGATAATGTGCTCATAGTTGTATTCCAATTTGATTTCTTCCTGCAGGTACGCTCTCTCTGCCTCGAGTTTGTCCTGTAACTGCTTTATTTCGGAAATGGCTGCCTTAAGATTGAGTTCGGCTTGCTTGCGCTCGGTGATGTCCTGAATCCACCCGGACATCCGGACAGCACTTCCCACAGCGTCCCAGACGGCCTGGCCGCGTGCTAAAAACCACAGGTATGTGTCTGATTTTGTTAGCAGGCGGTATTCGACATTAAATGGAACACGCTCTTTAAGATGGCGTTCGATTGCTGTCCACGTGGCGTCGGCGTCCTCAGGGTGAAGTCGGCTGCGGAAAGACTCCATTGTACCTGGAAACTCCTCGAGTGATACCCCCAGGATTTCCCGAAAACGCTCCGAATAAAAGACGGTGTCCGACAGCAGGTCCCAGTTCCAGAGGCCGTCGGTAGAGCTTTCGAGCGCCAGGAGATATCGCTCCTCACTCTTGCGCAATGCCTCTTTCGCCCGGCTGTGCCTCCCTCGCTGGATGAGCAGACCCACTATAAACAAGGTCACGATGACACAGAAAAAAGCAAGGACGATGATTGCAGTTTGTATAGACCCCAAAGCAACTCCTCTATGGCTTGCGGCTATGATCAAATATTTCTTGAATCGGCAGGAAACTGAAGGTTTGTGAGCCCAAACTTCAATCTCCTGCTTTCCATGCCCACCCCAATAGGGTGTGGTTGCTTGAATCTGCCATCAGCTTATGACTGCTTGCCATAGCCCAATCAGGTGCTGAATCACTTTCTGGAGATGAGACATACAATATGTCTGTGTCGACATGTTCCTCGCTTACAGCGCATTTGTGCTGATCGTACACTCTTACTTCAAACCACTTTTCCCAATTGGCTAAATTGTTCTTGATCTCAGCGAGTCTCTGGCTAATGTCTTGTTTTGTATTCATTTTTTTTACTCAGCGACATAACGTTAGATTATACGGCGTATTATCCGCTTTATAATGCGGAAAGTCTCATACCCATAGCATAAATTGTGAAAAACTACAGCTACTTATTCGGTAACACTCACGATATTGAAAACGAAAAGTACCGAAACCGACATCCGCTCTGATCATAACCAAAAATACCCAGACAGACTTCCGCAAGAAAAGGGCCACTGCAAAACTAAAGAGTATGTAATGTGGACTGCGAGGGGCTTTGTACGGACTGTGACTAATCACGCTCCAATTTATGGGAGCAGGTCCAAAATAGCTGGCCCATTTCTGAGCAGAAGCATATAACGGGGTTGCCGAAGTCGATTTGGACGAATAAGGCAGAGTCGGCAACCCCGTCTGTTAGGTCACCTATTGGCCTGATAAATCACAGGGTTTCTGAGCCGCCTCCCTCTGACGTTGTTCATCTTTTAGGCAGGGTATAGGTTCCAGTGACATCGATGATTGCGTCGCCTTTGGTTTTGTCCTTTTTGTTCTAACGAGGTATTCCCTTAAGGTATTTATAGAAATCGCTATCGGTCGTCAATATCATCGTCGTTTTGCTGTGCTCCTGCTCCCGGTAGAGTTCTAGGGTCTTGGAAAAGGAATAGAATTCTGGGTCAAGATTATAGGCATCGCCATATATTTTTGTCGCCTTAGCATCAGCTCTTCCTTGTACCT
>CP070843.1:2273831-2277569 GCA_020350905.1 Deltaproteobacteria bacterium
CGGACTCACGAGCCCCTTTTCCGCGAGAGCTGTGAAGAGGCCGGACTCAATCCGTACCTTTTCGAAATGGTAAACATTCGCGACCAGTGCTCATGGGTGCATATGCAGGAGCGGGAGGAGGGTACCGGCAAGGCCAAAGACCTCATCCGCATGGGAGTAGCCAAGGCTGCACTGCTCCAGCCTCAGGAGCCTATTCAGTCGGAGATGGATCCCAAATCTTTGGTCATCGGCGGCGGCGTAAGTGGAATGACCTCTGCATTGACTCTGGCCAACCGTGGCTTCCAGGTGTTTCTGGTGGAAAAGACTTCAGAATTGGGAGGACTGCTGCGCAATCTGCACAAACTGGCACCAGCCAATGTTGATGCAAATGAATTGGTAGCCAAACAAGCAGAGGCGGTCAAGAACCATGAGAACATTCACCTGCTTACCTCCACCACCATTAAGGAGATAAAGGGGTACATCGGCCACTACGATGTTACCGTTGCCACCAATGGTGTTGAGCAAGAATTTGGCGTTGGTGTAATCATCATCGCAACCGGTGCCAAAGTGTTCAGGCCGGAAGGACTTTTCAATTACGACGGCAAAAAGGTGATCACCCAGTTTGAACTGGAAGCACTCTTCAGAAAGAAGAAGTTCAAGGCCGACAACGTGGTTATGATCCAGTGCGTTGGTGCCCGGGATGATGAGCGTAAATATTGCTCCAGAATCTGCTGCATGACCGCTATCAAGAACGCCATTGCTACCAAGGAGCAGAATGCTGAAACCAACGTGCACATTCTCTACCGCGACATCCAGGCCTATGGTACTGAAAACGAGGCCCTGTACCAGCGTTCCAAGCAGCTGGGGGTGCGCTACATCAAGTACGATCCGGAAAAACCGCCTGAGGTTCTGGACAGCACGGTCAAGGTGTATCATCACCTACTAGGGCGCGACCTGGAACTGGAGCAAGATCTGGTGGTCCTCTCGACCCCGCTTGTCGCCGGTGAGGACAACGAGGCCCTGTCCAAGCTCCTGCGCGTTACCTTGGATGAAAACAAGTTTTTCCTGGAAAGTCACGTCAAGCTGAAACCGCTGGATTTCGCCACTGATGGTGTTTATCTGTGCGGAAACGCCCACTATCCCGCCACCATGCGCGAGGCAATCTCTCAGGCACTTGGGGCCGCTTCACGCGCCTCAATCCCCCTGGCCAAAGGAGTAATGACCATAGAACCAATTGTCTCCGTGTTGGCCGACGAGGATGCGTGCCGAGGCTGTGGGCTTTGTGTTGCGCTCTGTCCTTACGGCGCTTTGGAAATCGCTCAAACAGATACGGGTCGGAAGGTGCGGGTAATCCCCGTAGCCTGCAAGGGCTGCGGTATATGTGCTGCCACCTGCTACGTGCACGCACTGAGCATAAATTCTTACACCGACCAGCAGGTAGAGGAGCAGATCAGGGCATTTCTAACTGGCCCGTAAAAAAGGTGTGAAGTGATTAAGGTCAGACAATTTTTAAGCGTAGGTTTTTTAATTTCGAAATTCGAAATTCGAAATTCGAATTTTATTTTTTCCATAAGGAGGTGACTCTCTTGTCGGATTTCACTCCCAGAATTCTGGTTTTCTGCTGCACCTGGTGAGGGTACGCAGCAGCTGATTTCGCTGGAGTTTCCAGGATTCAATATACGACGGATATTCGCATCATCCGAGTCATGTGCACGGGCCGGGTTGACCCCACTATGATTGCCGAGGCTTTCACCAATGACGCGGATGGAGTCATGGTGGTCGGCTGTCACTTCGGCGACTGTCACTACATCACCGGTAATGTCCAGGGCAAGATCAAGGTTGAACTCGCAGCAAGAGTTTTGACCTTCGTGGGTCTCAGTCCCAAACGCGTTTCCTTTGATCAGTGTTCCTCCGCCGAGGGTGAACGGTTTGTCAAGCTGGTTACCGATTTTAATCAGGGCATTCGGGAGCTGGGTCCTTTGGGCACTGGGGATGGTTTGGAGCTTCCGGGACTCAAGGAAAAGCTAACGATAGCGAAGACTGTCCTCGCCAAGGAAAAGCTGCGTTGGGTGGTTGGAAAATTCACCGTATTCGCTACGGAAGGTAACAAGTACGGCGAAGTTTTTACCGAACATGAAATGTGGCGCACCCTGGACACCATTGTAATGGATGAAGTGGCCACCCACGAGATTCTGCGGGAACTCGGGCAAGAAGCTTTTGCGGTCAAGGACCTTGCCGCCCGGCTGAAACTTCCCCCACCGCATGTGCTCAGATATGTCCTGGCCCTGCAACGGAGGGGCCTGGCGGAGCTGGATGGTGTGGAGGGTAATTCCCCGCGTTACAGGGCATCGGAAGTCGCGGTAGAGGCCGCGTAGGCCAAGGCTATAGTGGATCGAATTTTTGTGACCCAAGGTGAGGCGGAAAAAATCCGAATATCGAATATCGAAATTCGAAACATATCCATAACCCGAAATATCCAATGTTCCAAACAATTAAGATAGGAAACCCAAAAATGTTTTGATCATTTGGATTTTGAAAATTTGAAAATTGTTTCGGATTTCGTGCTTCGGATTTCGAAATTTGAAATACCAAGACCCAAGTTGATTTCCACGGTTGGAGGGCTGAAAGGTGTCAGAGAAAAGGGTAATTGTTTTTAGCGGTGATCCTGCTGGGGTGGCTGCTGCCTTGCAGCAGGCCGAGGCCGGCATGCAGGTAACGCTGGTGGAACCTTCCCCGAGCTTGGGAGGTGAATGTTTGCCGCAGACCAGGATCATCAATGGTGACTCTCCATTCATAAGGCCAGATTTGGAGGCGTTGAGAAATCACCCGAACATTCAGGTGTTTACCAATGCGGAGGTGATCAGGACCGAGTCTGCAGATGGTCACTACCGTTTCCGGATCAAGCAGTCCACCCCCAGGGTGGATATGGAGAAATGCAACGACTGCAAGGAATGCATTCGGGTCTGCCCCATTCACATGCATGATGATTTTAACGAAGGCATTGGCTTTCGTACAGCCATAGACTATTTCAATCCTGAGACGGCCAAGATGGGCGAGTACAACCTCTTCAAAGAAGATATGCCCATTTGCCAGGCCACCTGTCCGGCAAATTTGAACATTCGCTCCTACGCGGGACTTATTGCCGATGGCAAATATGGAGAATCCCTGGCGGTAATCCGTGAGCGTTTACCCTTTGCACTTTCAATCGGCCGGGTTTGTCCCCACCCCTGTGAGACAGCCTGCAACCGTGGTTATGTTGACGAGCCCATCGCCATTTGTGCTTTGAAGCGTTATGTGGCGGATTTCGAAATGCACAACAACGTAGAGCCCCCGGTTGAAGTTCCAGACCAATTCCAGCCTGAGAAGGTGGCCATTATCGGGGCTGGGCCGGCAGGGCTTTCCTGCGCTTATTTCCTGGCCAAGGCAGGCTACCATTCTGTAGTTTTTGAAGCCATGCCGGAGCCGGGCGGCATGTTTCGTTACGGGATTCCCGAATACCGTCTGCCCACCGAAACGCTTATGCATGAGATTAACTGGATTCTGGCCCACGGGGTGGAGCTACGTTGCGACACTCGCATTGGCAAGGATGTCTCATTTGAAGAGCTTCAAAGGGACTACGGTGCTGTATTTATTGGGGTGGGCGCCTGGACAGGCATGACCCTGCGTATACCCGGCGAGGACATGGAGGGAGTCATAGATGGTGTCAGGTTCCTCCGCGACGTCAACATGGGCAAGAAGGTTGACATGGAAGGACGGGTC
>CP070843.1:2277669-2282333 GCA_020350905.1 Deltaproteobacteria bacterium
CGGCAGCCGACCTGGCAGGGACCTCCCGGTTGAGCTATCCCCCCAACGTGCGCTTGATCCGGATGATGTGCACTGGGATGGTAGATCCCAAGTATGTGATTAAGGCCATGCTGGAGGGGGCGGATGCAGTTCTTATCAGCGGCTGTCATCCCGGGGACTGCCATTATATCAATGGGAACTACAAGGCCCGCCGCCGGGTGAAGTTGCTCAAAGAGATCATGCCCAGATTCGGTTTTGAAGAGGGCCGTTTGAAGTTGACCTGGATCGGTGCCAGTGAGGGTGTGGATTTTGCCGCAACCATTAAAGAGATGGTGGACGAAATCAAAGCCCTTGGCCCGAATCAAACGACAGAACAAATGGTCATCTAAGGTCTTTAAACCATTCAACCGAACCATTTGGAGAGGATCAATGGCAAAGACAGCGAAGATTGAGGTGAAGGAAGAGGGCCTCATTGCCTCGATGCAAGGGTTCTTCAAGACACTGCTTGAGAAGGGGGACATAAGTGCACTTCTGGTGCCCCAGCGCCTTCCTATGAAAAATGCGGTGATGCCCACTTTGATTACAGATCCGGACAAGATCAACGGTGCCGATCCCCTGGCGCCTGTGTTTCCGATCAACGCGGCAAAGGTGGTTTCAAAGCTCACCAGGAGACCCCTGCATGGCAGGGTGGCAGTGGTGCTGAGGCCTTGTGAGATTCGAGCCTTCGTCGAACTTGTCAAGCTCAAACAGGCAAGGATGGAGGAAGTTGTGCTTGTGGGCTTGGACTGCCTTGGCGCTTACGGCAATGTTGACTATCTTCGTTTTGCCGGAGAGGACGGCAACGGCTCCACTCAGAAGTTTCTGCAGAATGTTCTGTCAGGGAAAAGTACTGCATGGGAGGGTGTAGATATCTCTCCGGCCTGCAAGGCCTGTGACCATCCCATCCCGGAGAACGCAGATCTACTCATTGGCCTGTTAGGCGTTGATACCAATGATCATCTGTTGCTGAAGGCTAATACCCCCAATGGCGAGGCCATACTGGACAAGTTGCAGTTGTCAGCAGCAAAAGAGCCGGAAGGCCGAAAAAAGGCAGTCGATGCCCTGGTTGCCGAGCGCTCCGCCTATCGGGATCAGATGTTTGAGAAGACCAGCGAAGCCACTGCTGACATTGAAAAGCTCACATCCTATTTATCCGAGTGCATCAATTGTTACAACTGCCGGGTAGCATGCCCGGTCTGTTACTGCAAGGAGTGCGTCTTTGTCACTGATGTGTTCGATCATGAGCCCTCCCAGTATCTGCAATGGGCCAAAAGAAAAGGCGCTGTTAAGATGCCCACGGATACGGTTTTCTATCACATCACCCGTCTGGCTCATATGAGTACGGCCTGTATCGGCTGCGGGCAGTGCTCCAATGCCTGCCCGAACAACATCCCGGTTATGGAAATTTTCCGAACCATTGCACATTACACCCAGACGGCCTTTGACTATGAAGCCGGCCACAGCCTGGATGACGAACCTCCACTTTCAGTATTTAGGGAAGAAGAGTTCCAGGAGGTTGTTGCAAAGATGCATTAGACAGGGAAGCATAGGGCATAGGGCATAGAGCATAGGGTAAGGATTTCGAATTTCGGATTGCGAATTTGAAAGACGGAGGACAAACGACAGAGGGTGACGAAGAGAGTAAAAATAACTGATTATGGACCACTGACAGCGATGGTTTTTTGGAGTGATTTCTCAGAATAAATAACACCTGAAATTAAGAGGTTTCTGATCATGAGGAAAAAAATCGGCTCAGCTTTAGTTGTGGGTGCCGGAATTAGCGGTATCCGCTCTGCTTTGGATCTGGCGGAACTGGGATACCAGGTGAAACTCATTGATCGGGCGCCGCATCTGGGGGGCACTCTCTCGCAACTGGACTACCAGTTTCCCACCGACCATTGTGGGATGTGCAAGATGTTGCCCCTGGTGGAGCGGGATGCTTCCTCCCAGTACTGTCTGCGGAAGGGCTTATTTCACGAAAACATTGAGATCATGCTTTCCACTGAACTTGTGGATCTGGAGGGCGAACCCGGCAAGTTCCAGGCCACTCTGCGGCAGAAGCCAACCATAGTAAATCCCGAACGCTGTACAGGTTGTGGGGAGTGTTCTCGTGTCTGCCCAGTAGAGGTGGCTGACGAGTTCAATGCCGGGCTGACAAAAAGAAAGGCAATATATTTGCCCGTGCCCCATAACATACCAAATTCCTACACTGTGGATCTGGCCGCCTGCACCCTGTGCGGTGAGTGCGAAAAGATCTGTCCCACCGGGGCCATTGACTTCCGCTGGGAGGCTCGCAAGCAGTTCCGCATCTTGGTAGTGGACGATGAACGTATCGTTCGGGATTCCCTTAAGGATTGGTTGACTGAAGATGGTTTTCAGGTGGACGCCGCCGAATCTGGACCCGACGCCCTGGAAAAACTGACGAAGCAAAGCTATCACTTGATGCTTCTGGATATCAAGATGCCGGATATGGATGGGGTAGAAGTGTTGAAGCGGGCCAAAGAAATGCGCCCGGATATAGCCGTGGTGATGATGACCGCCTATGCCACCGTGGAAACTGCTGTGGAAGCGATGAAAATTGGAGCCCTGGACTACCTGATGAAGCCCTTCGACCCCGACACTCTCGTGCCTCTGGTAATAAAGCTTTACGAGAACATTGAACGCAGTGGCGAGAGAGAGATGGAAGTGGGGGCGGTGGTTCTGGCAGCCGGATTTGGTTCGTACGATCCGACTGTGGGACACAACACCTACGGCTACGGAGAGTACCCCAATGTGGTGACCAGCGTCGAATTTGAGAGGTTGATCAGTGGCACTGGCCCCAATGCAGGAAGGCTGCTGCGGCCCAGCGACGGTAAAGAGATCAGTAAGGTGGCCTGGCTCCAGTGCGTGGGCTCCAGAGATATACAGGCCAACGCGGACTACTGCTCATCCATTTGCTGTATGTTCTCTATCAAGGAAGCCCTGTTGGCAAAAGAGCGGACCGATGGTCAGGTGGACGCGGCCATTTTCTACATGGACATGCGCACCTTCGGTAAGAACTTCCAGCGTTACAGAGAGAGGGCGGAGAAAAAATACAATGTCCGGTTTCAGAGGAGCCGGGTCCACTCTGTGGAGCCAGAGGGTGCCAATGGACATTTGAGGATTTCCTACACCGCCCTCGACGGGACTGGTCGTGAGGAAATTGTTGATCTCGTGGTCCTCGCCGCGGGCCAGAGGCCCCCGACGGGCACCGAGCCGCTAGCGGAAATGACGGGCGTAGAGCTCAATTCTTGGGGCTTCTGTCAATTGCAGCCTTTTTCTTTGAGCCGCACCGCCCAGGAAGGCGTGTTTGTGGGGGGCTCCTTCTCCGGCCTCCGGGACATTTCAGAGTCGGTCATTCAGGCGAATTCAGCCTCGTTGCAAGCATCCAGTCTTATTCATTCTAAGGGAGGCGGTTTGGCTGAGGCCACTGAGCAGTCACCCGAGTCTCGCGACGTCTCCCGTGAGCTTCCCAGGACAATGGTAGCACTCTGCACTTGTGAAGACGCCCTTGCTCAAGCAGCAAATTTTGATGGAGTGGAAGCAGCGGTATTGGGTCTAGACTCTGTGACCCAGGTTCATCGCCTTGAACGTATCTGTACGCAAGAGGGCTGGAGTCAGCTGGAAGAAGCGTTTCATAGCAGCGAGGCAAATCGTCTTCTTATTGGCGCCTGCCTGCCCTACGTGTATACAAAAAAGCTGCGGGAACTGGGAAAAACAACTGGATTAAATCCGGCGCTCATGGAGGTTGTGGACATTTGCACCCCGTCATTTCCAAATCGGAACTCTGACCCAGAGCAAGTCAGCCGGGAAATACGGACAACGATTGCCATGGGGGTCGGCAAGGTGAAGGGTATGGAACCCACACCTCCAGCTGCTATTCCAGTAATCCAGCAGGCCCTGGTAGTGGGCGGGGGCATTGGCGGCATGAGCGCGGCTCTGGCTATTGCCGATCACGGTTTTGGGGTAAATTTAGTGGAGAAGGAGGATGAACTTGGAGGCAATCTGAGAGCTCTGCATCGAACTCTCGAGGGCGCACCTCCCCGTGAACTCTTGGAACAGACGGTCTCACGAGTTGAGAAGCACCCCAACATCAAAGTTTATAAAAAAACCGAGGTGCTGCACTCTCTGGGCAGGGCAGGGCATTTTCTGACCACTATTGAGAGGGAGGACAAGGGGGGAGAAACTCTGGAACATGGCGTAACGGTTCTGGCTACGGGGGGCAAAGAAGCCACCACCGAGTCCTATGGATATGGGCAAAGCGAAGCCATACTCACTCAGCACCAGCTCGAGGATAAGCTCCACGGAGATTCGATCAATCCTGCTGAGTTGCGCGTAGTAACCATGATCCAATGTGTGGATTCCCGAGAAGAACCGCGCAATTACTGTAGCAGGATATGTTGCAGCTCTGCCCTCAAGAACGCACTCTACTTGAAGGATCAAAACCCTGACATCGACATTTACGTTCTCTACCGTGATATCATGGCGTACGGTTTTTTGGAGAACTACTATACCCAAGCCCGCCAAAAAGGAATCATTTTCATCCAGTACGGTGTCGATAACAAACCCAGGGTAGAAATGGGAGACGGCCAGATTTCTGTTGGTGTTACAGATCCGATTCTCGGGAA
>CP070843.1:2282433-2285408 GCA_020350905.1 Deltaproteobacteria bacterium
CAATACATGACGAGCCGTGAGCTTACAGCCCTTTTCTCCTAGAAAATAGCAGCTATTCTGGCTGGATTGCTGATCTCGCAAGGGGGCTTCCAGGAGTAGGTTTACCAGCAAGAGTTCCACGTCATATTTGTTCTCTATACCAGTCCCGCAACAACTTCCGCCTTCCTGCTCCTCGCAATGCTTGCACTCGGCAACAACGCCGAGCTTCAGCATGCTATCTTTGGTATTTTCAATACACCCTCGCAACTTGTTCAGGAGGGTACGAATGGAGGGATTTTGTCTCAGAGAATCGCCGCAAGCACCGTAAAGGTCGTGGGCTTGCTCGATCTTTTCGTAAATGGTTGGAGGGGACGACTGGCTAACGCTTTCTTGGCTCATTTGCCTTTACTCACCATTAAATGTCGGACTATAGAACATACCCTAATTGGACGGATTTTCAAATACCAAAGTATTTCCTTTTCCGAGCTCAGCCAATGATAGCCGAGAACTTCGCTTGCCCACTGGAGCAAATCGATTGCGGATTTGTCCTTCGGACTCCCACCCTTCGGGCGGGTTCCCGGTTTGGGAATGGGGATTGCGGAATTCTACTTTAATTTTCAAGTTGCATTTTGTTGTTTTCAATTCGAAATCCGAAATCTGCAATCCGAAATTTGATGACTCCAGAACTCCATCTGCTTATTTCGCAATCAGGGAACGCAGTACTCTTAGATTTGCCTTGTCTTCCTCAAGCTCTTTGCCCTTAGGTGTTTCCAGAACCATGGGATGTTGCTGAAAACGTGGATCGTTCAGGAGGAGACGAAATCCCGTCAACCCTATTTCTCCTTTGCCAATGTGTTCGTGACGATCAACCCGAGAGCCAAGTGGTCGCTTGGAGTCGTTTATATGGAAGAATTTGAGTCGTTCCAAACCGATTATTCGATCAAATTGCGAGAACGTCTTCTCATAGGTTGCCCGGGTGCGAATGTCATAGCCGGCAGCGAATGCGTGGGACGTGTCGAAGCAGACACCAATACCGTCACCGTATCGAGACGCACTTATGATGAAGGCGATCTCCTCGAATGTTGAACCCAGGTTTGTGCCCTGTCCAGCAGTGTTTTCAATGAGTACCATTACGGTAGAGGTTTTCGATATGGTTAGGGCGCGGTCCATGTTTTCAACAAACCGTTCAAGGCCAGCCTCCACACCTCCGCCCCGATGGGAACCAGGGTGAGTGATAAGACATGGAATTCCCAGTATGGCTGCTCGCTGTAGTTCGTCGGCGAAAGCAGCCACTGATTTTTCCAGGGTTGTCGGATCCGGGGCCGCCAAATTGATGAGATAAGAGTCGTGGGCGGCCACAGGCATAGCATTGGTCTCTTTCCATTGTTGGCGAAAGTCTTCCACCATCTCAGAAGTAAGTGGTACCGTTTGCCACTGCCGCTGGTTGCCTAGAAAGATCTGCAGGGATTCACCCTGAACCTCCTGGATTCGAGTGAAAGCCAGGTGCAAACCGCCGGCGATGGACATGTGAGCACCGAGAAGGGGCACGATAGTCTCCTCTAATATCTAACTGGTCTCCATCCGAAAACGATCTTTTTGAATGTCATTCTGAGGAGCAACGCGACGAAGAATCTTGAGATCCTTCGCTGTGCTCGGGATGACAAAGCGTCTCTTTCTTGGCGGAGCCTGCCCTGAGCGACTCGACCTGAGGACTTCGAGTGAGCCTCCGTTCGGCCTGAGCTCACGGCCGAGGGCAGTCGAACTCCTCGTCGACAGGTCTTGTCGAAGGGCCCAGAATGACACTGGGCAGTTTCCATGTGGACGCTAACTTCTCCCGATGTTAAGGCATTAGTCCTGAAACTCAACCTCCGGAAAGCCACTTCCTAAAAAGGCAAACCCGAGGGTGCCGGCAACACCGAACAGAAATGCAACCAGAAAATTTGTGGTCGGGCTTACCAACCACAAGAACGCACCGCCAAAGGCCGCTACGGAAACAACCACGTCCCGCAGAAGATAATACAGCCCGAACATTCCTGCCTTGCAGTCTTCTGGTGCCAGATCCATAATCAACGCCTTGCGCGTTGGTTCTCCGAACTCTTTGAGTCCTCTTAGAACGAACGCAAGCACCAGCCATTCAAAAGACTGGCAGAAAAGAAGCGCGAGCGGAAATAAAGTGAAAAATACAAAAGTCATGACGACAAATGGTTTTTTTGCACTTTTATCAGCTAGATAAGCGACTGGGATATAAACGAGCACTGCCGTGGCCATTTCAATACTCGTCAGAACACCGAACTGAAAAGCAGTAACTGGTTTGGAAATCGTCTTCATACACCAGACGACGACAAAAGCGTAAGGTATCTGTTCACAGAAGCGGACAAGAATATCCGCAACCAGAAGGCGTCGAAGATTGGCACTCATGAGGCGGTAAAGCTTCAACGGATTCCTTTCCGGGACAATTGTACATTCATCGCCTGCCTGTTTTGCCGGTTCGTCTTCAATGAGCTTTTGCTGAAGAACAATCGCCAGGAAAGACAGCAATAATGCCGCAACAAAGGCCGCACGAACCCCGTCTCTCTCCCCCCAAAGTCCAATGCAAGCACCTCCCAGAATTGGCCCGAGCGCCATGGGGAATCTCCGTACCAGAGAATGCATGCTGACACCCATGGTCCGTTTGTTCATAGGCAGCACTTGAGCGATAAGACTCATAGTGGCCGGAAGAGAGATGGCCGACCAAGAAATAAAAAAAACGGCCCCAACCAGAACGGCCTGCCATGCAGGAATCACGATCACCAGAAGAAATCCGCACATGGCGACAATGTTGAATATCAGCAGGGCCCGTTTGGTGCCTAACCGGTCGGAAAGATACCCCCCGGGAAAGGAATAGAGCGCTGAGAGTAGGTTATCCATGCCGTTCAGAAGACCGATGGACAGGGCCCCGCCCCCCAGGGCCAGGAGATAGATCGGAAGAAACCTCTCGGCCATCCGCTCTCCCATGC
>CP070843.1:2285508-2288871 GCA_020350905.1 Deltaproteobacteria bacterium
GATCACATCATACAAATCGCCGCCAACATAGGTTGCAGGAACAGATATGGCCCATATATGGCCTCCTGCTTTGAGCTCTGGGATTCGTGGCCAAAAGAGAGATTGAATCTTGGTTGCAGTCTCGAGTTGTACTTTGAGTTGGGCCGACTGCTCGAGGACCGTGTCATGCAATGCCTTGATCCGTAACATTGACTTGACCCTGGCAACCAGCGCTGCATGGTCCACCGGCTTGGTTAGGTATTCGTCGCCACCTGCCTCGAGACCGGCCACCACGTCTTTGGAATCCGCCTTGGCAGTCACCATGATAATCGGCATGAATGGCAGGGAGGGATCCCCTTTGATCCGCCGACAGACCTCGATGCCGTCCATCTTTGGCATCATAATGTCCAGCAGAATCAGATCCGGTTGTCTCTCTCTGGCCATGGTCAACCCGGCCTCGCCATCGGGTGCAGTGATGACCTCGTAGTTGTGGGCTGTGAGGCGGGCCCGGAGGATGTCCAAACTTTCGGGGTTGTCCTCCACAATCAGAATCAGTGGTGGCGTTCTCACGATTTTCCTTCTGTACAGAGTTAAGGTAGGTATTCGCGGATCTTTGCCAAAAGCTCACGCGGGCTAAAAGGCTTTGAGACATAGGCATTACAGCCGGCTTCAAAGGCCTTGACGTCATCGCCGCTCAGAGCGTATGAGGTAACCACAATGATTGGGATATGTTCGAGATCTGGGTTGGCCTTGATCTGGCGCGTGGCCTCATAGCCGTCGAGCACTGGAAGCTGGATGTCCATGAGGATCAGGTCAGGGCGATGGGTTTCAGCCGCGGCCACCCCCTCTTCCCCGGTGACGGCCTCTATCACCTCATAGCCAACGCTGGTGAGGAGATCGCGCATAATACGCCGGTTGTCCTCCTGGTCTTCTACTACCAAAATCATCTTACTCATCGTTGCTCCTTTTGCCTTTCGACTCGAACCGGTAGTGTGAACCAGAAAGTCGAACCTTCCCCTTCAGTTGATTCCACCCAAATACGGCCCCCGTGCATTTCGACAATCTTCTTGGCAATGGAGAGGCCGAGGCCGGTTCCACCCTTTTTTCTGGTGCTGGAACCATCCACCTGGTGGAACTCCTCGAAGATCATTTCCTTATCGGCTTCCGAGAGACCAGGACCCGTGTCGGAAACGGAGACCACAAAATTGTTATTGGAAGCTGTGGCCTCGATTCTGACTTCTCCCTCCTCAGTGAACTTGATAGCGTTGCCGACAAGATTCAAGAATACCTGGGATATACGCTGTTGGTCGCCCCTGCCCTGAGCCACCTCTGGAGATACTGAAACCTTGAGCTCAAGGTTCTTCTCCGCTGCCAGGGATTCAACTGAAGTGAAGACCGTATGGACGACCTCCTTCATTGAATAGTCGTCGAGAGAAAGAATAAGTTGTCCCGCCTCTATTTTGGAAAGGTCGAGGACGTCATTGATGAGGCCGAGGAGGTGGCGACCATTTTTCTCCACGCGGTCCAAAACTTCTTGAATATTCTCTGGTACATCGCCGTAGATATTATCAAGGATCAGCTCGGTATAGCCTAGAATGGCGTTGAGGGGGGTTCTGAGTTCGTGACTCATGTTGGCAAGGAACTCGGACTTGTGTTTGCTAGCAATCTCAAGCTCTATTCCCTTTGCCTCGATCTCACGGAAAAGCCGTGCGTTCTGGATTGCCAGGGCCGACTGGGTGGCGAACGTTTGCAGGAGATCAACCGTTTCTTTTTGAAACTCACCGGGGGCTCTGCGCCGAACCACCAGTCCACCGATGAGCCGATCTTCGCGAAACAGAGGAACCGCGAGTAAGGCTCGAAATCCTTCCTGTTGCATGGTATCGCGAGTCGGGTATGTTGGTTCTTCCAGGATGTCAGGAATTTGCACGGCTTCACGGTTTACCCCTGCTAACCCCAGGGCGGTCTCACCCAGTTTGACCCCTGCCTCTTGAATCGCCTGGATCAATTCATCGCTCATCCGGTGTGTTGCCCGGAGATGGAACTCCTCGTTTACCTCGTCGAACTCATAGATCGCCCCAGATTCCGTGCCCGAAAGCTCGGCAGCGTGGGCAACTATGGTAGCGAGTACTTTTTGCAGGTCCAGGGTGGAGCTCACCGCCTGGCTGACTTCCCCCAGGGCTTTCAGTTCCTCCACCGAGCGAGCCAACTCCTTGGTGCGCACTTCGACTTTCTGCTCCAGGGTCCGGCTGTACTCCTCCAATTTATCCTTGCTATCGCTCAGCTCTCCAAATAACTGCTTGATGGAATCTCGCATGACATCGAGATCCTTAGCCAAGCTTCCGATCTCATCAGTACTGCTGGTATCAATGAAAGCTTCCAAATCTCCCCGAGCAATAGCGGTTGCAGAGTTTTGCAGTTCTAACAAGGGGCGAGAAATATAGCGTCTTGAAATAAAGACGGATGTCACTGCAATACCCGCAATGATGACGAGCGTTAAGTTAACAATCACACTTATATTTACAATGAGCTCCTTTTTGATGATCTCGCGCGACATCACAAGTTGTATGGTGCCGACTTTCTGTCCCGCGTACATAATGTTAGAGGTCTTGGCGATGAATGTTGAAGAGGATTCAAAATATGAGAAATTTTTTCCTTCAAACTTTTCATGCTTCTTTTCTGTAATGACGAGATTTCCCCACAAAACCTTAGCGTAAACAATGGATTTATCTAAAAATAACGATTTGACAAAATCCTTTACAACGTCATGGTCGACATTCCAGAGTGGTATCGGTAAACTTATCTGAGCAAGTTCCAAGGAGTTGTTCAATCTTTGTTGTAATTCACCTTCCATCTTGGAAACATTGAAAAATATAGCGAAGGCAGCAAAGCTCACTAACATTAAGGTCACCACGCCAATCAAGGCGTAACTAAAACGACGGCTGATGCTACTTACTTTTGGGGAAGGTTTTGGGGGGGAATCGTTCTGCATGGGCACAATCCTACTGCGCCAGCCAATTTTGGCAAGACTTTGGTTCAGGCAGTGGTAGGTGTCTCTTAAGGTTTGTCTTCAAGCTCTGGAAATGGAGCATCTGGTATTCTCTTGTTCCATCTTTTGCGAATTTTCATGAGTGTTCCATCAGCTACCATTTCGTTAAAAGCATTCTTCCACTTTTGTACGATTGCATCTGAGGTCTTCTTTGAAAAAGCAATGTCAACATTGATTTCCCGGAGACTATAGATCTCCTCCATTTCTTTATAATCAACCCCGGCCAGGTCACAAACAGTTCTCAACCCCGGTATCTTGTATGTCCACAAGTCTATGCGCCCGAGAACAAGCTTTCGAGCATTCATTTGTTCATCAGAAACAGGTTCAAGATTGGTAAA
>CP070843.1:2288971-2291546 GCA_020350905.1 Deltaproteobacteria bacterium
AACGAGAAGAGACAGCTGCGCATTGGCACTCGGGGAAGTGCTTTAGCCCTGTGGCAGGCAAAGTGGGTAAAAGCTCAACTGCTGGCAGCGCATGAAGAACTGGCAGTAGAGCTGCTGGTCATCAAGACCACGGGCGACAAGATCCTTGACGTGCCTCTCGCAAAAGTGGGCGGCAAGGGCCTCTTTGTCAAAGAGATCGAGGAGGCCCTGTTAGACGGCAAGGCAGACCTGGCCGTTCATAGCGTTAAGGATATGCCAGCCGAGCTTCCCGAGGGGCTGCACTTGGCGGTAATGCCTCCTAGGGAAGATCCGCGGGATGCGCTCATCAGTAGAAACGGGGCAGGCCTCGAGGCGCTGACAAAAGGTGCTCGAGTGGGTACAAGTAGTCTGCGGCGCGCTGCCCAGCTTCTTCACCTCAGGCCTGATCTGCGCATTGAAACCTTGAGGGGCAATGTGGATACCCGGTTGCGGAAGTTGGAAAGTGAAGGTTTCGATGCCATTGTGCTGGCTGCTGCAGGGCTCAAGCGGATGGAATTGAGCCATGTGGTTTCCGAGTACCTTGAGCCGGAGCGGATAGTGCCGGCGGTTGGACAAGGGGCACTGGGAATAGAGACGAGAACGGGTGATGGCTTCACGAACGAGATGGTGGCGAGCCTTGCCCACCAAGCAACCATGACCATAGTGAGTGCGGAGCGTGCTTTTCTCAAACGATTGGAAGGTGGCTGCCAGGTGCCCATCGGCGCTTATGCAACCATGGAAGGTGAGACCCTGGTTCTTACTGGAATGGTGGCCGACTTAGATGGTGTCCGGTTGATCCGCAAGGACCTGCACGGAGATGCCCAACAACCGGAAGTTGTCGGAGAGAGGTTGGCAGAAGTGATTCTGGAATCAGGGGGAGCAGAAATTCTATCGGAGATATACTCCAGCCAATAGGGCAGAGGGAGTTATCCTCTGAAGGTGGGTTTCGCTCATGTCTCAGCACTCGAAGAAAGGATGATCTACCATTGGAATTACAGCACGGCAGGGTATATTTGGTCGGGGCCGGACCTGGTGATCCGGCCCTTGCTACTATAAAAGCAATAGAGTGTCTTCAGCAGGCAGAGGTAATTATTTACGATTACCTGGCTAGTGAGAAACTGCTGGAATTCGCGCCTCCTGAAGCAGAACGGCTCTACGTAGGCAAGAAAGCCGGGGATCACGCCATGAGTCAGGAGCAAATCAATGCTCTGTTGGTGGAGAAAGGACGTTATTCGGTTGTGGTTCGTCTCAAAGGGGGGGACCCTTTTATCTTTGGTCGCGGCGGAGAAGAGGCGCTTGCCCTGAGTGAAGCTGGCATTCGTTTTGAGGTCGTGCCAGGGGTTACCTCAGCGATCGCTGTGCCGGCTTATGCGGGTATTTCTTTGACCCACAGAGGATTGTCTGCCTCGGTGGCCTTTGTTACCGGACATGAAATGCCAGGAAAGGAGGAGTCCGACATCCACTGGGACCGACTGGCCACTGGTGTGGGCACCCTGGTCTTTCTCATGGGCGTGAGAAACCTGGCGTTCATCAGTTCTCAATTGATGGATCACGGCAGGGCAGCGGAAACCCCGGTGGCAGTCATTCGTTGGGGTACGACTGCAGAACAACAAACAGTTACGGGGCCGCTTGGCAGTATTGCCCAGGTTGTCGAGGAAGCTGGGATCAAGCCCCCCGCCATCATCGTGGTTGGAGAGGTCGCAGGATTGCGCCAACATCTCAACTGGTTCGAAGAACGGCCATTGTTTGGCAAAACAGTGGTGGTAACTCGGGCGCGAGAGCAGGCCAGTGCTTTCCGGGTCCTGCTGGAAGGGAAAGGGGCACAGTGCCTGGAGTTCCCCACTATTGAGGTAGTTCCTCCCGCCAGTTGGGGACCTCTGGATGAGGCTATTCGCAACCTTGGGCTTTATAACTGGTTGATCTTTACTAGCGTCAATGGAGTGCGCTTCTTTTTTCAGCGCCTCCAAGAGCACGGTGAAGATGTGCGGGCTCTTCATGGAATCCAAATTGCTGCTATAGGCCCTAAAACTGCGGCAGAGCTGACGGAACGTGGTCTACGTCTCGATCTTGTACCATCCGAATACCGGGCCGAGGCAGTGATTGAAGGACTGGGTGAACAAGAGGTGCGTGGAAAGAGGTTTCTTTTGCCGAGAGCTGCCAAGGCACGGGAGATTCTTCCAGAAAAACTAGAAGAAATGGGCGGTCAGGTAGATGTGGTGACAGCCTATGAGACGATTCGTCCAGATGGGAAAAGTGAAGAGGTTCGAAGTCTCTTGAAAAAAGGTGCTATCTCCTGCATTACTTTTACTAGTTCCTCCACGGTAGAGAACTTCGCTGCCATGTTTCCTGGTGACGACCTGCCATCTCTTTTGAATAAGGCCGCCATTGCCTGCATAGGGCCAATCACCGCTCAGACAGCATGTGAGCATGGCTTAGAGGTAGACATTATGCCAGCGGAGTATACTGTCGAGGCGCTCGCTACCAAGATTGTGGAATATTTCAACCGCACTGGTGGCTGAAGCCCTCATTCAACCATTCCACCATTCCAGCAATCCAG
>CP070843.1:2291646-2295985 GCA_020350905.1 Deltaproteobacteria bacterium
ATAGATGAAGTTTCGATAAAATCGGCTGGAGGGAAAATAGGGGCTGATGTTGTAAGGCTGCCGATTGGAGATGGCATGCAGTGGATTCAGGCCGATCACATCCACGTGGAGAGAGCCGATTGCCCAGCGAATGAATTCCTTAAGGTCACCAAAGTCACCCACCCCCCAATTGCGTTGGGAGCGGAGGCCATACAGAGAAATGGCTATTCCCGCTCTTTTGCCATCTCCTTGGAGAGCCGTCGGCAAATAGGCCTGCTCAGGACAAATTATAACAAGAGTTGTCTGTTGCTGCTTGTGGTTTTCATATGCAACAGTAAGGTTGAAGTGGTAATAGCCAGTGGCAAGTGCAGCGGGGAAAGGAAAGGACCAGCACTCATAGGTAGTGCCACCAAGCTGGTGATCCTTTTTGAAGTTCAGTTGCTCAGAATGATAGGAATGATTGATTGGGGAGGTGTTTTCGCTGGTAATCTCCAACCGAACCTGGAGCTCTTTTTCCGACATTGCGCCGGGAGAACTGGTGGATGGTACTTGAAAAACAAACTCGGTGGGCAGTTGATCGATCGATGCTACCAGTACGGGTGGGGCTAGTTGATTCCAGAAGCGATGTTCCAGATGCTGTAAGGCCTCTTGCGGATTGCTGACATCCACTCCCATGGCCCCCAGCACCTGTTCCAGTGTCTCCGGTGGAATGGTATGGGTATTACCCCAGATGTCCGAGTAAGACGGCTGGATTCCGTAAGCTGCTGCCAGGAGCTCAAGTTTTTCTTTTTCCTGTTCTGCCATTTGCATTGACTGCTATGCGGTCCAAATTAGTTCTCAAATGCTGCGGCGATTGGCATTCTTCTCCCTATTCCAAAGGCCTTGGAGGTAACCTTTAGTCCCGGAACAGCCTGCCTGCGTTTGTATTCGTTTCGGTCCACGGTTCGAATTACCCACTCGACTGTCTCGGGATCGAAATTGTGTTGGAGAATGTCAGCCATGGAGTAATGCTCGTCCACGTAGTAGTGCAGAATTTGATCCAGCACCTCATAGGGGGGGAGGGTGTCCTGATCGGTTTGATTTTCTCTCAATTCCGCTGAGGGCGATTTGCTGATAATCTCCTGTGGAATCCAGATGGAGTCTCGATTCATGTACTGCGCCAGTTCGTACACCATTGTTTTGGGTACATCGGCAATAACACTCAGTCCGCCGCTCATATCACCGTACAAGGTGCAATAGCCAACTGCCAGTTCGCTTTTGTTGCCAGTGGAAAGCACCAAGTGGCCAAACTTATTTGACAGTGCCATGAGAATATTGCCTCGAATCCTAGCCTGAATGTTCTCTTCCGTGATATCGACCTCTCTCCCTTTGAAATGATGGTGGAGGGACTTAAGGTAGGCCTCATACGCGGGGGAGATTGGTATGGTCTCGCATCTGATTCCAAGGTTCTTCGCGAGTTTCTGGGAATCTTGCACACTGCCCGGAGAGGAATAAGGTCCTGGCATGGTGACCGCCACCACGTTTTTGGCACCCACGGCAGCCACGGCAACACAGCAGGTCACCGCAGAGTCAATGCCGCCGGAGAGGCCAACAAGAGCCGTGGTGAAACCACATTTGCGCATGTAATCGCGAACGCCCAGAACCAGCGCCTGGTAGACACTTACAATCTCCTCTTGGGGGACATACGAGTTCGGGACACCGTCACGGTCCACAGAAATTGTTTGCACGTGCTCCTCGAAGGGGGGAAAAACCACAAGAGGATCACCCGCCCCATCCACACCAACACTCCTGCCATCAAAGATAAGCTCGTCGTTAGCGCCCACTTGGTTTATGAAAAGAAATGGAGTGCGGTGCTTGATTGCATGGCTCCGGACAATGTTGTATCTCAGTTTCTCTTTGCCTCGATGGAATGGGGAAGCAGCAATATTAATAATCAGGCTCGCACCCTTTTCGGCCAGAACCTCGATAGGATCATAGGAATACGTGGGCCGGTGCCATAGGGCCGGGTCATTCCAGGCATCTTCACAGATGGATATTCCCAGGGTTTTATCCTTGAATTTAACCACGGGATCCTCCGGTGCTGGGTCGAAGTACCTGGGTTCGTCAAAAACGTCGTAGGTTGGCAGCAGGGATTTGTGCTGAGCAAAAAGGAGTCGGCCTTGATAGAGCAGCAGCGCTGAATTGTGCAGACCTTTGCCTGTGGATTGCTGCCCAGGTTGAGGAGCGCCCACAATAATGCCTGTTTGTTGGCACTTATGGGAGACGTGTAAGAGCTCTTGGATGGCCGCCTCAGTCTTGGCAATAAAAGAGGGTCTCTCCAGGAGGTCCCTCGGTGGATAGCCGACGAGAAAAAGTTCCGGGAAAACAACCAGATCAGGCGAGTCCTTACTGCACTGTGACAAGGTCTGCGTCACCTTGGCAACATTGCCGCGAATGTCGCCAATAGTCGGATTCAGTTGTGCCAAGGTAATTTTCATTTTACTCACCCGTCCGTGGTTCCATTATTCTGGTAACTTGATTCTTTGCCGGTCATACTCTCTATTTCTACCTTCATGATAACGGTGCATTTAATTGCTGCCTCCACAAATTCGAAAGATCTGCCTGCATACTGCTGCATAATTGCATCGATCCCTTTTTTCTTCTCTTCGAGATTTTCAACCAGTGAACCCTTGCCAAATCCTATAACACTGCGGTATTTCATGCCCCACTTGCACGGTTTGTCGCCCTGGATGATCTCCTGGTCTATGTCGAATTCGACACAGACGTTGGGGTTTTGTTGGAGTATCTCCAATTTCAGACCTTCGGCTGCGGAGTGAAAGTAAAGCGTGTTATCGTTGTAGGCAAAACAGAGAGGAACAACGTAAGGTTGATCGTTTCTAGACATACCAAGACGGCAAACCAACGAGTTGCGGATTACGTCTTCAATAAAGGCAATATCAGTAATTTCTCTATCGTTCCTACGCATCTGCTCCTACCTCCCCAAATCCACAATCACTCTCCCTTTCTGCTTTCCAGCCAGGATGCGATCTATTTCTGAGTCCAGCTCTTCCAGGGAGCACACGGAAGTCTGCTGATTCAGGTTGTGCAACTTCCATTCACTGGCAATTTTTTCCCATGTCTGGCGCCGGAAGGTCATGGGACAACTTTGGGAATCAATGCCGACAAGAGAGATACCCCTCAATATGAAAGGATAGACATTAATGTGCAAATCAGGCGATGCCACATTGCCGCAGCACGTAACTGCTCCGTGCAGTTTGGTAGATCTTATGGCTGTCGCTAGTATCTCACCGCCCACCGAGTCTACTACGCCAGCCCAGCGGCCTTTGAGAAGGGGCTTTCCCGAGGTGTCAGTAGCCTCTTTTCTGGAGATGGCCTCTTTGGCGCCAAGGTCGATAAGAAACTGCTTCTCATCCATCTTGCCAGTTACTGCAACCACTTGATATGAGATTTTGGCAAGCATTGCCACGGCAAAACTGCCAACTCCACCGGTGGCACCAGTAACTAATATTTCTCCCAGTTCGGGGGTTACGCCATGCTCTTGAAGCCTAAGGATGCAAAAGCCGGCAGTAAGACCGGCTGTACCATAAGCCATGCTTTCTTTTAAGGAGAGATTCTCCGGAAGCGGCACCACCCAAGCGGCCGGCACTCTGATGTATTGTCCAAAACCACCAGGGGTGTTCATACCCAGATCGTAGCTGGTGACAATTACTTCGTCCCCAGGCTGAAACGCTCCACTGAGACTCTCCTCAACAACACCGGCGGCATCAACTCCCGGCGTGTGAGGATAATGCTTGGTGACCCCTCTGTGACCAGTGGCGGAAAGTCCGTCTTTATAATTTAACGACGAATAGTGAACCCGGACCACCACTTCGCCTGTAGGCAGGTCATCAAGGGATTTCTCGGCAATCCGCCTGGTATATGCGCCATCCGGTGTTTGTTGCACCACCATAGCCTTGAAAGTTTTACTGTCCATAGTGATTTTCCCTTTCGATTACAGATCCTCTCGCACGAGACCTATCCAGATAGGACTAACATGAGCTTATTCTTGGTTACCGATACAGTCAAGAAGTAAGTACATAGGGAAACTTCCAGGAATGGATGCCAGGCGAAAAGCGCCGGAACCTACAAGAGTTCTGCAACAATGAAAGGGCTAGCCCCAACCCCTTGATCCCCTCTCCCCTGGGGGAGAGGGTTAGGGTGAGGGGGATCTAACTGCATAGTGCAAAGAGCAGAGCGCAGAGCGTCGAGCGGAAGTTTTTTTCGCTATGCGCCGTGCGGATTTTCACCCGCACCTTAATTTTTCCCCTCAAGGGGGAGGAGATATTTTTTGAAAGATTTTGGAAGCTCCGACCTTTGGTCG
>CP070843.1:2296085-2299784 GCA_020350905.1 Deltaproteobacteria bacterium
ATCTGATGCCCGCAAAGAGCTCCCCAAAAAACTCGCACCAATAGGTGAAGTTGGAGGCTATCCCCAAAGTGGGCAAAAATTGATCCGCCTTCAAGGAGGCGGTGGATTTGGGATTTTCACCACCATTGCTCATCTTCGATGTTTCTGATAACATTACCGGCTTAAGAGTATAACAACGAAAACAAAGGACAAAGGACTGAATACTATGCCGCAGTCCTCAGGCGCACCATCCATTTCGACTCACGAGAGATTCGCAGAGCGTATCTTTGAGGTGGAACTCGAGCGCTCCATCGCTCGAGCCAATGAGTCTCTGCTTGACCTCCAGCATTCCGATGGCCACTACCGTTTCGATCTAGAGGCCGACTGCACCATCCCTGCCGAGTACATCCTTATGATGCACTATATGGATGAGATCGACGATGAACTCGAGGTCAAAATCGCTGTTTATCTTCGTGAACACCAGTGTGAAGACGGTGGCTGGAATCTTTACTGTGGGGGGGAGTTTGACCTCAGTTGTACGGTAAAAGCATACTACGCTCTGAAGTTGTTGGGCGACAACCCTGATGCTCCCCATATGGTGAAGGCCCGCAAGGCCATTTTGGCTCACGGTGGCGCAGCCCGCTCTAATGTATTTACCCGCATTACTCTGGCTCTTTTTGGCCAGATACCCTGGAGGGGAGTACCCTTCATCCCTGTAGAAATCATACTCTTGCCCCGCTGGTTTCCGTTTCATCTGAGAAAAGTTTCGTACTGGTCGCGCACCGTAATGGTTCCCCTGTTCATTCTCTGCACCCTGAAACCCCGGGCCAAGAATCCGAGGCAGGTCCACATTCTGGAGTTGTTTACTACGCCTCCCGAGCAGGAGCAAAACTACTTCCCCGTCCGTTCTCCTCTGAACCGCTTGTTTCTGGCTTTGGATAAAGCGGGAAGGTTTTTGGAACTTTTCCTTCCTCCCAGTGTGCGGCGACGTGCCGTGAAGAAAGCCGCAGATTGGTTCATTGAGAGGCTCAATGGCACCGACGGTCTCGGTGGTATCTTCCCTGCCATGGTCAATGCCCTAGAAGCCCTGGAAGTCTTGGGCTATCCAGCAGATCATCCCCATCGGGTGAGCGCCAAGCAGGCTCTTGAAAAGCTCTTGGTAATTGGTGAGGATTCGGCCTACTGCCAGCCATGTCTATCCCCCCTGTGGGATACCTGTCTCGCCGGTGCAGCACTACTCGAAGTAACCGGAGACGAGCCCACAGACGACCTTTTGCGCGCGCTGGATTGGCTCAAGGAGCGCCAGTTGTCCGACGAACCCGGTGACTGGAGACAGAATCGCCCCCATCTCAAAGGCGGGGGCTGGGCCTTTGAGTACGCGAATCCACACTATCCCGACCTTGACGATACCGCCGTAATAGCGTGGGTCATGCATCGAACCGGACTGGAACGTTACCGCGAGTCAATACGGCGGGCCGCAGATTGGCTTGCTGGGATGCAGTCTAAAAATGGCGGTTTTGCTAGCTTTGACGCCGATAATACCTATTATTACCTCAATGAAATCCCTTTCGCCGATCACGGGGCCCTACTTGACCCGCCAACCAGCGACCTCACGGCCCGTTGTATAACCCTGCTGGCGACTGTTGACAAAGTAGGCTATTGGAAAACGATTGCTGCAGGGCTCGATTTTTTACGTCGCGAGCAGGAGGCCGACGGCTCATGGTTCGGGCGTTGGGGCACCAACTATATTTACGGCACCTGGTCGGTACTGGTGGCCTTGGAAGCGGCTGGCGAAGATCCCAACCAACCCTACATCCGGAGGGCGGTGGAATGGCTGAAGTCTACCCAGCGTCCTGATGGCGGCTGGGGTGAAGCGTGCTGTTCTTATTGTGACCCGACCTTGGCCGGCCGTGGATGCGATAGTACCTCCTTTCAGACCGCCTGGGCCATGCTCGGTCTCATGGCTGCTGGCGAGACCGATTCTCCCCACGTGCGAGGCGGTACCGAATATCTACTACAGAGCCAAATGGACAATGGCTTGTGGCAGGATGAGGTGTACAACGCGCCCGGCTTCCCGCGGGTTTTTTACCTGAAATATCACGGCTACGACGGGTACTTCCCCTTATGGGCCCGGGCTCGCTACCGCAACCTTTTACGTAAAAAGAGCAAAGAATCCAGGCTAGCTCCGACCTGACCTAAAGGACCAGCTTTTCGGGACTGTCATCACCTTGAGAGTACTAGGAATTGTAGCAGCGCTGGAGTCCGAGGCCCGGAGTTTGACAATGGTTCCAAGAGGAGCCGACGGCCTGGTTCGGCTGGACGGAACCACTCTTCTCAAGGTCGCCGGCATTGGCGCCAAGCGTGCGTTAGCTGCTTCAGAGCTCCTGATAGCTGAAGGTGCAGCCGCCTTGCTGAGCTGGGGCACTGTAGGGGCGCTTCATCCGAGGCTCTTACCAGGCAACCTGATCCTTCCCAAGAGTGTGATTGCTCCCCAGAAAGATGTTCTCCCCACTGATGCTGACTGGCATAATCGACTGGTAGCCCGACTGGCGAACCGTCTAGAGATCTATAGCGAACCTTTGGCGCAAAGCCCCAGCGTACTCGCGAGCCCAATGGAGAAGTTCAACTTCTTCAGCCGAAACGACGCCATAGCGGTGGATATGGAAAGTGGTTCGGTGGCTGAAATGGCAAGCAGGGCAAACCTGCCCTTCATGGCCATCAGAGCCATTGCTGATACCGCAGACATGACCATTCCCGCTAGCTCCCTCAATGCCATTGATGAATATGGCAGATTGAGGCCAATGCGGCTTTTGAGTAGTCTGGCTCGAAAACCGTCTGATCTGGTCCTTCTTGCTCGCCTTAGCCGAAGTTTCCGGGCAGCTCGAACCACTCTGGAGACAGTGGTCCGACTTGCCGGAAACGATTTCCTTGCCTTTTAAGTAAACACCGCACTCCACAGCGCAATCCCGAATCCCCAATCAAAGAATCCAGTAGCCAGTAGTCAGCAGTTGATAGGAGACAGGAGTCAGAATCCAGGAGAAAAGACCAAAAACAATTATTATAATCTCCTAGCTCCTGACTCCTAGCTCCTAAATTCTTCAACCTTGCGCCTAGCGCCCTCAGCCTTGTGCCACCTCCCCTATGCCCTATGCTCTATGCCTCCCCCAATCTCCAATCCGAAATCCGCATTTCGCAATCCGCAATCGAAAACATTGACCTGAACCCACCTCTGTGCCACACTTCGCTGAACCACAGCGTAGACTCGCACCTGCAGGAAAGGAGAGCAAAGATAGGTGGCCAAGAGCTTTGGAGAGCTAGTGGGTAAGGCCCTGGCTAGGTGGGTGAAGGTGGCGCACCGTTTTGCCCTGTGGGTTGTTTTACTCGCCTCTATCATAACGGTGGCTCTGCTTTACTACACTGCCAAGAACCTCGGCATCAACACCGATACTGCCGCGATGCTCTCCGAAACCCTCCCCTTCCGCCGTAACTACAGTGCTTTCAAGACAGCATTCCCGCAGTACGATGACGCCATGCTCATCGTAATCGATGCAGACACACCTGAGCTTGCCCAGGATGCCAGCACAGCCCTGGCGGCCCACCTGCAGTGGCGCACTGACCTGTTCTTGTTGGTTTATCTGCCCGGAAGTGACAGCTTCTTCCAGAAACATTCCCTTCTGTACCTGAATCTCACCGAGCTCAACGACCTGGCGGACAACCTGG
>CP070843.1:2299884-2304072 GCA_020350905.1 Deltaproteobacteria bacterium
ACATCTATCGAATCTACCTCTCAACCATGGTGGCTTTGAGTGCGCTGCCGATGAATATAGCACAGCAGTGAAAGGAAGCCAGCACTTTTTTACCTGGCAGATTCCAAAGAGCAGTGCAAGATAGCTCTGCTCTCGAACGCTCTGCGCTTTCCCCTTTGGGCAATCTGCGGAGTGGTGGAGTAATGAAGTGATGAAAGGACTCATTCAAGTTGAAAATGGGGCTTTCGCTTTTGCCAACACTCCAAGCTCCAAAACAGCTCGCAATCTTTACCGGCAATCCCGCCACGGTCGGGACTGACCTGCCCCAAGAACCAGGTTTTCGTTTTTGAATAAAGCAGAGTGGTTCGTGTCCATCCGGAAATCCGAGATTCTCGGATGGAGCTGTCAGCGTTCAGCAATCGGCGGTCAGTATAATAGATTGTATTTACATGAATTTTGCTGATGCCTGAGTGCTGATAGCTGATCGCGCTCGTCTGAAAGCGTACGTTTTCCGATGAGCACTAGTTAGCCATTTACAAACTCACGAGCATTCATTACACTCCACATCTATGAAACGGATATTGTTAAGATATCTTCTCGTTGAGCAGGCGGTGCCTTTTTTTGTCAGCCTCTTGGTTCTGACTTTCGTTCTCTTTCTGGGCAAAATCATGCGGTACACTCAACTGCTCTTTGCAAGCGAGTCCGGTTTGGCCGACCTCGGCATGCTCTTGCTCTATTCGCTCCCCTACTTTTTCCTCTTCACCATTCCTATGGCCACCTTACTCGCCGTACTTCTAGCATTTGCCAGGCTCGCTCATGACAACGAGATCACCGCCATGAAAACTGCCGGCATCAGCTTTTATCAGGCGCTTCCTCCAGTGGCTCTGGTGACAGGCTTTGCCTGGCTGACCACCCTCGGTCTCTCCAGTTTTGTTCTGCCACATAGCAACAGTGGTTTTCAGCGCGTTCTTTTGGAGATGGCTCGCTCCAGAGGTCAGTTGGGTCTCAAAGAGCGAATTTTCAATGATCAGTTTGATGGACTCGTTTTTTTTATTAACACCATCTCCCCGGATGGCAGACACCTACGCGAGGTTTTTATTACTGATGAGAGATCCGCTGAGACCAAGAGCACTATCTTTGCCGAGGAAGGCTTTCTTGTCCACGATCCCAGCGGCAAAAGAATTACCCTTAGGCTTCTTCGAGGTCAGATCTTTCGGGTGGGAGATGAGATGGAAAGCCTGCAAACCATTCGCTTCCAGAACTATGATTTCAACCTGGACCTCGACTCATTTACTTTCAGTGAGAAGGATCTGCGCAAGAGAGAACGGCACCTCAGTTTCACTGAGTTAAGGCAGGCGCTGACTGCAACCGAACGAGACTCAAAAAAACGCAACAAATTATTGTTTGAATGGCATCGTCGTCTGTCCCTCCCTTTCGCCTGTATTGTCTTGGGCTTTATTGCTGCGCCCTTGAGCGTTCAATCGAGAACCGGTTCCCGACTCTCCGGAGTGGTTGTGGGACTAGTCCTGTTCTTGCTCTATTATCTTTTTGTTTCAGCAGCCAAGGCATTGGGGAAAGACGGGCCCTATCCACCCGCCATCGGTCTGTGGCTGCCGAATATTATCTTTGGAGTACTTGCAGTTATTCTTTGGATCAAAACCGCAAGAGAATCTCCGTTCAAGCCTATTCTCCTTGTACAGCGAAGCGCGGAGCTGGTTGCTTCTTGGATCAAGACCCGCTCAAAAAGCTAACTCGTGTCCATATTGCTAAATATCAAAACCGGCAAAACCATTAATGGGTGACCCCCGCAGGGCGGGATCTGGGACTGGCCCTAAGCACCAGGTTTTCGATGTGGATTAAAGTTTACAAATACCTTTGCTATTAACAAAATGCTTATTAGCTACGACAAGATACTCACAGTGCTCATTGTAATGATGGACAGACACTTAGGAAACCTTTTGCTCTCTCTCTCATCAGTCGTCGCATTACAAGAGTATTTTGGGGAAAAAAATGTATATTTTGTGGTGGACAGTGCTTACCGAGAGGCTGTTGAAAGTATTGATGGCTTCGATAGAATATTCTACTTTCCAAGAAGAGAGATCTACGGAAATAGTATGTTGAGAAGGACAGTACTGTATCTGAAATTTATCAATACAATCAGAAGGATATCCGCAGATGCTGTCATCGACTTACAGGGTGGAAGTGCTTCTTCTGCAGTGAGTTTTTTGTCAGGTGCAGCATACCGTTTCAGTAACTCCTCTGCCAAAAGATCGTATGTCTATAATACAAGAATAGACCTTCCCGTTGGGAAGCATAAGGTTTACAGTTACATGGAGATTGCCATCGCTCTCGGAGCTAACATAGACGATCCATACTACCGGTTGCACGCCTCCGAGAGAAGGAGAAACTCACTTGGCCCTGTTCTTGGGAAACATGGAATAACCTCTGAGAAACCGATTATTTCCATCCATGCCGGTGCCGGCAACATTCACAAGCAGTGGACCACAGAAGGTTTCGCGGAGGTTGCAGACTGGCTGTCCGCTCAAGGTTCCCAGGTCATCTTTATCGGCGCTGACCGCGACCTGGACAAGATTGATGCCACGATGTCCTTGATACGTCACAAGGCATATAATCTTGGAGGCAGTTTATCCATCGGTGAGTTGATGGCCCTTTTTGAAATGAGTTCCCTCTTTTTGGGCAATGACAGCGGTCCCATGCACCTTGCTGCTGCCATGGGAACGCCTGTTGTTGCACTTTTTGGCCCGGTGGATGAGAGGAGATGGAGACCACTCTCTCCCAATTCTGTAGTGCTAAGAGGTCAAGAGCCGTGTGATGATTGCAGGAGCAAACGCAAAGATTGTGATAATTTTCCGTGTATTACCCTCCTGTCACCGAAGAAGGTGAAAGAGGTCATTGGCGAATTACTGGCGAAGTGATTCCTTTTCATGAATAATCCGGGCTAGCGAAAGCCTCCCCTCCGGTACAACCGCCAGACTAGCACTAACACTGCCATCAATGGATGCTTTCTCAGTCGCGGAGTCCATTCAACCTTGACACCCGAGTGTCGTTCTATTTTCCACTGGATATATTCCAGCCCACCCTCAAAGGTAAAAAACGCTTTGCTCAGCCGTAAGATTGAAAGCATTTTACCTTGAACGTTGCGCAAACCCCAGGCCAAACGATTGCGGTTCCGTACCCTTGCCGGAATGTGGGCCTGATAATGAAAACCATCTGCCCTGTCAACAACCTCCACCGCAAAAGGTACGGAAGCCATGGCGGCTCGGGTCAGTTGCTCATAGTAGTCCACCGCATCGTCAAACAGATGGACGAGGTTCTGTGGTCGTTCAGACCTGAGTTCGGCCCGGTAACTGAGTAATAGCCCCTGTTGCCACAAATCTCTAGCAGTAAAACAGTCAGTTATCTGAGGCAAGACGCGAGTTATGAAGGTAATGACGGCCCGTGCCAATGCTGCTCGTACCTGGCTTGCTGCTTGGCTGTCGCGAGCATAGACCAAGCCAACAGGCTGGGCAAATCGTCCCCACAGGTAGGAATGAAACCATTGTACCGAGGTGCCGCGCTGGAAGTCTTTGAGGGTAAGAACTGCATACTTGGTGCGCACCACTCGATCCTGGACCGACAGTTCCAGGTAGAAGACATTGGGTGGTAGCAGTTTGTTGGTGAAGGCCTGCCAGCGACTGCGGAAAGCATTGCGGTAGCTGTCCACCAGCAAATAGAGATCCACGATCCCATCACTATCGTCACCCGCGCGCAGACAGGAGCCATAGAATAGGATTGCTTGAGCAGCGTCCCCGTAACGGTTCAGGAGCTCATCAGCCAGAGCCCGCACCCCTGGTGGAGCCGGGCGCACAGACTCTTGGTCAATCACGGTAGTGAGTAGTGGTGGGATTGACACGATCACAGTCGCAAGAATGACACCTTGCCGCCATTTTGGACAACCACAGGTCCGAGATGAGCTCCAGCCTTATAAAGCTCACCATCCAAAGTAAAACCGCTGTTGAAAGTCAGCTGGACTTTTTGGACATTATGGCTGAAGTAACCATTGTCAGGCGTCCCATAACGATTCTTACGCCCACGCAACAGGGAGGGCAGTGCCCGCAGCAGGTGTTGCGGCCGCGCCTCGACCGCAGTGTAATGCAATGTTCTCTCTTCTCTACCCCAGAAAGGACGCATCCCGAGAAAGAGCCGTTC
>CP070843.1:2304172-2307804 GCA_020350905.1 Deltaproteobacteria bacterium
GAGTTATCGTCCAATGTGGACAACGGCAGGGGGAATGAAAACGGTGTCTAGAAAGGAAAAAAAGATGCGGTTCGCAGCCAGATTAGATGGATCCATCAAGAGGTGTGGAGCATTGTCGTTTCTGGGAAGCGGAGTGCTCATTTCCCTACTAATATTTGCACTTCCCCTTTCGCAGGGGGCAGATACGCATATTAAGGTCATTCGCATCGAGGAAAGCATTAATCCAGGAACGGCAGCGTTTTTATCCAGAGGAATACGACAAGCGGTGGAAGATGATGCGCCCCTGGTTATTGTCCAGTTGGACACCCCTGGAGGACTGGTTTCCTCCATGAGGACCATGATCAAAACGATTATGAATACCCCAACGACAGTGGTGGTTTTTGTATCACCCAGCGGCGCTCAGGCTGCTTCCGCCGGAGTGTTTGTGGTCATGGCTGCTGACATTGCTGCAATGGCGCCAGGCACCAATATAGGTGCGGCTCATCCAGTTGTGGCCGGGGGGAAGGATATGGACGAGACCATGGACACCAAGGTGGTCAATGATCTTGTTGCATCCATAAAAAGCATAGCCACCAAACGCGGCCGCAATGCCGAGTGGGCTGAGGAAGCAGTGCGCAAGAGTGTATCGATCACCGCCGAGGAGGCCTTGAAGCTCAAAGTGATCGACCTGGTCGCCAAGGACATGGATGACCTTCTGGTAAAGCTTGAAGGCTGGACAGTTCAGACCAAAGAAGGTGAGAAGAAACTGGCGCTCAAAGGACTTCCTTTGAAAACTGTTGAGGAGAACCTGCGGGACAGAATCCTGAAGACCATTAGTAATCCGAATATCGCCTACTTACTTATGCTCATCGGTATGGCCGGCCTTTATTTTGAGCTTTCTCATCCGGGTGCTATTTTTCCGGGAGTTATAGGCGGCATTTCCTTGATTCTCGCCTTTTACGCTTTTCAGACCCTCTCGGTGAATTACGCTGGCGTGCTTCTGATTCTCCTGGGAGCCGTTCTTTTCCTACTGGAGATCAAGGTGACCAGCTATGGCTTGCTCAGCGTCGGAGGGATCATCTGCCTCACCCTGGGTTCCATTATGCTTTTCAACACCGGGACTCCTGGGTTACGAATCTCCTGGAGTGTTTTGATTCCGGCGGTGCTCGTTATTTCAGGCTTTTTCATTGCCGTGGCTTTTCTTGCTGTACGAGCACACATCGCTCTGCCTCGTACAGGCTACCAGGGATTGATCGGTGAGATTGCGGTGGCCAAGGAGTCCCTGGCACCGGATGGAAAAGTGTTCGTCCATGGCGAACTCTGGAATGCCACCTCCGAAGACATCGTGCCCGTGGGCGCCAGAGTAGAGGTGATCGGGGTGGAAAATTTGTGGTTGAAAGTACGAAAAATAGGTGATACATAACAATGGTTTAATCGCCTGAGACAGGGGTTTACAGCATTTTTGCTGCCTCGACAGGAGGATAGCATGCCTTATACCATCATTTTTCTTATTGTACTTGCGGTCCTTTTCCTGGCTAGTGCGATTCGGATATTGAACGAGTACGAGCGGGGGGTCATATTTCGCCTTGGTCGTGTTATGAGCAGGGCCAAAGGGCCGGGACTCATTATTATCATTCCTGTTGTTGACAGGCTGGTAAAAATCAGTCTGCGTTTGGTGGCCATGGATGTACCGCCCCAAGATGTAATCACCCGTGACAATGTATCTGTGAAGGTCAATGCAGTTATTTACTTTAGGGTGATGGATTCCATTAAAGCGGTGGTAGAGGTGGAAAATTATCTTTATGCGACCTCGCAGCTGGCACAAACAACGTTGCGTAGTGTCTGTGGACAAGCGGAACTGGACGAACTGCTTTCTGACCGGGAGAAGATCAATACGCAGCTTCAAGAAATTTTGGACAAACACACCGACCCTTGGGGCGTGAAGGTGACAACTGTGGAAGTCAAACACATAGATCTTCCCCAAGATATGCAGCGGGCCATGGCTCGTCAGGCTGAAGCCGAACGTGAGAGACGCGCCAAAGTCATCAATGCTGAAGGTGAACATCAGGCTGCCGCCCGACTGGCCGAAGCAGCCTCGATCATCGCTGAACATCCCATGGCTCTGCAGTTGCGCTACCTGCAGACTCTGAGAGAGGTTTCTGCCGAAAACAATTCCACCACCCTTTTTCCCATTCCGATTGATCTGTTCAAGCCTTTTTTGAAACTTCAGGAAATGGTTGAAAAGAGTGAGAAGGAAGGCTCTAGCACGTGATTCTAAGCTAGCCGGCAAGACGCGCGCTGGATTCTCGATACTCAAGCCAGTAAGAACAAAGGAGTTGGGGTATATGACGGAAAAGGAGCAAAAGGAGCTCAAAGAGGAAAAAGAGCCGAAAGAGGCGAAAGAGAAAAAAGAGCCAGCAGAGAAAAAGGAGCCCGAAGAGCCGAAAGAGCCCGAAGAGAAGAAAGAGCCAAAAGCAAAACCCTTGGATCGGATGACCGCCAAAGAGCTGCGAGAGGTGGCCCTGGGCCTTGAGGGGATCGTCGGCGTACATGCAATGAACAAAAGTGAGCTTCTTGCCGCCGTCAAGAAAGCCAAAGGAGTCGTGGATGAGAAAAAGCGGCAGACGAGCGTTGACGTACGCACCATAAAGGGAAAAATAAGGGAACTGCGCAGCCAAAAGGAGTCCATGAAGGAGGCGGGGGACAAAAAGAGAATGAAAATTCTCAGGCGGCGGATTAACCGGCTCAAGAAAAAGACCCGTCGGGTGGCCCTGGCAGGGTAGATTTCGCAGAGCGCTGAGGATTCAGGACTCAAAAGTCTGGCTCAATACAATTATTTCCCACGAAAGTGAAATATTTTTGTAGCGGAACGGGAATTGTTCGATGGATCGGCAACAGGCTCTTGCTTTGCTACACAATCATTTAAACAGTGGAAACCTGCGGAAGCATTGTCTGGCGACGGAAGCAATAATGAGGGCACTGGCCGAGCGGCTGGATGAGCCCGCGGATCTGTGGGGCATTGTAGGTCTGTTACACGACCTGGACTACGAACAGACCGCCGACCAGCCCTCAAAGCACGGGCTGCGAACGGCTGACGTCCTGGCCGCTACTGACTTGCCACCTGAAGCGATCACTGCAATCAAAGCTCATAACGCGGAAGCCTTGGGCGTGGAGAGGAAGTCCACGTTGGATTTTGCCCTAACCTGTGCCGAGTCTATCACCGGTTTGGTTATAGCCACAGCCCTGGTCTATCCGGACAAGCGACTGGCCAGTGTAAAGCCGAAGTCCATCTTGAAGCGCATGAAAAAGAAAGATTTTGCCAGGCGGGTGAATCGAGATCAGATCAGGCTTTGTGAGAAAATAGGGTTATCGCTTGCCGACTTTGCGGAGCTGAGCCTGCGGGCCATGCAGGGTATCAGTGCAGAGCTCGGTCTTTAGCCTGGATATTTCATGAATCACTTGCTGCGACCAAGGATATGGCCATTCGTCCTGGCGCCCTCGGGTGTCGGACCCTGCGACGTACCGTTCAGGTACGAAAACCAACACCCTGCGGTTGCCAGGTGGCACGCCCATCTAATTCGCGCTCGCTGCGCTCCGCTCACTCCCGCAAGCGGGTTCCCAGTTTCGTGGTCTCGCGACAGCAATTCATGAAA
>CP070843.1:2307904-2310448 GCA_020350905.1 Deltaproteobacteria bacterium
AGCCGGTTTATTGGCCATCTGGAGAAATGGGTGCTTGTGCTCCTCCTATTCTTTCTTGCCGCTTTCGCCGTAGCGCAAATTATCTTACGCAATTTTTTCTCCTTCGGCCTTGTTTGGGGCGATGATCTGCTCAGACACGGCGTGCTGTGGATAAGTTTCCTAGGGGCAACCAGGGCTACCCTCGAAAACAAGCACATCCGCATCGACCTGCTACCAAGAGTCCTGCCGGCCCGTCTAAGCTTCATTGCAGACTTGATGTGTTGTCTTATTTCTTTGGTTGTGTGCCTTCTCCTTCTCTGGGCCTCCTGGAACTTCGTCCAGGGTGAACGGCTTGCCGGAGGTGTTGCTTTCGCCTCCATTCAATATTGGTGGTTGGAGCTTATCTTTCCCATCAGCTTCGCGCTGATGGCCTGCAGATTTGGCTTCAACTGCGTAAGTGGACTTATCCGGAAGCCAGAAGGGATGGAGAGATGAAAGCATTGCTGACCCTCCTCCTCATAGTAGCAGCCCTATCTGGAGCCCCTCTCTTTGTGGTCATTGCCGCAGTCGCTTTGCTTTGGTTCTATTTTATGGGGGTTGACCTCTCCATCGTAGTCATTGAAATGTATCGGTTGGCCTCCAATCCCCTGCTCATCGCTCTCTTGTTCTTCGCCTTTGCCGGCTATGTGTTGGCAGAAAGTGAGGCCGGCAGACGACTGGTAAAACTCTCCACGGCAATCTTTGGATGCGTTCGTGGTGGCCTCGCTTTAGTTGCGCTGCTCTCTTGCGCTTTTTTCACCGCACTTACGGGGGCCTCCGGCATCACCATCGTCGCCCTAGGGGGGTTGCTTCTGCCAGCTCTGCTGGAAGATAGATATCCGGAAGACTTCTCACTCGGGCTCCTTACCAGCTCCGGCAGCCTCGGCCTTCTCTTTCCTCCGAGTCTTCCCATGATCATCTACGGGGTTGTTGCAGGAGTTAGCATCCCCCAGCTCTTCCTTGCCGGCCTCATACCAGGCATCTTATTGGTTGTCCTGCTTTCCATCTACAGCATGTATAAGGGAGTCCGCGGTGAGTGCAGGGTCATCAGCTTCGATTTCCAGGAATTGATCGACACTTTCCGGGAAACAATCTGGGAGGTATTGCTTCCTGTGGTGGTTTTTGGTGGAATCTACAGTGGTTTCCTGGCGGTGAGCGAAGTAGCCGTGGTTACCGTCGTCTATGTTCTCCTGGTGGCTCTGCTCATCAATAGAGATGTGAGGTTGAACCAAATGCCCACCATCGTCGTTAAGACCGCGGTAATGGTTGGCAGCATTATCATTATTCTGGGTGCAGCTTTGGCCTTCAACAGTCTTCTGATTGATCAGCAGGTACCCAGCAAGATCTTGCTCTGGATCCAGGGCCACGTGGGGAGCAAGTTCGCTTTTCTGCTTATCTTAAACATTTTCCTTCTGCTCGTGGGGTGTTTGCTTGATGTCTATTCTGCCCTGGTTATGGTGGCACCACTCATCGTCCCCCTAGCCCAGGGGTATGACATCAACCTCCTACACCTTGGTATCATCTTCCTCACCAACCTTCAGATCGGTTACTCTACACCACCCATAGGGATGAATCTCTTCATTGCCAGCCTTAGATTCGAGAAGTCCGTCCTCCGCCTCGGCGCTGCTTCCCTGCCATTTCTGGGCATCCTCCTTGTGGCTCTGCTCATCATAACCTTTGTCCCTGGCTTGAGCCTTCTCCTGGTCAAATAATGTCATGAGAAATCACCTCACGGAGACTGGGTCGTGTTTCCAGCCCCTCCCCCGAACTTGACTCTTTATTTCCCGATTCTTACATTTCGCAAGTAACTACATATGGCGAGGAGTCGGTGGCTACAAAAGCACCAATAATCCCAAACCTCTCAAAGAGGCCTACGAACGGCTTGCCGCTGAGTACCCTGACAGCGAGGGGACCAGGAGGGCCTATCCCTATCGACTCCTGTAGAATCAACGCCGGGATGCAAATTGCAAACCGGATTCTCTATATCATGTTTCCTGACCTTGATGGTTACAGGGTGTGTAGGCTTCAGAAGTTTCGGATCTTGGTTTAATGACATAGAGTCTATACGGGATCAAACCTACGTTTGCCCCATTCTAGGAGTGAGATCATGACGAGCGGGGAGCAAATCACCCTCACAGCAAATCTTGATGAGGCCATCAAGGAGTTACAAAGAGTTCGGAGTCAGCTGAGCATATTGGCCGAAGTCGCTGGCTCACCAATTAAATCACCGGACGAAGTTGGAGCTCTCGTACAAAGCCTCTCACTCCACATTCGGCAAGCCTTGACCCATATTCGGACTGCCAAGGGACAGGCAAGAAAAGATAGCTAGGCTAGCGCCATCCGGAGTTTTCGGGTGGCTACTAGCTGGCTAAGGGTGTAAGTAGGATCTATCACTTCCACCTCCCAGTAACTCATTTTGCTCTTATACTTGAGGGCTTCGCTGGCGATGTGAGCGGTCAGGAAATACAAATTTTACCACTCTTTTTTTCATACTTGACTCCGTTACTTTTCTGTGTTAAGGGACGG
>CP070843.1:2310548-2314323 GCA_020350905.1 Deltaproteobacteria bacterium
ATTGGGGTAGCTGAACGGAACGAAAAATTTGGGAGCCCGGCCCAGGTGATCCAAGCGGCGGACAAAGCTCTCTATCGCGCCAAGAAGAAGGGACGAAATCGGGTGAGCAAATAGCCTTTAATCTTCAATCTACAATCTCAAATCCAAAATCAAAGAATCCGGTAGTTAGACTACAGGGTTCAAGGCATCATGCCTTTCTTGTTTTTCTTCCCTGACACCTGAACCCTTTCATTCATCAATCTCAAATCTCAAATCTTAAATCGACTTATCGGTCGTCTTTCCCTTTCCCTCCACCCTTTTGAGCTTCCTCCTCTTGGAGAAGAGCCGATGCCGCAGCGGCAGCTGCCTCCCGCCTTTTCTGGTCGATAGCGGTTGCGGGCTTGTCTTTGGTTTCACTCTCCTCTTCAGACTCAGCAGAGTCGGTCTCCGGCGGCAGATATACGGTAACGTTGCGATGGGCGAACTCGATGCCTGCCTCACGGAAAGCCTCTTGAACCCGTCTGTAGACTTCCTTACGGATTATGAACTGCTGTCCGGGAATTGTCTTAAATTTGATCCGCATGATCATGGCGGAATCATCCATTTCTCGAACCCCCTGGGATTTTACCTTGCCGAGCAAACCTGCCGAGAGCTTCTCGTCTTTTTGAATCTCCTTATTTATCTTTTTAATGATCTTTCTGACTTTATCGACATCAGTGTCGTAGCGCACCCTAATATTTAGCTTCATGATGTGGTAGTCGCGACTGTAGTTGGTAACCGTAGCCATGTCACCAAAGGGGATGGTATGAACCGGGCCGCGGTGGTGGCGAAGCCTCATTGAGCGTATAGATATCTGTTCCACTGTGCCCCTCTGTCCAGCGGTTTCCACATAGTCGCCGACGCGAAAGGCATCGTCGATGAGGAAAAAGACCCCTGAGATGATATCTTTCACCAGGGTTTGGGCGCCGAAACCGATGGCCAGGCCGATAATACCTGCACCGGCTATCATGGGTCCGATGTCCACACCCAATTCCGACAGCACAATCATGGTTACTATGACAACCAGGACGGCAAGAACGAACTTTCTCAGGAGCAAGAGCAGGGTTCCCTTCCGGGTACCGCCAGCGCCTCCCTCTTCCATCTCTTCCTCATCATCGGGAAATTCCTCCCGGAGTTTTCTGTCAATTAAGGTCTTGGAATACTCCCAGACAATCAAGCCGAGTAGAAAAACCACAATCACGCTGAGCACGGTTGATGAAAAGACCCGGGTAACTGAGATGTCAATGCCCCACAACCTGAGAACCAGGAAAAACATGGCCATTACCAGGACGATGCGGAACAAGCGTTTGACAAAGGGGATATAGGTGTGCGCAAGCGGTTTCTCTTTGGCATCAAGTGTGGATGCGTCGAGTGTTTCCGGCTCATCTCCTTTGTCATCTCCGCTCAAATCTATGGTTTTAGGTAGTTCACCGGAGGCCACCTTGAGCAATCGCTGCCCCCATTGATCAATGCCAAGAAAGAGGGGAATGACAAAGAGGCTGGCAATGAGTTTGAGAATCGTGACTTTCCCTGCAAGCAGGGCGCTTATCTGCCAGAAGCAGCCGACAAAAACAACGTACAGAATGGCAAAAATATGCCAGCTTTTGGCAAACCCAGCCCGCAGGGGAGAGTGGTCACAAGTTCCGTCAACAGCGTCCACGCAGATCGCCTGGGCGACTTTGTGTCGGCTCTGCCAGATCATGACGATGAGTAATAGGAAAACGCTGAGGCCCGCCGCACTGTATAGTAAGAGATAAAGTTCTTCGCTGATCGCCATCCCTTCGATAACCTTGCTTGCTCCCACAATAGTGGCCGCCGCGGCTATAATACGAAAAAACCATCGGTAGAGGAATTGTGCATCCTCATTTGCCATGGGCACCAACCGGTGTGCGGGCTTGGCCGGGGCAAGGACGAATCTGGCGAGGAAAACGAGAACCCGGACATAGTAGCTAACGATCAAAAAGGTGAGAACAATAGCGTAAGCGGCAGTTCCCTTGTTATAAAAAATTACACAGAGGACGAAGGTAATCAGTATGTAAAGCCCAACTCCTAGACCGTCCAGAAGCAAACGGCAAAAGATATTGCCCAATCTTTGCAGTGCTCCCCGTGGCACCGCGGCGAGCAGTTGTTCGTGAATATCACGTGCCAAGAGCAAGAGCAGCCATTCAGCAAAAAGACCGGTTCCTATCATCGCCAGCAACCCGACAATAGTCAAAAGTAAAGCTCCGGTCCCCTTGCCATCGGTCAGCAGACCGATCAAAGCGCGGGGTTGGGACAAAACGGCAGCCGAGCCCCGGAAAATCCCCCTGATACGCTTGTAAATCGCTGCAGCATTCCCATCTGCCTCGTCGAAGAGGGCCCCTAGCCCGAGCGCGTCTGTTCTTCTATCGGGTTCTTTTTGGCCTGTGGCTAGAATTTCTTGCTCTGCTTTTCTCTTGAGTTCCTCGATGAGAAGACGTCTGACCTGCTCGTCGCTGAGGGTGGCCATGAAGGCATCGATCTGGTCTCCGGGGAGCTGCTCAGGCGGTTGGACCTCTTCAGCGGTTTCCGCCTTTTCTTTCCCCTTCATCATCTTGACCTGCTGTGGAGTCACTGCCAAGGTGGGCTGTCCCCAGAGAAATAAGAGGCTGAGCAGAATAAGAGTCGAGAATACCGTTGATTTGACTTTAGTACGCATTTCTAATCCTTACCTTGAAGTATGAAATATCCGGGCTAAATCTTTTTGCCACCGATTCTTGCCTAACTTATTGTTTCTGTCAAGAATTCTTCTCCTCTCTGTTGACTCGCCCGAGTACCTGTCTTAACATCTCCGCAAGATTAGAAGCCTTTCATATTTCTCTTGGGAAACATCTATGGCTCGAGCCGAAGCTATCGTTAAAGGAGAAGGAGAATGAAGAAAATAGTAACCCTTGGTGTCCTGATTTTGTCCATCGTTGTTTTATTCGGATGCAGCCAGAAGATCGTCAAGCCCACACCCACACCTGTGCTTGACGGTATCATGCAAAGAGGAGAACTGGTCGTGGGCACCGCCGCCAGCATGCCCCCGCTCAACATGACCACCAAAACAGGTGACATAATCGGCTTCGAAATCGATCTGGCCAAAAAGATGGCCAGCGCCATGGGAGTGAAACTGAGGGTCGAACCCATGGAATTCTCTAAGCTGCTCCCGGCATTAGAGAAGGGTAATGTGGATATGGTCCTCTCCGGTATGACCATCACCCCGGCGCGCAATCTGAAAGTAGCCTTTGTTGGACCGTATTTCATTTCCGGCAAGGCGTTTCTCACCAAAATAGAAACCATAGCGAAGGCAAAGGAGGCCACTGAGGTCAATAGTCCTAACGTGAAACTTACCGCACTCAGAGGCTCCACCAGCCAGTATTTCGTTGAACAAGTTCTGCCCAAGGTTCAATTAGTCCCCGCCAAAGATTATGACGAGGCCGTGAAGCTGGTGCTTCAGGGCAAGGTAAATGCAATGATAGCCGACTATCCTATTTGTTTGGTCTCTGTTTATCGTTACCCAAACGAGGGACTGCTTTCGGTGATCACTCCTCTCACCTACGAACCTCTGGGGATCGCAGTGCCCTCGTACGATCCACATCTGGTTAATTGGATAGAGAATTTCCTGGCAAGTCTTGAGGAGACGGGTGGAATGGATGAGTTGAAGGAACGCTGGTTCGAAGACGTTTCTTGGTTGAATCAATTACCGTAGGCAGAAGAATTGCGGATTGCGGATCTCGGATTGCGGATTTTTAATTTC
>CP070843.1:2314423-2319200 GCA_020350905.1 Deltaproteobacteria bacterium
CACCTACAAATAGCAAGGAGACCAAAGCTTTTTTTCTGCCAGCTTAAGTCCCCTTCCCCATCGTCCAGCCGCAGCAGACCAGCTCAGGGGTAACACGGACCGGTGGGGTTTTTTTTGTCCGTCAAAACCTCCGCAGTAGAGCTTCGCGGATCTTCACCATGGCAAGGGTATCATGGCTGCAGTAGGCTAGTAGAGCCTCCTCGATCTTCTTTTTATCCTCTGGTGGTGCGCTGGGATTGAGCATGTGCAGGTATTGCAGCGAAGCGTGTGTGCCTTCCTGAATCAACAGATCATCGTAGCTCATGCTAGATACCAAGGCTGGGAGCACCGATTTCAGTGAAAATGAACCGTAAAATGCGGCATTGTAGAAATGTCTTCTTATTAAAGCCTGCAAATCCTTGAATCTATCCAATGTTGCCAGCAGTTGCCCGCTTCTCTGTGGCAGATACTCTGCCAGCTCAGTCACTATTCTCCGCTCATAGGTTGAATAGGTAAAAATGGTGCCGCTATCACCCAGGGTCTCCAGTAAGGTTACAGCAAAGTCCTCCCGAGGATCGGTATCCTCCTTGAAGAGATAACTGAGATGGGCCAGATCGCCCTCTTCAGAGAGGATATGATCCGACCACTGAAACGGGATGGCCTGGTAGGGTCTGGTGTGGGGGTAAAGCGGAATTGGCGGGCTGACGGTCTCAAAGTCCAGAAAGTGGATGGGATATTCCACCTCTGTCAGTTCCTTATCCAGCTCTGGCGAAACATACTCCTCACGGCTGACCACGCACGATCTAATGCGCTTCTGCAGCTCAGTCAGATGAAAGTCTCGTGGAATATAGCGGATGTCCTCGATACCCATTGCCGCCAGCTCATTCAGCCTTTCCTCTCTTATGCCCGTGAGGTACATGACCCAAAACTCGGGCATATCCGCGGTACAATGCTCCCAGAATTCACACCCATATGGGCTGTGGCAATGCCGCGAGGGAAGAATTTGTGGTGCACTGGCGGCTGCTAGCATTTCTTTGAACTCAGCCACCCTGGCAGTGAGATCCTCCTGGAGGGCGAGAACGTGTTCCGTTAAGTCTGAAAAAGTAAAGAGACTGTCCAGCTGGCGCTTGTTGCCGTCGTAGACATAGTGGCTGTTTAGGTGAAGGATGCCAGCACGCCCAATGCTCAGATCCGAACCTTTTAGAACATGGTACTGAACCCCCACGTCGGCATGATAAACATTTTTGACCGAGGTAGCTGACTTAACCTCGATGAGATTCCATCCTCCGTTCTGGAGTCTTTCCAAAATGTCCACTCTTACGCGCACGCCATCATGGATAAAAGCTGCTTCGAATATTGCCGGGACATCTGGGTTTTTCATAGCTGCCAGAGTGGACTGAACAGCCTCTGCGTGGTGCAGATGGTCTTCCTCGATGAGAACGCCCCCTGGGAATAGGCCGGTTGCCAGCCTTCCCACCTCCTGCCCTGCATCGAAAATAGCCTGTTGTGCCGGGGTTACTTCAGAAGCGAGTTCACGATTGTAGCACTGGTGCCACAATCGCAGATGGCACTGTGTGCCGGCAAGGAAGCGAGACTTTGAGAGCATGGGTGTTTTTGTTTGATTCATTTTCGGTAATGACAAATCTGAAATTTACAACGCAACTTGTGCCCAGCAGGCTGCTGAAAAATTCGGTACCAGTGTCATTCTGAGCCCTTCGACAGGCTCAGGCCAGGCTCCGCCAAGAATCTCGGTGTTAGTAATACCAACATGTTACGAGATTCTTCGTCGCCTGCAGCTCCTCAGAATGACACATTCGGTGAGTTTTTCAGCAACCTGCAGTGTTCCTCATAAATCTCTTAAGTGCATCATAAAGCTTAAAGCCGGTCAAAAGTTCGTCACCTGATATATTCTGTAGTCTGACAAGCTCGTCTTGACTTAACGCACTCAAGATCCTGGGACATAGATAGTCCACGCACAAAATGAGACGAACCCTCAACACACATCCCTTGTCGCTCAACCAATAGCAACTGTCTGGTCTGCGGTGGCCTTTCGGCAAAGAAACACCCAGCAGCAAATTTATCAGTAAAAGAAAGGTATCGAACTTGTTTTCCATACCCGCGCCGCAGCAACTTCCCCCTTCCTCTTCATCACAGTGTTTGCAGGTCTCAATAATTCCTAGCTTCAGCATGGCCTTGCGACTCTTTTCCAGGCACCCTTCCAGCTTCTCAATAAGTTGGTGTATGTGTGGTTCACGCTTTAACTTTTCGGACGACGAGTCATACATGTGTCGAGCCGTTTTAATCTTATCTTCAATAGACGAACCTTCATCCAAGCATTCGGTCGCTCTCATCATGAATTGATCTCTTGATTGTTCTGAAAAATTGTACATGAGGTTGTGAGTTTCTCCTCTCAATTCCGATTAACAAATGTTTCATTACTTTCCATCAATACGCCTCTGTGGTAAGAGCAAAAGGAGTAATCATTTTATATTATACTAAACTACTAACCCCAAACCATTATGGCATATCCCCAGTATACTGCGTACCCAAGAGCCAGGAAAACAATAAATCCGCGGGCGCGAATCGAGGTGAATCTTCTTGCCAGGATAATGCAACCAAGGACAACGACAAGCGCCTCCAGAGGACCAACAATGTCGCCGTAGTGTCTGGGATCCCAGTAGGAGATGGGGCTATAAAACCGCCAGTTTAGGAACGGAAGCAGGTGACGATGGGCGTCGCTGTGGTGCAGCGCCAAGTCGCCAAGAGAGTGAAGGATCATACTGGTAAAAAAGGCTGACAGCCGTGGAGTTTCGAAGCGACGGGTCATGAGAAAGCCCAACGCTAAGAGCGGGAGGGAGTTGAATAGGTCAAAAAAAATCTGCCATCCAGGCTCATGGTAGGCCTGGGTCCAGATGAAAGCCTCATCCATTCCAAGCCAGACTCTCGCATGCAGATAAAACAAAAACATGGGAACATCTGGAAGGATGGCCCCAGCCACAATCGGAGCTATTGTTTCTACCCGATGTTTGCGTCCAAGTATCGCAAGGTTAACGACCACATGTGCAGGCGTGTGCATTTCTCATCTCTCACTTATCAATTTGTATGATATAGTGCTCGTCCCTCAATGTGTAATGAGAAATGCTAAATGAAAAATTTACCTATGGTTTAACGCTTGCCGCCTCAATCTCTCTTAGAAAGTCATTCACGCCAAAACTATCTTGGTTGCGGGTGTAATAGTCTATTGTCACATCTGCATATTTTTCGTACAAACGTTCCCTGGAAGACAGCAGTTCTGGATAGCAGCGCGCCAGGGCTTTCTCAATGGCTTCATCTGGTTCTTTGCTAAACAGGTCCCTCCACAAGATTGGTCTCGGCTGGGCCTTATAAACATCTAGCATGCCTTCCTGAACCTCAAGCGGCGTCGAGAAATGAACAACCGTAGTGTGCAAGCACAGTTTTTTCAAAACTCTTTCCCCTGTGTAAATGACACTACCAGTGGTATCCACAATTATGTTCTCCCCAGGGTCCCGAGCATAGTCTGCTACATATCCTAAAATTTCATCAAGTACTTTTATCTCATAAGTCAGATACCTGGCCTCACGCTCCTTATAGTTGGACTCGTAAGGAAATCCCATCCACTCACCCAGATCCATGACAGTGCCATCTGCTCGAGTCAGTTCGGCAGAAAGGTTCCTTGCTATCATTTCATCGCAGCAGAAACGGTGGAAACCGATTTCGGCAAGCCTCATAGACCAGTGTGATTTCCCCGACCCTGACATCCCGATTAGTGAAAGACGCATAGCAGTAACATCTGGACTAGAGTGATGTAGCATCAAGAAATATCAAATTCCAAGTACCAAATCCCAAACAAATCTCAAATTCCAATATTCAATGACCAAAACAGGTTTGGTCCGCCGGAGGCGGATTGGTCATTGTTATTTGTTTGATATTTGTGATTTGTGATTTGGAATTTCTATCTCTAGAATACTCCAATGCTCCATAACAGTTTACAATCTAAAATCTGAAATCTTTTTCCTACTCTTCTTCTGTTTGTAAAATCTCCAGTAGTTTTATCTCGAAAGTGAGCTCTTCTCCAGCAAGCGGATCATTGGCGTCGAATGTTACCTTGTCTTCGCTTACCTCTATTACTGTGAAAATCGCCATTTCCCCACTGCCCATCTGGACTTGAATTTTCTTTCCTATTTCAGGAGTAATATGATCCGGTATGTCTGTTTTCTCAGCAGTAAACACGCGCTTCTCATCTCGAGGGCCATAAGCATCTTCCGGAGCAATTACAATAGTTTTATTCTCTCCCTCTTGCATGTCAATTACTGCACCCCCAAACTTAGGCAAAACGTTCTTTGCTCCAATGGTAAATTCGAAAGGTTCATCTTCATGTGTCTGACCAAAAATAGTTCCATCTTGCAAAGTACCAGTGAAGTATACCTTTACTGTATCACCTTCTTTCGCTTTAGCCATTGAATGTCCCTTCCGTTAAAGTAATGTTAAACGAACAAAAAAAACCCACCTCCCCGATCTGCCGGGGGCGCGGGGTAAATGGTTTATTGTTCAGCAGCACTGAGTCGGCAGCCTCTCACCCGAGCAAGTCCTAAGCGCACTGACTTGTTCTGCTTTTGCCCAAAAGTGGAGGCCCGGTTAAAAACTATTGCCAAATATCCGGGCTAGGCCTTTTTCCGCTTGCTCGCTGCTTTTTTCTTTTTCGCAGGTGCCTTTTTCTTTTTCGCAGGTGCTTTCTTCTTTTTGGCAACCGTTCTTTTTTTCTTCTTGGTAGGCGCAG
>CP070843.1:2319300-2325449 GCA_020350905.1 Deltaproteobacteria bacterium
ATCTCATACTTTAATCCACACTCTTCCCCTTGAAACCGAACTACACTATTTTGGTTTAAACTGAGAAAATGCGGAGTTTCTGGCTCCGCTTTTTTCTTCTCAGCATTTTGTGCTGAAGTTTCTAGTAGGGAAAGTTTAGATTAAGGGATGATATATTAAGCCCTACCGTTGTGATGGGAAAATGTATATTACTCGATCTTAACTGGAATTTGGGTCCGTCCTTTCTACAAAACGACTCACCTAATGATGTTTAAATGTTAACCCATTGAAATCTCAACTTAATGGCAAGAGGTATGTTTAGTCACGGGCAATCGTTACCTATCCAAACATCTTGCGTCATTGATTTCTCGGCCGCTCATCTATTATCTCGTGCTTGCACTGTAAACTAGCAGGTCTTAATGCCAGGATGTAGCCACACTCTGACTCTATTTTTCTGCGAAGCGGATTACTCAGCACTGTATGTACCTGGAAGACATGAAATATCTTTTCGGTTGCTTTTGAGTACTCCCGACTGAAGAAGGTCGAGCCGATGTGAGGCATTTTTGTCTTGTCACTTTTGCCAGTTTTTTGTAACCTGCGGTTGAGCCATCTCCAGATCCTCATCATGCTTTTCATCTTGCATCTCTTGCTCCTCTGCTAGATCTGAAATTCATTCCTCACTAGTCTGATGCGCAATCGCTCTGAACAGCCAAGCATGGTCGAGTTTCGTCTTATAAGGAACAAAGATTGAAAAATCAAGATAAAGCAAAAGAGCAATTGACAAGTGAGAAAGAGGAACTGTGCCACGAGTCCCTTGAGTGGGGAGGATCAAAAAGGGAACGCCTATCGGTAAAAGAGGCTCTTAGGAGAAGCGAAGAACGCTACTGTAACGTTTATAATACTGCGCCCCTTGCTTTTGTCATTTGGGATCGTGATTGCTGTATTACTGGTTGGAACAAGTGTGCCGAGAAGTTTTTTGGATGGTCACGGGAGGAGGTTATTGGGCGTAACTTCTTCGAGTTCCTCATCCCTCAGCGAACTCGACCACACGTCGAAGAGATAGTTGCCAGTTTGCTTCGGGGAGAGCTGCCAAGCACTAGTATTAACGAGAATCTGACAAAGGGCGGGGAGATAGTTCTATGTGAGTGGAATAACTCAATTCTCTACGACAGCGAAGGCCGTGTTGAAGGGGCAATATCTCTAGCACTCGATATCACTGATCGCAGACGATCGGAGGAGGCTTTGTGGAAAGTCAACCGAGCCTTAAAGATGCTAAGTGAATGCAACCATGCACTAGTTCGCGCCGCGAACGAAGAAAGCCTGCTTCATAGTATCTGTGAAATCATCGTGGAGGAGGGGGGATATCGATTAGCGTGGGTAGGAATTGCCATGCAAGATGAAAAAAAGACGGTGATCCCAGTGGCTCAGGCAGGGTATGAGGATGGGTATCTTGAGAGTCTGAACATCACGTGGGACGATACCAAAAGGGGACGAGGTCCAACGGGTACGGCCATAAGGATCAAGAAGCCAAGCATTGCTAAAGACATTCTGCATGATCCTAAATTTGCCCCCTGGAGAGCTGAAGCGATTAAAAGAGGCTACGCGTCATCAATCGCCATACTCTTAATCGACAACGATCGTGCATTGGGAGCGTTGAATATATACGCTGCGGAGGCAGATGCTTTTAACGAAGATGAAGTAACGCTGCTGGCACAATTAGCTGATGATCTCTCCTTCGGAATCATGGCGCTAAGGACCCGCGTTGAGCGCAAAAGAGCAGTGGCGGCTTTGCAGGAGGCTCATGACGAACTAGAAAGGAGGGTGGAAGAGCGCACTGCTGAATTGGTGGAGGCAAACGCAAAACTTAAAAGCGAAATTGAAGATCGCAAGCGGCTTGAGAAAGCTCTGGCGCAAAAAGAAAAGCTAGAAACCTTAGGTGCCATTGCAGCCGAGGTAGCCCACGAGATTCGAAATCCTCTTGTTTCGATTGGTGGCTTTGCGCGACGTCTCCAAAATAAGTTTTCAGATTTACCGGAATGTGACATCATCCTCAAAGAATCGCAGCGCTTAGAAAGGATTCTGGCGAGAATAAAAAACTACCTCGAACCTGTCGAAATCAGCTTTCAAGAATGCTCGGTGAATGAGATTATTACCGATTGTCTGGAGCTACTATCACCTGAGGCAGAGCGCAGGCGGGTCAGGTGCCGATTGGATTTGGATCCAAAACTGTCTGCGGTTTACTCAGATCCATCGATATTGGCTCAGATTTTTATCAATCTGATCCTTAATGCGACGGAGGCAATGCAGAAAGGCGGAAACCTGAACATTAGAACCTTCGAAATCGACAAAGATATCCAAATTCAGTTCAAGAATAAAACTGATAGACAAAAGGTAAAACAGCCTGAACTTCTCTTTATGCCGTTTGCTGAAGGTGGCAAGAGTATTGGACTTCCGCTTAGCTACCGGTTGCTCAAAGACATGGGCGGTCTTCTGTCTCTTGCACAAGAGCAGGACTGGATGATTTTTACGGTCTCCTTGCCGAAAACGGTTCAGCTGGACGCTGGGAGAAAGGACTTCAAAACGGACTAATAGTCAACCTTTCTCTGGACTGCGTGCAGTTTTGGAGTGAGCAGAGAGCCGTAGAAAGGGAGGTAGCCTCTCTCACTGAAGACTGAGTACCAGTGGCTGGGCAACACGACAACTTATCCTGACGGGGAATAACGGTTGACGCTCTCTGTTCCGGAGAGCACACGCAGTGCCCCCTGAGCTAAGGCAAGCATCTCGTCCTCTCCGGGATAGACTTTGGCGGGCGCAATGAACCTGACCCGTTTAGCAATCCAATCAATCAGCCGCGCGCAATTTGCTAGTCCGCCGGTCAATACAATTGCGTCTATCTGGCCATGGAGTACTGTGCTCATTGCGCCGATATTCTTAGCAATTTGATACGCCATGACCTCCAGGATTAATGATGCTTTTTCATTGCCTTCCCGGATCTCGGCTTCCACTTGGCTCACATCATTTGTCCCCAGATAAGCAAGTAAACCCCCCCGAGAAGTGAGTCGCAGGCGCAAATCTGTCAGACTGAATTTGCCTGACTCTAGGAGCCGAAGGAGATCCATAGTGGGTAGGGTGCCAGCTCGTTCCGGGGTCATCGGTCCCTCGCCAACACCAAGAGTGCTATCAATCACCCTTCCTTGCTGGTGCGCACCAATGGTAATACCTCCACCTAAGTGAGCCACCACCATGTTAGTGTCCTCATATCTGACGCCCATCTCATCTGCTGCCCTTCTGGCAGCAGCCTTCTGATTGAGCGCGTGGAATGCACTCTTTCTTTCAATTTCCGGAATGCCGGAGACCCTAGCAAGAGGTTGATATTCATCAATACTAGGGCTGTCCACAATTACGGCCCGGATGCTACCCTGCTTTGCCAAATCGTGCGCAATGAGAGGACCTAGGTTGGTGGGGTGCTGACCGTATTTCCCTGAGCGCAGATCCTCACGCATCCCTTCATCAACGAGATACACACCTGAAGAAAGTGGTGCGGTAAGGCCGCCACGGCTGACGATCATATGACACTTGCTAAGCTCTATTTGGTGTTTTGCCAAAAATCCCTCAATTCCTTCCTTACGCAGGGGAAACTGCTCCATGTAGTCCGTGATTGATTTAAGCTGTTGCGAAGCATGGTCGATGGTTTCCTGGAACTTGAGATGATCGTTTTCAAAAAAGGCCACCTTTGTGGTGGTTGAGCCGATGTTTAATACAAGGATTCTATAGGAAGACCCCATGATCGCACTCCATCTAAGGTGCTATTAACATAACTGTACCAAGCTGAACCACCTTTATACCAGGCGCTGAGCTTCCAGGTTTAAGACCAAAGATTCGTTCCTATGTCTCTACAGGTTTTTCCCAACGTGCTATTAGGAACGCTCCCGTGTTGAGATTCTTAAACTGACCGTTTTTCTCAATTATCTTGACTTGCTTAGGGTCATCATACTTTTGGAAATGGATGGCCGTCTTAATTGTACCGTCGAGCGGCGAGAGGCGTTTCAACTCGTCGGGAGACCTGAAGATTACGTGGCCAAATAGCGGGTGTCCCATTTTCCCTGCCATGTTCCTGCGAGTGGCCCATGGGCTGAGACTGTTCAGCGTGGCTACCACAATGAGCCCTCCCGGCTCAGTAACTCGGAATAACTCACCGACCGCTCGCCTTGCGTCCTTGATGAACTCGATAGCGGTAACCGAGATCGACTTGTCAAATGTGTGATCCGCAAAAGGGAGATTTTTCATATCACCCAGGACCATATGGAAGGGATAGCCCTCTATTTTTTCCCTTGCCCGGAACAGCATAGGCAAAGACAGCTCAAGTCCAACAATGTGTGCTCCTTCTCAAAGCATATCTAAGGTGAAGACCCCCGTGCCGCATCCAGCATCCAATATCCTCTCGCCGTGCCCAGGTCTCAACATTTCAAGGATAAGCTTACTTTCATATTCCTTAACCAATCTTCCAATGGGAGTTCTAAACCATTGATCGTACCTCTCTGGCCACTCATCGAAGATCTCTGACATGACCGATGGGCCTTTCGTTTTGCCTAGCAGGCATAATGATGCTCCGACGGATCGGAAGGCGCAAAGATTGTCTTCTGAAGTTCGGATCACCAGAATTAGTATTTTGATTATTTCCTATACCAACAGAGTGCTCTCTTGTCCACACACGAGGGTTGTGTGAGCAGGTGGAGCCAGATGTTCAGCAGAGAACCTGTGGCTTATGCAAATCGGCAGGGTGTGAAGATGATGCTATCTAATTGAATCGTGACAAATTCAATATCGAAAACATAAGATCTCAAAATATCCTCCTCGAAACTTCTGAAGAATTTTACATATTGGCAAGAAATCTGTACACTTTACACTTCCCTAATATTAAGTATGGTTTACACCTAAAAAGGAGATGTTACCATGACAAAAGTTTTAAGAACCCCAGAGGAACGATTCGTAAATCTCCCCGATTTTCCTTATGACCCTGTTTACATAGATGATTTGAAAGGCTTTGAAGGCTTACGATTGCATTACGTGGATGAAGGCCCTAAAAATGCTGACCACACATTTCTGTGTCTACACGGCGAACCAACGTGGGGTTATCTTTATCGCAAGATGATCCCAATTTTCACAGACGTAGAGAATCGGGTGGTGGCTCCAGACTTTTTTGGTTTCGGACGTTCGGATAAGCCGATGGAAGAAGAAGTTTATACTTTCGATTTTCATCGCAACATGCTTATTTCGTTCATTGAACATTTAGAACTCAAAAATATCACTCTTGTTTGTCAGGATTGGGGTGGGATTCTCGGGCTCACTCTGCCTATGGATATGAAAGATATATTTTCCCGCCTACTAATCATGAACACGACTCTTGGCACCGGAGACGTTCAACTTTCCAAAGGGTTTCTCGAGTGGCGTGCTTGGGTAAGAAAAAACCCTGATATGTCAGCTGGCAGGCTGCTAAAGCTAACGTGTCCACATCTGTCGGAAGCAGAATGTGCAGCTTACGACGCTCCATTCCCCGACATCCACTATAAAGCTGGCGTGCGTCGCTTCCCTGAAATTGTTCCTGATCGGCAGAATGCACCCGGTGCGGAATTGTCACGAAGAGCACGTGAATGGCTTCGCAGCAAATGGGAGGGATCGGCGTTTATGGCTATCGGAATGAAGGACCCGGTGCTCGGGCCACCGGTGATGCAGACACTTCGCAATGATATACGGAACTGTCCCGAACCGTATGAACATTCCGACGCCGGCCATTTTGTACAGGAATGGGGTGAAGAGATCGCCAGTGCGGTCGGTGGTCGGACCACGGTAAATATTGATATTCAAATATAAATATTGTATTAGAGGGGGTAAATAAGACTTCTTTTTTACGTAATAGTGAGGCAAGTTCATCTAAAGTTGGAAGACGCCAATCAGAGTACCCAGCAAATCTACTCTTGTTGAGCATTCGCAGTAGCTCCTCGGGTTGCCAATATGTGCCAGGCTGATAATTTATGACTTGAGCTTCAAGCTGCCATATCAGCCCCGTGGATCTCTCTGTAATAGTTCCATCGTGATTGTTTATAAGATCGCCATCAAACAACCCGTTACTGTTGAAGTCTCTATCGTAAAAACTATAACTAACCAACATG
>CP070843.1:2325549-2344815 GCA_020350905.1 Deltaproteobacteria bacterium
CTTTACCCACTTCTTTTGTATAAATTTTTACAGAAATGCCAGCCCGGATATTTCATGAATCACTTGCTGCGACCACGAAACTGGGAACCCGCTCAGTCCCGCAAGCGGGTTCCCAGTTTCGCGGTCTCGCGACAGCAATTTATGAAATATCCGGGCTAGGGAGAAGGAAATCATGCGACTCTTATTTTTTGTGGCCTTACTACTTTTGTTCTTTCCTTCACAATTTAAGGCGGCGGAATTGAGCGATGCCAGTTCTGAATGTATAGACTGCCATGCGAGTATAGCGCCAGGGATGGTTGCTGGTTGGCAAAGTAGCCGCCATGGCAGAGTGAGTCCGCTTGAAGCTCTGAAAAAGCCGGAGCTGGAAAGAAGGGTCTCCGCGAAGTGGGTTCCAAGTGACCTGACGCACAGTGTCGTCGGCTGCGCTGAGTGTCACACCCTGAACCCGGAAAAACACAGCGACACCTTCGAACACAACGGCTATCAGGTGCATATTGTTGTCACCCCTGAAGACTGTGCCACCTGCCATCCAGTTGAGGCGAAGCAATATGGGCAAAATCTGATGTCTCATGCGTATGGGAACCTGCTGAATAACTCTCTTTACCAGGATCTGGTGAAGACGATCAACGGGGTGCAGTTCATCGATGACGGCCACATAAGTATTAAGGCTGCAAGCCCGGAGGCAAATGGGGATTCCTGTCTTTCGTGCCATGGCACCAAAGTGGAGGTGAAAGGATTTGATGAGCGCGACACCGAGATGGGGGAAATGGAGTTTCCGGTTTTGAGTGGCTGGCCCAATGCAGGTGTTGGCCGCATAAACCCCGATGGCAGCAAGGGTTCATGTTCCTCCTGTCATACCTGGCATCAATTCTCCATTGAGATGGCCAGAAAACCTCATACCTGTTCCCAGTGCCATAAGGGCCCGGATGTTCCCATATATAAGATATATCAGGTCAGCAAACACGGAAATATCTATTCATCCATCGGCAGGAAGTGGAATTTCGAGGAAGTCCCCTGGACAGTGGGCGAAGACTTCACTGCACCCACCTGTGCCACTTGCCATGTCAGCCTGGTTGTCACTCCAGAGGGTGATGTAGTAGTGGAGAGGACTCATCAAATGAACAATCGCCTGCCCTGGAGGATTTTTGGTCTGATTTATGCCCACGCCCACCCCAGATCTCCTGACACCAGTGTGATCAAGAACAAAACCGGTCTTCCTCTTCCCACTGCTCTCAATGGGGAGCCGGCCTCCACATACCTGATCGATAACAACGAACAACAAAAGCGGCGTAAGATTCTGCAGAAAGTTTGTCTCACCTGCCATAGCCAACAGTGGGTGGATGGGCACTGGGCCCGATTTGAAAATAACATTAAAACCACCAATGAGATGACTTTGACCGCCACTGAGTTGATCCTCAAAGCTTGGGAAACAGGAGTGGCCAAGGGGCTGGCTCACAATGACTCGATCTTTAATGAAGCCGTCGAAAAGAAATGGATGGAGCAGTGGTTGTTTTTTGCCAACTCGACCCGGATGTCGTCAGCCATGCTCGGTACCGACTACGGCGTATTCGACAATGGCCGCTGGTACATGGCGAAAAGCATCCAGGAAATATATGACTGGCTGAGGATGATGCACGCTGTGAACAGCGAAACATCGCCAGATGCGAAGTAAAGAATCCGCATTCCAGTACTCCAGGATAAATCGGTTCCCAGCTACCGACCCCGTCGCGGAGTCGTGGTTGGACATGTTACATTCAGACAAACCATAGACATAAGGAGGATGAAGAATGGCTGAGCAGTTGGAGGTTTACAAATGTGATGCATGCGGCAACATCGTAGAAGTCTTGCATGGCGGCGGGGGAGAGCTCGTCTGCTGTGGTGAGGCCATGCAACTTTTTATTGAGAACACCGTTGATGCGGCCAAGGAAAAACATGTGCCGGTGATCGAGAAAACTGCTGATGGCTTCAAGGTCGCGGTGGGAAGTGTCGCCCATCCTATGGAGGAGAAGCATTACATTGAATGGATTGAGGTTATTGCTGGCGGCAAGACTTATCGCCAGTTCCTGAAACCTGGAGAAGAGCCCGAGGCCACTTTTTGCGTGGACGCCGATCAGGTAACAGCCAGGGAATACTGCAACCTGCACGGTTTATGGAAGGCGTAACTCAATTCCCTGAGACTAAACCCCAGGTGGGGAATATACTCCACCTTGGATTTAACAGGACAAACCCTCTCCCCCAGCCGGGGGAGAGGAGATTTTTTTCTGGCATTGAGTTATCTTCATTCTTATCTTTGCATTGTGTAAAAAGAAAGAATGATAGTCTGTACCGCGGGACGATAACAGGAGAGCTATCAATGAGTTTTGAGTTCAATGCTGACGAAATCCTGGAAATGGCGGAACAGATTGAACGCAATGGGGCCCGTTTCTATCGAAAAGCAGCTGAGTTGGTAAAGGACGCAGCGGTCAGCAAATTGCTTCAAGATCTCGCCGTCTGGGAAGATGGACATGAGAGGGCTTTTGCCACCATGCGGGCGGGTTTGGCTCATCAAGAGCGTGAGCCAAGGGTTTTCGATCCTGAACACGAGACCTCAATGTACTTGCGGGCCATGGCTGATGGGCATGTTTTTGATGCGAGGGTCGATCCTGCCGATACGTTGACTGGCAAAGAGTCAGCGGCAGACATCTTACGAATGGCCATCGGGCAGGAAAAAGACTCCATTGTTTTCTATACGGGTCTGAAGGAGATAATCTCTCAAACTGCCGGCAGAGAGCGAATTGAAGAAATCATCAAAGAGGAGATGGGTCATATCGGATTTTTGAATAGAGAGATTGCTGCTTTGAGCTCAAACGTCAGGTGAAAGGGCGAGAGCATGGAGAGAACCGATGTCACCTTGCTCATTGGTGGCGAGGCGGGGCAAGGGCTCGCGACCCTTGGAGAACTGCTTGCCAGGAGCCTGGTCCGCGCTGGCTACTTTGTTGTCGTAACCCAGAGCTACCAGTCACGAATACGAGGTGGTCACAACACTTTTGCCATTCGGGCAAGTACGGAAGAGATCGCCGGCCCTCGAGAGTCTGTGGACCTTTTGGTTGCTCTGAATACTGAAACAGTGACTTTGCACAGCAAAGAGCTGGCTGCTGAAGGGCTCATTGTCGCAGATGCAGCCCATGGAACTGCCAGCGCTAACTGTCTCCAAGTGCCTTACCAGGAACTGGGAGAGCAAAAATTCGCCAACGTGGTGGCCCTGGGCGTGGTGAGTCTCCTTCTGGGGCTCGATCAGGATTTGGTGGCTCAGACCCTGGATGATGTATTTGGTAAGAAGGATCCTCAGCTGGCTAAGAAGAATCAACAGGTGCTGACAGAAGCTTTCAACTGGTGCGGTCGGCAAACGGTGGATTTTCCAAAACTGCCTGCCGTTGACAATCCTGCTAAGCGGTTGCTGATGAACGGTAATCAGGCTATTGCCATGGGAGCACTTTCGGCGGGACTCAAATTCTGTTCCTTTTATCCCATGACCCCAGCCACCTCTATTGTCCTCAATTTGGCAGCTCATGCCGGTCGCATGGGTTTGGTGGTGGAGCAGGCTGAAGATGAGATTGCCGCAATCAACATGGCCATTGGGGCTTCCTTTGCCGGGGCGCCAAGCATGGTTGCCACCTCCGGCGGTGGTTTTGCTCTCATGACCGAAGCGGTGAGTCTGGCAGGGATGACCGAAACTCCTGTGGTAATTGTGGTAGCGCAAAGGCCGGGACCGGCAACAGGTTTGCCGACCCGCACAGAGCAGGCGGACCTGGAGTTCGTTTTGCATTCAGGTCACGGTGAATTTCCGCGCGCAATCTTCACTCCGGGAACAGTCGAGGAATGTTTTTGGCTGACGATAAAGGGGTTTGAAGTGGCGGCTCAGTATCAAAGTCCCGTATTTCTCCTCACTGATCAGTTTCTCGCCGACTCCGGTCGGGCAATAGAGCCCTTCGATCTTGACAACTTAGCAGCGGTCGATCCTGGCATTGAGGCAGATACACCTGCCTTGCCGTACCATCGTTACGCCCTTACTGCGAGCGGGGTCTCGCCGAGACTTCTTCCGGGTATGAGTAAACATCTCGTTGTGGCGGGCAGTGATGAGCATCCAGTGGATGGCCATCTCACCGAGGATCTGAGCATACGTGAAGTCATGGTGGAAAAGCGAATGAGGAAAGAGCAGGGAATCATTGCCGAGGTCGTTCCACCAGAGGCTCAGGGAGACGAGCGTCCAGATCTCCTTCTGGTTACCTGGGGTTCAAGCAGAGGAGCGGTTCTAGAGGCTGCAGACCAATTGCGCAATGAAACCACTCGGGTGGGGACTCTCCATTTCTCACAGGTTTGGCCTTTGGTCCCGGATCACTTTCTGCAACGGTTCCAAGATGCCGAACAAGTGGTTTGCGTGGAAGGGAATGCTTTTGGCCAACTGGCACGGCTTATCAGGAGGGAAACCGGTTTTGCCCTTCACAGCCGGGTGCTTCGCTATGATGGTCTACCGATCACGGCGGAATATATAATGAGAGAATTGGGCAATTCATAGGCCGCGGCAATCTAAGGTAGGAGAATCGAGGAAAGATTATGGTAACTATCGAAGATTACGGTAACTATGAAACTGCTTGGTGTCCAGGTTGCGGCAATTTTTCCATCCTTGACGCAGTAAAGTCCGGCCTGGTTGCAAGCGAACTGGAGCCGCATCAGGTTCTGTTTGTTTCAGGAATCGGCCAGGCTGCCAAGGCACCTCACTATTTGAATGCCAACGTCTTTAACGGCCTGCACGGGCGGGCTCTGCCGGTAGCCAGTGGCGCCAAGCTCGCCAATCCCAATCTCAAAGTAATCGTTGAAAGTGGAGATGGATGCAATTACGGGGAGGGAGGGAACCATTTCCTTGCTGCCATAAGGCGTAACATTGATCTAACAATGATAGTGCATGATAATCAAGTATACGGCCTGACCAAGGGCCAGGCTAGTCCCACAACTATGGAAGGTTTTGTTACCAAGGCTCAACCTGAGGGCGTGGCCTCGGCACCTTTCAACCCGATTGCGGTTGCGGTGGCCATGCAAGCAAGCTTTGTGGCCCGTGGTTTTTCTGGAATGATAGAGCACCTTGCTGGACTCATTGAAAAAGCAATTGCCCATGAGGGCTTTGCCCTCATCGATGTGCTGCAACCATGTGTTTCCTTCAATAAACTCAACACGTTCGCCTGGTACAAGAAGCGCTGTTATACTCTTCCAGAGGAATACGATCCCTCCGATTGGCACGCTGCCATGGGGATGGCGATGGAGTGGGGAGAGAAGATTCCCCTGGGCATCATTTACCGGCAGCAGAGGGATACGTTTGAGAGGAGGCTTCCTGTTCTTGAACATGGCCCCTTGGTTGGTCGGGATACGGATCTTGGGGAGCTCAAGAAGATTCTGGAAAAGTTCGCCTAGCCCGGATATTTCGTGGTCGTAGCAAGTAATTCATGAAATATCCAGGCTAGACAGGCAGAAATTGACGAAGGCCCCGCCTCTAGGAGGACTAGGTAGGCTAACTATATGTAGGGAGGGGTTAAGCTCCTCCCGCTTGGCCGTTTATCTGCCCTTGCTGGTTGATTGGCAACAAGGCGGATTCATTGAATCGAGGGGGTTAAGAATGGTAAAGGTTAAAACATTCGCCACAGAATTGAAAATATTCCAGACAATGAAAGAACTCTATGATTTGGATGAACAGGTAAACCAATTCATAAAAGAGAATAATATTACTAAAATAGTCTCCGTGAGCGATACCTGCACCACTGATGATAAGGGTGCGACCATAGGTCTGATTCGAGTGGTAGCTTACGAATAGTCCTCTCTATTACCATAAAATTAGCCAAAATTACTGTGGAAGTAGAGATTGGCTAATTGTGGATTTATGTAACTTTCACCGATGATCCTGGGATTTCACAATCAAAATTCTGCAATCTGCAATCTACGATCTGAAAATATGGAGGTTCAGATGAGCAAAGCGTTCAAAGCACTTAAGGTAACTGATAAGGTTTACTGGGTAGGAGCGATCGACTGGGGAATCCGTGATTTCCACGGTTATCTCACTGAACGGGGGACCACATATAATGCCTTTTTGGTAATGGCAGATAAAATCACCTTGATCGACACGGTCAAGCCTCCTTTCCAATCAGAACTGTTAGGTCGAATCAGCTCTGTGGTGGATCCAAAGGAAATCGACTATGTTGTCTCCAATCACGCGGAGATGGATCACTCTGGCTCTCTTTTGGGTGTTATAGACGCGGTACAGCCGGAAATGGTACTCGCCTCTTCCATGGGCAGCAAAGCACTCAAGGAACACTTTCACCTGGATCAAGAGATCGTGACGGTCAAAGATGGTGAGAGTCTCAGTCTTGGCAACCTGAGTCTCACCTTTCTCGAGACTCGCATGCTCCACTGGCCCGACAATATGTTCAGCTACCTGGCTGAAGAGAAGTTGCTCTTTTCCCAGGACGCTTTTGGAATGCACTTGGCCACCAGTGAAAGATTTGCAGATGAGGTAGACGAATCCCTTCTGGAGTATGAAGGAGCAAAATATTACGCCAATATCCTGCTCCCCATGTCTGCTCTCGTAACCAAGCTGATAAAAAAGGTTGGTGAACTCAATCTTCCCCTAGAAATTATTGCCTGTGACCACGGTCCTATATGGCGTCAGGATCTAGACAAGATCATTGGCTGGTATGCCAAATGGGCTGAGCAGAAGCCCACGAACAAAGCGGTGGTTGTCTTTGACACCATGTGGTTTAGCACCGCAAAAATGTCGGAAGCTATTGCAGAAGGCTTGATGGCAGGCGGTGCTCAGCCGAAGCTGATGCCGCTCAAGTCTAACCATCGAAGTAATGTGGCCACTGAAATTCTTGATGCCGGGGCATTGGTTGTGGGTTCTCCTACCCTAAACAACAACATGTATCCAACCGTTGCCGACTTACTGACCTATCTGAAGGGATTGAAACCAAAGAATCTGGTTGGCGCCGCTTTTGGTTCCTATGGCTGGAGTGGTGAAGCTGTGGGCCAGGTAAGAGGGATGCTGGAGGAGATGAAGATCGACCTGGTTGATGAAGGATTACGGGTTAAGTTTGTGCCCGGCGAGGATGCTCTGAAACAGTGCTTCGATCTTGGGCTGCAAGTTGCTGAAAAGACCAAAGGATTGCTTGAAGCGGCATAAACAACAGAAAAGGAGGGATGAGGATATGCAGAATTCATGGAAGTGTACAAAATGCGGGTACACACTAGAGGTGGATGCACCACCCGAAACGTGTCCAGCTTGCAACGAGAAGTGCGAGTTCGTCAACGTTACCTGTTACATACCCGACTGTGGCGACACAGGAAGTGATCCGAGACTTGGATCTTAACGCACTAGCGCGTCTCAAATCAGCATATCGAAAACGGAATAACGAAAGAGACCAAAGGTGACCATTAAAGTTCTTGGTATCTACGGAAGTCCGCGCAAGGGCGGCAACACTGATCTACTCCTGGATCAGATCCTGGAAGGAGCGCAGGCGGCCGGCGCTGAGGTGGCGTCGATCTATGCACGGAAGTTGAAGATGAGCGGCTGTATTGAGTGTGGAAGCTGTGATGACACGGGAGAATGCGCAGTTCATGATGACATGGATACAGTGTACCCACTACTTCAGGAGGCGGATGTCATCTTTCTGGCCTCCCCGAACTTCTTCTATAATGTCACAGCTCAGGTGAAGCTTCTGATCGACCGCAGCCAGGCCATGTGGTCCAAGAAGCTGCTGGAAAAGACGCCGGAACAAAGGCGAAAATACGACAGCGGCAAAGGGTACCTAATCTGCGTGGGGGCCACGAAAGGAAAAAACCTCTTTGTTGGGGTGGAGCTGACGGCAAGATACTTCTTCGATGCTCTGGACATGAGTTACGAGGGAGGACTCCTAATAGATAGGATTGAAGAGAAGGGAGCGATTCTTAAACACCCCGACGCTATGGCTAGGGGCTTTGACCTGGGGAAGAGGGCCGTTGAAAGCATGAAAGTGTAAACGTGCTTTTTGACGGATTCTGCTGATCATGCAGGAGCAAGTTCCCTCCGGGCCGACAAGAAGAATAGGAGGAAAGAGAGTATGGCAAAAGTTCTCGTGGTGTATGCCACCAGGACCAGTTCGACGAGAGATATTGCTGATCTCGTTGCAGAAGGAATCCGCTTTTCCGGCAATGAGGCAGTGATCGTTGATGTGAAGGATATTAAGAGCAAGGCCGATTTCGAAGGATATGACGGCTATGTCTTCGGTTCCCCCACCTACCACGGTGAGATGCTGCAGTCCATGAAAACCATGTTATTTTTAGCGGAAAAGGCCAACCTGAAAGGTAAGGTGGGTGGCGCTTTTGGTGCTCATGGCTGGAGCACCGAGGCCCAGGATCGAATCTATAATACCATGAAAGAAGTCTTCAAGATGGACATGGCCAAAGGTCCGCTCCTGTTGAAGTCAGCCTCTTTGGGGGGCGGGGTACAGATGGCCCAAGAGTATGGGCGTGAAATTGGCGATAAATTAGGTTCCTGATCTTACTCTTCTGTAGGGAGGGTCTCTGCACCCGCCCAAAATGACATTTCATCATGCCCCGCTGGCCGGTACGGCCTTCGACAAGGAGTTCGACTGAGGCTCACTCGAAGTCCTCAGCCGAGCCGAGAGACCGGCCCTACCTAACCTCTGCCTTCAAAAAAACATTTTATCCTATCACCAAAGGGGTGATGTGACTCGCTCTGGGTCCATCTCCCTTATATCTATCCCATTTTCTGAATTATACCTTCCAAATCTTCTCACCTATTACAGAATTAAGCGGTGAGAAATTTGTGTCGTTATATAGACTACTGACTGACTAGTGTTTATTGTTTATACATTGCAACAATTCCCAGTCAGTACGAGGAGATGTCATGGAGACTGAGCTGTCAGGATTAGAGAGGCGAAAAAACCGCTTGAGTAGGGAAAAGAGTCACTACCTGCTGCAGCATGCTGAAAACCCGGTGGACTGGTATCCCTGGGGAGCAGAGGCATTTGACAAGGCCAAAAAGGAAGATAAGCCCATATTCCTGTCAATAGGATATTCCACCTGCCACTGGTGTCATGTAATGGCGCACGAGTCGTTTGAAGATGAAGAGGTTGGCCGAATACTCAATGAATTCTTTGTTGCCATTAAAGTTGACAGGGAAGAGCGGCCGGATGTTGATATGGTTTATATGGCAGTATGCCAGGCAATTACCCTGAAAGGGGGATGGCCCCTTTCAGTTTTTATGACGCCTGACGCCAAGGCTTTTTACGCCGGTACCTATTTTCCCAAAACCGGCAGGATGGGGATGGCAGGTTTTATTGACATGATCAGCCATATTGCCAATGCCTGGGCAAATGACCGGGGCCCTCTTCTTGAGGCAAGCGAAAAGATCACCAAAGGGATTCAACCGAGACCTTCCAGTGGATCAATGGCTGAGCTGGGTCTAGATACACTGCAAAAGGGCTACGACCAACTAGCGCAGGCTTTTGACCCGAAATGGGGCGGTTTCGGTTCAGCCCCCAAATTCCCCACCCCCCACAATCTCACTTTTCTCCTGCGGTGGCACAGGAGAAATGGTGAAGCCAATGCCTTACACATGGTGGAGAAAACACTCGATAATATGCGGAATGGTGGCATCTTTGATCATATCGGTTACGGTTTCTGTCGCTACTCCGTTGACGAAAGGTGGTTGGTGCCCCATTTCGAGAAGATGCTCTACGATCAGGCTATGTTGACTATGGCCTACACCGAGGCGCACCAGGCAACAGGTGAGGCCCGCCATGGAGCAGTGGCAGCTGAGATTCTTACGTACGTTCTGCGTGACATGACTGCTCCGGAGGGGGGTTTTTACACTGCCGAAGATGCCGACAGTGAAGGTGAGGAGGGACTTTTTTATGTTTGGACTCCCACGGAGATAAAAGAACACCTCGGAAAAGATTTGGGTGACCTTTTCTGCCGATTTTATGACATCGGTCCCCATGGCAACTTCGAGGATGGTCGCAGCATTTTACATACTCGTATTCCAATGGAGAATTTCGCCGCGCGGGAGAATATGGAGGTTGCCGAGCTAGAAAGGCTTATGGAAGATGCAAGAGAACGTCTCTTTATGATGAGGGAAAGACGTGTTCACCCTCTCAAAGATGACAAAATACTCACCTCCTGGAATGGGCTGATGATTGCCGCCCTGGCCAAGGCCTATAAGGCACTCGGTAAGCAGACCTATGTGGATGCAGCCCAAGGTGCTGCCGCTTTTATTTTGGATAACCTGAAGAAGGATGGACACCGGTTGTTCCGGCGCTACCGCGATGGTGATGTGGCCTACCCTGGCTACCTGGATGATTATTCGAATTTTGTCTGGGGACTCATAGAGCTGTACGAAGCGACTTTCGAAGCCAGTTATTTGGAAGAAGCCATCAACCTCAACCATACCATGATCGATCTTTTCTGGGATGAAACCCATGATGGATTCTTCTACAGCGGCAAGGATAATGAAGTTCTTGTCAAACAGAGCAAGGAGATTTACGACGGGGCAATCCCCTCTAGTAATTCGGTGGCAACTTTGAATCTGGTCCGTCTCAGCCGCATCACCGGGGATGTTGAGCTGGGAAGGAAGGCAGAGCAGGTAGCCGGAACTTTCGCCAAAAGAATCAAAGCCTACCCATCTGCCTATACTCAATTCCTGGCCGCCCTTGATTTCATAATCGGTCCTAGCCATGAAATAGTAATTGTGGAAAGCCAGAACGGGAAGAGTTCCAGTTCGATAGTTGAGGCCATCCACAGGCAATTCGTGCCCAATACGGTCTTGTTGCTGCGGCCGGCCGATGGGCAAAGAGATAGGATTGTGGCTCTGGCTCCGTTTACCAAAGAACTAAGGTCTCAGGGAGACCGCCCAGCTGTTCATATCTGCGAGCACCAATCTTGCCAAAGGACAATAACGGAAGTGGATCAGATTGAGACGGCTCTCGCTTGACATTTGATGCTTGGAAGTATTTTTCAGTGTCTCTTGAGAACAGAAGGAGAAGACTATGCACGATAAAACTGAACTTTGCCAGAAAATCAGATCAATATACCCAGATATCGGAGAATGCGGAATTGACGTCGATGTGGATTACAACGAAGAAAAGAAGGCTTGGGTTGTGGATTTAAAACACGGAGAGCACCATCTTTCGACCCACTTGGAACCAGACGATGCCGACGCCTGCATGGAAGGTAAAGAGTGCGTATACCTGGGTACCCAGGTTGCTCAGCTGGCAGCTAACATAAAGAGACAACCATAGATTACCCTTCAATCTAGCCCGGATATTTTATGAATTGCTGTCGCGAGATCGCGAAGATGGGCGTGCCACCTGGCAACCGCAGGGTGTTGGTTTCGAGGCGTACCTGAACGGTACGTCGCAGGGGCCAACTCCCGAGGACGCCAGGAAGGACGGCGATATCCGTGGTCGTAGCAGGCGATTCATGAAATATCCGGGCTAGCCCAGACGTAGGAAAAGGGCGGGAATTTTCCCGCCCTTTAAGGTCTTTCTCACTCTGCCAGCTGGCTTACCCTCCCCAAGGCATGCTGGCGTAGCTGTCAGATATTTTGTCGCGATATTCTTTAAAGAATTTCTCGTGAGCTTTCTCCCAGCGAGCAAGCATTCCAAACGCCTTACTCTCTGGTCCGTCTGTATTTCTGGCCGCATTTGCGTAAAATTCACTCAGGTCTTTCTCTATGAGCCAAGCTGTGTTGAAAACAGTTACATCGGGAACCATGGAGCCAATTACGCATTGTTCTAGAAACTCAGATTTGGCCCGGTCGTTGAAGTAGTCAGTAGGTTCTAAAACAAATTCCTGCACTTCTGCGAGGTCCAGGTCTGCACCTTGTTTCAAGTTGTCTAAAATCCGGCTGATGAAAAGGATGTGCTTCTCCTCCTCTTTAATCAGTTGCTTAAAGGCATTCACCGCAGCACCAATTCCCATTCTTTCCAGGGAGGTCTGAAAAAAACTCATACCGGTTTGTTCTTGGTTAAGCGCATACTCATAGACCTTGATAAGATTTTCTTTCGTCGCCATGTAACTCCCCCCTATACGGTAGCTAGAGCAAAGATCGTCAGCGAGTATAGCGCAATCCCGGGTGCTAAGCAACGATCATCTCTTGAGGCATTTACGTACCCTCATTTCTTACATTAGAGAGAGTATCAATCAGATCTTTTCTTCCATCAGTCGGCCCAGTCCAGCCAAGTGTCCCTTTTCTTCTTGGGCGATTTTGAAGAGCACATCCTTGGTTTCTGCATTCGTACTCTTCGCCGCAAATCTGAGATAGAGGTCTAAGGCCTGAGTTTCCAGCATCATAGCCAACTCGATCACATTAGGGACTGTTTTCAAAGTAGGCTCATTCTGTTCCATAAACTCCGCCATATCGAAACCGCCTTCTAAGACCATTGTGCCGGTATCCGCTTGAGATATCTTTGTGCTCCCTCCTGGCGCTTCGATCGTGGCGATCAGTTCTAGGATTGTCCGCTTGTGTTTATCTTCGATGCTCGCCAGCTTGTAGAAGAGTTCCCTAACTTCCTGATCCTTTGTTCTATGGTGCATTTCTTTATAATAAGTCTGCAAAGAGTCTTCCATGTCATAGGCAAGCGCAACTATCTCGTCGGGGGTTTCATCGCCCCGCACAATGTCTAAATTTAGCTCCTTCGGACCTGCAGCCTCAAGCCCTTGCCATGCTTTGATACCTCCTTTGAGGTTATAAATTTCCTCGAACCCCAGACCAGATAGCAATTGAGCCGCAACGCGACTCCGCCCGCCCAGCGCTCAATAAGCAATGATGGGCTTTGTAGGGTCCAATTCATTGAGCGAGTCAGCCAATTCGGACAAAGGGATCAACTGAGCCCCTGGGATGTGAGCCTTCTCGTATTCTCTAGGCTGGCGCACGTCCAAGAGCGTAAACGTCCCCTCCGTAAGTTTATTCATAAAAGCCATGGCCTTTTTCGAATCCATGGACCTTACACGTCTGAAGAGCCTCTTCAAAAGCATTATTTTCTTTGCCCCCATACAGAACTAGGTTGCTATTTTGGTGGACTGTTCCGGTAACTCTTTTCAGTTCTAACAGCTGGGCACCCACTCCTAGAGAAGACGTGAGATGTCGCCAAATGAGGAAAAAGAGCCTATCGTGATGTGAATCAATGCTCCCTGAGCTCTCCAGAAACCTGGAACTTTCTCATGAATTTTTTGTCAAGATAATTCTTAAAAACAAAAGCAAGTCCTCCCGCCCAGACTCGGTCTTTCCTCCAGTAAATCGCTCTGCCATCACCGAGGTTAAAAAGCAGCAAATATGTGTCGTTAGGATTGAAACTCTGCAGCCTGCCACCCTCTAGGGTAGCCAGTAGATTGTGGTACAGAATTGGGTTTTGGCGAACAGCGTGTACTCCGACTCTATCCAGGGGGTGACGCTGGAAGCTGATGCAGTCGCCGCCGCCAAAGATCTCAGGATAGGTCACGCTTTGGAGATGTTCATTTACAAGAAGACCGCCATCTTCACCAGTGGGAAGACCTGATTGAAGGAAGAGTTCAGAAGGTTTGATCCCCCAGGCAAGAAGTGCCAGGTCATATTGATACTCACGGCCATCTGCCAAAATAGCACAGCCACCCTCAATTCGACTTACATGGACGCCTTCCAACACCTCTATCCCCCGGGCGGCAAGAGAGTCCATGGCAAGACGACGGACCTTTTCGGGAAAACGTGAAAGAAGCCTGGGGCCCGCTAGCAGGCTGATCTGGGCCTCTGCCCCCTGATCCCGGACCAACCTCCAGATATTACCAGTAATTTCGAGCCCACTGGGCCCTCCTCCCACCACCACAAGTTTCGGTTGCCCACTGCTGATGAAATCCAAGATCATCTGACGAGCTTTCAAGAGGTTCTCTATGGGCTTAACCGTAAGAACATTCTCCTCTTCAGTCAGTGGTTCTACAGGAACATGACTGCCAACATTAAAGGAGGTCGCATCATATCGAATCTCATCTCCTGATCTGAGAAAGAGCCTACGGCTTTCTGGGTCGACCCGAGCTACGGACCCAAGCACAAATGACCCCCCGCGATCCTCAACCATCTTCTTGACGTGAAACCGAACTTCTTGCGGTCTATAGATCCCCGAAAGCACCCCGGGCCCCATGCCCGAGTAATAATGATGTGGAGAGGGGCCGATGACGGTCACACGGTGCCCGCATTTTACAAAAGTAGCAAGCTTTTTCAGAATGGTCATATGGGCATGCCCGCCACCCACTAATACCAAATTTTTTCCTGGTGATCCGCCCAATCTCTTCTCGTTATAAGGTGACGCGCCAGACCTACAGTGCAAAGCTGTAATGGTTGCTAGTATCAGACTATTCGTTCACGCCCTTTTTTTCGAGTGTTTCAATTCCCTCGGGTGTTATCTCGAACATCTGACCTACTTGGTGTGTGAGCCCAGCCTCCAGGAGTCGCCGAACGGTACCTCGCACCCGAAAGAGGGGCAGCCCTGTCTTCTGGGCCACATCCTCAAGGCTAGTGGCAATACTCAAGGTGAGGAGGACTGACACTCCAGTTGACCCTAAGATGTCGTCAGATGGTAGGCAAGCCATGTTTCGTCCTCAACTAGAATCGGCTGGATGGGAAAAGAAGATAAGCCAGCTTCCCCTGAAATCCTCCAACCGAATGTTACCGAAAGTGGATTCGGCCTCAAAGTCCGGCGCGGGTTCACCAATTCTGGGCAGATGATATGGCTCTCCAACCTTTTGTTCTGCCTTGCCTTCCATTGTTGCTCTCCTTTTATGCTTAGCTGCGTCCCTTTTTTTTGTGGCCAATAAAAGTTTCGTCGTCTCCGGCGCAGACGCTTCATGTCAAAGTCTCTAAGATACGCGAAAGAACCGTTTTGGGCTTTTCGTATCTTGTTTCATCCAGAGCTTCGTAGTTATGCCTCCTGAGGTTAGCATAAGAGCTTGGTGGCAAGAAGATATGCATGATCCCAAGGGTAGTCAATACGCAAGACTACTAGATCAATAGGATTTTTATCGGAAGAGGAAAAAACTAATTGCGACTGTTGATATGCGAGATAGGGATGCAATATTCGGACTTCAGGCCGAGAGGTGCACTCTATCGCAAGAGAAATGGTTGCATCTCTCTCATAGCATGTTTATAAGAGCAGATATATACACAGAGTCTGGAAATGACACCTAAATAATTTTAGCGATTCAAAAGATGGAGAAGCTTGATACAGAGTTGAAGGGCCGGGACTTCAGACGCAAAGTCATTGATCTGCTGAAAGCAGACGATTTTGCTGAAGTATTGGAGATATTCCGTTCCTACCCTGCACGACGGGTGATCAATCCCCTGTTCTCCTGTTTGTGCAGCATCGAGCCTGAGATTAAATGGCGTGCCATCACTGCCCTGGGAGTGGTGGTGGCAAATCTTGCTCAAGACGACATGGAATCGGCCCGGGTGGTGATGCGGCGGATGATCTGGAACTTGAACGACGAGTCTGGTGGCATTGGCTGGGGTGTGCCGGAGACCATGGGTGAGGTCATGGCGAGGCACAAAGGGTTGGCCAGGGAATATGTAAATATTCTCGTATCATACATCCGCGAAGACGGCAATTTTATGGAACACGAACCTCTGCAGCAAGGTGTCCTGTGGGGACTGGGCAGACTAGCCCAACCAAGTCCCGAATTGCTGCAAAATGCAGTACCCCATCTGCACCCATTTCTGTCATCAGAGAATGCAACACTGAGGGGGTTGGCGGTTTGGATTTTAGGGTTGCTCGGTGGCCCGCGGCGCGAATCCGAGTTGGAATCTTTGTTGGAAGATGAGGCCGGGGTAATAATCTATCTTGATGGAACTGAGACGGTTTACCGGGTTAATGATTTAGCAAAAAGGGCACTTGCTGCAGATGTGTGATGTGAGCACCTTCAATCTCAAATCTCACATGATATGTCTTCTGACCGATATGGTTTAGTTAATGGACAAGCCTTAATGATAGAGGAGGTACAAAAATGAAACTGAAAGACTATTTTGAATCTGTCAAAGGTCGCGGCGTGTTGGCTACGGCCGATGCAGATGGCAGGGTGGATGCTGCTATTTACGCCACTCCACATTTCATTGACGATGAGACGATTGCTTTCATCATGCGTGACCGCTTGACCCATCACAACCTGCAATCTAATTCTCATGCAGCTTACCTGTTCATGGAATCAGGAGGAGGCTTTGCAGGAAAGAGACTTTTTCTCACCAAGACGAGAGAAGAGCAGGACAGTGAGCTTCTCTATTCACTGCGAAGAAAGAGATATTCTAGCGATGAAAAGGAGTCGAAATTTTTAGTTTTTTTCCAAATCGATAAAGTCCTGCCACTCATTGGGGCTGGAGACGGTAAATAGGCTAACCACATTTTGGGGTGTCGCAAGCTTTCGTACCAGATTCTTGTCAGGAGCAGCGAGAAGTCAGTTGCCTTTGTGAGTGACCTATGTCAAAATTCCAGTCAGTAAGCCTCTGAACCACAACAGATGATTGAAAAGAAAGGATGTGTTATGGCGGAAGATTCTGTAACGATGTATTCACTCAGCACCTGCAGTCATTGTAAATCGGTCAAGAGATTACTCGACGAGTGCACAATTCAGTATGAATTCACCGACGTAGACCTGCTTAAGGGTAAAGAGCGTAAAGCCATCCTGGAAGATGTGAAAAAGTTCAATCCAAATTGTTCGTTTCCTACCATTATTATTGGTGAAAAGGTCATCGTCGGATACAAGGAACAAGAGATTAAAGAAGCTCTGGGATTATAATAATGGACATTGAAAAACTGTATGAGATGTTACGGAAGGTGCAAGAGCCCAAAGGTTACTATTTCAGTAATGACAAAGAGAGAACCTTTGAACTGCTAGAAGGTCTTTTGCAAAACAAGGAGCGCTATGGCTTTATGGCGTGTCCCTGTAGGTTGGCAAGCGGTGACCGAGAATGGGATAAAGACATCATTTGTCCGTGCGTCTACCGTGAGCCTGACGTGGAGGAATACGGCAGTTGCTACTGCAACCTCTATGTCAGCCAAGAATGGAATCAAGGGAAGATTCCGCACGCCCATGTCCCGGAGCGAAGGCCGCCGGAAAAGATTCGTTTCTGATAGAGTACTGACTTTGTGTCCGTTCCTGTGCCGCGATTCAAAGTGAACCGCGGCACCTTACCTCAAATATCCATCAAGTATCAAACCCACCCGCTAGCTAATTGTAGTCCCGGAAATCTGCTATTTTGGGCCAGGCCAGAGTTAAATTGCTTGGCGGGTAAACAGAGTGAGCTGTTTTGGAGTACTGGAGTATTGGAGTGTTGGCAAAAGCTAAAGCCCGAATTTCAACTTGAATGAGTCCCTTCATTACTCCATTACTCCACCACTCCATCACTCCAGCAGACTGCCGCAAGGGGGAAAGAGCATTGAAGCCCCCTCAGGGTGCAGCCCAAAGCCGGGTCCTCAGAGCCCTGATTCTTTATTGATCACTGGGTTTATTGTGCAATCAGTGGTAGTTTGTCCAGCCATAGTGAATCTTTTCTGGGATTTGCATGGAAATGATTAAAAGTAATAAAGCGATTATTTATATAAAGTTATTAGTAACTGCCATTCTTTGGGGGGGGACCTTCATTGCGGGGAGGGTAGTTGCAAGAGACGTTGGCCCCTTTTCTGCGGCTTTCCTTAGATTCGCTCTGGCCTGTATTTTCCTTCTCTTTATTACCTATAAGGCGGAAAACAGGCTTCCTCCGGTGAAAAAAGCACAAGTTATTCCTCTGATTCTGCTCGGAATGACCGGAGTTTTCTCATATAATGTCTTTTTCTTCAAGGGCCTCAAAATCATCCACGCCGGCAGAGCCTCCGTGATTATTGCCAGCAATCCAGTCTTTATTGCTCTTTTTGCTTCTTACCTTTTTAAAGAAAAATTGAGTTTGATCCAATTTGCCGGAATTATCATTTCAGTAAGCGGAGCAATAGTTGTAATTTCAAGGGGGAATCCCATTGAAATTTTTAAGGGAAACATTGGCTTAGGTGAGGTCTTCATTTTTTGCTGTGTTATGAGTTGGGTGGCCTACTCCTTACTTGGCAAAGCAGTGATGAAAGACCTTTCTGCAGTGGTTTCAGTATCTTACTCCTCCGTGGTGGGCGCAGTTGGCTTGTCTATTCCAGCCTATCGAGAGGGTATCGTTCAGCATTTTTCTCATTATACTACAATAGAATGGTTAGGTATCTTTTACCTGGGATTTTTCGGCACAGTCCTCGGGTTTGTTTGGTATTACGAAGGAATAAGAGCTATTGGTGCCACAAAGGCAAGCCAATTTATTAATTTCGTGCCCATCAGTGCAGTTTTACTCGCTTTCTTTTTGCTTGCAGAACCAATCACTTCTTCATTAGTGATTGGGACATTAATGGTTTGTGCTGGGGTTTACTTGACAAATTGAAGCTCCCTGCCGCAAGCTGCAGGGAATCTTCGAAATGTAAGGTATTTATACCATTTTATTGTAGTTCGCTCGCTAACCCCGCAGCAAGCTACGGGGTTAGCGCTCGCTAGAGCATTTTCAACTTATGTCAGAAAAGGAATATAATGAATGGCAAGTACTAGCGATTTCCGTATTATCCCTTGACCTACTTCTGGAGAAATTGCCGTGAAATATCCTCAGATCAAAAGCCCTCTACCCGGTCCGCGAGTAAGAGAACTCATAGATGTCGACCGCGAGTTCGTATCGCCCTCATATACCAGAATATATCCTCTTGTGGCTGAGTCTGCTCAAGGGTTATGGATTGATGACCCTGATGGCAATACTTTCCTCGATTTCACTTCAGGCATAGCAGTTTGCGGCACTGGGCATTGCCACCCAAGGGTTGTGGCAGCCATACGGAAGCAAGCGGACAGACTCCTCCACATGTCGGGTACCGATTTCTATTACACTCCCCAAATACTACTGTCACAAAAGCTTGCCAATCTCGCCCCCGGCCCCGGGGCCTACAAAGTCTATTTCGGCAACTCCGGCGCAGAAGCGGTTGAGGCTGCCTTCAAGTTGGCTCGCTGGCACACCCGACGGGAGTTGAATCTGGCTTTTTTCGGTGCCTTCCACGGGCGCACCATGGGTGCTTTGTCCCTCACTGCGAGCAAAGCCATCCAAAAAAAGCACTACAACCCTCTGGTGCCCGGGATCACCCACATTCCATATGGTTATTGCTACCGATGCCCTTATCA
>CP070843.1:2344915-2348579 GCA_020350905.1 Deltaproteobacteria bacterium
CCACTGGACCAATATTTCAACTGGCCATCATTGACCATCTCATTGATGATTTTCTTGGCCGCGCGCATCTTCAGATCGGGAACGGCCTTGCAGAGCTCGTTAAAGTAATGCTTGGTCTTCCCCTTCTTCTTTTTCATGAAGTCAATGATTGCCTGTTTTGCTTCCTCGCTCATACATTCCTCCTTGAGGGGTACTCGAGATTGTAATAAGAATAAGTGAATCAATTCACTCACTCTTCATCTATAGTCCGGAGCCAGATCTTTGTCAATAGAAAAAGCGGGGGGAAAGGGTCACCAATATTTGCTGTTGTCCCCGGTCAGTATATATAATATAAAGGTTGCGCCTGCCACAGTTCAGCGGGACCCGAAAAGGCGGAATAAGAGACTAGTTGTTTCTGCGTCTTAGTTTGTATCTGGAAACTGGGTTTCGGGCTGTCATTCTGAGGAGTGAAACGACGAAGAATCCCCTGGCTCATAGGTCGGGAGGAGATTCTCCGCGGAGCCTGCCCTGAGCTTGTCGAAGGGCTCAGAATGACGTGTCGTAGTTTCAGGATGAGCCTGGTTGGTATCGAGAGAGGCATATGTCACTCAAAAAGCACCTGGATGATTTGGAGAGCTTTCGTGCCACCAACAATGAAGAGGGCATCGCCAACACCTGCTTCAAGATAGGGGATATCTACCTGCAGAAGGGAAAGTGGGATGAGGCCAAAGAATACCTGAGAGAGGCCAAGGCCATCTGTGGAAAACTGGGCAGCGCGGAAGGATGCGCCCTCACCGCCATTGGGCTGGGAGATATTTACCGCAACACTCAAAGTCCTGAAACAGCTCGTACTCATTACAAGCAAGCCCTTGATTATTTTGAAAAACAGGAGGACGAAAAAAATATTGCCAACCTGATGTCGAGATTGGGAGAGTTGGCCAGAGATCACGGGGATTTGCCCCAGGCCCTGGAGGCTTTCAGCAGGGCCAGGGATATCTGCCAGGCCCACTACGACCAACTTGGAGAAGCTCATTTCAACGAAAAAATGGCCCTGGTGTACCGAGACCAGGATGAGTTTGAGCTTGCCATTGAGAGCTTTCAGGAAGCGTTAACCTACTATGAACAACACCGTGTTGCGGACCGACTCGCTTTCGTTCTGAGCGGCTTGGGTGAGCTTCAGTACAAGGTGGGACAGCCCCAGAAAGCGTTGGAGTGTTTGAGCCAGGCCTTGAACCTCTACCAAAAGCTGGGAGCACGGACACCCGCAGAACTGGTGGCGGCAGAGATAACTGCCATTGAGGCTGCTTTGGAGGAAGAGAAAAAAGTACGGAGTAGATGATCATGGAAGAAAAGAAGAAAGAAGAGGTTACTGAAGATAAAGTCTTTCGCGCCTTGAGAAAGCAGCTCCTAGCCACGCCCTATTCGGCTCCACTCCACTATAATTTGGGCCTCGCTTATGCGCGGAGGGAGCAGCTGGACGAATCGATTACCTGCTTTCAACAGGCCATAGTTTACGACCCTAAATTGGTCGAAGCCTACATCAATCTGGGTGGTATTTTCCTGCGCAAGGGGAATTTGGAGGCATGCATTGAGGCCAACCAGAAGGCACTGGAGATAAACCCCAACCATCCTCTCGCTCACAGTAATCTCGGGTTCGCCCTGATCCAACAAGGAAAACTGGATGAAGGAATGTTCGAGTACCACAAGGCTCTGGAAATCGATCCCAATCAAGCGGCGGTAAGGGCAAATCTTGGGGGTGCCTATTTCCAGAATGGTGATCTGGAAGGGGCGATTAGGGAAAATCTCAAGGCGATTGAACTGAATCCTAGTTTTGCCCTGGCTCACAACAACCTGGTCCATGCGTACCGTGCAACCGGTGACTTGGAGGCTGCCAGAACCCACTGCCAGAAGGCAACCGAGTTGGGTTTTCAGGTTAACCCCGAAATAGCAAAAGAATTGGGCTGCGGCTCGTGAGGGAAGGTGTGTAGTGACAATTCAGTCTGAAAATAGCTATGTAATCCTTAAGTATATGGTAAGATTGGAAAATGGTGAAATTGTCAAGGGAGATCCTGAAGAGGGTCTGGCCCATATGGAGTTCGTAACGGGCTACAATCAGGTAATTCCGGGTTTGGAAAGAAGGGTAATTGGTTTGTCCCAGGGGGATGAGGCGGAAATCACCGTGAACCCCGACGAGGGTTTTGGTCCATATGATCCAGATCAGATTCAGGAGAAAACCTTTGCGGAATTTCCGGAGGGGAAGGACCTGGAAGAAGGTCGTTGGGCCCTGGCCACCAATCCGCAGCACCGGGTCACGTTCGGGTACTTAGTATTAGAGAAAAAGCCTGACAGTATCGTCCTTGACTACAATCATCCACTGGCCGGCAAAACTCTTATCTATCAGGTTAAGGTGGAAAAGGCCAGAGAGGCGAACCGGGAAGAGCTGGAGATCCTCAGGCCTTGTGAGTTCGGGGAGGCTGGGTCGCCGCCTATGGGATAGGCGGAAATTCGATATTGGGATTTCGGCTTTGCCGTGGGTTGGGTCAGACCCTAATGATGCAAGCCCAGGCATGATTGCATGGAACTCTTGGAGGTGGTGAGTGTAGGACCACGGAGCTATGGCGAAATTAACTCCTGAAGAAGAAAAAAAGAAAAGGGACCTTTTTGAGGCCATGTCCCCGAGAAGCCAGAACCGCATACTGAAGAAAGGCTATGAGGAATGGGACCCTTTTATGCTGCCCAAGGAGCCGTTGGGCTACAAGTTAAAACAGGAAGCCAAAGGTGAAAAAGTTGCTCTGGATTCCGGCCACGAGTTGTACGAGAGGTTTTTTGCTGAACGTAAGATCCCTGATTACTCGGCCAAGTATGTCAAGGGGGTCTTGGAGATAGCACAGGGTCTTTTCCGTGATCAAGATAGATTTCGGGGTATGTATGATTTCAGTTGCTGGTACGAAAAGTGGCGTAAACAGCGCGAAGAGGAAGAATAAGTAGTCCGGGCCCTAGACACCCCCAGAGGCGGTTCAATAGGTACCGGGTTTTCGGCAGAAGGCGGATCAGGTTTCAGGTGTCAGGGATTCAGGTGTCAGGAGTTTAAAGCTTATGGTCTGAACCTGAACACCGAAACCTGAACCAATATTTAGGTTAGACTTTGATCTGTTTATAGCAGGAAGGGGCTGAAATTGGGCAAATTTGTGATCCATCCTCTGGTTGTGGGCATTAATGAGACTGATCAGGGAATCATGACGTACCAGAAAGGTTACGGCAAGCGTATCTATCTACCTATCTATGTGTTCTACTTGGAGGGCGGTGATCAAACAATCCTGGTGGATACCGGCATGGAGGAATTCGTGGTTCCCCCAGGGGCTGAGGAACAAACCGGACTGAAGATAATGGAGTTTGAGGAGGCTCTGGACACGGTAAATCTGAAACCGGAAGATGTGGATATAGTCATTCAGACCCATTTGCACAACGATCACTGTGAAAATACGTATAAATGCACAAATGCTAGAGTTTACGCACAGCGAGCAGAACTGGATTTTTTCAATGAGCCCCACCCTCTCGATCACCGCTATTATTCTGACCTGCTGGATGAATCAGAGGTAGTTTCCGTGGAAGGCGATACGGAAATTGTTCCCGGGGTTCGGGTTGTATTGACGCCGGGGCACACCCCTGGCGGCCAATCCGTAGC
>CP070843.1:2348679-2359368 GCA_020350905.1 Deltaproteobacteria bacterium
ATCTTTATCCGGATGGAAGATTTGTTTTTATTGTTCGTCACCCCGTTGATGTCATTGCCAGCAAGATATCGGCCCGGGCAAGTGAAGGCATAGAGGCTGACGCCCACACCTGGGTGGCACAAAATACCTATTTCTTAACTTTTTTCAGGGAGAATAGAGAGAGATGTAGAATTGTCCACTATGAGGAGCTTATTAGTAATGATAGTAAAGAGTTACACCAGCTCTTTCATTGGCTGGGGTTTTCTTTGTCGGAGAGGCAAAGGGATATAATTCAGACAACAAAACCACGCTACAAAGGAAGACCTCGGCCAGCGAAGTTAACCGATGATGAGGTACTTAGTGTTAATACAATAACCAAAAAGATGAGAGACGAGCTGGGCTACCTTTAATAATGGTGGCCCTGATCAAACAAACAGAGTGGCAGCCTCTCGCATCAATTTTCCGATTGGTAAGTTACGGGGACACGAATTTTCTGCTGCGCTGAAGTCCAGTCGAGTTAAAAGCTCTTTGGTTTGAGTGGGCAAAGTATCAAAGGTGGAACGTGCCAAGCCGGAATCCTGGTAAGAATGGACATACATTAGGCAGCGCATGACATCACTGACCGGCACCCTTTCGGCAAACACTTCTGAACAGAGACGCTCGCATCCGGCGCAATAGTCGCCGCTGGTTTCCTCGGCGTATTGGGCTAGCAAGACATTATCTGACTGTGAAAGCTGGGTTTGGTCCAAGGCTGCCACCGCATTGGCGGCCATGATGGTGAGATTGGGCATTTGCGAACAGATGCTGGCGATACGCTTATCTTGCCAGACAGCCATGAGCTTTGCCTGATTGTCTGAAAATCCTTTCTGCATAAAGCGGCCTGCCATTTTAACCTCAGACTCACTATCGCTTTTCACCGGTCCGCCGCCCTGGGTCTTCATGGCCGTTAGACCGATACCGGCCCGGTAACAGGCCTCGACAGCCTCTTTCATGCGGGGCTCGTGCATCAGGCGGTAGTTGTAGGTAAACATGATGCCGTCGATCCATGGAAGCTTGGCTGCTCCCTCCAGGCACTCTTCCATGTTGGAATGGGTGCTGAAGCCGAACAACTTTATCTTTCCGGCCTTTTTCATGGTTTCACCCCAGGATTTCAGGCCGGGTTCCATCTCACTGATGGAGCGGATTCCATGGACAAAGAATAAATCCACGTAATCGGTGTGCAGCCTCTTGAGACTCTCCTCCAGTCTGGAGGTAAAATCTCCACTTCTTCTCGGGGAAAGTTTCGTTACCAAGAATATCTGCTTACGAGTATGGGGATTGCGGGCGAACCAGCGACCGATGCCCTCTTCGCTGCGACCCCTGCCGTAAAACTCCGCTGTATCCCAGTAGTTGATCCCCCAATCAAGAGCCTTTGCGAGCATCAACCGATTGTTCAGAATGTCGAACATGCCGCCCAGTGAAAGGGTGGAGACCATTATTCCCGACCGGCCGAAGGGTCTGCGGGGCATGGGCTCTTTAGGAATGGCGATCTGGGCCGAAGCCTGGTGGGGCCGCCAGAGAGAGGAGCCACCCACCGTGGCCCCTAATCCGATGGCTGCAGCCTTTTTGAAGAAGTCTCGGCGATTAGGTTTTCCACTTTTATCCCTATGGGATGACATGATTCATACCTCCTTAAGATATGGGCTACTTGGTCTTGGCAGCCGAACCCAGCCAGCGACCCGCGCTGAGGTCGAAAACCGGCTGGAATTTGTATCTGCTCATGATTGCGTCCTCGGGGGACTCTAGGCTGATATTTCCTTTCTCTATCAAAAAGCGAAGCTCAGCTTTAATCTTAAGGCCTCGGCTAAGGGCCCGTTCAAGCTCACCTTGGGTCTTTCCGTAATAGCCAGCAGCCTTTCTTCCATGATATGCCCGCCTGGCGTCGAACCACGCCTGTGCACTTTCATGAGGCAGCACCACAAAAACCCAATATTCCGTGCGCTCAGGTGAAACAGCCTCCAGATACACTGAATATTCGGGTTTTTTCCCGTCTACGGAGGCCCGCTCAACCCGCTTTAATTCCAGATCCTCGATCAACCATGTTGTTTTGCCGTCCACAGCCCGAACGAAATCCTGAACCGGTCCAAAAACATAACCCGGATTCCTTTCGCGGGCAATGAAGTAGCCCTCTAAAAACCAGATGGGCGGGGCATAGGCCTGGAGACCGTTCTGTTGTCTGAACGCTTGGGCGGGCTCCGCAGTAAAACCCATTGGAGTGATAATCAGGCTTGCCAGCATGAACATGGATGTAGTCAGACACCATCTTTTCAACATAATCGCATCTCTTTTCGCCAAAAGGTTGCTTTTGAACTTGGGCCTGCAGAGGATCCGATCAGGGGACCGCCCCTGAGCTTTCGTTGCATCCTTGTCTAATGGATAGAAAGTCTCCCGTCTTTCAGAGGCATAAATCCCCTCAACTCCCCTCATTAGACAATCATAGACTCATGAGAGCAACACGATCTAATTGAGGTATACTCGATGCCGTGATTGGAGGAACATATCAAATTTGTATCGTGGATTTCAAGCGATAGTCGTTATTCGCAAAGATTATGGCAGACAAAAATTCTCGATATCCGCCTCTTTCTCTTGAAACTTCAGGTTTCTTGCAAGCTCGCTGATCGGGCAAGTGTTATGATTACACCAAGACCACCGGGACGAATGAGGGGGTTCGTGACTATGCAGAAAAAGACTTGCTATCTTTGCACTACCTGGATCAGAGAGGATCAAATAATGGTTACCAGGATACCGATTTGGGCGACAGCTACAGCAAGTGATCCAGAAAGATGGAAAAATACCGATGTGGCCATGGCCTTCATAAACGATGAGGGTGAGATCGTTACCCTTTGCATGAACTGTGCTCTGGACGCGACCATGCGTTGCTGGAAGCGAATACAGACTTTATGAAAGGTACAGGGTACAGGGTGCAAGGTTCAAGGCTTAGGGCATGGAGCATTGGAGTACTAGAGTGTTTGAAATACCAGATCCCAAGCACCAAATTACAAATAAATTCCAAATTCCAATATTCAATGACCAAAACAGGTTTGGAATTTTGGTCATTGTGATTTGGAATTTTTGGTAGCTTCAGCTTTCTGCTGCTAGCTAGCACAGGCCGTGTACCTTGTACCCTGAACCTTGAGCCCTTCCCTTTTTAGAATTGAAACGGTTGAGCCACCATCATCTGCACTCCCACCTGTTCTTCTGACACGGCAGTATCAATTCGGACCACGAGCCCCTTCGCCCACAAACGCAACCCTAAGCCCGCGCACCACTTCATGTCTTCATGCAGCCTGCTAACACCCCAATCAGGGGCCACTCGCCCGACCTCCACAAAAGGAACAAATTGAAGCCATTGGATCCCGACATATTTCTGTACCCGGTCCCAGTTTTCAAAGGGATTCCACCGCGGAATCATCCTATATTCAGCTGCATAGTAGATGGCCGCCTTGTCGCTGAATCGCTGTGACGGATATCCCCGCATACGCCAGAGCCCGCCCAGGGTGGCACCGGCATAGGTCGGCGGCCCATCGTCGACATCTCCATTATCTTGCTCGTCCCAGGTTGGTGAATACGCTGTCCAAAAATTAAAGGCGAGCACACGCTGGCGGAACCACTCGGACTCCCCCAAAGAGAAATACTTGTCGATCTCGGTATCCACAACGGTCCAGGAATTTGAGCTGTCGAACCAGCCAAAATCCCGGGTCAAGCTGAGTCGAATGGCACTTCCCTTCGAAGGGTTAAATCTAAAGTCACGGTTGTCGTGGAACAGGGAAACCTCGAGACCGTTGGTCTTCACATCGTCCCGCACATCGTCGCTGTCGACCTGTTGAAGCCGATAGAAGGGCTGCATCTCTACGTAGGTTAGCCCGCTCTCAAGCGGATTCCAGATCTCCCCGCCGGTCGCCCCCTTAACGAGCATGCCCTGGTCAACAACCTGAGTTGCGATAATGGTGTCACGGCCGTGACCCAGGGGGAGAAGATATTTGAACCGGAGCCGGAAGAAGGTGTCCCAGGTGCCGTCGCTATTAACAAAGTTGTCTTCGTCGGAGTCGTTGCTTCCGGCTCGCTCATCGGGAAAATCACGATTGCCGTTCACGTAGATGTCAAGGTCCTGGAAGTAGCCGGCCTGGACAATCGCATCCAGAAACAGTCGATCGAAGAATGGCACCTGCAGGTCTCTGCCCATGAGGAATCCCATCCCCGACCCTTTGCTGCCGACCATGGCGGTAGAGATCAGAGCCGCCTGCTTCTGGGGGTATCCGGTCACAGCGTAGGCGTAGGCGGCGGCAAAACCAAAATCTTCATTGTAGAAGGCAAAGGGCAGGTTGAGGACATTCTTCTCGAATTTTCCATCAGGTCCGACCATGATGCTCTGGCCGAAAGCCAAATGGCAGGGGAGGAAAACAAGGAGCAGGATCAGCCAGATCAACCGGTTCTTCATCCTATAGTTTCCAGGGCTCGCATGAGGTTTCGTTCAGCTGAGGGATTTAAGCTTTGATAATCGGAATTTGGTATTTATTGAAAGCGTTATCACGGGTGACGATAGTTAAGCGCTCTAGCTTCGCCTGAGCGATTAGCATCCGATCAAATGGGTCGCGATGATACGTCGGCAGATCACCGACGGCATAAGCATGCGCTGCTGTGATGGCGAGCATTTCGAATGGCTGAGCATCTAAAACCTGGGGAAAATCAGAAGGAATTATGAGCTTGCCTAATGCTTGTTTGATTCGAATCTCCCAAACGACAGCCGCACTCACAAAAACCAAATTATGACCATCGGAAATGTTTGCCCTCGCCTTTTCCGATAGCGAAGGGTCGTCATCCAGCCACCACAACAGTACGTATGTGTCCAGCAATAGATTCATGGCTCCAAAATCCCAAATGCCTCGGCGATGTCTTTGGGTAATTCGTCGAAATCGTCTGAGATTTTTATTTTCCCTTTCAACGCACCCGGGCGGCGGCGTTCCTCACTCCGATGGTACCGAACCAACTTGGCCACAGGTTTTCCGGCCTTACCTATGATGACTTCCTCGCCAGCCATCACTTTTTCTATGAGGGCGGATAACTGCGCCTTTGCCTCTGAAATATTGGTTATGTGCATACCCATCACCTCCATTTATCTAGTCTGACCAGACCAGGACAGAATGTCAAGTGATGTTTTGTCAAAGAATACACTTCACCCACTAATAAACCCGCGATTCCAGCGGTGTAGAAGCTCCTGTTCGCGGTCTCTCTCAGTGGTCCATTAGATTCAATACCGAAAGCCTGTTCCTTGGGGCCAGTCTGTTTATGATTTATGATTTCAGCTTGGAGATTGCAGATTGAGGTGCATGCCTTCCTTACCGCGAGATTTTGAGTCTTTAAATCTAAAATCTGCAGTCATAAATCTAAAATCCCTTGTGCTACTTTCCGAATATTTTCTCGAGTCCCTTGCCCAACCCCTTAAGCACATCTTCCGCGGCCTTCCCGGTGTCCTGGGTTCCCTTTTTTCCTGCTTCGGTGATTCCTTTGGCGGGGAGGACGCGGATCTTGGGGTTTTCCAAAGGCCCTTTGAGTTGCAGATAGACGTTTGTTAGTTTTCCGGCAGCTTTCCCGAGGACCGGCACCAAGCCAAGCACTTTGTCCAGGGTGCCCAGAAATTCGAGGTGGGCATTCATGTCCAGCCGTTGCTTCACAAAGTATATAGTGCCATCACCGTCCATATGTAATGCTGGACTCAACAACCGGAGCTTGTCGACGCCCATGGTTCCGTCTTGAAAGGTAGCTCGATAGGTCAAGGAGTCGAAAGGAATGCCTTCATTAGCCATGTCGTCAAGCTTCTTTCCGGAAAAAATCTGTTGAACGTTGACGAAGGTGAGTATTTTGAAGAGGGTATTGCCAACGGGGCCGACATCGGGTATGCGTCCAGGGCCAGCCTCTGCCTCAAGATTCCCGCGCAGACTGGCAAGCAGATCATTTTTGCTTCCGGTACTCCCCTGCACCCGGCCGGTCATTGTGAGGGGAGCGTGCACAGAAATCTTATCAGTATCGAGAAGTGAGGCAATTGATTCCCACCCAACAGTCTTAATATCAGATTCAAGGGTAAATGGGATTCGCTCCAGGTTCCTCAGGTCGGCGGAACCTTTAGTTTGGATGCGGCCACCTCCAATGAGGACATCAAACTCGTGGCTCTTAAGCACCCCACGCTCGTAGCTGGCTTTGAGGGTAAGATCTTGGAATTTCTGCCCCCGGTACTGTCCACGGGCCGCCTCGGCCCGCAGCTGCGCAGTGAGTTTGCGAAGGAGAGGGGGAAGTTCCGATTTACTAGCCTTCTTTTTTGCCGGCTCTTCGGTCTTTGCCGACTCTCCAGTTTTCGGCGTGCCTGTTTTTTCCGCTGGGGGCTTTGAGCTGGGCTTCGACGCGGTTCCCGTGCTTTCGGCGGGAACAAGCAGACGGTCTACATTCAAATGAGGCGATTTTGCCTGGAGCCGTGCCATGGGCTCACGAAAGTTAGTGACTTGTCCTGACAGGCTCAACTGCTGATCATTCGCCCTTAGGGCCATTTCTTCTAGTTTTACCGTGTTCCCTGCGAGCTCGATATCTCCATCACCTTCTGTAATGGTGAGGTTGTGAGCTGCCAGCCTGAAACCAATACCGCGGGTCTTCACTGTACCACTGAACTTACTCTTGCCGGGATCGGCATGGGGGTAGTGGACATCGATGTTCATGTCCAAAGTACCAGCCAATTCAAGGTCTTTGAGCGGAGGAAACAGCCCACTAAGCTTCTTGAGATCCAGCCGCTCTGTCCGGGCCTTGGCGTCAACGACCAATCGGTCCGTTCCTCCTCCCGAGAGCTTGCCCTCGAGTTGGATTGGCGATTGATTAAGCCGCGCCGAGAGATCCTCTACGGTGATTTCCAGGGTCTTCTTGCGCCTCACTGTCACCCGCCCCTGGAGGTCATCGAGACGCACGCCTGCCGGGTGGCTTACACCTCTTACCCCTTTCAGTACCAGAGAACCGCTGGCATACCACTGGCGTGGCTTGGCATGATCATAGTCTGCGCGCAGGTCAATCTCCCCACTCCCTGAAAGACTTTTGAGACCATACTGCCTGAGGAGTTTTTCCACGTCAGCATCCGTGGTCCCCTCTAACCGCATGGGCCCCTTGGCCGCAGCAGACACCTTGACCTTGCCCGCAAGGTTGGTGGCACGTGCCTCCAACATGGGCAGGGTCAGGGGCCCCATTCTGGCCTGGACCTTGGTGGCGGTAAGCACTCCCTTTTCCAACTGGAGGCTGCCTCTAATATCTTCTAGCTTTGGCAATTCCGCTGACAGTCCCGCCGACATATCGGACAGTCTTATGGAACCTTCCGCATTGGACACAAGGGTTTTCCACTTCTCTGGCAGCTGTGCGAGTGGTAGTTCAGGGAGGGCTACCTTATCGACAACGACTTTCCCTCCTCCTGCCAGTGATTGCCGAATGACCTTCGCCTCCTCACCCAGTTTTCTCCAGGGAACCAATGGCATCAACTCGATCAAAGGCAATTCCGAGGAAAGCACTCCATCCTTAATAATTGGCTCGTTTCGCCAATCGTGCAGAAGGGCTTCAGCACTCAGTGAAATATTGCCGAGGGCTACGTTCAACTTCTCTACTTTTATCTGCGTTGGTTCAAGCGTTATCTGGTAGGTGATCTTGGTTTCAACCCCCGGAAGAGCTTTTTCCCACAACGAGGGATCCTTGTAGGTGACATCGGTTAGATCAAGTTGTCCCTCGGCGCTGAGATTCTTGCCGAAATCGCCTGTGTAGTTCACATCCAGGGAAATGCTGCCACCCAGCCGCTGTGCCAGCGATTTGTTTTTGAGATAGGGTTTAAGGGTGTTCACATTGAGATCTGCTAAGGTCACTTTCAGGTTCAGTTCTGGATTTTCAACGGCGAGAGTTTCGGTGAGCCCGGTAAAGGTTCCCTGGCCTTTTACGGACCCTAAACCGGGTTTGGCCTCATCCCGGAGAGCAAACTGGAAACCAATCACCTTGCCGGGAGCGAGGTTGGTAGCTTCGATGAATACGTCAGCAAAGTTGTAAACAGTTTTTTGACCGGGCAGGGTCAAAGAGTCGCTCAGTCGAATCCGACCCTCATCAATGTTGAGCTCTTCGATGAGTATTTCCACTGGGAGCCGCGAACTGCGCGAGCTCGGATCACCATCAGGGGTGGAAGCATCTTCGGTTGTAGGTTGTTCGGACCCCGCGCTGCCCCTCTTGGTTGCTGCCTTTTTACCCTCGGTGGGGGAGGGAGCAAGGGTCAGCTCTACCACCGGCTTATCCAACAGCAACGCATCCACTACGACTTTCTTGGAGAGCAGGGGAAGAAGCGACACCTTGGCATAGATGCGAGACAGGTCCACGTCCCCGGGAAAGACAGTGGCTCCTTTGGAGGTAAATCCTTCGGCCTGCAGCCAGACACCATTGCTGATACCCCAGGAGAGCTGGCCGAGGGTAACCTTTCCCCCCATGGCCTTCTCGAGCTCAGAGGTTATGAGCCCGTTGTAGCGATTCAGGTCGAAAAACTGGGGAATGATGAGAACGGCAGCGATCGCCACCACCATGAGAACAGCGAGGACGATGCCAACCTTTTTTCCTCTGGTTGATGTCACAAGATTATCCCTAGACTGAGCCACAAAGACACTTATAAAGGCAGTCCGACAACGTCATTCTCTTCCGAAGAATCTCGAATGCGTAAGTACTTGGATCTATGAGATTCTTCGCTTCTCTCAGAATAACATACCCGCCGCTCGGAGGGTTGCCGGACAGCCATTATATGACTACTATTGGAAAGTTAAGATGGAGAAACCGGATGTCAATGACTATGGTTTCAGCACGGATGGAGGTTTCAGTCTTCAGCGGCTATTTTTCTTTTTCCTAACACCTGAAACCTGACACCTGGTAACTGGATAACACCTGGACCCCGAATAGCAGGGAGATGGAGCATGGGCATCACAAGTGATACCGCCGAACATCGACGACTCGACGAATATCGCCAGCGCACGTCGAATTGGAAACAGTGGGGGCCGTACCTCAGCGAGCGCGCCTGGGGAACGGTCCGTGAAGATTACAGTGATGACGGAGAAGCCTGGGAATTCTTTCCCCACGAGCATGCCCGCAGCAGAGTCTACCGCTGGAATGAGGATGGCCTGGCCGGAATCAGCGACCGCAACCAGTATCTCTGCCTCGCCCTGGCCCTCTGGAACGGCCGTGATCGCATCCTCAAGGAGCGGTTGTTCGGTCTGACCAACTCAGAGGGAAACCACGGGGAAGATGTCAAAGAGTACTACTTCTATCTCGACAGTACCCCCACGCACAGCTATATGAAGATGCTTTACAAGTATCCCCAGGCCGAGTTTCCTTACGCAGACCTGCTCGCTGAAAACGGGCGGCGCGGATTCCACGATTTGGAATACGAACTTCTGGACACCGGGGTATTCAAAGCTGACCGCTATTTTGACGTGTTCGTCGAGTATGCCAAGGCGGACCAGGAAGACATTCTGACCAAGATCACTGTGGTAAACCGCGGGCCGGAACCTGCCGAATGCCATGTGCTGCCGACACTCTGGTTTCGAAACACCTGGAGCTGGGGCTACGAGACAGGTCCCATGGGTGACGTCGAGGGCAAACCCGAACTGCGGCAGATTGAGGGGGCCACAGGTGTGTCCACCGTAAAAGCCACACACCCCGCTGCCGGTTCCTATTACCTCTACGCCGAAGGACCGGACGAGCTGATATTTTCGGAAAATGAGACAAACACAAAGGAGCTCTACGGCCTTACTAATTCAACTCGCTATGTCAAAGACGCTTTTCACCGCTCTGTGATCAATGGTGAAAACACCGCGGTCAACCCCGAGCGTAGAGGTACGAAAGTAGCAGCCTTATTCAAGGATACCATTGCGCCTAGGGAATCAGTCACCATGAGATTGCGTTTGGCTCATGTGGCCCAGGAGGCCCCGTTCAAAGATTTCGAAAAAACCTTCAAAAAGAGATTGGCCGAGGCTGACGAGTTTTACCAGGCTGTGCAAAACCCCAGTCTCAGTGAAGATGAAAGACGGGTTCAGCGCCAGGCTCTCGCCGGTATGCTGTGGTCCAAACAACTATACTACTACGATGTTGAACAGTGGCTCAAAGGCGACCCTGAGGGTTCGCAACTTCCTTCCCCTCGAAACCACAACCGTAACCACGACTGGGAGCATCTGGTTAACTTTGATGTCATCTCAATGCCTGATAAGTGGGAGTACCCGTGGTATGCCACTTGGGATCTCGCCTTTCACTGTATTCCTTTGGTTCTGGTGGATCCCGATTTCGCCAAAAGGCAAATGGAGCTCATCACCCGCGAGTGGTACATGCACCCCAATGGACAGGTGCCGGCGTACGAGTGGGGTTTTGACGATGTCAACCCACCGGTACCTGCCTGGGCCGCCTGGAGGATCTATAAGATCGACGCCAAACACCAGGGGCGTCCGGACCGCGACTTCCTCGAGGGAGTCTTTCACAAGTTTCTCCTGAACTTCACCTGGTGGGTAAACCGCAAAGACGAAGACGGCCGAAATGTGTTTCAGGGAGGCTTTCTAGGTATGGACAACGTCTCTGTGTTTGACCGCAGTCAGGGCTTGCCAACCGGCGGCCACATAGATCAGGCCGACGGCACAG
>CP070843.1:2359468-2362177 GCA_020350905.1 Deltaproteobacteria bacterium
GTGTGCCACCGGGCAACCGTACCGCGGGATCAGTTCCGAGGCGTACCCGAAAGATACGTCGCAGGAGGAGCCTGTCCTGAGCGATGCCGAAGGAACAACCAAGGACGCCGGGAAGGACGGCCATATCCGTGGTCGCAGCAAGTAATTCATGAAATATCCGGGCTAGACTGTAGATGATGAAGTTTACGGGCCCTGGACCCCCGCCGACGTTCTACGGAAAACGTACTTGACAAAGGGAATGGGCTACGTATAATGACTAAAAATTGCATATAGGCAAAGCCTATTTTTTTAGTAGTTTATATGTTAAATATTTCACGTTGTCATTAGCCAAGCAGCGATATCGCCCCAGAGTTAGGTGCGGTTTTTTTGATCTCCTCCCTCAATACCTAAATATTAAAGCATCCTGACACAAAAGTACGCGGCTCTAAAGTGCGGATAAAGACATCTGAGCTCAAAGAAAGGGAATAACCGATTCCGGAGGATCGGTTTGCCTTACACGGGCTCCGGTCCGTGTGAGTGGCTATGGCCGAAAAACCCCAAGGCACTCAACTGGAGGAAGAGATGAAAAGAGAAGAAAAGGAGTTTTACGGGAGGCTGTCGGACAATGGGGTCTCACGCCGAGACTTCATGAAATTTTGTACCGCTCTGACAGCGACCATGGGTCTGAACGTCGCATGGGTGCCCAAGGTGGCCGAAGTCTTCGCCGCTCCCAAGCAGCGCCCGCCGGTAGTTTGGCTTCATTTTGCCGAATGTACCGGATGCTCCGAGGCGACTCTGCGGACCATGTACCCGTGGATCGATCAGCTTGTTCTGGAAATTATATCGATGGAATACCATGAAACGGTTATGGCCGCTGCCGGCCAACAGGCAGAAGACGCCCTGCACGCCGCGGTCAAGAAGTACAAGGGCAAATTTATTTGTGTGGTGGAAGGGGCCGTGGCAACAAAATACAATGGGGCCTATGGCAAAATCGGCGGTCGCACCTTCTTGGAGATCGCCAATGAGGTCTGCAAGCAGGCCGCGGCCACTATCTGCATTGGGGCCTGTGCTACCTTCGGCGGAATCCAGAAAGCTGCTCCAAACCCCGGTGGATATAAGGGGGTGGGTGAGGCTATCGGAATCAAGACCGTCAATATCGCTGGATGTCCGCCCAACCCCATCAATTTTGTCGGAACCGTCGTAAACTATCTCCTCTTGGGCAAACTCCCTGCTCTGGACAGTTTTGGCCGTCCCCTCTTTGCCTATGGAAAAACGGTTCATGATCAATGCCCGCGAAGAGGCCATTTCGAAAACGGTGAATTCGTCACACAATTCGGCTCTGAAGAGGCCAAAATGGGTTACTGCCTCTATGAGATGGGGTGCAAGGGCCCAGATACCTTCAATAACTGTCCCACTGCCAAGTTCAACGATGGCACCAGCTGGCCGGTCGAGGCGGGCCATCCCTGCATCGGCTGCAGTGAGCCGGATTTCTGGGACAAAATGAGCCCATTCTTCGAGACTTCGTAAGGCTTAACCATGAATCGATTTCCAGATTCCAGCAATAGAGAGGAGACAATACATCATGGCTAAGAGAATCACGATCGATCCGATCACAAGGATAGAGGGCCACCTACGCATTGAGGTGGAGGTGGAGGGAGGCAAGGTCGTCAACGCCTGGAGCTCCGGTCAGATGTTCCGGGGCATTGAAATTATCCTTCAAGGACGGGATCCCCGGGACGCACCACTGTTTACCCAACGTTCCTGCGGGGTCTGAACCTACACCCACTACCTGTCCTCGGTGAGGGCAGTGGAAAGCGCTGTTGGTGTAAAGATCCCCGACAATGCTCGCATCATCCGGAACCTGCTGATGGGAGCCCAATTCCAGCAGGACCACATCGTCCACTTTTATCATCTGCATGCTCTTGACTGGGTGGATGTGGTAAACGCTCTGAAGGCGGATCCCAAAAAGACGGCCACTCTCGCGGACAATGTGAGCAATGCTCCATGGGGTGGCACCGCTTATTACAAGCAGGTGGCACAGAGGCTTCAGACCTTCGTGGACAGCGGCCAACTGGGTCCTTTCAGCAACGGCTATTGGGGACATCCTGCATATAAACTCCCACCTGAAGCAAATCTGATGGCGGCGGCGCACTATATCGAGGCACTCCGCCTCCAGGCCAAATCCATGAGGATGCACGCCCTCTTCGGCGCCAAGAATCCACATCTTCAGACTCTGGCGGTGGGCGGCGTGACCTGTGTTAAGGATCTGACCCCGGATCGAATAGCCGAGTTCCTCTATGTGTGGCAGGAAACTCAGGATTTCGTCGAAAAGGTCTATATCCCTGATCTTCTTGCTGTGGCAAGCTTCTACAAGGATTGGGGAGCCATAGGTGGAACCACCAACTTCCATGCGTGGGGCGAGTTCCCACTGAGCGACAAAGAGCCGGAAAGCCTCCTGATGCCGAGGGGCGTTATCATGAAGCGCAACTTGAAAGGGGTGCAGATGGCACGGCAGCAAGAGGTCACAGAGCATGTGGCCCGCTCCTGGTATCAAGGGAAGAAGGACAGACACCCCTTTGAGGGTGAAACCGCGCCGCAGCATGGCGACTACAAAACCACCGGCAGATACTCCTGGCTCAAGGCGCCCAGATATCAGGGCGCGTCCTGCGAGGTGGGCCCTCTGGCTCGGGTGCTCGTGGCTTATGCCAACGGAGACAAGGCAACTCAGCA
>CP070843.1:2362277-2370104 GCA_020350905.1 Deltaproteobacteria bacterium
AAACTAATAGGGACTGACCTGAATGGCGCGCAACTCCACCGCGCAATCCTTATTAATGCAATATTCGGATCGGAAGACTTATGTGGAGCAAGACTTAGCGGGGCCTGCCTACACAAAATCATATTTAGAGCACATCAGGAGGGTGAAGGAGACAATCATTGAGGCAGATTGGTCCGGCCACGACGTACAGGTAGTCAACATTTCACCATTGTCCTCCCTTTTTGGGGCGTTGCAGGGTCAACTGAAAACTTGCATTACATCTTCACAGTCACGCCGCTTTTGCACCACCTTAACATCTGGTAGTATGCTTCCTAGAGCCGAAAGTGTGTATTAAGGGATGACATCTATAGTGAGCGAGATACGTTCACACATCCGAGCAAAATCACAATTAGCAACGAGGGGCAATATGACCTTTCCACGAATTGATCCAGACCTGCACGAATTTACTTACCTTGCAATTCCGGCTTTCCTGAACTAAGCTAAGCACAGTCTTTTTCTCAGTTCATTAGTAGAACCCCAAAGGCATTGCCACAATCTTCGAAAGTTAGACTCAAGATGGTTGATCTCATGAATTAATCTCTAGTCTGAAAGGCAAAAAAGATGGAAGAAGCACGCAAAACAAAAGAACAACTCCTCAGTGAACTGGAGGAACTGCGCCAACGGATCGGAGAATTTGAGGGGTCAGAGATCAAGCTCAAAAGAGCGGAGAAGACCTTCCAGCAGAGTCAGGAGAGGTTTCGAAGCCTGGTCGAAGCAACCACTGACTGGTTTTGGGAAGTAGATGAAAACGCTGTTTATACCTACTCAAGTCCGAAGATACGCGACATTCTGGGCTATGAGCCAGAGGAGATACTGGGGAAGACTCCCTTTTCCCTTATGCCCCCGGAAGAGGCCGATCGGGTTGCTCATATTTTTGCCCCGTATGCTAAGTCCCGCCGGCCTTTCGAACTCCTTGAGAATATAAATGTCCACAAAGATGGCCACCTTGTAGTTCTGGAAACGAGTGGGATCCCTATCTTTGATGCCAAGGGAGTATTCCGTGGTTATCGAGGTATTGACCGGGATATTACTGAGCGCAAAAAAGCGGAGCAATCAATTCGGGCGAGCGAGATGCGACTTCGCACTGCGATAGAGAGCCTGCCATTTGACTTTTTCATACTTGACAGAAATGGCCGCTACGTCATGCAGAACTCTACCTGCAGAGACCGTTGGGGTGATGTGATTGGCAAGCGTACAGAGGATTTGAAGGTAGACGAGGATAATTTGACACTTTGGCTGAATAACAACCGCCGTGCCTTTGCCGGCGAAGTAGTAAGGGATGAAGTAGAACTCAAGTTCAGAGGAGAAAAAGGATTCTTTTACAACATCATTGCTCCTGTAACAGATGGAGATCAGGTCCCAGAGATTTTAGGGGTCAATATTGACATCACTGAACGCAAACGAGCTGAAGAGGAACTGCGCAAAGCTCATGATGGGCTGGAACGAAGGGTGGAGAAGCGTACTGCCCAATTGGTGGAAGCAAACAAGCTACTTGAGGAGAAAATAGAAGAGCTCAAACGGATGGAGAGGGCGTTGCACGAGTCTCACCAATTGCTGGAAAAGACATTTGCCGGTCTAGATGAGGCAGTTTTAGTGGTTGAGCCGAACAGCCGCACCATTTTAAAAGTCAACCCAGCTGTGGAAAGCGTTTTTGGCTACAGTGAGGAAGAAACGCTTGGGCGTAATACTGAGTTCTTGCACGTGGACAGGGAAATGTACCAAGAATTCGGCCAGGAACTCTTTCTCGCTTTAGACAAGGATGGAGTGTATCGTAGTGAGTATCGTATGCGGCGGAAAGATGGAAGCATTATTTTTACTGAGCACACCGTTTCAGAAATATTAGATGATTCGGGGCATCGAGCCGGCGTGGTCAGCATAGTCCGGGACATCACCACGCGCAAGAGGGCGGAAGATGAGCTGTACAATTCATTGTCTCTACTCAGTTCAACACTGGAATCGACTGCCGATGGAATACTTGTGGTAGATACACAAGGTAAGATAGTGAGTTTTAATCAGAAGTTTGTTGATATATGGAATATCCCCGATTCGATTATTGCCTTGAGGGACGACAGCCAAGCATTGGCATTCGTTTTAGACCAATTGAAAGATCCAGAGGCTTTTCTAACAAAAGTGAACGAATTGTACAGCCAACCCGAGGCGGAGAGCTACGATACCCTCGAATTTAAAGATGGGAAAATTCTTGAGAGGTACTCTCAGCCACAAAGAAAAGAGGAGGAAATTATTGGCAGAGTTTGGAGCTTTCGTGATGTAACAGATCGCAAGCAAGCGGAGGAAGGACTGCGGGAGAGCGAGGAGAATTACAGGCTGCTGGTCGAAAATCTGCCGAGCGTTGTCTATAAGGGATACAAAGACTGGTTTGTGGATTTTTTTGATGAAAAGGTTGAAGTAATAACCGGCCACAGTATGCAAGAGTTTAACTCCAGGAAGATAAGGTGGTCTGATTTGGTTGTTGAAGAAGACATCGCCGGCGCCAAGGAAACGTTCATCAAGTCCTTGAAAACGGATAAGTCATACGTGCGAGAATACAGGATCAAGCCCAAGAGTGGGGGTGTCCTGTGGATACAGGAAAGGGCAAGGATAATATGTGACGAAAAGGGGGAGATTGATCATGTAAATGGAGTCTTTTTTGACATTACTGAGCGCAAGCGGGCAGAGGAGGCGCTGAGGGAAAGTGAACACTATTTCCGTTCGCTGCTCTTTAATATGCACGAAGACATCCTGGTCATTGACCGTGACTATCGAATAACTGATGTGAACAATACCCTGCTGGTTAACGTGGGTCTCAAGTACGAGGAGGTAATCGGTCGCCATTGCTACGAAATCTCGCACGGATACAACGAGCCGTGCGAAAGAAAGGGTGAAGACTGTCTGCTGCGTGAGGTGTTTGAGATGGGTAAGCCAGGCAACTATCGCCATCAGCATGTACGAGGAGACGGCTCTAAGGTGTGGGTTGACATACTTCTTTCGCCTCTTAAAGATGAGAACGGCAACGTCACGCGTGTAATAGAGGCAATTCGTGACGTGACCGATCTGGTGGAGATGGAGGATGTGCTGCGTGAGAGTGAGGAAAACTTTAGGGCTCTGGCAGAAAACGCTAATGACGGCATTCTTATAGCCGCTGGTAAAAAAGGAGTAAATTTATACGCCAACAAGCGAGCCGCGGAGATTACTGGTTACAGTGTCACTGAATTGTTGGAAATCGGTTTGCATGAGTTGGTCGCACCTGACGAAGTCAACAAAGTAGCCGACAGGTACAGGAGAAGACTTGCGGGAGAAAATGTTCCGAGCCAATATGAGACTAAGATTGTCCGGAAGAGCAAAGAGATCTTTCCGGCTGAGTTGTCAAGTGCAAGAAGCGCTTGGAAGGGGGAACCCGCTTCTATTATCTTAATCCGAGATATCACCAATCGAAAACGCGCAGAGGACGCACTGCGTAAGAGCGAAGCTGAGCTCGCGGCACAATCACGCCGTCTTGAAGAGGTCAACGCCGCACTAAAGGTTCTGTTGAAACAAAGAGAGGAAGACAAGGCAGATCTTGAGGAAAGACTCCTTGCCAATGTCAAAGAGCTGGTGTTGCCTTACGTTGAAAAGTTGAAGAACAGCAGCTTACATTCCGACGAAATGACCCTGGTTGACATTTTGGAATCAAACATCAAAGAGATCATCTCCCCATTTGTGACCAGGCTGTCATCGAGATTCTTGAGTCTTACTCCGACAGAGATTCAGGTTGCCAGTCTGGTCAAGGATGGCAAAACTTCTAAAGAGATTGCATCGTTGATACACGCTTCTGAGAACACCGTCCGGTCGCACAGATTCCACATTAGGAGCAAACTTGGCATAAAGAACAAGAAGGTTAATCTTAGGTCCTACCTGCATTCCCTCCGAGATGAGTGATTTTAAATCACTCATCTATACTCCTAATAACCTCAATATTTTTTTCCTTACCTACTGCCCGACCTTCTATAATAGCTGCGAGGCATATGATAAGTCGTGCTTCAGCGTCTAGACCGTGCACAACTCCAAGTTGAGGGCTTTTTCATTGCTCTTTGATAACCTTTTGCTGACTGGTGAGGGCTCAAGCAATGAGAAGATGTCCGTCAGATGTCCGACAGGGTGATGATCGATCTATTCAAACGAAAGATACATGATATGAACCGATCCCCTAGACATTTGGAGGGAACCTGGCCTGAAGCTGGTGATCTCTTAATAACGCATTTCGGGAAAATCAGCCGCATCATGGACCAGAACAAGAAAAATCTGCTGAAACTTTATAAGACTGCCATCAAGGAGGTGGAGCAGACTCTCGTTTAGTGCCTCAGGTATTTTTTCATACGATGTATGCTTGATTTTCTTGCTGTAAATCGGACATCAAAAAATGGCAGAGTACAAAGGCAACACGCTCAATGATGATCAGATTAAGATACTTGCCATGCTTGCTGTAGGAACAGCAGAAGAGAAAATTGCAGAGCAACTCTGCATGAGCACTCAAGCTGTCAGGATGGAAACTGACTCTATTCTCAAAAAGATTAATGCCCCCAACATCTTACAGGCTGTTCTTTGGGCAGTCTCGAGACTATAGGGTCTTAGAGATTTAATGGGATAATCTCCCAGCGAATTTTATTGAGTTCGTTTTGGGGTGCTCTCGGTATTCACATGGGCAGGAAAATTACAGTAGTCCTGAGAGACGGCAGGGAGTTAACCTATAAGAATGCAAAGATTGTGGAAGGCAACAAGACTTGGATCTATCTAGTCGACAGGAACGAACGTCCGGAAGAACTGCTCGCTCTTATAGATCCAAATCATATTCGAAAGTTGTACGCGGAAGAAGACTGATACTCACCTTGCCCCAACAGACAGGTCTGCATCGGCTTGAGCTTATCCTGCATTCTCCACGCGAGCGAATGTCTCACAATGCATAATTGGTCTCCCGCTCTTCTGCCTGCGATAAATCCGCTGAGAGGAAGGAAAATTCGAGGTGAAAACTGACTCTCAGACAAAGTGTGCCAACTGTGAAGCCACCTATTCCTACGTGGAGCAAGGCAGGAGAGAGTATTTCATCCCTTGGGGGCCGTACTTTCTCTGTGATATGTGCCACAGACTGGCTATTATGGAAGCATTGCATACTGAGTCCAAAAATCCTTTCAACACATCAAGATACAATGGTGATACTCACTAAGTCATTCTGTATGATCTTGTGGTAGCATACTAACGCGGCTGGCCAGAAAGGATGATTGCAATGAGAAAATGGACTGAGACAGAATCCGGGGACCTTTGGTTTGTAAGGAAGTACTGTCTTGCCGGTACCTTCCCTGCTAGCGATGAACGCTGCCCATATGCAAAAGCAAAGATAATGGCCAAATCTTCCGAGGTTTCTACAGGTAAAAGCGACTTCAGGGACGTGGATGGAATCTTCCTCTGTAAATACCCAGATCGAGAAATACCTACACACCAAGCATGCCTCACTTCAGAGTTGGACCATTGTCCTTATACAGAAAGAAGAAAATTGATTGATGCGCTGTATCCTTAAAAATTCTAACTACTCTTCCTGCTCGTTTCGGCTTTCCTTAGAAGCAATGTATTCATTTTTCAAAGAACTCAGCACCAACGTGAGGGTAGAAGAGCCGTGGGAATAGCATGAGCTTTCAAGATAGACGTTGCGATAAGTGCGGAAAAAATGGCAAATACATCTACAGTATTTGTAGTGACTGCAACCTAACTATCTGCATTTACTGTCTTTCTGATTCGTCCTGGATAGTGAAAGAGCCTCCCCCTGAGTGCCCTGAGTGTAATAGTGAAAACTTCCTGACTGTCGATCAGTCCCCAGCCTTTCTGATTCCCTAGTCCAGCCTTTCACCACTCATTTTAAAAAGACTTTACAGAGCTTCGGCTTCGCTTTTTCTTGTCCAAAGTATACTGCCATAAGTTCATATCTCATAGTTTAATCTAAACTCTGCCTCTTGAGATTTAGCCATCTTATTTTGGGTTCAACCTAGAATAGAAAGTTACCAACATTCGCTCAGGCTGGAACGGGACATCTCCTACTCCTTTGCAAAACGTGGAAAATGGTTGCGTATAGGTTGCAGATCGTGGCACAATTCAAGCAACTCTCACAGAAGGAAATATAGTAATTTCAAATAGTTACATTTCAGTGATCCATCTCATAACCCGAAGGTCCCAGGTTCGAATCCTGGCCCCGCTACCAGGTTAGATGAAAGGGACTTGTGATAAACCACAAGTCCCTTTTTCAATTGGCTCGAACCTTTTTTCTTGCCAGAACTCACTTCAGTTTTGTAACTTGGTCATATGGGAATTTCCTTTTTTGAGTCCGCCAGCGGCGGACGTCATATAAAATCGCGGAGCAATTTTATAAATTGACAAGAGTCTGATTTTCCCTAGCCAAGATATTTCACGATTCGCCTGCTGCGACTACGAAACTGGGGACCCACTTGCGGGACTGAGCGGAGCGTTGCGAATGTAACCACCTATTAAAATCAGATGAAGAGAGTGAATCACTGTTAACGCTGAAAGTCAAGCAGAATCAAAAGCTTATCAGAAATCGGGGAAGAAAAGTAAACTGAGCGAAAAACAGCTAATCAGGGGGATATGTTCTGCAAAGTGTTACCCAAATGTTACCCAAGTTGACGCCCAAGCTCGTGTAAGGGCAAATATTCCTAGCAGTGGGTCGAATTTCGCTCTCAGTCATTACGATAGGAAAGACCGGAAGAAATCTGGGCTTTCTTCTTGCTTCATAACCTTGTAGCACCTAGAGTCATTGGCTATCTGATAGTCTTCGTTGATATGGATTAACACAGGGGTTTACTCCTCTTTATACCCTAGTTATAAATAGGAATATCCCATATTAGCCTCTCGATGGTACTAAGGTACGGCCAAGCACTCATCAGCAGGCTGATATGGCTTCTCCTAGTAATTTTAGCTATTTAGCCATTTTCCCTCTCAGTAATATCAAGGACTTACAATGTGTTTTTGTATTAGATTTAAGTTTGTCCAAACTTTACTTATGACTCTCAGTAAAACAGACATCGTCCTGCTAAGGGTGAGCGAGGCTTGCTTCCCTCACCTTTTCAGAAGGTCTTGAACTGCTTTCAAATTACAGGAGTGAGTGGAGAACATTGGCAACAAAAAGAAGCCCCCACCGATCAGTTGCTTGGCCCGTGAGGACTATGACGCCACGGTCAGAGACTAGCCTGCGAAGAACAAAACCCCTTGCCGACACCTACCTTAATACGGTCGTGCAAACCCCACAACGCCTGATGGAGAACATTCCTCTACCAGAGTGCAGAAGCTCAAGCAAGCGTTTAGAAAGTCAGAGCTGAACTGCCACTCACCTTGCTTGCCTTTTTCCGGTACAAAGCCCCAAGACATCCAGTAGCCTAAAGTCTGTGCCGTTACTGGCACCTCTGTGTCGTCTCTCAACATGGGGTTACCCACAATCTGCCTTAAACTGTCAGCTTGCTCGGCCCTGGCTATATCCTCAGCTTCCTCAGTGGCAGAAGGGTTATTAGCAATAAAGTCTAGGGTGCGATGTGCCTTCTGCCACTTTTCCTCGCAGTTCCTATCCCAGAGCAACCTTTCTGCTGCTTCCTCCGCAGCTTTAAAGCCCGCCGCCCTCACGGTATAAATTGCAGCCTGCCAAGCAGCCTCTCTTACGTCATCTCTGCAGGTCTGAAAGCTTGCCAGCTGCGCAGCTGCTCCTGAACGGCCCTTGGGTATTCCGCAAATTCCTGATCCAACTGGCCATCCTTGTCG
>CP070843.1:2370204-2379595 GCA_020350905.1 Deltaproteobacteria bacterium
TATTGATAGATGGCAGTCCCAACGGGACTCGAACCCGTGTCTTCGGCGTGAGAGGCCGATATCCTAGACCACTAGACGATGGGACCGCGATATTACGTTTTACCTTATTGGTTATTCGTGTTACGACGAAGAGAGTTAGGATTAGATCTCACTTTTGATAGAGATACAGAAGAGCGTTTGACTCTCTTCCTATAACGGATAACGAATAACGGATAATACCTGCAGGGGTCGGTGGCTGGGGGAGGAGGATTCGAACCCCCGTAGCATGATCCAGAGTCATGCGTCCTACCTCTAGACGATCCCCCAACGAAGCAAGAAAAATAGACCATAGGTTAACTAAAGTCAAGGGGCAATTCATGAAATATCCGAGGTAGATCTTTGGCTATTGAGGTTATTCGAGTAGCTAAGCTTTATTTTTCATTATGGTCGTATAGTACGGCTCGAACTCTATCCTCTATACTCTTTGCCCCATGCTCCTACGCGTACACTGACAAAGTGCTTGACAAATCAAAGGCTTTTTTATACTTACCAGTTCAATCTTCACGAAAGTAACAGTTTAGGAGATGGTGATCTTTGAAAGTTAGGGTGGATGAGCTTCCAGATTCCGGCAGGGTGGTGCACTTCCACGAAACTGAAGCCTGGTTTTCTAGCAGGATACGTTCAGGAGAAGATGCGGGTGAAATAACCCTGGCCCGGCCCATTAACGTTGATCTGGAGGTTGTCCCAGAGGCGGAGCAGATCAAGCTGAACGGGCAGTTGCAAGGAGCAGTGCGCCTTCGGTGCAGTAGATGCGTGCAGGATTACGTCCTGAAGTTGGATGAACCCATAGATTTGATGCTTCTGCACCCTTTGCCGGCAGATACTCCGGAAGAGATTGGCCTTCGACCTGAAGATCTGGACACGGGATTTTTTGACGGTGTCACCATAGATGTAGACCTAATCGTCGCTGAGCAAGTCTTCCTGGCGCTGCCGCAACAGCCGTTATGCCAACCGGATTGCCAGGGACTCTGTTCCAGTTGCGGTGCAGACCTAAACCGCGAAGCATGCAAATGCGAAAAGAGAGAGACAACTTCCGCCTTTGATGTACTTCGAACTGTGAAGCTAGAAAAATAGACAATTCGTAGCCGTGTCCCAAGCGGTTTTTTTCGAAAAGGAGCGTATCGGATGCCCCTTCCCAAGAGACGTCACTCAAAAAGTAGAACAAGAAAGAAGAGAACGCACTACAAGCTCGAGCCACCATCTCTCTCCCTTTGTTCTCAGTGCAACGAACCCAAGTTGCCGCATCACGCATGCCAGAGCTGCGGAACGTACAAGGGGAGGGAGGTTATCCAGACAGAGGAGGAGGAGTAAGCGACCCCAACGGTTTCTGGAGGTACTCTCCAGCCGTTTATTTTTTTTTGCTCAGTGTGCGGACCGGACGGTCCGGTCCGAGAGGAATTGGGGGTAAATGTGGAGGAGGGGCTATCGTGAATCGAAGCATAATCTTAGGAACAGGATCAGCGGTTCCCAAGAAAATTCTCACCAACCAGGAACTGGAGTCCATGGTTGACACCTCAGACGAATGGATCTCCAGCCGTACGGGAATCAAACAGCGCCATATAGCAGAGGACGGCGACACCACTTCGTTACTGGCTGCAGAAGCGACCCGGCAGGCTTTGGAAATGGCAGGGGTAAAACCGGAAGAGGTGGACATGATTGTGGTGGGCACCACCTCGCCGGACATGATCATGCCCAATACAGGTGCATTGGTGCAAAAGCATCTAGGGGCTTCCAACGCTTTTGGCTTTGACGTTTATGCGGCTTGTAGCGGCTTTGTGTATGCATTAACTGTTGCGGACAAGTTTGTGAAGGATAAGCCGGAGAGCAAGGTAGTGGCTATCGGAGCCGAGCTCCTTTCCTACATTACAGACTGGCAGGATCGAAATACATGCGTGCTTTTCGGCGATGCCGCAGGGGCAGCGGTGTTGAGTGGCACCAATGATAGCGATCGGGGCATTCTTTCTACCCACTTGCATTCAGATGGTAGGCTTTGGGAATTGCTTCATATCCCCGGTGGAGGGGTTGTTTATCCCCCCAGTGGGGAAATGGCCGAGAGAAGGGACCACTGTATCCGCATGCACGGCAACGAGGTCTTCAAGCATGCTGTCCGGTCAATGGCTGATGTGGCCCAGGAGGCTCTGACCGCGAACGAGCTTGGACCGGATGACGTCGACCTTTTCATCCCACACCAAGCCAATATCCGCATAATGAAAAAGGTGGCGGAGCGCTTGGAGATCCCCCTTGACCGGGTGTATGTGAATATTGAGCGCTATGGCAATACTTCATCCGCGACTATTCCAGTGGCCCTTGACGAGGCCAACCGCTCCGGCCGTCTCAAGCCGGGAGACCTGGTTCTCCTTGATGCTTTTGGCGGTGGGTTCACCTGGGGGGCAGTAATGATGCGTTGGTAGAAATTCATGTGAGCGATAGGGTTAGCATCGCACAGTTCACCGCTTTGTCTGCGACAGGAGGGATTACGTGGAGTATTTCTTGACCGAAGAACAGCAGATGATCCAAGAGATTGCAGCGAAAATCGCCACAGAGAAGGTTCGCCCAGTGCGTGCTGAACTCGATGAGAGCGAAGAATTCCCCTGGGAGATTATGGAGATTCTGGCGCAATCAGACCTGTTTGGGGTCTATCTGCCGGAAGAGTACGGCGGTTTGGGAGGAGGGGTTCTCGAAAACTGCCTGGCAATCGAAGAAATGGGTCGGGCGTGTATTGCCGTTGCCACCACCTTTGCAGCCAGCGGCTTGGGGGCGTATCCAATACTGCTTTTTGGCAGTGAAGAGCAAAAACAGAAGTACTTACCACCCATTGCCAGCGGTAAGAAGCTGGCTGCATTTGGTGTAACAGAGGCCAGTGCCGGCAGTGACGCAGGTGGCATTCAGACCACTGCCAAGCGTGATGGTGACCATTATGTTCTCAACGGGACCAAGCAGTGGATCACTAACGCCGGAGAGGCCGAGATTTATACGGTGGTCGCCATGACAGATCGGACCAAAGGTGCCAGAGGAGCAAGCGCGTTTATTGTTGAGAGAGGAGATTCGGGATTTTCCTTCGGTAAGAAAGAAAAAAAGATGGGTCTCAGGGCCTCGGCCACCCGGGAACTCCTTTTCAACGATTGCCGCATTCCCGCAGACCGACTCATTAGTAGGGAAGGCACGGGTTTTATCGTTACTATGAAAACTTTTGACGTGTCGCGGCCTGGTATCGGTGCCCTGGCGGTGGGTCTGTGCCAAGGAGCACTGGACATTTCGGTGGAATATGCCCGCAAGCGGGTGCAGTTCGGCAAGCCCATCATTACTTTTCAGGCGGTCCAACACATGCTCGCGGACATGGCCACGGAAACGGAGGCCTCCCGCGCTCTGGTCTATGCCGCAGCACGGTACATTGACAGTGGAGCCAAGGACATCTCCAAGATATCGGCCATTTCTAAACTGTATCCAACAGATGTTGCCATGCGGGTAACCACCAACGCTGTGCAGGTACTGGGAGGCTACGGTTATATGCGTGATTACCCTGTGGAAAAGATGATGCGGGATGCCAAAATACTGCAAATTTATGAGGGGACAAACCAGATTCAGCGCAACATCATCGGCCAGGAATTGAACAAGGAATACGGCCGCATCAAGGAAACATTTTTTTAGGCGGTTAGCCGGTTAAGCCAGTTAGCCGGTCAATGACTAATTTTAGGCATTTTAGACACTTAATTTCATTGGAGTTCCTTCATGCACATCGTTGTTTGCATTAAACAGGTTCCTGATGCCAAAAACGTCCGCATTGACCCCGAGACCAATACCCTCGTGCGTCAGGGTGTGGACAGCATAGTCAATCCCCACGACTGGTATGCGGTGGAAGCTGCCTTGCTCCTGCGGGATGAATACGGGGGCAAGGTAACAGTAATGACAATGGGACCGCCCCAGGCTGAGGAGGCCCTCAGGGAAACCCTGGCACTGGGAGTGGACGAGGCCGTGCTTTTGAGCGATCGGGCTTTTGCTGGGGCGGACACATGGGCCACTTCGTTGACTCTGGCTCGGGCCATTGCCAAGCTGGAACCGGTGGATCTGGTGATCTGCGGTAAGCAGGCCATTGATGGGGACACTGCCCAGGTGGGTCCGGGTCTGGCAGCGCATTTAGATCAGCCGTATACTACTTATGGACGCAAGCTGGAGTTGGTTGATGGAAGTCAATTGCGGGTGGAGCGTCTCACCGATTTCGGCTACGAGGTGGTGCAGATGGAACTGCCAGCAGTGGTTACGGTGGTACGAGAAATCGGCGATCCTAGAATGCCCGGACTCAAGCACAAGATGAGGGCAAAGAAACTGGAAATTCCCACCTGGGGTGCGGCTGACTTGGATCTGAATGCAAAAGAAGTTGGTTTGCAAGGTTCTTTCACCCAAGTAGTCAAGGTATTCAGTCCTCCGCCGCGTAGCGACCGGGAGATGATCAATGGAGAAGTAGAGGAGCAGGCGGAGAAACTTATTCAGTTGTTAAAGGAGGCGAAGGTATCGGGGCTATGAAGGCCATAATCGACAAAGAAAAGTGCGTAGCATGCGAAGAGTGTGTAGAAGTCTGTCCTGTGGAAGCCATCGAGGTAGTGGATGAAATGGCTCAAGTGGACGATACCTGTAATTTGTGTGGTCTCTGCGTCGATGCCTGTGAGTATGAAGCCATCGACATGCCCGAGGTGCAAGCGGTTGAGACAGACGACATAGAATCATATCAAGGAGTCTGGGTTGTAGCCGAACACCACAACCGCGAAGTTCATTCAGTCTCCTTCGAGTTGCTCAGTGTTGGCAGAGATTTGGCTGATAAGCTGGAAGTTGAACTGGCAGCAGTGCTGATAGGAGATCAGCTTCAGAATGCTGCCAAGCAGCTCGTGGGCTATGGGGCAGATCGTGTTTACCTGGCGGAGCATCCTGCTCTGCACCCGTTCAACGATGAGTCCCACTCCAAGGTTCTGACAGAACTGATTCAGCAAAAGAAGCCGGATATTCTTTTAGCTGGAGCAACCGCCATGGGGCGTTCTTTTATCCCTCGAGTGGCTGTCGCAGTGCAGACTGGCCTGACGGCGGACTGCACGGGCCTTGACATTGGTGAGGATGGGCTGCTCTATCAAACACGACCTGCTTTTGGTGGCAACGTAATGGCCACCATTCTCTGTCCGCACCGACGTCCACAGATGGCTACGGTTCGGCCTATGGTTATGAAGAAATCTGTCTTTGACAGCCAGCGCGAGGGAGTGGTGGAAGCTTTCGCTCCTAGCCAAGAGGCTCTTGTCTCGAGAGTACAGGTACTCGAGAGCGTCACTGAAGCGCAGGAAACAGCACGTTTAACCGAGGCCGATGTGGTGGTAACCGGCGGCCGCGGCTTGCAAAAGGCGGAGAACTTTGAACTGATCGAGCAGTTGGCCCTCTTGCTCGATGGTGCAGTCGGCGCTACCCGAAGTGTGGTGGATGAAGGCTGGAAGGCTTACAGCCACCAGGTGGGACAGACAGGCAAAACGGTTTCTCCCAAACTCTACATGGCTTGCGGCGTATCCGGAGCCATCCAACATGTGGTGGGTATGCAGGGCTCTGAGATCATTGTGGCTGTTAACAGAGATCCCGAGGCACCCATCTTCGACATAGTGAATTACGGAGTGGTGGCTGATCTCTTTGAGTTTCTACCTGCACTGGTGAAAAAGATAGAGGAACGGCGAAGCTAGTTTTTCATTTCGAAAATGGGAAAATTGAGATCTGGAGTCTAGGAACTGTGGAGTGAAGGTATGGCTGAAGACAGCAAAAAGGTTGCGGTTGTTACCGGAGGTTCACGAGGAATCGGCCGGGCAATTATCATGGCTCTTGCTGAGCCGGGCTTGACAGTGGCTTTTAATCACTTCGATCCACCTGAGGACACGGCTGCTGAAGAAACCGTCAAGATGGCACAGGAAAAGGGTTGTGAGATCGAGGGAGTGCGGCTGGATGTCGCAGATTATAAAGCGGTTCAAGAGTTCATTACCGGCGTGGTGGACCGCCATGGGCGTGTTGACATCCTGGTCAACAACGCCGGTATTACAAGGGACAACCTGCTGATGCGGATGAAAGAGGTGGATTGGGATGCGGTGTTGGCCGTAAACCTCAAAAGTGTGTTCAACTGTACCCAGGCTGCTGCACGCCACATGATGAAACAGCGCTATGGCCGGGTAGTAAACATAGCCTCGCTGGTGGGGGCCATGGGGAATGCAGGTCAGGCCAACTATGCTGCATCCAAAGCAGGTATTATGGGCTTTACCAAGTCGGTGGCCCGCGAACTGGCAAGCAGGAACGTGACAGTGAATGCGGTTGCGCCTGGCTTTATTGAAACTGAGATGACGGCGCAGCTTACCGAGAAGGCCAAGGAGGCCTTTTTGGCACAGATTCCCCTGGGTCGTGCGGGCCTACCCGAAGACGTTGCCCAGGTGGTAAAATTTCTCATCTCAGATGAGGCCTCCTATATCACAGGTCAAATAATTCATTTGAATGGTGGGATGTATATGTAAAAGGCGAAAGGCACATCCTTCGACAAGCTCAGGACAAGCGGGACAAGGCGCGAGGAAGATGAGTGGCCAGAAAATAATCCAAAGCCCTGAGGCTAATGCCTTGCGCCGTGAGCCTGAGAAAAAGTATTTGCATCAGTTTGAATGCACAACTTTAACCGAGGATTAAGCAATGCAAAGAAGGGTCGTGGTTACGGGTTTAGGTTTGGTGACACCGTTGGGAATCGGAGTAGAGGAGACATGGGCTGCCCTTGTGGCTGGCAAATCGGGAATCACCCGGATTACCAGGTTTGACCCCACTGAAATGGCCACCCATATTGCCGGGGAGGTTAAAGAGTTCAAAGCGGAAGACTATGTCTCCCGCAAGGATCTCAAAAGGATGGACATATTTACCATGTATGCTCTGGCGGCGACGCGAATGGCCATAGACGATGCCAACCTAGATATTAACGGCAACAACGCCGAGCGGGTTGGAGTTGTTATCGGCTGCGGCCTCGGTGGTCTTACCACCATTGAAAAGTATCATCGAGTTTTGCTGGAGCAAGGACCCAAGAAGATAAGCCCTTTCTTTATTCCCATGCTCATTGCCAATATGGCTCCAGGACAGATTTCCATCTTTTTTGGAGCCAAGGGGCCAAACGTCGCCATTGAAACAGCCTGTGCCGCCGGCACTCACGCGGTGGGTGACGCCTTCAAACATATCCAACGTGGTGCTGCCGATGCAATGATTACAGGAGGTGTGGAGTCAACTGTCACACCGCTGGCCATAGGAGGTTTTAACGCTATGCGGGCTCTCTCAACCCGCAACGATGAGCCGCTAAAGGCGTCTCGTCCTTTTGACCGAGACCGAGACGGTTTTGTTCTGGCCGAGGGCAGCGGCATTATCATTCTGGAGGAACTGGATCACGCCCTTGAACGGGGAGCCGCTATCTACGCAGAGGTAATTGGCTACGGCCTGACCGGAGATGCCTTCCATATTGCAGCTCCGGCACCGGAAGGTGAGGGGATGGCCCGTTGTATGCAGATGGCCGTCGATGATGCGGGAATAAGGCCCGAGGAAGTCGACTACATTAATGCACACGGCACCTCCACCGACTTGAATGACAAGTTTGAAACGCAAGCGATAAAAACCGTTTTTGGAGAACACAGTTACAAGCTGGCTGTTAGCTCTAGCAAGTCAATGACCGGACACCTCCTGGGAGGTGCGGGTGGGGTGGAAAGCGCTATAGCCGTGCTTACCATCAAGAACGGCATCATACCACCGACAATCAACTACGAGAATCCGGACCCGGACTGTGATCTGGACTACGTCCCCAATGTTAGCCGGAAAGCGGAGGTAAGAACAGCGCTTTCCAATTCGTTTGGTTTTGGTGGCACCAACGCCGCCCTGGTGTTTCGTTGCTATGAATCCTAAAATTGTTTTCCTTCTGGGAGAGCGAACATGAGAGTCATTATCGGAAGCGATCACGCAGGTTTTTCGATGAAAAGCCAGGTCAAGACCGTGCTGGGAGATATGGGACATTCTGTGGAAGATGTGGGCTGCCATAGTGAAGACTCCGTTGATTATCCAGTCTACGGCAAGACTGTGGCGGCCGGGGTCGCCAGAGGTGAATTCACCAAGGGTATTCTTGTTTGCGGATCCGGCCTGGGTATGTCCATGATTGCCAACCGCTTTGTTGGTGTACGTGCAGCTCTGTGCAACGATGTTTACAGCGCCGTTTTAAGTCGACGACACAATGACGCCAATCTATTGGTAATGGGGGGGAGGCTCATCGGGGCCGACCTGGCGGGTGAGATTGTTAGAACCTGGCTGGTGACTGAATTTGATGGCGGACGTCATCAGGGCAGAATAGCGCAACTGGACGAAGTCTAGCCCGGAGGTTTCATGAATCGCTGTCGCGAGATTGTGGAGAAGGGTGTGCCTGCCCGCCATCGCGAGCCTGCTCGCTCAGGCGAGGCGGGCGGGCCACCTGGCAACCGCAGGGTGTTGGTTCCGGAGGCGTACTTAAACAGTACGTCGCAGGGTCCGACACCCGAGGACGCCCTGAAGGACAGTCATATCCTCGGTCGCAGCAAGTGATTCATGAAACCTCCGGGCTAGACATTTCCCATCTGTCATTTCTCGTTTAGCATCTCTGATTTAACACTTCCCATTTTGCATGTATCATTATACATTGCGGCATTCTTCGTTATTTGCTGTCTCACCAATGAATGTTACGAAGTGGAAAATGGCGATGGTGAGTGACTCAACCGTTTGCAAAGAGGGCCAGCATGTCGGAACTGGAAACAATAGATCCACAAATTGCAGAGTCGATTAGGCTAGAGGAGGAAAGGCAGCTTCAGAGACTGGAGCTCATTGCTTCGGAGAATTTCGCCAGTCCTGCAGTCAGGCAAGCCCAGGCGAGCGTCTTGACCAACAAGTATGCTGAAGGTTATCCCGGTCATCGATATTACGGCGGCTGCGAATTCGTGGATACAGCTGAAAGCCTGGCGATCGAACGGGCAAAAGAGTTGTTTGCGGCTGAATATGCCAATGTTCAGCCCCACTCCGGCTCACAGGCCAACATGGCGGTGTACTTCTCGATTTTGCAGCCCGGAGACACCATAATGGGTATGGACTTGCGCCATGGAGGTCATCTTACCCATGGCAGCCCCGCCAATAATTCCGGCAAAATCTTCCGGGTTATCTCTTATGGGGTAAACCCTGAGACTGAGACCATCGATCTGGAAGAGTTTGAACGACTGGCCAGGGAACACCGGCCCAAATTGGTTATTGTCGGAGCAAGCGCCTATCCGCGGAGTATCGACTTTGGTTTTTTTCAGAGAGTCTGTGA
>CP070843.1:2379695-2383342 GCA_020350905.1 Deltaproteobacteria bacterium
CTGGGTCAAGGACCTGTTGGACTCATGCTGACTGTCCTGATGCGCAGAGATGGTTGGGAGATTATTGCGGTTGAGCCTCTGCCGGAACGACAGAAAAGATCTTTCAGGTATGGCGCAAAGGCAGTCTTTCATCCCGGCAAAGATCTGAATGCGAGCCTACAGGAGATTGCTCCACCCTTAGGCCCTGATGCTGTCATCGCTGCCATGGAATCCGAAGAGGCAATAAATGGTTCTCTCCGGGCGTTGCGGCCCGGCGGGACGCTGATCCTCTTTGCCCATACCCGCATGGGACAAGAACTCAAAATCGATGCTGGTCAAATAGGTATGGCGGAAAAACAAGTCGTAGGAAGCTATTCGTCTTCAGTCGAGCTCAACGGGCTGACCCAAGAAACCCTCGTTGACCAACAATTTCCTTGGGAAGAGTTTGTGACCCATGTGTTTCCTCTGAATGAGATCAATCAGGCCCTCGCTTTGGCAAGACAGCCGAAAGGAGATTCACTGAAAGTTGCGGTTGCGCCTGATCCAGGGAAACCAGGGCATGGAAGCATAGAGCAGAGGGCAAATTCATCACCGACAAACGCTATGCGCTAAGCGCTTTGCCAAGAGCGAAATGAGCCCAAAGGGACCACGGACGTTAGAGGGGAAAGATTAAAATGGTAAAGGCAGTGCCTGAGACAATGACAGCCTGTGTGCTTCACGGCAAAGAAGACGTCAGGTTGGAGAAGATAGCGGTGCCAGATCTACAACCGGGGGACATCCTTGTCAGGGTGGAAGCGGCTTTGACGTGCGGTACGGACTTGAAAGTCTTTCTCCGAGGCTATCATGAGCGCATGATTCAACCGCCCTCTGTGTTCGGCCATGAATTTGCTGGCGAGGTAGTTGCCTGCGACAACGGACAGTTCTCAGTGGGTACGAGGATAGTAGCGGCCAACTCGGCACCCTGTTGGGACTGCTATTTCTGTGAATTAAACAAACCCAATCTCTGTGATGACCTGCTCTTTGCCAACGGGGCTTATGCCGAATATGCTCGGGTTCCCGCCAGGATTGTGGAGGAGAATTGTCTCACCATCCCAGCAGATCTTTTGGCGGCCAAGGCGGCGCTGGTGGAGCCACTGGCCTGTGCGGTCAAAGGTGTGGAGGATGTGGCCATACAGGAAGGAGAAAAGGTGCTGGTGATCGGTGCCGGACCTTTAGGCTTGATGCTCGCACGACTCTCAGTGTTGGCCGGCGCAGAGGTCACCACGGTTGATGACCAATCAGATCGACTTGCCGTCGCTGCTGAACTGGGTGTGACCAATACTGTTGCAGAAAGGCTTTCGGCGGCGTTGCTCGAGCGGTTGCGGGATGAGTACACACCCCACAAGCTGGGTTTTGACTGTGTGATTGAGGCCGTGGGCAAGCCAGAAACCTGGAATCAAGCGGTTGAACTGGTGCGGCCGGGTGGCCGGGTGAACCTTTTCGGCGGCTGTCCACGAGGAAGTGAACTGCGTGTCGATACCACTCGCCTCCATTACGATGAGATCCGCATCTATGCCTCTTTCCACCACACCCCGGAGACGGTTCGCAAAGCTCTGGATTTCATTGCAACCTCTCGGGTCCCAGCTTTCACTCTGATCAGAGAGGGAAGATCTCTTCAGGATCTACCGGAGATTCTCCAGGAGATGCGCGCAGGTTCTGCTGCTCCGAAAACAGCAGTCCTACCTCAACTTCCTGCAGGAGTTCGTCTATCAGCAGAGGAGCTAGAGACTTTCAACGGCTCGTATTAGGGGCTTAATGGACAAAGCCAACCATCCCCTGAATGTTGTCTGTAAGGTTTAATACATCCTACCACCGGTATCGCTTTCCTTTTGAGGCCTAATTCTTACTTTGAACGCCCTATAAAACGGTTCACTGCTTTTTTGCTTCCCGTAGCGGCCCAGTTCGTATCTCTTGCCGTGGACTTTGACCTTGGTACTACCAACGTTCCGGGGTTCGAAGCAAATTAAACCCTTCTCTTTATCAATAGCGTATGCGACAATGTCGTTACTTTGGACCCATACTCCTTCAACATTATATCCGCCGTTGGGGGGCTTTCCGGACAAAGATAAATTGTCGCATCTAATGTCACCCATTTTTATGGTGAGTGTTCTCTCCGCAAGACCATCCACGGCCTTCAGGGAGGCAAATAAAAGCACAACAAGGAAGAACAAAATTTTTGTGGTTCTGATGTTCATAGGTTACTCCTTCTCCTTCAACCTTGCCAACACAGCAAAATTCCCCAGGAATATTCATAGTGATAATCATTAATCGTCTCAGTTGCACGGTTTTTAAGTGGTAAGATTTGGGTAACATCCAGGAGAGGATTAGAAATGAATGATATGCTTTACCAACTCGTCAGGGTGCACATATTGCTCGGGCAGAACTTTCCCGCGTACTGAGATACCTGCTTCGTGAACCGTGCTGGAGCTACCAGACACCAGGGGATGCCACCACTCCAGTTCCTGCCCCAAAGCCAGTCGGCGGTAGCCGCAGGTTCTAGGTAGCCATTCCAATTCCGCAGCCTTGGCGGGTGTCATTACCAGGCAAGTTGAGACCAGTTTGATGCGTTCTTCATAAGATGTACACCGGCAGGACCACATATCCAGAAGGCGGCACACTACATTGGTGTAGTGGACCTCTCCTGTGTCCTTGTACTCCACTTTGTGTAAACAGCATCTGGCGCAGCCGTCACAGATCGATTCCCACTCCTCCGGGGTCATTTCCGTAAGAGCTTTGGTTTTCCAGAATGGTTCAGTACCCAATGTCATAGTGGTGCGATCTTGAAAGGGGGTTTCACTGTTAGAAATATTGAAGAATTCGCAAGACATTACCCAAAAAGAAATCTTCTTGTAAAGAAGATTTTTCCAATATCCTACTGGTATTGGAGATGTGATGGGGCTTATAATAAAAAGTCTAATCAAATTACCATGGGAAAACTTTACGTCCAGGTAATCAACATGGAAACGAAAGATACGAGACTTGCTCGTCAGCTTAAATTTGTGACCTTTTTTCCAGCAGGAGCTGGAACGTTCTTGGCACTTTCTATCCTTCTCATTCAGTACTGGAAATGGTTCCAAACCGGCGAATGGCCAGGAATGCCTCTTGCCCAGTTCGTGCCGCAATCCTTGATTCAATGGGCAGTTGCAAGAGAGGGGGGACTGCTGGGATTAAAAGAAACGGTTCTTGCTGCATTGTCAATCCATGCCTCTGTATGGTTTTTTGTGACAGGCTGCGTTTTTACCTTTATATTGTTCGAATTGACAAAGCCGTTGTTAAGGGACTGATCTCATTTGGGAGAGAGCGAGGTGGCAAATGGCGAAGAATCCCAGGAGTGGCACACAGAAGCGTAAAGAGAAGGGGGACGAAAGAAAGAAGTACTGGGCAAAGGTAGTAAAGGAACAGGCCAAGAAAGAGGAGGCGAAAAAAGCAATAGAGAAAAGAGAGAAAGCGAAAAAAGAAAAACAGGAAAAGGCAAAAGAAGCGGAACCTGAAGAGTAAACTGGCTAGCGCGGATATACTTGAAGCATTTTCACCAGTCGCCCCCCGTCTCTCGCAGCAGCGTAATCAGTCGATCTGGATAATCGGTAATAACACCGTCCACGCCCAGGGCGAGCAACCGCTGCATATCC
>CP070843.1:2383442-2392202 GCA_020350905.1 Deltaproteobacteria bacterium
ATTCTCATCCACTGCTCGGTGGCTTTGACCATGGATCTTCTCTCTATGATGCACAAAGGCTGGTTTGCCAGATGGTAGTGCATCGGCAAAATTCACGGAGAAAAGCAGCGTGTAGAGTACTCTCTGGCGAGCAGTGAAACGGTAAGCGTGCCATCTGGATTTGCTTCTAGAACCGATATCCATAGCGTAAGCCAAGCGTATCCAGTCCCTCGTTTGGATCTATTAGAAATGCATTAGAAATATGGTCGAACAAAATTGAGATCTGGTGGTGCTCACTAAGTGAGTACCCGAGCTCGATTGGTACACGTAAGAGGACGCGCGATCCTAGCGATTTCTTGTCTTCTTGATTTGTGTCTAACTCCCCGTTGTGAACGGCAGCACCAATACCAAGGTTCAGGAATATCCCAGACTTCATTGCTAATTCCCACAATATTCCTCCATAAATCTTGCTTGTGTCCCCTTGGGTGTTGATGCTTGCACCAAGATTGGGTCTTACATTTCCTGACAGTAACGAAAAGCTTGGGCGGCTCAATATTATTTCACTATTTAGATCAACGCCGCCTTCTTTACTGGTGCCGCTCCATAAATCGTCGACATCATGCATTAACACACCTGCTCGAATCGCGTGGAGCCAGGCAGCCCCATTTTTGGTTGACGTTGGCTCTGGCTCGCTCGCGCTTGTTGTCACTGCCGTAAAGAGGGTCACAAAGACCACCAGTACCAGGGCGTGTTTCATCATCAAGGCCTCATGAGAGTCTTCTCACCGAACATCGGGTAGCTGTGATACTTTACAGGGGCATGCAAAAACGCTTGCCAGGAAGCGGGCCTAGCGGGTACACTCTTCCATGATTTATGCTGTGCAACGGTTAGAAACATCGTGGACTCTAATATTTTACGAGGATAGAGATGTTTACTACTCATAAGAATCTATTCCTATATATATGCTGTCTCTCACTATTGATATTAAACTCATGTAGAACTACTCATTATTTGACTGGTAATGAAAACTTGAATCAAAGCAATATTGCGAAAATAATTGAAAACAAATCTACTAAATATGACATTTTATCAATACTTGGTGAACCTGATGAAATAACAATAGGACACACTAAGTCTTCAATAGAAAATTTACAATATAATTTGCCAGTAACTGAAATAGAAATTGTGCCTGAAGGTGAATATGTAGTATGGTATTATTACATAAGAAATAGAATTATTATTAATCTTACCGAGGAAATGTATTCTGAAACAAAGTACTATTTTATCATAAATGACTCAGATATTGTAGTTGAGAAAATATATATTGATAAAACGGCAATGGAATACGACGATCTTGACAGAAATCCTAATGAAGTAATCGAAGCAGAAATTGGAAAGGATGATCGTTCCTCTCGTCTCAAGAAAGAAGCTACTATTCAACTAGATATTGAATTTGGAGTCGGCAGTGCTGAAATCAGTTCCAGATATTTTGATCAGCTCAAGAGAGTAGCTGATCGAATGAAAGCCTCTCCAAATAGGACCGCGGTTATAGAGGGTCATACTGACAGCATGGGGGCTGCGACCACAAACCTCCAACTGTCCCAGAAGAGGGCCGAAAGCGTTAAACAGAACCTGATAGATCATTTTGGAATTGCTCAGGAAAGGCTTGTGGCCAAGGGGTTTGGGGAAACTCGGCCCATTGCCAGTAATGAAACACCCGAAGGTCGACGGAAGAATCGCCGTGTTTCAGTTATCTTATTAGGACAGGAGATGGAGTAAAACAACAGCGGTCAGCAAAATGAGTAAGGCTATGACATTCGGGAATGTCTTATACAAGGTGCGTATAGCCTTAGTCTTCCTTGGTGTTTTGAAAACCGAGGGCAAATAATGCCACTCGGTTTCTGGATTATGGAGCTTTGTTGACAACATAGTGTAGAGATACATAGCAAGGAATATGCCAGATAGTGTTTTTAGTTTAACTTACTGCAATCATTGATTTTAGTTGTTGCGGGTAAAAAGGAAAAGTATCAAAGACTGTACTTTGGCGCCAAGAATTGTTTGATATCCAACAAGAAAGGGCAGTCAGGGGACTCTGCCACGTTCCTTGAAAAATATTGCACTGATCACCAAATTTGTCTCCCCATGCTCTTAGGCATTGTCCCCAAAGACAAAAAATCCTCCTAACCCGGATATTTCATGAATTGACGTCACGAGACCGTGAAGATGGGCATGCCACCGGGCAAGCGCAGGGTTTTACATCCGAGGCATACTTGAACAGTACGTCGCAGGGTGGGGAACCCGAGGACGCCCGGAAGGGTGCCCATATCCGCGGTCGCAGTAGACCATTCATGAAATATCCGGGCTAGAGGGCTCAGGTGTTATGAAGTTTACTATTTTTAAAAGGATTACCTTAGGTTACGCAACCATATTGATATTGGTTCTGTTTTTTGGACTCTACGTGACGATGCAGTTAAATAGACTAAACCGGATCACTAAGGCCGTTGCCTCTGTAGATGCTGCCACAATAAGTATAATCGAACGTCTTTTGGATGATTTCTTCACCCAAGTGAGCTTTGAAAGAAAGTATTTCATCTCTAATGACCAGGATTTTTATAAAAAGTTTTGGGAGACTGAAAAATATGTGTCTGAACACTTTTCTAAAATGGCTACTCTGACAGACACCGTTAAAAAAACAAATCTCCATGCAAAAACGAAAGAGCTCTATGACCAGTACCTTGCTCTTTTCAGAGAGGGAGTGACATTTGAAAAAGAGGGAAAATCTCACGATCGAAACAAATATTACCGAGAAAGAGATGAGATAGTTGAGAAAATCAACAATAACTTGAGAGGGACAATCAAGATAGCGAGATCTGACAGAGATAGCAAGATCCTCGCCTCAAGCCATATAACTGCTCGCGTATTGGAAATCGCCACCACTACCGCCGTATTGATCATCATCACCGGAACTCTCGTTTCTCTGTTCAACACCCGAAGCATAAATCGACCGCTTCTGCTGCTTCAAGAGAGGACGAAAGAGATAGCTGAGGGGCAATTTGAGAGAGTTCCTGATATTGATTCACCTCCCGAAATTAAAGAATTAGCCGATCATTTCAACACCATGTGTGAACGGTTAAAGGAACTCGACCAGATGAAACTCGACTTCATTAGTCATGTATCTCACAACCTTCGCACCCCCTTGACGGCGATAAGGGAAGCTTCGAGTATGTTGCTGGAAGAAGGTTATGTGACCGAGCGTGAAAGACGAGACGAACTTCTCATTATTACAAAAAGTGAATGTGAGACCCTAATCGACTCTGTCAACAGGATTCTCGATCTCTCCCGCATGGAAGCCAAGATGATGGAGTATCATTTCAGAAACTGTGATCTTTTTCCAGAAATTCAAACGACTGTCTTAAGACTGGCCCCCATTGCTCTTAGGAAGAAGATTGATCTGGAGTTAAAGCCTTTTCCTGAACTTCCCCAGGTCAGGATAGACCAAGAGAGGGTTGGGCAGGTGGTGCAGAACTTGCTTGGAAATGCATTGAAATTTACACCACAAGAGGGTGCAGTCACTCTTCGGGCCTCTTTGCATGATCACAGTACGGAATGGGTCCGGGTTGCGGTCTCAGACACTGGCTGCGGCATTTCACAAGAACATCTTAAACGAATCTTTGAAAAGTTTCAGCGAATAGAGAATGGCAAAGAAACCATACGGGGAACCGGGCTGGGTCTTTCCATCGCCAAACACATTGTCACCGCGCATGGAGGTAAGATATGGGTGCTGAGCGAACCAGGAAAAGGAAGCACCTTTTTCTTCACATTGCCTACTGCATGATTACGCTGGTCAGTATCTCTGGCTGCATGCATGTGTGGCAAAAACGGCAAGCTGAAGACCATCTTTCAAATGCAGGGAAACTCATGGGTCAAGGAGCTTACGAAGAAGCCCTGCAAGAAAGCAAAGAGGCATTGCGCATATATCCCCACAGCATGGGAGATCGTGCACTCCATATGATTGGTTTGCTCTACGTCCATCCTGAAAATCCAAATCGGGATTATGAGACTTCCCTGGAAAACTTCGAAAGGTTGACAGATGAGTTCCCAGAAAGCCCTTTAAGAAATGATACAGAAATCTGGATTGCGGTCATTCAAGAGAGCGGTACTTTGCAACATGGTCTTGTCCAGGCAAATGAGATGATTGAGCAGAAGAATAAAAGAATAAGCAAGCTGGAGAGGCAGATACAGGAGTTGAAGGATCAGATAGAAGAACTGAAGAAAGTGGATTTAGGCCTAGAGAAAAGGAAACGGCAGGAATCGCCCTAAAGCCGAGGTCAAGATGGAAAATGAAGAGAGCAGGATACTGGTGGTAGATGACGATCCCAATATCCTCAAGGTGATCCAGATGAGACTGGAGGGTGAAGGCTATCGGGTAAGCACAGCTGCAAGGGCAGAAGACGCAATCACCCGAGCGAGAAAGGGAACATTCCATCTTGCCCTTGTCGATCTCAAGCTACCTGAAAAAGATGGGATCGGTGTCATGAAAGAGCTACACGAGATAGATCCTGAACTACCTGTGATAATCCTGACAGCATACGGTACGATCAAGAGTGCGGTGACAGCCATGAGCAAAGGGGCATCGACATATTTGACCAAGCCTTTTGACAACCAAGAACTCCTGTTGCAGATAAGAAATTGTCTAGAAAAAAGCAGGCTTGCCAATGAGCTCAAGGCACTGCGGAGGATGGTGAGAGAGAGATATGGATTTGAAAACATCATAGGCAAAAGTAAAAGGATGAAAGAGGTTCTTGAACAGGTGACTCAGGCAGCCGGGACGGATTCTAACGTCTACATTGAAGGCGACAGTGGTACCGGCAAAGAGTTGATTGCCAAAACTCTCCATCTGGCTAGTTCCAGAAAAAACAGGCCTTTTGTAGCTATAAACTGTGCAGCCATACCTGAAAATTTGCTGGAAAGTGAACTCTTTGGCTACGAGAAAGGCGCATTCACAGGCGCAACTGCTAACAAGAAAGGTCTTTTCGCCCATGCACACAAGGGTACTTTCTTTCTGGATGAAATATCGGAAATGCCCCTGACCATGCAGTCAAAGCTTCTTCGCGTATTGCAGGAAAGGGAGTTTTACCCACTTGGAGGAGGAAAAACCGTAAGGGTCGATATCAGGCTGATTTCGTCTTCAAATAAGAACCTCAAAAGCGAGGCCGAAAAAGGGAATTTTCGGCAAGATCTTTTTTATCGTCTCCATGTCATTCATATCAAACTTCCCACTCTTCAAGAAAGGAGAGAAGATATCCCGATGTTGGCGATGCATTTCTTGAAGAGATTTTCCAAACAGGGGGGAAAACGAATCAAGGGTTTGTCGCCATCCGCACTCCAAAAACTCATGCTTCACTCGTGGCCCGGAAACGTGAGAGAACTTGAAAACACCATCGAGAGTGCCGTGGTCATGGCCACAAAAGACATCATTACTGAAGATTTTCTCCTGCAAGCGCAAGACTCGGAACAGGAAAGCCTGAAACCCTTTAAGTATGCGAAAGAGGACTTTGAACGGGACTACTTGGTTCAACTGATTGAACTCACCCGAGGTAACGTGAGTCAAGCGGCAAAACTAGCCGGCAAGTACAGGGCCGACCTTTACGAACTTTTCAGAAAACACGGGATCGACCCAGCAGATTTTAGAAAAGACGAAGGAAATACCTCCCTCAAAGAAGTGCAGAGTCGAACACCATAACTAGTGTCCGAGTAGTTTCTACTATACTCACTGGCTTTTAGTCAACAGACGGCAAAAATCTGTGGGGTCATTTTGATACATGCTTATCGCCTCTTTGAACCCCAGGCTCTTTACGACAGAGAAACCGGTCTCACGAAATGCGTATTGAGAAACGCGACTCTTCTCCGAGGGCGCAGGTCTGAGAGCTGATTGTGGCAGATTCTTGAGGAATTTCTTCGCGAAATCTTGCATGACACTCCAAGACAGTCCCCCGACCAGTGCTTCTTCAACTGACATCCAGTAATTTGCAACCTTTTCGACTTCATATACTGAGCGATTTGATTTCTCTTGCAGTTCAGCAGTAATCTTTTGGTCGGTATATTTGCCCATAACCAAATGAAACGTCTCTTCGACAGGAACTGTGAGAAGTGAATAAAGATTCATTGTTCTGTTCTGCCAGATGCTGTAATTCTTTCTGTCTAGGATATACGTACCTTCACGTGGACTGTCGATAGTAACCTCAACTCCCCCTACGTGATCAGAAAAGTAAGAACCTTCTAACTCATATCGAATCGAAGTTCCTTTCGCTGTCGAAAAAGTACACAAAGCTCTATATTCTTTTCCGAGCTGATGGACAAGATACGCGTAGGTACTCTTGAGAGGAATCTCGGGATATTCCTGCAGTGGATTAATTATTTGCTCATAGGGGCTCTTCAATCCTGTCTTCTGCTGCAAATAGTCAATCACCTGGGTGCAGAATCGTTTATATGGCTGTGCGTATTTCTTGCGCAATTCTGGCACGAAGTGCAATTTGATCTCGAGGCTCTCAAAAGTGAATCTTATCTGTTTTTCCCCATCAAGTCTCTTTATGATGTTCTTTAACAAATCGGGCCTGCTTCGTAGATTCCTCATGAGGCGAGCTTTGGTTTCTTGATCGGATTCTTTCGCATAATCACGGAACACCAGAAGAGGTTTTTCAATGGGTTCGAGACTGGTTAATTCTGCTAGTGAAGAGTAGTCTTGTGTGCTCGTTTCGGCAAATGAAGGGCAAGGAAAGGAAACCATGAGGCGGAACAATTCAGCTGCGCCCAGGAAAAGCACTGCTCGACGCTGAAGGGAAACTGGCCCCTCCGGTGGTGGGTTCCATGAACGAGCGAACTTGTTGGTGTCATCGGACTTCGTGATGACTAGTTCCTTGGCCAACGATTTTTGCATGAAGAGCCACCCAACGTTCCAAGCACTAAATTCAGAAAAAACAACATTTTCAGGGCAACAGAGTGATGCAAGAAGCAGGCCCGTGACGAAGGAGTGATTGCTAACCCGGATAATTCAGGAATCTGCGTCGCTAGACCGTGAAGATGGCCCTGCCAACGGGTAGCCGTAGGTTCTCGTACCCGCGGCGTACTTGAACACTACGCCGCGATGTGCGGGATCTGAGGAAGCCCGGAAGGACGGTCATATCCACGGTCGCACTAGCCGATTCGTGAATTTTCCGGGTTAGGACACACGATGAACTAATTTTCTCTCAATTCCAAAGGTGGCCTCGTCCAAGCGGAATGGTTCTGTTTGCGATTCTAAAAATAAGAAAGACAGATGGGGCAATACTGAGGCAAAGCTTAAGCCGCAAGGACATAAAGATTGGCACAGCGCAGTGTTGGTAATGTAGCACAAATCCAGAATTACTTCAAAGTTTTCGGTGCCTCATATTCCACTGAGAAGAATAGCAAGAGAAGCACGGATGGTTTTCATGAGGGTGCCTCCTCTGATTTAAGAGCTTTGAGCAGGAAAACCACGACTAAGAGCACGACAAAAATAAATAGCCCTGCGGGACGTGGATAACACCATGCCTGAAATGGTGTGTGAGTTAGTGCAGTATCCCTGGAGGGTAGGAAGCTGGTTTGCTTCAATACGTCGGACACCTTAATGGAACTACGTGGGCAAACACTCAGATCAGATTACCATGATTGAGTTCACATACGCCACCCCTCTGTAGATCAGCAGGATACATAAATTGTTCATATTCAGTGGGCTCTCTTCCGTCTATCTCGACAGCAACGGTGTAGCCCTCTCCGGGAATCAACCAGTAAATGGTAAACTCAGGGCTATCTCTATCTACCCTTATCCGTGTATATTCCTTATCATCTGCAGTCAAATTACCACTGAAATCGTTATCCATAAAAACAACTACAATCGCTTCACGAGAGCTATGATCGTCAAAAGTCACAGGAGCTATTTCACCGCTTATTACTGCTGCTTCCTCGGTGTGATTGATGTGCAGCAAAGGTGTGAGTTCGTATGAGGGTGCGAGCGAAGATTGTGCTACACCTAGAGACTGGCTGAGATCGAAATCTACGGTGAGATCCGCAAAACCGCCGTCCTCTAGGTCGAAGAGAAAATATTTCTCGATAGTAGATTCTTCTGGAGAGATGGTGATTGGATACGTGTTTCCATTGCTCACGACAGATGCGTTGTCTATTATGAGTCGTATCCGGTCATATGTACCAGATGCAAGACTGACAGGTCGTATCAAGTCTGTGGTGTTTCCTGAGTGAAACCGGAGCAAGTCGATGGTATATGGCGTTTGGACTAAAGGCAGACTGACCCACCCTCCCCCCTCTCTGTGGATAAGAACCTCCTCAACTGTAATCCAAACCTCCTCGGTCCCGGAGGGTAGTACTGGCTCAGCATCGGTAATCACTATAACTACCAGGCCAGAACTCTTTTCAGAGGTCCTGTCGGTATCCTCACCTGTATCCTGATTGGTACTCCCTTTGAAACTCGCAAAAACTACCGTATCTCCTTCTCCGCAGCCTACGAGAAGCAGGAGGGCTATTACCAACACAATCGAATGGAGGGCTCCATTTTTCATGAGTAACCTCTTTGGAATATTGCATCCTAAAGGAGTAAGAATGCTCTGCGAGAGTTTCTTAAAATAATAATAATAAGAGCGCATAATTGTGGCAAGAAGCAATTCCCCACTGACCAGTCCAGCGAAAGGCCAATGGGGGCGGAATTAACCTGGGTAGGACGTAAATCAATCGTGGTATGTGGGAATTGCA
>CP070843.1:2392302-2406856 GCA_020350905.1 Deltaproteobacteria bacterium
TTGAAACTGGGGCCCCGCTCAAAGGGTGGGGAGTCCGGAGGACCAATATTGGAATTTTAGATTTGTTTGTAATTTCTCCTTCGGAGTCCCCACCCTCTAGGCGGGGCCCCGGTTTGGTGCTTGAAATTTGATATTTTGCAATGCTCCACCACTCCAGCATTCGATTAGTTGATCGGAACGAGGCCCCTCTGTGTCAGCGGACGATCAGGAGATTGGCCGTCCTAGCAATCCGAATGTCCAGGTGACCAGCAAGAGTGGACGCGGGTTTGCCCTCCAGAAGCAATTGCACTCGTTCCACAGAATCAAGATTCAACACAAGTGAGTTTACGATGGCATAAATCGTGAGCCGTTCAGCGGTGACCCCGGCAGGATGCAACAGGGAGAGCTCGGAGTTGAAATCCACATACGCGGTACCGTCATCTGTGATAAATGTATGGAGAAGCTTGGAGCCGGTTGGGATGGTGGAAACAAGTTTGGCATCCTCAGGCCCCTCCAAAAGAGCACTGACAATGGCTTCAATAGCAGAACCGGTGTCTGTGGCCTGGATCTTTCTTTCTTCTGCTTGTAGAAAGCGGCCTTTACGGCTGGCAAAATAAAGATGTACCTTTCGCGTGCTGGCAGCTTGCACCGGGACAGAATCGCGAATTTTGGAATGAGGAGTGGTTGATTCCGGTCCGGGAAAAAAGTGCTTTCCTAAAAAGAAAGCCGCGGCAAAGCCCAGCGCAACAGCAGCAACAAGCAACAGCCAGAGTCTCCGCTTCCGTTTGGTTGTCCTCCATGAGCTCATAGTTGTATCAGTGGTTGGCGCGTATAACGAAATAATTAGGCCATGTGCTTATTTAATTTTAGAAAACCTGATCCTCAGGGCCAGTCTCTGTATGATTTATGATTTGTCCTTCGGACTCCCACCCTTCGGGCGGGTTCCCAGTTTCAGATTGTAGATTGCAGATTGAGACTGCATGCATTCTTTACGGCGAGGTAGTAAGCTCTTAAATCTAAAATCTGCATTCTTAAATCTAAAATCTCTTAAGGGGCAGCTCAAAGCCGGGTCTTTGGCCCAGGCTCTTTCCTTACTCATGACCGACAGTGGAGCTAACGGGTGGAAATCGAGCGAGTCTTCTTTGAACTCGACGCCGAAGGGTGACGCTGAACAAGCAGCTGTTGACAAGGCCGAATGGACAGCAGATATTACTCGCTGTCGACCCGCTCCTTGAGTTCTTTTCCCACCTTGAAAAAGGGAAGCTTCTTGTCCTGTACTCGAATGATCTCACCGGTCTTAGGATTGCGCCCCTGATAACTCCGATATGCCTTCACTTTGAAACTGCCAAAGCCGCGGATCTCAACCCGATCTTCTTTTACAAGTGCCTGTTCGATACTACCGAAAACGGTTTTGACAGCCAACTCAGCCTCTTTGATAGTTATGCCTTCGGCAGCTGCAACTGCGGCGATAAGCTCACGTCTGGTCATGTGGCATCCTCCTTGTGAATGGTCCAGAAATTTCAAGTTCGTGGAGCAATAGCCTCGATTCCACCCATGTAGGGTCGCAGAACGGGAGGAATCACCACGCTGCCATCCTCTTGTTGCCAGTTCTCCAGGATGGCGACCAGGGTACGGCCCACAGCGAGACCGGAACCATTGAGTGTGTATGCAAAGGCCATTTTTTTCTTGTCACGGGGGCGATATCTGATGTTTGCTCTCCTTGACTGGAAATCTTCGAAATTACTGCATGAAGAAATTTCCCGAAAGGCTTCCTGGCCGGGAAGCCAGACCTCTATATCATAGGTTTTTGCAGCAGAAAAGCCCAAGTCTCCAGTGCATAAGGTCACCACCCGGTACGGTAGTATCAACTCTTGGAGAACCTCCTCGGCATCGAGCAGCAAACTCTCCAGTTCGTCATAAGATTGCTCTGGGGTAGCGAATTTAACCAGTTCGACCTTATTAAACTGATGCTGGCGGATTAGGCCTCGGGTGTCTTTGCCATAAGAGCCGGCCTCGGAACGGAAACAAGGGGTGTAGGCCGTGAAGTGCAGGGGGAGATCATCCTCTTCCAGGATCTCGTTCATGTAAATGTTCGTCACCGGAACCTCTGCCGTGGGTACCAGGTAGTAGTCCCAGTCCTCCAGCTTGAACAGGTCCTCCTTGAATTTGGGTAATTGTCCTGTACCAGTCATGGCGAGGCTGTTCACCATAAAAGGCGGCAGCACTTCGTGGTAGCCGTGCTTGGTGGTGTGAAGATCAAGCATGAAGTTGATGAGGGCGCGTTCAAGCCGGGCACCCAAACCCCAGTATAAAGTGAACCGTGCGCCCGTCATTTTGGCAGCGCGCTCAAAGTCAAGAATGCCAAGATTCTCTCCCAGTTCCCAGTGGGGCTTAGGGGCGAAAGAAAACTCAGCGATCTCTCCCCACCGCTTAACCACCGGATTGTCCTGTTCATCTTTGCCAACTGGGACTGACTCATGCGGCACATTGGGAATGAGCAAGAGCGATAGATGGATTTCATCCTCTATCTTGTCAAGTTTCTGATCCAGCTCTTTAATGCGCTGTGAAGCCTGACGCATGCGGCTAATGGTTTCTGTAGCATCTTCTCCGCTCTTTTTCATCTGGGCAATCTGGTCCGAAACTACCTTGCGCTCATGCTTGAGAGATTCGACCTCCTGGATAATCTCCCTCCGTTTTTGATCCAAAGTCAATAGTGGTTGGAGCTCGAGGTCAGAGCGGCGATTTTGCAGCATTTGTTGTACCAACTGCTGATTTTCCCTTACAAATTTAAGATCTAGCATTAGGTACCTCTATCAACTCCCTCTCAAAAGATAGTGTCAGCCCTGATGTTGCTGATCTACACGAATAGATACACGAAAGGGGATCGAGAATGAGTAATGCTTGCCGAAATAGTAACCTCAAAAAAACGCCGAAACGTACCATGCCACAATAGAAAGCTACTGAGCGCTTACATTACCAAGGAGCCGCTCGAGTTGTATCAGACTGCTTCTCTGGCCTAAAGCAATAAGGGTGTCGCCAATTTGGATACGGGTGTGGGAGGCTGGATTAAAGAGCATTTCACCGGTGGCCTTGCTTATGGCCACAATAATCAGATCGAACTGCTGCCGGATACCAGAGTCAACCAGGGAGATGTCAGATAATGTACTGTTTGGCCTGACCGGTATCTCCTCCATGCCTAAGTTAGTGTCTAGGTCAGTAAAGGCGAAATCAATAAACTCTGTTACGTGGGGTCGAAGCAAGGCCTGGGCCATCCGGAAGCCGCCGATCTGGTGGGGGGATACCACCCGGTTTGCACCGGCACGCTCGAGTTTTTTTTCTGAGCCTCTCCTCCCGGCTCGGGCCAGAATAAATAGATCTGGGTTCAGACCTCTGGCCGTCAGGGTGATGTAGACATTGTCCGCCTCGGAATCGAGGGCGGTTGCGAGCCCTTTGGCGGAGTGAATGCCCGCTTTCATGAGAGTTTCCTCACTGGTAGCGTCTCCGAGAAAATACAGATAGCCATGTTCTTGTATCTTTGGGGTCAAAGTGCTGTCTTTATCGATTACCACCAGAGGAGTGGGCTTGGACTTCTTAATCTCCTCACAGATAATTCGGCCCACGCGACCATAGCCGCAGATGATGTAATGATCTTTAAGTTTTTGAATCTGACGTTCCAATTTTTTCCTCCCCATAACTTCCAGCAATTGTCCCTCCACCAAGGTCCGAGTAAGGGTGCCGACTACGTAACCCAACACACCTAAGCCGGAAATAAGAATGGCCATAGTGAGTATACGCCCTTGGTTGCTAACTGGATTGATTTCGCCAAAGCCCACGGTGGAAATGGTAATGACGGTCATGTAAAGAGAATCTAAGAAATTCCACTCCTCTAAAATCATGTATCCTGCTGTGCCCATACTCAAGACTAGGGCTAACATGAAGGCAGCAAATACTATGTTGCGGGTTCTTGTCATGGTCCCATCACGTGCAGATTGCTGCGGGGATCCGCTGGTTTCAGCCAGAGACCCACAACTCGGCTGGCCTGTTTTTCAGGCGGGCTGGGATGCAAGAATTTCCACACTGTAGTCGCTGAGCGTGGTCAACTCGGGAAGATCACCAAAAGGCACGGTGAAGGTGACCTCTTCTTGAGCGGCTACTGTTTGCACCCGATCCTGTTTGACAGGGGGGCGTTGAATCAACCCCACGAGCTCTTCGAGAGGCACGCTCTGCAGTTGCTTGTCAGAGAGCATGTTGCCAGCGTAAAAATCCAACTGCCGCGCAGTCTGGCCATCGGTTGTGTAGAGTTTGGCACGCAAATGAATCCAACGCCGAGGTGCGGGAAAGTCGTTACGGACCCGGCCTTGGATGACGAAGAGCTGTCCTGCCTGCTTGTTATCTATGAAGAAGCCGCGGGTCTTAACCAGATGAAGCTGTTCAATACCGGTAGTCTTCGGAACGGTTTTTGTCGGCACGGGCCGTGGTAAGTAAAGCCACAGGGCGATGCCCCCTGCAATCACCAGCAGAGAAATGAGTAGGATGCGCAGTCGTCTACTGGAGGCTGGGCGGGTGGGAGGTGGGCTTTTTACTTCAGTGGAGGCAAGCGCCGTTTCCACTACGCCAACCGGTTCTGGGCGGGAGACACTGAAGACATTTTGGCAGTTGGAACAACGAACTTTGACCGTAGGACGCTTGATACGATCGGGATTCAGCTTGAATTGCTTCTGGCACTGTTCACACTGAACAATCATTTCCTGACCTCGTTGCCCCAGTTGCACCCAGTGCGGCTTGGCCACAGTAGAGCTACACAATCAATTCATAAATACCAGGTAACTGACGGTGGGCTTCATTGCAATCTAAGCCATAGCCTATTACAAATCCCTTGTCCAGGTGAAAGCCCACATAATCCAGTGGGATAGAAACGCTGCGCCGTTCTCTTTTGTCCAGCAGAACGCACATTCTTAGAGAACGTGGATTTTTGGCTAATAGATGTTCGCGCAAAAATACTGTGGTTAACCCGGAGTCGACAATATCCTCCACAATGAGAACATCACGACCTTCCAGATCCAACTCGACATCGGTGGTGATTCTAATCTTTCCACTGGACTCGGTTGCCGTACCATAGCTTGCTAACCGGACAAAATCCAACTGCGCCGGTATGCTGAGCTGGCGTACTAGATCTGCAAGAAAGATGAAAGCACCTTTAAGAACCCCTATGAGTACGACCTCTTTACCGTGATAGTCGGCAGAGATCTGGCTTGCCAACCGCTGAACTTGGCGAGCAATATCTTCGGCCGTAAAAATAAGGCGCTTTTCGGACTGATCCATGTTTCGCTCAAAGGTCGGTCACACCACAGCCCCTTTCTTCCGCACCTATACCTAGCCCAGATATGACAATCTTGTCAACTATTTTGGAAACTTATGAACACTCTCTGGTCATTGGCTCCAGGATCTGGCCAGCCAAAAAACCGGCTCTCGTGACCAGAAACCAGTATGCAGTACCGAGTATCTTATGAATCGAGCATTTCGCGTTGACACATCAGTGCCAGAGTTGCTACTTTCAGAACGAACGCATTGGTTCAGATTCCTTCCCCGATGATTGGCAAGACTGTGACGCACAAAAACGTAACGTCTCGATGGTGCCATGAGTAAGGAAAAGTCCATCAAAGCCAAGGTTCTTGTAGTTGATGACGAGCAGGGAGCGCGAGATGCTCTTCAAGTCATCCTTGAGGATGACTACGAGGTGACTACTGCAGCAAGTGGCCACGAGGCAATTGCCTATTGCCAGGGTTCTCATTACGATCTTGTCTTTTTGGATGTTGCCATGCCTGAGATTGATGGCATCATGACCCTAAAGAGGCTTCGCACTCTGGATGAGCCCATGGACGTGGTTATGATTTCAGCCTCTGACAAAGCTGAACAAGCTGTACAATCCATCAAACTCGGTGCCTACGACTACATCACCAAGCCTTTCGAACCTGACGATATTCTCTCAGCTGTGGCTCGGGTTCTGGAAAAGCAGACTCTACAAAGAGAAGTGCGTTATCTTCGCTCGGAAATAGCACACAGATACGGAGAGCTTGAGATTGTAAGCAACAATCCAAGAATGTTGGACATCCTACAACTTGTAAACAAGGTGGCAAGTACAAGCAGTTCCGTGTTGATTACTGGTGAAAGTGGTACCGGCAAAGAACTTATCGCCAGATCTCTGCACCAACACGGCAACCGCAGCAAGGCTCCATTTGTGGCCATCAACTGTGCAGCTATTCCCAGCGAACTCATGGAGAGTGAGCTTTTCGGCCACGAAAAAGGCTCTTTCACCGGGGCCCACACCCGTAGCATTGGGAAGTTCGAGCACGCCAACGGGGGCACCATTTTCCTAGACGAAATTTCAGCGCTTCGTTCCGAGCTGCAAGCAAAACTCCTACGCGTTCTCCAGGACAAGGAGATTGTACGATTGGGCAGCAATCGGACCATTGAAGTGGACGTCAGAATCGTGGCCGCCACCAATACAAATCTCGAAGAACTCATAGAAGCGGGAAGTTTTCGGGCCGATCTTTATTTTCGCCTCAATGTAATTCCTGTCAAACTCCCACCTCTGCGTGAGCGACGCGGGGATGTAAAGCTGTTGGCCCAACATTTCCTCAATAGATTTAATCTACAGTTGAAACGCGACATCAAAGGATTTACTGATAAGAGTTTGTACACCCTGGAGCGCTATCCCTGGCCCGGCAATATCCGCGAGTTAGAGAATTTGATTGAAAGACTGGTCGTACTTGGCTCCGACACCGAACCGATCTCCTTTGCAGACCTTCCGTTGGATATTCTGCTCGATTCCAGCTTGACCCCAGAGACTCCCCCCCTGGGCGATGGATTGCTTCAGGCGCGGGAAAATTTTGAGAGACAGTATATCCTGAGAGCCTTGAAGAAGGCAGCGTGGAATCAAAGTGAGGCCGCCCGCATTCTGAACATTCACCGCAATACCCTCATCCAGAAGATGAAATCTCTGGCAATCAAAGAAACATCATCAAACAGCTCCCCAAAGTAATTCCCTAACGAGGCACTAGGTCCCGACAGGACACTACGTCTTGCTGTCACGAGGGCTACGCCCGTCATTAGTAGTCATTTGCCTTCGGCGTCACTAGGCCTTACGGCCATCATTGAATCATTATGTCTCAACAATAAATGACCATAAATGACAGCGGAGCGTAATGACGGCCAAGTACCGTGGCCAAATGACTATGAGTACCCGCGAAGCCAAACCGGGTCCCGCATAATTGCCATGCGCTCTGCGCTTAGCGCTCTGCGTCCCACCCCGGTTGCACATTCGTTTGGGCACTGCACATAATCATGTACAGAAGAGATGAGTGTTTGATATCTTGGCACTATTTATGGGATAGAGGTTACTATTGTGCAGAGGCAACTATCTTGAACACTGTGCAAACCTACCTACGAAGTAGGAATTTAACGTTTTTTTGTCTGCTAATAATTAATCAATTATATTAAATAGTTAGATATAAATTTCCTCATATTTCTCCATACTGGCTACTCTGGTACCGACCTTGCTCTATATATCTTCACTCCAATCGAGAAAGGCGCAAAAAATCTTTGGGATGATATGAGAGGAGGGAGGAGTTATGAAAAAGACGAAGAGGATTTTGGTGCAACTGCTCGTCACCGGTAGCATTATTGCTATGTATGTACTGCCGGCGCTGGCATCTGGGGGCGGGGGGACCTGACATACCACCATGTGGTTGGTTGGTGTAGGGCATAGTCCTTTTCGGGCTATGCTTTTTTTTTGCAAACTTTCAGAAAGCTGGTATAGTAGTCATTTGATGGAGCTAAGATAGAGCCTGATTTGGCAATGACACGTCAGAATCGGATCAAAGTTCATGAAAAGATTACTCGTGCCGCTAGCCCTCGCACTGAGTCTCGTTATAAGTTGTCAGCAGGAACCCACCGGAGAGCATAAGAAGGTTACGCCAGAGCCTCGGAGGGGTGGGATCTACCGCGCTGCCCTTCCCTGGAGTCCGAGAACTCTGGATCCGGCCTTATCTACCGATACTTACTCTGCGATCCTTATACAACAGATTTTCGACGGGCTCGTCCAGTTCGACCAGAACCTCAATGTGGTGCCGGCCCTGGCGACCAGTTGGAAGGTTTCCTCTGATGGCCTGCTCTATAGCTTTACCCTCAGGTCGGATGCGAGCTTCCATAACGGCCGGCGGGTCACTGCTATGGACTTTGTCTATTCATTCACCCGCATCTTGGATCCTAAAGAAGAGTCCAGCGCTCTCAGCTTCTTTGCAAGAGTCAGAGGAGCTGCTGCCTACCGCAATGGCGAGAGTAATGAAGTTATAGGCCTGAGGGCATTAGACCCCCGTACCTTGGAGATCAGCATTAACGAGCCATTTGCACCGTTTCTCTCGGTTTTAGCGATGATCGGCTCCAAGGTCGTTCCCAGAGAAGAGGTGGAACGGTGGGGCACTGACTTCGGTTATCACCCGGTGGGAACAGGCCCCTTCCGCCTGGAATCTTTGGAAAGCAACCAGATCGTGCTCGGCGCGAATGACAGCTACTACGAAGGTCGCCCCAATCTGGATCGAGTCGAATATACTATATATGCGGGGGCCCAGTACGATAGGATATATGAAGACTTTCTTTCAGGGCGACTGGAGGAGGCTGCAGTATTTGGGGCTAATCGAGAGAAACTGGCCTCGACCACAACGTATCAATTTTACAGGAAGCCTAGTCTGAGTCTGCAGTTTTACGGAATGAATTGCCTCAGCAACGCTCTTAAAGCAAATGAGGTGCGACAGGCCCTGAATTATGCAATTGATAAGGAAAGAATCGTTCGAGAAGTATATAAAGATCAGTTCCTTTCTGCGACAACCATTCTGCCGCCCGGCATGCCTTCCTATATTCCGGAAAACGCCGCGTATAATTACGACCCGGACAAAGCCAAGAGCTTGCTCCACAAAGCTGGTTATGGTCCTTCAGGGGAGGAGCTATCTCTGACTGTTCTTTCGGCTTCCAAATCAAGTGCAGCCCAGAAAGAGCTGGCACTCATAGCTAAAGATCTGGCTGCTGTGGGGGTTAAACTTCAAATTCAGTATGAAACCGACTGGCCTACTTTCGAGGCAGCCCTCAGCGAAGATAGTCTCCAGATATATCGTTACGCCTGGATTGCCGACATCCCTGATCCGGATAATTTTCTCAATACCCTCTTCGGCTCAAAGTCACGCTATAACTTCATGCAATACAAGAATCCACAGGTGGACCGCCTGTTGTCACAGGCTCTGATAGAAACAGAGATCCTCAGAAGGGTGGAGCTCTACCGTGAGGCAGAAAGGATCATTTTGGCGGATGCTCCCTTGGTTCCATGGATATATTTAACTTTCGAATCCTTGTTTCAACCTTACGTTAAAGGGCTGGAAATTAGTGCCCTAGGACGGCCGTATATTCCCCTCAAGAAGATCTGGCTCGATGAACACTAGTCGTTCCATTTCTACCCTTTATTGGTCATGCCAGTTCTCAGAAGTCTAATGATTATCAAAGGACAGCGCTGAATGTCCTGGCTTCCCCGAAAAATACGTCTGAAGACTCGATTCATGGTTGCCACCGGCACGGTTGTCCTTGGGCTCATGGTGATTATCATTGTGCTGGTCGGAAACCGTTCAAGCCGGAGCATTAAACAGGAGGTCGAGGTACGCGGCTTCGCTGTCGCCCACAGTATTGCTGCTGTTTCCACTCATGCGCTCGTTACCTACAATTACATCACTTTGGAACAGAATGCCGAGCAGGCCAGCCAGGGTGCTGACATCGTCTATGTCATCATACTTGATAAGGAACAAAAGGTGGCAGCGTTTAGCGGCCACAGTGGTTGGCAAGGAAGATACTTGGATGATTCTGTGAACCGAAAAGCGCTGGCTGCTAACACTGCGGTCATCCAGTCTGTTTTGTGGGAAGAAACTGGTGAGCGTGTAATGGACATCGCTGTACCGGTTTTCATCCCCGGTTCCGAGATGAAGTGGGGCACTGTGCGAGTGGGACTTTCACTTGAACGGATGTATTGGCAAATTCGACGGACCCAGCTGGTTCTGGTGGGCATCGGCACGGTGGCCCTTCTTCTTGGACTGGTTGGGGCCCAGGTCATGGCCGGCCGCATCACCAAGCCATTGGGGCAAGTAGTTGAAGCAACAATCGCCGCCGCTGGAGGCGATCTGGATCAGCAACTAGATATTCGCACGAGGGACGAAGTGGAGGATCTGGCAAACAGCTTCAATACCATGATCAACGAGATCTTGGCGCAGCGCCAGCAGCTGGTGCAGAGGCTGGATGAGATCTTAGAGCTGCAAGGCTACAATGAGATGATCTTGGCCTCCATGACCAATGGCCTGATAACCCTGGATCTGGAGGAACGCGTTGTTAGTGCCAATGGAACAGCTGAGTCCATACTGGGGCTGGAGGGTAGGCACTGGCACGGTACAAGTTTCCGCAATCTATGGCCCGAGGACAATCCATTTGTCCGGATGCTGGAAAAATGCCTGCATGCACCGACTCCTTGCCGCAACCAGGAGATATCATTGGACAACGGAGAGGGAGAGCAACGCACTCTCATGATAAATACCTCATTTCTAGAGGATGGACGCGAAGAAAAAATGGGGGTCCTGGTGCTCATCAACGACATTACCGAACTAAAGGTCTTGGAGGCTCGCATGCGGCAAAGTGATAGACTGGCCGCCTTGGGAACACTTTCAGCCGGGCTCGCCCACGAAATCCGCAATCCGCTCTCTGCCATTAAAACCTTTGTCCAACTGTTGCCCAGAAAGCTCTCCAACCCAGCTTTTTTCGATAAATTTCAGATTACAGTTCCTCGTGAGCTTAACCGGATAAATGATCTGATAGAAAACCTACTGGAATTGGCAAGGCCACCCAAGTTGAAATTCAAGATGACCACTCTGGGGAGTTGTCTTACCCAGGTGGCGGACCTTTATCGCGATAAACTCGAGGAGGCTGGCATCACATTCGAGATACGCGAGGAAGGGGTTCTACCGGAAATTTGGGCGGATCAGGAACATTTGATGCGAGCTTTTTCAAATCTTATCATGAACGCCCAGCAAGCCATGGTTGACGGTGGTACACTCATTATCGAGGCGGGGCCGATCGAAGGTGGGGTGATGCTTCGGTTCAAAGACAGCGGAGTGGGTATGGAGCAAACCACCAAAGACAACATATTCGATCCTTTCTTTACCACCAAAGACAGCGGTACCGGTCTAGGTCTCGCTATGACACACAAGATCATCGAGGAGCACGGCGGCGATATCCAGGTTGACAGTGCGGTTGGAAAGGGGACTACCTTTTTCCTGACGTTACCTGGTGTCCAAGGTTGAGCTTTGCCCATATTTGTGGGGGCCGTTGTACATGATCATAGGCATGTCCACCCAAATCCGATCTCTGCTGTTCTCTGGGTGATAACCTTACTCTTCTTGTTTACTGCCTTGTTGGCAACCATCAAGCAAGACCATTCAACTCTGGCACCATATTTGCTCTAAGATTCAAAAAATAGCCCGGCTATTTTACGAAACGATGTAGCGCGGTCGCAGCAGACGATTCGTGAAATAGTCGGGGCTGGAAGAGGAGGCTGAATTATGGCTTGGCTGGACAGAGAAATAGTGGTGGTGGATGATGATCAGGGGATTCTGGAATCGTTTGATGTCATGCTCGGAGACGATTACCCCCTGGTGACCCTGGACAATGGATTAGAGGCTATTGAGTACGTAAAATCTCACAAGCCCAAACTTATTTTCCTGGACATCAAGATGCCGGGCATGAATGGTATAGAGGTACTCAAAAGACTGCGGCAAGACAAGGTCGATGCGGCAGTAGTAATCGTCACTGCCACGACAAAATTGCACTATGAGGATGAGGCAAAAGAGTTGGGCATAACCGGTTACCTGCACAAACCGTTTGAAGTTGATGATGTGGAAGATATCACCAGACGAGTGTTGCATTGACGATTTCGGATCTGTCCTGCGGACCCTCGCCATTCGGGCGGGTTCCCAGTTTTGAATCTAGGGTTTTAGATCCTAGATTTTGCATTGAAATTTCAAGTTTTTCAATCCGCAATCCGACATCCAAAATCCGCAATCTAGTTCTTCTGTAGACATGCCTCCAGAAAATCCTGCCACTGCCGAAAATACTCTGAGCCACCCACTAGGTAAGTATCATTGTGTCCTGAACCCATGACGAGGTGAAACCGTTTGGGGGACTGAGCGGCTTGATAGAGCCGTTGCGCCATCTCAACCGGAATGGCTTCGTCGTATTGGCCATGGATAAAGAGGAGTGGTGCGCGAACAAGGTGGATTTTTCCCAGGTTATCGTAGGCGCTCTGAAGGAGTTCCCGAGGAATAGCTCCAAAGAAATAGCGCTCGAGCATGTCGTGGGAAGAGGTAAAGGCAGCCTCCAACACCCCTCCTAGGCAGGGCTCCCTGCTGGCCAGATCCACGGTCAGAGCAGTGCCGAGTGAACGGCCGAAGAGCAGAATGTCACTTGGCTCAATGCCCCGGTCCTCAACCAGATAATTCCAGGCACCCCGGGCATCAAGATAGGTGCCGGCTTTAGAAATCTGGCCTTCGCTGAGGCCGAACTCCCGGTAATCAAAGATGAATATGGAGATATCAAGGTACCGATGGAGGAGGGCAAGATTTTCCAATCGGTGACTGATGTTGCCCGCGTTACCGTGAAACCAGAGAAGAGTGGTGTTTACCTTGGGATCGGAGGACGGCACAAACCAACCGTGCAAACGGGTGGAGTCAGAAGCCGGGAAAAAGACATTCTCGTAGTTTAGCTGATAGTTTTCCGGCGTCCCTTCAAGTTCCCGCATGGGGAAAAAGATGAGACCTTTTTCAGAGAGCATCGGTCATTCCAATCTCAGAATTCAGTAGCCAGTCCTTCGATAAGCTCAGGACAAGTAGCCAGTATCCAGCGAGGCATACGGCTCCCGGCGCAAGCAAAAGAATTTTGTCTTCCACTGCCCTGTACCTTTCGCCTTCCTCAATCCGCAAGCTAAGCCTCGGGCGACAAGAGCTTCTTGGCATTCTCGTGCAACTCCCTGAGGGATTCGCCACTCAACCAATAGGCTCGAGCTGCCTCGCTTCCTTTGGAGAGCCGGAGCACTCCACGCGCAGTCTTTTCAGACGGAACTTCGATCAGGGAAAATGTACCAAGCTTCTCGTCATTTTCGGAGAAGAGAACGAGGTCTAGCACGTTGTTTTTGGCAGAAGATTGCGCCCGGGGTAAGTCGCCAGGGAGGTACTCCAGTTCCTGCAGATTCCAGAGCAGGGAGTTGACCCTCCAGTTCTCTGGATCTTTGCGGTTTTCATCGCCAAGCCAATTCCATGTATCCTCATTTCTCTCTAGCCTGGCAGCCCCGCCAGCCAGCACCAACTCGAGAGCCTGGACCTGAGCCAGGTCGAACACCAATAAGGTGCGATCTTCCAGGTCACTGAGAGTCTGAGGCAGTTCTTCCAATAGATTCTCTTCCACCATGGCCACTCCGGGAAGTTCCCCGCCCTTGGCGTAAGCGCCCTCGTCCTTTTTGCTATTTCCGATCAGCAAGGTCTCTGTTTTTTCTTGGGTGGAGATTTTGAGTCGAATTTTGGCAGGGTCCAATCCCAGGAGAGCAAGATTGTCTTCCTCGTTGTCGAAAAATCGTTTGGCACGTAAGCGGAAAAGCCGACTGAGAAAGCGTTCCACTTTGGAAGTCTTGATTTTGACCTCAACGGCTGTAGGTGCCTGCCACAGTTTGTTATCTGAGCGGATCAGAACGAGCTCGGTTTTGCCACGATCAAGTTCTATCCGCTCGACCTCATCACTGTTCACAGTGAAAAATTCCTTACTGCGCAAATCAGAAAGACTCTTATCCAATGATTGTTGCTTCGCTCCGGCGATCAAGACCACGCGGTTTTCTTGGTCGCTGCTGGCGTAGTACTGATTCCCCACCACTGCTTTAGCCCCAATTCGCAATTGATGCCGGGAACCGGCCGCCAGAAAGGAGATATGCAGTATTGGTTCGTCAAGCCCATAGGGCTGAAGATCTTGAGCCGCAGCCGCAACCTCACGCTCCATCTTCAGAGACTCCAGGGTGGTCAATAGACTTTCCACGGCGAACTCATCACCCCGGCTACGTATGGGTTCAACGATCTGCCAATGGCCGTTTTTTTTCAGGTAGATGGGTGTGGCCTCGCCTCTGTTCAGTTGCAGGGCAGTGATTTGGGCTGTGTCCACCTGGAAAAGATGACGGGCTGCCTCTTCCTGTTCGGTACGGGCCCTGCGGCCAACCACCTCGAAGTAGAAAAAATATCCGGCAAGTACCAAGCAAAGGGTAAGGTAGATGAGAGCGGTTCTTGTTCTCATCGGTGTTTTCTCCGCAACTGAAATACTGCCAACCCGGATGCCACTACTACCGCTGGCATCAAGAGCAAACCCACCCAAAAAAGGAGCTGGTTCTGCGACCTGCTCAGGGTTAGTGGTGCGCCCGCTGTCTTGGGTCGTTGGATGCTGATGAGGTTTTCCTGTT
>CP070843.1:2406956-2415907 GCA_020350905.1 Deltaproteobacteria bacterium
ACAGTAAGGGCTATCTCTTCCTGCTCGGCGGCGACGGCCAACCCGTTTGGAAAAGTTATGATTTCTTTGGCAGCTCCGGCAACTTCATTGAAACAGAGTTAGGTGGGGATGGGTTTCCGCAGCCAAATGAAGAGGAAGGCTACCGGTTCGCCCCCACCCAGATTCAAGACCCGAACGTAGAAAGGCTCTACGTTTCCTCACCTATTTTGCTGACGGATTTGAACCGTGACGCTCAGTTGGAAGTCGTGGTTACTCGCAATCTCCCCTCCCTGGCTCAAATCGGAGGAAGCAGGGAATACAGCAAGAGTGAAATTCTTTCACTGAGCTGGGGCGGCAACGGCATGCTGCAGAATTGGAAAACGGACGAGATCAAGGGGATGATTAGCAGCCTGCTGGTTACTGATCTGAATGGAGACGGCAAGCAGGAACTGATTGTCTGTGTCAATAAGTCCCCCGGGATTGCCGGTTTCTGGAGGGATTATAGAAGTGTCATCATGAGTTATGGACTGCGGTAAAATATCTGCAGACAACTTTTTTTTGCGCACAAGGGCGGGGACAAACCCGCCCTTTTTGTTGGGTGCTTTACCGAGAATCTAGAAATTGTAGAACACCGACCCAAGAATCTGGCTGTAGCTCTTGGAGTAATTATTTCCTGGATTGGGATCGCCGTCGCCCTGTTTGCGTTCGGTATCCACGTACATCCACTCGGCTCCCACCTTGATGGCCGGGGTGATGCTGTACCAGGTGTTCACATAAGTCTGAAGATTCTCGGAAAATGCAGCGTTCCCCATGGAGTTCCGAGTGCCACCGACCTTGAAGTCATCTTCCTCAGGATCATCGATGCCAACTCCTGCGGTGATGCTCCACTTGGGCATGATTTTATAGGTCGCATCAATCCAGCCGCCCCAGGCCTCAACTTCTTGCGTTTTGTCGCCTTTAGCTGCACCAGCCTTTTGTACGGCAATGGCGTCTGAGCGCGAAAAGTGACCATCGATCGCTTCGCCATACCAGACCTCTCCCTTGAGCAAAACGGGGCCGAGACTGAATTTAAACTCCCCAGCAATCAACCAGCGGTCAATATCCTCTTTGGTATCATTGTCTTCATCGCCCTGGTAGGCGGCATTAACGGCCAGCAGGTGCTTGCCGTCAAAAGCCTCGAAGCTGTAAGCAAGTCGGGTTCCAACCCATGGCATCACGCTTTCATCACCGGTACTATTGTTGGCTGCTGAGCCGAGAACAAACTTGAAGGCCGTGGTCAGGACCTCCAGATTGTCTCCCACCTTCTGGCGGACGGTGAACTGATCCGGCCTCTCCCAGAGGTTGCCTGCCCGAAGGAGGATACCGAAGTCAATGGTTGACGGATGCAACTGTGAAATGGCCTGCCAGTCTTTACCCGCCCTGAAGCTGGTGCCCCAATCCTTGTTGGCCAGATCAACGTAGCCCAGGCGAAAACGAGGTTGTGTGGCATTGCCGGTGGCATTGCCAAACATGTCTATCTCAAAGCGGCCCTTTCCGACCCACTCTCCGGCTTCATGACTAACAAAGAAGCCAAAGCGGGTATCCCTGGCCTTAAAGTTGGTACTGTCGTTATCGTGGTCATCAGTGGTTCTCCTATCGACTACGTTGGTAGCAACCGTGCTGGCGGAGGACCTACCAGTTTGATAGAGGTAGTCCATTTTGACCCGGCCGTAGAGCTTCATGTTGTACTTGGACCAGACGCTTTCCCCCTCGCCGGCTGCTAGAGCGGGCACTGCCATGCACAAACAAAGCGCAACAACCAAAAATTTAGTGACCCATCTCATGTTTTTCTCCTTTCTCTCTATCCTTTGCGTTAAAGGTAACTTCAGCTGAAAAACCTTCTCACCCCCTTTCCAGACTCTCACCACCGCATACCGCGACAGCGAAAGCACTTTTCTATCTGTCCATCCCCATAAAGGAATGGTATTGCTGGCGCTTTGACCTAATCGTGATGAACCAATGTCCGAAAACAGTAGTGGAACAGGTAAATCGAGCTTCCAGAATCCTGAGTATTTGAATGATTGCTAGGCTGCTCAGATCTGGGTGCACCCAGAGGATGCAGCCCAGTAAAATCTCTCGTCTGCTTCTGAAAACCGTTTTATTGAACGTCCAGTAAACTTATCTGCTGCAACATGAGACTGAGAATAGTAGGTGGGTTGATCTACAGCATTCGAAATGAGTTAATCCAATGCCGATTATCTTAACTCGATATTTAGAAAAAAATCAAGAAAAACCCCAGCAATCGCATGAGTTATTTTCACTTGGTCAAACTCGATCTAGGGAAGTGGAAAAGAGGGAACCTGAACTGTTAACCACATCCGGCTATATTATGAACAATAAAGATAAAAAGGATATGTAGTTTTCTTACAGGTGCTTGGAGGAGCCCTCTTTGGGACGATTCTTGTTTTCGTCTCTCTTCGAGCTATCTGGGAAATGTGGCGGCTGGGTTTTGCCGCTTGATGTTACCTTTTCGTATTCTGTTGGCAAGCGCTTGCCATAGTGGTGGGCGTAGGCAAAGGCACCATACCACGTAACCCGGACAACAGGGTGGGCCGCATATTGTGTGTCCCGCAAATGAAAACGACCGTGTCGATAGAGGTTACGGCCGACACATGATGGGATATGGTGGCGGCTACAGACACGGCCCCGTCATTGGTATTAGACCGCAATATTCTCAGGCATCCTCGTGAGGATGGACACAAGGTAATAGGCTGAGTTTTACGATTTCTTTATGACAACCATGGTAATGTCGTCCTGCTGAGGGGCTGCTTGCCGATGATTGGCAAGGGCTTCTGTTATGGCGTGCACGATCTCTTGGCTGGTCTGATGCTTATGCTTGCGAATGATTTCGCGCAGACGTTTTTTGCCAAATCCTTCTCCCTGCGGGTTTTCGCTCTCCCAAACCCCGTCCGTGCCAATGAGCGCGATCTGGGAGTCGGACCACAGCTCTTGTCTATTCTCCTCAAAGGCCCAGGTCTCGTCAACCCCGAGTGCGATCCCATCTCCATACAACTCGCTGAAGGAATCCGTGGAAGGATCATATACCATTGCGGGCTCATGTCCTGCTCGCACCCAGCGTACCTCCCCATTCCCCGGGTCAAGAACTACGAAAAACAGGGTCATGAAATTGCCCGTTTCATAGGTGTCGATGCAAAGGAGGCGATTGACATCTGTTATTGCTTCTGCCAAATCTCCCGGTTGCATAAGAACCCTGCTTCGTAAAAACGCGCGGACAGAGGTCATGAGCAAAGCGGGGGCTATGCCATGACCTGCCACATCACCCACAGCAATTCCAATGTGTTCCTTATCCACATCTGAGAATTCAATGAAATCATAATAGTCTCCGCCCGTTTCGTCACAGTAGATGCTTTTCCCGGCGATATCGAAACCCGCAATTTCCGGGGCTTTCCTGGGCAGTAAACTCTGCTGCACTTCCATGGCCAGACCCAGTGCTTCCTTGAGCTTCATCCGCTCTTGGAGTTGAGAGACCATGGTATTGAAGTTGCGGATCAATTGACCGACTTCGTCCTGGGTTTTCACCTGGAGGGAAGCACTGTAATCGCCTTGAGCTACGTTCTCAGCCGCGCTGGAAACATCTCTGATTGAAGAGACTGTACGTCCTGTTACCCATCGGATCAAGAGCAATATTAGCAGAATAAATAAAAACCCTGTTGCTATGTAATAGGAGCGAAAGCGCGCAATGGGCGCCAGGATTTCCGCGCCGCGAGCAACCATAATGACGCTCCAATCTGCCTCCTCAAGCCTGTAGAAACCGCCAACTTCATCAGGAGGGTGTCCCTGGCCGAGAATAGTCCCTGATGTCTCTTCTTGGATCGCTTTCAGGGTTGCCAACTCCAGGGGGTCGTTATTTTCACCGAGCTGGTGGCGGTCGGGGTCGGTACAAACGAGTACTTTCCCAGTGCTATCCACCAAAAACGCCCTGTGACTCTGCCACCAGCCCGCAGTTCCAATATTTTCCAGGAGATAGTCAAAACGGATCACCACCTCGAGTCGGCCAAGCATCTGACCATTTACATCGTTGAGTTCTGAAATGATCGACACTGTTTCGTGCTCTACGAGGGAATCGTAAAGGGGAGGAGTTACCTCTGCTATCCGGGCCCGGTGAAAATGCATCCTGTCTCCTCTCCTCCCCCCCATGTGCTCTCTAGGACCTCGACTCGCATGATCATCGCGGTGCACATGCAACACGTCTCTCGTCGGCTCTTCATCTACCCCGGTTAAAGTGACTCGTTCAACTCCCTCGAGCTGCCTTAGTTGATCCAAAATCCATTCCTGAGTGTGCTGGTCGTAATGCTCTCCGCCGGTGTCATTAATAAATCTGCAGCCATTCCTTGGGACGGCTCAAGCGCATGTCGACATCGTGAGCTGCCCTTTGAAGTTTGAGAATGGCGGCTTCCCTCCACTGGGTGAGCAAGCTGTTCCTGGCATAGATAAATCCGACAATTCCCATGCCTAGCAAAAGCCCTGTCACGGGAAGCAGCAAGAAGAGCACAAAGCGTTGTTGCAGGCTTTTTACTTTTATCATGGTACTACTCCCGCCAATCTGGTCAGAGATTGCTGGGCAAAAGTGGTCCCATCAAAACTGACCGCCCAGGAAACCTCAAACGGTAACGAGCCCGACTAGAGTTGTAATCCTGACAACATCAACCGACGCACTGGGCTCAAGGTTCAGCATAACCGATTCAGTCCCACCTCTTCCATCTCAGTGATGAAAAATACACATCCTATACTTTCCAACGCCGAAATCTCCAAAGCTGTTTATAACAAGCTGGGATCTAATCATTCTCTCATCTCTTTCCCAACCAGGGGTTTTCACATGAGACGATATTTAAATTTAAAGCAATACCTATTCTATGAACACCTTTTGATTTACAATTTTAAAAATCGTGAGAAAAAACGATTACCCCGAGCGGGGAACCTGAAGCTCGTGTGCAGATACCTTGCAGGTCCCTCGCGGTAAAGGTTGAGGCGCCGACTCAAACCGGGCAGTTCACCCATAGTTGGCAGCTGCCAGAGAGTGCCAGCTTGGATTGAAGCGTATCCCAGGCAAAGGAAAAAACAATGTGCTATCACAAGGTAAGCCTTGTAACCGTTTCTTTTTTTCTTGCCGTTCTGTCGGTCGGTTGCGCATCAAAGGCGAAAACCCAAGTACTGATGCCGGCTGAGATAAACCTCAGTGACTACAAGACAGTGGGCGTGGCTGACTTCGAGACTACCAACGGCGACTGGGGCCGGAAAATCGCTTCCTGGTTCGAGAATGAACTCATTGAGGCGAAAGTGGACGGAAAACCCTACTTCAATCTACTACCCCGTGCCAAGATAGATCAGACGCTGAAGGACCATGATCTGCCAATGACCAGTCTAACCAACCCCAAGATCGTCAGCCAGTTGGGACAGCTAACTGGCCTCGATGCCATCATCACCGGTACAGTTCATTTAGCCAGTAATCATGAGCAGATCTATTCCCTGCGGAAACCTTGTGCCATGTTAACTGGCCACCTGGATCTCACGGTTCAGTTCATTAGTACTAGAACAGGCAGAGTCGAGGTCGACAAAAATATCAGTCAACAAAAGGTTGTTGATTCCTGCGGGATTGGGTCGCCAGGCCTTGTCGAGCTCAATTACCGCAAAGAACCTCTCAGCAGTTTGGCGAAAGAGGTCGCCAAGGAATTCGTCCGCACGATTACTCCCCACCACGCCACCTTGGAATTTACCTTAAAAAAGAAAGATGACTCGCCAGGTGGCCACAGCAGGCAAGTAACCAACCTATTGCAAATGGGCAGCAAGTATGCCGAAAATGGGAATTGGGACAGTGCCCTGGAGCAGTTCCGCCAGGCCGTGGATTTGAAGCAAGATTCACCGGCGGCTAATTACAACCTGGCGGTCGCCCTTGAAGTCAAAGGCGAACTCCATAGGGCCAAAGAATACTACCAAAGGGCACTCCATCTTAGTAAGGAAAGCGACTATAGTAAGGGTGTCGCCAACATTAGCGACAGGCTCGCTTCCCAAGAAAAACTCAAACAGCAACTCCCTTGACAGAACCGCAGGCTCTTATCTAGGGTTGCAGTGTCTGCCTCGTGTTGGGACCTTTCCGCTAGCCAGGAAAGTCAGAAAGTCTGACACTATGAAGCATCATCCCCAAGATAACAGGCACAATGTCTCTCTCGCGGGTGAGAACTTTGATTGGAAGCTCAAAGTGGCCACAGAAGCAGATGTGGATCCGGCTGTCGAAGCACTCAGTGGGCATATGAATGATCGGCAGCGAGCTGTTTTTAGAGATAAATTGCAGCGCTACGTGCGCAAGTCAGGTCGGGAGCTCATTGTGGCCGTCCGCGGGGTCCAGACGTTAGGTCTGGTCTGTGTAATTGCTCAGGCTCAGTTTCCCCCCTCCTTCACCGAACAGCAAGCAAGCCAATTACGAAACTTCGGTTGCGGCACGCAGCTCCTGGTACATCCTTCTTCCCGCAAGCAAGGCGTTGGTGGTAGTCTTCTAGCTCACGCCGAACGTTGGGCCCACGAGAATGGATTGGCGGGATTTTGGATCGCAACCCACCGCCAGGCTGATTGGTACAGGACCCATTTCGGCTACCAAGAAATTCACCGGATTGAGGACAAAGGTGTAGAAAAAATCCTAATGTCGAAGAGCTTCAAGTGATCCTAAAATTCTAATTCTCGGCTCTACTTCCAAAAGCCCTAAATTGAGCGATTCTCCGTCATTGTCATTCTGAGGAGCCGACAGGCGACGAAGAAGCTCAGAAGAGGCACCACCCAGAAGATTCTTCGCTGTCGCTCAGAATGACATGCATGGTGCTACCTGTACTCGTGCCGTCTACTAGAATCACCCAAATTAGGAAACGCGTTTCTCAATCCCCCCTCATTCCCTGTAGGTCGGATTGTTTCCGGTTCGACGGATTTATCCGACAAACAAAAGGTTTTCCTTCTTTCCTTGATTTTTCTGATGCTTTTCAGCATAAAGGGGTAACAGAAAGGAAGACCAAACCGTATGGTCAACAAAGATTTTAAAATACTCGTCATCGACGATGACGAGTCCATACGCAAAGTGCTAACCCTTACTTTGCAGGATGCCGGCTATCAGGTTTTGACTGCAGTTGACGGGCACACTGGCCTGAAGATCTTTGCTGACGAGCGGCCGGACATTACCCTTACTGATCTTCGTATGCCAGGCATGGATGGCATTGCGGTACTAAAAGAGATCAAGGCCCTGGAACCTAATAAAGAGGTGATTGTTATCACCGCTTACGCTGATATGGACCTGGCGATTACGGCTCTTCAGCTCAAAGCTTCAGACTTCATTACCAAGCCTATAAGTACCACGGCTTTGGAAGTAGCCCTGGAACGGGCCCAGGAAAGATTGAGCTTGACCCGGGAGCTTCGCGAATACACCAGGCTGATAGAAAAGCGTTGGTTGGACACGGCTGAAGAGCTAGCCAAGACGTACCATTTTCAGAAAAACCTCATCGAGAGCTCCATCGACGGCATCATTGGTTATGACCCGGAGGGCAAGGTGATCATTTTCAACAAGGCCTCGGAAACGATTCTCGGCTTTCCCAAAGAGGTAGTGTTGGGTAAGTTGAGCGTTGATCACTTCTTTCCTCCTGGGCATTATAATGAGTTGAAAGCAAAGCTCTGCAGCAGTGAGTACGGCGGCACCAATCGACTCACGCTTTATGAAACAAGCCTTGTAGCCATATCAGGACAGCTAATCCCGGCTCAATTCTCCGGGGCAGTATTGCATGAAGGTGAGGAAGAGATCGGTTCTGTGGCTTTTTTCCGGGACCTCAGAGAAATTCGCCGCCTGGAGCAACAATTTGCTGACCAGGAACGTTTACTCCATCAAGATAAAATGATCTCCCTTGGGAGGCTGGCGGCCAGCGTGGTCCACGAGATCAATAATCCACTGGCGGGCGTTCTCAACTATGCCCGGCTTATGCTCAAGATTATGAGAAAGGGACCCCTCACCGAAGACTACCAGGAGAAGTTTGCTAACTATTTGAACCTCATGGAAAATGAGACCAACCGATGTTCCCAGATCGTCTCCAATCTGCTGGCCTTCTCCCGTAAGTCGGAGCTGGAGTTTACCGATGTGACAATCAATGAACTGGTTCAGAAATGCTTGATGCTCAGTGGACACAAATTGCGGCTTTCTAACATCAGTTTGGAGCGTACATTACAGGAGGGATTGCCGATAGTCAGAGGTGACTACAACCAGATCCAGCAGTGCATCATAAATCTCATCTTCAATTCCATCGATGCCATGCCCGAGGGAGGCAAACTCTCGGTGACAACTTCCTATAGTCCCAGTGACCGCATCGTGCTAATTGGCGTGACTGACACAGGTTGTGGCATCAGCAAAGAAGATCTCCCCCATATATTTGAGCCCTTTTTTACTACCAAAAGTGAAGGTCAAGGTCTGGGGTTGGGGTTGTCAATGGTCGACGGAATTGTCGAACGTCACAAGGGTAGTATCGATGTAATAAGTGAGGCTGGAAAAGGAACTACTTTTTCGCTGAGATTCCCTGCCAAGAACTAACGAAATGTCCTCCTCTAACAGAGCACTGAAAAAGCCTACAAGAGACGATAATTGTCATACCGAACGAGCCTAAGCCGAGATCCGGTATCCAGTGAGCTTTTGTTTTTCCTGGATTCTCCGCCGCAGGCGGACTACGCGACTTCCGGAATGACGGACGTGCTGTTTGTACTTTAAATCTGAGTTCTCCAGCACCCCGCTATTGCGGACTGCCTAGCCCGGATATTTCATGAATCACCTGCTGCGACCACGGATATCGCCGTCCTTCCAGGCGTCCTCGGGTGTCGGCCCCTGCGACGTACCGTTCAGGTACGCCTCGGCGCCAACACCCTGCGGTTGCCAGGTGGCACGCCCATCTTCGCGG
>CP070843.1:2416007-2420415 GCA_020350905.1 Deltaproteobacteria bacterium
ACCGAATGGCTCACCACCTGTCAAGAGAAATTCTACCATTTTGCTGGGCGCATAGTGAAAAGCATCGGGCATGGAGCACGGGGATAATTTAAGTCATTCAATGGTTTTTGCCCTCTGGATTCTGGCTCCTGGAACCTTACTTCTTAATTTAGAATGGCCAGAGACAGCATGGTAGTGGTCTCTCAAATTCATCCTCACAGGAAGCCAACTGGCGTGAGTAGCGTTTAGCCTGGCTTTGGACTTTCCATGCCACCTTTGTCAGCCAGTTTTTTTTTCGATATGTTCTACGGTTGAAACCATTATGTCCCTCATGGTAGGCGAGGTATAGATTATAGGTGTCATCGCGGGCAATCTTGCAGATGGCATAGCTAAGATTGCAGTACCAGCCGACAAAATCAATTGCATCGGCAAAGTTGGCTCTGTCCGCCCCCCAGTTACCGGTGTTGGCTTTATATTTTTCCCAGGTTTCATCCACCGCCTGCGCATATCCATAGGCAGAGGAAGGTCGAGGACCTGGGAAAAAACAAAGGCAGGTAGTCCGAGCTGGTTTGGCCCCGGCCTTGAATTTTGACTCCTGATGCATAATGGCCATAAGCACCGGGATGGAAACGGACCACTTTTCGGAAGATCTGTACGCACTTCCATACCAGTCCGGCTCTTGTCGGAAGATTTGACAAATATTTTCTATGTCCTTCGGCGCAGTTTGACGATGCGCACAGCCGCCAACGAGAACGGTAATTGTGCACATCAGCTAGAATACAATGGGTACGAACAAGTTTTTTCGGCACATAGAGTACAAGAAATTTCAAAGTTGAGGGCAGAAGGCGTAATCTTGAAGTTCCAGCCACAGAAAGGGTTGCAGTCATCTTTCCAGGCGTTGAGATCTCTGTGACAAGTCCCTCTGCACTCAAATAAAGAGGGGCTATAGAAACTGCAATACCTCTGACGGATGCTCCACCAATACTTTGGCCCCGGTATCCCTGAGCTCCTCGGCTGTACGAAATCCCCATAATGCCCCGACTGGAAACATACCTGCTCCCCTGGCCGTCTTCATATCAGTGCCAGTGTCGCCTAGGTAAAGGAATTTATCAGCAGGCACGCGAAGTTGTTGCGATATTTCTATGGCGAGGGTGGGATCGGGTTTCTTTGGTACTGAGGGTCGGGCGCCGGCAACGGGATAGAACCGCCATTTGGAGAGTAGCTCAGCCACCATCTCCTTGGTGGACTCTTCTGGCTTGTTAGACAACACGGCCAGTTTGAGGTTGCGGAGAGTTAAGTCGTCCAACAGCTCAGGGATACCATCATACGGGCGCGTTTTTAGCGACCAACGTTTGCGATACTCTGTACGCATCTCAGCGGCGCACTGAGCAACCGTGGCCTCATCACGCCGGTTTTCTGGGAGAGCTCGTAGTGCGAACATCTCCACCCCGTCGCCCACAAAATGTTTACAAGCTTCGGCATCATGGCCAGGAAAGCCGAACCCATCGAGTACCATGTTCATTGAGTCGGTGAGATCCTCAATGCTGTCAAGAAGCGTTCCATCCAGATCGAACAACACTGCCTCGAACTTCATGGATATCCATCTCCTGAGAAAGGACGACCCATTAGAATCAGGAGCAATTTATCAGTATATTACGGTGCAAGCAAGAGCTGGGAAAGCCAAAGCCTCCGATATATTGGAAAAGAGAGGTGGACCAAGATTGTCACTCTCGCCCCTTGACAGATTTTATTCTCTCTCATTCAATCAATTGCCAATGCAAATATTCGCACTTCCTCCTTGCAACTTGCCATGCCTTTTCGTAACTTGATCAGCAGTGTATCAGTTCTTACAGTGGTAGAATCTTATGGCCAATCCTGAACACGTGGCTATCCTCAAAAGAGGTGTGCAATTCTGGAACTTTTGGAGGGGTGAGAATCCGAATACTCGTCCTGACTTTAGTGGGGCTGACCTTTCTCAAATCAGCCTGAGAAGAGCATTTCTTGCTGGTGCTAACTTGGAGGGTGCTTCTCTTGTTTCAGCCGACGTGGAGAAAGCGATTATCTGGAAAGCCAATCTGCAGAAGGCAAACCTTCAATCGGCCAATCTTGAGGAAGCAGACCTATTAGAGGCTAATCTCAAGAGTGTGAATTTCTTAAGAGCCAACATGCAGAAAGCTGACCTGACAAAAGCAAATCTAAAAGAGGCAGTACTGGCGATGGCTGATCTTGGCTGGGTGAGGCTCTGGCAGGCTAATTTGAGAGAAGCGGATCTATACAAAGCTAACCTAGAGAAAGCCAATCTGTACCGTGCAAATTTAGAGGGTGCTGAACTTCTGGCGACTAACTTCAGTAGAGCAATTCTTTTGGAAGCAAAGCTCAAAGGTGCTTTACATCTATCTGTTAGACAAATTTCCCAAGCCATGACATTACACAAAGCTGAATTGGAAGAAGCCTTAATGGGGAGGCTGCAAGCATACCATCCTCATCTTTTGGAAAGGCCGAAGACTGGAGAGTAGCCGACTTTAGTTCACAGTCAATCCGCCTTTGCCCTACCCCAACATCTCGTAGTGTGCTTCCCAGAAGGGAAACGTTATCATACTAGAGTTGCGATTTCACGACCATGTCCTGAAAGAGTACACTTTCAAAGAAAGGGGGAGATTAACAATTGGTCGGCATCCCGACAATGATATTCCGCTTCCAAAACCACCGGTTTTTCACCCTCGTAGCTCTCAAACTCTCCTTTTATTGGTTGTCAATGGTTTGCTAAAAACTGGCATTGTTTGACAATCCTTGACACCTCAGTACCCACTATCCCCGTAGCGATTTAGCAATGCTATGGACATAACTATATGTAAACATTAAAAAAAACTCATTCTACTAAAACTGGCACGGTTTTTCCAAAGTATTTAATCTGAAAAAAAAATCTAACGCCAACAACCTATTGCAAGGACAATAAATGAGCACAGAGCACGTAGTTAAAGCTAAACTAAAATGGCCCGTTTCCATAAAAGCTAACGGCAGCTCCTCAGATGGAGTAACGCTCAACTTGAGTACAAATGCAGCATACATTAAGTGCGCAAAACCGCTCAGGCTGAATGAAGTTTTTCCTATGACTCTTCAAGTCCCCAATTCGGAAGATTCTATAGAAGCCGAAGTTGAAGTTGTCTTTTCAAATATTTACGGACCTGATGATGATATTAGCCCTCGTGGCATGATTGTTCGCTTTCTAGACCTCGCTGATAAAGACCGACGCATTATAGCTAAGGCAATCTTTAAGCATTTGGAGTCGGACAAGGAGAAGGTAGATCCCAAGAAACTGCAGACTTTACAGACCTTAGTAATAGACCCAAATGAAACTGGCTCAGAGGCCGCTTGAACATGAATGGATGAGCTCTAGCCTGAAAGGGTATCGCTATGAAACTAAAAGCATTAGATATAGTCATATTATTCGCAATACTCCTCGTCATGGCTGGAGTATTCATTAACGCTTTTGTTGGTGGATAAATCGGTTCCAGTAGTCGGCTGGGCATGGTGCTCACTCTCGTGGTGCTTTCTCCTATGGATATTGCAGTGAAAAATTGAGGTTTAGATACAATGAGACTTCCTTGCATGTGGTGCAAAGAATCATTTTCCCCGGGTGAGTTCTTTGAACTCCTCTACTCCGATGAAGGGATTTACTTCTTCTGTAGTGAGGAGTGTAGGAACACATGGGCCTCTCCTGTTACTGCAGAGAACGAACCCGAAAACCTGTAGTAACCCTCGATATAAACTTATTCATTTGCTGAAGAACAAGCGGAGTAACTGGCTCCGATTTTTTGTTGGCATCGGGTTTGCATCCAAAAGCAGTGGGATGAGCGTATTGCTTACGTGGTTTTTTTTGTCTCAAAGAACGCTTCTGTGCATCAGGGGTTAAGCTCCAATATGGCTCTTAATAATGAAAAACGCCAATTCGCAAGGGTAGAGGTGAAATGGCCTGCCACTATTATTACCTCTGGCGGTCAGCTTGTTGGCGAAACCATAGATATCAGTCAGGTTGGTTTATCTATTTACTGCAAAGAACCACTACCTATCGGGCAGGAATTTCGCTTGGAAGTCCAGCCGCCTAACTGCCAGCCAATCACTGCTACTGCAATGGCAGTATGGTCAATGGATACAACCTTTTTGGAGCGTTCCCGCAGTTTTGTGATGGGTGCTGAATTTGAATACATCTCTGAAAATGATATTAAGTTTCTTGGAGAGATAATCAGAAACAGGCCAAAAGAGAGAGACTGCCAGCAGAAGCTAGAACATAACAAAAGCTTTGAAAAAGATAGAAGTGACAAGCAGTCTAAGATTGTAGCTGCGGAAAAGCAAGTAAGTGGTCGGATATATCCGAGATTCAAAGTGATCAACTGGCCTACTACAATTCTAACCAAAGATAAGGTGATAG
>CP070843.1:2420515-2426848 GCA_020350905.1 Deltaproteobacteria bacterium
GCGAGGTTAACACTGACAAAGCTCAGCGCCATGATGATGGTGAGAACGGTTAGAAGTACTTTCTTACCCATAATGTGTCCCTTCCTTTCCTCAGAATTATTCAGGAACTCCTACTGTGGATTTTCTCAGCACCTTTCAACCGGTGCGGCCCCAATGGAATGGCAAGAAGGATGCCATTTTAGATAATTAATAAATATATATTGATTACAGGTACTTGGGAAAAAATGGAATGTTAATACAGTATTAACAAATGTTAATTGTGTTAACGATTGTTGCGATCAGGATTAATAGCGGGGTGGGAGGTTGTGTCGGGGCTAGCTCCCCATCACCTTCTTCACCGATGGGAACATATCCATGTCCGTATGGGGCAGGAAAAGAGCGGCGACGAACTCATCGTAGAATTTTGGATCAACCGAGAGTTCGAAATAGGTCATCTGCCGCGCCAGGGTGTTGGCGCGTTCAAGAGCGTGTCTGGAAAGTAAGGCCATTCGTGAGCCTGTGAGGGAACTGTTGCCGATAAACTGAACTCGCTCAGGTGGGACATCTGGAAGTAGGCCTATGAAAATGGCCTTTTCCACATCCAGATAGTTGCCGAAGCCCCCAGCCACAAATATGCGCTCAAGGTCTAGGAATGACATGCCAACGCTGCCGAGTAGCAATCGCATGGCCGCTAAAATCGCACCCTTGGATTTTATCAGATTGCTGATATCGCTCTCGGTGACCACTACACTCTTTCCGGTTTCCGTCTCATCTCCGCTGGCCAGGACAAATTCCATCTCACCTTCATTCTCTCGGACTCTGGGGTTGACAGAGTTTTTGGGGAATTTGCCATTGGGATCAATGATCCTATTTCGATAGAGTTCTGCAATAACGTCAATCAGACCAGAGCCACAGATTCCTCTGACTTTGGCTGCGCCAATGGTTTGATAATCCACCTGGTCTTCCTCTATCCGGACTTTCTGGATCGCCCCTTTCGTGGCCCGCATGCCGCATTTGGTGCCGCTACCTTCGAAAGCCGGTCCTGCGGAGGCAGAACAGCAAACCAGCCATTCATCGTTACCCATTACGATCTCGCCATTGGTGCCGATATCTATGAGAGCCGAAACTTGAGGGCTATTGCTGATCCCGGAGGCCAGGGCCCCGGCGGTTATATCTCCACCCACATAGGAACTAACCCCAGGCATGCAGCCCACCACCGCTTTCGGGTGTAGATGGAGATCGAGTTCGGCAGCAGATGTGGAGGGTAGAAAGTTGGCGGTGGGGATATAGGGTTCCAAGCGAATAGTGCAGGGCTCGAGACCCATGAAAAGATGAGTCATGGTAGTGTTGCCTGCTACGGTCAAAGCGGTGACGTTGCTGGCCTCCACTCCGTGTTCTTCCAGAAGCGTGTCAATGAGTGTATTAACAGAGTCGATGACCGCGTGATGAATGGGAGACAATCCGCCCCGACCACAGGCAAAGATCATCCGCGAGATAACATCCTCACCATACTTGGCCTGCTGATTATGACTTGCCTCCACTCCTAGTGTGGCGCCACTGCGCAGATCAACCAACTGGGCGACAATGGTCGTAGTGCCGATATCACAGGCAATACCGTAGTTTTCGGCGCAGGTGTCGCCTGGTTCCAGCGATAAAATCTCTACACAATGTTCATCATGAGGATGCAAAGTTGCAGTAGCCTGCCACTTGTTATCCCGCAGCAGCTCCGCCAGTCCTCTGAGAGTGGACAGTGAAGCTTCAAGATAAGGTGCCTGGATCTTTTTACGAATCTCGCGGTAGATCCGGTCGAGATCAGAGATATTGTCAGAGAGGCTCGGTTCGGGCAGGGAAAGGTAAAGTTTTTTTGTTACGGGCAAGTAAAGCAGTGACGAGATGTCAAGAGTGTCACTCACCTGAAGGTCCTGCGGTTGATCATAACAAACCATGCTCTCAGTGGTCAGGATTTGCTCCTCCTCCAGACGCGCCTCAGGGGGCACCCAAACTTCGAGATCGTCTTTGATCTCGGTCTGGCAAGCAAGGACAAATCCTGAATTGATCTCTTCGCGGCTCAAAAATCTCATGCTGTGACTCGTTGGTTTTGCCCCGCCACGGGTAATCTGAACCCTGCATTTTCCACATACCCCTTCGCCACCACAGAGACTGTTAATGTAGATGCCGGCCTCAGCAGCCGCCTCAAGAATGCTGCTTTCTTTCTCCACCTCTATCTTCGCGCCAACAGGTTGAAATACCACCTGGTGTTTGGACATACCATCCGCTCCTGATTAAATAAGTTCACAACTCTCCCAATTGGAATGTTGGAATACTGGAATTAAGGAATAATGGGTTTTGACTCAACATTCCAGCATTCTATCATTCCGGGTGGTCGCAGAAACTCAGAACTCAGAAAAAATCCTTTGCTACGAAAAAGCACCGAGATTTCCAAAATGCCCGGTTAACCCCTGACTTTCCTGTCCACCTGGATGTCATAGGCCTTGAGCCGCTTCCATAGCGTTACCCTGCTGATGCCAAGTATCTCGGCGGCTTTAGATTGGTTCCCCCCTGTGGCTGCTAAAGCCTCTAAAATCCGCTTCCTCTCCGTATCATGGCTTTGCTTTTTCACAGCCCGACGCCTTGGTGCCACGCTGGGCTCTTTGCCGGTGACCTTGGCAGGGAGATGGTGTGGCATGATCTCGCCTTCGTGGCAGAGAACAAATGAATATTCAATAACGTTTATCAATTCGCGCACATTACCCGGCCAGTCGTAGCTATACAGCAGGTCCAAGGCCTCCGTGCTCATGCCGCTGATGGGCTTGTCTGCCTTGAGGTGGATTCTGTTGATGAACGAATCCATGAGCAAGGGAATGTCTTCCCGCCGCTCTCGCAAGGGTGGAAGATGGATGGGAATGACGCTGATTCGATAATAAAGATCCTCACGAAAACGATTCTCGTCCATGAGGGTGGAGAGATCTTGATTGGTAGCGGCTAAAATACGGACATCTATAGCAATAGGGCGGTGATCCCCAACCTTTTCGATCTCCTTTTCCTGGAGGACTCTCAGGAGTTTCACCTGGGTGGAAAGGGGTAGATCGCCAATTTCGTCTAGAAAAATGTCGCCGCCGTTGGCGGCCTCGAATCGCCCTACTCGAGTGCGGTCGGCACCGGTAAATGCGCCTTTAACGTGGCCAAATAGCTCGCTTTCCAGGAGGGATTCACTGAGGGCCGCGCAGTTAACCTTGATAAAAGGGCCCTTCCGCCGCGGACCCAGTTTATGAATTGCTGAGGCTATCAGCTCTTTACCGGTCCCACTCTCTCCGTAGATGATCACCGGGGCCTCGGATTGAGCCGCGCTGGAGATGAGATCAAAAACCTGAACCATGGCCGAAGATTTACCCAGAATGCCATGGAAACCGTCCTGACTACTGAGTTCTTTTCGGAGCCGGGAGATAACTTGCTCTTTCGCAACAACCTCAGATAAATCGGTCCAGGTCTCAACGCCGCCAATAACCTTATCAGAACTGTCTCTTAAAACAGCTGCATTTTTAAACAGGTGAAGACGACTGCCGTCTCTTTTGCGAAGAGTGCATTTACGGCGAGTAACTTGCTCATCTTTGAAAAGAGCGCAGTACTTATCATGTCCCTCGGACCTGGTTCTAAAACAGGCGTCGCAGTCCAAGATGTCGCACGATTTGCCGATGAGTTCTTCTTTGCTGTAGCCGCTGAGTTCTTCCATCGCTCTGTTGACGGAGACAATAACCCCTTCAGAGTCCACCACCATTAGCCCATCGGCCATGGTATCCACAATGGTTTTCCAATACTGGCTGTACTCTTCCTCAAACATAATCAGTCTGACTCCCTGGATTTCGTTCTGTGACTACCGTGAAAAAGAGAAACGAGAAGTTTTGCTGAAACGTGTGTTAATTCTAACCGAAAGTTAAACAGGTGTTAAGTGTAAAACATTGACAGTTAACAATCAATAACAGAAGGGAGCATATCTTTTATTAGTAATAATAAATACATATCAAATATATGGAGATCAGAACCTGTTGGCATACATATTGCCGAAGAAGAATTCCATCCCACCTCTTGATCCATTAGCTGGAGCCAATTGTGGAAATAAAAGGTGAAGCAGACAAGGTTATCGATCTTCGGGGCATGAGCTGCCCCTGGGCCATTCTCAAAGCCAAAAGCCAACTGATCACCATGGGGCCGGGAGAAGTCTTAGAGGTTCTCTCTGGCGATCCCATGATGATTAAAGATTTTCCCAAAGTGCTGGGCAAAAGAGGGCACCAATTAATTCAAACAATAGATCGGCCGGAGTACGCTAGGTTATATGTTCGCAGGGGACATAACGAAGAGCATAAATAATTCCTCGGTATTTATACCGGTATTGTCGTTAACAAAAAGCGATAGGAGGACGCCGTGACAACTCAGGATCTCAACAGTATTGAGGCCACAAGTGTGGTGGATGCCCGTGGCAGTGCTTGCCCCGGTCCTTTGTTGGAAGCCAAAAAAGGCATAGGAAAGGTCAAGGTGGGGGAGATTTTGGAAATACTCTCCAACGATTCGGCCACCAAGAACGATATTCCTGTGTGGGCAAACAAAGTAGGACACGAGTCTCTTGGCCATATTGAAGCAGACGGCTACGATCGAATCTTCGTCAGGCGAAAAAAATAGAAGCTAGTATCGAAAGCGAAGTGGCTGAATTTCCCCGCAGACGTGGTGTGTAAAGCTTTACTCAATAAAGCAGTTTGCTGGAGTAATGGAATAGTGGAGTAATGGAGCACTGGAACATTATGACATATAAAATTCTTGGAGTTCAAATGTGTTGCAACACTCCAGAACTCCAATAATCCAACACTCCCGGGGCGACGAATCCAGGCCGAGCCGACCGACTCTGACCAGGCCGGGCTTACCTGGCCATAGAGGTCGTAATAATGTGAGGAGCGAATGGCAGCGCCAGAAAATGAGCAAAAGATTCTGATCCTGGCGACAGAGACCTGTGCCTATCCGGGTGCAAACGCAGTAGGGCAGGCACACATGTCATACCCCGCCAACACCTACATTCTCAGAGTACGCTCACCAGTGCTCTTTCCCGAGAAGTTCTACCTCGACTGTTTCGCTAAAGGGATAGGGGGCATCATTATCATGTCATGCGGTGAGGAGTGCCCCTATGAAGGCGCCTATCATGCCTTGGCGTCCAGAATCGACCGAGTATACAAGATGATGAAAGAAAAAGAGCTGGACATCAGGCGACTTCGACTCACCGCCATTTGCACCGTGTGCACCCGAGCCTTCATTAATGAAGTTAAGATGATGAACGAAATCGTATCGGAATTGGGACCACCGGGTTCGGAGAGGGCAGCATGAAAAGGCATGGAGCATAGGGCATGGAGCATGGGGTAGAATTTCGGATTGCGGATTGCGGATTTCGAAATTAAGGAGCCAGGAGTCAGAATCCAGGAGACAGGAGATAGAAAAAAAGCTGTATGATTCATCTGTGGGAGCGGCTTTCAGCCGCGATCTTGAGGTTTGATTGATTTCAGCGTTTTCAGCGAATCAACTAATTCTTTATTCGACGTACCCCTTTGAGCTATGACCTTTCAACTAGGAGCTGATTTGACGACTTGAACGATTTAAACAACGGACGAAGGATCACGGACACCGCATTTTAACAAAACCGGCTGCATCTTGGAACGCAACGACTCACAAGAGAATCTACAATGGAAAAGGAAAAACCACTATTGGCGATCCGCAACCTTAGTTATTTCTACGGCGACAGCCAGGCTCTTTTCCGCGTGAACCTGACGGTGTGTGAGGGTCAAATCGTTTCCGTGGTCGGCCCAAATGGCTCGGGAAAGACCACCCTCATGAAAGCAGTTGTGGGACTCCTCCGGCCGGTCCAAGGAGAAATTAGCTACCAAGGTGAGCGCATCCATCAACTGGCCGTTCACCAGGTGGTGCGTCGAGGTTTGGTGTATGTGCCGGAGGGCATGAAGACCTTTCCTCTGATGAGTGTCATGGAAAACCTCGAGGTGGGAGCTTATATCTCTAGAAAGCAAAAAGCAGCCCAACTCGATTTTGTCTTCAATTTATTTCCTGTTCTAGCTGATAAGCGGTCGCAGTTGGCCAAAACCCTCAGCGGCGGTCAAAAGCGTATGCTGACCTTGGCTCGAGGCATTATGAGCGGAGCGCGACTTCTCATCCTAGATGATCCTTTTCTGGGCCTAGCCCCCAAAGACATAAATCGTCTTTGCCATACCCTGAGGCAAATAAGGAGCCATGGGTTCACCCTGTTTATGGCAGGCCAGCATGTGCGCAGAATTTTGAGTGTTGCCACTCGAGCCTATCTTATTG
>CP070843.1:2426948-2435925 GCA_020350905.1 Deltaproteobacteria bacterium
ATGACATTTGCTGAACTGTCGCCATTATACTTGCCAATCCGTGGCCCCAACATCACAGCCCCGGTAAGAGCCAACCAGCCGCCGGTAGAATGGACCACAGTAGAGCCGGCAAAATCCCACATTCCAAGTTCAGCCAACCAACCACCGCCCCAGATCCAGTGGCCCACAATGGGATAGATAACGGCGGTTATTACTATGCTGTAGAAAATGTAAGCAACAAACCTGGTCCTCTCGGCCATGGCACCAGAGACGATGGTGGCAGCAGTGGCAGCAAAGACCAACTGGAAGAAGAACTTTAACTCCAGAGGCACTGTGCTCCAGTCCAGAGAGGCAAAGGTGGTCCCGCTATCATGAAGAAAGAACCCGGAGGTGCCAAAAAACAAATTGCCGGCACCAAACATCAAAGCAAAACCCACCATGTAATACGTGATGGAGCCGAAGCTGAAATCCATCAGGTTCTTCATCAATATGTTTACTGCATTCTTTGACCTGGTGAAGCCGGCCTCCAGGAGGGCAAAGCCTGCCTGCATGAACATAACGAGTATTGCAGCAATAAGAACCCAGACAGTATCCAGGGCTACAGACCCGCTCTCAATGGCCTGGGCATTGGTTGCTATGGTGGGTACGTCTCCGTCCGCCAGAGCAAACGGGGCTACAAGCCCCGTTACTAAGAGAGCAAGAAACATGATCATCAATACCTTCCGCATCATCTGCTATCCTCCCATTAAAAAAGGCATAAGGCTCAAGGCTCAAGGCATAGGGCAATTTGTCCTTCAACTCATCCCTATACCTCACTTCAGAAACTCCCAGCGCATAAGGCAATAGGTGTGCCAAGAGACCGATAATGCATAAAAGTCTATTTATTATAGTTACTTATAGATTAATGAAATGAAGGGGGTGGGAGATAAAAAAATACAATTTTGTATTTTATATGGGGAGTTAATGACAGAAATGTATTTAGAAGGAGCAAGGGGTTTAACGATACTGCCTAAAATCAACGCCGCACTTCTTGGCCTTGTAAGTAAATTTCTGCACAGCCGTCTGGAGGAGCTCTGATGCCATGGCCATATTGTCACGAGTGTTTTTCAAGGCATCAATGACCATCTCTTTTCTTCACGTCCTCCTTCTTTCTGACATTTATGTGAAGGGTAGTCCGGAATAATACAAAATTGTAGTTTTGGAAACCCCATAAAGACGGATTGCAACAGTAGGTCGGATGGATTGGCACGGTGGGTTCATCCACCGCCTCATCCAGTAAGCACTGGACGAGGCACAGAGCCCAAGACGCAAAACTCAAGGTAAAGCATAGAAGTCAGTTGAACTAGGAAACCGACAAAGAACTCGCTTTCGATAGAAGAAGGTATAGGATCAGTCTTGTTTGACAAGTGTCGAGAACGGCAACATATGGTGATTCTGTGTTTTTTCGGTTGCCTCAAGAGCGGAGATATTAGACAAGGATTAAGAGTGTCCTACTCGTGCAGGGCGGGACCGGGGCTATTCTGGAAATTCGGGCGCATGAATCCCTCTCGATCTGTTCCCTGCCTTCATTCAGGAGAAGTGGTCAACGATATACTATTCAGGATCTATGTGGAGGTAGTCATCTCAGACTGCAATTTGAGAGTATGAGTCATCTAACCAGTGTGCACTGGGTGGAGCCCCAAAGGCTAGTTTGACTGTCGTCATATTGACCCTAGATGTTGGGATAATTCTAAGTTGATCAAGATTTCAGATCTCTTGCCAAGATGTAAAGTCTGATAAAACTATAGACATGATATGGAGATCCAAACCTGGCCATTTTCTTTTTGCTAAAGAGTGTAGGTCATGGGCTAGCTGTAACTTGTCTGGATCTTTGAAGAGGTAGGGGTGATAGGTAGTTCTTGCAGCCGTGCGTCCCGGGGACCCACTCTTGGGGACTGAGCGGCTTGTCTCGTCAAAGCTTCAGCGAAAACGGAAGCGCAGCGAGCGCGAAGAAACTGGGAACCCGCGTGCGGGACTGAGCGAAGCGCAGCGAGCGCGAAGAAATGAGAAATGCTTATTTCCGCTTGAGGAAGGAGAGAATGCCGCCACCTTTTCCCTTGCCCTTGGCGTCCGTATGCACTTCTTGCTGAAATTGCTCCACCGTCTGGATGATAGTGCTCAGAATGGCCCCTTTGAGGTTGGACTTGCCAGGAAGCTTTTGCCAAGCGGAGTCGGGTCTGGTCAATTCCTGGAGATTAGCCGCCATGGCCTCTTCACTCAGAAGCCCTTGCTGTTTGTGCAGGATGGCAAGCATCCAGGCATTGAAAGCGTACAGTAGTTCCTCATTGGCGGGAGGAGAATTAGGAGCAGCCTCCAGGACCAGCTTGAGGTTTCTCTTGGCATCGCTGCGGCAATCATAGGTTCTGAGCAACTTCGAGTACTGGGCCGGCACCTGAGCCTTGGCCTCTTCCAGGAGATTGTAGGCTCGAGCGCCAGCGGCCTTTTCTGTGACCTTCAGCAAGCTCAACAGAACATGATGATAAATCTGGATGATAATAGGAGCTTCACTCTTGCCACCAGAAGTGACCGCAGCAGCACCTCCGCTTGGTTCAATAAGGCCCGAAGAAATCAGAGAGTTGATCATGCGATAGACAACAAACTCATCGTGGCCGCTGTCGTCGACGATTTGCTGCACTGTCCGCTTTCCATCAACCAGTGAGATTACTCGCCACTCATTGGCCGTCAAGTTAACTGAGTCGCGCTCTTTCTCCACCGTCTTGTTAATTTTGAAAATCACTTGGGGATTAGGGATATTCTTGCTGAGAATTTCCCACTCATCCACACGCCGAGTGCCCTCTAAGATTACCTCCATGTGATTGAGCTCAGTGGCAAACTCCTCGTCCAGGTCGAAATCCTGGTCCACGTACTCGAAGTCTCCTCTTTTCCACAAGAACAAATCGTAAAGGATGTCGCGCACCTGCTGATGAATAAACTTCTTTAGCGTCTCGAGGGAGATATAGCTCTTTTCCACCAAGATCTTACCCAATCGCTCTTTCCTCTGCTTCGCCAGGGTTAAGGCCTTCTGGAGTTCCTCTGCCGAGATGATGCCCTTGGTGCGCAGGAGATAACCCAATCTTACCTCCTTTTGGGTGCCCACAGCATAAATAATGTTGCCATTCTTGATGTACACCCGCACCATTCGCCCTTTATCGGCGATGGTGAGAATACCGGTCTTCTTATCTTGGGCAAGCAATTGCAGCATGCTGGACAGATAGAATGTCTCGATGTTTCCCTTCAATGCCATGCGGAATCGCCACCTATACTTTCACAGTATTTCCCTAGAAGTGTGTAAAATCTTGGCCTAACATGCCAGTATGTATAGATACTTAGGGGTTTTGTCAACTCTTTTGTCCGTGCGCAGAACGTTCCGCGCAGGAAGCGTTATGCACGAGGAGCCAAGCACCAGTTATCCATTAGCAATTAGTATTCCGTTTTGTGATCAATAGTAGTTTTTGTTTGCTAACGGTTCAACTATCGTCCCGATTGAGGTTGCCCAAGAACCGCCCAGCGAGCCCGACAATATCCCCCATCTGTCGTGGGTGAAACCAGTTAATATCTTGGTCGCGCCGAAACCAGGTCATCTGTCTTTTGGCATAGCGGCGAGTATCTCGCTTCATGGTCTTTACAGTCTCAGTTATATCCAGACCATTTATCAGATGTTGCACCATGTGCCTGTACCCCAATGCCTGCATGCTCTTAAGGTTTGGTCCATAGCCACGGCTCAGAAGTCCCCTGACCTCCTCCAAAAGTCCCTGGGCCATCATTTCTTCCACTCTCCTGTTGATACGTTCATACAGTTCGGGGCGAGGACGTCGCAACCCAATTTTCAGCGGCAGGAATGGTCGGTCCTTGAAATCGTGATCACTTTGTAGGGCAGAGATCGGTTGCCCCCTACATTCCCACACTTCCAGGGCCCGGATAATTCTGAAAAGGTCATGTGGATGAACTCGCTTGGCGGTGATTGGATCGATCCGTTGAAGCCTTTGGTAAAGCTCGACCCCACCCTTTTTCTCCGCTTCTCGACGCAAACGTTTTCTTACCATCTGATCTGAAGGGGCTCCGGGGAAAAGCCCGTGAAAGATCGCTTTGAGGTACAGGCCGGTTCCACCTACCACTATGGCGGGCTTGCCCTGTCCGGCCAGGCCTGCGATCACCTCTCTTGCCAGTTGGCTATAGCGACTGGCATCGAAGTCTTGGTCAGGATCCACAATGTCCACAAGGTGATAGGCCACCTCCGCTCTATCAGCCATTGTAGGTTTAGCGGTGCCAATGTCCATGAAACGATAGATCTGCACCGAATCCGCGTTTACAATCTCACCGCCCAAATCCTTGGTCAGCTGTGAAACCAGCCAGGTTTTTCCCACTGCAGTGGGACCCATTACGGCAATTACGCGTGGTCTTTCCCCACTCATCCTTCTTTTGCTAACCCTCTCCCTCTTTACTGTGCCGTCAATCATGGTCATATGGCCACTGAAAGTGGCCGTCATTCCGCTACGCTGTCAATATGCCTTGGGCGTCATTTATTGTCATTCGTTCAATTATTCGCACTCGCTGCGCTTCCGTCTTCGCTAAAGCTTCGACGAGACAAGCCGCTCGGTCCCCATCCCTTCGGGGCGGTGCCCCAGTTTCGCTAATCTGTCATTCATAGTTAACTGTCATTTTGGCGTTGAAACAACTTAATGACGGCCGTAAGGCCAAATGGCGGGCTCAGCCAAAATGACAACGAAGTGCACATGCGCGAAGTGTAATGACGTGTGAGTGCCTAGTAAGCAGAACGTAGCGCGTTTTCCTTACGCCCTCCCGAACATCCTTTCCACCTCACCCATGGTGAGCTTCCACCAGAGTGGACGGCCGTGTGGGCACGTTGAACAGTGATCCAGTCCATCGAGCTGCTGCAAGAGTGCCGCAATCTCTTCCCTCCCCAACCTCTGGCCAGCCTTTATGGCGACCCGGCACGCCATGGATTGCAGTAGTTTCTCGAGCAGAGTTTCCGGTCCCAGAGAACGTGCCCCCTTACAGCCAGCTGCCACCAGCTCCAGAAGCAGTTCTAGCGGCTCTTGGCGGAGTGCCACCGCCGGAACCGCACGCACTACGAAGGTATAGCTACCAAATGGCTCCAGCCTAAATCCCAACTTTGAAAAGAGAGGCAAGGAGTCCTCCAGCCAAGCGGTCTCCTCAGCAGTGAGCTCTACGGTCTCAGTAACCATCAAAATCTGACTTGCCAGTTGCCCTTCAATTGCCTCTTTGTGAAAAGCCTCGAAAAACACGCGCTCGTGAGCCGCATGCTGATCAATCAGAATCAGGCCGTCCGGTGCTTCGCAGAGAATATAGGTGTTGTGGAATTGACCTATGACATTCAGTTCGCCAAACAGCGTCCCGATTTCCTGCTGCAGCTTCTCCGGCGGTCGACTGCTTCCTTCATCCGTGGAAAAACCTCTCTGGGGAAAGTCGAGCGCATCATAGGTTGGAATTCTTGGCTCAGACACTGCTACCCCCTCAGGGAAGAGAGGTGCCAAGTCACTTTGAATCGGGGCCTCGGCAGCTCGCGGCCCAGAGCCTGCAGCCAGAGGTCGAGTCCATCGCTGTTTCTCCATAGTGGCCAGTGTGGCTTGCGCTGCATTCGTTACTGTTTTACAGAGAGTCCGCGGATCTTGAAAACGCACCTCCGCTTTCGTTGGGTGCACATTTACATCCACGTGCTGGGCAGGCAATTCCAGTAAAAGTACTCCGAGAGGATATTTACCCTTTGGCAGCAATGTTCGGTAGGCTTCCAGAAGTGCAATCCTCAGCTGTCTATCCCAAACCGGTCTGCCATTAACGTAAAGGAAAAGCATGCGGCTGTCAGATCGGTAGAGTTCCGGGGGGCTCAAAAATCCCACAAGGCTCAAGACCCCTTGCCTATGGGATACGGCCAGCCAGGATTGCGTCAATCTCTTGGGGAAGATTTGTGCCAACCGCTGCTGCAGATTTATCGCTGCGGGCCAGTCATGAATCTGGCGATTTTTCTGCCTAAGGGAGAAATGGATTTCCGGTCGGCCCAAGGCCAGCCTGGTTAGTGTATCCACCACATGTCCGAATTCGGTCTTCTCACTTTTCAAAAATTTACGTCTCGCTGGTTGGTTAAAAAAAAGATCACGAACCCACACCTGGGTACCTGGTGGACAGCCGCACTCGCTTACTCCTTTCACCACCCCTGCAGCGACACGAATACGAGTACCCGCGGTGGATTCCCTCGTTCTACTTTTGAGCTCAAATTTCGAGACTGCTGCCAGGCTCGGTAGGGCTTCACCGCGAAATCCGAGGGTCTGAATGGCAGCGAGGTCTGTATCGCTGGTGATCTTGCTGGTAGCGTGCCGCTCAAGGGCCAAAATGGCGTCATCCTCTTCCATACCCATTCCATTATCAATCACCCGAATTGTACGGCAGCCTGATCCAAGCACTTCGATGCTTATCTGGCGAGCCTGCGCATCCATGGCATTCTCAACGAGCTCTTTAACCGCTGAAGCCGGCCTTTCAACTACCTCACCGGCGGCAATTTTGTTGGCCAGCTGTTCTGGCATCACACGAATCTTGGCCATCCAGTCCTCCTTTTGCCACCAACTCATTATCCTATTTACAGCGGTTTGACAAGCTGCAAAGAGGTCCGTAGTGAGACTTTGGCGAGCTCAGTCGAGCCCGTTGTCAGTGGCCCGTTGTGGTGGTTAGTGGTTGACACAACTTCTTAAATAGGCTATTCATGGACCGAACCGTGGCCCGGCATGAGATAACATGTGGTAACAATTAATAATATCGGTCAGAATACGGTAAGATAGCACCCGAACGAACATGGCTATCAAGCCGCTTCTTTTATATCCTTCTGTGCCCCACCTGCAGGTCGATATGTCAGTTGATCGACAACTCGACGACATCACTGCTCTGCTGAGTAACTGCCTGGATGCGTACACGGCAGCCCTATTTCTCTGGGATGACAGTAGCAAACACCTCACCTTGAGAGCATTTCATAGTTTGAGCAAGCACATCAACCCCGACGCTCAATTTTCGCTCGAGGAAGGGGGCCTGGTGGGTTGGGTGGCAAAGAATAACGAACCACTAAGCATCGATCACTTCGACCGCGACACTAAGATTCTCCCCTATTATCAAAGCGAAGAAAACATCAAATCCTTCCTGGCTTTTCCCCTTGAGCAGCCCAAAGGTGTGCTTTGTGTGGACAGTAAGCGCCAGTACGTCTTTACAAATAAGGACCAGAAGCTTCTTTCGGGCTTTGCAACTGTTGTCGGTAATGCCTTTGGTGCTGAGCGAGACAGTCAGCACCATCATCGCCAGCGCCAACTCCTGACTCTCTGGCGCCGTGCTGATGCATTGCCGGCAGACACTGATGATCCGGTCCCGTATCTAACCCGCTTGCTGGACTCCGCCTGTCAATATCTGCAAGCCGACAGTGGTCTGGTTGCTGTGCCCATCAAGGAGGGCCAATTTTTGCAACCAGTCGCCGCTTCGGGCGGCATGGTAGCATCTCTTCTCAGAAGTTCACATCCAGCTGACCAGGGCATCATTGGTTGGATCTTTCAGAATCGTAAGTCTCTAGTTATTCCTAAGTTTCGCTCCCGCACTCGAATTCCTTTTCTTTTTGGCCCGAAAGACTCCATCGGTAGAATTGGTGCCTTGGTCGGTATGCCCCTGGCCTGGGAAGCGGATGAAACGGGAGGTGTGATGGCTTTTATCAGTCGCACCGAAGCTAACTGGAGTAAGGAAGAAATAGGTGCAATCACTGCCTTGGTAAGGCGTGCTACTCTCGTCCTCCAAAATTTTACCTTTAAACGTGAATTGGCTCTTGTTCGCAATTTAGATCCCATCACCGAGGTATGCAATACTGAAGCTTTTGACCGGATTCTCAATAAAAGACTTGAAAGATGTCGGCAGACCGGTGTCAGTCTGGGGCTAGGTATCATTGCCATCGAGGGTTTTGAGGCACTGAGTACTCGAATAGCTCTGCCAGATCTGGCAATCATACGCCAGCGCATCGCTTCAACACTGCTGCAGCGATTCAGAGACAAACAACTCGTTGGTTGTCTGGATCAAGCCCGTTTTGCCGTATTGTTTGAGGACGAAACAGAGAGAGCCATACATGACCAGCTCGTGTCCAGCACCGCCGCTATACACCATGAAGTGCTGGCATCATTAGATGACCTGCCCCGGCTGGGGGCCTGTTTTGGTTCTGCACTCTATCCCCGAGATGCGGCTTCATCCCGCGAACTGTGGACCATGGCTTTTCAAGCCCTAACCGATCAAGCAGCGAATTCTTCCAATCGAGACACAAAAGCAAAATCTGCTTGACTGCACGTCCGGAGTGATTTCGTCCGGGTCCCATCACCGCTGAAAATTGGATCGAGTTCGTGAATAGACGGATTAACTTGTAGCAATAGACGTCTCCACGTAGGTAGGGTAATTATGAGGCTGTTGCACGGACTTGCTGGGCTTTTCGCCAAAGATTTGGCGATGGACCTTGGTACAGCAAATACTCTCATTTACGTGAAGGGTGAGGGAATTGTGCTCAACGAACCTTCAGTGGTGGCCCTGAGCCGCGATACAGGGAAGGTTATTGCTGTGGGCAGCGAGGCCAAAGAATATTTGGGCCGCACCCCTCAGAAGATCGCCGCCATTCGTCCCATGAAGGATGGAGTGATTGCTGATTTTGAAGTAACCAGTGTAATGATCAAATACTTTCTCAGAAAGATCCAAAGACGATCTTTTCTTTTTCGGCCACGGCTCATTGTGGCCGTACCCACCGGCATTACCCAGGTGGAGAAACGCGCGGTAATTGAATCAGCAGAGCAAGCAGGAGCGCGCCAGGTGCACCTTGTCGAGGAACCCATGGCGGCAGCCATCGGCGCTGACTTACCCATTGACAAGCCGGTTGGCAGCATGGTGGTGGATATCGGAGGGGGGACCACGGAGGTGG
>CP070843.1:2436025-2446480 GCA_020350905.1 Deltaproteobacteria bacterium
ACGCTTGCCCGTATCGGCAACATCAAATCAGACGGCCGCCCCATTCTGGGACTGGATGCCAAGGAGTTGCTCAAGATCGCTAAAGAGACAACTGATGAGGCTGTACTTGTGCCGGCCCACGCCTGGACTCCTCACTTTTCCGTGCTCGGGGCCAAATCGGGCTTTGACCGTCTGGAGGAATGTTTTGAGGAATAGGCTCCACTGGTTCCCGCCATTTAGACCGGTCTTTCCTCTGATCCGCCCATGAACTGGAGACTTTCCTCCCTGGATGGTCTAAAGCTCATATCCAACTCTGACGCTCATTCCCCTGTCAAACTCATGCGCGAGGCAAACCTGTTTGATACCGATCTATCTTATGGGGCCATCATGAGAGCTATCTCTGAACCGGATAGCCCCGAGTTCCTGGGCACCTTGGAGTTCTATCCCGAAGAAGGCAAATATCACTACGACGGGCACCGTCCCTGCGGCGTTCGGTTTTCCCCTGAAGACACCAGAAGGAACGATGGACGCTGCCCCAAGTGCAACCGCAAGGTGACCGTGGGGGTTATGCACCGGGTGGAAACACTGGCCGACCACCTTTCCGGCAGGCGGTCACCTGCAGCGCGCCCATACAAGTCCATAATTCCTTTAATAGAAATTATTGCCGAAGTGGAGCAGGTCGGAACCAACAGTAAGAGAGTAAGCGAAGCTTACCTAGACCTTCTAAACAGGCTGGGAAACGAGTACCACGTGCTGGTGGAGGCAGAACTGGAAACTATCCGCCGGTCTGGTTCCAACCTCTTGGGCGAGGCCATAAACCGGGTGCGCTCCGGGCAAGTGAGCATCCAACCAGGGTACGACGGCGAGTTCGGCACCATTCGAGTGATTGACAGCCAAGAACGCGAACAGATCTCCGGCCAGCTGGGCCTATTCTCATGCGAGCGATGAGTGATTCGTGGTTCAATCTTTTTTTGTAAATGGATCAGACATGCTCGAACATCTCAACGAAGCTCAACGGTTGGCAGTTGAACACACTGAAGGGCCCCTTCTCATTCTCGCCGGTGCTGGAACCGGCAAGACCAGAGTGCTTACGCATCGAGTAGCTTATCTCATTGAGAACAAGCTCGTTGAACCAAGACAGGTTATGGCGGTTACCTTTGCCCGCAAGGCCGCATTTGAACTGACTACTCGCCTGGAGGCTCTGTTGTCTCAACCCTCGTGGGTCCGTGAGATCCGCATAGGTACCTTTCACTCCGTCTCTGGCTCTCTGCTCCGCGAGAGCACAGACGCAGCAGCCAAATTGGAACTCCTGTCTGAGGCTGACCAGATGAATCGTATCAAAGAGATCCTCAAACAGCACTCCCTGTCAGGACCTGAGTGGCAGCCCCTCGAGGTAATCCGCAAGATCTCTTTGGCAAAAGGCCGGCTCCTCTCCCCCGATGATCTGGCCATAGACAACGTAAGGAAACTCGCCACAGTGTACCGCCTCTACCAATACACCCTGGAAAAGGATCATCTGCTTGACTTCGACGATCTGATTAGTAGGCTCGTCTTTCGCTGGGAGGCCGAACCTGCACTACTCTCTCGCCACCAGAAGCTTTTTCGGTTCATTCTGGTGGACGAATTCCAGGATGTAAACGAGGCTCAATACCGTTGGCTTCATCTCCTGACAGCACCGCATCGCAACCTATGCGTCGTGGGGGATACGGATCAATCCATCTATGGTTTTCGCGGCTCAAATATAACTATTTTCCAACGGTTTCAAGAAGACTTCCCTGAAGCGCAGTTGATAAAACTGGAACAGAATTTCCGTTCCAGCCAACGCATTGTGGAAGCTGCCGCCGGCGTCATCTCCCACAATGCCAACCCACTCACCTGCAAGCTTTGGAGCGAGGATACCTCTGGCCCGCTTCTCCGACTAGGTCGGCTCGTGGACGAGAGACAAGAGGCTCACTTTGTTGTGGGTGAAATCGAGCGACTTCTGGGGGGAAGTAGCCACTATCAGATCTATCAGTCTAAAGACACAGACTCCTTGGAAGAAAACCAATACGGCTTTGGTGATTTTGCCATACTCTACCGCACTCACGCCCAAAGTCGCCCGTTGGTGGAGGCTCTTTCCGCAGCCGGAATTCCCTTCCAGCTACTAGGAGAAAAAGCTCCTTTTGCCACCCAGGCAGCAGACTCCCTCCTTTCCTACCTCTGCTATGCGCTAGACACTTCAAGCATGAACGACCTCCAGGTCATCTTCAACCTGCCCCCACGAGGTCTAGGGGAGAAAGCGAGGCAGTGGCTCAATGAAGAGATCGGCAAAGGGCTCGACCCCTGGGAAGCCCTGCGGCTGGCCAGCAGAAATCTGGACCTCCCTGTTAACTATCAGGCTGCTACCGATATGCTGAAGCGAACAATTATTTCACTCCAAAACCTTATCAGAAATCTGTCGCTGTCGGAGGCGCTGGAAAGAGCCTGGGAGGAAACCGGTCTGCAGCACCATTTTCAAAGTGGAACATCAGCTGAAGAGAGCTTACGGTGGCTCCGTCTACTCGCTGCTCTCCATGGTGGCAAGCCAGCAACTGAGACCATACCCGCTTTTCTAGACGATTTGTCCCAGTGGCGAACTGGTGACTTTTTCGATCCCCGGGCTGATGCAGTCTCACTAATGACCCTACATGCGGCGAAAGGTTTGGAGTTTCCCGTGGTCTTTATCTGTGGCCTTGAGCAGGACCTCCTGCCACTGATTCACACGAACCAAGAAATAGAAGCCCTACAGGAGGAACGCCGCCTCTTCTACGTGGCCATGACCAGAGCTCGTCATCTCTTGGTGCTCTCAACCACGAGCCGGAGATTCCTGTACGGCGAACGTCGCACCTGCAAGGTTTCACCTTTCATCAAGGAAATCCCGAGCCATTGCCTCGAAGAGATCTCCATGCCTGCCAGCAACAAGAAGAAGCCTGTCAAAGAAAAGCAGCTCTCTCTTTTTTGACCCATGGCGAATAGCGCTCTATGTCATTTCTCATTTTGCCTTGCGCCTTACTCATGTATCATTCTGCAGGATGAGTAAATGGCATCATTACTACTGTCCCCTAATGCAATGAGAAATGTGTATGCTGCCTCCTGCTCTCTGATCGCTTGCCCTGCCTGTCCCGAGCCTGTAGCGGGAAGCCTCTCGAAGGGCTGCCTGCTGAACTGGTTGCTCTTTGCCATCCTTTATGGTAACTCCATGGACTGACTGGAGAAATGTGATTATGGTCGCTCAACGCTCCAACAGGTTCTCTTCCGATTCGGCGTTGTTGCAGCCGGTGGAAGCCATAAAGGGGGTAGGGCCTCGATTGGCTCGGCACCTCAAAGCCAAGGGCTTGGTCACCGTAGAACATCTGCTTTTCAATCTACCCCTCGGCTATCTGGACCAGCGTGGCACCATACAGATTATCAAGCTGCGCCCAGGAGAATACGTTAGTTTTGTGGCGACACTGTTAGGCGGACGTGAGGTTCGATACCGTCGCCGCAAGATTTACCAAGTGACCCTCAGTGACGGCACCGGCGTAGTAACAGCCAAATGGTTTCATTACGGTCGCTGGCTCATCCAACGCTTTCAGCGGCTAAAGGGCAGCGTTCGGGTGAGTGGCACCCTGCGGGTTTTCGGAGGCAAGCTGGAGATTCACCATCCGGAAATAGAAGCAGTAGAAGGAGTTAATGAAGAGGATAGCGGGGGTATCGTGCCCCGCTATAGTGGTATCCCTGGTGTTGGCCCCAAAGCCTACCGCCGTATTATGAAGGAAGTTGTCAGCAGCTTCATTCCCCGGGTGGAGGAGACTCTACCGGCAGCTGTCCGCGATTACTTCAACCTTGTTGACCTGCAGGCTGCTTTACATCAGGTGCACTTTCCGAGTGAACTGCCAGAGCTGGAAAGCAATCTCCAGCTTTCCCCTGGCCTGCGCCGCCTCATTTTTGAAGAACTCTTCTTTCTGGAACTCCTGATCATTCGCAGTCGGGAGATGTTGGCTCGAGAGACCGGACAGGCAATGGGCCTGGATCGAGATTTTCTTCGCCGAGTCGGGAAATTGCTCCCTTTCAGCCTCACCAATGCCCAAAAACGGGTTATGCGGGAGATCTCTGGCGATCTCGGCAAAAGACGCCCCATGAATCGGCTGGTCCAAGGAGACGTTGGCTGCGGTAAGACTGTGGTTGCTTTGCTAACGGCATTCATCGTGATTGCCAATGGATTTCAAGCTGCGGTAATGGCGCCTACCGAGATTCTCGCCCACCAGCACTATGTCAATTTGAAGCCCTATGCAGAACCGCTCGGGGTACCTCTCATTTTACTAACCTCCAAACTGAAGTCCAGGGAAAAGCAGACAAGCACTGAAGCTATTGCCAAAGGCGAGGCTCGTCTGGTCATTGGCACCCATGCCTTGATCCAGAAACATGTCACCTTCCAGCGACTCGGACTGGTGATCGTAGATGAACAACACCGCTTCGGAGTACTCCAACGAATGGCCTTGCGCCAGAAAGGCGGAAGTCCTCACGTCCTGGTAATGACAGCAACCCCCATACCTCGGACCCTGGCCATGACCGTCTACGGAGATTTGGATGTTTCTGTCATTGACGAATTACCGCCTGGCAGGACTCCGGTGCAAACACGTATAATTCATGCCAAGCAGCGGTACAAAGCGTACGAACTGCTGCGGCAGGAATTCAACCAGGGGCACCAAGCTTATATCATCTATCCGTTGGTGGAAGAGTCGGAAAAGTCGGATCTAAGAGATGTCACCTCCATGACTGAGCACTTGGGCAAGGAGGTCTTCCCTGATATTCCTTTGGCCATGCTGCACGGTCGCATGGCTGCCGAAGAAAAACAGAAAATCATGGCAGCTTTTTCCAGCAAACAGTTGCAGCTCCTGGTGGCCACTACTGTTATCGAAGTGGGTATTGATGTGCCTGACGCTACGGTAATGGTAGTGGAACATCCGGAGCGATTTGGCCTGTCGCAGCTTCACCAGCTACGCGGCCGGGTGGGCCGCAGGACCCACGCCTCTTATTGCCTGCTGATATACGAAAGGGGTGGTCTTGAGACCAGACAGCGACTGGCCATTATGGAGCAAAGTAACGATGGCTTCCGCATAGCTGAAGAGGATCTCCGTTTACGGGGACCGGGAGACCTCATAGGTTCGCAGCAAGCCGGCTTCATGGACTTGAAGCTCACCAACTTGATAAGAGACGCTGAAACCCTGGCGGCTGCCAGGCGGGCCGCTCTGACCTTGATACAGAAGGACCCAGAGCTGACCAAACCAAATCATGCAGTTATTCGAGCTAAACTTCAACGCCAGAGCCACCAGGCCGCCGACCTTTTGAAGACATCCTAGGTGCCTACGGAAGGATTAACCACGAAGTACACAAAGATAGAATGTATTCTTATTTGTCCCATTTTTCCTTTGTGTTCTTTGTGATCTTTGTGGTGTCCATTGGGACGTAGCATCAGAAGGATTAGAGCAATGCAACGATTGATTTCATTACTAGGGATTCCAGGGTTGTTACTTTTTGCATTCGTTTTCTGCAAGGACCGCAAGAAGCTTTCTTACAAAATTATTTTGGCTGGAATTGGTCTTCAGTTTTTCTTTGCCCTTGTGGTATTACGCACTCGCATGGGCCATCAATTCTTTTATTGGGTTGGTCGTGGTGCCGAGAAGTTAATCGGCTTCACCGGAGCTGGCTCTCGTTTTGTATTTGGGGACCTCATGAACGTGGAAAAAATGGGTTTCATCCTCGCCTTCCATGTTCTGCCGGTTATCGTCTTTTTCTCCTCATTATCGGCTATCCTCTATCATTTTGGTGTCCTGCAGTGGCTGGTAAGGCAAATGGCGCGCATCTTTACCAACACCCTGGGTGTTTCTGGGGCCGAAGCACTCAGTGTCGCAGCCAACGTGTTCGTAGGAATGGTGGAAGCACCTATTCTGGTTCGCCCTTACGTAGAAAAAATGACCGAATCGGAATTGTTCTGTCTTATGAGCGCCGGCATGGCAACCATTGCCGGCAGTGTCATGGCCGCTTACATTGGCATCCTCCAACCGTACTTTCCCCAGGTGGCTGGCCATATCCTCTCCGCCAGCCTCATGAGTGCTCCTGCAGCTGTGGTTGTCGCCAAGATCATGATTCCTGAAACCGAACCCCCCCTCACGGCCGGGAAAGTACAGGTTAGCTATGAAAAACAGGATGTGAACTTCATCGACGCTGCTGCTCGTGGTGCAATTGACGGTGTGCACCTGGCGATCTATGTTGCAGCCATGCTCATCGCCTTCATCGCCCTGGTGGCCATGGTAAATGCTGTTTTCGGATTGTTCGGCACCAGTTTCGAAACTATTATGGGCTGGATGTTCGCTCCCATAGCATTCCTTATGGGAATTCCTTGGAAAGAAGCAGTGCAGGTGGGCTCCTTGCTGGGGCAAAAAACCGTACTCAACGAGTTTGTCGCCTATTTGAATCTCGCCAATGGTCTGGCCAGCGGCGAGCTCACCCTGAGTGCCAGATCGCTTACCATTGCCACCTATGCACTGTGCGGCTTCGCTAATTTCGGCTCGCTGGGGATCATGATCGCCGGCATCGGTGGCATGGCTCCAGGCCGCCGCCATGACCTGGCAAGATTGGGAATCCTCTCAATCATTTCAGGATCCCTGGCCGCCTTTCTCACAGCCACCATTGCCGGAGTTCTCGTGTAGGATCAAGCTCTGCTTGCGATTGAGATTGTTTTTCACAAGCATCATGAGTATCGCAGCAGGCGATTCATGAAACATCCGGGCGAAGATATTGCTCCTATGGTACCCATGGGTTACATTCGGAGAGCAGGTATCTTCTTTGCCTGACACAAACTGAACCTTATTCCCTGAAGAAGCTTTGCACAATGAAGCAGAATTCGAATCACTCTATTCAACTTGATGCAGCCAAGGTGCGCGAACTGTTTCACTCCGGCACGCGTAAAGAATTTGTAGCTGGAGTGCGTCTGGCACTGCGGCAGATTTTGACAAAACTCCATGTAGAAGGCCACTATAATCAGGTCATAACCCTGACAAAGCAGGATCCTTGCTATCGAGAATTGAACAATACCTGGGAGGAACTGAAGCCAGCGGTTCGGAGTCAGAAATGGCAAAAACTCATGGAAAGACTGGTCCAGATCGCCTATGGTACTCGGCCATACTGCTTACGTTGCGGGGACTGTTGTCACCTGGGAAGCCCATCCCTGCACCCGGAAGATGCAGAACTTCTGAGTCGGGGTGCACTATCAACCCGGCAGATCTACACTCTCAGACGGGGTGAACCTGTCAAATTTAACATTGACGGGCGGTTCGGCGCCCTTCCCAGTGAACTGATCAAGATCAAGCAACATCAGGAGAAGCACCACTGTATCTTTTATGGAAAAAACCAGAGGGGCTGTACCATTTATGACCACCGTCCCCTTCAATGCCGCGTTCAAGCATGTTGGGCCCCTGAAGGCCTAGAGAAACTCTGGCAACAAGCAAAACTCACCAGGCGTCACCTCATCAAGGAGGACCAGAATTTGCTGAAAATGTTGGAAGTCCATGATGAGCGCTGCGATCCCAGAAAATTAGATGCAGCCTTTTCCCGGCTGTACGATACCGGAGATTTGGCAGTTGTAGATGAGGTACTGGACCTCCTCCGCCAGGATACTGCCATCCGTGCTTTTGTCACAAAAAAGCTCAATCGTGAGGAAGAAGAACTGGATTTTCTGCTGGGTCGGCCATTGGTAGAGGTCGTTCGTGCCTATGGGATGAAGGTCGAAAAGGATGAAGATGGTGTGTATCACCTGGTTTCAGATGGATGAAACAAGAAACTCAGGTATTAGGGAATTGAGAGATTGAGAAATTTCAGTGAGGACTCTTTCACCCTAACCCAAAAGATTAACCCCCCTAACAAATTCAGGAAACGGATCCCGGCCCCAGACCGCAGGGCAAGCTTAGAAAACTTAGATTCCCTTGCCGAGCGGATTCTTTTGACAAAGCAGTGCTCTTTCGTTATGCTAATTTTGTCCTAACATGCCGATGTGCTCTCCAGAGTCCCTGTGGTTATTAGACCTATACTATGCTGAACATTCCTCACACAAAAGATACTCGCAGCCACCATGAATAGTCTCACAAAAGAAGTAGAGGTTTTGCGCGTATACAAGGATCAATGCCGTCACACCCGTGTTGCCTTGGTACGAGAAGTTCCACTCACCATTTTCTTGAATGACCAGGAGATTATCACCCTTCTTTGCACAGGAGCACATATTGAGAGTTTGGCAGTGGGTTTTCTCAAATCAGAGGGTCTACTGCAACAACGGAGTAGTCTTGAAGGTGTTGAGGTTGACAAGAACGGTCAAGCGGTTCGGGTGTTCACCAGCGAGAGAACCAAGCTAGCTGAGCAGCTCTTCGGCAAAAGAACCATTACCTCCGGCTGCGGTAAAGGTACAATCTTCTATAACGTGCTGGACTCATTGCAGAGCCAACCTCTCATAAACCAGCTCGTCATCAGGGCCGACCAAGTCCGTCAGCTCATGACTGAGTTGCATAGCCGCTCTGAGCTTTATCGCCGCTCAAGAGGAGTCCATAATTGCGGGCTCGCTGATACCGAGAAAATTCTGATTTTTCGCACCGACATTGGTCGTCACAATGCTGTAGATATGATACTTGGAGAGTGTTTCTTGAATGAAGTGGACACCAGTGACAAAATCCTGGTAACGACGGGCCGCATTACTTCGGAAATTCTCATCAAAGCGGCTAAGATGCAAATCCCCATGCTGATTTCCCGCTCCGCCGCCACCAGCCTGTCGCTGGATGTGGCGAACCGTCTCAACATGACTGTCATCGGCTACGTGCGCGGCGGCAGTATTCTGGCGTACACCGGAGCCGAAAACCTGACCTGCTGACGTATGATCTATCTGGACAACGCAGCTACATCTTTTCCCAAACCGAAACAAGTGATAGATGCTGTTGCCCATTACTTGAATGAAATCGGGGGCAATCCCGGTCGGGCAGCACATGCTCCAGCTCGAGAAGCCAGCAGGATAATTGACCGTACCCGGCGCTCGCTCGCCAATTTGCTCGGCAACGTGGAGCCGTCCCGCATACTATGCACCCCGAGCACCACGGTCGCTTTAAACCTGGCCTGCAAAGGACTACTGCAAGCCGGTGATCACGTGGTCACCACCAGCATGGAACACAACTCGGTCATGCGGCCGCTGCACGGTTTGCAAGAGCTGGGTATCTCACACAGCCAGATTCCCTGCAGCCCCAGCGGCGAACTGGATCCCGCTGACATCCCTGCACTAATCCGCCCACAGACCCGCCTCATTGCCCTGATCCATGGTTCTAATGTCACCGGCAACTTGATGCCGGTGAGCGAGGTGGGAAAGTTGGCTCGAGAACACGGTATTCTTCTCCTGGTTGATGCTGCCCAAACCATGGGTAGGATCCCAATAGATCCACAACAGTCCAATATAGATCTCCTGGCGGGCCCGGGGCACAAGGGTTTATTAGGACCAATGGGTACGGGTTTTCTTTATGTCAGACCTGGTCTGGAACTGAAATCTCTGTGGGAGGGTGGTACCGGAACTTACTCTGAATCGATGGAGCAGCCTGAAACCTGGCCGGAGCGCTTCGAAAGCGGCACCCTCAACGCCCCTGGTCTTGCTGGTCTTGCCGCGGGCATAGCCGAAGTCCAAAAGCTCGGTCTAGAAGCCATAGCTGACCATGAGCAAAGTCTCATAAAAAGCCTTGCGGCTGGACTGAGTCAGCTTCCCGGAATCATCCTCTACGGCTCTCCCGACAAAAGTTCGTGCACCGGTACCCTATCTTTTAATGTGCGAGAACTGGACTGTTCTGAAGTTGCACATATTTTGGACACAGTTTATTCGATTGCCGTTCGCTCGGGGCTCCACTGCGCCCCGGCAGCACACCGCACCATCAACACCTTCCCTCACGGCACGGTTCGCGCCAGTGTCGGCCCTTACAACACCCAGGAAGATATCGAAGCCCTTATCCACGCGGTATCTGAAATAGGAGGCTTTCGCCGTGGAAAATAGTGAAAAAGTGGACTCTACGATTCAGGAAAGTAAGAAAGCCCACCGAGGCCTAGGTTAAGCAGCTGAACCTTAACGTGCTCTCCTGCATCCAGCCGATCTCTTCCAGGAGGAACCTGGAGCAGACAGTTGGCTGCCAACATCTCGGTGAGTATCCCCTTCTTCTCTGAACGTAGAGATTCCACCTCGAGGCTGGCAGGCCCGAAAATCAAACGACCGAAGAGAAACGAGAGAGTCTTCCCCCTAACCTTCATTGACCCCCTCAAGACAGCGGTAGTTTCTGGCGGAAAAACCTGGGAAAGGCCGAGCATTCGGAGCAGCACCGGACGAACCAGTTGCTCGAAAGCAATGTAGGTGGCGGCTGGTCTCCCAGGTAGACCAAACAACAAAGTTCCGCCAAGTTTGGCGAA
>CP070843.1:2446580-2454347 GCA_020350905.1 Deltaproteobacteria bacterium
GTTTTATTTATTGTAGATGGCCAAGGCTGGCCACATACGCCGCTTCGGGAAAATCCCAACCCTTAATCGCAATCTATGCGGAGTTAAGTGTATGGTCGCTATGCAAAAACCTAACCCCGGAGGAGGAATAAATGACGACGAGCATATATGGGTGGTGTGGCAAGATACTGAAGATAGATCTCTCTGAATCACGCATCAGCGAACTGAAGACAATGGACTATGCGAACCGCTTTCTGGGCGGGCGAGGGGTTGCCACTCGGATCTACTGGGAGGAAGTAGGACCTGGTGTGAGTGCTTTTGATCCAGAGAATCACCTGATTTTCATGACTGGTCCTCTGGGGGCTACCGGTGCCCAGGGTGCTTCCAGGTTTGAAGTTGTTGGGAAGTCCCCCATGTTGATGCCGGAAGGGTTCTGTTACGGGAACCTTGGCGGATTTTTCGGTCCCTTCTTAAAAAAAGCAGGCTACGACGGTGTTGTCATCTCAGGACGGTCTGCAAAGCCGGTCTATCTCAGGATCCACGACGGGGAAGCTCAAATTTTAGATGGTTCTTTGCTTTGGGGAAAGGGTGTTTATGAGGTTCGGGACATCTTAAAAAAGTCGCATGGGAAAAATGTGCGATTCGTAACGACGGGTGTGGCCGGTGAAAACATGTGCCGCAGTGCCAATCTGATGACAGATAATGAAGGGAGCGCCACCGGTGGGTTCGGAGCAGTGATGGGATCAAAAAATCTCAAGGCCGTAGCGGTGTTGGGTACGGGAAGTCCATTGGTAGCAAAACCGAAGGAATTAAAAGAGCTCAATAAATTGACAATCCATTTAAATAAGCGTGATCCGCTCTTAGCCCCTTTTCCGGAGGAACAGGTTCGTCGAACCGGACAGTCGTCTTGTTTCCAATGCGGTCTTGATTGTAAGTATAGAAACTCTTTTCGAACGGCGTCCGGGAAGAACGTAGTGAGAAAATGTCAATCCATGTTCGTCTATTTTCCATGGGTTTTGGGAAGACCGGGAGAGTCCATGGAGACCGCTGTTGATGCCACAGGGATCTGTAATGATTTGTCGATCTGCACAATGGAAATGTACAATATCGTTCAGTGGTTGGACACTTGCTACACGTCCGGTTACCTTACCGATAAGCAGACCGGGCTTGATATTTCAAAGCTGGGCACCCGTGAGTTTTTTGAGAATCTCGCCACTATGGTTGCTCGTCGAGAAGGATTTGGCGATATTCTGGCCGACGGCCTTCTTCGAGCCGGCGAGAAGCTCGGTGAAGAAGCCAGGGCTCATTTTTCAAACGAGGTATCCGGCGTCGGAGATGGCGCCAGTTATTCTGCACGAGAATATCTCATGAACGGTTTGTTGTACGCTTTGGAACCTAGGCAGCCAATTGCCATGCTTCACGAAGTAAGTTGGCTAACCGGTTTATGGGTCATGAATCAAGCCGATCCCGAATCTTCACCGGTAACATCCGAGGTCTTTCGGGCCGCGGCCACTAAATTCTGGGGAAGCGAGAAGGCGTGGGACCTGAATACCCATGAAGGAAAGGCCGTGGCGGCAGCTAAAATCATCGATAGAACCTACGTGAAAGATAGCTTGCTGTTGTGTGATTCCGTCTGGCCTTTGATGGTTTCCTGGAATACCCCCGATCACCTTGGAGATCCAACCCTTGAGAGTCGAATTTTTACCGCCGCAACCGGCATCGAAACTGATGAAACCGGGCTTAATCAGTACGGAGAAAGAATATTCAATCTTCAACGGCGCGTTCTTTTACGGGAAGGACGGCGACCCAAAGTAGATGATGTTCCGGAAGAATTCAATTTTGTTGATCCGGTTGAAACCGTGTTCATGAACCCCGATGTGATCGTACCAGGGCCGGGCGAAGAAGTAGTCAGTCGAAAGGGCCAAACTTTGGATAGGGACGTATTCGAAGAGATGCGAAAGGAATTTTACGAACTGCGAGGCTGGGACTCTGAGACAGGCTTGCAAAAGGCTGAAACACTCGAGCGGCTTGGGCTGTCTGACCTCGTGTAAGACCCTATAAGACCGGCAAAACTGGCTCAAATGGCTAACCGGGCAAACAGACAGTAGAGAAAATCGGGGTCAAATCTTTATTCTTGACATTTCACCATACAGCATTGATAGCTCTAGATAGGTAAGTTTGAACAATTCTGGGCATATCTCTTGCAAATGTTTACTCCTTGTTATCATCACCTTTCTTTCTTCTCCGGAGACCCACCAGGCACCGGGAAAGTAATATTGAGCAATGTACATCAGCAGAAGAATAAACCGCATCTTTGTGGTGCCTGCGGTTATAGCTATGGTTCCCAGCTACCCAATTGGAGAGAGTGTGTACAAAGAGATGTTTCTGACTGCAGTCTATGCCAAAGATCTTGAGTTGTACTCTTATCCACCAGAATGGCAATGCCAACTAGCAGGTGCAGCTACGGCCTTGCTTGCCTTTGCCATTGTTTTCTTTGCCTTGCGTGGGTTGCTGAAGTTAGCCATTTTAATGTCCTGTCGATTCAAGTCCAACCAGAACAGGCCTAACGAGTATCCAAGTTGGCCGAATTGAGAGAACGGTGGAAGATTTGGAAAGAAAATAGGGGGTAGCATGAAGATATTAGCTCTCTTGCTGTTTGTGGGGGTAGGTATCCTGGCCTGGAAGGTTATAAGGACAAAACCGGAGTTTCCCCCGTTTGACATCCTGGTTGAGGAAGATGAGCAGATTATGATGGAAGACGATCCGGATTTTGACAGGTATTGAAACACCTCTCTCCGCTCGATACCTGAATTCCTCTCAATCCCTCCATTGCTGCTATCAAAAAAATATCCAAACCTTTTGACCTGATCTGTCACACCCCCTTGATATGGTGTATCCAAAACACAATGAAAGGGGTGTGATTTCTTGTGCAGACAGTCATACTGTTTTTGCTAACCTAAAATTGACCCACCTAGAGGCAAAATGGCAACCCAAAATTGACCCACCCTGCGCTATAGTCTCCGGCGAGGATTTTCTGGATAGATGCTTGCTGGAGGTGAGGAGGATGCTCAGGATGGATCAGTACGAATACATACGGATAGCAAAGCGTGTGTACGGCAAAAGTATACGGCAAATCCGGCGAGAGACAGGTCATTCACGAAACACCATCAGAAAGGTGCTGCGGGAGGAACCATACGGCTATTGCCAGAGGGAGCACCAGCCGTATCCAGTGCTTGGGCCCTATCTTAACATTATTGATAGGTGGCTTGAGCAGGACAAGGAGCGGCCGAAAAAGCAGCGTCATACTGCCAGGAGAATTTACCACAGGCTGGTGGAGGAGCACGGTTTTCAAGGTAGTGAGAACACTGTTCGCCGTTATGTTCGGGAAGCCAAGGTTCGTCTTGGGGTGGGTGCACCCAGGGCGTTTATTCCTCTGGAGCCGGAGCTGGGCCAGGAAGCGGAGGTGGACTGGGGAACAGCGCTGGCTGCCATCTCCGGGGAAGTGGGAAGGTATAAATTTTTCTGTATGCGCTCTAAGTCCTCTGGAAAGCACTTTGTTCAGTTTTACCCTTGTGAGCGTCAGCAGGCCTTCTTTGACGGTCAGATCCGGGCATTTGCCTTTTTCGGCGGTGTTTTCCCTGTGATTGTCTATGATAACCTGAGCGCGGCAGTTAAGAAGGTTTTACGAGGCAAGAAGCGTTTGGAGCAAGAAGCCTTTACACGATTTCATGCGTACTACAACTTCACTCCCCGGTTTTGCAATGTGGCCAGTGGGCATGAGAAGGGGGGCGTAGAGGGGCTGATCGGCTACGTGCGACGCAATTACTTGGTTCCCATCCCCGCGGCGGCAAGCCTTGAGGAGTTGAACCAGAAGGTGCTGAAGCAATGCCTGGCCTATGGCGACCATCGAATGCAGGGCCGGGAAAACACGGTGAACGAGATCTTCGAGCAGGAAAAATCCTATCTGCTTCCTTTGCCTGAGATAGCTTTCAGCAACATTCAGACAACTGACGGCAAGGTGGATCGTTATTGTACGGTGATTGTGGACAAGAACCGCTATTCTGTTCCTACCCGTTATGCGGGTTTGAAGGTAAAGGTGTCTTTGGGTGTAAACCAGGTGGAGATTTTTCGTGATGGTGTGAGAGTTGCCTCGCACAGGCGGTTGTACGGTAACAACAAATGGAGTTTGAATCCCGACCATTACCTGGAGCTCATCCAAAGAAGGCCTGAGGCATTCAACTCGGCCAGGCCCATTCGGCAGTGGCGGAAAAAGTGGCCCTGGTGTCTTGAACGTCTTCTCGAGCGGTTCCAACACAGCCAGGGAGACACCAAGGGGATAAAGGATTTTATCTCGGTGCTCATGTTGTATCGAGATTACAGGGCTGATGAAGTAGAAGGTGCAGTTGAGAAGGCTTTAGAGGTGCGCATAAGCTGCAGCCAGGGGGTGAAACATCTTCTTTTGCCCTCTAGTGAGAGTAACTCTGGTTCTCCTCAGTCTCTTGATTCCTGGCCGGCATTGCCTCCAGCGGATGTGTCCGTCTACGGACAGCTGGGAGGTGTAAAATGACGGTAACCGAGCAGATGGTGCTTGCCCAGAATTTAAAAGCCTTAAAGCTCTCGACCATGGTCCGCAATCTTGACTCACACCTTCGTCAGGCCAGAGAAAACAGCATGGATTACGATGAGTTTCTCTTGGGCCTAACCGAGATAGAACTCCAGGTCAGATCAGACAACAGATTCAAGCGCAGAATGAGGGCGGCCAAGTTCCCATTGCTAAAGACCTTTGAGATCTTTGACTTCGATGCCACACCGGATCTGGACAGGCGCTTCATCCATGAACTGACCACCGGAGAATATATCCGAGAGTATAGAAACATCATCTTTTTGGGAAAAAGCGGAACGGGCAAAACGCATCTGGCAACATCTCTGGCCGTGGAGGCCTGCAAACAGGGAGTGCGGACCCGCTTTGTCACCTGCTGTGGTCTTGCCAATGAACTGATCGAAGCTCGCCATGAAAGGGAACTCAGCCGGGTGATCCAAAGATATGCCCGCTACGGCCTGCTTGTGCTCGATGAACTGGGCTATGTGCCCTTATCCAAAGAAGGCGCTGATCTGCTTTTTCAGGTCTTTGCCGAACGCCATGAAAAGGGCTCGGTAATCGTTACTACAAATCTTGGATTCGCTGACTGGACGCAAATATTTGGTGATGCCAACTTGACGGCTGCCCTGTTAGATCGCCTGACCCACAAGGCACACATACTCAACTGTAACTGGGAGAGCTACAGGCTAAAGGACACGCTCAAACAAACGAAACGCTCAAAGAAATGACCGAGCAAATGCTGACCATTGCCGGCACCAGTCAAAACTACTACATCGGCATTTATAAATCCCCTGCCAGGAAAAGATTCTTTGCAGGGAGCAGAAAACAAGGACAGGTGAAGTCGTGCGACGGTCGGGGCTAACTCCAGTCGCCCTACGGGCTCCTTCCGTTAGCCCCGTTCAAATCCCTTTGCGGGGGGTGGGTCAATTTTCGGCTGTCACGACGGGTCAATTTTGGGTTGACATTCAGACTGATTGCGCATTACATCATAAGTGACCTGGTAGGATATGTCCGAAAGTACTTTAGCTTCAACGATCAGAGCAAAACCATTATCTGAATTCATTAAGATGGCATCCACATTTGTGGGGCCTTCCAAGTTTTTTTTGCCGTTATCACCTTCCAAAATATATGGGATCAGCTGTCGGTTATTCAGGCTCTCTCGCAGCCAAGCAGTGTAGGGTTTGGGGGAAGGCAGGTTTGTTTCGAAAAAGAGATGCAGCTCATCTTTAACGCATTCTTCCCAGGATCCAAGCTTAGCTATTGGTGGGACATCGCCATAGGCTTTCCTAAACAACTTTATTATTTCGTCTGATCGAGTCTTGCTGTGAAAGGTAGTCATCAGACAAGCCGCGGTCCAGAATTTTTCGTCCTTCTCAACCTGGCATGGTTTCTTAGTCTCGCTCAGCGGCCTCTCTTGTCCCCTGCCCTCAGGACAGTTCCTATAGTTCTTAATGCTCGCTTTGAAATAGTCGAGATGCTTTTTTGCAGACGAAACACACTCTCGCCCTTTCTTGACTTCAGCAAAATGACTCTCTACTTGCTTTTCAGTAAATGGCAGATAAATTGGGTGCATCATGATTTGGTTCTCCATTAATCCATAAATGCAAGTGCAAAAAACAAACCAGAGTCTGAGGGACTGATTTTAAGTGATGTAGTTTAGTGGATGGGTTATTAGGAGTAGTCAGGACTGACTTTCAAGTTTTAAGTGAGCGAAAGGTAGGCTTGACCGCTTTTTCAAATCCGAAATCCGCAATTCCAAATTCGCAATTATTTCTCCATGCTCTATGCCCTTGGCCCTGTGCCTCATGCAGAAACTTATAATTTTATGGACGTCCCCCTTTTTTTTCTAAGTAAAACGGCAGAGCAAGGAAAGAGGCAATAGCATATTTCTTTAACCTCATGTGTCATCACCTCCTCTCACTCCTCCTCTTCATCATAGAAATCTTCAATCTCGGACCTCAACTCATCAATCTCCAGCTGTAATCGATCCAAGGTCTTAGCTTCTTCATCTGTCGAGGCCAGCCGATCAGCCAGCCATGCTGTTATGACGAACTCTAGGAAATCCATTAGCGGTACCTCCTGCTGCTAGAAAACCTCTTCATCCTTGAACTGTAAGACCCCTCCTCCTGGCCGTTGCCTCTCGCAAATAAGGAAAGATGCAGGACCTGATTTTCATGGATTAGGTAGGCTTGTATGACTGTCTGCACAGAAATCACTCCCTTTCATTTTGTTACCATACACCATATCAAGGGGGTGTGACAGATCAGGTCAAAAGGTTTGGATATTTTTTTGGTAGGCTGAAAAGGCTGCCAGCCGTCCGCTGTCTGTTGTAAGCTAAAAATGCCCTTTTACTGGTGGCTTTGTTCGACTTCAAACGCCGCCTCGCGGTAGGTGCAGTAGTCGCATTCAGGATCGGCCTTAGGGATTGCGGGGCTGTTCAGGCAGTCATGGATTTCGTAAATGGTAGACTCGACCCAGGTGTCGCTTCCCGTGTAGGGAATAACGGTTAATTCAAACTCGAGCCTCCCATTGAGAGCCTTTTTATCTTTTTTGCCGTTGCAGTACACAATGTAGCCAGTGTCCGAGACGTCATGGTTGTTTCTTCGAAGGAGCCACTGGTAGACTTCCATCTGGCGTTTGTAACTTTCATGAAAAGGTTCATCCAGCTTAAATATTTTCTTGTTCTTGCTCGTGGCCTTATAGTCGACCACTATGTACTGCTTTTGGGGGTTTTCCCAGAGGTCGTCGATAGCGCCGAATATCAAAAGATTAGTGGGTTCGTGGAGGTACTGGACACCGGAGAAGTTGTGGCGCCAAACGTCGAGATCCTCGTGAGGTATTGGAACGACGTCGATGCCGTAATCTTCCATCAGCGGGTACTTGGTGCCTTTGGCTCGGTGAAGGTCAAACTCTTTTTTGAGCAGATCATCAACGGCAATGTTTAAGGTGAAGGGGAACCCAGGAGGTCGGCCTACTCCGAGTCGGCGATCCACGTAAAAGCAACGTGCACATTCTCGAAAGAGGTCAATTTTGCTCCGGCTCAGTTTGAAGGGCTTATCCGAGCCAGGGGTATATATGTTTTTTGAGCGTTTGCCACGGTAGTATTTGGACATGGTGAGTACTCCTTGATGATTATGTGTACGTGTAACAAATTATGATTGTTTATCCATTTAGCAATCAATATACCA
>CP070843.1:2454447-2461681 GCA_020350905.1 Deltaproteobacteria bacterium
CAGCAGCTGGTGTCACGCTACATTTATGAACATCTGTTTATGGGCCATATCCATTTTGACACTCTGCCGGACCGGGAGTTTTACCGGCTGGTTCGATCCAAAACGGCTCCAGGAGAACCGGTGATTGAGATCAATACAGTAAGACCGTATGACGATCCCGGAGTTGCAAAATTCTACTACCGGTTTCGCAGAATAGAAACAACCATTGTGTCGAAAAATCACATTGTCTATCGGATGAACAGAAAAAAATGGAGCGCTATCGGCAGCTCTTTCTGCAGGACGATTATGAGGTAAACAAGCTGCCGTCCTATGATCCCCAAATAGACTCCAATCCCTTCAAGACTTTTGCGGATCTGCCTGCGATATCCCGTTACCGGTTCATGCTGGATGATGCCCAGTACTTCATCGCGGGATTTATGAAGGGGCCTGTTTGCCGTGGGCAGATTGCCCTCAACGTTATTAATGATCATTTTTTTGTTGCCTTTTTTGATCCGGAGAAGGACACCATCAGCAATGATACAGCCTTTATTGCCAGTATGAGTGATTATCTGGACTTACCGGCCAGCGGGGAAGATAAACTAAACATCGCGATCCTCTGGTCTGACTATCAGAGTAACCAAGAAAAATATCTGGATGCCAAGGGAAAGTATCTTGCAAAACTGGATCCGGCTAAAAAGGGAAATGATATAACGTATATCTGGAACGGTGACGGCCACAATAGAAATGCGCTGTTAACGATTTTCAGACATTTTGACAGTGCCAGCGTGGCAAGGGGTTTTGTGGGAGATACACCCAAAACCGGCTGGGTGATTGACTATCCTCTTTTTGAACGCATCCACTATCTGCTGGTCGTCGATTTTAACGTGTTTGGCAATGTGGGGCATCAACTCGAAACTCGGCTTTATATGGACTTTCTCCGCATGGAGGGAGAGAATAATTTCTTGAGCTTCCTGCCAAAGGATAAGCGCGTCGAGATAAGAGCAGAGTGGTATAAGGGCGCCAGGGCCGAACATAAGATTCACCTGGAGGACCCTCTTCGGGGGCTTCAATGGGACACCGGAATTGTCTACAGGACAAACGATCCCAAAAAGGAATTTTTTGAACAGATACTTGTGTATGCAGGGCCGGTTGCTGGTCCGAAAGACTACTTGAACCGCTGCCATGAGAAAAATTGCGTTGATAAAAATACAGGGCCACTTGAACAGAGAGCAGACTTGGCCCTGCAAAAAGTGACGGGGCTCCGCGGCCCTGAGATACAGGTGGTCCAGGATTTGGCCTTTATTCATGTTGTTACCGGTAATAAGGATAATGACCTGGCCTATACCGTTATCCGCAACAAGGCTCTGAGCAACAATTCATTCATGTTTGGAGAGGAGAGAAGGCGCATTGTTAAAGACGACACCCTTACCATAGTCAAGGGTTATACGGGCAGCTATCCAAACTCATTCGTTCGAGTTCACATAGATGAAATAGAGGAGTTTGTAGAGGGCTTTCTCAAAATCAGGGATCAACTCAGCTATTACAATGTCGCCAGAAAGTATGCCATTAGAAGAACCAGTCCGAATTTCTGGGAGGAGGCAGACTGGCATTACCAGAAATATCTCAAGGACGAACCGGTGGAAGCAGGGCTGTTTGATATGTATCGTTTCAATCGGATTGCAGAGAAATCTGATGCTCACTTCGAATGGTAAAGCAGTGATCTGAAATCAACTCTATTTCTGCTTTCGGTTACGAGCGCAAGCTCAATATATTTTAGACACAGTAAAAAAACACCTGAATAAGACCTACAGGAAGCTTCAATGTAAATTCAAATTGCCCAGTTTTCAATTTTAAGACTTGATACTTTCTTAAATTCCGATTCTTTATTGGTTATTAACACGGAATTTATCGATAGTGCATGCGCGGCGATAATCATATCAAGTGAACCAATCGGTGTTTCTTTTCTTTCTAAATGAGCGCGAATTTTACCGTTCAACAATAGAGCTTTCAGGACGGATGGAGATGTCAGGGTTTGAGGATTGGCTCAATGTTCAGTCGCTGGTGGGCAGGAACCAGCTAAGGCAAAACGGCTACTCTTGCAAGGTCAGAATTTCGATTTTTAGCCCTTCAATCCTCTCAAAATGTCTCATGTTACGGGTAGCCACTGAAAACCCAAGGGAGAACGCGGTAGAGCCAATGATGAGGTCGTGGGCACCGATCTGAATACCTTTCTTGCTTAAGTCAGACCATAGTTCTGCGTATATTCTAGCAATGGAAGTCTCAAAAGCATATATTGGAAACAACTCGATTATCTTTTCAACGTAAGCACTTCTTTTCAAACGTCTCTTTGTTGAATCCGCCCGGTGCAAGCCGTGTAAAAGTTCAGCAACGGTGATAACACTGATCCCAAAAATCTCTTCTTCGCGATCCTCTGTAAGCTTGTCGATTTCAGCTTTCCGCCTCTCTGCTTCAATAAGAACACTTGTATCGAGGATTACTCCCATAGATCCCCCATTACCACCGGAGGTTGATCTTTCCGGATATCTTCAAGATCTGCCGCAAAGGCATCCAGTTCTTCATCTAGTCTTGGCAGTTTTTTCAATAAACCTTTGAGTTCTCCCAGCGTCTTGAAGTCTGCTTTTTCATCGATGGGCTTCATGGAAGCGACCGCTTTTCCGCCCCTTTCAATAATGTAGTGAACCCCTTTGAATTTTATGGTGTTTAATACTTCTGAGAAATCTCTTACAGCCCGGGTTGCGGATATACGCTTTTCCATTCACAAACCTCCATGTATAATATGATAATCATATTTTACATATTCATTGTATTTTGTCAATATGAATGTTGCTTACCCCCTATGGGCTCGCCACCCTTTCGGGTTGTCTCACGGAGCAAATCCACCCCAGCGTCAGGGGGGATATTTCCTCAACAAGGACCTTATTGTTTGAAATCCCATGATAATTTGCCTATAATCATGCGATAGATTTCATTGCAAACTTTGTCCTGCCTTCTTGGCGCCAATGAACTGTGAGTGAAACTCTGGCTTAAGTGACACAAACCGCCCGATTAGCAGTTTTATTCTGGCTTAGAAAAATTAACTTCAGCTTGACACGATCGCACCACAGCATAGGAGCTACGGCGTGAATTTTTTCATTCAACGTCCCATCTTCGCCATGTCCATTGCCCTGGTTATGATTATGGCCGGGGCCATCTGTATGCTGGTACTGCCCATTGCCCAGTATCCGCCCCTGGTGCCCCCCCAGGTGCAGGTGTCCACCCAGTACATCGGTGCCGGGGCAGATGTGGTCGCTAGTACGGTGACCACTCCCCTTGAAGAAAAGATCAACGGGGCGGCGGGCATGATCTACATGTCCTCCACCAGCACCGACAATGGGGATGCGGCCATCACGGTGACCTTCGATGTGGGCTTTGATCAGGATATCGGCCAGATGGAGTTGCTGACCCGCAGCAACGAGGCCTTGTCCGAACTGCCGCCCGAGGTGAACCAGGTCGGGCTCACCATCCAGAAGCATTCGTCCAACATGCTGCTGGCGGTCAATCTGATCTCCCCCAATGAAACCTATGATGCGCGTTTTCTGCAAAATTACGCCGATATTCACATCACCGACGCCCTGTCCCGGATACCGGGGGTGGCCCAGGTCACGAATTTCGGCCTGAGCAAATACGCCATGCGGATCTGGCTCGATCCTGCCCGGCTGACAAACCTGGGGCTTACAGCCATGGACGTGGAAAATGCGATCCAGGAGCAGAACCAGCAGGTGGCCACCGGCAAGGTCGGACAGATTCTTCTATGATTATCAGATTGGCTTTGACGCGGCCTGGGAGCTGGACTTTTGGGGTCGGTTCCGTCGCGGGGTGGAGTCCGCCAGTGCAAGCCTGTATGGCACCATGGCAAACTATGACGACATCCTTGTGACTCTAACCGCCGAAGTGGCCCGGACCTACGTGGTAATCCGTACGTTCGAACAAAGGCTAGCGGTTGCCCGGGAAAATGTCAGGCTCCAAAAGGAGTCCCTGTGGCTTGCCGAGTTGCGTTTTAAGGAAGGTGTGGCGACCAAACTCGTTGTCACCCAGGCCAGGGCCCTGCTCAAACAAACAGAGGCGTTAATCCCGCGGCTTGAAACCAGTCTGCGCCAGGCCAAGAATGGACTCGCCATCCTTCTCGGCATCCTCCCGACTGAGGTCCAAGGCGAGCTCGGCGGGCCAAGGCCCATTCCCATCGCTCCAGCTGAAGTAGCGGTGGGCATTCCAGCAGAGTTGCTGCGAAGACGCCCGGACATTCGCCTGGCAGAATTTCAAGCGGCGGCTCAGAGTGCCCGAATCGGGGTGGCCAAGTCGGATCTGTACCCCCGTTTTTCCCTGGTCGGTTCCATCGGTTTGCAGTCCAGCGACAAAGGTGGTGTTCTCGCGAACAATGCCGACTTCAGCGATCTTTTTTCCAGTGACAGCATCACCTATTTCGTCGGGCCCACGCTCCAGTGGCCCATTTTGAACTACGGGAGGCTGAAGAACAACGTCCGCGTACAGGATGCCCGCTTCCAGCAGCTCGTGGTCAACTACCAGAACACGGTTCTCCAGGCTGCTCAAGAAGTTGAAGACGCCATGGTGGGCTTTTTGCGAACGCAGGAAGAAACGATACTCCTAGCTGAAAGCGTCGAAAATTACAGGCTTTCGGTGGATATTTCTCTGCTCCAGTACCGTGAAGGGGAGGTGACCTATCAGCGGGTGGTGGACACCCAAAGATTTTTGACCCAACAGGAAGACAACCTGGCATCGGCCACCGGGTCTATTGCCATCAACCTGATTGCCATGTACAAGGCGCTCGGCGGCGGTTGGGAACTGCGTCTTGGCAAGAATTTCATCCCGGCAAAGACGATGGAGGAGATGCGACAGCGGACCGATTGGGGCAATCTGTTGCCGCCGGATGACTTGCCGAAAGATATAGAAGAAGAGCCACCCACCGGCCAGGCGATACCGGTGTTCAAGAAGCCGGATCTCTAGCAAGGTGTCAGTGTTCAAGACGGATGGAGGAAAAAAGGGGTCAGGTGTAGAAAAAAGGTTTCAGGTGTCCGGTGTCAGGAGGGATTAGAAAGGATGAACATCGAACATCCAACATCGAACATTGAATGAAAAGTGAAAAGGGGGACGCAGGTTCTAAAGCAACTTATAGGAGTAATCAGCGCGGATGGAGGTGTCAGCTGTCAGGGAGTAAAAGCGAAAACTCTGAAACTTGATAACTAACACCAGAAACTTCAACAAATAACCGCGATGAGTAAATTTACGAAGTTTTCGATTAACAGCAGGATAAGGAGAACATCATGAGTGATTTAGTTGTGGTTGGCTTTGACGACGAACATACCGCATTCGAGATGCGCGCAGCCCTGGCCAAACTCCAGAAAGAGTACCTGATCGACATGGAAGATGTGGTGGTGGTGACTAAAGATGAGAAGGGCAAGGTCAAGCTCCACCAGGCCGTCAACTTGACCGCCGCCGGAGCAATGGGCGGAACCTTTTGGGGCTCGCTCATCGGTCTGATCTTTCTCAATCCCCTTTTGGGTGCTGCCGTGGGTGCCGGTGCCGGTGCTATCTCAGGGAAGCTCTCCGACATCGGTATTAGCGATACGTTCATGAAAGAACTTGGTGAAACCTTAACAGAGGGAACATCAGCCCTGTTTGTCCTGGTGCGCAAGGCCACTCCGGACAAGGTTCTGGAGGAACTCAAGGGTTTCAAGGGTAAAGTTCTCAAGACGTCGCTTACAGCGGACAAAGAAGAAAAATTGCGGGCAGTACTGGAGAAATCCTAAAGAGCAAATGGAAATAGCTCTCGTTCAGGAGACCATTACCCCAGGTTCAAGGAAGCTGACTCCAGCATTCATCGGGGTCGGTCCAAGTTAATTTATTGATTTTTATTGAAAAGATGTGTAAATATAGGCTTATTTCGGGCCAATAATGGCGATTTTGGGGGCAAAAAGAGCAATATTGAAACGGTACACTCGCCGACATCACCACTCATTTTTGCCCCTGAGGTGTCATATATGGCCTGTTTTAGCCCTAAAAATGATGATATTGGGGCTGAAAACAGCTATTTCTGGAAATCTAATCAAAATATTTCAATATGTTAGCTTGGCCCGACCCCATTCACGATTTACTTGTAAAATGCCTTGCTCCTCTGAAATTCGAGTGCTAATTTAAGATCGCCTATCTTCGCATGAATGGAGCCACTTTGTGGAGGGTGGAGAGTGAGCAGTAATAAAATCGAAATCTCAAAAGAGTCAATTGCGAGCTTCTGCCGTCGCTGGAAGGTGACCGAATTTGCTCTCTTCGGGTCGGCGCTTCGGAATGATTTGGGTCCGGAGAGCGATGTGGACGTACTGGTGTCTTTTACCCCGGATGCGACGTGGACACTTTTTGATATGGTTGGCATGCAGGAAGAGTTAGAGGAGATTTTTGGACGCAAGGTGGATCTGGTTACGCGTCGTGGTATTGAATCCAGCCGTAACTATATACGCCGTCAAGCGATCCTATCATCGGCAGAGGTTATTCATGTCGCGTGACACGGAATACGTAATAGATATCCTAGAGGCGGCTAAACTCGCCTTAAGTTATGTGTCTGGGAAGACCAAAGATGAATTTCTCAAAGACACTCAATGCCAGGATGCTGTGATTCGAAGACTAGAGATTATCGGTGAGGCGGCCCGTCGGATTTCGGACGAAACCAGAGCGACGTATCCCAAATTGCCGTGGAAAGCGATGGTTGGCATGCGCAATGTGATGATCCATGAATACGATGACGTGGATTTAGTAATCGTCTGGGATACCGTCCAGAATGATCTGCCACCGGTAGTCGCTAGATTGGAAGAGGTTGTTCCGCCGCACGACGAAGTTTAAAGAATTGTTCCCTGAACGCTCTATGTAAACTTTCCAACATCGGTTTTTTCCAAAAAGAGGCCATGATTGACTCTGTGAAAATAGCTGGTTCTTGAGAAGAAATTATACGATTTTGATATCTTAGCTTGGCCTTCCCCCGATTCAGACAATGGAGATTTCAGTGTTCAGGTTTCAGCTTCTATGTTTCTCTTTCCTGACACCTGAAACCTGACACCTGAACCCTCCAATTGTCCTGAAACCCTGAGATTTGCTGATTAAGACTTGCTGATGAAGGCGAGCCATGATTCCCTTATCCACCCGCAGCAAAGAAGCCATCAAGACCGCTCTGGCGATGACCATCGCCTAC
>CP070843.1:2461781-2465014 GCA_020350905.1 Deltaproteobacteria bacterium
AGATATGTATAGGGTAATAGTAAAAAACATACGTTTATGTTGCCCCCTTTTTAACCGCCGGTTGCATCAGCCAACATTTTATTTTCCCAACCCTGCTCATTCACGATCCACTATGAGAGGCGCGTCGCTGGTCCCATGAATAGTAACCATTTAATAGTAGGATGGCAAAGAAGCAGTCCAATGTGCCTTCCTCTGAGTGTAACCTATATCATATAAGAAAAGTAGGTATTGGCAGAGAAATCCCTTCGCTTCATGGTGCAGATAATCAAAGCGGACGTAACGGTAACTATCCTCTGTAAAGGGTGTAAATTTTGATAGTACAGTGAGTTTCTGGTCGAGAGGCTACGGATCGGAACATACCGATATGGAGGTGCAATACCAAAGGTCGCACCCAAACTTCATCGACGACTTCACCCCCCTTATCGAAGCCCTCTCTAAATGTGTCTTATGGGCAGCGGTTAAGTAAGGGTGCAATCAATCAAACAGACCGAAACCTTAGTAATTCCCTGTCACTTGGGGTGTTCGTGACAATCACAAACTCCCGACGCTTCGCAAGTATCGGGAGGTTCTCTCATGTGAGCGAAGAAGCAAGTTGTAACTAGTGGCTACTCTCTTGCTGATTATCTCGGCCAGACGTCTAAAAAATATAAGACCGCTGGCAGGATTGCTTTCCAATATCATATTCAGCTTTTCACTTGGGATCCTGATCAACTCTGTTGGAGAGGAGCAGACCGCCGATGCCGTGTAGACATGGTGGTTGACCAAACTGGACCAGCCGAAAGCCTCCCCTGGTGTCTTTATCACATGGGTCACGTGGCCGTTGTCTCCGATGGTCAACTCAATACTTCCCTCTCTAAGGATGTATAAGTTATTGGCAGATTCACCTCTTTCAAACAGAACAGTACCCTCAGCGCAGGACTGCTTATCCATGATTTTGTCGATTTCTTTTAGGACTTCCTGGTCCATCCATCTGAAAAGCATCGATTTCTGAATGAACATAGTTGCTCCTTTCTACACAAGCCAGAAGAATAAGAAAGCAGTATTTGTTTGGCTTGAGAAAAGCCTCATGAAAAGTAAAACACTTAGCCCATTTCGAGAGAGCAATGCAGGAGGAAGACCGCGTCTTCTACTCTTGTTGCCTCTGAACACCAGATTTTAGGGTTAACTTCTCTTCGCAGCAGTCGGGACACCAGTGAAATGTCTTGTCGACCCAGTTGCCGCAAGAACAGATCCATTGGTCCCTGAGTGTCTCTACCAACATAATTTCACCTCCTCTGAACTTAGAGATTTTAAACACTATGCTGTGTTACTGAAACGAGCTCTTCAATCCAGAACCACCGTGTTTGGGTATCTACGTTTTTAATTGGAGTTATGCATACCACAATGTGGTAGCAATTGCAACTAAAAAACTAGGGATTCGCCCTTACTTTTATCAAAAAGCGGGGATCCGTAAGATTCTCGATAAGGAGGCGAAGAAAACCTTCACATTGCGCCACATTGTGGTATGATAAGGTTAAGTAAAGAATCCCGGCCCTAAGGACCAGGTTTTCGATCTCGAATAGTTGAATAAAGGGGAAACAGTATATGGATAGAAAAGAGTTTTCCAGAATTCGTCAGCGGCTGGGAAAATCTCAAAGGGAAATGGCGCAGCTCCTTGCAATTTCAATCAAGGCAGTGCAGAGTTTCGAGCAGGGATGGAGGAATGTACCCGCGCATGTTGAAAGGCAGGCACTATTCCTGCTGGCGATGAAGGAATCTCAAGATGGTGGCAAATCCTGTTGGGACATGCAAGACTGCCCCGCAGAGATAAGGGATAAGTGCCCCGCCTGGGAGTTCCAAAGCGGGCATTTATGCTGGTTCATTAGCGGGACAATATGCCATGGCGAGGTTCACGGCAATTGGGAGAGCAAGATGAAAATATGCCGAAAGTGCGAGGTCTTCCGTTCTATGTTAAACTTCTAAAGATTGTTTCTTAAAATCACCATCTTCGCTTCTCTTTGGTCCTGTCACTTTTTGCTTCAAGAGACTGTACTACTGGTCCACTCAACCTTTTCAGCAACACCCTTAACCAGGATATTTCACGCAGTGCCTGCTCCGACCACTTCAGGATCTTAGATTTCAGATTTTAGATTTGTCCTTCTGACTCCCACCCTTCGGGCGGGTTCCCGGTTTCAGATTGAAGTGTGCCTGATGGAGGCTGGTTATTTGAGTAAGACAAGAATTCAGCTTGAACTCCCACCGTCTATTTTGTCGTACTCGGTCAAGTGAAATCTCAAGATTGCATAATTACATCATTTTGTTATAGAATGACGATGGGAGAAGTAGGGTTTAACCAGGTCGAGCCCGCATATCTCATGAATGGCCTACTGCAACAGTGGATATGATCTTCCCCCCGGGCGTCCTCGGACCTCAAACCCTGCGACGTACTGTTCAAGTGAGCCTCGGGTCCGAGTTCCTGCGGTTGCCCGGTCGCAAGCGCATGTTCACTGTTTCGTGACGTCAAATCATGAAATATGCGGGCTCGACCAACTGTTCTACCAGTCCCGAGGGCAGATGGGCCAGGAGGCACAGAAAGAGTATGAATTGAGGCAAATGGATGGACCATTAGCTTGAGAAACTCAATCGAATGGAGCTGAAAAGATGTCCTTGAAAGTACACTGGCTGCAATGTGGGGGATGTGGTGGCGACACCTGGTCATTTTTCAATGCAGACTCTCCAAATATTGTTGAACTTCTTGATTCCTCTCATATCGAACTGCTATGGCATCCTGCAATATCAATCAACAGTAGACGTGACCCAATCAAACTCAATGAAGACCTGGTATCCGGTAAACAAAAGCTCGATATTTTATGTATTGAAGGCTCTATCCTGAGAGGTCCCGGGGGTACGGGGAAGTTTGATGAGATGTACGGTAAGCCGAAAAAAGATCTGGTCGCGGCTCTCGCCAAAAGGGCCACATATATTTTAGCAATCGGTACGTGTGCCAGCTTTGGAGGCATCGGGGCGAACACCGAAATTGAAGCCACAGGGTTGCAGTTTTTGAAATGGGAAAAAGGAGGATTTCTTGGCGCAGATTTCAGGTCAGGAAGCGGATTACCAGTTATCAACTTGCCAGGATGTCCATGCCATTGTGACATTGTCGCAGGTACGCTTACCGCCCTCATTACAGGAACGGACATTGAATTCAGTGAATTTAATACACCTCTGGAATGGTACAGCATGATGGTGCACCA
>CP070843.1:2465114-2473393 GCA_020350905.1 Deltaproteobacteria bacterium
CTGAACTCCCAGATCAATGAGCCGGGTTATGGCGCTGGGTGCATCGTTGGTGTGCAAGGTGCTGAGAACGAGGTGGCCGGTAAGGGCCGACTGCACGGCATTGCTTGCTGTTTCCAGGTCTCTCATCTCACCGATCATGATGATGTCAGGGTCCTGGCGGAGAACATGGCGCAAGATGTTGGCGAAGGTGAGATTGATCTGTGGCTTCACGGCGATCTGGTTGAACTGCTCATGGACCATCTCAATGGGGTCTTCTATAGTGGTAACGTTGTTCCGTTCACTGACAAGAAAGCGCAGACTGGAATACAGGGTGGTGGTCTTACCACTGCCGGTAGGACCAGTAATCAGAACAATGCCGTTGGGCACCTCTATGAGCTTGCGGTATTTAATGAGGTCGGCCGATGAAAATCCCAGCCCCTCGAGATCCTGCAAAAGAATGTCAGGATTCAGAATGCGCAGAACCGCCTTTTCACCAAACGCCACCGGCACGGTTGAAACCCTGATTTCCGCCTCCTTGCCGCTTCGTTCCACCTTGATGCGCCCATCCTGAGGCCGTCGTTTTTCGGCAAGGTCCAGCCGAGCCAAACCCTTGATCCTCGAAAGAATTGCCGGATGCACACTCTTGGGTATCCGGTAAATGGTATGCAGGAGTCCGTCGATGCGAAGCCGCACAATGGTATGGTCCCGCTTGGGCTCAATGTGTACGTCACTGGCGCGCTGATCAAAACCGTAGGTGAACAGGTGGTCCACCGCATTGGTTATGTGTTGGTCGCTTGAGGAGATCTCGTCGGTCGATTGCAGCCGGGTGAATTGTTCCAGGTTCCCCAGATCCACCACGGGCCGGCTCATCTGATGGTCAGCGGCGGCAATGGAACGCTTGAATCCATAGAACTCCGAGATGGTCCTGATAATGTCACTTTTAGTGCTAATCAGCGCTGCTACCCGTTTCTGTGTGACCCGCTCGATATCCTCCAGAACCTGGCGATTGAAAGGATCATAGACCACCACGGTAATGGTCTCCAGGGAGCTTTCCACCGGGAGTACCATGTGCTTAAGGGCGAAGCTTTTCGGAATGGTTTGGGTTACCACCTCCAAATCCAATTCCAACGGATCAATTTTCTTGAAAGCCATGCCCAGTTCAGCCGCCACTGCCCTCATGATGGCCTCTTCATCCAGACGGCCCTCTGTACCCTCTCCCGGCTCTAGTTCAATGGAGGCCAGAACATCCACTGGTGTAATCTCAGTATCGCAGCTTTGGGCGGAGATTCCCCCTCTTTTGACCCTGCAAATTTGGGCCAGCTTTTCCTGCTGCACAGGGGCCTTTTTATAGATTATCTTCTCCTGGCGTGGGCTGATCAGACCGCACCCGCGGAGTATCCCAACCAAGTATTCCAGATCCAACCGGGTTGAACTCATTTACATTGTGCTCCTTAGGAAAGAATCCGGGCTAGGACTAACTCTAGAACCAAAGACATTGTCCTTGAAACCGGGGAGAGGGTCAAGCTGATTTGTCTGGCCTAATCTTATTGAATTAGTTTATAATTTCTGTTAATAAGTATTTTGACTACAGGCGCATTTACCCTTCACAGCCGTACCCCTGTGCTGCGATCTGCGAACACAAGCTACAAAGTATGCTGAACGACACGTGTTAAGTGATTATGCCTACTCTGCCCGATTGATCTAAAATGCAACTGGGTTTGTTTTTCATGCTTCTCCCATATCAGAGGACGGGAGAAAAGGATCAGAGAGTAAGGCTATGCATGTCTGGGAAAACAGTCTATAATTATAAGAAGTTAACAACTATCAAATTCTTAACAGAACCAACATCATTTCTGAGAAGGATGGAGCCGTGATCGTGAATCTCCGGCGGGGGTTCACCACGCTTGAGTTGTTGGTTGTTATTTTGATCCTGCTCATTATGGCTGCGATAGCTTTTCCCAACCTATCGGGCTGGGTAAGAAATCAACGGCTCAAGGGTGCTGCCAGGGATTTGTTGTCCCACTTTCAGTTCGCTCGTTTGGAGGCTATTAAACATAGTACCACCATAGCTCTGGCCTTCAACCCAGGAACCGGAGGAGTAGGCAATTATACGGTTTTTGTGGATGACGGCGCAGGAGGAGGTACTGCCGGAAACTTGATCCAGGATAATGAGGCTGAGTCCACCCTGAGACGTGCCATTATGCCTGTCGGGGTCACGCTGGTCAGCACTACGTTCACAGACGATCGGGCTGGATACAATGCCCGCGGCTTTCCTGTTCTGGGGAATGGGGGAACAGTCAGGCTCAGCACAGACAGCAGAAGCTACGAGGTGGAAATGAAAAAGACCTCAGGAGGTTTGAGCCTGAATGGGCCGCTTTAGCCTGGATCTGGACAATCACAAGGACATCTTGGCGTGACAGAACGTACAAAACGCAATATAGGTAACCTCCGAAGCGGATTTAGTCTGGTTGAACTCTTGGTGGCCATGGCGATTGCCAGCGTGGTCATGGCAGCTGTTTTCAAGATTTATACAACCCAACAAGATTCCTACGTTCTGCAAGAACAGGTTGCAGAAATGCAGCAAAACGGACGGACTGCAAAGTATGTAATGGCCAAAGAGATCAGAATGGCAGGGTATGATCCAACCGGTCTCGCCGGCGCAGGTTTCATATCTGCCGGTGGCAACATCATACATTTCACCATGGACATTACCGGTGAGGACGGGACCATCACCGTTCCCGGTGATGATATTACCTATGCGGTATCCAGTGGGAACTTGAAGAGAAACGACGGCGCCAACAACCAATCCGTAGTAGAAAATGTCGAGGCTGTGGGTTTCGCCTATGCTTTCGACGCTGACGATGATGGCAACATAGACACCAGCGCTGGTGGCAATATTATTTGGGCAATCGATTCAGATGTCACCGACACTGACGATCAGCTGGATAAGTATCTGGATACCAATGATGACGGGATCATCTCTGTTGATGATGATGCGGCTGGTGCAGACTTGGCATCCCCGGTGCCTCTGGACAGAATACGGGCCGTGAGAATTTGGATTCTGGCCAGGACCGGCAGAGAGGACAGGGCTTTTGCTGATACCTCAACATATGTTGTGGCTCATCAGAGGGTGAACGTTCATGATGGCAACAGGCGCCACCTTCTGACAACAACCGTCAAGTGCAGGAACATGGCCCTCTAGCCCGGTTATTTCATGCCGGAATCCGGATACACTGCGGGGACCTAAATACCTGATCTCAGCTTCGCTTCGCCCGGTGTGACGATTGGTAGTCTTTTTGCTCGTTTTAAATAACGAACGGACCGTTGAGACCATGAGCATCAGACGAGTTCGAGTAACATGCCCAAGCTGAAACCACAAGGCTATACCCTCGTAGAGATTCTTATTGCCATCACTATTTTGGCGTTTGGTCTTCTGGCAGTTGCCACCATGCAGGTCAGGGCCATCAAGACCAACGCCATTGCCAGCAGTATCTCGCAGGGACTGACCCTCGGCCAAGCCAAGGTGGAAGAGCTGATGAATCTTGCTTACAGCCACCCTGCCCTGAGTGATACAGATGGCGATGGGACCAACCAGGACGCAGACGAGGACGGTATAGATGACGATGGGGACAACTTCGGCTTAAATCATACCGTGGGTGAAGCTGACAATAATACTCCAAAAACCAATGATGGATATACCATCTATTGGAACGTTGCCGTCGATGAACCTGTGATCAGCAGTAAGACCATCAGGGTAATTGTGACCTGGACCGAGAAAGGAAGGAGTAAGCGTATTAAGCTGGATTTTGTCAAGACCAGTCTTAGTTAGGACTGCTCCTGAAAGTCATGTCTCTTCCCCTAGCCCTTGCGGGGGAGGGTTAGGGTGGGGGTGTCTCCCTCCCCTTCGAAACTGGGGGCCGGGGGGGATTTGATAGGTAACGGCGCAGAGTTCGCACTATGAAAGCAATTGTTGACACCATAGCCAATGACAGGGGATCGGTTCTCGTGGTCGCCTTGCTCGTATTGGTGTTGCTTACGCTCATGGGCATTTCAGCCACCACCACCAGCACCATAGAGGTGCAGATGGCCGGCAATGAGAAATTTCACGACATGGCCTTCTATGCCGCGGAGAGTGGCTGGCAGACGTCGTTGAATTGGCTGGATCGCCAGTACCCGGGAGTTACCCAGAATCTTGGCTGGGACGAGGAATCTGGGACCTTCGTCCCGGAGAACTACAACACTCCAGACTACATGGTACTGGCAGAAGATAACGATACCGAATATTCGGTAAAGATAGAATTTGTGGGCACCAGGGCTGTGCCAGGCTATGGTACGAATTTTCGTAGATTCAACTACAGGGTGAATTCAGTAGGGATTGGACCCCGCAAGGCTCGTTCAGAAGTGAGCGTGGTTGCCGGCAAGATCTTTGATACCGAAGGCTCATAGCATGAATGTAGTCAAACGCAACTACTTGATAATTTTCATTTTGCTGGGCTTCTCCCTGATAATTGCTGGATTTGGATTGGACCAAGCAGGTGCACAAGCATTGGATAACTGCCCCTACCCGCCATTCTCTTCCACAGAGACCGGCAAACCAAATGTTCTCATCATCCTCGACCACTCCGATTCCATGGGGAGCCATGCCGGCTCTCGCTGGGTCACTGCTCAAGCAGTGGTAAAGGATATCATTGATGATTTTCCCAATGTGCGCTTTGGCCTGATGAGGATGGATGGCGCCAACACGTCCGGCGATGACAACATAAGCATTGAGAGTCCTTACATCAGACAGGGCGGCAAGCTCTTGAAGCCCGTTGGCACTCCGGGTGATGAAATAAAAGCGTATATCGACAACTGGGGAGATGAGAGCAACACCCCCCAGACCTGGACCCCGTTGGCTGAAACCCTGGCGGCGGCCGGCCAGTACTTTGCCACGGTGGCGGTGGCCGGCTCCCACACTGGCAGCGATGATTCCTCGGTTCTCAGTGACAACAGTGCCGATTTCGTCACCGACGGGATTCAGGTTGGCGATGTCATTTTCAACACCACGGATGGCTCCTACGGCACGGTGACCGGGGTCACAGCAACTACCATAACCGCCACTTTGACCGGCGGCAGCCACAACGATTGGGACGCCGACGATGGCTATACCACTTCAAAAAAAGCCGGGAAAGGTCCCGCGGGCTTCGGAGCTTACAATAAACCTTACCACCCCAATCACACAGACAGTAAAAGCCATTACCGAACGGGCACTCTGTCCTCAGGGAGTGAGCCCTGGATTGACATGAGTCACACCATATCCTCCCAGCCGGCGGGATTTGAAAACTATGTTGCCATCAAGACCTATCAAGATCAATTCAGTGACTATAGCGCAGATGCTGCAGAACTCATAGACCTTAATCTTCCCGTCGCCGCCACTGTTTATGTTGCCTACCAGAGCAATAGGACAGTCCCAACCTGGCTCGAAAGCTACACCGACACCGGCAACGACGTCACCATTTCAGATGGTACGAGTTTCGACATTTACGCCAAAGACTTCAGTGGTGGCCTTGTCACCTTAGGGGGAAATCGAAACGGAGATGGTGACGCCGACTACACCTATTTTGCCTACGTCTCCCTGCCTGGTGGCATCAATGACAGTATCGCTTCCAACACGGATGATACGGGCAGATATGTGGATGTAACCAGTCCCATAGAAAATGAATGTCAGCAATCCTTCATAATCTTCATCACCGACGGTTTATCAAACTACGACAGTGACTGGAATGTCGTGACAAATGTCATCGGCGATTATGACGGGGACGGTGCAGACAGCAACCACACATATATGGATGATGTGGCCAAGTATTTGTACGAAAAGGACATGCGCTCGGACATAGAAGGAATGCAAAATCTTGTTACCTACGTGGTTGGTTTTTTTGTCAATGACCCACTCTTGTCAAACGCCGCCGCCAAAGGAGGTGGGCTCTATTTCACCGCCAGCAGCGCTGCTGCACTGACCACGGCTTTACAGAAAGCCATTACGGATATTTTGGATAGGATCTCTGCCGGTACCGCGGTTGCAACCATTACCACTTCTTCCGCATCGGACGACTACTTAGTCCAGGCCAAATTTTTGTCTGCCTCCTGGAAGGGGTTCCTGGAGACTTTTCCCCTGCCGTTTGTGGAGGGCGAAACTCCACTTTGGGAGGCTGGGGCTGTTCTGGCCGAGAGGATAGATCTCAACACCGCCGATGACCGTGCAATTTTTACCTACATGGCTTCGGAGTCACCAAAAAAACAGGATTTCAAGGCAATCAACTCTACCCTGGTGGATACCTTAAACACAGAATGGTCTGAGGGTAGCGATAGCGAAATTCAGGATATGATAAATTTCATCAGGGGTGATGACAGCCATGACGGAGGTAAGTACAGGGACAGGAAGGGCTGGTTTCTGGATGATATCATCTACTCCACCCCGCGTGTTGTGGGACCGCCAAGATCATTCTTTCTAGAAAACGATTATCAGGAATTCAAGAGCAATTACCTCAATAGAACCACCATGATTTACGTCGGGGCAAACGACGGCATGCTCCATGGTTTCCATGCTGCCGACGGTTCAGAAGGTTGGGCCTTCATCCCAGAAACCATACGTCCCTCTCTTTCCAACCTGACGCTTGATTCCTGTCACCGGTACTATGTGGATCTGTCTCCGACGGTTTATGACGTCTGGGCTGAGAGCTGGGTGACGAGTGGCAATGAATGGACTGGGTGGAAAACCGTCTTGCTGGGCGGCAACAGACTGGGAGGCGAGGAATACTTTGCCCTGGATGTAACAGATCCTGCCGTTGATTCCGTTTCCATCTTATGGGACACGGTACTGTTTTCAGGAAGAAAATCATCCACGATTCCAGCCGTTGGTAAAGTAAAAGTGCTGGAAGGAACGGGTGGGGAAGTTGACGGCTGGGTTGCCGTCATCACCTCCGGCTATGATGAGGACGCGGCCCGGACCGGAAGGATTGCCGCAGTTAACTTCACCAGCGGCAGCAAAGAAACCATCTGGCTTGAGGTCAATTCAAAAGTCAACGAACTGGCGACCCAAGCCAGAAGCGGAACGAACCCTTACTACAGCCTGACTTCACCTGTTGCAGTGGATTCTGATAATGACGGCTATCTTGATCTGATCTATGCAGGTGACACCGAGGGGGCGCTGTGGAAATTTTACTATGACTATAACGATACGCTCTGGAAGAAAGTAAAACTGTTTGCCACTGGTGGCCAGCCCATCACCGGCAGACCTACCCTGGTGTTTGACGACCAGGACAACCTCAGGGTTTTCTTCGGCACCGGGAAATACCTGGTTGGAATTGATAAGATAAACTCCTCCCGGAATGCTTACTACTGCATCGTTGAAACAAAACTCCAGGCAGCGAATCCGTCAAAGGATGACAACCATGACCATTACACCAATGCGCCTCCATCACCCTTTGGACCAAGTGATTTAGCGGATATGACTTCAGTGAAAACGGAGGGGGAATTCAGTAATTACCTGAGCGGCTTGTCCGAGGCGGAACGGGACGCCTTCAATGACAGGTATGACAATGGCTGGTACTTTCAACTGGATGATCCAGGAACCGATCCCGGCGAGAGAGTGATTGAAGAGTCCACAGTGGTTGCCGGTGTTTCCTTTTTCACCTCTTTTACCCCTAGTGAGGACATTTGTGGCTCTGGAGGCGATGCCAGAGTATACGCGCTGGACTATAAGACAGGATTTATCGCCACCGCAGGAAGCAGTACCACCCTGAGTGCTGACGACGGGGGTAACATAACGGAGCGATACAAAGAATTGGGTTCTGGTCTTCCTTCAAAGGTGGTCTACCATAGGGATTCCGGCACCGGGCTATCCAGTGTTATGGTGCAGACCAGCGACACAGCCGTACATGTTGAAAACGTGACCTTGACAGGCAGGTTGTGGGGTCTCGGCTCCTGGAAGACTGTTGATTAGGGAAGCTAACATCTGTTAGGAGTACATACCTATGAAAAAGAATATATTCCTCTTGTTCCTGACACTTCTGTTCATCCCCAATCCGGCGCATGCAGATCTCACAGAAACCATTGAAATTCAAGGAGTTATCGGTGATTCTGCTCCGCAATCCCGCACATACGAAGTGGATGGCAAGATCTATAAATTCGATGAAGACATTCCCATACAAACCCCATCTGGAGACGCTTTGACTTTTGCTGATTTGAAAGGAGGAATGAAAATTACAATCATCGCTGCGAAAGTCCCCGGCCCGGATGGCAAGGAAAAAGTTAACTATATT
>CP070843.1:2473493-2484582 GCA_020350905.1 Deltaproteobacteria bacterium
CTGCTTTTGGTGGTAAACAGGCTGTGATAGTTGCAATGCTGATGGAGGTTCTTAGAAGTAAGGCAGATAATCTTAGTCTCATACTGGACGCTTTTGTATCACTCGGCCATCTTGATAAAGTGGGACAACACAAAGAACTAGAGGAAGTAGTTGCACGGCTCAGGTGTGAATGAAGCATTCATGCAGTTATGGTTAATCTTTTTCAAAATCTCCAGACACCAATTCATGACATATCCGGGCTAGGTTTTGACTTCCGTGTTGGAAAGTTGCTCCAATGCCAACATGAGGGCCTGGGTGCCCAACTTACCGTGTCCCTGGGCCTTGACCGCCAGGTAGAGCTGGTGGACCAAAGCCAGTCCGGGCAGAACAAGCCCCAACCGTTGAGCCTCATCCAAGGCTATGGACATGTCTTTGATGAAATGTTCGACGAAGAATCCCGGGTCAAAATTGCGTCGGAGAACGCGGGGGGCCGTGTTGTCAAGAGTCCAGCAGGCGGCAGCACCGCTACGAACAGAACGCAGCATGGTCTCCAGATCTAGGCCTGCTTTATATCCATAGAGAAGACTTTCGCAAACGCCAATCATGGTGCCGGCTATAACGATCTGGTTACACATTTTGGCGTGCTGTCCAGCGCCAGGGCCGCCCTGGTGGACGATCTGCTTTCCCATGGTTTCCAGTAGGGGCTTGATGGCCTCAGTAACACCCTTGCTTCCACCGACCATAATAGAGAGCGTGCCATGGCGCGCTCCCACATCGCCTCCCGACACCGGAGCGTCGACTGCGTGCACTGACTTTGATGCTGCCGCAGAGTAAATCTCCTGGGCCAGAGTTGGCGAGGTTGTGGTCATATCAATAACGATACTGCCCGGGTTGGCGGCGGTCAAAATGCCACTCTCGCCCAGATAAACTTCACGTACATCTTCTGGAAATCCGACCATGGTGAAGATTGCATCAGACTGCCCCGCTACTGCCCGGGATGACTCCGCCCAGGTTGCACCCGCGTCCAAAAGTGGCTGAGCTTTGGCCTCGGTGCGGCTATAGATTGTGACCTTATAGCCCTTGGTTAGTAGGTGGTTGCACATGGAGAGCCCCATGACTCCGGTACCGATCCAGCCAATGCGGGTTTTCAAGGAAATCATAGAAGGTACGTTATCTCTGTTCATAATCATTGCCCTGTCCCTACAAGTGTTGTTTTTTCAAGTTAACACCATTTGGTTATAAACTAAAGGCTCAGATCATATAGCACAAGAGAGTAGCCAGTAGTCAGTGGCATAGAGCATGATAGATTGAAGATTTTAGATTTAGGATTTCAGATTGATTTAAGACAGCAACCCAGTTGATACTAGAACATTCCTAAATCTCACATCTCACATCTCATATTCCAAATCCGCAATCCCAAATCACCTCCCCATGCTTGTCTCTCCTGGCTCCTGGATTCTGACTCCTCTCAATCAAACCTGAAACATTGACAGTGTGGTCCTTGGCTTGCTATTCTGCTTTCAGCTTTTTTACCAATGAGTTTTCATCCATGTTTTTCGGTCTTACTGATCATGACCATGGAAAGCAGCGCATATTCCATGGGGATTCATCTGCCAGATTTCTTATAAGGAGATAAGCTATGTCATACACCAACGTCCTTGTGGAGAAACAAGATCGTATCGGCCAGATTACCCTGAATAGACCAGCAGAGATGAACACTTTCAACGTGCCTTTTGCCCGGGAGTTGAATGACGCCTTGGCGGAGATGGACGAGGACCCGGAGGTGCGAGTTGTAGTGATCAAAGCTGCGGGCAAACATTTCTCTACCGGTATTTCCCTCGCCGAATTTAAGGACAAAACGAATAAGGAATACCGCGAATTCATCCGCTTGATGGACGAACACAATCATACTCTTGCCAAGATGAAAAAGCCGGTGATTGCGTCGGTGAAAGGCTATGCTCTCGCCAACGGCGCCGGTCTGATCTTTGCTTGTGATCTGGCCGTGGCTGCAGAGGATGCCACACTGGGGACTACCGCTATCAATGTTGGTCTTATTTGTACTGGCCCGGCTGTACCCCTGGCACGCTCTCTCGGCCGCAAGAAAACCCTTGAGATGATACTCACAGGTGACATGATCTCAGCGAGCGAAGCTGCGAAACTGGGATTAGTCAACAAAGTAGTGCCAGCAGACGAGCTTGAAGAAGCCACCATGGAATTGGCCCGAAAACTTGCTGCCAAGAGCCCGCTGGCGCTGCAAATCGGCAAAACAGCAATGTATGCAATGCAAGATGTCCCCTACCATCAATCGATCGACTACCTAAGCGAGCTTTTTGCTGCCCTTTGCAGTACCGATGATGCTGAGGAGGGAGTGAAGGCGTTCTTGGAAAAGAGAAAACCGGTCTGGAAGGAAAGGTAGCCGTATACTTTACTTGACCCTCATACCATAGTATTCATATCCTGCACTTGATGTCTTCTGGAGTATTGGAGTGATTAATAATTCCAAATAACAAATCACCATGACTAAGGCTTCAGTGTTCAGCTACTATGTTTCTTTTTCCTGATACCCGACACCTGATACCATGAGATTTGGTGCTTGGAATTTGATATTTTGCAGTGCCCCATCACTCCGGCCGCAAGGGATTCCCTACCTATTCTACCCTCATTTGGTATTCTTTTTGCAATAAGAGCCGTCAGTCTTGAGGTGATAGGCTGGAGACATTACTGCTGGAAGAAGCACTTGATAGCAGCTCATTGTCAGCCTCGGACCATTATCTACAGCCACTTATTGGATGTCCGGTTTCGCTGGTAAGCCCAGAACTTGATTGTGGAGGTTGTGAAAAGCAATGGATGATCTATCCCAAGCCATGAAAGAAGCTACCGCCTACCTAGATCGGCAGAAAGATGAGAAGAGGGAAGTACAACCAAAGAAAGAGGTAGGATCTGCGCCGAAGCCCAAGGTAAGTGCTGTTAAGAGGAAAACAATGGAGGTCCAGAGCAATCCTGCTCTGGTATTGGCCTATGGTGGTGCGATTGCCCTGGCAATTCTTGCAGTGGGGATATCGACGCAGTGGTTAATACCGGCGCTAGCCGCTGGTTTTGGTATTGCAACCAACATGATCTCCAAAGGAATTTTAACTCCTGGCTCAGAGTACTTGTGGGTCATACCGGTCGGCGCTGGAGGCCTCGTTCTCATTGGTGGTGTGGGGGTGATCTTTCTTCTGATCAAAATAGTCAGACAAGCAAGCGGCCAACTCTATCTGGCAGTTTTACCTTTACTTGGGGTTCTGGCAGGCTTTAGTGTGAATTTGTGTAAGGATTTCTTCCCGCACGATCCGCTGGTACGAATCGGGTTTGCTGCAGTGGCAACCTGTCTATTCGTCCTTGGGGGTCTGTGGTGGAGGAGGTACGGTATTTTGAACAAAATTGCAGGTACTTTTCTTACGCTGCTCTCGCCCCTGGTCATTCTCGCTCATGGAGTGAGCGAAAATATCGGTGCAGGAGGGTGGGGCGCTGCTGTGGGCAAAGTAACCGCCCAAAGCTGGATAGCTCTAGGCGGGCTCCTGGCTCTTCTGGTCTTGATCGCACTCCTTGCCTTTACCCTTGGGGATGAAATCAATCCGTGAGGTATAGTCCTTGCCGCGAGGTTGTAAGCTCTTTGATCTCCATTCTGCATTCTAAAACTGGGAACCCGCCCGAAGGGTGGGAGTCCGCAGGACAAATCGAAAATCCCTGGGTTCCATCACTTTTGCGGACTGCTCCTTTACCCTTGCTCTCTGCGGCACGATTGTGTAATCTACCGGCTAGCGAAGACGACGCAGTCAGTATCGGAGGTTAAAAGGAGGCTACACCATGGATCCGGCGAAAAAACAAGCGATTAAGGAAAAAATGGAAGAAAAGGGAGTCGGTTTTGACAAAGCGGCCGAAGAGCTCAAAGTTCCGGAACTGATTTTGGCCCTTTATCTCAAAGAAGATTCTAATCCCATCCCCAAGAGAATCGTTGATGGGCTCAACAATCTGCTTCAATAATAGCGCCGCAGATTGATAGTCAGAGAAAAAAGCAGCCGCTGGCTGCTTTTTGTATTTAGCCCTACCGTGAGTTTGTGAGCTCCTAGATCTGCAATCTGCATTCTAAGATCTAAGATTCCTGGATTCCATTTTGGGTCACTTGGGCTTAGAGCAATTTCCCTACCACCCAGAAAAGCAGCATACCGACAACAACCGTCCCTCCTAAAGATTTGGTTTTTAGGGCAAAAAGAAATGTGGGAAGAGCCACCCACAGCTGTGGCTGAGAAAAATCCAGGTGGCGCGGATTACCGCCGGTCACAAGCTCAGGAAAGACCAGAGCACTGAGAATGGCGACCGGGATCAAATCCAACCACTCGGAAAACCATTGGGGCAACTGGCGCCGTGACAGGAAAAAAATGGGAAACCAGCGTGGGATGTAGGTGACCAATCCCATGCCAACCACCAAGATGAGATACTCTGAATGTATCATAGGAACAATCTTTTCATGGTGCACATTTTTCCGGGAGAAGTCAGGAAAAAGTAACTGTTCATGCCGGTGTTAACCGTCGGAAGACAACGCCGAAAGTAGCAGCCAGGATTGAGGCCAGAACAATGTAGACATTTCCGGGAACGAGCAGTGCGAGAATTGCCGCCAAAACACCGGCAATAATCGCGGTAACTGTATACAGCTTCCCTCTGAGTTGAAAGACGAGAAGGCAGAGAAACATGGCAATGAGCGCATAATCAATACCAAACGCTCCGGCCGGAATGAACTGGCCGCTATAAGCTCCTAATATGCTGCTACCGATCCAAGCTGCATTTGCAGTGTGGTTGAGCACCACGGCTTGACGCCAATCCCAATTACCATTCCTAAATCGAGTCAGGTTCACTGCAAAACTCTCGTCAGTTACGCCGTAGGCAAACAGAGCTGCCCACCCGCCGCTTAACGACCGCAGGTAGACAGCAAGGGACGAACTCATCAGTACATGTCTCAAGTTGATTACGAAAGTGGTTATGACAATGGACAGTACTGTTGCGCCTCCACTGAGCATTGATACGGCTATAAACTGAGAACTTCCAGCAAAAACCAGGAGAGACATAAGACCAATTTCCACAGGATGGAGGCCGGCTTTTTGAGCCAGCACGCCAAAAGCCAATCCAATGGGGAAATAGCCCAGGCAGATTGGCCATGCCGCCTGCATACCTTCTCTCGCAATCGGTCCAGGGTCTCCCTTCTCTTTGGTAGAAACATGAATCTCAACCATGTTCACCCCGCTTTAAGATATCCCATGAAACGTGGATCTTATTATTTTCCGCCCACTCAAGCAAGTATGTTGACTACTGCTTTCTTAACCTCACATCCAATCCCCAAGCATACACCCCTTGCCCACCATTTCTCTTCGATGCAGCTGTGAAGAGAAATTGCTGAAAAAATTCATAATAACAAATACCTACGTGGATATTTCGGCACGATCATTGCTCTTTCATTAAAACATACCATTTTATCCACGGAGAGATAAGAGAAAGCAATAAGGTTAACATATTGATACGAATACCAATTATCAAAATCAAATTATATCTTTTAGTATTCTTTATGGCGATCTTAATGCTACAATCAAAGAATATTTGCGCAGAAAGTATTCTAAAACATACAGATTTCATTCACTTGGTTTCCCGCGGTGAGTCTCTACACAAAATCGCCAGACGCTATCTGCCACTAACGGAGGAGTTAACTGTTGGTGACTTGGTGGAGAAGATCAAGCTGCTGAGTGGGATAAATGGATCTTTGATCCTGCCGGAGCAACGTCTCCTGATACCTCTGGTCCGGTCAAGACCCGTTGCAGCCAAGACGGTACCAAAACAGATAGATTTTGAGGCCAAGGGTATTTATTTGAACCGCTATACCATGGCCACCCAGAAAATACAGAGACTGGTGGAGAAGCTTATAGCTGCCGGCGGCAACACTGTCATCCTGGATGGCAAAGATATGTCTGGGGTGCTCTCTTATCCATCTCAAGTGAGCCTAGCCGGCGAAATTGGCGCCAATAGTAGTCCAGTCACCAGGGACCTGGCCAAGCTGATTCATTATCTCCACGAGAGAAACATACACGTTGGAATGCGCCTAGTTCTTTTTTATGATCAGCTTTTGGCGACCGAAAAACCTGAGGTGGCCCTGCGGGACAGCATCACCGCTGAGCCATTGGTGGAAAATGGCAAGGTTGCCTGGGTAGATCCCTCGCATCCGACAGTACAGGCGTATAATCTTGCTATTGCCAAAGAGTTGGCAGAGATGGGGGTAGACGAAATCCAATTCGACTACATAAGATTTCCCACCAAGAAGAATATTGAATATGCTGAATCCGGCCCTGATGGGCAAAGCACCCCCAGAGACAAAATCATTACTGACTTTCTTGCTCAAGCGCGGAACGAGCTGGTTCCCTACAAGGTTCTGTTATCCATTGACGTATTTGGAATTATTGCTTGGGGGCGTTCCGAAGACATCGAGATGACCGGCCAAAAAGTAGAGGATCTAGCCAGACACTGTGATGTGGTCTCACCAATGATTTACCCTTCTCATTTCCATAGGCCCTTCCAAGGTATTGTCAATCCAAACGATCAGCCCTACTTGTTGGTTTCAGAAACGTGTGAGAGATTTGCACGGTTTTTGACGAACTCGCAGGCTACCCTCAGGCCTTGGATCCAGGCTTTTCCATTGGGCACCAATAGCTTTGACGAGGGTTATGTTCTCGAGCAACTCCGTGCTCTGAGTGGGTCCAGAGCTCGAGGTTGGCTGCTTTGGAGTGCGGGGAATAAATACGAGGTCGTCTGGAAGGCTTTAGCCCAATGGGAAGATGTTCCTCCTGAGACAACCATCAGCGCCAGTTTGTACATTGACTAGGGGTAGGGTACTGAAAAGGGAGTAAAGTTGCAGGAAGAAAAATGAAACAGATGGACGGTTTCGAGGCTAGCTGATAACACCTGAAGAAAAGCCGATCAAGGCACTGGCAAAGGCGCCCAAAATAAAAGTAATGTAAGCCAGCCGCAAAAAAAGATACTTCTTTTTGGCCAGAAACATTCCGAGCGTGTAAAGTTCTCGAATCTGCACCTGGTAAGTGAGGCTGGGGTCGTTCATCACCTCTTCCATGGCCATTTCAAATTCCTCATAAGGCAGACGGACAAAGTCGGCAAAAAAAAGTATGTTGAAAGCTGGAGTTTTTGTTATATCGGCTGTCTCTCGTTTGACGAGAAAAGGTATCTTGGGCATTACGGCATAGGTGGCCAAGCCAATCGTCATTAGGCAAAACACAATCAAAACGATCGTGGCCCATTTAAGGTGTGGTTCTGCAATATATCTGATAGAAAGCGTGATAACAACTGATGCCATGGTCAACAGCATATTCGCTTTCATGTCGGCCATGGAACTCAGTTGAGTGTGATGCATGCGTGTCTGACGCACCAGATGGTCCAGATGTGATCCCCGCTGTTTGATTTCCATCGGACTTCCTCCCCTCAGTGGCTTTTATCCATGTGACAGCTCAAGTTCATCGGGTGATGTTCTCTGTGCTTATAACATACTCTAGAGGCCGTCCGACAACTTCTTTATACATGGTAAAAGCATATGATCGAGTTCAGCCGGGGATAGAGAGCAATGACGGAATTTCTCGTAGCGTTTCCCTCGCAGACAGTTTAATATGACCCATCTTGTAAGTGGTAATGAACGGATGGGGTACTCTCCTATGACACGTAAGACCAAAATATTGTTGTCAATGGCATCATTATTATGCCTCGTAATCGGGTCGGGAACAATATTCATAATTTGTCAGAAGGTTTTCTCCATGCCGTTTCGAGCAACCAACGACGCCCTGCATGAGCAAAATTCGCCGATAACGCTTGACTTTCTCATACCCGGAGGAACCCATATTGGCGACAAAGTGACAATAGGCCAGGTAATCAAGATTCGCTTTGAAAAACCAAAGGGAAGAATGAACAATTTCATCAAGAAAGCCTCAGAACACATCCCCTTCAAATACCGTTTCCTGGGGACCTTGGGACTCTATCTTTTTTGGACTTTTTTGTTTCTCATTTTTTTACGAATATTCACTTGGATGCGATATGTTGTCGCTCTCACCATTAGTTTTTTTACGGGCTCTTTGGTTTATTTTTTTATGCCTGATTTGGTGCTGGGCAGAATAGATGATGTGGTTTTTCTCGGTTGGGCGATTGCTTTCGCGGGGGCAGGTTGGTGGTATGCAAAACGGAAAAGATTGCACTACCACTAGCCCGGTTATTTCAAGAAATATCCGGGCGAGGTAGGATGTTTTACGAATTGCGGTCGCAGCACGTGATTCATGACACATCCGGGCTAAGCCAAGCTAATATTTTAGTACCCCTCTTTGTTTTCTATCATAGTATATGAATTTCTTTTTATAAAGTTCATTGTCCGGATAGAGAGTGTGCAATTCGGCATAAATATCTCTATTGAATCTTATATTCTTGGCCGGGACTTTCTTGACAATCTCATAAAGAATCTCTTCAATTCTTTCATTGCACCTTACATCAAGGTGTGAGGCATGACCGAGGTGTTCATCAGCCTCATAGTAAAGTGCTCTTAACTGTGGATCAAGAGTGTCAATAGCCGCAAGCCTAGCCGCTTCAAAGTTCTTGTCATCAATAAGTACCTGTATTTCTTTTATGATACCTAACCTATTTTGCTCCTGGTTCTCTTGATTACAGCTAAAAACTAAAATCAAAAAAACACTCACAATAGAAATAATTGCAAACTTCTTCATTTCTATTACCTTCTTATGAAAACCCGGTATTTTGCAATTAGCCGCAATAATGTTTACGAGTACAACCGCAACAGTTGAGTGTTTCTATCTTCCCCGTACTTTATATCGACACCGGGTTAATCGGCAGGAGTCCGAGGGAATTATATGCACGTTACGTACCAATAGAGCTCCTTAGAAAATTTGGCAGTCTTGGGAAACATCCGGGCTAGGCTGTTGTAGATTCTGGTCGAACCAAATCGGCATACCCGGAACGGGTTCATGGCATGTTCGGCCCTTTATGGTAAGGGGAAGTGCAGCGGTAGATTATTGAATACGCGTTGGTATGCTGTTGTGTAGATTTGTGGCTTGCAATAATAAATGAATAATTCCATGTAGTTACAATATATAGATTTAGCGAAAGCTGATTAATGCAGAGATATCAAATAGTTGTTGACAACTAATTTAATTTACATTATTTTTTAAATGTTTCGAATTCTATTTGTATTATGTAGGTACTGATGAAAGGAGGACAATGATATGGGGAAAAGTTTAACTGAAATGGCATCAGAAATTGTAGCTGCACAGGCTTCACATGCTGTAATGGCAGCTGATGAAATGGTTGCAGCCCTCAAGAAGACGTTTGATGCCCTTAAGAACATCAAAACAATCGAAGAGGGTGGTCCGGAAGCAGATGCTCCTCCAATAGATCCAAGAAAATCTATTCAGAGAAACTACATCATTAACCTCGAAGATGGTAAGAAGTACAAGCAGCTTACTACAAGAACTCTTGCAAAATTCGAATTGACTCCTGCAGAGTATCGCAAAAAATGGGGCTTTTCAGCTCGACAGCCATTGGCTGCAAAGGCACTCAGTGCGAAGCGAAGAAAGACTGCGAAAGCTCTTGGGCTGGGGGAAAAATTGCAGAAAGCGAGAAAGGCCAAGGCTGCGGCTGCTGCGAAGGCCAAGGCTAAGGCTGCAACTGCTGCAAAGGCCAAGGCTAAACCTAAGAAAAAGAGAAAAGCTACCCGGAAAAAAAAGAAGTCTTAAGAAATTATTTCACTCGGCAAGGTTTAGCTTACCAAGTAAACTCTAATGTTGCATGCCCAAACCGGTAAAAATCGCTGCGCTCGCCTGATAGCCAGCCATCTACGAGCGTTCTCGGAACAGGATCTCATGTACGGTCACGTACTGTTCATTCTGTCCCAGCCTACACGTACCCACAGTTGGAGCACTCTGACGCGGTTTTCTCGGCGTAAGTATGCAACTTTAGGGTAAAGCCTGCCACAAGGCGAGCTTTTACGTTTAACGCAAAAGAAAATACATCCCCTGCGTGGGCGACGCTATCCCTCCAGTGACTCCAGATAGGAGTTGAGCGAGCTGATATTCTGGCTGCCCTCAAGTTCGTCGCCAGAACGCAACTCATAGATTCCCACCTGCACAGGCTCATCTAGTGATTGGGGTAACCCCTCCCCATCTTTGTCCATAACAGTTATGTAAGCTCGTCTACCGTCATACTCCAAGAACTTGGTGTACCATGCTGTCCCGGCGCAGCTTGCGGAAAGGCGAAAGCCATGTCTTCTCATTATCTCTTCCACACTCACCAGTCTTCACCTCTCTAGCCCGGATATTTCATGAAATATCCGGGCTCATGCTTCAAAGAGAGCGTTGCCATCATTGTAGTTGTTTTAGTTCTTCTAGCTTTATGTTTAGAATCTCTGCCTCGTTATTCTTGCCCAACTCCTTCAATCGTTTTTCCAATTCCCGCACTGCCTCTTGCAGGCGGGGTAGTACTTCCTCCCTGAAATATCGGCGCGTCTCACCCCCGGCCTGCCTCATTTCGTTCAGCCAATAATCCATCTGGCGCTCGAGTTCTTTGTACCATTCCTCCTCGGGAAGCTGGTTCAGCTCTTTTTGCCAACGCTCAAGTTCTTGCCGGAGCGATTGCGACCAGGCAGCGAGTCCCCGGCTTCCTCTCTCTAGCTGGAGAGAAAGATAGGTGCTACCCTTTACTTCAGCGCCATGAGGAAGAGGATTACCCCCTTCTGCCAGGTTGACCATCTCTATATGCTTTTGCCAGTAATGCTGGGGATCAGCCTGGATGAGGAAGCGGCTTTCGTCTGTAACTTTCTCACGAAAATCTCCCTTAATCTGTATCTTCGCCGCGACACGACCGCTGGCATCCGCTGCCACGTTTTCCACTTCGCCTATGGTTTGCTCCTGCCAGATCACGCGGTCGCCGGCCCTGAGATCGTTATCATGGTCATAGAGGACCGTCAGGTGGAGATTCCCCCGACAAGCAAGAACCAATCCGCACCAAAACAGCAGAGAAAGGACCC
>CP070843.1:2484682-2490020 GCA_020350905.1 Deltaproteobacteria bacterium
ATACTTTAAGATCACATGTGGTTTTGGAGAAAGTCTAGTCCTTTATTGGCTCTTGGAATCAACATCATGAATTCGTTAACTGAAGTAAATCCAAAACTTGCTGAACAGTGGCATCCAACCCTCCCTTTTTCAAAACGACTCACCTAATGATGTTCAAATGTTAACCCATTGAAATCTCAACCTTTTGGCAAGAGACATGCGCTCGTGTATCAGAGAACATTAGCTCAGCATTTTGTAGTGACATGAGATACACCGATGCTGTAATTGATCAGCATATCAAAAGTGAAGACACCGTGGGCTCCAACCGAGGGTTTCAGTTGGCCCACGCTTATCCACACCACTTGGGTAGGAAGGCAAAATCTCCCCAAATCCAGACCACTTTTCATCCAACGATCGAAGATCGAATAACTACAATTAGGATAAACGGCAATTTAACTTCCATACAAGAAACTGGTCTGTGCAGTTGCAGAAAGTAACGAGAAAGGTCTTGCTATTTTTTGAAGTCTACGAGAATATCACAGGAGTTGATCGCCCTCCGGATAGTGGACTCTCGAAGTCAGAAGGAAAGAGAATCACTGCAGGAAATAAATTCAAGTCAAAGAGTGCCAATATGAGCATCTTGTGAGAAATCATTGGCAAAAGACTATGGTTATCCGTCGAGCTATTTTCAACCAAAAGGGTGGTGTAGGCAAATCAACCATCACTTGTAACCTCGCAGCCATCAGTGCGTATAACAATAAGCAAACCCTGGTTATAGACCTAGATCCACAGGGCAATTCTACGCAGTATTTGCTTGGATCAACAGAGCATGTGTGCAAAACTACGCTTGTAGATTATTTCGAAGAACAGCTGTATCGTACCGTTAATCCCAAGGGTCTAAGGGGCTGTATTCATGAAACCCCCTTTCAGCGACTAGATCTGGTCCCATCACACTCTGATCTTGAGGATTTGGCAGAAAAGCTTGCTTCACGCCATAAGATGTCCAAGCTGAAAGAAGCGTTGGACTCTTTCTCTGACTACGATAATATCTATATCGATACTCCACCTGCCTTGAACTTCTATACTCGCTCAGCCCTGATAGCCGCAGACGCATGCTTGATTCCATTCGACTGCGACTATTTTTCTCGACGTTCGCTCCATGTACTTTTAGATACTATTAGTGAAGTTCAACGTGACCACAGCAGCAGGCTTAAATTGGAGGGCATCGTTGTCAACCAGTTTCAGGTAACAGCCAACCTGCCCAAGAGGATCGTCTCTGAATTGCTCGAAGAAGGTTTACCTGTTCTTGACACCTACTTGTCCTCATCCATCAAAATTCGCGAATCGCGAGAGAAATCGCTGCCGATGGTGCATCTGGACCCACGTCATAAGCTCACGATGCAATTTGAAGCGCTATATCTGAAGTTGAATCCTCCTTAAGAGAGTTGCCCTTCCAAAATGGACTGTGGTATTTGGAGCAGGCGGCGTTGCCTGGTATTCTCTTGCTTTACGGAATGGTTTGGAGATTATCTATGTCTGGAAAAATCCACCTCCCGAATCTGATTAACACAAAAAAGCTTGATCGAATTCTTAAGGATTTTACTGCGGTCACCGGGGTCGCGTCCATTATTGCCGATCCATACGGTCGGCCCGTCACGCAACCACATAATTTCACAGCTTTCTGCCAAAAGTTTTGCCGCTCCACTCGTGAAGGAAGGCGTAAGTGCTACCAGAGCGACCGTTTTGGAGGTGTGGAATCGACTCGTTCAGAAGAACCACCGATCTATACGTGCCTGAACGCTGGGTTGCTGGACTGTGCTGCCCCGGTTGTTGTGGAAGACTCTCATCTAGCCACCGTCTTATGTGGCCAGGTTCTGGATGAACCCCTTGATTCTGATGTGGCGGTTGAGCGGGCTCGTGCCATAGGGATAAGGAACATAGAAGGGTACTTGCAGGAGCTGGCAAAGGTACCCCTCATGCCCCGCCAGCGTCTTCTTGACGTTGCCAATCTAATGTCAGTTATCACCAAGACAATCAGCGAATTGGCGTTGGGAAAATACCTTTTGCACAAACATTCTCAAGATTATCTCAATCGGCTGATCAACAGCATTTCTGATTGCATCATTTCAACAAATGCGGACGGCATCATATCGATGATTAACGAATCGGGTGCTAACATGTTTGGCACCGAAAAGGCAGAACTCATTGGCCAATCTATTTCGAGACTTTTCTCTGACTCAACCTCGAAAGGAGCCTCTTTCGAACAGTTGGATCGGAAGCTGAAGCACAGCTGGCGAGGCGAAATGGTCGCACTCAAGGCCGATAAGGAACCGTTCCCAGTGCAAATGTCTGTCTCGGTAATCAGTGCCGAAAACAACAAGGAGTCGGATAGCGTCGCAGTTATTCGAGACATTTCTGAAGAAAAAAGAATAGAGCGAATGAAAGAAGACCTAATTGGAATGGTCACCCACGACATGAGGAATCCCATCCTCTCCATCCAAAAGGCTATGCAACTGTTAGTGGATGAAACATTGGGACCACTCAATGAAAGCCAGTTGGATGTCATGCGGTTGACCTTGGGTACGAGCCATCAACTCTATGGCATGGCAAATGATCTACTGGATATTTACCGGAGCGAGAGCGGCCAGTTTTTTCTCGTCAGATCACCCGTTGACCTAAATCAAATCGTTAACACGAGTATCAGCCAACTGGAGTTCTTTGCCAAAGACAAGCAGGCCTCCATACTCTTTGAATCGTCATTGGACCCGATGAGGCTCTACGGAGATCAGAGACGTCTATTGAGGGTGTGCGTAAATTTGCTGGATAACGCAATCAAGTATAGCCCAGAGAGAAGCGAAATAGGAATAACCGCCAATCTGGTTGATTGCAATGAACTGGATACTCTCCTGCCGGCAGCCTCGGTATCGGATGTCCTGCAACTCAGCGAAGGACACCAGTACATCTTGGTCACTCTGTCAGACCAGGGAATTGGCATACCGAAAGAGTATCATCAACTTGTTTTTGACAAGTTCTTCAAGGTAAAATCTGGAGACGAGGGAGAAAGAAAGGGCGTCGGCTTGGGGCTGACATTTTGCAAACTAGTAGTTGAGGCTCATGGCGGTGTGATATGGGTGAAATCCCCCATTGAGCATAAAGGCTTAAACAACGATTATGGATGTAGGTTTTGCTTCATTCTGCCGAAAACACCAATCCAATGATTGGCTTCTGGGCCCGCTGCCAGCCTTGAGCTTGCTACTGTTCAATTGATCAGCTGATACAGTTAAATGTCAGGGAAGTGCGGACTGTAGCATTTAAGCCAGCACTATCTCTACTCTAATAAGATGATAAATGAGGAGCATGAGTGATATTAGGCCTATAAGAGTTTTTTTGGCTGATGATCATCCTTTGCTGCGCAAGGGACTACGACTTAGTCTGAACCAGCGCGTAGATGTTGAGGTTATCGGGGAAGCTGGCGACGGTTTCAGTGCCGTGGAAAAGATTCAAGCCGACCCTCCGGATGTCTCGCTGATCGATGTGGATATGCCTGGGCTCTCAGGTATTCGAGCGATCAGAATTTTGCGCAAAGCCTTACCTGAAATGAAGATCCTTGTACTATCCACCTATAACAGTGAAACTTACATTCGAGACGCCATGAGGGCGGGTGCTGACGGCTACATCTTGAAATCTGTCGAACTTCGAGAGTTGGTGAGAATCATGGAGTCTTTCTGCTTGGGAAGGCCAGTGATTTCTCCTTACCTTGTGAATATGACACTGGCTCCGGAGTCCATGCAAGAGGATCAGGAAAAAAACGAGATCCCTGTGCTTACCGTGCGAGAGAAGGAAATCCTCCAGGCCATAACTGAAGGAATGGGCAACAAGCAGATTTCCGAGTCGCTCAATATAAGCACCGAAACAGTGAAAAGTCATGTGAAGAGGATCTATAGGAAGTTAAAGGTGAAAAACCGGGTTGAAGCTAGTATGCTAGCAAAAAAAAACAACCTTTTGGGTTGAACTTGCCAGCGCCTTGTACATTTCGGAGTACTTTGGATGAAGAATGGCTAGCCTTTTTGTATTGAGCCCTTAATCGATCACCATCTCAGCTCTTTGTTACCTCTTTTTTCCCCCAAAATTACCCCCAATGAGGGAGTCATTTTCCCCCTGTTGAGGGATTAACATTAGCGACTCGTTCTGCTTAAATGTACAACTATGTTAGGTAGTGTTGTGAACGCCAGTAAGAATCTAGTTTTTCAGCACTCGCATCTGAGGAACCCAAACGAGTTCTCCGAGAAAACGCTTCTGAGTTTGCACCGCCTAAGTGTCCAATACAGATATTGATCATCTCTCTGGCCAGAGTACCACTATGTGTCAACCCTGCACTGCTCATTCACTATCTTCTATCACTGGCGTTTTCATCTCTGTTTAACATATTTGCGCTGTCGCGAAGGGACAACCTCCTGTCTGAAAAACGGGCAATGTGAGGTGATTTCAGTGAATACACCAATGAGAATTTTCCTCGCAGATGATCATCCCTTGTTTCGTCTAGGCTTACGGCATAGCCTAGACCAGGAGAAGGACATAGAGATTTCTGGCGAGGCAAGTGATGGGTTTCGTGCAGTTGCCCAAATACAATCTGATCCTCCAGATGTCTCGCTAATCGATGTTGACATGCCCGGGCTTTCAGGAATCAGGGCGATTCGGGTCCTACGCAAGTCCAGCCCCCAGATGAAGATGATCGTATTGTCAACCTATAACGATGAAAATTATATTCGAGAGGCCATGGACGCCGGTGCTGACGGGTATGTTTTGAAATGCGTCGAAATAAACGAACTAATCAGGATTATCAGGACTTTTGCCAAGGGGAAGCCGGCAGTGTCACCCTACCTCGTGAACTTGAGCCTAAACTGCGATACTCAAAAGGAGATGCCGTCCAAAAGAGAACAACCCCTGTTAAGCTTAAGGGAGAAGGAAGTTCTCCTAGCGATTACAAAGGGGAAGGGGAACAAGGAGATCGCCAACACGCTCAACATAAGCACCGAAACAGTGAAAAGTCACGTGAAGACAATTTATAGAAAACTAAAGGTTGGAAATCGAATCCAGGCAGCTAGTATTGCCAGAGAGAGGAAGCTTTTGGATTGCGAGTAACTGTGCCGCTGGCCTGAATGGTGATTGAAATTCGAAGGAAGGATTAACACTCACTCATGCAAGGTGCTCTCAAAGCTTAATAGGGAACCCCGTGAAAATCGGGGGCGGACCCGCCGCTGTAACTCCGTCCTGTAAAGAAAGTTGGCCGATCGGCCGGTTTCATCGGTACTCTTAGATCACGGCAAACCCGGGTCAATCGGTTAACCGAACTTAGAGG
>CP070843.1:2490120-2498390 GCA_020350905.1 Deltaproteobacteria bacterium
CCCCGGAAACCACCTCTCGGAATCGTACCAACTTAAAGGTACTGAAGGAGAGATCTGCTGGGTTCTGGAAGCTCCCCCAATTGTAGGTCTTGGTGGCCGGCAGCTTGTTCCACTGCTTGCAGGCCACCTGGCAGCCTCGGCAAGCCGTACACTTGGTGGTGTCTATGAAAAACGATTTGTCAGCCATACAGGTCTCACCTCCTTTTATGCCTTTCTAACGTTCACCATGAAAGCTTTGGTTTCCGGGATCTTGGTATTGGGATCACCGATGGAGGGAGTGAGCAGGTTGGAACTGTCACCGCCATCTTTGGGAGTGACCCAGCCGTAACACCAGGGTAAACCCACCTGATGAATCGTGGTGCCGGCAATCTTGAAAGGTTTGAAACGTATGGTCACTATGGCCATCGCTTCCACCTTTCCACGCGCCGACTCCACAATCACCTTATCACCGTTCTTGATCCCTTTGAGCTTTGCCAGCTCTCTACTCATCTCGCAGAAAGACTGGGGCTGTGCCTCGACTAACCACGGCTGCCATCTGGTCATTACACCTGTCTGCCAGTGCTCGGTGACCCGGTAGGTGGTGCCAACGATTGGGTAGCGCGGATCGCAGGTGGCCCGGGCGTCAGCAGCAGTACCGTATTCCTTGATGGTGGGATTGATGAACTGTGCACTCATCAAGTTCTTCTCGATGGGACACTCCAGAGGCTCATAGTGCTCCGGAAAAGGCCCATCGGCGCGGCCCGGCCCGAACATGTGGGCATGCCCCGAGGGCTTCATGATGAAGGGGTATTTGGTCTTTGGGTTCAGCTTGCCTTCAGCGGTTAGCATGGGCGGCCAGCCGCCGTCAGGCACATCGCCGGCCCAACCCTTGCCCGTCCAACTGATGACCGGATGCTCCTCGTCCCACGGTTTACCGTAACGATCTACCGAGGCCCGGTTGTAGATGATCCGGCGGTTTACCGGCCAGCACCAGGACCACTCTGAGTAAAGGCCGATGCCGGATTTATCCTCGGTGCTGCGGCGCGCCGCCATGTTGCCCTTCTCGGTGTAACTCTGGCAGTAGAGCCAGTTACCCGACGAAGTGGTGCCGTCAGCCTGCAAAAAGGCAAAACTGGGCACCAGGGTACCCGCCTTGTACATTTTCCCTTTGACGGATACATCCGCCAGGAAGTAGCCGTTAATCTCCTTGGCCACCTTGTGGGAGTCATACGTGCCGTTGCTGGTGTAGTCCCACTTGAGGTTCAAGATCGGCTCAGGAAAAGCTCCTCCCTCTACCCGGTAGAGCTTGCGGATCTTGTCCATGAGCTCAACCATGATGTCACCATCAGGCAGGGCATCTCCGGGAGGATCAGCCGCCTTGTAGCGCCACTGGCTCCAGCGGCCACTATTAGTAACGGAGCCTTCCTTTTCCACAGAAGCAGCGCAGGGCAGGAAAAAGACCTCGGTTTTGATCTTTTTTGGATCCATACCCGGACCCTTCCAGAAAGAGCCGGTCTCGTTTTCAAACAGGTTGACGTTTACCATCCAGTCCAGCTTTGTGAATGCCTCGCGGTTCTTGTTGGCATTGGCCCCGGAACAGGCCGGGTTCTGACCCCAGGCAAAAAAGCCGGTGAACTCGCCCTTATACATGGCATCAAACAGATCCAGCCAGGAATAGGCCTTGCCATCATCGACCTTGGGCATCCATTCGTAGCCAAAGCCGTTGGACGGAGTTGCGTTTTCACCAAACATGGATTTAAGGAAACTCACTGAATATTTGGCATAGTTTCCCCACCAGTTGGCGCTGAGTGGATCGTTGGTCTTCGGAGTCCACTTCTTGTTATAGGCATCTAGAGACGTGTTGGATGCCCTGGCCGTTTTCAGATAGCCGGGCCAAATGTGCCACAGTAGGCAATGGTCCGTGGAGCCCTGAACGTTGGACTCGCCACGTAGGGCATTGACACCGCCGCCGGCAACTCCCATGTTGCCAAGAAGCAACTGGATCATGGCCATGGTTCGAATATTCTGGACACCTACGGTGTGCTGGGTCCAGCCCATGGCATACATGATGGTTGCAGCCTTGCCCTTCTTGCCCGAGGCCGCGTAGGTCTTGTAGACCTTTTCCAGGTCCGCCGTGGGTGTACCGGTTATAGCCGAGACCTTCTTGAGATCATAGCGGGAGAAGTGTTTCTTCAGCTGTTGGAACACGCAGCGCGAATTCCTCAGGCTGTGGTCTCTTTTGGGGATACCGTTTTTGTCCATCTCAAAGGCCCAGTAAGACTTATCGTACGACCTGGTCTTCTTGTTGTAACCAGAAAAAAGCCCATCCTTGAAGCCGTACTTCTTGCCCAGGATAAAGCTTGCGTTGGTGTAATACGCCATATACTCCTTGTTATAGAGGTTGTTGCTTATGATGTAGTTGATCATCCCACCCAGAAAGGCAATGTCGGTCCCTGAACGCAGGGCGGTGTAGAAATCTGCCTTGGATGAGGTTCGGGTAAAACGGGGATCAACACTGAGAAGGGTTGCCCCATTCTCCATAGCTTTGCCTACCCATTTCATGGAGATGGGGTGACATTCGGCGGCGTTGCTTCCCATGACCAGGATGCAATCGCTGTTGCCAATGTCAATCCAGTGATTGGTCATTGCGCCTCGTCCGAACGACTCTGCCAGAGCCGCAACAGTGGCGCTGTGTCAGATACGGGCCTGATGTTCAATATAGACCAGACCCAAAGCCCTCATCATCGCCTGCAGCGCCCAGCACTCCTCGTTGTCTAGTGCGGCGCTGCCCACATGGGCAATTCCGTCGGTTCTGTTGACTACCTGGCCCTTGGCATTCGTAGTCGTGAAACTGGAGTCGCGACTTTGCTTTACTCGCCTGGCAATCTCACCCAGGGCCTGCTCCCAGGACATCTCCACCCATTTCTCACTGTAGGGGGCACGATAGAGAGGCCGCTTGACTCGGTCCTCTGTGGTTGCCACCTGGGACAGAGCTGCGCCTTTGGCACAGAGTGAGCCCTGGTTGATGGGGTGATCTGCATCGCCTTCGGTGTTGATGATCTTGCCCGATCCATCTCTGGCGGTGTGGACAATGATGCCACAACCAACCGCGCAGTAGGGGCAGATGGTGGTGGTTTCCTTGGCCCAGCGAATTCTCAGCGTCTGAGCACGCGCCTCTACCGGTGCAAGGTTAAAACCCAATCCACCGAGAGCAAGGCCACCTGCCGCAGCACCAGAGATTTTGATGAAATCTCTTCTTGTAATCTGCATAGGTCTAATTTGCCCTCCTTTCATAGAACGTCGGTACACTGCGATCATGTTTTAGACTGGCTCTTAACACCCCCTTTCGCGCCTTAGAGGTCCATACGCCTCCAATGGTCTGGTTAGATTTTCTCTTTATACCGTACCAGTTGACTCTAACGTCATGACTCGGAATAGTTTTCCCGAGCCTTCTCGAACAGTCCGCTGTGGATTGACCTGCTCGAGACAAAATCTAGACATAAGTTCACTAAGCAGTGCTAAGAATCCAGCTTTTGTTGGTAAAGCCCAACCACATAGTTAGGTTTTGAGAAGGTACTGAAGCTTAAAATTCTGCTTGATGACAGTTGGAGTCCAATGAGCTTCGTAAGATTGAAATGAGACGGACAAAAAATCAGAAATTGAAAAATTTAAACATATTATCTTAACATAGCACATCCGAGTGTACTGTCAAGAATAAACAGTTATGTCAATTATGACATAAAAGTAAGAGTGTTCGTTAGCGGGTTAAACAACTACCCATCTGTTAGAATTTAACCGTTTGTGGTTCCAAGGGTCGACAAGTTAAAATACGTTATTAAAGTATACTGAATACTCAAGCACAACCTGGAGGCACGAATGAAAACCATCCATGGTTTCGAAACCATTAGTGAAAAGCGCATTCCTGAATTGGAGACCAACGCCGAGCTATATCGCCACGTAAAGACGGGAGCAGAGCTACTGTCCCTCGTCAACAATGACGAGAATAAGGTCTTCGGTATCATCTTCCGTACCCCACCCACCGATTCAACTGGTGTGGCTCATATCTTAGAACATTCTGTACTCTGCGGTTCGCGCAAGTATCCGCTAAAGGAACCCTTTGTAGAGCTTATGAAAGGTTCACTGCAAACCTTTCTCAATGCTTTCACCTATCCCGACAAGACCTGCTACCCTGTGGCCAGTCAAAATCTGCAGGACTTTTACAATCTCATAGATGTCTACCTGGATGCCGTGCTCTATCCGCGCCTAACCCCATTCACCTTGCAGCAGGAAGGACACCATCTTGAACTGGAAGAACTGGATAAACCACTCATCTATAAAGGGGTAGTCTACAACGAGATGAAAGGTGCCTACTCGTCTCCAGACAGGGTTCTGGCTGAGTACAGCCAGCAGTCACTCTTCCCGGACCATACCTATGGTTACGATTCAGGCGGAGAACCCAAGCATATCCCCAGCCTCACCTTCGAGCAGTTCACGTCGTTTCACCAGAAATACTACCATCCATCCAATGCCCGTATCTTTTTTCACGGCAATGATGACCCGGAGCGGCGGCTTCGCTTGGTGAATGATTACCTCAAAGAGTTTGAGCGCCAGGAAACTGACTCAGCCATACGTATACAAACGCCGTTCAAACGACCGAAACGTATTATTCGGTCTTTCGGTGCCAGCTCCGATGATAGCGGCGAGCTAAAAGGGATGCTCACCATAAACTGGCTGCTCACCGAGACTGCCGATGCGGAAACAAATCTGGCCCTCAGAATACTCAACTACATACTTCTCGGAATGCCCGCCTCACCTCTCCGTAAAGCTCTGATTGATTCGGGTTTCGGAGAGGATCTGGCCGGTGTTGGTCTCGAGGATGAACTGCGGCAGATGTATTTTTCAACTGGGCTTAAGGGCATCAACATCGACAATGGAGATCGTGTTGAGGACCTCATTTTGCAGACCCTGAACAGTCTGGCCAGAGAAGGGATTGCCCCCCTCACGGTGGAGGCAGCACTCAATACAGTAGAATTCCGTCTGCGGGAAAACAACCCGAAAAATTATCCTCAGGGGCTGTTACTCATGTTGCGCGCACTTACGACCTGGCTTTACGACGCTGACCCCATGGCCCTGCTCGCCTTTGAGGCTCCTCTTTCAAAGGTAAAATCCCAGCTGGCTGCAAATTCCTTGTTTTTTGAGGGCATGATCGAAAGGTTCTTTTTGAACAATCCACACCGCGCCACCCTCATACTTCAGCCTGACCCCACCCTTCTCGAGAAAGAAGAGGCTGAAGAGCGAGAGCGCCTCGCCGCAGCCCGCTCGGCAATGAGCAAAGAAAAACTCCAAACCGTCATTGATCAGACCAACGAACTCAAGCGCATCCAGCAAGCCCCCGATCCGCCCGAGGCTTTGACAACCATTCCCACCTTGAAGCTCCGCGATTTAGACAAAAGGAATAAGACCATTCCTCTGACCATCATCGAACAGAGAAACACGAAGGTTCTTTTTCATGATTTGGCCACCAGTTCCATTGTTTACCTGGACGTGGGTTTCAACCTCCGCGCAATGGAGCAACACTACCTGCCTCTTGTCCCTCTCTTTGGTCGGGCTCTTCTCGAGATGGGCACTGAGAAGGAAGATTTCGTCACACTCACTCAGCGTATTGGCCGCAAGACTGGGGGAATCCACCCTCAATCTTTCACCTCTGCTGTCGGTGGCGAAAAGCGGGGGGCGTCCTGGTTCTTTCTGCGCGGCAAGTCCATGCTGGCGCAGAGCCGTGACCTTACGGCCATTCTACGGGATGTGGTTCTCACGGTGCAGTTCGACAACCAGGAGCGATTTCGGCAAATGGTCATGGAGGAGAAAGCCCGGCATGAACAGAGGTTGGTGCCCGAAGGGCACCAGGTGGTCAACTTGAGGCTGCGAGCCCATTTTAGCGAGGCTGACTGGGTTGCAGAACAGATGAAAGGCGTTAGTTATTTATTTTTCTTGAGAGATCTCATCCGCAAAGTCGATGAAGACTGGCCCGGTGTACTGGCCAACCTGGAACAAATGCGTCAAACTTTGGTGAGCCGGCAGAACATGATCATCAACGTCACCTGTGACGAGAAGAATTGGTCGGAGTTCAATTCTCACCTAGATGCCTTCTTAAAACAATTGCCAGCAGCTGATGTCCAGGAATTTCAGTGGTCACCTGACAAGCCTGCCGGTTCTGAAGGAATGATCATCCCGGCACAGGTTAACTACGTGGGCAAAGGGGCGAATCTCTATCAACTGGGCTACCGTTTACACGGCTCAGCGCATGTAATCTCGCGCTACCTGCGGACAGCCTGGTTGTGGGACCGTGTTCGAGTCCAGGGTGGAGCGTACGGTGCCTTCTGCCTATTCAATCATCTATCGGGCACCCTAACCTTTGTCTCTTACAGAGATCCCAATCTCATCAAGACAATAGAAACATTTGACGAAACAGTAAAATTCTTGCGATCCATTGACCTTACTGATGATGAACGGACCAAGAATATCATCGGAACCATCGGAGAGATCGACAGACATCTTCTCCCTGACGCCAAAGGATACACTTCCATGGTGCGCTATCTCACCAACGACACAGACGAGAAGCGCCAACTGTTGCGCGAAAATGTGCTCAACACCTCGGTCACGGATTTCCGGGACTTTGCCGATGTTCTAGAGGGGGTGAAACGGAGTGGGTTGGTGAAAGTGGTTGGCGCAGCCAGCGCTCTTGAGAACGTTGCTGTAGAGCGGCAAGGTTGGTTGGAGATATTCAAGCTTTTATAAATGGAGCTTGGAGTGTTGGATTCAAGTGGGAATCTCAGGTGTCGGGTGTCAGGTTTCAGGTGTCAGGAATAAGAAACATAGAATTAGAACGCATCACCTGCACATCATCGGATCGCAAGCAGAGCTTGCTCCTACGTAAATTTAAAGTCTAGAATCTACAATTCGAAACCCGCAATCCGAAATCCGAAATCGTTCTCTCCTCACAGAATATGCCCCGAGCCTTTCTTAATTAAAATATTGTAAGCCTTCAGGCGGTCCTCGGGTGGGAGATTGCGGAGGTCATCGAGTACCAGGAGGATCCCCCCGTCCCGCAACAACTCCTGATTGTCGAGCATCTTGAGTGTGTAGTCCAGGATCATACCGTAATACGGTTCTTTTAGATCAGAGAATTGGATACCTGCCACATGGACATCTTCATCCTGGCCTTGCTTTTCTTCATGAACACGAGTATACATTACTTCTCCAACCAGCTCGATTGAATTGAGAGTGCCCGGCAAAAGGAACTCCATGGTTAAGCTATCTCCAGGGCTGAGAGGATCGGCTGACTTAATAAAAATTCCCCCCGTGCCAAGGTTAACGATTTTGGCCTTCAGACTGGAGCCATCAGCCAGATCGCAACGTACATCCAGATTGACTGGTACCCGTAGAACCTTTCTCTGGCCCCTATCTTCTTCCATTATTTTTCTCTTATTGTGGTTGTTCCCAATTCTGGTTATATGTTAGTATTCGCCCTTTTACAACGAAAGAGAATATTTTCCTTTCCCTCAGTTACAGTGCCCACCTATCGAGACCCTCTTCTCCCCCGTTCTCACGATTTCTTGCTCCAGTCTTCAATCTCTGCAGCCTCGTATGCCTCCTGCTTGAGGGCAAGGTCCAGCTCCAATAAGAGACCCGAATGTTTTTGAGTCTCACCTTCCCCTTGGAATTTAATGTGTTCCTCACGAGCTCCTCGCACATCCTCAAGGCCCTTCTTGAGTGCCGCGCCAACAGAGGCGCTCAGGTCGATCTCACCGGCTTCAAACCGCGGTATGATACCATTCTCGGCGACCTCCTCGGCCAGGTGGGCGAGCTGCTTCATCTTGGTCATGGAGAAATCCATGAGCTGCCAGCCAACGATGGATTCCTGCTGGAACACCCAGGAGGAGCGGATGTGCTGTAACATTTCGGTGTACTTACTGGCCACCAACCCCTGGAGCCGTTCAACAAATTCCTCAGGCAGTTCATTTTCTTCGCCTGGTAGTCCCTCTGCTTGCTGAGGTGTCATCTTGTCCAGAATCCGCTGAAACTTCCTGGCATGGTATTCTGATTCCCAGGCTTCCCTCTGGAGAACCCGCTTGACGTGAGGGTCATCAACTTTGTCCGCCTCACCATTGTAGTGAGGTATCAGTTTTAACTCGTAATCAACATACGATTTGAATATGGTCGCCCGATTGGTGGGATCATACGGATACGGGGCCGGAGTCAGGTTGGGCTCGCCCCCGAGCCTGCCGACGACC
>CP070843.1:2498490-2507272 GCA_020350905.1 Deltaproteobacteria bacterium
TCCGCCCTGTACCCTGCCAATGGGTTCTGGCCAACAATGGTGTTGAGTGGCTGTCCCGGCAGGTGTATTTCTTTGACCTTCGGCGCTACCAGCCCCAAATCATCCAGGATTCTCAGGGCCTGCCCTATTGTTCGCTGGCGAAGCTCGGGCATCGCCACCGCAAGAGATTTGGGGCCATCGCTGATGAGGAAATCAACTGACTCCCCACGCTCTATCTCTTGGAGGGCTTCTGGGAGCTGGGTAATAATAGTATCCCGTGGATACTGCGAGGAAGGAATGCGGCAGATGCCACCCAGGTGGAGACCATTTTGCGAGAGAACCAGCTTCGCCTCACGCATTCTTGTCCCCACCAGATTGGGAACCCGCACCCTTCTGGAGCCCCGAGAGATAACTACCTTCACATCCCGATCACGCTTCAGCCAGGTTCCGGAAACGGGCTCCTGAGAACCGATGAAGTTCTTGGGTACAGTCTCACTCCACATGAATCCACCCACCTTGATGTTCAGCCCCAGAGAGGTGAGAAGATCCAGAGCATATACGGTATCATGCCCTACCAGGTTTGGAACCAACACCTCTTCCTCACTCTGAATGATCCATTTACTGGTGAGGTAGAGACTGCACAGCAGTGCCCCCAGAAACACGGCTGCATATATCCCAAACTTGACTAATTTGTTCAATAGAGCCATCAATCATGCACCATACCGTAATCGGGAAAAGAAGGCAACGTTCCCGCATCCACGACACGATGCCTCGGAGCAAGACGCCGCATCGCTCCTTCTCCGCGTCTCCTCATCATCATCGAATGCAGCGCAACCGTGCGGCGTAAAAACCATCCACCCCATGCTTGTGCGGCCACGTTTGCAAAGCACCCATTGGGTTCACCGTGCCACCACATCCTGTTGGTAAATAGGGTCGGACCGATTCCAGATGATAGTCGGGATGTTCACTCAGAAAACCCTTCAGCGTTTCCTCGTTTTCCTCCGAACTCACAGTACAGGTAGCATACACCAGAACACCCTCGGGCTTGAGCAGGGGAGCAAGCCTGCTTAACATCTGCGTCTGTACCAGGTGTAGCCGGTGAAAATCCTTGGGCTTCACTTTCCACTTGATGTCAGGGTTGCGTCTCAATACCCCCAGGCCGGTACAGGGTGCGTCAAGCAAAATTCGGTCAAAACAGCTCTGCTCTGCAGATGGTTGCAGCTCCAGTACATCCATTTCCACTGGTTCAATACTGGAAATCTGCAGTCTCTTGGCATTTTCCACCAGGCGGGTCAATTTCCAGCCCTGGTTGTCCAACGCTGTTATTTTTCCCTGATTTTCCATAAGTTGGGCCAGATGGGTGCTTTTTGCCCCAAAACCTGCGCACGCATCCAGAATGTGCTCTCCTGGCTGGGGTTGGACTAAGTGGGCAATCAATTGAGAAGCTTCATCCTGCACCTGAAACTCTCCACACCTATATGGGACAAGAGAGGAGATGTCAGTGCGAATTGACCTCAGATGAAGCGCTTCAGGGGCTAGGTTCCCAGGTTCTACAGAGAAACCAAGATTTCGGAGAGAACCGGCCAGTGCCTCCACCGTCGTTTTCAGGGTATTCACTCGAATACTCGTTGGAGGGACGTGGTTGCCGGCCGCGCAGAGAGCCTCGGCTTCTTCAAATCCAAGAGCGGCTAGCCAGCGTTGGACCAACCACGCTGGGTACGAATAGAGGACTGACAAACGGTTTTCAGAACTTCCTTCAAGTTGTGCTTTTTGAAGAATCTTACGCTTGCGGGAAATGGCACGCAAGATCCCATTTACAAAGCGAACCACATGCGGAGGCTGACTTGTTTTTGCAAGTTTCACCGCCTCGTTCACTGCAGCTGCTGCAGGAATCCGATCCAAGAAGAGCAACTGATAGGTAGCGAGCCGCAGAATTACTCTCACCGGCAGGGCTATTTTGTCTGGCTTTGTCTTCGCCTGCTGGTCGATAATCCAGTCCAATCGTCCCTGCCAGCGCACCACTCCATAGACCAGTTCGGTGACCAGGGCACGATCGCGGGGATCCAGATCCGGATGCTCCTTGAGATAAATGTCGAGCAGAACGTCGGGAAAAGAGGCGTGGCGGGCCACCTGCAGCAGGGTGTGCATAGCGATGGCCCTGGGCGTCATGACTCTGAACTTTCCAAAAAGTGGCGGATTGCACCTTCCACTTCTGCCAGCGGCAACCCGGTATTGAAGCAGGGACCATATGGTCGGCGGTTAAAGATACCGTAGACAGGCAGCGGGTATGTATCTTGTATGCCACTGGTAAGATCACGTTCACAGGCCACGGCAATAATGAGCCGCGGTCGTTTCTGAACCACTATCCGCCGGGCGATGGTGCCACCGGTGGCCACCGCCAACTCCACATCATACTTACGTGACACTTCTAGAAGTTCCTCTATGGGGCATTTACCGCAACCCTCACAATTCTCCACGTTCCCGGTAATCTTGACCTTGCAATTGTGGTTTTGCAGACAGTGCGGCATGAGAAGGAGTAGCCGAGCTGGAGACACATGGAGGTCTTGAGCCAGAACCAACTGATTGTTTATAGCAACAAAGGAATGGCTGATCTTCTCTCTGGAAAGGCCAAAGACCTTGCCCATCACAACAAGCAGCGGAAAGAGTACCTTAACGACCGCACCCCGGAGTTTTTTGGAGAGAAAGAGGTCGCGACCAGCTAATATAGTTAAGGTCAATAGGAGTGAACCGGCAACCACCGCAAATACAACCAGCCCCAATATCCCGGCCAGGAGGGCTGGAAGATAGGGGTGGATGTTCCGCAGTCCGACATTGGGTACCCACCAGAGTATATATGCCAAGCCGCCAAGTATAATGCAGGTTATCGCCAGCAGTCCGATGAAAATCCGCTTCTGGGGCGTCTCCGAAATCTGGCCGACCTCCACCAGTGGATCTTCCGTGGGAGTCAGCTTTTCTTTTCTGTCTAGAACTTCATTCGCCAAGCTTATCCTCCACCTGGAAGTGATGCCCTCTCAGAAAATCAGCTACCGCAAGGGGACGACGGCCCTCCAACTGTAAGGTTTCAATAAGGACCACCCCTTCTCCAGCGGCCACCCGCAACCCATCTCCTGCCGCTGCAATCACTGTGCCCGGCTCATCTTGAGTCGAAATAGACAAGGCACGACAACCAAAAAGTTTCAACCGTTTTCCCTGCCAATAGGTGAAACCACCCGGCCAGGGATCCAAACCGCGAATACGGCAACAGATTCGCTCTGCATCCTCATGCCAATCCACCTTGCCATCTTCCTTGGCAAGCATGGGTGCGTAGGTGGCCTGGAAACTGTCCTGGGCTCTCGGCTCAAGGCTACCTCGTTTGAGCAAATCCAGGGTTTCTACAAGCACCATGGCCCCTTCCTCGGCCAAGCGGTCATGGAGGCTGCCAGCGGTCTCTTCCTGCTGGATCACTACTTCCCGCTGCAAAAGGATGTCACCGGTATCCATGCCAGCATCCAAAAGCATTGTGGTCACACCGGTTTCCATCTCCCCTTGGATCAGGGCCCAGTGAATGGGGGCTGGACCGCGGTATTTGGGCAACAAAGATGCATGGACATTCACCGCCCCCAAAGGAGGCATCTCCAAGATCTCAGCCGGCAGCAACTGACCGTATGCCACCACCACTACACATGATGGCGCAAGTGCAGTTATGCGCTCAACAGCCTCAGGGCTTTTCACTTTTTCCGGCTGGTAAACCGGCAGACTTCTTTCCTGGGCCAGCTGTTTCACCGGTGGGGCCGCCACTCTCCTGCCACGTCCTCTGGGTCTGTCCGGTTGGGTAACCACCAGCAATATTGGAGCTCCTGCATCGAGCAAAGCCCTTAAGCTGGGCACTGCAAACCCAGGCGTACCCATGAAAATCAAGCTTGGTAGATCGTACACCTTTAACCCCTAGCCCCACGAAAGGCAGAACTGATAGCAGAGCACCGCGGCCTTAAGACTGCTCCTTTGCCTTTTTTTTCCGCAACCTCCTTTTAACAAGATCACGTTTTAGCTTGCTCAACCGATCGATGAACAGGATACCATTCAAATGATCAATTTCATGCTGGAGTACCACAGCCAACAGACCCTCAGCCTCTATCTCCACCTCTTCTCCATTGAGATCAAGGCCCCGTACCGTGATTTTCTCATGTCGTTTTACTTCAGCCTGGTATTCCGGCACACTCAAACACCCTTCCTCAATTATCACCTCCCCCTCGGCGGCAACAATCTCAGGGTTGGCCAGTACGACAAGCTCTGATTCAGGTTCGCGCGGAGCTATGTCGGCCACCAGCAGTCGCTTTGCCACACCCACCTGAGTGGCTGCCAAACCGATACCTGGTGCATTGTACATGGTTTCCGCCATATGATTGGCTAATTTAATCACATCCTCATCAATGCTTGTGATGGGTTCGGCCGGCTGACTCAGTACCTTCTCTGGAAAGGTGCAGATGTGGAGAATCGCCATTGTTTGGCTCCAATCAGGTATAGGGCAAACAACGTCTCTTTACCCATATAATAACTTTGTAATATATCGCAAAAATCAATAAGCATCAATGGACCGCACCAAAGAGGCTGCTCTTCATGCAACCCAAGAAACGTTATGAGGGAAAGAATCCCTCGCTGGTGAATCAGCTCGCAAATAGAGTGTCACTTAGGCTCCAACATTCATGCTGAAACAGCCGTTAATCTGAAAATCCTCGTCTCTATCAACTCAGTGACCAGAAAATCGATACATGAGAGTGCAGACTCGCCCCCCTCTTTGACCGACTACCTGCTTGCCACTTGCCCACGAAAGGAACACATGCTAATAGTGTACCTGATGAGGTAAATCACCATCGAGCTCAAAGCCTGCCTCATTGAGTTTACCAGCACCGAGCCCACATCCACCATTGGGCTTTGCCATGTGCCCGCATCAATCCGGCTTAGCTACTCAGGAAGCGAATATGGAAGGGACACCGCTTGGGTTTGTCGATTTTCATGGGCATGAAAAGAGTCTATCTGCCCTCATGGAACTGCTCAACGCCGGACCACACCTGTCCTCTGTTGAGAGGGTCGTCATCAAGCCCAACCTGGTCAACACCTCTCGCCCTCCTGTAACCACTCCGGTTGAGCTGGTGGCCACAATAGTCGACTATGTGCGAAATGTAAGCAGTGCGAAAATTGTAGTGGCAGAAGGGTGCGGCTCGCCTTTATACGACACCTATAGACCATACCGCAAACTTGGCTACCTGGAGTTGGCTGATGCAAAAGGGATCGGCCTGGTAGATCTCAATGACGCCGAACTCTTGAAGCTCAGCGAAAGCCGGTGTCGCCTCTATCCGCAGTTCATGATGCCCCGCGTGGTGATGGAGTCTTTTCTCATATCCGTCCCGGTACTCAAGAGACATTCCCTGGCCAAAGTCACCCTGAGCATGAAAAACATGATGGGATGCGTCCCTCCCAAACACTACGGCGGCTTAGTCTGGAAAAAGTCCAAATTCCACAAAAACTTGCACCGTTCTATTTTTGAGATGAATCTCTACCGCACCCCCGACCTCACCATACTCGACGGCAGTGTGGGGCTTGCGAGGTACCACTTGGGAGGGCCGAAATGCAAGCCTCCGGTGAGAAAGCTGGTGGGTGGCTTTGACCCCGTCGCAGTGGACAGCTATGGTGCTGGACTTCTTTGTCTGGATTGGAGAAAGATAGAGCACATAGCCCTGGCGCACTCGGTGTTGGGCAACGGAGAAGCAAAACCGGTCACCATGCTTGATGCTGTAAACCTTTAGGGGACTTTTTTATTGCAGACGATCTTTTGAACCCCCGCAGTTCAGAAGCCTTTATTCTCTCACAGAGCACTCAGAGAGCTCTTAGATACAAAAACATCCAGGTAGATCCTCTTTTCTCTAACTCGAGAGCCCGCAGGGCTCGGGCGAGAGATAGGCTACTCCCCTCCGATCATCACCAGCAGCATTTTGAACCTCTCGGCAGCGTGCAAAGCATGGGGAACATTGGCCGGCATGATCAGCATTTCTCCGCTCTTGACCTCATGGGGCTTACCGCCGATTGTAATCTCTGCCCTCCCATCCAAAATGTGCACCACCGCATCGAAGGGTGCTGTGTGTTCACTCAGGCCCTGTCCTGCAACAAAAGAGAATAGGGTGATAGTGCCAGTGTTTTTCTTAAGCAAAGTTTTGCTAACCACAGAACCCTCTGCGTAATCGACATGATTCGCCAGGTTAAAGACCGCACCCGTTGGAGCTCCTGCATTCTTCGTCATCGCAACCTCCTCTGCCAATGAAGGGAACACCCTCTCCACCCTCTGGAGCGAGGGGGCCGCTGAGGGGGGATTCATCACTCAGGGCCAATGTGTCCATGCTCTGTCTGACAGATGACAGTTTTGAGCCCTTTCCCCTTTAGGACTCTGTGAACTTCCACCATTTCCTCATACCTGGGTTTGACCAGGTCCAGCCTCTTGAACTCCGGCCTGTAGTCCAGGACACAAACCTGAATCTTCGGGTCTATCTCGAACAGCTTTTCTCCCATCACTCCCAGTTCTTGAACTGATATGAGCTTCCGGTTGTAAGGAATCCCGACTCCCGTGAAGACTCTGTCCTTATATTTCTCAATTAGATACCTCACCGCATTCCAGGCAGTGGTATGATACCGCTCTGCCAGATCTTGATCTTTCACCCCGGTAATACGCACAAATGATTCCAGATAAGAGCCTTTGAGATCAGGGCCCACATCAGTCATACCGGCCTCTACCAGTTCATCTATGTAGTCCTCGGTCAGAATGGAACCGTTGGTGTCCACATGAATCCTTGCACTCGGATCAGGGTTTAACTCTTTTAGCTTTCTGACATAGTCCAGGAGCCATCTTCTGTTGAGGGTGCTTTCACCTCCGGAGATCGCCATCCTGTCAACCGAAAATTTCTCCCGTGCCGTGGTCATGAGTCCTGCTGCCTCTATGGGGGTAAATGCTTTGCCACTTCCCATGTAGGTTATGTCCCAATTCTGGCACTGGGGACAACGGAAGTTGCAGCCTGCAGCAAAGCAGGCAGTCTCTATGTAGCCACCCTTGCATTTCATCCACCAGGGTGTCCCCACGCCACCGACAGGATGACCACTGAAGCCGGTGATTATTCTCTTGGGAATGTAATGCTCCGGTAGCCTGGTCTTAACTGTCAACCCATGACTCACTGTGGTACTACAAGCGGGTTTTGGCTCACCATTGACTTCAACCGCACAACTCCAGCAGCCTCCGGTCTCACAGGGAGTGAACAAAAAGCCGCGATCCGGGTATTTCGAAATCTTATAACCACTCAGCTCCATGACCTTTTTGACGGTTATCCCCGCCTGGACCTCCAGGTTGTCACCATCGAGTTCAATTGACACTTTCTTGCTCATTGTTCTTACCAAACTTTGCTCAGCCAATGGATTGTCAGATGGCCGGAACGTAGAACGCGAGCGTAAACGGGTTGGGTAATCAGAAACATCCTGCTGATCCCCGGCTTGTGGTAAATTAAGGTCTCTTAGCCTCCACCAAGCAGTCCATGCGCTCGCCCTCTCTCACCTGCCTCACTTCCACAAAGCCTGCTTCTTCCAGGGTCTGCCTTATTTCGTCGAAAGTGTACGTGTCTCCCCCTTTGGTGTTCACCAGCATGTTAATGGCAAAGAGAGTTCCCTGGGGAGGGTGGGTGCGAGCTGGTTCCATTACGTGATCGCGAATGATTAATGTGCCGCCCGGCAGAACGGCCCGGTGTATTTTCCGGTAGAGCTCCAGGTTCTCTTCGGGGCTGTTCTGGTGGATGATCGCCGATAGCAAGGCAAGATCACAGCCCTTTGGGAGTTCGTCTTTATAAAAATCCCCTGCCACACATTCCACCCGCTCCAGCAACCCTTCCGCTCCGAGCCGTTCTTTAGCCCAGGGAATAACATCGGGCAAATCAAACAGCACCGCTTTCATTTTTGGGTTTTGCTCCAGAAAGGCTATGGCGTAGGTGCCTGTCGCGCCTCCAATGTCCAGGAGCCTCTTGAATGGTGCAAGGTTGTAACTGTCGGCTATCTCTTGTGATAAGTCTCTACCAACCACATGCATGGCGCCGATGAAAGCCTTGAGACTGTCTTTACCCCTTTCGGTAACGGGCTTTCTCTTGGGATTTGATCCCGTTCTTACTGTCTCGGTGAGACCGCCCCAGCTTTCCCACAAGCCATTTAGGTGGAGCACCATCGGGAGTTCAGTTTCCTGATGTTCTGAGGACAGCAGAACACCCCGCTCTGTGTTGTGGTAGATACCATCTTGCTTGGACAGCAGTTGCAGGGCTACAAGGCAGTCCAGAAGTCGGGTCAAACACCTTCGGTCACACTTGAGCCCCTCGGCAAGATCTTCTGCAGTAGATCGCTCCTTGTCCAGCCGAGTGAACAAATCCAGCTCAGCAGCCGTCAGAATAACCCTGCCTTTCAAAAAACCCCTCACATCCTCCAAAACTGCACCTTCTATCATGCTCTCTCTCCTTCACTGGAATTGTGAATCTCATTTAACCATATTGTCTCGACTTAAGCAAAAGAGTTATACAACGATGAGCAAAGTGGTGCTTTGTCAATTTATCCATTGCGGTGGATGAAAAAATGAGTAAGATGATTATCTTTTGAAAGTCGAAAGCTGCAAATCTCTTCAACGTTTATTTCATTATCTCGGGTGTTTTGTAATTCGAAGCGGATTGTGAGACCACCGAAAGCATAAAAGGAAAATTTCACCCTTATGGATAAACCAATAGTTTTTTCG
>CP070843.1:2507372-2520690 GCA_020350905.1 Deltaproteobacteria bacterium
GTAATCTGTCTATCCCTCAATATTTCCACCAATTTGTGAACGAGATTTGTGGCGATGCCTTGCCGCCTATGTTCCGGGTGAACAGCAACCTTCAAAATAGTTGCACTGACATTTCTATGACAGCAACCGGCGATTAGGTAACCGCAGACCTCCTGCCCGTCAAAGACAAGAAATATATCCTTTGAAATCTTTTCCAAAAAGTCGTAATCCCATGGAGTTGCAAATGAGAGCTCTTCGATCTCTATAACTTTCGCAAAATCTTCTTGTTCGGCTGTCCTGACAACCATAGCTTGTCTTATATTTTCCATGCGGGGAGGTAGGCTGCGGATATATTATTCATCAGTGTCATCGAAGAAGTTTCTCTTGACGATTTCCAATTCCTCTGAGGTAGTGTTTTCATCCAGGTCCATGAGATCTCCCTCCACTGACTGGATGAGCTTTTCCTCAAACATCTTTATCCAGAACAGAGCGCTTTCCCGGTTTGGCTCTCGCACATGGATTCCGCCTGCCATCTCCTGAGCAACTGGGATCTCCCCCGGGTCTTGGACGTAGACATCACCGCCGAATATTTTCCTGAGGCACTGTATTATCTCCCTGCCTAACCCCTTTCGCTTCTCGCCGACGACTTCCAGATGAAAAAGGCTGATGTGCTTGAGCCCCTGCTCGTCCAGCCACACACTTAGCTCGCCCTTGTACTTACTGGGATTTTCAAAGTGGAGCACTTCCAGGGGACCGTAACCTTTGAGAATTGTGAGAAGTTCTTTAATGCCCAGTTCTTTGTCTGCGCCTGTCCAGATAATGTCTTTCCAACATACCTCCGCCATGACCGGATTTCCTTTTTCTCCAACCAACTCTTCTCTGAATTTTTACAACCTATTGATATCATTTTTATTTTTATCAGTGTCAAGGTCCAGTTCTTGATCTCGGATACTACATTGTGGCATTGCCTGTCAAGCCGTTTTTCATATCAGTGTGAGATGAGAGATACTTTGACTTTGACCTGTCGAGACTGTAAAGTGAAAAGCCGTAACCAGACAGTCTGAGGTAACAGCAGTGAATACTACAGATACCCGACCGGGACCAAGCCTAAAGCTGTCGTTGACAATTCTCTTTGTTGTTATTGCCGCTACCTTGGTGATTCTTCTTTTGCGAAATGAGAGAGAGTCAACCGTAACATCCATAAAACAGATCCAAGTGGGGTTACCAGCGCCCAACTTTACCTTTCCCGATCTCAATGGTCAGCAGGTCAGTCTGTCTGAGCACAGAGGCAAGGTGGTACTCGTCAATATCTGGGCCACTTGGTGTCCCCCGTGCAGGCAGGAAATGCCTTCCATGCAGAAACTTTATGAAAGATTTAACGGTGAAAACTTCGAAATCCTCGCCGTAAGTATTGACGCTACGGGGCGTGAAGCGGTGGCCCCTTTTGTGCGAACAATGAATTTGACCTTCCCTATAGTGCTGGATCCCAAAGAGGTTATCAGGCCTCTCTATGGCATAACCGGAGTTCCAGAAAGTTTCATCATCGACAAAGAAGGGATTGTTGTTGAGAAAATTATTGGCCCAATAGACTGGGCCACTCCAAAAGTTTTCAGTTTTTTCCAAGATCTCCTTAACAAGTAAAGATCCTAACGCCCAACCTCGTAGGGCTTTGCTTCTTTATTTGGTCCTAGAAAACCTGGTCCTCTGGGCCCGGATTCTTTTCTATTATGGACATCCTCATTTCAAAAGAAATGGCAGGTCATCTAGGGAATAGTCATGGCGAGTGCGCCTCATGTCGATCTCGAGATGATCTATCATGACCTTCATCATTCCACGGCATAGCTTCTTGTAGCTCAAACCGTCTCGATCCAGCTCTATTCCCTTTTCAGTCAGCAAACGGTCGACGGCACCAGTTGCCCGACTGTAATTACCGATCGCTAGCTCTCTCTGACAGTCATGCTGTAAAGAGGCCATGTCATCAATATGGCCATCCAATCCTTCCTCATCTATCCATTTTTTCTTGCCGAGACCTCTCTCTCTTTCATCTTCTGCCAATATTCTTTTGAGATGACTCCGCAGCAGTGTTTTGATCTGAGTGTCGGTCAGTTCTGCCATTTCCTTTTTCATTACAACAACTGATTTAAAATGACCCAGTGTGACCGATTGATAAGAGGTGCTTATGAGTGAACAGCAGAAGGATATCACAATCTGTGACACCCGCAAAATGAGTTGTTCCATTGATTTTAGATTTAAGAGCTCAGTACCTCCCGGCAGGGAATGCATGCACCTTGGTGTTATTCTTCAGGGGAAGTCCTACTTTACTTGTATAAAATGCTTCTGCCTTTGGTCAGTATTTGGTAAGATGATTCCACGAAGATGAACTTCTTGGATAGCCTATACTTTTCTAAAACAACGGCACCAAAACACTCTACTCTTTCCATGAAGCAACGGGACAAGAAGGCCCGATTGACGAGGACAGGACTGGCAATCAGCAGCGATGCTGCACAGTTTTGCATAGTATAAATCCATGGCTCTAAATCACGCTAACCTCACAAGGAGGAATGATTATGGCGGGCGACAATGGCAACTCAAACAAGAGTACCGATCCAGCGGTCCAGGAGATGATCGCCAAAGCAGAGAGTATGAATGTAGTTACTGTCTGGGATCGCTATGAGGCAATGCAGCCTCAATGTGGCTTTGGAGATACCGGCCTGTGCTGCCGGAACTGCCTGCAGGGCCCATGCCGCATTGATCCATTCGGGGACGGCCCTGATAAAGCTATTTGCGGCGCCACTGCGGATGTAATGGTGGCTAGAGGTCTGGATCGGGCGATTGCCGCAGGCACCGCAGCACATTCCGGCCACGCTAGACACCTGGCCCACACACTGCTCAAAATGGCTGAGGGCAAAGCAAAGGATTATACCGTCAAGGACGGGGCCAAACTCAGGGCTGTGTCCACCAGGATGAACATCCCGATTGAAGGCCGTTCTGATAATGAGATTGCTCTGGATCTTGCCAAGGCGGCCCTGGCCGATTTTGGCGAAAAGGACACCCCGGTTATGTGGGCGGCCACAGTGGTAACAAAGGATCGTGTCAAAGTGCTGACAGATTTGGGATTGGTGCCCAAGGGTATTGACTATGAAGTGTCGGAAATAATGCACCGCACACTTTATGGAGTAGATGCCGACGCTGTTAATCTGCTGCTGGCCGGGCTGCGCTGCGGAGTGGCTGATTTGGCCGGCTGCTACATGGGAACCGATTTAGCCGACATTCTTTTCGGCACCCCCACACCAGTGGTCACCGAGGCCAATCTGGGAACTCTAAAGGCTGATGCGATTAACATCGCAGTTCACGGTCACAATCCAGTACTGTCCGATTTAATGGTAACGGTGGCAAGTGATATGAAAGAGGCCGCTGTAGCAGCAGGTGCCTCGGGCATCAACATGGTGGGGATATGCTGCACCGGCAATGAGGTGATGATGCGCCACGGTATTCCGTCCTGTACCCACTCTGTTAGCCAGGAAATGGCCCTAATGACCGGAGCCCTCGATGCCATGGTGGTGGATTACCAGTGCATTATGCCAGCAGTTGTCAATGTAGCCGAGTGTGTGGGAACTACCATTGTTACCACCATGGATCTATGCAAGATCACCGGTGCAACCCATGTGGAATTTTCGGAGGAAGCGGCTGCTGAGAAGGCAAAAGAAACGATCGATATTGCCATCCAGAACTTCAGCCGCCGCAAAAACAAACCCATAGATATTCCAGAGATAAGAACCCCGGTTGTCGCAGGGTTTTCCGTAGAAGCCATAGTTGCGGCACTGTCCAAAGTGAATGCGGAAGATCCTCTGAAGCCTGTTGTCGACAATATCAAAGCAGGCAACATCAGGGGGGTCTGTCTTTTTGCAGGATGCAACAATGTCAAGGTGCCGCAAGATAAGAACTTTACCGTCATGGCCCGTAAGCTGCTCAAAGAGAATGTCCTTACCGTTGCTACCGGCTGCGGTGCCGGCGCCCTCATGCGCCACGGCTTTATGGATCCGGCCAATGTAGATGACCTATGTGGCGATGGCTTGAAAGCAGTGCTTACTGCCATCGGCGAAGCAAATGATCTGGGAGGGCCGCTGCCGCCCATTTTGCACCTGGGCTCCTGCGTGGACAACTCGCGGGCAGTGGCTTTGGCAGTGGCAGTGGCCGATTATCTGGGCGTAGACACGGATAAGCTTCCGGTGGTGGCGTCGGCGGCTGAGGCCGTATCCGAGAAAGCGGTCTCAATCGGAGCCTATGCAGTGGCTGCCGGTTTGCCGACCCATGTGGGCGTTATGCTTCCCGTCTTGGGCAGCCCCCTGGTGACCGAGGTTCTCACTGCTAAAGTAAAGGACTTGACCGGCGGCTATTTCATTGTGGATCTGGATCCGGAATCTGCAGCGGACCAGCTTTTGAGCGTTATTGACGAGCGCCGTGCCGGCTTAGGCCTGTAACAGATCGCCAGAGAGACTGTCAACGGGGTCCTTTGCCAAAACGAAAGGACTTTCTTTACATAGAGAAAAGGAGATGGTCATGGCTCAGCCAAAGGAAATATTTGTCAGGCTGGATCGATGTATGGGATGTCACAGCTGCGAACTGGCCTGCGCGGTGGAGCACTCTCAAAGCAAGTCGCTATATAGTGCCATTTCAGAAAAGCCTACCCCCCAGAGCCGTGTATATGTGGAGTGGGTGCCTCCCGACAATCGACTGCCGGTATTGTGCCGTCATTGCGAAGATGCCCCCTGCATGCATGCCTGTATCTGCGGTGCTATCAGCCGCACCGAGGAGGGGGTGGTCATGACGAACGCGGATAAATGTATCGGCTGCTGGACTTGTGTCATGGTGTGTCCCTATGGCGTTATCGGGCGCCATCTGCAAGAACACAAAGCCTATCGCTGTGATCGCTGTCCGGACCTCGAAATACCTGCCTGTGTCAATTCCTGTCCCACCAAGGCGCTGGTGTACCGGACCGTGGATGAATTTTCTAAAGACGTCCGCAGGGTCGCATCCAGAGAAATGTTGTCCGGAGAGGGGGGATAAAGTGGCAAATAATGAGAGGCGCTACGTTATCATCGGAGCCAGCGCCGCTGGCATGGCCGCTGCCGAGGCGATTCGCCAATCAGACTCAACAGGCTTCATTACAGTGCTCTCGGAAGAACCGGTGCAGCCTTACTTTCGGCCCATGATTCCCTTTCTGATCAGCGGCAAAAAGAGTGTTGCCGACATGACGCTCGTCGGACAAGGGCCTTATTCAGGCACCGGCATAGATGTAAGGCTTAATTCCAAAGCAGAGGCGATTGATACCAAGAATCAAACGGTCACGGTCCAGGGCGGGGATCTGGTACTTTATGACAGGTTGCTCATCGCCACGGGAAGCAGGCCCTACATTCCCCCTGAAATCGAGGGTACCGAAGCTGCAGGTGTCTTTGCCCTGCGAACCCTGACGGATGCCTTGGCTGCGGCAGATTGCGCTGCCCAGGCTGATCATGTCGTTATGCTGGGTGGCGGCTTGTTGAACCTCAAAGCCGCCTTTGCCCTGCTGGAACGAGGTCTTGATGTAACCCTGGTCGTTTATTCACCCGAAGTTCTCTCCCAGCTGATGGAACCGGATGATGCTGTTCTCATCCGGGACGCACTCAACAAAGCCGGCCTCAAAATAATGACCGACTGCAGTGCCACCCACATTCTCTCCCAGGCGGGAGGGGTGAATGGTGTTTTGTTGAATAGCGGCCAGGAGATGTTTTGTCAAATGGTGTGCATCGGCAAAGGGGTTTTCCCGAATGTGAATTTCTTGGAACAGAGCGACGTCCAGGTGGACCAGGGGGTTGTGGTGGACCGGTTCACAGCCTGCAACGCAGCCAATGTATTTGCTGCCGGGGATGTGGCGGTAACTTTTGATCCCATAACAAGTGACAGGATCGTTACGGGCCTGTGGACCAATGCCGTTGAGATGGGGCGCTGTGCCGGCTACAACATGGCCGGGCGAACCACGGAGTACACCGGTACCTTTGGCATATTAAACGCCACTCAGGTAGCGGACGAGCCGTTTGTTTCCATGGGCATTGTTCACACCTCTGGGACCGATTACGAAACACATGTTTTTTCCACGCGGAATACCTATCGCAAGTTAGTCTTCAGCGAGGATGGAGAAAGACTGGTGGGGGCCGTGTTTGTTGGGGACATTTCCCATGCCGGCCTCTATCGTTATGTGATGCGCGAAAAGATGGATGTCGCCAAAATAAAGCCCTTCATCATCAAACACACCCTTCATTACGGTCATTTGTTGCTGCCGTAGATCAGAGTGAGCGAAACGAACACTACCCCTCTCATTACAACATGAGCTTCCTATGGGTTACATCCTTCTGGAGGGCGGGGCCGAATTCGGTGGGGAGATGGAGGCTCCGGATCGGCGGGCAATTGAACTGGCAGGCGGAGCCAATGTTCCTGTCGGTATCATTCCTGCGGCAGCAGCGCCAGCAAATGACCACCTGAATGCCGGAGAAAACGGTGTAAACTGGTTTCGATCTCTTGGCGCAACCGACGTCACCGCCCTACCCCTCACAGACAGAAAATCCGCAGATAATCCGAACGTGGTCGAGGCCCTGAGGCGGGGGAAATTGATCTACATGCTGGGTGGCTCTCCTCAACACCTGGAGCAAACCCTGGCTGGGAGCGCTAGCTGGAGAGCAATGTTGCTGGCCCATGAGGCAGGGGCAGTCATTGGAGGTAGCAGCGCTGGAGCCATGGTGCTGTGTACACACTACTATGATCCCTTTCAAAGGGAGGTGTTGAAGGGGTTGGGGCTTATCTCCGGGTGCTGTGTTTTACCGCACCATAACTCCTTCGGCCAGAACTGGGCTTCCTGGTTGGCAGATTTATTGCCGGACACAATTCTTATTGGGATTGACGAACGGACCGGCATGCTCGACGACGGCCCGGATGGCCGCTGGCAGGTATACGGACAGGGGGAGGTGACCTTGTACAGGAGGGGAAAAATAGAACGCGTCGCTCCCGGGCAGCCATTTGGCGATAAATCGTTGAAACCGTTCAAATCGCAAGATCGCGGCTGAAAGCCGCTCCCACAGGAAAATACATTTGGTGTAACTTCTATCTCCTAACTCTTATCTCCTGTTCTCATCCGTCTCTCTTTATTCTGGCCACTGCAAGCTGTTCGCTGCCGGCTGTATATCTCCACGCTCTATGCCCCATGCTTTCCTTCAGTCTTTATCCGATTTTAACACGGCCACGAAGGCCTGCTGGGGAATCATGACGGAGCCCACCATCTTCATGCGTTTCTTGCCCTTCTTCTGCTTCTCCAGAAGCTTGCGTTTGCGGGTGACGTCGCCGCCGTAAAGCTTGGCAGTCACGTCCTTTCGAAAGGCGGAGACGTTCGAGCGAGCGATAATTTTGCCGCCGACGGCGCCCTGTATGGCGATCTTGAACTGGTGTCTGGGGATTTCCTCCTTGAGCCGATCGCACAGCTGCACCGCCAACTTACGGGCACGATCTTGGTGGACGATGCTGGCGAGCGCGTCCACCTTCTCACCGTTCACCAGGATGTCCAGCTTCACCAACTGGCTCTCCCGGTAGCCGATGAGTTCGTAATCAAAGGACCCGTACCCCCGGGTGACGGTTTTGAGCCTGTCGTAAAAATCGTAGATCACCTCGGCGAGAGGCATCTCAAAGGTAATCTCGATTTTCCCCGGTGCGGGATAATTGAACTGGGGATTCAGGCCGCGGCGCTCTGTGCAGATTTTCATCACCGCGCCCATGTATTGCTCGGGGGTAAAGATGCTCGCCTTGATGTATGGTTCCTCAGCACGTTCTATCTGGGCCGGATCGGGGTAGTACTGTGGGTTGTCCACAGTGACCATGGAGCCCCCCATGAGGGTGAAGCGGTACTCGACACTGGGCACGGTCATGATAATGGTCTGATCGTACTCTCGTTCGAGTCTTTCCTGAACGATCTCCAGGTGGAGTAATCCCAGGAAGCCGCAGCGGAAACCCTGCCCCAAGGCTGCGGAGGAGTCCTTCTGGTAGACCAGGGCGGCATCGTTGAGCACGTATTTCTCGAGTGCCTCGGCGAGGGCTTGGTAGTCGTCGGAGGGGATGGGGTACACAGAAGAAAAGACCACCGGCTTCACCCGCCTGAACCCGGGCAGGGGTGCCGGAGCCGGGTCGGCGTCCAGGGTTATGGTGTCGCCGATGCGGGTGGCGCTCACCGTCTTGATCCCGCAGATGATGTAGCCCCCAGCCCCAGCTGGGAGTTCGCTTCGTTGCTCCCGCTGCAAGCGAAAGATACCCACCTCTTCAACCCTGTACGTTGCCTGGTTGGACATGAGCCGGATGGTGTCGCCGGGTCGCACCGTACCGTCGAAGACGCGGCAGCTGATGATCGATCCCCGAAAGGGGTCGTAATTGGCATCAAAGATGAGTGCGGTGAGCGGCCTGTCCACGCTTCCCTTCGGGGGCGGGATACGCTCTACGATGGCCTCGAGGACTTCCTCGATGCCCAACCCCTCTTTGGCAGAGCAGAGGATGGCCTCTTCCGGGTCGAGGCCGAGCTCCCTGTCGATCTGCACCTTGACCCGTTCCACATCGGCTGAGGGTAGATCGATTTTGTTGATGACCGGGATGATGGTGAGGTCGTGTTCCATGGCCATGTAGACGTTGGCAACGGTCTGGGCCTCCACCCCCTGGGAGGCGTCCACCAGCAGGAGCACGCCCTCGCAGGAGGTTAGAGCCCGGGACACCTCGTAGGAGAAGTCGACGTGCCCGGGCGTGTCGATCAGATTGAGCTCGAGATCTTGCCCGGCCCGGTTGGTGTAGGGCAAGGTGATGGTGTGGCTTTTGATGGTAATGCCGCGTTCGCGCTCAAGATCCATAGTGTCCAGGACCTGATCCCGGAACTCCCTGTCGCTTATGAGACCGGCGTGCTGGATGAAGCGATCGGCCAGGGTGGACTTGCCGTGATCGATGTGGGCGATGATGCTAAAGTTGCGGGTTTGGCTCATGGTCCTCCGGTTCGAGAACGGGCGGCAAAAAGGCAGCTCGACCTGGCGCCGGCGCCGTTTCCCCTGCCCAGTAGTCCAGGTCAAAGGGAATTGAACCCTCTAAATTCAACATTGAAAACCTCGTCCTTAGGGCCAAGTCATAACGCCATTACTCCCACCACTCCAGCGGACTGCCGCAAGAGGGGAAAGAGCATTCAAGCCCTCTCAGGGGTAACCAAAAGCCGGGTCCTTTGGGTTCATATTCTTCACCCAGGCGGCCTCATACAGCCACAGGATTTTCCGCCCCCGGTGATCGGGCGGCGTCGATTGCAGGGCGAGTTGTTCATGTATCCCAATTGGGCGAGGAAGTCAATCCGGGTAACACCACGAGTTTCCCCAAAAATGTTATGAGCGACAGAAGAAACACCAGGAAGACATTTTCATTTCCACATGAGACCTCAACTCGGCAATAGCTTCAATCTACAAACATCAACTATCCATTTTGGGGGAAAGTACTAGGGTAAAACCAGGAGTGTTCCTCTTTTTACAAGAATACGGACCGCAGACAGTGGGGCGACAAATTTTCGTTCAGTTGAATTCTACTATCTAACTAATTACATTATATAATTTGTAGTTATATTAATAGTAAGTCTTAAGATTTTCTTTGGTACATGAAATATTAAGCGGTCATGGAGGTAAGCGCAGACGTGATTCTCAACAAGAAAACCCCCACTGGCTAGGGCCAATAACCAATGGGGGTTAGACTCAGAAGTAGGTATTAGACAAGGAGGTTTATGCCGTCAATTGCTTGAATAACCCTACTCAACTAATAGATAATCACGCGACTGCCCATGTCAAGGGGACTCAAAAGATAAAGTCAGGAAGGTGCAAAAAGCGGTAAACGGTAAATCGGTGAAACCGCAGTGTCAACTGAAATGTTCTTAAGTAAAGAATAAGATACGGGGGCGAGTTTATTTTATTGGAGAGCGACGAACCCCTTTAATAGCTCTGCAGTCGTTTGGCTCCAGCCACTTCGGCAGATACCTAATCCCGAGTGATTGAGCAAACTGGTATCGCGCACAGTCCAAGTATTCGCCGTGACAGTATTTTTTGAGCAATTCAAATTCCACAGACGCTGGGTTTATATCACTCCTGTAGAACCAGCATCCATTACAAATCTCGCAGCGAGGCATTTCATCATCCCTCACTCTTGGCACCGAAAGGTTATAATCTCCACTTGGTATTGAAAAAGTGCAAGGGACATGCCTACAGCTAGTGCTCGATGATGTTTTTTGCGAGTTTACAGTTATCTTTTGCTTCAACCACGGACCTCACTATGGTGAGACGCGACCCACCTTCTCTAAATCCAGTCGTTCAACATCACACCAACACCGATACGGTTTACGCTGTGATCGTAGTCAACGAGGCTTTCTCCATAGCCGTTAAAGTACTGCGCGTATACCCTCAGGTTAGTCAGAATCGGATAGCTCCATCCGAGTTCCACAGCTCCCCTGTTGTTTTGCCGCAGATTGTTACGGAGCATGAACGAAAAAACATGCCCTTTCAGTCGGTATGCGCCAAAGAGCTCACCGTATCCCATATACTTTTCAATATTTGGATTGTCATCGTCATCATCATCCTCAGGAATCCGGTACCAGGGTTTTAAGGCGATGAAAAAGTTGCCTCGATCGGCGGCAAAGAAGGCAAATACCCGGTTCCAGCTTCGTGAAAGCTCTCCCCCCCTTCCGTTTGATTGGTGGCTAAATCCGATGGTAATGAGCCTGTTCCTGAGTCCAAGCACATTGAAATCCGTATCAAACTTGAAAAATACCTCAGGTTCGTAGTTGGTTTCTCTGAAAGGTGAAGACAAATCCTTATCGTAAAGCTGCCAGAACGAGAGCTGCGTGTACCCAAAAAAAAGGTCACCGTTGCCCCAAAACATTTTCTCCCACAGTTGTACCTTGAAGCTCAGCTGAAATTTCACCTCAGTATTACTTGGCTTATTTTCACCAGCAGAATTATACGCTTCCCTATTTGAGTTGCTGTTATAGGCCAGAGGGAGAAAATAATTTTGCCGATGCGTGCTTAATGAAAAGACCCCGGTGCCTGCCCGTTTCTCTTCTCTTTCACGCCTTTTAATGGCAGACTCTTCCTCCTTTTCCGAGGTGTCTTCTGCTTCTTCCTGTTTCGAGACCGGCTCACTGGGCGCATGAAGTGCGGTGCCTTCTTGCTCTGCTCGACATGGTGGACTAAGAGAAACAAAGGGAACGGCTATCGCGCAGAACGTAGCGAAAAAGGACAGCAGATATTTCGGCCGTAACATGGATTTCTCCCTCATACGAATCCCTTTGCTACATGAGGAAATGGGTAATGAGCAATGAGAAATGAGAAATGACGTTCTCCATGCCTAGCCTTGTCGAGAGATCAGATATCTTGGCTCATCAAGGTGTGACTTTTTGCAGCGAGGGCAGCGACCTGGACGGGTGAAGCGCTGCCGTTCTTTAAAAACGTATCCACATCCCAGACACTGTGCTGGATGGATAATGAGTTTCTGCTTCTGCACTGCTACAGAACGGGCAATATGAGGCAGATGCTCATAAACCTCTTTCTCACGAATTCCTATCTCCTGGGAAAGTTCCCTGGCACTCATCTCTTTCTCGATTAATAGCATGATCATCTGCTGTCGGATCGTTTCCATAACTAGTCAATGTGTTGATTCGTCAAATTGTCAAATCGTTAAAGTCGTAGAAATCATTCAAGCTATATTCCCTGTCACAGAACCGTCTACAATGAGAGCGCCTGCTGCTACAATGCTTCCCTCGAGTTCACTACAGGTTTGTTTGAGAAGCGTTCCTCATTCCGGCCAAATTTAGACTGCAAGGGCCATGCCTGCACACCTGTTTCGGAAGGTGGACAGTACAGGGGGCTAAATGGCGACTAGTTCCATGCATAGAGAATGAAGACAAGAGTATCAAGGCTGTTTTGCATGTTTAAGATTTCGAGCAACAGATGCACAAATCCATAGGTCACCTTATGGGCAAATAGAAATTTTATCGATTGTGGCTCTGGGATTTTAGGTCGACCAAGCTATCCGCGTGAACCTCACAGACTCCAATTTTCGGGAATTTGAAATCCCATCGGTTCCACGAGTTGGTTTATTTCCGAGAAGGATAATGGTCGTTGAGGCGAGTGGAAATGCTGCCACACGGGAAACCAGTCTGCAGCGAGAACCATGTTCACAAACAAATGCGCCCAATCTACCTTGTTGGGGTCCGGCCAGTAAGCCAGATCCCGCCAAAACTGCTCCTTTTCACTTGCAGAAAGACAGTTAAAGAAGAAGCTCTGGTCTTCAAAGGTCCCCAAGAAATGGGGCCTGTAAGCTTTGCCGGCGCGCATGACCTGCCAACGAAACGTTGCGAACAATCGACGGGCGTTCAGCAGGTCTGTTTCCATGATTTCAAGACCTATAAGAGTGTAGGTGCCCAAAAATCGTCGAAAACGCAGTTCCTCGCCGCCGTAACCCGCAGAATTTTTGGCGTGCTCAGGAATGATTGGCTCTTTGATGTGTTTGAGATCATTCTGTGACACGAACAGATCGACTGTTTTTCTGGTTTGCTGAGGGGCAATCGTCCAATATGAAAGTCTTACGGCGTCTTGCTTTCCTGCAACATTTACATAGTATCCTGTGACGCTCTGCAACCACTCCTTGCTGCGCAAAAAAGACCGCATACCGTTTAGTGATTCATAGTAACCCTGGAACCTGCCACCGTTCGGTTTTTTCAGGTAAAATCTCCCAAATAGGTCAGTTTCTCTCAATTGAGTCAGATCGGGGATTATACCCGGTTCACCGTTTATGCTGCGCTGTTCACAAATGGATATCACCTCCGAGTGGGCCGACAGAAAAAAGGCTCGGTAAGGCCCTCATCATTATCAACACATATGTTCCTGACTTCTCCTTCCTCGATACTCCTCTGACCAGAGTGGAATTCTTCCCACCCCGTTAGGCCAACGTCCACACTGACACAGAATGTTCACGGCTGTCAAGGCGGTAAGGGGTAAGCGATAAACGGTAATCTGTGAACAACTGACCTCTTTGACCAATGCTCTAGTAAAGAATCCGGGCCCAAAGGACCCGGCTTTGGGCTGCCCCCTGAGGGGGCTTCAATGCTCTTTCCCCCTTGCGGCAGTCTGCTGGAGTGATGGAGTAATGGAGTAATGGAGTAATGAAAGGACTCATTCAAGTTGAAATTCGGGCTTTAGCTTTTGCCAACACTCCAATACTCCAATACTCCAGTACTCCAAAACAGCTCGCAATCTTT
>CP070843.1:2520790-2548160 GCA_020350905.1 Deltaproteobacteria bacterium
CACCAATCTCTACGTTCCAGTTTGATCTAACGCTTTGCCCTCGAAGTGAAGTCGCGGTTGAAGCGGTGCAAATGGCCATCGATGATGAAAAGCATTTTGCTGTTGCCTTCCTCGACATTCGTATGGATTCAGGTCCAGACGGCGTGTGGGCAGCAGAGCAAATTCGAAAGCTGGATCCAAACATCGAGATCGTCATGGTCACAGCCCATGGCGATGTGGGCCCCGAAAAAATTGTATCTCGCGTTCCCCCCGCTGGAAAGCTGCTTTACATAAGGAAGCCCTTTTCTCCAGAAGAAATCAAACAGTTTGCCGTCTCGCTCAGTGCCAAGTGGCAACAAGAAATACAACTCCTCAAAATCCACGCTCATTTGGAAGGCCACATTGAGGAAAAAGCTACTGATTTAACAAAAGCAAACAAGCAAATGGCGCGGGAGATAGAAGAGCGCCGGCAAGCTGAGAAGGCTATGCGTGAAAGCGAAGAGCGCTATAGGAGCCTTTTCAAGAACAATCACATGGTTATGCTAATAATTGACCCAGAGACTGCAGACATTGTAGATGCCAATCCAGCAGCGTGCTCCTTTTACGGTTGGGGCCATGAAGAACTCACCAGCAAGAAGATTACCGATATCAATACACTCACTGAAGAGCAAGTTTTCCAAGAAATAGAGCGAGCGAAGTCGGAAGAAAACCAGCACTTTTTCTTTCGTCACCGTTTGGCAAGAAACGAGATTGTCGACGTTGAAGTCTTCAGTGGTCCGATCGTACTGAACGGCAAACAGCTTCTGTATTCGATCGTTAACAATGTCACCGAGCGCAAACAGGCCATTGAAGCACTCCAGGCCAGCGAGGAAAAGTACCGCACGCTTCTGGAAACAAATCCGGATCCCGTGGTTGTCTACGACATTGATGGCAAAGTTGTCTATTTTAACCCTGCCTTCACCCGCGTTTTCGGCTGGTCCCTGGGTGAACGGTTGGGAAAAAAAATGGATGTTTTCGTGCCTGAGGAAAGTTGGCCAGAGACAAAAAAGATGATCAGTCGGGTGTTAGGTGGCGAGAGCTTCTCTGGCATAGAAACCCGCCGATACACCAAGGAAGGGAAGATCATTCCAGTCAGTATCAGTGGAGCCGTCCTTCGAGACACGGACGGCAACCTTGTGGGCAGTATCATTGATTTACGAGACATCAGCGAACAGAAAAATCTGGAAGGCCAGCTGCAGCAAGCTCAAAAAATGGAGGCCGTCGGCACTCTTGCGGGAGGAATCGCTCACGATTTCAATAACCTGCTCCAAGCCATACAAGGCTATACGGAACTCCTACTCATACGCAAGAAGGAGGGAGAGTCCGATTGGCGAGAACTACAGGAAATCATCCGTGCCTCCAAAAGAGGAGCGGAGCTGACTCAGCAACTGCTCACCTTCAGTCGCAAGGTTGAGAGCAAAATAATACCCCTCGATCTCAATCAGGAGGTGGGAGAAGTACGAGAACTGCTCGAGCGCACCATTCCCAAGATGATAGATGTCGAATTTAAACTGGCTGACAATCTCCAAATGGTCAACGCTGACCCTGTGCAACTGAGGCAAGTGCTCATGAACCTGGCTGTCAACGCGAAAGATGCAATGCCAGAAGGCGGCAAACTGCTCATTGAGACGCAAAGCGTAACGTTAGATCAGGAATTTTGTAGGAGATATGCTGAAGTAACGCCAGGGGATTACGTGCTGTTTTCGATCTCCGACACCGGGCACGGCATGGCAAAAGAGACGCTGGAGCACATCTTCGATCCTTTCTATACCACCAAGGAGGTTGGAAAGGGCACAGGCCTCGGACTGGCAATAGTTTACGGGATCATAAAAAATCATGAAGGCTACATCACCTGCTATAGCCACCCCGAGGTTGGAACCACTTTTAGAATCTACCTACCGACAATAGAGCCGGAAAGCGTGCCTGTAGACGTACTGATAGCGCCGGAACCCGAGGGTCTCGCCAGAGGAGGTAGCGAAACCATTTTGCTGGTGGATGACGAGGAGTTCATCAGGGAACTGGGGGCGGATGTACTCGGACGTGCTGGTTACACCGTTCTCACTGCTGGTGATGGGGAAAACGCCTTGAAGCTATACCGTCAGGAGCGGGCTCGGATTGACTTGGTGATTCTGGATTTGATCATGCCTGGAATGGGTGGAAGAAAGTGTCTCGAGGAACTGCTCACGATAGATCCACACACACGAGTATTGATAAGCAGTGGCTACTCACCCGATGGTCCTACAAAAGGAGCCCTTGACACCGGCGCCAAAGGTTTTGTCAGCAAACCCTACGACACCAGTCAATTGCTGCAACTGGTTCGTGAGATCTTGGATAGAAATTAAAATCTTGTCTTTATCGCCCGTGCCGGCTGGGAGCCCCGAGCTCCACGTCTAGCTCCACCGTTGCTTTGTCGCGCCGCACCTTGACCCGAACCACGTCACCGACATACCTGGTGGCCAGAAAAACTCTAAGATCGTCAAAGTCTTCCACTTTCTGACCATCCACAGCCAGGACAATATCGCCCTTTTCCATCCCAGCCTTCTCGGCCCCACTTCCGCGGGAAAAGCCGGCCACCGTGAGCAGACCATCAGACGAATCCAGCATTATCCCAAGCTTGGCATCCTCGGGAGCCTGCACTTCACTGGGGAAAATAATGAAGTCAGCCATACCAAGCTCCAGTGGTTCCTCCGGATCGGGCAGGATAATGGCATAGTCTTTTCCAATCCTGCGATAAACTCTCTTGGGAATCCCCGCGCCGTAAGCAAGGTGGCCACTGCCTGCTAGTACCACCATGTGATAGTCGGGATGATCTGTCAGAAAGTTGGCGATGCTTTCCGCCATGGTCTCATCCCACAGAATCTGGGCCTGGTGAAAGTACTCGAAGACTTGTGGAATGCTTTCGCCCTCCAGAGTTGCCTGGTGCATTTCGAAGACACTCCGAAGGCGCTCCTTGTATGGTTCGTCATCAAGATTCAACTCGTCAGGTAGGCGACCCTTTTCTTCCGGGCTCAAGCTTTCAAGCCCTTCGTTCGCAACCTTGCGAACCAACTCATCATCCTGGTTGAGGGCAACAACAGGTATTTTATTGGCCCTGGCATACTGAAGGATATCTTCATATAAATGATAGTTGAACCTCCAGGTACTGAAGTAGTGGGACTCCTTGAGAAAGGTCTGGATCTCGGTTTCCCCGGAGATATGGTCATCCAACGATTTCTGATAACGGCGCTGAAACATCTCCATGCCTATTGCCAGTTTCGGGTGGTGCCGGTGCAAGGCCTGAATCACTTCAAGCTGAACAAGGTGATCGCCGTAGCGGTCATGCTTTTCGCCCACATAGACGATGGTCTTATCGGCTACCCGGAAAGCAATTTCAGATAGGGGAAGAACTGCCTCAAGGGCAATCCCGGTGGCTGGCTGGGGCACTTCAAGCTGGATCCCTCGATCGCTTACCGTTGTCTCCTTTTCCATGTTTTTGCCTCCAGAAAATTGTAGCCTGCTGTACTGCCCATAGTGCAGAAGCTTTCGACCCGTACCATTCACCTCATCAGCGTTTTCGGCCAGGACCAGGCCAAGAACACGCCCGGGATTTAAGATATTTTTCCTTATCTGCAGAAAAAGGCCCGTCGGATTCTCGGGCGCCCCAGGAAAAAAGGATTTCAGTTCAGTTTGAGGACCCAATAAAAGAAAACTCTTTTCACCTAAGTTGGAGTGATCGATCTCTTCAGCACTCGTGGTCTTGAAACCCTGACTTTGCAACGCTTGAATCAGGGTCTCATAGATTTCCTTGTTGGCTTCAGGCACGAGAATGGTTCGGGTCGGATCTCCCAAAAGACGGCTCAACACAGCGCTTCTCTCAGGTGGATCCAATCTGCGAAAAAGGTCGTAGTCTGGATCTACAATCATCTTTTGGGGTCTTTCCTGCAAAGGCAAAGAGAGGGTTTGCGCTGCAGCTGAAATGGGCAAGATATGTTTCTCTTGTTTGTTCTCTGTATGGATAACCACCGGGATGAACACGGGCATTGTGCTGTTCGCAACCCGAATTTCAAATTGCAAATCGTAGCCACTTCCCGGCCGATTCAACCGAATCTTGCTGAGATTTACCTCCATCGAACCTTTGTTGTTCAGCCAAAATGCAAAAAAACCACTGAGATCCTCCCCGGCTGTGTTTGAAAAAATCCCTTCCAGATCCTGCCACGAGGTTATCCTAAACCGCTGCTTCTGAGCCAGCTGCTTGAGCCCCTCTCTGAATGCCTTATCACCGGCACGGTTTTTGAGCATATGAAAAAACATGGCGGTTTTGCCATAACCCACCGCACGTAAAGCGCGATCCTCCTCGCTAACGAACTCTCGGATGGAGATTTCATTGTCCTGATGGACGTAACTTTCGTAATTCTCGACAATCTGCTTTCGATGTTGCCATCCCTTTTCTTTCAAGGCATCGTAATGGTGATCGGCCAGATAGGAGGCCAATCCCTCAGACCAGTTGCCCTTTTCGTAGTCCACATAGACAGAATTGCCGAACCAAGAGTGAAGGATTTCATGTCCCAGTGAGGTCTCTGGAATGAATGGCAGCTTGAGTATCTGCCGGCCCAGCAGGGTGAAGGTTGGCATGCCGTAGCCGGTGGGCAGAATGTTCTCAACCACAGCAAAGCGGCGAAAAGGGTAGGGCCCCAGCATATCTTCATACATCCCCAGATATTTTTTGATGTAGGCGAGGTAGAGACCTGAAAGATCCTTATCCTCAGGCAGCAAGTACGTCGCCACCTCCACGTCCCCATGGCGGTCCTTGTTTACGACGTACGGTGCCATCATGAAATGAATATGTGGTACCGGATGCGGAAAATGAAAGACCTCCAGCCTCCCCTCGCCAGTTTCGTGAGTTGTTATGGTCTCAGCTTCAGACACTGCATGGAAACCTTTAGGAACCCTTGCTTCGAGGCTAAAATGGGCAAGCTCGGCCTCAGCAGCAGGATACCAGCCATCGAGTAGAAAAGCCCCTTTTGCACCAATTATGTTCTCAACACCACTGCGTACGTCATCAGAAAAAACTCCCTCATACTCCATGCGCACATGGGTGCGATCCGGATGGAGAGGGAGATTGATGCGCCCATCTTCCACCTTTGCCACAGCGGCTTCACCGTTTATTGAAAACTTGGTTATGCGTAGACCCTTGCCGGCCAATATTGTTCGCACACTTTGCGGAATGGTGGCATTCATGGTTCCATAGATTCTATGCTTTGGGAGGTCGAACGAAATTGTTATACGGTGCTGGGGTAGTGAAGCCGCCCTACCAAGAGAAGATAAACACAGGACACCGGCAATTACCAAGCAACCAATCAAAGCGAAAAGGATCTTTTGTATAGATGCCATCACCGCAGATCTCCTTTTTTTCGTCAAAGACGTTGTTGCGACAAATATAAGAATTCTTTCTGGGAAATCAAATGCCTACGGTGTCGGCGGCTTCTTGAGGGCTTGTAAGTAGAGACTCGTCGTTCGCGAGGAAAGAATATGTGGTGGTAGTCCTGTCAGGGAAAGGAAGCACATTTGGGGCTGCACGGCCAAAGCTGGAGGAATGATGTGCCAGGGGGTAAACATGGTCAGTAGTCCGTTGAACGAACGGACAACTGACCATGTTCGCTAGATCCTTATTACATCTCTGGCATGTAAATGCTTTCGTACAGTTCTTCCAGGCTGGCAAGATGCTTGCCTTCATCCTGTTGCAGTCGACGGAACATTGCCTCCATGGGTGCACCCACACACGCCTGCGCCATTTTCCCGTAGAAATCCACCGAACGTTTTTCTTCGTGGATAGCGTATATCATTACGTCCTGGGAAGTGGAATCCTCATCCAGAGGCTTTATCTGAAGCAGCATGGTCAAATCCATGCTTGGGCCCTCTTCCACACCAGCTTCGTGTAGAGCGATCTCTTCCTCGAGAAAGGCTTTCTCCAGGGTATATTTGTGCTCCAGCTCTTCAAGAGCCAGCTCTTTTACCAACTCCCTGGCCCGCTTATCTTCGACCATCTCGTAAGCTTTCCGATAAACATCGAAGCTTTCCTTCTCCATTTCAATTGCCTTCTCAATTGCTCCTTCCCTGGTGTAGCATACCTCTTCAAATTCACTCATCGCTTTCCTCCATAGCATCCAAATAAGTGCCAAAATATCTCGGCTCGAAAGAAGTCATGGCGTATATTACGTGATCATTGTCAAGGATTCAAGAGAGATTTTTCACTATTGGCCCGTGGAGTCGCTCATAGGTCCTCACATGCCGCGGATTAAATGGCTTTCGATTCAATGAACCGTATCTACCTCCTCCTCTGACCATTCCAATCGATCGAGGAGCTTCCGAACGAGCTCAGCAAATGCGGTCTTGGCCACCGAATCGCTGGATTCTGCCACAAATGGCCGTCCTGCATCACACTGGTGTACGACACGAGGATCGATGGGTATGCGTCCCAGGAATACTACCCCCAGCTCCCCGGCTGCCTTCTCACCTCCTCCTATCTTAAAGAGATCTATCTCTCCACTGCAGTGTGGGCACACCATACCACTCATGTTCTCGACAATGCCCAACACCGGCACTTCTATCAGCCTGCTGAAACTGACGGCTTTGCGCGAGTCCAGAAGAGCAACATCCTGCGGGGTAGTCACGATCACGGCACCATCCACCTCCTTGATGAGCCGGGCAACACTGAGAGGTTCATCGCCAGTGCCTGGAGGCAGGTCAATGAAGAGAAAGTCTAGATCACCCCAATTCACATTGCCGAGAAACTGCTTGATAGCGGAGTGCTTGAGTGGCCCCCTCCAGACGATAGCCTTATCAGGCTCGGGTGAGAGAAGGGCCATGGACACTGCTTTAAAACCTTTGAATACTTCGACCGGATTGACACCGTCACCACTGCCGGTCAAGCGCTGACCCTCTATACCAAGCATTCTCGGTACATCCGGACCGTGAAGATCAGCGTCAAGAATTCCAACTTGATGACCCCTGAGAGCCAAAGAAGCAGCCAAGTTGATTGCCACGGTACTTTTCCCCACGCCACCCTTACCGCTCATGACCATAATCTTGTGGCGAATGCTAAAAAGTCTCTCCCGTAACCTTTTCTGCTCATGCTCTGCTTTTTCGCCAGAAGAGCATTTGTTCGCAAGATCGCAGGCTTCACAAGGTTTATTATCTTCACACTCTTTTTCTGTCATTCCCAATTCCTTATCCCGACGTTGCTCTCACAATAGCGGTCATCGCATCTACTGCCAAATATTGTTCGGCATAGGCGTTTTGTCAAGCGTTACTCCTGGCAAAACCACCCCGTCTGCTCTTTTTATAGAATACCATTTGGACTGTCACGTTGAGTCAAACCATATCGTTGTAAGCAAGGGGCTAGACTGGTATATCTTTCAACTCTACACCGAAGGCTTTCTTGGACACTGAGAGCATTTCAGATTTAATTTGAGATTGCAGATTGTTGCTTCCGCCATAGTATGAATTGTCTATTGAGACTTGCGCCAATCTGAAATCTACAATCTAAAACTCTTTACATACTACCAATTTTCAGCTATAAGCTGAGCATCTAAGGAGCGGAACCGAGTTATTGTCCAGGGAGTGAGGATATGGAACCTGAAAGAAAAGCAGGAATCAGCATCGTCTTCGGAATTCCGGCAATCGTTGGCGCAGGTCTCGTCTGGCAACTTTCGGGAAACTGGCAGGTTGTCTTTGGCTATCTGGGTCTGCTTGGCTTCATTGTTGGTGCCTTCCTCGCCAACCCGGAGCAAATGATTTCCTCGGAAAACGAATCCGAGCACTAGTACTCCAGTGCTCCATCACTCCAGGTACCTACAAGATACCCAAATCTTCTCCTAGCACTTTATAGGGCTTAGGGAACTCGGGTTGGAAGTTCTGGTAGAAGGTTACCGGATACCTGGCACCAATCTTGTTGCCAGCTTCCCGCAAACCTTGGGCGAGTTCCTGCAACTCCTTGCCGGGCAGACCAAAAACCATTTCATCGTCTTGGGTCATGGAGAAGATTCGGTCTCCCATTCCCGGAATGGCCACCCGGGCAACTTGTAAGGTGAAGGGTGCAATCAGGTATTCGCTGCATTCCACTTTACCGCCGAAGGTTCCGAAGAGACGTTCACCCTTTCGATAAGCCCATGCCTGAATCATACGCATAACCTGGGCGGGGTTGCCATAAATTGCAACCGAATCGGGCTCATACAATCCCTTCGCCAAAGGAGCAAGCACAATTGCCTTCCATTTGTCATTGTCCAAGAGGTTCATCGAAGCAACCTCCTCTCGAGCCCGTCCCTCATCATCATGGAAGTTAACCTCACAAAAGAGGCTAGCCAGAGAACCTTGAGGATCATCCGCGCCACTGAAGCCAAAAGCGATCATTGCCGGTACACAAATCAAGTCTTCCCTGGTGAGCCCTACAGTCCATCCGTAGACTCTGGCCATGGTCACCGCCTGACAGATAGTGACCCTTTTCTGCAAAGCTAGAGATGGCTGACGGGTTTTTTCCGGAAAATCAGACTCGTCTTTGAGAAACCTCACCGCCACAGGAAAGGTCTTCAGCCGCAGTCCATTGCTGATGAAATCATTGATTTCCTTAAAGTTCATTTCAGTCATGATACCTCCTTCCCTCGTTACAGTTTAGTAATAGATGGGAGCTATTCAGAAGAGTCGCCCTGCACCGACACAACGCTGCATTGCGGTTTGTAAAAGCGGATCGCGAAATATCCAGGCTAGGACGAATTCTATCAAAAGGTGTGTTGGACCACAACCGGAAGCCCCGGGTTCGTATGGACTGTTTTTTCCTGTTTTCGGTGGGTTTTCAGAGCAGACTAATGTCAGCTTTTTAAGAACCAGGTGTGAACTGGATTGAAGTTCTTATTTCTTCTCTGCCATGCGCTTGATCTTTCTCCCATAGTGTGCAGCTATTATGTCGCGGAGATACTGGCGGTCGGCAGGAGAAATGCTGGTGAACCGGATGCCCACCCCACAGGGAGGCCTGTCTTCTTCAGAGCAGAGGGGATTTGACCAGGCCACCTCGGCAGAAATATTCAGAGAGTTACGATTCGGTGCCATGACAAATATCCTGAGCTTCTCGTTCGGACGTAGGTGGGCCCGACAGAGAATAAATGCCCCACTGGCACCGATATTTTTTGTCTCCGCCACTGTGGCACCTTGAGAGGTCAAAAGGACAACAGGCCAACTAACTTCGACTCTGGAATGCAACTTTTTTTCTGATACCGCTGGGGTATTCAAAAACATACCTCCAACTGTTCAGCTTTATAGACTACAACCGGCTCTCTAACAGATCCGAGTTGCTTTAATTCCGCATAAACAGCCACTGAATGAGGACAGAGGCTTGGTTCGAAGGCTGACCAGTGCAAATGCTATGCCTGTTATAAAGCTGTCGGCAGGCCCGGGCTCGCCGACAGCCTTCCAGCGAGACGAGGTGTCGGGTGAAATAGGATGCCTGGCATAAGTGTGGATCAAAAGACTTTAAAGGAATTGCTCGTCTCGCCTGTCTCGCCCTTCTCGCTCGTCTCGCCATCCATTTTCACCGTGACTGCTGTGATCCTATAGGCTAAAGTTGAGGAAATAAGTGGAAGAACTCTTTTATTTGAAGGATAGTGGGGAGAGAATCGCCAATGCTGCCGTATCTTGAAGTGTTACTTGAAAAATCCTTCGAGGTCATTCCAGGTGAGTCCTACAACCAGTACCGATTAGATGTAGCGGAGCAAATAGGAGTGTTTCACTTGTTTTATGAAGTCCCTCTTATGGATGAAAAGCCGTGGCGGTTCCTCAGGGATCGGGTGTATCCTCTGTTCGCCCGTTACATCAAAGCCAAGCTCCACGATCCGGCCACAGCCCACGGAGTGGTGGTAGCCATCTTCCACACGGATAGATGTTATCTGTTGAAGGGAGAGGATTTTCTCAGAGCCTATCGTGAGATGGAGGGTCTCGATGCGGCAGCATTCCTGGAAAAGGTGCGGCAGTGGCTGGCCACCTGATTCCAGCATTCTATGGTTTTGAGCTGCCCGCCTGTATCGAGCGACTCGACCTGAGCTCGTCGACAGGTCTTGTCGCGAGGCTGCTCGCTAACTTTATAATCTCCAGCCCCAAAACTGAAGAAATCCGGCGAAATCAGACATGTCAGATGCCTTTCTGTTCCATGGTTTCAGGCTGGTGTAGAAAGGATTTTCGTACTTATCATTGTCGCCGTAGACTTTGTCCGTTCCCACAAAAAAATCCCAAGAAATCAAGCTTAACAAAATTGTTTCCCAGAATTTCATCGAACGCTTCACATGCCCTTTCTGGGGACCAAAGTCATAATAGAAGCTGGTAGTGTCACCGTCCAGGGGAATCCTCTCCAGATCACTCCCTGGCTCCAGTGGCGCCGGAATAGCAAAAAAGCTTCCTGAGTGTGATAAGTCCGCTGCGTCAACTATTTCCAAATCCATGATCCTGTGTACACCTGGTCTCAAATGTACAAGCAGCTTGGGGTGTTCTTTTCTTTCGTAGTCCAGAATAGAAGGCAATCGCTCCCCATAAACATCGAGAGGCATATCTTTCCAATCCTCGGGTAAATCATCCCGGGATAGGTAGGTTGTAGGTACGATTGCAGCATAGCAGCCGCACGTGCCAACAGTAGTGACCAGAACTGGTCGCTGTTGGGAATCCAAGGTTATGACAACTATGATACCCACGTTATTGCCGCTGGTAAGGTTAAAAGGGATTATGCTGAAGGGCACTTTGGGAAAGTGGATCCGATAGATCAGATTAATGTATCTGCCGTTTTCTGCAGAGAATTCTTGTTCCATATAATAGATCACCGGTTTTGTGGCATCCACGTAGATGATCTCTTCGCCTTTTTCATCAAACCTGGCCGAAGGCCGACCAATGCGATTGTATTCTCTTTGGTAATCGTAGGTTAAAAAGACAGGAGCATATCTATCTACAATCTCACCTTCTTCTCCGTCGGCTAGGTAGATTGTGTGCACCTTCTCCGGGGGTAATGCTTGATGGTGAGCACATCCGGATACAGTTATGGCTAGAGCAATCAGAAAAATTCTCACAACAGTCATCTTCCACTTCTCCCAAGAACAGCTCATTTGATTTGACTCTTTACTATAATCATCTTTTCCTCGAACGCACGAAATCCCAGGCCAGGTGAGCATTTTGCACTGGTCTTCCGGGCATAATTATTATAGGTTATCGCCTGTTTCTGCCGTCTCTTGGGAGTCGGTTTTGAGAAGCCGTTATTGCCACAACAACGGTAAAAACTGACGGTTTCCTAAAAAGTCAATGAGTTGAGTGTGACAGGAGCGAGGTTTGATCGGAACCATAGTGAATACCGGAGCCGTCTTGGCGGGTAGTGCAGTTGGGATTTCTGCCGGCAAACGCTTGCCTGAGAGGATCAGGACCATTCTCATGCAAGCTCTTGGTCTCTCGGTAGTACTTATCGGGCTGAAAATGGCACTTTCCGGTGAAAAAATGATAGCCCCCATTGGCTATCTTTTGCTCGGTGGGATCACTGGAGAAGTCCTTCGCATAGAGGAACGCATCGAAAGGGTAGGGGAATGGTTAAAAACACGATCAGGTTCAAACTCTTCCTCTTTTGTACAGGGTTTTGTCTCCGCCTCACTACTCTACCTTGTTGGGGCCATGATGATTGTTGGTTCCATACAAGATGGCACTGCAGGAGACCCTAGTACCCTCTACGTCAAGTCTCTACTGGACGGGGTTGCCTCAGTAGCTCTGGCATCTACCTTCGGCCTGGGAGTTGCCTTCTCTGCGCTTTCCGTCTTCGTGGTTCAAGGCTCCATAACACTCTTGGCCTCAAAACTATTATTTCTTCAGAGCCCCGAAGTTCTGAACGCCATAACCGCAACAGGTGGACTGCTCATTTTGGGAATAGGTATCAACCTTTTGGAGCTCAAGACCATCCGAACCGGAAATCTCTTGCCGGCCCTGGCATACGCTATCGTGGGAGCTCTTGTTTTTTGAGAAGATAGCGTTGCAGGACTTGGTATGAGGCGACACGAAGACGTTGAGAGACAGAAACGCGGAGCAAAGCGCCTTTCATCATACTCATTTTGGCGTGGCCTCTTGAGACATCGTTCATGTTCAGTCTATAAAGCTTGCAATGGCCATCAATGCGTCACCCCATCGCCGCTTCTCCGCTTCTTTAGGAAAGGAGGTTTCAATGTTAAGGGATTTAATAGAAAAGACCAGGAGTTATCGACGATTTCACCAGGACCACACCATCGAACTCGAGACTTTAAGGGAGCTGGTGGACCTGGCGAGACTATCGGCAGCAGCAGGCAATCTCCAACCACTCAAATACATGCTCTCCAATGAACCCGAAAGAAATGACACAATATTTCAAAATCTTGCCTGGGCCGGTTACCTTAAGGACTGGTCCGGTCCGGGTGAGGGTGAGCAACCTTCAGCGTACATCATTGTTCTGGGAGACGCGCGAATATGCAAATCGTTCGGCTGCGACCACGGTATTGCCTGTCAGAACATTATGCTGGGTGCGGTTGAAAAAGGCTTGGGTGGTTGCATGATAGGTTCTGTGAACCGAGAAAGACTCAGAAAAAACCTCAACATCCCTGATCATTTCGAGATACTTCTGGTTGTGGCGCTGGGCAAGCCCAAAGAGACTGTTGTTCTCGAAACTGTGGGACCGGACGGGGACATCAAATACTGGCGGGACAGTGAAGGGATGCACCACGTACCAAAGAGAAGCCTGGAAGACATTATTGTGGGTTAAGGCATGTGGCCAAAGAAACAATGCAGGGCATTGAAAATGCTCCAGCTCGCCCTGTTGAATAGGCTTCCCTTCTGGAAATTCAACAAGGCGAGCGCATTCCCCGCAGTCCGCCTGAGGCGGACGGGGTTAGCGAGCGAACTACAAAATGGATTAATTCCTTACATTTCTCTTTTACTGCCGGCCACGCACTGCAAGCTGCCAACTGTCTGCTTCAATGGGGGGAACAATGGGAGCTATCTTGTTAATGCCTGTTCTGGGTGTTCTGGTTGGAATTGGCGCTGCTTTTACCGGGCTGGGAGGTGGGTTCCTCATGGTACCCATCCTGCTGTTTACCGGCTATTCAGCGCACAAAGCAGTGGGAACTTCTTTTCTCGCCATTTTGGTCATTTCCATTTCTGCGCTGGTGGCTCACAATAAACTGGCCAACGTCGACTACAAGGTTGGTATATTACTGGGCCTAGGCGGCATTGTTGGAGCGCAAATCGGTGCGCGGCTGCTGCAGCATGTCTCAACAGCTCACTTCAAGAAGATTTTCGCCTGCATCCTAGTTGGCCTGGCAATATACCTGTTTTACGGAAAATAAGCCTACATTTCATCCATACAGGTCTTAGTTGAACAATGAGAGCGAAACAGAACGCTGCCACTAGCCATTCCACCGATGAACTGTTACAATTCGCCCGTTATTTGAAGCGATATCCTCTGAGCATCCAGGAAGGTCTCGCTCAAACTCATCAATCAGTGAAGCTCCCCGACCAAAGGTCGGGAAATTCTGCGAAGATGGCGTAAAACATAGGAGCCGTAACTTAATTTTATCCATTCTATGCTATACGATTTCCACATTCATACCCGCGAGTATTCTGACTGCTCCATAAGTTCAGCCGAGGAAATGTGCCAAAGGGCTGTTGAGAAAGGGCTGGCGGGAATAGCTCTGACCGAACATGACGTCTGGTGGCCTTTGGCTGGCATACGGAAACTCCAAGTCAGGTTTCCAGAACTCACCATAATTCGAGGAATTGAATACTCCTGCCCCGAAGGGCATTTTCTGGTGTTTCTCCCCAACCATGAAAACGGCGATATTCCTGGGTGGTGCTCCGTACTCGATCTTATTCCCTTGGTCCACAATTATGGGGGAATTGTCATCTGGGCCCATCCTTTCCGCTTTAGCCCAAAGTGGCCAAGTTGGCTAAAACATGCCCAACCGGACGGCATGGAAGTAACCAGCAGTAACATGCACCGCCAAGCCGAGGCCATGGCAAAAGAAGTTGCCGCTGATAGATGCATCTTAACGTTCCGCAACAGCGATGCCCACGATGCCTTCATTATAGGTAGGTACGGAAACGAATTTGACACCAACCTGATCTGTGTGGAAGACTTCATCGACTATGTTCGCAAGCAGGCGTCGGCACCGGTCAGTAAGGTTGTGTGCTCCACTCCTCGTTTTTCGGCCTTTTAGTGCACCACGGAGGCATACTACGCAACAGACCCGAAACTTTTAATAATCCTCGGGGTGGGATATGAGATGTGAGCTGAAAGAACAGTTGGTGGGGGATCCCACATCTCACATCCATCCTTATGTATTGCTGAACTGACGTTAAACTACCGAGGTATTAATCGGATGGCTCGAACGGTTAGCAAGACCGAAATCTACGTTGGCTGCACCATCCTAATTGTTCTGTTAGTGATCTCTGGCGGAATTCTCCTTAAGCAGTCCCAATACAACCCATCTATCTTCAAGCCAACCACATTTCAGCCAGAAAGTCCTGCTCCAACATCTCCCCGAGCCAGCTCTCCACCAGATCTAATTCAGTATGCACCGAAGTCGCTGACCGCACTTACTCCTCCCGAGACCTTTGGAGTGGAAAATCTTTCCGACAAGATCAATGGCAAGGCTGAACTCTATCTCTCAGCTGGATTTGTTCGTCTTGTTAGTCAGCGTTTTGCCATTGAAGATGAGCCCACTGCTTGGATGGAAGCATTCATTTACGACATGGGTTCCACGCGGGGTTCTTACGCTGTTTACAGTTTGCAAAAAAGGTCTGAGGCCACAGAGCTAGACACAGGCGATTTCGCCTACAGAACAGAAAATGCACTTTATTTCGTTCACGGCTCTTACTACGTGGAGATAGTTGCGTCGATTGCCCAGGAGAGGATGGTTGAATTGATCCTCTCTTTCGGGGATAATTTTATCCGCAAAACCACAGCAGGCAGCGAGGCAATCAATGAATTTATTTTATTTCCAACCAAGCACCTCAATAAAAAAAGCATTTCCCTTTTACCCTCTGACGCTTTCGGCTTTCAGCAGTTCGATTCAATTTTCACTGCCCAGTACGAAGTGGGAGATACAGAGCTAACCGCATTCCTATCTCAGCGTAAAAGTCCAGCCGAAGCCGTCAGGCTGGTGGAATCCTACACCTCGTTCTTACGAGAATTTGGTGGCACCGAGCTGAAATCGACCTTGAACATCCCCGGAGCAAAACTGGTGGAAATAATGGACACCTTTGAATTGATCTTCAGCCGTGGCAGTGTCCTTGCCGGCGTCCACGGCGCGGAAAACAGAAAAGCGGCGGAAGCGCTTGCCCTGATGTTAAACCATAGTCTGGCGGAGAAAGGCCAGTGAATCAAAGAGCACAGCAGCACACAACAAATCGAAGGGATTTTCTTTTACGATTGCTCAAGGGAGGTATTTTCATTGGTGCTGCGTGCTCCTTGAGCTATTGGTTATATGATGCCGCCGGTCCTGGAGTAGTCCGAGAGGTAAAGGACCTGGTGACCCTTCCAGATTTCTCCCTCCCCAGCCTCAAAGGCAAGATGAGCATTGTTACAGGGGGCGATCGCACTGAAGCGATCAGAAGGGCCCTCGACACCATGGGTGGAATCGAAACTTTTATAAAAAAGGGCGACAGGGTGCTGCTGAAAGTAAATGCTGCTTTCGCAACTCCTCCGATCCTATCGGCGACAACGAATCCCCAACTGGTAGCTGAGGTAGCTCACCTGTGCTACAAAGCCGGAGCTTCTTCGGTGGTGGTTACAGACAATCCTATAAATGATCCGGCCAGTTGCTTTGCCCTAACCGGGATTGAGGAGGCAGCTACGTCAGCGGGAGCCAAAGTCCTTGTCCCGAAAGAAAGTTTTTTCCAACCCACAACGGTTTCCGCTGGTGTCTTGATACAGAACTGGCCTATCCTCTGGGAGCCATTCCAAAAGATAAACAAAGTGATAGGCATGGCTCCAGTGAAAGATCACCACCGCAGTGGCGCTTCCATGATCATGAAGAACTGGTATGGACTTTTAGGCGGCCGCCGCAACATTTTCCATCAAGATATCAATACTATCATTACAGAATTGGCCATGATGGTAAAACCAACGCTGGTCATCCTGGACGGCACCACAGCCATGATGACCAACGGTCCTACTGGAGGATCACTGTCGGACCTGAAACAGACAAATACAATGATCGTAAGTACTGATCAGGTAGCGGCTGACGCCTTCGGGGCTACCCTGCTGGGAAAGACCGTGGCAGACCTTCTTTACATCCCCAGAGCAGAGTCAGCGGGGCTGGGAACAGCAGATTACGAAGCACTTAGTCCAGTGCGTGTGAACGTGTCATAGAGTCTTAGCGGTAGGAGGTAAGAAGCTGGGGTAGTGGGCATTGTAAAACCTCAAATTCCAATTTGGAATTTGTTATTTGGAATTATTGTGGACTCTACCACTACAAAACTCCGAAGACAGTAATCTTTATGGTGCTCATTGCGCACCGCGGTTAGCTAGTCATCTTATGAGAATCGTAACGGTCAGACGCATAACTCAGGTCTTCTTCCTCCTGCTGTTTATCTGGTTTTGTGTGGTCACGACCATTGGGGTGGCATGGTGGCAACTTCGGGGCTGGCCGGTCAACTGGCTCCTCCAACTTGACCCCCTGGTCGCAGTGGCTACCATGCTCAGCACCCAGTCACTCTACTGGGGTCTTCTGTGGGCTTTGGTAACCGTGGTTCTGACTATAATTTTGGGAAGATTCTTCTGCAGTTGGGTATGCCCTTTTGGCACTATTCACCATTTTATAGGCTATCTTGCTAGAAGAGGGAAGTCAGTCTCGGCAAGAATAGCCCTCAATAAGTTCCATCCGGCTCAACATATCAAATACTATTTGCTCATATTTTTACTCACAGCCGCCGCCGGTTCTCTTCTGTCTAATCTTTTAAGAGTAGTCCCGGAAAAACCAGTGCTCTTTTCCGCAGTGGTAATATTCTCTCTGCTAGGCCTAGCTATGCTTTCCCTGCTTAGAGTTATACCTGATCCCAAAAAAGCGCTGGTAACTTTGCTTTTCCTCATTGGGCTATGGCTGGGTCTTGGTCTGTTGGTACCAGCCGCCGGCTTGGTCGCCGCCTCCCTGCAAACTGGTCTCCTTGACCCAATCCCACTTGTCCATCGATCCATAAATCTAACTCTCTTACCCCTGGCTGAGAGGATTTCAACCAGCCAGCGCTACTATTTCGGTTCGTGGTTTATTGGAGCCGTCTTTCTCACCGCCCTTTTGTTGAACCTCAGGGTCCCCCGCTTCTATTGCAGATTCCTCTGCCCTTTGGGAGCCCTTTTTGGCGTCTTGGGCGCATTTTCCCTCTGGAGAATAGGTGCAGCTGAGAGTAGCACCGAATGCAGCCAGTGCCATCTCTGTGACACTGATTGTGAGGGAGCTTGTCAACCGGCCGAGAATATCCGGATAAGTGAGTGCATCCTGTGCATGAACTGCATGGACAGCTGTCCACACAATCTCGTGGGCTACCGGACAACCACTTCTGAAGCAGGCGAGATTGCCTTGCCCGACCTCTCTCGGCGGGTATTTCTGACCTCTCTGGTCTCAGGCACAGTGGCCATACCAATAGTTCGCCTAGAAGGGTTAGTGGGGCCTAACTGGCAACCTTCAGTAATTCGTCCTCCTGGCGCCTTGGCAGAACCCGAATTTCTCGGTCGTTGTCTGAAATGTGGCCAATGCATGCGAATTTGTCCCACGAACATTATTCACCCCGCTAGTCTAGATAGTGGACTGGAGGGACTGTGGAGTCCTGTACTGAATTTTCGCATCGGCACCAGTGGCTGCCAGCTCAACTGTATCGCCTGCTCCCATATCTGTCCCACAGCCGCAATTCGACCTATCAGCTTGGACGAGAAACTCGGAAAAGGCCAATTTGCTCAGGCTGGTCCGATTAGAATGGGAACCGCCTTTGTTGACAGGGGCCGTTGTTTACCTTGGGCAATGGATCGGCCATGTATTGTTTGCGAGGAAAACTGCCCGGTAAGTCCGAAAGCGATCTTCACTAGAGAATATTTTAGTACAGTGAGAGGTGGTGCATACCGGGTTCTGAATATTGCCGGAGAAACCTTGGAGCTTGGGGGACCAGATCTGCCTCAGGGACAGTTGGCTACAGGGGACTACTATGTTATGACCACCCACGGTGAAAAAAAACATCGCTGGCGGATAGCTCAAAACACCAGCACGAGTGTGACAGTTGCTGCTAGTGAGTCGCTCCATGCTGCTCCCGAGCTTGAGAGTTATATTTCAATTCAGGTCAAGCTCCAGCGTCCCTACGTCGATCCAAAACTTTGTATCGGTTGCGGCATTTGCGAACATGAATGCCCAGTCAGTGGTAAGCGGGCCATACGGGTCACAGCTGAGAATGAGACGAGAAGCCCGGAGAGATCTCTGTTAGTGAGGAGGAGCTAGCTACAGGGAGCTCCAATAGTGCTTGTGCCTAGCGTTTAGTTGCCTAGTAATCTCAAGGAGGAAACAGGCATGTCCAAGAAAAAGAATCAGTTCTCCCGGCGCGATTTTCTCAAAACAGCCGGAGCGGCTACCGTAGGCTCTTTTTTGGGTGCAACCGAAACAGTGGGTAAGATCAGTGAAAGCTCCGGCAAAGGGCTCGCAGTGGTCCCCACCAGACCTTTCGGCGAAACGGGAGCACGAGTCTCAATCCTCTCTCTGGGTGGCATGTTTGATATTCCTTCCAACCAGCTTTTGATGAAACAGGCGGCGAAGTGGGGCGTCACCTACTGGGACACGGCTGACTGCTACGAGGGAGGGAGAAGTGAAAGGGGAATAGGTGAGTTTTTCGCCAAGTACCTGGAGACCAGGGATAAGGTTTTTCTGGTAACCAAGTCTGACGACAGGGATCCGGAGGGAATGACTCGATTGCTCAATAGATCCCTGGAAAGAATGAAAACAGACTATGTGGATCTCTACTTCGTCCATGGAATTAGCTCCATTGATGAGCTCAATGATGAAACCAGAGCTTGGGCCGAGAAGGCCAAGGCCGAGGCGAAGATCAAATTCTTCGGTTTTAGCACTCACAGTAATATGGAAGAATGCATGCTGGAGGCGGCCAAACTGAGTTGGATCGACGGCATCATGATGACCTACAATTATAGGCTCATGAACAAAAGCAAAATGCAGAAGGCGGTTGCCGCTTGCACCGAGGCCGGCATCGGCTTGACTGCCATGAAAACCCAGGGGGGTTGGTCTTCTGGCTCGTCCAGTGCAGCCAAACTAGTAGAGAGTTTTATCCAAAAGGGATTTACGGATAAGCAGGCCAGACTCAAGGCCGTCTGGGAAAATCCCAACATAGCCAGCATATGTTCACAGATGCCGAATCTTACCATCCTGATGTCCAACGTTGCGGCCGCAATGGACAGGAAGAGTCTTTCTGCTGGGGATCTGCACCTTCTGGATCAGTACGCCAGGGAGACAGCCTCTCACTACTGCGCAGGCTGCAGCACCATTTGCCAAACTGCGTTGGCTGAAGTGGTTCCAGTTGCTGATATTATGCGCTACCTAATGTACTACGAAAGTTATGGGGATTACGAACGCGCTAAGTCCTTGTATGGAAAACTCTCACCTGTTACCCGTTAGCGGCTTGACAATATCGACTATTCCCTTGCAGAAAATAGATGCCCACAGGGAATTTCAATTGCCAGGGCAATGCAAAAGGCTCAGAAGGTGCTAACTTAGCCCATATGCGGGCTGGAATCCCATGATCATCGAACCGAAAATACGAAACAATATCTGCGTGACAGCGCATCCTTTGGGTTGCGCTGCTCAGGTTAAAGCCCAGATTAACTATGTGAAGGCTCGTGATAGAATCGAAAGTCCGAAGAGAGTCCTCGTGATTGGCGCTTCAAACGGCTACGGCCTTGCCGCCCGAATAGTTTCCACCTTCAGTTCAACCGCTTCTACCATCGGTGTTGCCTATGAGAGACCTGGGACAAAAACAAAAACAGGTACTGCGGGCTGGTACAACATTGAATCCTTTAAGAAAGAAGCGGAGACAGAGGGCTACCAGGCGTGGAACATAAACGGAGACGCTTTCTCACAAAAGATAAAAGCACAGGTTTTGGATATTATTAGAGAAAACCTCGGAGAGGTTGATTTTCTCGTCTATAGTATTGCTGCACCAAGGAGAATGGATCCCCACACAGGGGAACTCTATTCAACTGTCATTAAGCCCATCGGAAACAAGTTTACCTCCAAGACGGTAGATTTTCTCAGCGGAAAGGTAAGCGAAATAACCGCGGAGCCTGCAACAGAGGAGGAGATTGCCCATACAGTAAAAGTCATGGGCGGGGAGGATTGGAGACTCTGGGTTGAAATGCTCCAAAACGGTGGCGCACTGGCGGAGAACTTCCTCACCATTGCCTTTTCCTATATTGGTCCAGATTTTACCAAAGCCATCTATCGCGACGGGACAATTGGCAAGGCCAAAGAGGATTTGGAAAACAGCGTCGATCAGATCAAGAAGGTTCTGGCTCCAATTGGGGGTAAGGCTATCATTAGTGTCAACAAAGCACTGGTAACAAGAGCCAGCGCAGTAATACCGGCGGTTCCCCTCTACATTTCCCTTTTATACAAAGTTATGAAAGAAAAGAACCTGCACGAGGGCTGTATACAGCAAATCTACCGCCTCTATCACGATTTTCTTTTTACAGACAGCCCTCCCACATCCGACGATAAGGGCAGAATCCGGATGGACGATTGGGAAATGCGACAGGATGTCCAGAAGAAAGTAGCCGAACTGTGGGAACAGGTAACAATGGAAAATTTGTCTCAGCTTGCAGATATTGACGGATTGCACCAAGAGTTTCTCAGACATCACGGTTTCGGCATGCCTGGTGTAGAATACAGTCGGGATGTTGAGCCCGACATTTTCTAAGACCGCGTGCTACCCGGATATGAAATGGTTCTTACCCTACTCGCTCTGAGGTCTGTTCTATGCGCTGGTACTAAAATACCGTGGGATGATCTTGAGTAAGTGATAGAAACCTTTCGCCCTTTGCCAAGTGGACCCGCTGTAAAGAAATCTGATAGCCCCGAGGAGTCCCCTATATATCTTCTTCCCATGAGGATGCCACCAGATATTTTGTCTTACGAAGGGCAGGATGTCGTGGACTATCACCTGGGGTTGGGTCATTTCACCAAAGCCGATGCCACCGTGGGTACGGCCTATTCCCGATTGTTTCATGCCACCCCACGGTGTCTCTGCCAGGCCATGGCTCATCAGATGGTCGTTGATCATTACCGTACCGGCCTGCAGTCGGAGCGCTAGCTTTTCAGCATCCTTCCTGTTTCTGGACCAGACCGAACCGCTGAGTCCCAGATGCGAGTCGTTGGCCAGGGCAACGGCTTTGTCCATATCTTTTACCTTCATGACTCCCAGAATCGGCCCGAAGGTCTCCTCCCTCATTAGCAACATCTCATGAGAGACTTCTGTCAAAGCCATAGCAGGGAGAATATTTCCAGTACCTTCATCGTCAGGTTGAGGGGATTGAGCGTAGATCACCGCCCCTTTTCCCAGGCCGTCTTCCAGGTGCTGTTTGACAGTGGAGACCTGGCATTCGGTGGTCATGGCGCCTATGTCCATTTCGAAATTCTGATCATAACCTAGGCGCAAACCTTCCACTTTTTCCTTCAATAGTTTGAGAAATGAGTCGTAGACCTTTTCATGAACATAAACACGTTCGACTCCTCCACAGGACTGACCGCTATTTTGTAACCCTGCCCACACCGCGCCCGAAGCTGCCCGATACAAATCGGCGTCCTCACAGACCAGCATGGCGTCATTCCCACCCAGCTCTAGCACCAGCGGTGTGAGAGTTTCCGCCGCTTCACGCATAAGCTGTTTGCCTACTTCCACGGATCCGGTGAAAAAAAGCTTGTCGATTCCATTATGCAGAAAAGCACTTCCGGCTTGCGGGCCCGGGATGTTAACATAGTTGAGGATTCCTTCTGGAAATTCCGCTGCCTGAAAACATTGCTCCAGCGCTCGCCCCACCATTTGGGTCTCGGAGGCGGTCTTGACAACCACCGCATTCCCGGCCAGCAGGCCCATGACCACTTCCGAAAATGGTATGGCAAAGGGGTAATTCCAGGGGGAGATCACTCCCACAACCCCATAGGGTATCCTGATGATTTTAGACAGCTTGTTCGGCAGCAGAATATTACCTGGAGGAATACGGCGTGTTTTCAGAAATGTTTTGGCCTTCTTCGTATAGTAGTTCACAGCCATAGCCGCAGGCAGCACTTCTGTAACCAGAGCATCCACCCGGGTCTTGCCATTATCTCTGGAGATCACTTCGGCAATTTCCTCGGCACGCTCAGTCAGGTAATCCCGTACCTGGAGCATAAACTGTACCCGCTCTCTGACGTCCAGTTTCGACCATGATTGCTGCGCAATTTTGGCCCTGGAGATACTTTTTTTAAGCTCTTTAATGGTGGTCAAGGGAGAGTATCCCAAGATCTCGCCAGTGGCAGGATTGCGACAAACGGTGTGCTCAGCCATTTTCTTCGATTGTTGGTCAGTCATAGTGTAAATCCTTATTGCTTCGGGGCCGGCGGCCGCGGAATTGGTCCATGGCGTCATTTATCCCTAAAAACGTAGCCGCCTTGTCAAATATGGCCACGGGGAGTAATCGCAGCGGCCAGGTAGCATAGACCAGCGGCGGCATGATCAATCGTCGTTTTTTTCTGGCAATCGTATTTACTATCCGTTCGCTTACCTGCTCCGCATTCAGAATGGGTAACAAAAATGAAAAGCGCGTCTTCACACCCTCAAACATGTCGCCTTTCATGAAATATGGACAAACTACTGCGGTGTGGATGTTAAGCTTTTGTTTTTTCAACTCAGCTCGCAAAGCTTCATCAAAACCGAATGCAGCGAACTTGCTTGCGGCATAATCAACCAACCCGGCACTGCCCACAATGCCCCCGGCTGAGGCGATGGTAACAATGTATCCACTGTTTGCCCTGACCATGTCAGGGAGAAAAGCCTTCACCGTCCAAAAGTGGGCCAGTGCGTTAACCTCCATTGTGCGTCTGAGTTGATCATCCGTACATTCCAGGAATGGTCTACCGGAGACTACCCCTGCATTGTTCATGAGGATATCCACCCTGCCAACTTGGTTTCTCACTTTGTCTGCAGTATCGTAGACCATCTCCCTGTCAGACACATCACAATGGTACAGTGTCGCCTGGTATCCAGCTGCTGACATTTCCGTGGCAATCTCTGCAAGACTCTCATCGGCAATGTCCCAAAGGACGACGTGACTCCCTCTTGCCGCCATTTTGAGGGCAATGAACCGACCAAGACCACAAGCCCCACCAGTGATCAAAGTGATTTTGTTGGAAAAGTCGGCCATGGCATCTCCTTAGCTAAGAGTGCAATTGAGTTAACAGTAAGCGGTAACCAATGATTGAGGGATACTTCAGACCCCTTCCTGCTCCTGATTCTATGCAAGTCTAGCCATTGTTCCTTCAGTCGGATATTACTGTCATCCGTTACAGACGCTCCAGTACAAGTTGAAGTATATCACGGTCTCTCGATTGGCGAGAGCAGGAGTAATCCTGGCTTAAATATACCCTCTAAGGGGATTAAAGGTAGATTGTAGATTTAAGATTGTAGATTGCGGATTAAAGAATTTTTATGAGTCGCCAGTCTAAAAAGAGAAGCCCCCACCAACGCACTCGGCTCTGATGGGGGCAGGGGCCATAAATTTAGAGCAAGACAAGGAGTTTTTGAAGCACTGTTCTATTGACATAGGCAGGAATTATGCCAACGAGCAATGAAGGCACCTTAACTTAATAAATACAATAACTTATTGGTGGTGATCTAAGGCAAATACGTTTTGTGAAATCACCAAATTTGGCGAAATGGACAAAGTCAGCTTGGCCCATGAGCCAAAATCTCTTTCCCACCCTAACCGTCTTCATAAAAGCCCATGGGCTGCAGCTCTCTTGAGCTCACTCCTACCTGCAAGACCAGGTACTTTCTGATATCAAAGCAGAGGTCACATTTGGACATGTATTCCCTGGAAGGTTCGAAGCCATATTTGCTGGCGGCGAGATCCGCAAACCCACCAATGCCTTCACGGAAAAGGGTAGTCAAGAAGGGATAATCGTTTTGGGAGAGAGCAGTGCCGACATGGTCATATCGTATGGCAAGACCAGAACAGAGTCCCGGAATATAGTTTCCATATAGATCGCAGTGGAAGTGACTGACATCCAAGAGTTCCCTGCATCCTCCCTTGTTTGCTGAAAGAGTGTCCTGGTAATTTCTCGTTCCATAAACTCTGGCAAAGGTCTTCAGAGCTCTTCCACCAAAATGTATCCAATACCGCGAAGGAATCCTTGAGAGATAATTGTCCCCATATTTTTCTTCATACGCGGAAACCGTGTGAGTACTCCGGTCGTCAAAAGCAGCAATCTCCGGATAGAATTCTGATATCCAGGGAAAAACGCTTAGATTAGCCTCTCTGCACGCTTCTATTACCCCTTTGACTTGATAAAAGGGTATGTGCTCGTTATGAAATGGACTCATGGATATGAGCAGAGTGGAAAGACCCCTTTCTCGTAGAGAAGAGAGAGTCTGTATCGCATGCTCTCGCCCTTTGAACCAGGAAGAATTCGTCTCCACATACTCAATATTGACCCTCAAGGAGTGAACTGTTTCGACAACCATTTTCAGTCCAGCAAGGTTGAGAAACGGCTCCCCGCCGCCGATATGGACAGAGCGGCAGCCGAGGCCCTTTATCTCTTCCAAGACTTCTATCAGGGTCTCCCTGTCAATGTATTCCTTCTTCCACCGCGGACTGCTGTAATAGAGGCAATGACCACAGGCGGATGTGCAGTAGTAATTGGTGATTATTCCTCCTGATTGAAGGTGCTTTATCTCAAATTCACTTTGTCGTCCATGCAACTGGATTTCTCCTTTTAGAAATCGGCGGCTACCTGCCCGCAACGCTCTCGCTTGCGAGGCGGTCGGGGAAATCCGCTCCCACAGCAATTATTTTCACCGCATTTGATTCGCCTGGCTAGTGCCCCAGTTCTCACTGCCTGGTGTCTAGTCTATTCTTCCGACTGTCTCCTGGATATTGCTCTAGCCCGGATATTTTATGAATTGCTGTCGCGAGACAACGGGATGGGCGTGCCTGCCCGCCATCGCGAGCCTGCTCGCTCAGGCGAGGCGGGCGGGCAACCGGGCAACCGCAGGGTGTTGGTTCCGAGGCATACCTGAACGGTACGTCGCAGGGGCCGACATCCGAGGACGCCTGGAAGGACGGCCATATTATTCGCGCTCGCTGCGCTCCGCTCAGTCCCGCAAGCGGGTTCCCAGTTTCGTGCTCGCAGCAAGCAATTCATGAAATATCCGGGCTAGGCGAGATCCAGTCCCCATTTTTTCAGAGCGGCTACGCCACCTTGAAGGTTGCAGGTGTCGCTTACCCCCATTTGGTCTAAAGTTACCTGCGCCTCATAGGAACGCACACCGGTGTTACAAATCAACACGAGCTTCTTATCTTTAGGCACTTCCGCCATTCTCAGACGCAGTTCATCTTGGGGAATGCTTTTCCAATGATCCGGATACTTCTCAACAAAAGGTTCCGCATTCCCCCAGCCACGGCAGTCCAAGAAAACCACGTCGCCTTTCTCTCTTTGTTTCCAGAGCTCATCGAAATCATCCACATCCACAACCCTGTTCCTCCCGGCCAAAATGTTCTCTGCTGTGTTTCCGAGAGCATTGAGAATATCCATGGCCGCCGAAAATGGTGGAGAATACGCCAGTTCCAGGTTACCTATATCTTCTGTGGTGGGATTGTATTTGAGAATGGAGGCCACCGCATTGATCCGACCGACCGTGCCGTCACCCATACTGCCCACTCCCTGGATCCCAAGCACCCTGCCGGTACCTCTTTCCACTACCATCTCCAGGGTCATAAGATCCTTTTCCGGGTAAAAATGGGCCCGGTCAAACTGGATAACCAGCGCACTAACGGCCTCAAGTCCTTCCCTGCGTGCCACATCACTACTTAATCCAACGGCGGCAACAGACAACTCAAATACTTTCACAACAAAACTTCCCACGGCACCAGGGAACTCACTATTCCCCCCGGCAAGATTGGCTCCAATGATTCGTCCCTGTCGGTTGGCCATAGAACCAAGGGGGTAATAACCGGGCTTACCGCTTATCACATTGGTAACTTCCACGCAATCTCCACCTGCGTATATATCCGGATCGGACGTTTGCATTCTACTGTTCACCACGATGCCGCCCTGGGGCGAAACCTTCAAACCAGCAGCCCTGGCCAGGCCAGAATTCGGTTGAGCTCCCACGGCAACGATTACCATATCTGTTTCAATAATTCCTCCAGTGGTGATGGCCCGCTCCACCTCTTTATTTCCCTCCAGACGCTCAACTCTGTCCTCCAGCTGAATAGCGACCCCTTGCTCTTCCATGTGATGTTGGACAATCTTGGCCATGTTCTTACTGATCAAACCTGGAAGAAGCTGGTCGGTGATCTCCACCAGCGTTGTCTCTATGCCCCACATGTCAGTGAGAGCTTCTGCCATCTCCAAACCAATGAACCCTCCACCAATGATGAGCGCGTTATCGACCTGCCCGCTTGCGATTCTCTCTTTAATAGCAATGGCCGCATTCATATTGCTCACGGTGAAAACTCCCTCCAGATCGATTCCGGGTATGTCCAAACTTCTGGGACGACTGCCGGTGGCAAGCACAAGCTTGTCATAGGGTAGAGCCGTATCTTCCCCGGTTGTTAGATCCCGGATATGCACTTTCTTGTCCTTGCGGTCAATGCTCAGGGCCTCGGTGTTGGTTAAAACCTCTATGTCTTTGGCTCCGTGGAAAAATTCCTTATTCCGGAGCATGTGAAAGCTTGTTTCCTGGAGTTGCCCCGGATCACTGACATCACCGGATATGAAATAGGGAATACCGCAGCCTCCATAAGAAATAAGTTGATCCTTATCCACCATGACCACTCTTGAATCTGGCTCCAACCTCTTGAAGCGACAAGCAGCTTTAGGTCCAAGAGCAACAGCACCTATAACGACAACATTTTTCGGCATGCCTACTTCCTCCTAACTCGTTCGAAGACTCGGTATCTCTTATAAGACAGTTCACCAGCAGAATTCAATGGAACATTTTACTTTGTTTAGAACTTCTGCCCAGTGGGGTGTTTTATTCAACATCGAAAACCGGGTCCTTTGGGACCGGATTCATTACTATTTTAACCCACACT
>CP070843.1:2548260-2554137 GCA_020350905.1 Deltaproteobacteria bacterium
ACTGAGACTTACCGGGGCGTGCCCCAGGAGGTGAACCTCCTGAAAAAAATACGGCTTGAAATTGCAGTAAACGACGATTTCGTCGAGCCCACCATCCAAGCCATTGTCAAAGGCGCCAAAACAGGAAACCTGGGCGACGGTAAAATATTCGTCATGGATCTACCGCAATGCGTGCGGATCAGAACCCTGGAAAGAGGAATGAAAGCGATTAACTGAAAGAACGCAAAGAGCATAGCGCTAAGCGCATAGCGTAGTTAATGATCACGCTCTGCGCTCTGCGGCTACACAGGAGGTAAAGTCATGTTAGGAGTTTGGATAGCAGCAGTAGCAATATCAATTTTGATCATTCTTGCTTTCATCAAGGCGAACCTGAGGATCTGCCACCCCAACGAGATCCTGGTATTTTCCGGCAAGAAAAGAAAACTGAAAGATGGGACTGTGGTGGGATATCGCTACATAAAAGGAGGACGAGGTCTCAAGATACCCATTGTGGAATCTGTTACCAGACTGCCTCTTACCACTGTCCCCATTGAGCTAGAGCTTTCAGGTGCCCTTACCAACGGGATCATTCCGGTAAACATCCAGGCCATGGCCAACGTCAAGATCGCCGGCAATGAGGAAGAGGGTCTCAGCAATGCTCTGGAGAGATTTTTAGGAAGACCACTAAATGACGTCTCTCAGATCGCCAAGGAAACCCTGGAGGGTAGTCTGCGCGGGGTGTTGGCAACCCTCACCCCTGAAGAGGCCAACAGCAAACGACTTGAGTTTGCTGAAAAAGTGGCCACAGAGGCAAGAAGCGATCTCAAGAACCTCGGTTTGGTGCTGGACACTTTTAAAATCCAGCATCTTTCTGACAACGAAGGGTACCTGGATGCTATCGGCCGCAAAAAGAATGCCGAGGTCATTAAGGAAGCCAAGATTGTCGAGGCCAATGCCGAGGCCGAGGCCAGGCAGGTGGCGGCAGAGGCGAAAAAGAAAGGAAGTGTAGCGGAATCTGAGGCTGAGATGAACATTGTTGAGGCAGACAACAAACTCCAGGTTCTGAGAGCCGATTTAGCGGCTGACTCGAACCGAGCCGAAGCCAAAGCATCTGTTGCCCGGGAGATTGCCAAGGTTGAGGAAGAGCAGAAGCTGGAAGTACAGCGAGTTGAGATGAATAAGAAGAAGTATGAGGCGGATGTGATTGTGCCGGCTGAGGCCGACAAAGAGGCCAAAGTGCTAGCTGCCATCGGTGAAGCTGCATCAATCGTGGAAGACGGAAAGGCAACCGCAGAAGCCGTGAGACTAATGCGCGAGCAGTGGGAGAAGGAAGACACCAGGGAACTGTTCTTGATCCAGCAGCTGCCGGATATCCTCGACAAGGTAACCAGTGTGGTCGCTGAGAATCTGTCTGTCGATAAGGTTACTATCGTGGACAGCGGCAATGGCAACGGCATGCCTACTTATGTCAAAGGAGTGACCGGATCCATAGTGGCCATCATGGAACAGATAAAAAACGCCACTGGTTTAGACATAGCGGATATTCTCCGGTCCAAAAGCAGACCTGAGTTGACGCAGTAAAGCAGTAGCTGCTTTTACTAGGCACTACAGAAACTATCACCCCCACCCTAGCCCTCCCCCGTCGAGGGAGAGAGGATCAGGTTAGGGGGAAAATGAAGAGGGAAGAATTATGTTCTGTAAAAACACTAAAGATGTAATGAAAATTGTGAGAGACAAAAATGTAAGTTTTATTCAGGTTTGGTTTACCGATGTTCTGGGTATGCTGAAAAGCTTTGCCATTACTCCCAGCGAACTGGAGGGAGCACTAATGGAGGGTATGGGATTTGACGGCTCTTCCATCGAAGGGTTTGCCAGAATCGAGGAAAGCGACATGGTGGCCAAACCGGATCCCACTACCTTTCAGTATGTCCCCTGGCGGCCCAAGGATCGGCCGGTGGCTCGGATGTTCTGCGACATCCTCCAGCCGGACGGTACTCCGTATGAGGGTGACCCCAGGTACGTGTTGAAGCGCATGCTGAGGAAAGCAGCCGAGTGGGGCTATACCTACTATGTGGGACCAGAGTTGGAGTTTTTCTACTTCAAAGACGACGAAGGCACCCAAATCATTGACAAGGGCGGCTATTTTGATAGTCCACCCTTGGATATCGGCGGAGACCTGAGGAGAGAGACCATTTTTACACTGCAAGAAATGGGGATTCAGGTGGAGTACAGCCACCATGAGGTTGCCCCCAGCCAGCATGAGATAGACCTGCGCTATAATGAAGGGTTAAAGATGGCGGACACAGCTGTGACCATGCGGATCGCAGTCAAGGAGATTGCCAGGAAGCACGGAGTTTACGCCACCTTCATGCCCAAGCCCATCTTCGGCGAGAACGGTAGTGGCATGCACGTACACCAATCTCTTTTCCGAGGCGATATCAACGCCTTCCACGATCCCAGTGATCAGTATCACCTCTCCGACGTAGCCAAGTCCTACATTGCCGGGATTATGGAGCACGCCCGGGAGATGGCCCTGGTGACCAATCAGTGGGTGAACTCTTACAAACGACTTGTCCCTGGTTATGAGGCCCCCGTCTATGTAGCCTGGGCTCAGCGCAACCGCTCCACCATGGTGCGGGTGCCCATGTACAAGCCTGGCAAGGAGCAGGCAACCCGCATCGAGTTCCGCTCGCCTGATCCTACCTGCAATCCGTATCTGGCCTTTGCAGCGATGCTGGCTGCCGGGATGAAGGGGGTTGAGGACAACTACCCGCTTCCAGAGCCAATAGAAGAGGATATTTACGAGATGGATGAGGCTGCGCGCGAGCGAGAGGGTATTACCTCTTTGCCTGGGAGCCTGTTTGAGGCCCATCAGGAGATGGAAAAGAGTGAATTGATGAGGGAGACTTTAGGGGATCACATCTTCAACAAAGTCCTTGCTAACAAGAAGATCGAGTGGGATCGCTTCCGAACCCATGTGACCGACTATGAACTCAACCAGTATTTGCCGATATTATAAATATGGGCACAAGGCGCAAGGATCAACAACTTTTATTTTTTCCCTGCGCCCTGCGCCTCAAGCCTTTCGCCTGATGTGTTTGGAGTTCGGAGGGTGAGGAGGAAGATTAAATGACAAAAAGAACGCTTATCGCAGCATTAGTCGTCGCTTTGCTAGTAGGCTATACAGCGACGGGTGCCCTGGCAGAAACTGCTGCCGACTCCAAACAGGTAGCCATGGACACTGGTTGGGTCCTACTGGCTGGGGTGCTGGTCATGTTTATGCAGGCGGGTTTTGCCATGTTAACTGCTGGATTTTCCCGCTCGAAAAACGCCTGCAACATGCTGATGAAAAACCTTATGGATTTCTGTTTTGGCACTATTGCCTTCTGGGCCATAGGTTTTGGCTTGATGTTTGGTGCCGGCAACCTTCTCTTCGGCACCAGTGGCTTCTTCCTTCAGGATACGGGCAACACCTTCGCCTCTCTGGATTGGTCCATAGTTCCTCTGGAATGCAAGTATTTCTTTCAGCTAGTGTTCTGCGCCACAGCCGCCACCATTGTGGCAGGATCAATGGCTGAACGCACAAAATTCTCCGCCTACATATTTTACAGCATTGCTATCACAGCCATCATTTATCCAATTGTGGGGCATTGGGTCTGGGGTGGAGGCTGGCTCGCGAAAATTGGAATGTGGGACTTTGCCGGTTCCACCGTTGTCCATTCCACTGGTGGCTGGCTTGCTCTCAGCGGTGCCGTGATGTTGGGACCAAGGTCTGGCAAGTACAACCGCGACGGCACTTCAAACGCCTTTCCTGGGCACAGTATTCCTCTTGCTGCACTAGGTACCTTCATCCTCTGGTTCGGATGGTTCGGATTCAACCCGGGTAGCACCATGGCCCTCGTCCCTGAAATTGCCCACATTGCTGCAACCACAAATATTGCCGGAGCCGCGGGAGGTATAGCCGCAATGATCACTGCTTGGTGGTGGTTCAAAAAGCCTGACGTCAGTATGGCCCTCAATGGGGTCCTAGGCGGCCTGGTTGGGGTAACTGCATCCTGCGCCTTTGTATCTATAGGAAGTGCTATTTGGATCGGGATTGTGGCGGGCATCCTTGTTGTTCTCTCGGTGATCTTTTTCGATCAGGTGCTCAACATAGATGACCCCGTGGGAGCGATTGCTGTCCATGCTGTCTGCGGAACCTGGGGTACTTTTGCCCTGGGGCTTTTTGCTCAGGACAAGTTCGCCCCGGGAACAACGGGCAATGGTCTCTTTTTCGGTGGTGGATGGAAACTCCTTGGGGCTCAGTGCCTGGGTATTGTCTCTGTGTTTGCCTGGGCAATGGCCACCGGCTTTCTCCTTTTCTGGATGATCAAGCACCTGGTGGGCTTGCGGGTATCCAGAGAAGAGGAACTTCGTGGGCTAGACATTGATGAACATGGCATGGAGGCATATTACGGGTTCCAGATTTTTACGACGGAATAGAATGCCTGGAGCTATGGAGAGATGGAGGATTTTATGGATAGTGAAGACGCACGAGTCCTGCTTCAATCAACTCAACGAGTGAGGACGCTATGGGCAGGAGTTATCTCCCGGGACTTTGTCTATGCAGTAGGGCTGAATGCTGCGATCTGGACCTATTTCTTACAAGCTTATGTCGAATCTCTTGCGTCAAAGCCTAGCCTGGGTTTCTCTTATCTAGCTGTTGCTGCAGGATTGTCCTCTTTGATATTGGGTTTGTGGCGGGTTTTTACCAGCCACACTTACGGCCGCATTGCAGGCCTTTACCCCGATCTGTTGCTTTGCGAGCAGAGTCTAGGGGTCGAGACAAATCAGGGAACAGCCGGTTACCTGAGCAGAACAATTCCTAGACTTAGTCGAATTCTCTCAGGCGAGGAATTGAACCCCAATCAGAAAAGTGAAGCAGTATCCTTTCTGGCCAGGAAGAAGAGTATGGGAAGGCTCAGTCATGTGGTAATCGATATCACTGTCCTCGCTGTTATTGTAGGTATGTTTGTCCTTTGCATAAGCATGTACTCAAAAATCCAGTTTTCCCTGGCAATTGGATCTATTATCGCCACCCTTTTGGGATTCTTGCTCCTCCTTTTCTCAATGCTTTCTTTTCAGCGATATCCTTCCCAAGCAGTTATTAGCGAAGCAATCACCAAGTACGAGGAGGAGTAGATCGGAGATTGTGGATTTCGGATCTCGGATTTAAAAGCAAGGAGTTAGGAGACAGGAAATTTCTAATTTTAAATTTCGAAACTGGGAACCCGCCCGAAGGTTGGGAGTCCGAAGGACAATTGTGAATTTTCAAATCCACAATCCGCATTCCGCAATCCGATATCCGACTTCCCCTCGTCGCAGTCTAAATCTTGCCCATAGGAGACAGAAGTATAAGTAACAAAGGCAGCACTTTTATTAGTAATAATGTAAGAATAATTGCAAATAAAAAATCTTCTTGCAATTTTTCTTGCATCTATTTACAATAATATAAATCCCCTGTCAGGCGAGGAGGGGTCCGGGGAAAAACATGGTCATTGTTATGCTCGACCGTAGAGGTCAGAAGTGAAAGGAGGTTGTTATGTCACTCAATTGGGGTCCGCACTTTATTGTACCCTCAGAAACCTTAAGAGCCTTTTCCGGAAGAGTGCTCCTGAGAGAAAAGTTTGACGAGGAATTATTGAGAACAGAACTACAAGGCTTGGGACTTGCCGGTTATCCGATCAAGGCCACAAACCCCTGGTACTGCAGGAAAAAAGGGACTGAGACCTGGATCAAGATCGGTGAATCCTCTGATCAAGACCAAAGCTTCGCGGTTCCCTGGGATACAAAAAACTTGGAAAATGGTGAGTATCAAATATTGGGGTTAATGCATGTCTCGGTAAAGACAGAAGACGA
>CP070843.1:2554237-2561534 GCA_020350905.1 Deltaproteobacteria bacterium
CTGACTTGCTCTGAAGCCACGGGTCACCTGGACCACTTTGACACTGCTGCCGGCGATATTGATTCCTAGGATCTTCTCTGGCATGGTAAAATCACTCCCACCCGTACAGTAGCAAAAATGGAACCACAAAGTACACAAAGGGCACAAAGGAGAAGAGAAAAGTTCTCATCCTACCCAGGCAGTGACCTTTCACATGGACAGCGAGGAAAGAATTCCTAGACTCATTATTCTCTGTGACCTTTGTGTACTTTGTGGTGGTGAATATACCAGCCACTTCGCACTAGTATACTTCCTTGTAGCGCACAAAGACATCTACCGGATTCTGCTCTTCCTTGTCAGACTTTCGCCGTTCGAGGTATGCGAATATGGATTTCCTCCCCACCCCCACCTTGCCTGTCATCTGCACGGTGAAATGCATACTTTGGGTGGTAATGAGCTCAACTGGAAGGCTAATGTCATTGTAGCCTGCCATCCGGTTTCGATACCAATCCGACTCGCTGAGGAAGTCCCAGTGCATCGGCTCCTGCCGATAAGCGACGACACTCTCCGCCCAACCCTCCGCCGTGTCGGGGGAAACAGTTGGACTTGCCAGCGCTTGGAGAATCAAGGGACCGGCGGTGTTTACGTTTATTTTGCCATCACTATATACGGTGAGCAGATCCCTGAGACCTGGCTTCTCCTCTGTACCCACATAGAGCGCTTCGCTCACGCCACGAATGAGCCGAAGCTCAGCCAGCGAGGTAAGGGGACCGTTTTTGCATTCATAGGCTTGCTCCAGACTTTGGTAGTAATCTGTCTCCCCGCCGAACTCTCCCGTGGGCTCATCGTCTTTATCGAGCCAGTCTCTGACGGCCATAACCAAACCCTGTGCTTCCTCTTCCTCCATCTGAAAGGGAGCATTGGTAAGCAAGCGAGTCAAAACCTGCCGGTAGACTTCCCGCACCTTCCCATCTTCATCCACCAGATAGTTAATGGGAAACTTCCCCATCTCGTCCTCTACCCTTCCCTCCAAGGTCCCGGCTTCAGACAGATCCACAGGCAAAGCATCAGGTTTTGGCAAGAGGGCCCAGGGTTCTCCTATGTGATCCACCTCATTCTCAGCCAGGTCGTTTCTTAGCAAGGATATTGCTATATTGACGCCAGATTTGGCCAGGGCCTCGGCCCGGATGCCATCCTGAAAATGGCGAGCCCCCGCCCCTTCCACCTGCATGGCTCGCATGGTTTCCAGTACGAACACCACGAGAATGCTGATCATAAGAAGGGCCAGGATGAGAGCAGCTCCTGACTCTCCAAGTCCCCACCTACTATTTCTCATTTCACATTTCACATTTCTGCGATCTACAATCAAAAATCTAAAATCCACTCTCTGCCTGCTGCCTTCTCCTAACTGCCTTCTTCCCCTTGTGACTGTATCGCCACTGTGGTGGCAAAAAGCCTCGCTTGCTCTCCTGCCAACTGCAACCGAATGTGGACCAACCGGGGTAGAAGCCCTTCAGTCCCCTCTGCCTTGCTGTCCCATTGAGACAATGTCTCGCCATCCTCATTCAAATAGGTCAAGGTCAATGACTCAACGGTGTCTGCAAGCTCCACCGCAGTCCCTTCTCGCTCTCCTGATAGATCCACAAAAGGTAGTTCCGTGCGGACAAGTCTATAATATCGCTGGTTATCCTCTTGTTTCTCTAGCACATAGCTCACCCTGTTGATTCGCAAGCTCGGAAAGCTAACATCAAAACCCAGATGGGCGGTAGAGGCGAACTCGACAACTGTTCCCCCTTCACCTTCGGCTTCCATGCCACCCTGAAAATGAAAGGGTGAACTCTCATTTTCTCCCTCTGCCTTTCTGTAATAGAGAGAGCTAAAATCATCTGCCATTTGCATCAGAGCCAGTCGCGCTGCCTGGTCTACATCCCTCGCGCTTTCCACCATCTCCGTAGTTTCCAGCGTACCGCTGTAGGCTCCGTACAGGCTGCTTACTACAAGCGCAAGAATGGCCATGGCAATAAGGATTTCTAGGAGAGTAAAGCCGGCACGCCAGCGTAATCCCCATGGCGCTCGCTCAGCATCAGGTTGGAGGAGCGCTCGGCCCATCTGATCTCGCTTGAGGGTGGAGGCAGTATAGTGCTGCCTTGACCGTTTTCGTGCCTCTAACCTCAAACCTCAAACCTCCAACTTCGTTTCTGCCCGCTGCCCTCTGACCACTATTCAACGAGCATGAACTCCTCAATTCTTACCTCTCTCCCAGCAACTCCTCCGCTCCGCTGGACAATTACGGCGATTTGCTCTAACCCTTCCACCCCAGTGCTTGTAGTCTCCACTTGCCAGGTGAACTCTGGATAATCTTCACCAAAGTCCCCCTGTGATTCACCCCAGTTGGCAACTCCCGCCGCTTCAATCTCCGCCAGCTTGCTTGCTGCCAGCAGAGAGGCCGTGGTCCTTTCTCTGCTTTTGGTCAGTGCATCTAGGTTCTGCACATTGGCCTTGAGAATAGCCACCATGGCGATAGCCAGAATGGCCACCGCCACTAATACTTCTAGTAAAGTGAGACCAGAAGTTTTATTTCTACCCAGCAATTCCATATAGTATTGTCAACCGTATGAGAGGCAATCTTCTAGAATCTAGCTAGCTCCCCATGCCCTCCGCTTCCAAATATCCTTCCCGGACTACCAAACGGCCATTGAACGGTTTGACAAGGAGCGTTCGGATTTGATTGCCGGGACCGGCCAGGTGAATCACTGCGGGTTCTACCAGACCTTTGGGATGAAAATGAAGAGCAACACGTCCAGCACGTTTATTTTCGTCGGGCAACTTCATGACATCCACAAAGCGAGCCTCTCCCACAAGAGTTCGCTTCTTGACGGTGTCTAGATCCGGTGAGTCTCCTTCTTCAACCGCCGCAGCCCAAAAACTATCTGTATCCAGGTCCAAGGTAAGCTCCCAGAGTCGGCCTTCCAACATCGCCTGGCTTCTGGCGTAGGCCACCGCACCTGCCAAACGCCGGGAACTCGCTTTCAGATCGGTGCGAAAGAAAAAAGATGAGGCCTCCGGGAGCACCAGTCCAAGAATTACCGCCAGGATCACTAGAACAACGGCCAGTTCCACCAGAGTAAAACCGGACGGTTCATTCGATCTCCCAACTCTGCACGTCGACATTTTTGCCTTCGCCGCCTTCCTCGCCATCAGCGCCGTAGGAGATCAGATCAAAATCGCCGTGCTCCCCTGGACTGATATAAATGTAATCGTTTTCCCAAGGGTCTTTGGGAATCTTGGGGAGGTAGCCCTTTTCCGGATACTTGTTTGGAATCTTGCCAATTGAGGGCTTTTCCACCAGGGCCTCCAACCCCTGCTCTGTGGTGGGATAGTCGCCGTTGTCCAACTTGTACTCTTTTAGTGCCGCAGAAATGCTTTCTATCTGTAATTGAGCTTTGACTCGCCTGGCTTTCTCCGGTTTCTCCATGAACCGAGGCACGATGAGCCCTACAAGAATGCCGAGAATGATTATGACGACCATGATCTCGATCAGGGTGAAGCCTGACGTAGAACCGAGAATTCTTGCGTAACTACGCGACATGATGCTTCCAACAGAGTATGTGTCAACCGAAAAAGGTTCGTGAGCAGTGGAGTGTTCCTGAACTCCACGACCACGTTTCCCGAGATGCATTCCCATCCTTACGCCTCCGAGGTGTGATTCTCACCTGTCACCAACAGGCACCAACTCTATTTCAACCCTCCGATTTACAGCTCGCCCTTGCGGAGTAGTATTCGGCAGAAGAGGGTCTTTCTCTCCCATGCCAATGGTTTTTATTTTTTCTGGATCAATCCCTTTACCTACAAAGTAGCTTCGAACGATTTGTGTCCGCGATTCAGAGAGTCTTTTGTTGTACTGTTGTGAACCCACATTGTCTGTGTATCCGCGGATAACAATTTCATAGTCTGGACTGAGCGCGGCGATGGTGGCAAGCCTGTCGAGTTCTTCATATGCCTCAGGAGCAATATGTGACCTCCGGTAATCAAAATAGATAATCGGTTGGTAATGAGCAAAAGAAAACGTTTGCTCAGCCTGGTCATTGGACTCTAGATCACGAACGCCAGCTTGTTCCTTTTCAGCACTTGTGCTCACATCGCTAGTTTCTGGTGTATACTCTTTCTCCTCTACATGGATCTTTTTGATGATGTGCTCATTTCCGTGAAGCAGAACGACATGATTGGGTTTGATCTGCAAGACCCTTACATCCCCGATGAAATCCCCCTCATGAACAATCCTGTCATTGAGCACGGCTATACTGCGGTCACGGTTTTCGTCCCAAGCGATTGCACTCAACTCGAGATCCGGCAGAGCGTCTGCAACCGAAAGAGGTTCAGCCAGAGGGTTGAGTTCGGTAGCCTGCAAGTCAGGTTGCAACGGTTTCTCGCCATATGCTACCACTGGCAATGTTCCTTCTGGCTCCACTACCACCCCATCTCCAGGCTCATATTCCCGGTTTTCCGCAAGTTGCGGCACGAGGATCGGTTTCCTTATGAGGGTGCGCCGCTCCGCTGTCACCTGGTTCAGTTTTCCAGTCATCATCGGCAGGTACTTGCTACCCAAACCAAAATACCAGAGACCAAAGGAGACCCCAACACACAAGGCCATTACCGTGCCTGCGAAGGCAGTCCTCATTGACCAGCCCTTTGGCCTGGCGGCAAATAAAGGCTGGTAGAGGGGGTCGTCGGCCACACGCCTCACGTGCCGCCTTCCCACCCCTTCCTCGCCTCTCCGGTATGCTTCGTTCAGAGCGCGTTCGGAGAGCTGATTTATGAGTCTAGGTGTGCCATGCGACCTTTTCCATATGGTGTCCAAAGCTTCAGCGGAAAAGAGAGACGGGTTTGTGCAGCCGGCTTTTGCCAAGCGATGGCAGATATAGTCGATGGTATTGTCACGATCCATCCTGGTTAGGCTATACCGCAGACCTATTCTCTGGTTTAAGGACTGCAGCCGTGGCTGCTCGAGTGTGTCCAAGAGGAGAGGCTGTGCAGCTAAAATTATTTGCAGCAGGTGGCCGTCGGCAACCTGCAAATTGGACAGGATGAGAATCTCGTCTAAAATGGGGATACCAAGACGATGAGCCTCATCCACAATAATGACGACTGGGTTTCCTTTGTTTTGTTGCCGCAAGAGGTAAGCTTGAAGCTCCGCTCGATTACGCCTTCTTGATCCATCTCCAAGGGGAATCCCCAGTTCTTTATTGACCGATTCCAAAAATTCGCCTTCAGTGAGAAACGGGTAATTGAGATACGCTGATGGGTAGCCTTCGTGGTTATGGAGGTGGTAGCAAATGTTTGTTTTTCCGGTGCCGACCTCACCAAGCAACAGCATAAGGCCGCACCGCTCATGAATACCCTGGCTCAACGTAACGAGACCCTGCCGGTGGTCAGCTGAAAAATAGAAAAACATTGGGTCAGGGGTATTCCCAAATGGCTTGCATTTTAGACCGAAGCGATTTCGGTACATGTCAAACCCCTTCTGATCCTAGTGCCTAAAGAGAACGAAAGCGAGCTAAAATACCCAAAATTTTGTCTTGGTTTCCTCTCACCTCAATCCACATCCCGCAATCCGAAATCCGAAATCCGAACTACCCAACAAGGTGGCTCATCTCAAAAATGGGCAGGAGCACAGCCAGAACCACATAGCCCACAAAAAACGCAAGAAATAGGATCATCACCGGTCCCAGAAGTGAAGTCAGAGTGGTTACGCTACTTTCCACCTCACTGTCAAAAGCATCGGCGACCTTAAACAACATTCCTTCCAGATTACCACTTTGCTCCCCCACCGAAATCATCTGAATGGCCACCGGCGGGAAAATTCCACCGCGGGCCAAAGGTGTCGTAATGCTGGCCCCTTCACTTATTTCCTGACGCGCCTCCTCTATAGCTTGCCGCAGAATCACATTTTTTACCAGATTGCTCACTATTTCCATGGCGCTGAGCAGGGGCACGCCATTGTTGAGCAAAGTTCCTAGGGTCCTGGTAATCCGCGCCACAGCAACTTTTTCCACAATGGGGCCCACAATTGGCAATCGTAGCAAGAGCCGATGATAACGACGGCGCCCTGCATCAGTCTTGACATAATAACGACCTGCCAAAAAGGCAAAGATGAGGACAAGTACCAGTGCAGGCCAGTACTTATGAAAAAGCTCGCTCACTCCAATCAACACGGTGGTGGGCAGGGGTAGATCTTGCTTCATGTCCAGGAAGATCTGGGTGACATTGGGAATCACGTAGGCCATCAGAAACACTACCACGCCCAAGCCAACAGTGAGCATCAAGATAGGATAGGCCAAGGTCGAGCGGACTTGCCTCTGCAAGGCCAACTGCTGCTCCCCGAAATCAGCCAGTCTCTCCACTACCAACTCCAGAGTGCCTGAAGTTTCCCCGGCGTGGATCATGGCAGTGTAGACTGAGGGAAACACCTTTGGGTGTTCCCGGAAGGCAGCTGCCAAACTCATCCCTTCTTTGACCCGCTCCCGCACCTGGGAAAGCACCTTGCGCAAGGCCGCTCGCCTCACCTGCTCGAGCACCCCGCTGAGGGCTGAGACCAGAGGTAATCCCGCCGACAGGAGGGTAGCCAATTGCCGCGTGGTAATAACCAGCTCGGTTCTCCGCACCCGCTGCAGTTTGAACTGGAACTGGAACCGACTAGGTGCCTCACTAATCTCGCCGGTCTGAGTTTCCTCCAGATGTGTGGGATAGATGCCGTCCGCCCGCAGCTTTTGTCGGGCCGTTCGCGAGCTGTCCGCATCGATAATTCCCTTGCGGCTCTTCCCAGCGCTATCTATGGCTACATACTCAAAAACCGGCATCTGTTCACCGCTCTGCGGTTCATGCAAGAGGTGAGGTCAGGAGAGATAGGCGAGAAATGAAGAAAAGAATCTATGAACCGCTTTTTCGCCGCCTCCTCGCCTCACCGTGTCTCCGTGCCTTCCTGCCCCACCTGCTGCCTGCTGATCAGCGCCTAACGCGCTGATCAGATCTGCGTCACACTCAGTACTTCACTAATTGTGGTCCTTCCCTCCATTACCTTCTTAATTCCGTCTTCACGCAGGCTCGCCATTCCTTCGGCCCTGGCAGCCTTGTTGATCTGGTTCGCATCTGATGTATTGAGAACCAGCCCCTTTATTGCCTCGCTCAACAGCAAAAACTCATAGATCCCGGTTCTTCCTCGGTAGCCTGTTTCCAGACATTTTTCACATCCATCTGCCCGAAAAATCGGCCCCGCCACCTCCCTACTCGAGCCCAATTCAGCCCATTGAGCCTCTTCCGG
>CP070843.1:2561634-2572223 GCA_020350905.1 Deltaproteobacteria bacterium
GGCAGCGACCTTTCTCTTGGGTTTCTTTACTACCTTTACCGCCTCAGGTCTATCTGCTTTCACGACCAGCTTTTCAATCCCTTCAGATAGTCCTTTGAAAGCATTTGACATAAATGCGAGCGCCACCTTGGGGCTTTTAATGCTGGAGCCTTTGGGCGTATGTTGTTTCATCAGAAGAAACAGAAAATGCTCTGGAGTCGATTCATAGGTGGTAAACCTGCCCGCACAACCCGAACATTTTCGGCGACGCCTAATGGCAGTTCTTTCCTTAGTTGGTCTTGAGTCGATAACCCCTGTTTCAATCTTTCCGCAAAATGGGCATTCCATAAGCAGATCCTCCCAATAGACTCTGGAGCAATGTAATGAGAAATGTAAGCCTATCTTGATTGCAGCGGAAGTTTACATTTCGTCTGTAAATCGAACCATCTAGGATACTTAGCACAAAATGCTGGGGTAGATCAATGGTGAAGGAAAGTTTCGATCTCTTGCCAAACTTACGAGAGAGGTAAAGGGCAGTTTTTCTCCACATAGAAACTAGAGATCTTGAGTTTTGCCATTGAATCCTGGTCGTCATTTTAGAGTAATTGGCTTGTCTTCACACCTTCGATTAGCTCAACGACCGCTCGAATTGTATTTAGATGAATCGCCACCGTATCTTCGGTATTCCTGGCGTACCCTCCACCAAGGACTATGGCGGTCGGCACCTTCACTTCATGGCACAACCTCAGTACATAAGCATCGCGCCTCAAGAGACCATCCTTGGTAAGGAGAAAACCACCCAGACGGTCTTCGGCGAATGGATCAGCACCGGCCAGATAGATAATCAGATCGGGGCGGTGCTTTTCGATCAGTTCCGGAAGCACCTTAAGCTCCGCTAGATATCTAGCATCGTCCACCTTCAAGTCGCTGTAAAGGCTGATGTCATAATCGCTTACTGCCTTTGGGTGGGGATACAGGTCTTCCTGATGAATGCTGAAGGTGAAGACACTATCGTCTTTCTTGAAAATGGCAGCCGTCCCGTTTCCCTGGTGTACATCACAATCTAGCACCATGGCCCGGTCAATGGCCCGTTCTCTCTGAAGCATTCGAATGGCAACCGCCATATCATTCAGATGGCAGAAACCTGCCTCTCGACAGGGAAAGGCATGGTGAAATCCACCGCAAAGGTTCATTCCAAGGCCGTGCTCCAGGGCAATCTTGCAGGCCAGGTAAGTACCCCCGCATGCAACCTTTAGCCTTTTGAGGATTCCCCGACTGATAGGGTTTTCCCCGTTGAGAAGTCCTAATGGGGTGGATCCCAGAAGATAAAGACGCCACAGATAGCCGCGGCCATGAACCAAACGCAGATCATCGTCATGGAGGGTAACAGGTTCGACGAAGTCACCCTTTGTCAACAATCCCTCTTTGATAGCATGGTCGTACATGAGGCCGTATTTCTTAACTGGAGAAATATGTAGCCGGAAGCGTACTCGATATTTCTGGCTCCAGACAAATCTGGGCTTGGTTGGATGCTCTTGAAAGTCCGTCCTTGTGGATAGAGGTGTGGTGGGAAGAATAAACTTAGGGACTGGCCAAAAACGTCCAATAAGCAGAAGAACTACAAAAAGCAGGAGCGAGGAGCCAAACCAGAAATGCCACCGAGCGCTTGCTTCGAAAAGGAGAATGATAGATGCAAAAAACAGGGCGATCTCCAAGATGGAGATTGGGAGGCTCAGGCCACCAGGTAGATACTCGCCTTCCATAAAATCAATTTGCTTATCTGTGAAGCACACCCAGTCGCGGTTGAAGATAAAAGGCTCCGTGCCAGGGTCTTCAACGTCCTGGACCGAAAAGCTCGGCCATGCTTCCAGTGTTTTTGACAGGGGAGATTATATTCTATAACCAAATACCACTACCCCGCAAGAGACGCTATCTCTGGTTCGTCTGATATTGGCAAAGTATACGGTTAGGTTCGAATTATCAATCTAGCATGTACTCGAATTGGTATGTATCTGAGAAGATCGCTTACACTGAGACCCTGAGATGGATTGAAACCTATGTGATTAGCTGATCTGAAGATAGGCTGACGGTACGCGAACCATCACCCTGGCCGGTCTCATTTAGAGGGTAAGTTTACAACATAAGGTTTGGAGATGTTAAGAATTTCGACTTTCAAATACTCAAAGGTTATAGCAGGTATCTATAGAGGGAAGGTATACAGACCTAGCGGCATATCTTGTATCATTCAAAAGGGAGGCAGGTTTACTCTTGCTCCATACATTCTTGTTTAGAAGTCTAGCCGATAACTGCCTTTTTACAGACCGGGCACCCGCCTTATCAGCTCCTGAAGGTTTGCCGTAGTCTGAACTCCAGTGGCCAGTATCCGACTGTTGGCAGCAAAGGCAGGCACCGCGCGCACCCCGATCTTTTGGGCTTCATCTTCATCCGCCAGGACCTGGCCGGTAAACTCGCCGTTATCCAGAGATGCACTCAAAGACTGCGAATCGAGGCCGATGTCTGCTGCCAGCCGGACAAGGACATCAGGCTGGCCAATATCATCGCCGTGTTCGAAAAATGTCCTGAAAATGGCAATATTATACTCTTCAAATCGGCCTTGGCTGCTGGCCCATTTGGCTGCCTCATGGGCAAGACGAGAGCGGGGCTGCACCGGCGGTAGCCGCAGAGGCATGCCCATTTTTGCAGCTAAGGGATAGACATGATCACGCCACACTCGGCTCAGATATTCTCCCTGCGGATCAAGGGCTGGCACCGGTTCAGGCCGCAGCTCAAAAGCGCGCCAGACAACTGCAGCCGCTGGTTCCAACTGGACGAATTCCGCTAAGGCTGGCTCCGCCAGCCAGCAGAACGGTCAGAGGTAATCAGAAAAGATCTCAAGCGTCATCGACTGTTCCATGTCCTTTTCCGACTTATCGTGAATGATGACATTTTGGCTTCTGGATCTCTTTCATGAAGGTTGAACGGTGACTGAACCCTTTTAGTGAAGCTTACCATTTGAATACCGCACACGCCATCGCAAGCCCAATACCGGTCGCACAAAAGAGAACCACATCCCCAGACTGAGGGCCTTTACCCTCAACCACAGCATTGTCCAGGGCCATTGGAATACAGGCGGCGCCAGTATAGCCCCATTTGTCCATTATCCAGTGGGTTTTTTCAAGCGGTTGGTTTAACCGTTGCATCACATCTTTGATTGTGTTGACATTCATTTGAGTGAATAGGAAAAAATCTACCTCATCCACTGAGGCCAAACCAGCCTTGGCAACCGTTTGGCGGGCCAGGGGGGGCCAGTTTTCGCTGTTAAACGTGGCGGGGAACTTTTCCACTATCTGGATAACAGGGCGATTGAGCACGTTGTCACTGATAGGAGAAGCAGCCCCGCCCGTGTATATCCCGAATGATTTGTAGTACTGTCCCTGGGCAATCAGTTTTGCGGCCAGATAACCCGGTTGGTCGTTGGTGGTCAGCACCACCGCACCTGCGCCATCCCCAAAGAGGGTGCACGTATATTTGTCATGGTAATTTATAAATCTTGTCATGTTGTAGCCGCCAATAACCAGAACTTTGTTGATATCAGTATCTGCAGAGATTTGCTTGGCGGCAATGTCCAGGCCCGCAACCCAAGCTGCACAGGCACAGTTAACATCAAAGGTCGCGGCGTTTTCCGCTCCAAGCTTGTGCTGAACAATGGTGGAGGTAGCTGGACTGATGAGATCTGGCGTGTCAGTACCCACCACAATCAGGTCGACATCGGTAGGGGTGAGATTAACTCGCTCAAGAGCCTGGCGAGCGGCAGCAGTACACATGTCGCTGGTGGTCTCATCGGGAGCAGTCACACGGCGCTCCACAATGCCCACCCTTTCCCTGAGCCACCCATCTACGTCCCCAACGAGCGGTTCAAATTCTGCGTTGGTCATTATACGTTCCGGCACGTAGCGGCCAGTGCTAATAATCTTGGCATAACGATTTGTCATAACCAGTCCCTCGACCCCCTATAAAAGATCCTATTACGATTTCACCAATGGCCTGACTGTTGAACGAGCATTATGTGACCGAACTTTCATATGAAGTAGAGATTGACTCTGGAGACCAGATTGATTCCCAAATAATCTACCTTTTGATAATCAAGCTTAACTCTAATAGGATCAGATGAAAACCTTATAGTTATTCATCAAAAAGTCATTTGTAAGGTTTAACTATGACGAGCAGCATCGAGTCAGAACAAACAATGAGTCACCATAAATCATTCCGCTAGGGCGCTTATTCCTAAGGCTTAATCTACTTCAATCCGTTGTAATGTGAATACGGGGGTCGTTCTTCTCTAGGTGTTGGTGTAGATCATTGTGACGGAACAATAAGATAGCCAGTATGTGATGGGGAGGGTCTGGTTGCTGGGGAGAAGTTATGGTTTCAAGATGTTAAGGTTTCAGGCCTATCAAAATCTCAACAATGATAGCACCTATTCAAACTTCTAGTCTGACTTGACAACGCCCATCATCTTGTATCGCCCTAAGGATTGACTCACTGGCCGTTATTAAGACTCTCAATGAAGATTTGTTTTGACGTGGTTCTTTTGATAATATTCTTTGCCTAATTGATTGAGCCAAAGTCTCACCGATCTCACCCATTTTTGGGAGAAAGATTCCCAGGCGTTACCTGTGAATGCTGTCTTGAGCCAGCAGTTGTACATATTTGCCACCGTCGTCACCGCCATTTTTCTGGAAGCTGCACCATTTCTGCTGCTTGGCTCACTTGTCTCATCTCTAATCGAGATATATTTCTCTCCAGATCGAGTCAGCAACTTCGTGCCAAAGGGGCGCTTTACAGGGTTATTCTTCGCGCTGGGCGCGGGCATGGTGCTTCCCACTTGTGAATGCGGGGTGGTGCCAATCGTGCGCCGTCTTTTACTGAAAGGTGTACCCTCGCATGTTGCCATAACCTATATGCTGGCTGCCCCGGTGATAAACCCCATCGTCCTAGTCTCCACATACGTGGCATTTCGGGGCAACATCTGGATGGTTGTTGCCCGTGCTGGACTGGTGGCGCTGTCGGCTTTCTGCACAGGTCTTTGGCTGAGTAGAATCAATCCCTTATTGGCACTGCGGCAAGAGGCGACCCTTAGTGATCTCCCGGCACATGACCATGATGGAACTGATTGCGAGTTTAACCACCAAAGCAACAGCCGCTCGAAGCTGACCGGGGCTTTACTGCATGCTGCCTGGGAGTTCTTGGACATGGGGAAGTATCTGATTCTGGGCTGCTTCTTCGCTGGCTTGATGAAAACCTTCCTATCTGATGGCATACTGTCGATTTTCGAAAACAATGTCTTTTTGGCCGTGGGAGCGATGATGTTCTTAGCTGTAATGCTTTCGGTTTGCTCTGAAGCCGACGCTTTTGTTGCAGCCTCACTTTGGTCGTTTCCCAAAGTGGCACAGCTTTCCTTCATAACAATAGGACCCATGGTGGATCTGAAGCTTTTATTTATGTATAGCGCAGTTTTTAAGAAACGCGTTGTCCTTGCTTTGGTAGTGATACCAACAGTGATAGTCTATGTCGCTGCTACCACACTAGGAATGATCATAGGATGATTTTGTGAAGAAGCTAGGCGGATTTGTAGAAGGATTTATACTTTTTGCTTTGGGCCTCGCCATGAGTGGCCTTGTAAAGTCTGATAATTACTGGCTCTACCTGAACCCAAAGTTCAAGTGGCTAACGTTGATCACAGGGATTGTACTCATGCTCTTGGGGCTGATTGCAGCTGTCCGGAACCGACGCCCAAATCTTTCCAGAATAGTCGTTTTCCTTGTCTTTGGGAGCATTGCCGGCGTAGGATACCTCATGCCAAATCCTACTGCTCCCGCCTTTTCCAGTTCCTTGACCGAGTCTGCGAATGCGAATAAGGTGGAATCCCGTTTAACCCTTGGAGGCCAAGAGTTCATAAAAATCAACTTGGGGGAGCTATTTAACATTTCCGAGATGGAAGAAGCGAATGAAATAGGTGAGCATTATGTTACTAGAGGAGTTGTGAAACGTAGCCCTGAGCTTGACGAGAAAGGTCAGTTTGTGCTCTTCAGGGTTTTTATGTGGTGCTGCTTTGCCGATGCTGTGGCCGTAGGCTTCAGGGTCTCCTACGACCATCCTCATGAGTTGCAGGACGGCCAATGGGCCAAGGTATATGGCAAGCTTCGGCAATTGCCTTCGAAACTGCCGGAGCCAAACGTGCCCGTAAGGGGAATCACTTCCAAAGCTTTAAACAAAGTCTATGGAATCGCTGCCCACAAGGTCGAAGAAATCGACCCACCGCCTATCCCTTTCATGTTCGAATTCAGAAAGTCTGAGCCTTATGCATACTAGGCGAACGTGCTTTACTTAACGCTACTATCGGCTCGGAGGCAGTCTCCTGTCCGCAAGATGCTGGGTTGAATTTGAGAGGCTCAGAAGTTTCTGTACTTGCCAGTATTTGATGAGGCTGGTTTGGTTGCTTGGGTGAAGTTATGTTTCGAAGATGTTGAGATTTTAGGCATATCAAACTCTCAACAGTGATAGCAGACATTCAATCCCGAACTACTTCGATAGAGCACGAAATATGGCAGCGGGATTTGGAACGACAAGTTCTAGAGTATGTAATATGAACTTCCCGAAAGAAAGACGGCAGGAGAGTTTATTTACTATCGTTGAGATCATATTTCAGCTCATGCTCTACCGGATCTCAATCCCCTTCAAGCAGAGCATCACAGCTGCTCCTATAATCAAACCGCCTGTAGCTACCTGCAAACCCCTACTAAGTTTACCTTTTAATCTCCGGGCAACTATTTCAGCAAAGATTCCGTAAAGAAAAAGGAAACAACCATCCAAGATCAAGTAAGTCATCCCAAGGACTGCAAACTGCTGTAGCGAAGGTGCACGTGGACTCACAAACTGCGGGAACAATGCAGCAAAGAAGATAATAGCCTTAGGGTTTGAAGCAGAAGTAATGAAACCCTGAAAATAAAGAGCCTTGAGACTTTTAAAACTGTGATTGTTATCCGGGTTGGATTGCGAGTTACCAAGAATCTGGCGTAGGCCAAGGTAAATCAGATAAATCACTCCCGCCCATTTCACATACAAGAATACGGTTTGTGACGAGTGTATTAAACTAGCCAATCCTGCAGATGCGATGATCATTTGGCATGTGTTTGCTGACAAATCGCCAATTGCGGTAGCCCAGGATCTATTTAGGCCTTGTCCGATGCTGTTAGACAACATTAGCAAGTGACTTGGTCCGGGAGTGCTCATAAAGAGCAATACTGTCGCCACATAAGTAAACCACAACTCGATTTCCATTGGACCGCCTCCTCAGTGTCTTAAAGTCGGGATTCACTTTTGACTTTGCCACACAACCCGGGTACCCTACTTACGCTATGACGACAAATAATATCGCAAACAAGACAAAATCTAGTTTGAGCGAACCCGTCGAGGAGATCATTGACGTACCGCGGCCAGTTGTTGGACTTGCCAGAGATTATCCGAGCGGCCACATCATCCCGTATCACCAACATAGTCGCTCTCAGCTTGTGTACGCATCATTAGGAGTTATGACAGTGCACACCGAGGAAGGGATTTGGGTTGTTCCACCCTTACGTGCTGTATGGGTACCAGCATTCACGGAACATCAGATCCATGTTTCGGGTAGATTGGCCATGCGAACGCTCTATATCCAACCCGATATTCTATCCAATTTGCCTAGAAAATGTTTTGTAGTGTCTGTCTCGCCATTACTGCGAGAACTAATACTGTATGTCGTAACCTTGCCACCCCTTTATCCGCTGAATGGACCTGAAGAACGCATAATGACTGTAATATTGGACCAGATTCAGAGTTTGAGCATTGCTCCTTTGGATTTGCCAATCCCTAAAGACATACGACTTAAGAAGATATTTCAAACTCTCACCGGGGATCCCTCCGATAATCGTACCCTTGAAGAATGGGGTAAAACAGTCGGTGCTACCAGCCGAACCCTCACCCGTCTATTTAGGTCTGAAACAGGAATGAGTTTCCGGCAATGGCGTCAGCAGTTCAGGATCTTGGAGGCCTTGAGGCGTCTGGGGAGGGATGAGTCGGTAACGGAGGTGGCTTTGGATCTTGGATATGATAGTCCTAGCGCTTTCATCGCCATGTTTAGGAAGGCTCTCGGCCAGACTCCAGGCCAGTATTTCAAGGGGGAGGTATTATGAGGCAATCGCTTGAGCTTTTGACTTGACAACCAGCTTTTTCACAGGCGTAGAGTATGTAATGCACAGACCAGGGGACCAACCTCAACTTCAGATCATCGCACCTACGTTCTACCTATATCCCCAACAACATTTGTGCTTGACTGACTAGAATATGAGTCAGATCTTCGAGGAGTTGCGATTTAAGGTTCCAACAATGCCAGTAAAGTTCTACACGGATATGACTTCGGGGAGCTAGGTCGATCAGCTGGCCGGAGTTAATCAAGGTAGCACTCTGTTGGTCCGGTAGCATACCATAGGCGAGGCCCGAGGCAATAAATTCAGCAAACTTCTCAGAGGAAGGGAGGTAGTGGCTAGGTATCGTAGCAGGTACCTCTCCCAGGGCCTTGCGGAATACTTTATTGTGCAGATCATCCTCGCGCCCGAATATGAGGGCCGGAGCTCGGCGCACGGATTCGATGTTCAACCCGTCAGGAAACCAGCGGGAGGCGAAAACAGGAGTTGCTAGGAGGCGGTAGTCCATACCTCCTAAATGGGCTATGCGGCAGCCTTGCATAGGCTGGTCCTGGGTACTAACGCACCCCAACACCTCGCCATCTCGGAGAAACCGATGAGTCTGCTCTTGGTCAGCCACTCTCAAGTCCAGCACCACCTGCTCCTGTTCCAGAAATTGGCGCACCGCGTCTATGAACCAAGTGGCTAAGCTGTCTGCATTGATCCCCAAAGGAATGGAAACAAAATCCTCACTTGAAGCAGGGATCAATGAGCCCACCAGGTCGTCCTCCAGCCTCTTCACCTGAAGATAGTGCTTGAGCATGAGCCGTCCGGCTGGAGTCGCACGCGGTGGTGTGGTCCGAGCCAACAGAACCTGTCCAGTCTGTTCTTCCAATAGCTTAACCCTCTGGGAGACAGCGGATTGGGTAAGATGGAGAATCCGGGCAGCTTTGTCGAATCCTCCTTCCTGCACAACCACAGCCAAGGCTTCTAGGAGTTTGTAATCCAGCATAGTAGATTATTAGCATAATTAATCTAAAATAAAAACAATTAATTTTACTTCAGCAACAACCGGTGTTATTTTGCCTCCCGAAAGTAGCTCACCTGAACTGAGAAATGGCTTATGTTTGTATCGTTTATACAGGGCTTCGGCATGGGTGGAGGATTAATAGTGGCTATTGGGGCGCAGAATGCCTTCGTGCTGAGTCAGGGAGTTAGGCGCTGTCATTATCTGATTGTCCCGCTTATATGCAGTCTGTGCGATGCTATCCTAATCGCCGCAGGAATTGCAGGGATAGGAACTGCCGTTGCTGCTAGCCCATTTCTCACCCGAATGGCCGCTTGGGGCGGGGCAGTCTTTCTGCTTTGGTACGGCTTGGAAGCTTTTCGGTCTGCCCTTCGCAGCGGAAGCCTTGAATCCGACACTGGAGCCTTACTCTCGCTGCGTTCTGTGATATTGACCACGTTTGCAGTAACTCTGCTGAATCCTCACGTCTATTTGGATACGGTTGTGCTTTTGGGAAGTCTCAGCGGTCAGTTTAGCGGGACTGAACGTCTCTTCTTTGGTGCAGGTTCAATGACAGCTTCAGTAACATGGTTTTTTTCTCTGAGCATTGGAGCTAGAATCCTAGCCCCGTTGTTTAGACGGCCTCTTTCGTGGCGGATTCTTGACGGCCTGGTTTGCGCCACTATGTGGACAATTGCGGTCTTTTTAATCATTGAGAGTTAGGGAAGGAAGGATGCGATTAGTTTTAGCGAATCAATTCATTTGGTGCTGTTGGGATCACGATTTTTTTAAGAGCAAGCTCTTAGAAATTATAACGGTTTAGAGTATTAGGGAGGCTATGTCATGGTCCTATTAAGTTTGATTGGGTTCGTTGCTATTCTTATAACCATCAGCATAAGATTAAAAATGTATCTAACCTACGCAAGACTAGTCAACATGCCCTACTTAGACCAGAAGATAAAATGGGATCTGATTACTAAGTGGGGGCCTTGATCGAGTACTGGTAAACGACTAGTATGGCAGATCTGTCTTCAAGATAATGGGGTGAACGCTTTTGCTAGAAGAGTGCACATCTCTGCCAAGAGGAAAACCCTAAAAATACAAAGAATTTCTCAACATCAGTTATGGAAACATGGAGATTATCGGACCCCGAATTGTTGCTAGTAGTAGAGATTGGAGGCTTTTAGAGAAACTCTTTTGATGAGAAATGTGTCTCCGGATACATTTTCGCCTGATCTTGCCTCGAGATTCTTCGCCCAAGCAAGCCCGGGTTTTTCTGTGATATAGTAGCCGAGACCGGGTTTCTAAAGTCCGCATTTCAGATCGCACTGACAGAAAATTTCGGTCCAACTCAAACAGGAAGCTCATATGCTTGCTCTTTC
>CP070843.1:2572323-2584580 GCA_020350905.1 Deltaproteobacteria bacterium
AGAGCATCCTGAGCTCCTCCAGGGCCCGCTGCAGCATGGCCTTGTTGGTGGTGTACCACATGGAGGTACCAGCGGCGTACTCGTCCATGATTTTGTTCAAGCGGAAAAAGAACATCTTGGGCCGGATGTAGTTGGGGGTAATGTCGGGGGTAACCGTGTAGCCCTTGCCCTCTTCAAAGGTCTTCAAGGGCTTGAGGATCTCAGCCTTGATTTCCTCGAACTTGGAGGTGTCAAGAGTCACATCCCCGGGGTTGTCCACCAGGAACTTGACGGCCGCCTTGCCGGCGATCCGTCCTTCAGCGTGGGAGCCGGAAGAGAACTTGTGAGCAGAACAGCCCACCCCGTCACCGGCGGTGAACAGACCGTTGATGGTGGTCATCCGGTTGTAGCCCCAGTTCCACTCGGGCGGTGCCAGGTCTGCGGGTCCGCTCACCCACATACCGGCGTGGGAGGCGTGGGAGCCGATAAAATAGGGCTCGGCTGCCATGATCTCAGACTTCTTCTCTTCTGGGAAGATATTCTGGCCTGCCCAAAGCAGCGCCTGGGAGATGGTCATATCCAGGAAATCTTCCCAGGCCTCGGACTCCAGCTCTTTCATCTTCTTCTTGTAGGCCTTGGGGTCATCCTTGTACTTCTCGGCCAGGGCGGCGATGGCCCGCTCAGTTCTCATGAACACGGGGCCCCTGCCCTCTACGGACTCCACCATCATCTGGTGGTTACGCAACGGCGTGGGCACTGGCTTGGCAGCGTCATAGGGTGCCCAGGGCTTGAGCATGTCCAGGTTGTGGATGTACTCCTCATCGAAAGCGTTGGTAGCCGTTGACTTGAAGAACAGAAACCAGGCGCCCACCGGGCCGTAGCCATCCTTGAACCGGGTGGGGATGAAACGGCTTTCCATCTGGGCCAGCTCAGCCCCCACCTGAGCCATCATGGCGTAGTTGGAGCCGGCGTTCCAGGGCGGATACCAGGTGCGGCCCAGACCCTCACCCACGGAGCGCGGTCGGAAGATATGCACGGCGCCACCGCACATGCAGCAAATGGCCTTGGCCTTAATGAAATAGACCTTGTTCTCGCGGACGGAGAAGCCTGCGGCCCCGGCGATCCGGCTGGGGTCATTGGCATCGGTGAGCAGCCTGACGATGAACAGCCGCTCGATGATGTTGTCCACACCCAGAGCGTTCTTGGCCGCCTCGGCCACGATTACCTTGTATGACTCGCCGTTGATCATAATCTGCCAGCGGCCGGCGCGCTGATAGTTACCCTCGGCATCCTTCCAGATGGGGAGCCCCCATTTCTCGAACAGGTGCACCGACGAATCCACATGGCGGGCAACATCGTAGACCAGGTCCTCACGGACGGTTCCCATCTGGTCATTCTGCACGTAGCTGACAAAGTCCTCAGGGGTGTTCTCGCCGCGGCCAACACCGATGTAAGTGTTGATGGCGGAAAGACCCATGGCCACCGCACCGCTGCGGTCCAACGCAGCCTTGTCCACCATAAGCACGCTCAGGTTATTCTTTTTGGCCCAGTAAGACGCCTCAAAGGCCGCACCGCAGGCGGCCATGCCGCCACCGACGATCAGAAGATCAGTACTCAGTTCGACGGTTTCAAAAGCCTCCATAATTTTCACCTCCTCAAGTTACTTGGTGGGCAGCACATCGAGCCCTCCCGATTGCGGCTCAGTCCACAGGTTCTCGTCGTTGAGATCACCAGGGCCCTCAGGGAAGCCTCCATCGGGAACAGCAGTACCTTCGTCCGTGGTGCGGATAGGGAACTTGAAGCGCTTGATTGTGCCGTTTCTGAACTTGACTGTCCACATGATGTCCTCGGAACCGCGCAGGGGCACAACGCTGGCGCCCATGGGCACGAAGTCGGCGTAGCCGCGGACGTCCATGGCCTGCTGGGGGCAGATCTTCACACAGCTGAAGCACTCCCAGCAAAACTCGGGCTCCTGATTGTAAGCCTTCATGGCCTCCGCATCCAAAATCATCAGGTCGTTAGGGCAGATGTACATGCAGGCGGTCCTGTCCTGCCCCTTGCACCCATCACATTTTTCATCAATGACGTAACTTGGCATTGATTTCCCTCCTAATGTTTATTGACCGAAAAATCATACGCAATCACTCAATACAGCCCCGAAGTACCCAACTCCGGAACCTTTGATAGCTGGCAATCACCTCCCTTCCAATGGGCGCTCTTTGGCTGTTCAGTGGCCATAGAAAAGATCAAACTTCTATGCCTTGGTTAGATGGGCCGGAGGTCGACTCCTCCCAGCCTTTTGTTGTTTGGTCGTTTCCGACCAATCTTCTTGCAACCTATTTGTCGATCTTTTCCTCGGCGTCTCCGGTGGCGTGGCCATGCAGTTTGATTTCCACCTTCTCCTCAAGCCCGGCGTAATAATCCTGGAGAATCTTCACAACTTCTGGCCTGGAGAATTCTTTGGGCAGTTCGCCGCCTTCGGACAGGGTCTTGCGAACCAGGGTACCGCTCAAAAGCAACCGGTCTTCCTTGTCGTGGGGGCAGGTCTTCATGGAACACATACCGCCGCACTTGTAACAGTGGAAGGTCCAGTCAATGGGAAGCGGCTTCAGTTCCAGTGCCCCCTCCGGGATCTCATGAAATATCTGCTGGGCGTCAAAGGGGCCATAGTAATCACCCACACCAGCGTGGTCACGACCGACGATCAGGTGGCTACAGCCGTAGTTCTGGCGAAAGCAAGCGTGAAGCAAGGCTTCACGGGGGCCAGCGTAGCGCATCTCCATGGGGTAGCCGCCCTGGATCACCGAATCCTTCACAAAATAGTAATCCACCAGGGCCTGGATCGCGTCAACCCGCACGTCAGCGGGAATATCTCCTTCTTTCAGCTTGCCTAGGAGCTGATGGATGTAAAGCCCGTCACTCACTTCCAGGGCGATCTTGGCCAGGTACTCGTGGGAGCGGTGCATGGGGTTGCGAAGCTGTAGCGCCGCCACTGTGCGCCACCCCTTTTCCTCGAACATTGCTCGGGACTGGGCCGGTGTCTGGTAGAGTCCGGCAAACTCTGAGGGGTAAAAGCTCTCGCTCACCACCTTGATGGGACCCGCCAGGTTGATTTCCTCCTGAGCCATGACCTTCTGCACCCCTGGATGGCCTTCAGCATCATCGGTCCAGAAGACCGCCTTGCACTCGTGGACCTTGTCGATGGTGTATTTTTCCATCACCTTCATGGTGGCGAGGATCTCGTCATGTTCCACATCCAAAAGGGCCACCTCTTCATTGACGTCAATGCTGTCCGCCAACTCTTTGGCCGCCGAGAGGGTAATGGGAATGGGCCAGAAAGTTTCGTCAGCCATCAAGTACTTGTCACAAACGCCCTTCCAGTCCTCATAGCCCATGAAGCCTTCCAACGGTGTGAAGGCGCCGATGCCCAGCATGAGCACGTCAGAAGCTTCACGTGAAGTCATGGGTACTTTCTTTAGGGTCTTCGCCTTTTCAACTTCTGCCTTGAGCTCATCGCCCTCCAGCAGCAGCGGTTTCAGCTTTCTCTCTTTTCCGTGCGGAGGTACTAACTTCGACATTTCCTGTTCTCCCTTCTTCAATGAGTATTCATTTTCCAAAACCTAATATGAGTAGCGGCAGCCTCGCCAACAGGCCGCCTTCTCAACAGCTCAGCGGCGTCTTTCCAGCCACTCCTACAAAAAGCGCAAAATTATCCTGTCCCGCCCGCTGCTTGTGAAAATTTGCTCTAACTTTAATCGGCAATGACGCCTCGATCCCTACGGTGTCGCGCCTCGGGAATTTTTCCCTTTCAGGTGGCGGGGCAAAATCCCCTTACACGACTGTCGGGCTACCGCGTCTGTTCATTATCCCGGTATCTGAAACGGTTCGTTTTCGTTTCGCTAAACCGGAAAGTCTCGTTTACAGCAGGCTCAAGGGGGAGGCGTCTTCTACCAACCCCTCCATGTTCGGGCCCAGTATATGCCTGAGCACCACCCCGTTGCGAGGGGGAGAGAAAATACATTGGCTGGGCTGTTCTTGTACTATCTTTAACAATGTTGGAGGCAATATAACCTGTAATAAACAAATCTGCAAGCATTTTTTTTCACAAATTTATGTGACCGATAGGCTTTTTAAAAACGTCACAAAAGTGATTGACTTTATAACAAAAAATCGATAACTGCAGGGAAATTTGAGATTTCAGATTGGAGATTGTAGATTTATGATTTGCTCAGGCAGAACTGGGTGACTTGGCTGCATCGAAAGATGACCAGGGCCGCCAGGTCACAGTCTGCAACCCGCGTCAATCTGAAATCTGCAATCTTAAATCTAAAATTGGATAAAAACCTTGCCGAACGAAAATCGCTTTCCCTCATATGGTTGGATTGGGCTCTGCGTACTGGCGGTTGCCCAGGGTCTCCTGTTTGCCGGCCTAGAGGTGGTGAGGTACTGGTTCTTTCCTCTTGCCTGGTGGCCGTACATCTTGATTGTAGACGGGCTCGTCTACCACCGCAAAGGCAGTTCACTGCTCAAGCACCATCCGCGCGAGTTTTTTCTCCTCTTACCCTGGTCTGTATGCTTCTGGCTCATCTTCGAGCTCTTCAACGTTGTTTTGAACAACTGGCACTACGTCCTGGTGCCTGAAAACATGCTCCAACGCTGGGTTGGATATGCGGTGTGTTACGCTACTGTGCTCCCGGGGCTCTTTGAGACCATGGAGCTTTTGGAGGCGTATGGTCTTTTTAAGAAATCGCGGCTGCGACCTCTCTCCGGTTCAACTCGTTGGTATGTTCCCTTTGTAATCACTGGGCTCGTCTTCCTGGTCTTGCCTCTTGTCCGGCCTCAGTTCTTTTTTCCGCTGGTCTGGGGCATTTTTATATTTCTCCTCGAACCTCTGACTCACCGGTTGGGATTGCGCTCTTTGATGCGGGAGTGGCAGCAGGGGTCTCTCCGCACCTTTTATCTCCTGCTGACAGCGGGCGCCATTTGCGGCCTTTTGTGGGAATTTTGGAACTACTGGGCCCTCACCAAGTGGGTCTACACCGTGCCACACGTCGGCTGGCTGAAGATCTTTGAAATGCCCATCCTCGGTTTCTTTGGCTTCCCCCCATTTGCGGTTGCATGTTACGTTATGATGAGTACCGTATCTCTCATGCGGCAGGGCCGGGGCTGGCAAGATCCCACTTTGCCAGTCAGCCAAGCTCGTCCGGCAACCATCTTTGCGGTGTATGGATTACTCTTCATTTTCTGCCTTTTTGCCTTCCACCAAATCGACATTCACACAGTTGTTAGCTGGCGACCATGAGGGTAAAGACCCCGAGGGCCTTTTCCCGCATAGAGCATGGAGCCAGGGGCATGGGGTCAAACAGATGACTTGCTTTTACTCTATGCCCTCAGCCCTATGCTCTATGCCTAGTACCTGCCGCCTGCCTTGACCTGACTCCCCCCACGGGTTAATAGTTAGGCTTTGACAAGCGGAAAGGAATACCTGCGTGGAGCCTACAACCTTTTATCTCCAAAGTTTGGGGTGCCCGAAAAATCGGGTTGACAGCGAGGTCATTCTGGCCGCTCTTGTGAATGGCGGCCACAAGCCAGTAGAGGATCCTCTGGAGGCCCGGCTCATCGTGGTAAACACCTGCAGTTTTATCGAGAGTGCCACCCAGGAATCCATTGATACTATTTTGGAACTGGCCCAAGCCAAGCAGCGAGGACACTGTAAGTTCTTTGTGGTGGCAGGCTGCTTGCCCCAGCGCTATGGCCGCAAATTGGCTAAGTCCATGCCCGAAGTGGACCTCTTTGTAGGCACCAGTTCGTTTGCTCGTTTCCCTTCTCTCCTCGCCAACCTTCAGAAGGGGGACCGGGAAAGACTCAGTATAGAGTCCCCCAGATTTTTGATGACTTCGGAAACTCAACGAGTTCTTTCGACTCCATTTTACAGTGGTTACCTCAAGGTTGCGGAAGGTTGCAGCAACCACTGTACTTTTTGTACCATCCCGGCCATCCGAGGTCCCTACCGCAGTCGGCCCCGGTCCGACCTCCTTCAAGAGGCCGAGTGGCTCGCTTCACAGGGGGTGATAGAGCTCAATCTGGTGGCGCAGGATACCACTGGTTATGGCATAGATCTGGGCACTGAGCCCCGTCTTTCCGACCTTTTGGAAGATCTGGCCAGAATTGGCAAGTTCTCATGGATTCGAATGCTGTATGGCTATCCCCAGAGGATAGACCGCAGACTCCTGGAAGTTATGGCATCGTATGACTGCATCTGCAAGTATCTCGACATTCCTCTTCAGCACGTATCCGCACGGTTGCTCAAGGCCATGGGTCGATCAGGCTCTTCCGAGGAATTCCATGAAATCATCGCTTTCATTCGCGCTTACCTGCCGGAGGTAACTCTTAGGACTACACTTATAGTGGGATTTCCAGGAGAAACCGAAGCGGACTTCCAAGAACTTTATGAGTTTGTGGAGCAGGCGGCTTTCCAGCGACTGGGAATATTCGCTTATTCACCCGAAAAAGGTACGAAAGCTGCGCGGCTGAACAATGCTGTGGACGAATGGGTCAAACAGGAACGGCTTCGGGCACTTGTTGATCTCCAGGAAAAAATTAGCCTGGGCTACCACCAGGAGCTCGTTGGCACTGTCCAGCCGATCCTCATTGAAGGAGTGAGTGGCGAGACGGACCTCCTGCTGGAAGGGCGACTCGCATCGCAAGCTCCTGAAGTAGACGGTTGCGTGTTTATCAATAAAGGCTTCGGTGAGGTGGGTGAGATTATGGGCGGGCGAATTACTGAAGCTCACCCTTACGATCTCGTCGGGGAAATCGTTGAAAACGCCAACGAGAGTCCACCCGGAATCTCCGGATAGAAACTAGTCGGCTTCGAATTGTTTTGACAATAGGCTCAATTTGGGCTATGTAAAAGTGCTTCAGCGTTTTCCACCCCTAACTTTAACTCAGGAACGTCACCCTTGTCCCTCAAGAGCACCGCAAAAGATTTGACACCCCCCCAGTATTCCTTCTTTGGTCAGCTGGATGATGACCTCCAGCGCATCGAGGAGGAAATTAAAAAAAATCTGCACTCAAGTGTTCCTCTCATCGCTCTTGTGACCCGCTACATCATGCGCAGTGGCGGAAAACGTCTGCGCCCTCTGTTGATGGTGCTCGCCTCTCGATTATCAAACTACCAAGGCAACTACCAATATGCCCTCTCCATCGTATTCGAGTACCTGCACGCCGCTACCCTTCTCCATGATGACGTTGTGGATAATGCTGAACTGCGGCGCGGCAGGCCATCGGCCAACACTCTCTGGGGCAATGCCGCTGTAGTCCTGGTGGGTGATTTTCTGCTGGCCACCTCCTTTCTCCTTACCGTGATGAGTGGCGACTTGAAAATCCTCCGGGTCCTCTCAGAAACCACCACCTCCATGGCCGAAGGTGAGGTTCTCCAGCTCATCAACAGTGACAATCTAGAGATCTCTGAAGAGGACTACATAGAGGTTATAACACGCAAGACTGCGATTCTCATTTCGGCAGCCTGCCAGATCGGTGCTATCCTTGGTGAGGCTGACGAGGAGCAAGAAGAGGCCATGCGTCGCTTCGGCCTCAACCTCGGCATCGCTTTCCAGCTCAGAGATGACTTCCTGGACTACGCCGGCAGCGAGGAGGAGTTTGGCAAGCCGGTGGGGAAGGATCTTCAGGAAGGCAAGATCACCCTACCCCTTATTCACGCCCTGCAGTCCAGCGACACAAACCATCATCGCCGTCTGGTAGATCTCATAACCTCCGATAGCATCCAAGAACATACTCTTGACGAGGTCAAAAAGATCATGCAAGAGTATGGGGGGCTTGACTACGCCGACCAACTTGCGAACCGTTATATTGCCGAGGCCAAGTCGGCTTTGGCAATCTTTCCTCCTTCCCCCACGCGAGAATCTTTGCTTGAGATCGCAGATTATACGGTCACGCGCCGCACTTAGCCCGCATGTTTCACGAATTGTTGTAGCGAGACTGTAAAGATGGCCGTGCCTGCCCGCCATCGCGAGCCTGCTCGCTCAGGCGAGGCGGGCGGGCCACCGGGTCATCGCAGGGGCTCGTACTCGAGGCGTACTTGAAAGTACGTCGCAGGGTGAGCTTGTCCTGAGCGTAGTCGAAGGAACACCCGAGGACGCCCGGAAGGACGGCCACATCTACAGTCGCAGCAGGCGATTCGTGAAACATGCGGGCTGAGATAGCGAACCAAAAATCCTCTCTCACAAACCCACCGTTTTATTGCGAACGATTCAAATCAATCAGCAATAAAGTCATTTGGCTCCGCCGCACGGTCATTTGGCCACTGAAAGTGACCGTCATTACGCTTCGCTGTCACTTATGGCGGCACTAGCCCAAACCAGGGACCCGCTTGCGGGACTGAGCGGCTTGTCTCGTCGAAGCTTTGGCGAAGACGGGAGCGCAGAGAGCGCGAATTAATGACGGGCGCAGCCCAAGTCACTACGGAGCGCAAATGCGCGTAGTGTAATGACTTGCGAGTGCCTGGTTCACAGCGCCTAGTTCCTATTGTTTCCGGTCAGCTTTTACCCTAATGTTGCATACCCACGCCGAGGAAAAACGCGTCAGAGTGCGCCAAATGTGGGCGCGCGCAGGCTGGGACAGGATGAACAGTACTTAACCGTACGTGAGATCCTGTCCAAGGCGAGCACGCCCGCAGATGGCGCGCTATCATGCGAGCGCAGCGATTTTTACCGGTTTGGGTATGAAACATTAGGGTTTATTTGCCCCTGGATGAATATGGGTATGAGGTTTGCATAGGAATTCTATTCACTTTGACATGCGTGGAAAGGTCTTTAGGCTGCCGCCAATGTGACCAAGCAAGCGTAGAGGGAATCGATGTTGCCCAAGCAATATAAAAAGCCGGCTCTCATATTGGGTGGTCTGGTTCTAATAGTTTCGATACTTGTTTTGTTCGTTCGACTTTACTTTACCGGCGAACTCATCGCCGCCTGGATCAGGCCTCCTTTGGAACATCATCTGCACCGCAACGTGACTTTGGCAGAGGCTAAGATTGGTTTTCGCGGTTTTCGCGTAAAGGGCCTTGAGATACGAAAGGAGGGTGCCAGTGCTCCATTGCTTAAGGGTGAAAAGCTTGAGCTTCGATGGAAATTCAAAGAACTCCTCAAAGGTAGGATCGTCATCCACACCCTCGTATTTACCAGACCGGAGATCACCCTTGTCCGGCAAAAAGACGGATCGCTCAACATTGCCGATCTCCTCCCGGAGGAAACCAACGCGGAAAAGACCGCACCTGCCAGAAAGAGTCACAACAGAGGGCCCGCCGGCGTCCCCCTCTTCATTGCCTTGCTTTCTATGCAAGATGGCCAACTGAGCTTCGTGGATCTTTCTCAGCAGCCCCAGGCAACGTTAAGAGTAAGCAACATCAGATCGCGCCTCACGGACTTTTCAACCAGTGCCCCCATTCCTTTCGAGCTAGAGGGGCAAGTCCAGGGAGCAGACGAAAGATCCCTTACCATCAGTGGAACGTATGACCTGGCCAAGAATACTCTGAAAGGAAATGTAAATCTCCAAGGGATAGACCTTGCCGCCCTGAGTCCTCTTATTAATCCCTCTGACCTTATTCAACAGGGCAAATTGACTATGGAAGCATCCATGGCAGCAGAGGGTTTCGACCACTTCGTGACCAAAGGCAGCCTGACCCTTAGCGGGCTCAAAATAAGAAAAGACAAGAACCTTACAGATACCCTCCAAATTGAAGCCGGTTTTCGACTGGATGCAGTTCGCTCCCAGCAGACCCTTGAGATAGGCAATCTTGATCTCGAGCTTAATGGTCAGAAAGCCAAGATCCAGGGCATTCTTACTCAGTGGCAGAAAAGGCCTCACCTCGACTTCACTCTGAGTTCGCATCAACTTAAACTGGATGAACTCCTGGCACTATTGCCCACAACGCCATCTCCAACCGAAACATCCAAGGCGGACCCCGTGGAACCACCGGCACAGGATAATCCTTTAGATGAAAATGTGGTGCAAAAACCAGGCTCTGAGTCCGCATCGCCCCGGGTTCTAACCGAACCGACGAAGAAATCTGAGGGAACACTGGAAAAGTCTGCGGTGAAAACCGAATCCGTCCCCGGACCTGATCAAAGTAAAGAGGTACCGGTGGAGCCAGTTGCGCCGAGTACCGCAGCAGCAGCCAATCTACCGTCAACAGTTAGCCAGTCAGGGCCAAAGCTCATTCCACTGGATGCCCAGGGAGAGATTCATCTGGATTGGTTGTTATACAATAAACTGGTAGTAAGTAATGTGGACTGCCAGCTTGTTCTCCACAACGGCAAGCTTCGAGTGGAACCGCTGTCAGCATCACTTTATGGTGGTGCACTAGGAGGAAGTGTGAAGGGTGATGTAGAGTCGCCGGGCCCGCCCTTTCAATCCGTCGTTTACACTGAGAATATACTCCTGGACGAAATCGTAGCTACTATTTGGCCACAAACAAAGGGGGGCTGGTCAGGCAATGTTAACCTGATTTCGCGAGCAGAGGGGATTGGCACTGATCTGCCTGCACTCCAGTCCCGTACTTATTTGAACATCAATGAGGCAGAATTCTCTGGACATCCCCTCTTTGTCAAGCTCTCAGAGTTGTTCCAAGCGGAGGATCTCCAACAGCTACGCTTCTCCCAGGTCACTGCAAGGGTGCTTACCGGCCAGGGAATTGCCACCCTCAAAAGGTTACACCTGGTGGGACCTATAGTCCAAGCTGAAGGTACTGGCACCGCGAGTCTACTGGACAAAAAGCTTGACTTGCATCTGTCCCTCCAGATCCAGGCTCAGTATGTTGGCAAGATCCCGCCGCTTCGGGATATAGCAACCAAGATTGCCGATAAGCATGGCTTCGTTCAGCTCCCTCTCACTGTGACCGGTACCATAGATGAACCAGTATATGGGCTGGATCAGCGCTGGTTGAATGAAACTGCCAAGAGGCTGGGCGTGAAGCAGGGGAAAAAGCTTGAGAACACGCAGCCTGCCAAGTCACCCCTAAACCAACAAAAGCAGAAGCAGCTCAAGGAAGGATTAGAAAAACTTGTCCAGTGAAATTCAACTGGAATGAATGTATCTGAAGATTAGACCCAACTTTCTATCATTTCAACGTTCCAATAATCAAAACGGAAAACCCCGACAAACCATCGCGCTGCCTGACTCACCGCCACCTAGTGTCCCCTCCAGTTGTTCTGGGATCTCAACTGGCCTCACTGCACGTGCGTGAGCGGATTCGTAGGTTGGTCTTCTCGGAGCCAAGTCCCCTCGCGCGGCTTATCGGGGTCATTTTCATCTTAGCATAGCCACCTAGGTTTCATCCAGGTTTTTTTTAGCCCCGTGCTCCATGCACCACGCCCAATCTAGGCAACAGACCGCCGACATGACCTCGTGAAATTCCCTGGATTTTCGGAAGAAAAAGTGGTAAGCATCCTATGGGTTATTGAAGTTTTCACCAGCAGAAAACTTGATTCTGTCTGGTTCCGCAGCAAGTAATTCATGAAATGTCCGGGCTGGAACACACCTCTCGAAGAAAACCGTAGACTCTGTCACCTTCTGGGACCATGGTTTTTGAGGAGGCTGTGCACTATCTGCAGGCAAAACTAATCATGGCAAAACGTACTTCATTTTTGCTTCTCCTGACCGTCATTGTAATCGGGACAATAGTGGCCTTGGTCGTGTGGAAGTGGGATGTGCTGGTTGAAAGAATCTCAGAGGAGAAGGTCGATGCCGAAAGGCATGCCTGGATGGAGCGAACGAGAGAACTCGAGGGTATCATCATTGAGATGCAGAAGGGGATGGAACCAACGCCGTTGCGTCCGGCCGAACGTTTACGTCAGGTTTTTGGCCCTTCATCTCCTCTGGCAAAAGGAGCTTCGCCTAGAACCATGAAGTGTGTGGAACTGGAAAAATCACTCCGCGCCTTCTGCCAATACTTAGATGCTGGTGAAACCTTCCGCTCTCAGAAGACTTATCGCGACAGTTGGGCTCTTTTTCTGGATATTCTCGCGACACTAGAGAGAAAGCCCCCAACCATAAGTGCGGAACCATACCGACCCTCGATCATAATTGAAAATAGCTATTATTTCTTTCGGTTACTAAGAAGGGAGAAGATGGACATTGTTCGTGAGGTGCTCCAGTATGAAGCAGATCTGGCAGAGCCCCTCATGGGTATCCTGTACCACTGGCTCATGAGTGGACGGAGCTGCGACATGCCGCCATCTTCTGTATCCAATTTGGATATC
>CP070843.1:2584680-2592836 GCA_020350905.1 Deltaproteobacteria bacterium
CCGGACCTGGTTACGCGTGCCGGCCTCCGTTAAGTTTGTCTTCCAGGGGAATCTTCGTCCCTGGGTTACGGGTAAGGATCTGATTCTGTATACCATTGGCCAGATTGGCGTTGATGGTGCCCGTTACCGAGCCATGGAGTTCGCCGGCCCTGTCATTGCTCAACTCTCCATGGATCAACGGCTGACCATGGCCAACATGGCCATTGAAGCGGGAGCAAAAAACGGCATAATCGCACCTGACGAGTGTACCCGGGCTTTTGTGGAGGAAAGGGCCCAGCGGTCCTACCAATTTTACCAAAGCGACGCTGATGCTCAGTATGAACAGGTCATCACGTACCATGTTAGTGAGATCGAACCACAAGTGGCCCTGCCACCTTCCCCAGCGAACAGCCAACCGGTTTCATCTTTGGATGAAATTCCCATTGATCAGGTAGTGATCGGCTCCTGTACCAATGGCCGCATTGAGGATTTGAGATTGGCTGCTCAGCTGCTGAAAAGCCGCAGGGTGGCACCCAGGGTGCGCTGCCTCATCATTCCTGCCACTCAGGCCATTTACCGACAAGCCGTGGATGAAGGTCTGTTCACAATTTTCCTTGAGGCAGAGGCTGCCATAAGCACCCCAACCTGTGGTCCTTGTCTGGGTGGTTACATGGGAATTCTCGCTGCTGGGGAGCGGGCCGTGGCCACTACCAACAGAAATTTCGTGGGGCGAATGGGTCATCCGGAAAGCGAAGTCTATCTGGCCTCTCCTGCCGTGGCTGCGGCCTCGGCCGTGCTGGGCCGCATCGCCAGCCCGGAGGAGCTGTAAAGATTTTTCACCACAAAGAACACGAAAAGCACAAGGGAGAACATAAACGGATGAAATTCTCTATATGGATTTACATGTGAGCCTTATCAAGAGGTGTATCCAAATGCGATCGCCAGCATTTTCTTTGTGTGCTTTGTGACCTTTGTGGTTCACTCTCAATCTGCTTGTAACTTAGGAGAGAGAAGCCCATGAAATTTACTGGAAAAGCGTGGAAATTTGGGGCTGATATTGACACTGATGCCATTATTCCAGCTCGCTATCTGAATACATCAGATCCGAAGGAGCTTGCCCAGCATTGCATGGAGGACGCTGATCCCAAATTTGCTCAGAAAGTCTCGCCAGGTGATGTTATCGTCGCTGATAAGAATTTTGGTTGCGGCTCCTCTCGAGAACACGCCCCCATTGCTCTTAAAGCGGCCGGGGTAAGCTGCGTAATTGCCGCAAGCTTCGCTCGCATTTTCTACCGTAACGCTTTTAATACGGGTCTGCCCATCTTGGAGTCAGAGGAGGCGGCGGCAGATGTTGTCACAGGCGAGCAGCTAGAAATAGATCTGGACACTGGAATTATCATCAACAAAAGCCGAAACCTTACCTACAAGGCACAGCCCGTGCCGCCCTTCATGCAGGAGTTGGTGGCCGGAGGTGGTCTCATCCCTTACGTTATGAAACGACTCGACACGTCGAGATGATCATACATTCCACACCACGAAGCTGAACAAGGCTTTGTGACCTTCGTGACCTTTGTGGTGCACATTCCCCCTTCGGAGGTTGTGATGGCAAAAAGGTATCGGATTGGCGTGATTCCGGGCGACGGTACCGGTCCTGAGGTAATAGCTGAAGGTCTCAAGGCCCTTGCAGCCGTTGCTGAACGTAATGGTTTCTCCTACGAATTGGTTTCCTATGACATTGGCGGGGACCGCTATCTGAAAACTGGTGAAACCCTACCTGATTCCGTTCTCCATGAGCTGCAAACAGTGCACGCCATTTACTTGGGTGCCATCGGTCACCCTGAGGTTGAGCCTGGGATTCTGGAGCAGGGTATCTTGTTGACAATTCGGTTTGCCTTGGACCAGTATATAAATCTACGCCCGGTCGTCCTCTATCCAGGTGTCTGGACACCGCTGCGGGATAAGAATCCTGAAGACATCGATTGCGTGGTGGTTAGAGAGAATACCGAAGGTCTCTATGTTGGCAGTGGTGGTTTTTTGAGAAAAGGTACCCCGGATGAGGTTGCCATTCAGGAATCGGTGAATACGCGCAGAGGCGTGGAGCGCTGTGTCCGCTATGCTTTTGAGCTTTGCCATCACCAGGGACGTCAGAAGGTAACGCTTTGTGGTAAGACCAATGTGCTGACGTACGCCTTCGACCTGTGGGAGCGGACCTTCCATGAAGTAGCCCAGGAATACAGTGATATCGAAACGGATTATGCCCATGTGGATGCCATTTGTATGTGGATGGTAAAAAATCCAGAATGGTTCGACGTAATTGTGACCGACAATATGTTCGGTGACATTATCACCGATCTGGGAGCAATGATTCAGGGTGGTATGGGCATAGCAGCCGGGGGCAACATAAACCCACACGGTGTGTCCATGTTCGAGCCCATCGGAGGTTCTGCCCCTAAGTACACCGGGAAGAGTGTAATCAATCCTCTGGCAGCCATTGCTGCCTTGGCCATGCTCCTGGATAATCTGGGGGAAGAAGATGCGAGTCACCAGGTGGAGGACGCCATCAAACGCGCAGTAAAAGATGACTTGAAAAGCATGGAGGCCGGTCGTATGGGTTATACTACCCAGGAGGTTGGTGATTTGGTGGCTAAATATATTTCAGAGAGCTAGTTAGTCTATAAGAGGTAATGGGCAATGAAAAGCGAATATCAGGTAGCGGTAGCCGGCGCCACGGGCGCGGTGGGTAATGAGATGATCCGGATTCTCGAGGAGCAGGAATTCCCGGTAGCTTCCCTCAAGCTGCTGGCCTCTTCCCGCTCCGTGGGAAAGACTCTGGATTTTCGGGGTGAAAGCCTGCACGTTGAAGAGCTCCGCGACGATTCTTTCCAGGGAGTAGATATCGCTCTGTTCTCGGCAGGTGCTGCGGCTAGCCGGCAGTTCGCACCTGCAGCAGCCGAGTCTGGCTGTGTGGTAATAGACAATTCCAGTGGTTGGCGGATGGATCCGGAGGTGCCGTTGGTGGTACCCGAGGTCAACCCTCACGCTGTCGCCGACTATCGCCGCAAAGGCATCATCGCCAACCCAAACTGTTCTACTATTCAGATGGTGGTAGTGCTTAAGCCCATCTATGACGCCGCGGGAATTGAGCGAGTGGTGGTGTCAACCTACCAGGCGGTCTCGGGTACCGGAAAAAACGCCATGGAAGAATTGACGGAACAGACAAGAAATCTTTTGACCTTCCAGGAAGTTACACCCGAGGTCTATCCTCACCGGATTGCCTTTAACTGCTTTCCCCATATCGGCAGCTTCCTGGAAAATGGCTATACCGAAGAAGAGATGAAAATGGTCCATGAGACCCATAAAATAATGGAGGATCCCAACATTAGGGTAAGCGCTACCACCGTGCGCATTCCGGTCTTCTATGGCCATTCGGAAGCGGTAAATATTCAGACCGAACGCAAGCTATCTGCTAAAGAGGCACGGGTTCTGCTTTTTCAGGCTCCCGGGGTTAGGGTGATGGACAATCCGGATCAACGAATCTATCCAATGCCATCGGAAGCAGCCGGCATCAACGACACCCTGGTGGGAAGGATTCGAGAAGACATCTCTATCGAAAATGGGCTCGACCTTTGGATCGTAGCAGATAATATCCGCAAGGGTGCCGCCCTCAACACAGTGCAAATAGCAGAACTCTTGGTGAAGGAATACCTATAGTGTTGCCCCGCAACCTGGCGGGAATTGCTATCTCAGAGATCCATGCGGGCGGGGATAAACCCCGCCCCTGCATTTTCAGATCCTTTTTTAGACACTTTAGACCTTTTAGGCACTTTAGCTCATTTTAGACAATTTAGTTCATTTTAGGCATTTCCTTCCATGAAATTTCTTCGAGACCTTACACTGGGCCACTATTACCCCACGAGTTCTCCCATCCACACGCTTGATCCCCGGATTAAGCTCATAGGTTTGTGCTTTGCTGGTATCACGCTTTTTGCCCTCGATAAACTGTTGGGCCTCGCCCTTTTTTTTCTCGGCTCTCTTTGGCTGATCCACCTGGCCCACCTGCCTCTGGCCACCGTCCTTAAAGGGTTGCGACCGTTCGCCTGGCTCTTCGTGTTGACTGCCTGCTTGCAATTGTTTTTTACCTCAGGCCGACCGCTTTTCCCTTTTGACTTGGGGCCCCTGAATATTACCTGGGAAGGGCTCCATCAAGCAGTCCGCATTGGCGGTCAACTTTCTCTGTTCATCCTGTTCTCCTCTATCCTAACCCTGACCACCTCACCCCTGGAACTGCTTCGGGCTCTGGAGAAGTTTGGCAGTCCTCTTGCCCGGGTCCGCATTCCAGTTGCAGAATTATGCCTGGCAATGCTCCTCTGCATCCGCTTTCTCCCTATTCTGGGACAGGAGGCAGAAAGGATTGTTGAATCCCAGATGGCACGCGGCATCGATCTTAGCTCTGGAACCTGGCGTAACCGTCTAGAAAAATTTCATAGTATTTTTCTTCCTCTTCTCTATAATGTCCTGTGGCGCGCTGATGAGCTTGCCACTGCCATGGCCGTCCGTGGCTATGGGCAGATTGCTGAAAAACAAACTTTGAAGCATATGCGCTTATCCAGGTTTGACTGTTTGAGTCTGGCAGTAATTGTGACCTGGTGTATCGCCCTCTTTTGGCTCTTCCGTGGTTGAGGTTTAAATTGCGAATTATCGCCGGTGAGCATCGAGGCCTGCGGCTGACGACCCCAAAGGGTAAAAGCATGCGACCCACTGCCGAGCGAGTTCGGGAGGCCATCTTTAGTATTATCGCTCTTGATTTGACTGGGCTCTGGGTTCTGGATCTCTTTGCTGGCACAGGGGCCATGGGTCTCGAGGCACTCAGTCGCGGTGCCGGTTATGTGGTCATGGTGGATCAACATCCTGGAGCCGTAAAGTTGATTAACCGCAACTTGGCCGCTTGCGGTAATCCCCAGCACGCCAAACTCTTCAGACTGGACCTGCGCCGTGGCCTCAAGGGACTCATACGACGGGGTTACCGCTTCGATTTGGTGTTCCTGGATCCACCTTACGGGCGGGGATTGAGCCAGCGCTGCCTGGAGCAACTCGGCAACGGCACGCTCCTTAATGCGACTGCTACCGTGGTTAGCGAGCATGCCATTGAGGAGAATCTCACTTCAACTTATGGCTGTCTCCAGCGCCAGAACATGCGGAGCTATGGGAGTACGGCAGTGAGTTTTTACCGACGGGGAGAATAGACTACCATGAAAGATAAAAGAGTCACTGTCTATGCAGGATCTTTTGACCCTATCACCAACGGGCATCTGGATTTACTGGATCGAGCCCTCAAGATCTTCGACAACATCATCGTCGCGGTTGCTGAGAATCCAGCAAAACAGCCGCTCTTTACGCTTGAAGAACGGCTGGACCTCATCCGCGCTAGTCTGAAAAATCACCAAGAGCCCGATCGTATTCGGGTAGACAGCTTCAAGGGACTGCTCGTGGACTACGTTGAGAGGTGTGGCGCTATGGCCATTCTCAGAGGACTGCGGGCCGTAAGCGACTTTGAGTATGAGTTTCAAATGGCCCTTATGAATCGAAAGCTAAGCCGTAAGCCGGAAACCCTGTACCTGATGACAGGAGCTCGTTGGATCTACATCTCATCTAGAATAATAAAGGAGGTAGTTCAGGCGGGGGGCAGCGTGACCGGCCTGGTGCCAGAGGCGGTAGAGAACAAGTTGCGTGAAAAATTCAAGATTGACTAGCCCGGATATTTCATGAATTGCTGCCGACTCTTCTTGTGGACAAAGTAGTCAGCCAGGATCTGAGCATGATCGAAGGCCAGGGGTGAGGGCAGATCTTTTTCAGTAAACACCCCCACCTCTCTAGCATCATCTCTGGCCTTCGGTTCACCTCCGGCTCGGGCCCAAAAAACCACAGTAATGGTGTGGTGTCTCGGATCGCGGTCGGGCGCAGAGTAAGCACCAAGTTGCCCGAGTAACTCTACATCCAAAGAGGTCTCTTCTCGGGCTTCCCGCCGGGCCGCATCCTCCAGGGATTCGCCGTAATCCACAAACCCGCCCGGTATTGCCCAGCCATGGGGCTCTTTGGCCCGCCGAATCAGGACCATCCCCTTGTCTTCCAGTTCAATGATGATATCCACTGTAGGCAAGGGATTTCTGTATTTGAATACCAGACCGCCGCAGTGCGGACAGGCAAGGTTACTTTGCATAGCCATCTCCTCTAGTGCTGTATCTCGAATAGTCGGCTGATGGAATCTTCGTTGTGAATACTCTTGATGGCCTCGGCGAACAGTAGCGCCGATGAGAGTACTTTTAGGTTGGGGATGTCGGCTCTGTCAGGTTGCTTTGGTAGGGTATCAGTGACCACTACCGATCCGAAAGGGCTCTGGGCCAATCTTTCAGCAGCCGGACCGGACAAAATTGCATGGGTACAACAGGCATGCACCGCTCTGGCGCCTTTTTCCAGGAGGGTACGGGCCGCTTCTACAAGGGTTCCAGCAGTATCCACCATATCATCGAGGATAACCGCAGTTTTCTCTTCCACCTCACCAATCAGGTGCATGGCCTCCGCCTGGTTGGCATCTGCTCTTCTCTTGTCGATCAGCGCCAGACCGGCATTCAGTCGACTGGCGTAGGCGCGGGCCCTGGGGACTCCTCCAGCGTCGGGGGCTACTATTACCAGTTCATTTCTAAACTGCTCCCTAATATGGGGCAAGAGAATCGGAGAGGCATAGAGATTGTCCACGGGGATGTTGAAAAATCCTTGGATCTGGCCGGCATGTAAATCCATGGTAAGCACCCGATCAGTTCCCACTTCAGTCAGAAGGTCGGCCACCAAACGTGCGGTGATGGGCACACGGGGCTTGTTCTTGCGATCCTGGCGGGCATAGCCGTAATATGGCATTACCGCAGTGATCCGCCTTGCTGACGCACGTTTAAGAGCATCAATTATTGCCAGTAGTTCCATGAGATGATCATTCACAGGATGGGCCAGGGATTGGATCACGAAAGCGTCTGTGCCCCGAACATTCTCTCCAACCTCCACGAGAGTCTCGCCATCGTTGAATTTATCAATCCTGGCACGACAGAGGGATATGCCAAGATAATCGCAGATCTTTTCTGCAAGACCTCGATTGCTATTGCCGCTGATAACTCTCAGGCCCACCGTTGCCATAACCAACTCTCCTCGTGCTTCTCCACTCTGATAGTGTTTACCATTGGAAAACGAGTCTATCAATCTTTCTTGCTCAGCTCTAGCCCTGATATGAAAGAATCCGGGCCCAAAGAACCCGGCTTTGGGCTGAACCTTGAGGGATTTTAGATTGTAGAATGCAGATTTAAGATTTAAAAGCTCAGTACCTCCAGGTAAGGAATGGATGCAGCCTCAATCTGCAATTTTACCCTGTGGAATCCCCCAAAGGGGGTCCGCTAACGCGGAATTCCACAGGGCAGGTCACAAATCATAAATCGCGCCAAGACTGGCCCTAAGGAGCAGGTTTTACATGGTGAATAAATGTGCCTAGTGCCTACTGCCTGCTGCTCACTGCCTCCTGCTTACTCCCGAGTGACTATTGCGTTCAGTGGCTGCCACAATGATCACAGCACGTTATTGAGGCCGCCAGCGCCTGAACAACCTCTTTAGGATCTGCCCTAACTACCTCAACAATTCTAAGCTCGAGCATCAGACGTATATCTACTTGGGGCAACTCATCTTGGCGCAACAGCTGAGATGCCACAAATGCTGCTGCCTCCGACTCCAGAACCAGTTCTAAGCACTCACCTTCTTCAAGGCTTTCCAGCCTTTGATCCACCCCGTCGATCCAAGACTCCACACCATAGAGAAAGCGGCGCTGCCCTGAGGCTTCCATCGCCAGGTTCTCTTGTTTTTCATCGTACAGCCGAAACTCAACCGTCACATAGTGTAAGGGCGTCACCTTTATGGCCATTGTCAAGGTCTCCTATTGACGTAACATTTGCTGAGACTGACCAGGTTTTCCTCTAGCCCGGATATTTCATGAATTGCTGTCGCGAGACCATGAAGATGGGCGTGCCGCCGGGCAACCGCAGGGTGTTGGTTCCAAGGCGTACCTGAACCGTACGTCGCAGGGGCCAACCCCCGAGGACGCCCGGAAGGATGGCCATATCCGCGGTCGCAGCAAGTAATTCTTG
>CP070843.1:2592936-2598416 GCA_020350905.1 Deltaproteobacteria bacterium
ACCAACCGCAGAATATTCGGATCCCGGCGCAGCTTGTCCGGGGCCCAACCGCCCGGCACCAGCAGCGCCTCCAGATGGTCGGCGGTGATCTCTTTAGCGCCAACTTGACTTTCGACGGTCAGCCCGCCGCTTTTGCTTGTACAGGTTTCACCGCCCTTGGTGGCAATCACCTTGACTTCTGCGCCTTCTTCTTTCATACGCATGTACGGTACCCAGAATTCCAAATCCTCATATCCGGGACCGACCAGAATACCGACAGTTTTTCCTTTGAGCAGCATCCTTCCCTCCTTTAAACACATTTGAGATACTTTGGTACGACTTTCGAGCACACTTACTTTTGGCTGCAGCATGCATTGCAATCAACACCAAGCTCCGGCCCCATCATTATATGCTTTCAAGTAGTATTTAAGAGTTCCTCCGCCTTTTCGAAGGCCTTCTCCATATCAGGAAGATGGGTAATATCGGAGACTACCTGAATATAGCGCACCTTACCCTCTTTATCCACAAGGATAACCGAGCGTGAAAGAAGCATGAGATCTTCAACCAGAAGCCCAGTTGAGCGTCCGAAAGCAGCCTCACCGTGGTCAGAAAGGTATTGAAGATCATCTAGTTTTGCCTCTTTGGCAAAGCGTTTTTGTGCAAAAGGGGTATCCCGGCTTATGGTGATGCGTTTGATCTGCTGCGGTAGCTTGTCGCCCTGCTCGCCAAGATAGTGGGTCTGGGCGTCACAAACCGGTGTATCCAAAGAGGGTACGATGCTTAGAAAGAGAATCGATCCTCTCATGGTAGACAGATCAACCTTCTCCATGGTCTTCGCATCCCTCAACTGCACCGACGGCAAGGTGTCTCCCACCGCTATGGGTGTGCCGAGAAGTTCAAAAGGTTTTCCTTTCATGGCCACAGAACTCCCGGGTTCAATAGAACCCTCATCTACTGGTATATCCGGTCTTGTCTGGGCACAGCCAAGGAGCAGCGCCATAAAGACAGGTAGTATTATCGAGAGATTTTTTCGTGTTAGCATGTTGGTTCCTCCTCTAAATAATCGCAAGGAAAAGCATTACGAAAGGGTGGTCATCGATCCGCTCAGTAAACTTCTCTATATATGAAATGTGTAGATAAGATCGACTGATGGAAAAGTAAAGTGCTCGGTGGGCGAGTCAAGCTAATTCCATAGGCGAATCGACAAATGACTACAGGATTCTTTGAATGCGGATTAGGGGGCAAAAAGACCGTTTTTCGGCACGCAGCATGCAGTAAGAACCGATTCCCGACCGTCTCCTGGCCAGTGACATGGTTGAAGTGTGATCAGATATATGGAAGAATCAGATCGCATAATAACCGAGGCTGAAACGCAAAGGCATGAAATTCAAAGAATATGAAGAGGTGTCTATCAATGATCGGGAAAGCGGTCGGGAAAGCCGACTAAGGCGGATGTAAATATTTCAACATCCTAATTTGCCCCGACTCCGGCACCAATCTCAGCACTCTCTGCGTTGATCGATTGCTCTCCTGCCAACCGGACACACCAGTTCGCATCTTCGGCAATAGCGGACCACCCTGGATGCCTTTTCGGCTCCTTCAGCAGCAGTCCTTTCGCTTTTGGCCATATCCGATTCCATCTGCACATTGCACAGATGGCGATCGTAGCCCCCATCCCTGCCCGGCAGTTCAGCGAGCCCCATTTGACCCTGTGAATACTTCTTGCTTGCAAAAGCGTCTTGAGGGCACACCTTTCTGCACGGCATGTCGCACTCTCTGCAGGGATCGAACACTAGAGGGCCAGTGGAAGGCAGCTTCAAGTAAGTAAATAGAGCTCGAAGCCTGACCTTTGGGCCGAAATCAGGCGTCAGAAAAAGATTGTTTTTGCCGATGCACCCCAACCCGGCCATCGCAGCGGCGTCCTTGAGGAAGACGCCTCCCTTCTCGATGTAATAAGGAAGTTTTTTGCTCTCAACGCCTTTTTTTTCTTCAAGCCACTTTGACAATCGGTCGTTTATGGAGATCAACATTTGGTTTCCGGGAGTCCCGCCGCGGCAGCCCTCTATCCACCAGTCCAATTCCGGCTTGTAAGTGGGATGTGGAACAGCAAGCACAATTATGGAGCGAGCACGCTGAGGCCATGCGAACTCGCCCGGTGCAATCCCCTTGGGCTCTTTGGTCCCAATTCCTCTGAAGCTGTCAAGCTTGCTGTAGATGACATGAGACGGAGACCGCCTGAGCTCTGAAACATCTGCAATCCCCGCCAAACAAGCCCCAAATTCCTTTGCTTTTTCAAGTATTTCGTCTGTAAATTCCTTATGCCCGGTTCTTTCCATTTGATCAACTCTCGTCCACCTGAAAATGCTTTTTGTTCTTTCACTCCTGCCGAACTCCCACCCTGAAATGAAAAGAAGGGAGAAAGCAAGCGAAACACTCCTCGAAGTATACCTTACGACTCTTTCATTCGCTACTCCTTGCCGATTAGCCGGCGCTTTCGGTCGGACCAAGCTAATAATTCGGTAAGCAGTGGACAACAGGTCCGACCACTTGTCATAACAATGTAAACCTATTCTACTCACCCTTCGAAAAAATCGCTTAGAAAATTCCTTGGGCCTATGATAAAAGATAATCATCTTTGCTGGCCGAGGACCCCACCTTTCGAATTTGTACTCACCGGCTAGGGAACCTCTTCTGCGAAACACCCTAATTACAAAGGAGCTTGACCCATGATTAAGGAGATCACGGCGCAGGAACTCAATCCCGAGCACTTCATCAATGAAAAGATCAAAGACATTCAGGACATCGTTGGGGACGGAATGGCGATCAACGCCCTTTCGGGAGGCGTCGATTCATCCACTGTGACCATGCTTGGGCATCGAGCCCTGGGCAAGAGCCTCAAGACAGTTTTTGTTGAAAACGGCCTTATGCGTGAGGGAGAGGCCGAGCAGGTCGTGGGCCTTTTCCAAGAGTTCGGCGTCGAGGTGGACGTGGTCGATGCACGCCAAGAGTTCTTTGCTGCGCTCGAGGGAGTCGACGATCCGGAAGAGAAGCGCGAGGCCATTACCCAGACCTTTTACCGAACCGTGTTCGGGCGTATGGTCAAGGAAAGTGGAGCAAAGTATCTACTGCAGGGAACTATCCTGACCGATGTCGACGAAACGGTTGCAGGGATAAAGCGGCAGCACAATGTGTTCGAGCAACTGGGGATCGACCCGCAAGAAGCCTTCGGCTACCGCATAATAGAACCGCTCGTTCAGCTTCGCAAGGACGGGGTTAGAATGATTGGTAAGGCTCTTGGTCTTCCGGCCGAACTGTTCGAGCGTATCCCCTTTCCGGGACCGGCCCTTGCCGCGCGCGTGATAGGTGCGGCGACCCCAGAGCGCATCGAGACGGTGCGCAAAGCCACGGTCATTGTCGAGCAGTTGCTGAAAGCTACCGAGGCATTCCAGTATATGGCGATCCTTCATAAAGACCGCGTGACCGGCATGCGCGACGGTAATCGCGATTTTGGTCAACAGATTGAGGTGCGTTGCTGGGAAAGCGTGGATGCGCGGACGGCAACACCGACTCACCTCTCATTCGAAACCCTTGAAAAGCTTGCCAGCGAGCTTATCCGCGATGTGCCTGGCATTGTCAGCGTCACGTACAACATAGCACCGAAACCCCCCTCAACGATCGAGGCGGTATAGGGCATGGGGCAGAGGGAAAGACAGCCGGCAGGAGGCAGCGGGCCGCTACCAGCCATTTCTACTAGACACTAGGCAGAGAGATCGCATAGGACATAGGGAAAAGGCACGGAGCATAGAGTGACCGATCTTGAATTTGCTCTATGCTCCATGCCCTTTGCTATCCTACTGGCTAACGGATTCTTTGATTTAGGAGGCGACTGGATGGAAGAAAAGGACAAACTGTTAGGAATCGAGGACTACCTCAAGGAGTTGTTGCCCGGATGTGTTATTGAGAACACATGGGATTCCAAATCTCGCAGACATGTGTTTCGCGTTGACGCTCCCACTGGCGAAACAAAACATACTATAGGTATCTCCAGTGAATTCGTCAGCGATAACGAATTGGAGGATATCGTCATTTGTCTTAGATTATATAATCTTAGGGGATACCTCGAAATATTCGGAAACAAAGAGGTTTTGGTAACTGACGATGGTATAAATCCTGAAGGGATACGGCCTTCGATGTTGGCATAGGGCATAGAGAAGAGAACAGGATAGGTTCTTAGAGAATTAGAAAGTTAGAGAATCAGTCAAAGAGGTCAGTTATTCACAGATTACCGTTTACCGCTTCCCACGGGATATGAGATGTTCAATGCCATCGTACTTCCCGGGTGTAATCCTCAATGTTTTTACATCCGGCCTTATCATCCATGATTCGACGGACACCTTCGCTGATAAACTCAAAGGCATTTTGTAACTGTTTTCGCTCTTCCTGAGTTGGGGGATTGTTGGGATCGAAGGCCAGTTCGATGACATAATTCCAGCGCTCCTCTGGCTCAGCAACCGGGTCGAAAAAGATTAAACTGAAGCCAACACAGGGCGCTTGCTTCTTACTGCAGATGCGCCGGACGGCCTGAGCCGTTTTTTCAACCCACTTGGATAAATCCATTACTCCTGGCTTCATTGGATTGTCACCTTTCGCCCGGACGCTTGAAAAATGTATTCTTCTTCCTCAGGGTGAAGCCTGTAAGCGTAAACGCGCTTGCACTCTATGCACTGCAATCTCATGAGGTGCGAATCCTCTTCTATCAACACTCGATTACAATCAGCACAGAACAGCTCGTAAAGCCGAAGCCCAACAGCAATCCGAATCTCTCCCCCTGAAAGACGGGCTTCGTTTGCTTTTGTTTTGCGCAAGGTATTCATTTCTCACTCATGGCAAGTCAGGCAATAATGCCAAATATCTACTTGCGCGATCTTGAAACGTTGCAATTAGGTGAACAGCAATTATTATGCCAAATGGTGTACCTGCGCTTGAATCTGCCCAATATATAGTGTCAAGCCGAGGAGTAGATTTGAGATCTCAGTCTGTCTAGCCCGGAGAAAATTCTTGGAAGCGCACCATTGGCAGGCCCTGAGCTTAGGCAGGGAGGGACCCATCCATGAGTGCAAAGAGAATTGTAATCATCGGTGATGATCCGGAAATTTGTGAAGTGCGGCCTAACAGTGGCTCTGGTCAGAACCATCACATGGACTGCGGGAAAATATGGTAAAATCTTTATTCCTTAACTGGTAGCAGGAAAAAACAGTCGCAAAGGTATAGGTTGATCAGTTAAGCGTCTCGGAAAGAAATTCCGAGAAACGTTTCCATGATTTCCTATCAGCCTCTTTTCTATACCGTTTCTCACCAAAGACGGTAAAGGCATGTGGTGCTCCACCGTAGGTAATCATTTCGTGTGAAACACCTTTTTGCTCCAACTCAATGGCAAGCTTGGCAAACTGATCCATGGTAATGTTTGTGTCTGCTGTGCCATGCAGAATGAGCAATTTTCC
>CP070843.1:2598516-2604500 GCA_020350905.1 Deltaproteobacteria bacterium
CGAGCAACAGGCGACCATGGCATGTTCGCGTACACCCCAAGCAATGTTTCGTTTCACATAGTTTTCTTTCGAGAAGTAGGTCGAATCACCAATGAGGGTCTTGGTGGATGGCGCCAGGTCGGCACTCCCCCCCAAAAGCCAGGGGATTTTATCAGAAAAGCTATTGAGAACCTTTCCTGAGGCAACACGAGTTGCCATGGGACCGTCTTCGTTGGTGAAATTGGGTATGTTGTCATCCCACCTCGATGGAAGAGTACCATTCAAGGCCATCTGAAATCTCTCGGCCAGGTCAGGGTAATCCTTTTGGTATGCAGCAAAATTCTCGTTCCATTCCGCTTCTAGCCTCTCGCCCCGCTCAGCAACCTGACCCATGTGGACGCTCACTTTTTCGGGTATCAAAAATGATTCATCCTCGGGCCAACCATAGATTTCCTTGGTCAGCTTTACCTCCTCTTCCCCCAAGGGCTCTCCATGGGCCTTTGCCGTGTCCTGTCTGTTGGGAGAACCATAACCAATGTGGGTACGGACGATGACAAGCGATGGCCGCGTTTCTTCTTCTCTCGCTACGGTGAGAGCATCTGCCAAGGCGGCAAGATCATTTGCCTTATCACCCAGGTCCTGTACGTGCCAGTGGTAGGCTTCGAAACGTTTGCCCACATCTTCGGAATACGTCAGATCAGTGCCTCCCTCTATGGTTATGCGATTATCGTCGTAGATGCAAATGAGTTTGCCGAGACCCAGGTGCCCCGCCAGAGAGGCCGCCTCGTGGGAAGCACCCTCCATAAGGTCACCGTCACTGCAAAACGCATAAACATCGTGGTCCACAATAGTATGTCCGTCACGATTGAAAACCGCGGCAAGATGCGCTTCTGCCATGGCCATACCCACAGCATTCATAATGCCCTGGCCTAGAGGTCCAGTAGTGGTTTCCACCCCTGGGGTGAGCCCGTGTTCTGGATGGCCCGGCGTTTTGCTCCCCCATTGTCGAAAATTTATGATTTCCTCCAGGGAAAGATCGTAGCCAGTCAAATGGAGCATGGCATAGAGCAGCATTGAGGCATGACCGCATGAGAGCACAAAGCGGTCTCGGTTGAACCATTTCGGATTCCGTGGGTTGTGTCGGAGAAACTGGGTCCACACCACATAGGCCAAGGGGGCCAGCGCCATGGGAGTCCCTGGGTGGCCGGAGTTTGCTTTCTGCACTGCGTCCATAGAGAGTGTGCGAATAGTGTTGATACAGAGAAGATCCAAATCCTTTTGTTTAGCTGTCATTCCCAACCCCCCATTCTGTTTGATTATCCATACTACCGTTCTCTGGAACTTCTATTTCTTGAAGATCCGAACCTGAGTAAATATTTTGATAACCATGAACCAAATTGCTTACTCTCTTCATTCCCTCTTTTGAAGGGAATTTTCATGGAATATCCGGGCTACCTAGTATCCATCCGGAAACCGATTTTTCGGATGTCATTCTGATTAGTTCCGCAAATGCGGGACGGCGAAAAATCTCATGGTTAAATGGGGCAGCAGAGATTCTTCGTGGAGTTTATCCTGAGTCGACCGAAGGGCTCAGAATAGCACTGGGTAGTTTCCGGATATACGCTGGATTGCCAGTAGATCACAATTAGGAAATCCCTACTTCGTGGGGTAGGGCAGTGGTTACGGTTTAGAAAAGTATTACCGGACTCGAATGGGCTGACAACCCCCTGGATCGGTAGGATGTCCCGAAGTTTTGCTGAGGTTGATCACCATCTTTGGTCCGATGTTATAGTGCAAGAGAAAAACTTAAGTCAAGTGCGCACAGGCTGCTGAGCAAAACCTATCTGGATCAGTTTCGCCACGATTTAAGAAAACCACAAAGGACACGAAGAGTTTATTATTATCGAAAAAGGAAGGGTACCATCTCTGGATAGGAAAAACAGGCCTTCAGCTCACGCCCTTTCTTTACGTATTCTTGTGCTCCCGAAAAGAGTTCTTGATCCGTTCACACGCTTCGGGTGAGAGCGAATGCTCAGGCATGAAATCAATCTCTTCAACTTGCTCCGAGCACTTGTGCATCGCATCTCTGACAAAAAGCATCTGTTGCCAACAGCGTGAACAGAGCTTACACATGAGAAGATGAAATCTGAGTGCAATACGCTTATATAAAGATAACTTACTGTCCAGAGAAACAGACATAAGCTCGGTCGCTTGCTTACAAGAGAACATTATCCCTTCTTCCTAATCTTTATTGTCAAACCAGTTTATTTCGAGGCATTCTCTCAAACGCATGCGGGCTCGGTGAAGCATAACTCCCCCATTAGTCGGGGAGACCTGCAGAATCTTACGAACCGCCTCCGCACTGAGCTCATCGAGCTCACGCAAGGTGAATACCTGGTTCAACCGGGGTGGCAGCTCAGACAAGCAATGCTGTAAGATCTCCCAAAATTCTTGTTGTTGAAAAAGCAGGCCGGGATCGGTAGTCCACTTTGCCGGCTGGGACTTCCATACCCCTTGTTCATTAAAGGTCTTGTGAGCCAGATTTGCCAGGGTCTCAATGTCCTCCTCAGGTCTCTCTCTGCTGATCTTTCTGATGTGATCGATGATTTTGTGCTTGAGTATCCCAAAAAGCCAGGTTCGCACCGAAGAACGACCAGCGAAACTATCTTTCCCCCGAAGAGCCGCCAAAAAGGTCTCCTGGACTAGGTCCTCGGCTACCTGACCATCTTGGATGCGGAACAATGCATAGCGAAAAAGAGAATCACTATGCTCGTCTACCCAGGTCTCCGGATCTTTAATCTGATTCTGCCCCATTTGGCACTCGTATAGTAGCTTGGTCTGGCTGGAAATGGATTCGCGCTGGGAAAGGCACAACCACATTGCTTCGTTAGCACATGATATCCTTCATACCGTACAAAGGTCAAATGTGTAATCATTCCAAGATTGTAGAATATCAAATTCCAAGCACTAAATCTCTGGGTTTTGGGTGTCAGGTGTCAGGTTTTAGGTGTCAGGGAAAAAACATAGAAGCTGAAACCTGAACACTGAAACCTCCAGCCGTTCGCAATCTTTACCGGCAAAGCCATTGAACTGTGCCCCCGCCAGGCGGGATCTGGGACTGGCCTGAGGACCAGGTTTTCGATGTTGAATAAACACCCCTACTTCTTGGCCACAATAACAGAAAATCCTTCTTGCATCTCACTGGAGATGACACTAAAACCATGGTGCTGAAGAAAATCGTGAACTTGATGCATGCCAACACGAAGCTTTCTGTAGGTGCTTTTTCTAAGTTCCCAGCCAGAATCTCCCTTAACAAAGACAATATCGTGGACATTCACCTGGGTTTCTTCATATTCCAGAAATGTTGCCATTATCTTATCATTGTCGCTTCTTACCGGAATAATGCGATCTATACCCTTAAGTTCGGCAGTGAGGTCCCTGAAGGAGAGAGCCAATCTCCCCCCTGGTTCTAGGAGTGAATAGATATTGGCGAACAAAGCCGATACCTCTCGTGTCTTCTGAAGGTGGGTAAGGGTATCTCCCATGCATACTGCCGCTTCAAAAGGACCCTTATCAGCATAAATGCTATAATCTAGAATATTTCCCTGAACAGCTTCTATATCTCGTCCAGCGCTTCGATTTCGCAATTCATTTAGTAAAGTCTCGCTCATGTCAACGGATAAGACCCTGAATCCCAGCTTCGCCAAGGCAATTGATTGAAAGCCTGAGCCACAACCAAGATCAAGAGCCTTCCCTCCGGATCGAGGCTCAATGCCGGTCAGTTTAAAGAAATCTTTGTTCTCCTGGACTTTGGCATTAAAGTCCCCGAACATCCAGGAGTAATGTTCTGCGAGAAAATTGTCGTAATGTTTCTTAACTGATGCCACCTTGTCTCCACCCTTGGAGTTTAGTAAGGTAGTATGATCACATCTCGTCGGCCCCTGTCAAGGGCATCAAGTCGCAGAAGATACAGATGAGGCTCACATGGACGCTGCCTTGATTGTTGTCGCCAAAAAGCCCGAACCCGGCTTCACAAAAACCCGCCTTTGTCCACCCTTTACACCCCAAGATGCAGCTAAATTCTATCGCTGTTTGATGCTGGACACACTGGCGCTTGCAAACCGACTAAAAAATGTCGACCGCACCCTGGCCTACACGCCGCCGGGTGCCCATTTCTATTTTCAAAGCCTGATACCTGATGGCTTCAGATTAATGCCTCAATTTGGCGCCGATCTGGGTGAGCGGCTGGCCAATGCATTGGCCCATCATTTTGAATTAGGCTATCGACGGGTTGTTATCATGAACAGCGACGGCCCAACCCTACCGCTTGCTTATCTGTCAGAAGCCTTTTCGGGCTTGGACCATGCTGACATCACCCTGGGAATTGGTCACGATGGCGGCTATTATTTGATCGGAATGAAGCGACTCCAACCCGTCTTGTTCGAAGGTATCGCTTGGAGCACCGAGAGGGTTATTCCCCAAACGATTGCGGCCTGCCGTAGCCTAAGTTTGCAAGTGCACGAAGTCCCCGAGTGGTATGATGTCGACGTCGTAACCGACCTAGACCGGCTTCGTCATGACTTGACGCAAGATCCAGCTTCTGCACCTCACACCCTTGCCTTCTTGCAGAAAATGAATAAGATCTGACCGTACCGCTGTCAGGTGTCAGAAATGGTAGAACTGAACACTGAAACCTTAGTCTTTGTGATTTGGAATCTTAACTACGCCGTCGAGCTGCCAGGAGGAGTGCCATAACACTCATGCTATCCATAATTTCGCCCTCCAGCGCCATACGTAACGCCTCGTCGAACGAAAAAATTCGCCTCTCCAGGAACTCAGTGTCGTCGGGCATTACTTCGGCAGGCGTCAATTTTTCGCCAATGTAGAGATGCGCCGTCTCATCACAGATACACTTGGAAGTGTAGTAGCTGCTAATGTGGGTCAATCGACGGGCATAGTACCCTGCCTCTTCTGCCAACTCGCGCTGAGCTGCTTGCTCCAACGTCTCTGCCTCTTTTACACCACCGGTGGGCATTTCCCAGCGGTGGGCCTCACCCTGTACGTACCTATACTGGCGCACCAGCATCACGTGGTCTTGGTCTACAAAGGGTAGAACGCCCACACAATCTCCAAAGATGACTACCCCGTAAGTGGTAGTTCGACCATTGGGTAATTCGGCTATGTCCTCGCGCAGTCTCATCCACGGGTTTTCATAGACCATTTTGGTAGAGAGAGTTTTCCAAGGCTTGGGCTTCATTGTGGTCTCCCTCGAAATTACTAGCCCGGATATTTCATGAATCACTTGCTGCGACCAGGGATATGGCCGTCCTTCCTGGCGTCCTCGGGCGTCGGCCCCTGCGACGTACCGTTCAGGTATGCCTCGGAACCAACACCCTGCGGTTGCCAGGTGGCACGGCCATCTTCGTGGTCTCGCGACAGCAATTCATGAAATATCCGGGCTAGAGGTTAGATAATGGTGCAATCCAGCTGTGGGGCAGATACTTTCCCGGTAAAGGCCACATCTAACAAACGACTTTCCCCCTGTCAATGAATTGCCGAATGTTATCAAATCCCTTTGATTCTATTGCCTTCAGAAATGCAATTTTATAACTTTACATTGTATTGAGTTCAGTATAGATAATACCGATAGACTATGGCCAACCAGGCGTGTGTTCTTTTGCAGATAGTTCAATCCCCCTCAGCTGATGCCAGGAAGGACAATCAGCCCTGAGGGAACCAATAGCAGACTTGGAACTATTTCCCAGCAATCGACATTATGAGAGCGACGGCGCAGAGCTACACTTTTTACTAGAACCTCAATGGTGAAGATAACTCATGAGCGTGCTTGAACATATATTGCTGGTCTTCTACCTGCTTGCCTTATTCTCCCTCTTTGTCTACGGGATTAACTGCTACTTCTTAATGATCTACTATCGCATGAGTCTTCCGAAAGCCCGCCTAAGGCTGCTGAACCTGCAAGATACATTCTGTAACACACTCCCCTT
>CP070843.1:2604600-2616408 GCA_020350905.1 Deltaproteobacteria bacterium
CCCACCCTGCGGGCGGGTCCCCGGTTTCCAAGTGCTAAGTCACAGGGATTCAGGTGTCAGGTGTCAGGAAAAAGAAACATAGAAGCTGAACACTGAAACCTCCTTTTACGAAACGCGCCATGCGCTCTGCGCATTGCGCCTCGGAGAGAACAACATGCCGGCAGAAGTTGACAAATTAGTAGGGCGGATTTCTGGTGAAATATCCAAAGTGATCATGGGGCAACAGCAGGCAGTGAATCATTTGCTGGCGGGTCTCCTGGCAAGAGGACATGTCCTCATGGAAGGAGTGCCGGGCCTGGCCAAAACCCTCCTGGCCAAAACCTTGGCCTACATATTGAAGTCAGAGTTCACCCGAATCCAGTTCACTCCCGACCTGATGCCTGCAGACATTTTGGGCACGCAAATTTACGACTTGCAAAATAGGCAATTTCATCTTCGCAAGGGTCCAATTTTTACGGAGATTCTTCTGGGCGACGAAATCAACCGGGCGCCACCAAAGACCCAATCCGCGCTCCTCGAGGCCATGGAGGAAAGGCAGGTGAGCATCGACGGCGAAACTTTGCCTTTGTCCGAAAGTTTTATGGTGGTGGCGACCCAGAATCCTATTGAACAGGAGGGCACCTACCCGCTGCCCGAGGCTCAACTGGATCGGTTCCTTATGAAGATAGTGTTGAGTTACCCTTCAGAGGCCGAGGAGCGGGAGATACTTGCTCGGTACGGAAAGTCCTCAGATGTCCATGACCTGGAATCACTGGGACTAGCTCGGCTCGCAGGAGAAGATACCATCGTCAAATTTCGTCGACGAGTCCGTAAAGTGAAAGTCGAGGAAGGCATTGTGGCATACGTGCAAAGATTACTGGAAGGAACCCGACGCTCTCCTCACCTCCATCTTGGAGCCAGTCCGCGGGGGGGAATAGCTTTGCTGAAAACGAGCCAGTGCTCGGCTGCGATGGGGGGGAGGGACTTTATTGTCCCAGATGATATCAAGGAGATGGCTCTTCCGGTCCTCAGACACCGGGTAATCCTCCGACCAGAGGCAGAACTGGAAGGGCTGACACCTGACCGCGTCCTTTCCCAGGTCCTGGAGGGAATTCCAGTACCGAGATAAAAGAATGTCTAAAATGTCTAAAGTGCCTAAGATATGAAAAAGACCTAATGGTTAGTAGGTCGGACCGAGTCTGCCCCACTGAAAGCTTATGGCTGAGCGCTCACCCACAGATCAAGTAAGAAGTTTTTTGGAAGAGATTCCTCTCCCCACCATGCGGACCCTGTGTTTGGTAGCGTTGGGGATTGCAGCGGCCGCATTCTGGGGCTGGAAAGTGGTGGTTGCTCTCGATCTTGGGATTCTGCTGTTGTGTTGCCTGGATTCCACCATAACATTGAAGGGTGGGAGTATAGAGGCCGAGAGAGTCTGCCCGCCCCATTTTTCCTCCGGCATCGAGCACGACATTGAAATTGTCCTGAGGAACACAGGCCCAGCCAACAGAAAAGTCCAGGTGCGGGATCAAACTCCCAAAGAATGGGAACCGGCACCGGTTCTTAAGTCTGTGGTTCCTGGAAGATCTTCTCTGAGCCTTGAGTATTGCCTCACACCTCTCCAAAGAGGGGAATATGGTTTTGGAGATCTTTTTCTCAGAGTGGAGGGCCCCTTGGGGTTCATGCTAAAACCGATACGACTCAGGGCTGCTCGGGAGGTGAGAGTTTACCCTCGTCTCCAGCCTTTGCGCTACGCCGACTTAGCCACATACAGGCGAGTGGCCTTCAAGTGGGGACTTCGACCAACCAAGTGGAGGGGAGAAGGCCGCGAATTCGAGTCTCTCAGGGAATACGTGGAAGGGGATGATCCTCGAAAGATCCATTGGAAAGCCACGGCCCGATTGGACCGACCCATTGTCCAGCAGTATCAAACGGAAAAGAACCAGATTGTAATGATTTTGTTGGATATGGGACGGTTGATGAGCGCCGAGTCAGAAGGGAAAACAAAGCTGGATCACGCCCTGGAGGCAGCGGTTCATCTGGCCCACACCGCCCTTTCAGGAGGGGATCAGGCGGGAATACTGGCATTCGCCGATCGGGTAATCTCTTTTATCCCGCCTCGAGGGACACCTGAGCAACTGCAACTCATTCTGGAGGGGACCATATCCTTACGGCCCGCTCTGGTTGAGCCCCAGTACGAACAGGCGCTGCTCTGGCTTCGATCACAGGTTCGGCGGCGAAGCCTGGTGGTGATTTACACGGACCTGCTGGACGAGGTGGCGTCAGAAAACCTCCTTGCTGCGGTATCACTTCTGCGACCCCTTCATCTGCCGCTGTGTGTTGCCATCAGGGAATCGGAGTGGGATGAGTTGTTGGCTCGCCCACCTTCCAAGGTTCAGGGCGTGTATGAACGGGCAGTGCTCCAGGAACTCCTTCGCCAACGCAGCCAAGCTCTTGGTGGTCTGGTGCAAAAGGGAGCTCTGGCAATGGATCTTCCCCCCTCAAAACTATCCATAGGAACTATGGAACGTTACTTGGAGGTGAAGCGACGAGGTCTATTGTGAGATGCCGGCAACAGGAGGTAACAGAGCAAAAATCCCAAGAGTAGGCCAGCTAAGAGAAATTTGACCCATGGGGGCAGGTGAGCCGGGGATAGAAAGCCCTCAACTATCCCTGCAACTATGAGCAGGGGAACACAGCCGAGAATAAGCCGGACGGCCTTTCGACCCCTCTGAGCCAGTGCCTCTTTTCGGGAAAGATCGCCGGGAGAGATCAGAGCTGACCCGAGCAAAAGCCCTCCTCCGCCCGCAATAAATATGGCGGTGAGTTCGATAACTCCGTGAGGAAGGACAAAGGACCAGAAATCCACATCCAGACCGTGAAGATGGCACAAAGCAGCCAAGGTTCCTAGTAGCAGTCCATTGAAGGCCATTATATAAACGGTTCCGAGGCCAAAGGTCATGCCAAGGGCAAAGGCCAGAAAAGTTACGGAGATGTTGTTTCTCATTATCATGCTGGAGGCGAGGGGACGGATAGCCAGGATAGAGTCGAACCAAACTTTCCCCCCTTCAACTTGCTCAATAAGGTGAGGCGGGGCGACAAGCGGGATGAAGCTGTCGTCAACAAGACCTGCTAGAAAGCCATACCCGCAGCCGAGGAGGAAGATACCGAGTGCCGCTAGGGTCCAGGGCGCTGTTTCCCTGAAGGTTACAGGAAAAGTGGAGCGAAGGAACGTCCACAAGGAACGCCATCCAGGGGAGGGGCTGCGGTAGATCTGGCCATGTGCCCGGGCTACCAGGTGATTTAAGTAGTCAACCAACTCATCCGGGAGAGCCCCCTGTTGTTGGAAAGTCTGCAACCGGGCCAGATCAGCTGTGGCCTCCCGGTATAACCGGCCCATATCTGGGAGTTCCGACGGGCGCAGACGTTGCGCTTTTCCCTGTTCCAGGGACTGGATGAGTTTTTCCAATCGCTCCCAGCGTGGTCTTCTGGACTCGATGAATCTCTCGATGGATTGACTCATGCCTGTAGAGTAGCAAAAGGTCATTGAGATGGAAACAGCAAAAGAGACCCTGAAGATTCAAACTCCAGAACACGTGGGGTTCAGATACGTACTTGCCGGCTTGGGAACACGCTCTACAGCTTTCTTGCTGGATACAACCTTGCGGGCCTTGATTATCCTCTGCATCTTTTTGGCAGTATTTATGCTGGCTCGGTTGCTGCCGAAATTTGATCCAAGCGGTATTATGACAAGTCTCCCCCGAACCTGGCTGTTCGCTTTGGGGGTCCTTGCCTACGGCGTGGTGGATTTGGGATACTTCCTTATTTTTGAAGCCCTGTGGAGCGGTCAGACCCCGGGAAAGAAAATGCAAAAGCTCCGGGTGATCCGGGTCAACGGCCAGCCCATTGGTTGGCTGGAATCCTCCATTCGCAACATTCTGAGGGCGGTGGATATATTGCTGGGCTTCTATCCGTTGGGCCTATTCGTGATGTTTCTGAGTTCTCGCAGCCAGAGGATTGGGGACTATGCCGCTGGTACAGTGGTGATCGTAGAACGCAGGAGCAATGTTCCCATGGATAGGACCCGCCTTCGCTCAACTTCCACGTTGAACCTGCCGGACCTTGAACTCCATCTCACTACCCTGGAACCGAAACAGTACCAGCTCATACGGTCCTTTCTCCAGAGAAGGGAGGCAATGGACGGGAGACACCGGCGCAAACTCGCGCGTCTTCTGGCCTACCGGTTGATGAAGAGGTGGGGGATTACACCCGGACCGGACATCTCTGACGAGTCTTTTCTGGAAGAAATCGTTGGAGTCTACGAGCGCACCAGGAAAGCGATTTGAGTCTATTGCGCTCTCGTCAAAGACAGCAAACAGCTCGCAGTCCCTGAGGAACTGCCACTTACTCATGCAAGCACCTGATGCCGAGGCTTTACCTGCCTGCTGTCAGCTGAGAAATGCTCCATGGGGTTATTCAACATGGAAAACCTGGTCCTTACGGCCAGGTCAGAGTTCTATGGCTTTGCCGGTAAAGATTGCGAGCTGTTTTGGAGTGCTGAAGCAAATCAATTGCGGATTTCGGAATGCGGATTGCGGAATAGAAATTGCAAATCAACAAAGGCTCACCTCTCATAACAAACCGGGGGCATCCATGACTCAGGATACGGCTGGCGCAGATGTTAAAAGATTCATCATAAGTCTGACAGGAGTCAGGTCAGGGTTCGCTCAAGAAGATTTGGTTGCTGCTCTCATGCGTATCTTCCCACGTCAAACAGCTGAGCAAATCCGCGAGGCCTTAGCGAAACTTCCACTTCTATTGACCCGTGCGGCAACGGAAGAGCAGGCTAAAAAGATCAAGAATTTCTTGGAGTCAAAAGGAGCAATTCTAAAATTCATCACCTCCCCGGCGGCGGCAGTCCCGGCTCCTCATGCTGCAGCCGCGCCAATCCCTGCCAGGCCGGCAGCAGCAAAAGCAACTCCTGCTCCGCAGGAGAAAAAACCTTACACTGGCGTTGAGCGCAGGGCGAAGCCCAGAGTCCACCCTGGCCTTGAGATCCATCCTATGGGAGTCGGAGAGATCTTGGACCGCTCTTTTCGCCTTCTGCGTAAACACTTTATGCTGTTTTTCATCATTCTCATGATCCCTCAGGGAACGTTCTTTCTGGCAAACAAAGGAATACAGGTTTATGCGAAAGGAGGAGTCCAGCAGGGTATGACCTCGGGCATGGTTGTCGGCTATGCTGTCTCCGTGCTGCTCGTTGTTGTGATAATGATGATTATACAGTTCTGGGCCCAAGGGGCATTGATATATGCTGTCTCCGACACCTACTTGGGTCACGAGACTTCAATAGGGAGATCATACGGCGCCATGCGCTCACGGCTCGGGCGACTTCTGGGCACCATGTTCTTGATGGGGTTTCTCATCATGCTGGTGCCAGGATTGCTGGGTATGGTCTCGGCGATTGTTATTCCCATGCTAACTGCGGTGGGATTCGGTGGTTCGACTACAGGAATATTGATGGTGGCATTGATGATCACCGGTATCGTGTGGTTCTTTTATCTTCTGCTCAACTGGCTTCTGGTGGACAAGGTGGTAGTTCTGGAGGGAGAAGGCTGGAGAAGTGCCTTGCGCCGCAGCAAAGAGCTCATGAACACCCGCACTGAGCCGGGATTCTGGAAACACCCCAAGAACAAGGCCGGGCTCATTCTCATTTTGGGCTTTTTAATCGGGGTGGGAATTCACTTTCTCTTTCAGACACCGGGATTGATCACGCGCTGGCTCATGCCCACAAGCACTATGGGGCAAGCCATCCAACAGATTCTCAATGTGGTGGCCACCTCACTGGCTACGGTTTTCACCGCCATAGCCATGATCCTTTACTACTATGACATCCGCCTCCGCAGTGAGGGTTTTGACCTGAAGATGATGGCCGAGCATCTTTAGCCAGGATAATACATGAATTACCTGCTGCGACCGCGGATATGAGCGCCCTTCCGGGCGTCCTCGGATGTCGGACCCTGCGACGTACTGTTCAAGTACGCCTCGGATCCAACCCCCTGCGGTTGCCCGGTGGCACACTCGTATCCACGGTCTCGCGACGGCCATTCATGAAATATCCTGGCTGGCCCGGATAATTCACGAAATACCTGCTGCGACCGCGGATATCACTATCTTGTCTCGAATTTTCCTCTCCCCTCCCCGCCGGGCAGACGAGATCTTAGAAACGGGGAGAGAATGTTTTTTACCTCAGCCAGGAAACTTCTACTAAGGTTGATATTCTCTAAGCAATTGGTTAAAATATTCCCTACGAAAAAGGTATGTATAATAATTGCAGTTCTGAGTATTGTGGTTCTCTTCAATGTGGTCTGTCCTCAATTGGCGATAGATCACCACGGTATCGAATTTCATCCCGGAGGAAATTGTACGTTTCTCTCCCACTCATTTATCCACATGGGGACTGGTCTATCATTTCCTACTACCTTGCCACTGATAGGTTTATTCTTCCCGTTCGCCACAACCTTTCTGCTAGAGGGGTAGGTTTCAGCTCCCTTCAAGCCCCCTCGGTTTCACTGCTAAAGTCCTATCAGCGATTTTGGAGAAGTTGCAAGGCTTCTAGGTTCCTTCCCCGTTATTGATAGGTGGGAGTTGGACTCATTGGCACGGATACGGCCACGTTTAAGCTCACGGGAATTCCAGGGAAATATGAAGAAATTTATCGAAACACTTGCTGCAAATAATTTTCTCAAGCAAACATTGCTGAGAAATATACTTATCGTCTCTCTAGCTATAGCAATAGTGTTGCCGCTGTACGACATTCTATTTATTTATCCTTCTTTTACTCAACTATTAATTGAAGAGAAAAGGGATGACGCCATACGTATAGCCAGACATCTATCATCCCAGCTTGTCTCAGAAGATATTGAGTTAAGAAAGAGCTTAGTGCACATTTCATTATTGAACGGGGTTCAGCAGTTAAATGAAATAAGAGATAATTTTGAGCTGATTAAGTTGAAATTTTTTTCGGAGTCGGGAGAAGTCTTGTTTTCAACGGATCCTAGAGAGGTAGGGACCATAAACAAAGAAAGCTACTTTCATGAAATAGTTGCCAGGGGAAATATCCACGCTGAGGTAGTACACAAGGACACAGAGTCATTGGAACGGCAGGTACTGTCAGCTGATGTGGTAGAAACCTACGTCCCACTGATGCGTGATGACAAGTTCCTGGGCGCTTTTGAAATATACTACGACATCACTGGCAGGAGAGAACAGCTCGATGCTCTATTATCGCGTTCCTCTATCATAGTGTTCGCCCTGGCGTCCGGCCTCTTGATGGTAATCGTATTAACTTTAATCAAGGAAAACAAGACAATCACAGAGCGAAATCGGGCGGAGGAGGGACTTCGCGAAAGTGAAAGGCGATTCAGGGAAACAACGGATTTGTTGCCGACCATCATCTGTGAGACTGGCATTGATATGAAGATTACCTATATGAACAGAGCCGGCCTCAGTAGCCTTGGTTATTCTCAGACCGATATCGAGTTAGGCATAAAACTGCTGGATTTGATCCACCCTGAGGATAAAGCAAAACTAGCGCAACACACCGATGAGATATTACAGGGAAGAGAGCTCGTGGCCGCTGAGTGCTGCATGTTAAGGAAAGATGGTTCAGAAATAGCCGTTTTTGTAAACCTGGCCCCAATTCACAAAGAAGGGAGAATAGTTGGGATGAGGGCCAGCATCGCCGATATTAACGAGCTGAAAAACCTCCAAGCTCGGCTTCTGGAAGCGCAGAAAATGGAGGCTATTGCTACCCTGGCCGGTGGGATAGCACACGAGTTCAACAATGCCTTAGGAGCAGTTATTCCAAATGCAGACCTTCTAAGAATGAGGTTTCCGGACAACGAGGAAATAATAAAGTATGTCCAGCCGCTGCATAGCTCCGCTAAACGGATGGCTCATTTGACCAATCAACTGTTGGCATATGCACGGGGCGGGAAGTACTTCACACAACACATTTCGTTGAGTGGCTTTGTGCGAGACACACTGCCCCTTATCACACACAGCTTTGACCCCGATATTCAAGTAGAGACAGATCTGTCGGAACATGTTTGTGATGTGAAGGTGGATCTCGCCCAAATGCAGATGGTGCTCTTGGCCGTACTGGCGAATGCAGCAGAGTCTATTGAAAGATCAGGTTGTATCCGAATTATTACCAGAACCATGGAGGTCGATGAAGAGCATGCAGTAGACCATGCCGGTCTCCAGCCTGGCCCTTATGCATGCCTGGCGATCGAAGATGATGGAAGAGGCATGGACGCGGAGACAAGAGCCAGAGTATTCGAGCCTTTTTTCAGCACGAAGTATGTGGGTCGGGGCCTTGGCATGGCTGCGGTATATGGCATTGTCAAGAATCATGGTGGCCTGGTTCTCGTTGATTCTGCATTGGAAAAGGGTGCGGTGATTCGCATCTTTTTGCCCTGCTCCGGCAGAAGAGTGTAGTGGACTTAAGGAGTCGAAAATGAACGAGCGGCCCAGTTTCTGTCCGTATCAGCAACAATTTCATTTATTCGAACTACCAAAATCTATGAATCCTTAAGACTTGTTTGATTCTTCTATCGGCGTAGCCTTCTGGTGCAGCCACGCCAAGAATAACTGATAGCCAACTACAAAAACGATTGCCCCGATGAAGAGGCCGATGATGCCAGAGCTTATGAATCCACCGATCGCTCCAATGAAGACAATGATCATGGGAACCTGAACGCCACGGCCCAACAAGATGGGCTTCAGGAAGTTATCACATAGACCGACAAAGACAGCCCAAATCGTGAACAACACGGCGGTAACCATACTCGCAGTGGAGAATACATAGACAACAATCGGTCCCAGGACCAAGAGGGTGGGAAGCTGGGCCACGGCAACAATCAGCACCAGCAAGGCCCAAAGCCCCGCCCCTGGTACGCCGGCCGCAAGACAACCGAGTCCCGCGAGAAACGACTGGATGACGGCGACCCCTATAATACCCTTGGTAACGCTCCTGAGCGTTGAGCCCGCAAGATTAACAAGCTCTTCTCCTCGTTCACCCGCAAGTCGCATACCTATAGCTTTTGCCGCCTCATAACCGGAGTCGGCTTTTGTCAAGAAAATACCAGCAATGAAGATAGAAACGATAAACTTCAGGATTCCCACCCCGGTATGCGCGGCATTCGATAGGAGCCAATGGCTGAATGCTGTTAGCTGAGGCGTGAACCTGCTCAGGGCAGCTGCGAGGTTAACCGAGGCAAGCCTCCAGGCCTGGTGCAGCGGTTTACCGACAATCGGCCAGCTCTTGACGCTTTGGGGGGCAGGTGGAACCGCCAATGTTCCTTCTTTGATTTTAATCGACAACTCCTTGGCGCCGTCGATCAGGGTTCCAGAAAGCATAACACCTGCGAGGATGACGAGCACCAGGGCAAAGAGTGTGATTAAGGTCGCCGCCAGCTTGCCTCGACCACCAAGTGCAGATTGTATCTTGCGGTGGGTGGGACGGAGTGCCACAGCAATAATGACGCCCCAGAGGATAATCTGTATAAAGGGGCGGCCGATCCGGAAACACCAAATTGCCAGCAGGCCGACGATGCCGATATGAATGAAGGCCTCAAGCGCATTGGCAACAAAGTCTGCTTGGCTGGATGTTTGACTCGAATTTGTCATGATGTTGTCCTCCCGTTTTCACGTGGAATGATTAGGCTGTTCAGTCTTAACGTAAGGTCGCTGAATCCGTCTCCGGTGGGCAGTAAGATGAAAACAATCTTTTTCATTCTCTTTTTTCTCCATCGTATTTGATTTGTTTAGCCAAGGAATAAATTCTACCAGGATAACGATAGGAGGGGAATGCCGATTCTGTTCACGCTTTTTGTTTCTGGAGAGGAACACAATATGCTGGCCGCCACTACTCGGTGATAAATTCCAACTAGGCTATTGTACTCTACGCTATTGAGGTGCTAATCTGATGACCGCCCAAAATCCTCCGATATCCTGACTCAGGGATACTAACAATCAAAAGCGGCAAGTTGGGTAAGAAGTTGTCAGAGATGTGGCTGCCTGGAACTGAGCCGGTCGGTCAACATCCATAGAAACAGCGCCGCCAAAATCCTTATAGGGGCAACAAAATTTACATCAAGAAACGTCTGATACAATTTGTCAATCGTGTTTCACAGCATAGAAGATGAAGTATAACCCTCTGATAATGAAAAAGAAATCGAACCTGCTTCTTATTCTTCTGGTCAGTATCGCCTTGAGCTATTGCGGATTTTCTCGAATCAACAGTTGGGACAGTCAGGTGCGCGGTTCGGAAGAGATGCCGGAAAGTGTCCGACGCTTGGTGCAGAAGCTCGCCACAAAAAGTAAGAGAGTCGCAAACAACACCGGTCTGACCATTACCTATCCTTATGACGGAGCTGTTTTTCCTCCTGAAATTGCAGCACCTGTTATCGTATGGGATGACGCTAACGTGGCCTCGAATCACTGGCTTATCGTGGTCGAATTCAGCAGCCAGCGCAGCCCGATTTACGCCATTGCTGACAAGCAGGACTGGGCACCGGACCAATCGATCTGGGAGGCCATCAAAGCCAACTCGATCCGTGCTCCTGCGAACATAACCGTCTACGGTTTCGACCACAAACGTCCAGACAAGATCATCGCAAAAAACAGCATCCGAATTTCCACTTCAAGAGATCGTGTTGATGCCTCAATATTTTACCGGCAGGTTCAGCTCCCATTCAAGGTAGGGAAGAAAAATTTTAAAAAAATAAAGTGGCGTCTGGGTGATATCTCTTCATATGAAAAACCTCCAGTTGTCATGGAGAATCTTCCTGTTTGTGCAAGCTGTCATCTTTTTTCAAAAGACGGCACTTTAATAAGCATGGAGATGAACTACAAGGATGACAGCGGCGCTCATTTTATCACACCGGTCAGGGAGAACATTGAATTGTCTGCAGAGGATTTCATTAGCTGGAATGATTTCCCCAGGCCGGAACTTCTGCCAAAAACCAGGGGACTGTTTGCCAAGATATCGCCCAGCGGCAAATACATGCTGAGTACGGTGCATGAGATATCCTATGCCGCCCTGACCAATGAACCTGCTTTCTGCCAGCTCTTCTTCCCAACGTATGTGGTGCTGGCCTGGTATTCGGTTGACAACAGGGAGTTTCGCCTCCTTGCCGGGGCTGATGATTATGACTTTGTCCAGACAGACCCCAGCTGGAGCTGGGATGAAAAGTATATTGTATTTGCACGGTCAACCACAAAAAACGAGTACCATGAAGACATCTCAGACATCCGAACCCATATCGAGGATGCTGATATTCATGAACTGAATGAAAAGTTTCCCATCCAGTTTGATCTTTACAGGATTCCGTTCAATCAAGGAAAAGGTGGGACACCTGAGCCCTTGAAAGGTGCCAGCCATAACGGCATGAGCAACTATTTTCCGAGATATTCGCCGGACGGCAAGTGGATTGTCTTTACTCGCAGCAGGACAGGCATCATGCTGCAACCGGATAGCGAGCTCTTCATTATACCTGCAGCCGGAGGGGAGCCTCGAAGGATGCACTGCAACCGTGAGCTTTTCAACTCCTGGCACAGCTTTTCGCCCAATGGGAAATGGATGCTGTTTACTTCCAAGGCCAACACTCCTTTTACCGAGATTTTTCTGACCCACATTGATGCCAACGGAGTTGACAGCCCCCCAGTATGTTTATCACGTTTCAGCGATGACCACTATGCCGCAAATGTACCGGAGTTTGTTAATATAGGGCCCGGAGCTATCAAGAAAATAAAGATTCCGGCTCA
>CP070843.1:2616508-2626605 GCA_020350905.1 Deltaproteobacteria bacterium
GCTCGGATCCGAGGCGTGCTTGAAAAGTACGTCGCAGGGTGTGAGGCCCGAGGACGCCTGGAAGGACGCCCATATTATTCGCGCTCGCTGCGCTCCGCTCAGTCCCGCAAGCGGGTTTTCAGTTTCGTGGTCGGAGCAGGTGATTCAATGAAATATCAGGGCTAGGGTTAAATCATCACATGTGCAAGTATATCGATGGAATCAAGGGCTTTTCCAGAACCCATCACGACGCACGTAAGGGGATCATCTGCAATACTAATGGGGAGCCCGGTCTCCTCTGCCAGGAGCCTATCAAAATTCTTGAGAAGTGCTCCGCCTCCAGCAAGAACAATACCTCTATCCATAATGTCACCCGCTAACTCGGGTGGGATTTGCTCGAGAGCAGTCTTGACTGTCTGGAGTATAGTTTCAAGCAGATCACTGAGGGCTTTGTTCACCTCTGCAGCGTCGACTTCGACAATCTTTGGAAAGCCAGAGACAAGATCACGTCCCTTGACCTCCATCCGCTTCACTTTATCGCTCATAACCGCGTTGCCGATGGTCGTCTTGATGTGTTCTGCAAAGCTTTCGCCTATGAGTAGGTTGTATTTTTGCTTGATATGTTGAAGGATGGCGTCGTCCATCATGTTGCCGCCCACACGCACTGACTTGCTGTAGACAACTCCTGCTAATGCTATCACCGCTACCTCTGTCGTACCTCCGCCAATATCGACTATCATATTTCCTACTGGCTCCGTGACAGGTAGTCCGGCACCGATAGCAGCAGCAATAGGTTCTGCAATAAAGAAGACTTCGCGAGCACCGGCTGACTCTGCTGCTTCGCGTACTGCCCGTTTTTCCACCATTGTGATCCCAGAAGGTACACAGACGATGACGCGCGTTTTTACCAAAGTTCGGCGATTATTCACCTTTCTCATAAAATGACGAAGCATCGCCTCGGTTACATCAAAGTCGGCGATGACCCCATCCTTCATTGGACGGATGGCATCGATGTTGCCAGGGGTGCGGCCCAACATCAATTTGGCCTCATTGCCCACTGCAAGGACTTTATTCATCCCTCTCCCATCCTTGCGAACCGCAACCACAGAGGGCTCGCTCAGTACAACACCCTTTCCTTTTGCATATACAAGCGTGTTGGCTGTACCTAGATCGATGGCCAGATCTTCCGAAAACCGACCCCAAATTTGGTTTAAGATCATAAGCTTTTATCTCCAAGTCTTTTTGGGGTGTAGTAAGATGGCATCACCTGAAATATCGTTTGGCGTCATATCGATCTGGCAAAATACCTACACAAGCGATTAAATGTCAAGCCTGTCAGGTCCTTTGGCGCCAGATTGGGGCGCTTTAGATCCTTTTCAATGCATGTAGAGAGTAAAGTTCCGCACCACCAATACAAGCGAATAGTAAATAAGCATGCAAGGCTTTGGGTTTGCAATTGCAAGGGAATCCGCTATAGTGGCTACCTGGCATCTAGGAAACGAGCGCCAATTGTTTTAGTGAGTAAGGAGTACAGATGTCGGTCTTTGGAAGAAACCTCCTATCGATCAAAGGGTTTTGGCTCGTAGGATTTATACTACTCTTATCGAACTTGTTACTGAGCGTCGAAATCCAGGCCAAGACATTTTATATTTCTGACACAGCGCTCAAAGCGAATGTAAGGACTGGATCCGGCTTTGAGAGACGCATCATTGCAATGCTTCCACCTGGTACACAGGTAACCCTGATCAGGGAAGAAGGGGGATGGGCCGAGGTAGCCTTGGAAGTCGGACGTAGAGGCTGGCTCCTTAAGAGGTATCTGTCTGATCGTCCCGCTTGGCGTGTAACTGCTCAGAAACTAGCAACTGAAAACCAACGTCTTCAACAACAAGTCAGCAGTCTTTCGCAGAACCACCAAAATTTATTGCAGGAAAAGATTAAGCTTGAGGCTGATCTTGGCGACGAATCTCAAAAAGTTAAAGAACTGCAGAAAGCAAATGATACTATGAAGACGTCATATAATCTCCGCTGGTTTTTGGGCGGTGCCGGGGTTGTACTTACTGGTTGGATTTTGGGGTTTTGGATGGGCCGCATGCGCCGGCGTCGTACTTCAGAACGCTATAGATTATAGCAGCAATGATACTCATCCCACTTGACAGTAAAGAATCCGGGCTCAAAGGACCCGGCTTTGGGCTACCCCCTGAGGGGGCTTCAATGGTCTTTCCCCGCTTGCGACAGTGTGCTGGAGTCACTCAATTGCGGATTGGGGAATGCGGATTGTGGAATTCAAATTGGGTTTTTGAGTTGCATTTTATTATTTTCAATCCGAAATCCGAAATCCGAAGTCCGAAATAATCTTTGCTCCAATACTCCAAAAGAGCTCGCAATCTTTACCGGCAAAGCCATCGGACTCTGAACTGGCCCTTGAGACCAGGTTTTCGATGTTGAATAAAGCCGCAGACGGGAAAGCAAAGAGAAGTCAAGGATTTCAACAGATACGAGTTTTCGGGAGGGACAGCTAAATTGGAGCGTAGAGTACCTCCTCCGGTACAGGCTGGTCTGATGAAGGGCTTTTAGCTCGACTTTTATTCGATGGTGACGGGAGCAAAAAACTGCGGGGCATCGGCTTTTCGGTCTTAGCCAGAGTTTTGGGGATTAAAATCTTCTGCCCAATTTGGATGGAGTTCGGATTGAGTTCAGGATTAACCTCAGCAAGTCTTTTCCAGTTACTACTGCTTCCTGTATACCACTTGGCTATGAGCGAAAGATACTCTCCTGACCATTGAACTGTGTGAACAATCTCAGCGGGTTTTGGTGCTTCTTTGGCCTCCACAGGAGAAATTTCCGACTTTGGCTCGAGAATTGTTTCGAGATGGGTACAGCCGCTAAATATCCAGACTAGGGCCGTGCCCACCAACAGAGTATGTAATAATGAATGCTTTGTGGTGACTCTCATTCTGACACCCTCCTTTGACTCATACTGCCAAAACCGTGTCTCCCATTGCGCCTCACCTCTTCTACAGCCTCTTGGGCATTAACGGAGGCCCATTTGTCGCTACATTCTTTGCTACAGAAAAAATAAATTCCTTCGTCACAGTAGAGGAACTCAAAGATGTCGTCTGGAGAAAATGATTTCTTGCACTGCATACATGGAAGTCCCATTGTGGAAAAACCTCGATTCTCAAAGAATACCAAACTCACAATGTTTCAATGCAAACCCGATGCCAAAAAAAGCGAAGTTGGAGCTCTGTACGGGTCTAGCCCGGATGTTTCATGAATGACTTGCTGCGACCACGAAACTGGGAACCCGCTTGCGCGACTGAGCGGAGCGCAGCGAGCGCGAATAATATGGCCGTCCTTCCGGGCGTCGTCGGGTGTCGGCCCCTGATACGTACCGTTTAGGTACGCCTCGGAACCAACACCCTGCGGTTGCCCGGTATCACAGCCATCTCCACGGTCTCGCGACAGCAATTCATGAAATATCCGGGCTAGAGCATTAAAAAGGAGCTAAGTCTACGTTTCTTAGACAAGATCTTTTTGGCAGGTAGATATCGATGGCTTCTTCTGCGGTTCTGTCGTGGCCGCCTGGTGTGCCAAAGAAACCAGGTTAAGGCGGCGAAGAAGATAAGAACCGAAATCAGGGGTATTTTGTGAGCCTTGCCCTGAAGGGCCAAAGTATGCAATGTTCTCTTCATTAGACCGGCTTGAAGAATCTCCTGATCAGCGTGAAGTGGTATTCTTCTGATTACTTTCTGCTTGTAGGAAATAATAGCGTGTCCAATAGATTGGCCTTTTTTCACCGGCGCCAATAGTCTTTCCGGAGTCTCCGTGTGCCAGGAAACCTCTCTTTCTGTGGAGATAGGGACGGTCACCACTCCACTCTTCGCAGCAGTCAATCCAATGTGACCGGTTTTTCCTTTCCAAACTGGGAGCTGCACCAGTACCTTCCCCTTCTCGAAAAGGAGCACTGAGGCATAATTTCTGAAGCCGTAGTTGAGCAGCCGCAGCGCCTCACGCTCTCGAACTCTTGGATTCTTTGCACCCATCACTACAGCAATAAAACGCTGATCTTCTCTTTGGGCAGTGGCTAGGAGATGATAGCCTGCCCCCGAGATGTACCCTGTTTTAACACCATCTATGGAAGGGTCAAGCCAGAGAAGTCGATTGCGATTACGTTGGCTAATACCTTCACTGGTGAACTCCTTTAATTTATGATACTGGAGCGCCTGGGCATGTGTCCTGACGTAAGCTCTTGCCAACAAAGCCATGTCGAAGGCGGTGGTGTATTGATCCGGAGCAGGCCAGCCATTTACAGTCCGAACATGGGTATGAAGTATCCCGAGGTCCCGTAGTTTCTCATTCATCTTCTCCACAAAAGCCTGCTCGCTGCCCTCTAGAAATTCGGCAACAGCCACACAGGCATCATTCCCTGAGACTACAGCAATACCTTTGACGAGTTCAACGAGCGGCACTTGTGTTCCAACCTCGATGAACATTTTAGAGCCCCTGGTACGCCAGGCCTTCTTACTTATCAATACATTGTCCTCCAGCCTGACCTGCCCACTCTCAACCGCATCAAAGACCAGAAAAAGAGTGAGGATTTTTACAAGACTTGCAGGCTTAATTCGTTTCTGCGAATTCTGTCCATAAATAAACTCGCCTGATTTGACGTCCAAAAGTGCTGCACTGGCAGCATTTACCTCAAAAGGGTGGGGCATAGTATCATTCCCCCAGATGATTTGGGGTGACCCCATCAAAATAGTCAATGTAAGCCAAAAGGTAATGTATGACGCTCCTTTTTTCAGGTGCCGAAGCATAGCAAACTCCGCATTCTCATCTCGAGCTGTTAGCCCGGATGTTTCATGAATTGCAGTCGCGAGACCGTGAAGATGGGCGTGCTACCGGGCAACCACAGGGTGTTGGACCTGAGGCGTACCTAAACGGTACGTCGCAAGGTGCGACACCCGAGGACGCCCGGAGGGACGGCCATATCCTCGGTTGCAGCAGGTGATTCATGAAACATCCGGGCTAGCTTAGCTTCAGATATCACGTCATCTTGCACAAAGTGCGCCAACACATACCGATTCTGTCTCAATCTAGTCTATAATGTAATCATCTACTAGGCAACCTGGCAGTTAAGAAATAGGGGATGCTGGTGAAATAGTGACATTCGTAAATTCTCCTGCAGCGAATTCAGCACGGCACAAGGAGAAATGTCCACATGTCACGAGGGTGGCTCTTTATATCACTCCTTGAAAAAGAAAAGCTTGACGATTGGGGAGAAGGATATGATATTTGTCCGGACTGTGGTGCTGTGGTCGAAGAAAACACAAGATAATGCTTTAAAATGGTTCGTTAAGAAAGGATCCTCATGAAAAGTTATCGTAAAGAACTCTGGTTTGAGGTACCGACGCGAAGAGCTTTGATCAACATCACTCCCCAAGTCGAAGAATGTTTGAGAGAGAGTGGGATCAGAGAAGGTCTTGTACTCTGCAATGCCATGCACATCACTGCTTCCGTATTTATCAACGACGACGAAACAGGTTTGCATCATGACTACGACATCTGGCTGGAAAAGCTGGCTCCTCATGAGCCCGTCTCCCAATATCGCCACAACGTCGGAGAAGACAATGCTGATGCCCACATGAAGAGACAAATAATGGGACGGGAGGTGGTTGTGGCAGTTACAGATGGCAAGCTGGACTTCGGTACTTGGGAACAGATATTTTATGGTGAATTTGACGGACGCCGACGCAAGCGCGCGCTCGTTAAGATAATTGGTGAATAAGTCAAGTCATGATGATGGAGCAGCAGATGGATCAATTTGGAGCAGGGGAAGTCCGCCAATTTTTGACTGCCCACGGTCTGGAAACACGAATACACACTTTTGCTGAGAGCACTGAAAACGCTTATCGTGCGGCCCAAGCCCTAGGAGTAGAACTGGGGCAAATCGTCAAATCGGTAATATTTTTGGCAGATGGAGAACCTGTACTGGTTCTGATGTCGGGGGACATGAACGTCGACACTAAGAAACTCAGAAAGCTTCTCGGCGTTAGGAAGGTCAGAATGGCCGACGCAGAAACAGTCTTACAGGTAACTGGATATCCAGTTGGGGCTGTCCCCCCTGTAGCGCACCGGCAAGCAATAGACACCTACCTGGATGAGAGCCTCAACCGCTTTGCCAAGATCTACCCCGCAGGCGGTACTACCAGCAACATGTTTGCCACCACCTTCGAGGAGTTGCGCAGTCTCTCCAAGGCAGAGGTTATCAGTGTTGCTCAAGCCAAGAAGTGATAGTAAGCAGCGGGAGGAAATGCCAATGGTTTTTCCTCTTGCCAATTAGGCTCTTGAAGAATTGACAGCTCGAGTCCCCCTGCTTATTTTTTCTTACGAGACGATCTTTTTGGTCAGGAATCAGGGAGAGAGGAGGAGAAAACGATGACCATTATTAAATGGAGGCCCGGCCGGTCTGGCTACCGTTTCGATCCCGTTTCCGAAATGCAGCGTTTACAGAGAGAGATGCACAGGATCTATAATACCCTTACCGGTACCTGGGAAGCTTCGAGGCCAGCAGGAGTTTATCCACATCTCAACATTACGGAAGACGAGGATAATTACTATGTAAGGACGGAACTGCCGGGAGTGGATCCTGAGGACATTGAAATCACTACGCAGGATAATGATCTGATTATCAACGGCGAGAGAAAAATTCCGGCTGAGGGTGAAAACGTCTCATATCATCGTAGGGAGCGGGAGGCGGGCAGCTTCAGACGTATTACCTCGCTGCCCACTCACATTGATAGTGGTAAAGTTGCCGCAGTCTGCAAGAATGGGCTACTTACCATTACTTTGCCCAAGGCTCCAGAAGTCAAAGCACGGCAAATAGAAGTCAAGCCCGCCTGAATCAAGGATGATTGGATTCCAGAGGAGGTAAATGTAATGAGCGATAAGGAACTTCAGGTTCGAGGTAAACGGGAACTGGAGAGTGAAGCTGAACGAACAAAACCGGGCCCTGTCTTCGTGCCAGCGGTGGATATTTTTGAGTCCGAAGCCGAAATCACCCTGTTGGCCGATATGCCCGGGGTGGCCAGTGAGAATGTCAGTATCGATTTACATGAAAACCAGCTAACCGTCTCAGGTGAGGTCGAACCATTTATCTCCGAAAAAGAGGAATACCTGCTCCAAGAGTTTGAGACTGGGACCTTTCACCGCCAATTTACACTGTCGGATCGTATTGATCAGAGCGCGATAACAGCTACTGTCAAAGACGGAGTTCTCCGGCTCGTGCTGCCCAAGGCGGAGAAAGCCAAGCCAAGGAAAATTGAAGTAAAAGCTGGTTAGGGACCACTCTATGAAAGTTTCTCCTACCAGCATCCGTAACATCCTTTTTGTCTGCGCCGGCAACATCTGCCGCAGCCCATTGGCAGAATGGCAACTTAAAGCCTTGCTACAGGAGAATCGCATAACCGGCATGCAGGTAGGCTCTGCAGGACTCATTGCCCTCCCCGGTAATTCAGCATCTTTCAATGCCGTGCGTGTGGCAAGAGAGAACTCCATCTCTCTGGAAGAACACAGAGCGCGCCCTATCACCACAGAGCTCATCGATGACGCCGACCTTGTTGTGGTCATGGAGTCTCACCAAGGCCACGAATTGATAGCCAGTCATCCCCAAGCCTCCGAAAAAATATTCCTCCTCCGCCATTTCGCCCGCTATGGTTCTCGCGAGCGGGGCATAAGCGATCCGTACGGTCGCAACCTAGAAGCCTATCGATTTTGCTTCGAGGACATCAAAGAGTGTGTAGAGTCACTCCACGAGTGGCTCTTAGAAGCAAGCAAGGGGTAGGCGAGACAGGCTAGAAAGGATATTCAAGGCTGGAGTTACGATTGGTTTTCTATCCTTTCCCGCTTTTCCCGCATTTCTCGCCTCTGCCTCTATACTCTTTGCGACGAAGGCCATTTGTGCTAAAGTCCGTCCTATGACTAAAAAGGACCCATCTCAATACCTCTATCGCTTCTTCCACCCCATCCAGGTCCGATTCATTGAGACGGATCAGCAGGGGCACGTATTTTTTGGCCACTTCCTTACCTACTTTGACGTTGCCCTCACTGAGTACCTAAAAGCAATTGACTACAGCTATGATAAGTTCCTGAAGGCCGGGGTCGATTTTTTCTATGTGGAATCACTGTGCCAGTACCGCGACCGGGCGTTTTTCGATGAGATTCTCCATGTTCATGCTCGGGTCGGGAAAATTGGTAATACTAGTTTCACTTTTGAATTCTCCATCTTTGAGTCTGCGTCCCACCGGTTCATTGCCAATGGCCACATTGTTGCGGTGGCAGTGGATCCGTCTACCTCCAGACCGACGCCAGTCCACGACGGTTTCCGCCAAGCGGTTGATCTTTTCGAGGGAACTGACGCGAAAAAATCTTAATTTTTCCCGAATCAACAATCAGTCACCATACCGACCAGAGCCGAAAATACCCTCCAAATCTCGATGAAGATTGGTTATAGTTTTAGGCGTTGCCCCCAGTTCGTCTCGAAACACATCTCCATTTTTTAAAATTTTAGCAACGGAGGATTTGAAATGATTGTCTTAGGAATCTGTGGGAGTCCCCGTAAAGAAAAACAATCTGGTGTGTATAAGCTTGTCAATACTGTCCTGGAAGCAACTGGCATAGACTACGAGTTCGTTCACCTTAGAAAAAAGCAGATCTCTGGATGTATTGCCTGTCTTGGCTGCGTCAAAGACAACGTCTGCAAGGTAGATGACGACCTGGAGCCAATTCGCGCCAAGATCATCGAGGCTGCTGGTTACGTCATTGGCGCACCCAACTACTACTCAGGGCTGAACGCTACCACCCATGCCTTCTTGGAGAGGTGGTTTCAATTTCGACACCAGGAAGGTGATCTCCTTTGGGGCAAGTTGGGAGTTGCAGTGGGTGTAGGGGGTACTGAAGGTCACTACCCGGCGGATGAGATAGAGAAGTTTTTCCTTTACAACTTTATTGAAACGGTGGCCAAAGTTCCAGGACAAGGTGCCGCTAGCTGTTTCTCCTGTGGTTATGGTGAGACCTGTAAAGTAGGCATCCCCTATTTTCTCCACGGTGAAGGGGTTAAGATTGCCGAGGAAATCATGCCGGATGTGACCAAACAACCAGAAGTGATGCAAGCGGCAGTTGAAGCCGGGAAGAAGTTGGGACAGCGTCTTCAACAAGGACACGATCGAATGCAAGTGACCCAAAAGATGCAAGCGGTAATGATGGAGAAATTCGAAGGATCCGCTTAATATGCGAGATGATTCCCCATCGTTGGCCACCTTTGAGCCTACAGGGTGGCCTTTCTTGTGGTTTTTCCTATTGACAATTGACTTATCGGTCATAACTTACACTAGATCTCAAAGACCTTCTTTAAACAATAACTACCATCAGGTCAGACAGGAATGTACAATAGCTACCATGGTAAGTTGCACTAAAACGGCCCATGAGATTTAAACAATGGTGCTTCATCTGCACATTGATCATTATTTTATAACCAGACTTAACTAACAGGTCATTATCAGCTGGGTACTAAGACAAGGAGGGAGTTATGGATTTCAGCAACATTTTGCCTCGGTTGCAAGAACTTTTAGCTTTTTATGGACTTAAGATTGTAGCAGCCATAGTAATCTTCATTGTGGGTCGCTGGGTTGCAAGGGCTCTAAAGCGACTTGCAGTAAGAATGATGAAAAAAGCCGACGTCGACCAAACGCTTATCTCTTTTGTCGGCAACCTGACTTACATTGCCCTGCTCGTATTTGTCATCATAGCGGCTCTCAATCAACTCGGCATTCAAACCACCTCATTCATTGCAATAATCGGCGCCGCCGGCCTGGCTATTGGTTTAGCCTTGCAGGGCTCCCTGGCCAACTTTGCCGCTGGTGTTCTCATGATCATATTCCGCCCGTTCAAGGTTGGTGACTACGTCGAGGCTGCCGGGGTTGCTGGCGTGGTTGAAGAGATCCAGATTTTCACCACCCAACTCAAAACCCCGGACAATAAAACCATCATCATTCCCAACGCCAGTGTAACCGGAGGTAGCATAACAAACTATTCCGCCAAAGACACCAGGCGGGTGGATATGG
>CP070843.1:2626705-2634433 GCA_020350905.1 Deltaproteobacteria bacterium
AAGCAAGGAGAGATATTTAAGGAAGCTTCCCAGGGTGGGACCCACCAGGGTTTCGGCCCAGCCGATGATCCACAGCAGCAGCAAGGCTCCAAAAGCTATAGCCGCAGCGATTATCTGATTCTGAGTCAGCGAGGAGGCAAAAAGGCCGAGGCTGACAAAAGCGCTACAGGTCAGCAAAAGGCCCAGATAGCCACCCATGATGGTGGGCCAAGGGGGATTGGTGAAAGCCTCAAGTAAGAACATGGCAGGCAGGGTGGCCGCCAACAGCAGAGCCAAAACAGAGATGCCAGCAGTGAACTTTCCCAGCACCGCCCCCCGGTCAGAGATTGGGTAGGTAAATAATAATTCTACCGTACCCGTTTTTTTCTCTTCGGCGAAAAGCCTCATGGTGATGAGTGGTACCATGAGCAGCAGAACAACACTGATGCTCCCAAAGAACGGCTCAAGTACCATGTCCGTGAGGTTAAGCTGTTCAGAGAGGAAGGGATTCCTGCCGGCCTGAAAACTCAAAAGAGAGTAATAGGCAACCGACGAGTAGAAAAAATACCCGACCAGGGCCAGAAAGATGAAGGCAACCACATAAAAGATAGGCGAAGCGAAAAGCCGGTACAACTCTTTGCGGTAGACAACGTAGATTCCCTTCATTCTTGCTCCTCCCCGGTCTCTTCATCGGTTACCAGCTGCATGAAAATGTCCTCCAGGCTCAAGTCCTGCAGTTTAAGCTCGCGGAGTTTCCAGCCGCTCTCCACCACTGTGCGAGCCAGTTCAGGGCGCAAATCCTGGCCACGGCTGGTCTCTATGAGATAGCTGGACTCACCGTTCGTGGACTTGACCTCCAAAACACCAGTCATTGCCTCCACCCTCTGCAGAACCTCAGTCCTGGGCCCTTCGACCTCGAGATACACGTGCAGGTTTCGCTGTAATTGAGCGGTGAGATTTGCCGGGGTGTCAGTCGCAACAATCTGGCCATTATTAATGATGAGGATACGTTGACAGATCTGACTCACCTCGGGAAGGATATGGCTGCTGAGAATGATGGTGCGCTCAGCACCCAACTTCTTGATCAGGGAGCGAATTTCAACTATTTGGGCGGGGTCCAACCCTATGGTGGGCTCGTCCAGAATAAGGATGGCTGGATCATTTAAGAGTGCCTGGGCGATACCAATGCGTTGGCGGTAACCTTTGGACAGATGCCCAATGAGCCGCTCGGCCACTGAGGTAATGGTGCAGACTTCCATTACCCGCTCTATCTCTTGCCCACTGTGAGAGCGGGAGATCCCCTTGGCGGCTGCAGCAAATGCAAGAAAACGGCGGGTGGTCATATCCAGGTAGAGGGGTACATTTTCGGGGAGATAGCCAATCTTACCCCGCACCTCTAAAGAATGCTGCTGGCAGTCCAGTCCAGCCACCCGAGCTGTTCCCGAGGTGGGTGGCATGAAGCAGGTGAGAATCCTAAGAGCCGTGGTTTTCCCTGCTCCATTGGGGCCGAGGAATCCAACGATTTCCCCTTGGTCCACCCGAAAACTTACCTGGCGCAGGGCAACCACCGAGCCGTAGAGTTTGGTTAGGTTTTCCACCTCTATCATTCTGGTCAGTCTCCTAATTTGCGCAGAGCTTGTATCGTCAGGTGCTCAGGGTTCAAGGCGCAATGCCAATCTATAGAATAGCAATCAAAATCGGGTTGCTCACAACTTCTAGCTACTCCCTCTGCGAGTTTCGAATCTTAAAATCCTCAATCCTCGAGCCCTATACTCTATGCCCTATGCTCTTACATATAAAAATGGCGGTCCGAGGACCACCGTGTGCACAGAATTCCAGTCTCCTCAACGGGCTACGAGCTGGAAATCGGCTTGCTGGGTAATCTTTTTGGTTCCCACTGAGCTGCCGCAATATTGACAGAGATACTCGTGGAGTTCACCGTCAGGGAGAAAAAGGAGAAGTCTTTGCCGAACCGGTGTTGCCTGGCGACATTTGGGGCAGAATAGAGCAGTGGCCTGAAGCTCATCAAACTGTTTATGCTGATTCTGCCAAACGTTCATCGTCGGAGTTCCTTCTTGGCATCAGCCTCGGTTCGAAGTTCTCAGGTAGTCAGGTCAGCAGATCCTAATGCTTGTGTTTGGACTTGGACCGTTTCTCCTTATTCCCCCAACTCCAGAATTTGAAAGGCTTCTGAGAGGATTTTTTGCCGTTTTCGATATCTGCAAATTCTCGTAGAAGCTCCTCCTGACGTTTGTTGAGGTTCACCGGTGTCTTAACCTGGATGTCTATCAATAGATCCCCACGGCCATATCCTCGCAGATTGGGTACTCCATCTCCCTTCAAGCGGATGATCTCTCCGCTTTGCGCACCTGGCTTGATTTTTACGCTGCGGCTGCCGTCCAAGGTCTGGATTTCGATGGTATCTCCGATGGCAGCTTGAACCATTGATATCGGGATCTGGCAATAGAGTACGTTTCCATCCCGTTCAAAAAATTCATGTGGATCCACATGTAATCGTACGTAGAGGTCTCCGGGGGGACCTCCACGGTAGCCGCTTTCTCCTCGATCTGGAATACGGAGACGGGTACCGGTATCAACGCCTGCTGGAACCTTGACCAGTACTTTCTTGTTTACTTTCTGTTGTCCGGAGCCGTTGCAAATGTGGCATGGATTCGTAATAATCCGGCCTTGTCCGCCACAGCGGTGACAGGTTGTGCTGATTCGAAAGAAACCCTGCGACTGCAAAATCTGACCCTGGCCTTGACACATAGGGCAAACTTGCTCCTCTGTGCCAGGCTCTCGCCCTGTTGCTCCACAAGGTTCACATGTTTCGCTGGTTGGTATCTCTATTTCTTTTTCGGTTCCAAAAACCGCCTCAGCGAAGTCGATGCGCATATCGTAAAGGAGATCGGCGCCAGGGCGGGCGGTAGTCCTCTGACCCCTCCTGCGACTACCAAAGCCGAAGAAGTCCTCAAATATGTCTCCGAAAGCAGAAAAGATATCGTCAAAGCCACCAAAACCGGTAAATCCTGTGCCCTGCAATCCTTCGTGTCCGAATTGGTCATAGATGTTGCGCTTCTCTGAATCCCGCAGCACCTCGTAGGCCTCAGCCGCCTCCTTGAACTTCTCCTCAGCCTCTTTGTTGCCAGGATTTCGATCTGGGTGGTACTTGAGCGCGAGCTTTCGGTACGTCTTCTTTATGTCTTCTCCAGAGGCCCGACGATCAACGCCAAGAACCTCATAGTAGTCTCGCTTAATCATCAGATTTCTTCCTTACATCTGTCAAATGACGGTCCGGCTGAACCAAGGCGGCCAAATACGTGCAGTTTTTCTCATCGCCCTCCATGAAACTTCATGGAAAAGGTTATTCGCATTTGGGATTTCTATAATCATCCAGCCTATATTTGTCAATGTTCTAGACAGCCTAGCCCGGATATTTCATGTCATGAAATATCCGGGCTAGAAGGGCATGCTGCTGGCTCTAAGAAAGGGTATTTCTGGGCGGATACTCGTTAGTGGAGCGATTGTTCCTGGGCGGGAGATTGGAGAAGTTTCTCCACTTGGGCCACCTTTTCAGGGGTATCTGCCAGCTCGTAAGCTGAGCGAGCAAAGAGAAGCTTGCCCAAGTGCAAAGCGTTATCCCCCAATTGGATCCACTCTTCGGAGGAGGGAGATTCTTCCAGGATTTTCGCTAAACGCTGGCAAAGAAAATAATCTCCCCTGGCAACACACTGTTCCTTGAGCTGTGTCAACCCTTCAAAATGCTCCGCTTTCTCAAAAAAATCAATGGCATCGGAAAAGCGGTCGTCATGCAAATAGCGTTCACCCAACTTTATTAGTTCAGATTTGTCTGCCTTGCCTGAATTGAGCAGATCGCGTTTTTTCAGGCAATTCAAGAGTTTTTTGCCTGCCAACGCCAAAACCTCCGTTAACCCTCTGTCTCTCAGGCTGTCAATGTCAACATGGCGCACACGAGCCGATGCTTATTTAGCCTTATCGTCAGGACTATCTTCTTGCTCAACTGCTTCTTTCGCCTGCTCGTCTCCGCTCGATTGATCTTCCGCCGGGGGTGCAGCTTCCTTTTCGGTCTCCTCTACAGGGGTCTCGGCTTCAGCATCCTCAGAAGAGTCCTCCAGAGCTTTGACGACAACCTCATCGTGGTCGATCTTGACTATGTTGTCAAAACTGATCTCTCCAGCAGCGATTTCCCTCAACGCCAGCACAACCTCTTTGTTCTTGGGTGCATCTACCAAGAGGGGTGCTCCTTTACGAAGCTGAATAACCCGCTTGGCACCAAGATGGACCAACAAGAAACGATTATTAACCTTTTCAAGACAATCTTCAATTGTGACCCGAGCCATAGTTGTCCTCCTCGAAAGAAGCATTTATAGCCGAGAAGCTTGAAGGAAGCAAGGGGAAAATGGATTCAGTAGGCAGCGGGCACTTTGGTAATTTGTCCTGAGCCTGTCGACGGAGTCGTTTTCTCGTTGCTGCCAGCTGTTAGCTGTCAGCTGCTGCCTTAAACATAAAAGGGCCTAGGCAATCCGGAATCTAAAGCCCGGACGCCTAGGCCAGTTTCTCACCTGCTGAGATGATCTAATACATACCTTCCATCCCGCCACCTGGCGGCATTGCCGGCATAGGTGCCTCTTTCTTGGGTTTTTCGGCAACCATTGCTTCCGTGGTCAGGAGTAGTGACGCTACACTGGCAGCGTTCTGCAGAGCAAACCGCACCACTTTAGTGGGATCTATCACACCTGCCTTGGCAAGATCTTCATACTTCTCGGTCTCTGCATTGAAACCGAAGGCTCCCTTTTCGTTCTTAACCCGGTCAACCACCACCGAGCCCTCATGTCCGGCATTATCAGCGATCTGCCGGACTGGCTCCTCCAGGGACCGCTTGACGATATTCACACCGAAAGCTTCCTCACCCTGGACATGCAATTTCTCCAAAGCTGGAGTGCAACGAAGCAGGGCTACGCCGCCACCGGCGACAATACCTTCTTCAACCGCAGCTCGGGTGGCGTTCAAAGCATCCTCCACCCGTGCCTTCTTTTCTTTCATTTCTGTCTCAGTAGCGGCCCCAACGCTGATCACCGCCACACCGCCAACCAGCTTAGCTAAACGCTCTTGGAGTTTCTCGCGGTCGTAGTCAGAAGTGGTCTCTTCAACCTGAGCGCGGATCTGTTTTACGCGGCCCTCAATGGCATCCCTGGTTCCACCACCATCGACGATAGTGGTGTTGTCCTTGTCAACCTGCAGTGTTTTGGCCGTACCCAGATCATTGACGGTCACATTCTCAAGCTTGATACCCAAGTCCTCCGAAATCACCTGACCACCGGTGAGAATGGCAATATCTTCCAGCATGGCCTTGCGCCGATCGCCAAAACCAGGGGCCTTCACCGCACACACCTTCAAGGTCCCACGCAGCTTGTTCACCACTAATGTGGCCAGCGCCTCTCCCTCAACGTCCTCGGCAATGATCAAGAGGGGCTTTCCCATCTTGGCAACCTGCTCGAGAAGAGGGAGAAGGTCCTGCATAGTGCCGATTTTCTTCTCGTGGGTAAGAATATAGGGCTCCTCCAGTACCACTTCCATGCGTTCGGGGTCAGTGACAAAGTAGGGCGAGATGTAGCCACGATCAAACTGCATGCCTTCCACCACCTCCAGGGTGGTTTCCATGGCCTTGGCTTCCTCAACCGTAATGACGCCCTCTTTGCCAACCTTGTTCATGGCCTCGGCAATGATGTTGCCTATGGTTTCGTCGTTGTTGGCGCTGATGGTTCCAACCTGCGAAATCTCTTTCTGGTCCTTGGTGGGCTTGCTCAGCTTCTCGAGCTGCTCAACCGCAGCAACAACGGCTTTTTCAATGCCACGCTTGAGAGCCATAGGATTGTGACCCGCTGCCACCAGCTTGGAGCCTTCATGATAGATTGACTGTGCCAGGATGGTGGCTGTGGTGGTGCCGTCGCCGGCCACATCCGAGGTCTTGCTGGCCACCTCTTTTACCATCTGGGCGCCCATGTTCTCGAACTTGTCCTCGAGCTCTATTTCCTTCGCAACAGTCACCCCGTCTTTGGTGATGGTAGGGGAACCAAAGGTCTTCTCGAGAATCACATTGCGACCTCTCGGTCCAAGGGTCACCTTCACCGCATCGGTAAGGGCATTTATGCCATAAAGCAGGGATTCCCTTGCTTTTGAGTTAAACTTCAGTTCTTTGGCCATTTCTTAGACTCCTTCTTTCTTTTCTTAGATCCCATTTTTCCTTCTCCGCAGAAGTGGATGATCAGGTCGAGAGACAGTCTCTTCCTCAGGATGGCGGAGCCTCTAGGGACCTTGTGGTAAATTGGTTTTAGTGGATTTTCGCGGTAAGCAGCCTACTTCTCCACCACTGCCAGCACGTCATCTTCGCGCATAATCAACAAGTCTTCACCTTCGATCTTCACTTCTGATCCTGCATATCTACTAAACAGTACGGTATCCCCTTTCTTGACATCTAGGGGAAGCTTGCTGCCGTCCTCCAAGACCTTGCCGGTGCCCACCGCCAAGATTTTTCCCTGCACGGGTTTTTCCTTGGCAGAATCGGGAATGATGATGCCTCCTTTGGTGACCTCCTCTTCTTCAGTGCGTTTGACAATGATACGATCGTTCAATGGTTGTAGCTTCATGTTCTCTGACTCCTTTTTAGCTATTGGTAAAACCGCAGATCCAGGCGTGATGAGTTCAAAAGTGTTAGCACTCACCAAAGATGAGTGCTAACACATGGCGGAGAATATCCACATAACCTCCAAAAAGCAATCTTTAAATTATTCGATTATCCTCTTTTGACGGGAAAAATAATAGATAAGTACCCGATAACTAAATCAAACAAAGATTTTCAGTATTTTTCAGCTAAATATTACTTCTAACAACCACGAACGTGTTCGTGGTATCTAGATCGACAGGCTGGAGCTAGACTATTGCGGATTTGGGATATGAGATGTGGGATGTGGGAAGGCAGAGAGCATGGGGCATAGGGTAGAATTTCGGATTTTGGATTGCGGATTGCGAATTTAAGATTAAGAAACCAGGTAGTGAGCGGTAAGCGGTGAACCGTAGAAATCGTAAAAGGAGCAGAAGGGGTAGAAATCTTCCAAGTGGTCAAGGCAGCTCATAGCGACAGATCTCTCCTATAACTAATAACGGATAATGACACTGCCTCCTGCCCTCTGCCTTTTGACTTCTGACACCTGACACCTGAATTCTATGCTATCTCTCTCTGCGCTATCCAGTGAGGAAAACCCTAGACGGACCACGGTCTACGGACTCCTTGCTTGCTCCTTTACAAGACCTTTTGCTTCGTGTTACAAGGGATACCGACCACATTGTGGGTCCGAATTTCAATGACAAAATGGCAGCCACAAGATCACTATTTCCACCGGGCAAAAAAGGAAGGTTTTATTGCCCGGTCAGTCTACAAGCTGGAAGAGGTTGACCGGCGCGTCCGGTTATTGAAACCAGGTCAGCGGGTCCTCGACCTGGGCTGTCATCCAGGATCATGGCTGCAATACTGTGCCCGGGTTGTAGGAAAACGCGGTTTGGTGGTAGGGGTCGACACCCGCAAGATCTCCGTTGAGCTGCCGCCTCATGTCAAATGTATTCAGGCTGATGTTTTTGAGCTTTCGCCCGCCGACCTTCATCACTTCTCCAAAGAGTTCGATGTGGTGCTAAGTGACCTGGCACCAGCCACTACCGGAATTCGTTCCGTGG
>CP070843.1:2634533-2650621 GCA_020350905.1 Deltaproteobacteria bacterium
CCTCTGGCTCCCGAGTGACATCCAGCCGCCACTCCAGCAGGTTGGCTCCCATATCCCTTGCCCTCGTCATGGTTGCAAGCACTTGTTCAGGCCGTTCAACCATCACGGACACACAGATCTTCGTCAAGGCGCCCTCCCTTTAGGGGGCTGCCGGTCGTTCGTCCCTAGGTATGCCTGGATGTCCCGAGAAGCGGCCAGGATCTCACCGAAAATCTTCTTCAAGGCGCCCCAGGCCAGCGGTCCTCTGTTCTCACGTGCCAGCCGCCGGAAAATAGCTTGCTCTCGGTTCAGGTCCAAGGGGTCCTTGCCCGCCTTGTTTTTCAACGCAGCTATCTCTTGGACTAAAAGCATACGTTGGTTGAGCAACCGGAGCATTTCATCGTCCAGATCGTCGATCTCCTGTCGCAGTCGCTTTAGATCCGACCCATCTTGTTTGTTATCAGTTATTTTTCCCAAATGGTCTCCTCCACCTTGTGTCCAAAGTGGCGTCCCGCAGACTCTATGGCCACCAGGACCTCGCTACCTTTCTCTAAAGCTACCACGGAGCGAGGTTCACCGTTGGGTGTAGTCAACCGAATGGTCTCAGCATTTTGAACCAAAGTGGTAACTTCCCCTGCGTCAGTTTCTGCGGTCACCAGCAACAAAGGCCTTCGCTCTATTTTCATCCGACCTACTATGGCCTCTTGGGCCCGTCCCTGGTGATCCACGCACAAGACCGGGTCGCCAGCCACAAGTTCTGAGAGGTAGCGGGTCTTACCACCCGGCACCCTAATGTAGGCATGTACTGGGCCGGCGTTCACCCGGAAGGGACGTGGAGCCACGTAGGGATTTTCCACACTCTCAGCATGAACCAAAAAGAGTCCACCACTACTGTTGCCCACGAGCATGCCCTGCCCCTGTTCCATTTTGCTACAGGTATCCACACAGGCTCGATCGCCCAAACCTGCCTGGCGCACAGCGACTATTTGGGCAGTGCTGAGTTGGACCTGCTCACCCTGTTCGCGCACAATGGCCAGGATTTTTTTGAGTTCCACCGGATCTTCGGTCTTGATCAATATCCCAGCGACTCCTCGCTCTAATACAGTAAGAGCGTTTCTGGCTTGCTCACTGTTGGCCACCTCGGTAAAAATGTTGTCCGCCTGAGCGACTAGATTCTCAAGGGGTATGATAGTCCAATCCGTCGTACGCACCACTACCGTAGCACTGTGAGCCAGTCTGAGTATCTCCTTTTCGTCTTCCTGGCTTTTGACCTCATAAAAAACCACTTCCCGCTCGGGTTTGAGATCTCCATCAGGGGCAATAGTAGTGATACGTCCCAGTTCTTTAACCTTCTGATGGTAGCCCTCCGGCACCATTACTGCCGTAGCCCCTCCCTCAAGAGCGGTTGTAACCAGCGATTTGTCCCAGGGATCCACTCTTACCCAGGCAATTTTCATACCGTTACCCTTTTCCTTTCAGTGTCCAATGACTGGCTATTGAGAAAAGCCGAAGCCTGTTCCACCGTGGCTTCTTCATGAACGATCATGCTTATCGCCCCGACCATTCTGGTGGGGTCTTGGTGCTGAAATATGTTACGTCCAATGGAGACACCAGAGCCACCGGCATCAATGGCCCCTCTCACCATCTCGAGTATCTGCCTGTCCGACTCCATCTTTTCGCCACCGGCAATGACCACCGGCACCCGACAGCCCGCTATCACTTCCCGAAAGGAATCCACCGAACCGCTGTAGGATATCTTGACAATATCAGCACCCAGCTCAGCACCCAGGCGAGCGGCATGCTTGAGCACGCCGGGGTCGTACTCGTTGGTTATCTTCTCCCCGCGCGGATAGATCATCGCCAGCAGCGGTATTCCCCACTCTCGGGCTCGGCTAGAGACCATACCAAAGTCACTGAGCATCTGCCGTTCCATGTCATCGCCAATGTTCACATGTATAGACACAGCGTCCGCACCTAAACGCAAGGCTTCCTCAACCGTGCAAACCAGAGTCTTGGTGTTAGGATAGGGGGAAAGTGAGGTACTGGCAGAGAGATGAACGATCAAGCCGACGTCTTTACCGCTGCGGCGGTGGCCAGCACCCACCATACCTTTGTGTTCAACAATGGCGTTTGCTCCACCCCGGACTACTTGCTCAATGGCATCTCTGAGATCGGTGATGCCGTAGATGGGACCCGAGCTGACCCCATGGTCCATTGGAACAATGACAGTTCTGTTGGTATTCCGGTCAATTATCCGTTCCATCCTAATCTGTTTACCTAGCATGTGCAACTCCTTTTCCTATGATATAGAAAGCCAGAATCATATAATAATTAGAACTTACTGGTCCATATGCTCACGGCTGAATGACAATAGAGAGGCAACCCTCCACACTTTCGGCTTCCGTGCAAATAGACCATGTTTCCCTCTTCTTCAGAACCAGAGAGATCGCAGAGACAACAGAGCAGCAATCTACATCAAGACTGCTGTGGGCTCTGCGGACTCGGTGGTTCAATCCCTAAAAAAAAGCCGCGGCCCAAGGACTGCCGCGGCTTTCAAACACAATCAGAATAGTTATGGGATCAACACGTGCGTACAGCCCCCTCTTTCGCCATGGTGACGCAATAATAATACCCAATAAATGAATAGAACTGCCGCCTCATTGTTGGCCTTCGAATATATTGCACGTGAGTGCGTTAACCTAGACGATATCTCAAAAAAAGTCAAGTTACTTTTCTCAGTCCATGGTCCTTGACAATTTGCGCATAATTATGAGAAGTTAGCATATCTAGCCCGGATATTTCATGAATCACCTGCTGCGACCATGGATATGGCCGTCCTTCCTGGCGTCCTCGGGTGTCGGCCCCTGCGACGTACCGTTCAGGTACGCCTCGGATCCAACACCCTGCGGTTGCCAGGTGGCACGCCCATCTTCGCGGTCTCTCGACACCAATTCATGAAATATCGGGGCTCGCCTTGTCTTTTTGTCCGCCAACCAGCTCGGTTGTGAGACAACTCTTTTGCTTCAGGTCACCACTGCTCTAGAGGAGATTGAGCATGAGCGATAAGATCATTAAGAAGGTAATAGCAAAGGTTGAAAAGATGTCCGCATCAAGTGAAAAGTTCAAGGATAAAGAGTTACAAGAGTTTGCTATTACCATTGAACATCTTCTAAAAGAACGGAGCCGCAAAGAGCAGGTTCTCGCCCTCGCCGCGGCCGCTTTAGCCCTGGACGATTACAAGAAAGGATTGCAGAAGCGCACTGAGTACGCCAAGATGGGTGGGCTCAAAGAGAGGGAAGCAACTCTACTGGAGACCTTGGACCAGATCGATAAAGAATTGGAAATGGCCGTAACCTTGAAGATCCATGAACATACCTACCAAGAGAATATTGCTGATGAGCTCACAGCGGCCATTTTAGAACATCTTGAACCCACTCTGGGCCGAGGTAAATGGCATGCCCGGGAGCAGGAAGCCATAATGGAAATCGTTTCCACGGCGATGAAAGGTTATCTGGTAGTCAAGACTGCTAGATAGAACGTATGTCCCAAGGTCCCATACCACAACCACTCACCGGAGTTTACCAAAAAAATCTCCCACCGCCCTGATTCCGTTGGTATTCAACAATCTGAGGGCCTGGCTTCCCACTACGGCTATTTCCACTTTACCTCGAAGAAATTGCACATCTTCTTTGGAGCTAACCCCAAAACCCAAAGCCAGCGGCAGTTGGGTGGCCCTCCTACATCGGTAAAGGAATTCATCCAGTTCAGAAGAAAAATCGGTCTCGGCCCCAGTTACCCCTTTACGGGCAACACAGTAGAAGAACCCGCGGCCAAAACGCGCCAGATAGCTGATCCTTGCGGACGAGGATGTGGGTGCAAGAATGAAAATAGGATCAATGTTATTGGCTGCTGCTGCTGCCATGAAGGACTCGCCCTCCTCCGGCGGTATGTCGGGAACGATAGCACCACAAATGCCTGCCTCTCTCGTCTCGGCAAAAAAACGTTCCTCTCCTCTTTTGAAAACAACATTGTAGTAGGTCATGAAAAGAAACGGGATATCAAATGCGTCCGTGACCTTACGGGCTAATCTGAAGCAGTCATCTACCCTGACGCCATCTCCGAGGGCAGCCTGATTTGCTTGCAGAATCACCGGGCCGTCCGCAATGGGCTCAGAAAAAGGAATTTGTAACTCCATCAGGTCCACGCCCGCTTCAACAATTGTCCGCACAAGCTCAAAAGTCTCCTCAATGCTAGGATAACCCATCACTACATGGGCCATGAGCAGGATATCCTTTTCCTTCTGCTTGTTACGAATATAGTCCTCAAGCACGGTATTCCTCCGCCTTCGTGGTAATGAATGACTTCCAGGCCGTATCTCCCAGAGCGTCGGCAATGGTGAAAATATCTTTGTCTCCGCGCCCCGACAGATTGATTACCACCACACTATCTGCGTTCATCTCTGGTGCTTCGCGAAATGCTCCGGCCAGAGCGTGTGCTGATTCCAAGGCAGGAATAATGCCCTCTTTTCTCATAACCAGCCGGGTCGCCTCCAGCACCTCTTCGTCGGTTGCTGCCTCAAACCGGATCCTACCCTCTTCATGATAGGCGGAGAGGATGGGTGATACCCCGATGTAATCGAGTCCGGCCGCCACACTGTGAGTCTCCAGCATCTGGCCGTCATCGTCCTGTAAAAAGTAGGTCTTATAGCCTTGGGCCACGCCAACGCTGCCATGTTCTGAAGCCAGCCGGGCCGCGTGTTTGTGTGTCTCCAGACCTTCGCCCCCGGCCTCGACACCTACCAGCTCCACTTCTGCATCATCAAGGAAACCGCTGAACACCCCCAGAGCATTGGATCCTCCACCAACACAGGCGTAAACCCGAGTGGGAGCGCTGCCGCTTTGTCGGACTATCTGCTCCCTCACTTCCGTACCAACAATAGACTGAAAATAGGATACCATCTCCGGGTAAGGGTGAGGTCCGCAGGCAGTGCCCAGCACATAATGTGTCGTGTCCATATTCGTGGACCAATCGCGCAGAGCTTCATTTATGGCATCTTTCAATATTCGAGCTCCATCTCTGACTGGCACCACTGTGGCACCCAATTGCTCCATCCAAAAAACGTTGGGCCGTTGCCGTGCCACGTCCACCTCTCCCATGTAGATGGTACATGAGTAACCGAACTTGGCAGCCATCGTTGCCGTGGCGACTCCATGTTGCCCGGCCCCCGTTTCGGCGATAACGCGGGTTTTTCCCATTCTTTGCACCAGTAAACCTTGCCCCATAACATTATTGAGCTTGTGAGCACCGGTGTGATTAAGGTCTTCACGCTTGAGATAGATTTGGGGTCCGCCAAAATGACGGCTCAAATTTTCTGTGTACGTCAGAGGTGTAGGGCGGCAGGAATACGTGGACATTAGACCTTGATAGGTTGTCCAGAAAGCTGGATCTTCCTTGGCCTCCTGAAAACCGAGCTGCAATTGTGCGAGGGTGGTACTAAGAATCTCTGGAATAAATGCACCGCCGAACGTTCCATAGTAGCCAGTCTTATCCATAATCGCTCCTAAATGCTCGCGGCTTGAATGGCTTCTCTCATGAACTGTGCCATTTTCTCGTGATCCTTGACTCCCGGACTTCGCTCCAGACCACTACTGGCATCAACAGCGTAAGGCTTGACCATGCTGATGGCAGCAGCTACATTTTCTGGATTTAGACCCCCTGCAAGAATTATCCTTCCGTATCTTCTGGCCTCTACGGCCAATTTCCAATCAAAGGTAATACCTGTGCCGCCGAGCCTGTTGGGTAGGTACGTGTCAAGTAACAGGGTGTCAACAACACTGACATATTGCGACAGATTGTCGAGGTCATCCCGGCTCTGCAACCGCACCGCCTTTATCACCCGGCGATCGAAGCTGCTGCAGTAATCAACTGACTCACTGCCATGAAGCTGGAGAATGTCCAGACCGCACATAGCAGCTATGGACGACACCCTCTCAGGATCTTCGTCTACAAAGACTCCCACTGTCTTAACAAAGGGTGGCAGAGCCTTTATTATTTCTCGTGCTCTCTCGACCGAGATTTTCCTGGGGCTGGCGGCAAAAATGAAGCCGAGGGCGTCAGCACCAAGATGTGTCGCAGCTAATGCATCTTCCTTATTCGTAATGCCGCAGATCTTAATTCTAACGGTCATTTGAGTTACTCGCTCTTCTTATCCTGGCAGATGTGGAATGTGCGATAGGTGATGTGAGATTCAATATTTCTTGATGTGATTTAGTATCCCACATCTCAGATCTCACATCTCACATCCAACTTGAATTTGTTTAGTATGCGTTACTGTCCCCATTTTCAAACTCTACCCAATAATTCCCTCAGCTTCGCTCCTGGATTATCCGCTCGCATGAGACTGGTTCCCACCAATACCGCATCAACGGCCGCCGAAGCCAGAGACTGCAAATCGCTTTGTTCTTGAATACCGCTTTCACTCACAACCAACCGATCTGACGGAATGCCGGGACGTAACTTGAAGGTAGTATCGAGGCTCACCTGAAAGGTCCGTAGGTTGCGGTTGTTGATGCCGATGATGCGGGCATCCGTTGTCAGCACCCGCTCCATCTCCTCCTCATTATGAACCTCAACCAAACAGGCCATACTCAGATCCCGAGCCATGGCCAATAGCTCCAACAGAGAGCTTTGCTCCAGTATGGCTGCAATCAACAGCAGTGCGTCGGCGCCCGCGGCACGAGCGGCCAAAACCTGTATGGGATCTATGATAAAGTCTTTACAGAGAATCGGCAAAGTGACCGCCGTCTTCACCTCCGTCAGATATCCCAGTTTGCCCTGAAAAAAATCCTCTTCGGTAATCACCGAGATGGCTGCAGCCCCTGCCCTCTCATAACTTTCCGCAATTTTTTCTACCTCAAGATAGGCCCGGATCTGCCCTGCCGAGGGTGATGCTTTCTTGATCTCAGCTATCACTGCCGGCGTCCCGCCGTACTCCAGTGCAGCAATGAAGTCTCGAGGGCTGGTCGCCTGAGCCACCGTCCGTTCCAGTTCGCTTTGCGCCGCTCTCTTTTTGAGCTCGGCCAGTCGCTCTCTTTTGCGTGCAACGATGTCGTCCAGAATCATGATATATCTACCGGCACATTATTGTCTGTTCGTGATTTTTTTGAGCGCTTGCAGCTTCTTCAGAGCTTCTCCTGAATCGATCGCCTCTGCCGCCTGTTCTATACCCTGGCGAAAATTGCCAGCCACCCCTGCCGCAACCAATGCCGCCGCCGCATTGAGCAGCACAATGTCTCGCCGGGCACCCGGTTCACCTTGTAGCACATCTAGCACTATCTGCCCATTTGTCTCAGCATCCCCGCCTTTGATCTCACTGATGGATGCGCGAGGTAGACCGAAATCTTCAGGTTCAATGGTGTAATTGGACACTTCCCCGTCTTTCAGCTCACTCACAAAGGTACGACCAGTAATACTGACCTCATCGAGGCTGTCCTCACCGTGGACCACAAAGGCACTCCTGGAACCTAACCTGTTCAATACCTCGGCTAAAACCGGAGTAAGCTTTTTGTCGTAGACGCCCAGCACCTGGACGTTGGCTCCCGCCGGGTTGGTCAGGGGACCCAGTATGTTAAAGATGCTGCGGATACCTATCTCTTGCCGTGGTCCAATGGCATACTTCATGGCCCCATGCAAGGCGGGTGCAAAGAGGAAACCTATTCCCACCTGATTGAGGCACTCTTCCACCACCTCAGGAGGCACATCCAGGTTTACCCCCAACTTTTCAATGACATCCGCGCTGCCGCAGAGACTTGAAACCGAGCGATTTCCATGCTTGGCAACTCGCAGGCCACAGCCCGCCACCACGAAGGCGGTAATGGTGGACACATTAAAGGTGTTGGTCCCATCACCACCCGTGCCGCAGGTATCTACGACGGTCTCCAGATCGAGATTGATATCGTCCCGGTCTATGCTCACCGCAGAGCTATCGAAACCGATCTTGGTGGCTTTTCGTCGCATGACTCGAGCGGCTCCGGTGATCTCCTCAATGGTCTCGCCTTTGAGTCTGAGGGCAGTGATAAAGGAACCGATCTGAGCTGGTGTGGCCCGGCCGCTCATGATCACGTCCATGGCAGCTTCCATTTCCTCTTCGTTCAGATCCTGGCCATCGACTACTTTCTGGATGGCTGTCTTAAGCATAGTCTCCTCCTCTTCTCTTACGTTGGAATTTGTGGGTTGGAATTTGGAATTATTATTTATTCTCATACTCCACTACTCCAACAATATTGAAACAAGCTCTCACGTGCTTAGGAAGTTCTGCAAGATGTTCATACCTTCTTTGGTGAGAATCGATTCTGGGTGGAACTGAATTCCTTCTACCGGATACTCCCGGTGTCGTAACCCCATAATTTCACCGTCCTCAGCTAATGCTGATACTTCCAGGCAGGAAGGGAGACTCTTACGTTCGATTGCCAGCGAATGGTAGCGGGTAGCAGTGAAAGGGTCGGGCAAATCACGAAAAATACTCTTGCCGTCATGGCTGATTTCTGAAGTCTTCCCATGCATGAGCTGGGCAGCGTGTACTACTCGGCCTCCGAACGCTGCTCCAATACCCTGATGTCCCAGACACACTCCGAGTATGGGTATCTTACTATGGAATCGCTCAATTACCGGGATGGTAATTCCTGCCGACTGTGGGGTACCCGGACCGGGTGAAATGACAATCCGCTCCGGTTTCATGTTCTCGATTTCATCCAACGTAATCTTATCGTTCCGGTGTACCTCCACTTCAGACCCCAGCACACCCAAGTACTGAACAAGGTTGTAGGTAAATGAATCGTAGTTATCGATCATGAGTATCACGGGTAATGTCTCCCAGCCAGCCGGGGCATTTGTGCAGACTCGGCTTGTTCAAATCACTATTGCCATGTTTCGAGATCTAATGGAGTATTGGAGTACTGGAGTCTTGGAGTGCTGGAAATACAGTTGACTGCCAGTTTTTATGCATTTTAGCTCTTTCCATTACTCCATTACTCCACTGCTCCACTACTCCGCTAAGAATTCACTATCTAACGAAGTGGATTCTTAGCTACACTAACCCTTCGTTGGCCATTTCCAAAGCCCTGACAAGAGCCTTACCTTTGTCCACAGTCTCCTCATACTCCAGCGCTGGAACTGAATCGGCGACAATTCCCGCACCAACCTGGAGGTAAACACAACTGTTGCGGACCAACAGTGTACGGATGGTAATGCAGAAATCCATGTTGCCGGAAAAGCTAAAATATCCCACTGCTCCTGCGTACAGCCCACGTCTGGTGGGTTCAAGCTCATCGATTATTTCCATAGCCCGCACTTTGGGAGCACCTGAAACAGTTCCTGCCGGAAAAGAAGCGCGCAAAACATCGAACATATCGAGGCCAGGTGCAAGATTTCCTTCAACATGAGAGACCAGGTGCATCACATGAGAGTAGTACTCCACCACCATCAGGTCGGTCACCTCCACCGTACCAACAGCAGCTACTCGTCCCACATCGTTGCGCCCCAAGTCTACCAGCATCACGTGTTCAGCGAGTTCTTTCGGGTCCGTAAGGAGCTCTTTCTCCAAACTGCTGTCCTCTTCGGCATTCTTTCCTCGGGGCCGAGTCCCGGCAATGGGGCGAAGCGCCACTCGCCCGTTTTCCAGACGGACCAAAACCTCAGGAGAGGCGCCAATGACCACATCACCATCAAAGTTGAGGTAGTACATATAGGGCGACGGGTTTACCCGCCTTAGTGCCCGATAGATGTCAAACGGATCAGAAAGGAGATCCGTATCAAAGCGCTGGCTGAGCACCACTTGAATGGCCTCGCCGTCTCGAATGTATTGCTTTGCCCGGCCAACCATTCCTTCGAACCTATCCCGCTCCATATTCGCTTTGAGCTTCAGCTCTCGTCTTGGCCCTTTTTCTGGTTTTGCTGATGGCACCGCGGCTTCGAGCAGTCCAAGTGTCTCCTCTATCTGGGCTATTGCTTGATCATAAGCCGTAGCGTGGTTAACGTATTCCGGCACGTAAATATTTGCTACCACTTTGATTGTCTGGGTCAGATTGTCATAGATGAGCACTTGCTCGGGCATCATGAAGGCCGCATCCGGCATTCCCACGTCATCTGGTTTGAAAGTGGGTAAATCCTCGATAAAGCGCACCGTATCGTACCCCAGATAACCAACCAAACCACCAAAAAATCTAGGCAGTCCCTCAACCGGAACAACTTGAAAGGTCTCCATAAGATTCTTTAGGTAATCTAACGGAGATGCTTTGAATTGACCACACTGTTTACCATTTCTGATGAGTTCGATGTCTTCACCTCTGGCCTTGACCAACAGCCGGGGACGGTGACCGATGAAACTGTAGCGACCCCAGCGCTCGCCCCCTTCCACACTTTCTAAAAGAAAAGATTCCGGCCCAAGGGCGATCTTTTTGAAAAGACTGATCGGCGTCTCAATATCTGCCGTCACTTCCCGAAAAACTGGAATGATATTCCCCTGCTGAGCTAGACTGAGGAATTCTTCTTTACTCGGGTGGTACACTGCCATCCTCCCTCCAACGATTTACCGGTGGTGGGGAAGTAAAGACTCCGGACCCAAAGGACCTGGCTCTGGGCTGTCCCCTGAGGGGGCTTCAATAATCTTTCCCCTTTGCGGCAGTCTGCTGGAGTCACCACATTTGGGATTGGAGATCTCGGATTTGTCCTTCGGACTCCCACCCTTCGGGCGGGTTCCCGGTTTCGGGTTGAAATTAACAAAGCTCAAAGAAAGGACTTATTTCGAATTCCGCAATCCGCATTCCGAAATCCGCAATTGATTTGCTCCAGTACTCCAAAACAGCTCGCAAGTTTTACCGGCAAAGCCATTCAACTCTAACCTTGATCTAAGGACCAGGTTTTCGATGTTAAAAAAAGGCCGTGAGGGCTCGTTTATCCCACGACCTTTTTCGAACTGAAAAAGCCGTGGGCAAGGAGTCTACCCACGGCTTTGAGATTCCAGAGCTTTTTAACCCTTAGCCTCCTGGCAGTGGATAAACCCCTCCCGGGATGTACCACCACCAGTGCCAGTCACTATTGTATCCTTGTCTGATCATAGTCTTGTGAACACCTCTTCTTACCATCTGACTTTAAAAAAGAGTAGTGAGACTTGTCAAGGGGAAATTTCTCATCCCCTCCCCTGGAGGACTATCTCGTATCCATCCGGAAAGTACCTGGCAGGAACAAATGGGATCTTTCTCAACCCCACTTCACTGTTAATTTTTTTACAGGTTTGGTGACCAATTGCATACCTGCGCACCGTTTGTCACTGTTTTGCCCACTTCTTCCAACTGCTGCATTGGACAGCGTTGAGGAATCACTTGACTACTCTGTAGTTTTTCTATAAACAAAAATTCGTTCTGGAAAGACAATTACAAGTCATAAAATCGCTCCGCGATTTTATACGACGTCCGCCGCCGGCGGACTCAAAAGAAGAAATTCCTATACGATCAGGCTATGGAGTTATCATATGGCAAGACACAAGAAGATTGAGCGTAAAAGAGAGCTAGATAGACGACGAAGAAGGCGAAAAAAGAGGATAAAGATGCGAGCAAAAGGCTTGCTCCCGCCCGCGGAAGAATCTCAAAAGAAAGCTTCAGCCAAGGATTGAGCCTAGACCTAGTCCACTTCTCCACTTCTCAACAGGAGACTACGTGCGTCCGAGAATGCGAGAGTAGTCTATTCGCTACCCTCTCGGGCGAAAAAGTGTCTGCCCTCCAGCTAGCACCAGAGCTTGAATTATTCGGGTTTTTCCAAAAATTTGGCACTGTAATTGCAGCATAAAAAGAGCGATCCTTCAGCTGAGGAAACAGCCATGAAACAAAAAACTTTGCTTCTTTTTCAGCTCCTCTTGGCAGTTTTTGCCATTTACGCGGTGCTCAAATACAGTGGCAATCAGCGCTTGTACGTACCGCTGGCGTGCCTTTTGGCCATGTTCGTGGTGGGGAAAGTTGAAACTGCAGTTACCGAAAAAGACAAAAAAGACGAGAAACAAAGGGCAAAAGCGGGCAAAGGAGCTGAAGAAAAAGGAACGTTCAAACCTGTTGACTGCTTGTTAAGAAGCAAGAACGTACTGCTCCTCACCGACGCAATTCATTACCTCTTGAACGATCTGGGTCTGAAAGTCTCCCGCTCTCCGGATCAGAGTGTCATTGATCGTTTGATCAGGACATCTGATACGAGTCAGACAACCTTTGGCCTGAAGGTTCTGAGTGATGTTGGAGAGCTCAGTGAGAACTGGGATAGCTGGGGTGAACTTTCAGAATTTGATACTGGCAAGGGGGGAGAAAAGCGCCTGCTTCTTATCGGGAGCAACAGCATTCATGATGAAGGAGACGGCAAGCCGCAGTTCAGTGACTTCTCAGCCAATGTTCAAAGCCTGCTCTCCTCAAAAAGTATCGTTGCTATGACCACCCTCACCTTCTATAAAATCTATCTTCTATGCCAAAAGAAGAGTGTGAATCCCACAGCGATTTTGAATCTTATTCACCGCCACCCTGGCGGAGTCTTCAGACTGGAGCAGTACATGAAGAGTTCAAGCCAAGCCGCTTGATCACTCCCGCCTGTACCGCCTGCGCAGGAGTATACAACCCGTCACTACAAGCTCTTCCTGAGAACGGATCTCAACATTTGTTATTTCACCTTTGACATTGCACATTTATCACCTGCAGGGAAAGAATCCGAACCCTCAGGACCCGGCTTTGAGCTGCCCCCAGAGGGGCTTCAATGGTCTTTACCTCGTGCGGCAGTTGCTGGAGTAATGGAGTGACTGAAACCTGAAACCCAAAATTGATGATATAGATGCCTAGCAGGCTGCTGGGAAGGCTTGCAAACAGCCCCAAGTCATACCGGACGAGTCCGCTTGCGGCGGGCGAGATCCGATATCCAGTAAGCTATTGGTTTCTCTAGATTCTCTCCCGCAGGCGGACTTCGCGACTTCCGGAATGACGGACCTGGTGCTCACACGAAAATTATTGAGTTTTTCAGCAGCCTGCTCGTGCTTAATGTTTTTTATGGTATAGTCTGCAAGATTTTTGAAGCAATCACGTTATAGCCAATTGGAGTTCTCGTGAAACTGCCAGCGCTGGATTGGATTATCATCCTGGTTTACTTGGCCGTCAGTCTGATTGTTGGCTTTTATTTCTCCAAAAGGGCACTCCGCAGTGTAGACGATTATTTTGTTTCAGGCCGCGTCCTTCCCTGGTGGCTGGCCGGCATGTCCATGATTGCCTCGGCATTTGCCATCGACACCCCTTTGGGTATTACCGGACTTGTTGCCAAAGATGGTATCCCAGGGGTATGGTACGCTTGGTCTTTTGCTCTTGGCGGCGCTGGTGCACTCGGCGCTTTTATCTTTGCTTCTCTGCTCAGGCGTTCGGAAATCATAACAACGGCCGAATTGATAGAGCTGCGTTATGACGGACCCTCTGCAGCTTTTTTGCGAGGCTTCAAGGGAGTTTACTTCGGCATATTTGCCAATGCCGTCACCTTGGGCTGGATAATTAAGGCAGTATGGATCATTAGCGCTGTTGTGGCCCCTGAAACAAATCGTCACCTGCTCATCGGAGCAATCTTATTGATCACTCTGGCCTACACTGCCGCATCAGGTCTCTGGGGCATCGCTGCTACAGATCTTATCCAGTTCTTAATCGGCTCCATAGGATCCATTACCCTCGGGGTTCTTGCCTGGAATCACATCGGCGGGATTGAGAACATCGTTGCGGGTTTTGTCAGCAGGTATGGAGCTAATCCGGCTGCGGGACGGCTCAGTTTTTTCCCAACCATAGGCACGCCGTTTTTTGTAACATTTCTGGTCTTCATCACGCTCAAATGGTGGGGAAATCCTCCCCCTGCCATCACTCAGAGAATTATATCTGCGAAAGACGAAAAACACGCCTCCTTCGCCACCATGCTTTTTTCAGTGGTTGCTTTCGGCCTCAATTACTGGCCCATGATCTTGGTGGCAATGGTTTCCCTCGTTGTCTATCCCGACCTCAAGGTCCCAGAGGCAGGCTATGCCATGTTGATCTTGAAGCTCATTCCAACAGGATTCCTTGGACTTATGCTTGCCTCACTGATTGCAGCCTTTATGTCCACCGTGGACACCCATATTAACTTCGGGGCCTCCTACATGGTCAACGACCTGTACCGTCGTTTCATCATGAAGCAGGCATCAGAAAAGCATTATGTCCGCGCTTCTCAGATCAGCACAGTGCTCATGCTACTCCTTGCTGTTGTCATTGCCTACAATCTCGATTCCGTGAGCGAAGCCTGGTACTACATATCCATGCTCACTGCAGGCTACGGCATTGTGATTGTTGTTCGCTGGTTTTGGTGGCGGGTAAACGCCTGGGCGGAGATTGCGGCCCTGGCAAGTTCGGGGATTGGCAGCACTCTGCTGTCTCCGAAATTCGGAAAAGCTGCGGGATACTGGGACCGCATTCCGCAGTTGGACTGGCAATACAGATTCTTAATCGTGGTCGCTTTCTGTACCATTACCTGGATTACAGTCTGCCTCTTTACCAAACCGACCTCTGAGGAACACCTGAAGAAATTTTGCGCTAAAGTAAAGCCTTTTCCTACCCTTTGGGGACCTATTTTTGAAAAATATCCCGAGTTAGAGTGGAATCCTCATTTCACCAGATCCTGCATTAATTGGGCCCTCGGCGCTGCCACTGTTTACTGCTTTTGTTTTGGTATAGGTCACCTCATGTTCCTAAATTTCGCCTATGGCTTTCTCCTGCTGGCCCTGGCTACTCTTATGGCAATAACCATATATATTGTTTGGAGAAACTAGCTGCGTTTTGCATGGAGCCCAAAGATGCAGATCCTTGAAAATGCTTCAGCGAGCGCATTCCCGTGGCTTGCTGCGGGGTTAGCGAGCGAACTACAATAAAATGGATTAAATCCTTACATTTCGAAGATTCCCTGCAGCGACTCGACCTGAGCTCGTCGACAGGTCTGGCTGCAGGGAGGTTCAACTTCTTAGCGAGCGGTCTTCATTTGTGGCGCACGAAAAATATGTAGATATTCACTGCAGCTATTGCGATGAAGCCAGCGCAGAATATCAGCAGTTTTTCAGCGTCGAAGTCCAAGGCATCGGTGCCTTCGATTGTCTGTTGAAAAAGCACGAGAAAAGCAGGCGCCGAAAGAAACATAACCAGTGCTTTTTCCATCCCACGAATGATGAAGATAAGGCAGCAGACCACCATAAAACCGAGGAAAAAAGGATCTTTCAGTACCTCCAGCATATCAATGTTTGCGAGGATCTCATTAAGCTTCAAAAAATCCAGATCCTTTATTGCTGATATAATCTCTGACAACATGAGTGTTGCACTCCCTTGCTGTTCTCTTCCAGTGGCCGAGAACCACGTCGGGACAAAAAGGTCATTCTCCGAGGTATTATACAGCGATCATTTGCAACTCCTATGCCAATTAGCTCACATGCCTATACTTCTTCCACGGCAAACCTCACCCCGTTTCTTACCACCTATCTCCGCGTATGTTATGGATATAATCGATGGAAGAATTTCATCAGACATCTGCGGCGCAGTGAGAAGGTGGGCGGTTAACGACTTTGATTAATCTTAATTGTTAGGATATAGATATAACTTTAAATTATTACAATAATTTATACTTTGTTATTTCGGAGATAACTCGCAGGGCATCTCAAGGACCTCTAGCCCGGATGTTTCATGAATTGCCGTGGCGAGACCGTGAAGATGGGCTTGCCACCGGGCAACCACAGGGTGTTGGACCTGAGGCGTACCTGAACGGTACGTCGCAAGGTACGACACCCGAGGACGCCAGGAAGGACGGGCAGATCCACGGTCGCAGCAGGTGATTCATGAAACATCCGGGCTAGCTTGAGGTATCTTCGCATTCGGAAGTTCGGTAGGTTCTCATCCGCGCTACATCGAAGGCATAATCATAGATATGAAGGCCTTTGGAGGCGACGACCATTTCCCCATCCCCCACACCGATCTCGCTCGCCATGTATTCTTTGAGCAGTTGAACCCCGCCAAGGTTGGCCGGATAACCGTTCCAAGCAT
>CP070843.1:2650721-2672883 GCA_020350905.1 Deltaproteobacteria bacterium
CTATTTAATCTTAGATACTTAGACAGACATATCAACCCGACATTACGAGCGGCCATCCCCGCTCAATGAGACAGTCTTGAGACACATCGTGGACGAGTGATATCAACACCATATAACTTATTGAAATTTATTATATTAAACCGTAGGAATAGGCGTTTGTCCCAACAAATGTATCATATTTTTCATGAGACATAAATGTCTCATGAGACATAAACGCGACTGCAGAGTGCGGATTGAAAATCTGCTAAAAAGCTTGATGAAACCAGTAGCGGAACCTGATCGGAGAGAAAGACGGGAATAATCCGGATAGTCGATAAGAGACAAGGAAAAACAGGAGGCAGAATAAACAGGTTGGAACCTTTGCTCGTCCTCTATTTTCCAATGGTAATGCTCTCATCCTCGAACAAGTCTTTCACTCCGGCTTCAGCCAGGGCGGGGTTTAGATATAGTTTGTATTTCTTTGCGCCCCTGGCATCAACAAAGGTATTGTCAAAAGTCAAATCTGCCTTCTTGAGAAGCTTGATCCTGCTGTCCATCAGAATGAAATGATAGTTTAATACCCCAAAGGTGAGAGCGGCTAAGATAACGACTATGATCGCAACTTTCTTCATAGTTCCCCTACCTCAACTGCAATGATTGACCAATAGACGGCCCCTGAGCCTTACTTTCATGGCCCTCTCTCGGCCAGGCTATTAACCCTCACCGGAAGATGGGTCCACCTTTTGTGAAGATTGCGATACCAGGGTAACCGGGGACGGCTTTGATAGTGACAGGTCTTTCAGGGTACTACCCCGAAGTGCCCGTGCCGTGGCTTGGTCGAGGTGGTCAACAAGCTGGTCAACGGCAAGCTCCGCCGATTCACTCTGCGGCTTGATATCAACCATTTCATTAGCCCCACGAACAGCATCCAGAACGTCTTTGAGCCCTGTAGTATCCAAGGGTCGGGCGGGCAGATAGGTTGGCGGCTCGCTCGCAGTCTGGGTCAAAAGACCGTGCCCTTCCAAAGCCTCCATTATGGGCTCCAAAGCCTCCGTCGGTACATTGAAACTTTGGGCGAATTCTTCCAACGTCAGTGCGGGGAGGTTGTCGTAGTAGTTGTTCCCGACCAAGAACATAACCAATAGGGCTAGCTTCTCTTGCATGCGGTTACTGAGCCGCAGCTCGCGCCGATAAGCAGTCACGGACTCGGGATGCTGGTGGTAGTAGGCGACACTGGCTCCCACAAGAACAATAAGCCAGCTCAAGTATAGCCAGATCATGAACATGATAAGAATGGCGAAGCCGGAGTAGATTGCAGTGTACTTGGCGGACTTCACCACAAAAGAGGCAAAACCCCAGCCGCTGGCTTCCCACAGGACGCCCGCCACCAGTCCGCCAGTGAGGGCAGAGCGGAACCGCACCCTAGTATTGGGTACAAAGATGTAGACGAAGGTAAACGCTGCAATAACCAGAAGATAAGGAACCAGTTTAGTCGCCAGTTCCATGAGACTGCCAAAAACCTTTATGGCCACCAGTTTCTGAACTACCGCTGTACTCATTACCGAAGCCGTAATGCCGAGTGCTGAAAACACCAGTACAGGGCCGATTAGGATAACACTAAGATAATCGCTGAATTTTTGTGACAGGGGGCGACTCCGATTCACGTGCCAGGTGTCGTTACAGGCTCTCTCGATCTTCTGGATCAATGAGATAACAGTGTAAAGAAGAAGTGCAAAACCTACTGAGCCAAGGACCCCGGCTTTGACACTATCCACAAATCCAATTAAGCGGGAAGTCACCTCGACCCCTCTCTCACCCATTGGCTTTAGGAAGTTAAGCAGAAGAGGTTCTATCTGATTGTGTACCCCGAATCCTTTCAGAACAGAGAAACTGACTGCAAGCAGTGGCACCAGGGCTAGTAGCGTTGTGTAGACCAGACTCATGGCTTTTAGGGTAAGTTGTCCTTCAAGCAGGTCACGTGTGAGCACGTAAAGCACCCGAAGCAGCTTGGTGAGCCAGATCTTCCACCGGGGCAGGGAGGACAACTCCACCTCCCACACATTTTTTCTTAAGACCGTCTTCACCCTATTCTTGTTAATCATGTCAACTAGTCAACACTCCCGACCCTCTCGTATGACGTCCACAAGTCCATATTACCTTCACGGTTAAATACTAAATATTGGTTTAATAATGAACACTGAAACGGAAATTGTCAACAAAACAGTCCCTCTGCCTACCAAGACACCTTGTTCTGGGTTTTTAATACAGCTTGGTGTTTGAAATTCAGCAGTATCTCAATCAGTCGCCGCCAACAGCTCATCCCGACGGACCACTATCCCCCTGGTATTACCTATCATTTTAAGCCATTTCAAAGCTTTAACTTCCCTTTGTCAGTTGGCACCCTTATTGCGAGGGTGTGTAGGAATGATCGGGGCGGAAGCCATGCAACCAAAAAACAACTGAATTGGCGGGGATGTTACAGCCATGAAACTAGCAACCCTGACAGGGTCCACCCGCAATCATTCATGGGCCAGAGCTTTGCCGCGAAGGACAGGTAGTTTCTGGTGGTGGACTCTAATTTCACTAATTACCGTTTCCTGGGTAGTAACTACTCCAACTCACCTCTCTGCCGCCCAGAAGTATTATTATATTCATGTCGGTTCATTCAGGGCCAAGGAAAAGGCTACCAAGGTCGCTCGGGGTCTGCAACAGAAAGGATATCGTTCTGTGGTGAGCGGCGAGCGAGTGCAAAATAAGGGATACTGGTATCGTATTTATGTCGGTCCAATCTCCTCTTTGCAACAAGCCAAACTACAAAGCTCGGAATTGAAAAAAAGGGGGTTAACCAAGTACACGGCGATTTATAAAAAATCTCTTATCCGGGACGACTCGAAAAAAGCGGTAAGGACTGCAAAGAAAGCAGCACCTGTAGCCGCGGCGACCGCAGGCATAAAGCTCGGCCAGCCTTCTAAAACAGCACCGTCGGTTGGAAAAAAAGCTCCCACGATACAGACTAGTCAGCAGAGAGTGGAGGCTGCGAAAAAGGCTCCCCCCACTGTTTCACCTACAGAAGAGCGCCCAAAGGAGACATATCCTCCACCCAAACCTGATGCTAAGATCAGTGAAAAACCCTCCGGGGAGATATCTGAGTTGCAGCGGCGAGGATATGGCCGAAACATTTCTGCAGGAAAACTTTCTCTTTCCTTGCGGCAAACATATCGGGAGGTCAATACTGAATTGACCGATCGTACGAGCGTCACTTCGGACGGCACCACAAGTACCAAACAAGACCTCCCCATATCCAGTAGTGAAAAAAATGATTTTGATACCGATATGAACCTCTCCATGTTGCGTGTCGGGCTCGGACTTACAGACTTTTTGGAGGTCTTTGGGGAGATAGGAGCTTGCTACGACGACTTTGAAGACTTTAATCTGGTTTATGGGGGTGGAGCACGACTGAATCTCTTCGAAGCAAAAACTGGCAGCCTAAGAGGATTGTACTCTGCACTGGAAGCAAATTACCATAAAGGCAAGCTTGATACCGAATACCAGTCTATTGAGGGCAACAGGTTTACGAAAAACGCCGACTGGTGGGACTTTACTGGTAAAGGAGAGATCGGCTTTACCCGGAATCGGTTTGCCCTTTATGGTGGGGGGACCTATTTCGTCTATCGTGAAGATACCGACCGTAAACAGTTGGAAAACATTCCGCCGGGCCTCACCTCGGTCAAATTCGAAGATGACCTTGAAGAGGAAAATAGCTTCGGTGCCTACGGCGGCCTCAGCGTTTCCCTGACTCCTGGTTTATTAGTAAATGTTGAGGGTCAGGTATTCACTCAGAGTAGCATCACAGGCGTAATTGAATATCGCTTCTAGCCCCGTGGAAACGGGACTTATAATTTTCTCCAACAAGCTGCAGGGCATTATCACGTTACATTGGATTACTGTGGTTGAGTTCAAAACTATCGCCCTTCTGTCTGTCCTCCTCTAGTTTCCTTCATGGTTCTTTGATAAACTGGCAGTCCGTCTCTGTCATGACTATAAAAGGAAACTTCGCAAAGAGATTTTTTGATGAGAAAAAGCTTCTTCATCTGTGTGCTGGTACTATTGAGCACACCCTCCGTAGGCCACAGCGAGCAACCAATAGATGTATTGCAGAAAAGCATCAATGCGGGTATCGCCATCTTGGAGGATCCTCAGTACCAGGATACCACCAAGAAGGACAGGCAGCAGCAAATCCTTTGCGAGACTGCCTGGGAAGCCTTCGACTTCAAAGAATTCTCCAAGCGGGTTCTCGGTTCAAACTGGCGCAACTTCACTCCAAGTCAGAGGAGACAATTTATAGAAGTTTTCTCCGAATTCCTGTGCAAATACTATATTACCAGGCTGCAGGAGAGATACACGAATGAAGAAGTCATTTATTTGAATCAACACCCGCTGGCCGACTCCAGAGCTCTCGTCAAAGTCAATGTCCTCTGGAAGGGGGTGGAGGTACCGGTTGAAGTACGGATGCTAAAGCGCCATGACAGCTGGAAAGTATACGACATTATTGTTCTGGGTGTAAGCGGTGTAAGGAATTATCGCGCTCAGTTCCAAACGATCCTTCTCAAACAATCACCCACGCAGGTAATCGGGCTTATAGAGAATAGGATAAAACAGGAAGGAAAGAGGGCTCATGACAAGAGGAAGGCAAATGAATAGAGGAAACACCATCCCTCTTGTGACCCCCTCCTCAGCAATGAGGTACGATTGGATCATGCCTGCCACGTCTCCGTGCTTGTTAAACCGAAATAATCAATACAGTTTCGTGGTCGCAGCAAGTAATTCATAAAATATCCGGGCTTTAGGCAGAGGCATAGACACCTCGACTTATTCGCTCTATTTTGCCTTCTTTCCCCGCCCTGTAGAGAATGTTTCTGATGCTGTTGTCAGGTAGGCCTGTTATCTTCTTTAATGTGGCTATGTCTACCCCCCTTTTATGGCCTTTTATGGTCCTGAGGACCACGTCCGCGGGTGACTGCTTCCGGATCTTACGGATGGCGGGCTTCTTGGCGGGGGTTTTCTTCTTCGGCGCAGCCGTGGCATTCGCTACCACCATATTGATCTTCTTCACATCTGCCATCAGATCTTTGAACTTATCAATCAGGTTCTTTACCGCCTTTTTGCGCTCGGCAACTGCCGGTTGCCGTTTTTGCCGAAAATGGTGCAGGGTGCGCGTGGCTGCATGGAGAAACTGCATGGAGGCGGGTGAGGCCGATCCCTTTCTGACTCTCAAATAGTTGCAGATCGGCAGAGACAACTCGATCAACCTTTTGCTATAGCGGTCCTTCGCGAGTTTCTCTTTCAGTCCCTCAAGCTCCTTCTCAAACTTCCTGATAGTTTGAGGACTAATTTCCCAATCCAGAGTCAAGAGGCTCGCCTTCAAAGGTTCCAACACGTCAACCTTTTGCTTCATGGTCTTCTCCTTATGTTCGAAACAGATGCTCCTCAGAGGAGCACATATCGTGCCAATTATTTATAGAAGTCAAAACTTTTTGCACCCCATATCAGGTCAAATCCGAGATTCGTCCAGGAATGATACCACCCGCGATTCAAACCAGTACTCTCTTTCCTTGTTCACGGAGATAAATCCCACATGTCCTCCGGATTCTGGCATCTCAAGAAAAAAGTTGGGGTTTGCCTTTGCTTCTTCTATGGGGTAGCAGGGTTCGGCAAGAAAAGGATCGTTTTTGGCGTTAACCAGCAGAGAAGGAATGGTTAGATTGTGCAGGAACTGTTTGCAGCTCGCCTGACGGTAGTAGTCATCTGCGTTCCGAAATCCATTGATCGGTGCAGTGTAGCGGTCGTCAAATTCTTTGAATGTCTTGATCTGATGGTAGCCCTCGTCGCTAATCCTGTCCGGCATGATGCGCATCTTTGCCTTTATTTTTTGGTGGAGCATTCGAGTGAATCGGTCCATGTAGAACTTATTTGAAAACCTTGCCATCTTCTCAGCACCTGATGCTAGATCGCAAGGGACTGAACAGACCACGGCCCCAACAATTGCAGAATTCGCTCCCTGACCACGCTCTCCCAGGTACTTTAAGGTCATGTTACCACCCAAGCTGAATCCGACAAGGGCGATGGAACTGTAGTCTTCTTCAGCGATCACGTGTTGAATGACCGCGTGGAGATCCTCGGACGCCCCACTGTGGTAAAAACGGAGCTTTTTGTTTGGCTCACCACTGCAGCCTCTCATATTCCAGGCCAGTCCGTCCCAACCATTGCGGTTCACTGCCCTGACCATTCCCAAGATATACCAACGTTCCGAATTGCCCTCCAAACCGTGAGTAATTATTGCCAGTCTTTTTGCCCCCACCCTGGACCAATCGAGATCCAAGAAATCGTCGTCCGGTGTCCAGATTCGCTCCCTTTCATAGGTAACCCCTTTCACCCTGCGAAATAGGGTGGGAAACAACGACTGGATGTGTCCATTACTAAAACCAAGAGGAGGAACATAGCTTGACTGTGAAATAACCGGCATTTGACCTCTCACAGGGCTCACAGAGTTCTCAGAGAGCTCCAAAAATACCCTAGATTATGTAAAATTAAATCCCCTACGTCTTCTCGCCGCGCGCCGCGAGGTAGATGGCGGCGAGAATGAGAGTGCCCCCTACAAACTTCGTCCACGTTAAGGTTTCCCCAAATATGACGTAAGCCAGTATGGTGGCGCCAATGGGTTCACCCAGAAGACTCACGGCGATGAGGCTGGCACTGAACCATTTGAGCGCCCAATTGTAGCTGCTGTGGCCAATGATTTGCGAAATAAGGGCCATGCCGACAAATGCCGAGTAGGTCCCCGGGCTGAAACCCACAACCGGGAGATGCAGGGCAAAAACCAATGACCACAATATGATTGCCGCACTACCGTAACAGAGGACTATATAGGCGAGTAACGAGAGTTTCTGTCTCAGATTACGGCCCAGTAATAGATACATTGCAGCACAGATGCTGCCGAGTAAGGCCAAAAAATCGCCCCACAATGCCTGTCTTCCAATGACAAAGTCCCCGGCACCAATAATAACGCCGCCTATGACGCTGATCACGATTCCGATTCTGGTCATCCAGCTCAGACGATCCTTGCTTATTAGAGGCGTTAACACGCCAACCCAGATCGGATTGGTGTTTACCAGAACCACGCTATTGGCCACGGAGGTATAGTTTAGAGACGAAATCCAAGTACCGAAGTGCAAAGCGAGAAAAAGCCCAGCCAATCCGGCCAGGAGATATTCTTTTTTCTCCAGACCAAGAAGTTCATCACCAACCTGCCACCAAGCAATGGGAGCCAATATCAGTGAAGCCAGACCAACCCGGTATGCTGCGATTACAAGGGCTGGTGCCTCGGCCAGACGCGCAAAGATGGCCCCGGTGGAAACCGCCAAAACGCCACTAATCAGAGCCAGCGAAGGATTGAAGGGAGCGTTGTCTTTCTCGTTCACATCCACTGGTCCCACCAAGAATTCTGCTCCATGGTCGCCACTACACACATACCAAAATTCGAAATCCGAAATCCGAAACAAATTCAAAATTCGAATGTCTCAATGTTCAAAAAAAAGAGGGACCGACAGCTAGATTTTCTGGTCCTGATCATTCTGATTTTGAACATTCGGATTTGTTTCATGCTTCGTGCTTCCGATTTCGGATTTAAGAACTAGGAGATGGCAATCCCCAGAAGGTTCTGGGAATTGTGAATCCTTGAATCCCCAAATTCGTCAATTAGCCGGGAATGTAGCGCAAATGTCTGGCAAAGTCGAGGCTGAGAGCACAGACAGAAGCCACGAAAGGAGTGAGAAACCAGGCAAGAAAAATATGAATAAGGGTCCGTCGCTGTATGGTATTGACGCCTTTAATGATTCCCACTCCCAATACAGCTCCAATCACCGCCTGCGAAGTTGAGACCGGGACCCCCACCAGAGCATAGATATGAACGGTTATAGCCTGGGCCAGCACCACCGCCAGGGCAGAGAAGGGGTCCAGTCTCACCAGTTTCTGCCCAATTGTCTCCATTACCTTTCTGCTGAAGGTGAGAATACCCAATCCAATACTCAATCCCCCAATCAGGGCAGCGGCTGAAGCACTCAACATCCCAGCACCCACGAAAACCGCAGTCACATTGGCTACGTTGTTTGCACCAAGGGCATAGGCACCATAGGAACCAGCAATAATGAGACACAGCCGCAGTAGAATGTCAGACTGAAAGATATTCAGATTCATGCTGTTGGCTACTGCAGCCAGCAGTTTGTAGACAATAATGGCCAGAACCATGCCTCCCACAGGGGTTCCGACCCAGCAAACCACCACCTTGCCGAGGCCCGCGAAATTGAGCTGGCGGTTGAGAATTCCAACTCCCAGAATGGCTCCCACTACTGCCTGGGAGGTTGAGACAGGCAGTCCAAACAGCGTCATAATTGTTACCGTACATGCTGCCGCTATGGATGCTATTATTGCCTGATTATAGGTGAAGCGGGTAAGGCCTTTTAGGGTCTCTATCCCTGACTGCCCCCCCAAAAGGGCACCAGCGAGGACAAAGGAAGCGGCTAAGATTGCAGCCGTCCAGAATCTGATCATGCGGGAAGATACAGCCGTACCAAAAACATTGGCTGCATCATTGGCTCCCAGAGACCAGCCCAAAAATATTCCACCAAGAAGAGAAGTCATTACACCCGACGCTTAATGTTGATTATATAGACACTTCTGGATACACGATCAGCCTGATCCGCAATCTCGCCCATCTGGACCACAAGTTCCTTGAGCTGCATCTTTTCAAAAGGGTCCATATCGGCGTCAAAAATTTTGCTGACTATTTTTCGCTCCATGTGGTCACACCTACTCTCGTGGCTGTCAATAGTAGATACCAGAGCTTTGATATCCTCAGTCTTTTTAAAGTAAGCTTCAACCTGCCTGATTACGAGATCACAGCATTCCAGCGAAACCCGCATGAATTCTTTCAGGTCCGGCACTATGAAATCTGGAATCTTTATCTTCTGACTTTGGATCATGAAGAGAACCGCTTCAAAATGATTCGGAATAAGGTCGATTGACTCGAGAAGTCTGAATATGTCACCACGAGACTCGGGAATCAGAACTTTGGAATACATCATCTCTATGATGTCGTTGCGGATGTCATCAGCCCTGGATTCGAACTTGTGAGTTTGGGCAATGAGAAAATCGCAGTTTTCTCCGAGGCCGAAGTCAAAATAGCAACCCATGGCTTGCTCAAAGTGTTCCTGAGTCTTTTTGAGATTATCAAGATACTTGAAAATCAACTCCTGAACTTGCCGCTCTTTTTTGAAAAGAAATTTAAACATATAGAACCCTGGAAGAGGGTAAAGTGGTCTGCCCACCTCACCATAGTGCCAACTTCGCCAAAGTAGCTTTAGCTACGTCGGCTGAAAGCCTGGGCTACGACGGCTGAAAAATTGATCCACAGTTCTCAAGTAAATAGGAGTATTGCCACCCTTGGAAATCAGCAAGCTTTGTGCCATTCTAATAGATATCCTGAAATTATAGGTTAAAGTGGTTGCTTCCGTGCTGTCAATGGACCAACTATACAACCTCCTGGGTTGAGAGGAACTGCTGGGAACTCGCAATGAACTCGAGGTCCTCCGAATCTGGATTGATGAGTTAGCCCAAAATAAGGGGGAAGAGTGGGTGCGGCGACATAGGGTCATGCTCAGGGACCAGTGGCGGTATTTTGTAAAGCACGGGATCGATAAGTTGGGCAAGCCCCCTATTGAGTAAAGAATCCGGGCCCTGAGGACCCGCCTCCGCCCAGGCTACGGCGCGGCAGGTCCCGGCTTTGAGCCACCTCCAACCGCCGTCGTCACGCCAGGGCGTGACTATGGCGTGTCAAGGAGGGGGTTTGAACGCTCCTGCCCCTCTTGCGACAGTGTGCTGGAGTCACTCAATTGCGGATTTGTGAAGGCGGAATGCGGATTGTAGTATTCAAATTGGGTTTTTGATTTGTATTTTTTTATTTTCAATCCGAAATCCGAAATCCAAAATCCGAAATAATCTTTGCTCCAGTACTCCAAAACAGCTCGCTTTCTTTACCGACAAAGCCATTCAACTCGTTGCATTCAGCCAACACATGTGTAGATTACCCTACAGCCCTTTCAGCTAATCCCCAGACAGAATCCCTGCTAACTGCAAAGAATAGTTGTTTTTTACAAAAATGTCCTAATTGGTATGTTTCTTGTTTAATAATTTGCTTTAGTAGCTGTGTGGACAGGACATCCTAGGCCTCCTGTGCACTCCCCCAGCGGCATCCAAAGCGAGTCGCTGGGGGTTTTCTTTTTCTTATCCCCATTGTTTGTTGGCCACCTGTGAGAAAAATTAGTATTTATTCTCTTGACAAATACGTTTTCGTTTATGGTAAAGTTGAGATGCTGCGCAGTTTGAGTTTTACACCCTGGATCCAATTGCATGGTCCTGCATTGCTCCTCTTTTGTCTTGCCCATCTGGGAGTTAGAAACCTTCTATCTCATCATCTATTGGCAGAGATGTTCGTTCCTGACCGAAGCATCAAACGAATCATTCTGCCTCAATCTTTGCTGAGACTAGCCCGGATATTCATGAATCTGTGTCGTGAGACCGTGAAGATGGCCGTTCCACCTGGCAACCGCAGGGACTTGTATCCGAGGCGTACTATAACAGTACGTCGCAGGGTTCAAGGGCCGAGGACGTCAGGAAGGACGGTCGTATCCACGGTCGGAGCAGCCGATTCATGAATAATCCGGGCAAGGGGGAGTCATGGCGTCGACAATGGAAATGCGCAGCACCAAAATACTGATGGAGTTGGAGGCCCTGGCAGAAAAGCTCGGTATTCAAGTCGTTTACGAGAGGATGCCTCGAAGCCGTAGTGGCCTGTGTCGTTTATATGACAAGTACATGCTCTTTGTTGAGAGGAATCTTGATGAGGATGAGCAGGTTAGGATTTTTGTTGAAGCTCTCTCTCGTTTTCATATTGATAACATCCAGATGTTGCCAAGGATTAGACACATTCTCCAGGAGTATAATTCGGCCATTCAGCCTCAATAGCTCGAAAGGGTCCGACACCTGATGACGCCCGGAGGGACGGTTATGGATTGTAGATTGCGGATTGCGGATTTGAGATTGCACAAGACCGAGTAAGACAAAGCAGACGGTGGAAGTTAACGTTGCATTCTTGGTTTGCTCAAATAACCGGATTGGATCAGACACCGCGCAATCTGAAATCTAAAATCTGAAATCTGAAATCCTGAAGCGGTCGTAGCAGCCAATTCGTGAAATATCCGGGCTTGAAGGAGGGAAGAGGTGAACGGCAAGCGCTGTGTGTTCATCCTCATGGCTGCCTTAATAGCGCTTTCCTATGTCATATTGTTTAGCGTGGAGGCTAAAGCAGATGGCTTTACTAGGAGGTTAGTAAGATTTGATGGCAAGGTCGCCAAGGGCAAGCTGGACAGCAGCGGCAATCTGATCTTCATTGGGCGAGGAACATGGAACGCACCGCTTAAGATTAAATTCAGTCCATTCGTTAGAGTGTACTTCGAGTTGGTGCCATTCATTGAAACTGAATCTCATGGCATATTGGGTGAATTTACTATTACCTTTACCTTTGTCTCAAAGGCCCGTGGCGCTTCTCATCAGAACCTAAGGTTTAGAATAACGAGCCGCGACGGTGATGAAATAACGAGCAATGGTGTGGCCGCCCCAAACGGTTCAGGATGGGCGATTGGTCTGGCCACTGAACGAGAACCTTTCGAGATACAGGTCTCCTACTCGTCAGAAAAAAGCAAAGGCCTAACTCCGGTAGACTCTGAGCAAAGTAATCCTTCATAGCAGGAGAAAAATAGATGGTGAAGAAACGTTACGGATTGGTATTTGCTTTGACCGTAGCATTCCTGTTGACGACGGTGGTGTCCACTGTGGCTGTGGAGTCCGGCCGTTACCAAGCTATGCAAATAAGCGTCGGGAAAAAGAGCGAATACAACATTTTTATCCTTGATACCAAAGAGGGACACATGTGGCTATTGGAAACCAGAGAAAGCAGAATCGACGGCAAGCTTTTCGGCGGTCTGAAGTATCAAGGAAAGCTGCGTCCCGGAAAGAAAGCTGGAGATACAATCTTCCAATTTGGAAAGACAGATTGAACCCTACCACTCCCCCCTCTTCTCTGGTTTCTTTGCCGTGGTGTATTATCGCTGGAGCAAGTTTTCGGCGCTCGAGGTCGAAATTTGCTCGTCCGCATCTTTGGGGGACTTCCACTAGAGGATTATAATAGATTGTGAATTACTGGTGGGACGGCTTCTTGAAGACCACATTTAAAAAATTCTGTCTTCTGATTTTGGCCGGGCTAGGGATGGGCACATTACTACTGGGTCTTAAGCCTTGGCTTTTCTCCGCTAGTGAACCGGTTGTCGAGATCCCGATAGCGGTAACGGATATTCAGCAGGCAAAAAACGGGTTATGGTTAATTCCCAGAGAAGGACTGGTAGAAACATCTGACCAGCCCGAGTCTTTTGTGTTCCGCCTAAAGCATCTCCGCACAGAGCGGTTGCCTGTAGAGATAAACGGCTATACCGATGATAGCATCCTGGTTCGAAGTGATGATCTCAGGGCGGAAGACTTGCTGGTAATTGAACCTGGACTGATCCAAGCAGGACAAGCAGTAGCCCCCACAGCAGGGGTAGACGCTGAGAGGCTGGTCCACTTGACCTTGTTGGCGGGAATCGAAGCTGCAATGGCAGAGGATTTGGACGAGAGTGTTCGCTTTATCTCGCCCAGCTATCACGATGATGTGGGCTTCAATTTCATCCTTATGAGAAAGTTCCTGGAGCGAGCGTACGAGGAGTTTGACCAACCACAGATCGAGCTTGCTGAGCCCCCAGTTATCCAGATCAAAGGCAGCAAGGCTGTGGCTCTGGCACAGGTCAGGTTGACCGCCATCCACCAGGGCCGCCGCAATTATCTGCTTGGTGACCAGGACAACTCCAACACTATCTTCATAATGCTGGACGGATCCCCGGGTTCCTGGAAGGTTTCTCAGATTGAAGGGCTGCGCCCCCTGGGCTTTGAGGGGGGGCTTTTAAAACACTTGGGTGCCGACCTTGGTCTACCTCTTACTCCTGCCGAACGCGAACATAAAAACAGTTTCTGCATGCCTTGTCGCCAAAGGATGAAGGAGCGCTTCGGCACCGGATCCTGAACCGCGGGGTCACACCTTGACCCTTAACTGTCCCCACCGCAACCGAAATTCTCATCATTCACTATTGAAGTTTGACACCTGTCGTATTTCAAAAAAAGAAGGGGTTGACAATCCCTGTCGACCCCTTTGTTTATCATGGTGGGCGGGGAGAGATTCGAACTCTCGACTTCCGCCGTGTGAGGACGGCACTCTCACCACTGAGTTACCCGCCCAACAACAGTCCGGGTAAGTGGGAAATCTATACATCAACCAATCAAAACGCGCAAGTCAAATCTCCGAACCAATGCCTAACGTGAACAAGGTGCCTAAAATGTGAGATGTGGGATGTGAGGTCTCAAAGCCACAACCCCTTAACCCGTGAAATCTGCAATCTGAAATCTAAAATCCGAAATCCTTTTCTACCCTCCTATCTCTTGCATCTTCAAGCGCAAATAGCTTTCCTGGGCCTTCGGGTTTTCAGGATCCAGATCGAGAACCTTCTGATACGTCATTAGTGCCTTCTCTGTCTTGCCGATCTGTTCGTAAAGCCCGGCGAGATGGACGAGGTAGTCAATGTTTTTGGGCGCCACTCTCGCGAGTGCCTCGAATTGGTGAATCGCCTCCACCAGAAGATTCCGTTTCTCATAGGAAATACCGAGAAAATATCTTAGTTCAGGCTGCTCGGGTGCTTTGCCCACGGCACGGGCAAAGGTCTTGGTCATTTCCTCGTAGGCCTTTAGTTGGTCGTAGAGCTCAAAAGCCTTAGCATAATAGGGCCAGTAGTCTGGCCGTAGTTTGATAAGTTCTTCAAAAACAGTGAGAGCCTGACGAGGTTTTTTCTGCTGGCGATACACCTCCACGAGGTATTCCCTGGCATCGATATCCTTTTTGTCCAACTTCAATACCTGGGAAAAGGCTTTGGCAGCCCGGCCATATTGTTTCATCTCGTAGTAGAGCACTCCCTGGTTGTAATGAACTACCTTGTTATTAGGAGACAGTTTGGCGATGGCTTCATACACAGCCGCAGCCTCTTTGTCCTTGTTCAGTTTTTCGTAAATATCCACCAGGGCTAGATGAGCTTTCAGTGATTTAGGATTGTTTTTGATTACCGCCTTGAGGGTCTCGATGGCATTCTTATTCTTGTTCCTTTTGCGGTACACCGCTGCCAGCCTCAGCCTGGCATCCACATCTTTGGGCTTACTTTTCAGGTAAGTCAACAGGCTTCTTTCAGCCTGGCGATAATTGCCAATCCTGTTGTAAGCCTCACCCAAATTGAGATGGATGAGCGGATTATTAGCGCCACCGGCCAAAGCCCGCTTGTAGGAATTTATGGCCTCACTCCATTCCCCCTGCTGGCCATATAATGTTCCTAGATACGTGTGGATCTCCGGTCGGTAGGATTTCGGGAAAGAATTCAAGTTGGTGGAAAAAAAAGAGGCTACTTGCGTTGGCTTCTTTTTTGCATTTAGATATGAGATCAAGCCGTAGAAAGGCTCTTTGTCTGTGCCGCTCTTCCGGATCAGCTTGATATATGCAGCCAGAGCCTGGTTAGTTTTGCCTGCTTTCTGGTAAGCCTCCACCAATTTCTGCAAGATGGGTATCGTATTGCTGGTGGCTGCCACTTTCTCATAGGTGGCGGCAGCCTTAGCCCACTGGTCTTGCTCGGCATAGAGGTGGGCCAGGTTTGTCAGGATCAAGGCGTTATGCGAAGCCAAGCGCGCAGCACGCTCATAATAACGCACTTTCTCCTCAGGGCTTTTGGCCTCCTGGGCCTTACTCACCCAATCTCTCGCGCGCAGTCGCACTACCATATTGAAGCGGCCGATGGACTGAGAACCGGCCATCACATCCACTACAACCTTCAAGGGATCCTCACCCTCAAAATCCGGCCAGAACTCCTTTATATCTCGACGCCCCTCCAAGAGGTCGTTTGCTGAAAATTGCTCGGAAGTCAACCGCAAACCCCAGTTGAATTTGCCGTCGGTATGGATATCATCAACTGACACGACATCCTCCGGATGCACCACAAGAGTACCTTCGGCAGGCACTGTGTGTAGCACGTCGTTTTTAATGAAAACAACGGAAATCAACTTATTCGGCACGGGCAACATGTTTCTGAGAGCGGTGTAGGGTGTAAAAAAAACCCCATATGTCACCCCAGCAATAACCGCCGCAAGCAGCAAGAGCAAAACAGCCCATTTGAACTTGCGTGACATTCTTCGCCGCCGCTCTCTTGCCTGAAGAGCAGCAAGCCTTTCCTGTTCCAGTCGCCGTATAGGAATTTTCCGTCTCATCGTTTGCCTAGTTCAGGAATACAGAGATTCAAGAATTCTGAAAATAGCCTGAACCTCGAATGAGCTTTAGCTAAATTCGCAATTTGAAATCCCAAATCCCAAGCACCAAATCTCAGGGTTTCAGGTGTCGGGTGTCAGGGAAGAAAAACAAAAAAGCTGAACCTGAACACTGAAACCTTAGTCATTGTGATTTCTAATTTCCGTTAACTTCGGCCTCCCCGCGTTGCTTGGTCTTTCCCTATTCTTTATCCCTTCTCCAATCTACAATCTAAAATCTACAGTCTAAAATCCCCTTTACAGTCCAACATTTCTTCTCAAGCTTCTCACTTCCCGTGACTTAAGTCGCCGAATCTCACCTGGCCGCAAATCATCTAGCGCTATAGGGCCCACCTTGGTTCTTCTTAATCTCAACACTGGATGCCCCACGGCCGCGCACATCCGCTTAACCTGATGCTTTCTCCCCTCTCGCAAGGTAAGAGAGAGCCAGGTTGTCTTCTGGTCATCCTCCATGACACTCAACTCTGCAGGTACAGTAATCCCGTCCTCCAGGTTGACTCCTTGCTGCAATCGTGCCAAAGCTTCTGCTGGGGGGTGACCTCGCACCTTTACCAGATAGGTCTTGGGTACCTTGTAACGGGGATGTTGGAGTCTGTGAGCCAGTTCTCCGTCATTGGTTAGCAGCAGCAAGCCCTCCGCGTCGTAATCCAGTCGCCCCACCGGATACAGTCGCATGGGAAACTTGTTAACAAAGTCGCCCACTGTGGGTCTACCCTGAGGATCGTGAAGAGTGGTAACACATCTCCTGGGCTTGAAAAGTGCCAGCACTATCCCTTCCGATTCGGGCTTAAGGGTTTTTCCATCAACGCGTATTTCATCTCTACCCAAAACAGCTTTCGTGCCCAGTTCACGTACTATTTTTCCATTGACGGACACGCGCCCCTGAAGAATTAGACCCTCTGCCTTACGCCGGGAAGTGATCCCAGCCTTAGAGAGAATTTTTTGTAACCTCTCAGCTTGCATCTATCAGTTCTTCGCGCTCGCTTTCTTCATCGTCCTTGACTGCGGTGCGAGAATCGCTCAGCTCTCCAATTTCCTCCATGGTAGGCAGTGAAGAGATATCCTTCAGACTGAAAACCTCCAAAAACCTTTGGGTGGTTCCGTAGATGATGGGGCGCCCAGGAACATTCTTGCGGCCCAGGATTTTGATAAGCTTTTTTTCCAGAAGCAACCGCAGTACACCGCCCACATCCACGCCGCGAATACTCTCAATTTCGGCACGGAGAATCGGCTGTCTGTAAGCAATGATGGCCAGAGTCTCCAGGGCTGCCTGGCTCAATCTGGCGGGAGTTATTCTTTTGAGTTTACGAATCCACTCTCCATATTGGGGCTTGCTACGAAACTGATATCCCTGTGCCACCTCGGCCAGGGAAAAACCATGCCCATCTCCAGCATATTCCTGGCGCAACTGCTCCAGGGCTTCGGTTATCTCCACGTGGGTGTACATGGAAAGGATGGACTTGATCTTTGCAAGGCTCAGCGGAACCTCAGATACAAAAAGAAGGCTTTCAATTATGGCCCGCACTTGATTCATCTAGCATATCTCATGACTACAGCTCTGGATGAGTATTCCTGACTATTTGGCTCTGTGGTTGATCTTCTTCACAACCTGCGATCCATCAATCTCCGGTTGCTATGCCATTTTCGACCGCGAGGTAGAGCCGAATTATCCCACTCGGTTGGTGCTGGAAGGCTCGAACCATTTGCAGACGCACCACCTCCAGAATGGCCAAGAAAGTGAGAATTATCTCTGCTTTTCTTGCCTGCCCCGCAAAGAGTTCATGAAAGGTTATGCTGCTCACCCCTGCCAAAATCTCCATTAGTTGATTAATTCTGTCTTTAAAACGCATGGTTTCGGCGCTCATTTCCATGAACTCGTCGGGTTCCGCCTTCTTCAGCACCTCATGGAGGGCACTCACCAGTTCGAAAAGACCAACCTCGGCAATCTCCTCACCACTTTCCAGGTCCCACAGCTCTTCGGTTGGAATGTTTCGCACATAGACGTCTCGCCCCAACTGCAAACTGTCTGCTAAAGTCTGAGCTGCCTCTCTTATCTTGGCGTATTCCAGCAAAGGCCTCACCAACTCCATGCGTGGGTCCTCCTCCTGTTCCTCCTCATCAGAACCAATCCGTGGGACCAACAGTCGAGACTTGATATAAGCCAGGGTGGCAGCTATTTCCAAGAACTCTCCAGCCACATCTATATTAAGGCTCCTCATCATGTCAAGATAGGCCAGATATTGATCCATTATAAGAGCTATGGGAATATCATAGATGTCCACCTTATTTTTCCTGATAAGGTGGAGCAACAGATCCATAGGACCTTCGAAAATCTCCAGTTTGACCTCATAATTCTGCTGCATAAGGAATAACTTTCATCCCTCGCGGTCTAAATCCGCGATCCGAATTCCCAACCAAGCACCAATCTCTGGGTTTCAGGTGTCGGGTGTCAGGTGTCAGGGAAGAAAAACAAGAAAGCTGAAACCTGAACACTGAAACCTTACCTTAAATCAATAGGCCAGCCCTGAGGTCGCGGTTCATCATCGAAGCCATAAGCAGCCGATTCCTCTGTTACCTGCCATCGCCGCTCTCGTTCTGGAATTTTCATCAACAATTTTGACCTGCTTCCATGAAACGCGTCCGAACAAACTCCACTTCTTCCTCTCTGCTGCTCAACTCACCATTTAGTCGGCCGTCCAGAAGTCCGTCCAGTATCTCTCGGTAAACGGGTCCAGGGGAAATGCCCATATCTTTCAAATCTCTTCCACGCAGCTCAGGACGTACTTCTTTAAGTTTGCGGAAATAGAGACTGATAGCACGCCGCGTCTCTTCCCGTTCGGTTTTGGCCATTATAAAGAGAAGCCACTCTGGATTGAGAGCTTCTAACAGATGATAGATTTCACTCGGCTTCAAATCCTGTTTTCTGTAAAACCCCTGAGCAACTGAGATGGCCTTTGCTCTGCCCTCCACCAGCCAACTTCTGATCCGTGGCGGGAATTCCATTCTGCTGCAAAATTCTTCAAGTCCTTCGGGGCTCAAGGGGTCAGCTAGAGCCAGAAGGTAGACGAGCCAGCGATCGCAGCCATTTCCTATGAAGCTGAGATTGAACCAGGCCAGTACTGAACGGATCTCCTCCAAAAGCCTTGCCATTGGAGGGCTATAGGTAATATCAGAATGAAGGAAAGGCAGCAGGTCATACTCGTGCATTCGTCTTATCGCTGGAGCCGGATTCTCCTCGCTCAGGATCAGTTTAAGTTCGTTTGTCAGCCGCCTGCCACTGAGATGGACCAGAAGATTCATCTTGACCGCATTCAGAATAAGGTTGGAAGTGTGTTTTCCAATACGAAAGCCCAATCGCTGTTCATATCGAATGGCCCGAAACACCCGGGTGGGATCTTCCACGAAGCTGTAATTGTGGAGCACCCGAATGGCTTTGTCTTTGAAGTCTCTCTGGGCTCCAAAATAGTCAATTAACTGGCCAAATCTTGCTGGATCCAGCTCCACCGCCAGAGTATTCATGGTGAAATCGCGCCTGTATAGATCCAGTTTCAAGGAACTAAGCTCAACCGTAGGCAGTGCTGCTGGATATTCATAATATTCCAGCCGCGCGGTGGCCACATCAATCTTGAAGCCATCAGGGAAAATGATCACCGCAGTGCCGAACTTCTTGTAAGATCGCACTCGAGCCCCATAGATCTCGGCAAAATCTTTGGCAAATTCAATTCCATCACCCTCAACAACAATGTCAATGTCCAGGTTGGGCCGCCGCAACACCAAATCGCGGATAAAACCCCCAACAGCATACGCCATGTAGTTGCGCTTTTCTGCCACCCTTCCAGCTGCCTGCAGCAGCTCATTGATCGAACGGGGCAACTGTTCTGCCATTATGTTCGAGACATTCTTGCGGCGCTTGTTCCCCGTTGTGTGCACCGGCTCGTACAGATAGGCGGGAATGCGACTGGGGTCGTTGAGCAGCACGTTAAGCAGATCCTTGCGGGTGATCACTCCGATCACCGTCTCACCTTCAACTACGGGAAGCAAACGTTGCTGGCGGTCCACGATGTGCTCTTGAATCTCGATCAGAGACGCATCCGGCGCGACGCTACTGAATTCGGTGCTCATAAAATCACGAACGTCTACTTCTCCGAGACCGTGATATATCCCCTTGTCAATCATCTGGCGCGAGAGTATACCCACCAAACGCTCCCCGTCTACCACCGGTGCGGCGTTGATGTTGTAACGCGTGAGCAGATCAGCTGCCTCATGCAGATTACGCTCCGGTGGCACCGATTTGACCGGCGAGGACATAAGGTTTCTAGCCTGACGCCCAGGATTAATCCAACTTTGGAGAATCCGGAAAAGCTCCTCCTCGACCTGGATCATGGTAAGGTCTTTGACGGTGGCCGAGGCAGCACTGGAATGACCACCCCCTCCAAAAACTGCTGCAATCTCTCCCACGTTCACTTCAGGCAAGCGGCTGCGCGCCACCAGGTAAATCCTGTCTTCCATCCGGGCAAGGGCAAAGAGCACATTGAGGTTTTCCATGTCCATGAGTTTATGGGCTAGCAGGGCAAAATCCCCTATGTACCTATCCGCAGAGGCCCGGGCAATGCAAATGGGGATAGTGTTGATGGTGTGAGTAGTGGCCGAATGGATCAAATCGCTTAACAGCGAAATCTGTTCTGCGGTTAACTCACGCGTGAGCATATCGGCCACCATATTCAAATTGGCCCCCTGCTCAAGGAGGAATCTAGCGGCCTGGTAGTCCTCTGGGGTGGTAGATGAAAAAGTGAATGAGCCGGTATCCTCGTATATACCCAGGGCAAGGATGGTGGCCTCGTCGGGGGTAAGTTCAACGCCACGTTCCCTGATAATCTCGGTGAGAATGGTGACCGTAGCACCGACTTGTCTTATTACCTCACGGGAGCCAGAGAGGTCATCATCAGAAGCAGGATGATGGTCGTAGATGTGAATATCCACTTCTGTTTCTCTTGCCAGGCTCTCGAATCTGCCTATACGGCCCGCCTGTCTTGTATCCACCAGGATGAGGCGTTGAATATTTGCAAAGTCCAGATCTTTAATTTTGGCAAAACTGAAAAAGTAGAAGGTGGACTCAACCAGGAATTCTCTGAGATTGTGTTCCTGGGATCCAGGAAACACCATTACGGCCTCTGGGTAGAGCTTCTTTGCGGCAATCATGGATGCCATGGCGTCAAAATCTGCGTTTATATGGGTGGTGATGATTTCCACTAGTTCAGCTCTTATTGTCTACTTACTCTGTCCGCTGTCCAATTTCTGTTGAGCCGGTTTGGCCAGTTTAGCCGGTTTAGTCAGTTTTGCCTGCCCTCAATCTGCAATCCAAAATTTAAAATCAGCCCTATGCCCTATGCCTTCCCAAATTCTCAATTCGCAATTCGAAATCCGCAATCTTCCTGCTGCCGTCTGTCGTCTGCCTCCTGTCCTTTGTCCTTGGTCTCGGTGTCCCCGCGTCTATCCCTTATGCCCTCGGATGGTATTTCTTGTGCACCTCCGTGAGTCTCTCCCGCGCAACATGTGTATATATCTGTGTAGTGCTTATGTCGGCATGACCCAGCATCATCTGCACAGAGCGCAAGTCTGCCCCACGTTCGAGGAGATGGGTAGCAAACGAGTGTCGCAAGGTGTGAGGAGTGAGTGATTCTTGCATTCCTGCTTGATGCCCATATTTCTTCAACAACTTCCAGAAGCCTTGCCTGGTCATGGCAGTCCCTCGATTGCTGACAAAAAGAATCTCACTCACCCTACCCTTCAGCAAACGTGGCCGTGACCCCAATGTATAGTTTCGCACCGCCTCAGTGGCTGCCTCTCCCATTGGTACAACGCGTTCTTTGGACCCCTTACCACGTGCAACCAGAAAACCCACCTCCAGGTTGACGCGCCCTACGGCAAGTGTGATCAACTCGGAAACGCGCAACCCAGTGCCATAGAGAAGCTCTAGCATGGCAGCGTCTCTTTGGCCCAAAGGAAGATCTGGATTTGGCTGCGCCAGCAACCGCTCCACCTCTGCATAACTGAGCACAGTCGGAAGCTGGCGCCGGAGTCGGGGCGATGTCAGATTCGCCGCTGGACTCTTTTTCAGGTGGCTGTCGCGTACCATAAATTTAAAGAAGCCGCGCATCGCCGAAAGCAGTCTTGCCCTGCTTCTGGGAGCCAAGCCCTGCTCCTGGGCCCGGGAAAGGAAAGCGATTATCTCGGGGAACCGAACCTGGCTCCAGTTATCTATCCCGCGACCTTTAAGGTAACTCAGAAACTTACGCAGATCGGCGCTGTAGGAAGCTCGGGTATTGGCGGCAAGACCCTTCTCTACAGTAAGATAGTCGAGATAAAGATCCAGATGGGTTTCCATTGCTTCCTGACTATTTCACATTTTGCTCGGGGAAAGCCAGCCTAGCCCGGGTATTTCATGAATTGTCGTCGCGAGACCGTGGAGAAGAGCGTGCCACCGGGCAACCGCAGGAGGTTGGATCCGAGGCGTACTTGAACAGTACGTCGCAGGGTCCGACACGCGAGGACGCCCGGAAGGACGGTCATATCTGCGGTCGCAGCAGGCCATTCATGAAATATCCGGGCTAGCCTTTGTTTTTCCAAT
>CP070843.1:2672983-2682378 GCA_020350905.1 Deltaproteobacteria bacterium
ATCGTCCGCTGACACAGAGGGGCCTCGTTCCGATCAACTAATCGAATGATGGAGTGGTGGAGCATTGCAAAATATCAAATTTCAAGCACCAAACCGGGGCCCCGCCCAGAGGGTGGGGACTCATAAGGAGAAATTACAAACAAATCTCAAATTCCAATATTCAATGACCAAAACACAAAACAGGTTTGGAATTTTGAAACTGGGGATCCGCCTACAGGGTGGGGAGTCCAAGCGAAGCGCAGACAATTTTGGTCATTGTGCTTCGCCCCTTCGACCTGGCTCAGGGTGGCGAGCTTGTCGAACCATTTGGTATTTGTGATTTGGAATTTCTATTCCTGCAATATTACAGCGTTCTAGCAGAGTAGAGAAAGTAAGTAAGGCTCACATGCAGTCCTTTATGGACCAGATTTCATAGAGTCCTCACGAAGTTGAACTATTATGTCCGAAGGCAAAAGGCTAAAGAGAACGCGCAATATAGGCATCATAGCTCACATCGATGCTGGCAAGACCACGGTCACCGAGCGCATACTCTACTACACGGGTAGATCTCATAAGATGGGTGAGGTCCACGACGGCGAGGCTGTCATGGATTGGATGGAGCAGGAGCAAGAGCGAGGTATCACCATTACCTCAGCTGTTACCACCTGTCGTTGGCGAGATAATGAAATCAACCTGATAGACACGCCTGGTCACGTGGATTTCACCATTGAGGTGGAGCGTTCTCTGAGGGTACTGGATGGTGCGATTGGGGTATTCTGTGCTGTTGGGGGTGTTGAACCACAGTCCGAGACAGTATGGCACCAGGCAGACAAATACCGGATCCCTAAAATCGCCTTCATTAACAAAATGGACCGCCTTGGTGCCGATTTCCTTGGTGCTGTGGATCAAATGCGGGAAAAGCTAGGGGCTCGACCCCTGATAGTGCAGATGCCCATGGGCGCGGAAGCAGACTTCTCCGGTGTCATAGATTTACTTGAGATGCAAGCAGTGTACTGGGATGACTCCACTCTAGGACTTGCCTATGAGTACACGCCCATTCCCCCTGAACATGTTGAAGATGCCCGGGCAAAACGGGTCGAACTCCTTGAATCTCTCGCCGAGCTTGATGATACCATCATGGAGAAATACCTGGCGGATGAGATACTCGAACCGAAAGATCTGCTTCCGGCAATCCGCCAGGCCACTCTCACCCTGGAAGTGGTTCCAGTACTGTGCGGTAGTGCTTTGAAAAACAAGGGCATCCAGCTGCTCCTGGATGCTATTGTTGATTGTTTGCCTAGTCCCCTGGACGTTTCGGCTGTGGTTGGACTTCACCCCAAAAGTGGAGAAGAAGAGATCCGCTCGAGCAGTGGCCAGGAACCTTTTGCCGCTCTTGCTTTTAAGATTCAGATGGACCAAGGGCGCAAGCTCACCTATGTAAGAGTATATTCAGGAGCAGTGGCCGCGGGATCTACAGTTTACAATGTCAACCGGAAGCAGAAAGAAAAGGTTGCCCGCATATTCCAAATGCATGCAAATAAGCGCGAAAAACGCGCAAGAGTCGGTGCCGGCGAGATAGTGGCCATGGTAGGCCTCAAGTCTACCACCACCGGGGATACCATTTGTGATCCAAAACACCCCATTCTGCTGGAACATATTGAGGTTTATGAACCGGTAATTTCCATCGCCATGGAGCCACGCACTCGGGCCGATGAGGAGAAGACTCTTCAGTCCCTTGAGAAGCTGGCGGTGGAGGACCCCACGTTCCGCTTCCGTCAAGATCCTGATACCGGGCAGACCATAATCTCGGGAATGGGAGAACTTCACCTGGAGATTCTCGTCAATCGATTGTTGCGAGAATACTCGGTCCAGGTAAATGTTGGCAAACCACAGGTGGTCTATCGCGAGACCATTACCGCTGCCGTTGAGACAGAATCAACCTTTGACCGGGAAATCGCCGGAGTTCTCCATTACGCCCAGGTGGAACTGCATCTGGAGCCAAGACCGAGAGGCAAGGGCAACCTTTTTCGGGAGCTGGTTCGGGATGGCTCCATACCCACCTCCTTCATTCCTGCGGTGGAGGAAGGTGTGATGGAGTCACTGGAAAGTGGTGTTATCGCAGGCTATCCCATGGTGGATGTAGAGGTTGCGGTCATCGGGGGTATCCTCAAGGAGCAAGCCGCAAGTGAGCTGGCTTTTAAAGTCGCAGCAGCAGTAGCCCTTCAGGAAGGGTGCAGAAAGGCGCAGCCTCAGCTACTCGAGCCCATCATGTCGGTAGAAATAATTGTTCCTGAGGAATTCACTGGCGAGGTAATCAACGACCTCAACATACGTAAAGGCAAGATAGAGGGGGTTCACTCGAAACGCTCAGTAAAAATCATCCACGCTACCGTGGCTCTGTCTCAGATGTTTGGTTATTCAACCTCGCTGCGCTCCGCCAGTCAGGGGAGAGCAACGTTCACCATGCAATTCTCCCACTTCGACACTCTGGTGGAGAAGAAGGAACTCTATGTCTAGCTCTGGATGTGAGATGTGAGAATTGTGGTGCTTAGTGCCTCCTGTCCAGCAGGCTGCTGCAAATCTCGCTACCAGTGTCATTCTGAGCTGAGCGAAGAATCTCGGTGCCAGTAAAATCAACATGTTACGAAATTCTTCGTCGCCTGCACCTCCTCAGAATGACATATTCGGGCTGCTTAGCTCCAGCCACGCCAGTGTCTTCTGAAGGATCTGCTCATATACCTCTTCCTGGGTGCGATCGGCAGACTTGGGCAACCGAAAGGAGTGATCACCTCCTTGGATTATCTGCAGTTCACAGGAAGCAGACAGCTTCTCCAAAACGCTGTTGAGAGCCGCCAAGTCGCAAAGCGAATCTCTCGTCCCAGCGAAAAAGAGCATGGGAGTTTCAATCTGATCGAAATGGGAGTCTCGAAGTTTTTCACTTTTGCCAGGTGGGTGAAGGGGATAGCCTAGGAAGATAAGGTGGGTAACAGGCAAGAGGCTCTCTGCAACCATCTGGGCCGCTACCCTGCCACCCATGGATTTACCAGCGGCAACAATGGTCTCTGGTCTGTATCGCGGATGATCTCGTAAAAACCAGTAAACGCTTGACCAGGTTTTCTCCAGTATGTTCTGCCGATCCGGTCTTGGCCGTCCTTTTTCCCGATAGAGAAAGTTGAATCGGAGGGTGAGGTATCCTGCTTTGGCCAGTCCTTGGGATAACGAAACAAGCAAGGGATGATGCATATCATTCCCGGCCCCGTGGGCCAGGATGACCCCCACCGGCCCTGGATCCCGGTAGCTCTCTGGCACGGACAAAACAGCTGAAACCTGCTCCCCATCCATCACCGGGATGCGTATTGTTTCAGTGTTCATCTGCTGGTTACTGTCTGCTTTAGCCATGAAGTGGCAGGACAGCTTGAGTTATCTATTCCTACTGCTTCTTTGTTTCGCGGCGCGCATCGCTCCCTTGATCTCTGCCAACTGTCTCTTGATGGCCTCTTTTTCTTTGGGACTATCAGTGAACCGCAACGCTTCTTGGAAATGGAATTGGGCATTGCGTAAGGAGCCCTTTCGCTTGTAGTGGATCCCGAAATGGTAGTGGGCATCCGCCAGTTGGTTCATTTTGCCGTAAGCGAGGCCAAGATAGTAATGGATCGAGGGCAATCTATCATTAATTTTTGCTGCTCTTTCTAGCTGTTTGCTGGCCTCAGCCACTTGACCTTGCTCCAATTGGCAACGGCCCAGGGCATAAAGAGCCACTGGTTGATCCGGCTCCAAGGTAAGAGCTGAGTTCAGCACCTGCTGAGCCTTCTCGAGTTCGCCCATCTCGAAGTAAGTCTCACCCAGTTCCACCAGGATGGGCGCCAGATCCGGTCGGAGGGCAATGGCATTTTTAAAAGATTTGACCGCCTCATCCATCAGCCTCTGTCGGCGCCGCATCAGGCCCCTACCGTAGTATGCCATCGCTCTGGTTTCAGGCCTCTCAAACCACTCCCGAAATTTGGGCTCAGCCTCCTTTGGGATTTCATAAGAGCCGTAGAGCTTAACCTGCATCAACATGAAGCCCTCGGAATCCATAGTGCGGACTTGAGCAGACGTAGGCCGTGTCGCTGCAGTGGTGGCAAGATAGACAACACGTTCAGATACTCCTGGGTGGGTGGTGAGGTACGTTGGGATGTGGCCTCCTGCTTTCCAGCTATCCTGCCCCATTTTTCTCATGATCTTAACAAAATCTTCGCCGCTATAATTAGCCGCTTCCAGGTAGCGAAGACCTTTACGGTCGGCCTCTTCTTCGTCCTGGCGACTGTAGTTCAGCATTGCCGAAGTGGCACCCGCCTGACTTCCAGCGATAGCCGCCGCACCGGCCTCGCCGCCCAGAAAGATTCCGGCCAACATGCCGCCGAGAGCGGCCAGATTCAATGCCCTCGCCCTGGCCATACGCTGGGCGATATGGCGGGACTGGACGTGAGCAATCTCGTGCGCCAAGATGGCTGCCAACTCTCCTTCATCGTCCATGATTTCAATAAGGCCGCGGTTCATGAAAACGTAACCTGCAGGAGCCGCAAAGGCATTCAGGGCACTACTGTCCACTACGTAGAAATGGTAGGGAAAGGCGTGAACCTCGAGATGTTTCACAACATCCTGGCCCACCCTGTTGACGTAACCGACCACCTCCGGATCCTGAATCAACCTCAGTTGGCTCAAAGCCGCTTTCAGAAACTTGCGCCCTATCTTCTTTTCTTCCTCAATGGAAAGGTCGGCCTGCGCCAATCTGGTCTGGGGCCCCACCACAATAAGCAGTGCCACCAGGTAAATCAGGAGCTTCCATGGCTTCCTTACTGTCATAAGCACATCTCTTTTCCCTCTCTGATTATATTGCTTCTAACTCCAATAACCAATAACAAATAGAGGATAACACCCAATTGCACTCTATCTCAATGGAGATCCTAATCGGGTCCTCCGGTATCTGGGAATTCTATTTGCCGGGCCTCAAACCAGAGCCCTTCCAAATCGTAAAAAGCTCTCATAGGCTGATAGAAGATATGAACTATCACATCATTGAAATCAAGCAATACCCAATGACCTTCAGTCAAGCCCTCAACACCCATGGGTTTGACCCGCCGCTGAACCAGAGCTTCCTCGATGTAGCCGGCTATCCCCTGAACATGCCGAGTGGAACGTCCGGCACAGATAACAAAATAGTCGGTATAGGTAACGATTTCATCAACCTGGTATATTGTTGGGTCCTCGGCCTTATGAGCAGCCGCCACCTGAGCACATAATAAGGCCTTTTCTAGAGCCGGGATTTCCTTCACCTTCTCGGTCGCACCCTGCTTACCGTGGCTCCTTTTCATGTTTCTCGGGTCTCTCTATAGTTGCTGGTAAAGTCCTTGTTGCTGGATGTACTCTTCCACCTTTGTCGGAAGCAAATAACGCACTGTGCACCCTTCGGCCAGAAGTTTGCGAATGGTGGAGGAGGAAATATCTAACAGTGTTACCTCGCGATAGTAGACAGTATGCAGGCTGGGGTGGAGGTATCCCTGCACCTGTACGTCAAAGGAATAACTCGCGGAGACCTGCGTGTTGAGCATGGCATTCAGGGACTCTGGGGAAAATCCAGACCGGGCTACAACCACAAAGTGGCAGAGGGAAAAGAGCTCGCGGTAGCTCTTCCAGGTTGGCAGTTCCAGAAAGGCGTCCAAGCCCAAGACAAAGTAGAGCTCTTCGCGGCCACCACGTTCTTTGGCCAGTTGCGTCAATGTTTCCACCGAGTACGATATGCCCGGACGCTGGTATTCCAGATCGGACAACACGAAGAGCGGATTCCCTGCCATCGCCAGCTCAAGCATGTGCCACCGATGATCAAAAGAGACCAGCCCCAGCTCGGATTTATGTGGCGGTTTTGCTGCAGGTATGAAGATCACTTGCGCTAATTGCAGCGATTCGGCCACCTCTTCAGCTGCCCGCAGGTGACCAAAGTGAATCGGATTAAAAGTGCCGCCCATAATGCCAATGCCCAAGTTACTACCCCATGTTCTTTTACCCTGTCACCTCGGGTAAGCTCGAGTGTTTGGGTTTCCACGCAGGTGCTTTCCGGAAAATTCTAAAGTTGAAACTACTCCCCTCTGTCCATTACCTACTCCCTGATCTGACCGTCGCCCAGCACCACAAATTTGCTGGTGGTCAATTCTTCAACCCCCATTGGGCCGAAGGCATGGAGCTTGGAGGTGCTGATGCCAATCTCTGCCCCCAGCCCTAACTGGTAGCCATCGTTGAAACGCGTCGAGGCATTGACCAGCACCACGGACGAGTCGACTTTCTGGAGGAACTGATGTGCCCGTTGATAATCTGTGGTGATTATGGCCTCAGTATGCAGGGAACCATAGGTTTCAATATGCTCGATGGCATCTGCCATATTGGGAACCACCCGAACAGCGAGAATGAGATCCAGGTATTCCTCAAACCAGTCCACCTCGGCGGCCTCCTTCGCCCCAGGGAGGATGGTTTGGGTTCGCTGACAACCGCGAAGCTCAACCCCGGCCTCGGAAAGCGATTTTGCCACGCGAGGCAGAAAGCTTTCGGCCACTGCCTCATGAACCAGGAGAGTCTCCATGGCATTACAGACGCCAGGGCGCTGGACCTTGGCGTTCATGCAGATGGTCTCGGCCATAGTAAGATCTGCGCTGGCATCCACAAAAATATGGCATACCCCCTTGTAGTGTTTCAGCACCGGCATGTGAGCGTTTTCCACCACAAATCGGATAAGACCCTCACCGCCTCTGGGAATTATGAGATCAATGTTTTCCTCTTGCTTCAGCAGTTCGGTGACCGCCTGACGATCGGTGGTGGATACTACCTGAACCGCCTCTCCTGGCAACCCCCCCTTTTTTAACGCTTCTTGCAGAATGCTCGCCAGACAGCTGTTGGAGTTAATTGCTTCGGAGCCACCACGCAGAATCACTGCATTACCAGCTTTGAGACAGAGACCAGCCGCGTCCACGGTAACATTAGGCCGCGATTCGTAGATAATACCAATGACTCCCAAAGGAATCGTCATTCTGCCAACTTGCATCCCATTGGGACGAGTCCACATCCTACCAATGGTACCCACCGGATCAGAAAGCTGTGCAACCTCTTCCAGTCCAGCCGCCATATCCTCCAACACCTTATCAGTGATACGGAGCCGATCGATTTTCGCGGCACCCAGCTCTGCCTCTGCTGCGGCCACATCCTTCCTGTTCTCTGCTTGAATCTCGGTGCGGTGCTGCCGCAGCAGGGCGGCCATTTCTCTGAGTGCCACATTCTTGGCTTCACTATGGGCCCGGGCCATGAGCCTGGATGCTTCCCTGGAACGTTGAGACATTGACTGGATCATCTTCTGGATCGTCATGCCCATCTTTCCTCCTCGTTCTTATCGGCGGACAGTGCCCACCCCATCACCTTCGGATTTCTCATTGTAGGTCATATGCCTCATGCTATGTATGTTCATCGTCCAATGCAATTGCTTCCCCGAGAACGAAGTTGTCTCGGTGAATTACCTCATCTGAATGCTTGTACCCCAAAATAGCCTCTATTCTGTGACTGCGCACACCTTTTATCTTATCGATTTCACCAGCCGAATAGTTCACCAAACCGATGCCAATCATTTCCTCATCATTGCTCAAACAGCGCACCGGTGATCCCACTTCGAATTCTCCTCTGATCCCAATGATTCCAGTGGACAGGAGACTCTTGCCCCGCGACCTCAATGCTTCTGTGGCCCCACCGTCCAGAATAATGTCTCCCTGAGGTTTGAGGGTATGAGCAATCCACTGTTTTTTGCTGGACAGCCGCCGACCGGCTGGCAGGAAGAGGGTGCCCACCTCCTCGCCACCGAAGATCTGCTTCAGAACGTAGCGATTTCTGCCGTTGCCGATGATCATCGGCACGCCAGCAGCAGTGACTTTCTTTGCTGCCAGCAGTTTGCTCACCATACCGCCAGTGCCCAACCTCCCCGGCTGGTCTCCTGCAAAGCCCTCCACCTGCTGATCAATGCTATGAACCACCGGAATGATACATGCGTTCTGATGCTGTCGCGGATCAGAGTCGTAAAGTCCATCCATGTCGGTCAAAGCAACCAGCAGGTCGGCCTCGGTGAGTTGGGCAATGAGGGCTGAGAGATTATCATTGTCGCCAAACTTTATTTCATCCACTACCACAGTGTCATTCTCATTGACGACGGGAATTATCCCCCAATCTAAAAGCGTTTGCAGCGTATGACGGGCGTTTAGGTAGCGGCGGCGATTGGTCAGATCATCGCTAGTGAGCAGAATCTGCGCCACCTTAAGATCATAGTGGCTGAAGGCTTCCTCATATGCCTGAATCAGGCTGCCCTGGCCCACTGCTGCGGCCGCCTGTTTTTGAGGGATGGTCTTCGGCACCTCGCTCAGCCCCACTTTACGAATCCCGGAAGCGATGGCCCCTGAAGATACGACAACCACCTGGCGGCCCTGCTCCCTCAACATGGATATCTCATCGCAAAGCCGATTGATAACACCCAGGTCAACTCCACGGCTGCTGGTGAGCACAGAGCTCCCCACCTTTATGACTACTCGCCGCGCACTATCTGCCACTTTTTTGCGTTCCTGGGAAATCACCGATACATTATCCTTAGGCTGCGGTTGCAGGTTTAAAATTACTTCAAACTAAAGAACCCATGGCCCGACCCGAGGACCAGGTTTCTAGCCCGGATTATTCATGAATCTGTGTCGTGTGACCGTGAAGATGGCCGTTCAACCTGGCAACCGCAGGGGCTTGAATCCGAGGCGTACTTGAACAGTACGTCGCAGGGTTCAAGGCCCGAGGACGCCAGGAAGGACGGTCATATCCACGGTCGGAGCAGCCGATTCATGAATAATCCGGACTAGGATTAAATAAACCACAAAGAGCACGAAGTACACCAAGAATATAATTGTATCATGAAAAATCCTTTGTGCCCGTTGTGTCCTCTTTGGTTTTAGACAACCTTTTCGTTCCACCGTTCCGCACTTGGGCCAGTTGCTCGGCGGTTTCCCAGATCAATTCCTGGGTGCCCTCGCCTGTCACCGCAGAAATGGCGTGCACTGGTGGTCCCAATTTCCGGAATGCTGCCAGCAACTCCTCCAGTGGTGCCCGGTCTGCTAGCAGGTCTATTTTGTTCAAAGCCACTATTTGTGGTTTGTCTAAAAGCTCCGAGCTGAACTGACCCAGTTCGTGATTCACCTGATGATAATTATCCACAATAGTCTGAACCCCACGCTCCCAGCCGGAGATATCGATTATATGAACCAACACTAAGGTTCGTTCGATGTGCCGAAGAAACTTCAAACCAAGGCCAACCCCTTGGTGTGCACCTTCAATGAGTCCCGGGATATCAGCAACCACCATGGACTCGTCCA
>CP070843.1:2682478-2692947 GCA_020350905.1 Deltaproteobacteria bacterium
CCTTTACGTGAATATCAGGGTTTCACCTTCAGAGTATAACGGCCAACAGGTGCTTCTTGTTACTACCAGCGATGTTACCAAACGGTTAGAGACCGAACAGCAGTTACTGCAGGCCAGCAAGATGGCAACCCTGGGTGAAATGGCTACCGGCGTTGCCCATGAACTCAACCAACCCCTTGCGGTCATGGAAAGCGCCAGCAGCTTTTTGATGAGGAAACTTACCAAAAAGGAACAGATCGAGGACGAACACCTCCTTATCATGTCACAGAAGATAAGCAACAACGTGGACCGTGCCACCAAAATTATAAATCATTTGAGGGAATTCGGTCGGAAAGAAGACGTAGGACTTGAGAAAATCCAAGTCAACGATTTGCTGCAGAGGGCAAACGAACTGCTGAGCCAGCAGTTAAAAGTGAGAGGAATAGAGGTTGTCTGGCAGCTCGCAGAAGGGTTGCCCTTGATAATGGCAGACCCCGGTCGCTTGGAACAGGTCTTCGTAAACCTCTTGTTGAATGCTCGGGACGCCATTGAAGACAAACTGTCAACAGCAGTGATGAAAAAGGGCTCTGAAAGGATCATTCTTACAACAAGTTCCGATGGAGATAAAGTTTCTGTTGAGGTACGTGATACTGGTATGGGGATCCCTAAAGATCAGTTGGAGAAGATTTTCGAGCCTTTCTTTACTACTAAAAGTGTCGGCAAAGGAACAGGACTCGGTCTTTCGATAAGTTACGGTATCATTAAAGACTGCGGTGGGAACATACAAGTCAAGTCAGAGAAAGGTACAGGTGCTCGTTTTATCATCGAATTTCCTATCCCAAATAATAGCTGATGGATAATACAATCTTATTTGTGGACGATGAAAAAGACATCTGTGATGTTCTCAGCATATCTCTGTCCGACCTCGGATACAAAGTTTATACAGCGCAAAATGGTCAAGAAGCCCTCCGGATCATTCAAAAAGTCAACCCACCCATAGTGCTTACCGATATCAGAATGCCGGTCATGGACGGCTTAGAGTTGCTTCGCAGGATCAAACGTCAATTTCCTGAGACCGAAGTAGTGATGGTTACCGGACACGGTGACATGGATCTGGCCATTGAGAGTCTCAAACATGAGGCAACTGATTTCATTGTCAAACCCATCAAAGACGAAGCTCTCGAAGTGGCTCTCAAGAGAGCCCTCGAAAAAATTTCCATGAGAAGGCAGTTGAGGGAATATACCGAAAATCTCGAGGAGCTGGTGCAGGAAAAATCAGCCAAGTTGGTACAAGCGGAAAGAATGGCTGCCGTGGGAGAAACAATTGCCGGGCTGTCACACGCCATAAAGAATATAGCCGGAGGGCTTGAAGGTGGCTCTTTTGTCCTGGAAAAAGGCATAGAACTGGAGAACAAGGACTACATACAACAAGGCTGGGAAGCGGTTAGATTCAGTTTTGATAAAATCAAAGACCTGTCTGTGGATCTTCTCAACTATGCCAAATTTACCGACCTAAACTTGCGATTGTCAGATCCCAATGAACCCGCCCGTGAAGTGATGGAGCTCATGAAGCCTCGGGCTGAAGAACACGGGATCGATCTCAAGGTAGACCTTGCATCAGATCTTCAGGCTTTCTGGTTTGACCCCGATGCCATCCACCACTGTCTCCTCAACCTGGTCACCAATGGTATCGACGCAGCGCTCAGCGACAACCCCTTAGACACGCGGAAACAAGTGGTTCTTCAGACCAGTAAGCCTGAAAACTGGGGAGTTGAGTATACGGTCACAGACAATGGCTGCGGCATGGCAGCAGAATTGAGAGAGAAGATCTTCACCAGCTTTTTCAGTACCAAAGGTGCCACCGGCACCGGCATCGGACTTATGATCACCAAAAAGATCATAGACGATCATAGTGGTGTGATTGAATTCGAGTCGGAAAAAGGAGTTGGTACCACGTTCTTCATCAAATTACCGCAAAAAGATAACGATCTCTGATCGCATACGACAGGTCACTCCCCCCGATCAAATTTCCTTTCCCTGCATCATATAACCATTTATAATTAAATGTAATTTGGGCAAAAAATGCCTGTTGAGATTTTTTTCAAGTGAGGTGATTTTTGCCTTGACAATTAATTCAAAGATGGGTTACGTTTCACATCGTTTTATTCTAGACTATTTTAATCTAGAATATTGTCATCTGATAACTTGCAACGGTTCTTTTAGCATGAAGCTATCCACTAAAACTCGATACGGCACAAGATTGATTCTTGATCTCGCCCGCCATCACGGTGAAGAGCCGGTGACGATAGGAGACATCTCAAAAAGACAAGATATTTCGGTTAAATACCTCGAGCAGATAATTCGACCCCTGAAAAAGGCAGATCTTGTGGTAAGCACGCGAGGTCCCAAGGGCGGACACTCCCTCACAAAAACCCCTGACAAAATCACGCTGGGTGAAATCGTCAGAGTCCTGCAAAGCTCAGATGTTCTGGCAGAGTGCGTAAGTGAACCGGATAAGTGCGTCCGCTCGAGTGACTGTTGCGTGCGAATTGCCTGGCAGGAAGCCACCAAGGCCTTGTACGAGAAACTCAACTCAATCACCATAACCGATTTGCTGGCATATGAGGACCGAGCCACAGGGTTCCCAGTGGACTGTGGTTCTCTCGGCGCCAAGGAAATCTGACGGGCGCGGACCTATCTCTCCGTGCAGGCGCTCGACAGATGTCGGAAGTTATAGTGCAGGTTTTAGCTTGTCAAGCTAACACAACAACGTATAGGGATTGACCATGAAGAAGCAAACATCACTTCTGTTGCTGATTGGAATCTTTTTTGCGGCTGCCATTGTTGCATTTTTCACAAACGAAGTTCGGGGGGTCGAGGAGGTCACTAATGATTCTCCCCTGATGCGAGCCGACGTCATTACAATTGATGCCCTAAAAAGCTTCGGTGATCTTGAACAACCACCGGTGGTGTTTCTGCACGACCTACATACCGACGCCGTAGAGAAACAGAACAAAGACTGCTCAGCCTGCCACTTGTCTGAAGAGAATCGTCAATCTCCGAAATTCAAGCGGCTCAAGGATACCAACAAACAGGAAGTTATGGATATTTATCATGGCAATTGCCAACAGTGCCACAAAGAGACAGCGAAAGCTCGGGTAAAGAGTGGGCCGGTGGAGGTGTGCGGTCAGTGCCACCGGGGTAAGCCAAAGGCTGTCTCTGATAAGGAGCTCATTGTTTTTGATAAATCCCTCCATTACCGTCACACTGAAGCGGCAAAAGATACGTGTGAAAAATGCCACCACCAGTATGACGAAGTGGCCAAGAAACTATTCTACGCCAAGGGAAAAGAAGGTTCTTGCGTTTACTGCCACAAGCAACAGACAGAAGAGAATCGTATTTCCAAAAGACTTGCATCTCATCTATCTTGTATCCAATGCCATAGAGAAACCGTGGCTAAAAAGAAGACGATGGCACAGGCTAGAGACGAGAAAGCGGGGCCAATTAAATGCAGCGGGTGCCACGCCGAGCAGCAGCTTCAATTGATAAAAAGAATTGAGGACGTTCCCAGGATGAAGCGGAATCAGCCAGATGCCGTCCTTATCCAAGCAATTAAGACAGATGTAGAAATACCAAAGACGGCACCGACTATTTTGATGAATCCTGTACCTTTCGATCACAAATCTCATGAAAAATACAGTAATACCTGCAGAGTTTGTCACCACGCGGATTTGAATACATGTAGCAGTTGTCATACTGTTGGAGGCAAAAAGGAAGGCAACTATGTTCGGTCCGAGCAGGCTATGCACCAACTCGACAGTGAAAGGAGTTGTTTAGGATGTCATGGTTCCAGACAAAGCAAACCGAGTTGTGCGGGCTGTCATGCTTCCATTCCAGTAGAGAGGAAACAACAGACCTCTTACTGCGTGCAATGCCATACCAAGCCACCGCAAGGTAGCATTGCCAACCCGAAGCCCGAACAAGTAGCCAGTATGATGTTGAAATCAAGAACAGCCACGACCGACACCTATCGGGACGAGGATATCCCGGAAACGATTACCGTCAAGGACTTGTCGGATCAATACGAGCCTGTTTATTTTCCGCACCGCAAGATTGTTCGCCGGCTCGAAACTGAAATTAAGAACGACAAGCTGGCTCAATATTTTCATAGTCAGAAGGGTACAATTTGCCAGGCGTGCCATCATAATAGCCCAGCTACCAAGAAGCCTCCCCGTTGCTACAGTTGCCATGGCAAGCCCTTTAACGAAAAGGAACTTCTGAGGCCTGGAATGAAGGGTGCCTATCATCAGCAGTGCTTCGGATGCCACAAACAGATGGGTATCATGAAGCCCGATTCCCTTAAGTGCGAAGAGTGTCACAGGAAAAGAAGAACTAGCTAGCCATTAGTTCCCATTATTGAGGTGTGGTTATGTCCATATCGCGACGAAAGTTTCTCGGCTGGTTAACGGCTGCAGGGTTGAGTAGCAGTACGTTTGGCAAGGTGGCTCATGCTGCCACGACCAAACACTTTGAGGGTCATCCTAAGAGCCTAGGGGTACTGTACGACAATACCAGCTGTATAGGGTGCCGAACCTGTGAAGCGGCTTGCAACAAGGTCAATGACTTACCTTTGCCAGACCGCCCATTTGATGACCTTGCAGTCTTGGATAACAAAAGAAGGACAGATCCTAAGAAATATATGGTCATCAACAAGTATGATAACAGCGTGAATGCACAAACACCATTGTTTGCCAGAACAGGGTGCAATCACTGCTTGGAGCCTGCCTGCGCATCATCATGCTTTGTTAGAGCATATACCAAGACGGAATCGGGCGCAGTTACGTACGATGAGTCTGTCTGTGTGGGCTGCAGGTACTGCATGCTTGCCTGCCCATTCAACATTCCTACCTTTGAGTATGATAGCGCCCTCACCCCGCGGATCAGGAAGTGCACCATGTGCTATGACAACCGGCTCGTCAAGAGTGAACTCCCTGGATGCATAGAAGCTTGCCCCACAGAATCTTTCACTTTCGGAAAACGCACCGACTTGCTCAAGATAGGGCGTGAGCGTATACGAAGATACCCTGGTCGCTATCTAGATCATATCTATGGCGAGAACGAGATGGGGGGAACAAGCTGGCTGTATCTATCCGGAGTTCCTTTCAGAAAAATAGGGATGCGTGAAGACCTCGGGATTATACCTGCTCCTCAATTCACCTCCAGCGCCCTGGCCGCAGTCCCGATGGTTGTGGGAACGTGGCCCCTGCTACTAATGGGTATTTATGCAGTTTCCAGAAGGAAAGACAAGATTGCCAAGGAGGAGAAAGAGCAGGCCCTTGCCGAAGTCATAGCACAAGCAAAAGCGGAGGCTGACCAGAAGGTTTCTGAGGCCTGGAAAAAGGCTGCCCAAGAGAAGGAAAAAGCTATAGAAGCAGCAGTGAAGAAAGCCCTGGAAGCAGCTGCCGACACTGAAACCGAGGAGAATTCCTAATGTCCCAAGAAGCGACCACAACCGAAAAATCACTCATCAGCCCCTTCAATATCATTGCCGGCATAATTGTGCTGATCGGATTGTACCTCACGGTTCGCCGGTTTACCGGAGGCTTGGGAGCGGTCACGAATCTTTCCGATAATAATGCCTGGGGTATATGGATCGGCTTTGATCTGCTGACAGGAGTAGCACTGGCCGCCGGAGGCTATGTTACTGCGGGGGCCGTTTATATCTTTGGCTTGAAAAAGTACCATTCTGCGGTGCGTCCCGCTGTGCTTACTGGATTCCTGGGCTACGCTCTTGTGGTCCTGGCCCTTCATTACGATGTGGGTAGACCCTGGCGACTGCCTTATCCTTTTGTGGTACAGCAAGGAACATCCTCAGTATTGTTCGAAGTGGGTGCTTGTGTCGCCCTCTATCTCACTGTTCTCTTTCTGGAATTCTCTCCGGCAGCACTGGAATGGCTCGGATTGAAGAAAGCACGCAACCTCGCGGTCAAATTTACCTTGATACTGGTGGTATTCGGCATCATACTTTCCACCCTGCACCAATCGTCCCTGGGAGCACTTTTCCTCATTGCCCCTTCCAAGCTCCATCCGCTCTGGTACTCATCCTTTATACCCGTCTACTTTTTTGTCTCGAGCATTATTGCCGGATTGTCTATGGTGATATTCGAATCCACCCTTTCCCACCGCTTTTTCGCTGACAAGATGGATGAAGCACACCTGAGAGAGAAAGACGACATAGCTCTGGGATTTGGCAAAGCCGCCTCCTATGTCATAGCAGGTTATATCGCCATCCAGCTGATGGGGATAGGCGCGGACAATGAATGGCAACTGCTCGGAACAACGTACGGACTCTGGTACCTGTTGGAAATATTCGGATTTTTCGGCGTTGCCTGCTTGGGCTTTGCCATCGGGGCTCGGGAGAAAAATGTAAAACTGATCAGATGGACTTCAGCCTGGGCCGTACTTGGGGTGATAGTAAACCGTTTCAATGTGTCGCTGGTTGCTTTTAACTACCACCTTCCCTCCAGCGAAAGGTATTTTCCCAGTTGGATGGAAATCGCAGTTTCAGTTTTTTTGGTTACCTTGGGTCTTATCGCCTTTAGATTCATTGTAAGCAGGATGCCTATTCTGTATGAGCATCCCGAGTACGAGGATTTACCTTAATAATAGTTGAACGGGGGCTAAGAAAGGTATGGACATCATATTTTATACGTTACACGATTTTTTCACGCACACGAAGGCTGTCGTTTACATATTGATAGTACTAACCCTCTTTGCGCTGGCTGGGTTCTGGAACTTCCTCACTGAAAGGGATGAAGATTAGGAACCGAAAAGAGGGTCTTAATTTGTCCCGAGGTTGTTTGAGAAGTTATAATTACGTTGTCTAGCCTGCAGCAGTGCCATGCAGTCAAATTCTTCCAATACATTGGTGAAGTCTTAACCAAGTTGAGGGGTGTAACATGTACCAGTTTCTAACAGGTCCGCTTCTGTGGCTGTCATTTCTCATCTTCTTCATTGGCTTGATAGTACGTGTGGTCTGGTATGTCAGGGGCCTCAGTTGGCAAATGGATAGGGTTGCTTACACCAAGCATGTTTCCCACGGAATTAAGGGCGCCTTGAGATCAATTATTTTTTGGCTCCTTCCCTTTGGAACCAGAAGGTGGAAGACCAGGCCAGCTATGACCATACTCTTTTTTGTCTTTCACATTGGTATCGTGATTACCCCTATTTTTCTGCTGGCCCATAACATTATTCTAAAAGAAAGGTGGGGCATAAGCTGGGCCACACTCCCCGGCCCTGTTGCCGACACCTTAACAATCGCGGTGATTGTCTCTGCCTTGTTCTTGGTGCTGCGACGTATTGCCTTCTCAGAGGTCAGGATACTTACCTCAGCTTATGACTATCTGCTTCTGGCCATCACCGTAGCACCATTTTTCACCGGCTTTCTTGCCAGTCTGAAGGTAGCAGGCTACCCGTTCTGGCTCTACGCTCACATCATCAGCGGTGAAATTATGCTGATAGCCATACCTCTTACCAAACTGTCCCATACCGTCCTCTTTTTCATGTCTAGGGGGCAACTTGGCATGGATTACGGTATTAAACGAGGCGGAATGAAAGGAAGGGGTTTAGCCTGGTAATCATTGCTCAAGCTCAAGCTTTAAGCTAGAGGAGGAACAGAAGATGCCCGAAGGATTACTTTGCAATAAGACACCCGTGGATACCATGGAACAACTCCAAGCCCTCTTGAATGATCGGCGTGGGGTAACTTACTACGAAGAGATGGATCAACTGGATGTGGATCAAAAGGCTCTGGCCACAGCAATCCAGAATACTTGCAAATCACGTCTACGCACCTGGCTGGAGATCTGCGCTCACTGCGGCCTGTGTGCCGACGCCTGCCCCTATTATCTCGTTAACGACAAGGATCCCAAGCAGGTTCCAGCCCACAAGATACAATCCACTCTCGGCGAAATAGTGAAACGCAAAGGTGATGTGGACAACGCTTTCATGCAGTACGTTATGGACACCGCCTGGTCCAGGTGCACCTGCTGTAACCGCTGCGGCATGTACTGCCCTTTTGGCATCGACATGGGGATCATGTTCGGTTATGTACGAGGCCTTTGTTTTGCCCAGGGCTTTGTGCCTTGGGAGTTGAAGATCGGCTCTGGCATGCACCGGATATTCCGGGCCCAGATGGATGTTACCCAGGAAGACTGGATTGAAACCTGTAAATGGATGGAAGAAGAGCAGGAAGATGATTGGCCAGGATTAAAAATCCCCATAGATGTGGAAAATGCAGACCTGCTCTACACGGTCAATGCCAGGGAAGTGAAGCACTACCCGGAAGATCTTGCCGAGGCGGCCATCCTCTTTCATATCGCCGGTGAGAATTGGACCGTTGCCAGTGAGGGCTGGGAGGCAACAAGCCTCTCCATGTTTGCCGGGGACTGGGCTGCCTGCAAAATGCAAGTGGAGACGGTCTATGAGTCTTTTAAGCGATTGAAGCCCAAACGGATGATCACAACCGAATGCGGCCACATGTACAGAGCCACGGTTCTAGAGGGACCTTACTGGGCCGGGTTTGAAAGTGGGCAGCCCCCGGTCGAGTGCATCCACTATGTGGAATGGGTTGGAGAAGCCTTGAGAACTGGAAAGCTCAAGATAGACCCTGCCAGGAAGATCAAGGAGCCTGTAACATACCAGGATTCTTGCAATTACATCAGGAACGGAGGATTAGGTGACGTTGCCAGGGAAATCATCAGCTATGTTGCCGAGGATTTCAGGGAAATGTCACCCTGCCGAGAACACAATTTCTGTTGCGGGGGAGGCGGCGGTCTTAATGGTATTGGCAGGTATCGACCGCAGCGAAACAAGGGCCTGGAGATAAAGCGGGATCAGATCTTGGCCACCGGGGCGAAAATTGTGGTTGCGCCCTGCCACAACTGTTGGGATGCTATCAGGGATCTGGAAGAGGTTTTCCACATAGACATCAGTTGGTCCTTCTTGAAACCCCTTCTTCTGAGTATGGTTGAAGTACCTGAACATCTGAAACCCGAGGAGGACTAAAACGATATTAAGGGGGAAGAGTGTCCTTAGTTCTCCGAAAGAACAGTCATCCTCAAGATATTGCGGATGGCCGTCGACCGTCAATTGGATCTAATATTGGATTCTTTTTGATGACCCCCACCTCAGACAAGTATAGCGTGCGGGGGGGGAGAGGCAGCATAGCAACGGGGACAGCTGCCTCGATGTTGCTAGCATTGGAGTACCCCCCTGCCTATTAAACGGTACTTGCATCGTCCGGCTCTCCTCGCGGTAACTCCCCTGGCACTTGACGTTTCGCCGCAATAGTTCTACAAAGAAATTAAGGGGGTTAAATCACGGCGATCCGCGTTGAAAAGGGGTTTATGAATACCGTTACCCTGAAAAGAGATGGCTCCATCCTCAGTGACGGGAAAACCGTGGAAACCGACCCTCTGGTGTGTCTCAGCTACCAAGTGGACCTTAATGAGGACTATATACTGCGAAGCTTCTTTCGAATGCTCGAGAAGCATTCTTTACTCGCAAAGTTGAATGTGTTTTTCCCTTCATATATGGAACAGTACCTGGCATGTCCAAAATACAACTGTACAACTGAAAGTATAGACCATCTTGAACTTAGGAAAACGGTCGAGATGATCGGCTTTCCGGGTCAGCCCCGGCTGGAAATATACAACTCCTTCCATGGTGTCCGTGGCGATGAGACCTGTGAAATTAGATCCCTCCAAATTGACAGTTTGTTAGACATGCCGATCAAGCTCGGAAGGCTCAAACACATAGTGTTCGGAGACAAGGTGGACATATTCGAGTTTGATACTGTGTTCACCTTGTTCGAATTCATTGAAGGGATTGCCTGGGAACTTAGTTTTCATGTCGCGCCAACGGAGTGTGCCCTCAGGAGGTGACATATGTTTGACAAGATTTTGTTCGCCACAACAGCTTCGCCCATTTGCAAAGATGCGGCCGATGTGGCTTTCGATCTGGCCAATAAGTACGACTCGCATCTTACTGTATTTCATGTCTTTGGGCTTCCCACCCACGGTTTCAGCCAATTCGCAGTAGATCTTAAAACGGGTGAGACCGAGGTGCATGACGACGAATGGGTTGAACGGGTGAAAGAAGAGATGCAAAGTACCTTTGCCGACAAGTTGGCAGAAGCTGAAAACTGCGAGGTAGAAGCCGTTGTCGGGGCACCCCACCGGGAGATCTTGAGGGCAGCGCGTACAAAAAACATCGACTTGATTGTAATGGGCTCCCACACCAGGCAAGAGGACACGGGTGCTACCCGCTTCAGGACTGTGGTGGGCAATACCATGCAGAAGGTGGCCAAGGCAGCCCGGTGTCCCGTCCTTATAGTAAGCAGACCATGTCAGACCTGCTGGTGGTATTTTTCTAATATCGTCTTCGGCACCGATTTTTCCAAAGCGGCACAGTCAGCCTTCAAGTTCGCC
>CP070843.1:2693047-2700132 GCA_020350905.1 Deltaproteobacteria bacterium
CAGAGCGCCCAAGTTCGTCAGGGGTCATTACAATATGGAACTCCACGTCGGCGTTGAACGAAAGAAACCAGGGTTCCGCGTAGGCAGGAACCTGGGAAGGATCCTCCACGTCAACGATCATGATGGCCCCCCGCTGGCCGTTGTACTCTGTGAAATAGACTGACTCGGGCTTCGTCTCTTCGAGGATGCGGCTTATCTTTTTCCCAACACTGCCGTCCCTAACGGCTGCATTGAACTCGCGATGAGGAAGTTTTACATGTAGAAGCACTCGCATTTTGATCTCCTTATATTGTTGGCCCTTTGTAAGAGAAAGCCTAGTCCTATTGGCTTCAAGCAATAATGGGCCAATCCGAAGTCAATACGAAAAACCACTATTTTGTTTTTTGAGCAGGAAGATTCAAAATGAGGAAGGGAAAGTCTGGATAATGAGAAATGTAAACTCAACCCAGCCCAGTGGAAAGTCACACTACATCTATTTATACTCTACCTTCCAATGGATTGAGTACAAAGTATGGCAGCTCGGTCTCAAGGGGCAAAGTGGGGATAAGTATGCCATATAGACTTTGAGTAAATTCGTCCTCCAGGATTTATTCGCCTCGGCAGGACTGACCGAAATGGATTAGCGTCGGATTGACTGGGCAACGTCGTTGAGACGTTCGCGAGCGGAGATCAGGTACCGGGCCATCTTGCCGCGGTGGTCCGCCATAACCGAGTCGTGGGAGCCCCTCAGCACGATCGGGGGGTCATAGGTGCACATCTGATGCAGATCCCGCATAGCGATGCGAATATTTTCAATCCCGCCTTTCTCCCCAATCTCAGGATAAAGGTGAAAGAGGACCGTCAAGAAGTCGCGTAGAACCAGCATGACCCCCTGGCTGTAGTAGACCCGGTCGTCCAGTTCAAAATAGGGCACCTCGGCGTTGGTCTGTACCAGCAATCCAAGGGGCTGATCGAGAAACTGTTTGCCGGTGATGAACACCAGCAGGTCGTATATGTCGTCCGAGCGCATATTGAACACCGCCCTATTTTCGAGAAGATCGGCTTCATACTTGTTCAACGACACGATGCCCTTGCGGTATTCGCTTTCCGTTGATGGAAACCACCAGCTGTCTTCTGTGAACGCAAACCGTTTCTCCCTGGCTTCCTTCAGTTGTGGGTTCTCGGCATCCGCCGCGCCGTATTTGGCCAGGTGAGTGGGGTAGAAGTTCATCAGCATTCGGGTGGCAAAAATGGTGCCACGCTGGCGGTTGGCGCGGTTGTCAAGCCAGCGGGTGGGTGAGATCCACAAGTCGTTAACCGACCAGCCTAAACGCGAAGACATTTCCTCCTGGAGACGATTCCTAACGGCTGCGGACAAAGCGGCCCCTTTATGTGGCTCATCGGATTCCGGCGTCGTTTGGTTGAGGACGCTTTGAACGGCGCTGTCAAGTTTCGGGAACCGCGCCGGGTCGATCAGCGTATATCCGCGGTAAACCAGCCAGTAAATACCGACCGTCAGCGGCCAAATAAACAAAAGGACCAGCAGTATCAGGATTATACGCTTGCCCAAAGATGTCAGCTTTAAACTCTTTTTTGAGGATCCATTCGAATCTGTCGTTTCCATTCTGTCCAAACCCTTATTTCGAACTGCAGCAAGCAGTTCCCTGTCGGAGTCAGTGACCTGTAGCTGTCCTCAGACTCAGAATGAAGCGCAAAGGACGTGAAGAATTACAATCTATTAGAAGCATAAGCACGCCGACGCCAATGGTCAATTCCGCCAATCCAATTCCAGAAATATTCTGCTCCATTTATCTTAGCAGAAAACCAACGGAGCTTTTTGCAGAGCCTGTCCGCCGTGAGTGAATCCTATTGCAGTGAGAGGTTAGAGATTTCCTAAGCTTCCTTTTTTTTGTATCGAAAATCACAGTATCCGGCGCCTTCCATTATGGTTTTTGCCCTGCTTAGCTCGATTTCTGGATTAAATCCCTCCATGAAGGGAAAATCTCTACTGCACGAAAGAATAAATCCGAGCTCTTTTAAACCCATCTTCTCATACATCTGTACATATCCACAATAAGTAACATCAAAGAATAATTCATTATCGTTTTCTCTGATTATCTGTATTTTCATTGCGCCATCTTTAGCCCAGACTTCTTTTACTATCTTAGACAGTTCGCTCATTGAGTTCCCTGAATATTCTTGGGCCAACTTTTTTCCTGATTCAGTCGCATCTTTACGGATGACCTTCTTAGCTACTTCAATCGTCTTGTCAGAACCTATCTCTTCTGCAAATCCCTGGATTAATGAGGAAACAATCGGGGCTTGTATTTCCCTGCATTTCAGATGCGTTATTCTCACGTCATAAGATGTCTTCTTCATTATTTTTTCTCCTACTCTTTGGTTTATGCTTGTTTTGGACGATACGTATCTTGTGTTAAACAAGATTCTTTTTGTCAACGCAACCTCAAAAGTGCAAATCTCTTAATCCACACTTCATCTCAAGAAACCCCAGCACAAGATGGAGTGGAAGGCCAAAGGGGGGCAGAGTTTAGAGTATGTAATGTTCACTCAGCACTGAAAAACGAAAGGAGCTGCTTGCCCCATCGGCCTGCAGCGCTTTGTTAGGTTTTGTTGTTAAGTTCAACAGTTAGTCTACTCTTTCCCGTAGATGTGCTTGCCGATGCGCCGGACGCGGGCCATCTCCTCCTCGTCGAGGGGCCCGGCCTCCAGGGCCTTGAGATTGTCCTCCATCTGCGCTGCCGTGGAGGGGGCCGTGAGACAGACGTTCACGTCGGGATGGGAGAGAACGAAGCGGTAGCAGTCGGCTGCGGCCAGCGGGCGCTCGCCTGCCGGCATGAGCTTGGGCTTGAGGAGCTTGCGCCAGCAGGTGGCGGTGAAGATCACGATGCCCGGACGGTTTTTCTGCGGCAAGTGCGGGAAGACGTCCTGTTCGGCTCCTGTGTGCACGGCGTTGTAGCGAAGGTGAAAGAAGTCCACCGGCGCCTTCACCACTCCGCGGGCGATCTTGCCGAGGAGGGGCCGCTCGTGGCTGGACATCCCCAGGAAGCGCACCTTGCCGCTGTCCTTGAGCCGCTGTACCCGGTCAGTGAGCTTCTGGCTCGGGGGCTTGCGCACGTCCTGGAACAGCAGATCGGCCCACTCGAGCTTGAGCTTCTTCAACCAGCGCTCTACAAAGCTTTCCAGACGGAAGCCTCCGAAACCCCCGAAAAACGGCCTGGCCAGCGCGATGCACAGCTCGTCGCGGTGGCTGGACGCCAGGTTGCGGATGGCCTGCACCATGTTGCCCAGGTTGAGAAAGGGGGAGACGTAGAGATAGTTGATCCCGTACTCATGAGAGGCCTTCTCGATGGCCGCCGCGGGTACGCCGTAGCCCGACGCCAACCCGATCCGGCTCACCACCAGTCCTGTCCTGCCGAAGGGAACTCGCACCTTGAAGTCCATTCGCGTCCTCCCGTTTGTCAAGCCTGCGGTGGGTTCGCAGATGACCTTGACGATGTGGGACTTTCCACCTCAGATCGCTGGCTCGCTTTTCCTGTCATTTCTTTGCTTCAGCTCGGCTCTGACCATCAGCGCCAATAAGACCGAAGTCGAAATAATCGCTCGCAACGAATAAATGGTGGCCAAAACGCCTTTACTCGAAAGCAGTGCAATGCATGGAGCCAAAAATAGGCCAATCCAAGCAGTAAATGATTCCGTGTTCTCGTTGGACTTCCATATCCTACTTATCACCGGAAAATAGGCGATGACGAGAATAACCTGAATGGACACATGGGACACAACGTGATGCTGAGAGACAACCCAGAACACTACGATGGCCAAAACTGTGATTAGGCAACCGAGGTCGAACCTGTTGAATCGAGTGCTTCGGTCACCGAATATGAATATGAAAACTGAAACTGTTACCACCAAGACAAGATCCGAGGTATTCAGGATATTGTCGAGGAGACTGTAGTCTCCTGCGGACAGATAGGTGACTAAACTGCCAGCCACCGCGATGGAGAAGAAAACCCACATGGCCAAGGCGGGCTGAATCTTTTCTTTCCAGATCAGCCAACAATATCTCATCAAGATAAAGAGGTTAATCGCCACAACGGCAATGATCGAGGTTTCTCTCACCAAAGTCCTCCTAACTCGCCAAATTCCCACCCCGCACTGGATCGTAATACAAAACCACCATTCTTGGCAAAAGAAAAGCGGAGCCAAGGACTCCGCATCTTCTGAGTTTAAATCAAGATATTGTAGCTTGATCTTAGGAGGAAAAGTGTGGACTAAAGTATATTCAGTAAGTCGAGAAATTCGGACGGAGCTCTTAGCCCCGTCCGACTGCAGGGAGGTAGCTGGCTCCTATATTCAGATCTTACTCTCTATCTACTTTGGCGGTTTGTACGGGTCTGGCGTGCCCAGGCTGATCGGCGGTTCTTTAGCGAAGGTCTTCTGAAGCTCGACGATCTTCTTGAACATAACCGGAAGTACCCAAGTGGCTTCCACGTTTATATTGTATTCCTCCTTTGGATCCGTGATCAGATTATAGACCCTCGGAACGTTGAGGGGGCGGGGCTCACTGTTCATATTTTCCAGTTCGACAGGGTGCATCTTCCAGTTGCGCCACTTGTACCCATAGGTATCGCAAGGTTTCACGTCGCGAGGCACCTCACCCTTGCGGGCCTCCACGATCATAGGTTTTGTTCCGACCTCCGGATCGTATTGGAATTGTGATGAGTACTCTGATTCATCGGTAGTATTGGCAACACCATACCATTCAGCAAAACCTTGGTCTGTCGGAAAGCGTCCGGGAACATCACCAATATGCCATTTGCCGAACATTCCGGTGGCATAACCCGCTTCAGACATGAGCTCGGCGATAGTCACCTCCCAGTTCGTCAGGCCGTAGAGCATTCCCCAGACTACTTTTGTAGTTCCAGAGCGGATGGGCCGTCGACCTGTCATGAAAACTGACCGAGTTGGTGCGCACTGAGGCTCAACGTTGAAGTTCAGCAGTCGCATACCTTCGCGTGCGAGCTTGTCGAGGCGCGGCGTGGGCGCTCCACGTAGCTCGCCGCCGCCGTAAACGCCCAGCTCACCCCAACCGAGGTTGTCGACCATCATGACAACGACGTTCGGCTTTTTAGCCGCCGCTGCCGGGCTGGTGATTAGCGTCAGCACAGCAAGAATCCCTAGCACCGCAAACAAGCCGCTTCTTGGAGCTTCCCTTTTCCTCATATATTCCACCTCCTCATGCATCGTTGGAATATTGAACTGGGCCAGTCCTTTTGTTCAATTGTGGCTGTGAAACTGTGAATTCCTTTTATTTACACTTGGCTGGCATTTACTCTGGTAGAAGATATTAGTGTATGGCAATCTTTCTTCCACCTCATTTGAAGCCCACTGGAATGAAATCTTGTTTGCGGCCTTCTTCGGAAGGGATTCCTGTGAAATGCAGTGGGGCGATTGGTCAAATGGAGATGGGGGAGGGGGCGCTACGACGAAACTTCCAGTGAAAGTGGAGGTGGCCTTCAAATAAGCATTGGGGTTGGAAATGGGTTGGAAAAAGATAAACGAAAAAGAAAAGGGTTAAACGCATACTCGCTGACCCCTTGAAGTTATTTGTCGTCCCCGAGGAAATTTGAACCCCTTTCGCTGGCATGAAAGGCCAGCGCACACACTGACGCTTGGATTGGCGACCGGGTAGGGGAATGAATGTGGGGAATGTTGTGGGGAAGCACATTCTTATAAAAAATAGGGGTTGCGATTTTCTCGCCAACCCCTTGTTTTAACAGTGGAGCGGGAGACGGGTTTCGAACCCGCAACCCTCAGCTTGGAAGGCTGATGCTCTGCCAGTTGAGCTACTCCCGCCTTTTTCTTTTGGGGAGCCATCTTATAGCATGTGATGGAGCTTTAGATCAATAGAGAATATCTCAGGAGTTTCCCCATTTTCCCAAGACCAAATTGGCAAGAGCATGGTCAAGGGGAGGCTGTGCAACAACGGCCCTTGAGCCACCTCTTTGGAATCTATTTCTCTTGCGATAAGTCTTGACACCTTTCCTCTGGATGAGTATGAACGAGGCTGCAAGTGAACCTAACCCGGATAATTGAAATTCCCTTCAGCTTGCTGCAGGGAGCTTCAATTATCCGGGCTAATAGAGGCTGAACGCTCACCTTCGATCCAACTTCAGGGATAAGAGATGCTGAGCTTTTTACCAGGTCCTGTCAAAGGAATTTTGTCACTCAGTCTGTATGTCGTCAACACCATTTTCTGGACGATGGTGCTTTTTCCGGTAGCGCTCTTGAAGCTTTGTGTGCCGGCGCCTGCATGGCATAAGCTCTGCAGTAAAGTAATGATTGGCATTGGCAACATTTGGATTTTTTTCAACAACTTTAATATGAGGCTCATACATAAAATTCACTGGGACGTTGAGGGTACCGATGGATTGAAAATGAATCGTTGGTACCTGGTGGTGGCCAATCATCAGTCGTGGACTGACATTTTGGTTTTGCAGAAGATTCTTTACCGCAAGGCTCCATTCTACAAATTCTTTTTGAAGAAAGAACTGTTCTGGGTACCGTTCCTGGGTCTGGCCTGGTGGGCATTGGATTATCCGTTCCTGGAACGCTCATCCTCAGCCCAAAAAGACATAGAAACCACCATGAGGGCTTGCGAGAAATTTAAGAAGCTTCCGGTATCAATCATGAATTTTGTGGAGGGAACGCGATTCACTGCGGAAAAGCACCGGAAACAACGCTCGCCCTACTCCCACCTGCTGAAACCCAGGGCCGGCGGTATTGCTTTTGTACTAGCAGCCATGGGAGAGCAACTGGATTCTATTCTGGATGTGACCATTGCGTACCCGGAGGGGGCAGAGGGTTTTTGGGCCTTTCTCTGCGGCAGAGTCACCGAAATCAAGGTGAGGGTAGAATCGTTGCCAATCAATGAAGAGCTATCCGGCGATTATTTTAAGGACCGGGAATTCCGCGAGAGATTCATGAGTTGGCTGAATGCACTGTGGGCTGAAAAGGACAAGCGGCTGGCAGCTTTGCTGAATGAGGAGCGTTCAGCACTCCGAAGAGGAAAAGCTTGACATCCGCGA
>CP070843.1:2700232-2703719 GCA_020350905.1 Deltaproteobacteria bacterium
CTCCCCCCTTGCCCACCTGGTTTCGCCCGACCTCAAACTGAGGTTTAATGAGTGCCAGTAACTGACCACTACTTTTGAAAAACTCGAGCACCTTCGGAATAATTTTCTTGAGGGAGATGAAGGAGGCGTCTATAACTGCCAGATCCACGGACTCTGGAACGTGTTCACGGGTCAGGTAACGAACATTACACCGTTCCAGTACCACTACCCGAGAATCTTGGCGAAGCTGCCACGCCAGTTGGCCGTAGCCCACATCAATTGCGTAAACCTTTTGTGCCCCTCTCCGAAGAAGACAATCGGTGAAACCACCGGTGGAGGCGCCAACGTCCATGGCCACGAGCCCAACCACCTGCAATGAAAAACTATCCAGAGCCGAGGCCAACTTGAAGCCACCGCGGCTTACATAACCCTCACCCGGATCGAGCACCTCCACCTCAACGTCCGGGGCTACTCGCTGGCCTGCTTTCAGAGCCTTGCGCCCCTCGACCCGCACTTTGCCGGCGAGAATCAAGACTGCTGCACGTTGGCGGCTTTCAGCCAATCCTCTCTCTACCAGCACTACATCAAGGCGTAAGCGCTTAGCCATCGGCCTTCAGCCTTCAGTGGAAACAAACCGTAAAGCAGAGCACATACAGCGCCTTTGTCAAAGCAGTCCCTGAATGGCAACTCTTTCCCCTAGGGTTAAGATAACTGGACGACCGCTGAATGCTGACGGCTGAAGGCTATCATTGAGAAGCGGCTTCTTTGACTCCATCGCCTGCAACCATGGCACGGGCGGCCTCTACAATTCCCTGAGTATCGATGCCGCAGGCGGCGCGCTGCACTTGTTGAGAGCCGTGCTCCACGAATTGATCACTGATACCTAAGCGAACAATCCGAACACCAATGTGGCCCTCTTCAGCCAGCAATTCAAGCACGGCACTACCAAACCCACCCTGCAAGGCATTTTCTTCAACTGTAAGCAGTCGGTTGGTCTGGTTCGCCAACTGAATGATCAGGTCTCTATCCAGCGGCTTTACGAAACGGCAGTTGACAACGGCTGCCTTGATACCTTCTTTTTCCAGTTCCTTGGCCGCCTCAAGCGCTGGCAACACCCTATTACCTATGGCGAGAATGGCCAGGTCCTTGCCTTCACACAACAACTCCCCCTTGCCAATTGGAAGCGTCCGGATCTGGCTGTCCATGGACACCCCTTCCGCCGTGCCCCGGGGGTAGCGCAAGGCTATGGGGCCATCATGTTTCAAGGCGGTTTTCAGCATCCGCTGCAATTCATTTTCATTGGCCGGGGCCATGAGCACCAGGTTTGGAACGTGGCGCAGGTAAGAAAGATCGAAAGCACCATGATGCGTGGGGCCGTCTTCTCCCACCAGCCCACCCCTGTCCATGACAAAGGTAACTGGTAAATTCTGCAGACATACATCATGAACCACCTGGTCGTAGGCCCGCTGCAAAAAGGTGCTGTAGATGGCCGCTACCGGCTTAAATCCCTCTAGTGCCAGGCCGGCCGCGAAGGTCACTGCATGCTGTTCACAGATTCCCACGTCAAAAAAGCGCTCCGGATACAAAGCGGCGAATTGGCTCAAACCGGTGCCCTCGGGCATCGCAGCGGTGATGGCCACTATCTTATCGTCTGTCTCAGCCAGCCTTACCATGGTCTGTCCAAAGATTCTCGTGTATGAAGGCGCCCCCGGCTTGGTTACGGGCTCGCCGGTACTCACCTCGAACTTGCCCAGGCCGTGGAACTTGGAGGGATCACATTCTGCAGGCTTGTAGCCCTTGCCCTTGATGGTCAGGGCGTGTACCAGCACCGGCCCCCCAAGGTTCTTGGCATTGGTGAAAGCTTCGATGAGACGGTCCAGCCGATGTCCCTTGATGGGACCAATGTACTCGAATTTCAAGGCCTCAAAAAGCATGCCGGGGGTGAAGAAACTCTTGAGCGAGTCCTCACCCCGTCTCGCCAATTGCAGGATGTCGTCACCTATCCCGGGAATACTGGTGAGAACAGTAGCCACATCTCTCTTGATACGGACGGCCAACTTGGTGGTCATCTTGCGACTCAAAAAGGACGAAAGCGCGCCCACATTGGGGGCGATGGACATCTCGTTGTCATTGAGTACAACTATGAGGTCGCGCTCCAGATGCCCGGCCTGGTTGAGTCCCTCGAAGGCCATCCCTCCGGTCATGGAGCCGTCCCCAATGACGGCAATTACCCTGTCCGCATCGCCCTTGATGAATTTGCCGGTGGCAAGACCCAGGGCCGCGGAGATGGAGGTGCTGGCGTGCCCAACACCAAAGGCATCGTAGGGGCTCTCGCTCCGTTTGGGAAAGCCGCTGATGCCCCCATGCGTTCTGATGGTATGAAACCGGCCCCTTCTACCCGTTATCAGTTTGTGAGCATACGCCTGATGGCCGACATCCCAAACGATCAGGTCCTGTGGGGCATCAAATACGTGGTGCAGAGCCAGGGTCAGTTCCACCACTCCCAGATTAGGCGCCAGATGACCGCCGGTGCTGGAAACAGTACAGATAATTTCATCTCGGATCTCTGCAGCCAACTGGTAAAGTTCTTCGATGGACAAAGACTTGAGATCCTGCGGACTGTCTATCCGAGGCAGAAGCGGCTGTCGCTCCTGCTCCGACTGGGAACTTTCTTTACTGGTTTCCCTACTCAACCTAGTACTCCTTTCTAAAAAACGCAGAACGCAAAGGGCCTCTAAACCTTCATGTTTAAGTCGTTGAATCGATAACTACGTTCCTTTTTAAGTCCGAGAGCAAAGATTTCCCTGGTTTACTTCGCCATGCTACTTCTTCCTCGTTATTATATAATGTGCCAGCGAACGCAAGGGGTTAGCTCGATCATCGAACCCCTCTAGCGCTGCCAAGGCATCTTTTACCATTTCGTTAGCTGCTTGCCGCGAGTGCTCCAGGCCAACGGCCGCAGGATAGGTCACCTTACCCCTGGCTTCGTCTGCACCCGTGGTCTTGCCGAGAAGCTCGGTATCTCCCTCGATATCAAGAATATCGTCTGCTATCTGAAAAGCGAGGCCAATTGCCCTGCCATATCGGGCCAGAGCAGCAACCTGGGCTTCGGAGCCTTTTCCTGTCAACGCTCCCGATTCCGTCGCCGCACCAATAAGCGCCGCGGTTTTACGACTGTGCATTTGCTGTACAGTTTCCAGATCGGCTGGCTTATTTTGTGAGAGCATATCCACCACCTGGCCACCCACCATGCCACGGTAGCTTGCCGCCTCGGCAATGACCCCTATAACCTGCAGCGCTCTTTCAGGTAGCAGAGAATGGCAGTCGCTCAGTAACACAAAGGCCTCGGTGAGTAAACCATCACCTGCAAGAATGGCGATGGCTTCTCCAAAAACCTTGTGGTTGGTTGGCTTGCCGCGCCTCAGATCGTCGTCATCCATGGCAGGGAGATCATCGTGGATGAGAGAATAGGTGTGAATCATTTCCAGTGCGCAGCCAACTGCCATTG
>CP070843.1:2703819-2713652 GCA_020350905.1 Deltaproteobacteria bacterium
CCATCGTTGCTGCAAGTTGCATGACATCAGACTGCCACGACAAGCCCGAGGACAAGTTCATGACCAAAAAAATCGAGATCGGTGAGAAAAAAATAAAGTTTGTGCACGAGGTCCATTTTAAAGAGAACAAACAGATCGAAGGTATGAAGATCGGTTGTACTTCCTGCCACCAGCATTTGACCGAGAACAACCACTTTGAAGTGAGCAAGGCATCCTGCACCCTTTGTCATTTCAAGAACGCCAAATATAACCAGGGCCGAGGCAAATGTGAGTCATGCCACACGCTTCCTAAAAAGCCCATCCAGGAATCCGGCGGAAAGCGGGTTACCCATGCCATGCTCAAGAGAGAAAAGGTCTCGTGCGCCGGCTGTCATCTTGATCTGATAAAGGCGGTGGGAGGCGCTTCCTACCGAGCCTACTTCGAAAATAGAACCCTGAACGTCGCCTTGGTAATGGGAGCCGGTGGCATGCGAGAGAATTGTCAACAGTGTCACCTCCAGGAAAAAGCGCTGAAAGAAAAAGACAACAAAAAGCTGATGCATGCGGAGCATGTCACCAAACCCACGGCGCGGTGCTTCGACTGTCACCGCGGCTGGAGAGGCTGGAAACCCAGCTATCTCCATGTGGGGCTTTTACAAGCCGGCTTAGGCAAGAAGTAAGAATTGCCAATTTTTGAAATGAGACTCACGTGCACTACGTAAAGTACAAACGCTATTTCCCGATATATATTACCAAACTTTCCTGACAACCATGGACCTGAAGGATTGAAGATGAACATTAGCAGGCGCCGCTTTTTCGGTGTTGCAGGAGCCATGATAAGCTCTGCTGCGGTAGGCAATGCCAAAAACGCATGTGCCGGACGCCAGCCCAAAGCCCCTCCGAATCCCTATGGCTGCGTGGTGGACCTCACTGCCTGTGTTGGCTGTCGAACCTGCGAACAGGCCTGCAATCGAGTGAACCACCTGCCACCACCCGAGGAACGGCTGGACGATCGGACCGTTCTCGACCACAAGCGCAGGCCCTCCACCAGCGCTTTTACAGTAATAAACCGCTACTACTCCGGCAGGCTTGATGCGCAAAACCAATTGGTCCCCACCTATGTCAAAGTCCAGTGCATGCACTGTCAGGATCCGGCCTGTGCCTCGGCCTGTATTACCGGCGCCCTGCACAAGAAAGAGAACGGTGCGGTCAACTATGACAAATCCAGGTGTGTTGGTTGTCGTTACTGCCTGGTGGCCTGCCCCTTTCAGATCCCTGCCTATGAGTATTTTGATCCTCTCACACCCCGGGTGCGAAAATGTACCTTTTGTTACGATCGAATCAGGCAGGACGAAAAGCCTGGCTGTGCCGCTGCTTGTCCCATGGAGGCCATCACCTTTGGCCACCGCCAGACCTTATTGGAAGTGACGCACCGGAAGATAGCAGCTAACCCCGTGCGTTATCTGAACAAAGTTTACGGCGAGTTTGAGGTGGGTGGAACATCCTGGATGTACATTTCAAGGGAACCATTTGAAAAACTGGGTTTTCTGACTTTGCCCCATTATCCCATGCCCCATCTTACCGAGACCATTCAACACGGGATTTTTGCCTATATGTGGGCGCCCATTACCTTATTTGCAATTCTGGCAGGAGTCATGTGGAAAATAAATCCCCAACAAATGAACCATGCTCCGGGATTTCAGGCACAGGAGGATCCCATATGAGTTCTCATGATCACCCCAAACCTGCGCCTCTTGAAATCAAGTTCTGGACCCCGGGTGTCCTGGTCCTGTTTGCTGTGATGTTGATTGGATTCTGTTTTATCATTGCCCGCTACCTCGGAGGCTTGGCGGTGGTAACCAACCTGGACAATCAGCATCCCTGGGGATTGTGGATTGGTATCGATGTTGCCACGGGTGTGGCTCTCGCCGCCGGTGGATTTACCACGGCAGCTATTGCCCACGTGTTTGGCAGACACCAGTATGAGGCAGTAACTCGACCGGCTTTGCTGACCGCCACCTTGGGCTACACCTTTGTGGCAATAGGTCTCGCCATTGATGTCGGACGTTCTTGGGCCCTGCCGAAACCCCTCCTCTTCTGGCAGGGGAACTCTGTTCTTTTTGAAGTGGCCATGTGCGTGGTGGTCTACACGCACGTTCTCTACATCGAATTCGTTCCTATTGTGGTGGAGCGTTTTCGAGGAAGGGTGAACCTCCCTGGACCATTTTCGCTTGTCAATGATCGGATTGAACGTCTTTTAACATTGGCCGACGGGATACTCGACAAGACCATGTGGGTATTCATCATTGCCGGGGTGGTCCTCTCCTGTATGCACCAGTCGGGGCTGGGATCGCTCATGCTCATCGCCCCGACCAAGCTGCATCCCCTCTGGTACACTCCCATCTTGCCCCTGCTCTTTCTTACTTCGGCCATTGCTGCGGGTTATCCCATGGTTGTTTTTGAAACCACAGTGGCCACGGCCTCATTTAAACGGGCAGATGAAATGGAGGTCTTGGCCCCCCTTACCGGAGTCACCAAATACCTACTAGGAATCTACATAACCCTGAAAATCGGCGACATGATTTTCCGGGAAACCTACGTCTATTTATTCGATGGGTCAATTGAGGGCCGCTCCTTTATTGTGGAGATGTTGGCAATGATCATTCCCTGGTTTATGCTGATGAGCAAGCGACTGCGCGCAAAAAGGCATACTCTGTTTGTGGCCTGCACCACTATCGTGCTGGGAATTGCCCTGAATCGCTGTAATGTTTTTCTTATCGGATTCAACCCCCCATATGCGGTCAACTCCTACTTCCCCTCTATCAGCGAGATGGCGATAACAGCTTGCCTCCTTTGCAGCATCACCTTTTTCTACCGGCTGGCTGTTACCTATCTTCCTGTGCTAAGCGCTCCCAGTCTTGCCAGCCTGGAAAAGGAGTCATAATGAAGCGCTCGAGCAGAAGTAAATCGACAATCGTGTTGATAAGCTTGATTGTCCTGTCACTGGTAGCGGTCCTGGCAATTGCCCGGGCTGCAGCTGAGGCTGATCGGGCTGACAAAACCGGGTTCAGAGAGGTTTTGGTAGGTCTTATCGACAGTATCTTTGAAAGAGAGAGGGTCGAAGAGTCAAAATCTGCGGTGGTCAAGACCAGGCCCCCGGTTCACAGGGCATGGCATGATCGGGAGGCCTCGGCCAGACAACGAGGTAAGGAGACCATACCTCTGGTCAAAGATGTGTTCAAGGAAACAGCTTCAGAAAGACGTGCACGCCTTGCCTACAACCTGAAACCCAAAGATATTCCTCCTGAGTACAACTTCTTTGTGATGAATTGCCCCCTTATCAACGAGGAAGATGATTTCTACGGGCCCGTCCGCTTCATGCACAAAAAGCATGCAAGCATCTCAAATGATTGTACCGTGTGTCATCATTATCGGCCAAACGTGCCCGACGCCTCGGAGACCATGCGCTGTTCGGCCTGCCATCAGAATTCCTTCAACCCCATAGCACCGGACCGTATAGGGCTCAAAGGCGCTATCCACCGACAGTGTACAGGCTGCCACAAGAAGCTCCACAGGGGCCCCATCCGGTGCTCGAGCGGTTGCCACGAAAAAAGAGTCAGGGACCATACCGACCTTGTCGAGCTTTCCGGAAAACCTGATCCGCTTCACGTAACAAAAGAGTGCCTCCGTTGCCACCCTGCCCAAGGCGAGGAGATGCTCAGTTCCACTCACTGGCTGTGGAAAGGTCCTTCTCCATTCACTCTCGGTCAAGACAAGCGGGTAGATCTGGGCAAGGCCACCGTAACCATCAACAATTTCTGCGTCAGCGTCTTCAGCAACTGGCCCCGCTGCACGGGTTGTCATGCCGGTTATGGTTGGAAAGACGCAAGCTTTGACTTTGCCGACAGAACCAGAATCGACTGCCTCGTATGCCATGATACCACCGGAACGTATAGAAAAGACCTCAAAGCTGCCGGTATGCCAGACCCTTCAGTGGATCTGGTCCAGGTTGCAAGAAAAGTAGGCAAACCCAGTCGAGAAACCTGCGGCAACTGTCATTTTTCAGGTGGTGACCAGGACTTTGTCAGGCACGGCAAACTCAACGCCGTTCTCGATTTTCACGGCAGCAGTTGCGATGTCCACATGGGGGGGCTGGGTTTTCAGTGCCATGATTGCCATAAGACAACAAACCATAAGATCAGCGGCCGTAGTATCGCCCTGCCCGTGGCTGAGGGCAGCCGATCCTGCAACCACTGTCACACAGATACGCCACACCAGGAAAAATCCCTCTTGACCCATCATCTGAACAAACACTCCGACCACATAGCCTGTGTGACCTGTCACCACCCCGTGTACGCCAAGTACACCCCGGTGAAAACCTATTGGGATTGGTCCACAGCAGGAGACAAAGAGCGCGAAGTCATAGGGGACGAACATGGCATGCCGGATTACTCCTGGCAGGCAGGAGACTTTACCTGGGGTCGTGAAATCAAGCCGGTTTATGCCTGGTACAACGGCCAAGTAAAACGTTACCTTTTAGGCGATCAGATCAATCCCGAAGGTGTTACCAAACTCAACGAACCTGTAGGCGATATCAGGGACCCGGAGTCAAAGATTTATCCTTTTAAAATCATGGGTGGTACTCAGGCCGCCGATGCAAAGTACAACTACCTTTTGGTGCCGCACCTGGCCGGGGTTGATGGGTTCTGGCAAACTCTGGATTGGCAGCAATCCTTCGCCTCCGGAGCCGCGGCTTCGGGACTGGCCTACAGCGGCGAGTATAAGTGGGTAGAGACCGCCATGTACCTCAGCCTTAATCATGAAGTTTTACCCAAGGTGTTTGCCCTTTCCTGTGTCCAGTGCCATGAGAGTCTCAGGAACCGCCTTTCCTGTGGGCGCTGCCATCAGAAGAAGCGCGGGGTGGACTTCAAGAAACTTGCCTATTCCGGCATTGACGAAAAATTGATACATCTCACCCGAAAAGCCGACCGGAGTCAGATTCATGAAACCGACTGGGTCAACTTCAAGGCTCTTGGCTATCAGGGTGATCCAATACTATACGGAGGCCGTTTCAAGAAACTGCCACTGGGTTGGAAAGTGGCTTCACAAAAGAAATAGGGGAGGGAGTCTTTCGGATTTTGTCTCGTTAACATTAACTCTAATATGGGTGCACTATGGGATTCGAAAAACAGGTAAAACGGAAAAGGCGGCCGCTGAGATGTTTTGCGTCGTGCAGGGCAATGGCCATCGGGGCTTCGCTGCTCTTTGTTGTGTACCAGGCGGGGTGTTTGAAGAGTGTTCCTCCGGAGGACACCCTATCACCCGAGTCTGCGGCCCCCACAGCCTTGCAACCCGATCAAGAAATCACCGCAGCTCTCACCCCTGCAGCGGAGGCAGCGGTTCCTTCAACCGCCGAACCTGAGGGGATAGCAGACAAGGAGATCATGGAAGCCGCAAAAACCGCGGAGACTGCTCCAGGTGCGTTGGCAATGGCCCCCTCGGCAAAAGAGACAACGACGGGTTCAGCAACCAAACCTACTCAAGGAGCGGTCGAAAAGGAATCTGCTGCTTCACAACCGGCAAAAAAAGTCGGGGATCAAGCCTTTCACCTGAAACCGATTCAGGAGCCAGCTCCTCAAAAACAGGAGAAGACTCCGGTCTCTCCTGGCATCCTTGAATATGGCACAATGGAAACCAAGATGCCCCAGATCGTAGCCAATCTGGCGGCCAAATCGAAGATGTATCATTCCATACATTCACCCATAAAGGAAGGCGAATCCTGTGTCTCAGCAGAATGTCACAATCAGTTGGCCAAAGCAAAATATGTTCACGCTCCGGCGGCTACTGGAGCCTGTCTGGTTTGCCATACCCACATCAAGGAAGATCCTCCTTTCGGCCTTGTCAGTGCTGGTGTGGATTTATGCTGGGGATGCCACAAGAACCAGAAGCTTTTGGTGGGCCAATCCAAGTATCTGCATAAAATCGTTCAAGATGAAGGATGCATTAGTTGTCATGACTCTCACAGCTCCAACACAACCAAGTTCCTTCTCAGAAAGGACGAACTTAGCCTCTGTGTCGACTGCCACAGGAAAAAAACCGAGAAAGTGATGAAACGAATTGAAAGCGCCAGGGTAGTGCATAAACCCGTGGCCGAAGGAAGGTGCGCCGGTTGTCACGCCCCCCATGCCTCCAATTATAAGAACCATTTAAGAGAAGGGCCCAAAGATGTGCCACTCTGTTTCAGTTGCCACAAGAAAATGGAACAACAGACGAAAGATTCGGTGTATAAGCACGGCCCTATCCAGGAAGGAATGTGCACCCCTTGCCATGAACCCCACGCAGGCAATGTGCCCAAGGATTTGAAGTACAAGTTTGAAAAGACGTTTTACAATCCCTTTGATCTTGAGGTGTATTCCCTTTGTTTCAAATGCCACAAGGAAAGCGTGGTGTTGGATAAACGCACAGAATACCTAACCAATTTTCGCAATGGAGACCGAAACCTCCACTTTCTCCACGTCAACCGGCAAAAGGGTCGGACTTGCCTTGCCTGCCACGAGGTCCATGTGGGTTCTCAGGTGCGCCACATTCGCACGCTCACCCCTTTCGGCAGATGGGAGATTCCTGTGAATTTTGCCCAGACGCCCACGGGTGGCAAGTGTTCGGCTAATTGCCACATTCCCAAGGCCTATGATCGGGAAAACCCTGTGAAACTGATGATAGATGAAGAAGAGAAGAAACTTGAGGTGGTGAAAAAACAAGAAAAATAGTTAGGAACGTTTTATCGTGTTTCTGTTTTTCTGGCATTTCCAAACAAGAATGAACATTTTGAGTGGAGATAATGACCAGAACACTCCGTGACATATTTTTAGTCGGAATGGCTCTTGTGGGTATTCTGGTTGCTCCAATGTATGGGTGCAGCAAAAACGCAAGAGAAAACTTAGCCACCTTTCACTCACCCTATGCCGGGAGACACTGCACGCAATGCCACCTCCCTGCAAATATCGGCTCCTCCCAGAAAGTGAGCCCGGAAGAGTCGACTTCCATTATGAGAGCCAAGTTGGCGCCATATCCGTGGTTGCTGGCGCGACCGCTGGATCAGTTATGTACGAAGTGCCACAGATACGATACCTCCAGAGAGACCGCCCCTGGGAAATTATGGGTACACGCACCTTCAGCCCTAGGAGCCTGCATCGTTTGCCACAGCCCCCACCTGAGCGAATACCGCTACATGCTGCGCCGCCAATCCATCAGGTTATGCACTGACCAGTGCCACTCAGAAGGCTATATGCTGGAAACAGAAGTTCACACCGAGCCGCGCCACTGCCTTGAGTGTCACAACCCGCATATTGGGATGAATCCCCGAATGCTTAAAAAGGATTTCCAGGAGGTGTGGCTAGAGCCCAAAACGCCCTGGGTTAAAGCGGGTGCGGGGGTGAAGCAATGATTTCTTTGCTGTTTGCCCAAGGAACCACTCTGCAAAAATATCAGTGCACCGGCAAGGAGCGGTCTATTGTTGATACTAGAGAACCAGGGTATAGAAGAATGTTCGCCGGGTGCATCTAAATCGCTGCTCGGGATAGAGTTATTGCACAGCATGGAGCGCCGTGTTGGAAGGGAACGCCTTATGAGAAAAATAAAAATTCTATCTTGGATGTGCCTCTTTATTATCGGCTCACATCTATCCTTTGCTTTTGCCCTCAGGCATCTCAAGACAGGGGATAGCGTGCCAAATTTTGCTATTCGCACCATTGACGGCAACCACATCAGCTTGGATGAACGAAAAAAAAAGATAACAGTTTTGGTTTTCTGGAAGCAAAATGATGACAAGTCATGCAATATGTTGACGGACCTGTCACGGATCAATGAGGAGTTCCAGGGCAAGGGCGTCACGTTTCTGGCAATCAATGGAGATAGAGCCTCAGATCGGCAGATACGGGAATTGGCTCTTTCAAAAAAACTCACCTGTTTGTTTGCCGGTGACCCCGATTTGACCACATACAGCCGTTTGGGCATAGTCGTGCTGCCCACCACTCTGATCATCGGACCAGATGGTAAGCTGGCATTTATCCAGGACCTCTACTCACGAAATTTTTTCACACAGACCATAGCCTATATACGATTTCTTCTCGGGGAAATCACACAGGCTCAGCTGGACGCTGAATTAGATCCAGGCAGGTCCGTAAAAGTGTCACCAGCCAGAATAAAAGCCGATAGATACGTCAATCTGGGCCGATTGCTTTTGGATATAAAGGAAAAAGAGAAGGCCCGGGAGGCGCTGGAAAAGGCGGTGGAGGCCGACCCCACATTTCCGGAGCCCCATCTGCTTTTGGCCGGAATATGCTTGGAGGATAAAGAGGTGAGGAAGGCCGGGACTGAGTTGGAGCAAGCATTAAAGCTGAATCCATGCCCAAAAGAAGGAAGACTGCTTCAGGGGTTAACCTATGCCGGTCAGGGGGAGGATGCTCTGGCCATAGCCGTTTTACAAGAACTGGTAGAGAACAATCCTGAACCACCACCTGAGGCCTACTATGAGATAGGCAAGATTTATGAGAAACAAAAGAAGACCTCCGAAGCACTGGCAGCGTATGGGATGGCGCTGAAACTCCTCCTCGCTCAGTAAAATGTAACAGGCGTACATCTACAACTATCCATTGTTCATGAGCCCAATTTTGTCTTGAGTTTGCCTTACTTGCCACGATTCCCAGGCAGAGCCCAGCTATTCAGTTAAATACCCGGATTCAGATCAAGTACGCCTCGGATCCAACCCCTGCACGCGGCGCAGGCGCCTGCGCTGCGCACGGTTGCCCGGTGGCCCACCCGCCTCGCCCAGATATTTCATGAATTGCCATTACATAATTCCTATTTGTACAGTGGTTTTTCTGATTGACGTGAGCTTTCCCTAAGGTATATTGTAGGTTAGCTTCTATTCCCAGGATTAGCTCTGTACCGGATGGTGCTGGGGAAATGAAATTAAATCCCGAACGTTCCCCCTTGTTCAAATCGAGTAAAATATAATGTATGGCTAGTAAGGAAGTTCTGCCTTACTTTGTTATGACTCGTGGCATCCAAGACTGTAGAGAACTCGAAATTCAGCATTTTTTCCCTGTGCACGCGATTTTTTGCTCTCCTACTAGTCCGAAGTTCAGCAATGCGACCGGTTCATTACCGAGGTGGCTGTTTACAGCTGTTGATTTCTAATAAACGTCAGTTTGCTTCTCTATTTGGCAAAGGCAAATTCGATTCTAACCATATCACCCTTTATTTTTCGGTTAGGCAACCTGAGTTTCGTTGAGAAAGGAGGACATCATGGTAAAGAGCATTAAAAAAGCCATTACCAGAAGGGATTTTATTAAGACTGCCGGTGCAGGAGTATTGGCAGCGGGAATGGGCCCCACCATCTTCATTCCGAGGCAGGCAGGCGCAGCTGGAAAGGAGTTGAAGATTCTACAGTGGGCCCATTTCGTCCCCAGGTATGACAAAGAGTGGTTCGACAACTTTGCTCAGCAATGGGGGAAGGACAACGGAGTCGAGGTCACCGTGGATCACATCCACATCGGACAAGTTGTATCCCGCACCTCAGCCGAGTTAGCCGCTGGCAAGGGCCATGATCTCATTGAGACCTTTGCGCCACCGGCTCAGCTTGAGCCGAGCCTGCTGGACCTGACCGACGTCAACCAGGAAGCGGAAAGACGATTCGGCAAACAGCTCGCCCTCTGCAAACGGAGTTCCTTCAATCCGAATACCAAAAAGTATTATGGCTTCTGCCACGGCTGGGTCATCGACCCGGGGGACTATCGCAAGAGCTTGTGGGAGAAGGTGGGCAAACCTCAGGGCCCCGAGACCTGGGAGGACCT
>CP070843.1:2713752-2724293 GCA_020350905.1 Deltaproteobacteria bacterium
GCGACGTACTGTTCAAGTACGCCTCGGATCCAACACCCTGCGGTTGCCCTGTGGCACGCCCATCTTCGTGGTCTCGCCACAGCAATTCATGAAATATCCGGGCTAGTCTGAAAAAGGTGCCTAGTGCTTAGTGTTAGTACTTATATTGACTCAACCGGCTCAACCGGCAAACCGAAATTGCAGGTAATTGAAAATTCGTAAGAAAATTGTTGACATATATTTTTTCTTACGTAGGATAAGTTTAAACTTAAAATTGAACATCATTTTGCAAAAGCGAAAAAGGTAAAGAACGTAGTAGTTTAGTGTAGTCAGGACAAGTTTAAATTTGAACTTGAACGGAAACAGCAAATGGCCCCAAATCTTTCTCATGGCTGGACGTTTATTATGAAGACAACATCGGAAGTCGTAAGTGAGGTCGGGATCCCTCGCCAAAGGCTCTACTACCTGGAGCAGAAGGCCTTTGTAAAGCCGGAAACAGAGCGGCGAGGTGAAAAAACATTTCGCTTTTACCCAGATCGAGAAGTGGAGAAGATTCGTGCCATCTGGAAATACCTTCGGCAAGGCTTCCGATACCGTGCGGCCTATGAAAGAGCGCTGGAGGAATTGAAACAACCTAAACTTTTGTGACGCTATCGCGTCTTAGGAATATTGGAATAGTGGAATATTGGAACAATGGTTTTCAAAGACAGAAAGGAAAAGTAAGGAAAACACAATAACTTAATTACTTCCCCATTATTCCAGCATTCCACCCGTGAAGAGCAATGGCGAAAATCCTTAAAATGAAAAAACCCGATATCCTCGGCAAGCTGACGGGGCCGGCCAAGAAGCATCTGGCCATCGATATCGGTAACCACACTCTCAAGATATTGCAGTTGCGCAGCACCGCCAAGGGAATAGATATCGTACACCACGCCGTGGCTCCCACTCCTCCAGGAGGGTTTCAAGTTTCGGTGCTGGCGGCTCAATTGAAGGAGATGCTTCAGCAACATCGCATCAAGACCAAACAGGCTGTGGCTAGCCTGGCTGGTAAGGGGGTTGCCACCCGACGTCTGACCCTGACGAACATTTCCGAGGAGGAAATTCAAGAGGCTATCCGCAGGCAGCCCGAGGAGCTGTTTCCCTTTTCCCTGGGAGATGCGATGCTGGCCTTCCAGATCCTTGACAGGGAAGACAGCGGTGCTCAGAAAAAATATGAAGTACTGGTGGCTGCCGCCACCAGGGAAACAGTTGTGGAACATATAGCCGTGCTCCGGGAGGCAGGTCTGGAGCCAGTTGGACTCATGGCCGAGCCACATGCTGTAGAACAGTTGTGGCGCAGTGCAAGTCTTGGAGAGGATGAGGGGGGGGCCATAGCTGTGCTGGACCTTGGAGCCCACAAAACCAGCATTCACATTTTCGAGGGTGCTAGGCTTCGGTTTTCTCGGTATGTTCCGACTTCAGGGGACGCTTTCACTATGGCGTTAACCGGTATGATTCGCGCGGGTGAGCGAGACATTGAGCTAAATACCGCCCAGGCTGAAAAGCTCAAGCGGGAACACGGGATTTCTTCAGTAAAGGATCGAGGTAAGACAGAGGAGGGGATTCCCCTTGCCCAGTTGGCGGTGAGGATTCGGCCCGTGCTGGAGAAGCTGGAGACTGAAATCTCCCGATCCTTTGACTACTATACTTTTCAATTCCAGGGCGAGACTATCACGAGATTATTACTGGCGGGCGGTGGAGCACAGCTGAAAGGAATTGAAACCTTCTTTACTGACAGGTTTGATGTAAGAGTGGAATTTCTTGACCCATTAGCACCCATTATTATCCAGGATAGCCCATCATTCGCAGAGGTGGAAGCGCCGAATCGGCCGGATCTCGCTACTGTAGTGGGCCTGGCGCTGCCCTTTACGGAAAGGTTTAACCTTCTTCCCGTCGACCTACAGCCACATCGCAAGAGATGGAGTGTGCCAGCTCCGGTGGCCTATGCCACCCTGGGTCTTCTTCTCCTGATACCGTTGGGTCAGTATGGCTGGCAGAATCAGAGGCGGGTCAGTTCTCTTAGTCAGGCGGTAAATGCCAAAAGGTCTGTCTACGAACAATATCAGCGTATCTTTCGAATATACGAGCGGTTGAAGGTAGAAAACAGTCAGTTAGACGCCAGGCTTGCGAGGTTGCCCAGCTTGGATCTTCGGGTGCCTCAGATGGCTGCAGCCTTGCGGCTCATAAGCCAGAAGATTCCCGAAGATGTGGCCCTTACAAATATAGATGTGGAGGAGAAGGAGGGGGGTCTCGAGGTTCGATTGAGCGGGCTTATTTATGGTCGAAAAGAAGAAGCTTTCCCCACAGTCAGCAAGTTTATGGAAGAATTGGAAAAGGCGCCGATTTTCTCCAATGTACAGCTTGGCGGTGCCGGGGACGGAAAAGCCCCGAAACCGGCTGTTCTGGTTTTTGATATTGGGTGTGTGCTTAAATGTGAAGGTCTGTTGTCCGTAGTCCGTGGTCCTTCGCATAAAGGCATAGAGCTTTTTCCATGAAGCATTGCAAGGCGGATACGAAGACCCGCCCTACGGCTTGACAGAATCCGGCGAAGCCGGATGATTAAACGATTTGAACGGCTTGAACAAAGGACAACTGACAACAGACAGCTCGGAGAGCTGAGTGAGAGAGCTGAGTAAAAGAGAAAAGATAATTGCCGGCATATTTGCCGTGGTTCTCGTTGGCTTTTTGGTGAACCACTTTGTGCTGGAGCCCCAGAGCAAGAAGTTGCACCAACTCCGAAAGGAGCTTGCATCCTTGACTGAGCAGACTGCCAGCATTGGCCCCAAGCTGGTTGAATTCAGCCGGCTGAAATTGGATTTGATCAAGAAGAAAAAGCAGTTAGCATCAGTGGAACAGGCATTGTCTCAAACGGCCGAGATGGCCGAGATAATGCATGAGGTCAGCAAGCAGGCTCGAGCTCGGGGCCTACAAATCCAACAGGTTCAATCGCAACAAAGCGTGTTCCTGAGCACACGAGGCAGCAAAAGAGGAGACATTTGCCAACTATTTCTCAATCTCGAAATCCGCGGCTGGTATGAACAGTTTGGTGATTTTCTTGATGATCTAGAGCAACAGCCATTTTACATCAAAGTAGCAGAGCTCCATATGGACCGGCGCGAGAAGCGTTCTGCGCTCCTGGACATCCGGCTGAAGCTGGAGATTGTGGTGAGGAGCTAAGGGGGTTAGTAGGTTTAGTCAGTTCAGCCGGTTACGGTGATTCCTCAAATCGTTGGGCCACCGGGTTCAACTGGCAACTGTCACAACCGGCTGAACCGGCAAGCGGACTGTTGGAATGGACTTAATCAAGTCTCCAAACAAGATTTTTGTTTTAAGTGTAGTGGCAGTAGTGGTTTTTCTATGGGTGCTAGTGTGGCTGTTCGGTCCCCAACCTGAGACGATCCAGCCAGATATTGCACTGGATACGTCGTTAGCAGCCCTACTGCAAGGTAGCAAGAAAGTTGAAGAGGAAGAGGAAGGGGTCGAGGAGCCAATACCTGACACCTGGGGTCGGGACCCATTTGCCCTGCCCTATTGGACTGAAAGAGACGACGGAAGCGAAAGCCAACCAGTAAGAACCGCGCGGTCCGAACCAGAGCGAACAGGAGACAAGCAGCAATACAAGCTTTCTACCATTTTGATCAGTGGCTCCAACCGACTGGCTGTCATCAACTACCGGGTCTACTCGGAGGGAGACAAGATTGATGGCGAAAAGATCTCTGAGATTACATTGGACCACGTAGTCCTGAGCGATGGTTCAGAGGAGCGAGTGCTGAAGATTCCCCAGTCGCACACAAAGGTGACTGTAGAGGATACTGGAGGGAAGTAAGTGTCGACAGCAGGAAATGATGGAATGTTGGAATGATGGGAACTGGAGGACCGCCCCCAATATTCCAGGATTCCATTCTTCCATTATTCCAACCACGAGTGGAGAAAGATGCTCGGCCGGAAAGTCTTGATCAGCGGCTTGGTGGCGATTGCGGCGCTGTCCTTCTTGTCCTTTGAACAAGGGTGTGCCAGCAAGCCCCAATCAGTTTCTAAAAGAGAGCAACCGCCACCACGGTTAGCCGTTTCTGATGATCCACTTGAGGAACTCACCGTTCCCCAGTTCCAGGAAGAGGAGCCGGCGCAGATCGCTATTGGTGCCCCGAGCAAGCTGTATTCCCTTAGAGTTCGCAAAGGAGAACTCCAGGACGTGCTTCTCGGCTTTGCTCAGGAGAGCGGCGAGAACTTGGTGATTGATCCTGAGGTGGCCGGCATTGTGACCATGAACCTCAACCGGGTAACCCTAGAGCAGGCCCTGGACGCACTACTGACACCATTGGGCTTTACCTATTGGAGAGAGGGGCGTCTTATCCGGATTTCGAAGCCAAGGATGGAGACCCGGTTTTTTGCGGTCAATTATGTAAGTACCAGCAGGGAGGGCAGCAAAACCATTGTTGCAACGGACGGCTCCGGAACGGGTGGTGAAGAAGGCAACATAAGCAAGACCCGGTTCAAAGGCTCTGAGCAATCAGACTTCTGGGCAGAGATTCAGGAAGGCTTGACCGCTATAATTTTTGGTGATGAGAGCCCGAAAGCAATGGTCAGTGCCCGTCAGGGAGGGGTGGCCTCCAGCTTAACGAGCCCAGACGGAAAAAAGCTTGTGATCAGCCGGTTGAGCGGTCTCATACAGGTGAACGACTATCCTCGGAAGTTGAGGGAAGTGGCGCGGTTTCTAGAGCAGATGGAGGCTCATAGTCTACGTCAAGTTCTAATCCAGGCCCGTTTCCTGGAAGTAGCCCTGAGCAAAGAGTTCGATACCGGCATCCGCTGGGACAAAATCCAAGAGCAATTACAAAATCTAGACATCTCCCGCTCGTCACTCTCCTGGGACATGGACGGTGGGACGGCTAGCACCAAAGGTGTGCTGGCAATTGTCAGTGATTCCAAATCGTTTGCCGGGACCGAATTTGTCTTTGCAGAATTAGTCAAAGCGTTAGAGACGCAAGGCAGGGTGAGGGCGCTGGCCAGCCCTAGGCTAGCCACCCTCAACAACCAGAAGGTGATTGTCAAAATTGGCAGGCAGGATGTATATTTTACCTCTGAAATAAGCCAGACCTCAGAAAATGTCTTGCAGTCTTTTACTCCCAACACCATTGATGTTGGCGTCATCCTGGACGTAACCCCGCAGATTGCTCCTGATGGACAGATTATCATGAACATCCACCCCAGCATAACTGCAGAGTTCGCTAGGGTGAGAGCGCCGGACGGTTCTGAGTTTCCGCTTCTTCAGATTGGTGAGACAGACACGGTTGTGAAGGTGCTAGACGGACAAACCATCGTCATTGCCGGTCTCTTGCAGGAAAAAGACCAAAAAACACGGAACTCTCTTTCCTGCATTCTATTCGGGTCCACCAACCGACAAGCAGAAAAGACTGAGTTGGTAATTTTACTCAACCCGAAGGTGCTGACTGATAAGCGGCTTTATGAATTGACCAGCAAGCACAATAGGCAATTGGATTTGCATGGGCAGGAAAATACCCGGCAGATATATGATTTAAGACCATGAGATCGTATTATGTACTTAGAGTTTTTTGGCTTGAATGAAAAACCTTTCGGGTTGACTCCTGACCCCAGGTTTATCTTTTTCAGTGAGAAGCACCGGGAGGCCCTGGACCATCTTCTCTATGGCATCCACCAAAAAGAGGGCTTTGTACTGATCAGCGGCGATACCGGCACTGGTAAGACCACACTGTGCCGGGCACTAATGGAGCGGCTTGACCCCCACGAGGTTACCACCGCCCTCATCCTCAATCCCCTGCTCAACGAAACAGAGCTGCTAAAAGCCATTTTGGAGGACTTCGGCTTGCCGGCCACGGGGGCCACCAGAAAAGAGTTGCTGGATGTGCTCAACCGTTTTCTGTTGAAGACGCTGGCTGCAAGTAAGACAGCGGTGCTGATCATCGATGAGGCGCAAAATCTCTCTACCAACTGTTTGGAGCAGGTTCGGCTCCTTTCCAATTTAGAGACCGATAAAGAAAAGCTGATTCAGATTATCCTGGCTGGGAGCGAGGAACTGCCGACCAAGCTTGAAAAGTCTGAGCTCCGCCACTTGCAGCAGCGTATCTCGCTCCGCTACCACCTCAGGCCGCTGGATAGACAGGAGGCAAGAAGGTATCTGCAACACCGTCTGAACATGGCAAGAGCTGCGGGGAGCACTGCCTTCGAGAAGCGGGCGTATAGAGAGATCTACCGGTTTTCTAGAGGGGTGCCTCGACTCATGAATATAATTGCCGAGCGCTCCCTGTTGGCCGCCTACCTAAGGCAAAGCCGTAAGATAAGACGTGTTGATGTGCTGGAAGGGCGGCAGAGTCTGAGCGGCACATTTCCGAGCAGCCGTCGCTGGGCATTCCTATGGTTTAGCCGGAAATGGCGGCACGCTCCTGTTGCGCTCTTTCTGGTGCTCATAGGCATTGCCCTGCTGCTGGTCCCGGCAGTTCGTAAGACGTTGAAACGTTATGTGCAAGAGAGTTTGACTCAAGAGACTTTTGCCCCCGTTAATTATTCACGCCAATTCATAGGGGGTGTGATTCCACAGCCAGAACCGGCTGTGTTACGAAATCAGGCCTGGACAGAGTCCAGGGACCTTACTTCTGCCTCGCGCCGGGACCAGGAAGAGTCGTTGCAGGTTCCGTCGGGTGATGCCGAGGTGAAACCGCGCTCTATTAGAAAAGCTGAAGGCGAAGCCAAAGACAAGAAAACAGGGCAGTATGCGGCAGCTAGAGTTGGGAGCGGTACAAAGAAGGCAGGATTCCCGCAATATGTACTGAAGCCGCCCTATTTGTACACCGTGCAAGTAGAGTCGTTTAAAGATCCGGAAGTGGCCGAGACAAGAATGCGGGAGCTGCAAAATCGCGGTTTCGATGCCTGGGTGGCCTGGATCGATTTAAGCGAAATGGGAGTCTGGTACAGGGTGTTGGTGGGAAAATTCAAGGATAAAAGCGAGGCGCAGGCAATGGCTCGCCAGCTGAGTCAACGGAGGGAATTCCACCGGGCTCGACAAATTGCGACTCATAAGGAAAACGCCAAGAATCAGGACGTTAAGCAGCCTTAGTTGCGGGGACAGATCGGACTTACTAAGTTTCGCGACTCTACAGAGATGATCTACGGCACTACGTGGCAGTTGGATCTATGTTGACCTAGGAGGAGTCTCAAAGTGAGTCTCATTTCCGACTCTTTAAAAAGAGTGGCTGAGCAGCGGGCGGGACGCAAGCAACCGCCAGTGGTGCCGCGGAGACTTGCAGGTCAAGAGGATCAACACAAAAAGTGGCGACTATTCCTCTTGGGCTTAACAATCCTGCTGGCCTTAGCTGTTATTGGTGTGGTCGTCTACGGTGTGATCCAGTGGCGAGCCGGGAAGAGTAAACCTGCTGAAGCTGTGACCGCGTCTCCACAGAAGGTGATCTTTGACAAGATTACACCGCCGGTAAAACCCCTACGTAGTGCGGCGGATTCAGAAGCTCCGCCATCTGGTGATACCGGCGTAGAGCAGCGCACTCCAGTGAAGCCGAAAGTAGTGCAAGTTGCAATGCAACAGGAGCCGGTTTCCACCAAGGAGAATCGCCAACCTAAAGCCCCCTCCGTGCAACAAGAAAAGGTTGAGGAGATAACTTCTGCAGCCGCACCCAAGAAGCCAGAGCCGGTGCTGATTGCAGGCATAAAACAAGGACATCCCCTCAATACCAAAAAGACCGGCTCGGTGGACTTGTATGCTGAGACTACAGCTGAAGCCGCCCATTTGTATCGGCAGGCGGTAGGCTACCAAAGAGCCATGAAGTGGCAAGAGGCTATTAAGGCTTACCGGAAGGTAATCAAATATGAGCCCATGAGCGCTGAAGTTTACAATAATATTGGGGTTTGCTACGAGAAGCAGGGGAATCTGAAAATGGCTGCCAAGTCCTACGAAAAGGCTATCAGCATCAACCCCCGCTTTTATCGCAGCTACAACAATCTGGGAATCATTTACTACAAATTGAAAGATTTCAATAAGGCACGTGCCGCCTACGAACAGGCCCTACAGTTGAATCCCGGAAACAGCCAGAGCGAAATCAATCTGGCTCTTATATACGAGCGGCTTCGTCGAGATGAGCTGGCCCGCCGCACTCTTGAGCAGGTGTTAGTCAACGACCCGAACAATGCGGAAGCTCATTACAATCTTGGCCGGATGCTGGAAGGTCAGGGTCAACATGAAGAAGCCATCACTCACTACCGCCAGTTTCTTGCCTCCAACCCTTCAGCTTATCGGCAACTACGAGAAAAAGTGAAGGACAGGGTACGCGCTCTTGAGAAAGAATCAAGTAACTAGTTAATATCACATCATTAAACCCATTCAAATCTGGCTAGCTTCTATCCGGCCATCTACGCATTAGGATGTCATTCTGAGGAGCACAGCGACGAAGAATCCCGTGGTTCTTGGGTTTGTATGTTATCAGCCGTACGTATTCACTATTGGCTGTATATGACTAAGGAGTAGGAGCGGAAATCACAACTTTGGCCTGTTTTTTGCTCGTGGTTTCTAATAGTTTTGCCCTGGAATATGAACAGGTTAAGTTTCGGAAATAAAATGCTCTGTGTTCTGATAACAAGCAAGCACTCAGAATGAGGCTGGAGAATGAAGAGAAAGCGGCTGGGTGAAATCCTTCGAGATGAAGGGCTGATCTCAGCGGAGCAGCTGCAGGCAGCGCTGGAGAAACAAAAGACAGAAAAAGGATTACGCACTGGCGAGGTGCTGGTGGCCATGGGAGCTGTCACTGCGGAGCAGGTTGCCCAAGCCATCTGGCAACAGCGGCAAATTCCCTACATTGAACTGGACAGTTATGCGCTCGATCCCAATGTAATCGAACTGGTTCCCGAAAAGCTTGCCAGAGCCTATCTGGCACTGCCGCTTTTCAAAATTGGCAACGCCCTCACTGTGGCAATGGCTGATCCACTCAACGTCATTGCGGTTGATGACCTGCGCTCAAAGACCGGATGTGAAATCGAAACAGTCATCTCCACCGAAGAGAAGATTGTAAGATGTCTGGAGAATTATTATCGAATGGATGACCCTATTACCCAGCTGATTGGTGAGGTTGCCCGAGGAGAATCAGAAGGAGGTGCTGCCAAGGGCGGTGATGACGCCTCCGTAGATGTTGATGCCCCTACGATCAAGTTGGCCAACCTGATCATTCAGCAGGCGGTTAGAGATGGGGCCAGCGACATACATATCGAGCCGGGTGAGCATGATGTAAAGGTGCGCTACCGCATCGACGGAATGCTGCACGAGATCAACAAGATCCCTAAATCCATCCAGGAGGCTATTACCTCTCGATTCAAGGTGTGGGCTGAAATTGATGTTACTGAAAAGCGAACAGCACAGGACGGACATTTCTTTGTGAGCTCCGACGGCAAGGACATAGAGGTTCGCCTTGCATCATTTCCTACTATTTATGGGGAAAACTTGGTCATGCGCGTACTGGATCCGTCCGCAACCATACTGGAGCTTAGAACTCTTGGGTTTCCCGCTGCCATCTTTGACACTTATATATCACTGATACAAGCAACTCAGGGTATGATTCTGATCACCGGGCCAACAGGGAGCGGCAAGACCACCACACTGTATGCCACCCTTAAGCTAATCAGCGATCCCTCGCTAAATGTCATCACAATCGAGGATCCGGTGGAATATCGACTCAAGGCGATTCGCCAGACCCAGGTCAACCCCAAGGCAGGAGTCACCTTCGCCGCTGGGTTGCGGGCCATTGTTCGGCAGGATCCGGACGTGATCATGGTGGGTGAAATCCGTGATCTGGAAACCGCACAAATGGCAATCCAGGCCTCTCTCAGCGGACACCTGGTGTTCAGTACCATGCACACCAACAATGCAGCTGGTGCCATAACCCGTCTTCTCCATATGGGGGTCGAGCACTTTCTCATTTCTTCCGGCGTCAATGTGGTGTTGGCCCAGCGTCTGCTCCGGACCATTTGCTCCTCTTGCAAAGAGCCCTATATCCCTCCCACCAAGACCCTTGAACACTTCAACATTGCTGGCCAGGCCCAAGGCCGCAAGTTTTATCGGGGAAAAGGTTGCCAAGCCTGTCGTTTTACGGGGTACCGGGGCCGCATAGGAGTGTTCGAGTTGCTGGAGTTATCAGATCCTATCAGGGATCTGATAAACGAGAGACGGGGTGCTGCGGATATCCGCAAAGCTGCATTGAAAACTGGTGATCTTCGCACCCTGTATCGCGACGGTCTGGCGAAGGCGGCCAAAGGTGTAACCACTTTGGAGGAGATATCAAGGATTATTCAGGTTAAGGGAGAGCACTAGCCCGGATATTTCATGAATCACTTGCTGCGACCACGGATATGGCCGTCCTTCCTGGCGTCCTCGAGTGTAGGCTCCTGCGACGTACCTTTCAGGTACGCCTCGGAACCAACACCCTGCGGTTGCCCGATGGCACGCCCGTCCTCGTGGTCTCGCGACAGCAATTCATGAAATATCCGGG
>CP070843.1:2724393-2734337 GCA_020350905.1 Deltaproteobacteria bacterium
TGCCCCCATTGCAGCGGCGGACTGAAAAGATTGATGTCTAGAAATAGTTTTCACCTCAAAGGCAGTGGCTGGTATGTAACCGACTATGCTGGCAAGAAAGCCAGCAATCAACCGAGCAAGAGCTCGAGCGAAGCAAGCGGCAAGAAGGAGAAGGTTAGCAAGACTGAAAAGAGTGACTCCAGCAGCAAGAGTTCCTCGGAATCTTGATAATCTTGAGAGCCTATTGTGGCTACCGTTGAAGCTGAAATCTCACCTAAAAGCGTTTCCATAACTCTTTCTGCGAAGTAAAAATTAGGGCGGGATCAAACCCCACCATCCGTATTAATATTTTAATCCGCCCAATATCCCAATTTCCGAATCCCCTTTGCCTGCCACCAGATATTCCCACGTTTGCTCCGTGAACAAATGCCGGGGAAACTGGGAAATAAGTCGGCCGGGTAGAGAGAGAGCGCAGCCAATGATTATGGTTTCAGCGACGACGATGACATAACCAGGACTGGCACCGAATTCACCTTTGATTTCTTTCTTTTCCACCAATTCTCTCAGCTGCTCCAGTGTCAAACTGACGATATTCTTGTTGGCGTGAGGGCCAAGCAGTTGCAGTGCCGCAGTGGTTGGTTTGAGTTGTCTCTGCACCTGGCGAAGCAGTGGCAAACCAACAGATTCCACCGGCAGTGAAGTCAGATTCGTTAATCGATCATCCTTACTCAACAACCAGACAGTAGGTCCTCTTCTGAGAAGGTGATGGTTAGTAAAGACTGACTTCGGAATACCGAAGCGGTTTTGTAAGAAGCCCAACAAATTATTTCTCTCAGCTCCCTTTAACCACTCTGGCCAGGAAGAATCCCACTGTATCGAGTTGGTGGGGGTAGATGCGCCAACACTGCTTGATGGAGGGCTCATAGGTCGTTTCCTTCCACCGGTTCAGTCCGGAGTTGTGGGGCAGGTCCAGAGCAATGGGCTGGATGATTGCCTCCCTGTTTTCCAACAGAAACTGGACCACGCTTTCATTTTCCTCTGGATTATAGGTGCAGGTGGAATAAACAAGAGTGCCACCAGGATTGAGTAGATCAAACGATCTCAGGATAAGATCGCGCTGCAGTCTGAGGAGCTTTTCGCCAGCCGGGAGAGGTGGCCTGATCTTTCCTTGGGCGCCAAGGCGTAGTGTGCCCTCGGCGGAACAAGGCACATCCACCAAAATCCGGTCAAAGGTAAATCGTTTGGGCAGGTGTTGGCCTGGATAGCGAACAAGGATGGTATTCGTGACGCCCAACCGTTTCAAATTGGCTCGGAGGGGAATAAGACGGTTGGGCTTATTGTCGTTAGCGACAATTGTTCCCGTATTTTCCATCAGCTGAGCGAGCAAACTCGTTTTGCTCCCCGGGGAGGCACACAGGTCCAGTACCATATCTCCCGGCTGGGGACTGAGGGCAAGGGCAGCCAACACCGACGAGAGTGCCTGAGAGTGAAGGTGGCCCAGGGAGAACTCCAGAAGGTGACCAGGCTGGCTAAGGTTTTGGGCGCGGAAAACCATGGGCAGGGGCTCTTCTTGCACGAGGAAGATACCGCGGTGCTCAAGTCGCACGCGGGTTTCGGTCACACTGGCCTTCAAGGTATTGATGCGCAAGTGTACAGGGAGAGGATTGGCTAACTTGCCGCAGAAGGCAGCGAAATCCGGAATCATCGCAGAGTATAAACGAAAGTACTCTTCAGGAGTTAGGTTGGTCATGGGGATTTCTGAACCGGAGATCGCTTTTAGGGTCGCCGTGATCCTCTGGTTGGGAAGAGTCAGGAGTCAGCCGAGGACTATCTACAGCCGCTGGCGAATGACCTTGGCGCAGACGACCGATCATTCGTAGAATTACGCCGAGCAAGATGACGACGCTGATCAAGATGATCAAGTTGGAAGAAAAGAAGGTAAGGATAAACTGATACGGGTGCTCAAGGTCGTAGGCAGCCCGGCACAAAGAGATTCCCACAAAAAGAAAAAAGATGGACAGTATCGCGCTGGCAGTGGCTACTGTCCACCAGACCAGCGTCCTTACCATATTATTCTCCCTGTTGCCTCTCGGTCATCAGTAACAGCGGTTTGGTCCTGTGGTTGCGGCAGAATGAAGTAAAAATTGTTTCCGTATTTCTGAGGCTCTACTCCCACTTCACCCCCATGGATCTCAATTATGTGCTTGACAAAGTGCAAGCCGTGGCCCGTGCCGATTTCGAATTCGCTCGCGGGGCTTCTATAGCCCTCATCAAAAAGGCGATCACCTTCATCAACTTCTATTGGTGCGCCGGTGGTGAAGACAGTGAATTTTACTCCATCTACACCCTGGTCAAAATGGTCTTTCAAACGTCTCTTGCCATAGGAAACAAACTTGACCCGATAGCCGTACTCGTCTTGGATCTCCTCGGTATACTTCACGGCATTGGAGAAGAAATTGTCATAAACTTGGGCTAAAAGCCCCTTATCAACACCCAATTCCAGCAGTTCGTCGGGAACTTCATCCAACCTGTTATCCACCTTGATATCTTTTTGTTTGAACTGCGGCAAATAACGAGCCAGGGTGGGCTCGATGATTTCCGTGCGAAAGTTGCACCGTTGTTTGCGTAGCACATAGGTGCCGTGCTTAAAGTGGTCACGGCGTAGCAAGGTTTCCAGGTACAGGCTGGTACGCTCGTAATGCCTCTCCATCTCTTTTCTTGATTCATCCAGAGACTCGATGTTGTTCCCAAGTGCATGGTAAATATCCCTGAGCTTTTGGCAGGTCCGATCATCAATCTCTGGACAAAACGATACCAGTTCACGAACCTTTTCCTGGATCGCAGCCTCCTCTTTGATACGGTTCCTGAGTTTTTTTAAGAACAACCGATAGTAAATATTAGGAGAGATTACATTGTGATCAATGTCCGCAACCAGTTGGTTAATGAACTTAATATGGTGTAGGTTCTGATGAATCAGCTGTTTTTGATGGAGATTGTAGCCGATGCGATTGGTAAATTTCTCGAGAAAAAAACGTTGTTGATCGCTTATTTTTTCAGCAGGGAATATTTCAAACATACCGAGGATTTCTTTTAGATGCTGAAATGGCAGAAGTTCGCCCACCGCCCTGTTTCCTCGAATGGGGATGACATACGAACTATCTGTAAAGTAAGGGTCTTCCTGGACCACGACCTCTGGATTCCCGGCGGAGGAATCCTTCTCGAGGCCGTTGGTGCTGGAGCACATGAGACTAAAAGTCTCGCCATCTTGAGCAAGCAGGTAGAGGCGCGTGTCGAGATCGAAGAATTCTTTGGGTACAAGAGTGGAGACGAGATAGAGATTGTCCAAGGTGGTGTATTCTTGAGCCAGGTCAAAAAAAGAGGCAAAGGCCTCTTCCTGACGGCGCTCGAAGTTGTAAAGATTATAGCTTTCTAGCTTTTCCCGTATTCTTACGCGCACACTTTCCATCTTACTGCTGTGCATCTGACCCCCTCTGTTTAGACCTCCAGGGCAAAAACCTGGGTTCTTCGTCTCGTCTCAAGTGCATACTGCTTGCTCGAATCACACAATCGGAGCAAATATGCTGTATTAGTCCGGACTAGCTTCATTTATAAAATTACGAGGGGAGGAATTCAAGCTTAAAAGTCGCTACGTGCTTTGCTGCCCGGATTAGTCATGAACCGCAATGGATTCATGAACAATCCGCCCTAACGGGCTTCGACTCCGACCATTTGAGGTTCCCGCTCAGGGCTAGCCTTGAGCAAGGTGTGAAACACAGAGTGGAAACCTGCATGAAAGCAAACAGCTCTATTGTAGGTACTGATTCACAAATCCCCAGGATTCGTGAATAATGCAGGCTGGAGATACTTGTCTGCAGGGATGCGGCAATTGCTATTTTTGTTGGCTCGAGCGAGGTATAGGTAGTGTTATTATGAGGCTGGCGTGCTGGTCGTTGCTGTTCCTGATGACCACGTTACCACCATGTTGGCTAATAATTTGCTGAGAAACAGGGATTCCGATTCCACCGTCAAAAGCAGGCTCACGGTAAAAAGGGAAAAACAGTTGACATTCATCGAAGGGCCCGGGATTGAGATGTATACCATCAATTTCGATAATCACATACCTATGATTGAGGGCAGAGGTGATGGTGAGCCTGCCGCCGTCCCCCATGCCTCGTATGGTGGTTCTTATGATGGAACGGAGGCCCTCTTCAACCAAGTGTCGATCCAATTCTAATTCAGGTAGCTTGTGACTCAGTCTCGTGCTGATCTCAATTCCCCTATGATGGAATTCGTGGTTAAGTTGGTTGAGAACCTTGGTAAGGATGGCATTGATATCGGCGGGAGCTGGATGCAATTTTATGCGCTTGAACCCATCCAAAACTCGATTGACAGTCTCTTCCAGCCTTGATACTTCCTTCAGGATAATCTCCAGATGGGCGCGACCTGGATCATCCGAAGTCATTCGTCGGCCGAGCAAGCGGGCAAAACCGCCAATGGAGGTCAGGGGGTTCCGAATCTCGTGGGCGACGCCCAAAGACATGTCGTTTAGGACCTTTATTCTTTCTGTGAGTATCAACTGATCTTCCAAATGTTTTCTGGCAGTGATGTCAAAGATGAAGCCGTCGATACATTGAATCCTGTTGTTGTGGGTAATTGGGATGGTGTGGTTAATGATATGACGCGCCGTCTGATCACGGTGGATAATTCGGTATTCCAGCGTAAGATCTTTCCCCTCTTTCAAGTAGAGTTCTCTGCTGAGGCGAACTCGTTGCCGATCTTCTGGATGGATATGGTTGACCCAGAAAAGATTATCTTTTTTGATTTCCTCCTTACTGTAGCCAAAGACCTTCAGGCAATAAGGGCTGATGTAGAGGGTTCGCAGTTGGTTGTCCAGGCTATAGGCCACCACGGGCGCGTTTTCGAACAACCGCTGGTATCGTTGCTGGCAGTCTTCCGACTCTATGGTTGGCTCCGGATCGGTTCGGCCGCTGAGGTTGAGACTTGGGTGCGGAGGAGATCCCATGAGGCTTTTCCCGGAATCAGATCCGTTGACTTATGCAGATATCCGAAGATATTGGCTGGTATTCGCAGCGGAGTGTAAAATATTTTTTCGCTATTCACAAGAAAAAAATGTAAAAAGGTCGAAATAACCGCATTTTATTATAATATGATACGTTCAGTGTCACCTATGCTCTCGGTGATCTCTGCGGTTGAAACACCACGGTATTATTCCGGAGGAGGTGTACCATGGCTACCCTCACGAATCTTTTCTCAGAAATAAAACTTGGAAGACACACATTGAAAAACCGTCTCACCATGGCGCCGCTCTATCTGGGCTATGCCGGCGAAGGTGGAACGGTGAGCACACTGTTGTTGGATTACTACCGCGCCATGGCCCAGAGCGGTGTAGCCATGGTGGTGGTTGAGAATGCAACTGTTGACCATCCCACCGGCAGCGGTTCCAATCGAACAATAAGAGCGGATACTGATGATAATCTAGAGGGATTGGCACAGCTTGCTGCAACCATAAAGCAAGAAGGGCCTTTGGCTTGTTTGCAAATCAACCATGCGGGACGTTTTGCCGGGACACCGGAGCCGGTGGCACCCTCCTCTGTGGAGACATTTGGTGGTAGCCCCAAAGCGCTGAGCAAGAAAGAGATGGAGGGACTGGTAGATAAGTTCGCCCGTGCTGCACTCCGAGTGAAGAAAGCCGGATTCGACATGGTGGAACTACATGGTGGTACCGGTTATCTACTGGCCCAGTTTGTTTCGCCGAGGACCAACAAAAGGGAGGATGAATACGGCGGTTCCCTGGAACACCGCCAAAGGTTTCCACTGGAGGTAGTCGCCACCGTAAGGGACGTAGTTGGAGATTATCCGGTGGGCTATCGATTCTTGGCGGACGAATGGTTGCCTAATGGTCTCAAGCTGGAGGAGTCGACCAGGTTTGCCAAAGCGCTGGCGGCTGCCGGTATAGTATATATCTCGGTTATGGGTGGAACCTATGAATCCTTTTTCTTACCGGAAATTGTGGAAAAGTCGAAAAATAAGGGTTACATGGTTGGCCTGGCTGCGGCCATCAAAAAAAAGGTAAAGGTTCCGATCATAACCGCTGGCAGGATTGACACCGGCGAAGTGGCTGAGCACGTTGTAAGCAGCGGGAAGGCGGATTTGATTGGGCTGGCGCGGGTTTTGTGGACAGATCCACAATGGCCTGAAAAGGTGAAGCAGGGCAGGGAAAACGAGATCCTGCATTGCGACCCTGAATGTGACACCTGTATTCAATTGGTAATGAAGGGAAAACCAGCCTTTTGCGTGCGCTGGCCGCACGAGAAAATGCGCATCTGGAAGGATAAGTTTGTTTAGGTCCGGCACAGGGTAAGAAAGAACTGGAGCAGAGGGAAAATCAAAGATGTAGAATTCCATGTAACTGCGTCTTTCTTCAACACTCCAATACTCCAGCACTCCATAGACAGTAGGGTGGTTATCGTCCACCAAAGAGGTCCAGGTCGAGTGACATTCTCCCGGGAAATCTAATAGCTTGATAACATGAATAAATTGCATTTTTTGCCCATTTTTTGCTATACCAAGAATGGGTAAAAAAGAGGTTTCGACTAATGTCTATTGAACTTTTGTCGGACAGGATCTGTCTGATCACCGGCTCAAGCCGTGGGATCGGGCTGGGGGTTGCCCGAGTCTTTGCCGAAAACGGGGCCAGCGTCATTCTACATGGAAGAGATGAAAATGTATTGCGCCAGTCTTTGGCCGAATTGTCTGAACCGCAGAAGCAAAGCTATATTACCGCTGATATAAATACTCCTGAAGGTGCGGGAGTACTGGCTCGTGCGTTTCTTCGGCTGCACGAAAAGCTTGATGTGCTTATCCATAGTGCAGGAATTCTGGGCCCCCCTATGATTCCCTTGGCTGAGTACCCGGCGGAGAGCTGGAAGGATGTTCTTCACCTTAATCTAACCGCCCCATTCCTGGTCACCCAGGCACTTCTGCCCGCCTTGAGAAAAGGTGATCACCCATCGGTGATATTCGTTTCCAGCGGAGTAGGTTACAAGGGTCGGGCAGGCTGGGGTGCATACTCGGTAAGCAAGTTTGGCGTGGAGGGTCTCAACCAGGTATGGGCCGATGAGTTGGAGGCAGAGGGCATAAGGGTAAACGCAGTAAACCCAGGAGGAACACGCACCCAGATGAGAGCTGCAGCATATCCCCAAGAGGATCCAACGACCCTGCCAACACCGGAAGATATAGCACCCGTTTTTGTCTGGCTTGCCAGGGCTGACACTGCAGTTAGTGGGCAGAGTTTAGAGGCCAGAGACTGGGTAGGAAGGGATCCAGCAATCTAGCCCGGATATTTCACGAATTTCCGTTGCGAGACCGTGGAGTAGGACGTGCCACCGGGCAACCGCAGGGGGTTGGATCCGAGGCGTACTTGAACAGTACGTCGCAGGTCCGACACCCGAGGACGCCCGGAAGGACGGCCTTGGCCTCGGTCGCAGCAGGCGATTCGTGAAATATCCGGGCTAGTAGGTAAAAACCTGGAGCAACGGACGACTGACAACTGACATAACAGCCGTCTTCTTGGAGCAAGAAGACTGAGCTGTGGCCCCTCTATGCTAAAGGCGATGATAAGAGGATAACCGCATAGGAAGGCTGATGCATTGTGGTGAAGGTTCCTGAGGTTGACTTGGGTGACTGTGTCGAGTGTGATGGCTGCGTAGAAGTCTGTCCTGAGGTATTTCGCCGCAATGAAAGCATGGGTTACATTGAGGTGATTGAATTGGAGGAGTACCCTGAGCTGGAGGTTCAGGATGCCATTAATTTCTGCCCCACCGGCTGTATTTGTTGGGTGGAAGAATGATAGTCAGGCAGGTTATTCAAGCTATAAAATCATCCTGGCCACGTCTTCAGGTCTGAAATCAAGTTGCGAAAATAGCTTTCTTTCAACACCTTTGCAAATAGTGAAATTCATCCGCACTAGTTGGGAGAGTCTAGAATCATTTCTGCCATAACGATCTATGATGTCGTGCATCCGCTCTGCCAGGGTGACCACAGAGGTGTGCAGTACTCTCTTGTCAGCATAGTAGACAACTTCCTTTTCAGAATATACACCATCTAGGGAATAATCTTTTAGCCAGATGTGCTCGCCCACAATGTCGGCGATTTCATCAAACTGGTGTTGCAGACATATCTCTCTGCCAACGGTGGCGTGGTCACCACCACTCTGGATACACTGAGTTTTGGCGATGTCGTGTAGCAAAGCACCTGCCACCGCTTTCTGCACTGAAATCTTGACACCGGAATGAACAAGACCCGTAGAGATGGATCTCACGATGTCTGCAACGACTATGCTGTGCTCTCTGATGTTGTCCAACATCCTGTACTTGTTCATCAAAGCATAGCATTCTTTCTCTGTTGGTATCACGGTTTGACGTTCCTCTCTGGCATCATTTTACACATAATAATACTGATAAAGGATACCAGCAACGCCGTATAGAACACAGCCTCTACACCCGTGCCGATGGATTCCCGGATGGCATTGAGGGCTGTGGAGGATAGTGACCCTGCCATGTCCGGCTGCAGGAACTCTTGAAGACTGCGTGAGAGCTGGGCTGCCAGTTCTGGCGGAATCTCCGCACGGAGCGGCGAATTCATAAGGCCATTGATGGCCTTGTCAAGGTAATGAGACACCATGGCCCCCGAAATCCCAATGCCTATGGTACCACCCAGGGTTCTGGCAAATTGTTGAGATGAGGTGGCAACTCCCAGGTCACTCTCTTGCAAACTGTTCTGCACTTTTATCAAAGTTGCCACAGAAACAAAGCCCATACCAATGCCAATTGGGCAAACCACTACGCTAAAGTAGATCAGGCCAGTGGTTGCATTGAAGGTCAGGGTCAGAGCGATGCTGATGAACATGAGGATAGCCCCGACCACAGCTGTGAGTTTCTCTCCAAGTCTGTTCACGACCAGGCCACATACCAGGGCGCCGACCGACCACCCCAAACTGAGGGGAACCATGACAAGACCCAATTCCGCGGCAGTTCTTCCCAGAGTGCCCTGAATGAAAAGGGGAAGGAATGCCAGCAGGGAAAATATGGCAAAACTGCTGAAAAAAGCAGCGCCATTGGGGAGGGTAAATCCAGGGATCTGGAAAAAGTGCAAGGGGAGGATTGGTTCTGTGGCCCGCCGTTCTGCGTACCAGAAGATAACGCCGGCCACAACCGCAAGAAAGAACAGACCAAGAAGCTCCGGGGAATACCAAGAGCGAGCTTCTCCGATCAAGAGAAAAATAAACAATAACGAAAGGATACAGGTGGTCAGAGTGAAGGCGCCAAGGTAGTCAACAGTTGCGTCTATTTTCTTGGGGCGCGATTCTTGGAAATACCGCACAATAAAGAAAACTGCCAGGCTGCCAACGGGTACATTAATATAAAAGACCCACGGCCAGGTCAAATAGGTGACAATAAGGCCTCCCAGCAACGGGCCCATAACACTTGAAACTCCCCAGACAAAGCTGATAAGACCCATCATTCTCCCGCGCTCTTCCGGAGCAGATACCTCCGAAACCACGATGTAGGCAAGAGCAAAATTGCCGCCCGCTCCGATTCCCTGGAGGGCGCGTAGGAACACGAGTTGTGGCATGCTATTGACCATGCCGGCGAAAATAGAGCCAACCAGAAAAGCTCCCACCGCGAGAACAAAAAGCTTCTTGCTGCTGTAGAGGTCGGCAAGCTTGCCGAAGAGCGGCAAGGCAATGGTTCTGGTTAGCATGTAGGTTGAAAATACCCAACTATAGAGTTCAATTCCTCCCAGGTCGGCAACTATGGTAGGCATTGCCGCCCCAATGATGAGAGCATCCAGGGCGCCTAAGAAGACTGCCAAAAGGGCAGCGATCAGCACGAGAATTCGAGATTTTTTGGTCAATTCTACCGGCTCAGATAGGGAATTTTTCA
>CP070843.1:2734437-2746853 GCA_020350905.1 Deltaproteobacteria bacterium
ATACGTGCCGAGCCACGCTGCCAGCGTTAACTGTCATGAAATTTCTGCACTCCTCGATGAGCTAGTGTCCCCCAAAGTGCAACTGAGTAGCATGGCTCGTCCGAATCTCAGGTTTCTTTCGCTCTGACATGGTGTGTCGTAGCTGTCCACCGCTAAAACAAAGATGGGATTTTAGCAATCAAAGATTCGAACAAAAAGGCGGAGCCGAAGGTCCGCAGCATTCTATGAAGAAAGCGTGGATATTAATTGTATATAGAAAGTCACCTCAGTTACAGTGAAACTGTGGATATCATCCTTAATGCACACTTTCGCCACCAGAAACCTTAAAACAAAATGTGGGATGTTTTCTGAAGTAGCCTGAGTTTAGATTGAAGGTATGATATGCGTATGGCAAGTTTTCGGAGCCATCCAGGACTTCACATCTGTAGCAGAACCTTTAACTATGGCTCGATGCGTTGTGCACCTATATATGGTAGCAGATTGCCTGTGTACAGAGCTGTATTAAAGTCCTTACTTGTAACTCCAAATTCTTTTAATGCAGGAGTTTAGGTACTGACATTATAGCTAGGAAACAAGAGTAATCCGGCTTGGATTATGAACTCTCAGGCTTTTGCTGCCTTTTCCTGCTCCTTCTTCTCAATCACACAATAAATCCCGCCTTCTTCGAGGCCAGGCATAAAGCAGCTATTGCATGAAATGCACGTGGCCGGACTGCGGTCGCCCTGCAGCCAGCGGTTGGGCAAAGCTGGTTCCCGGATCAACGGTCTGGCCATGGCGATGTAATCCATGCCATCTTCCTTGACTGTTTTCTCGGCGGTCTCATAGGAGCGGAATCCACCCACCACCATTACCGGAGAGTCGACCGCCTCTTTGATCTGGCGGGCCAATTGCAGGTTATATGCTTCCTTTTCGGGTTTGAGGATTTTCTCGCGCGCCGGGTTTTCTTCGCCGGAAGCCGGGGTGCCGGCGGAGACCTCTATGGCATCAATACCGGCTTCAGCAAGTTTTTTGGCAGCGTAAACTGCATCATCAACTTCCAGACCACCTTCCAGGTTATCCGCGGCATTCAGCTTGATAAGCACTGGATAATCGGTACCAACAGTCTCCCTCACCTTGCGGAACACTTCGAGCAGAAACCGGCTGCGATTTTCAATACTGCCGCCATATTCATCGGTACGACGGTTGGTGAGGGGGGAAAGAAACTGGTTGATCAAATAGCCATGAGCACCATGGAGTTGCACTCCGTCGAAACCCCAGGCTTTGGCCCGTCGCGCCCCCTCAGCAAAAGCTGCGATAATTTCATTGATCTCATCCTTGGTGAGTGCGGCCGGCATCTCCGGAAATTGGTCTACCTGCACGGCTGAGGGGGCCAGGGGCTGTCGGCCTGCGTTGTTTGCATTGGTCTGACCGCCTGCATGGACCAACTGGACCGCAATCTTCCCGCCGGCATCGTGTACAGTGCTGGTCAAGTTTTTATAAGCGCCCGCAAAGTCATCGGCATGGATGCCCATTTTGCCAGGAAACTGCTTGCCATCCGGCCGCACAAAGGTATAACCCGAAATGATTAGGCCTATACCGCCTTGGGCCAAGTCGCGATAGCAGTTGATCAATTTTTCCGTGGGCCTGCCGTCTTGTTCGCACATCCCTTCCCAGGTGGCGGATCGGACGAGGCGGTTTCGCAGGGTCATGCCGTTGATTGCAGTTTCCTCGAACAGTGTAGTCATGCCTTACCTCCTCTTAGTTGAAATCAGCAGTTGGGCTCAAACATGAATCTTCTCATGGACTAGGCTCTGGAAATCGTAGGTCCCCAGCCCCCACCTTGGTCCCAGTCTTATGAAGGCTATACGCTTCTGAGTTTCGCCGAACAGCAGAGCGGCCTTGGCGTCCGCAGCAACCGGATCATTACTCCTCCGGCCGCTTCGAAGACCTTTCTCGCCAACTCTTTCTCACTGTAGCTCTCTTCTGCACCAACGCCTTCCACAATAACGCCTGTCTTTCTTGCCCCGGCCCAAGCCAAGAGTGGTCCTCGGACAGATCACGCGAAAAAACCGGCCAGCGCTAGAGAGCCGGATAAGTGAAGTAGCCTTTTAATGGGCGCTCTCCGTGTTATGGGATGATGTGGCGCCATAATCCACACCTCTTAAATGTGCCAGGACTGCTGCCTGATGGGTTGTTTCCGTAGCGAAGATGATTTGCGCCTGGTCTGGACCGGCTGGAAAAGAGCCCTTATTACAACAATAGATCTTGTTTCCAGCCAAAATGGGCGATTCTTATTTCTTCCATACGGCTCGTTCCCAATCCGTAGACTCTATCAGCAGCTTCTACGCAAATGGGTGGTGGAGAAAGGGGCCATGGTTCGCCTCGTAAAGCCCGCCTTTTTTCTTCGATGATTCGTAGGCAAACAGTCTCGACTGCCACTGGATCCGTACCGGCTATCAAGCCACTGTATGGCCATTTATAGCGAGGATCAGCCTGAGGCCCTTTATCACAAAGTGGATAGAGCGCGTCTACCAAGATAAGTTTTGTTTTCCCTTTTACATGAGGAAGATTCCAAATCTCTCCCAGTTTTGCACTGTTTTGGTCGTGATATGCAGAGGGGCTGCCTGAATACATAATGTAGTTCTTGAGAACTGTACCGATCCCTGTTAACCAGTGTGCTTTAAGAGCTGGCAGCGAAATCAAAGCGGTGCAGCGCTTCACTTTTCTGGATGAACCTTGCGCCATCTTAATTCTCTTTTTTGGAATACCGATGTCCATTAATGCTATTTTGACAGCATAAACCAGTTCATCATGTGTTGGATTTAAATGCCCTGTCGACACCAGACCAACTGTATCTTCTGGTGTGATTATCGTCGACCATGCTTCTTTACTATTTTTTCTGCCCGTAAGTTGAACGATAGACTGATCAAGCATCTTCTGCAGCACCTTGAAATCGACATCCAGGTCTGCATTCATAACATCTTTATCACGGACCACCGCAACTAAACTTGATGGAGCTGCCTTCTCACTCCCCACAGCCCACCTAACACCGAACATGGAAGTGCCAAGAGTTGCACCCATGGTTCCACGTATGAAATCTCTTCTTGTGATTAGCCTTCGTTTATTTGGCATGATCATCCTCCCGTTTTTAATAAATTGAATTGAATTTGTTCGATGATCATTCGGGCAGAGTTCTCATCTGGGCATTCGAATACAAGTGCGATACACGGACCATACACTTTATAGCCTAACCACCCGTCCTCGATTTTGAAGAAACTCTGGCTTTTGGTAACAGAGCCTAAGGCGAAGTCTTTCTCATGCTCTGGTAGGTACGCTTTATGGAAATTATCCAGCGCTTGTTGCGCCTGTCCAGAATCTTCATATCTTACAAAAAGAAATTGGACACGCTTACGATCTTTACCATCTATGCTGTCATAGGGTGCTGCAATAGCTTCGGTTGAAAGATCTAGGTTCAGAATATTTTGATGACTGAGATAATATAATGAATTCAGGACCAGATGCGAGCGAAAATAACCGATCCTGTCGTTTCGCAGTTTCCAACCCATACCAATATCAAGGGGAAGGATTTTCAATAATTCTGGCCCGGGGGGACTCTTTCGGTTGGCAGCAATTGTCTTACCTAAGCTAAGCACGGCTTGTTTTGAGGCAGGAGTTTCACGGAAAGCCATGACTCGACAATAGAGATTGTTCGACCAGATGCGTAATAGGCCTGCACCATAGAGGGCCCTGGCCGATGAGGTAAGAGATTGGTTCGATGTGTTTGCAGGAGAGTCACTGAAAGATACGTGCTCACCGCCCCAATCCAAGGAAAGCAAACCAAAGGCATCGTCAGAGGTCTCCATATAATATAGTTCTACTAAGATGCTTTTTGCATCATCAGCCTTATACTCATATACCTCAAGGTGGTTAAAACGATAGGCCAGATAGAGTTCTCCAGCTCCGTTCATGTACTCAAAAATATTTCTAGAGTTAATTATTCGAGGCGAATCAGGCCTGGTCCAAACACCAATAGTTTTGGGTAGATTCGGTTTGTGTACTTTCATTCTGCCAGCTGCTCCCTCGGATGTTGAAGCCATCAAAATAATTGCTAAAAGGGAAAAAGTCGCTCTCGAAGACAATCTCATTATGGTCAGTTCTTTCCTGGTGTTTCCTGGTACTCGCTACGGTCAAATCTGCCACTTTCGGCTCTAGCAAGCATACTACCAGATGTTAGAGTGGGGCGAAAGCGGCGTTATTGTGAATGAGAGAATATTGACTTACCCACCGATTCGATGGTGCTTCAAAAAATATCGTTAAAGATGAGATCGTGTGGAGTTAGGTGCCGTAATTGCTAGCGAGTGGTTAGATAGCGGGCGATTTGAGCGTGTATCCGCTTTTTGAGTATCAGATCCTTCCCTTTAAGTGGTTTCTTGCTCTTATCCATTAGGAAGGCACCAACAATATGCTCGGCAGAGCCGTCAACAAGATCCCAATTATTTACAGATTGGGTATTCTTCAAATATAGCTCATAGATACTCTTTCTTGCGGATTCATCTCCTTTTGCATCCGCGCCAACAAGTATAAAGAGTGCTAGTAACCTTTCCTCATGGATGGAAGACTTGAGTAATTGCTGGGCCTCGTTGGTTGTAACGGTCTGATATTCTTTTGCGAGCTTCCTTAGCACAGGGACTCGAATCCCTAGGAAAACATCACCTTCCCCATACTCTCGCGGTCCCGTCTTGAAGAATCTCTTTGAGACTTCTGCTATTTTTCTGCCTGCGAGCTTTTCTAGCTTTGTTCGAATTTCGTGTAAGGGCATAGCATTTATTTACGGAATAGTTCTCGACATCTGATGATCGAACTGAAGAGCACTGCAGTGCGCTGCAGTGCCCCCTCACTCAAACCAATCTTGCAGGATCAACACCGAGTTGGTCAAGCGGAGAAACCGGGGGTGTAGGCGATTTGGTTGGATCACCGGAGAAAGGCAAATATGACAAGGATATGGCAAATTCTCAGCTATATCGACAGGCTCACATCAATAGCAGAGACCGAAACTTGTGGCTTATGAGAATGAATACAAGGTTTAGTTCTCTCCAACGCTTTTTTGACTCTCTGCTTCATTAACCTCTGGTTCCCTCTTGAAATAAAGCCAGACAAGTATGCCAATAAAAGCAAACACCCAGAGGTTAAGAAGTTTGTCCATAAAATATTCTAAGGTCATTGAACCAACTCTGATTTAAGAGCTTTTAGCAGACAAACTGCTACCAAAAGCACGATATTAATGAAGGGTAAAGCCGCAAGAGCAATTATACTCTTCACAGCGTCTATACTATTCGACAGGATCATAACCAGTCCAAGGGCCCCCAAGATTACGCCCCATATAAGCTTTGTCCTTGTGGGAGGGTTCAGGTCACCACCGGTGGAAAACATGGAAAGTACGAAGGAGGCGCTTACCACACTCGTCACCACGAAAAGAAAGGCTGCCAGAACCGTGGCGACAATGGTCAGAGTACTCAGCGGCAAGTGCCTTAGCACAAAGAACGTGGTGTCATTAATGTTCGTCTTCACTACCTCCAGAATCGATGCATCCAACTCCAACACCTCATAGAAACCAACACTGCCAAAAACGCCAAACCAGAAGATAGAGAAAAACGTCGGCACCAGTATGACGCCTACAATGTACTCCCGTATGGTACGCCCTCTCGATATACGGGCAATGAAGACACCAACGAAAGGAGCCCAGGCGAACCACCAGACCATGAAGGTGAGTGTCCAGGATTGAAACCAAGTGCTGGCCTTTTCATCAAAAAAGGTATAAGTCCTAAAACCTTGAGGAAGCACTCGGGCAAAGTAGTGGCCAATTGATTCGGTAATTCCGCTCATTATATAGTAAGTAGGGCCGGTCAGCAGCACGAAGATCATAAGTCCACCCGCGATGGCTATAGCAGTGTTGGAAAGAGTTGCCATACCTTTGCTCAGATCCATCATTAGGGGAAGAATGCAAGCTAAACAGAGCACGGCAAAGATCACCCCTGCGAGCCATAGACCAGAATTATGCAGGCCGAAAAGCGACTCAACCCCACTTTGAAGCTGAAATACGCCCATGGCGATGGACCCGCCGATGCCAATAGCTATTGCATAGATGGCCAACAGGTCACTTAACCAGCCGACACTTTTTGTCCAGGTCCGCTCGCCGAAAACCGCTTTCATCGGGGCGCTCACCAGGTTTGGATAGCCTTGGCGAAAGCTGAAATAGGCCATGACAAGACCCGTGACGGCATAGATGGCCCAGGCGTGAAGGCCCCAGTGAAAAATGGTTACAAAAAGTGAATGTCCAGCTGCTTGAAAACTGCTGGTGTAGTTACGGACAACTTTAAAGTGGGAAAGGGGCTCAGCTGTGCCCCAAAAAAGCAGTCCCACGCCCATTCCGGCCGCAAAAAGCATACTCAGCCAGCTGACCGTAGAAAACTCAGGCTCATCATCGTCTTTACCGAGTTTGATCTTGCCATATGGAGAAATGGCGAGCCAGATACTCAGAACCAAAAGGAGGCTGGCTGAAAGCATGACAAACCAACCACGGCTGGTGAACATGGTGCCTGTTATTGTTGAGGAGAACTTGGTAAGCCCCGCGGTGTCAATGATCCCCCAAGTGGCGATAAGCCCGGTCAAAGCGAGTGCTATGAGCAGCAGTGGATTTTTGAACACAGTCTCAACTTTCCGTTGTAGATACGAATTTTTCAGTAAACCTAGATATCTTTAGACATTTTGTCAAGAAACGAGCCTCCTTTAATAGATAGTCCCCTCAACCGTGGCCTCTGGGTATTCGTTCATGGACTTCAAGAGTCGGTGCTTCTGGGGCATCGGCACAAAAAGTTGGGGTAAAATTCTCTAGGTAGAGACTAAACATAGCTTGCCATGAGGAAAAACCTAAAAACACAAGGATTTTCTCAACATCTGTTCTGCAATGTATGACCTGGCCGAGGCTCAGGAGGCAGGAGGGACCTCAGGTGGTCCCATGCTAACCACTTGAGAGGTAATGGTTCATATTCTCCTCCTTTCTTGTGGTTCACCATATGCTACCTCTTCCCATCTAATAGGATCTCTCAGGGCAGAACCGCACTCGAACTTTACGACCTTTCTGGGTGCCAGCATGATTGGCTCTCCGGTCTGGGGATTTCTTCCCCGTCGCTCCCCTTTCTCCTTCACTGACCATTTTCCAAAGCCGGAGATGAGGACATCTTCACCGGACTCAAGGGTTTCTTTGATGACTTCGAATGCAAAGTCCACAAGTTCGTCAGAGCGCCACTTCGGGATACCCGTTTGGTTGCAGATTGCATCTGCTATTTGAGCTTTGGTGAGAGTCATGTCTGCTCCCTCTAATTGGGTGGATAAGCCTAATCTACACTGCTTTGATCTATTCAACTACATTTCCCACATTTGAGCGCGCATTGCCAGTTATCTCTTTTGTGTTGATGCTGTATTTATCTTATGGACGCAGATCAAATGGCTTTTATGTGTAGCGGTTCACTCTGTACTGTTCATCAGGGAAGGGGAAGGATGTTAAGAACGGTTACCAATGGTTGTGCCGTCGGAATCCCCAAGATCAAGGCTATCCTGGTCGTCCAATCTCACATACTCTGGGCAGGGTCGTCTTGTAACAATTTCATATACTTCTCTGGCAGTTTTTTCAAAAGCATGGCTGTATTTGGAGTCACTTAGATTGCGATGGGGGAATTTTACTCCCTCTATGGATTCTAGAGTATTCAGCTGTTCATCCATCTCAATCACGATTCGGTTGAAAAGTGCCTGACATTCAGCTCTTCTGTCTTGTAATATTCCATCCAAGGTAACAACGGCTTCTCCTGTATCCATATCTCTGTTCAAGTCGTTCGTAATTTCAATTGCATAGTCTAATGAATCGTACTCTTTGGGTATCGTAGCTTTGATCACTCTGAATACGGTTTCCCGCGGGTCTGATTTCAGCAGTTCAGGATTGTGTATGTAACTCCATTCTTGATGAATTTTCGCCTCTTCGATCCTGTGGGTGTGTATAATCTTTGAAAACCAATTCTCGGTGTATCGTAGTATCTTATCTTCCGTCCAGTCCTCTTTGGGCTTGAGATATATCCATACTGTTTTTGATAAATCTTCGAGGCACTCTTCTATACTGTTATACGTATAATCTGCAAGGTGATTTCCCTCTTCAAACACATCAATCCCAGCGGACTCAAGGCCCGGCAAGGAAACTTGCATAATTGTTTCCCGATCCTTGCAGTAGCTGATAATCAGTGTATACGCATCCCTTTGCCATGGAGTGATTCCAGAAGCCTCTATCTCGGGTGGCGTGGGGGTTGGCATATCCTTCGCAGCACTGGGCGTAATTAATACAGCACACGTATCAGGAGGAAGGTCAAATTCTACCAGAACTTCCACATAGAAATCCCATTCTTCCTGACCCCTTATCTGCAATGCATGTAATTGCCCGGGATTTTCGTGCAGAGGCTTCTCCATCCCGAGAAGCATCAGTTCCAAGGTTGCTTGCCATTCAGCGTGAAAAGCATTACAGCCCTCTCTGGCGCGAGCTTCGGCTTTGTCATAGATCATTTGTACAGATTTCTCAATGGACTCTTTGCGCCTCTTCTTCTCAGCCTTCTTGTGCTTGTCGCCTTTATTCTCCATTGATTGTCCTTCGCAAAACAGGTCCTTCAGTTCGGCCTTCAATCAAAGCCTCACAACCGGTTATTACAGGTTTGTTCACAGGTCCTACAACCCGCGATCCAAAACACTCTGAGACGGAATACTTCCTGTTGCAGTCCCCAAAGTAAGCTTCTTTCTCTTCGCGAAGGACCAGGAAAGGTATTTATGACCACACGGACACTGTGTGGAGTAGTTGTGAGGGAAGCCGCTCTTGCATTTGGTCATTTTTCCTCTCGGCCGAATCTTTCTTTGTCTCATTTTCCCCAATAAAGTGGTGATCTTCCTTGGAAGAGGAGCCATCACTTGTTCGGTATTTCGTTGATAGTGTAGACTGTATTTAGGCTAAGACCCATGGGGGCTTCCACCTTGCAGCCGTTGAAATACAGTTGCCGAGGAGGCATCCGCCAGCGGCCGCTATGGCCGAAAACCTTTTCATCCACTAACAGGAGGTGCGCTATGAAAGTCGAGCAAACCATCAGTCTTTACCTGGAATACCACAAAGTGAATTCAAAAAAAACACCATTGACGCATACCGGGACACGCTGTCCAAGTTCTGCGATGAGTTCGGAGGCAGGGAATTAGAATCCCTGTCTTCAGAAGAAGTCCTCTCCTTTCTGACTTCCATCACCGAGGGCACCAAACAGACCCGCTATCTACACGTCAAAGCTTTTTTCAATTTCGTCAGGGAAACTCTCAATCAAAGCCTCCAGAATCCGTGCGACACACCCATGATAAAGAAACTCTTCAGGCGGGCAAAGGTTAATCACTGGGAGACCGTTGAAAAGGAAGTTGTCGACGAGATCATCTTCAGAACCACCAACCCGAGAAATCGTCTCATGCTGGAGCTTATGGCAAGAGGTGGGATGAGAGTCGGTGAAGTGCTTAACCTGACACCCAGAGATATCCAAGGCCGAAAACTCGTCATAGGTGATCCGAAGAGTAACAAAGAGGCAGAAGTTGTCTTCATTCCTCGCAAGATTGCCAACCGCCTGAGGGAATACGTGAGGGAGAAGGGGATAAAGCCCGAGCAGAGAATCTTCCCGATAACCTATGCTGCCGCTAGGCTGGTGGTCAAGAAGGCGGGAGAATTGGTCGGCATTCACCTGAGGCCACATGATTTGCGGAGGTACTGTGCGACTTTTGCAAGCCGTGCCAGAACGCCAATTGAGATTGTGAGCAAGTTAATCCTCCGCCATGCAAACCTATCAACCACTCAAAGATATTTGGGTAAAATCAGCGATGCGGAGGCCATTAGGTGGATTGAGAATCTGTACGAATAATCGAATTAAGGCAGGGGTGGTGACGTCGGATCTTCACCCCAGCCGCCTCTCTTTTGAGCCTTAGCTTTGAAGATAAGGTTTGGAGATGTTGAGAATTTCGGCTTTCAAGAACTCAAACTTTATAGCAGATACATTTATATTTGAGTTTGGTAAGATTGCCTCTATATGCGGTAGCAGGATCTCAAGAGGAAAAGTGTGTATTAAAGTATGAAATATTTACTTTCTGCGGATTGAAATGATGAAAAAAGCGGAGCCGAAGCTCCGCAGTGTTCTTTGAAAAATGAGTAGTTCAGCTAATCTCAAGGTTTTGCATAGTAGTATCCCAAGACATCAATCACCACATGGGCAGTGCCGTAGTTTGATTTGATATTGATGTCTTTGGTGCAGTTGAAGCACGTTTTTACAGTTGCACCATTGGCAATGTTTTGGGCATCAGAGCGATAGTTGACCAGACTGGCGGTGGGAACCGCTGAACCGAAAGGGTACGCCACAATGTTGCCGTTTCCTAGAGGTACTGCGGTAACATTCAATGCTACGGAAAGTGGTTCACCTTTGGGTGATGGACATCCCGCAGGGTTTCCACCTTGAGAAGCCACAGCACCGTAGACATTGTAACTGCGGATACCACTAGGCGGGATAGCACCGCCCGCCAGGCGTGTGTCAACGATACGACATGGTTGCACTGGAGTGTGTAAAAGGTCTTTATAGGAAAATACTGACAACTCCAATCCACGCTGTTGAGTTACAACAGATATTCCCTGATCCTCCACCCAGGTTGCCAGTTCGGCAAGCTTTGTTTCAGACCACGGTTCATACCCGAGGTCTTCTGTCTCAATGATTGCGTGAAAAATTAGGATTAACCATTTATTGTCATTAATTTCTTGCTCGATCCAGGCGGTAATATCACTTACGCTATGGCTAGTCCCAACCCCTTTTCGCCGAATCCACCACCGGTTCTCCAGGGGCAATGTATTCCCATATTTTCCACCCGATGCCGCGCTATTATAGTAACGGGCTGAAAGGGTAGCCAGGTCATCATTCCACGAACTACCCGGGACAACGAAGTTTTGTACGTTCAATCCCAAGTCATTGAAACCTATTTTGGACATCTCCAGTTCTCGTTCGGCAGAGTTAGGGGCCGCTGGAGTCTCGTCTGCATAAGTCAAGGGGAGAAAAGGCAGGCCTGGATGGGTAACACTATGAGAGCAAATTTCCCAGCCTGCGGCTTCCAGCTCAAGCAACTGCTGAACGTTCATACTGCCTTTCCAACCGTCGAGGACACGATCCAACACTGGATTTGCAGTCCCAACTTGTCCATGGGCAGCAAGGATAGGGTAAGCGTTAGTGTTAGCAGAGATATTTAATCACGAAGTACTTGGATAGAGCACCACATATGGTAGCAGGTTCTTCAGATCCCTGTAAGAAATCTAAAGCGTTGCAGAGAAATTTACTATTTTATGGATGTCCCCTTTTTACGCTGTTCGAGTGGGCTTCAGTTATCCGCCGCCGGACTATCTTTACCTTCTTCTGTCGCTCCTGCCAGCTGAGGATTTATCTCCAGTACTGCCTTTCTCAAGCGCTCGATAAAGTCTGGCGGGAAGGTCCAGGCGGGCAGATCCGCCTCCTTTACAAGTCCCCGTTCGGCAGCGCCGATATCGTAGGCCAGAAGCGTGAGCAGATCAGAGCTGACCCAGGGGCTTTTACGAAAATAGGCGTGTCCATTGCCGGTAGTCGAGCCAGCGGCCTCGGTTACGTCGACGAATTCAAGCGATGGATTCGCCTGCAAAAAGTCCGCCGTCCGCGGCGGCAGTTCCTCTTCCCACATCTGGCCGAGTCGCTTGCGGCGAAAAATGCAGCTTGCCCACACCAGGGCCCTGTCGGCCGACGAAGCATAGATGGTGGTCCGTTCAGGAATCCTCAGCATGCCATCCGCCAGGGCCGCGCCGAATTCCTCGTGGCTGATGTCGCCGCCGACGATGATGACGTTGCCGATCCGCACATGCTGCCGGATCTCTTCGTCGGTTGCGTCGGCATTGAGCAGCGCCAGCTGGCTGAGCGCGCGGACGACCAGCCGTGATCCGGCACTGAAGCCAACGATGTGGATCTTTTCCACCTGGGTCTCTTCCGCCAGGTAGGTGAGAAACAGACGGAATTTTCGCGCCATGATGACGGCAGCCTCCAGGTCAGATAAGTAGGCGAAGACGCTGGGCGTCGACGGCCAGGTATAGGCAATGAAGGCACCCCGGTAGCCGAGGAAATGCCACAGCTCGGAGGCGACCAGTACCGGAATGTCGAACACGACCCTGAAGCCGTGGAGGTAGACATAGACATCCTTGACACCGGAAGCAGCCAAGCGCTGATTGACAACTTTGGCAAATTTCCTGCCGCGTTCATCGGGCACCGTGATTCCCGGGACCGATCGCGTCAGGAACGAATAGGTACTGGGCAGGGCACCGGTCT
>CP070843.1:2746953-2751465 GCA_020350905.1 Deltaproteobacteria bacterium
GGCTTCAGCCTCTTTGTGGGGATCTGCGGTCTCTTCTTGGGCAAAAATCTTCTGGGCCAAAGGCTCCAGCCCTTTCTCTCTGGCAACGGTTGCCCGCGTGCGCCGTTTGGGGCGATATGGCAGATATATATCTTCTAAGACTGCAAGGGTCTCAGCCGACAGAATTTTATCTCTCAGCTCATCGGTAAGAAGCTCCCGCTCGTCCAGAGATTTCAATATCGCCTCTCTCCGCTTGTCCAGCTGCTGCAACTGATGGAGTCGGTCACGGATGGTTCTTAAAGCCACCTCATCCAGCGAACCGGTGGCCTCCTTTCTGTAGCGGGCAACAAAGGGGATTGTGGCCCCTTCCTCGAGCAGAGCTGCCGTAGCCAGGACCTGGTGTGGCCCAAGCTCGAGTTCCTGAGCGATTTTGGCGATATGCTTTTCGTTCATTTGCTCCTCTGTTTGTGATTGCCAGGTGTCTTTTGAACAACTCTGGCAAAAATCCCTTGAAGGGTCAAGAAGTTCCTCTGAACAGCGCTCCACGAAATGCTGCCAAGATCTAACGACTTCTTGCCATGAAACCGGGTGAAATCACCGGTCACACGTGGTCATTTCACCAAATATCACTCAGGTGGAGCAGCCCTTAAAATATCTAAGCCATTGTTTTTCATAGCATATAAAGCCACACAGTCTTCTGGCACATATATTGATACATATCTTAACAGTATAGATAGATAGCATCCAGGGCTATATCATGAGGTCGAATATGGTTCTAGGAATCAAGAGACGCGGCCAACCCAGAGCCAAGGTCAAATGGCCCGTACAGATACAAACCACCCGTGGTTCCATCTACGGTGTAACCACGAATATTAGCACCTCTGGTGCCCATATTTTTTGCCAGGAACCGTCACAGGTGGAAGGTAAATTGCGGTTGACAATTGAGGTTCCCCACCGCAGATCGCTCATTATTGTTGCCATGGTCGTCTGGCAGACCGTCTCCACCCCCAATGAGTCTAGTTCAGGTTTCGGTATTGGTGTAAAGTTTGCACATATCTCCGCGGATGATCGCCAGCTTCTCCAGAGCCTGCTCGCCAAACATTTTGAAAGAAATTAGGTCCTTTTTTTTTACACTTCCTTGGCACCATGTTTGCATTAAATCTCAGCAAGGTGAGCATATGGCTCACCACTACCATTTCCCTCTTTTAGTCCCCCATCGGCTTGGAAGAGTCGGTGGGGGGTTTTTTTGCCTACCCAGGTATCACCTTTCTCCTTGCACGCTCATTTTCCTTGCTGTAACCTACCGTCACAAAACGAACGTCCCCAACATCTGTTTATCGATGTTTTGTAGGTGGGTGTAAGGGAGTTTGCCGGAGAGGAATGTAAGTACAAGAAGGAGTAAAATGAAATGAAAAAGGTTTTGGTAGTACTGTTGTTCGTGATGATCCTTCCTTGTAATACCCTTTCTGCAATCCAGGAAAAAGAACAGAGATTGAAAGCAACTACTGCTGCCTTGGTTGTTCAATCCCTACAATTGGGTGAGAGAGCACAACAGTTATTTGGCATTAAGGACGAGTTGCTACGAATAGTACAAGAGAGGGAGGGAAAAATCACTTTACAGGAGGAGTTTATAGTTGATTCGGTGACTGAGTTAAAATACGTTGCAACTGTTGCTTACTTTGAAGGTAACTTACTAGGAGCAGTGCTGGCTTTAAAGGAAAAATTCAAATTGCAGTTTATAAATGACAGGATAATTGAAATACAAAATTCTTTGGAAAGTACGACTGCAAGTTTAAGACCCATTCAAGTTGCATATTCTGGAATAGAGAATGGAGCAGCCTTACAACAAATAGAGAGATCAATAAAGATAGTGCAGTCATTAATAGAGACGTACAGAAATAGTATTGAAATACTGTTGAGAATCAGGGAGAAACAAGCAAAAGAAATTGAGAAAGTACACCCCTAGCATCGAAAAACGGTAGTAAAGAATTTGGGTCCATCGAAGATCGCGCTGTGCGGGGAAGGCCCCCAGCGATTTTAGATTTGTCCTACGGACTCCCACCCTTCGGGCGGGTTCCCGGTTTTAGAATGCAGATTGTAGATTTCAGAGATCAGTACCCCGCTATCAAAAATGCATATGCTCCTCAATCTGCAATCTACAAACAGTTGATCATTAAGAAGAGGCGCGGTGATGGCGAAGCTGAATAAATTGGCATTGGGATTGATAACCGAGCTTGCGTCTATTCGAGATGAGTTGGGCGCGGCGATAAAAAAAATAGAGGGTGAAGGAAAAGCCGATGTTGTCCATGCATACGGTCGCCTTGCGGACTTAACTGCAAACGTTACTCTTCTGGTCGGTCAATTCAATGTGAGAAATCTAGTCAAATTTCTCAAAAGGAAGCTTCAATGACAGATTCTACCTATGGAAGGGATTATTTGACAGGGGATAAGAAGTGCATATTTTGTGGTGCAGGCGCGGACGATGTGCGCCTCTTGAATACGAAAGGAGAGCTCAAGGGAGGAGTAGAGGGTTTTTATTATCGATGTGGTGAATGCAAACAGTATTTTGTCGAGTACTGGATCAACGGAGAGTTGAAAACGGTCCTTGCTTCCTGACGGGGACCTCAGTGTGGTTCAGGTGAACCTGTTGCTGGGAAGAGTGAGGCAGGGAAATGATTCAACTCCGGCTAGGATTTTCTCTCATGGAAAGAGAGATCCTGTTTCTTTCAAGATCGACATCCAGGATCTTGACCGTTACTCGCTGCTGAACCTTGACCACCTCACGGGGGTTTTTGACGAAACGGTCCGTCAGTTGGCTCACGTGAACCAAACCATCCTGTTTAACACCTATGTCCACGAAAGCTCCAAAGGCCGTGACGTTGGTGATGATGCCTGGCAATTTCATGCCAGGTCGCAAATCATCTATGGTCTGCACTCCCTCAGCAAAGGCAAAGACCTCGGGCTCCTGACGCGGATCACGGCCAGGTTTAGCAAGCTCGGCGACAATGTCAATGAGAGTTGGCATTCCTACCTTTTCCGTTACATAGGTTGACAGGTCGATCTTCTGCCTTACCTCTTCATTGTGCATCAGTTCCTCCACTGAGCAGCCTAGATCGCCGGCCATGGCCTTGACAATGGAGTAAGATTCAGGGTGAACAGCGCTGGCGTCGAGGGGATTCTTGCCATCTCTGATGCGCAAGAATCCTGCTGCCTGCTGGAAGGCCTTGGGACCCAGCCGGTGTACTTTTCTTAGGTCTTCCCTACACAGAAACGGGCCGTGCTCATTGCGGTAGTTGAAGATATTTTTCGCCAGCTGTGCTCCGAGCCCGGAAACGTAAGTAAGCAACTGCTCACTTGCCGTGTTGACTTCAACCCCGACACCATTGACACAGCTGATCACTACGTCATCCAGGCTTTGTTTCAAGGCCTGCTGGTCCACATCGTGCTGGTATTGTCCCACTCCAATTGATTTGGGGTTAATTTTTACGAGTTCAGCGAGTGGATCCATGAGCCTCCTGCCAATGGAAACCGCACCACGGACCGCCACATCGAGGTCTGGAAACTCTGCCCTGGCAGCTGCTGAAGCGGAATAAACGGAGGCGCCGCTCTCGCTGACCATTACTATCGGAATGTTGTCAGGAAGATCCAGGGTTTTGACCAGAGCCTCCATTTCACGCCCACCCGTACCGTTCCCCACGGCTATGGCCTCCACCTGATAACGTTCACACAATTCACCGAGCGTAGCCAATGCCTCCAATTTACTCTTCTCAGATGTGAAGGGATAGACAGTTTGGGTATGCAGGAGTTTTCCCTGGCGATCCAGGCGAACCACTTTGCAACCTGTGCGGTAGCCGGGATCTATGGCCAGAATGTTTTTTTGGCCGAGGGGCGGGGCGAGCAGAAGTTGTCGAAGGTTATCGGCAAAGACATTGATCGCCTCTGCATCGGCACGCTCTTTGGCGGCTAAACGGATCTCCGTTTCCATTGACGGGGAGAGGAGCCGTTTGTAACTGTCGCGCACAGCCGCTTTGACCTGTTGGGCGGCGGCGCAATCTCCCCGAACAAACTGAGTCTCCAGAAGAGCCAAAGCTTCATCCTCAGGAGGATGTACACGAACAGTTAAAAAACTCTCTTTTTCTCCTCGACGCATGGCCAGAATTCTGTGAGACGGAGCCTTCGCCGCAACCTCTTGCCAATCAAAATAGTCCCTGTACTTTCTACCTTCAATCTCCTTGCCCGCAACTACCTTGGCGCGAAAGAGTGCCTTTTGAGTGTAGAATGCCCGCATTTTCGCTCTGGCCTCTTGATCTTCATTTACCCACTCCGCAACAATGTCTCGTGCGCCAGCAAGGGCGTCCTCAACCACCTCTACTCCCTGCTCAGAATCCACAAAGGCTTCAGCCTCTTTGTGGGGATCTGCGGTCTCTTCTTGGGCAAAAATCTTCTGGGCCAAAGGCTCCAGCCCTTTCTCTCTGGCAACGGTTGCCCGCGTGCGCCGTTTGGGGCGATATGGCAGATATATATCTTCTAAGA
>CP070843.1:2751565-2765583 GCA_020350905.1 Deltaproteobacteria bacterium
GAGACTTCAGCACTCGTCGTTTCCACCTATCTCCAGGGGAACAAAGGCATACTAAAACTTCCCATGAGCGCTATCCACGTAGAAGAGTTGCCTGTCCTGACAATGGGCCAGAATCAATATGCAACCGTTAAGGTGGAAGACGGTCCAGGACTGATAAACTATCGGGTGCACTACGGTCAGAATGTTGCCATCGACAGCCCGCCGAGTGAAGCTGATCTGATCGTACCCCCAGCGGAGAGACGTGCTGTGCAGCAAACGGTCGCGGAGCTTGGACTCCAAGCTGATTCCCCACAGTTGATCATGGCAGGGGTTAAGTCTTACTTTCGGAAAAATTTCAACTACTCGCTGACGCTCAGTGGAGAAAGCAAGGACACAACCGCATTGGGAAATTTCCTGCTTAATTCCCGCTCAGGACACTGCGAGTATTTTGCCACGTCAACGGTCCTCATTTTACGAGCACTCGGTATTCCGGCGCGCTATACCACCGGGTATTTGGTCCACGAGTTTAGCGATTTGGAAAAAGCCTTCGTGGTACGTCAACGTCATGCCCATGCCTGGACCCTGGTCTACCTGAATGGAACCTGGCACAAATTTGATACCACCCCCGCCTCTTGGATGGTGATTGAAGAGAAAGAAGCCACAAAATGGGGAGGGCTGCCAGATCTCTGGTCGTGGTGTATTTACACTTTGTCGAAATACCGGTGGAGCGAGAGAAAAGGTGAGGCGGCCAAACACCTCGGCTGGCTGCTCATACCGCTGCTCACCGTATTGGCTTGGAGGGTGTACCGCAAGAGACGAGTGACCCGGGCGGAAAAGGATGGAGAACAGGGCGAAGCTGAAGCTCGCTCCGGCGTGGATTCGGAATTCTATTTGATTACGGAAAGGCTGAGCGAGTTGGGTTTTGTCCGACATCCAGGGGAAGCGCTCTCTCACTTGATTGCAAGAGTCGAGGAGGGCCAACCCCCATCTATTTCCACTGAGCCCCTGCAATCCATTCTCAAGCTTCATTACCGCTATCGTTTCGATCCCAAGGGTATCAGTCAGTCTGAGAGGTCTGCATTACGGTCGAACGTGAGTGTATGGCTAGAAGAGCGCAGGATGTAATGTCACCTTGATTCACCGAGATCTGCCTACCCCAATCCGCAATCTAAAATCTGCAATCTACAATCTCCAATCTTCCCTCTGCCCCCTGGCCCATCGTTTGCATGTATCTCTCGGGAAAGATCATTTTGGTAACTTACGACCTGAGGAGAACAATGACTATTAAACTAAGTAGACGCGCTTGGATCCGCACCATCATCTATTCCAGCTTGGCCATTGGCGGAGGTGTCGGCTACGTTTGTTCCAAGAGACTTGAGGTGGTTCGTCTGGACGTTCCTCTCCGTGGCGTATCGAAAAAACTTGATGGACTGACGATAGGGGTAATGTCGGATTTTCATGCCGGCGCCTTTACTACAAGAGGCGATATCACGCGGGCTGTTCGCGCTATTGAAAGTGAAAAACCAGATCTTATAGCCCTCCTCGGCGACTATGTGGACGGCGCCTACAGTCACAGTAGCAGAAACGTCAAAAAAGGGGCCTTTATCTTCGACGCCTTGAAAAAATTAACGGCCCCCCTCGGAGTTTATGCCGTTATGGGAAATCATGACCACTGGACAGATGCGGGGCTGGTTAGAAAGGAGTTAACCAAGCTTCCGCTCAGCCTATTAGACAATCAGGGCGTTGATCTGGACCATGGCCTGGCAGTGGCGGGGGTTGACGATTTCTGGGAAGGCCCGGCAAATACCCTCAAGGCCACACGAAACCTGAATCCGGAATCGGTGATAGTCATGCTTAGCCACAATCCGGATGTTAACCTTCAGATGGTGGAAGATGATCGAGTCAAGCTGGTAATCTCTGGGCATACGCATGGAGGCCAGATCCGGATACCAGTGATCAACCAGGCACCGTGGATCCCCTGTTCCTGGAAATACCGGGGATCCTCGGGCCTGATGAGAGAAACGGAACACCGCTGGACCTTTATTACAAAAGGGGTGGGAACCTTCTTCGTGCCTGTCAGATTGGCCTGCCCTCCAGATGTGGGAATCATACGGTTGAGAAGCATATAAGAATTCGAGTTTTTCGATATGCAGGTGATCAATAACAAGATGTTAACTCCTGTCTTTGACCATATCCCTCATTAATCCATAAGAGGTGTCGACCATGGCAGCAAAAAAATACTCACTTTCAAACGACGACCTTGGCTGGCGCATTTTTCACAGGTTAATGGCTACCTGCCTTATTACCACTCCTTTTGTTCTGTTTGTGCAATTTCTGCAGTCGCGAATGATATCCTTCGCCGCCTTTGTAGTCTTGTTACTCTGTACGTTGCTCATTATCTGGTTGCCATTTCTCGAAAAAGTTCGGGAGATAATTATTCATGATGAAGAGATACAATTCGTCTCGTTCCTGCGAACCAAAAAGGTGAAATTAACAGATATAAATTGGGTGGAGGATGTGAAAAAAGGGCTGTACACCCAGGTTCGCGCCAGCAACGAGTGGTTTCTGGTAATATCAGACATTGAAGGGTTGGATGAGGTCACAGAGACCATGCGTGCAGGCAACCCTGAAATTGTTATCAAGCGAATGTCAAAGCCGAGAGATCTTACCAAGTTTGTGGGAAACTGGGTTCTTCCGATAATCGTCATTTCAGGGTTGTATTTAATCGGAGGTCCACTGATGTTTAGTGGATATAAAGCTAAATCGTCCAATTCCGCGGCTCAGTCGGATCTCAGAAACATCCTTTCCTATCAAGAGGACTATTACGAGGAGAATAAGACATATGCTGATTCCATAAAAAAGCTTGGTTATCAGCTCTCAAAAGATGTTACAGCCTTCATACTGAGGGCAGACGAAGAGCACTTCGATGCGCTCTCTTTCAACCCTCAGGGCAACAAATTGTATTTGATTGAGGGGCCGGAAGGACCTTTAAAGGAATATTTTGTTGGAAGGGAAGGAGGTGAAGCAGAGGCAAGAGTTCTTATTAGGAATACTGGGGTTCGGCCTCGGTAGAATTGTCTAGTTTCCTGATTAACCGCTCTACCTTGGCCAGGTCTTTTACCTCGTTTTCCGCATTTGAGTTCGCCACCCGCAAATCCAGAAGCGCTTTTTGCAGCTAGCCCACAGCCTCTTTCAGGATGGTCTCCGCACCTTGAAACCAGCTGAGGTTCCCACCAGCCTTGTCACTATAAATTATGCCCGTACAGGAGTCCCTCAACACGTAAAGTTTAGCGACCATGTTTTTCACCTTGTCATAGAGTTCGCTATGACCACTCATGCGTTCCTCTCCTAGTGGATTTTTTTCACATAGTCGGTGATTGTCTTTCCGTCCTGATGTGCGCCGGCGTGGAAAAATGAGGGTTAAAGAATTGGGGTTTTCGTTACCGTAGCATGTATTAGCCCATGATAGACTTTCGGCATCGATTTCGAGTGTTGAAAGAAAATTACTATAACAATTTACATATTGTCAATAAATTTAGTTTGCCAAATCAGGAAAACAGACATTTTTTTGGATGGAGCTCAAATAATAGATGAGTTAACTGAGTTGTTGATAAATAATGTTACTTATAACAATTTTAGATATCATTGTTAATAAACAAAGTTAATTAGCTGATCGCTTCTTTTCTCACAGCAGGTATAACTGCTTTTTTTGACTGCTTTGAGGTGATATATGCTTGATTTTTAGACTAAGAAATTAGCAGGCAAGCGGCAAATCGTTGAGCGGTAAAAAAATAAGGAGTACAGGAGTCAGTAGTAAACGGTAAATCTTTATCGAGCATCGAGTATCCAGTATCCAGCATCGAGCTTTCAAATCTGCAATCTAAAATCTACAATCTTAAATCGTTAGAGCTTTCCTCTCGCCTGACCCAGCTTCATGGCGGCCTCGATCATGTTTCTTGGTACCTCTGGCTGTTCTGACTCAGGCTTGCGCACCATATCAAGAGACTCAGTAGGGCAGGCGGTGATGCAAAGTCCGCAGCCAATGCAGCGGTCCACATCCAGGGCTACCGTGTCGTCACCCAACTCCAGTGCTTCCATCTGGCAGCGGTCTACACAGTCTCCACAACCCTCACAGGTGTCGAGATTGACCGTGGCCACAAATGGTGAGGAGACCATGCTGGCGGGCTTGGGGTGACGTTTGATATTCCTTAGTACCAGGCAACAGCAGCCGCAACAAAGGCAGATATTTACCGCCTTTTTGGCGTTGCTCGGCTGAAGCACAAATCCGGCTTTTTCAGCCAAGTCAAGGATCTCGAGAGTTTCCTCGAGATCAGTCAAGCGGCCCAATCCATTCCTTAGATAGTAGTCCGCCGCGGTTCCAAAGACCAGACAGGTCTCCTCAGGCCTATCGCAGCCCTTTTCCAACAAGTTTTGTTCCCGCCGGCATATGCAGGGAGCCACCACGAACTTGTCTTGAGCCCGCACCAGTTCCTCTGCCTGCTCATAGGGTAACACCTCATGCTGAGGGGTTAGGCTGCGACCCACAGGGATAGTACGTAATTGAGGAACCTTCCAGGCCTCATGAAAGAGTGTGGGAATGTACTCTTCCATGTCTTGGATAAGATCCACGTCGAGATTATTGACATTGAATTCCCAGATCCCAACGATGTACTGGTTGGCTCTGTATTTCGGCACCTTACCGTCTCGTTCAATGCTGTAGATAAGTCCTTTCTTGGCCATCCTGTCTAAACGCTGAGCAGCCTCCTCTGGGTCCATCTCGGCCCGGCTGGCGATAACCTCAGCCTCTTCAGGAAACAAGGTCAGATGTAAGGCGAATTCGGCTTCCTCTGGGGTGAAAAGCCGCCGCAATATGCGAAGCTCGACACCGCTCTCTGTGGATGGAAAACCGGCCGGCAGGTCATCCAACTGCTGCGCTAACTTCCGATAAGTATCCAGTGACATGAATCACTCCTGTATGGATTTCAGATTTCGGATTGCGGATTGAAAATAAGAAATGCAAATCAAAGATTCGATCTTAGTTCCACAATCCACATTTCGCAACCAGAAATGTGCAATCTAAGATCAGAGAATACAGTAGCCAGTAGTGAGAGGTAAAAGGTAAGCAGTAAATGGTAAATCGCTATCGAGAAGCGAACATCTTAAACGCCTTAATTCCGCAATTCGAAATCCACAATCCGAAATCGCTATTAGTTCCTTACAGTCAGTCGCTGAACCTTTTTCGCATAGTGCTTGGCGATTGCACTGCGAAGACGCTTGCGGCCCACAGAGGAGAGATTCTTGAAGCGTACCACCATTCCCAGCGGCACAACTTCCTGGTTTTCATCTGGTTCTGAAAAGTGCAACATCATTACTTCGACTTCCACGAGTAATGACTCACGTTTAGAAAGTTGAATTTTGATGGTGGTAGACTCGTGTTGACGTGGGGGTCGACGACAGTGGATAAGTGCTCCGCGGTTATTTATGAGTTGCGTTACCCCATCCAGAAACCCATCTGCCGTGAACACGGTAACTGGGTATCTGGCTGCGATGCCTACGTCTCGATGCGTTTTTGTCTTCATTGGCGTATCCATAATGATACCGCCCAGAGGGTGGGGTAACGGTCTGGTTTGACGCTTAAGCAAGCTCAACAGGCGCTAACAGAGGGTCCACGAGTTCCACCCTCCCGGGGGGTGCGGTGTACTTGTCTCTAGGCTTGATAATGAGTGCAACATTCGTACCCGCCCAGCGTCATTTTCCGTTTCACATTTCGCAATCAGGGAATCAAGTAGTGAGCGCATTCCTCGTAGAGACACGACTTGAGGACTTCGGGTGAGCCTCCTTTCGGCCCGAGCTCACGGCTGAAGGCAGTCGAACTCCTCGTCGACAGGTCTGGCTGCACGGAGTTTCAATCTGCCCTCCACAAATGGTGGTTTTTCGTATTGACAGATTTACAGCATGTGACTTAATCTGACATTATATAAGCCCTCTATTTTCCACACAAATCAATATATATGAAATAACTGGAGTATAAATGAACCTTAAAATGGGCATAGATCTCTCCTAGCAGTCCATTGTTCGTTCTGTTAGGAGCCTTCGATAACAGTCCTGAACATATCCTGGTCGGCGGCGGTCAGAGTCACAAATGAAAGTTAAGAATCACCCGAAGCCTTATCCGAAAGCTGGACACGTCTTCCTCCACCATCCTCTAGTTCTCCTGCACGTGTAGCTCTCCTGTTTCTTGTGTGAATAAGGGTCCGAGCACCAATACAATTTCTCGGCGAGCATCGTTTCAACTGCTTTTGCACATCCAAGCTCAAGCCCCTAAACCCCGACGTGAAACTTCAGCACTGGAACCGCTTGCGTCCTCGTCGGTACGGTCTGCCACCTATCTTCCCGATCTCCTGGTCTGAAGGAGGTAGTGGTGCGATGCCGGCTCATAGAGTGAAGGAGGTTTACTATGAAGACACAAGATAGATTGTATTTTGACGCCTTCAGAGAAGTGGTCAAGGCAGTGAATTCAACCCTAGACCGGCAAGAAGTACTGGATCTCCTCGTCAGCAATGTGACTCAGGTCATGGATCTGAAGGCCTGTGCCATACGTATGTTGCATGGGAAGAAACGAACTCTGGAGTTGCTGGCCTCCCAAGGATTGAGTGAGAGATATATAAGAAAGGGTTCGTTGGATGCAGACAAGAGTATTGCTGATGCCATGGAGGGAGAAACTGTTAGCGTTTACAATGCAACTGAGGACCCCAGGATACAGTACCCCAAAGAGGCTCACGATGAAGGCATTGGCAGTATTATCTCGGTGCCGCTTTCCTGCAAAGGGCAGGTGATCGGGGTGTTGCGATTGTATACCGCAGAGCCGAGAGAATTTTCAGAAACTGAGCTGGATTTTGCCGAAGCTCTGTCCGAGGTTGGTGCGCTTGCCATCGAAAACGCCAGGATGCATGAGGCAATAAAGGAGGACTACGCAGCGGTAATGAACGAGATGTACGACTTTGTAGGCTACCGCCGGAGTATATGAATCAGCTTTCATGTCACCCAATTCGGGCGCTCGCCAAGCCAGGAATGAACGGTTTCATGCAGCCAGTCTTCCAAGCCTTCGGCCAGATAGAATCGCGGCTGGAGAAGATCGTCATCTTCTGAAATCACACCGTCGGCTAAGGCAATCCTCGCCAGAGCCGTATAAGGATAGATACGAATGCCCGTGGTTACTTTGACCACCTCCAGACCAAGGGAATCGGCAAATTGGAGGCTTTCTTCCACTGATTCTCTGGTTTCGCCTGGGCCTCCCAGCAACAGAAACCCCATGCGGTGGATGCCATGCTCTCCCAGTATCTGAGTAATTCGCCGCACATCCTGGGAGTTGTATTGCTTGTTCATACCCTGCAGGACCGGCTCGCAACCACTCTCGAACCCCAGGGAAACCTCCCTGCAACCGGCCTTGACCATCGTTTTTACCAGCTCTTCGTCTACCCTCCACGGGTAGAGAATGCACCGCCAGGTAATATCCAGTGCCGCCGCAGCAAGCTTTTGGCAAAGTTCTGTGGCATAGGAAACGGGGAGGTTGAAGGTGTTGTCGACGAAAAAGAAACGATCAAAGCCTTTCTCGGCCTGCCGTGAAATCTCTTCCACCACCAAAGCCGGGGCGCGTTTACGCAAGATTTCGCCCTCTATGGTTGACGTGGAGCAATAGCTGCAGTTCATGGGGCAGCCGCGTCTGGTCTGGAACGGCAGCAAAAATTCCGCGTCTCCAGTGATAGCAGACGAGGACCAAAGGTGGTCTTCAGGGAAAGGGAAGGCGTCCAGATTTTTCGCAAAAGCTCTCTTGGCTTGAAGGCCGAGGCCCGGGAGGCAAAGACCTGGCGTGTCTGAAAAATCATGGTTTCGCTGGATCTTGTCCAGAAGGGTGGGGAAGGCCAGTTCCCCTTCTCCCTGGATCCCCATATCAGCTCCCAGGTACTCCAGGGCTGCCTCAGGGTACATGCTGTAACCAGCGCCACCCAGCACTATGGGGGCATCTGAAAAACTCCGGCAGCTGGCTACAACTTCTCGTACCTGTTCCAACAGGAAATCGGGATTATCCATGACCTGGTCGTCGATGTTTCTCACGGAGATGCCCACAACATCGGGGCTGCGCTCTTCCATCGCCTCCTTGATAACCTCCTGGACGTCTTCTTGAGCCATGAGATCAAGGTATGCCACTTCGTGTCCAGCTTTGCGTGTAGCCGCAGCCACGCAGGCTAAACCGAGGGGTAGGGTCGGCATGTTGATCTGTTCCGTATTTGCAGATATGAGCAGAACCTTCATGGTGTCCTCAAAGACAGTGGTTATTTTTCTAGTATCTCATACTGCATTATACCCAAATCCGCAATCAAAGAGTCCAGTAGGGTGATTGATCTTGAATTTGCCCTATGCTCCAAGCTCTATGCCTCTGCCCAATGACAGCAATTCATGAAATATCCGGGCTATACCTCTTCGCTCTGCGCTTGACACATCTCCAGTGCGACAGTAGGCTGATCTGTACGACGAAACGAATCCACTAATTCTCTCGTTTTCGAATCAACAAATTGACAAGTTGTGGAGGTGAAGCCATGAAGATTACCGGACGAGCAAGAGAGTACCGGAATGTTTCCCGTGTCCTGATCCTGATACTTGCACTGAGCCTTCTCAGTTGTGGTTCCTCTAAAACCTATTGGCTCAATCTCCGAGCTGACGCTTTTGTCCAGAGCAGTCCAACAACCAGACTGACCATAGGGGTTCTTCCATTTCAAGATAACCGGCCCCCTTCGGCGAGAGTAGGGCAGCGCGTCCTCACCAATGGCAAAGAGGAGCCGATTCGGCTGAGATCTTCTTACCCCACTCAAGATATCACTTCCATTTTCCGCCAGCTCTTGAAGGCGCGGAACATACGGGCTGTTGAACTCACCGGCTGGGAGCCAACTCCTGGCAACCTCAAAACCCTTCCTGAAGAGGTGGATATCGCCATAGCAGGCTACGTTGATGCTCTGGAGGTGAAAGCCAGTTCCTACACCTTTAAAACAGAAATACGCTACCTGGTAAGGCTTTCGGCAAAAGTGGGGTTTAAAGCGCAAGGAAAGGTCTTGACAAAGACGGTTGAGGGGCGTCCTGAGGAGAGTGTCTTGCGCTTTAAGCGCCAGGAAGTGGAAAAAACCCTCAATGAGACCCTGACTTCTGCCCTTGGACGGTTGATTGATGCGACCATATCATCTGCCGGATAAATAGTTAGTAAACGGTAAGCAGTATTCCACATCTCACATCTCATCTCCCCAATGGAAAAACGGCACTTTTCTTGCTTGTTCGATCTTATCCCGAACTGTTCGGGCAACCATGAGCATTTTCCGGCCGCATGTTTCATGAATTGGTGTCGCGAGACCGTAAAGATGGGCGTGCAACCGGGCAACCGCAGGGGCTCGAATCCGAGGCGTACTTGACAGTACGCTGCAGGGTGAGCTTGTCCTGAGCGTAGCCGAAGGAACACCTGAGGACGCCAGGAAGGGCGGTCATATTCACGGTCGGAGCAGCCTATTCGTGCAATATGCGGGCTAGGGTAGGGTTATGAGCAAAGAGGAAGGTTTCTTCAGAGGTATCCTCGATAGCCTCCAAGATGGCGTCTATTTCGTAGACATGAACAAGAGGATAACCTACTGGAACAAGGGCGCAGAGAGGATTACCGGCTATGAGAGCTCTGAAGCGGTGGGCAGAAGCTGCTCGGACAATCTGCTTGTGCATATCGACGACAACGGCGTTAATCTGTGCAACGCAGGGTGTCCCCTGACCCAAACTCTCATGGATGGCCTTGAGCATGAGGCCGAGGCCTATCTTCAACACAAGGACGGCCACCGGTTGCCCGTTATCATTCGTGTGTCTCCGCTGCGAGATTCTAGTGGTCGTATTGTAGGCGCTGTTGAAACCTTCAGCGACAACTCGGCAAAGGCGGCACTTCTTCAGAGAATCGACCAACTCCAAAAGGAGTCCCTGGTGGACCCACTAACCGGACTGGCGAACAGGCGCTGCATCGACATGAAACTGCATTCGAGAATTGATGAAATGCAACGTTACGGCTGGCCATGCGGGGTACTTTTTCTCGATATAGACAATTTCAAAACCGTCAACGATACTTACGGGCACAATGTCGGAGACGGAGTATTGATGATGGTCGCCCGCACACTTTCGAGCAACCTGAGGGCTCACGATCTTCTGGGGCGTTATGGCGGAGAGGAATTCGTTGCAATCATCACACACGTAGATATGGCTGAATTACATTCGTTTGCAGACAGACTGCGCTTACTCGTGGAGAATTCTCGTCACGATACTGAATACAGCACGATTCGGGTTACTGTATCTATTGGAGCCACGGTGGTGCGGCCCGAGGATACAGTCGAGACGGCGATAACACGGGCGGATCTGTTTATGTATAATAGCAAGATCAGTGGCCGCAATCGAGTATTCATAGACACAATGTTGGAACAAAATGGCCAGGATTTAATCAGAAAAGATTGGTCAGCTAGCGGCCCCATAAATGAAAGGATAGCTGCCAGGAGAATACAATTTCAGAGTTTGGGGAGAATTGAGCCTGCGCGATTGCCCAAGAAGCGGACACCCACAAAGACGTAGATACCTCCAATCCCTGTCGATTAGAGAAATCGCCCATTCGTCAAATCGTCTAAGCGATAGACTTGTTATCTCTCGCCGCGTCTCCGTGTCCCCGTATCTCCGCGTCGCTTTGAACCTACCCGCTGCCTTCGTCCTCTGAACTCCGACCTCTGTCTGCTTGCTCTCTGCCCTCTGCCAAATGACAGCGAAGCGTCTTGACCTAATGACAGCGCAGCCACATGACCAACGAGAAATCCGCAATCCGCAATCTTCTTTGCTCCATGCCTTCCCCTAAAATAACTGTGTGGTTAGGCATGAATTTTGCTTTTTCGGTTTGGTGTACAGGAAGAAAAATGCATCGCTTTATGGTGACCAATGCTAGTCAATCAATCACAACTCAATATTGTTCGCGCAGGAAGCTACATTACCTATAGCAGTCTAAAGGAGATTGGAAACAGAATTCTGGAGTCTTTCCCTGGCATAATCATACGCTATGATTTGATACATGAAGATATGCCATTCGTGGACAGTATTGATGCTCTTTTGCTAACAATGATACTGGATGAAGGAATTGGTGGTCACACACTTGGCATTACCGACGCCAATCTGAAAACCAGGGATAGCGACGAGTTTTACAACTCCATCTTCGGGGGGAAAAATCCCAAGAACGACGTTGCTGTTGTTTCGACAAGAAAATTGGGCCCGGAAACGATAGACTCTAGGGAAGAGTATGATTTGTTTATTAGTAGAACGTCAAAAGTCTCCGTGCATGAAGTGGGTCACAATCTGGGTTTAACGGATCATGCTTCCTATAAAATGGCGGCTGATGGTTCCTTATGCCCCATGAGCAGAGGTGAAATTAATCGGTTTGGATTTAAGGGATATGTGACCGCTATTATCGACGGAAGAGGTTTTGACTTCTGTGACGAGTGCACGGACTTTCTTAGCCGTGTCTATGACGCAAGCGATGCGCTACACTGAGTGATTGAAAAATCCGCAATCCGCAATCAAAGAATCCAGTGGAAAGTAGTCATTTGTCGATTTGACAAGTCGTCGATTCGGCAAATCGTTAAATTGTAGAAATCGTAAGAAACTTATAAGTTGCAGAAATCTTTCTAGTCGTCAAGGAAGTGCATAGCGACAGATCTCCGGAATAACGAATGATGGATAACAACACTGCCCGCTACCTCTAACTCTTACAACAAATGACAGCGAGGCGTACTGACGCCGAAGGCAAATGACGGCGCAGCCATATGATTAATGACTTCCCCTATGGTTGTCGATAGAATCGCGCATGCCTCCATACACCAACTGACGGACCAGGTCACCCTTAAAGAAGTCGTGTGGAAACCCGAGCTCGATTCGGCTCGCCTCATCCAGTCGCTCCAGGTGTTCCCTGTCGAGAGTGACGTCAAGGCATCCAAGGTTGTCCTTGAGCTGTGAAGCAGTTCGCGCTCCAATGATTGGAATAATTACACCCTGCTGCCGGCGGAGCCAGGCGAGTGCCACCTGTGCCTGGGTACTGCCGCTATCCTGAGCCACAGATTGCACCGCCTCTGCAATAGCCAGTTTGCGTGCATCAATATCGGTAAACCCTTCCAACATAGGGTGGTCGAGACGCCTTGCATCTTCCTCCCCACTCTGCTGGCTATATTTGCCTGTAAGCAGACCTCCGGCAAGGGGAGACCACGCCGTCACACCAAGGTCCAGCTCCCGAGCCATCGGCAGAAGTTCTCGCTCAGGCGTCCTCTCTATAAGACTGTATTCAATTTGTAAGCCTACAAAGGCTGTCCAACCTCTAAGTTCCGCAATGGTGTTGGCTCGGGAGACGATCCAGGCAGGCGCGTCAGAGACTCCGATGTAGAGCACTTTTCCCTGTCGAACCAGGTCGTCGAATGCCCGCAGTATTTCTTCAACGGGAGTTAAAAAATCCCAAGCGTGAAGCCAGTACAGGTCGATGTATTCGGTCTTCAACCTCCTCAGGCTCGCCTCCACTGCCTGCACCATGCTTTTGCGGTGATTGCCGGCGCTGTTCGGATCCTGGTGTGCGCCGCTGAGTGTATATTTCGTCCCCAAAACCACCTTCTCTCGGTGGTCCGCCATGAACTCACCCAGAAACCGCTCGCTGGAGCCCTCGGTATAAGCGTTTGCTGTATCAATGAAGTTCCCTCCAGCCTCCAGAAAGGTTTCATAAATCCTCCGGCTTTCATCTTTGGAAGCGCCCCATCCCCATTCATCACCAAAAGTCATAGCGCCGAGACATAGCTCGGAAACTCTCAGTCCACTTTTGCCGAGAAGTTTGTATCGCATCTTGATCTCCTTTCTATGAGGGCGTAAATTTGATTCCATGATCCTGAAGTCAATCTCTTCACTGTTCAAAGAAGATAAGTTCAAAGAACAAATCACGCAATAACTGTTTAGCTAAGAACGACTCGAAAAACACGACGAGGATAATGGACTAATCTTCGAAGCCATTTGGGAACTCACGACGCCCCCGATACACCACCAAAGAAAATCGGCTTCGAAGTCCAGCTTTTCCTGCATTTCTCTCCACATTTCCGCCTCACCCCATCCCCGCGCCTGCCCGCCGTCGGCTTCGCCTTCAGGCGAGGCGGGCGGGTCGTCCCGCGGTGCCAATTCCTAGTTGTTTTCTACCCCCTACCTCCTGCCAGCTGTCTTTCCCTGTGCCCTATGCTCTATGCCATTGAATCCTTGACACATAATCCATACGACGTTAGGGTGATCGCCAACGGGGTGCCCCTCCCCACTAAGCGAACAATCAATGACTGGCCGGTACCTTGACTGAGCTCCATCTCTTCATAAGGCGCAAGCTTTGCTTGCGATTTGAACGGCTTTAGAACCTTCCCTTTGAGTGAGACGCTATGGAAAAGAAAATGCGCATAATGAGTGAAAAACCATTAAACGCTGAGACCCCCATCGAATATCTTCGATCATGGATAACTCCCAATTCTGTATTCTTCAAACGAAACCAGGGTGAAATCATGAAGCAGCCAATAGACCTTTCTCAATGGGAGCTCATAATCGAAGGCGAGGTGGAAAAGACCGGACATTTTCGTTTCGACCAGATTATCCGAATGCCCAAGGCGATTGTGGCCAACACCCTGGAATGCTCGGGAAATGGACGCTCGCTCCTCGAAGAAAAGGCCACAGGCAACCTATGGACCATCGGTGGGGTGGGCAATGCCGTCTGGGGTGGTGTCTGGCTCAGAGATCTACTCGAGAAGACAGGTTTAACAGAGAAAGCAAAATATGTGGCCTTTGAAGGACTGGAAAAGCCTCTCGGGTCGGCGGGCATCAAGTTTATTCGCAGTATCCCCATTGATAAGGCTATGTCTTCTACGCTGCTCGCCTACGAGATGAACGATGAGCCTTTACCACTAGAGCATGGTTATCCCCTC
>CP070843.1:2765683-2777717 GCA_020350905.1 Deltaproteobacteria bacterium
AGAGCTTCTCGAAGCGCCTGAAAGAGCACTCGATGAAATGCTGGACCGCAACCCAATTCTGAATTCCATGGTTTTTGTAGATACAGTGGTTGATCTGATCGACCATGGCCGCTATCAGGACCTCGTGAGCTCGGCCGCATTCGATGCGCGGGGCCTCGTTCAAAGTAGGTATCCTGCTGGGCATTGCCCGGAGTATCAACGAGAGATCTTCGACTATGACACTCTCTCATTGGCCTTCCTGGAGGAGTTTGCGAAGCGCTCGATTGACTGGAAGCGGGCCGCCAAGCGTGCAAAGCACAACAATCTCGTTTCGGCTGTTCTAGCTTGTTATTTTTCCATCCATGAACGGGGCGGCTACCTCAGCGCGCTCAATCCAGAAGCCACACTTGCTGAAATGATTGCTGGCCTCAAGGCCGCCGGTCGTGAGTTTCCCAGAGCTTTGCAAGAGGGGCTGGTGAGGATGGCACCCATTGAACACTTGAAGGATGCCTTAAGTCGTGAGTTGAATAGTTGGGGAGACATCTGGACTGTCCGACTCATGGGGCGCATCGGTAGTGACAGATTTGTACCCGACCTCCTTCGCGTTGTCCGTGATAGTGATGGCCTTTCGTACATTCACGAGGATGCAATCGATGCCCTGCGCGGGGTTGACGAGTCGGGCCACGGGCAAATACTGTCAGCCATACAAGACGAAGAGTTGACTGATGACTTGGACGTTTTTGCTTTGCTTGAGCATCTGCCCTACTCAGCGTCGTTTGACCTGGCCCAACTCTGGTGGAATGAGGGCGAAATGGGCTTCTACGAGATTTATGCCTCAGCGTTGGAAGGGATTGGAGATGTGAGAGGGATTGAGGCGCTCCGGGAGATCTTTTTCGAGGGCAATGCCATCCTCATCGGAGATTCGTTGGAGGTTCTCAGTGTCTTACACGATCAGGATATTCCTGAGTTGTCGATAATCCGCCGTGTACGTGAAGAGGACAGAGAACGACGCAGAAGACGAAGTCGTGAAATGAGTGAACTGATGAGAAAAGCCGCCGGACGGACTGATGCTATTGCTGACACTGAGGCTCGAATTGGATCAGCAACGGTTCGTCGCCAGAGTCCAAAGGTGGGTCGAAACGCCCCCTGCCCCTGTGGGAGCGGCAAAAAGTACAAGAAGTGTTGTCTGAACAGATAGTGATTGGGCTGCCTCGTCGAGAAGGCAGGCATGAAGTCCAAAGTGCGAGAAGTCTTCATGTAGGCGGTGGGATTGTTTTCAAATGGGAGTCCAATTTTGTCACGTTGAGCGGTCAGAATCCAGGGCTAGAAGAGTGCAGATCACCATATCAGAACTTGAGAAATTTCGCATGTTCTTAGGCTAATACGTTTGGCAAGAGACATTGAGTACACCGTGACCCCCAGCTACTGTGAAAGGTGGCTCAACTGTCCTCGGATTTTAACAGACCCTAGATTTAACCTAATGTGATCTGGTAAACTTCCCAAATTATTTTTTTACTGGCTTATTCCGGCGACGACAGAAAAACCAATTCCAGTAGATAGGACATCCGCTTAAATAGAAACCTATTGGTCCATCTTCCTAATTTGGTTGCTGGTGACCTGAAAAGAGCGATCAAGAAGAACTTGGAGATAAGGGCTGTATGAGGGTCTGGCCATTCTGGCTCTCTTGACCTTCCGGCTACGGTTTGGTCGCCGGAAGGGTGGCCAGTCAGTTTCCTTTTTCACTGGACGTTAGTAATTACTAGAAGGAGGATAAAGTGATAGCGAGCCGAAAAGTATTCATTATTCTTGTCGGGGTGTTGCTGACAGCCCAGGTGTTTTATATAAGCACGGTTGCGGCTGAGGAGGGAACCGTAGACTCCGAAACGGTCGAAAGACTGGAACGCCTTATCAAGGAACAACAGCAACAGTTGGAGTCGTTGCAACAACAGGTGAATGAATTGAAAAAAACAGCCACCGAGGCACAAACCGAGGCCGAAGAAGCCAAGTCTGTGGCCGAAGAAGTGAAAACAACCGTGCAGGCGCCCGTTGAAAAGGTCGTTACTTCGGGTCAGGAGCGGGTCAAGCTCGCTATCTCAGGGCAGGTTCACCGGGCAGTGAACATCGCCGAAGACGGGAAAAACACCAAGGCCTACTTCGTCGACAACGACGCCAGCAACACTCGGGTCCGTCTTGTCGGCACTGCCAGGGCAACCGAGGATTTAACCGTCGGCACCAAAATTGAAGTCGCAATTGCTCCGAATGAATCCTCGGAGGTCAGTCAGGACAACGAAGAGAGCGGTGACTTTTTCGACCAGCGTTGGGCGGAGGTCTCACTTGACAGCAAGCGCTTCGGTAAGGTTTCCCTCGGCAAGGGCGACACCGCTTCCAACAACAGCGCCGAGGTCGATTTGTCTAAAACCGACATAGTCCAATACTCGAGTATCGCAGACGTAGCTGGGGGGCTCTTGTTCCGGCAAACCAACGGTGACACCCTCACAGATGTGAGCGTTTCTGATGCCTTCAATAACTTGGACGGTTTGAGCCGGAAAAGTAGGTTGCGCTATGACACTCCCAAATTCTATGGTTTTCACCTTGCCGGCTCGCTTGTCAGCGATCAGCGCTACGATGGGTCTTTGTGGTGGGGGGGGCAAGGTTATGGCTTCAAGGCAGCCGGTGCCCTGGCTTTTGCTGATCCCAACGAGGACGACACCGACTTTCGATACGACGGCTCCTTTTCTTTATTGCATGAGGACACCGGGTTGAATCTCACCCTGTCCGCCGGTTTGGAGGAGCGTGATAATCAGGGTGATGCCGAAAACTTTTACGCCAAGGTTGGATGGCTGACGAGATTCTTTCCCTTTGGCGAGACGGCTTTTGGCGTTGATTACACTCGATCATTGAATCTTCCTACCGGCAGGGACGACGGCTATTCGGTGGGTGCGGCGGCGGTCCAGCACTTTGAGGAGTACGGCACTGAGATCTACTTTCAGTATCGCCATCACTCCCTCGATCGGGATGTTGAGCCCAGCGTCCAAGACATCAACGTGGGAACCATAGGGGCAAGGGTGAAGTTCTGATGGGTATATCCAGAACCCATAGACAAAAAGCGCTTTGGATAGGTACATTGCTGGTGGCATTGCTGGTCATCGCCGGGTGCGCCGGGATCGAACCTTACGAGCCGCGTGACAACCGAGAGGAGGGGCAGGAGAAGGGCCTTTTCACCGGATCAGAGGGCGAGTTTGTAATCTTTAGAAAGACAGACGAGCCGGGGACTGGAAGCGAGGCCAGCAAGAAATCGGGCAGGACTGAGGATGGCGAGCAACAGAATACTGGCAGCGAGGAAAGGGAAAGGAAGGAGGAGACCAAGGGCGGTGAGCAACAACCGTAGAGCATAGACCGGCGCTTGCATGCAAACATTATGAGCAAGAGGCAGATTTGCCCTTTTTTGACGCCACCAGATGTAGAACTAGATCTATCTGGCCCATAATTCTTGTTTGCTATTTATCCTGACTCTAGAGCATCCCCGAATAGTCAACATATCTTTATCATACTGCAATTATTGCGCAATTTTGCTATGTCGGCAAGCTGCGTTTCGTATCTAATTTGAAAGTTCTATCCCGGCATCTTGAGCCGAGGCCCCGAGAAGCATCAACTCTTAGAGCCCGTGAACCAATACCCGTGGACAATGGTTTATGGAACCATCTATTTAGGGAGACTAGTTTTTTGACAAAATATCTGAAGGTACTTAAGATTAGCGGAAAACTATTTTCTCTGAAGGAAAGGCGAGAACGTGTTCAAGAATCCACTGCTACTCATAGCACTCACTTTGACCGGCCTTATCGCCTTTTGGGGCATCATTGACACGGCGGGGCTTGCCCAGTTTTCCTCAACAATAACCGGGATGATGTTCACCAGCCGTGGTTGGTTTGTCATGCTCTCAGCCAGCCTCCTTTTGATTCTGTGTATCTGGCTCGCCATTTCTCCATATGGCAAGATCAAACTCGGCAAGGACGATGATGAGCCTGAGTTTTCCACAGTAAGCTGGCTGGCCATGCTTTTTGCGGCAGGAATGGGAGTGGGGCTCCTCTTTTGGGGCACAGCCGAACCCCTTTCACACTTTAAGTTGGCCCGCGACTACATGGTCAGTCCCAAAGCCGCGGAACATTCGCTCTTTCTTACCAACTTTCACTGGGGCCTTCACGCCTGGGCCATTTATGCTGTAACCGGTCTGGTCATGGCCTATTTCAGCTTTCGCCAAGGCTATCCAAGCCTGGTGAGTTCTCCTATGAAAGCGGCTTTTGGGCAGCGAACCTGGACAAGGAGTGTTGGCTGGTTAAGTGACCTGCTCGCCATCTATGCTGTAGCAATCGGCATCGGAGGCTCCATCGCCATGGGAGTATTCCAGGTTCAAAGCGGCGTTGAGACACTTTTCGGACTGCATAATACTGGTCTCTGGCTCGCAGGGGTGATCTTTGCCGTTCTCTGTGTGGTTTACATTCCTCCTCTGATGGTGGATCTGAGCAAGGGTATGGCAACCCTTTCCAGCACTGCCATGGCCATCGCCGGCGGACTCATGATTTTCGTGCTTTTCACCGGCCCCACTTACTACGTGATGAGTGGCATTACCGGAGCTATCGGCGACTACTTTGCCCGAGTGGTTCCCCATGGTTTTCAAACATACACCTTCTTCGATGAAAAGGTCGGCAATTGGTTTCAGTCCTGGACACTTACCTTTATGGTCTGGTGGTTCGCGTGGGCTCCTTTTGTTGGTGTTTTCATTGCACGTATATCCAGAGGGCGTACCATACGGGAGTATATATTGGGCGTTATCCTGGTTCCGACGATCTTTTCTATCTTCTGGTTCGGGGTCTTCGGCAGTATCGGCTTCTACGGTGCACTGAGGGTCAATGAAGCGATTCTTGAAGTGGTAAGGACTAACGTCAACAACACGACCTTTTTTGTACTCCAGAATCTGCCGTGGAGCACTCTGACAACCGTTGCTACGGTTCTGGCTGCTTTCCTTTTTGTGGTCACGAGCGTGGTGAGCGCCTCTTTCGTACTTTCCATGTTTTCCACCGGTGGGGACTTGAATCCCGATAGGAAAACGAAGCTCATATGGGGAGTAATCCTGGGAGCCCTTGGCCTGGTCATGATCCTATCGAATAGTATCGACGCCGTGAAGAGTATAATTGCTCTTGCAGCTTTACCCTTTATTAATATCGTGCTTTTGGTTGCGGTTTGTCTACTAAAAGCTCTGAAATCAGAGGTGGCTCGATGACCTTGCAATACTTTATGGACAAACTTCTTAACCTCTGGGTGTTTGCTTTTGTTGGCATTCTTGTCTGGCTTTACTTCAAGAAGGAACCAGAAGATAACAAAGGAAAGAGTCGAGAGACCGTTGAAGAGAACTAAACCTTGTATTTATTCTCATAAGCCACAATTTTCAGTATCTGCTATAGTTGTTGAGTATTTGAAAGCCGAAATTCTTAACATCTCCAAACCTTCTCTTGAGAATTTGGTCTGTAAATGAGATGGGCTGGGGCGTAGAGTCAGCTCCCCACCCCCAACCATGCTTGATTAATCATATAGATTCTCAATCCACCTGACGGCTTCTGCGTCTTTGAGTAACTTCTGTGATCCTTGGCGTTCTGCTTCCAGAAAATAAATGGCGGTCCCCACAGCATGACAGATGAGCCGATCTACGTTGAATCCAGGCGTGCCGGTGAGAAGCCGTATCAAGGGGTTGCGCTGGTAGGGACTGCGAATGAGCCTTACCTTCCAGGGAACTTTGCAGCGGCGGACTCTGCTTATGAGCTCACAAGCAAACTTGAGTTCGCCAATGATCTGAATCACGGCGTGATGGAGATAGCCTGGATTGTCCTCCGCGCGGTATAGGTAGTTCATAACTTGCCATTGAACCAAACGAGCCCATCCTTCTCGCATCCACTCTTGATCTCGCGTCCCCAACCGTTCGAAGTAGAGATGATGGGCGTACTCGTGAGCCAGATAGGATTGAAACTGTATTGATGGAAGCTGGTCAATGACTATCACCGCATTACCTTGTGAGTCTCGCACATAGCCACATTCATGTTCGATGTTGAGGCGAGCCCGGCGGTAGAAGAGCAGAGGTGATATGATAAGTACTACAAGCGCACCCCGGACCATCCATAGCGCGCCATCTCCCTCCGATTGTCCAAGGGAAAGATAGAAAAGAAAGAGGCTGACGGGTAGTAGTAAGCAAAAAAGACTGAAAATCCTACCCGGAAGCAGGCTGAGCCGCTGGGTGAGTACTAATCTGGGGGTCGGATGAGGGATTTCATTCAGATCGATTGCTTTCTGTGTAGCTTGGATCACACGGGTAAATAACCGCTGGGTTTGCTGTGTTTCAGTTACTCGGAATCCGAAATCTCTCACCTTCAGATTTCGACGCAAGGCCTCCTTCTTCAAAAGCAGTTGAATGATTCCATCCAGGGCCGCTGCTGTGGTCAGATATTCGGGTAGAGCTTTCACGGGCATAAGATCCCCCGCTTCGCCAGGGTCGAGTCAGAGGCAAGGTGTGTTGCCAGCCGATTTGCTATTTCCAAGCTTTTACAGGCTACACAAACATTGGTTCAGGGGCAAGATCGCAGTGGATGCCGGTAATCCTCTGCCACCCAACAAGACGATCGAATCCCGCATTGTGATGCATGAATAAAGGTCCAAGAGTACAACTATCGATAGAGCCACGGACAAAAGCTAGATGCCGAGCACTGAGTCTAAAACGCCAAATCGACTTCAGCTTACCAAAACGTTTCCGAACTGACGCTGATGTGGATGGATCAGGGCTGCCAAGTCTGTGTCCTCATCGGCCGGTCTGATTGCCTGGCACTCAAATAAATTGTCAGCTAAACTTGAAAGGCGGCCTCGGAAACCTGGACGAGGTCATAGTATGCTGTAGAGATGTTGAGAAACTCTATGTTGCTTTGGGGTATTACGTTTGGCAAGCTGTGTTTCGTCCTGCACCGGGAGCATCTACACCAATATTTTGGCAAAAGGCGGGTCTGCGTATGACTGTTGCTTAAGGCGAGAAGGGTCAAAAGGGCCCTATCTCTATGAATACCTACTTTGTTGCATCTAGTGTTAACTTACTCTATTAACAATATTATATAAATAAATGACTGTAATCCTAATTTCCCTTAAGCGTGATATGCTGCCACACGGATAAGGACCTGTTACAATGTAAACGTTGCGGATTTACAGGAATTTCACACCATTCTAGGAACGGGTAAGGGACAGCTGCAGACGAATATCACCTCGTAAAGTGTAGACGGGAGGAAGGTGTCATATGTTTGTAAAACAGTTCTTTCGGAAATTCCCATGCATCCTGCTTGTCCTGGGAATAATAGTCGTTGTAGGGGGCATCGTTCAGGGCGCAGAGAAAGATAAAGACACCAAAGAAAAAACCTATGCGCTCACTGAAGCCCAGCTTCAATCTCATCTCATGAGCTTTGCCGACCGTTTTGCTTCTCTTCTGGATACCGCGATTGCAAAGTTTGAGAACCTTAATCCCTCAGGAAAAAGTCGTTACGAGGTGCTGGAACTCATGACCTTTTCGCTGCACCACGCGTTCATCATCGCCGGTGAGTCCGATCCGGATATCGCCTTGCTTGACATGTTCAGTATGGTGACGCTGGGTCGCATTTTCTTCGAGGAAGAGGGGCAGTCGCGATACGGCAAAACGATTGTGCCTGTGATAGATGGATATAGCAGGGCTGAAGCAGATATCCGTAATGTCGCCGCAAAAGTACTCACACCGGATCAGATGCTCAACCTGATAACGATTATCAAGCGCTGGCGCACGGAAAATCCCGAGGTAAAATCTTTTCCGCTTATCCGATTCAGCAATTTTGCCGCCGATCGGCGAGAATCCACACTGTCCAAAGCAGAAGAGCCCGAAGGGCTGTTCGAATCCGTTGAGAGTGCCTCCGAGACAGTGGAGGAAATGCGTTTGTTGGCCGAGCGGGGCGCGTATTTAGCCACCCGCATCCCACAATTATTTGGTTTGTTCGGGGATCTGTGGCTGACAAGATGGATTGACAATCCAGATCTGCAAAAGGCTTTGACTGACCTTTCCCAGCTCTCTCAGGGAACTTTTGGGTTGGCGGCAATCGCCGAAAATATGCCGGATCAAATCGCAACCGAACGGGAGGCCACCATCAAGCAGCTGATGGGTGAAGTCTCTACAGCAAGAAAAGCGGCCATGGCGGATTTTCTGGCCGAATTTCAACGCATCGAAGAACGACTGATACCCGAGATCGCAAACGCCATGGACCGCGCCGAAAGCGAAGGTGAGGAACTGGTGGATCACACCATGCGCCAGGTTATCATTTTAATTGTGATCTGGTGGATAGGGTATATTATTGCCAGAGTGATAGTGCAGGTGATTTCTAAAAAGTCTTCCGCGAACCGCGTCTAATATCCAAACTCGGTCAGCAATATCCTAAGAATAGCAATAAGCGGCGCCCCAAAGGTTCTTACCATACTGAATGTGAATTACATACTACAAAGTCGGCCTCCTTTCGACTTGCATCAAGACGTTGTGGTAGGCTCATCGGAGCCTAGACTGCCAATTAAGGGTTGTGCTTTGGTCGTTTTAAGAATAAATTGCTCATCAGGGCCTAGACGTCGCCCTTTTTTTCGGTTAGCCTTATCTTCAAAGAATTTGATATTTCTGGTCTTGACAATTTTCTCTTGAAACTAACCTTTCACCCAAGGCTCATCAATATCTTTGACATCGCATTTCGATGAATCGGGTGGAACGATCTTTTCGTTCTCTAAAGGTTCATTTTGAAATACAAATAGTTAACCACAACAAGAAGGGGAATAGAGTGGTTGCAGATCAGGTGAGGTGTCTTGGCAAGGAACGGTAGACCTGTATAAATACTGAGGGACTGTTTGCTCAGTTTCCCAAACCAAGAGGGAGGTGCGATCATGAGGAAAAGCAAGATTAAGTTTGTAGGGCTGGCGATGATTATTGGATTGATCATGCCAGGTCTGATTGGAACCAATGTTTTGGCCCAAACACCTATTGTGAAACAAGTACCTGTGCAACGGATTCGGATGGTAAAGGAGGTTGTGAAAACTGCGGATAATTTCATTATTTTGTTCGATGCCTCAGGCTCCATGCAGGATCTCTATAAAGATACAGGCATGAAGAAAATTGATCTTGCGGAGGCAATGTTCAAGGGCAGAGCCTTACGAGTCCCGGAGCTGGATTGGAACGCCGGCTTGTATTTGTACACCCCGTGGAAAACCTTCTACGAGATGCAGTCATTTAACAAAGAGAAGTATGGTGCAGCAATTGACGAAATGGCGGCGTACAAGCCTTCACTTAGTTACAAAAATCAGCCCACACCATTGGGAAATGCGATCAAGAACCTTGATCCCATGCTTGCCAAGCTGTCTGGTCAAACGGCTGTGTTTATTTTTTCAGACGGCCAATTCACTTTGAGCCAGCCAAAGATATGGCCTGTACCAGCAGCGAAGGAGATAGCCTCCAAATACGATGTCTGTTACTACCTCATCAGTTCAGCACAGACTCCAAAAAGCGAAAAACTGGTGAATGATCTGGCTGGGGTGAACGTGTGCTCCCGGGTGGTAACGTTTGATGCAATGCTCAGCAGGCCAGAGTATACTACCGGGGCGATTTATGTAGTCAGAGACAGGGCCCTTTTGGAGACCCAACTTATTAGCAAAGTGGTGGGTGTGGAACTCGATAGCATCCTGTTTGATTTTGGCAGCGCTGATATCCGTCCGGAGTATTATGACAAGTTGGATGCCCTGGCAAAGTTTTTGGAGAAAAATCCTGATACATACGCACTAATTGAAGGTTTTGCTGACAGCACAGGTGATCCAACATATAATTTATTGTTGTCACGGCGAAGGGCTGAAAGCGTTAGGAATCACTTGATGCAGAAGGAGATTTTCTCAGCAGGAGAGGCAAATATCAGTGCTATTGCGGAGAAACGGCTCGTGACGGTGTGGTATGGGCCAGTCGTTCCTGTGGCCAGTAATGAGACAGCAGAGGGACGACAATTGAATCGACGTGTTAGGATATCGGTCGGGGGGATAAATTAGCGAGGGTTTTAGCAGAGTCTTACGTGCTTAACGCAAAGAGTCTAACCTGAAAGCAAGGGCAGGGTGAGTAATGGCCCTGCCTTTGTTTTTGTTCATTTACCCCCTCTTAGAGGACCGAGCCGCTGGGTATAGATTCGTCTATCCCTAGGGCGAGAAAAATGATTTCGGTTGTTACACTCTACCGCGAATCGTTAACGAAAACGAGGTCACGAATCCTCTACCTGGTATTCTTGAGCCTTGGCTCGCTGCTTGGCTGTAATGCGCACATCCACACGCCATTCCAGCCCGAAGTCAACACGAGGGCAGAGCTACAGACCGGGCACCACATCCTGGCTTACGAAAAGAGGCCGGTACCTTTTGAAATCAGTATTCTTGAGCAAGACCCAAAGTTGACCCACCAGGTGCTGCACCTCAAGATACCTTCTGTCGGCGAGAATGGCCAAGATGGTAACCTTATCGAGGCGATCTACTACCGTAGCAACTTCGCCGAGAAACTGCCGTTGGTCATTGTGTTGCCAATCTGGGGCGACAGCTTTGGCCTGACCTATCCGCCCGAGAAGATCGCAGCTACATTACGGCTCCACAGTCATGGTATCATGCACATCTTACATGTGCTCGGAGAGCGGGACATGAGTGACTGGGATGCAGTTGGCGAGGCCGAGACCGAAGATGAGTTCCTGTCGAACATGGCTCGCATTGCGCAGCGGGAGGCTGTCAAGATTGTCGACATCAGCCGTTTGGTTGACTGGGCTGAGGCACGCAACGAAATCGATGCCGCGCGCATCGGCCTGATCGGCTTTAGCCGGAGCGCTGTAACGGCCGGTATGGCGGCCGTAAACGAGCCGCGCTTCGCAGCCGTTGTGTTGGTGATGGGCGGAGCACATCCTCACCGCATTCTGGCGACCTGCGACGGCGACGCCGGGCGGCCGCGCGACAAGATCCTGCAACGTTTCGGGTGGACAGCCGCAGATTACGAACAAGCTATTGAGCCCCTCTTCCGACACATTGACGCCGCCAATTATCCGGGCCGCACAGACCCTAGTCGCATCCTCCTCTTCGACGCCCATGAGGACAAGTGCATACCTCGGGATGCACAGGATGATCTGTGGGAGGTGCTGGGGCGTCCCGAGCGTATAAGCTTTTTGTACGGGCACGATACGTCCTTCCTGTCAATGACCCCCCTTGGCTTCAACTGGATGCGCCGTGAGATCTATGAATTTTTCGAGCGCACTCTGTGATTTGGGGGTGTCCGGCGACGCGGTCTTGCTAGGTTTGGTGCTCCTGAGTTGGTCTATTCAGCGGTCTTGGCTCGACCCCATTAAACCATTGACAAGTGATATGGAGACTTCTTCAGAGAAAGTGTGCGGGAAGTGGTATGACATAGGGTCAGGATCCACAAGGTGGTTGGAAGTATTTGCCGTAGTCGCGACAGGCCTACTTTATTTTGTATTTAAGTGCTTCAAGGCCCGGACCGTGTTCATCATAACAGCCGTATGTTTCTGGATTGTCTTCATGTACTACCGCGCTCACAATGATTCAAGTGTTATGGATAAGTGGGGTTTCCGAGGCAAGAATTTTGCCCGCTGTTTCCTATCGGCCACGCTGCTGGCGGCGCCAATCTTAGCTGCAATGGCAGGGTTTGCCGCTAGCCGTGCAAGGCTTACTTTTCCTGCGCATGCGTGGATCCTTCTGGCGCTCTATCCGATCTGGGGAATAATCCAGCAGTTCCTAGTACAAGCTCTGGTTGTGAGAAACGTGGCCAAGAGCGCCCTCGCACTAAGCCCTGCTGCTATTGTTCTGATCGGTGCAACGGTTTTCGCAATGGCCCACCTAAGTAATCTACGGCTGTTGATCGCTACGTTTGCCTTAGTATTGGTGTTTGTGCCACATTATCTTCGCTACAGAAAACTCTGGCCGCTCTGATTATATCACGGTTGGC
>CP070843.1:2777817-2788584 GCA_020350905.1 Deltaproteobacteria bacterium
CTACTGTCGGTCATGAGTAAGGAAAGAACCTGGGCCAAAGACCCGGCTTTGAACTGCCCCTTGAGAGATTTTTGATTTAAGAATGCAGATTTTAGATTTAAGAACTTACTACCTCGCCGTAAAGAATGCATGCAGCCTCAATCTGTAATCTGAAATCGTAAAGAATCCGGGCCTTTTGATGTTGAACCAGCATCCACCATACTATAAAACACCAGTCCAAGTCCTTGCAATATTCTTGTTTTTCCGACTCTTCTCCTAGAAGCTTGAAAAACTGGAGAGGTCACGGGCGAGGAGATAATGGTGGAGGAAATGATAATGGTGACCGGCCCGATGAGGTTCAATAATCACACGGCCCAATTTTCACCAGACCGTTATCACTTCGACATTTTTGAAATTCGTGGGCGGTCTACGTTTGAACGTTATCTATAGACTTGTCCTCTTTATTACGTGGCGGTTTCTCTGTTCTTGCAATCAAGCGGTTAATCAATTTGCCATAGCGCTTTAAGATTACCTCTCGCAGGAAGTGGCTATCATTTTCGGAAATCTTGGTGAATTGGACGCCCACCCCGAAAGATGGGGCACCTTGATTGGGGTTGACAACTTTCGACCACACCACTTTACCGGCAACGTTTATTGGCTGGTGACCTGGGACCTTGATGACCAAACGAAGGCTACCCTCCGATAGTGGCACAACTGTACAGGAGATAAACGCCCCTGTGGGACAAACATTTTCTGTCTCCCCCTCTGTTTTGTCCTGAGAGGTCAGTAAAGTCACGGGCCATTTGACACTGGTCCTAGAATACTGGCGTCTGCCCAGAGGAGTAGCCATGTTCAAATCCTAGGTAACGTGCTCGGTCCCAACAAACCAAATCTTATCAGTCTCACTAAGTTGATCTATCTATCAAATCGCAGCCAAAGTTGCAATCGACAAAAATTTTTTCAACTACTCTGGCTGCAACTGTTTGAAATCAATTCAAAAAGATATTTTTGACTATCGCCAATAAAACTCGTGAACCGCACGCCCGTTTCCCAGGAATAAAGATCATCCATCTGCTCGAATGACTCTGTCCAGGCCACAACGGCGGTCACCAGCAAGAGTTCTTCTCGTATGGGAATTTTAAAAGCCATCCGGAGGGGGCCAGTTCGCTCCGGATCTGTCGTACAGCGAATATTCGCACCCCCTATACTGATATTGACCGCCTCTCCGCCTATGTAGAGTTGCGGCGTTACCACGATTACAGGCCAGTTTACCGCTATCCTTGAATGCCGCCGTCTTTCCGTCCCAACCGACACGTGGATGCCCCCTGCCTCAGGTGATAGGTCATTTCCAAATCCAATAATGTAGTATCTCGTTATGCGCCCGTTATCAATATAGTGGCTGATAGTGGCTGGACTGAGACAATTATGCCGAGTAAATCTGGACCGCATCTTAGCAGAGAACTTACTTAGTGGAAAGGATGAAGGCCAGAACAACCAGTTTACGAAAAGTGAACCCTAATGTTATGGGTGTCGGCTGTAGATCGATTTGAGCATTATTTTTCTAGCCCGGCAGCTAAGCTCTTTACGAAAGGTTCTAATTGCATTTCCTCTATGTATCCCCTTACTTTACAGTCTTTCTCATAGCCAGCGGATCCCTTTTCAATCCTTTCCTTGCATTCGTCCGACATTTCGTAGTTATCATATTTAAAGAGGCTGTTTTTCATTTCATACTCGTAATTCCCATTTTCATCGATGAAATAATCAACTCTCGACTGATACTCACATCCGTGTGGATGCTCCTCCTCGGCTGAAAAAATAGTGATCGCGAAAGATCCAAATACCTTATAGAAAATCCAAAGGAGTTTCTTGTGGTCATGGTATGAATTCTTGATGCTGAAATTATAATGTCTTTTTAGTAATTCTGTAAATTCCGGTGATAACTGGTGTTCTGCGATCAGCGTTTGAAAGGCAGTCTCTTGATCTCGTGAGATTGCCCCATCATAGTAAAGGTTGTAATTATCGTCCGTCCTGAACATAAGCTTTCCTTATGATTCTGCTGGTCTGCTTTTCATCAATTTCGAGCCAGCGAGCCCGGCTCCACCCAGTTTGTCCGCCACTTGTTGCCCCACCTCTTCCCTTGCTGACAATCTGCAGGGTGGTCACTGCTTGGGGAATGCACAAAAAACACATACCAACCTTGTCTATCCGTGTCAAGGAAGATAGAAATGACCACAACAGTACCTTTTTGAATGGCAAGGCTTTCTCCTGTTATGATATAGGGACTAGCGGTAAGTCCACTTAGGTGAGAGGGGATTCGACGACCCAGGAGGTGGCTAAGATGAAAGTGGCGGCGGTACAGATGGACATAGCCTGGCACGACCGGCCAGCTAACCACGATAAAGCCAAGCGTATAGCGGCTCAAGCCAGGGATGCGGGTGCCGACCTGCTTGTTTTGCCGGAGATGTTTTCCACCGGATTTTCAATGGACACTTCCATCACGCCTGAACCTTTGGAAGGAGCTACGCCCACCTTGCTGCGCACATTAGCCCGCGATTTGGACATGGTGGTCGTGGGTGGATTTGTCCTGGCGCGAGACAATGGTGGACCACAAAACGTGTCTTTGGCTGTGGATCGTAATGGAAACGATCTCGCGCTTTACGCCAAGATTCATCAGATTGCTTTGTTGGGAGAAGACGCAAGCTACGACCCTGGTGACTGGCCTGCGGTGTTCAAACTGGAAGAAATGAATGCTGCCTGTTTCGTTTGTTATGACCTGCGCTTCCCCGAACTTTTCCGCACTGTGGTAGACCAGTGCGGGCTCATCCTGGTCATAGCTTCCTGGCCGGCTGTTCGCCAACCCCACTGGGACTTACTACTCCGGGCCCGTGCTGTTGAGAGTCAGTGTTTTGTGGTGGGGGTGAATCGGATTGGACAAGGCGGCGATCTCACTTTTCTCGGTGGCTCCGCCATTATTGATCCTCTTGGTCTTGTCTTGGCCCACGCTGAGGACAGGGAAACCTTGTTGCTAGCCGACATTGATCCAGCCATGGTAGCGGAGGTTCGTTCCTCCATGCCGTTTCTCAGGGACCGCAAGCCACACTTGCTCAAGAAATTGGCAGATGGATCTTGACCTCTCACAGAGTTCACATATGACTCGAGCGAGCCCCGAGCGCCTCGACCTGAGGACTTCGAGTGAGCCTCAGTCCAACTCCTCGTCGACAGGTCTCGCCGAGGGGGGAGCAGGCGAGAGATATATACCGTGAGCGTTGAGCGCAGACAAACGACAAAGGATTAGAGAGCAATGGGAGAACTCGCAGTTCCTTTTCCTCGCTCTTACTGGGTGGTGCCTGGAAAATTCCTCGCAGGCTACTTCCCCGGCAGTCGAGATTCTTCAACGGCCGAGAGAAAGCTCGAAGGACTCCTGGAACATGGGGTCCGCCACCTTATCAATCTCATGGAAGCACATGAGCGCAATTTCAGCGGCGAGATATTCGTTCCCTATGAACAACAACTGGAAAACATTTCAGCAAAGGCGGACATTCCCATAAAGCTGGTTCATATGCCCATTCGGGATACTGATGTTCCAACTGTTGAGGGTATGGTTGCAATCCTGGATGAAATCGATCGTGCAATTCAGCAGAATCCCCGCGTTTATCTCCACTGTTGGGGAGGTCGGGGGCGGACAGGGACCGTGGTTGGTTGTTACCTGGCTCGCCACGGCATGGGGATCGGGGAGGCTGCCCTGGACTTGCTCAGCACACTTCGCCAGAATGATCCAATTTCACATCTTGCTTCGCCGGAGACCGAGATACAGGCGCAGTTTGTCCGTTCGTGGGTCGAAGGAAAATAGAAATTGTAATGCCTTCAATCTTGAAGCCCACCTCGTTACAACCGGACTACAGGTACATTGGTTGACCATGAGCGACTGGAACGATAAGAGGAAGAGCTTATTGCCGTTTCCCACTGGTTGCAAACCGTATCTCATCGGCCACAAACTAGCCAGGGAAGGCTACTTGCGCCAAAAGGACGGGAATACAAGGACAAGAACCGTGAAGACCTCGAGACGCCCTACGAGCATGCAGAAGGAGAGGAGCACGTGGCCCGCCTCCGGCAGGTGGGCGAAGTTGTCCGTGGGGCCTACCTGGCCGAGTCCGGGGCCGATGTTCGAGAGGCAGGCGATCACCGAGGCCCCGGCGGTCACCTGGTCCACGCCGAGCGCGGCCATCCCGAGAGAGGCGAAGACGAAGATCCCGATGTAGAGGGCAAAGAAGCCGAGGATGCTCTGGATCACCTCGTCCGAGACGGTCTTCTGGTCGATCTTCAAGAGCCGTACCCGCCGCGGGTGGATGAGCCGTGAGAGCTGCAGGAAGCTGTGCTTCACGAGCAGGAGCACCCGGACGTTCTTCATCCCGCCGCCGGTGGAGCCCGCGCAGCCGCCAACGAACATCAACCCGACGAGGATGTACTGGGCCAGCACTGGCCAGAGCTCATAGTCGGCGGTCCCATAGCCGGTGGTGGTCATAAGGGAAGTGACTTGAAAGGCTGAGTCCCGGAGGTTTGTTAGTGGGTCCTCGTAGACTCGAAAGTTGAAGAGGAAAACCACGAGGACAGAACTCGCGAGCACGACCAGGTAGAAGCGGAACTCTTCGCTGCGGAAGTAGCCGCCAACCCTTCCACGTAGCGCCTGGAAGTGGAGAGAGAAGTTCACGCCGGCCAGGAACATGAAGAAGGTCACCACCACGTGGACGTAGCTTCCGCCGAGTTCAGCAATGCTGCCGTTGCGGGTGGAGAATCCCCCAGTGGCCATGGTGGTGAAGGCGTGACACACTGCCTCGTAGAAGCTCACCCCGCCGAGCATGAGGGCCGCAATCTCGGCCGCGGTAATGAGGAAGTAGACGCCCCACAGAAGCTTAGCGGTGTCCTGGATGCGGGGCCGGAGGCGGTCCGTAGTGGGCCCTGGTACCTCCGCCTCGAAGAGCTGCATCCCACCCACACCCAGGATCGGCAGGATGGCAAGGGAGAGGACGATGATGCCCATGCCGCCAAGCCACTGGGTCAGAGAGCGCCAGACGAGGACGCTCTCTGGCACTACGTTCAGGTCGGTGATCACCGTTGAGCCGGTGGTGGTGAAGCCCGACATGGACTCGAAGTAGGCCTGGATCGGGCTTGCGATCGTCCCAGTGAAGAGAAAGGGCAGCGCGCCGAAGGCGGCGAAAAGAACCCACGCGAGGGTGACGACCCCAAAACCCTCGCGGACCGTCAGCTCCGCCCGGGTCGGGAAGACTCGCAATAACAGGAGTCCGATGGCGGCGGACAGGCTCGCGCTAAGCACGAACCAAAGCCAAGCCCCGTCTCGGTACCAGAAGGAGAAGGGCAAGGGCACGAGGAGCATTCCCGCGAGGAAGAGCAGAAGACCGCCCTGGATCCGAAGCGTGAGTCTGAGGTTCATGTCAGGAGAAGAACTCCTCTACACTCACCACGGCCTCGGGAAGCGTGAAGACCACCGCCCGGTCGCCGGCGGCAAGTTGGTTCTCCCCGTCCGGTATGATCACCTCCTCTCCCCGCAAGATAGCCCCGATAATGGCGCCGCGGGGGACCTGGATCTCCTTCAGGGGTTTGCCAAGGATATTGCTTTCCGCGGGGACGAGGAGCTCCATCACCTCTGCCTGGCACTCCTCCACCATGGCCATAGAGAGCACCTCGCCCCGACGGACATACTTCAAAATAGCGCTGGCGGTGGAGAGGCGGGGACTGATACAGGCATCCACCCCGATGGAGGGGGCCAGGGAGACGTACTGCGGCTTGCTTACTAAGGCAATGGCCCTCTTCGCCCCGCACCTCTTCGCGAGCAGTGAGCAGAGGATGTTCCCCTCATCCTCCTGTGTGACAGCAACGAAGACGTCGGTGTCCTCAATCCCTTCATCTTGCAGCGTGTCTATGTCGGTACCCTCAGCGTGGATCACAGCCACGCCGTCTAGGTGTTGAGCCAGATGCTCGCAACGATCGCGGTTTCGATCTAGAATCTTCACCCGGAGTTTCCGCTGAGCCAGCTCCTTCGCCACGCCTTCTCCGACCCAGCCGCCGCCGAGGATCATGATGTTTTTCGTGCGCCGCTCTCCAAAGCCAAAAAGGTAATTGATCGCCGGTAGCTCCTCCTTTCGGCACAGGAAGTAGAGAATGTCGCCTCTGAGGATCGTGTCCTGCCCATGAGGCACGACCGTTTCCTGCTGCCTGGATAGTGCTGCGACCACGAGGCGGTACATGCCGCACAGGTCGCCCAGCTCCTTGAGGGTGATCCCGGCCAGCGGGTTATCGGCCCCGATGCGGTAGCCAAGAAAAACGATCCGCCCGTCAGCGAACTCCGCCACCGAGGCGGCCGCGGGGTATGTGATCACCCTCACGAGCTCTTCGGCCACGACCGTCTGCGGGTTTATGAGGAGGTCAATGCCCAGCTTCTTCGCGTTGGCCGCCCACTCGGCGCCGGCGTATTCGATGTTCCGGATACGGCTGATAATGGTGGGGACCCCGTACTCGTTCGCCAGCATGCAAGCAATCAGGTTCACCTCGTCCACGTCGGTGACGGCCATGAAGAGGTCCGCGTCTTGGATCTCGACCTTCTCCAGCACCTCCGCGCTGGCCCCAATCCCCTCCACCACCAGCGCGTTCAGCTTGGTCGCCAGCGGCCCGACCTTCTCGGCGCTGCGTTCGATGAGGGCGATGTCATGACCCTCCCGGGACAATCGGTCGGCAATTTGATAGCCTACTTCGCCCGCACCCACAATGATAACCTTCATCCGTCCGGCACCCTTCCTACCTTTTTCCCTGGATCGTATCCGGGCTAGGGCGTCTGATATGAACTCCCTTTAGATGGCAAGAGTATAAAATCAAAGAGCGTTGTGTGTCAAACGTACATCTCAAGAAGACGCCCGTGTTGTTGAGGGAGCGTGGCGCATCCAGGATCGTTACAAGCTATCCTGGTGGGACGCTTTGATCGTGTCCGCCGCTCAAGTAAGTGACTGCCGCTACCTTCTGACTGAGGACCTCCAGGAAAGCCTGAGCATGGGTAATATCGAGGTGATCAACCCGTTCCGCACCCCGCCTGAATCCATCTGAGACAGATAAACATCCAATTCGCCTGTCAGAGATGCCGCTTGCGCTGCGGTGAGCGGTCAAAGGAGACTTATAAAGAATGCACCTTCTGGCCATACTCGTGTGAAGTCGTCTAGCCGGATATTTCAGGAATTGCCGTCGCGAGGCCGTAGAGAAGGATGTGCCACCGGACAGCAGGGGGTTGGATCTGAGGCTTACTTGAACAGTACGTCGCAGGGCCCGACCCCCGAGGACGCTCGGAAGGACAATAATATCCGCGGTCGCAGCAGGCTATTCGTGACATATCTGGGCTAGGTTGAGAGGAAAAATAGGGACGTCCATAAAATTATAAAATTCTCTTCGTGGTCTCAAATTACCTCTTGACCAGCTTCAATGACTCTATTTTTCACAGATTAAAAGAAACTTATAATTTTATGGACGTCCCCCCTTTCCCCTACTCAAATAATTTGCCTCCAAAGTGGGCCATATATTCTTCGATCTCTTTGGCAAAATGTTCTAAAAATTTGTCCATTTTCTTGCCACCACCTTCCATTACTTTTTCGGAGATGGTGGCTGCCTTGTCGTACGCTTTTTCAAATTCATGATCCGCCATACCGGAGATTTCTTTTGCTTCTTCTTTTGTTATGTGTCCTGCGTGGGCAAAGACGGAGGCAAAAACTCCAGACATGTGTTTTACTTTTTCCTTGGCCATGAGTAGCTCCTTTCGTTTGTTATTTCTCCTCTAATTACTGTGTCCCAAGTTTATCCTGCTACAAATAGAGTGAGAGAAAACATAACCACTGTTAGATGGTGAGAGACTCTTTAACATCTCACACTGCAACATCAGTCCTGATTCTGCTTGCCTTGACTCTGCGTTTCCTCCCAGGCGTACCGAACCGACTGCACTGCAACGGCAACCACCACCCCCGTGAAGAGTATTCCGACGAGAGCCAGCAAAACAGCGATGATCTGGCCAATAGCCGTGCTAGGCACGATATCGCCGTAACCGACGGTTAGCCCCGTAATGAAGGCAAAGTAGACGGCCTTTCCGAACGACACCTTCTCTGTAGCTGAGATAGCCACGGCACCGGCCATGATCAAGGCAAGTAGCATCAAATAGAGGGCACGAAGATGCCAGATGATTCCAACAAAATGGTGGTTGAAACGGGCAAGCATAGACATCTCCCACTATTAATCTACAAAGAATCCAGGTTCAAAGGACGTCAAAATATCAAATCCCAAGCTCCAAATAACAAACAAATCTCAAATTCCAATATTCAATGACCAAAACAGGATTCGGCTCTTAGCTTCATTGTTCATCAAGATCATGAACTTGTTTAGAATTTTGAATTTCGGTCATTGTGATTTGTTTGTTATTTGAGATTTGGGATTTGAAATCTCGACCTCTCCTGAAAACTGAAACCACCATTGTGGTGATCAGTCTCCTACGGGACCGCTACCTTCCGCCAGCCTTTGGCGTGCACCAAATGCTTTGGCCCAGGGGTTGGCGGTGATTCCGTGACCCAGGATACTGAGTATTATGGTGCACACCACAGTCATGGCGATAGGACCGCTGTTTGGCACGTTAGCATTCACCACGATAACGGCGAAGACAATGCTGGCCAAACCACGTGGACCGAACCAACCTATAAAAAGCTTACTCTCGGTGCTCACCCCCATACCGGTGAGCGAGAGAAACACCGGCAACATGCGGATGAGGGTGAGACTCAGCACCGCATAAAGCAGAATAAGCCAGCTGAACTGACCCACCGCCTGACCCACCACTGCCGCGCCGAAGATCACCCAGGTCAGCAGCGCCAGGGTGTCCCCGGTGCCCTCCGCCGCGAGCAGAAATTCATCCCGGGCTTGCTTTGCCAGGACGCCAAACAGAAGACCGCCTGAGAACGCCGCAATGAAGCCGCTGCCACCCAGGAACTGGGCAACGGCAAAACAGCCAAGCGCCAGGGCCACCACCGGAAGCTGAATCCAGGTGTGGGTGAGCCACCCTTGCCCCTTGGCAAACTTCAATAATAAGCCCGCCATGATGGTAAGTACCAGACCCACGGCCAGACCGATGCCGATCTCCTCGGCTACCAGCTTCATGGCGAGCTGCCAGGGACCCCCTTCACCACCCTTTCCCGTGGCGAGGGCCAGGAACACAAACAGGATTGGCACGCAGATCCCGTCGTTCAAACCGCTCTCCACATTTAACCCCTGACGGACGGGGTCGGGCACCACTTCATTGGTTACCACCGCTTTACCCAGCGCAGCGTCTGTCGGCGCCAGCATGGTCGCGAGGAGGGCCACCTCGAACAAAGACAGTTTCTCGACGAGGAGCACACCAACCCCGAAACCGAGCAGTATGGTCAGGGGCAGGCCGATCAGCAGCAGACGAATGGGCAATTCCTTCGTCTTTCTCAGCACACCCATGTCGGCGCCAGCAGCATCTGTGAACAGCACCAGCGCCAGGGTCAACTCCGCCAGGGTACTGATGGTTTCCCTGTCTGCCTTGAAAGAAATCAGATCCAGACCCACCGGGCCAATGAGGAGACCAAAGATGGTAAACACAATCGGGCCACTGATCCAGGTGCGCTCGACGCGTCCAGCGACCGAACTGTAGACGAGAATGAAGAGAGCCAAAATGGCTAGATCCTGATACACCGCTTACCTCCAACTTTTGAATAGCCCGGATATTTCATGAATCACCGTAGGCCTTAAGACTTGTCGCCATCACTTGCTACGATTCACCATGAGGAAGGTTTCAGGTGTCAGGAAAAAGAAACACTTAACACTGAAACCTTATATTTCGTCAATGGGTTAGCCCGGTAGTCGAATCGCGGCTGCCTGCCCGCCATCGCGAGCCGCTCAGGCGAGGCGGGCGGGGAAAGCCGCTCCCACAAGAGAATCCCTGTCTTCTGACCTCTGACTCCCGACCTCCGACCTCTAAGTTCTATCCTTTGTCCTCCACATCCATATAATTCTTCGTGGTCACTGCCTTTCCCCTCTGACACCCGACACCTCCATCCACCCTGACACCTGAAACCCGACACCTGACACCTCAACATTGGCACCTCACTAAAAATCCGGCTTGTAGAAGACTTTCACCGCTTGGCCGGTGGGTGGCTGCTCCTCTCTATCTTCGGGTAAATCTTCAGGGGGCAACAAATTGCCCCAATCGGTCCGCTGCCGCATCTCCTCCTTCGTCTGTTCAGAGACGAAATCCTTGCCCAGACGCAGTTCCCAGCCGCCACCCAATGCCTTGTACAAGGCAATCAGGTTGATACCCACGGAGCCGGTAGCCGAGGCGAAGGCGTCCTGCTGCTCAGTCAGATATCTCTGCGAATCAATCACTCGCTGGTAGGTTGTCAAACCTTCGCTGTATTGGATCAAGGAAAGTTCCTCCGAACGCTTATATTGTTCGACACTCTCAGAAATGAACCCAGTCTGTTCTTGTGTTCTCAAAAAGCCCACTGTGGCGTCTTCCACATCCTGGAAAGCCCGCAGGACCGTGTTTTGGTAATTGACCACAAGCTGTTGGAAACGGGCATCCTGGACGCGGACGTTATTTTTGAGGCGCCCGTAGTTAAAAATGGGCCACTGGAATGTGGGGCCAATGAAATAGGTAATGCCGCCGGAGGTAAACAGATCGCTGAAGTTAGCTCTGTTCGAGAGAACACCGCCTTTGTCGCTGGACTGTAA
>CP070843.1:2788684-2795619 GCA_020350905.1 Deltaproteobacteria bacterium
GACGTTTGAGTAAACGCTCTCTGGTGTCGTCGCGAAGGGTGCCAATGCGTTTTACTTTCTTTGCATCTTCCAGGCTGTTAATTGTTATGCCTGAACCCTTTTTGGCCACAAGAATATCCCTTTTTGTAGCTAACGGACCTATCCATTTAAACTGATCATGGCGTACGTCTGTATGTGTCATGCCAAACAATACAACATTTTCCTTCTCTAGAGCCATTTGGTAAGCTCTTGCCCATGGATAAACCTTGATTTCCTCATGGGATCCAACCCTTCTCTGAATTTCTCTTACTGTGTCAACAGAAGGGCCAACCAGTACGCCGTTATCTACATAGTTCAAGGGCGGCAGATTTTCTGTCAAAATAGTAAGTTCTGCCGGCAGTGCAGGTTGAACAGAAGCGAGAAACACTGATATCATTAATATAAATAGCTTTTTCATGATAGACTCCCCTTTCATTGTTACTCTCACAGAGGGAGAAAAGTCCCTCATCAGCTTCATACCGACACCTTCGGGAATCCTCTTTTCATTGCTGCCTCCGGAGAGATGAAGCCAATGGTTACGGTGAGTGATCCTGAGGCTCAGTCGGAACAGTGCAGAAGTGAAGTGTATTTTTTCGAGAATGAGATGGAACGTGAAATATCAACTATTCTCACGTTAATGCAACCAGATGGTTCATGTCAATCTACAAATAAGGGACGCCCTTGACTAATTATACTTATAGTGACATAACTATATTACTCACATAGGGACGGAGGTAAATGATGACAAGACAAGCTAGGTTGGATGCTCCAGGCACCTTACACCATGTTATTGTGAGGGGCATTGAACAAAGAAAGATCGTAGATGATTTTCATGATAGAAAAGATTTTATTTCTCGCATGGGAAAGATCGCCTCGGAAACAGGAACCCCAGTCTATGCCTGGGCACTAATGACTAACCATGCGCATATCCTTTTGCGTAGCGGCCCGTCGGGTTTGTCCAGGTATATGCTACGTTTTTTGTCCGGCTATGCTGGATCCTATAACCGACGTCACCGCAGGCATGGGCACCTTTTTCAAAATCGTTATAAATCAATCGTATGTGAAGAAGACCGCTATTTTAGGGAACTGGTCAGATATATTCATCTGAATCCATTGCGCGCGAAGCTGGTCGAATCTCTTGCCCAGTTGGACCGATATCTCTGGTGTGGGCATGCGGTGTTAATGGGAAAAATAAAAAACGACTGGCAGGACCGAGACTATGTACTTAAGTGGTTTGGGGCAAAGAAGCGTGAGGCCAAAAGGGCTTATCGTCAGTTTGTCAGAGAAGGAATTGAGCAGGGACATCGTTCTGATTTGGTAGGGGGTGGTCTAATAAGATCCCAGGGTGGCTGGTCAGCTGTAAAAGCGATGCGGCGGCGTGGAGTGCGGGAAAAGTCAGATGAGCGGATTCTAGGCAGTGGGGAATTTGTAGAGCAGCTTATCCGACAATCAGATCAATCAAGAAAAGAGCACTTTTCCGCCTTTCAGCTTTCTCAAAAGGCATCAGCCTTGGTTGGCCAAGTCTGTAAAGAGCAAAATATTAGGGTAGATACGCTTAAATCGGGAAGCAGGCGTCGGAATGTTTCCATGGTCAGGGCACAATTGGCTCAGAAACTCGTAGAAGGATTGGGGCTTTCACTCGCTGAAACAGGTCGCCATATAGGTGTGTCACCTTCGGCAGTTGCCAAATCCCTCAGTCGGCTAGACAAAAATAAGTTTAATTAGTCAAGGGCGTCCCCTATTTATATCTAAATAAACCTAGAATTTTTCTATCTTTAGATGCTTTGCTCTAACCTTCATCGGCGCCTGCTACAAATAAATCGTAGTCAGGTTTGCTCATGAGTTCGTCAAGTTCCGTGACGTCTTTGATTGCTAAGACGACTATCCAACCCTTGCCATAGGTGTCTTGGTTTATCAGATCAGGAGCGTCTTCAAGCTCCTCATTGACTTTGAGAACGTGGCCTGATATGGGCGCAGGGAGTTCTACACTTGCTTTGCCGGATTCCACTGCCGCGAAGTTGTCCCCCCTGGTTACTTCATCGCCGACCTCTGGGAGTTCCACATAAATGATGGTGCCGAGAGCCTCGGCGGCAAAATCGGAGATTCCTACCTGTGCACCTTCTCCGTTGGTCTGCACCCAGACGTGATCTTGACTGATTTTCAAAGCCCCGTTTGTCATCTCGCCTCCTCTCGCAGTGTTATTTCCGGGTGTGTAGCATTTATTGTGGGAGTGGCTTTCCAGCCACGACCTCAAAATCGCGGCTGGAAAGCCGCTCGCACGGTCAAAGACAGAAGCTGTTAAACCATAATCTGAGTCAGCTCAGCCGGAACTCTCCCGAAGACTTCGGCAGGCGAAACCTCTCGCCACTGGGCGGGAAAGAGCTCGGCAAATCTTCTCATCACCGTATCGCCGACTTCCATCATCCTCGGTGCCTTTCCCAAAAGACGTGCCATTGATGTCACTTGCACATGTTGAAGCTCGCAGGGGTTAATGTGGCAATAGTGATCCAGGTTGGGAGAGACATTCAGAGCAAAACCGTGAAAGCTAACCCATCGTTTCACTGCAACTCCGAGGGCAGCAACTTTACGGTCTTCGACCCAGACACCACGGTGTTGCGACTGCCGCCCAGCGGGGATGTCAAAGTCGGCCAGGGTCGAGATTATGGTTTCTTCGAGCAAATCGACGAACTGGCGGACTCCAATGTTCCGTTCGGTCAGACCGATCAGCGGGTAGCCCACCAACTGCCCGGGGCCATGGTAGGTGACATCTCCTCCCCTTTCAACCTGATATACTTTTATCCCCTGAGAAGCAAGCTGTTCGGAAGTGGACAAAATGTTGTTCGTACTTCCACGTCGACCCAAGGTGATTACCGGCTCGTGCTCTACCAGGAGCAGGGTGTCGGGGATGCTCTGCCCCTGGCGGAGCTTGACCAGTTCACGCTGTAGGTCCAAAACCTCGAGGTACCGGGCCTGCCCAAGATTTACGATCCAGCCATCACCGTTCGTCATTAATTCATCTCGCTTCATTTGCAGAACTGCATGGAGCATGGAGTTAAAATCATTTAAGTCGCAAGTGCAGATTGTATCTAATTGCGGATTTAGAATGTGGGGATCGTAAACCGAATTTACGCCTTTACTCTATGCCCTCTGCTCTATGCCAGTGGTTCCCCGTGTCTAGTGCTCAGTGCTCAATAGATTTCTGTCTGCTGCCAGCTGTCCGCTGCCTCAAAGTCCCAGATCCAACTTATGAATCGATACCCCCCTTACGTCTTCCACCGCCTCCCACAAGGCCTCGGCCACCGTAGGATGAGCCTGTATGGTCTTGGACATCTCCTTGAGGGTTACCCCCTTGGTTACCGCCACGCTGGATGCGGCAATCAATGTGCTGGCATCCGGTCCGATGATATGGATGCCGATTAGTTGCTCATCCTTTTTCCTTGCAATTACTTTGACAAAGCCATCAATTTCACCAATGGCGTGGGATTTACCGAGGGCTCGAAAAGGAAAAGAGCCCTCGAGGTACGCAATGGATCGCTCCTCGCATTGCTGGGCAGTAAGTCCAACGCTGGCGACCTCCGGACTGGTAAATATGGCTACAGGAACAGCGTCTTCGTCGACCTTCGCTTCCTGCTCGCCCAATCCATGCTCCACGGCAACGATTCCCTGATGGGAGGCAAAGTGAGCCAGTTCCTGCTTACCCGTAACATCGCCGATGGCGTAAACCCCCTCCATATTTGTCTGGCAGTGTTGATTCACCTGGATGTAGCCGTTTTTCAAGTTGAGGCCAAGCCGCTTCAAGCCGATGCCGTGAGAAACGGGTGATCGGCCCACAGTAACGAGGACCATTTCCGTCTCTATCTGTTTACCTGACTGCAGTGTTACTTCCACCCCAGCCGCAGTATGGGCGGCAGAGACAGGGGGGTCTCCCAGATGAAGCTTTACTTTTCGTTTCTTGAGCGCTCGAACCAGTCCTCTGTTGACGTCCCGATCGAGGCCCTTTATGGGCTCTTTGCTGCGCTTTGTCATGTGAATAGTAGAGCCGAGGGCGCTGAAAAGAAGGGCGAACTCACAGCCAGAGACACCGCCGCCGACAATAAAGAGGCTCTTGGGAATTTGCTTCGATTCCAGCATACTTCGGGTATTCAGTACCTTCTGGTGATCCCAGGGAAGCAAATCGAGGGCGAGAGGTTGAGAACCGGTAGCAATAATGAGTTGTTTTCCGCGAATGGTCTGCTTACCCTGATTCGTGGTTGTCACCTCGACCTCACCAGGTCCCTTGACGTACCCTTCCCCCATGATCAGGTTGACCTTGTGTTGAGCGAATAGCCGTTCAACCCCTTCTCGAAGCTCTGCAACGATCCCCTGGTTGCGGCTGACAATCTTGTCCAGGTGCGCGAGGGGGCGGTGGCAACTCAGTCCAAATGTTTCGGCCTTGCGCATCTGCTCGAAAAGCACGGCGGATGTGTACATGGCCTTGGTAGGAATGCAACCCCAGTTAAGGCAGGTGCCGCCAACCAGCTCTTTTTCAATAATGCAGACCTTGGCTTCCAGTTGAGCGGCTCGAATGGCGGCGACATAACCTCCAGGGCCGGCCCCCAGGATCACCGTGTCATAGTGAGACATGGAGTTACCTTTAAGAAAATGGATTCACGCCTGTCATCGAAGGAAGTTAAAGGCTTCTCGCAATTCAGATCCGCAGGGCGCGGGAAGAGTTCGATGGCAGTGCCCGCCAAGAATGCTCGGGGAGTACTGGAGCGACTCGATTGCGATTTTGGGAATGCGGAATGAGGATTTGGGACTTTGAATTGAGTTTCTAGTTTGTAAGTTATTCTTTTCAATCCAAAATCAGAAATCAGAAATCCGAAATTACCCTTGCTCCATTACTCCTATAACGGGTTAAAATGACAAACACCCCAAATCCCCTCCGCGGGGCAGATCAAAGCCACGTTCTCCGTACATGGAGTTTTTGTTAAATGTAACCCAGTTCGTAATCTCTGGTACCAAGTCCCACCTCTTCCGCATAACCCAACTGGATGCTCCAATCAATGTGGGGATAGACGCCGCGAAACTTATCTTCACCAGGCCCCCTGTTCGTCTCGAGGCAACAGTCAGCCAGGGCTGGCTGAGCATTGACGAGATCCACAGAAGCCTGATCGATGGCCACCGGATCCCTGCTTGCCAGAATGCCCAGGTCTTTTACTAAAGGAGTGTCGCTAAAGCCATAACAGTCGCACTGTGGGGTTACCCGGCTTACGAAACTGAGGTAGAAGGCACGGTCTTCCTTGTCCTTGAGGACTCCCACCGTATATTCCACCATCTTTTTCTGAAAACGGGCCGTGTCGCTATCCCAAGGGATGGAGACAGCCTCCTCCGGGCACACCGCTATACACTCGCCGCAGCCAATGCATTTTTCGGCATCCTTCTTGGCCTTTTTTTTGAGCAGTTCAATTGCGTCTGCAGGACAATGAGCTACACATTCACCACAGCCGACACACTTTTTGGCGTTGAACTCGGGTGAAATCTCGCAATGCTGGGCAAGTTTTCCTTTTCTGGAGGCACAGCCCATGCCGAGATTTTTTATAGTGCCCCCAAACCCTGCAAGTTCGTGTCCCTTGAAGTGGGCGGCGCTAATAAGGGAGTCCGCTTGGATGACGTCGGCGCCTATGTAAACTTCATCGTAGATGGGCAGATTCACTGGTACGGCCACCTCAGAATTGCCTCTCAGACCGTCAGCAATGGTGAGAGGAGCTCCGGCCACAGCATAAGCGAACCCATTTTCAATGGCTGTGGTGAGGTGGTCCACACTGTTGGTCCTCGTTCCCACATAAAGTGTGTTGGTATCGGTAAGAAACGGTTTTCCTCCCAAGTTATAAACTCTATTCACGAGGTGACGGAGCTGAGTGGGTGGGATGTAAGCCGTATTGCCCTTCTCCCCAAAGTGGAGCTTGATTGCAATGAGGTGCCTCTCTTTGACAATTTCATCAAAGCCAGCTGCATCCAGCAACCGATCCAGCTTGACGTAAAGGTTCTCCTGCAAACTGGTCCGCAAATCCATGGCAAATACTTCACTCGGCATGGGTCCCTCCCTTTTCTAGATTGTGGATTGCAGATTTTAGATTGTGGGTTCCGAGTTGTTGATTTCTTTGGGAATTAGGTTGGATATGCTTTAATTGAAAGCAAAAGAATGATTGTCAGTGACATATCCTCAGTCTTCATTCTTAAATCTAAAATCTGAGATCTAAAATCCCCAATCACTGTAGATGCAATTCAATGATGATGTCAAGGGAATGGATCTGCCAACTTGAGCATTAAATCTAGCCCGGATATTTCATGAATTACCTGCTGCGACCACGGATGTGGCCGTCCTTCCTGGCGTCCTCGGGTGTCGGCCCCTGCGACGTACCGTTCAGGTACACCTCGGCGCCAACACCCTGCGGTTGCCAGGTGGCACGCCCATCTTCGCGGTCTCGCGACAGCAATTCATGAAATTTCCGGGCTAGCACTTCTCGCTAAGGATTGTGGGAGGTCGAGCGGCTAGAAAGTATTCGGGCGCCGAGATCCGCACAGCAGCAGGTTTCAAGCGCCCGTTTTCTGTTATACCTTTTACGGATGAGCCGACCTATCTTCGAATAGATCAGGCCGGAGCCACAATTTTTCCTTAATAGACCAAATTCCAATTACCATTCCAGACCATAACGATAACCATAGAATCGGTACCCAAGCCGTTGTGATCGTTGGGGGTAATGTTGTAGATGCCGCTGATACCTACGTAGCCGTCAGTTTGTTCAATGGCATCTCTCAATTTCGCAGGATCAGTTCCGACTTTCTTCATTGCATTGGCTACGATGTAAATGGCGTCCCAAGCATAGCCCGAGTGGGTGTTGATGGGAAACTGGCTATCGTAGTTGTATGTTTCA
>CP070843.1:2795719-2804491 GCA_020350905.1 Deltaproteobacteria bacterium
AACTCTTAGTTTACGGCACAGCTGTCAAGCTCCACAATTAGATCGCCTTGTGGGAGGATGTTGATATTGTGTAAGACTGCAAGCTCTCGCTATGCAAAAACATCAGCTAACCAACGGCTCAAGCAGAAGTGAAAAACCGCGCGGCCCGATTTCACTCACATCGTTATGATCTAAAGTCCACACCGTTCTGCTTGAAGTTTCCATACTCTAGTTTTTAGTTTGCCCTTTAAGACAAGTCTCCCACATGCAGTAGTACGCTTCCTAGAGCCGAAAGTGTGGATTAAGAGATGTAATATACAGTATCCCACCAGACCAGTCGGAGTTTTAGATAACGAGTCATGACTGCCATCTCTTCGGCCTGCCCATAGCCTACTTCTGTGAGCTATCTTCAAGCCTCGATCCAGAAATCTAGTCTTAGTTTTGCAGTTATTGTGGTAATGATAGTCGGAGGGTATGTTGCAGATTAGCAGTATAGTCTGCCAATAGGAAGGGTTAGACAGCGAGGACGCTGTATTTCTCTATTTCGCCTGGAAAAGTGACGTAATAAAATACGGCTATCGGGCCGTTCAATTATGAAATTAGCTGTCACGCCGCTGAAAAAGTTTTGTTTGCGGCTTGTTCAGGAGAGGAGAAATCCATGTTATCCGAGAATCAACGAGAGATATTTGCCGATTTCCACAAGTCGGTTGACGCCGAAGGGACTCTTGATGAAAAAACGTCACATATGATCAAGGTGGCTGCGGCCATGGCTTTTGCCTGCTATCCTTGACTTGAACACCTTCTTGGCGTGGCCAAGGAAAAAGGAATTTCCGATGATGAAATTGGAGCAGTGCAGTTGAAAGTAATGATCGTTTCCGCAGGCAGAGTGATGATGCAAGTCGATGATGTGACCGGATAGCGAATTGGGAAAAACTGTGAGACGTTATCTCTTCGAAAAAGTTCTTGACAGGTGCCTTTAGATTGTGTAGTATTTAAGCGAATACTTAAGTAGGATACTTCAATGGAAAGCAAGCAAGCAGAGTTATTCAAAGTTTTGGCTGTTGACTCTCGCATCAGGATCATCGAGCTCCTGAAGCAAAAGGGCCCTCTCGGTGCTAACGAGATGTCGAAGATGTTGGGCATTACTCCTTCTGCTGTTTCGCAACATCTAAGGATCCTTAAGCACGCTGGACTGGTTCGGAATGAACGTAAAGGTTATTGGATACCATACGAAATAGATCCGGTTGCATTAGAAAAATGTGGAGAGTTTCTGTCTGAAGTCTGCACCTGCGGTTGTAAAGGACCTGGGTTGATTCGAGAGGCTGAACTTAGCAAGGCCACGGATAGGGTTGCCATGCTGCGGAAATATGAGCAAGAACTTCAGGAAGAACTCAACAAAGTGCAAGCTGAGATCGAAGAGCTGAAAGAGGAAGGATAATCTTTTTTTTGCGAAAACAATTCAGTATTTACTAAACCACTTAAAGAAATGCTCTTGGAAAGGAGGTGATAGAAAATGTGTCAGCCGACAATAACTCCAAGGTACGTAGGCATGCAGATGTGCACCTGCGGTTGCTGCGGGTGCGGATGCGGCCCACCATTCCGCCGCCTTTTTTCTCTCAGGGAAGAACAGGAGCGTCTTGAATCATATAGAGACCAATTGGCGAAGGAGCTTGCGGGGGTGGAGGAACGCATCAAGGAACTCAAAGGCAAATAATAATGGAGGAGACTACTGATAGGAGGTGATCAAGGTGGCAGAAAAGAAGCAGAATGATTGCGGGTGTGGTTGCCTGACTCAACCGAAGAAAGGCTCCAAGAGCTCAAAGCCGAAAAAAGACAAATCCGAGAAATCTGTGGAGTGAGAAAGATGGCTCATCTCTGCGCTTGTGGGAAGTGGGAGAGGCGGTCGTTATCACCTTCCAACGGAACCGCTGCTCCCCTTCCCACCTGAAACCCATCAGCTAGCCCAAGCTCCTCACACCCACCCCAATGCTCCACCTGTGGATCAACCGCTTGACCTTCTCGGCACTGATTTTCTGAAGCTTAGATCTCATACTCCACATTCTGTCTATTGTGAACCGCCCACCAGATATAGTGAACATTCTACTAAGGAGTGCGTTCTGAGATTTACTAAATTGGCGGCAACCAACCCCATCTTTTGACTCCATACTCTATGCTTTTCAAATCCGCAATCCGCAATCCGCAATCGAGGTGCTCCAATACTCCAAAACAGCTCGCAATCTTTACCGGCAAAGCCATTCAGCTCTGACCTAGCCCTGAAGACCAGGTTTTTAGGACCAAATGAACAAGTAAAACTTGATTTAACCTGGTTAACTCAATACATTGTAGCAATCCTGGGACACCCAAATATGTATAACGATAACGAAACAGAACTGTCATGGTAAAGGCTGACGAACAACAGCAGATACAACCCGGATCAAGATGTATGGTGATCGCGGGAACCCATTCCGGAGTGGGCAAGACCACGATTTCCCTGGGTTTAATAGCATCGTTTCAGAAAAGAGGACTCTCGGTGCAAAGCTTCAAGGTGGGTCCTGACTTCATTGACCCGGGGCACCACACCAGAGTGCTTGGAGCGCCAAGCCGCAACCTAGATGGCTGGATGCTTTCAAGAAAGTATAACCGGGCAACGTTTTGCCGGTCCATGCAAGGTAAGGACTTCGGTATAGTGGAAGGGGTAATGGGCCTTTTCGATGGCTATGATGGACGGTCCGAAGCTGGATCCACCGCGCAGATGGCCAAGTGGCTGAACGCTCCGGTCATTTTAGTTGTGGATGCCAGCAGTATGGCACGGAGTATTGCCGCCCTGGTCCATGGCTTTAAAACGTATGAGCGGGATCTGCGGTTGGGAGCGGTGATCGCCAACAAGGTAGGAAGTGACAGCCATGCTCGGTTTCTGTCCGAGGCCATGGAATCGGTTCCTGATGTTTCTTTTTTGGGAGGGCTACCTCGATCTGGGGAGGTAGCGATTCCTGAGCGGCATCTGGGGTTGGTCACCTCCGATGAAGAGCCTTATCCTGCTGCCCTTTTCGACAGACTGGCCTTGCTGGTGGAAGAACACCTCGATGTGAGTAAGCTCTTGGAGATGCCGGCCACCGCCGTGAATGATGAGATTCTGCCTCGGCCGACGGCTCGCCAAGCCAGGATACGGCTCGGAGTGGCACGGGATGAAGCCTTCTGCTTCTATTACCAGGACAACCTGGACCTGCTCACCCACTTTGGAGCTGAACTCTGTTTTTTTTCTCCGGTTTGGGATTCGAATCTTCCTGTACATGTTTCGGGCCTGTATCTGGGTGGAGGTTATCCGGAACTCTATGCCAGGAAGCTAGCAGCGAATGAAAGCTTAAGAAGAGAAATTCTGGCGGCAGCTCACAGGGGAATGCCCATATTCGCCGAATGCGGCGGGTTTATGTACCTTACCCGTTCAATTGAGGTGGAGGGGAGTAACTACCCCATGGTGGAGCTTTACCCTTTCAGTACAAGGATGCTCTCTCACCGCAAGGCCCTCGGCTACCGCGAGGTAGTTCTCAAAGAAGATAGTTTGCTGGGGCCAAAGGGACTGAAGGCTCGTGGCCACGAGTTTCATTATTCTGAATTAATCGGAGATCCAGGGGAAGTTCCTGACCTTTTCCGGTTGAGCAGTCGGAAAGGAATCGAAGTCGGGACAGATGGTTTCATGCTCAACAATACCCTGGCGGGCTACATTCATCTGCACTTCGGCAGTAATCCGGAGATGGCCGCCAATTTTGTAGATCGATGTAGGGAGTATCAAGACAAAAGCTAGTTGCAACGAGCAGTTTTCTATGGATTCCGGATATCCGGCGGCGGAATCCGAAATGACGGGATCAGAGATTAAGCGTAGGAGATCATGTTTTACAATGACCCGCTATTGAAAAGCTGTGAAACCACGACGGAAGACTGACATCACAGAGTGCGAGGACAGAGAATGGTTGAAATCACCGAAGTTGCCCCATCTGATATTGAATCATTGAGTTTCAAGATCATCGAGGAAGAGGCAGGAGAGCACGATCTGAGAGCTGACGAATGGGCAGTGGTGCGAAGACTCATCCATACCACTGCTGATTTTGAATTTCTGCAAAATACCCGCTTTCACCCTCAGGCAGTGGCAGCAGGCATTGCTGCCATCAGGAGCGGAACTGCCATTTTTACGGACACTCGTATGGCCCAGGCAGGAATTACCAGACGACACTTGGCTCAGTTTGGTTGCGAGGTTCACTGCTATATCGATGACTCTGAGGTAGTCACTATTGCTAAAAGAGAGAACATTACCCGTGCCGCTGCAGCCGTCTCACAAGCCAGAGAATTACTGCAAGGTGGGCTGGCAGTCATTGGGAATGCACCCACCGCGCTTATTGAATTGGTGAAACTCCATAAACAGGGAATACTCCAACCGACTCTGGTTGTGGGCATGCCCGTAGGCTTTGTAAATGCTGCGGAAGCAAAAGAGCTGTTGATGGCTTCCGGGCTTGTATACATCAGTGTTGCAGGAAGAAAAGGTGGTAGTGCTGTTGCCGCCGCCGCGGTCAATGGACTCGCCGATCTAGCCGCTAACAAAGAGTGACGGGTGGAGATTTTAACCACGAAGGGCACGAAGAGCACAAAGTAAAGAAAGGTATTGATTCCATTTCGCTAGTATCACGCTGAGAGACACGCGTAATCAAGTGTTGCCTGAGTGGGACGAACAGAAGTCAGTGTCTCAAAATGGGTCCATGTCAATTATCAGTATTGTTCCTCTTTGTGTTCTTTGTGGTTTATTCAACATCGAAAACCTGGTCCTTTGGGCCCGGATTCTTTACCGTTTTCCTTCGATACTGGCAGCAGCCAAACTTAGGGTGGAAAGATTGTCATGTCGGCTGTTTCAGTTCGCTACAGGCAGAAGAAAAGAGGAAAACTGAGGGAGGGTTTTACCACCGGAACCGCGGCCGCGGCTGCCACGAAGAGTGCACTTCAGCTCCTGTTGACCGGTTTGCCACTACATCCAATCTCAGTGACTCTTCCTGAAGGCAGAGTCCTGAGTGTTTCTCTGCGCCGAAGCCACCTGAACGAAAATACTTCACTATGCTCGGTTGTCAAGGATGCAGGAGATGATCCCGATGTGACCCACGGCGCAGAGATTGGAGCGCGGGTTCGGATCCTGGGGTCAACGAAAGGTAAAACTGAAATCGTGTACAAGGCCGGAGAAGGGGTTGGTGAGGTTACCAAGCCAGGACTGCCTGTAAAGGTGGGTGAGCCCGCCATCAATCCGGTGCCCAGGCAGATGATCCAGTGGGCGGTAGAAGAAGTGCTGGACGCTTGTGAAGCTGGCAGGGACAAACGAGTTGAGGTTGAAGTTTTTGTCACCGGCGGCGAAGCTCTAGCCAAGAAGACACTTAACCCCAGGCTGGGAGTTCTGGGCGGCCTCTCCATCCTGGGCACCAGTGGAATTGTCCGCCCGCTATCACACCAGGCGTACAAGGAAACCATAGAGGCGGCACTGTCGGTGGCACGAGCTGCGGGCCGCGAACTAGTGCTGAGTACCGGCGGCAAGAGCGAACGATTTGCCAGGCGACTGCTCACCACCCTACCTGAGGAATGCTTTGTCCAGGTTGCTGACTTCTATGGATTTGGCTTGGAGACAGCAGGTAAACTGGGCTTTACCAAGGTCACTCACTCGGTCTTTATTGGCAAACTGGTAAAAATGGCCATGGGGCTGCACTATACCCACGCCAGCAGCGCCAACATGGATCTTGGTATTTTACGGGAGATGGCTCGGGAGGCCGGAGAGTCCGAGGAACTAATAGAAAGGCTGGTCGGAGCAAACACTGCCAGGCATGCCCTCGAGATCATGCAGGAGACGGGAAGCACAGAGAGCATTATTCCCAAGCTTTCAGAAAAAGCCATGGAAATGAGCAGGAACCATTCCCAAGGCAAACTGGACATTCATTTGTTTTTGTTTGACTATAATGGACAAGTCATCTTTACAGCGTAGGATGGGCAGTACCCATCCTGCTTACATTCGAAATCCGAAACAAGTCCGGAGGACCAATTTCGATATTCTTATTTCGGATTTGCGGGTTGCCGCAAAGCTGAAATATCAGTAAACACACGGGAAAGGATCGCAATGAGTGAGGTGATAGTGGTGGGCACGGGTGTTGGTCCTGAAGACCTGACCGAAGCGCACCGGGAGGCTATTGAGGCAGCCGAACTGCTGGTGGGTGGTAAACGTCAACTCGCCGTTTTCTCTGGATTGAGCGCGACAACCTGGGTCCTGGGCGCAAATCCTGCCACGACCCTGGAGACGGTGAAACAGGAGGCCGTCGGCAAGCGAGTGGTGATCCTGGCTTCGGGAGATCCTCTTTTTTTTGGCATCGGCAACCTGTCTGTGAAGGTTTTTGGCCGTGAAAACGTTTCGTTTCTTCCCAATGTTACCGCCCTGCAAAAAACATTTGCTCGGCTCAAGTTGCCGTGGAACGAAGCTCGAGCCATTAGTGTGCACGGACGTAAGCCCATGGAATACTTTCCTGCGCTTGCCGATCCAGGGTGCATTGCCATCTATACAGACCCGAAAAACACGCCGGATCGGCTGGCAAAGTTACTCCTTGAATTTGGCATGGCCAACCGCAAAGTGGCAGTGGTGGAGGAGATAGGCTCAAAGGAAGAGCAGTGTTGGGAGACCGATCTTGTGACCGCTGCCAGGAAGCAATTTGCCCCGCTCAATGTAATGGTCCTCTACCCGCTTGAAGAACAGCAAGGAACAGTCAGGTTTGGTCTTGAAGACGAACTTTTTAGGAAGGAGAAATCCCTGATCACGAAAAAGGAAGCACGCGCCCTGATTCTGGCCGAACTTCAAATAAGAGAAGATGAGGTCATGTGGGATGTGGGAGCAGGTTCTGGTTCAGTGGGGATTGAGGCGGTCACGATTGCACCCGGCTTGAGGGTATACGCCGTCGAGAAGGAAAAAAGCAGATTAGAAATGATCAGGGAGAATTCACAGCGGCTGGGAGGCTTCGGGGTCAGAACTGTTTTGGGCGAGGCACCTGGTGCTCTGCAGGATTTGCCTGACCCTGATCGGGTATTTGTCGGCGGTAGTGGCGGCAGCCTTGCCGACATTCTGAAGGTTGTAGAAAAACGGCTCCAGCCGGGAGGTCGAGTGGTGGTGAGTGTGGTCACCCCGGAAACTCTTGGCCGAGCCCTGAAATTTGTGGAGCACACTGAGCTTGCCCACGAGTGGCTGCTGTTGCAAGTGAGTCGCACTGTTCCCATCGAGTCGGGTAAGAAAGAGAACCAGGGTGCACTCATGAGTCGCTTCCAGCCGCAAACACCGCTCTTCCTTCTCAGTCTCTGGCGCTGAGCGACAAACGAGGGTAGGATTAACCACGAAGGACACGAAGGGCACAAAGAGATGCAATTTCAGATTGTTGATTGCAGGTTGCAGATTGGGAAAACTTCCAGTTCCCCTTGGTGTCAATCTGCAATCTAAAGTCTCAAATATCCCTCGCGTTCTTCGGGGTTTGTTCCCACCCTTCGCATAGGTACTGGTGGAGGACCGAAAGCTGAAAGAGATCGAACGGGGCAAAGTCTATTTTATTGGGGCAGGTCCGGGTGACCCGGAACTGATCACAGTACGTGGTGCTAACATCATTAAGGCCGCAGACCTGATCGTCTACGCCGGCTCCTTGGTGCCGAATACTCTTTTGGCCCAGGCGAAGGAAAGGGCAAAAATCCATGACAGCTCCAGTCTTAGCCTGGAGGAGACCCATGCGCTTCTCGCTGAAGGTGTCGGAAAAGACCTTATTGTAGCCCGGGTCCACACGGGCGATCCAGCATTATACGGTGCCATTCAGGAGCAAATCCAGTTACTGCAAGAGGATGGGATACCATGTGAGGTGGTGCCCGGAGTCACGGCGGCCTTTGCGGCTGCGGCTACCCTTGGGCGGCAGTTCACTCAGCCCGGCGGTAGCCAGACCCTGATTTTCACGAGACTGGCAGGACGGACGCCGGTCCCTGAGAGCGAGAATCTGAGTGGGCTTGCTCAGCACCGATCAACTATGGTTGTTTATCTCAGCGTAACCCGAATTCGTGAAGTGGTGGCAGAGCTAGAGCAAGGATATCCGGCCGACACTCCGGTGGTAGTCGCTTATCGGGTGGGCTGGCCGGAGGAAAGATTTATCCACGGCAAGCTGGATGATATTGCCCAGAGGGTGAAGGAAAGCGGGATAGAGAGACAGGCGGTGATCTTGGTAGGTGAAGCATTGATGGGAGAATTAAAGGCTCGCAGCAAACTGTACGATCCCACCTTTGACCACGGCTTCCGGACGTCTCAGCAGGAGGGAGAAGCTGGGCCGCAGGGTGTGGCAGTGATTGCACTGACTCCTGGAGGAAGCGAGCTGGCCGCTAACCTAGCCGCCAACATTGAAGGGACCACCCTCTACCTGCCAAAGAAAGAAAGCTCTGGGTTTGCGGAAGCGCACGGTTTTACTGATTTCAAAACCACTTTTGTCAGCTGTTTCAATAAACATAAAGGGCTTGTGTGTGTAATGGCCACCGGTATCGTAGTGCGGCTTCTTCCTTCCTTGCTGGAGGGAAAGGAAAGCGATCCGGCCGTGGTGGTGGTTGATGAGATGGGTCGCAATGCAATTAGCCTTCTTTCCGGACATCTTGGAGGCGCCAACCGTCTGGCCAGAGAGGTGGCGGCTGTTACCGGCGGTCAACCGGTAATCACCACAGCCACAGATGTCCAGGGAAAGCTCAGTTTTGATGAACTGGCCGAGTGCG
>CP070843.1:2804591-2815898 GCA_020350905.1 Deltaproteobacteria bacterium
GCAAGGTTCGTCGCCTCTACCATGACAAGGTGATCGCTGGTTTTGCCGGCACCACTGCAGATGCTTTCACCCTGTTCGAGAGGTTCGAAGCCAAACTGGAGCAGTACAGCGGTAATTTGCGCCGAGCGGCTGTTGAACTCGCAAAAGATTGGCGTACCGACAGGATGCTCCGCCGATTGGAAGCCTTGCTTGCTGCAGTGGACAGTGATGGTTCTCTGGTGATTTCCGGAACTGGTGATGTGATCGAACCGGACGATGGCCTGCTGGCAATTGGCTCGGGTGGACCCCAGGCGCTGGCTGCGGCGCGTGCTCTGGCGAAGCATACTGACCTCAGTGCCCGCCAGATTGCCATGGCAGCTATGGAGATCACAGCCGGGCTGTGTGTATACACCAATGATGAGTTTGTTTTTGAAGAACTGAGCGGAGACAATGAAAGCGCTAACCCCACCTGAAATAGTTAAGGAGCTGGACAAATATATCGTTGGCCAGGAAGACGCCAAACGATCGGTGGCCATTGCTCTCAGAAATCGCTGGCGTCGTCGGCAGGTGCCTGTGCATCTCAGGGACGAGATCGCTCCGAAAAACATAATCATGATTGGCCCCACGGGCGTGGGCAAGACTGAAATAGCCCGCCGTCTCGCTTCTTTGGCCAATTCACCGTTCTTGAAGCTTGAGGCCTCTAAATTTACGGAGGTGGGATATGTGGGACGTGATGTGGAATCTATGATTCGTGATCTCTGCGAGCTGGCAGTGAACATGGTCAGGGGGGAAGAACAAGGAAAGGTAATGGTTCGGGCCGGCGAAATCGCTGAGGAGAAGACCCTGGATATTTTGCTGCCCCCCGAAAGAGGTCAGGAGTACCCGGCAGAAACCGGCCCTGAAACCACCACTGAGCTCGAAGGGCCCGAGGCAGGGGATCGTTCTAGAACGCGTGAAAAACTCCGCCGGCTGTTGCGAGAAGGGAGGCTTGACGAGCGCTATGTAGATCTGGAGGTCAGTGATCGCAATTACCCCATGGTCGAGATTTTCAGTAGCGCCGGCCTGGAAGAGATGGACATCAACTTCCGGGAGATGCTGAGCAACATGATGCCTCGCCGCACCAAACGGCGCAAGGTCAAACTCCAGGAAGCGCTGGAAATCCTTACCCAGGAAGAAGCGCAGCGGTTGATCGATATGGACAAGGTAGTAAAGTTGGCCATCGAGAGGGTGGAACATTCTGGCATTATCTTCCTGGATGAAATTGACAAAATAGCTTCTCGGGAGAGCACCAGAGGGCCCGATGTGTCGCGGGAGGGAGTACAGCGGGATTTGTTGCCCATTGTCGAGGGTTCCACCGTGAATACCAAGTACGGGATGGTCCGCACCGATCACATTCTATTCATAGCTTCCGGGGCTTTTCACGCCTCTAAACCTTCTGATCTGATCCCTGAACTCCAGGGACGGTTTCCGATTCGCGTGGAGCTGAATCCTCTTGGCAAAAAGGAGTTTGTCCGTATTCTCAGGGAACCCGAAAATGCCTTGACCATTCAGTATGAAGCGTTGATGGCCACCGAGGGGATTGAACTTGTCTACGAACAGGACGCCATAGAGGAAGTGGCCCAGATAGCCCACGACGTCAACTCTCGCACAGAGAACATTGGCGCCAGACGGCTGCACACCGTGATGGAGAGGCTTCTGGATGAAGTTTCCTTCAATGCGCACCAATTGAAGGGACAGCAAGTCGCCATTACCCGGAAGTACGTCCAGGAAAAACTTCATGACATAGTCAAGGACGAAGACCTCAGCCGGTATATTTTGTAGTAAACGGCAAGCAGTATGGAAAAACTGATCGAAAAAGCAAATGTGCTCATAGAAGCGCTGCCTTGGATGCGCGAGTTTTACCAGAGAACCATTGTCATCAAGTACGGTGGCCATGCCATGGTGGACGAGCGCCTCAAGGACAGTTTCGCCCAGGACATCGTTTTGCTGAAGTACGTCGGTATCAATCCAGTGGTAGTTCATGGCGGCGGGCCGCAGATAGGGCAAACGCTGGAGCGGATAGGAAAAAAATCTGACTTCCGTGAGGGCATGAGAGTCACCGACCGGGAAACCATGGACGTGGTGGAAATGGTGCTGGTTGGCAAGGTCAATAAGGAAATTGTTTCTCTTATCAACCAGCACGGAGGCCAGGCCGTTGGACTCAGCGGTAAAGACGGCCGTTTGATCCAGGCCAGCAAGCTACAGCTCTATAGTGATCAGGAAGGGGATAAACCCCCGGAGCTTATCGATCTGGGAATGGTGGGTAAGGTGGAGACCATTCAAGCTGAAGTAATTCAGACCCTGGAGGCGAGCCGGTTCATCCCAGTGATCGCTCCAGTGGGTGTGGGGGCTCAAGGCGAGACCTACAACATCAATGCCGACCTTGTCGCCGGCAAGCTCGCCCCGGCCCTCAATGCTAGCAAGCTGATCTTGCTCACCGACGTTCCGGGAGTGTTGGCTTCTGACGGCAACCTCATTTCAAGCCTGGACACAACTCAGGCTGCCGAGCTTATTAAGGAAGGAATCCTCACTGGAGGCATGATTCCCAAAGTGAAATATGCCATTGAGGCCGTGAACGGAGGGGTGGACAAGGCTCACATAATTGACGGCAGGGTAGAGCATGCCGTACTTCTCGAGATTTTTATGGATCGAGGCATTGGTACAGAGATCGTCGGCAAGTAGGCAGTAAGCAGTAACGTGTGGCCTGTTTTCGGCTGGATACGAGAAGATAGTTATAGCGTGTTTTAGATCCGAATATCGAATTTCTCACACTGTGCTCTCTGCGAATCCTTGCAAAGGTATGTAATGGAAACCACAGACCTCATGCAAAAGTCCCGGGCTCACATCTGCCAGACCTACAATCGCTTCAATCTGGCGCTTCTCAGCGGCAGTGGCTGCAACCTGTGGGATCAGGAAGGTCGCCAGTATCTAGATTTCGTGGCCGGGATCGCGGTTTGCAACCTGGGTCACTGCCCCCCTGAGCTCGCCAGGGTGTTGTATGAGCAGGCCAAGCAGTTGGTCCATGTTTCAAACCTCTACTACACCGAACCCCAGACGAAGTTGGCCGGTGATCTAACCAGTGTTTGTTTTGCCGACAAGGTTTTTTTTGGCAACAGCGGTGCCGAGGCCAACGAAGCAGCCATCAAGCTGGCGCGAAAATACTCGCGGAAGAGGTATGGCCCCGGGCGCTACGGCATTATTACCATGAAAGATTCATTTCACGGGCGCACCCTGGCCACCCTCTCCGCCACCGGGCAGCACAAGGTGCAGGAGGGCTTTGAGCCCCTGGTGGATGGTTTTCGCTATGTGGATTTCGACGAATTGGATGCGGTGGCCGAAGCTATCGACGAAACGGTATGTGCGGTTCTGGTGGAGCCCATTCAGGGAGAGGGCGGAGTTCGCGTACCGAAGGCACAGTACCTGGCCGGTCTGCGGGAACTCTGTTCCAAACACGATTTGCTCCTGATCTACGACGAGATTCAGGTGGGAATGGGGAGAACCGGGACGCTTTTCTCCCACCAGCATGAGGGTGTGGCCCCGGACATCATGACCCTGGCCAAAGCCCTGGCAAACGGGATCCCCATAGGAGCCATGCTTGCCAGCAGTGAGGTTGCGGAAGCATTCACTCCCGGCAGCCATGCCAGCACTTTTGGGGGCACACCACTGGTCACAGCGGTGGCAGTTGAGGTTCTCCGCCAAATCAGTCAGCAGAGCTTTTTGGACAGGGTCCGGGTTGTGGGAGACTACTTTAGGGAGCAGCTGCTTTCCCTGCACGCAAAGTATACTTTTGTTCGAGAAGTGCGAGGCCGTGGCCTTATACTTGGCATGGAACTCGATTTTCCCGGTGGTGAGATTGTAATCCAATGTCAGGAGCGGGGTGTTCTGATCAACTGTACTGCCGAGAAGGTTCTTCGTTTTCTACCGCCATTGATCGTGACATCCGAGGAAGTGGACCGGCTGATCGAGAGCCTGGACGCGGTCTTCGCCCAGATATAAGGACTCTGGATAGCTTGGAACGTTGACGCTGTGCGCTTTGCGAGCTGAAACAAGCAGTCATGAAAAAAGATCTTATAACCATCTTGGACTTGAGCGTCGCAGAGATTGATACGCTGTTGGCGCGGGCATCCGTCCTCAAAAAACAGTGGAAAAGGGGCGAACTGAAACCAACCCTTGCGGGGAAGACCCTGGGGCTTCTTTTTGACAAGCCATCCACCCGCACCAGAGTCTCTTTTGAGGTAGCAATGTATCAACTGGGCGGCCAGGTAGTTTTTATGAGTTCGAAGGAAACTCAGCTCTCTCGGGATGAGTCTCTGCAGGACACTGCTCTGGTTCTCTCCCGTTACCTTGATGGTCTTGTTGTTCGCACCTATGATGATGACAATTTGCAGGAACTGGCAAGACACGCTGAGATTCCCATTATTAACGGCCTTACCGACCTTTACCACCCCTGTCAGGTTTTGGGCGATATACTGACCATCAGAGAGAAGAAAACCGACCTTCGGGCACTGCATGTGGCCTGGGTGGGTGACGGCAACAACGTGGCCCACTCCTGGATTAATGCCGCTGCTCGCTTGGACTTCCATCTATCCCTGGCCTGTCCAGCGGGATATGAGCCAAAAACGGAGATCTTGCAACGAGGGCAGCAATTGGCAGGAGAGCGGATTCATTTTGGTCACGATCCCGTGCAGGCGGTGAGAAATGCAGACGTAATTAATACCGACGTCTGGACCAGTATGGGGCAGGAGGAGGAACGCCAGGAGCGTTTGGCGGCTTTTCAGAATTACCAAATTAATGCAGAACTGGTGCGGGAGGCGAAGTCGGACGTAATTGTCATGCACTGTCTGCCAGCACACCGGGGCGAGGAAATAACTGATGAAGTGATGGATGGTCCGAACTCGGCGATATTTGATCAGGCCGAAAACCGTTTGCACCTCCAACGGGCCTTACTGGACCGGCTGTTGGGCGGCTAATAGTCAAATCGTCAATGGGTTTAGTCGTTTACTAGTTGACCCCTAGTACTTAATTGCATTAGTTAGTGACAAAATCTGATGAGTAATTTCCATAAGTTAAGTTTATTTTTTGTTCCGCTGATTTCCGCAATTAAGTACTAGCCCGGATATTTCATGAATTGACGAATGAACGTATTGACTGATCGACAAGGTGTAATTTTTGCGGGAGGAACTTGAGTTTGTCAAGAAATGTGCGAAAGGTAGTTTTGGCCTATTCTGGTGGCCTGGACACCTCCATCATTCTCAAATGGCTCTTGGAGGAGTATCAGTGCGAGGTGATTGCCTTTGCCGCCGACTTGGGGCAGGGGGATGATCTAGAAACCGTCAGGCAAAAGGCCCTGGATACGGGAGCCAGTAAGGTCATTATCGAGGATCTGCGGGAAGAATTCGTTCGGGATTATGTCTTTCCAGCCTTCAGGGCCAATGCCGTCTATGAGGGACACTACCTTCTGGGTACCTCTCTCGCTCGTCCTCTCATCGCCAAAAGGCAGGTAGCCGTGGCTGCCGCCGAAAGCGCTGATGCGGTGAGTCATGGAGCTACTGGTAAGGGCAACGACCAGGTCAGGTTCGAGCTCAGCTACACCGCGCTAAACCCGGATCTCAAGATCATCGCACCCTGGCGGCAGTGGCAGTTAAAGTCCCGCCAGGACTTGCTGCAATTCGCTGGGACCCACGGGATCCCGGTGCCGGTGACACCGGAAAAACCTTACAGCATGGACGGCAATCTCCTCCATCTGTCATATGAAGGGGGGGTGCTCGAAGACCCCTGGAGGGAGCCGGACCCGGAAATGTTCAGGATGACGGTAGCCCCGGAAGACGCCCCGGATACACCTGCTTATGTTGAGATTGACTTCGAACAGGGCAATCCTGTGGCAGTGGATGGGGACCGTCTGGGATGCGCCGAATTACTTGCCCGGCTCAACGAGTTGGGAGGAGCCAACGGAATTGGCAGGGTGGATCTTGTTGAAAATCGTTTCGTGGGAATCAAGTCCAGGGGGGTTTATGAAACTCCAGGAGGGACCATCCTGAGGATGGCGCACCAGGCGGTGGAGTCCATCACCATGGATCGAGAGGTCCTGCACCTGCGAGACGGCCTCATTCCTCGATATGCAAGTCTGATCTACAATGGCTTCTGGTTTTCACCGGAGATGAAGTTGCTCCAGGAGACCATCGACGCGGCCCAGGAAAATGTGTGGGGTAGGGCGAGGCTGAAATTATACAAGGGTTCCTGTCAGGTGGCAGGCAGGAAATCTACACGTTCCCTCTACCAGTCCGAATATGCCACCTTCGAGGAAGACAGGGTTTTTGACCAGAGCGATGCGGACGGTTTCATAAAGCTTTTGGGGCTGCGGCTGCGTCTCCAGGCGTCACTGGGCAAAAAAGAGTAGGCAGCAAGCACCTCTCTGTTATCGGGTAACTTAAAGAGTGGAGTAAAGATGGCTGGCAAGCTATGGCATGGTCGGTTTCGGGAAGCAACCAACCAGTTGGTCGAACGCTTCACTGCGTCCATCCGGTTCGATCAGCGGTTGTACCGCTATGACATTGAGGGCAGCATGGCCCACTGCCGGATGCTGGCTCAGCAGGGCCTGCTGAGCGCGGAGGAGGCAGACACCCTGATTCAGGCTCTGAACGAAATCTTGCGCGAAATAGAACATGGGTCTTTCGTTTTCGACGACACCCAGGAAGACGTGCACATGGCCATTGAGCAACGTCTCATGGAAAAGGTGGGTGAAGTTGGAGGCAAGCTCCATACCGGGCGCAGTCGGAATGACCAGGTCGCACTGGATATGCGCCTCTTTCTCAGGGACGAAGTCAAGGGTGCCGAGGAAGATCTCAAGGTTTTGCAGAGCAACCTGGTGGCGCAGGCCAAGGCCAATTTAGGGGTAATCATGGCCGGATTCACCCATTTGCAGCACGCCCAGCCAGTGCTCTTTTCCCATCACCTCATGGCCTATTATGAGATGTTCAGACGTGACCGGCAGCGGCTGGCCGCCTGTGCGGAGCGGATCAACATCTCTCCACTCGGCAGCGGTGCACTTGCCGGAACTTCTCTTCCCATCGACAGTAATACCACTGCTGAATTGCTCGATTTCCCGGCACTCAGCCGTAACAGTATCGACGCCGTCAGTGATCGGGATTTCATTATTGAATTCACCGCTGCTGCCGCCCTCATCATGATGCATTTGAGCCGCATGTGCGAAGAACTCATTCTCTGGAGTTCAATCGAGTTCGGTTATGTGGAACTCTCGGAGACCTTCTGTACGGGTTCGTCCATTATGCCGCAGAAAAAGAACCCCGACGTAGCTGAGCTGGTTCGAGGTAAGAGCGGCAGGGTGTACGGCCACTTGATGAGTTTGCTGACCATGATGAAGGGGTTGCCCCTGGCATACAACCGAGATCTTCAGGAGGACAAGGAATCGCTCTTTGACACCGTCGATACCGTACGGCAGAGCCTGAGAATCTTGGCCAAACTCTGGGAACACGTAAGTGTAAATAAAGAGCGCATGGAAGAGATGGCAACTGCCGGCTACACACTGGCCACCGATGTGGCGGAATACCTGGTGATGAAGGGGGTGCCGTTCCGGCTGGCTCACCAAACAGTTGGTAAGCTAGTGCGATATTGTCTGGAGGAGGGCAAGGAGCTGCAGAGTCTGACGCTAGACGAGTTGAGGGGATTTAGCAAGGTGATCGATGAAAAGATCTATACGGTGCTCGACCTGAAACATTCCGTGGACAGCCGCAATTCAGTCGGAGGAACTTCGCTGCAGCAAGTCCGGAACGCCATCAGCGGTGCTGAGGAAGAGCTGAATAGATGATAATGAGGAGGTCATGGCTGCATGCAGCGGTAATCGTTCTCTTGTTTTTCCTCGGGTTCCTGTGTGGGGCTTGTGGGAAGAAGGCGCCGCCCAAACCGCCTCTCAAAAAAGAACTACCCCGGGTGAAAGATTTGCGGGCGGTTGTTGAGGCTGGTGGCGTGCGGCTGACCTGGACGATAGGAGAGGCTGATAAAGATGTCGTAGGATTCAATGTCTATCGGAGCAAGCCCCGGCCGGAAGTAAGCGACTGTCCTGGCTGTACTCGCGATTTTGAACTGATAACCAGCCTCAAGGTCAAGAAAGGGGAGTCTCGATTTCAGGTGATAGATCCCTCTATAGAGGGCAGGGGCCGGTTTTACTACCAGGTGGTACCGTTCGACAAGCGGGATGGTGCCGGTCCCGATTCCAACGAGGCCAGGGTGTTGGTGGAGTAGAGAAGCCGGGACCGAGGGGCTTCGAGCCACCCCCAAAAGGGGTATATGACACCTTTCCTTCATGCGGCGGTCCACTGGAGCACTGGAGCCCGGCGATTGTAGATTTGAGAATACAGACTGCAATCATAAATCATACAAGGATAGAACATGCACCATTTCGAATATTGCAACGGGACAATCCACTGCGAAGACGTTCCCATTGAGACCATTGCCGGGGAGGTGGGGACTCCCTTTTATTGTTACAGCTACGCCACTCTCACCCGACACTTCAACGCCTTCGACGAAGCTTTCTCCGACGTCGATCATCTTACCTGCTTCTCTGTCAAATCCTGCTCCAACATCGCTATTCTCCGTTTGTTTGCATCACTGGGATCCGGTATGGACATTGTCTCCGGCGGGGAACTCTACCGGGCCCTGAAGGCCGGGGTGCCACCAGAGAAGATTGTTTTTTCAGGGGTGGGCAAGACCGCTGAGGAAATCATTTATGCACTCGAGACGGGCATCCTGATGTTTAACCTTGAATCTCCCCAGGAAATGATGGCGTTGAACGAATGTGCCGTCCGTCTTGGTCGTCGCGCCCCTATGGCTATTCGGGTCAATCCGGATGTAGACCCTCATACACATCCGTATATCTCCACCGGTTTGAAAGAGAACAAGTTCGGCATCAATCTTGAAATCGCGGAATCTATGTATGCTCAAGCCAGGGAGATGTCCAATTTGGACATAGTGGGGGTTGGGTGCCATATTGGCTCACAGCTTACAGAAGTTTCTCCTTTTTTGGACACTCTCAGGCGGCTGAAGCTACTCATAGAAGCACTTCGGAAGGAAGGCATACAAGTCAGGTATCTCGACCTGGGCGGCGGTTTGGGCATTACCTACTCTGAGGAGGACCCACCTCATCCCAGAGAGTACGGCAGGGCGCTTCTGCAGGAGGTGAACGGCCTTGATTGCGGCTTGATTTTTGAACCAGGCCGCGTTATCGTGGGAAACGCTGGGATTCTGGTCACAAGGGTGCTCTACACCAAGGAAGGACCGGTCAAGAATTTTCTCGTGGTCGATGCAGGCATGAATGACTTGATTCGCCCCAGCCTGTACGATTCCTATCACCAAATCCAGCCGGTGGTTGACAACAAACGACCAGAGCTTCAAGCAGATGTGGTTGGGCCTATCTGTGAAACTGGAGATTTTCTCGCACGCGAGCGCAGCCTGCCTCGAGTTGAACAGGGGGAATTGCTGGCCGTAATGAGTGCCGGTGCCTATGGTTTTACCATGTCTTCCAACTACAACTCCAGGCCAAGGGTTCCGGAGATCCTGGTCCGGGGCGATGCCTTCGAGGTGATTCGCTCCAGGGAGACATACGAAGACTTGGTGCGGGGCGAGCGATTACCCGACTTTCTGATTGATGGTTAGAAAGTGGAACAGCGTCAAGAAAAATTGAACCAAGGCGAAGCGGAGGGCACAGAGAGTCCTCAGGCAAATTCGAAATACGAAATCCGAAGCACGAAACAAATTCAAAATCCGAATTCTCAAATGTCCAAAACAAAACTACTCACAGAGAATTGTCCGTTGTTTCGGTCATTTGGATTTTTGAAATTCGAATTTGTTTAGGATTTCGATATTCGGATTTCGGATTTAAACTCTGGTATGTGCTTTTGTGGTGAAACAATTAGATCAGCCTATTCCTCTCGACCATATGAGATGAGTCTCGATGAGTGCATCAATTGACTTCTATAAGATGAGCGGCAGCGGCAACGACTTCATCGTCGTTGACAACCGCACCAAGACAATAGCTCCGGAAACGGCTCCAGAACTTGCCCGCAGGCTCTGTAGACGGAAGGTCTCGGTGGGCGCGGATGGTCTCATTCTGATCGAGAATGATCAGGAGGCAGACTTCAGCTGGCGCTTTTTCAACGCAGACGGAAGCAGTGCGGAAATGTGCGGCAACGGCGGGCGATGCGTTGCAAGGCTTGCCAGCATGCTCGGCATTTGTGGTCCCAGTCTTTCCTTCAGAACCCTCGCTGGAATCATCCGTGCCGAGGTCTCGGGCAGCCGAGTGAAACTGCAGATGACAGCACCATACGATTTACGGCTGAATCAGGAGCTTGAACTGAACGGCCGCAGGGTAACCGGCCACTTCGTTAACACCGGGGTGCCGCATACGATTTTTGTTCTGGACAATCCGGAGGACCTGGAAAAACAGGACGTGGTGGGCCAGGGGCGGAAGGTCCGCTATCACCGCCACTTCGCCCCTGCAGGTACCAATGTTAACTTCGTTGCCCTGCTGGGGAAGAGGGCCATGGCCATTCGGACCTATGAACGGGGGGTGGAAGACGAGACCCTTGCCTGTGGAACGGGGGCTACAGCCGTTGCTGTGGTTGGTGCTGTCGAGGGGATAGTTGAAGCACCTGTTGACGTGCATACCAGAAGCGGGGAGACTCTTACCATCTACTTCGATGCTGGCGGACAACTTCCCGAAGAGGTTTATATGGAAGGAGAGGCCACGGTAATTTACCTGGGCCGGCTCTGGAAGGAGACTGGATAAGTTACGGTCTCGGTATCTCAACTGCAAACGCGGATTTCGGAATTTGTGAAGCCTGTATTCTCTTATTTCTCAATCCAGCGACCACTTTCTAACAACTAGGATGCTAATAGGGAAGGAGGTTGTCATGTTTACCGGAGTATTGCCCGCCATTGTCACCCCCTTTAAGAATGGTGTAGTGGACGAGGAAGGGTTGCGTCAGCTAATCGAGTTTCATCTCGAGAACGGCGTCCATGGTATCGTGCCTTGTGGTACCACCGGCGAGTCGGCCACGCTCTCTCACGATGAGCACGAGCGCGTGGTGGAAATAACGGTGGATCAGGTAAAGGGCCGGCTTCCAGTCGTAGCCGGGACCGGTTCCAACAACACCGCAGAAGCCATAAGACTGACCGCTCACGCCAAGAAGGTTGGGGCAGACGGGGTGTTGATGATCAGCCCGTACTACAACAAGCCCACCCAGGAAGGGATATACCAACACTACAAGAAAGTGG
>CP070843.1:2815998-2826135 GCA_020350905.1 Deltaproteobacteria bacterium
CAGGAGCTCATAGATCTTCTCCTCATTCACAGCCGGAGGAATATCCTCCCCCCTCTGGGAATGAAGTCTATGCTGGGGTTCCTGAGAAAGAATCTCTCGAACTTTTTGAATTCCTTCCAATTGATCCCTGCACATATGATCAGCGCCACCTGATATGTGGGCATGTACCTTAGCACCCCCCAAAGCCTCGGCGTCGACCTCTTCCCCAATTGCAGCCTTTACCAGTGGCGGCCCACCAAGGAAAGAATAGGCAAGGGTTTCTACCATCGCCGCCTCATCGGCCATGAAAACAATATAGGCACCACCGGCAGTATTGCCGCCAGTGCTCAAGGTGATCTGCTTCAGCCCCATGGCCGACATGCGGGCCATGTTGTAGAACATGGAGCCAAAGTGACCGTCGTCAGGAAAAACCTCAGCCTGCATGGGCAGAAAAGCTCCACCGGAGTCTGCAATGTAGATGCAATTGAGTCCACTCTGTTCAGCGATGGCTTGAGCCCGCATGTGTTTCTTGAGGGTGATAGGAAAATAGGTCCCGGCCTTTACCCTGCTGTCGTTGGCTAAAATCATGCTCCAGTTGCCATGAATTTTGCCCAGTCCGGTAACCAAACCAGCGCAGGGTACGTCCCTTACACCACCGGGATAGTCCATGCCAAAACCGGCAATTATGCCGAGTTCAAAGAATTCGCTATCTGGATCAATGAGTGCCTGGATCAGTTCTCGGACTGGTCTTTTCCCCTGCTCGGCTAAGCGGGCATTGGCCTGCTCACCTCCTGGATTGATGGCCTGCTGGATACGCTGCGCCAGATGCTCTTCTTCCTTCAGCCAATGATCCTTGTTCGTTTTTTCCTGAGTGCTGTGATCTTCGGCCATAGAATCACGTCCGTTGTCCGAGGTAGTAGAATAGCTCAGAGCGCTATTCTATAGCCGGCAGCGGACAGCTGGCAGAAAAATCTCTTACCGCCAAACAGAAGTTGCTGCCTGCTGCCAGTTGCTAGCTGCCAGCTTGATTTTCGCTCGGCTGCTTCGTCTAGCGCCCCTTATAGTGGGGCTGCCGTTTTTCTTTGAAAGCCCGAAGCCCCTCTCGTCGATCTTCCGTTGGAATACATGCCTCATATGCACTGGCCTCAATTGCTAAGCCGGTGTGAAGCTCCGCATCTTTCCCCCTGTTGATGGCAAACTTGGCCTGAGCCAGTGCGATCGGGCCCGCCTTAGATATTTCCCCTGACAGCTCTAAACAGACATCCATGAGCTTGTTATGCTCGGCAAGCCGGTTCACCAGCCCTTTAGCCAAGGCCTCCGGGGCGGTAAGCTGTCTCCCGGTGTAGATGAGTTCCTTGGCCAGTGCGATTCCTACCAGTCGCGGCAAACGCTGGGTGCCTCCAGCTCCCGGGATAATTGCGAGTCGCGTTTCCGTTAGCCCCATGGTGGCGTGGGCCGCAGCTACTCTCAAATCACAGGCCAGTGCAAGCTCTGTGCCGCCTCCCAGGGACACTCCATTGATGGCAGCCAATACTGGGAGCGGCAACTCCTCAATCTTGCTGAACAGTCTCCGAATGGCAGAGAGAAAACGACGCACTTCGCCATCAGACATGGCCAGACGTTCCTTGAGATCAGCACCGGCACAAAAAGCCTTGTCACCAGCGCCAGTGATAATGAGTACTCGGAGGTCTTCTGAAAAACGCGCCTCATCAACTGCACGTTCCAATTCATGAATGAGCTGCGAATTCAGAGCGTTTCGCGCCTGAGGGCGATTGAGGGTGAGAACTCGAACAGGGGGCCGACGATTTATCAAGAGGACTTGTTCAGACATAGCATTGCTCTCCTTTGAGCTACCAGGAGGTCGTGATGCATTGCTCATTACTCGTGAGAGACCATAGTGTTCCAGCGATGAGAAGTCGCAAAACAAAGCAATGTCTGTGGAATAATGTATACCCTAACTCCTTCTACAATCAAGATTTTTTCACAATTCATATAAGAATAACGACTTTTATTTCTCGCAACTAAACGAGCCCGGATAGTTCATGAATTGCTGGAAAAATCCGACTGGAATCATAGCTTTTATGTTGACAATCCTTGGTCTGATGTTAAGGTTTTTAATAGTACCTCCTGTGTCATGGTGCTTTTCGGTGCCGATGTTGATTTGCAGATTTAATCTGCGCTCGATCATTTCTTGGACTTGTAAAGGGACATTGTATGCGCATTCGAGACATAATGACGAAGGATCCGATTACAGTGGAATCCAAAACCTCCCTGCGCGATGCGCACAGGATAATGCGGAAACAAAATATCCGCAAGCTGCCAGTACTCAGGGGAGAAAAGCTCGTCGGAATACTGACTTACGATATGGTTCTAGAGGCATCGCCTTCACCAGCAACCTCCCTGAGCATCCAGGAACTCCACTACCTTTTGGCAGAAATGCAGGTCGAAGAGATCATGGACAAGAACCCTGTGACACTTACGCCTGACACGCCCTTCGAAAAAGCCCTAGCCTTGGGCCAGAACGACCGCATCCGCGGCTTTCCTGTGGTTGAGAAGGGTAAGCTAGTGGGGATTGCAACGCACGGCGATATCCTTCTGCTGCTGACCAAAACCTTGGGCCTGCAGGAAGAAGGTGTTGGCATTACCATTGAGGGCCTTGGTGGTCGGTTGGGAGAACTGAAAGATATTATTTCCATTTTCGATCGTCACCAGGCGGCGGTCATGAGCATAATGACCCTACCCAAAGAAGGAAAAAAGGATTGGTTGGTGGCGATTAGGCTGAATGTAAAAGATGGGTCCGCTATTGTCGACGACCTAAGAAAGGCCGGGTTGCAGGTAACGTACTCGGATGAGTCTGGGGCATCATAACGGAGATTCAGATTCGACCATCGCTGTTTTCAACAGGAAGATTTCCTATTCCAATTTTCCGGCAAATGTTTTATGCTGTGACACGTGAAAGTTATTTTTTTCTCTTTCTAGTGGTTTGGTATTTTCTCGACGCGAGTGCTCGCCGGTAACAACGGAGTGATAGCAGGTCATGGCGCAGGTGATTTGGAAAGATATTGTATGGACGGGTGAGGACAGGGAACTGGGCATCAAGGAGCTCTTGACGATCCTGAAAGGCTACGGTCCTATGGAGGTGCTCCACTTTGAAAAACCCAACCATTACAAAGGCAAGATAAGCCTATGGCTGGACGAGAAGGGGGTCAAGCATATAACTCTCTATCATCTTGAAATCATTGGAGAAAAGCGCAAGGGTGTCGGTAGGCAAGCGCTCAAACATCTTCACAATATATTTGGCGGCGACGTCCACGTTGAGGACCCGGGGGAACCCGCAACCCCAGAGGGAAAGACCGGCGGCATCCATGTGCAACAGCCAAACCAAGAAAGTGCCATGTTCTGGCTCAAGATGTTTGCAGAGAATCTGGTGCAATCGGTGGAGGGTGACCTTATGAACTTGGACGAAAATATCTCCTCCGAGAAGCTCGAAACTCTGATGAGAGAGTTCTCAGCTGAACTCGAAGATCCTCCCCAAACCACCTCTTTTAAATCTAATTCTTCATGACGCCTGATATTCCGTAAGCTTTTCGTGTTGCTCCCTCCTCTGCGCCTTTGTCGCTGGTAGATAATAGCGATAGCCGCCGCACTCAAAAACCCGTATGGTTCCGTCAATGGCAAGTCCGCATTGGTATTCAGGCTTGTCACCAGTGACTGAGTCGAACCGATGCTTGCAGTTGTAACATTCCTTGTAACGGCAGCGGCTATCCCTGGGCGCGCTCATAAGGGCCTCCTTTCCCACAGGTGGGGTGAAAGATGTCTTCGGACTGGGATTTTGTGAATGGCGATCCAGCTTTCTTGCAGACAGAGAGCAACACCAGTCGAGGAGGTAGTGGCTTGGCGAGATGGTGATCCAATGATTTGGCTCTGGCCATCCTTAAGGGATCAATGGAAGGTTCTCATTACGGTCACGTTGTCTGCATGATATGATTTTATTGTATAGACTCAAACATCAAAAAGCAAAATCTTTTTTGTGAGTCCGTTTGTCTGCTTGCCAGAGAATTCTCAGAGAAGTATGGTTATGTGTGGACTGCGCAAAGTGGATGGCGCCTAGGGTTCACTAACAAAGGCTATTTTGGGGTTGACTCTTCCTGACCGACGGAGAGGTTTGCCCCACTAAGTTTGTTTCTTTCATTGCTGATAGCTGAATGCTGAACGCTGGAATAGGCAATGACCAAACTGAAAAAAGGCACCCAAATCGAACTGGTGGTGGAAAACCTTTCCTTTGGCGGTAAAGGCTTGGCCCGGATTGATGGCTTTGTTATCTTCATCGATCGCACCATTCCAGGTCAGCGTGTCCTTGTCCGGATCACCCGCAAGAAGGCATCCTACGCCGAGGCTAGAGTGGTGGAGCTGCTCCAGGATTCCCCGAAGGCAATTGCACCACGCTGCATGCACTTTGGAACCTGCGGCGGCTGTCTGTGGCAAAATCTTCCCTACAGCGAACAACTGGAGGTAAAAAGGAATCTAGTCTGGGAGTGTCTGGCCCACATTGGTGGCCTGTCCAACGACTTTGTTCTTCCAGCCCTGCCTTCTCCGGAAATCTATTACTACCGTAACAAGATGGAATATTCCTTTGCGGCCCGTCGTTGGTTGTTGCCAGAGGAACTTGAACTAAGCCACCTGGAAAAACCTCGCGACTTCGCTCTCGGTCTGCATATAAAGGGTTTTTATGACCGGGTGCTGGATATTGAAGAATGCCACCTCCAAAGTACTGCGAGTGTCTCCATCCTTAAACGGGTGCGCCAGTTTGCTCTGACCTCAGAACTTCCCCCGTACAATACCCACGACCATGCGGGTTTTTGGCGCTTTCTCGTGGTCCGGGACAGCAAGCATACCGGCCAAATACTCGTTGAACTGATCACTGCACCTCACCGCAGTTCCTCCAGCTTGGTTCGTCAGCTTTCCACGCTGCTCCAAGCCGAGATCCCTGACATACGTACTCTGGTGCATGGGATCAGTGCGAAGAAGGCGCAGATAGCCAGTGCAGATACTCAGGAAGTAGTCTTCGGGCCAGGGTACATTGAGGAACACCTAGGAGACTTCCGCTTCCGCATTTCCTCCGAAGCCTTCTTCCAGACTAATAGCAAAGCCGCTCGAATTCTTCTGGATCAAGTATCTGAGGGCTGCGGTTTGACTGGTTCTGAAGTTGTCTGGGATCTCTACTCCGGTGGTGGAACCATGGCCATTGGCCTTGCCAGGGCTGCCCGAAAAGTTATCGGTTTTGAATTAGTGCAGGATGCGGTTTTTGATGCCCAGACGAATGCCGGATTAAACAGTGTGAATAACTGCGAATTTGTAGTGGGCGATTTAAAAGATCTACTTCGCAACTCCTCCTTTGCCGACAACTACGGCTCTCCGCACGTGGTGGTGACGGACCCGCCTCGAGCGGGCATGCACCCTTCAGTGGTAAATCAACTCCTTGCCCTGGAACCCCCGAGGATAGTTTATGTTTCCTGTAACCCAGCGACCTTGGCCCGGGATTTAAAAGTGCTTATGAAGAGATATCGCCTCCTCCGGGTGCAGCCTGTGGATCTGTTCCCCCACACTGCACACATTGAAGCGGTCGCGGTCCTGGAGATACGGAAGTAAAGAACCACAAAGAACACAAAGGGAAAATTAAATCTTTGTGTCCTTTGGGACCTTCGTGGTGAAAGAATCGATTTGGCAAATGACTATGCGTCAATTTCGCGGACGAATACAGCGTTTTCTTGAATGAAGGCGTAACGCTTGGCCGGTTCCCGGCCAAGGAGGGTTTCGAAGGCCTCGTTGGTGCGGGCGGCATCCTCAACAGTCACCTGCAGAGCCGTCCGGCTTTTAGGATCCATAGTTGTTTTTTTGAGCTCCGCCGCATTCATCTCCCCGAGACCTTTAAATCGTTGAATTGAGATAGTATTGGCGGAATAACGCTCCAGCAGTTTATCCTTGTCTGCCTCCCGGTATATATAGCGGACACTCTTCTTGTTCTTTTCCCTGATCTGAATCCGGTACAGGGGCGGCTGGGCCAGGTAAATGTGCCCCTTTTCTATCAGTTCTTGCATATAGCGATAGAAAAAGGTGAGGAGCAGGGTGGATATGTGAAAGCCATCGACGTCCGCATCGCAGTTAATGAAGATTTTACCATAGCGTAACCTGCTGTAGTCGAACTGATCGCCAACCCCTGTGCCTATACACCGGCTAAGAGCTTGGATTTCCTTGTTCTTTTTTATCTTATCGGCACTTGCCTGTTCTACATTGAGGATCTTACCCCTCAAGGGGAGTACAGCTTGAAAGCGACGGTCTCTGGCCTGTTTGCTGGAACCGCCAGCTGAGTCTCCCTCCACAATGAATAACTCGGTTTCATCCACCCTATTTGATGTGCAATCAGCCAGCTTGCCCGGCAAGGTGAGACGCTTGGTAGCGCTTTTTCGCCGGATACTTTGGCGAGCCTGGCGCGAAGCCTCCCTGGCCTGAGCTGCCAGCACTATCCGCTCAACTATGGCTTCAGCAGCGGTACGATTGTGGAAAAGGTAGTTTTCGAAAGCATCCTTGACCACCGTTTCCACTTGAGGTTGTATATCCGAGTTGAGTCTCTCTTTGGTCTGTCCTTGGAATTCTAGGTTGCCGGAGACAAAGACGCTGAGCACCGCTACCAGCCCTTCCCGAACATCTTCCCCGGTAATTCCCTTCATCTTCTTGAACTGATTGTTTTGCCGTGACATGTACTCACGAACCGCCAGCGTTAGCCCATGCCGGAAACCGTTTTCATGGGAGCCACCGCCGCTGGTATAGACGGAGTTGGCATAGGAATACAGGGCCCGGTCAGTGGTGGTGGTCCACCACAGGACCATCTCTAATCGGAGGTCATTGTCGTAGTTGAAATAGAAGGGTGCCTCGGTCACAGTCTCCTTTCCCTGAACCAAATCTTCTACATAATTTCTGATGCCCTCCTCAAAATAAAAGCGGTCTACGGTGCCGTTGATCTCGTCATCCACGATAATGGTCAAACCTCGCGTGAGAAAAGCTTTGGCCTTGGCTTGTTCCTTGATAGTCTTGGGATTGAAAACAACATCTTTGAAGATGTCAGGATCAGGGCGGAACATCACTGTTGTGCCACGTTTTGTGGTGGAACCGAGATCTTCCAATTTACTCTTCCGCTTCCCTCGGGCAAAATTCTGCTGCCATTCAACCCCGTGACGCCTGGAGATGACTTGCATAAATTCACTCAGGGCATTGACAACCGATATGCCAACCCCATGGAGCCCACCGGAGACCTTGTAGCTCTTGGTTGAGAACTTGCCCCCAGAGTGCAGGGAGGTCATAATGGTCTCCAGAGTGTTTTTCCGCGACTGGCGGTGTTTGTCTACTGGGATACCCCTGCCGTTGTCCGTGACAGTTATGCTGTTGTCAGCGCCGATTGCTATGTGGATGCGGTCGCAATAGCCATTCAGGGCTTCGTCAACTGCATTGTCCAGGGCCTCAGTAAAGAGATGGTGCAGACCGGTGCTGGAGGTATTGCCAATAAACATTCCCGGTCGCAGTCGCACCGGTGCCAGTCCTTTGAGTACCTGGATGTCTCTGCCGGTGTAGCTGGTTGCCATTATCCCCTCCGGCCCAGGGAAGCAGTCCCGTGCCGTTTGTTGCTAAAAACAAATTTACCTTCAAACTCACAAACACGAGTATCACATAAATTCGACACCTTTGATTACCAAAACCAACAAATTCGTGTTGTGCAATCTATGCATCATACCCTTGGCGTCATCGCATCGGCTTACTCCTTAATCATAACTCTCGCCAGATGCCGATTCAGGATCTTCCACTTCCTCCTCTCTCGCTTTCAGGGAAAACTGCTCAATCCCTCCACGTATCACCGCCCCCTTGGCACCGCGATTGTAAATGGGCTGTTCTGCCACTGCTAGTTCCTTCTCCTTGCCCTTCTTACTCTGGATAAGCAGGTAATCATCTTTGCTCACCGTAAAGAAATCCAGTACTCCGGGGGGATCCGGCTTAATGAGTTTAATCCCTCGGCCCGTGCCAGCCAACACATTCACCTGCGCCATTGGGGTCAGCAAAACTCTCCGGTTGGTGGCTATGGCCAGCAGTGGCCTCTGTACTGGGCGTACAGCAACCACTTCGTCACCAGACCGTAGACGAATCAGAGTTCGTCCGCCCCTGGCGCTGGGTTCCTTAAGAGTACTTCGTTCAAAACAGAATCCCGTTCCTTGCCGGGTTAACACCAGACAAAGGGGTGGAGGTGGTTGGTGTTCCTGTGGTTCGCTGGATTCAGTGTCCTTTCCCATGTCAGGGAAGAATGTTAGCTGCCCATGCTCAGCCTTATCAACAGCTTCCTCTGTTTGAATCATGAAAGAGATATCAAACACTGCTCCGGGCTCAGATTCAGAAGGCAAGGCGGTCACAATTTTCTCCTCATCTTGGAAGTTGAAGACCGTTTGAATCGGGTCCCCGTATCCTTTGCCTGAAACGTCCAGATCGTAAATACGGCTGCAATAGACCTTGCCAAAATTCGAAAAGAAGGCGATCGTCTCTCTGGTGTTGGCGTTGATAACTGCCAGTACCTCGTCTCCTTCCTTGAGCAGTTGTGTCCGCGGATCATAAGATTTCACGCGCTTGAGCCAGCCATTGCGGGTAACCACCACATAGACATCTTCGTGGACGACAAAATCTTCTTTATCATAGGTAAGCTGCGGTCTGCCAGCGACTACAACAGTACGCCGCTTATCGCCGTACGCCTTCTTGACCGCAGTGATTTCTTTCCTCACTTCCCTCCAGATCTTAGCCCTGCTGGCCAAAATGGTGTCTATTTGCTTTAACCGCTTTTCCTTGGCGGTTCGTTCTTCTCCTATTTTACTAATCTCCATCCGTACGAGGGCATGAAGGCGAAGGTCCAAGATTGCTTTTGCCTGTTCGTCATCCAGATCAAAACGGACCTTTAAATTCTCGTGGGCCTCTGATCGATCTTCCGCTACCCGGATGATGGCAATGGCAGCATCCAAATCCACAAAAATTTTCATGAAACCCTGAAGTATGTGGATCCGTTTCTCCAAGCTATCTCGCTCAAACTCCAGCTTTCCAACCACTACTTCCTTACGAAAATCGAGAAAATGATTGAGAACTTCCTTGATGGATAACCGTTCTGGAGTCGCTAGTGGTGTCAAACAGGTGAAGTTCAGTGGAAAGTTTATCTCCATGTCGGAGTGCTTGTATAAAAAGGTCATTACCTTTTCGGGAACCACTTTGCCGTCTCTTAGCTCCAGCACGATTCTGACGCCTTCAGCGCTCTCATCCTTTACATCAGTGACCATTGGCAGCTTCTTAGAAAGAATCAAATCAGCGATTTTCTCCACCAAACGAGACTTGTTTACCGAATAAGGCAATGAGGTAATAACCAACTGCTTCCTGCCCCGCTTGAGGGGTTCAATTTCGAATTCCCCGCGCACCCTGATGCTGCCCTTGCCACGTCGATAGATCTCCTTCAGTTCTTCCGCAGACGTTATAATTTGCCCACCTGTGGGAAAATCAGGTCCTTTGATCCGGGCCATTATCTCAGCGGTGCTTGCGTCTTCGTTGCCGATTAAATGTATGAGAGCGTCGCAAATTTCGGTAAGGTTGTGGGGTGGTATATTCGTTGCCATTCCCACCGCAATCCCGCTTGAGCCATTCACGAGCAGATTTGGTATCCGTGCCGGCAATATGGCAGGTTCAGTGAGAGTACCATCGTAGTTGTCAGTAAAAGCTACGGTCTGAGCTTTCAGATCGGCTAACAACTCTCCGGCAATGGCGGAAAGTTTCGCTTCAGTGTAGCGCATGGCTGCGGCACCGTCGCCATCCACCGAGCCAAAATTCCCCTGCCCATCCACCAATGGATATCTCAGAGAAAAATCCTGAGCCATCCGTACCATGGCGTCATAGACAGCCGCATCACCGTGCGGGTGGTATTTTCCAATTACCTCGCCTACCACCCTGGCGGACTTGACATGACGCGCAGCCTTCCTCGCCCCGATGGTCTCCATAGCAAAGATGATGCGCCTGTGCACCGGCTTGAGACCGTCACGTACATCGGGAAGAGCTCGGGAAACGATGGTGGAAAGGGCGTAGGCGAGA
>CP070843.1:2826235-2833466 GCA_020350905.1 Deltaproteobacteria bacterium
CGGCTGGGATAACAGTCATGATTCAGGAGGGTTTCGGCTACACGCCCACCCCGGTAATTTCCCACGCCATTCTCACCTACAACCGCGGAAAGAAGCAGGGGCTTGCCGATGGTGTGGTTATCACTCCCTCCCACAACCCGCCTCAGGATGGCGGGTTCAAATACAATCCGCCCTCGGGAGGTCCCGCTGACACTGAAACAACCAGGGTCATCGAGAACAGGGCCAACGAGATCCTGGGAAGCGGCCTCAAAGATGTCAAGCGCGTGCCCTATGAAATGGCGCTAAGAGCCGACACCACTCATAAATATGATTACCTAACTCCCTACGTTGAGGATCTCAAGAATATCATCGATATGGATGTTATCGTCAAGGGGGGTGTCAAAATAGGTGTTGACCCTCTTGGTGGTTCGGCTGTCGACTTCTGGGATCCCATTGGAGAAAAATACGGACTTTCCATCGACGTTGTGAACCGGGAAGTTGATCCGACCTTTTCTTTTATGACTGCGGACAAGGATGGCAAAATCCGGATGGACTGCTCCTCGCCGTATGCCATGGCAAACTTGATCAAGTTGAAAGATGACTTCGATATTGCCTTCGGTAACGATCCGGACTGTGACCGCCATGGTATCGTGACCAGAAGTGGGGGGCTCATGAACCCAAACCACTACCTTTCCGTGGCGGTGTGGTACCTGTTCCAGAGCCGGGCTGATTGGAGAGGCGAGGCAGCGGTTGGAAAAACTCTGGTATCCAGCTCCATGATAGATCGGGTGAGCGCGCACCTGAACCGGCGACTCTCAGAAGTGCCGGTGGGCTTCAAATGGTTTGTGGATGGGCTCATTGACGGCTCGTATGGATTTGGTGGTGAGGAGAGTGCTGGAGCGTCGTTTCTCAGAAAAAATGGTGAAGTGTGGACCACCGACAAGGATGGGATCATCATGGACCTGCTCGCCTGTGAGATTACGGTCAAGACCGGCAGGGATCCAGCGGAGCTCTACCAAGAGCTTGAGGGAAAATTTGGCAGTCCCATCTATGAACGTATCGATGCACCCGCTACGGTGGAACAGAAAGCGGCTCTCAAAGGACTATCTGCCGAAATGGTCACAGCAAAAGAACTCGCCGGTGAGCCCATTACTGCCAAACTCACCCACGCCTCCGGTAACAACGCCCCAATAGGCGGGCTAAAAGTTGTTGCTGAAAACGGCTGGTTTGCGGCGCGCCCCTCCGGCACCGAGGATATCTACAAACTTTACGCCGAAAGTTTTAAGGGAAAAGAACACCTAAGAGAAATTCAGGCAGAGGCGCAGGGGATCATTGACGCTGCCCTGGCTGCGCTGTAAGCGGGAAGCGGTAAACAGATCAAGGAGGGTGTTCGCAACACCGGAGTGTTGGAGCTTTAACGATTGTAGATGCTAGGATCTAAAATTGAAGATTGCAGTAAGTTGAAACCTTCTGCTCCGCAATCCACAATCCACAATCTGGAATCTAAAATCTACAATCTAAGATCGGAGGAAAATGAACATGACTGAGCTCACATCCTTGTCTGCCTGGAAAACGTTAGCGGAACACTATCAGGAAGTGGGTAGGCTACCTATGCGAGACCTCTTTGCCCGCGACCCCGAGCGTTTTGACCGGTTCTCTCTGCGTCTCGAAGACATACTCTTCGATTACTCCAAGAACCGCATTACGGAGAAGACAATAGAGTTGTTGATTGAACTGGCCCGCCAAGCCGGACTTGCTGAAAAAATTGTGGCCATGTTTGCAGGAGAAAAAATCAACAACACAGAAGACCGGGCGGTACTTCACGTTGCCCTGCGCAATCGCTCCAATCGGCCCATGCTGGTTGATGGTGAAGACGTAATGGTGGAAGTAAACGGGGTGCTCGAAAGGGTACGCTCCTTCAGCGAAGCAGTACGTTCAGGTGAATGGACGGGGTATACCGGCAAGGCCATAACCGATGTGGTAAATATCGGCATCGGCGGTTCCGACCTGGGGCCGCAGATGGTGACGGCAGCACTGGCGCATTACGCGGATTCCAGATTGCGCTCCCACTTCGTCTCCAACATCGACAGTACCCATCTGGCGGAGACCCTCAAACGCACGAGCCCCGATAGTACGCTCTTCATTATTGCTTCAAAGACCTTTACCACCCAGGAAACCATGACCAACGCCACTTCGGCCAGAGAGTGGTTTTTATCCGAAGTGAAAGATGATAAGGCCGTGGCCAAGCACTTTGTAGCCGTGTCCACAAACACTGCCGAGGTGACCAAATTCGGCATTGATCCGGCCAATATGTTCGAATTTTGGGATTGGGTGGGAGGGCGTTACTCGCTGTGGTCGGCCATTGGTATATCCATTGTTCTGGCGATCGGCATGGATTGCTTTGAAGAACTTTTAAGCGGGGCGCACAAGGTTGACGAGCACTTCCGGACAACTCCCTTCGAGGAAAACATTCCGGTTATTATGGGACTGCTCGGTATCTGGTACAATAATTTTTTTGGCGCGGAGACCCATGCCATCCTGCCCTACGATCAGTATATGTACCGCTTCCCGGCCTACTTCCAGCAGGGTGACATGGAAAGTAACGGCAAGAGCGTGACCAGGGATGGGAAGAGGGTAGATTATTCCACTGGGCCCATAATCTGGGGTGAGCCGGGCACCAATGGCCAGCACGCTTTCTATCAGCTCATCCATCAGGGCACCAAGCTGATCCCTTGTGATTTTTTGGCTCCTGCCAGAAGTCTTAACCCCCTGGGTATCCACCACGACATTCTTATCTCGAACTTTTTGGCTCAGACCGAGGCCCTGATGAAGGGCAAGACCAAAGTGGAGGTCAGGACCGAACTGGAAGGTTCCGGACTTTCGGGCCCGGAGCTGGAGAACCTTATTCCCGCCAAGACTTTCGAGGGGAACAGACCTTCCAACTCTTTCTTATTCAAAGAGCTCACCCCTGAAACGCTCGGCTCCCTCATTGCTCTCTATGAGCACAAGATATTTACCCAGGGAGTCATCTGGAATATAAACTCTTTTGACCAAATGGGTGTGGAGCTTGGCAAACAGTTGGCCAAAACCATTGAGAACGAACTCCAAGGGGACGAGGCGGTATTTTCCCACGACTCCTCTACCAACGGGCTCATAAACTACTACAAGAGCATAAGAGCTTAGTAGTTTCAAAACCGATCCCCTCCATAAACGGGCTAGTGATCGATGAAGCCATTTGAAGCGATAGAAGACGCGTTGCGACGACGTATTCCGGGGTGGTGGGATCGGATCGTACAAGCTATTCCCGAACTCGATACCCTTGCAGGTACTCCCCAACCGGAACGGTACCACGCTGAGGGCGATGTGGCCGAGCACAGCAAACTGGCTATTGAGGCCTGTGCCCCCGATTGTGATCCCGATTTGCTCTGGGCTGCACTACTTCACGACGTGGGCAAACCTTTGGTAACCAAGGACGAAGATGATAAGATCACGGCCCACGGGCACCACGCGATCGGGGCCGAGATAGCAGAAAGGATCCTCGAACGACTTCAGATGGAACCAGCACGCACGGAACGAATCGTCTGGGCAATTCGGCATCACACCTTCCATCTTTCCTGGAACCTGACCGCCCCCGAGCAGGCCTCTCAAAGGCACAGGCGGTTCGTTGCCGACCAACGTTTTCCCCTGCTGCTTGAACTTCTCCGCGTCGATTCAGCCGCGTCATTGGGGCACCCTCACGGCATGCAGGCCTACAAACTCTACAGTCGTCTGCGAAAGAGCCTGGTTGAAGATAAGCCCACCGAGTCTTAGCCCTGGCCCGAAGTTGGTATCAGCTCAGGCTCCACTCCCCTCTGCTCCATGTCCATTCTTGAGCAGGGAAAGAGCTTTTGTCAATTCCAGCACAACTCCCATACCCTGCTTGACTTCTCTGTTGCCCAAGGCAAACAGCATTCCGAAGGGGCCCACTTCTTTCGCCTGAGAAAGGTCCACTCTGGCCGGTACTTCCGCAACTTTGTCCAGAAGGTTCAAGGCCTCGGGAGCAGTTAGCTTCTTGGCCACGCCCACGAGATTAACCAGAGCGCTTCCGATCTGCTCGATATCCTCTGGCGTATAGGTGTCAGCAATCTTTTCCAAAACCCTCAACATGTGGGACAAAACTTGGAAAACCCCCTGTTGCTCCAACTGATCAAGGTACATTATGGCCTGGGGCACGGCAGACTTGAGCAAAGGCTCGACGGTCCGCAAAAAGTCGATGAGGTTCTTCAGTTGGTCGACTGACCAGGTCAAGTTCTTGACATTCCTTGTCAGGTTCTTCAGGAGGAGTACCAGGTCCTCGAACTGGACATCGGCCTCGATTTCCGCCAATTCCTCGATGAGGACCTTGACTGTTTCATTGACCCTGGGCGATAGATCATCCCGGAGTTCCTGCAAAGACCTGGCCGAATCGGTCAATATGGCTATTTCCTGCCCCAGGTGATCGAGTTGCTCCATAATCGCTTGTTCGTTATTCATGGCTGCCTCCTCCCGGCTATGCTGTCTGCCTCAACTTGCCCGCTATATTCATCTGAGCCTCCAAAGGCAGGTCGAGCCCCTTCATCATCAGGTTCCAGTAGACCCACTTGAACATCATCTTTCCCCAATGGTTGCCGAATGTATCCTGGAGCAGACTGAACGGCCCCATCCCGGGGAAAGGGAATTTTCCGGGCAGGGGCTCAACATCGTAGTTGAAGTCAAGGAGGATGGCCTTTTCAAAGCCTGAAGCCAGAAAGCAGGTGGCATGGCCGTCAAAGGTCGGTAACGGGTCATGGCCCTCAATCTCGCGAACCAGGTTTTCAACCACGGTGTAGGACATGTAGTGTGCCACCGAACCTGCTTTGGAGGTGGGTACGTTGGTGGCGTCCCCTAGCACATAGACACGATCCTGGTTCTCGGCTTTCAAAGTATGGTTGTCCACCTGCATAAAGCCCATGGGATCTCCCATGCCGGAGTCAGTGATGGTCTTATCGCCGAAGTTGGGCGGTATGGCCACCAGGAGATCGTATCCCACTTTTTCACCCTTGTGGGATTCGATGGTCTTTTCTTTGGGATTAACCTTGGCCAGATCGAAATAAGGCGTTACTTTAATATTTTTCTTATCCGCAAATGATCTTAAAGCCTTCGCCGCTACTGGCTTGGTGAAAATGTTATCGATAGGTGTTACGAATTCGATCTCCACCTTGTCCCTGACACCGTTCACCTGGAAAAACCAGTCGGCCATGAAGACAAACTCAATGGGAGCGATGGGGCATTTGTAGGGAAATTCGGCAATATTGAGAACGACCTTGCCCGAATCGAAGTACTTAAGCTTCTTGCGCAAGGCCACTGCCCCTTCCAGAGTGTAAAAGTCGAAGATGTCTTCACGCCAGACGTCCATCATGCCTTCCACTTCCTCGGGGACGATCCTGCAACCGGTGGCGATCACCAGATAGTCGTAGTCGTAGGTGTCTCCCTTCGCGGTTTCCACTCTGCGCTGGTCCGTGTCAACCTTGGTTACATTGTCGACAACGAAGTCAACTCCTTTGGGGATAAAGTCTCTCTTCGGCTTCAGGACGTCGTCCTTGGAGTAGACGCCAAAGGGGATAAAAAGATAGCCGGACTGAAAGTGGTGCTGCTCGTCCTTGTCAATAACGGTGATCTGCCAGTCACCCTCGCCCAACTCTTTCCGCAAATTGGCAGCAACCATAGTGCCGCCGGCCCCAGAGCCCAAAATAACAATCTTTCGCATGATGTTTCCCTCCCCCTTTCAAGGTATGTGGTATTGAGGTGTATTTATGTGTGCCATACAATACATGGCAGTACTTCACTTTTTTAGCTGGTCAAAACGTGAACACCTGTCAGAAAGGAAATGCACCTGAGTAAGCCCCCAATGTTTTCTGCCAGAGTCTCAGTAAAATCGGCCGAATTTCCAAGACAGTCATCGGGACAGCCGTACAGCGTGGCAGGCGGTGCCAGGAGGCTATTTTCTACTTTTTTCGCAGACTGTGAGCAGGTGAGGTGGAATTGGGCACCACGTCGGAGTTAGAGGACAAATCAGTAGTGTCCGTGGAACTCCAGCCTGCAGAGGGAAAAGCAGTGGGACTTCCACACTCCTCCCGTATAGAGTAATTCATATCAGTTGAATAGAAAACCACTTTGACATAGGTCAAAGGAATTGAACTTTTTGTGCGGGCACGAACAAAAACTCTGCTTCTCACCTGGATATGAGTCTCGAAGTGGACGGAACTCGAGAAAGAGGTGAGGTAGCGCAAATTCGATTTAATCCCTACAATTTTAACATGGTTTTTGGAGTCGGGCAATACACCCGTGGAGCGGGCTTTACGAACAGACTATAGGCAAGTGATTCACGCAATATCCGGGCTAGGTTTTTTCTCGCCTTTTTTGGTTTCATGTTCTGAGAGCTACCTGGTCACACGTGGTGATAAAAGTTGGCGAGAGCTCAGTTGACAATGAGGGTTTCACCCTTATCTTTGATAAATCAATTTGGCGATTCTTCACAGGTAACACGAGCCCGGGTATTTCATGAATTGCTGTCGCGAGACCACGAAGGTGGGCGTGCCACCGGGCAACCGCAGGGTGTTGGATCCGAGGCGTACTTGAACAGTACGTCGCAGGAGCCGACGCCCGAGGACGTCAGGAGGGGCGGCCATATCCGTGGTCGCAGCAAGTGATTCGTGAAATATCCGGGCTAAGTCTCGAAACGGTCTCAGTAACCGGAGGAGGTATGAAAATGTCAGATCCTGAATTTGTATGCGCTGCCTGCGATACAAGCCATGAATCCCATGCAGGTGATGTTATGACTGAATGCCGCGTTTGTGCTAGACTCCACTGCAGTGAATGTGTCGACGAATTCGGCCGCTGTATAGAATGTTCTAAAGATTAGTAGTCGAAGTTTGTTACGGGGTACGCTTGATCGAATAGGGATCCTGGGCGAACACGTAGGTGATTGCATTCGGGCATTCGAGCCACACCGAAACCATGCGTGGCAGCGGGACCGGGAGCGTGCCGAGTTCGAGACACTGCGAACTTCCCTGACGAGAGTCTAAAGAATGTCATACCTCACAGAAGCACGGCTCGGCGTGATTTTCGATGTTGACGGGGTACTGTTGGATTCCTATGAGATGCACTTTGAGTGCTGGATGTCCCTGGCGGCAGAGGATGGCATCGTAATACCTGAGCCCAAATTCCGTTTACTGTTTGGACGCAGAGGCCGGGA
>CP070843.1:2833566-2845544 GCA_020350905.1 Deltaproteobacteria bacterium
ATGAAGATCCATCCCAGCGTACAATGCCATCTGGCACCTCCTTTGTTAGGGGTTGTTGGGTTTCAACCACCTTAGCAAATCGCAATCAATCTTGCGATCAAGGAGGTGCCTTTTATATGACTATCAGAAAAATAGACTTAGCGACGTTTACTTTCTTCTGGATTCTGACTCCTGACCTCTTAAAACTTGAGCCCTGTGTTTTTTGATCTGTTTCTTGATTCTCAGGTGAAGGCATCCGTGCTAGAATGCTCGCATTTTCTACCCTAGTGTCGATTATTTATCAGCAAGAGTGAGAACAGTAGGGCGGGCCACTGTGCCCGCCGGAAGGGTCTGATGAAGAAACCTCATTTCCTGGTGGGTACAGAAAGCGGATCCACAATAAGCGACTGTGATTGGCAGCATGGCAAGACGACTTAATGACTGGATGATATAAAGCCTTGAGCCTTGTGCCCCGCGCCTTGCGCCCTTCAAGAACTTCTCATGGTAGACATCCTCAAGACAATATTGCCCATATTCGTAATTATCTTCCTAGGCTGGAGTCTTCGGCGTCTAGATTTCATGCAAGAGGGCTTCGTCAAGCCCGCCAATCGTCTTGTCTATTACGTTGCCATACCAGCGATGATCTTTCGAGAAATTGCCGAGGCCGAGCTCGTCCAACAGTTCAGCCTGATTCTGGTGGCAGCAACACTGTCGCCTTTGATTCTCGTAGGTCTGGCAGGGTTAATTCTGGTTTGGGGATTAAAGCTGCAACGGTACCGAGTTGGGAGCTTTCTTCAATGCAGCTTCCACGGTAACCTGGGTTACATTGGTTTGGCCGTGGCCTATTATTTCCTCGGCGACGACGGTCTTACCCGAGCCAGCATACTCGCCGGTTTCGTCATGCTGTTGCAGAATTTTTTGGCAGTGGTGGCACTAAGTAAGTTCAACACTGAACCAAAGAGAAAGCTATCCGTATTTACTTTGCTCCGTCGGATCTTGTTTAACCCTGTGATTATCTCAGCCATGGCCGGCATGGCTTTTTCCCTCTCTGGGTTGCACCTACCGGTGATTTTGGATCGCAGCTTGAGTATCTTGAGCGGTATGGCCCTGCCTTTGGCCCTGCTGGTTATCGGCACCTCTGTGTCTTTTGCTCAGATGCAACAGCAGTTGCGGCTGACCACCCTGATCTCTTTTCTCAAATTGATCCTCCTGCCGGCACTGGGTTTGGCTTTTTTTTATTTTCTCGGCTTTGAGAGAGTGGAGTACCTTCCAGCTCTTATACTCCTGGCCTCTCCCACTGCCACCATATCCTATGTTATGGCTTCTGAAATGGCTGGAGACGCCGACCTGGCAACGGCAGCCATTTCGGTCACAACACTTATTTCTGCTTTTACCTTTATCCTGTGGTTGGGGGTGGGGAGTTAAAAAACGCTGCACGGCACCGCTTTGTCATTACGCTTCGCTGTCATCAAGTCAATAGATCATAAGGTCGCCACAAAAATGACTATGGATGAAAGCCCAGCGAATAATTTCATAATCCAATTACCTTGCGCCTAGCCCTACGCGAAATATGAATTGACAGGGTTGGTGGAATTCGCTAGTGCTTGACATCTTAGCTCGCATTCGCCGGGAGGAGGATAGATGACAAAAGACTACAGAGACCCCGCTGATTTTGGCAACGGCCTGGATGACCAGCTGGAGCCGCTGGAGAGCCTGGATTTGAGAACTGCTGAAGACTTCGATCAGCTTTTTAGGCAAATGAAAAAGACCGCCTTTACCGGTAGGAACTTAGGTGAAGCGGCTGAGGTACTCACTGAGATGGTATCCGATCCTGCCTGCCAGGTGGTGGGTACCTTCTCCGGCGCCATGACCGTGGCAAAGATGGGTCTCCTGATTTGCGATATGATCGACTGGGGTTGGCTGGATATGATCATAACCACTGGGGCGCTGATGGCCCATGGGTTTGTGGAAGCTGCGGGTATGACTCATTTCAAACATGACAATCGGTTCGATGATGCTACCCTTTATCGTCGAGGATACAACCGAATATATGATACTTTGGAACTGGAAAAGAACCTAGATCGTGCAGAGGAGATTATCAGTGGTATTTTAGACAGAATGGATAGCAGTGAGCCCCTCAGCTCAGAGATATTTTGCCGTGAGTTAGGAAGATGGCTAACAAAACAGACTGACAAACCAGGAGTTTTGCAAAACGCCTATCTTAAACACGTACCGGTCTATATACCAGCATTCACTGATTCCGAGTTGGCACTGGACGTGGGTACTTGGATGACAAAAAAGGCGATGGCCAGTGATCCAGCCCTAGACATAGCTGAAGCCATCAAACAGGTGAATATCTCTTTCAATCCTTTTCTGGATCTGAGTTCCTATACCACACGGGTACTGGAGGCCAAGAGGGTAGGAATCTTTACCATAGGCGGTGGGGTGCCGCGCAACTGGGCTCAACAAGTAAGTCCCTATCTGGAGATTCTGGATGAACGTTGCGAAGGTTCCCTGCCTTTTAGGAAGTTTCACTATGGAGTCCGGATATGCCCGGAGCCGGCATATTGGGGCGGGTTGAGTGGTTGCACTTACTCGGAGGGGGTTTCCTGGGGAAAGTTCGTGGCTCCCGAGGATGGCGGCCGTTTCGCCGAGGTTCTCTGCGATGCCACCGTAGCCTGGCCATTCCTGGTCAAGGCGGTGAAGCAACGCTTGGATAAGCGGGGAAGATAGAAAGTACACTTAGTCAAGGGCGTCCCCTACTATGTCAATGGAAGAAAGTATAAGTACAGGAGGGCCATTTCTTTTGTGGGAGCGGCTTTCCTGCCGCGATTATCGTGGCCAGCCTGTCCCGCCGCGGGGGAGGCCACTCCCACATATTCTGCAATCTCAAATCGAAAACCCTGATCACTCAAACACTCCATTACTCCACTACTCCATTCAAAATGAATAGACCGCGGGTTCTAAGATCTCCCATGGCCTTACGTTTTTGAACGGAGCGTTTTATCTAGCTCCGCTTATTCCCGTTGACTGCCTCTAAAATAGAGACCAGCACCACGATTATTAACGCCTGAGACAACAAAAGGAATGCCTCTGACGGTTGGTGAGCGTTACGAAGGAGTATTGCACTAAGGCCAAAGCAGAGAGCAAGGAGATAAATGAAAAGAACGCTCTGGGTTGAGCCACCAAGCACCCGGGCCATTCGATGATGCAAGTGATCGTGACCAACATACTCTATCCATTCCTGGAAGGTCCGGGTTTTTCCCTTGATTACCCTGAACAAGGTGATATGGGCCATGTCAAAGATGAGAATCCAGAAAATCAGAAGTGGCGAAAAGATTGAAACGACAGGTTTTAGGTCAGCCCAATCACTGTAGATTGCAAGTGAAGCCAAAACAAAGCCGATGGTAGTGCTGCCGGCATCGCCGAGGAATATGAGGGCTCGCTTGCCGGGTCGAAAGTTGTAAGGGAGGAAACCAAGACACGCCCCCATCATGGCAACCGAGGCCCAACCCACAAAGGGAGCACCCATTTGCAGGGCGACAATGGCCAGAAAGAAAGAGATAATCGCAGCGAGGCCCGCCGCAAGTCCATCCATACCGTCAAAAAAGTTCATGGCGTTGGTGATCCCGACGATCCAGATTACAGAAAAAAGACAATTTACAATGCTGCCGAACAGGGCAGTCTCAGGAACGAGAACAATGCGTACGCCAACAAAGGTGAGAGCAAGAGCGAGAACAACCTGAACAATCAGTTTTAGATGGGCCTTTAAGTTCAAGGTGTCATCAAGAACCCCTAAAACAAAAAGGATCGTGGCGGCGAAGAGGATGGCCCCGAACTCGCGGCTGAAGATGCCATTGATGAGGAGTGGCAGGAAAAACCCGAGAAAAACAGCAGCTCCACCCAATAGAGGTGTAGGCTCTTTATGGATATTGTGCCCGCTGGGGTTGTCTACTAACCTCCAGTGCCTTGCGAGAAGCCTGAAAATGGGTGTGGTCAAGCCACTGAAGCTGAAAGCTAGAACCAGAATATAAAGCCAGCGTCTGCCGGTATGGGCGAAAAAGTGACTCGTGGCAGGGAAAAAGGCAGCTCCGAGCAGAATAAGAACGATGAAGTAATACCAGGCCGGCAAGTGAAGTTGATTACTCTTCACTGAGAGTCGTTGTCGAACAATCTCCGCAATGCCTGGCATATTCGCTGCACCTCCTCTGGTGCCAGAGAGGGGTAAATGGGGAGTGAGAAGTGCGAATTCCATGCCACTTCGGCTCCGGGATATCCTTCCAGGTTCAGATGCCGATGAAGTGGCCTATAAACCGGCCTTGCTGCTTGCACGTTCTCCCGGGCAAGTTTTTGGATCAAATTGCTGACATTCTGCTCCACCGAGATAACGTAGCGATAGTAAATCCTTCCCGGATACGATGAAGGGAGGATGCAGGGTAGGGGTGCGAAATTTTCGCCATATGCACGCGCCAGTTTCTCCCGGTGGTTCAGAAATTTTTCCAGTTTTTCCAGCTGACTGCGCCCCACGGCGGCCTGGATGTCCGTCATTTTATAATTGAACCGGACGGCAAAGCTGTCTCTCTTATCGTAATCCCGCAGATCCCTTATCTTTTCCAGAATGGCTGCGTCATGGGAGAGGAGCATGCCTCCCTCTCCCGTGGTAATGATCTTGGTTCCATAGAATGAGTATATGGCTACGTTGCCGAGAGTCCCAACCTTTTCATTTCCTAATTTTGCTCCTAATGCTTGAGCGCAATCTTCAATCACTGGAAGACCCAAGCCTAATATCTCATGAAGGTTTGCCGGCAAGCCGAAGATATGAACCACGATGATAACTTTGGATCTGGGGGTAAGCCGTTTCTTAAGGTCATCAGGATCCATGTTGCCTGTTGTCGGATCTACATCAACCAGAACTGGATTTGCTCCAGAGTGATAAACGGCATGGAGTGGGGCCGAGCACACATACGAGGGCAGAAGAACCTCGTCACCCGGGCCGACTCCCAATGAGAGTAGAGCCAAATGGAGAGCAGCTGTGCCCGATGAGGTGGCAACTCCAGGGGAAAGGCCGTGGTAGAGGCCTAGTTCTTCTTCAAAGGCTTGAACCTGAGGGCCTTGGGCGAGTTGGCCGGAGGTGATGACATTTTGAAGAGCGCAGATTTCCTTGTCGTCCAGGGAAGGACGGGAATGAGGAATTATCGTTTTGTTTTCCACTGGTGCAACCAGATCAGATGTTTATGAAAAGTCGCAACGGCGCAAAAGCTTCGGCGAATCTTGTCCTGCCTTGTATTCCCCTAAATAAACCGTTTGCCCGGGCGAGTTCAAGAATGGACATATCCTCTATGTTGGTTTTCATGATCTGGGTGGCATGGGCCTCGAGAACTCGGAACTTTCGTTCAAGAGTATCTGAAATATCCACGAACACCTGCGGGTTAAAATTTTGGGTTGTGGGAACTTCGAAGAACAGTACGTTCCGGACATACCGGGTAGCGGACATGGTGGCCTGGGCGAGGATGCGGTGATCCTGATGCGTATCATCGCCGTAATTTACCAGAATGAGATCCGGTTTTACTTCTCCTAGTACCTCTTCAATCTTTTCAATGAGTTCCTTGTTCAGGGGCAGCTGGGTGTCAAGATAATCCCCCCAGAAGACCTTCCGAGCCCTCATAATCTCAGCCGCAGCGTTCTGCTCCTGTTGCCGAACCTCGCTTTTGCCGCCCTCTTCGCCACCGGTAAGAACCATGAGGTGAATGCGGTGATCGCGCTCGGCATATTTAATGAGCGTTCCGGCGCAGCCATACTCGATATCATCGGGGTGTGCCCCGATTGCCAAGATGTTCATGCGTTGGATCATTTATCCTGCCTCTCTGATGATATTCAGACTTTTCGGGCCGCAGTTAAACAAAAGGTCTATAACGGACAATTTTGGTTCAAACGGGCCGTAGCACTGGGGATAGTGTGGGTGTCTGAAATCCTGAAAGAGGACGTTGATTTTGTGGCCAGAGAACATATCAAAATCCATATACTTGGCACCGTCTCTCCCGCTCAAATAAGCGACTCCCCCCAAAGTCTGGCATATTTTAACGAGACGCAAAGTAGGATCTTCGGTATCCACCTGAAGCGATGAGGCTAGAACCAACTTGCGCTCAAGCCCCAATAGCTCCATGAGTAATTGAATACAGGCTACATTTACTTGGACCAGCGACTCATATGATTGCCTGTAGAACCCTTCAAAGCTTGCATAATACGTGTCAAGAAATGGGGCTTTACTATAGTTCGTTTTTAAAGCCTGCAATTGCTTCCTTTGCCAGTCCACCGTTTGATTGACGCCCACCTCCTTAATCCGCTGGGGGAAGCGGTAGGTAACAGGGACGGTGAGCCACTGCCAACCATCAGCTGTTTTGATCCGGTTGCGATTTTGAAATTCGTTTTTCTTGTATTGGACAGTGTCCAGCAGGCAGAAGACATCACAGCGATCCAGCTTGTCAAAATAACCGAGCCAGGGTAGATATTGGGGTTGATGGATGGCTACAACCGTCATGGAACAGCAAACTCCCTTATCCTTTAAGCCTATCCCCGTTTGTATCTAGCAAAAATCGGACCTGAGAGTCTCTATTCTGAGAGTATTTTTCTAAAAGCTCTGTGTAAAGAACATCGATTTGCTCCACCATTGCCTCAGCGCTGTAAGGACGACACATCTCGTTGCCGGCTTTTCCCATCCGCTTTCGTCTGGCACCATCTTGCAACAGCGCGGAAATGGCGTTTCCCAGAGCAGCAGTGTCGGCAGGGGGAACAAGGAGGCCATTTTCCCCATGTTTCACCAGATCAGGAATGCCGCCGACCCGACTGGCTACGATGGGTAAACCTGTTGCCATGGCTTCCACCAAAACTCTGCCCATACCCTCATTCAGAGAGGGCAAGACAAAAATATCGAAATAACCCATGATCTCATCCACATCCTGGCGCCAACCCAGAAAGCGTACCTTGTAAGCTAACCCTAAGTTTTCCACCTGTTCTCTTAGCCTCATCTCTTCCTCACCCTTCTCATCTCCTTTGCCAACCAGCACGAGCAGACTATGAGGGTGTCGCTGCACGACTTCAGCCATGGCCTCCACCAGATAGGTGACTCCTTTAATGGGGATAAGCCACCCCACATATCCCACTACCAGGGAATCAGGTGAAATCCCTAATTCGTCTCTTTTTGGATTACTCTTCGTCGCACTTCGTTTGAAGCAATTCAGATCCACTCCGCTATGGATCACCGAGATGTTCTTAGACTTTGCCACGCCTAGGTTTACGTAGTCTTTACCCTCTTCTGGAGTGAGCGCAATGTGATGATGGGTGATTCTGCCGAGCAGTTTTTCCATCTGAAGAAATACCCTCGATAACGACCTACCGAAATGACCATAAAAAACGTGTCCGTGGGAGGTGTGGATGATGATTGGAACTCGTGCCAGCCAGGCCGCCAGCCGACCCAGAATCCCAGCCTTAGAAGTGTGGGTATGAACAAGATCTGGCCTCAATCTGCGGAGAAGTCGAGAAATATGGATGAATGCTTTTATGTCATGTAAAGGAGAGATGCGCCGGACGAGTGAGGGAAAATCAATAACCTCGACTCCCCGTTTTTTGGCGGTTGTCAAGTGCTTGGTCACCAGTTGTGTTTCAGTCTCCGTCATGGCGGATTCGTGCGTGGAACCCTTGATCAGACTCACACTATGGCGCTGGGGATCATGGTTCAGGGCGGTGAGCAGAGTATTTTGGGCGGAACCGCCCATATCAAGGCGGGTAACGATATGAATTATTTTGATTTTTTTGCCTACCAAATAGTGTCCACGGTCAGGTAATCAAGAATTCTATCATCTGAGGTAACAAGAGGCATCCCAAGTACCCTGGAGGTGGCCACAATAATCTGATCTGCTGGATCCCGATGGAAATCTGGTAACTGCGTGCTTTCAACGGCAATCTCTGGTGAAAGTTCGGCGATGTAGATACCATACTCGCTGAGAGATCTCAGGATCCATGTTAACGTCGGTATTGAGAAAGAGATCCGTCCCTTTTCCACCAGTTTCGCTAGTTCCCAGCAGGAGATGGCTGATATCCATTTATGCCTTGCCTTTTGGATTGACCGTTTAGCTCTGCCGGATAGAGAGTCGTTTTTCTGAATGCTTACCCAAATCCACACATGAGTATCCAGCAGCAGATCTTTCACTTCAGGACCTCCCAGTCATCCTGGGCCACCGGTGCGAGAATATCTCCCAAGAATGTGACCGTTTCTTTTAGGGGAATATCCTTGTTTTCGTGGTTCACGGGCACGATTTCGGCGATAGGCTTGCCATGCTTGGTGATGATGACCTTCTTTTTTTTGCGGCTGACCTCGTCCAGCACCGCTAGGCAGGTAGCCTTGAATTTAGACACAGACAGGGTTTCCATCCTCTCCTCCGATTAATTGACTATGGTCAAATTACTATAGTCAATTTACTGCACCCCCTTTATATTGTCAACTACTCCCTTTATCGAGGCTGCACAACAGCCCAGCGAATGCCTGGTTTTGTCATTCTGAGCCCTCCGGCAAGACCTGTCGACGAGCTCAGGTTGAGTCGCTCAGGACACACTCCGCGAAGAATCTCTGCTGACCAATTTAACCATGAGATTCTTCTTACATGTGACTGCTAAGCTTGTTGTAGAGTAATGTGGTAGAGGTTCTCCAGCATGGTGATGTGAGCGTCCCAAGAGAAATGATTTTCCGCAACCTTGCGGCACTTGCGTGAGATTTCATTATAGATCTCAGGGTTTGTTGCCCAACCCTGCATAGATTCAAGTATGAGTCTGGCCATGGAGTCAGGAGTAACGTCTGAAAAAAGGAACTCTGGCCCCATGTGGGCCAGGATTTCCTTGGTACCTCCCACCGGAGTGCCCAAAACCGGCAGACCTGACGCCAGTGCTTCCACGGTGACCAGGCCGAAACCCTCCAATTCCTTCGTTGGAAGAATGAAAAGATCTGCCATTTGGTAATAGTGAGGAAGTTTCTCATCCGCTATGTACCCCGTGAATTTTACGCTGTCTTCTGCCCCGACTTCTGTCGCCAGATTTTTGAGATCTTGGCTCAGAGGGCCTTCACCCCCCACTATCAGACAAACATGAGTCTTGGTGTCCAGTATTTTTTTGAAAGCCAGAATAAGATTTTCCAGGCCCATGCGAGGCTCTAGGTTTCGAACCGTAAGGAGCGTAAAATGGCTGTTAGGAATACCAAGACGGTTGCGCAAAAATTGCTTGTCTTCATGAGGCCTGAAGCGATTCAAATCTACACCTGCGGGGATGACAGTTATCTTCGCAGGTGATACCTTATACACCTTTTCTAGCTTTTCCCTTGTATATTCGCTCAATACTAAGATGTGATCTGATTTTCGGAGGGCTGCTTTTTCCGCCAGTTTTCTTCCGAGGAGCTCCATCCGATAAAACACCCAGTCTTTGGAGTTAGTGAGCGGAGAGAACTGACTAGCGTACTCCTGAAATGACAGGGAGTGGCAAGTATAGAAGGTAGGTATTCCATAGCTGGCCCGTGATGACAGGACACCCAAGGCAGAAAATGGCTGGTGAAAATTGATGATGTGAAAAGAGGAGTTTTTCTGAATGGAGCTGAACGAATGCCTGCAATCAGAAAAGATGGATCTTAAGAAGGGGTAAGGGAGTTTTTTCCGGAAACCATATCTCCACTCCTTAACCCCATCAATGGTCTCGCCCAGAGACGTATGGAACGGTAACCTGCGGGTTAAGAGATGAACCTCATGCCCCCTTCTAACCAGGCAAGCACATTGTTCGTACAAAACCTTCTCTGATCCGCTCGTCACACTGGCTATGGAGACGTCTGCAACGAAGAGGATATTCAATGATCGGTCCACTTGTTCAGGCCAATCTTTCCGCAACTATTTTGATCGGTCACCCCGATGCCGAAAGGGCGAGATCACTCTCTCCAATTCACTCATTTCCGCGATATCGAGTTCAAAACTTTTTCATATACTATTTCAATATTATTGAGAGTATTCTTCAAATCAAACATTCGCTGAGCATCTTTTCGTGCTTCGCGCCCCATACGCTCTGCCCTCTTTTGATCATTTAAGACGCTGAGAATGGCTTCTGCCAATGCTTTGGGATCGGCAGGCGGCACCAGCAGACCTGTTAGGTTATTCCGTAACTGTTCCCTGACCCCATCAATGTTCGTGGCAACAATCGGTCGTTTCATTGCCATAGCTTCAATGATTGTGCGGGGTAAACCCTCCAGGACCGAAGGAAGAACGAAAACGTTAAAAGTAGATAGTAGTCTGGCGACATCAAACCTTACTCCAGGAAACATACATACATGAGAAATGCCCAGAGATTCTGCTCGATGTTTTAAGTGAGTTTCTTCCGGACCATGACCAATGATGACAAATCTGACCTGCTTTTTCTCGGAGTAAACAAGTTCGGCGGCTTTGAGAAAATGGGAAAGCCCTTTTTGATAAACGAGTCTGCCAATGGTTCCAATGATGGGATAATTATCTTTGATGTCTAATGACCGGCGCACCCCCTCTGAGTCGTACAGATTCGGATCATATCGGTCAAGTTCTACACCGTTGTAGATGACAGAAACTTTTTCAGCAGGAATTCCGAGCTCTTCCACCAATCGATATTTCAAGCCTTTCGATACGGCAATGTATTGAGTAACATATTTTCCGGAGTAACGATCAGCTATTTTGTAAATAGTCTTTCTAAGAAAACCTACATCAAAACCTTCTACCAGCATTGCCACCGTGCAGACGACCGCTGTGGAAGATTGCCTTCTGCATGCCATCCTCGTAAAAAAATCCGCTCGGGCTCCCATACTGTGGACAATGTCGATACCATTTTCAGAGATTAATGTTGACAGATGGCCAATAGTCCCTAGATTTACTCTTCGATTCATATCCAAAGGGAAAAAAGCAACTCCAGCTGGGCTAACAATATCTTCCAGTTTACCGCCCGGATGGGCGGCAACAAAAGGTTGGAACCGATCTCTGCTGATGTTAGTGGAGAGTTGCCCAAAACCTCTCTCACCTCCCCCAAAGGATCTATTTTCAACAACGTAGAGAACTCGAATTTTATTGGTGGAGAATTTCGCCATCTTTGAAAAAGAGATCGAACCATACATGCAGCATAAGGATCATCCAAAAAAAACGTCCCCAATCCTTATGGTCACGCAGGTGGTCTTCAAACATTTTTTCCAGTTTATTTTTTTCAAGCATGTCCGCAATCAAACCATTGTCCGATATGGCATCCTGGCAGGCCTCTTTGAGCTCATCCTTTAGCCATCGACCTATGGGAACGTCAAATCCTCTCTTTTTTCTTTTCAAGACGTGAGGCGGCAAAACGTCTTTTAATGCTTCTTTGAGGATATATTTCTTCTTCAATCCCCGTAGTTTTAGATTGCCTGGGAGCCCCGCCACGTATGTTACAAGATGATGATCTAAGAGTGGGGAGCGGGCCTCTAAGCCATGGCTCATTGTGGCAATATCGATCTTAAATAACAGATCATCCGGCAAATAAGTCTCGCGATCAACAGCCAACATTGTGTTAACGGCATCTCCATTGTAGTGCTTTTCGTAACACCTTAATAAATGAGCCAATGGGTTTCCGGTCCCAATCATGTCTTTGAAGTTGGGGTTTGTCAAAGAATCAACACACGGCAGGGGAATTACCAATCCTAGCTGAGCAAAAGCCGAAGCCGGAGATCCACCACTGAGTGCAAGTACTTCAGATAAACTTTTGGCTTTTCCCGCTCTCTTCTGATCGAGAATTCTGGAAAAAAAACCACCGATGCTTGCCGGAATGGGCTGTAAGCTCCCCGCCAACATCCCCTGCACGTATTTCCCATAACCAGCAAAACTTTCGTCACCACCATCTCCGTTCAACACAACCTTCACATGCTGACTGGCCATCTGGGCCACGTAGTATGAAGGTATGGTTGAGGGATCTGCAAAAGGCTCATC
>CP070843.1:2845644-2854048 GCA_020350905.1 Deltaproteobacteria bacterium
AACGCCGTCACAGCAGTGGCTGATGAGACGTTGCAAAGCGCCGAGGAAGGGCAGAGGTTCATGGAAGATAGCACAAAAAGTATGGCCCTGATTCGGAGCAAAACAGAAGAGAGCGCTGAAAAGATTCTTAGGCTTGGCCAGAGGAGTCAACAAATTGGCGAGATAATTGACATCATTAATGAAATAGCCATCGAAACCAAAATGCTCTCCCTTAATGCGGCCATCGAGGCAGCCAAGGCAGGCGAGGCGGGGAAGGGCTTCTCTGTAGTCGCCGGGGAGATTCGGCGGTTGGCTGAGGATGTGGTCAAGTCAACCGGTACTATCAGGGACGTGCTTCTGGAGATTCAGTCTGCTGCCAATGCTTCGGTTCTGGCTTCTGAGGAAAATGTCAAAGGTGTTGAAGAAGGGGAAGCCCGGTTGCATCAGGTGCGGGACGCCCTCGAAAATATTATTGCCATGGCCGAGCAGACCGCGGAGTCAGCGCGGCAAATTTCAGTTGCCACAAATCAACAGAAAGAGGCCAGCGAACAAGTGGTAAATACCATGAAAGAAATCTCTAAAGTGGCGCAGCAAACGGCAGCAGCCTCAAGAAGTTCCATAGCTTCAGCCAGCGACCTCAACCGACTCGCGGAGGAACTTAGAGCCCGGGTGAGCCAGTTTAAGACAGAGTAAATGTCTAAAGTGCCTAAAATGTCTAAACTAAATAATTACGAAAACTTATTTCATGATTGACCTAGAAGCAACAAATGACCAATGACCCATTCCTTGAGCCAAGCTCATGACAGAAGATACCGATTTGTTTTCCACACTAAAAGATGATTACCGGGAAGCCCTCGAGCATTTCAACGACGCTTTACTGCGGTTGGAAAATGAACCAGAGGATCGAGACTCCATAGAGAGGGCCAGCAGACAACTACACAATATCAAAGGCTTTGCCAACCGGATGAGGGCTCCAAAGCTTGGGCAACTGGCCCATATTCTTGAAGATGTTCTGGTAGCAGTAAGCGAGTACCGTTTACCTTTTGGCGAAACTCTTGCCAACCTCCTCTTCGACGGAATGGATCTATTTGTGCAATACCTCCGAACGAGAGATGTACCATCCGGCAAGGTAGCCGAACTGGTGGAGGAAGTCGAACCCTTACTATTCGCCGCCATGGAGCATGAAACCGCTGCCAAGGATATGGAGCCGCTCCTGCCGGACTTTATCGCAGCTGCTCGCGACAACGTGGAAGCAATCAATCGAGGGCTGTCCACCCTAGAAAAAGAACCCTCCAATAGTGAATCTTTGCAGGAAGTCTACCGTAATGCCCACAGTCTGAAAGGGTCGGCTATGACCATGGGATTCGAGCGCATGGCAAAGCTGGCTCATTCTATGGAAGACGTCCTTCGCGCTCTGCAGAAGAAACAGCTACCGGTTACTCCAGAAGCCTGCGATGCTCTCTTTGAGACCAATGACGCCCTCAGCGTGATGTTGGATACCCTGGGGACGAGCAAGCGGATTAAAGTGGACGCAGAAAGCACCGTGGCACGGCTGGCCAGTTTAATACCGGAACTCAAGCTCGAAGATGATACCATGGTGGCGGAACCGGTTCGAGCCGTCATTGAACCGGCCCCAGTTAGCGAGACCAGAGTTCCGGCCGTGGATACCGTACGGGTACCAACAACAAAATTGGACGAACTCATAAACCTTTCAGGCGAGGCGGCTATTGCCCAAATCCATCTAGCCAATGAAGTCAATGCGCTGGTGCGCATTCGTGATCGGTGGCAATGGTTGCAGCTCCATGAAACCGCCCCCCTCCATCTACATGATCCTGGAATGGATAGTAAAGCCAGCCTGGTTACCCAGCTCTTGGAGCTTGGCAAAACTATGGAAGAGACGAGCCATCGGTTGCAGGAGGCTGCGGAAAATACAGGGCGTCACATTGAGGGCCTTCAGCATCGCAGCATGGAAATTCGCATGCTGCCGCTCGCACTCGTATTGAATACCTTGCCCAGGGTAGTACGCGATCTCAGCCGACAATTCGGCAAGAAAGTTAATTTCAAGGTTGAAGGAGAACAAACAACTATTGACAAGCGCATTCTAGAGCAGATCGGCGACCCTCTTGTCCACTTGCTGCGGAACGCTCTGGACCATGGCATTGAGACGCCCAAAGCTCGACGCAAATCTGGCAAAACGGAGACGGGAACCATCAAACTGGGGGCAAGGCAGGAAGGTGGTAAAGTGCTGATAAGCCTTGAGGATGACGGCCAGGGCATCGATCCTTTGCGGCTGAAGGAAGCGGCTATAGACAAGGGACGTGTGGAGGAAGACGATATAGCAGATTGGACCCGGGCCCAACTTCTGGACCTCATTTTTTTGCCTGGATTCAGTACAAGTGGAACGGTCACTGATGTTTCGGGACGTGGGGTGGGGCTGGATGTGGTGCGCGCTAACGTGGAAAGACTGAAGGGGCAGGTGGAGGTCACTTCCGAATTGGGCAAAAGGACTACGCTCACCATATCCCTGCCGCTCTCCCTGGCCACTGTGCACGCGCTCATGGTCCAATGTGCTGGTGAAATCCTAGCCATTCCCACTTTTTCGGTGGCTAAAACTTTTCAAGTCCTGGCTCTGGAGATCAAATCCATCCAGGGGCGTCAGGCGTTAGTGCACCAGGAAGAAATCCTACCAGTGCGAAGTCTTGCTGCCACTTTAGGATGGAGTGAACGGAATGGCGGTCCATTAGTAGAAGGGAAGGCTTTGGTTGTGGTCCTCCAAGCTGGAGAGAGGAAAGTCGGCTTTCTCGTTGAGGATATTTTAGGGGAGCGAGAGATTGTTAGAAAAGATCTGGGTAGCCACCTGAAAAAAGTAGACCACGTAGCAGGTGCCACTATCCTTGGCTCGGGGGAGGTGGCGCTCATTCTTGATGCGCAGCAACTGCTTTGGCGCAAGCAGCTTGAGATGAGATTGGAAAGGGAACAACCAGCGGAAGAGACCGTCAGAGAGGCGGGCGGCCACATGATTCTGGTGGTGGAAGATCAGGTGGTGACGCGCCAGATGGAAAAGAGCATCCTGGAAGCGGCTGGCTACCAGGTGGTCACTGCGGAAAATGGTCTGGATGCATTAAACAAACTGGGACAGCATAGGTTTGATCTGGTAGTTACCGATATTCTCATGCCGAAAATGGACGGTTTTGCTCTTACCAGAGAAATTAGAGGTAATGAGCGGACAAAGAATCTTCCCGTGGTAATCGTATCCTCTAAGGAGAGTGAAAGGGACAAGCGGCGGGGGCTGGAGGTTGGAGCAGACGCGTATTTGGTCAAAAGCAGCTTCGACCAAAAACATCTCATTGAAACCATAGAAATTTTGTTGGGAACGAGGAAGCAAAGCGAGTAGTTTAGTAAGCGGTAAGATATTGTTTGTTTGCCTTCTGGACTTCAATGTCCGCTTACGGCTTGGCGCTCACCGCTTGGTAAAATGGGTGATGCGATGGTGACAGACAATGGCAATCCGCCCTACCAAACCAGTGGCGACGATCCAATCAGGGTGCTTATCGTCGATGATGTAAAGAGCGCCCGTGATCTGCTTGAAGAAATCCTGACCACGGATCCCCGGTTTCAGGTGGTGGGGAGGGTCACGGATGGTGTGGAGGCAGTGGCTGTGGCCTTACAACTTCGCCCCGACCTGGTTACCATGGATATCCGGCTCCCCGGGATCGACGGCTTTGAGGCAGTGGAAAGGATTCTGGCCAAGTTGCCCGTACCCATAGTCATGATAACAGCATCCATGGGTAACCAAAAGGAGAAACTTTTCCGGGCTTTTGGCTCTGGGGCACTGGACGTCCTTGACAAGCAAGAGCTGTACCTCTGGCGGACCCGACCGGAGGTAAGGAGTAGCTTCCTTCGCAGAATGCGAGCCCTGGCCTCCACTCGGGTGAGGCAAGCTGTAGGGAGCATTACGGCTGAACCTGAAGCGTTGGTGACAGTGGCACCAACTCAAACTGGATCAGTTAAGCCCCCTCTTGTGGTTGCAATTGCGGCTTCCACCGGAGGCCCCACCGCTCTCATGCGGCTGTTCAAACGAATGCCTAGAGAAGTAAATGCCGCTTTCGTTGTCGTCCAGCATATGAGCCTTGGCTTCCTGGATGGCCTAGTCCGCTGGCTAGATGACGAAGTGGGACTGAAGGTAAAGAAAGCCCAAGAAGGAGACCTGTTGGCGGCCGGTGTAGTGCTGATAGCCCCTGGGGACCAGCACATGATGGTTACCGACGCGGGTACTGTGCGGTTGAACAGGTCCTTGCCGATTAACGGCCACCGACCATCGGCAGAACTACTTTTTGATTCAGTGGCGAACCATTATATGAACCGAGGGACTGGAGTCATTCTTACCGGGATGGGTTCAGATGGGGCGGAAGGTCTGAAGAGTCTTCGGGTGGGTGGTGGACATACCATCGCTCAAGATGAGCAGTCCAGCATCATTTTTGGCATGCCCCGGGCAGCCATTGAACTTGATGCGGCCGAGATGATTCTGCCGCTGGAAGAGATAGGACCTCAAATCATGAAGTGGATTTCTGAACAGCATTCCTCCCCTTAACCATTGAAGCGAAAAGAGTGGTGGAATTAGAACTTAGTGATAAAGAATTCAAAAGTTTTCGGGATCTCATTGCAGCGCGCTCTGGGATTTACTTCGAGCCTGGTAAGCAGGACCTCCTGAGATCGAATCTACTCCAGAGGATAGACGATTGTGGCCTCAGCAATTTTGCAGACTATTTCCAACTTCTTTCTTCCCCTGCAGGTACCAAGGAGTTTGGTCATCTACTCAATCTAATAATCATTCCAGAAACCTATTTTTTCCGCGACCGAGCCCAGTTCAGAGCTCTCGAGCACTTCATAATTCCCGAGATTCTCAAACATGAATCTGATTCAGGATCATCACTGCGAATCTGGAGTGCCGGCTGTTCCACCGGTGAAGAGCCCTACACCATTGCCTTGATCATGGCTGCGGGGATGGTGGGCATGAAATATCCACCGGTCCAGATTCTAGCCACCGATGTGAGCAATGCTGCCCTAGAGGCGGCTCGTCGGGGAGTCTATGGGGCTCGTTCCGTCCGCGATGTGCCAAAGGAGTATCTAGAACGCTTTTTCAGTAAGAGAAGGGATAAGTACTTCCTGGACGAGTCAATAAAGCAGATGGTGGAATTTAGCTACTTCAACCTGGTGACCGAGCCTTATCCCCTGCTTGAAATGTCGGGCTGGGACATCATTTTCTGCCGCAATGTAACCATATACTTCCAGCCTGAATCCACTAAGAAAGTCATTCATAATTTCTACCAAAGCTTACGACAAGGTGGTTTCCTTTTTGCTGGCTATTCTGAAAGCCTGCGCTATCTTTCAGATGAATTCACCACCGTTCAGGTTGGAGGGACCTTTGTCTACAAGAAAGAACCCCAGGATCAAAGACCCAAGAAGAGAACTTGGCGAACCAGGCGCGAGCGGAACAGACAACGCACTCCTGCAAGTGGTCGTAGCCGGCGGTTGGAGGCTCTTCCTGATCGAAAGATAGATGAGGTCCAACAGATCTGTACCAGGGCCGAAGAGCTACTGGAAATGGGCAAACCTGAGCAAGCCGGTGATCTTCTAGCGCCCTATCTAGCGAAATCAACGGCATCCGAAAGTGTTCTTCTGCTGCAGGCAGAAATCTTTCTCAACCAAGGCGATCTGGAAAAGGCAGTGCAGTTATGCCAAAGGATAATCAGCTACGCACCGCTCTCTGTTGCGGGCTATTATTTGCTGGGGGTGGTCTATCGAACCTGGGAAAAGGAGCGCGAAGCCATTGAAGAATTCAAAAGAGTCTTGTACATCAAGCCCGAGCATGCCTTAGCGCGTTTCAACCTGGGGGATCTCTACAGCCAGGTGGGGCAGCTTGACGAGGCAAAATTTGAATATGCCAATGTAGTGCGGTTGCTGAAAGAGGTTCCCGATTCCTTTGATGAACGGCTTGCCGGGGGCTTTTCTCCGACTCTCCTCGCTGATACGTGTTTAAGCAGGACCAAGGATCTTAGTAAGCGGTAAGGAGACCAACTGAAAACAGTGCGGCGCACGGCGTAGGGCACAAGGAGAGTAAGGCGTGCAGATTGTAGATTTTGGGTTTTGGATTGACTATGAATGATAGCATGCATAGTGACTTTGGGGCCCATGGCGCCAGGTGGTATTTTCCCCCGAAAGGACTTTCGTGGAAATCTTTGACTGGGTAAAAGATTTGAGCGTCTGGGTGATACACTGGGCCAATACCCCATATGGAGGGCTGGCCCTTTTTGTGCTCGCTTTCTGCGAATCCTCTTTTTTTCCTATCCCTCCGGATGTTCTTCTCATTGCATTGTGTATGGCGAATTCACCCATGTCCTTCTGGTACGCGTTGATCTGCAGCCTGGGATCCACCCTGGGGGGTATGCTCGGCTATGGGATTGGGCGTGTCGGTGGCAGACCCCTTCTGGAGCGCTGGGTGCGGGCCGAGCGTATTCAACTGGTGGAACGCCATTATCAGCGTTGGGATGTGTGGGCTGTGGCAGTGGCGGGATTCACCCCCATTCCCTACAAGGTATTTACCATTAGTGCTGGTGCTTTTCTTCTTAATTTTCTCCGTTTTGTAATCGCTTCTATCTTGAGCCGCAGTGCCAGATTTTTCCTGGTGGCTGGGCTCTTTTATTTCTTTGGTCCAACCATAAATCAGTTCATCTCCCGATACTTCAACCTTCTCAGCATTCTCTTCATAGTGCTGCTACTTCTGGGGTTCTGGTTTCTTAAAGTCAGCTCAAAGCGGGCGATGCGCAATCCATAGTTCAGCTGCCCCCGGCCAACTGATTGCTGCGCTGTTCTCCTGATGCGAAAAGCGGCGGGTCTGGACTATTCCTTGAAAAAAGGATTAGAATACAAAACTTGTTTCTGACAACAGGCAGTCCGCAACATTGAAACCTCGTTGAGTTTCCATGAACGAGAGGTGATGGTTTGACCACCAGAAGAGTGCTCGTAGGTCTTCCTATCATAGTTCTGCTCTTCCTCTTGCAGTCTTACTTCTGGGTGCCCACCTACGAGGAGCAGACCAGGGGTAACCCGGAGCGGTTGGAAGAATATGTCTCTGCTTCCATTGGTGACGCGCAGCTGCTCAATCCCGCTCTCTCAGCAGACAGTGCCAGCAGTGATATCAATGGACTGGTATTCGAGGGGTTGCTTGACTATGACGAAAATCTGAATTTCCGCCCTCGCCTGGCAACCAGCTGGGAGATCCACGAGGAGGCTTACTTCTATGTGAATGATCGGGCAGAGACGCCCACTCTCAGGCCAGCAGACGCTCGCGAGTTGGTCAGACTGATTATACAGGCCAGACAAGAGAATTCTGACCTGACGGATTCACTGTCAAAGTCACTGAGCAATATTGAGTCAATCGAGATTCTACCAGCACACCAGTTCATGGAAGAGATAACCGAGACCACGCCGGACGGTAGAAAGGTAAGAGTTAGTATTCGAATCTCCGCTCCTTCGAGAATCAAGCTGATACTGAAGCGGGTGGATCAGGACATATTTGAAAATCTGGAAAAACTCCTGGGGACTTCTTATTTCACATCCTTCCAGGCTGAAAGGTTTGTCGGAGTAGAACCTGCGGAGTTTCGTTCCAAGAAAAAGGAGTATGCCAGGATTCTGCTGCCAACGGTGGAGCACAATCCCGTCATTCTTTTCAAACTTCGGCCCGGGGTGAAATTCCACGACGGCCACGTTTTTGATGGGTATGATGTCAAGTTCACCTATGATGCCATCATGGATGCGGCTAACGTCTCACCAAGACTGCCTGACTATGAGCCGGTTAAGACGGTGGAAGTGCTGCATCCTTTAACCGTCCGTATAGCCTACAAACGTCTTTACTCGCCGGCGCTGGGAACCTGGATGATGGGGATTCTGCCGGAGCACCTGCTGGACTCTGAGGCACTGAGAGACGAAGCGAGGCGACGCGGCCTAAATCCGGAAACCATGTCTATCCGGCAAAGTGAGTTCAACCGAGCTCCCATTGGTTGCGGGCCCTTCCGCTTTCGGGAGTGGAAGTCCGACCAGTACATTTTGCTGGATCGTTTTGATGATTACTGGGAAGGCCCGCCAAACTATCTGAGGTATTCCTATCGTATCGTTCCAGATATGTTGACCCAAGAAATGGAATTTTATGCTGGAACCGTAGACAGCTACGGGGTCCAGCCCCACCAAGTTCACCGCCTCAGAAATGACCCCAGGTACCAGCATTTTGCCGGGCTGAGTTTTGGCTACACTTATATTGGCTACAACCTGCGGCGGCAGCCTTTCGACGACCTGAGGGTGCGCAAAGCCCTTGGCATGGCCATCGACGTGGAAAAGATCATCCGTTACGTCCTCTACAACCAGGGGG
>CP070843.1:2854148-2862158 GCA_020350905.1 Deltaproteobacteria bacterium
AAGGGTATCCATCGGATCACCATTTATTTCGGTCAACCAGCCCAGCAATGCTTTACTGATCCAGCGGACCGATGAGTATAGGTTGGGAAGATTCTTGAGCCCCAAGTAGATTCATTGCCCATGGGATGTTAGTGCAGTTGAATGGTGACCAGAACGAGACTACTGACCTAAGGAGCAAGGAGCTCACATTAGATGAAACTATTGGATGACCTGTACTTTTACCCGTGGGAGAGCATGGCAGAGAACAACTGCAACTCCTACGTGATTGGCGGGGCACTACCAACCCTCATCGATCCAGGCCACCACCATTTGTTCCCCAAGCTCAGTGAGGCCATGGCTGCAGACGGCTTTCAACCGAAGGACATAAAACTTATAATTGCCACTCATGCTCATCCAGATCATTTTGAGGCCATACAGAATTTTCTCGATCTGGAGACTCGTATTTCCTTGCACCCGGAGGCTGAGCGATTCATTGAGGAGCACGGCGAACACTTTTTCCGAGTTCTGGGAATGAATCTGCCGCCTTACAGGGTGGATTTCCATCTCGTTGAGGGGGAACTGGAGGTGGGTGAACACCGACTGCGGGTGATTCACACCCCGGGGCATGCACCAGGAAGCATCTGCATCTACTGGTCTGAAGTTAAAGCTCTTTTTGCTGGAGATGTAATTTTTAGCCAGAGCTTGGGTCGTACGGATCTGCCGGGTGGCAATAGTGCCCTCCTAAAAGAAACCATAGACCGTCTGGCATCGCTGGAGGTGAGCCTACTTCTGCCCGGACACGGTCCTGTGGTTCAAGGAAAGGGAGAGGTGAAAAGGAACTTTCACCTGGTGAGAACTATGTTCTATGGAATGATTTGATGCTCAGCTGGCAGCTGCCAGCAAGCAGCGAGCAAAATTGAAGCTCCCTGCAGCCAGCTGCAGGGAATCTTCGAAATGTAAGGAATGAATCCATTTTATTGTAGTTCGCTCGCTAACCCCGCAGCAAGCTACGGGGAATGCGCTCGCTGGAACATTTTCACTGGCGGAAACCAATACTTTCGGCTTATTACATACTGCCTACTGTCCACCGGCTAGTGCTTTTCGCAGGGCCTCCACCCGCTTCTCACATGGCTGCCTCAATCTGCGGTCCTCTGCTTCCCAAACTGGATCACCTTCGAGCTTAGCAACCACAGCTGAACCTCCTATTCCCACAGCCGCAAGGCCTGCCAAGACACGATTCTGTGACTGCTTCCTCGCATCTGCTCGAGCTTTCACGTAATCAGCCCGGCAGTTCTTCACTTCTTCAAGTAAAGCTGTCCAACCTGGCTCAGCCAGGGCTTCCAAACCACCGATCAGTGGATCACTCTTGGCTGACAAATCTAAGGCCTGGCTCATCTGTCGAACGATTTCTGCACGGATCTGCTTCCCAGTCTCCTGTGGCAGAGTGTTGATTTCTTCCAGAAGGAGGTCTGGGGTTAAGGTGAGGTCAAGAACCCGTTCCAAATAGCCAGGCACCTTCTTCAAACCCTCCTGCAATTGCATCTCCACCTTTTCTTCGGCAGAGAGGGTGAGATGTTTGGTCTTCTCCAACACAATGTCCAGGGTGCTCTTGATCTCCGCCATCAGCGTTCCTCGCTTGGTTTATTGCCTCCAAGTACACCTATGATTAGAATTCATAGTGGTAATTCATACTTTTAAAGAATATCTTATGCCCAGACATAATTCTCAGTGCAGGTTGCCATTGTAGCACAGCCTGGTACTGTGAGCTCAAGCATTTCAGTAAGATGGACTCGTCAGCAACGAGACCCCACAGTAAAGCCACCTGAGGGGGACAGATGGACTTTTTTCAAAGCCTTCAAGCAAAGGAGAAGCCAATGACAGGCGCGGCCTACGATGTCATCATTTTGGGAAGCGGGCCGGCAGGACTGCAGGCTGCTATTCATGCCGCTCGTGCCAAAGTGTCAGTATTGGTTATGGGCAAACCATCCAAGAGCAGTCTCTACCGGGCTCACATTGAAAACTACTGCTGCATGGAAAGAACTGCGGGCGAAGATTTGCTCCAGCAGGGAATGCAGCAGGCACAGGCAGCTGGCACCAGTTTCATGCATGAGGACGTGCTAAAAGTATCCCAAGAGGATCAGTGGCTCGTTGTGCAAAACGAAAGCGGGGAAGAGGTCAGGTGCCGAGCACTTATTCTGGCCATGGGTATTTCTCGCAACAAACTTAGAGTACCGAAAGAAAAAGAATTGCTGGGGCGCGGAGTGAGCTACTGCGTGGACTGCGATGGGGGGTTCTTTCGCGGCGAGCCGGTTGCAGTGGTGGGTAATGAAAGTGCTGCAGCTAGTGGTGCCCTCACCATGCTATTCCATGCGAGCGAGGTCCATCTTGTTTGTGGTCGCCTAGAGATCTCTGACGTTCTTGACCATCAGATCAGGAAGAGTACGGTCACCCTGCATGAGGGTCGCAAGGTAACAGAAATCATTGGCCAAGAACAGGTAGAAGGGCTGCTCCTAGATGATGGCTCACGATTGGATGTCAAAGGAGTTTTCATTGAACTGGGGGCTAAAGGCGCCATCGAGCTTGCCAGTGAACTCGGTGTTGCCATGGACACTGATTCACCCCAATTTATTGCCACCGACAAGAAGCAGAGAACCAACATTGCCGGTGTGTTGGCGGCTGGCGACATCTGTGGCCTGCCCTGGCAGCTTGCCAAGGCGGTGGGGGAGGGCTGTGTGGCTGGACTTGAGGCGGCTGCTTACGCCAAGCAATTTCGCTAGCACTGTCAGTTGTAAGTGGTTCCTTGTGACTCACTCCGTTCGTCGCATAGCGCTGGGCGCAGAGCGCACAGCGTCTCGCTACCATCTGGTCATCTGCTTTGCTTCCGGGTGGAACTGCGAGGTTGCCCTCCGACGAAATAATGGGATCCAGTATCGCCTTTCCTGCTTCCCAAAATCCTTCCTATTGCCTCCGTTGGACTTATCCTTTGACTTCGGCATTGGTTCAGGTAGAATGTTTCATTTTGTAATGGCAGTTCGTGGAAATTTCAATTCTTGGACAGCGTTAGTGGAAAAAAACGTTTTACCTTTTTGTGTTTAAAGGAACCGGTGAGGGGCAGGAAGTTGCCGACATCCAGACCGACAAAAGCAACAATGAGCCTGAACCAGAGAACTACAGTTTCTTGGATATGTTAGACTCATCTGCACAAGGAGAGGAGCATTCGCCCCCGTGTTCGTGAGTTTCGAAGGCATAGAGGGATGTGGGAAAACCACCCAGGTGGAACTTTTGGCCACGTTTTTGTCCCAACGCGGTATCCTCCACCTGGTTACTCGTGAACCTGGTGGGACCCGCTTAGGCAAACTCATACGGAAAATGCTTCTCGATCCTGTCAACAGCGAAATGGAACCACTCACCGAACTGTTTCTCTATGCAGCCGACCGGGCTCAGCACATTGCCCAAGTGATTCGCCCCGCCCTGGAAGCTCGCCAGTGGCTCATCTGTGATCGGTTCGCCGACGCTACCACCGCTTACCAGGGATACGGTCGAGGTCAAGATCTCGCTTTTGTCCAGCAACTCAACCATTGGGCAACTCAGGGGCTCTGGCCCCACCTGTCTCTGTTACTGGATTGTCCAGTGGAGGTCGGCTTGGATCGTGCCCGGCGGCGGATAGAAGATACTGCTCTGGCAGGACGGGAAGATCGGTTCGAACAGCAGGCCTTGGCTTTTCATCAAAAGGTGAGAAAAGGCTATCTGGAGCTTGCAGCACAGGATCCTGCGCGTTTCAGAATACTAGACGCCACCATGGAACTGGAACGGTTACATGAGGAGATTGTAACCATACTGGAGCCACATCTGAACCAGAAGAACTGAACCAGGACCTTCAAGATGAGTTTTGCCGAGATCATGGGACAGAAGCGAATCATTAATCTATTGCGACGGGCGCTCGCCCAGAAATATCTGCCGCACAGCATTCTCTTTACCGGAATCGAGGGAGTTGGCAAACAACTTACGGCTTTCACCCTCGCCAAAGTGGTGAACTGTGAAAACGGTGCTGCTGGAGATTGCTGCGACCGCTGCGTCTCCTGTCGAAAAGCGGCAAGTGGCAACCATCCCGATATCAACATCATAGAAAGGTACGGCCCCTTTATCAAGATAGAGCAGATTCGTGCTCTCAAGCAGCGCTTACGTTTTAAACCATTGGAAGGTCGCTACCGAGTAACGATAATAAACAACGCCCAGAATATGAAGATAGAAGCGGCTCATGCTCTGCTCAAAGTCCTTGAAGAACCGCCGGCAAAAAACCTTATCATTTTAACTGCCTATGAAATCACATCTCTCCTCCCCACTATTGTCTCCCGCTGCCTCCACCTTCCCTTTCAACCGTTGGCAACGGAGGAAATATCCACCCACCTATGCCAGGCCCACGGGGTGGAGCCGGAGAAAGCGGCTGTTATGGCCGAATTGGCTGGAGGCAGCCTATCTCGGGCTGCAGCGCTTCTGGACGAAAAGCAACTTGACCGCCGCCGCCGGCTGCTGGAAACTGTGGCCGGGATCCACGAATCGCACATCACTGATCTGTTGGCTACAGCCAAGGCGTGGAAAGGCGAGGGTCCAGATCTGAAACAAGACCTTGAATGGCTTAAAACATGGCTTCGGGACCTGCTCGTCCAGCAGCTTGATGCGGCGGACAGTATCGGTCTCCTCAATGTAGATTTTGCCGAAAGGGTGGTGGGTGCGTCTTCAAGGTTCAAGCCTTATCACCTGCTGGAACTGTTTGAACTTGTCTGCACTGTACAAGGGGCTATGAGTTATAATATTAACAAGAGACTGAGCCTGGAGGCACTCCTGTTGTTGCTGCACACTCGGGCAACCTACCGTGTAGGAGATTCGAGCGGCCACCTGCCAGCTCGGGCCAGAGGACCATTCACCTGGCCAGTTACTGTTGGTACGTGAATGTAAATCAACAAACAATATCGAACGACGTACACTGGATTAGGACAATTTATGGATAACATCGTTGGCATCCGCTTCCGAGAAGGCGGCAAGATATATCACTTTATTTCTGGCCACTTTGTCCTAAAGGAGGGCGACGAGATAATCGTAAAGACCGAGAAGGGTTTGAGCCTAGGGATTGTCGCAACTCCGGTCAGAAAACGAGACCCCAACTATCCCAGGGCCCAACTGAAAGAGGTGTTCCGTCTGGCGAACGATAACGATCGCCAGCAGTACAAGGATTGTCTTGCCCGGGAGAAAGAAGCCCACCGCTTCTGCCAGGAGCGTATAGAAGAGCGCAACTTACCCATGATTCTGGTGGATGTGGAGCGGTTTTTTGACGGGTCCAAGATCATCTTTTATTTTTACGCCGATGGCCGGGTTGACTTCCGCGAACTCGTGAAAGACCTGGTCAAGAAACTACACACCCGGGTCGAACTTCGACAAATCGGTGTCCGTAATAAGGCCAAGATGATCGGTGGTGTTGGCCCCTGCGGTCGTGAACTGTGTTGTGCTACATTCCTCAAGGAATTTCATTCCGTCTCGGTAAAAATGGCCAAAGAGCAAAATCTCTCCCTAAACCCGACCAAAATATCCGGGGTCTGCGGTCGGCTCATGTGTTGTCTCAAATATGAGTATCCCTACTATGTGGAAATGAAAAAGGGAATGCCCAAGGTCGGCAAGCGGATTATTACCCCAGAAGGAGAAGGCAGGGTCGTTCGCCAAAACGTCATGGAGCAGCGGGTAGCGGTCGCCTTAGATGACGGCAGGGAAATTGAATTCCGTGCTTCCGACCTATCTCTCGAAAAAACTGGTCCGGCAGGGAGCCACCAAGGTAGCGATAGAACCAAACATCGACACGGAGACACGGGGACGCGGGGACGCGGAGATCAAGATGGTGATAGGGAGGATCTATGACAGAGAGGTATTACATCACTACCCCAATTTACTACGTGAATGCTCCACCCCACCTCGGCCATGCATACACAACCATCGTCGCAGATGTGCTGAACCGCTTTCATACCATAGCCGGGAGGGAGACCTATTTTCTCACCGGTACCGATGAGCATGGGGACAAAGTAGTCGAAGCTGCTGCCGCCGCAGGAAAGGATCCTCAGTCCTACGCCGACGAGGTTAGCGATCTGTTTCGCAGCGCCTGGCCAAATTTGAACATCAGCAACGACTACTTCATCCGGACCACCGATGAACTCCACAAACAAGTAGTGCGTTACATCCTCCAGAGGGTCTACGATGCGGGGGATATCTACTTCAGTTCATATAGCGGTCTCTATTGCGTAGGATGTGAACGATTCTATACCGAAAAAGAACTGGCGGAAGGCAAGTGTCCCCAGCATGATCGCCCACCCGTCCCCCGCGAGGAGGAAAATTACTTTTTTCAAATGAGCAAATACCAGGACTGGCTCATTGATCACATAGACAAGCATCCTAACTTTATTCGGCCAGAGAGATACCGCAATGAAGTGCTCAGTTTTCTAAGCGAACCCCTCGAGGATCTTTGCATCTCAAGGCCAAAAACGCGCTTAAGCTGGGGGATCACTTTACCCTTTGATGACCGTTATGTAACCTACGTCTGGTTTGATGCTCTTATCAACTACGTCTCCGCCCTATCCTATCCGGACGGTTCTCTCTTTGCTCAATTCTGGCCTGCGGCCCAACACCTTATAGCCAAAGACATCCTTAAACCCCACGGTATCTATTGGCCTACCATGCTGCAGGCCGCTGGCATCCCTCTTTACCAGCATCTCAATGTCCACGGTTATTGGAATGTTGATGAGAAGAAGATGTCCAAAAGCCGAGGCACAGTAATCAAACCCTTGGATCTTCTCCAAGTTTACGGGCTTGATGCCTTTCGTTATTTTCTCATGAGAGAAATGGTCTTTGGTCTCGACGCCAGCTTTAGTGAAGAGGCCCTTATTACCCGAGTCAATGCGGATTTAGCCAATGATCTGGGCAACCTCACCAGTCGTCTTCTGACCATGGTCCATAAGTATTGTGAAGGTAAAATTCCACAGTCAGACACCGAAGAAAAAGACGATGAAGACCTGAAGAGGACGGCAGTGGAGTTACCCGCAACCTATACTCTCCATATGGAACAACTGGAGTTTCACAAGGCGTTGATGGCGGTCTGGGAACTCATCAACCACGTAAACCGTTACGTTGACCAGAGCGCCCCCTGGGTTTTGGCACGGGATCCTCAGAAGCAGTCCCGTTTGCGCACAGTACTCTACTACTCTCTCGAGAGTTTAAAGCTAGCAGCGGTACTTCTAGCGCCAATTATGCCTGGCTCCAGCCAGGAATTGCTGGACAGGCTTGGACTAGAGATTGACCCGTCGGAGTTGCGCCTGGACCAACATACCACCTGGGGAACCCTGCAGCCGAACACACCCACTCGCCGCGGAAAATCACTGTTTCCCCGGATTGAACAAACCATTGAGGATAGGCAAACGGATGAACCTTCCAGAAAACCGCTTCTCCAGCTGGATGAATTTTCCCGGTTGGATTTGCGGGTGGCCGAAATCCTTCAGGTTGAATCCATTCCCGGCTCCAAGAACCTCCTGAAATTGGAAGTCGATTTAGGCGAAAAACGAACGGTGGTCGCTGGAATCGCCAGCCACTACCGCCCAGAGGATCTGGTGGGCAGACAGGTTGTTCTGGTGGCAAATTTAAAACCGGCCAAACTCATGGGTATCCGTTCCGAAGGCATGATACTGGTGGGCAGCGCCGGGGGAGAAATGGTACTGATTGCGCCCGAGAAAAAGGTAAAACCCGGCAGTCCTATCCATTAGCTACAGACACGGAGACGTGGCGCGAATGAAGGGTAGATCATACCGTGACCGTTGCTCTTAAGAAAGTGCCTCTTCAATCTTTTCTCTAAATAACCGAAGCGTTTCGCCATAATCGGCCGTGGAAAACACTGCGGAGCCGGCAACGAACACATCGGCACCGGCGCGAGCCACCTCCCCTATGGTTGCTGCGTTAATACCCCCGTCCACCTCCAGTTCCACCGCCAGCCCTCCCTGC
>CP070843.1:2862258-2868279 GCA_020350905.1 Deltaproteobacteria bacterium
CCTTGTGAATTTGCTGGCGCAGCGCGTCCACCGGTAAATCTGGGTCGAGTGACAGTCCAATGCAATTATCCATCTTATCCACAATCAGCTCAGCGGTGGCAACGAACTCTTGTGCCAACCGCCCATGAGTAACCACCAATATGCCCACCATCAGTATTCTCCTAGCGAACTATCACCTTGGTACGCTCGCAGTCACAGTAAACAAAGAGACTATACTGCAGATGCAAAGTAAATCCGAAATTCGAAACAAATTCGAATTTTATTATCTATGCTCTGTTTTATATTCGCCGTGATTTATTTTCCTCCCGCTTTGCATTGCTCACGCTTAGTCCACCTCCACATCCCGGTGGCCTGAGGTAACCGGATATCCCAGTCCGGCCAATTGCTCTTTCAGTTGTTCCGTGATCACTACAGATCGATGTTTTCCCCCTGTACATCCCACAGCGATGGTCAGATAACTTTTACCTTCATCACGATAACGAGGCAAGAGATAGTTTATCAACTCGGTAAACTTCTCCAAAAAAAGTTGGGTTTGTTCCCGTTGCATAACAAAGCGAATTACCGGTTCCTGGGTACCGTTCAGGTCTCTAAGCTCCTTGACAAAGAAAGGATTGGGCAGAAATCTTACATCCATAATGATGTCTGCCTCCATCGGTGCACCGTATTTGAACCCGAAAGATAGAACATTTACATGAAGTGTATCCTGTGCAGGGTAAACCGTATAGAGCCGCGAGATCATCCGCTTTAACTCGTGTACATTGAGATTGGACGTATCGATAACCCGGGTTGCCATTCCTTTAAGATCTTTCAAGCTTTGCCGCTCGGCTTTGATTCTATCCAGAACAGTGCCCTCTCCTACCAGAGGATGTTTGCGGCGCGTCTGACTGAAGCGGCGCTGTAGGTCCTCGTCGGTTGCCTCCAGGAAGACGATCTCTAGATCGGTGCCACGCTGCCGCAGCTCGCTGAAGATTCTTGGATAGCTTTCGAGAAAGCTCCGCTCTCGAATATCCATACCCAAGGCTATATGCCAGAGATCATCGGAGGATTCCTTCCGCAATTTGAGAAAATCCGGCAGCAATGCAACCGGCAGATTGTCAACACAGAAATAGTCAATATCTTCAAATGCCTTTATGGCTGTACTCTTACCAGACCCAGAAAGTCCTGTGACCACAACGACTCGCAACCCCCTATGATCATTCGTTCTTACTGAATGAGTCATGGTCACCTCCAAACGGGCTGTTGCCTGACAGCAACAAGAGTTGGAGTAATGAAGCATTGCATACTATCAAATTCCAAGCACCGAATCTCAGGGTGCCAGGTGTTCCGCCGAAGGCGGATCAGGTGTCAGACTTGATAGACCTGAACACTGAAACCGGAAACCCTCAATGTAGAAAGAATACCCGCATGTTATGGAAGGCGTATAGTATGCGATTAGATGCTCAAAATGGCGAGAAAAGTCAGCAAGAAGCTTACAAAATTGGCCTGAGATGCGATCGGTCAGAACTCTTTGTCTTCTTCCTGGATTACTTGGAAGAGTTCTTCTTCGGTCCCGGCCTCCAAGAGCCTCTGGCGAAAGTGGGAACTCTTGAGCAACCTGGATATCTTAGCCAGAGCACGCAGATGAATGCCGGCGGAGTTTTCCGGAGCTATAAGCAAGAAAAAGAGATGCGTTGGTCTGCCGTCCATGGAATCAAACTCGATTCCCTGAGTACTGCGCCCGAACGACAGGACCAGTTCATCAAGATCCTGAACCTTGCCGTGAGGTATTGCTATGCCATCACCAATGCCGGTACTGCCCAACCGTTCTCGCTCAAGGAGTACCTCCACGAGAGCTTCTTTGTCCAAGTCAGACTTGTAATTCAGCAAGGCTCCGGTGAGCTCCTCCAGAACCTCTCTCTTGGTCCTGGAGCGAAGTTCTGGAATGATGCCTTTCTTATCCAGGATGTCCAATATCTTCATGAATGCTCTCAGTGCACCTCTTGCCTAGGGGAACGAAATCTCTTGCATCCACCCTGACGGGCGAACCTTTATCGGTTCTCGGGCTCTATGAGACCGTAGTTGCCATCCCGACGTCGATAGATGACGTTGATGTCCCGGGTCCTGGCATTAGTGAAGACCAGAAATTCGCTGTTGGCAAGATCCATCTGCATCACTGCTTCATCTATATCCATAGGCTTGGCATTGATCTGCTTTGTCTTGATGACTTCTGGTCCCCGGTCTTCCTCAAAACTTTCGCCAGCCAAGATGTTCATCTTCATCATCAACGGTTTTGTGCCGCCATCGCTTTTCCGTTTCTTGAGTTTCTCTCTGTATTTCTTGATCTGAGCTTCAACTTTATCTACCACCATGTCGATGGCCGAGTACATATCTCCGGTTTCTTCTTGACCATTAATCCGGAGACCATTGGCATTGATGCTTACCTCGGCGATGTGCCTGAACTTTTCTACCGAAAGTACCACGTGGGCCTCAATGGGATCCTCAACGTATTTCTTAATACGATAGAGTTTCTCGTGGGCGTAATTGCGCAACGTGTCAGATGCATCAATCTTTCTGAAGGTAACCGAAACCTGCATCTACATCCTCCATTCCTTATTACATTGAAATTGAAAACAGGTGCTATTTTCTTTTTCGCCTCTTGGTTCCCCACACAGGCTGTTTTCGTAGATTTGAAGGCAATATGCCCAGAAGCTCCCGATACTTGGCCACGGTTCTGCGGGCAATGTCGATGTTCTCCTCGCGCAGCTTTTCAACGACGGCTTTGTCACTATACGGTTTCTGTGGGTCTTCATTGGACACAAGTTGCCGGATGCGCTCCTTCACGCTCTCAGACGCTACAGCACCACCGCTAAAACTACTTATTGAGGAGTTAAAGAAATACTTGAGTTCAAACACCCCCCGGGGTGTATGCATGTATTTGTTTGTGGTCACCCGGCTAATTGTGGACTCGTGCATACTCAGATCTTCTGCCACATCCCGTAAAACGAGAGGCTTGAGATGAGCAATGCCCTTTTCAAAAAAATCGCGCTGAAACTTGATGATACTCTCCGCCACTCGGTAAATGGTGCGCTGCCTCTGATGAATGCTCTTGATGAGCCACGCGGCAGAACGCAATTTACCCTGGATATATTCTCGTGCCTGATCGGTAACGTTCCCGTCCTTGCTGAGGGCCTCGCGGTAAAAGGGGCTTATCCGCAGCTTCGGCATGCCGTCTTCGTTGAGGAGGATGACAAATTCATTCTCCACTTTGTACACGAAAATGTCGGGGCTAATATATTGGACTTCCTCCTCATCATACTGCCTGCCGGGTTTGGGATCCAACCCTGTTATAATGTCAATAGCCTCGCGTATCTCCTCCGGGGTTCTACCGGTGGCCTTAACAATGGCATGGTAGTTCCTATTTTCTAGGTCGTGCAAGTGATTCGCGATTATGTTAACCACCAGGTCATCTTCAAGCTGCAGATTTCTTGCTTGAATCAGCAAACATTCCTGCAGGTCCCTGGCAGCCACCCCCACTGGATCAAAACCATGAACATGATGAAGCACCTCTTCCACCACAGGCTCGTCACATTCTGCCATCTCAGCTATCTCGGCTGTGGTGGCCTTCAAGTAACCATCCCGGCCCAGATTACCAATGATCATGGTGCCCACTTTCTTCTGGGTCTGAGTCAGGTTTGACAGATGTAATTGCCACAGTAGATGGGCATCTAGTGACGGCTTTTGGACAAGGCGGCTTTCGATCGCCGGCAATTCCCGCCCTTCTTCCCGCTCCATGCGCACCTTGCTGCCGGAACTGTAATCTCCCAGGTAATTCTCCCAATCAAAATCCTCTTTGGCTTTCTCATCAATAGTTACCTCGGAGACACTGGCCTCTCGGTTGGCAGGTTGTTCTTCTTCAGCTTTATCTTCTTGCTCCGGTCCGACATCCTGGCTTTCCTCTAAGAGCGGATTTTCCTGGAGTTCCTCGCTTATGGTTTCCAGCAGTTCCAGGCGGGACAGCTGCAACAATTTTATAGCCTGCTGCAGTTGTGGAGTCATGATCAACTGCTGCGCGAGTTTCAGGTGCTGTCTAAGTTCTATCGCCATTGCCACTCAGCATTGTTAGAGGGTAAATTCTTCTCCCAAGTAGATGCGACGGGCACTCGGGCTCGAGGCAATATGGGCAGGATCTCCTTCTTCCAAAACAGTGCCTTCGTTTACGATATACGCGCGGTCACAGACCTTGAGAGTCTCCCGCACGTTGTGGTCTGATATGAGAATGCCTATACCCTTTTTCCTTAACTGAGCGATGATTGCTTGAACATCACTAACAGCCAAAGGATCAATACCAGCAAACGGCTCATCCAGCAGCAGAAAACTGGGACTCGTCACGAGAGCCCTGGTGATCTCCACCCGTCTCCTTTCGCCACCTGAAAGAGCATATCCCTTGTTGCGAGCCAAATGTCCAACATTCAGCTCATCTAAGAGTTCTGCAAGTCGCTGTCGTCTTTTCTCGCGGCTCAGATCCATGGTCTCAAGGATGGCCATGACGTTTTCTTGCACCGTCAATTTTCGAAAAATCGACGGTTCTTGAGGGAGATAGGTGATACCCGCCCGAGCCCGGAGGTACATTGGTTGCGAAGTTATGTCTTTACCATCCAGAAAGATTTCACCTTCGTCTGGACGAACCAAGCCTACGATCATATAAAAGGTAGTGGTCTTTCCTGCACCGTTGGGGCCGAGAAGTCCTATGATTTCGCCGCGGTTAACGCTCAGGCTAATATTGTTCACCACTCTTCGGCGGCGATAGATCTTCACCAGGTCGGTGGCAACCAGGTTACCCGCCTGTGTCGCTGCCGCTTCCTGATATTCCCTCTCCCGTAGCGCTGGCTCTGTCAACAGGACCTCCGCTCGCAGATCTGTAAATGGTCGCCTCCACAGGCCCGGATGGGCCTCCCTCGACGATACTTTTTTCGCTGTCCAGAAAAAGGGTGATTTTATCGCCCTGAATAAAGTTCTTATCTTGCTGAACCTTGGGTTCACCAGTGAGAACGACTTTGTTTTCCTCGCTAAAGTAAACGGCTCGTTCTCCAGTTGCTACTACATTTTTCTGAGTAATGCGAACACTGCCCTCAACCATTATCCTATCAATTTTCGCGGCCAATCCCTCATCATTCGACTCGGGATTTTCAACTTCCAGGTAAAAAATGGTCATCCGATCGCCTAAGATGGTAAGCTCTCCCTGCTTGGCTACCACATTGCCGATGAAAATTACCTGCCGTTGTTGTTCATGTGCTTCAAGCCGGTCACTTTTTATACGAACGACGTCATCTTTCGTTTGGGGCGCAGCCTCTGCCCTGAACAGCCAACTAAACAGAAGCGCCACCATAGCCAGACTAACCACAAGATAGATGCGGCCTGACCACTTTTTAAAGACCGGTGTATTCACCTATTCATCCTGTTCCTGGCACCTATGAAACTCCTTGTCGTTGTCCCCCGAAGGACACTATTCCTTCCAAGGTGGTTTCAATGTGACTCAGGACACTCAGTGTCCGCTTCTCTATCTCAAGCCGCATACCCTGGCCTTTCAGAATGATGCCCTCTCCTTCAAGTAAAATTGGCAATCCCGTATGAATCAATTCCTTGTCTCTATTATAAAGCAACCGAGCCGTTGACAATCTGTACCTTTCGCCGTATCTCACTTTGACGTTGCCACTGATCTCCATATTCTGGGTATCGTTGTGCAGAACTCCCGTATTCCCGGTAAGGAGAACCTGACCGCCATTTTTCAGAAAAAATATTGCCTTTACCTGGTCGAGTAAAGTCTCCTGCCTATCTTCGAAATATGTTGCTGTAGTCGCCCATACTGTCCAACGGGCAGTTCCTTCTTTGACATCACGATACTCGAAATTGTTGAGGCTTAGACTGCCATCACGGCTGGCTGCCTTGGTTACTATGGCCGGTAGGATGTGTTTCGACGAGCGCACCTTGACACCGACGAAAACCGCTAGTACCGCACCGGCCATAGCCAAGAAAAGGAGCCAC
>CP070843.1:2868379-2875810 GCA_020350905.1 Deltaproteobacteria bacterium
TAAGGACGTAAATATTCCAACAGAAACGTTAGAAAGTAGGCCCCGAGAATGGGTCCCAAAATGCTCTGTTCTCCACCGATTAGCGCGGCGATCAGAATGGTAAAAAGAAAGTTGATATCAACATGTCTACCAAAGAAGGGGTTTGCCAGGCTGTTTTTCTCGAGGGCCGGCTTAGTCGCGATGGACGGCTACAGCAACCCAAACTGGGGTTTGTGGATTATATGCTACGCAACTTTAAGCCAGAAAAGGATCGAGATATTGTCTTCATCCCGGTAGGGCTCAATTACGACCGAACCTTAGAGGATCGGACGTTGTTGCGAGCCTTAGATCCTACCGCTAAAAAACGAAGTATATTTTTTGTGACAAGAACTACCATCTGGTTCATTTGTCGTAACCTGTGGTTAATGGCTCGCAATAAGTGGCAGCGCTTTGGCTACGCTTGTGTCAACTTTGGCCCACCGATTTCCGCACAGGAGTATTGTAGGGAACATGATTTTACTTTTAACAGGTTAGACCGGAAGAATAGATTTTTGGAAGTTGAGAAACTCTGCAAAGGTTTGATGGCTTCAATCGAGCAGATTGTCCCCGTTCTTCCGGTTTCTTTGGTGGCTACTGTTTTTCTTGAAGACCCCGAAGAGTGGTTGAGTGAGTTCGATGTGAAAGCTTATGTGCATCGTCTGATTGAGGAATTGCAATCGAAAGGCGCCCGCGTTTATCTCTCAAAGAGATCCGGTGAGCATACCATCACCACTGCGTTGAACATGCTGAAGTTAAGACGTTTGGTTGTAGAATCAGACGGGCTCCTCAGGGCTGAGCGCGAAGCGCTTGGCGTTTTATCCTATTACGCCAACGCCATCGACCATTGGCGGCACCACCAGCCGACCTCAACCTCTGAGGATTAAAGGGCGTTATATATTAGAGAAGCAAAGGTCCCCTATTATTCTGTCTATTTCTTCAGACCGTATGCAGGAGGCCAGGAATGCCAATGCGACTATGGCTAAAACTGAAATACATTCTGAAGAATTAACGAATCGACTCATTGACGCTGAGCGCTATGCGTGAAGCGTTTGCCTGCCCGACCTCACACTACTTTGGCTTTCTTTCGACCATCTGTCCATCCGGAACTTGAATGAGCGCCTCGTATCCTTCAGCCTCCTCCGGAGATGAGATCATCATTCGGATCTCATACTTTCCGCTCCTCAACTTTGGGTCTTCCTGCAGAACTCCCTGTACGACGAGGTAACATATCTTTTTGTGGATCGTTTTGTTCGCACAGTAAACACGGTCGTTATATTGAAAGGAGATAATGTCTCCTTCCTTGGCGTGTCCGATGTGAACCCTCATGATCTACCTCCAACTATTCATTTGCTTCTACTTGCTGGAGCTCTTATTTGATCATATGTGTCCTGCAGGAGAAAGGGGTCAGACTCTTTTTTTTCGCGTCGGGATAAAGGGCGGTGAATAAATATCTTCAAGATATGAGGTTAGGGCTTGGGTCTTGGATGAACGTGTCCAGAGAGGGATTTGAGGTCGGACCACGCTATCAGATTGAATCATACTGTAGGAGCGGCTTTCCCAGCCCGCCTCGCCCGAGCGAGGGCGATGGCGGGCTGGTGGCCGCGATTGGACTTCAGGCTGGCAAGTCGTATCTAGAAAACAATCTGCTAATTATTGGCAACAGAAACTCGACCTTTTACAAAACTGCACAACGAAAGGGCGTTTTTTCCAGATCAACTCTTTCCTATTCTGAACATCTTGGTGCCACAGGTTGGGCATACGCCTTGCGTTGCAGGTTTGCCATTCTTCATAGTTATACTCTTGGCGTCTCTCATTTCTCTTTTGGCTCGGCATTTCATACAATAGGCTTGCATGTTTTCACCCCCTTTTGTTTCGTTAAAGTGGTTCTATCTCACATCGCACATCTCAGCCCTCAATCCAGCCGGTCACGGTATTACAAATTCCAGCTCAGCCGCCTTTGATTCCGACAAACTGCCTTCAGGCTTTTCCGCCTGCTTGGCTTCAGTTTTTCGAACCTGGTGTTTGCTTTTTGAACCGAAAACGAAGTCGCGTGGCATTGGCTTCTTGGTCTTGAGCAGGTTTCGAGCAATGAAGATTTTATGGCCAGTTGAGAGGTTGTTTGGTTCTAGCCAAGGGTTGTCCTTGGCCAAAACCTTCCAGTTCTTCTGGGAGCCTGTATACCATTTGGCTATGAGCGAGAGTGTTTCCCCTTCCCAGCGCACCTTGTGTTCGTAATACGATGTGTTTTTTGACGTGCTTTTTCCTGCCGGCTTTACCTGAGCGGAATTGCTGTCAGACTTAAAAAACGTCTTCATTTGTGCACATCCGCTGAAGATCAAGAGGATGGCTAAGCATACCAACCACTTGGATGTTACCGGCCATCCTGAACACCTCATTTTGAGCCCTCCTTGCTTGCTATTCAGTGAACTTAGATCAGGTGCACACCCCTCGTTTGTGACCACTGTGGCCCTCAGAAAGGTTGTTTTCTGAGAGGGGGAGACCTGGTGCTCTTTACCGACGCAAGTTATATGCCAGGCGCGACATCTCACATCCCAAATCTCACTATTTACGGTTAACCAAGTATATGCCTGCCCCGACGAGACCCAGTCCGACCCAGACCATTAAGGTAACGGGCTCCGATAAGATGATCGCCCCCAAGGTAGTTCCAAAGAGAGGGGCAAAAAAGGTAAAGGCGGCGAGATTACTAACGGCAAAACGGCTGATCATCCAGAACCACACAATATAACTGAAAAATGCGACCACAAAACACTGATACGCAAAGGCAGTCAGGACGAGCATGCTGAGTTGGGGACCTTGTAGCTTCTCAAAAATGACCCACCCACCAGCCAGGATCGGAATAGAGTAAAGGAGTTGGGCGAAGAGGATTTGATAATGGGTCATGTTCCGCTCTTGGGACATTTTTTTTATGTATAAGGTTGTGGCCGCCCAGAAAATGGCTGCGGCCAACTCCATTAAATCCCCTACCCAGTAATGTGGTGGCAACTCAAGGGATCGGCTCCCAAAAACAGAGAGGATACCCGTGAAGGCTAGTACCAGGCCAACTATTTTGAGAACGGTAAGCCGATCGTCTTTCAGGAGGAAATGTGCCCCGAGAGCAACCCAGAAGGGATGAGTGTAGAGAAAAATAACCGACCGAGAAGCGGTTGTGAAAGCGAGACCCCAGTAAATGAACAGAAATTCTATTCCAAAGAGACCGCCAATAACCATCCCGTGGATTTGGTCCTTTTTCTTGAAGGACAAAGTTAGACCATTGAGACGGGCGTAAAGCCATAAAAGACCACCAGCTATGACTGACCGGCTGGCAGCAGCCAGCATAGGTGGGATACCTTGATTGCTAATCCTGATGCTTACCAGATTTGCTCCCCACAGGAAACAGATAAAGATCTGTAGGAGGCCGTAGGTCAGTGAAAGTCTCCCATTCGTTTCGGTGCCTGTATCTGCCACAGTTGTACCCAACTCCACGCTACAATTGGTGTGAAAACGGTCAAGATGATTTCTGTGATCTTATTTGTATGAGGCCAAAGAAGGGAAAAAACCGAGCACAAGAACATTTCATATAGCACATGGGCTCAGGATATGTCATGAGGAGTTTGGGTAGGACTAAACCATCAGGGGACGATTCAACGAATTGACGAATTGACAATTTGATTAATCCACTAATTGACGCAGCATCTCACATCCCACATCTCAGATCACAATTTTTGCTTCAGCTCGGCTCTGACCATCAACGCCAATAAGACCGAAGTCGCAATGATCGCTCCCAACGAATATGAATATGAAAACTGAAACTGTTACCACCAAGACAAGATCCGAGGTATTCATGAAATATCCGGGCTAGGAGCTTGTAGGGCTTAAGTTCGACAGGCTGTTAGATCACCTGATTATCTCGAAAACCTTCCTGTGCCTGTCAAGGGCGTTTCTTGTCGCTATCTTTCACGTTGTGACACAGTGTGTATTTATTATTGTGTGAGACCCAAAGGATAATTTCCTGTCTTTTCTTCCAGTCCAAGATCCTGGACCACTTTTCTGGCAATAGCCTGAGTTGCATTCGCATTAGGATGTATATCTTCTGGCGCAAGGACATATTCGGGATCTCGATGATCAAAAAGATTTGTATAGTCTAAAAAACCAATCTCCTTATTTATAAGAAAGCGCTTCAACCTATTTCCATAAATTGATCCAGGGTAAATAAGCACGTAAGAATTACTGCTTGGAAATTGTTTGTGATAGAGCTGCGCGGCCTCTTCGATCACCCGTGCGCATAAATGCAGATGTTTATCGGTAATCCAAAGCGGTATATCCAAATTAATAAGCTGCAAGATTTTGCTTTGTACCAAAAACTGATACACTGCCGTCAATCGGGGTCTGCCTGTTGCAAAATCTCCATTTCGTCTCAGATTCCCATTATCGGCCAGATAAAAATACGGTCGATTCCGACCCCATGTGCCGGCAACCCGCATGGACCCTATGACTCGAAGTATATGGGAATCAATATAAGTATAGATTAAAATTCCGTCTTTCTCAGGGATCTCCTCGGGCAATACTTTAGTCTGTAATTTGATCAGCATTTCAGCGGGACTGTGACCCTGAAATCCGTAATTATATGTCATATAATTCTTGACGCTTTCACCAATAAAGAAAGGAATGGTCTCATTGTCCCGCAAACCCTCCCCAAAAGTAAAAGAACCACCGAAAAACAGCAGGAATTTCTTTACATTCTCTCGAGAACCTATTGGGGTAATGCGTCGACTGAATTGATCAATGGAATAAATTGTGTCATAAATTGTCTGACCATCTGCTATCCGTTTGCATACCGAATGGTATCTCCCATTGGGAAGTGCTTTGGTAATTCCGTCGGAATCAGTGAAAAAATAGTTTGGCTCATATATTACGTCCAACACCTCTTGTTGGTCCCAAAAAAGATGGAGATAGACCTCTGCTAACGTGATCAGCCCAATGCACAAGATGCATCCTATTATGAATGCTATAATATTTTTAAAGATGATACACCTCCTATCTTTTCATCTGCCAAAGTAGACTCCCCAGAAAGTCTTGTTTTTTTCTCCCATACTAAAAGGTTGCTCCCAGCAGGAAGCAACCTTTTTGTAAGCGTTAAGCAGGGGGTTCATTTTGCACCGGTTTTAGCACAACTATTGTTTGGCAGGAATTGAGACCGCCCGCTTCACTCTCTATCATCCAAAAAATGATTCTGGATATATCATGGCATGGAACTAATTTGCCAAGGGTTCGAACAAAACTACATATAAAGCTCTAATATTATTACATTAATGGCACAGACCTGTCAATCAGAAAATTAATTACTTACCTACAGGACGGAGCAATAGAGGGATGAGAACGTTTATATCTTAATCCACACTTATGCTTCCAGTGAATATAGAAATAGGGCCTGCTGCTGGCTGTTTAATGAATTGTTCTTTTCTTGGTGAAATGTTTCAGGAGGGCCTGGCCAATCTTGCTCTTGATGTATTTCGGTTCTTTCCTAGGATTTGCTGCGCCCGAGGCGTTCTGCAAGATCTGTTTGATCTCTTCCCTGTCTGGCCCACTGAGGTTCATGCAGCGCAGGATCATGCCCCACTGATTCTTGACAGCACAACGCTTGCGCTGAACCACCGAGCTGTCGACCCGAATCGACCTGCCGGTCTGGGGATTTTGCACCTTTGGTGAAAACACTGTACCTGAGGGCGGAGCCAACTTGGTATAGAGATGGCAGCCTTTGGTGGAAAAGCGGTTCCCAGTGGCCTTCACCGTTTTCCCGCCTCTATTGTAATACACCGGTAAGCCAACCTCGGCAATGTGTGGTGTATTCGTCAGACCCGGGTTTGTTTCTGCGCCCACTTCCGGCTGAGGCATCTGTTGGTTACCTATTTCGCTCATCTTGCCCCCGAATTGTTCAGGAACCATGCTTTGGAGAAAAAGACCCTGTGCTAAGCGCTAGCGCTGCTCCAGTTGGTCGAAGCAGGGAATGCAGAGGGTCTTTCCTTCAAAGCGCCGCGTTCTGGTTTCCATGACCTGTTCGGAGCAGGCCTCGCAAGTGACACTATCCATGACGCGGGCATGGCTGGGGATCTTTCCTTGCGGGTTTTTCAATTCGAAGAGTTCATCCAGGGGAATATCAAAGATCTGCTGCGAGCGGGCCGCATGCAATTCCCAGAAGCGCTTGCGTTCTTCCGGGGTAAGGTCTGCGTCGCCGAGTCTTTCTCGGAGAGCTTCCCATTCAGGATCCGGTTCAGCAAAACCTTCCAGCCTGGTGACGAGGCGGATTCCCTTGCCGTCCGAGCGACGATAGAAGGTGAAAGCATTCTTGCCGTAGTCCAGGTGGATCAGGTTACCCTTGCCAAAAGTGCAGCCGGTCAGAGACTGGATGGCATCCACCCCGCACATGTCGGTCTCCACCACTGCCACCACCTCCTCATCGTGGGCGTGGGGGCCGATGTCTCGCAAAGCCACCTCCGCGGCTCTGATTCCAATGGCAAGTCCCGGGCACATGTGACCGTGGAAGGCCACTGTCTTTTGGATCATCTCCTCACTAACATAATTGTCTTGCATGTGCTCGCTTTCCTGATCTCCAGTGTCATAGGGGCCACTAATCTTGAAGCCAACAAAGCTCCCTCTCATTTTAGCACATTATCTTCTTTTCCACCCCGTTGGGTTTAGAAAGCCAGGGTCATGCCCTGGCTTTCTTGTTTTCAGGTTTATCCTGAAAAATTCATCCGTTCTCAAGGGTGCTGGTCGGAGATCACTAACCTCCCACCGGCATGCCCATCAGGGGCCAGAGAAAGAAAACCGCAAGAGCCACTACAACCATAAGCATGATGCTAGCCAGTGTTCCGTACGTGAAGAATTCACCTGCAGTAAATTGCCCTGACTCGTAGGCTATGGCATTGGGAGCAGCTCCCACCAGCAAAAGGAACGGCATGCCGGCTGTTGCCAGTGAGGCAAACAGGATGACCTCCGGAGCCACCCCCAGATAGGGAGCAATCACCAAGGCCACTGGCAGGGAGATTGCAATGGCAGCCACGTTCATGATGACGTTGGTCATGAGCATGACGAAAAATGCTATGCCCATGACGAACAGGAACCAGTTGGCTCCTTCCAATTTCATCAGCCACTTCACCGCCAGCCATTTAGCTGCCCCAGTTTCCCAGAGGCAAAAACCTAAGCTTATGGCACCTGCGAAAAGGAGAATGATGTCCCAGGGAATTTCTTCGAGATCGTTGACATCGAGAATGCCGGTAATAAAAAATAAAATTGTGGACGTCACAATGATGGCAGTTTTATCCAAGGGTTTTAGAGCAGGAATGAAAGAACGCAGCGACATAAGCAGTACACAGCCTAAAATGATACAGTTGGCCACGATCTCTTTTTTGGTGA
>CP070843.1:2875910-2889186 GCA_020350905.1 Deltaproteobacteria bacterium
CTTGGCTCCTTAGAGTTCAATAAGAATGCGATGGCGATGAAAGCCTCACCAGTCCTTCGGTCAGGAGAGGCTTTCTGTTGAAGATTGCTTAGCCCGGATGTTTCATGAATCCGCCTCAGGCGGACCACGGATATGGCCGTCCTCTCGTGCGTCCTCGGGTGTCGGCCCGGCGACGTACCATTCAGGTACGCCTCGGCTTCGATCTTGGATTTCGGATTTCGGATCTCGGATTTTTAAATATAATTGATGATATAGAGCTTTATAGTTCAGATTTTGCCATTCGCTCTCTGGTTCTCAGGAGCTTTTTAGCATATTTTCAATCCGGATTCTGCATTCCGCAATCGTTGGCCCGGTGGCACGCCCATCTTCGTGGTCTCGCGACAGCAATTCATGAAATATCCGGGCTAGCTGTCAGATGGAAAATGGGACCTCATTTGTTTCAACGTCATCCTCACCCCGAACCTGCCCAGCTCATAGGGGAGTGGAAATTCAAAGGGGATGATGCTTCAGTGAATAATTTTCTTGACCAATACCTCCCAATATTGTACATTACAGATCATAGGGAGACGCCAGTCTCCCTTGGTGCCCCTTGCCCCTATCGGCCACCGTGCGCCGGGCCGATAGGGGATCCTTTTTTGGGGGCTCAGTAGATTATTGGAGTGCTTTTTTCCCTACCATGTTTGAGCATTTAAAGTTACCCGCCTCAATAAAAAATCGTCCGTGTGCGGTGATACGGCAGGAAGCGGTAGGTATTCTCCTGGCCCAAATGCCATAACCAGCAGTCCAGTTGAGCAGAGGTTACTTCCTGACCGCGTTTACCCAGCTCTTGTCTCAGGAGTTCCACAGCCCAAATCGTTGCTGCCCGGATCTCCACTTCTTCCGGGCTACCCGGCGGAATATGCTCCAGCCTTTGGATGAGTTCTGCCAGTTCGATTTCGTAGCGGATGATACCCAGATGGCGAAGCACTTGAGGTAATTTGTAATCAGCAAAGGCAGTGAGTTTCTCCAGATCTACAAAATCTCCCCAGGTGTCTCCAGAGAAGGTAGTCCACAAATCCTGGACCAATAGCTGGGCCCGCTTGAAAAAATATACCCTGTTGCCATGATAGGTGGTGGAATCATTGAAACTCGCAAATTCAGCCGCCAACAGGTGCACCAGTTCCACTGCCGAGCCTCCGGCCTCTTCCAACACGTGCATGAAGCTTCCCTGAAATCGATCCATTAGCACCTGTCCAGCTTCTCGGAGATTAGTCAGTCGTTGCTGAAAGAGAGGAATCTTGCCGCTTCCACGGAAGATGTGAGCCAGGGTCTGCGAGTCCAGCGTAGCCAGTGTTTCTGCCTGGGTGATGGGGATTCTTTCCTCCATGGCTCGCTTCAGACTAACAGCCAGTGCCCAGTAGCCCGATAGCGCTTCGTTTCCATAGTGAACCGTCCAGAGTGGAGACCCAGCTTCCGGCCAGAAGCAATGGTTGACGGTGTCAAGTACGAAGATCCATTCGGCGGTAACTCCGGTACCGTCATAATAGTGGTATAGTGCAGGTCCCTGGGGTGAGACTGCTATCTCACGGGGTAAATTGCTGTTAAGAAGGTGAGATATTGCCGCGGCGTCTATTTGGACGAATTGACTCTGCTCCACCACGGCCAAGCATGAAGAAAGGACAGAGAGGAGTCCCATGCAGGTGCGTTAACCTTCTATTCTAGGTGAATGAATGTACCGATTTCAGATTTTAGATTGCAGATTGAGTAAAGTTGATACAAATAATTGATGAGATTACACAACCTACAATCTTCATTCTACAATCTGAAATAATTGTTACTCCATTTCCTCCACTACGAGCTGGCTAGGGATGCAGCCTGTACGGTAATGCGTCGCAGCCTCTGGACTACAGTGCGAATGATTTTGCGAAAGTCTGGGGAGAGACTGTCGTACTCTCGCCTTAGCTTGTCACGATCTAGAACCCCTAACTTAACGGGACCTGCGGCCGCCACTGTTGCCGAGCGGGGTTCTTTTCCCATATCTAAAAATTCAAGCTCGCCTATGAAATCTCCCTCCCCCAGCTTGGCGACGGTTACTTTGCCTTTCGGCGTATTTTTGCTGACCTTGACTTCACCTTCAATGATGACGTAGACCCAATCGCTGAATCCTCCCTCTTCGAAGATGACTGTGCCGTCAGAATGTGTTTCCTCATCGCGAATATATAGCAGGTCTATCATCACGTTCTCCTTCCTCGCTGGCCATTGATCTGTTGGCTCGCACTCAGTATAGTGTGTTTATTGGTTATTATTCAAGACAAAAGCAATAATTGAAATGCGCTTGACAGAAAGGGTGCCTCGGAATAAAAGATGCGGTGCGGCTTTGCCACTCTCGCACCGATTGGCACTGTTCTAGATGGGTATCCTTACACAAGATCACGGAGACAACAATGAGGGCTTCTGACTTTCCCAATGAGATTCGACCCCACCTTTTTCCTCAACCTACTGGCGATCTGGTCTATAGATGCCTACAGTGCGAGGAGGTCTTCTCCATTGAGTCGTTGCTTTACACCTGTCCCAAGTGTAAGAGCGTCTTGTTGATTGAAGATCGTGAGAAGGAACGTCTGAAAGAATACAGCGGTTCATTCTGGCGGCGGCTTTTTGACCACCGGAGAATGCTTAATCACCCTGCTCTAAAGGGAATATTTCTGTTTCATGAACTGATCGCTTCGGTGATACCGCTGGAAGACATAATATACCTGGGAGAAGGTCACACTCCTGTTGTTCAGGCTAATGATGTACTGCAGGAGTGGGTTGGATTGGATTTCTATTTCAAGAACGATGGGCAGAACCCGAGTGCCTCCTTCAAGGATCGAGGTATGGCCTGCGCTTTAAGTTACTTGAATTACCTGGTTCGCAGTCAAGGGTTGACCGAGGTGCTCTCAATATGTGCTTCCACGGGAGATACTTCGGCTGCCGCCGCCCTGTACTCTGCTTACATGAGTAAGACTGTCAAGTCAGCAGTATTGCTGCCGCACAAGAAGGTCACACCACAGCAAATATCGCAGCCCCTGGGAAGTGGTGCCCGGGTATTCGAGATTCCAGGAGTATTTGATGACTGTATGAAAGTGGTAGAACATCTTGCAGAGAACTACAAGGTAGCACTGCTCAATTCAAAAAACGCATGGCGCATTCAAGGGCAAGAGTCTTACTCCTTTGAGGTAGCACAGAGCTTTGATTATGATCTGGAAAAAAAGGTGGTGGTGGTCCCCATCGGTAATGCTGGCAATATTACTGCGATTATGGGGGGATTTCTGAAACTGCTTGATCTAGGAGTGATCGAAACTCTACCCAAGATTGTCGGGGTGCAGTCAGAACATGCCGATCCGGTATACCGTTACTACCGAGAGTCGGCTCCGAGCAAGCGAGTATTTCGCCCCGTAACCGTACGGCCCAGTGTGGCCCAGGCGGCAATGATCGGCAATCCTGTGTCCATGCCTCGGGTTGTGAAGTTGGTTGAAGCTTACGAACAGACTGCAAGCAGCCCTGGGGTCTTTATAGTCCAGGTAAGAGAACAGGAAATTATGGACTGCCAGCTCATTGCCAATCGAAATGGACACATTGCCTGCACTCAGGGTGGTGAATGTTTGGCAGGCTTGCTGCGGGCCAGGGAGGAAGGGGTTGTCTCAGCAGAGGAGGTTGCGGTGCTGAATGCTACCGCGCACGCACTTAAATTTGCTGGATTCCAAGAAAGCTACTTTGCCGATGATCTGGACGCAGCGTATGAGATAGTGCCCAAGCCTGAGTTGAGAAACTGCCCCGCACTGGTTGAGGCTCCAGGCGTGAGAAGACTGCCCGCACCTGGAAAGCCCCTGCCTCCAGATGAGTTCAGCACTTTTGTGGAAGAAACTGCCAGGGAAATCGCCCGGGACCTTGGATTGAAGCAGAAGACAGCGGAGTAATAGATGAACCTATTGCAGCAAATGACAGCGAATCGAAACTGGGAACCCGCTTGTCACAGATGTCGCTTGCGGGGGTTCAATGGCTTTGACGGTAAAGATTGCGAGCTTTTTTGGAGTACTGGAGCAGATCAATTGCGGATTTCGGAATGCGGATTGCGGAATTCGAAATACGTCCTTTCTTTGAGCTTTGTTATTTACAATCCGAAACCGGGAACCCGCCCGAAGGGTGGGAGTCCGAAGGACAAATCCGAGATCTCCAATCCGAAATGTGGTGACCCCAGTAGACTGCCGCAAGAGGGGAAAGAGCGTTGAAGCCCCCTTAGGGTGCAGGCCAAAGCCGGGTCTTTTGGGCCCGGATTCTTTACTCAGTGGCGGTCTTCCAGCGATCAGGAGGATTGAGAAGGTATTGCCGCATTTGGTTGGAGTCAAGTGTTTCATAGATTACACGGTGGCGGTTGAGTTCTTCTAGGGCCCCTGTTAGAGCCTCCGGACTGTCATTCCAGAATGAACCCGCCGACTCAATGGTAACCGGCGTACCGCTTTCGGCTAGAGTACAGATGAGAATGTAGGCCGAGGTAGCTTCTACAGACAAATCTAAGGCGAAAATTTTCCGATTCATCAGCATGGGAGAACAATCTCCTTGTTTTCTGTCCACTGTCAAAGGCTATAATAAACACTTACGAGACGCAAGGGAAGGTGGCCCACCAGCTTCCCGGGAAAAAGGTGGAAAAAGCTATCGGACCGGAGCCCTACTCCTGCTGACGTATGACCGGGGTTTTGAGACAAGGCGTGTCTTGTTGATAGCCGCATTGGATAGATCATTTGTTGTTGCTAGTATTTCGCTTATTTAGTATGTTTTTTCGACATTCAAGAGCTTCAGCACAAATGGTATTTCCTCTAGCAGACTGAGCCGGGTAAAACAAAGGGTTTTTTTCACGGAAATGAACCATGAGAAATGTCTATGATAATATCCTGCAGTTGATCGGCAATACCCCTTTGATTCTCGTCAGCCGCCTCAATCCCAATCCCAACGTTGATATATACGCTAAGCTGGAGTCTCAAAATCCCGGCGGCTCAGTCAAAGACCGCATTGCCCTTCAGATGATAGAGGAAGCAGAACGGCGAGGCGAACTGACTCCCGAGAAGACCATAATCGAGGCCACCAGCGGCAACACCGGCATTGGTATGGCAATGGTTGCTGCAGTGAAGGGTTATCGTATCTCTTTGGCGATGCCCGAAACCGCCAGCCAGGAACGCCAGAAGATACTGAAAGCTCTAGGGGCCGAAATCCTGCTGACTTCCGGAACTCTGGGTACGGATGGTGCTATAGAGAGGGTCTACGAATTAGTCCGTAGGTTTCCTGATCGCTATTACATGCCCGATCAATTCAACAATGAAGACAATTGGAAAGCACATTATTATACCACCGCCACAGAAATCTGGGAGCAAACCGAAGGCAGAGTGACTCATGTCATAATGACTTTAGGGACAACCGGCACTGCTATCGGTGTCACCAGGCGCTTGAAGGAATATGAGAAAAATGTCCGGACCATTGCAGTAGAACCCTACATGGGGCATAAGATTCAAGGTCTCAAAAATATGAAGGAGTCCTATGTGCCGGGCATATTCGACAAAGAAATCATGGATGAGATCGTGCATATCGAGGACGCGGAGGCCTTCGAGACTGCGAGGAGATTGGCTAGAGAAGAGGGTCTTTTTGTGGGAATGAGCGCAGGGGCATCCATGGCGGCGGCGCTTCGGATAGCCAGCGATCTGACGCGAGGAACCATTGTGGCAATTCTGCCCGATGGCGGCGAACGCTATCTGAGCACTAACTTGTTTACCACCTTAATGGAACCTGATTTCCGCTTTTACAATACGTTTTCCCGCCAGAAAGAAGACTTCAAACCCATCTCGGAAGGCAAAGTCTCCCTTTTTACCACCGGGCCGGCTGTGGGCGAATCCTTCGATATGACAGAGAGTCGCCGCTTCGTGGTAGCTGATCTCATGCGGCGGTATCTGGAATACAAGGGTTTTGAGGTAAACCAGGTGGTCAATATTACCGATATGGGGGAAAAGGCCCTCCTAGAGCCTGGTCTAACCAATGCTGATCTTGACGATAATGCCAAGAGATACATGGAAATTTGTCGCCGGGATCTGAGTGTGCTGGGAGTACAGTCGACCACTTATTATGCGCGCACCAGCGACCATGTTGACGATATCTTGGACATCAGCAAAAGCCTGATGGAAAAGGGTTTTGCCTATGAGAAATTGCGTTCTATTTATTTTGACATCTCAAAATTTTCGGACTACGGTAGACTATCTCGAGTGGATCTGCAGAAAATCAGACTCGGGAAGACGGTTGATCTTGAAGCGTATGAGAAGCTGAATCCCCGGGACTTTACCTTACTCAGACGCGCCACCCTGGCAGAGTTGAAGCGTGGGATCTATCTAAAAACCTCCTGGGGAAATGTGCTGCCATCTTTACATCTTGAGACAGTAGCTTTAGCCATGAAGCAGCTGGGGGAGACCATAGACATCCATATCAGCAGCTTGGACTTTTTATTCCCCCACAACGAAAACGAGATTGCCATTGCCCAGGCTGCGACCGGCAAACAGCTCGCAAACTACTATATCCATTGCGAACGGGTGTTGATGGACGGCAAAAAGATGTCCAGAGAGGGAGAGGGCAAGGTGACGGTGCAGCAATTGTTAGATGGCGGCTACAGCGGTAGACAGATTCGCTATTGGTTGCTGGCTACCCATTACCGCAAACCTTTGCATTTCGACGAGGGTCGCTTACAGGAGGCTGCTCGGGGTTTGGAGCGGCTGGATGAATTCAGTCAGCGACTACAACATGTGGTTACCGGCGAGGCTGCCGAGGAGGTCGACCAGTTTGTCTATGAAGTTGAGCAGAATTTTGATCAGGCCATGGGGGACGATCTGAACGTCTCATCGGCACTGGCGGCAGTTTATGGTTTCATCCGCAAACTCAATCCTTATCTATCTGATGGCCGTATAAGCGAAAGTCAAAAGAAGACAGCTCTTGCGGCGCTTGAACGGCTTGATTCTGTATTAAATGTCTTGCAATGCCTAGAGCCTGAGCTGGATGAATATACCTGCCGACTCCTGGAAACCAGAGCTGAAGCCAGACGCAACAAGAGTTGGGACGAGGCTGATCGGTTGCGTCAGGAACTTTTGGAGAGAGGGGTCAAGGTTATCGATACCCCAGATGGCACGCGCTGGAAGCGTATTGAGTGAGTAATCCCTTCTTTCACCTTCCTTCCCGTAGTTGACGTATCTCCACGTCAGATCCATTGCTCACTACCACTATACGAATGGAGACCTGTTTTTGCTGACCAGGATTGGCCAATTTCTGGCTCTCTACTTGGCTTTGGTCGAGGTGGCCGATCTTGTGCAATTCCCGGAGCAGATGGGGCAAACGTTGGCCCGGAACCTGGAGCTGGAATAAACGAGCTGATCTTGTATGGGGGGAGCGGCTCGACTCTCTTTCCGGCAGCGGTGGTCTAATAAACGAACGCAGCATTGACTGCAGTTCTTGATCAGCCCTGGAGAAGTCCTTGACCCTCAGGACCATAACTGGAGGAGAGGAACTGAAATCTCCCTTCCTTATTGTAAGGGTTTCTTGGGAAGGCTCGGCAGGGCGAGTGGTAGTCGCTATATTTTCACGGGAGCCGGGGAAAAGTGATTGCCAAGGGTACTGAGACGGCATCACCTGCCAGAGGACAACAGAGATAAGGAACAGTAAAGCTGCACCCACCCCCAGAGGTAGCCAGCGGGGGAGGTTGGCAGAGAACCAAAGAGGCTGACGGAGACGACGATTTTTCAACCTAGCCATTACCACTGCACTGAGATATTTTGGAGGATCGAGGGTTGGCAGTTGGTGTAAGATTTCCTGGGTTTTCTGCAAGGAGCTCCACTTGCTGTAACAGGGCAGACATTCTTTGAGGTGGTGCTGTAGTTTTTCTCGTTCTCTCAGCGACAGGTCGCCGTCCAGATAATCGTTGAATTGTGATTTATACTTCCCGCAGTTCATAGGCTACTCTAGCTTGCCTGAGAGGCATTCCCGCATAGCGGCTCTGGCTCGGTGCAGACGTGATTTCACCGTGCCTGGCCTTAAAGAGAGCATTGCACTCAATTCGTCATAGGAAAAACCCTGTACATCCCGCAATACCAGTATCTGCCTCCCCTGGGGTGGTATTTGGTTGAGGCATTCCTGCACTTGGGCGGCCAGGTCTTTCGTCATCGCCCATTGTTCGGGGGTAGGAGCACTATCGGCCAGTCCCTCTGGACTTTCCGACACGGTGTTTGCTCCGTAATCTGCTCTTCTCGTCTGTCTGACAAAAAATTTTCTTCTCGACAGGTACTTGATGCGGTTTCGCGCCTGATTGAGGGCGATGCGGTAGAGCCACGTTGAAAACTTCGCTTCACCCCGAAAACTCCGTATCCCCCGGAAAGCAGCAATGAAAATATCCTGGGTTAAATCCTCAGCTTCCCCTTCACTTCCGAGCATGCGATAGGTGAAATTGTAGATTTGTTTCTCATGTAGTCGCATCAGCTGGGCAAAAGATTCCCTATCTCCTCGCCGGCAACGATCAAGGAGTAGCTCTTCTTTCTGACGTTCAACGCTTGAACTGTGTTGAGCCAACGATTCTGTACCCATTTACCGAGATTAGACAACAATGACTTGAAAAAGTTCTACTAAACATACTGATTCTATTGAAGAGATTGCGCAATCACCAATATTCGTGAAACCTCCAAGGCAAAGGATCATATAATTGGCCGAATTATTTCAAGGAGTGATAAATAAACAGAAGGAACCTTGCTGGGGCTATAAAGCTTTCTTGTGGGGGGGAATGGATCAAAAGTCAGCCAGGGCTTCTTTCCCCAGTGATTTGAGATAAGAGGTGTCATTCAGGTAGGATATGATCCATTGCCCGTTCCGGTAAACAAAAAGATTGGTGCAGGCGGTGTCTTGCTGAATACGCCAAAAGTGGCTGTTGTCCAGCCCCAGCAGGGCACAGCAGATCACCTTGTTTGGAACCCGGTGCGCAACTAAAGCAAAATTCTCATCCTTATGTTTTACCAACAGGTCTTTCAGGGCAGCCATGGTGCGCGATCGCACCTCATCAAGACTCTCGCCTCCGGGAAATAGAACCTTGTGGGGTTCACTGAGCCAAAGGGAATGGAGTTCGGGGTATTTCTGCTGAACCTCCCGATTGCCTAGTCCCTCCCATTCTCCGTAACTGATGTCGACTATGGCATCAAGGGGCGTTACAGAGATATCATGAAATTTTGCTATATTCTCGGCTGTTTCCATGGAGCGGGAGAGGGGGCTGCTGTAAACAGCGTGGAGGGTTTCGTCCTTGAGTGTCTCTCCAGCCAGGTGTACTTCATGTTTCCCGGTCTCATCCAAAGGGATGTCTGCCCGACCGCGAAATATCTCGCCCACGTTCCAGGCTGTCTGGCCGTGACGCACCAGGTAGACTCTGGACATCACTCAGCCCTCCACATCAGAGAGACCCTTGATTTGCTGGTGCAGTTCTCTGGTCTTTTCCATCCTGGCCCGATCGCGGTCTTTGACGAGTCGTTCGAGATTTTCCTCCACCGTGATCAATTCGGAGTCTGCAGGGTTTCTCCCCTGAAGATGGGAGTCGATAAGGATTCGATAGTCACGGATCATCTGGCCAATGAGCGCAATCGGGTACTCACGGCCCTGGACTTTTAAGGTATGCAGGCCCAGATCAATGTAGTTCTTAAATTCCTCGCCTTGAATGGCAAAGGCTACATTGGGATTGCGGCGAATTTTTTCATTCACGGCATTGATTTCTTTTTTGTCCTTGCCTTTACGCCGCATTAGTTTCTCTCTCTGGGCTTCAGTCAGCAGGCAGAAACGGTAGCAGCTCCCACTCTTGTCAGGCCAACCCTGATATTCAACGATGTCGTGGCCGTCCTCATCCGTGTAAACCTTTTTAACATAAGAGTCACTGGTTATTTCGTGGAACAGGCAGTTCCCCACACCACCGATGCAACGGTTTCCATGGATAAGTACTTCGGTTAGGACGCCAACTGCGTCTGCCTCCTTTTTAAAAAGGTCCAGCTTTTCCAGGGTGTTGATTTCAGTGGAGGCCACAACCTGAGTAGCACCAGCCTCCCGGTAGTATTTCATTTCTTCCTTGGTGCGGATATTACAGCCAACACTGGCGTGGATTGTCAGTTCAGGGTGATCGCGTTTGATCAGCCGCATCAGTTCTGGGGTTTTGGCGATCACACCTTCCGCACCCCATTGAGCCCACTTGGAAGCCTTGCTGAGGACGCGGAAGAATTTTTCTTCAGAAACGTCGGCGTTGATGGCTACCCTCACCTTGCCACCATAGTCACCAGCAATACTAATTGCCTCTTTGATCTGGCTGTCTTCCAATTCCCAGGCGCATTTCCTTCGGCTGAATCCCTTTGCTCCGACATAGACAGAATCAGCACCGCTGGCAAAAACCTCTGCCACCATTTCAAGGCTGCCACCTGGGGCCAGCAACTCATTCATGGTAATAAGTCCTCCTACTTTTAAGGTTGGTAATCTGAACCTCAACATCGATAGTCGGTTAGAAAGTCGGCCCAAATCAGCACAAATCAGTGCATTTAAGCAACCGTTTATAGATCGTGATAATTATAACAATTCTAAAAAATAGTGCAACGACTGTCAAAGCCTTTTTAACTCAAAAAGAAGAATCTTTCCACAAGACAGCGCAAATGAAAGCTACTGGGGCTTTAAAGAGGTCAAAAAAATGTGAAGTAAGGGAAGCATGTAGTAGGAGGCAACGAACGAAGCACTTCAGGGCACAATTAGATATCAAGATCCATAGTTTTGTGTACGTCCTGGCATGCCGCAAAGAGCAGAGCGTCATAGGATACAAAGTCATGACTTAATGACGGCCAAACCAAATGACTCTTGGCTGCTCGCTGCTTTCTGCTCGCCAGTCGCGCTAGTAGCGCTCGTAGTGAAGGAAAGCTTGTCTCGGGGTAGGGGCTATCGCCTGGTTTGTGGCTCTGCGCCATGCGTTTTTGCCACTAGTCGACAACCTCTGCTGTTCCACTGAGCCTCATAAAGTAGGTGAGAATTTCCGTGTCGGGAAAACGATCCTGGATTAGAGCTTTGGCAACACGGAGATCTTCTCGATGCGTGGCAAGTTCCTCTGGACTATCGATGACGTCTTCGAGGCCATAGGCCCCACAGTCCTCGTGGTTGATGAGATAGAACTGGCGCACCCCGTGGAGTTCGTAGGCAACGTTGAGCTGTTCCAGCAGGAACGCTCGATCCCGCGGTTCCTTGGGCCGAGAAAGGCTTTTGATGGCTCCACCTACCCGAATTACATCGGCTCCATCCCCGTCCAGTTTCTGCTCAGCGATAAAGTTTGCAAGTGCCTCATGAAGGCGAAAATCCATGCAATAGAGCAGACAAGCTCTACATTGCTGTGCTGCCATAGCATTTCATCCTTTCAGTGGTATGCGAGGTCTACGGAAATATTTCCAGAACGAAGACAGTGAACAAACAGCTACAGGACCTAAAAACTCCTTCGACGAACTGGAAGAGTTTACCCTAAGTTGATAAACGCATGCAAGAGAAAGGAACCTCGGGAGCTTTCCCACACCTTTCAGGAACCTCTAGCTAATTTAAAGGTTGAATATTTTCTCAAATGGGGTAAAAGAAGCAGGGTCTGAGTTTGATTAGGATAAGGAGCAAGCAATAATGCGCATACTTTCAGGCATTCAACCGTCAGGCAGTCTGCACATAGGTAACTACTTCGGCATGATGAAGCCCATGATTGAGTACCAAGAGGTGGGCGAGCTTTATTGCTTCATCGTCAATTATCACGCCATGACTTCAGTGACTGACGGCAAGCAACTCGCCAAGGGGACCGTTGATGCCGCTATGGACTTTCTTGCTCTCGGGCTGGATCCGGATCAGGCTATTTTCTGGGTACAGTCGGACGTGCCGGAGGTGGCGGAATTGACCTGGATACTCAACAATGTCACCCCCGTGGGACTTCTGCTCAGGAGCCACTCGTATAAAGATAAAATAGCTCAAGGGTTGTCTCCAAATCATGGACTTCTTTCTTATCCCGTACTAATGGCCGCAGATATTCTCCTCTATCAATCGGAAAAAGTTCCGGTGGGACAGGATCAACAGCAGCACCTTGAGATCGCACGTGACATCGCCATCAAATTCAACCATATGTTCGGAGAGACTTTTGTGATCCCCGAAGCGGAGATTAATCCGAATATACCCACAGTTTTAGGTTTAGACGGCAGGAAGATGAGCAAGTCTTATGACAACACCATTGAGATCTTTACGACAGAGGAAAGTCTCCGAAAAAAAATTGCGGGAATCGTCACCGACTCCATCCCCGTGGCAGATCCGAAGGACCCAGACAAATGTAATCTCTTCGCCATTATTTCCCTGTTTCTGAGTGAAGATGAAAAGACTGATTTGGCAGTACGCTATCGGAGGGGGGGGCTGAAATACAGCGAGGTAAAGAATGAACTCTTCGGTCGGATATGGGAATTTTTCGGGTCGGCGCGGGAGAAGCGGGAACGACTGGAGCAGGCCCCCGACCATGTTCGGGAAATTCTGAAAGCCGGTGCTGAGAAGGCCAGGGCAAAAGCTCTTCCAACCTTGGAACTGGCTAAAGGGCGGGTAGGATTGGTCTACTGACTAGCTGATATGGCAAGGCATGTTTGCGCTTACCAGGATCATTCCCCTTCAAGCTGACCTATATCTTCCACTTTTCTTTGTGTGTACCAATCAAGCTGACGGCAGATTCCGCGGATTATTTTCACATCTCGAGCCCGAAGCCCAATCCGGGAGAAGAAACGTCTGATGTTTTGCATCCAGTAGTCCGGGTTGTCTGGGTTGATGAAATTGATCTTTATGAAAGTTTCCTTCAAGTGTTCATACATACCGTCAAGCTCACGCCGAGTGGCCAGCCGTGGCACAAACTGATCGGTTGTCCGGTCGCTTGCCATCATAAGTTCGTAACAGAGTATCATCACTGCCTGTGCCAGATTCAATGAAGAAAAACCCGAGGCGGGAATCGTCACCAGAGCGTGACAGTATCGAAGTTGAGCGTTGGTAAGTCCCCTATCCTCTGGGCCGAATAGCAAGGCAACCTGATTGGTGCGGCAAATAGGTACCAGCTTCTCCGCTATCTCCCGAGGTGTTTTAAGCTCTTGACGTTGCCCACCAGTTCTGGCGGTGGTCCCCACAATGTAATTAAAAGGTTTCAAGGCTGCGCCCAGGTCAGAATGCACCTCCATGTTTTCCA
>CP070843.1:2889286-2903419 GCA_020350905.1 Deltaproteobacteria bacterium
ATCGGCTGGCACACTCGTACACGTTAGCTGTCAGCCAGTCAGTTCGAAAATCTATCAAAGAACAGGTGCAGGAGGGGTTACAATGACAAGAATAATGAAACGTAGCACCATTCTCGGAGTAGTGGCGATTTTTTTCTCGCGGGTTGCGCTCTGGGACCGAAGACTATCCCCCGCGACCGGTTTAATTATGCCACGGCCATTTCCAATTCTTGGAAGAGTCAGATGCTTCTCAACATGGTGAAGATCCGTTATGCTGATGCACCGGTCTTTGTGGACGTTGCCTCAGTTATCAGTCAGTATGCTTTGGAGGGAGAGATCACGCTCGGTGCTTCTTGGAATGATGGAATTACCGGAGACAGTCAAAATGTGGGCGGTAGAGGCAGATACCGCGACCAACCCACCATTACCTACGCGCCGCTCATCGGCAAGAAATTCAGCGAAAGTCTGATGACACCTATTCCACCACCCGCGATTTTCTTTCTCATTCAGGCTGGCTGGCCAGTTGATTTTGTCTTCCGTATCTGCGTCCAAACCATTAACAATATTCATAACCGTTCAGGAGCACAGATTGATCGGCGCGAAGCGGATCCTGAGTTTTACCGGTTAGTTTCCCTCCTCAGAGATGTTCAGAAGTCCGGCGCAGTGGGCATGCGCATTGAGGTGGGAAAAGACAAGAAAAGGGCAACTGTTTTCACCTTTCGCGCGAAGCACATCGTGCCCGAAGTGCTCACAAAAATCAGATCAGCCAAGCGGATACTCGGTCTGAACCCTGACGTACGAGAGTTCAAAGTGGTTTATGGCTCAACCCCCAGAGACGACACGGAAGTCGCAGTTCTCAGCCGCTCTAAGCTCGAGATCATCGTAGAAATGGCATCCTACATAGATGTGCCAGAGAAGCATGTTGCCGAAGGCCGCACGTATGAGACTTTCATTAGCCAGATGGACGTTACTGCGGAATTTGGACCTTTGATTACGATCTATAGTGATAGCGAAATGAGTAAGCCGGACGATGAATTTGTTGCAGTCCGTTATCGTAATCACTGGTTCTGGATAGACGATCGGGACTTAAAATCCAAGCAAATGTTTTCATTTCTAATGCTTCTCTTTAGCTTCACTGAATCGGAGAAAGCCTACGCGCCGGTGGTGACGATTCCAACAGGTTAGGTGCCGAGAAACTGATTTTTCTCAACGTGCCGCGTAGTTTTAGAGGAGATGCGCCATGTCAAAACCAGAAATCACCGTTTACGGTGCCCACTGGTGCCCCGACTGCCGACAGAGCAAACAGTTCCTAGGCGAGCACCAGATCCCATACAATTGGGTGGACATCGAAGAAGACAAAGAGGCCGAAGAATTTGTCATCAAGACAAACAAAGGCAAACGTATCATCCCCACCATAACGTTTCCTGACTCCACCTTTTTGGTGGAGCCCAGCAATGCTGAATTGGCGGCGAAGTTGGGATTAAAAACCCCTGCCAGCCGTAGCCATTATGACCTCATTGTTCTGGGTGGCGGTCCCGCAGGTCTTACCGCCGCTCTTTACACTGCTCGGGAATTCATAGATACCCTGGTGATAGAGCGCGCTGCCTTTGGTGGACAGGCGGCTGGCACAGAGAAATTGGACAATATGCCGGGATTTCCTGAGGGCGTGGCTGGAATCGAGTTCTCTCAACGCTTGCGCCAGCAGGCTGAACGCTTTGGGGTGGAGTTGCTCCAGGCTCAGGATGTTCTGGCGCTTCATACCGAGCAAAACTATCACTGTGTCCAAACTGGGGACGGCGCAGAGTACAGCGCGCGCGCCATACTCATCGCAACAGGGAGCCGCTACAGCAGATTGAATGTGCCGGGCGAGAACGAGTTCATAGGCGCCGGTGTCCATTTTTGCGCAACGTGCGATGGCCCATTTTATAAAGGCAAGCGAGTAGCAGTGGTCGGGGGAGGCAACAGCGCAACCGAGGAGAGCCTCCTCCTTACCAAGTTCGCCGACACGGTTAGCATGCTGGTGCGAAGCGGGGAGTTTCGAGCCACTAAAATCATTCAGGAAAGCGTGCTCAGCCACCCCAATATTGAAGTGCTGTGGCATACGGAAGTAAAGGAATTCATGGGCGAAGAGGCCAAACTAACCAAAATCAGAATCGTTAACAACCAAACCGGCGCAAGTGAAGAACTACCCATTGATGGGGTTTTTATCTTTATCGGTTTAGAGCCAAACAGCGCATTTCTCCAGGGCAGTGGGGTGCTGCTAGATAAGTGGGGTTTTGTCGTCAGCGGTCACGACTTGGTCCATAGCGGCGAGCGACCGGGCGGCTACGAAAATCGCGATCCCCACCTGCTGGAAACCAGCGTGCCAGGCATCTTTACCGCGGGAGATGTGCGAGATAAAAGCACCAAACAGGTGGCCAGTGCTGCAGGTGAAGGAGCCAGCGCCGCCCTGATGATTCGCGAGTATCTGAAGACTGTTTAGAGAATTAAAAAATTAGTCAAACAGATGAATTGGTTACCGCTCACTGCTCACCGCTTACTGTTACCTAATGATTGAGATGGGAGCAGGAAACTAGATGGCCGAGCCCAAAAGACAAGAGTTGTTGGAAGAAATCCAAAAGCTAAAAGAAAGGCTTCGTGATCGAGAGGCTGCTCTACCGGCTCATTCCGTGCGGCCACACCAGATTCAAGAGATTGAGGAACTTGAAGAAAAGATCGCTGTGCTTGAGGGGAATCTGGCTGCGATGACCACGGGTTGAAATGGATCCCAGTGTGACCGCATTACATTGTCATCTCAACCCCTTCTTCCTGGATAAGAGGGGTAATGTCGTAGGAGGGGAGTGGCGGACTAAATAGCTGGCCCTGGATCATATCACAGCCTCGTTCTTCCAAAAAATCGAGCTGCCTTTCTGTCTCAACCCCAACGGCGATCACTTCCAGTTTCAAGCTATGCGCCATGGCGATAATCGCAGATACAATGACCTCACTATCAGCATTGCCTGGGATATCTTTTATGAATGAGCGGTCTATTTTCAGGGCATCCAGAGGATAATTCTTGAGATGGTAGAGAGAGGAATATCCGGTCCCGAAATTATCCACTGCTATCCGAACTCCTGTCTCTTTCAAATATTGCAACGCCGCCTTGGTACTCTTGCCGATTTGAAGCAACGAACTCTCAGTGAGTTCTATCTCGAGAAATGAAGGATCCATGCCGGTATCGTCCAAGACCCGAGGTATCAATCTTACTAGTTTCTGCTGTTTAAATAAGAGGTTTGACAGATTCACGGCCATGCGCATCGATGCCAGACCGGCCTTTTGCCACGCCAGGTGCTGCAGACAGGCAGTCCTGAGCACCCACTCACTGATAGGCTCTATGAGACCGCCTTCCTCAGCCAACGGTATGATTTCTGCCGGAGTAATCACTCCCATATCTGCATGTTGCCATCGTATCAGTGCGTCTATGCCAATGATTGTCTTGGTACCAATTGCTAGTTGCGGTTGGTAGTAGAGCGTTAACTCCTCGCCTTCCAGGGCCGTGCGCAAGTCACCCCTTAAGGTAACTCTCTCAGGAGTAGTACCTTCCAGAGAGTCCGCAAAGAACTGGTAATTGTTCCTCCCCAGGTTTTTTGCATGATACATTGCTTTGTCAGCGTTTTTGATCAGGGTCTCGGGTTCTTCCCCGTCAGCAGGATAGAGACTGATGCCAATGCTGGTGGTGACGGATAGTTCGTGACCTTCTAACTTAAAAGCATCGGAGATCGTGTAAAGGATGCGGCGAGCTACTTTAGACACGTCCTGAACATCCTGAATATTCGTCAGTAACAGAACAAATTCGTCGCCGCCAAACCTCGCCACATTGGTGCTGCAGATATCTTCAACATTACGAGCAAGAATGTCACTCTTGCGGATAATTCTTATCAAACGTTCACCCACGGCCCGCAGCAGCATATCGCCTAAGTGATGGCCATAGGTGTCGTTAACCCTTTTGAAATAGTCAAGATCCAGAAACAGTGTTGCCAGTTGGCCTCTCGTGCGCTTGGCATAAGCAAGCGCTTGGTTCATATGTTCATTAAACATCAAGCGATTCGGTAAACCAGTCAAACAATCATAAAAAGCGAGAAAGCGCATCTCTTCTTCGCTTCGCTTTCGAGCCGTTATGTCAGCTATAAAATGGAGTGTTGCGGGCTTGCCGTCCCAGTCAATGAGGACCCCTTTTGCCTCTACCCACTTGACATTGTCATTCCTGGAGGCAATCCTGAAAGAATACGCTGGACATGCTCTTTTTCCCGACAGAATTCTGGCGTGGTAATCAAGGACCTCTTCTCGATCTTCTGCGTGGACGAATTCGACAAAGGGGTTGGAGGTCAATTCACTTTGCGGATAATTCAAGAGTTCCAAGGCAGTCGGATTGAAGAATGCAAGTATTCCATCTTGGATTACCAAGATGGCTTCATGCGCATTTTCGACCAATAAGCGGTACTTCTCTTCCGACAGAATTACTCTGTCGTAAGGCTTTTTGGACTGCAGAACGGAGTTTATTTTTGCCTTTAATTCCGGCATGAAGTAGGGTTTTGTAATATATGCGATTGCTCCCGCCTCAAAGCTTTTTACAATATCTTCTTTTTCTTCGACAACCGTCCCCACCACTATGGGGATATGGCTGGTAGCATGATCGGTTTTCAATCTTCTAATGGCTTCGATACTGTTCATCACCGGCATCATTAAATCCATAACAATCACGTCAGGTCTCAGACTACGAGTTTTATTGATTGCTTCCTCACCATTGGCTACACTGACGACCCGAAATCCTTCAGATTCGAGTTCAGTACGAACGAGTTCTCTGAGTTCATCGTCCTCCTCTGCGATCAGGACAACATTGGACCTGTTCCTCATATCTAAACCCTTACTCATGCCGTTACCCCTGCCTCCCTCATATCGTACAATTCGTCTGCTGCGAGATCGGGTATGATTGTTCTCCTCTCCGAGCCGTAGACTCTCCTTTATGAAATATCAGGGTTCATACGGAGTTCATCTCTGAGAAAGTAAGCATATCCTGTGCCAGGTTTCATTGAGCTACCTTGAAAATCCCGAAAGTAAAAATTCTCACCGACTCCAACTCTGCTTTATACTTGGACAAATGCTCTAGATCAGGCTACGCTGACAGTGAGGTATAGGTCGCCATTCTTGGGAGCGTGGTGCCTACCTTTTCCTGTAAGTCGCAAGCGCGTTCCTGACCGAGTGCCGGGAGGTATTCTCACTTTCAACCTCTCGTTTCCTTGGCCGCGGTCAATGGCGATTGTCACCCAGGTGCCTCGCTGGGCCTCCTCAGAAGGCAGGGTTAGATTATAGGTGAGATCCTGCGGTCGGACAGTGAACTCTTGAGTCTCGTGGGATAGGGCCTTTTGACCTCCCAACAAGAGGCGACCGATCTTCTGTCCCAACTGCTTCAAAAACCCAGGAGGCTTGACTCGCTGAGTTTGGTGGGTGTCAAGATGAGACCGCTGCCGCGGCCTGCCGATTTTCATCCGTCCGGAACCAAAAGGCCCCCAGACGAAAATACCCCCAAAAAATACGCCACGACCACCGAAAAAGACCTTATCGAAAAAACGTTGATCGAAGCGAAAGCCAGCCCTCTCAAACTCCCCGAAAAGATCCTGGAAAACGCGTCTGAATCTAGGGTCCCTGAAAAGATCCTGGAAAATTTCCTCTTGAGAGTAGGGAAAACCTTGGCCTGCCACCCTCGCCTGGGGGCCAGCTCTCAGCCATTTGTCATACTCATTACGTTTTACAGGATCTGTCAGAACCCCATAAGCTTCGGCAATCTCCTTGAACCGCTCCTCTGCACTCAAATCGCCAGGATTGCGGTCAGGGTGGTACTTGAAGGCAAGTCGGCGATAGGCCTTTCTGATTTGCTCTTCAGAACCGTCTGAAGGTACTTCGAGTATCTTATAGTAATCTTTCATGGTAATTTATTCCCGAATCTGCCGCCGGAACGGAATATCTCAAGCCACTCCTGGAACACTCCAGTCAGGATAGCAAATATCGAGAGATCAAACAAATACCTTCATTCCTCGTCAAGCCACTCTGAGAGCTTCTCAGTGATCAGCCACTCTATAGTGTTTCTCGTCTGCCTGAATGCATGCAACCCCTCCATAAAAGGATCACTCACGCGGTACTGAATCACCTTACCTTTGAAAGAAGGAGGAATAATGCCTGCTAAGGGGTGGAGGGCAAGGTCCAGAATCAGTTGGAATCGTTCAATATCTACCTCATGGAGTCCTTTGGAATAAAGCCCACTCGTAGAGACCCCGATCTCCTCAAGAACGTGCATGGTTTCAGCGGGAATATGGCCGAGGGCGGTCAAGCCAGCCGAAGCCACCAGCAGGCTATCACCCCAATGGTGGTTGGCCAACGCTTCGGCCATGATACTTCTACAGGCGTTTCCATAACAGACGAAAAGAACACCGTTTCTCATAACGCGCTCCAGAAGGGAAACAAGGGCTGCAATTCCTCCAGAAATAACAACAAAAAGGAAGCAACGGCAAAGGATTGTAGAAAGATAAGCACTATTTAGAGTTCCGCACTGGAAAATGTAGAAGAATTGCAGGGTATTGGCTTGGAGTCATGGTTTCTGTAAGGCCAGTCTATCTTCCAATGAAAGAATTCATGTACCAATCCCGAAGCCTGAGCCGCCACAAGGTTTGTCGGGTCTATCTGAAGACCCAATCTCTCTTCAGCCAACCGAAAAAAAGTCCTGGCATAGTCGGCATCACTTGTTACCAGCCCAAAGAGGTACCAGTCACGGATTGTCCCGAGAATGACCCATTTTTCGGCGCTACTCAGCTCCCGATAAAAGCGACAGAAAAAGCCCTGGCAAGCCAGAGCGCCGTGAAAGAAAAGTCCACGCCAGTCTATTGACTGATTACCCTGAGAAAGGGGGTGCAGCATACAGCCAACTCCGGTTTCTCCACTGTCCAAAAAACCGACAAAATCGCAGGAATAGAATTCTGGATCGCAAAGCCTGGATTGTTCGTTTCTCATGGTTTTTTCTGAAAAGCGTTGAATGGCTGTCAGATTTCTGTCTGTGCTAGCGAACTCCTTGGTTCTAGTTCTCAGTTTGCGGACCAGTGCATTTCTGCTTGCATGGTGGGTATCGTACAAACCACAGCACCAACCACATGATTTTTGCGATCCTGGTTGGCAGAGATGGAGATTAGAGGATAATGCGTCTACCTGTCTTTTCAATTCTGCAATCTGCAATCTCAAATCTCCAATCCGAAATCAACAATGTCTCCGTCTCGCCGTTTCTCCGCGTCGTTTCCCCCTGCCCTGATTTTCTTTACTCCTCCGAGGGTGGGGGGAATAGCTTACTGGCGATATCCATTCTCTTTTCGTTGCCATACTCGCGGTCAAACTCTTCTGGGGCATCCTTCCAGAGAATGGAGTTGTAGGCGGCCGCCTGAATGACGCTTTCCAGACTCACGGTGTGGTCCACAGAGCAAGGATCCCCCGTTTCTAGAATTTTGGTATCCCCAATAATGTCACCACTTTCGTCAAAGGGCCGCAGCACTACACAGCCACAATCGAGGTAGGTTAGAGTGGTCCCGATTGCTGCTGGTTCCTTCTCATGCAATTCGCTGGTACTGCTTGCTATGGTCTGACCATGGAGTTCCGTTAAATCAGCGGTTATTTTCGCTCGTTCCTCGCTCGTCAATTCCTTCATTCCCCTCTCCTGTGGACCCGATCAACGCTCCTAACCTTCATCCTAATACCACTTTAGCTTTTCTGCCACGGCCTCCATTTCGCTTGCAAAGATGATGATTGGCTCGCCGATACATTTGCTCTGATAATAAGTTTCTGCACGATCAAAAGCAAAAGGCAAATCTTTTATGCAACCAGAAGCTCTCGCTCCATTTTCAAAAACATAATCACCTCATCGTAGGCTAAACCAAGTTAGGGAAGCATACTTTTGGGAAACCCGAAAAGTCAACCCTGGCGAATTCTTATATATAATGGGTGAGAGAAGGAAGTTAGGGTTTACTTTTGGGGCCTGATGGTGTAATAAGGCGGAAGCAGGCAATAATTTGTAATTACTATGTTTTTGGGATAGGAACGTTAGCCGTGAATGAAACATCTATGCTAGCATTTGAGGAGAATCCCGAGCAGGTGGAGCAGGCTGATTGGGTGGTCGGCATACCCTCTCACAACAACGTTGACAGTATCACTCATCCAACGGCGCAGGCCGCTCAAGGACTTATAGATCATTTTGGTGACAAGAATTCAGTGGTTATCAACTGTGACAACCACTCAGAGGATGGAACGAAGGAAGCGTTTTTGCAGACACCCAGCGAGGTTCCCAAGATCTACCTATCGACACCTCCAGGAGTGGTGGGCCGCGGCTATAGCCTGAGAAACCTAATAGTCAAAGCAGTTGAACTTCAAGCCCAAGCGGTGATAGTGCTAGACGCTGATATAGAGGGCATTACACCCCAGTGGATCAAGAATCTCGGGGAGCCCATTTCCGCTGGCTTCGGCTTTGTTGCCCCTCTCTACGTGAGACACAAGTACGATGGTGCAGTTGCCAATGGGATCGTTTATCCACTGACCCGGGCCCTTTATGGTCGTCGAGTCAGACAACCAATTGGTGGTGATTTTGCCTTTGCTGCAAATCTGGCCGAGACCTATCTCAACCATCCCAGCTGGAATGATATGGTGGGCCAATTTGGTGTCGACATCTGGATGACTACCCTGGCTATTTGTCAAGGTATTCCCATCTGTCAGTCCTTCGTAGGGAAACCAAAAATCTACCAGAACGACAGAAACATCGTGCCTTCTGGGCCGGTTTTTTCCCAGGTCGTGGGCACTCTGTTGAACCTTATGATACATTTCCAAGATTTCTGGGAAAGGGTGAAGTGGAGCAAGCCGACAGCAATTTACGGTTTCGGCATGGGCGAAGTAGAAACACCCGCGTCCTTCGACATTGCGGATGATGAGCTTCACCAAGTTTTTATCCAGGGCTTTGCCCAGTATAAGCAGCTCTGGGAGAGCTTTCTGGAGAACAACATCTACAATAAATTGGGAGAGATCAGGGAGCTTCCTCTGGCCCACTTCAGCTTTCCTTCTGAAATATGGGCTCGTATTCTTTACAGTTATTCAGCTGCTTACAAGAACGAGGTGGTGGAGCGCGAATCTCTATTACAATCACTTGTGCCTCTCTTTGTAGGCAAGACCCTATCGTATGCAAAGAAAACGGAAAGAATGTCAATTCAACAGGCTGAGGAATACATTGAAAACGAATGCATGATCTTCGAGGAAGCGAAGCCTTATTTGCTCAGTAAGTGGTAAACACATGATTCAACATCGCAAACCTGATCCTTAGGGCCCGGATACTTTACTGAGTGACTCACGACTCAACGAAAGAGAGCTTCCTGCAGTTTGGAGGGAAATACTATGGCTAAGATCCTGGTTGTTGATGACGAAGAGCACATCCGGTTACTCTACTCTGAGGAACTAAAAGAAGAGGGCTACGATGTCATCACCGCGGAAGGTGGGCATGGGCTGCTAGAGCGCATTGAACAAGACAAGCCCGACCTTGTAGTCCTGGACATAAAAATGGTGGATTACGATGGTTTAGATCTATTACAGGACATCCGCAATAAATTTTATGACTTGCCCGTAATACTTTCCACTGCTTACGATACCTTCAAAGAGGACATGAAATCCATTGCCGCCGATTTCTATGTAGTAAAATCTTTTGATCTCACTGAACTGAAAAAGAAAATCCAAATGGCTCTGGAAGCAAGAGACGCATCGTGAGAGAATTGTTCTCGCCTCCACTCGTAAGTCAAGCAAACAGATCCCTCCCACTCCTTGGTGGCAGGGGACTCGTTACCAAACTCTAATCCCCGCAAGGTAGCCTGGATTATTCATCAGTCGCCAGAGTACCCTGTCAGCCTCCCCGGGACTGGGGGAAGCTCCATTATAGAAACTCGTTGATTCATGAAATATCCGGGCTAGTGCCTTGCATGAACAAAGAGAAAGATGCTGGCAATGCCGAAGAAAATATTGGGTATCCAGGCGGCCAGCAGTGGTTGCAGGTTGCCGGTGTAGCCAATACGGAGAAGGAACTGAAAAATGAGCAAATAGATGAACGCCAGGGCAACACTTACGGCAACTCCCACTGCTATTCCACCGTTTTTACCTTGGTAAAGAGCAACACTAATGCCCAGGAGCGCCATAATGAATGATGTAAATGGAAAAGCGATTTTGGCGTGGAAGTCCACCTGGTAACGGGTAGCATCGTATCCCTCGCTTTTTATTTTGGCAACATAGCGGCCAAGCTCACCCAGGGTCATCTCCTCAGGGGCTTTTTCGAGGTGCTGAAAATCCTGCGGACGTTCTTTTAACTGAAAGCGACGCCGCTGAAACCGCTCCATGGAATAGCCGCCATCCGCTGTCCGATTGATGAATATCCCATCTGAAAATACCCAAGTCTGCCCATCCCACTCACCCCTCCTGGCATCTATTCGTTTGAGCACTTGGAAGGAGCGATCAAACATATGGATTGTCACCCCCTCTAATATCTTGCGCTTTGGGTGTAGTACGCGAATATTGTAGAGGGCTTGATCACTTTTGTACCATATCTTCTCCTGATAAAAGCTACTTGGAGTCGGTCGATTCCCGACCTGAACATTCCATATATGGTTTGCCCGACTGCTAGTCAGCGGCACCACAAATTCGGCAAGGGTAAAATCTGTCAGACTCAACAGCAGAGCAATAGTCAATATTGGTCCGACAACAAAAGCAGGCCTGACGCCACCGGCCTTCAAGGCCAGGAGCTCATTGCTGCGAGCCATCAAACCCAGGCTAATAAGAGTACCCATGAGAACACCCATGGGAATACCCTGTTGCGCGATGAGCGGGAGCTTCAGCAGGAAGTATAGCAGCGCTAAGTACAGGGGGAGTTTCGCCTCCAGGAAATCATCTATCCGTTCAAAGAAATCGATGACCAGGTACAAGGCAATAACGACTCCCAGGCATATAGCAATGATCTTGATGAGTTCCAAAATGATGTAGCGGCTGATAACCCGCATGCCAATTACTCGCTCGAGTCCTTCTTAAATCTGCATTCTGAAATCATCGAAGCTCCATTACTGCTGAGCCCCCTTGATACTGACACGTCAGGGGTCGAGGTTTTGTGAGTGTAACGAATGCATGGTGGTTTGTAAATGGAGTTTTCAGGAGGGTATCTGCAAACTAAAATCGCTTGACAGTGTTTGAAACGTTGTGCTATTCGTAGGGCAGTTTCATAACTCGCTAAGTTCTCTAACTAACTTGGAAATTACAGCCATGGATCACAATTCAGACGACCTAAAGCCCGAGGACAAGGAAGCTCAGGAGACAGGTGGAGAAGACTTTGATCTCCAGCTGGATGATCTTGACGACGAAATCATTGATCTGGTTGATCCTGTCGAGGGAGAGGACCCAGCCTTAGATGATCCGTCCTCTAGCCAGGATGATGTGGATGACGAAAACGAACTTGCTCTGGGAGATTTGGACCTGAAAGTTGAATTAGGTGAGGATGAGCCCGACTTAGATACAACCCTTGAATCTTTGGAGGGTGAGGAGGAATCTGTTGCAGCTGCCGAAACTGTGGTAGGGGAAACGTCTACAGCACAAGAAGGGACAGCCACTACCGCTGCAGCGGCCGGAGATGATGCACTTTTAGAAGAGAACTTGATAACTGATGAAACTCTTGCCGAGCTCTTCGCTTCACACGAAAGTGAAGTGGCTCAGCTTTTGGAGGGAGCCTCCGGAACCGGCGGAGAAGATGCTGAGGTAGCTTCCGCCCAACAACCAACCCCTGTTTCAGAGGAGGATCTTTCCGAGGATCTTTTTGCCGATCTTGACATAGAAACAGGGGATGTGAGTGAGGAGCCTGTCAGTGCTGAGCTTCCCCCTGTTTCAGAGGAGGATCTTCCTGAAGATCTTTTTGCCGATCTTGACATGGAGGCAGAGGATGTGAGCGAGGAGCCTATCAGTGCTGAGCTTCCCCCTGTTTCAGAGGAGGATCTTCCTGAAGATCTTTTTGCCGATCTTGAGGCAGAATCAGGGGATGTGAGTGACCAAGCCGTTGTTGGGGTGTCAGCCATGGTTGCCGGGGAAGAAGAGACCGACGATATCGGTACAGACCTTGAAGCGGAGTCAGAGGATATAAGCGAGGAGGCTACTGTGGAGGAACTCTCAGCGGATGCAGCCGAGGAGTTGGCAGCGCTCGTCAGTGCTCAGGTGGAGGCAGTGGTGACCCGTCTGGTAGAGGAACGATTGCCTGCCATTGTGGAGAGTGCGATTGCCCAGGAGATAGAGAAAATTAGGACAAGTTTGGAATCAGAAAAATGATCACTTCCCGCGATTATTGGCGGGTTATGAATGGGGGTTATCTGGATAATCCCCATTTTCTTTTGCCTAGCCTGGATATTTCATGAAATACCCAGGCTAGAACGTCAGTTGTCGGTTGTCAGTTGTCCGTGGTAAAAGAGAGGGTGGTGATTTCGTTTTAACCAAGCTTGGTCTTGAAAGACTGACTGCGGACAACGTATTCTGAGAAGGAAGAAGGCAATGAAGAACTCAGTGCTGCCCAAAGCCTACGAACCTGCGGCTGTAGAGGAAAAGTGGTACCAATTTTGGGAGGAGCAGAATTTATTTTGGGCTGACGAAAAGAGTACCGATCCTGCCTATTCTATCGTGATCCCGCCACCGAACGTTACCGGTGATCTCCACATGGGGCATGCCCTCAACAACACGCTTCAGGACATCCTCTGCCGATACAGGCGGATGTATGGAGACAATGTCCTCTGGATGCCAGGAACCGACCACGCTGGCATAGCCACTCAGAATGTGGTGGAACGTCAGCTTACAGAAGAAGGGTTGGATCGACACCAGTTGGGGCGGGAGAAGTTCATCGAAAGAATTTGGCAATGGCGTGAGCTATACGGCGGGAAGATTATCAATCAGCTCAAGAGACTAGGAGCAAGTTGCGATTGGAGTAGAGAGCGTTTTACCATGGACGAAGGTCTTTCTGAAGCTGTGAGGCGCGTTTTCGTTTCCCTCTATCATGAAGGCATGATCTATCGGGGCCAGCGGATTATCAATTGGTGCCCGCGGTGCGTTACAGCGCTGGCTAACCTGGAGGTGGAGGCGGAAGAAAGGGGTGGTCGCCTTTACCATGTCCGCTATCCTTCCCCTGATGGAACTGACGGCTTGGTAGTGGTCACCACCCGCCCCGAAACTATGCTGGGAGACACCGGTGTTGCGGTACACCCGGAAGACGAACGTTACCATAATTTCATTGGAAAAAAAGTAATACTCCCTCTCCTCAACCGGGAGTTGCCAGTGATTGCAGATGAGTACGTTGACCGGGAGTTCGGCACAGGCACTCTAAAAGTAACCCCAGCCCACGATCCATACGATTTTGAAATCGGCCAGAGGCACGGGCTGCCAGCGCTCAGGGTGATGGATGATCAAGGCGTGATGAACGAAGAGGCGGGTCCATATGTCGGGCTGGATCGCGATAGTTGTCGTCAGAAGATAGTTGAAGATCTCCAAGGGCAGGGATTTATCGTAAAAGTCGAAGACTACCAGCATAGAGTAGGTCACTGCTACCGTTGTAAGACAATCATCGAGCCGACACTGTCAAAGCAATGGTTTGTGGCGGTGAAACCGATGGCCGAAGCTTCCCTGGCGGCGGTGCGTGATGGAAGCACTCGCATCATTCCAGAGATGTGGGAGAAGAACTACTTTGATTGGCTGGAGAACATTGAAGATTGGTGCATCTCACGACAGATCTGGTGGGGGCACCGCATTCCCGCATGGTACTGCCAAGACTGCGATGAAGTTACTGTTGCCATGGAAGAGCCACAGCAGTGCAGCCGTTGTAGCAGCGTCAACCTGATTCAAGAGAGCGACGTATTGGATACCTGGTTCAGTTCAGCCCTCTGGCCTTTCTCCACTATGGGGTGGCCTGAGAAGACACCAGAGCTTGAGAACTTTTACCCCACTTCTGTTCTGGTGACCGGATTCGATATTCTTTTTTTCTGGGTGGCACGAATGATGATGATGGGCTTGCATTTCATGAAAGACGTACCATTTCGTGAC
>CP070843.1:2903519-2912397 GCA_020350905.1 Deltaproteobacteria bacterium
ATAGGTGAATTCGAGCATGGGGAGTTCGTTGGGAAGTAGGATTTTGTGCTCTCTGCACTCATTGCTCAGGCCTGATGCATTTCTCTCCTCCCCGCAGCGTGCAAAGTCTATATCTGGCAAGATCTCCCCAGTACCACATAATCTCCTCAACGTCAGCCGTTCGACTCGTCGTACCGCTCATGGTCCTCTGTCCCACCCGTCGGTCCACGGCTGCATAGAGTAATGTCCCGGTAATTCCATCGGTAATCTTTGCCTCGATGCTCGCCTGCCCCGCGAAAATAGTCTCGCCCGACACAGATCCCGCAAAATTCCTAATGGGATTAACAATGACTGGCGCCACCACCGAGACAGAATCCGCCGTCTGAGAGGACTCCCCCACACTGGTGAGAGCCACTTGGATGCGCAGGGTGTGGGGGGCTGGTTCGTCCACCATCTGATAGTCTTCCGCTAGATCATTATAGAGGATGTAGTAGAAGCGGTTCACCAGTTTCTGCAAATCAGCTCGGGTAAAGCCTTTGGGATAAGTGTCACGTCCTCCATAGTAGGCCACTGGGGCCAAGAAAATCTTGTTGTAGGAAGGCCAATGAGCTTCAGGATTTTCATAAAAGAGCAGCGCATCTCCCTCGCCGCCCGGGCTAAGCATGGAATAATCGCCGAGGAAGCCCGACTTTTTAACTGTCCGGGCTTGTTTGCTCTGGCTGGTTGTACAACCGATGAGCAATGCCAGAGCGGACAAGAGGATAACTCTCAGCAGCCAATTCACTGTAACACCCCTCAGCGTCAATTTTGGGTCTCCTTATATACCATGGTCTGAAAGCAAATGTAACATGCTATCTCTCCTTTTCCTATTTTCCCATCTCCCTTTTGTGTAGAGTTTTCAAAATATTTCTGGTATGCTGATCGCTGTTTCGTCAGGAGTGGTTTCTCACAGATCCCACAACGTTGGCATCAATCATGCATCTCATGGTCGCTAATCCTTTTATACGGCCAGAAATATCCAACGAGAACTCTCGATCAAGAGGTCCTATATCCAATGGCACGTGGTATCTTTCTAGCTCTGCTCAGCCTTCTCCTGTTCACTGTCTCATGTACACAGTCTTCTTTTTTTCTCCGGTCAGGCGACACTTCCCACCCTGAAAAGCCATCCCAGATTCCTGAGCCTACCAGTGAGGAGAAATCCGATCCGTCAAATGCCGCACCTTCCGATGCAACCATTGAGGAAGGGAACGTATTGGCTTTATCTCCGGCTCTGGAGGAAAGCTCCGCAAACGGTGAATCACAGGCAGAGCTTGACTCCGAAGAAGAGCCTTACACTGATCAGAAGCGTGTGGACGACGCTTTATACTATTATCAGGAAGCCTTAGAGTACCGGAATAGTGGTGACCCGGATAGGGCAATTCAGTCTCTCGATCAAAGTTATCAAATCATTTTCAGCATCCAAAACGAGGATGATCCGGAGATCACCCAGCAGAAGGAAGACCTTCGTCTCCTCATCTCCAAACGAATTCTGGAGATTTATGCCTCCAGATCTCACCCACAAATGGGCCCCAGCCGGGAAATGCCGCTGGCAATGAACCAGTATGTGACCAGAGAAATAAAACGCTTTCAAACCACTGAGAGAAGCTTTTTCATCCAATCCTACAGACTCTCCGGCAGGTATCGACCTTACATTGTGGAGCAAATGAGGAAAGCTGGTACTCCTGAAGATCTTTCCTGGCTTCCGCTTATCGAAAGCGGCTTCAAAACCAGGGCACTCTCCAAGGCCAGAGCCCTCGGACTGTGGCAATTCATCGCCTCCACCGCCTACCGCTATGATCTCCGCCGCGACCGCTGGGTGGATGAACGGATGGACCCTGAACGTTCTACCCAGGCCGCCATTGCATACCTAAAAGTTCTTCACGGCCTTTTTGGCGATTGGACTACAGCCTTGGCAGCTTACAACTGTGGTGAGGGTAACGTGCTGCGGGTGATTCGGCAACAGCATGTGAATTATCTCGATGATTTCTGGGATCTTTACCCGCGGCTCCCACTGGAGACCGCTCGTTATGTGCCTCGCTTTCTTGCCGCACTCCATATCATCAAAGATCCTGAGAAGTACGGTTTTTACGACTTGGAGCTCGACCAGCCATTGATAAGCGAACAGGTGCAGGTAAACCGACAAATGCGCCTGAAAGATATCGCCCGGGTCCTGAATGTACCGGCGAAAACCCTGGAGGAGCTAAATTCCTCCTTGCGATACAAAGTCACCCCAAATTACCCCTTTACCCTGAAGCTGCCCGCAGACACCAGCACTACATTTGTTGCCAAGTTGGAAGAGATTCCCGGCTGGAAACCCCCCAAACGAGCTTACGTGATCCACAGGGTGCGCTTTGGCGAGACCCTCTCGGAAATCGCCTTGAAGTACCGGGTGTCAGTGCGACGCATAGTGCACGCCAATCACCTGCGCAGTGCTAGTCGGATCCGGGCGGGTCAGCGCTTGAAGATTCCCCTCCGCGGCCATATTGTAACGGCTAAGAGCACCTCTTCACACCGAGTAGGATCGACTGAGCACTACCAGGTGAAACGGGGCGACTCGCTCTGGCTGATCGCCCGACGCTTCAACACCACCGTGACTGAAATCAAAACCCTCAACGGCATGCATTCCGATTTGCTCCACACTGGTCAAGTAATTCTTGTCCAGGGGGGAAGCAGATGAGTCGCAAGGCGTAAAGAAAACTAAGCAGTAAGTACTAGCTCTTCTTCATCTTCTCCAGAGTCTCATTGGGACCCAAGACAATGAGCGCATTGTTGTGTTTTACCCGAAAGTCAGCCCTGGGTATGAGAGTTAATCCCTTTGGTAGGAACTCCTTGATCGCTAATACCTGAATGCCAAACCTGTCAATCAGATCCAGTTCTTTCAATGTCATACCAACATATTCCTGGGGAGATGCCAGCTCCACGATGCTGTAGCCCTCGATAACCGGTAACACATGTTGCCGATGTAGCGGTAAACAGGGCATCCACCGGTGAGAGCCGCGGTCCATCGACCGCAACCGGCAGCATTAGCAATATGGTGCCAATTATAATCAAGAGCGCAAAGCTGATGAGCGGTAGGTTGACTGGGGTGATGAAGCGGCTCCTTTTGGGTGTCAGAAAACTCGCCATTGATTTTGATCGCTCACAGCGTCAAGGTACCGCTCGCCTGCTGCCATCAAGATGTCGGAAACAAGGACATTGAAAGTTCTTACAGTAGGCACTTTTAGGTAATATAGAATGAGAGAAGTAGTCAATCAATTTGATGGCGCTCAGTTCATCCACCTGTCATGAGGGAGGTGGATGAACGGTTTCCACTGGGAAAATTGCAGTGCGCTTTTCGTCACCTTCAGTGAGAGGTTTTTTGATTCGCCGCTATCAACGGTTTCTCGCCGACGTCCGTCTCGAAAACGGCAAGTTAGTTACGGCTCATTGTCCCAATTCGGGCAGCATGAAGGGCTGTAACGTTCCTGGCAGGGAGGTTTTGCTATCACCGGCAGACAATCCCAAGCGCAAAACTCGCTACACCTGGGAGTTGATTCACCTTCCTTCAACCTGGGTGGGTATCAACACCCTCACCGCCAACCGGCTGGTGGCTGAGGCAGCCAGTGCCAGTTCGATCCCCGAGTTGGATCCATTCGACAAACTCTTGAGGGAGGTGAAATTGAGGCACAGTCGAATTGACTTCTGCCTGGTTCGTGGTGGGGTGTCCCTTTTTCTGGAAGTCAAGAACGTAACTCTCGTGGAAGATGGTACGGCACTGTTTCCTGATGCCCCCACTACCAGGGGACGCAAGCATCTGCAGACACTTATGTATGCTATTGACCAAGGTCATCAGGCCACTATGTTCTATGTGGTTCAGAGGGAGGATGCCCAACGTTTTTCCCCGGCTGCTCATATTGATCCCGCCTATGCTCAGGCGCTCCACCGAGCACATAATGCTGGCGTGAATATTATTGTCTATGGAGCCAGCGTCAGTCCGGAGGCGATCTACCTGGATACCCCGCTGCCAGTGGTACTTGAAGAGGATAAGGGGTGAGGGTGAAGGATTAGATTAGCTCTACATCTGCGAAGTCGGGAGTGTAGATGGTGCTGTAGGGTACGGGGTAAATGTCGTTATTACCGGGGAGAGGAACCAGCAGTTGATCGCTCACGGTCAGCCACTGGAAATCTGGCCTCAGTTCCCTCAACTTGCCATCTTCGGGCGGTTTTGAATGGATGGTATTGCGATAGACCACTTGAAACACTCCCACCCCAAAGTCATCCTGAACGTCTACAAGAAAGCGTTTCACGAAATTGTCAAACTTCATACGGTTTTCCGAGGCCAAACGGGAGATTTCATCGGTGGGCAGCTTGATCAATACGTACCTGCTTACTCCACGCTCACTGAGACGCGTAAGCGTGCGTGATTCGGAACTGGCAACGTAGACTGTGGAGATGAATTCCATTTTCTTGAGAAACTGCGCCGCCACCACCGCAGCGGTGCGACGACCTCCCACTGCAAAGTGAAAGCCGTAATTCTCAAAAAGCTTGTTGTTCAGACTTTCAGCGTACTTCTCGTCTATCTCGTAAAGATCTTTGGCAATGTAACGCAGCTGCTGGGCCATCTCTTCGGTAGCGTTGTCAATGGGCCAGTCAATCTTCACATGGAAGTGAGTCATGGCATAGCGGGTTCTGGTCCTGATGGTGGGATCTTTCTGGATCAACAGGGCGTAGTCTACCGGCAGTAGGTCCAGCACCAGATTCTCAAAACCCGGGTTTTCAAAGTACCGCAAGTTTTTAGTATACTTTTTGTGCAGTTGAATGTGGGCCAGCTCAGCGACTCCTTCTTTGGTAACCTTATTGGAATCGAAAAAGCGGATATATTTTTTGTACCAACCTGGAATGGTTCCTTCGCAAAACATCACAAGAAAGTGATTGTGATAAATGTACTCTTTCTCCACCACCCGGGCCCGAGGTTTGAGCTCTCGTTTTGGCACGAATGGGTAGGGTTCTAGAGCCTCGCAGAAGTTCCAGTATGAATCGATGAGAGCATACTGTATCAGGTACATATCCATCTGGTCTCTCAGGACCTCGTACACAGATCGCCGCAATCGATCTTGCAGACTCAGCTGAAACCGATAGGGCCAGGTTGGCATTCTCGCACTCCTCTCATCTCCAACTCCCCCTATCCACAGCTCTACCAAGCAGGAAAGTTGCACTATGGCAGCAGAAGACGGAGTTGGGATAACTTACCGTTAATTCTATCTAATTATGGTCTTTTGTCAATTACTTTTCTTATGAGATAACAACAGCCTTCTGGTGGCTTCAACTCAAGTTGAGGGATAATAGGCTTAAGCTGGTTCGTCAACCATTCTCTGGGGCAGATAGAAGACATATTCGGCGGCTAGCAGATCAAACTGCACCCTGGTCTCATGTTCCACTTTTTCATAGAGAACCTTCAGTGTGTCAGCTTGCTGGATTCGAGCAAAGAAATCACTACGGCGATAAAAGTTCGGATGCAGGGGCAAGAGGAACTGGCTGGAGTCCCCTTTCCAGGAGAAATTGAGACTACGCCGCAAATCCATTATGGTCTTGTAGACTCTGCGCAACAAGTCGGTGCGCAACAGTGGCGAAGAGCTATTGACCACACATTCCATGAGACCTGCCAGCTGGTAAAACTCCCTGGCTCGCTCCTCACTTTCCCTCCACCGGTAAAGTCCCATCACCGTGTAGTCGCAGCCACCGACCAAACTGAAGTGCTCGGGGACAAAGCTGAGATGGTTATGGCCGTTGGTAATGGCCTGATGCCGATGGCTCTGGTATTTCTCCGCCTCGCTCCGGAGGCACTGCAATATCTGCCCTTGGCGCCAGTCGCCGCGGCGAAACTCCAGAGGTTTACGACAAATAAGGTTGTCGTCACCCTTGCGACCGTTGCCAAACTGAATGATTTTTGCCATCGGCTCCATACATTGTGGGGTTACATAGGCACTATATCAGACATCATCCTTAAGCACAAAAACATTGAGCAATGCTCATTTATCATTTCACATTTGTCATTCTTCGCCGCGGTCGCCACGTCGTCGTGTCACCGCGCCGTTCACTCTTGTCCGTTTCCCTCCTGCCGAGTGCTTGCTGCCAACTGCTCACTGTCTACTGTTTACTCCCTCTACCACCTGGAATACCAGGTCGAGTCATCTCTTCAGCATTTAGTATTTTCAAGAGTTTTTCCTTCGGGAGAACCTCTAATTCCAGCGCCACTTCTTGCACTGTTCTGCCACTCTCGTACGCCAGGTGCGCTATATGGGCTGCTCTATCATAGCCTATTTCAGGGGCCAGTGGAGTACAGAGTGCCAGACTTTTTTCCACCAACTCCCGGCACCGCTCTTCATTGGCTTCAAGTCCTTGCAGACATTTCTCCGTGAAGTTTCTAATCCCGGTTGTGAGTAACTCCACAGATTGCAGTAAATTGTACGCCATCACCGGCAGCATGACGTTGAGTTCCAGGTTACCAGCCTGCCCACCAATAGCCACAGCCCAGTCATTGGCCATGACTTGCACTGCCACTTGGAGAAGAGATTCTATGATGACCGGATTGACCTTGCCGGGCATGATTGAGGAGCCTGGTTGTACCGGTGGAAGATGAAGTTCTCCTAACCCACATCGTGGCCCAGAAGCTAACCAGCGCAGGTCATTGCCTATTTTTGTGAGTGTCACCGCCAAAGCTCTGAGAGCACCGCTGGCAGCAACCAGCGCGTCCTGGCCCCCCTGGGCGGCAAAATGGTTTTTGGTCTCCTCCAGGGGAAGATTCGTTTCCTCCGCCAACTGGGCTATGACTTTCGGGGCAAAGCCAACCACGGCATTGAGCCCTGTCCCAGTAGCTGTACCCCCCAGGGCCAATTCCATCAGACCGGCCAAGGCATGTTCAATACGTGCCCGAGCCAGCTCCATTTGACGGGCGTAACCACTGAACTCTTGTCCCAGACGTACCGGTGTGGCATCCTGAAGATGGGTGCGCCCGATTTTGACGATGTGGTCAAAATGCCCACTCTTGGCCGCAAGCTCCTTCTCGCAGGCCATCAGCACTGGTAGCAGGCCACCCTTGATGCTTTCGGCCACGGCCACATGAATGGCAGTGGGGATGACATCATTACTAGACTGTCCTCGATTAACGTGGTCATTCGGGTGCACTGGCGCTTTGCTACCCACTGCACCCCCCAGCAGTTCAATGGCACGGTTGGCAATGACCTCGTTGGCGTTCATATTGGTGGAGGTGCCGGACCCAGTCTGAAAAATATCCACGGGAAACTGTTCATCCAACTCACCCTCTGCCGCCTCGGTAGCTGCCTGGATGATGGCTTCGGCCACCTCTTGGGAGAGGAAGCCCAATTCGAGATTCACCCGGGCCGCAGCCCGTTTTATCAGACCCATAGCGCGAATGAATTCCCGAGGAAACCTGAGACCACTAATGGGGAAGTTTTGTAGCGCTCGCTGGGTTTGGGCCCCGTAATATGCTGCTGCCGGAACCTGCACCTCACCCATGGAGTCACTTTCAATCCGATAGTTCGCTTCATCCATTTCAAAATCCTCCAAAAAATTTTGTCATCATTCATTTACAGTTGGGCAGGCGCAAGGCATGGGGAGAGGACAAGTTTTCTTTGATTGTTTTTGCCTTGTAGCCTGCGCCTGGAGCCTTTTTTTAAAATGAATAGAAAAACTCGTTCTGGTTCAGGATCTCACAGCCGTCCGCAGTCACTCTCACCATATTTTCCAGACGGACCCCACCCCAACCGGAAAGATAAATCCCGGGTTCGATAGTGATCACCATTTCTTCCTCTAGCACCATGGAACTGCTCTTGCCGAATCCCGGCTTCTCGTGCACTGCCAGTCCAATACCATGACCCAGACCATGACCAAAATTGTCCCCATAGCCGGCAAGGGCAATGTAATCGCGGGCTACGCGATCCACTTCCAAAGAAGGAATCCCGGCCCGCACTGCAGCCATGGCCCGTAATTGAGCTTCCCGGACAATACCATAAACCTCACGCGCTTTACTGTCCGGCTCTCCGAGAATAAGTGTCCGGGTCATATCCGAACAGTAGTGGTCCAACCTGGCGCCCAGATCAATAATGATTGTCTCTGACTCCCCAAGCTGGCGGTCACTGACCACCGCGTGCGGCATGGCAGCGCCGGGCCCGGAGGCCACTATGGGCGGGAAAGATATCGCCTCAGCGCCCGCTTCTCGCATGAGTTGTTCGATGCGCCAGGCCAGTTGTTTTTCTGTCTTTCCCACTTCTGCCTCTGCCACTATGGTCTCCAAAACAGATTCGGTCAAGGCCAGAGAGTTACGAATTGCCTGGATTTCTTCCGGTTCTTTGACCATTCTCAAACCCTCCACCAACTCGCCCCCAGGCAGCAACTCTCCTTGCGGATGCCATTCTTGCAGGGCCTCTTGAATCTTCATAACCCGATCATAGGTGAGATGGTGGTTTTCAAAACCAAGGGTGCGGGTGCCCAGGCTCGCGAAGATCTCCGGCAGGATGTTGGCAAGATTCTCTTTATAGATAACCACTTGAAAGTCAGAAGCTTCCTTTTCAGCTTGTTCCTGATAGCGAAAATCCGTGGCCAGCACTTGAGCTTTCTCGGTAACGAAAAGGAAACCGGAGGATTCGGTCAATTGCATGTCCTCCGCCCAAAAGCCGCTGAGGTAAGCCCGATTCCACGGCTCTGAAACCATGAAGGTGTCATAAGGTTTTTCGGCCAGCAGTTTCTTTACCTTTTCCTGGCGTCGTTGAAATGGGGTCAAAGTATTCATTAGTAACTCCAACTCATCTGTTATTTTCCAAGCAGTTTGCAGCCGCATCAGTGAGAATTGTACTATAGTCCA
>CP070843.1:2912497-2920490 GCA_020350905.1 Deltaproteobacteria bacterium
CAGGCCTTTAACATCTTCCTAGGCATGACAGGTTATGTGGATTTCGGTTATGTGGCTTTTATGGGTGTGGGCACATATGGAATGGCACTAGGCATCACCAGGTTGGTCCATTTTAAGGGATTGGGAATAGGGTTGATTATAATTGGATTATGTTTGGCAATGGTGATGTCAACCCTTTTGGCCCTGGCCGTGGGGGCTGTGGCACTTAGGCTGCGGGGAGCTTACTTTGCCATAGCGACTATCGGGGTCAATGAGGGGTTTCGATACCTTATTGAAGGGGCAAAGATATGGAATGGTTCTGAAGGCATAATATTTATGGGCCAGATGAACGAAGCCTTTGGCGATGAAGTGGCCAGCGCCCTGTCTACTTTTTGGGCAGACGTCTTAGTGGTGATCATTGCTGCCCTGGCTGCATTCGTGACCCTTCACTACATGAGAAGTAAGATCGGTTACGCCCTTACGGCCCTCAGGGAAGATGAGGATGCCGCCAAGGTCATGGGAATCAATGTGACCAAATTCAAAATTATTGCCTTTATAACCAGTGCGATTTTTGCGGGATTGCTCGGGGCTGCTGCCTGGGCGATTAAAACCCCTTATGTCTTTCCGCCCGAGGTGTTTGAGATCCACTACACGGTGGAGGCCATCATCATAGTGCTTCTGGGTGGCGCCGGGACTCTCCTTGGTCCGGTGGTGGGGGGACTCATCTACGGTATTTCCAAGTATTTTCTCGCCATCATTTTGCCGGGATTCCAACTGCTTATTTTTGCCCCGATCATCATTATTATTATTGTCTTGTTCCCTGAGGGAACCATTGGTATGTTGAAAAATAGGGTCAGAGGGACCGCCCTAGAGCGATACATAGTTTAGAGACCAGCATGTCATTGTTGAGACTCGAAAATATAACCAAGCGTTTTGGCGGCCTGGTGGCCGTTGATGACGTGAGCCTTGAGATTCAAGAGGGAGAACTCATTGCCATCGTTGGCCCCAACGGCGCTGGCAAGACCACCCTTTTTAATATTATAAGCGGGGTCTTTTTGCCTGAAGAAGGCAGGGTTTTCTTCCAAGACAAAGACATCACTGAATTGCCTGCATACAAAAGAGCACCGTTAGGCCTGGGCCGAACCTTCCAAATCCCCAGGCCTTTCAGTTCGGCGAGTGTTCGGGAGAATGTGGCGATTGGCGCCATGTTTGGCACCCTGGCAGGCAAAGTCACGGTAGATGAGTCTCTGGAGATAGCCGATCATTATATCGATCTCGTAGGCTTGCAAGATCATCGAAACAAGGCAGCCGGAACCCTAACCCCAGTGGAAAAGAAATTAATGGAGATTGCTCGTGCCCTGGCGATGAAGCCCAAACTTCTCCTTATGGATGAGGCCATGGCGGGAATGAACCCCAAGGACATCGATGAAATGGTGCAGTTCCTCCTGCGGCTGAAGGAGGAAGAAAAAATGTCCATAATCGCCATGGTTGAGCACATCATGCGGGCGGTGGCTGGGTTAGCCGAAAGGGTTATGGTGATGCACCAAGGGGCAAAATTCGTCGATGCCCCAACGAAGGAGGCTTTGAGTGATCCGAAGGTAGTTGAGGTCTACTTGGGACATTCAAAGGGAGAATAGCATGCTGAGGGTCGAGAATCTGGAATCAGGCTACGGGCCCATGCAGGTATTATGGCAACCCAGTTTGGAGGTCAAGAAGGGTACCATCACCTCCTTACTTGGCCCCAACGGTGTGGGTAAATCGACCTTGCTCCGCACCGTGCTGGGCTCAGTGGAGCCCTGGGGAGGGGAAATAACCTATGAAGAAATGAATGTTACTCGTCTGCCCACTCACAAGAAAGTGGACATGGGTATTACGCTGGTGCCTGAGGGAAAACATCTCTTCGTGGGCATGACCGTACAAGAGAATTTAATCATGGGGGCCTATCGAAAAGAGGCCCTCAAACATAAGGATGAAACCCTTGAGCTCGTATATTCTTTGTTTCCTGTTCTAAAAGAGAGGGGTAAACAAGCAGCCGGTTCACTGAGCGGGGGCGAACAGCAAATGGTCACCATAGGGCGGGCACTGATGACGAAACCAAAATTGATCATGCTGGATGAGCCCAGTCAGGGATTGGCACCAAAACTCGTAGGTGAGGTGTTCGAGACCATTGAAAAACTGAACACCGAAATAGGTTTAACCATACTCCTCGTTGAGCAAAACGCTGAGGCCTGCCTTAAATCTGCAGACCACGTTTACATCATGCACGAAGGCAGGATCAAGGCGGAGGGACCAGCTGACGAAATAGCAGAGTCAAGTGATATAAGAGAAGCTTATTTGGGCATATAGTAGTAAAGTAGTTTCCCGCCAAGCCGTTCCTCCCTTCACGCACTCAACTTTATTCCAGAGAAAAAGGCGACCCCCTCTCGATGGAAGTCGCAGTGACTACAGTCCATTGAGTGCCTATTTTCTGTACTGATCTTAGAGGCGAGACGAGGGAGCGAAGCGATCTGAAAACTTGACAGTTCCTCAAAGGTTGAGTAAAAAAGAAAGGCTATGGCAGATGCCCTGGCTGGAGTCGAGCCGGGGCTTTCCATTTTTCTGCAGGCCCCACCATCGGAATCGGGAGAAAACGCGCTTCTAAGGAGGAAATTAACCATGGATCGCTTTCCCATAACTCGGGCAGGATATAATCATTTGCGCACCGAGTTGCAACGCCTTGAGAAGGAAGAAAGGCCTCAAGTTATCCAGGCGATAGCAGAGGCTCGTGAGCATGGCGACATCAGTGAAAATGCGGAGTTTGAAGCAGCCAAAGAAAGGCAGGCCTTAGTCGAAGGCAAGATCAACGACCTTCATTCTAAGCTCGGCCAGTGTGAGATAGTCGAGCTGTCGGAGGGCTCAGTTGACCGAGTGACCTTTGGTAGTACAGTGGACCTGGAAGACCTTGATACCGGAGTAGAAGTGCGGTACCGTTTGGTGGGACCGTATGAAGCAGATCTGGCTCAAGGAACGATTTCGGTGACATCACCCATCGGCCGGGCCCTGATAGGCAAAGAGGTTGGAGATGATGTCAGGGTGCAAACCCCTGGTGGCGTAAAAAACCTCGAAATCCTTGATATCGACTATGCGGTACAATCATAAAGAGCATACTAATCTGGAAAATCTAAAGCAAATTCTGGAGACGTTGACAGCAGAGCTGTCACCGCTCTTTCCGGATGATTCAGCCCAACTGAATTCGTGGCGCCGCAGTCTCGAAGCCGTATCTGAGTCACTACAAGATCACACTTTGAGGATCGCTGTAGTGGGGCCGGTAAAATCCGGCAAGAGCACTTTCATCAATGCAATGCAGGGTCGAGATCTGCTCAAGAGGGGCGCTGGAATCGTTACCGCCTTTATCACCCGCATTCGTGTGGGCCCGGAGAAGAAAGGGTGGGTTGAAATCAAGTCCTGGGAAGAAATAAATGCAGAAGTCAATGAGGCCCTGTCTATGGTGGCGCTGCCACGAGGCTTTGAAGGAGTTGAGTCTCTAGACCTACGCAGGGATGAGGATCGCCACACCCTGCGCGAGTTCATCCAGGAGCTCACACAGGATAGCCTGACAGGCCGCGAAACATTCGATCCCAACATAGTTCTGATCAACGGTTATTTGAACGGATATGATAGGCTGAGCGGTCACGTCAAGGATGAGCCGGTTCTGTTGGAATTCGATGCAGATGAGCTTGATCGACATCAGGATTTTGTCAGCCAGGAATCGCAGGCAGTATACCTTCGGGATATGGAACTGCAATTACCCATATCGTGGCTGGGGGAGATGGTGGAAATCGGTGATTGTCAAGGTAGTGATTCACCCAATCCCCTCCATTTTGCCATGCTGCAGGAATACCTGCTCAGCAGTCACTGCATTCTCTACCTTATCAGCAGCCGGGTAGGGATTCGGCAGGCTGACTTGAAACTCATCGAAGCCATAAAAATACTTCGACTGCTTCCGCAGACGCTCTTCATTGTCAATGTTGATTTAGACGAACACGGCAACATAGAAAATCTGGAACGACTCCAGCAAAGGATCGCTGCAGAGCTTGGTCTGCTCGTGCCAGAAGTCAAGATTTACGCTTTCTCTGCCCTGTTTGAGCTCCTGGAGACAGCAAACGATATGGACGAGTTGTCCCCACGGGAAAAGAGACGTTTGGGGGGCTGGCATGAAGAGCAGGCAATGGTGGAGGTCTCGCGGCGTGGATATAAGAATTTTTGTAATGATCTAAAAAAGCTGGTGAAGCGCGAACGAGGTCGAGTTCTTTCCGGGTCCGTTTTGAGCCACCTGCAACGGGTTAGCCAGAGCATGAAAGACTCGGTTAATACCCGGCAGAGGCTCCTGTCCAGAGATCAGGCAGAACTCGGGGCCTTAGCTGATGAGGTAAAAGTCCGCCAACAATCTGTGATGGCGGCTCTTGGCACTGTTGAACATACCCTAGACGGGTTGCGCAATTCACTGAAGGAACAAGTCAGGTCTGCGGTTGATTCCTATTTTGACACCAAGTACGGACCTATCATCACCGACACCATGCAATTGGTGGAAAACTATCAGGTGGACAGTTTTGGTCAGGGCAAACCGGAGGAAGCCAGGAAGTGGCTCACCAATCTATACCTGTTTTACCAGGATTTTAGGCAGACGCTATCCCGCCATCTCATCGACAAGGTGAATCTGAAAATTATCGACTTTGCCAAAAGCGAGGAAGAGCAGATCGAAAAAAAACTTATGGAGACGGCAACCGGCTACTGGGATCTGCTGGGGCAGGCGCTCCGACAATACCAGAAAACCCTAACCGACTCTGGTTTAACGCTGAGCCAGGTGGCACCAGAGACAATGCCGCAGCCGAAGAAGCCAGGGATAACACCGCCACCCTTCTCTGCTTTTATCCAGCGTTCTGAGGCCTTAGGCCGGGGATCTCTACTGCTCAGGTTCGGTTTGAGGCGATTGCGCCAACTCTTCTCAGGACTGAAGGGTCGGGTTCTCCGTCGGGACACAACAGAGATCGCAGGACCTAACGAAGAGGTGTTTCGGGAAGCTGTTTCTCTGGTCAAGAAAGAAACTCAGAAAGAGTTGCTGAGCTCATTTAGAGACTATCGGCAAAACTTCAAGTTTGCCTATCTTTTTGCCTTCACAGAGATGTACACTCAGGCTCTTATCCAGTTATTTCGAGATTTTGGCGATGCGACCATGGTTGATATCAGCCACATTCAGGAGGCGGCCCACAAAAGGGTTAGCAGCCAGAGTGATGCCACAGAGGATTTGGCCATTGTCAACCACCGTTTGCAGTACGCCGAAGAGAACTTGCGCCAGCTAGCAGAAAATCTGGAGATTTAGTCTCAGTCTTCCCTTATCATTCCCCCAGAAATAATAATTTACAGTATAATAATGATCATTCCTGATGGTTCGAGGCCATGATCAGACCGGTGCGTTCAAAAGACTTCGATGAGCTTCTGCAGATTGAAGCTCAGGCTTTTCCTAAGTCTCAATACGATCGTGAGGAATTATGGCTTCTCTCTCTGAAGTACCCACACACCTTTCTAGTAACCGTGAGTAATCAAATAGACGGCTACATCGTGTTCAGGCCAGATGGGCACATAATTTCCATGGCTGTAAGACCTCATAAGAGGCGCGTGGGCATCGGTACCAGATTGGTACAGAAGGTCATTGGTCACTGCAGTGGGAAATCCCTCCGCCTCGAGGTTAGGGTAAGTAACCTGGGGGCCCAGAGGTTCTACCTGAATCTTAATTTTCGCATTAAGGCAAGAATAGACGGCTATTACCACGATGGCGAGGACGCTTTCCTGATGGTGCGGTCAGCCGACGACACAGAGGATGCTAATGAGCTAGCTTGAACCTAATACGGTTTGTCCGTCGTCCGTTGTAAGTTCCAGCTTTTGCTCACTTTGTTTACCGTACAGCGCAGAGCGCTAAGCGTATGGCGTTTATGTCCTATTGGAATTACCCTTTGCCCCATGCCTTACATGGGACAACTGACTAATGACAACGGACAATGCCGCAGACTAGGTTTCGTAAGGGGTAGGTTTGGCGTCGGCAATCAATTCCTGGTGTGCCTTATAAGCCTCCTCCACGTAACCAGGCATGCGGAAGAGGGCTGGGAGGAAGGAAGGGGAAAGGTAATGGAGTTTCAAGTCTCGGTTCTTCAACCTTTCTCCCAGATCCAGGGTTCGCGGATCAAGTTCTTTGGAAGCCAGAATGAAGCTGTGCATTGCATGAAACGAGGGCATCATGTAGGGATAGGACACGACGAACTTAAATGCAGAGGAGATGGTGTTATACATTCTCCCATGGAGTGTGAGTCGCGTTGCCTGCAGATCCGTCCCCTGGAAACAACCGACCCCGTCCTGGCTCAGGCAGCGGTTAACCAGTTGATAGAACTCACGGGTGAAAAGAAACACTGCCGGGCTATCTTCGGTGGGATCATTAAGATCCACAATAATCACATCAAAAATCTCTTTTTTCTGTTCAAGGAATTTCCGGCCGTCGCCAATGTGGAGTTCCAGACGCGGATCTTCATATGCTCCTTCGCTCCAGGAGCTTAGATGTTGCCGGCAGACATTCACCAGTTCCTCGTCAATGTCAACCATTACAATCCGATTGACATCTTTATACTTTGCAACCTCCCGGATAGTTGCTCCTTCAGCGCCGCCGACAATGCAAACACTCCTTGGATTCGGATGGATAAGCATGGCTGGGTGTACCAGGCTTTCATGGTAAATAAACTCGTCCTGTTCGGCTGATTGGGCTATGCCGTCCAAGAATAACATGCGCCCGTATTCCGCGGTGTCCACGATGTCGATCTTGGCATAGCGTGAACGGCCGGAGTAGACAGTCCGCAGGCAGCGATAGTGGACGACGACGTTTGTTGCGCCATCCTCGATAAACCAAATGGGGTCAGTCATGCCGCATCCTGGTCGGGTTTGTGTCTTATTTCAGACTGGGGGAGATCCAGGACACCACGTTTAATCTCCATTACAGAGGCATTGGCGGCTCCAAGGTTCTCTTTCAGGTAGTCGAGCGCCGTGTGGCCATTGACGGTATCGCCACAGGTGAAGATATCCAGCGCACAGTAGCCATATTCCGGCCAGGTGTGCAAGGCGAAATGTGACTCGGCTACTACCACAACCCCGGTGATGCCATGGGGAGAAAATTGGTGGAAGAATGGTTGGATAACGGTGGCCCCGGAAAGTTGGACCGCTGCCAACAGGTGGTGTTCAAGGGTCTTGACGTCGTTCAGGAGGGTGCTGTCGCACTGAAACAACTCGATGATCAAATGTTTGCCAAGTGATTTCATCTTTTGCAGTTACTCGCTCATGCTTGAACTGGGTCAGGTCATACCTTCGCCTTTGTGTTGAGGGTGGACAAAAATTGCACAGCCAGAGAAGAGGATAGCGGAAAGAGAAAAGAGTCTTTCCTTTCATGAAAAGCAGTGTTCCCGTAAACAAGGCTTGGACTGTGCGAAGGAAAAAACGCTAGTCGTTTAGGTTAGAAAAAACATCACAAATTTGCAACAAAAAATTTGAACCTGATGTCCATCTCAGGAAGACGGACAAGCTTTAACCGGTGCGGGTCGGGAATGCGCCGGCTGATTTCCTTGACCATCAATTCGCTATTGCCGAGCCTTCGAGGTGAACCTACGAGAGCCAAAATATTCATTATTACAGTCCCTCGTGAAGATCATTGTAGGTCGGATCGTTTCCGCCTCGGCGGAGTTGATCCGACAAATAACTAATCTTGTATCAGGGTTTCGTGTAACTCGTAATAGAAGGGGTGACAAGGGTTCGTTTCAAGAAACAGCCGGTCGTTGGCAGCAGGCAGCGGGTAGCCCCGCGACTGCGCGCGGGACAGGTGGGACAGGCTGGCAGGAAAAATGGTGTTTTTTCGTTATTCATTTCGGAGCGCCCCGCGCAGACTGTCTACTGCTTACTGGACTCCACCGTGAGGCCAATGACTCGATAATTGAACTCATAG
>CP070843.1:2920590-2934301 GCA_020350905.1 Deltaproteobacteria bacterium
CGCCAGGGGCAACTCCCACAAGCGGCTGTAGGTGTTGATAATGATACGTGTCCGAGGAGTTGACAGTTGAGCAATCTCTTTGAAAACGGCCTGCACATCCCAGAGATCGTTGACCAGGTCGGAGAGAATGATCACATCGAATTTCTGATGAAGACTGAGGTGGTGGCTGTCGCCTTGTATGAAGAGGATTTGTGGATGTTTTTGCGCCCCACGCTGGACCATCTCGCTGGAAAAATCTATCCCTACTCCGAGTCTTGGGTTGAGCGCCGCAAGTAAATCCCCCATCCCACAGCCAATCTCGAGCACTCGCTGTCCCGGGGCCACCAAGAATTGGTAAATTTGTTCAAGTCTTCGGTGATAATAAGCTCCCGAGGAAGTCCAGGTATCCTTTTTGCGAGCTACTTCGTCCCAATGTGCTCTACGGACGTTCTGGTAATTGGCAGCGTGCTTTTTGTCTTTTCGCATAGGGGCCTCTTAAATGGAAGAGTGGTGATCGTCAAATAGCTGAGCAATAAATATGACCCAGTGGACTTCTTGCCTTCCATAACCTTGAAGTATGCAATGAACCATCTATGGCGTTGAGTTCAAACTCGATTCATCTCTGCTTTCTTTCACCAAGTCAAGGGCGTATCCAAGATTGGCTCGGGCTTGAGCGTAGTCTGGTTTTAACCGCAGAGCTTGATCAAACTGGACGATAGCCTCATCCATTTTTCCCTGCTGCGCTAAGGCAACCCCCAGGTTGTTGTGTGCTTCGGGATAGTTGGTTTTGAGCTCTAGCGCTCTGGAGTATTGGCTAATGGCCTCATCGAGCTTCCCTTTCCGGGCCAAGGCATTTCCCAGGTTGTTGTGGGCCTTACTAAAATTGGGGTCGAGCTTGATTGCAGTGAGATAGTGACCGATTGCTTTGTCAAGTTGTTCCAGATTGAATAAGACGACCCCCAGGTTGTTGTGCGTCTCCGCAGAGTCGGATTTGAGACGCAAAGCTTGGTAATATTGGGCAATGGCTCTGTTAATCTCACCCATTTTCAGGAGGGCAACTCCGAGGTTATTGTGGGTGTTTACCAGGTTTGGGTTAATCTTGAGAGCTTTCTGGTAGTGGCCAATGGCCTGTTCCAGCATACCCTTTTGAGCCGAAGCGTTTCCAAGGCTGTCGTGAGCAACATAGTTGTTGGCAGTCACCTTGACCGCCTGTTGGAAAAGAGTAAAGCTGTCTTGCCAATATCGCACCTGCAGTTTCGTTAACATAGTCAGGGTTACAAGAAGTATGGTTGCGGCAGTGGCAAGCACAATTGTTTGGTAGCGGTATTTTGCCAGCAGTTCAGGAACACCCCAGGCAACCATGACGAACAAACCTATAAGTGGCACATAGGCGAAACGATCAGCCATGGCCGGCCACAGCCCGGCCTGAACCAATCCTATGGACGGCACCAATGTGACCAGATACCATAGCCAACCCACTGCAAGATATGGGCGCGTTTTCAAGGTCCGGAGCACCAGAAAGGATAGAATTATTAGGAACAGGACAGCTGCTGCAACCTGCCACCCTGGTATGGTTTCAGGTGGGGGATAAAAGACTGCCAGGTTGCTGGGCCATACCATCTTGCCAATGTAGCTCACATAGGAAATGAGTCCATTACCTATCCGAAGCGACAAGGGCACAGACGTGGTAGCAACAAGGGCCTCTAGGTGCTGGTTTGATAAAACAGTCAGGAAGATCGCAATGGTTGCGAGAACAAAAAAAGGAACCTTTTCGAGAATCAGGCGGAAAGCCAGCAACTTTCTCCCACCTGATACCAGAGAACTGGTGGACGGCTGGTCAACGTAACCGCCGGCAGGGACAGGTTGGAGTCGATTCAGCGGCCAGTAATCAAGCAGAAGGAGAATAAAAGGTACGGTAACAAGTGTAGGTTTGCTCATGAGTCCTAACGCAAAGACGAGCAGGACGAGTAGATATCTTCCTGGCGTCGCCCGCTCAACGTAACGGGCATAAGTCCAGAGAGTGAGCATCAAGAAAAAACTACTCAGCACATTTTTTCGCTCTACAGCCCAGGCCACCGACTCCACGTTGAGGGGATGGAGTGCAAATAGGGAGGCAACAAAGCCGCTTTGCCAGATTGAGCCGGTCATTCTACGCAAGGCCAGAAACAGGAAGAGACCGCTTAGTATATGCAGCAGTAAATTGGTAAGGTGGTAGCCGGACGGACTCAGACCATAGAGTTCGTAGTCCAGCATGAGTGACAGCCAGGTCATAGGGTGCCAATAGGCGACATCAGTGAAAGAAAAAGCCCAAACAACACCTACTGTGGACAGTCCCCGCTGGAGATGGCGGTTTTCGGTAATATGTTCGTAGTCATCTAAGTGGACGAATTCATGATTGCGCACCTGCCAGAAAGCAGCCAGGGTTACCACAACAAGAATCAGGCATATGAAGAGTTCACGCCGCATGAAGGTATCTCTAACGCGCATTTGGAAACAATCTGGATGAGGTGAGTTTCATCTTTACCAACCGAAAAGTCAGTGCAGTCACGAGGCAGCCAATTCCGTACTTGATGCTTCGCGGCAGGTTAATTGAGGATGCCTCGGGAAAATACTTGGTCGGACAACTTACCTCTGCAACGGCGTATCCAAGCCAGAGAATCTGAGCTAACATTTGATTATCGAAAACAAAATCATCTGAATTGGAGTTGTAAGGTATCTGTGCGAGCAATTCTCTAGAGAAACCCCTGTAGCCGGTGTGATACTCGGATAGCTTTGCTCCCATTAGCAGATTCTCTACAAAGGTCAAGAACCGATTGGCCACATATTTCCACAGCGGCATCCCTCCTTCTAGGGCATAGCCTCCCAGGATTCTGGAGCCCAGGACACAGTGATAGAGGCCGTTGCCAATCATGGTAACCATGGCAGGAATCAGCATCGGGGTGTATTGGTAGTCAGGATGAACCATAATAATGATGTCGCCGCCTTGTTCTGAGGCGAGTTTGTAACATGTTTTCTGATTGGCGCCGTAACCTTGGTTGCGCGGATGGACATGGACTACAGTGTTTGGTAGATTTTCAGCTATAGCCACTGTCTCATCTTGACTGCCATCGTCCACCACAATAACCTGATCAACGTAATCTTGAGCCAAGACTTCGGCATGGGTTTGTTGCAAAGTACGCGCAGCGTTATAGGCCGGCATTACCACGACAACTTTTTTGTTTTTAAACATGTCTTTTCCTCGAAAGCAGTAAAACGAGCAAGATCGATGCCACCTAACCGCCAAAGGGTAAGATGTCCCGTAAGCCTCGCAAGGAGAAGCAAGTTTCTTTAATGCCTGAGGACACCTTGAGGTTTGCTGACCTCCCAAGAGCAGGTTACTGAACACCCCAGCATTTCTGGCGCACGCCCCAAGTCAGTCCTTCCGGAGGTCGTGAAGCCTGTCTGCGGAGTATTGTATTTAAAAACAATATCTTACGGGATATATGATCTCGATCTCCTCTCGTTTGCTATGAGGTTTCGGTTCGTTTCCAGACCTTTTCAGCAGCCTCCTTGGAGGAGAGAAACCGTATAGTCGAGGCTTGATTTCTGGAGGCGAGTGTATCATACTTTTGCCGATGCTGTAGGATGAAGCGTCAGACCTTTAGGAGTGCAGTGAACATTCTCCGGCTCTGCTATTCTTTGGTACGCTGCGACGTGTTTTTGCTTCTAATGGCACATCAATTGCTTGAGAACAAGAATTATAACCAGGTAACGCCATTCAACGGGTTATGAAAGTTCGTTGATTGCTAACGAATAAGAAGCATTCCAGCAAGAAGCCTTATCAAGTGGCATTATGGACACAAAGACACTACTGGTTACTGGCGGTGCCGGTTTTATCGGTACGAACTTTATCCGCCACATCCTTGCAGAGCAGCCAGGCTGGCGCATTGTTAATCTTGATGCCCTGACCTACGCTGGCAATCTCGCCAATTTTGAAGATCTCACCCCAGAGCAGGCTGGACGACATCGATTCATTCATGGGGCTATACAGGACGGCGTTCTTCTGGATCGGCTCTTTGCCGAGGAGACCATCGACGGAGTTGTGCATTTCGCCGCTGAATCTCATGTAGATCGCTCCATCCTGAAACCAGAGGCCTTTATAGAGACAAACATCGTGGGAACCTTCCGCCTCCTGGAGGCGAGCCTCAATTATTGGGAACGCCAGGACAAACCGAAAGACTTTTGCTTCCTCCATATATCCACCGACGAGGTGTATGGAAGCCTGGGGGAAGAGGGATACTTCACTGAGGAAAGCCCCTATGACCCCTCTAGTCCCTATTCGGCTGCCAAAGCAGGCTCTGATCACCTGGTCAGGGCGTATTTCCGCACTTTTGGTCTCCCTGCAGTAATCACCAATTGTTCCAATAATTTCGGCCCGTATCAGTTTCCTGAGAAACTCATTCCCCTGATGATTCTAAATCTGATGGAGGAGAAAATTCTCCCTGTCTACGGAGATGGAAAGAATGTTCGAGACTGGCTCTACGTGATTGATCATTGTGATGCCCTCATCAGGGTCCTTGAACAAGGAAAACCTGGCGAAACATACAACATAGGTGGGGATGCTGAGAGGCAAAATATTGAGGTTGTCAATCTCCTTTGCCAGCTTTTTGACTTTCGCTTGGACCGATCTGCTGAAAAAGCTAGTCAAAGGCTCATACGTTTTGTAACTGATCGGCCGGGGCACGATCGACGCTATGCCATTGACGCCAGCAAAATCAAGCGAGAACTGGGGTGGAGTCCTGCCCACGATTTCGAGGAAGCGCTGGAGGCTACTGTGGATTGGTATTTGCAAAACCTGGACTGGGTTGAGCTCGTGCGCAGTGGGGAATATCGCACGTGGATTGAAATGAACTATGGACAAAGACAATGATTACTTAAGGAGTTTGGTTGAGGCAAAGAGTTTTGAACATTGGAAAATTTGAAATTCGGGTTTGTTTCGTGCTTCGGATTTAGGATTTCGAATTTAGTGGTGGTTATGCTTCTCTTCGGTTGGAGATGTTTGCTGAGAGGATAAGAGTATGAAGGGCATAATACTAGCTGGTGGTTCGGGAACTCGCCTCTATCCCATCACCCGAGTGGTGAGCAAGCAGTTGCTTCCCGTCTATGACAAGCCCATGATCTACTATCCCCTATCGGTACTGATGTTGGCCGGGCTGCGTGAGATTCTGGTGATTTCAACCCCTCAGGACTTACCCCTGTTCCAGGATTTACTCGGCGATGGTTCGCAGTGGGGCCTTTCGCTTGATTACGCAGAGCAGCCACGTCCTGAAGGCATTGCCCAGGCATTTATAATAGGCCAGGAGTTTGTCGGCAGTGATCCGGTTTGCCTGATCCTTGGGGACAATATCTTTTATGGCCACGGTCTGCCTGACAAACTGCGCCAGGCTGCCGCTCAAAAGGAAGGGGCAACCATTTTCGGCTATTGGGTGAAAAATCCGGAACGGTATGGTGTTGTGACTTTTGCTTCAGAAGGCCAGGCCCTAGACATTGTAGAAAAACCGAAGGAGCCCAAGTCTAATTGGGCGGTTACTGGGCTCTACTTTTATGACAATCGAGTGTTGGATATCGCATCTCGGCTAAAACCTTCGGCTCGTGGCGAGCTGGAAATTACCGACGTCAATCGGGCCTATTTGGAGATGAAAGCGCTCCGCGTTGAAAAGCTGGGGCGGGGGATAGCGTGGCTGGATACCGGAACCCACGAGACCCTCATGCAGGCTGCCAATTTCATCGAGACTATTGAGGAAAGACAGGGGTTGAAGGTTGCCTGTGTCGAAGAGATTGCCTTTCGGATGGGCTACATTGACGCCGGCCAACTTAAAACACTCGCCAGGCCACTGTTGAGTAATGGTTACGGACAGTACCTCCTGGACATCATCAAGTACGAAGGTGTGCTGCCGTGAAGATACTCCCCAGCTCTCTACCGGAAGTCTTAATAATCGAGCCATTTGTGTTCCAGGATGAACGGGGCTTTTTCATGGAGACCTACCAGCAGAGAAGATACACTGAGGCTGGCATCGAGTCCATTTTCGTGCAGGATAACCTCTCCTGTTCAGTACGTGGAACACTGAGGGGTTTGCACTATCAAGTAAAGCACGCGCAGGCAAAGTTGGTACAGGTAATCGAGGGTACCATTTTTGATGTGGCCCTGGATATCCGACGGGGTTCTCCTTATTTTGGACAGTGGACATCCGTTCATCTTTCCGATGAGAACAAACGCCAGCTATTCTTGCCGGCAGGATTTGCCCATGGTTTTTGCGTGCTGAGTGAATCTGCCCAGATAGTCTACAAGGCTACGGATTTTTATGCCTCGGAAGATGAAGGCGGTGTTCTCTGGTCCGACCCCACTTTGGCCATAGCGTGGCCTATTTCGGAACCACTGCTTTCAGAAAAAGACAGCCAGCTACCCTGCCTTGCCGATATTCTACCTGAGCGTCTGCCTGTCTATGAGGAAAACAGATGAGCATTCTGCTGACCGGTGCAAACGGGCAGGTGGGCTGGGAACTTTCAAACCGTGGCGGGCAGCGGGGTCTTCAGATCCTGGCTCTGGATCGTTCTGACCTTGACATTACTGACCCGGTTTCGGTCAGGAGGGAGGTAAATCGGTCTGGTGTGTGCATGGTGGTCAATGCTGCTGGTTATACTGCTGTTGATCAAGCTGAGTCAGAGCCAGAGCTCGCCTTTGCTGTAAACCGCGACGGACCGGCCTGCCTTGCCTCAGCCTGTGGCAAGGCTGGAATTCCCCTTGTGCATATCTCCACAGATTTCGTCTTTGACGGTCAAAAGCAGGATCCCTACCTCGAGACGGATCAGGTCTCGCCTCTCAATGTTTATGGGAAAAGCAGAGCCGCAGGAGAAGTAGCGGTTAGAGAGTATCTGCCAGAGCACGTGATCCTTCGCACTTCCTGGGTATACGGGGCCCATGGCCATAATTTCGTCAAAACTATGCTGCGGCTGGCGTGTGAGAAAGAAGTGGTGCGTGTGGTTGCCGATCAACGTGGATGCCCAACCTATACTGCAGATCTGGCGGACACAATCCTGATGATAGCTGCCCAACTTCAGGAAGGTAGGCAGATTACTTGGGGAACCTACCACTATTGCGGCAAAGGGGTGACGACTTGGCACGGCTTTGCTGAAGCGATTCTCAATCTAGCCAAGGAGCATATTCAGCTAAAGGTGAAACGGATAGAAGCCATTACCACGGCCGAGCATCCTACCTCGGCAAAAAGACCTGCCAACTCGGCTCTAGACTGCTCTCTATTCGAAAGTAAATTTGGCTTTCCTCCCATACCATGGAATGAGAGCCTGACCAGGATGCTCCACAAAGTCCTCTCAAAGCAAATCAAGCCTTACTAAGTCGGAGATAGGAAGAATTGGCTCTGGGATGAATCTTGCAAGTGCCCTCGCTTGAGGCGCGAGCTATTCCAGCACAGCGAAAGCAGACGAAACTATATGCCTCCGCACAACATCTTCGCTGCGCTGAGGTTCTACTCTGCAGCACAGCAGAAATACTCTAATGAATGATAATAACTTAGAACTAAGCACAAAACGGAGTCTTTTGAGCAAGTTTGACATCGGAATCCTCGCGCTCATCCTGCTCTCGATCATCAGTGCGACAACACCTTTGACCGAGCATAATAAAGGCTTTGACAGTGATGGTGTCTTTTATGGAGCAATGGCAGGAGAAAAACAAATTCATCCGAGACTCAAATCCGTAGCACCTTTCTGCTGGAGGGTTGTTACACCATTTCTAGCTTCCATATTATCCTTTTCTACCATTACCAATTTTACGGTTTTGGCGTTTATATCGAACTGGCTTTCTCTGATCATACTCTACGCCCTGCTTAAACAGCTTGGCTTCAGCAAGCAGTTAGCCATACTTGGCATGTTGTTCTATTTAGGTATTTTCTGGACAGCCAAGTTTTCTTTTTATTCCCCGGCCTATATCGATTATCAGACTCAGCTCTTCATACTAGTGATCTTGTTTTTGATGGTGAAGGAAAAATATTGGTGGATTATACCATTGATGAGCATGGGCGTGCTGCAGAAGGAGTCCATCCTCATATATGCGGTAGTCGCATACTCACATTTTGCCAGTAAAAGAGGTTGGATATCGTGGACATCCATAAGCTACCTGTTAGCGTTGTTAGTTGTCCCCTTTTTGACTATGCTCGCGGCCCATGCCTTTATCACTCCCATTAACGATTATTCAGCCTTGGTGGTGTTTCGCTACTTGAAAGGCTTATTGATTCTAGGATTCTGGCCAAGGTTTCTCTTGGCCATATTTAGTGGCCTTGGTTTGCTTCCCCTGGTCATTTTATTTAGGCTCAAGATTGCAATCGAATTTTTTGAAAAGAATTTTCATTGGTTGGTTGTGATCATAGTGGGGACGGGACTCTTATTTGGTGGCAGTGATAAAGCGAGGCTCTTCTTGTACATGCTGCCAGCGATAATAGTGTGTGTGATCAGTATAATTAAGAATATCTGTGAAGAAACATCAGGAAGCAAGGTCTTTGCTTGGATTATGGTGACACTATTGCTTCATTTTTATGTGGGGAACTATTTGACTCCAATGGGGACAGTAGCTGACTATCTGAGTCGTATGGTGCCAGTTCATGCACCAGGGGCGTCCTTTCTCCCCAGTCTTGCTAACAAGATCATAGTGTCCCTCATCTGGTTTGGGTTGACGTATATTCTATTGTATTACAGAAGAACTCTAGCAGATCGGTCCGTCTGAGGGCCAAAGAACTCGAGATTCTACTCAATGGTTTTTTCGGGTGTGAATGGAAGAGAGTAGCTGTTGCAAAGGATAGGATTTGTGAACCCTCATGATTCTCACAACCAGGGCGGCAATGGCCAAGGGGTATGTTTTTCTGTGCCGTCAGAAGAAGAACGATTTATATCCGTTGGCAAGAAGGCAACCCTGTTGATCTTATGCGGTATATGTATCCTTTTCCTGGTCAATGTCAAACGCTACAATTTCATCTCCGATGATTCATTTATAACCCTGAGATATGCGAAAAATCTCGTGCAAGGTGAAGGATTAGTCTTCAATCCGGGCGAAAGGGTTGAAGGTTTCACCAGCATGCTGTGGACCCTTCTGCTTTCATTGTGCGGCGTGATCGGCTTAGATCTGCTTGCAGCTGCGCGAATTCTTGGTGTGGTCACCGGTCTGGCCACCATCATACTGACGTATCGGCTATTTCACGCCTTGAATACTTCGCACGACCAGTCCGTGCTCGGTCTATTTGCGCCATTGATTTTGGCTGTAAATGGTGCCTTTGCCTGCTGGGCGGGTTCGGGAATGGAAACAGCTCTGTTTGTCTGTTTGACGGTGGGCAGTTACCTCATGGTGCTGGATGAAAGGTGGCTTCTTGCCACAGTGTTTACATCAGCCTGTATCCTGACTCGGCCGGAAGGAATGCTGGTATTTGGCTTGCTTTTTCTGTTTCAGTGTATTCGAGCATGGGGGGACAAAGAGAGACGTTGGCTTGGATGGCTGCTGGCTTGTGGGATTACTGCATCAGGACTGGTCGCTTTCCGGCTTTTCTATTTTCAAGATTGGCTACCCAATACCTACTATGCAAAAACAGGAGGGGAATGGAACCAAATTGTACGTGGTTTTAAATACTTGGCTGAATACTGTGCAGACTACGAGGGTCTCCTCTTGATGGGTGCACCCGTGGGGTATTTTCTCCTGGTGGGAGGGCGTAAGTCACGGTTTCTAGCTGTTACCGTGGTCGCCCTTTGGGGGGCAACCGTATGGGTGGGTGGAGACGGTCTTCCCATGTATCGCTTTGCCCTGGCCCCGCTTCCTTTTCTCCTGGTGCTACAGGGAAGACTCATCCAAAACCTTTGCCATCATTTCATTAAGTCTAGCCGCTACTCCCCTAAGCTGGTGGGGTATGGTCTTGTCATAGTCGTTTTATGTTGGGCCGTTGTTCACCTTTCAAAGCCCATTGTAGGGTCTCACTATCGCCTTTATGAATACCAGAAAAAGGTCGAGATACCTCGATGGACACGTGTTGGCAAGTTGTTCAAAGAGAACGTTTCAAAACAAGATAGCCTAGCGGCAGTGCCAATTGGGGCGGTATCATACTATTCTGAACTGTATGTTTACGACATGCTGGGCCTTACCAACAAGCATATCGCCCAGCGTGAAATGGCTCAAGCGGAGGTGGGCTGGACAGGTCACGAGAAACACGATGGTCAATACATCTTGAGCCAAAAACCAACGTATCTGTTGCTCGGCAATATTGATGTAACCAACAAACCACGCAACCCGCAGAGTCGCCCGTTCATCCCCTATTTCAATAAATATGTGTGGGAGCGCGAGAAAGACATGTTCGAGACCGACTTGATTATCAAAATGTACGAACCTCGGTCCGTAGAAATAGCCCCCGATCAGTATCTCAATTTCTATGAACTGAGAGAGGAGTTCAGGTAAGCGCTCAATAAGAGGTTGCGGGTGGCCCAGTGATTGTGCACCCTGGGCCCAATCCTCCTACAATGGATAATTTTTAAAAAATTTGCCCCATTTCGTGTTCATCTTTATGGTTTCCATCATGCGTCTGCCTATGAAACGCCACCAGATAAGGTCATGATAAAAGTAAGATCCCAGCACAAATAGATACACCAGGGGAGTCTGGAAAAGAAGTCTCTGAATCCTTCGCAGAGGACTAAACCAGAACAGATGACCAAAACGGCTAGCGAAGTTGTGCCCAACGGAGAAACCAAAGTTCATTGAGGAAATATCCTCTCCAAGGATCTCTATTTCTTCCACTCGCCCTACCCCAAGACCGTCTTCGTGAGCTATTCTGATGTAATCAATCATCATGGGATCAAACCCCATTATCTTAGCTGCCACCGCATCTATTGCCACTGAATCAGAACCCGCAAGAATGAGCCCCTTCTCCACTGGAATCATGGTGCGGGGCCCCCGGCCCATTGCCACAAAAGGTTCCGTCCATAACCGTGAATATTCCGGAATGGATCTCTTGTTGAATAGCAAGCAAGTCCACTAAGGTTTGATGAATGACACTGTGGGTATAGTGGCGGCGGGTGCTCAGAAGCCCGCCAAAGGCATTTTTCATTGCCCCGGTAGTTGTAGTGTAAATGTGGCATTTCATCGTTGGCAGGTGGATGACGTTTTTTCCTGAAAAGAAGGTAGGTATTTGGATGCCCTCTGGATAGATTTGATCAAGCGCCTTCATCTTGGCCTTGGGACGATAGATTTCCCAAGTGATATCCTCGGGCAGAAAGTTATACTTTTCCTCTATGCGGTATCGTTGATATATCTGCGCTAATTTGTTAAGCCTTCCACCTTTATAAGGGTCCGTTACCACTGTGTTGTTATGAACCGCCACCAGATCTGAGAAGCCAGCCGCTTTCAGACCCAAAATACTCCCTTCCAGTTGCCATGGAGTGGTGTTGGCCGAAAGAAAAGGATGGTGCCATGAAATGTTGTCTTTGAGAATAGTGGTGGCTTCAGAATTCAATGCCGTTTTGACGCCGGCCATCTCCATGATGCTCGGGATGTCCTCCAGGACTTTCTCTGGAGAAGTTCTGATAATCGCCACAGTGGACTTGCCCGTAGTTCCCCTCTTGGCCATTGCCACGCTTTGCTTTTTCACCCTCACTTTTATTCAACATGGAAAACCTGGTCCTTAGGGCCAGGTCAGCGTTGCATGGCTCTGCCGGTGAAGATTGCGAACTCTCTTGGAGTACTGGAGTATTGAAGTATTGGCAAAAGCGAAGCCCTAATTTCATCTTGAATTGGTCCTCTCGTTACTCCATTACTCCACCAGACTGCCGCAAAGAGGAAAGCGCATTTTAGCCCCCTCAGGGGGCAGCCCAAAGCCGGGTCCTTTGGGCCCGGATTTTTTATTTCCACATGAGACCTCAACTAGGAAATAGCTTCAGTGTATAAACAGCAACCATCCATTTCTGGGGTAACTCCTGGGAGAAAATCATGGTGTTAACGCTTGGGTACTAATTGAATACATAAAGCAATAGATAAAAAGATATCAACCAGAGCACGAGGACAACTTGCAAGAAGATGTCTCTCAATAAAACGGCTGTTGGCGACCCACTTATCTGATGCACAAATGTTAGCTGCATATATCTTAGAAAGCCAATTACGACCCAAAAAGTTGTCAGGTAGAGCTGATTGGTACCGTGTTTGGAAACTACTTCGGGGGAAACAGTATACAGAATATAGCTGACAATGGTGATGGAAGTCATGGCGACCATGCCATGAGAGACAAAATCCATGTTGTAATGAGGTAACGATCTTCTCGCGTTGTTGTGGCCTCGAGCGTTCAAGATAAGATCGTCTCTCCGCTTGGCCAATGCCAGGAAAATCGACAAGAGGAAGACCATAATAACCAACCAGTGACTTACTGGGACCTCGGCAGCAATACCTCCGGCAAAAACCCTCAAAACAAAACCGGTGGCGATACAAACAACGTCGATGATAGCGATGTGTTTCAGGCTAAAGGAGTATGCAAGATTTAAAAACAGATAAGCCATTAAAATGAATATTAAATTATTGGACAAGAAGATGAATGATACGGTGATGGCAAGCACCAGAAAGGTTAATAAGAATCCAGTTGCTTGTTTGGCAGTGATTGCTCCACTGGCAATGGGGCGCAGTTTCTTGACAGGGTGGAGACGGTCTTCTTGAACGTCAAGTAGATCGTTCAGTGCGTAGACAACACTGGCAGTGAGACAAAAGGCAAAAAAAGCCCAGAAGGTATTAAATACAGCTTGCAGATCATTCAGCTTGTGCCCGAAGAAAAGAGGAATCCAGACAAAACCATTTTTTACATAATGGTTGGGACGAGCAAGCCTTATATAGTCTGATAATTTAGCCATATTTTCTCGTCAGGTCTTCAGGAAAAAGACAAGCCAGGCTTTCTCTAAAGCCACAAAAGTGTCTTGCAAACTAACGAGATTTCGCACCCATCCTTCTCAGTCAAAAAATCGAAACCATATAATCGCGAAAATGGCCTTTACCCCATCCTTCCAGCCGATCTTCTTGCCCTCGGCGTAGGTGCGGCCACTGTAACTGATGGGGGTTTCATAGATGCGGAAGTCCTTTTTTGCTATTTTGGCAGTAAACTCTGGCTCGAACCCAAAGCGGTTTGACTTGAGTTGCATGTCCCTGAGAACTTCTCTCCGAAAGACCTTGTAACAGGTTTCCATATCAGTAAGGTTTAGGTTGGTGAGGGCATTGGAAAGTAAGGTCAAGAATTTGTTCCCTAAATAGTGCCAGAAAAATAAGACCCTGTGGGGACCACCAAGAAATCTTGAGCCATAAACAATGTCCGCTCTGCCATCAAGAATGGGTCCCAATAACACTGGGTACTCTCTCGGATCATATTCCAGATCAGCGTCTTGAATGATGACAATATCGCCGGTGGTAGCCTCAAAGCCCGTCCGTAAAGCAGCTCCTTTACCCTGATTCCGGTCATGGTAAAAAACCCTGACGTTCTTCTGAGCGAGACTAATCTCCTTCAGCTGCTCACGGGTGCCATCAGTTGAGCCGTCGTCTACGATAATGATTTCCTTTTCGAGATCCACTGCTTGGACACGGCTGACAATCTCCTTGATGGTTTCAACTTCATTGTACACAGGAATCACTACAGATAGTCTCACCTCTCAAACCCTTTCCATGTTGATGAGCACAAAAGTC
>CP070843.1:2934401-2943235 GCA_020350905.1 Deltaproteobacteria bacterium
CACTGCGATCTGCTTGCCCACGGTCGTACCAGGTTGAGCTCTCTGAATTTTTTGTACCAGTTACCAGGACCGATTGGCCACTGCAGTGTACTCGGTATCCAGATCGAGAACTTTACGGTACATGCCGGCGGCTTCAGAGAACTTGTAAGCCTGCTTGTACGCCTCACCCATAAAGTAGTACGGCGCTGGCGCTTGGTCATCTTCGCCAACTGCGTAATCGAAGTTCTGTTCCGCATCTTCTAGCCAGCCTTTCGGCTTGGTCATGGTGAAAACGCGAATATAGGCTACGCGTGCGAAAACCTTTTGCTCCTTCCCTTTGGCGTATTTCTTGCCGCTTTTTAGACTGTCGAAGGCCTTATCGAGCAGTTTCTCTTTTTCTTGTATGTCCTGAACCTTGACGTATCTGGCGGCCTGAACCAGTCCCATCCCCACGTGTGCAGGACCGTATTTGGGGGCTAACTCGAGGGCTAAAGCGAATTCTCTCTGGGCCTCGTCAAGGTCCCCTTTTTCAAAAGATCTCATTCCGTTGTTGGTGTGATGTTCGGGAGTGTCCATTACGCTTTCGGGCGCTCTCACCTTGGCGCAACCGACAAACAATGCCAGTGAAAAAACCAGGAGGGCTGTCAATGTCCATAGTCTCAAAAAGGTATGGCTCTTCATCTCCATATCCTCCCCGCAACCCAGTTCCAGTGGGTTGCTGCCAGTTTCCTCCTCAGGCACGATTCTTTGCTCAGCCCGAAAAAACCATGCCACGAGTGTCTATTTAGCTCGGGCATCAATCATCTCTGGACCTTTACCAGACTTAATCCAGAACAACCATGACCCGGCACTTCTGCAGGAAGCTCAAGTTCTCCGCAGCTTTCGTTAACTTGGCGGCATCACTGTCAGAGATAACCACATCACATTTAGCCGCACCGGACGTCCGCACCGCTTTAATGGTCAGAGGTCTGTCTGTCACCCTGCTGTTTCCTTGGGCGGCACTCAGGTCTTTGGCATAGCCTACCATGCCTTGCTGTACCGCGAATTCTCGATTCACCATGGCAGAGCCATAGATTTCCTTGCCACTCATATCCACGATCTTCGGTGCCATGGCCGGACGTGCTCCCAGGCCGCGGGCATCTATCACCAGCCCAGTGTAGACCTGTGAGGCAGGCATCTCAGTACCCGCTGGCGGCAGCGGGAATGCAGGGGGTCCTTCCGTTCCCACCGGAGGCGGGGGCAGGATAACGTTGGCGAACTCGCCGTCCAGGCTCACTGCCATTGTCACTTCCACAGAACCGTCACTCATATAGGCAGTATCGATTACCTGGGCATTCCGGACAACACCTTGAACTGAGGTGCGAATAATGTCACTTTTGACTGTGAAGTCTTTTACCAGGGTCATGGAGTCCACCTGAACACCCTGGCTGATCTCCAAGAGGTTTCGGCGAGCAACCGTAATAGCAGCTCTTCTGGCCATCGCCCTGGCCTGGGCCATGTTGGCAGGTTTGGCCGGCGGGGCGCCAATTCCCACCGCCACAACCTTTCCTGTGCTCCAATTGATGCTGCCCTGGTCAAAGTGTTGGACCACCTCACCCTGAGCCCAGACCATGGCAGCTACCATGAGAACAGCCGACACAAAAACGACTATGGCAAACGCTACAGTTCTTCTCATGCTATCCTCCTCCGCCTTTTCTCCGGGCCGGTTTGTTGGCCCACGTCTCGTCAGAAATTCAGCATAAAAATAGGCAAAAGGCCCGGCTTTCAGACCAGGCCTCCTTTTCCCAACAATTTCGCTCTGTTCCTGGCGGGCAGCTCAGGTGCCACGCAGTCACATATTGATGTACTAGTGCTTTATACCTTCTTCAGCCCAGATTTGTCAAATATTCAGTAGTACAATGAAATATCCTGGCTCGTACTCAATGGTGTGTGTAGTCTTGACAGCAAGCATGCATAGCTTTTGAGTTAGTTTCCTACTCTTTCGTTTCCCGCCTCACTTCTTAATGAATCGCTGCTCACGCTTTATCATCAAATTTCATTGACAGGTTGGAAGCAGTTTTGTTATTATCACTAAATGCCTTGAATCCTTAGATAAGATTGAATCTTTTTGATCCCGAGTTCCAGAAGGTTTCTCCTTAACTCTTGTTGCTTAGGACAAACCCAATCAAAAACGATTCAACTATTTTGGATAGAAATCATGCGTTACTCCCACCTGTTTTTGCTCCTCGTTGTTGTTGTTGGTCTCGTCCCTCAAATTGCACATAGTCAGTCCACTACCGTAGAGAGCCAAGGAGTGGCTGCAATCGTTTGGGGTAACCGGGACATTTCTCGTGACAAGGCCATTGAAGATGCCCTCCGTAATGCTGTGGAACAGGCTACAGGCACTCTTATTGAGAATGAAACTCTGGTGGAAAATTACCAACTGCTTTCTGACAAGATATATTCGCAGTCCAGGGGATACGTTCAAACCTATGAAGTGCTTAACGAGAAGGTGGACCAGGGCCTTCACAGGGTCACCATCAAAGCAACCGTGGCGAGCGGTGAACTCAAGAACGATCTGCGCGCCCTCAATGTCCTAATGCGCCAAGTGCGAAAACCACGGGTTATGGTCCTTTTCGAAGATTCCATGTCAGAGGGAGTCAACAGCGGGAGATTGGCCGAAGATGCCATCTCAAAAGTGCTTCTTGATAGCGGCTTCAAGCTGGTGGATGCCGACACTGTCCGCCGCAACATAGACCAGGACAAAGTACAGGGGCTGCTGGCAGGAGACGGTCGAGTTGCGGCGGTAATTAGTGACAAATATGGAGCTGAAATGCTTCTCTTGGGGGCTGCCCAAGCTGTCACCAACCAGGTGACCATTGGGGATATTAAGATAAACAGCAACCAGGCAGTAATTAACGCAAAACTCGTCAGAGCCGACACCGGCGAGGTCAAGGTAGCCGAAACTCGTCAAGCCGCCAAACCCCACGTAAATAGCCTTTCCGGCATTCAAATGGCCATAGATGAGGCCAGCGAGCTGTTGGCCAACGATATGATAGGTAAGATCATCCAGATTTTCCAAGATGAGGTTTACAACATAGCCAATGTTAATCTTACTATCTTCGGTTTACAGGGATACGGCCATCTTCAGGAAGTTATTCAGCTCATTTCAGACAACGTTAGAGGACTTAAAGAGATCTACCAGCGAAACTACACCATGGGAACAGCTGAACTGGAAGTGGAACTAACCGGCAGCACCCAATCCCTGGCCGCGGATCTCACCACCAGAAAGTTTGGCAACTACAAATTTGACATCAAAGAGTCAACCCACAACCAGCTTCAGGTGTATGTCACTCCGACCAATCGCTGATTTCTGCCATTGGAATGGGTAGGCTTTTGGGCTGGCGGCAATCAGGGGCGAGCTATGTGTGGTGCAAGATGCCTTCAACAGTTGGCGTTGTTGACAACAGTCATTTTCCTAGTGACCTGCGCCCCTGAAAAGAATAGCTACCGTCAAGGAGAGGAACTGAGCCAGATGGGCAACTGGGAAGGCGCCATAGCCTTCTACAAAGATGCCCTTGCCCAAGAGCCTAACAATAAAACATACCAGGAGGCTTTGACAAAAGCGCAACAGGAAGCAGCCAAAAAATATTATCAGCGGGCCGTAAATAATTGGACCAATGCCGCTGTGAAAGATTGCCAGGCAGTATCAACAACCTTGGCGTATCTTGATAAGGCCATGGCCCTTGATCCACAAAATCCAGACATTCTTGAACTTCACCGCCACCTCAAGGCAAAAGAACAAGACCTATCCCAACAGGCCAAAACATCTTACGCAATGGGTGTTACAGCTCTCAACAATGAGCAGTGGCTGAAAGCGGTCACCAACTTCCGCAAGGTTAATGAGACCTACCCCAATTATGAGGACATCGAGGACAAACTGGCCAGGGCTACGGCTGCAGGAAGTGACGAATATTACAAAGAGGGCATCGCTGCAGTGCAGCGCGAAGACTGGAAGGGTGCATTGGCCGCTTTCGGCAAAGTCATGGTCATTGACCCCACATACAAGAACACCCGGTTACTCACAGAAGAAGTCAAGAAAAATGATAACCCTCAATACTTTCTCGGCCGCGCCGCCGAGATGGCAAGTGCTAACGAATGGGACCGGGCTATAACCTTTTACGAGACAGCGCTCTCATATCTTCCACGTAATCTGAATATCCAGTCCGAACTCACTAAGGCTAAACTGCAAGCCGGCAGGTATTACTTTGATTTAGCCAACAAACACGCCAAGAAAAATCGTCTCTACCAGGCCAACAAGAACTACCAGCGTGCAATTCACTACTCGCCTTCTGTACGCAATAGTTTCTTTTATAAGGAGGCCTTGGAAAGCTATACCAAGAAGGTCCTGCAGCGCGCCTCTCGGTACTCAGAGAAAAGCAGGTTTGGCAACAGTCTCTCTTGGTACTGGCAGTTGACCCAGATCAATCCTCAATACACTGAGCTTTTCTATAAGATTCAGGAGACCGAAGACTCAATAAAGGGCCGGCTGAAGAAGACCATTGCCGTATTTGATTTTGCCAGCCCATCACATAACCCTGATGCCGGGACAAATGCTTCCTCAAATCTGATCGCCCATCTCTTTAACAACTCGGGAGCGGATATCCGGATTTTGGAACGCCAGGATCTTCAGTCAATTCTCAAAGAGATGAATTTCAAGCAAGCGGGCGTCGGCGGCGATATGGAGACTGCACGTCGGGTGGGGAGCATGACCGGCATTGACATCTTCATTACGGGAAATGTCCTGCTCTACAAAACTGAGCAGGACGAGACCAAAGGGAGTTTGGTTGCGAAGATACCAATGGGCACCAGAGTCCAAGATAACCCGGAGTATCTCATTTGGAAGGCCAAACATCCTAAACCCACGCAAGAGCAATTGGCGGCGGCTCCTCCAGCAGTGGTGCAGGTGCCTGAATATCACTATGAAAACTACACGGTGGGCCGCAACAAGATGCGAGCTACCGTCCATATTTATTACAAAATCATCGATGCCAAAAAGGGGGAACTTATTGCAACAGATACTATCAAGCGTAACGTGGAGGTAACGGATGAGTGGACTGACGGTATCCCCGAAGCAAACATTCCTTACAATCCTCTGGAGTTGCCCGCCGAAAGCCAGCTTCTCGAACAGGTCACTGCAGAAATAGTCCGTGATCTGGCCTTGGTAGTTCTCAAGCCCTTTCAGAGTCTGCAAACCACCTATTTTGACCAAGCGGAAATCCTAAAACAGCGCCGCCGCTATGAAGAGGCCATCGAGAAGTACATTGATTCCATTTATGATGAGCGCATCAAGGGCATTGAAAGCCCTATCAGCAAGAAATCAATGGAGGTCATCGACCAGCTTATCAGTGAACGCTGATCAGACACTAATAAATTCCAGGTCGGGCAGAATGAGACAGGTGAGACTGTTGCCGTAAACGGCTCCGGTATCAATTCCAATTTTGTTGGGGAGCACCAGGGGCCGCACAAAGGGAGTATGGCCAAAGATCACCCGTTTACCAAAATCCTCCTCCGAGTAGATAAATTCTTCCCGGATCCAGACCAGGTCGTCCAGGCTCTGCTTCTCCAGGGGCACACCATGTTTGAGTCCAGCGTGAACCATGATGTAACCATCCGTCTCGTAATAAAGCTTTAGTTCCTCGAGAAAACCAAGGTGCTGTTCAGGTACCAACTGATTCAGGGCTTCCTCATCCAAAACTCCCTGCCTGTCCTCCCAGCAGTTTTCCATTCTCACCAAGTAGCTCTTGAGGGTGGATTCACCGCCGTTATAGATAAAGAGAGCTCGATCAACCCCTGAAAGGAAATCCTTGAACATTTTCTCGTGGTTTCCCATCAAGAAAACGGTATCAGTATAGATCTCCTTCAGCTCCAGCAAATAGTCCAATACCCCCCTTGAGTCACTACCTCGATCTATATAGTCACCGAGAAAAATGAGCTGATCAAGACCGGGGCGCGGGTCGATGCTCTGCCATAGCACCTCGAGCTTGTCGAGGCATCCGTGTATGTCCCCTATGACAAAAATGCGCTCCGGAAAAGTCATCACATTTCTTTCATGTACCATTACACCCATTGAAACAGTCGGCTCAACTTGCGCTCGTCGAGCCGATGAATTCCTTCTTCCTGAGCCATGGTGACAGCGTCGCGGTACTCCTCTACCGTGATGGAACGTCTCAACTCAGGGAATTCATGGGCCTCACCACAGGGCCGATACTGACCCATCACGTTGACGTAGGTGTCCCTGGATACTTCGTTGGCGAGAAACCGCATGATCTCGCGGGTACCCGCCAGTCCATTCGGCATTACCAAGTGGCGAATGAGTAGGCCACTTTGGGCAATCCCTTCTTGGTCCAAGGCAAGGTCTCCCACTTGTCGATGCATCTCCTTCACGCCCGCGCAAGCCTTTTCACGATAATCAGCCGCTGAGCAGAAACGAGCGGCCTCTTTGGCGTCCCAGAACTTGAAATCCGGCATATAAATATCGCAGATCCCCTCGAGCAATCGCAGGGTGTCCACCTCCTCATAGCCACCGCAGTTGTAGACAAGCGGAACCCGAAGACCTCCCTCAATAGCCTCTGGTAGAGCTTCCAAAATCTGAGGCACCATATGCGTGGGAGTTACGAAGTTGATGTTATGACAACCACGTCGCTGCAGAGACACCATCGTTTGAGCCAAGTCAGCCGCACTTACAGAAACACCTTCAGACAGATGACTGATCTCGTAGTTCTGGCAGAATATACAGCCCAGGTTGCAGTGGGTCATGAAAATTGTCCCGGAACCTCCCCTGCCAACCAGAGGATCCTCCTCGCCAAAATGGGGGCTGTAACTTGAGATCACCGCCTGGCGTCCAGTCTTGCACACGCCCACTTCACCTTCCAGACGATTTACCTTGCAGTGTCTCGGACAGAGACGGCAGTTCTCAAGAATAGCCAGAGCAGATTCAATTCGTTCTTGAAGAATGCCTTCTTTGTGGGTTTTGAGGTAACTTGGTTCCATTATCTATCTCTCAGGCTTGAATTCTTATTGTACCCTGCCGCACTACTGAGAGCAAATCCAGTTATAAAATCGCTCCGCGATTTTATATGACGTCCGCCGCTGGCGGACTCGAAAAAGGGAAACGATCATAAACTTAACTCCGCATAGATTACGATTGAGGGATGGGATTTTCCCGAAGCTGCGTATGTAGCCAGCCTTGGCCATCTACAAGAGATAAAACTGCCCCATATTACTGCTAAGGTTGGCTACATCCGCAGCTCGGGCTGCCACAACCTTTGGTCCGGTAGACCTCCGCCCGGCAAGAACAGCAGAGCGAGCGTAAGCGGAGGGAAGGTGCCAGCCCTCTAGAGCTCTTGCGGAGTAAAGTCAATAGGCGCTAAAGGAAATTCCTATATGATCTAGTTAATTCATCAATGTGTTCAAGTCGTAGAAGTTGAAAAAATCGGCAAACATTTCCAAATCCGCAATCCGCAATCCCAAATCTGCACTCTGCCTACTTGCTAAGAGCTCCCTCTCGTGCCCGGGCAAACCCCGGCATGGCACTTTCAATGGTCTGTTCATCAACGCAATAGGCAATTCGAAAATATCCAGGGCCCCCAAAACCGCTTCCGGGTACGACCAGGATGTTTTCTTCCTGAAGCAAGCGGACAAAAGCTATGTCATCAGGAATGGGGCTCTTGGGGAACAGGTAAAAGGCTCCCCGCGGCCTGACAAATTCGTAGCCGGCATCGTTCAGCCCCTGGCAAAACCGATCTCGACGAGTTTGGTACACACGAACGTCTACACAGGTTCCCTGGAGATGTTGCACCACCCTCTGCATCAGGGCGGGAGCATTGACAAAGCCAAGAATCCTGTTGGCCAGAATGATACCAGCCATTAAACTATCGGCCTGATCTGCCTCAGGGTGAACCACCAGGTAGCCCAAGCGCTCTCCCGGCAAGGAGACATCTTTAGAATAGGAAGTGGCCACAATGCTGTTTGGATAACTCTCCAAGATGCTGGGCACTGCGACACCGTCATAGACGATTTTCCGGTAGGGCTCATCAGAGACAAGATACAGATTTCTCCCCAACTTGCTCCTGCTGGAGCGTAGCAGGTCTCCGAGGTCTTCCAAGGAATGGCGATCATACACCTGCCCGGTAGGATTGTTGGGGGAATTGATTAGGACCACCTTGGTTCGCTTACTTATAGCTGCTTCAATAGCTTCCAGATCAAGGGAAAAATCCTCCCGAGTGGAAACCACCTGTATCCGGCCACCGTGATTGTCCGCATAAAAACCGTATTCCACAAAATACGGTGCTGAAACGATCACTTCATCACCCGGATCGAGAAGTGTTTTCAGAATACAGTTCAGCCCCCCCGCAGCTCCGCAGGTCATAACCACATGTTCAGCGCTGACCTCAACCCCCTGTTCCTGGCTCACATATGCGGCAACCGCAGCACGTGTCTCTTGGTACCCTGCATTGGCCATGTAGCCATGAGCGCCGCTGGACGACTCAGCAATAACTGAATGTAGCGCTTGACGAAAGGTCTCGGGCGGCTCCAAGTCCGGATTGCCAAGGCTGAAATCGAAAACCTTGTCTGCACCGTAGAGAGCTTTGAGTCGAGCTCCCTCTTCGAACATTTTGCGGATCCACGACGAGCGTTCAATAGCATCCTGTATTTTCTCGGCTAGAGCCATGTCAGTGCCTCCTCATACAAGAAGTGTGCCGCAACTATAGCGAAACCAACAGGGGCCTTCAAGGAGATTTTCTTGAATCTGCGCAACTTTGCCACCGTCAGCCCTTGACAGTCTTCCCTTTATATGAAATAAGCCCTCAATT
>CP070843.1:2943335-2950987 GCA_020350905.1 Deltaproteobacteria bacterium
ACAGTCACCACAGAGGTGGCGACTAGGAGCTTCCGCCAGGTAGGGAATTCCGCACAGCGGACAGTACGGTTCCAAAATAAGATCCAGCGCTTTGAAACAATCCGGGCAAAACGGGGCTGGCTCTTCAGATTCAAGGATCTGAGCGCAACCTGCACAAGTTGGAGGATAGATAAAAAGAAGGGGTCCCTGCAGCAACCTGGCAACGAGAGCGGGCAACCGTTGGGTCCACTTCTGCATCTGGGCACCGGTTGTATTGAGCGTTTGTTTGTTTGACCCCATGCCCTATGCCCTATGCTCTTTACATACGCTCGACGATTGCTTGGGCGAACTCGGAGCATTTAACCTCTTCGGCTTCATCCATCTGGCGGGCCAGATCATAGGTAACTGTTCCAGCAGAGACGGTGGCCTCCAGTGCGGTCCGAATCAGATGACCCACCTCTTTCCACCCCATGTAATCAAACAGCATGGCGCCGGAGAGAATGAGCGAGCTGGGGTTGACCTTGTCCTGACCAGCATATTTGGGGGCAGTCCCGTGCGTGGCCTCAAACACAGCCACCTCATCGCCGATGTTGGCGCCCGGAGCCATTCCTAATCCTCCCACCTGCGCTGCCAGGGCATCAGAGAGATAGTCACCGTTCAAATTTGGCATTGCCAGAACATCATACTCATCCGGCCGCAACAGCGCCTGCTGGAACATCATGTCTGCAATTCGATCCTTTATGACCACACTGCCCTGCGGTTGTTTCCCTCCATGCTTTTCGTAGACATCCGCCTCGGAGATCGTCTGTTCTGCAAATTCCTCTGCTGCCAATTCGTAACCCCACTGGCGAAAAGCTCCTTCTGTATACTTCATGATGTTGCCTTTGTGCACCAGGGTAACGTTTTGATAGCCTTGATCAAGGGCAAAACGAATGGCCCGCCTCACCAGTCTCTGACTGGCAAACCTGCTCATAGGTTTTATCCCGATGGCCGATTCAGGCCTGATTTCCCGATTCAGGTGCTCACTAATGTAGCTCGTCAACCGGTTGGCCTCAGGAGAATTAGCCGGCCACTCGATACCAGCATATACATCTTCCGTGTTTTCTCTAAATACCACCATGTCCACCTTTTCTGGAAAACGAACCGGCGCCGGAACTCCCTTATAGTAGCGAACCGGGCGCACACAGGCATAAAGATCGAGAACCTGTCTGAGGGTAACGTTCAGGCTGCGAATGCCACCGCCCACCGGAGTAGTAAGTGGTCCCTTGATGCCCACTATACATTGGCGCAGATTCTGTAAGGTTTGTTCCGGCAACCACTGACCGGTTTCTGCAAAAGCCTTTTCTCCAGCCAGCGCCTCCTGCCATTGAACTCTTCGTTGCCCCCCATATGCCTTTGCCACTGCAGCATCGAACACGTTGACGGCCGCCCGGGAGATATCGGGGCCGATGCCGTCGCCCTCAATGAAAACAACCATGGGGTTGTCAGGAACGGTTACGGTTCCGGCATCATTGAGGGTGATCAATTGGCCTTTCTGAGCTGAACCCTCTGTAGCCATGATAAAGTCCTCACTTTAGCGATTCACTAGATGGTGCTTAGCGCTAACCTTTGCGAGTTGGGAAAACAGTGAACGGTAAACGGTAAATCGTCATCGAACATCTAGTATCCCACATCCAGAATCTTTTCTGTGCTCAATGCCCTCCGCCTCCAACCTCAAGCGCAGCGCTCCTCCAACCTCCAACGGCATATCCCTATGCCCCATGCCCTATGCCCCATGCCCTCTGCTCTATGCCCTCTGCTCTATGCCCTCTGCCCTGCCTTTCCTTCGCAATACAATAGCGTGCCAATCCTCTTTGGACCGACTCTTTACCACCCTAAAGTAATGAGTCTCGAACCATTTGACAACCTCTTCCACCTGTTCAGTAAAAATACCCGAGAGTAGTAGCATTCCTCTCTCAGAAACGCGGTTGGTTAGACTATCTGCCAATTGGGTGAGGAGAGATGCGGTCAGATTAGCTACGACCACATCGTATGTCTCTTCCAGTTGATCCAGTGGAGTATCGCTCACTGACATGGACTCTGCAACCCTATTGCGCACCAGGTTCCCTCTTGCCACCTCAAGAGCTTCTGGATCAATATCCACCCCCAGAACCGGCTTAGCCCCCAGTCTGGCGGCAGTAATCCCAAGAATTCCAGAGCCTGTGCCCACATCCAGGACAGAAGGAGCTGAGTCCATTCCTTCGATCACTGTTTCGCCAAGAATCCCTTCGAGTACTTCGATGCAAAGAGCTGTGCTCGGGTGATTGCCGGTGCCAAAGGCCCGTTCCGGATCGATTTCTATAACAACCTGATTTGCACTTGACTCATAAGACTCCCAACTGGGTTTCACCACAATACTGCTGCCGATCCGTATGGGTTTAAAAAAAGTTTTCCAGGTTTCTGCCCAATCTTCATGTTGCAGGTCTTCCTGAAGTACTTTCAAGGTCGGCAGTTCCGGGTACAGTTGCTGGAGGTCCTTGTAGTAACGGTGCAACTTTTTGAGGCAATATCGGGCTTCTTCGCCCTGGTGGCAGTAGGCCTTGATCCAGTTGCCTTTGAACTCTACACCCCGGCTCGTTTGCTCCACCAGAAAGTTCGCCAAAGGTTCCTGCACGACCTGCGGCGACCAAACAGACACGCTAACCCACCTCTCACCTCCGGACGATTCGTCTTGCACCCTTAAACTCTCCTGGTCTCGTGAGGTCTTTACGAAAAATCATAGGAGAAACCAAAAGGTTCAGCAAGGCGGTGTGCATTTTCTTTGCAGATCTTTTCTGAGGAAAAGGATCCGCATACTATCCCTTGTCATTCTGAGTCCTTCGACTTACTCAGGATAAACTCCGCCAAGAATCCCGGCTAAACCTTTAGGTGGTTGGATTCTTCGTCGTCCCGCCAAGGGCGGCACTCCTCAGAATGACATGCAAAAACTAGCCCGGAGAGTCTGATTTAGACAGCCGACCTGGTTTTTGCCCTTTCAGCCGCCATCATTCTCATCTTCTGCAGGAATACCACCAAAGCGTAAGTGGCTATACCGAGGGGATAGAAGTAATACTTCATGGAAAGATCCACATGGAAAAGCGAGGCGACTCCACCCGGGTGGAAGAGGGTGAACCATGCCGCCAGAAAGAAAGGAATCTCATACAGTTTGTTCTTGGTCAAACACCACCCCTGGGCAAAACACTCAAAAGAAGACATCCCTATCAGTGACATGATGAATATCATGATACCCTGTGGCCAACTATTGATGTTGTGCAGTATCAGCTCCGGGTTGAATACAAGCATGAAAGCGATACAAGAGGTCCTGATATCATACAAGAAGCCCTGTACGCCCGTGGGAATCGGCTCAGATTCTGCTATGGCGGCGGCAGCATAAGCTGCAAGACCGACAGGTGGCGTATCGTCGGCCAGGATGCCGAAGTAGAAACAAAACAAGTGAGCAGCCATCAGTGGAATGATAAAGTCAAGAAGGCCTCCCACTTCAACAATGATGGGAGCCGTCAATGACGCCATGACAATATAAGTGGCTGTGGTGGGAAGTCCCATACCAATTATGAGACTGGCGATGGCGGTGATGAGAAGCAACAGAAAGATATTACCGTGGGAGAGGACCTCGACAACAGCTGATATCATTCCTCCGATGCCCATGTTAACAACGCCCACGATTATTCCCGCGGATGCACAGGCAAGGGCCACAGACATCATGTTCTTGGAGCCCTGGATAAAGCCATCCCGCATAACCAGAAACCCACTTTTTATCGCAGAGCCGATTCCCCTCTTCTCCAGTACCGCTTTTCTTATTTCCTGGTAGAAGATAACCACAAACAAGACCATTATGGATCTGAAAGCTGCCAACTCAGGAGAGTGGCGAAGATAGATGAGTTCCCACAGCAACATTCCCAGTGGGATCAAATAGTGGACGCCCCCCTTGAGCGTACCCCAGAAGCTGGGGACATCTTTCTTGGGAAGGCCTTCGATCCCCAATTTTGACGCTTCGAGATGAGCTATGCAGAAAAGCCCGAAATAAGAAGCGAAAGCCGGAATGGCAGCGGCTTTCACCACCTCGATGTAAGGCACGTTTACATATTCGGCAATGATGAATGCCGCCGCCCCCATGATAGGTGGCATTAACTGTCCGTCTGTACTGGCGGCTACCTCGACTGCCGCCGCTTTCTTGGCCGGATAGCCAATCTTTTTCATCAGGGGTATGGTGAAGGGTCCGGTGGTAACTATATTGGCAATGCTGGAGCCGGACACCAAGCCGGTGGCACCGCTCGCCACAATGGCAGCTTTGGCAGCCCCCCCCTTGAACCGACCGAGAAAAGAGAGAGCAAGGTCGGTGAAAAATTTTCCTGCACCCGCCTTGTCCAATAAAGCGCCTAAAAGCACAAATAGGTAGACAATGGCAGAGGAAACTCCGAGGGGAATACCGTAGATTCCTTCCGTTGAGTTGGTGATGTTGCTCAAGTATTTGCTGAGGGAAACCCCTTTGAATGCTATAAGGTCGGGCATATAAGGCCCAAGGAAAGCATAGAGCGTAAAACCAAGGGCAATGACTGAAAGAGCAGGTCCGATTATTCTCCTTGTCGCCTCAAGAAGTAGTATTACCAGGATCGTTCCGGAAATCATGTCCGCAGTGGACGGATCTCCAGCCCGCATGGCGATCCCTTCATAAAAAATTGCCAGGTAGAGGGAAGTAAAAGCACCTAAAGCCGCGCAAATATAATCGAGCATGGGAATACGGTCGAGAACAGACAGGTAGCCCAGGTATTTTCTCCGTCGTTTAAAACACGGCATCAAGAGAAATAAAAGAGCCATTGCGAAAGCAAGGTGTATAGCCCTCTCTTGGGTGCTGTCAATCACGAGAACACTGGGGAGTGCCAGCTGATAAAGCGCCCAGGAAATGGCGATAATCGCTACAATATAGTATTCGAATGGGCGCAAACTGCGGACTTCAGCCCGTTCTTCTCTCAGGAGCTCCTCTGCGGTTCTTTCTCGTTTGTCTTTTTCCATTTTAGCTGAAATTATGCAGGATTCGTGTCCCGTTACCGGTTTCAATCCATTGAGGCAACAAATTAATCGTGAATTTACAGGACTAACCGTAGGATCCCGGATCCTTGTCTACTGCCCGGATCAGGGGTAATCGACGCGCTACTTCTTCTTGTAGAAAACAACACTCACCGGAGAGTGTCGGAACATTTTTTCTGCCACAGATCCCGTCAGCAACCGGGGGTGATCGCTTTGGCCCTTGGATCCCATCACCACCAGGTCTACACCCTCGTCTTTGACAACCCTGATGAGTTTCGCAAAAGGATCGCCGACTTTGAAAGTGGTTCTGATTTTCTCTTGGGGAAATCCTGACTCCGCTATCATCTTTTTGAGTTGGGCCTTGCGCTCTTCCTTGACGCCTTCGATATAGTCTTTCGCGCTTATGCTATAGCCCATGGACTCTATCTTGCTGATTGCTTTCACATCCTTGGCATCAATGACATTTGCCACAATCAGCTCAGCCTGCAGTTGGTCCGCCAAACGAGTCGCATAAGCAAACGTACCACCACAATATTCCGAGAAGCATATCGCCACCAAGATTTTTTTTACTTCAGGCATGATGTCTCCTTGACGGTTTAGGCAGAAAGTGTACCGTCTAACTTAGTTAACCGGCAGAACTGGCTCAACCGACTTCATTTCCCCTCTTGCAGATCTCGAACCGGTAAAGCTCGGTAAGCTTTCCAATGACGCTTGAGCTCCATGTAATGATAGCCCCGCTGGAAGTTATAAACCCGGGCTGTTATGCTCTTGACCTCGCTCGTCCACACCCAGCCACAGCTCAGTTGGATCTCGGGGACTACCTTAACCTTCTGGCCACAAGCGCTCTCATACCCCTTATACTTTTTGTCGCGCACGAATAGGCTCTTGAGCTCCTCGTTGGTGGGCAGCCGCCAGTTGTCGTACTTGCCCATGATCTGCGGCGGCCCCCATCTGCAATATCTCTCGGCTCCCCGCCAATCAATATCACCCTGATTGTCGTATTTCGCCCACATTACTCCCAACTGGTGGTCGGTTACTGTGCCGTCGCCATTGTCGGTAAAGCGCTCCTCAGCAGAAGCCAACGATACGATGACCAGTAGAAAAACTATGCACAAACCTAAGCACGAAGCTCGAAGTCTCAACATTTTTTCTCTCCTCGTGAACCATTAAACCGCTTGCCAATCCTTCGTTGGCCGCGGCAGGGCGGAGCCAAAACCACAAAGAACACAAAGGTAACAGAGAACTAATTGTAGATACTTTGAATGAGCCTGCCTTGAACTACTTTGTGTCCTTCGTGTGCTTCGTGGTTAATCACCCCCCTGGCAGACACCCTTTCATGCTTGCCCTATGCAGTGGCAGAAGCGGCAGCTCTCGGCCTCCTCGGCCATTGCATCAGGTAAATCACTCCAAAAACTGCAAGGCCTAGGAGGTACATCCAGAAACGCTTCTCATGGGCAACGCCAAGCAAACTGGCAATCGCATCCGGCCGCATCAAGATGAAGGTGGCAGCCAACAGCAGGGGTAATTCGTAAAACCTGTTCTTTGCCACTAACCATCCTTGCGTGGCCGAGGCAAAAGCGAAGTTGCCCATACAAGCCATCAAAAAAATCAGTATCCCTGCCGGCCAGCTCGTTATGTTGTGCAAAATAAGATCACTGTTGAAAATGAACATGAAGGGCAAAATGGCGGTGCGGATATCGTACAGAAATCCCTGGATACCCGTAGGGATAGGGTCAGACCTGGCAATTGCCGCCGCAGCGTAGGCAGCCAGACCCACAGGCGGGGTGTCATCGGCCAAAATGCCAAAGTAAAAGCAGAAAAGATGAGCAGCCATCAATGGAACGATGAAATCGTACATGCCACCGATCTCAACGATAGCCGGCGCTGTAAGTGAGGCCATAACAATGTAAGTGGCGGTGGTGGGCAACCCCATACCTATGACCAGGCTGGCAATGGCCGTAATGATCAGCAGCAGGTAGATGTTACCCCCGGAGAGGGTATCGATGATGCCTGTAATGAGCCCACCCAAACCCATGGCCACCACCCCGACGATAATGCCGGCGGCGGCTGTGGCCAGGGCCACGGAAACCATATTCCTGCCACCGGCTGCCAGCGCTGAAAAGATCTCAACGATACTCTGCTTGAAGGCCGGGCCAATGGGTTCCTTTTTGAAGTAGGCTTTAACCGGATTCTGAAAGAGCATAACCGCAGCCATGACCCAGATGGCATGAAAGGCGGCCAGCTCTGGTGAATGTCGCACCACTATCAATTCATAGAGCAGCAGGAGCAGGGGGATGAGATAGTGGGAGCCGGCAACGAGGGTTTTAAAAAATGGCGGCAATTCTGCCCGCGGTATACCCCGTAAACCCAGCTTTGAGGCCTCGATATGGGTGATGTAGAAGAGAGCCGCGTAAGAGGCAAAGGCCGGGACCGCAGCGGCCTTGATCACTGCGATGTAGGGCACATTTACATATTCGGCGATAATAAAGGCCGCCGCGCCCATGATGGGGGGGGCGAGCTGGCCGTCGGTGCTGGCCGCCACCTCTACCGCAGCAGCCTTCTTGGCAGGATATCCCACCTTTTTCATCAAGGGTATGGTGAAGGTGCCG
>CP070843.1:2951087-2965089 GCA_020350905.1 Deltaproteobacteria bacterium
AGACGAGGGCTTTTCTTTGCCATCGACAAAGCCCTTAACCCGGATGGTTCGTGAATTGTGTACTGCGACCATAAAACTGGGAACCCGCTTGCGGGACTGAGCGGAGCGAGCGCGAATTATATGGTCGTTCTTCCGGGTTAACACCCCCCTCCACCCGTCTTCTGGCTTACTCGACTCGGCGACCGGCCTTCCCACCCGGTTTACAACCAAGCAGTGGCCTTACACTTGGTCTGGCCGCGAGCTACTGCCCCAAAGGGGCCGAGTTCACAGCGGCGGGACCGCTCCTGATTTTCACAGGATTCCGTAAGTGGAAGGAGTGCTGTTTTTCGATAACTCTTTACACTTTTCTGCTCTCACTTGTCAATGGTGTAGTGAGCCTCATTCCCCGGGAATTTGGACTACCCGATGATATTGCTCATTGTTCCTTTCTTCCTGAATTGTTTGCTAGGTGTAACAATTGCCTTGCTCATCCGACCAAATTCAAGCGGCAATCGTGGGGTGAATTTCTTGTGAATGTGTAAGAAGCACGGCGGTCGGGGAGCAGATCCGATGAAAAAAGGGAAACTCAAAGCAATCTTATCAAAGATTCCATTTGTGATCCTTCCCCTTCTCTTAGGAGCTCTGTACCTATCAACGCATGAAATCGGTTCATCCGCTGTCTTAAAAGAAGCTGAAAAGATCTATATCGTTGATAGGACCGGCGAGCGCTGGGACGTGACCCAGGCCGTGTCGCTTGGTTTCAATCCAGAAGGGTTTCAGTTCGGTCTCGGCAGAAATGCCTTCACCACGCTTGACGACTCGCTCTTGACGAATGATACCAGCAATATTTCAAAAAACACGCGGGTAATCGGTGTTACGGATGGCACCACTGCTAAGGCATACACCATAAGCCGACTTCTGGGGCATGAAGTTTCAAACAGCTCAATAGGTTCCGAGCCCGTAGCTGTGAGTTATTGACCTCTGGTAGACCTGGCGGCTGTGTACAGCCGCGAGATCGATGGTCAGACATTGACCCTCATTCCATCAGGATGGACCTACGAGTCCACCTTCGTTCTCTATGACAGGGAGACCGGAAGTTTATGGTATCCCTACAAAAAAGGGCTCCTGGCAATCCAGGGGAAATACTTTGAAAAGATACTCCCGGAGGTGCCTCATGAGGTGACCAAATGGAAGAAATGGGTAACACGACATCCCAATACCAAAGTATTGAAGTGAGCAGGTGAGTCCGTGGTCTAAGATATTTCGTAACCTCCCCCAACCTCAACCTCCCTCTCCCCAACTGGAGGTGGTCAAGGGATTTTCCTTTGGCCACCTCCAGCCTAATTTGTTCCCGGATGCACCCTCCGCATTTTAGTGGCCTAAGGAGGCCTGATTGAAGATTTACCACAGAGGCACAAAGTATATTTTAGATTTTCGATTTAAGATTGCAGATTTAAACAAATCCGATCCTAAAAAATTTCCCAATCTGCAATCTACAATCAACAATCTGAAATTACATCTCTCCGTGTCTCTGTGGTTAGTAAATAGAAATACATATAGAAATCTAGTACCTACAGTATGCTGAGCTATAGGCATCGGGAGGTGAGCAGATTTCTCTTGACAAGGTAGTAACGATGACATATATTTCGATACATGTCGAACTATCAAAATGATCAAATCAAGCACTTTGCTGATGTATTCAAGGCCTTGTCAAACCCCAATAGGCTTCGTATGTTCCTGCATCTCGCTACCTGTTGCGTGCCCGGAACCGTTGGTAGCTTTGATGCTGAAGCCGGTGTCAGCGCCTGTGTAGGAGATCTGGGCCGGGATCTGCAGATCGTACCTTCAACTGTATCGCACCATATCAAGGAACTCCATCGAGCCGGTCTCATTCGGATGGAAAGACGTGGTCAAAAAATCGAGTGCTGGGTAGACCCTGTAATACTTCGAGACTTGGCGAGGTTTTTTGAGGAACCTCTGGCAAAATAATTTTTTTGAGTAATTTATTCGAAAGTATTCGAACTATCGAAAATTTTGGAGGGTAGAGATGAATAAAAAACATGCAGATGAAATTCGAACGGTTGTCCGGAAAAAATATGGTGAGGTTGCAAAGAGTGATTCTACCGGCTGCTGCACTCCCGTGTCATCGTGCTGCGGCGAACCTGCCACTCCTCTGGACAATCTGGGTACGTTCATTGGCTATTCCCAAGAGGAACTTAGTGTTGCTCCCGAAGGCTCTCATATGGGGCTAGGGTGCGGCAATCCTCAAGCCATTGCTGCCCTGAAGCCTGGCGAAACTGTTCTCGACCTTGGCAGCGGCGGAGGGTTCGACTGCTTTCTGGCGGCCAGACAGGTCGGGGAAACCGGGCAGGTCATCGGAGTGGATATGACCGCAGACATGATCGCCAAGGCCAGAGACAACGCTCTGAAAGGCGATTATTCGAACGTCGAATTCCGACTGGGCGAGATTGAGCATCTGCCTGTGGCTGATGCCAGTGTTGATGTGATTATTTCCAACTGTGTCATCAACCTGTCCCCCGAAAAACTGGATGTCTTTCGTGAGGCATATCGAATACTTAAGCCTGGAGGTAGGCTTGCGATCTCAGATGTGGTGGCAACGGCGGCTTTGCCTCAAGAACTGAAAAACGATCTGGATCTCCTCTCTGCCTGCGTGTCGGGTGCCGCCACAGTGGCTGAGATCACCGAAATGCTTAAGGAAGCTGGATTTCAGGACATTCAGATTCAGATCAAGGATGAAAGCCGCGAGCTTATCAGGGAATGGGTCCCCGGAAAAAACCTCCAAGACTATATAGTTACTGCGAGCATCGAAGCCATAAAGCCGCAAGAATAACTGGCCACTTCTCAGCACCATTAACATTACCCATTTTCGGCTTTACCACTTTTGGGTAAGTTTTGATCTTCAATTACCACAAGGTAAGAAAGGAGAGCGATTTGTTACCGGAAGAGCAGAAAAAGACTTACACTAACTTCTACAAATCAGCACGTCACAATGAAACCCTGGAACCGAAAACAACTCTCATGCTTCACATGGCTGCGGCCATGGCTTTTGCCTGCTATCCTTGAATGGAGCATTACTTTGGCGTGGCCAAAGAAAAAGGCCTAAGCGATGATGAAATAGGGGCGGTACAATCCATTGTAATGGCGGTTTCTGCTGGCAGGGTGAGGGCCCAGTTCCACGAGGCTGTCATTCTGAGCCAAGAGCAAGATTGACAAAACTAGCTATGATAACGTTAGCTTATCAAGGAAAAACATATCTGCTAACGAATAATTCCCGAAGATCCTTTCCCCATTTGTGGTCATGCCAGTCTTGGGTAGGCTCGCCGGGAGAGACGTCGAAGACTACATCGCCTGCGCAACAATCGAAACTGCGAAGTTCAAAAAATAGATTGAGCCTCAGTTCGGCACCTTCGTTCCCGACTACCTCGTCACCTCGCCCCACCGGAAAACCAGTGTGTGGTGTTCAGACAGAACTTGACCAACATCAGCATTACCGGCACCTCTATAAGAACACCCACCACCGTAGCCAGCGCTGCTCCGGAGGAAAGACCGAAGAGCATCGTCGAGGTGGCAATGGCTACCTCAAAATGATTGGAGGCCCCGATCATGGCCGATGGCGCCGCGTCTTCATAACTGAGGCGAAGCACCCTTGAAAGACCATACGCCAACCAAAAGATCAAATTGGTCTGGATGAAAAGAGGAATAGCAATCCAGAGGATGGTAAGTGGATTGGCAACAATCACCTCGCCTTTAAAGGAAAAAAGCAAAACCAGCGTAACCAGAAGCGCGATAATGGTGACGGGAGTAAGTACGTGAAGAAACTTCTCTTTAAACCATTCCTCTCCTTGAGCTTGAATGAGCAACTTTCGGGAGATGTAACCCGCTAAAAGGGGGAGAGCTACGTAAATGCCGATGGAAAGCACCAAGGCTTGCCAGGGAACCGGAAGTCGTCCCACACCGAGGAGAAAACCGCCAAGGGGTCCATAGAGAAAAAGCATGGTGAGGGAATTGATGGCCACCATGACCAAAGTGTGTCCGTCATTTCCTCGGGCGAGAAACCCCCAGACGAGAACCATGGCCGTGCAGGGGGCAATCCCCAAAAGGATGCACCCCGCAAGATAGCTCCGCCAGAGGGGCACCTCCAATGTCTTGATGCCGTTGACCAAAACCACCTTGCCCACTCCGTGGCTTGCCCCCACTGGCAAGTTCAGTCCCAGGGGCATCTTCACATAGTCCATGGCCTCGGGCCCGATGAACCCATAGAACAGGGTGCCGAGGAAGAAGACGGAAATTGCATACATGGTGAAGGGTTTGATCGCCCAGTTCACAAAGAGCGTGAGGGCAACTGGCTTGGCGTTCTTGCCGGCCTTGATCACTTCGCCAAAGTCGATCTTTACCATGATGGGATACATCATGAAGAAAAGGCAGACTGCGATGGGGATGGAGACAACGGGCGCCTCACCAACGTAGATGGCCATTCCGTCAAGATACTTGGCGAACCCTGGGGCCACTTTCCCAAGGACAATGCCAGCAACAATACAGAGGATCACCCAGACAGAGAGATATTTCTCAAACAGGCTCAATCCCTTTGCAGGCTGTACGGTAACGATTGCTTCTGTTGTCATCATTGAACCTCCTCATACCTTTCCTGGAGAAATTCTGGCAATGTTCGCATGCACGCCCAGATTTTATTACTCACCCGACGGTAGGAGCTCCTGGCTTTTCGTTCATTGTGGACACTCGCTGTCCGCTGAGAGGCTTATCTGCATTGCTATAATTCTATATAACGATATAGTAAGCAAATATTACTACCTGCAGACTTCTTCGCGCTTGATTGAAGGGAGTATTTCCACCAAATGGACTATCTCTAAATCGTCGTCGAGCCAGTGCTTCAAATTTCCCAAAAGGCTCGCGGCGTAAGGACTGTTGCTCCCATCCGTGAGGTGATAATTGACCCACAAACCTTCTTTCTCGTGCCTCAGCAGTCCGGCATCCTCAAGCACTCTCAGGTGCTTGGACACGGTTGACTGGGCCAGGTTCAGGGCCGCCTGGATCTCGCAAACGCACATCACCCTATGCTGAAGCATTTTTACGATCTTCACTCTACTCGGGTCGGACAGGGCCTTCATGACCTTGATAAGTTGTTTCACAATGCAATCCTCTTCATATTACGAAATCAGAATATAGATGGTTTTGGAGATAGTGTCAATCAGCTCCAGGACCTTAGAAACAGTTACGGTAGATCGGCAAAGAGTACGTCTAAAAATATGCTACAGGGAAACTGAGGGGTGTAACCTTTTGCAAGTCCTTTCCGTCATACAGACAAAATAAACGGAAAGGAGGATATCACCATGGAGGAAAGGACCAAGCTTCTCATCGCGCTGAGTGCAGCCACGGCTGCCAATTGTATCCCCTGCTTTGAGCATCTGTACCATGAGGCTGGGGTGGCTGGTGTAACATCAGAGGAAATTCAAGAGGTGGTGGATCTTGCCAGCAAGGTAAAAAATGGAGCCCACATCGCCTTGAAAAACAGCATCCATGATATGATGGGCTCAGATGAAAAATATGACCTGCCTTGTTCTGCCCAATCAGGCGGCTCATGCTGATGATTACTTGATCGGTGTTTCAATGGACTTTTGGAAAATCTACGATCAGTACTATAACGCTGTCAGAAAATTTATCCTGGCCTATGTCAAGGATGAGTGGGTGGCAGATGACCTGATTCAGGAAACGTTTATCAAAGTCCAGAAGAATCTAAAAAGCGTCAAAGACCCTTCCAAAATATCTTCCTGGATATTCCGCGTCGCATACAATCTCTGCCATGACCATTATAGGCAGTCAAAGAGATCTTCTCTAAACCAACGCAATATCCAGCAGGAGATAGTAACCTTCAAAGAGGCTGTCGTCCAAAAAGAGCTTGAGCAGCAGCAGATGGGAGAATGTGTCCAAGACAAGATGGATCTCCTGCCGCCTGACTACCGCTCGGTGCTCATCCTCTCTGACATTATGGCCTTTCGCCACAAAGAAATAGCCGAAATAATGGAGATTAGCGTCTCAAACGTCAAAGTAAGGATACATCGGGCACGAAAAAAATTCCGAGCCATTCTTGAGGACCATTGCAGTTTTGAGGTGGATGAGAGAAACGTGCTCGTGTGTGATCCCATAGAAGAGTAAAGAATCCGGGCCCAGAGAACTCGGCTTTGGGCTGCCTCCTGAGGGGGATTCAATGGTCTTTCCTCTTTGCGGCAGTTTGTTGGAGTGATGGAGTGGTGGAGTAATGGAGTAATGAAAGGACTCATTTAAGTTGAAATTCGGGCTTTCGCTTTTTCCAAAACTCCACTACTCCAAAACAGCTCGCAATCTTTACCGGCAAAGCCATCGAACTCTGATCTGGCCCTGAGGACCAGGTTTTCGATGTTGAACAATAGTGAGGTGGCAGAAAGAACTACCACCTAAATTTACTTATGTGAGGTAATACAATGGCTGGATACGAAGCTTTCTGGGCCGGCTTTGAGTGGTGGTGGATATTGCCGGCTGGAATGATAGTTCTGTGTGTCTTCATGATGCGGGGACGTATGGGCTGCATGACGGGCTGGTCCACATACCGCAGATCAACCAGTACACATGCCATCTCCCCATCAGACTCTCCCAGGGAGATCCTCGACAAAAGATACGCGCTCGGCGAAATCAACCAAGAGGAATACGAGGAGAAAAGAAGAGATCTGGATCAAACCGACGGATAGAATAACTCTGAGTCCCTTCTCGCATCTTGGCAATCCTCAAGCTCTTGCCCAAGACCAATTGTTGTGATTGCGGCCAGCCCACCTGCATGGTCTTCGGCTCATTGGCCGTCGAGGGGGTCAAGGGACCCGATGATTGCCCTCCGTTGGATGATCGTAACAGAGCAGAAATAGCCAGATATCTCAAGCAGTTCGTCTTCGAATTGCAGAAAGTCAAAGGAGAAATCACAATGAATGGTGAACGAAAAAACACTGAGGAAGAATTCTTCAATTGCTGCGAAGGTATGGACTTTGCCGAGATGATGCGGAAAATGATGGGGCAACAAGGAGGATGCCACGGCTTCGACTGCGCTGAGATGATGCAGAAGATGATGACAATGTATTGCAGGCCTGGAGAAGAAAAGGAAGAGACTACCGAGGAAGTATAAGAGATCCAAGCTACTATCCAATAGGAAATAACAAATCGTTATTGGAGGAACTTTGCATTAACCGCAAAATGTCTTAATATTAGAATAGGTGGCCGTCTAAATTACTTGTCTCGTGAGAAAGATAATGTCATGAAAACAATGGCGATCTACCTTTTCATATTCCTTTGGCTGCTCGCCGCACCTGCCTATGGCGACAATGCCATGGAGTATTTCAACCTTGGAGTCAAGAACTCCGTTACCCACAAAAAGATCGAGTACTTCACCAAGGCTTTGGAGCTGAATCCTGCCTTGGCGGCAGCCTATGAAAAGCGAGGTTTGCTCCACTATTACCAGGGAAATTACGACAAAGTAATCTCGGACTACCACACCTACCTTGATCTTGCCCCTGCCAAAGCAGAAGCTTACCGAATGCTGGGCATGGGCTACATGAAGAGCGGTAAGTACGATTCCGCCATTTACCACTTCACCCAAGCCATCAAAATGGACCCTAAGCTTACGAGCGCTTACGCCTACCGCGCGGAGGCACATAGATTGAGCGGTAACGATGAAAAATCTATCGAAGATGCCACCGAAGCCACAAAGCTGAGAGGAGATCCAAGGGCCAAGGCAGATGCCTATAAGACACGGGCAAAGATCTACCGCAGAATCGGTAGCGTGGAACTCGCTGTTGCTGACTCTAGAGCTGCCATGCGGATAGATCCCAGAATCCCCCGCTTTTGGGGGCGAAGATACTTCTATCGATATGCCAGCCCAGAGGAGTTGAGTAAGGCAGGGCTCATTGCGCTCATCGCCATAGCGCTCATACTGGTTTTCAAGCTCACGATCAAACCTCCTAAGAAGTAGCAAGAACTACAAGTCTAAAGCGCTCAGATTTCTCTGGCCCAAGAGATTTTGGTAATTGAATACTTCACCAAGGCTCTAGAGCTCGATCCTGATTTGGTGGTTGTGTACGAAAAACGGGGATCCTTTTTTATAAGCAAAGATATTGTGGGGATAGTTTGATTTCTGAGGTCGTACCGATCATTTAACTGAATAATGCTTGGGGGATTGGGATTGGATCTTTGAAAAACCAACGGGGGGTAGAGCAAATGGAAAATCTTGAGCATATCCTGATAAGGAGAAAGAAAAACAGAGACCGTTTAGAAAAGGAAGCCCCAGATCTTTTCAATGGCTTCAATGAACTAATGAAGTACTACTATAAGGAAAGTGCTCTGGATCTTAAACAAAAGGAACTCATAGCTGTGGGAGTAGCTGTTGCTACAAGGTGTATTCCATGTTTGGCCAATCACGCAAACAATGCTATTACGCACGGAGCAACAAGGGAAGAAGTAATGGATGCGGCCGCTATTGGGGTGGAATTTGGTGGAGGTCCGGCATTTGTTGCTGTCCGCGATAATCTCCTAGAGTTCCTTGACCAAATCGAGGGCAAGTAATTTACTTATTTAGAACTATGCTCATAGACCAAGTACTTCCCGAATATGACGAACGGGAATACCATCAGATCGAGATAAGGGCAAATCGAAGGCAAGTTTACCAAACCGCTCGATCCATCGATTTCTCCGATTCAATTATCATTCGCACCTTATTCCGTCTGCGGGGACTTCCACCTACATCAACTAATCTGGATGGCCTCCTCCAAGTAGGCTTTTTGCTTGTCCAGGAGATTCCCCATGAGGAGTTCGTTCTTGGGCTTGTTGGGAAGTTCTGGACTTTGCGTGCCCAGATTCTTGAACTGGACGCCGTCCAATACAGTGAATTCAACCAGCGAGGATATGCAAAATTGGCCTGGAACTTCGCAATCCAGGAATCTGCTCCTGGTGTTGTCAGGTTATCTACCGAAACAAGAATTGTGTGCACGGATGACCACAGCAAATTGCGTTTTAAGGTCTACTGGTTCTTGATCGGCCGATTCAGTGGCCTGACTCGCAGGGAGATGCTCCGCAGTGTCAAAAGGAAAATAGAAGCGAAGGAGAGGCTGAGCAACAGATCGAAAAGTGTGCTATAGATAGAGGCAGAGAGTTATAAGGTCTTGAAAATAGAAAGGCTTTTCCCATGGAAATCAGAGTGACTAAATCTACCACTATTGGCCAGAAACCTCGCCCGCAAGATGCCGAACTTGGATTTGGCAAATACACCACCGACCATATGTTTCTCATGGACTATACCCAGGGAAAGGGATGGCATGATGGACGAATTGAACCGTATGGGGATCTGAGACTCGATCCCACTGCAATGGTGCTACACTACAATCAGGAGGTGTTTGAGGGTCTCAAGGCTTACCATCTGCCGGACGGCGGAATTGCCCTGTTCCGGCCCGAGAAAAATATTGAACGCATGAACTCTTCTGCCCGAAGAATGGTTATGCCCGAGATTGATCCAGATTTGTTTCTTCGGGCCATGAAAAAGTTGATTATCCTTGACCGGGCATGGGTGCCTAAATCAGAAGGTACATCGCTTTACATTCGACCAACCATGATAGCCACCGAGCCAGCCCTCGGAGTCAGGCCTTCAGATAAGTATCTTTTCTTTATGATTCTTGGCCCTGTAGGAGCATACTACCCCGAAGGATTCAGTCCCACCAAGATTTACGTCTCTGATAGATACGTCCGTGCTGCCGAGGGAGGCGTGGGAGAAGCAAAAACTTCGGGGAATTATGGAGCTACGCTCTATGTCTCCAGGGAAGCCAGCCAAAAAGGCTACACCCAGGTCCTGTGGCTTGATGCTAAAGAACGCAGGTATGTTGAAGAGGTTGGCACGAGTAACATATTCTTTTTCATACATGACGAACTCGTTACTCCACCTTTAGGCGGCACTATCCTGCCAGGTGTCACGAGAGACTCAGTGCTTCACCTTGCTGGCCACTGGGGACTGACCGTGGTGGAACGTCCAATCTCTATCGAAGAGGTAGTTGATGGTTGTAAGGGCGGGTCTTTGAAGGAAATGTTTGCTACCGGCACTGCCGCAGTGATTTCTCCTGTGGGTTTAATCTGCTACAAAGGAGAGGATTTTCAGGTTGCAAACGGCCAAACTGGTGAAATGTCCAAAAAACTCTACGACGAAATCACCGGCATCCAATATGGTCGCAGGGAAGATCCTTTTGGCTGGCGGTATCGATTGGCCTAGTGTTTCACTCAAGCCCCATACCCTCCTTTCCTTGCCATGTTAAATCCCCTCCCACCCCCACAAGCGGGATCTGCGACAGGGAGGGAAATTTATTTAAAATGGGCAATAAGATAACAATCCGCACTTTTTGTATATCTGCTGTTATTTTGCTAATTGTGGCCGAGAAATTAATCAATGGAGATGTATCTTGGTGACGATTGTTGAGGTTCAATCCGAGGAAGATCTCCGGCAAGTCAAGAAAATGTTTGAGGACTACGGTTCCTCTTTAGAGATAAGTCTTGATTTTCAGGATTTTGATCAAGAGTTAGCAAGCCTTCCCGGTGATTATTCTCCACCTGATGGTTCCCTCCTCATTGCCTTTTGGCGGGGAGAGGTGGCCGGTTGTATAGCATTAAGGAGGTTCGCTGACGGTATCTGCGAGATGAAAAGATTGTATACCAAACCACAATTTAGACGTGTAGGCATCGGCAGAGCCTTATGTGAAGCTATCATCGTCAGGGCTCGTAGGATTGGTTATGAGCGCATGCGTTTGGACACCCTACCCTCTATGGAAACGGCCAGGGGACTGTATGCTTCTCTTGGATTTAGGGAGATAGAACCGTATAGATACAACCCCATTGAGGGCGCACATTTCATGGAATTGGTGTTGTAACTCTTGGCAGCCGTAGGTCGGAGGATGGTTTCCACCTCAGCGGAGTTCATCCGACCTACGAATTGAGCATGGGAGGAAAGTAAGCGTCATGTCGAATTTTGATTCTTCACAATTTTGGGTGGTAAAAAGTGAGATTGGTTGAGAACATTCCACTGGATACGCAGGTAATCGCCAGCCTAATAAGCGACCGTGAAGATCTGCACCTGGTATGGCCTGTTGCCAAATGGCCCTTTGACCATGACCAGTGGCGAGAGGTGCTTGATCCGGCTGCAGCCAATAAGCCCTTCTTGGTTTATGAGGACAAGCAACTCATAGGTCACGCCGCCCTTCGCAAGACCGAGGAATCGGATGTCTATACTGTGAGTTACCTGTACCTTTTACCCCGGCTGCGCACTCATGGGTTAGGGGAAACCATGATCGGTCTTCTGGAGCAATACGCCACAGAGAAATTGTCCGCAAAGAAATTGCTACTAGTCGCCAGGACATACAACCCCATGGCTTGCAGATGCTACACCAAGTGCGGCTTTATAGAATACAGTCGAGAGGAAACACTGATCAGAATGTCCAAAGTGCTTCGGCCTGAATAAGATTTCAAAAACAGAGGAACAACAACCTCTTCTATAACTAAGCTAGGGACCATCTGGAATTAGGATATTGTCATTCTGAGCCCTTCGGCAAGCTCAGGACAAGCTCCGCGAAGAATCTCCTGCGAACAATGGAAATAAGAGATTCTTCGTCGTTCCACTCCTCAGAATGACAATTGAGTGCTAAGATTTTGGATGGACATTGAGCCAGCGACTAGACTGACGGTCCATACCAGAACAAGAGAGCACAAATGTTTGAGCGGGTCAAAGCTGCCAGAGAACGATTGCGAGGCTATGCCAATGTCACCCCTGTTATGACTTCCAGAATCCTCAACGAATTGGTGGGAATGGAAGTTTTCTTAAAATGCGAGAATTTCCAAAGGGTTGGCGCCTTCAAGTTTCGTGGGGCCTTCAACGCCATATCTCAACTGAGCGACCAACAAAAAGAGCGTGGCATTAGCACCTATTCCTCTGGAAACCATGCCCAGGCAGTAGCCTTGGTGGGTCAATTGTTGGGAGTAAGAACCACAGTAGTAATGCCGAACAATGCGCCCAAGGTCAAGCGGGCTGCCACCGAGGCCTATGGCGCTGCGGTTATAGAGTACGATCCTGAAGAAGCGACTCGTGAAGAGATGGCAGATCTTCTCAGAGCTGAGCATGGCTACACAATCATTCCTCCATTCGACCACCTTGACATCATCGCCGGGCAGGGAACCTCTGCATTGGAGTTATTCGAGGAACTGAAAACCCTGGATATGCTCCTCGTACCCTGCGGGGGAGGAGGCTTGTTGAGTGGCTCAGCTATTGCCACCAAAAATATAGAACCGGCTTGTCGAGTAATTGGCATTGAACCAGAACTTGCAGACGATGCTACCCGATCGTTTCACACGAAAACTTTACACACAGTCAAAAATCCACCCACCATCGCCGACGGAACCCGTACCCCGTCTCTGGGTAAGCTGACTTTCCCATTGGTGTTGGAATACGTTGATGATATGAGAACAGTGACGGAAACCGCCATCATGGAAGCTGTCCAATTTTTGTTTTACCGCATGAAAATTGTGGTGGAGCCTTCGGGCGCACTGGGATTGGCAGCATTACTTAGTGGTGTAGTTGCTGAGTCGGGCAGGGTAGGTGTTATCATTAGTGGCGGTAATGTTGATGGCGATATGATGTCCCAAATATTACGGACTCAATTGTAGAATAATCTTGAATAGGAGTTCACGTCCCTCACATTGACGAATAACCCTCAATGGAGTTTTAAAGGAGGCTATCTTGAGCTTTGTGCATGTCTCAATAGATGGCGAGATTGCGATTGTTACGTTAAGCAGGGGAAAAGTAAATGCGCTCAACGAGCCCATGGTAGAGGAAATCACCAAGTCATTTGAATATCTGGCAACAGATAATCAGATAAAATCGATTATCTTCACTGGTTCTGGAAAATTCTTCTCATTTGGATTCGATGTTCCCGAATTCCTGAGTTACCCCAAGAACGATTTCATCAGATATCTTGAAAAATTCACCAGCCTCTATACGGCTCTGTTTTGCTTCCCAAAACCGGTTGTTGCCGCACTGAACGGTCACACTATAGCCGGAGGTTGTATGCTGGCCACAGCGTGTGACCTCCGCTTGATGGTCACCGGAAAAGCAAGAATCTCGTTGAACGAGATAACCTTTGGTGCACCGGTCCCTGCTGGAACTTTAGAAATGTTAAAATATTGCGTGGGGTCTAGGAATGCTCAGTCGATCGTTTATAGTGGTGCTATGTATTCTGCCAAAGAAGCTTTGCAACTGGGATTAGTTGATCAGGTCTCCACTGAGGATTCCTTGGCGGAAGACGCCAGAAAGATCGCCCAGGAACTTGCCCAAAAAGACAGCTCGGCCTTCAGGAGCATCAAAGATCTTTTGCGAAAACCCGTTGCTGAGCAGATGATCAAGCGCGAAAAGGATGCCATTCTTGAATTCGTCGACATCTGGTACTCGGAACAGACCTGGGAGAATTTAAAAGCAATAGAGATCTATTCGTAGATGGGAAGAGATGAAATGTTGGTGCAAGGCTATTCAGATTTCTCTTTAGACACACCGGACCCGATCATAAGGCTCGGAGGTTCCATATGGAACGCGCACTTCAGACTGGATACGGATGTTTCTGAGCTCTTTCCATACATTAATGCAGCAGTCGAAGGCGCCACGTACTATGAGAAGCCCCACTACATTGCTTTCCCTCTTAGAGATTTTCACTGCTCACTCTATGTAGACAAAGTAGCCGCAGGCGCGTTTGAGGATCGCAATCAAGCACTTGAGTTTATTAGTCATTTAATTGACTTTCTTAATGACCTTTTTGCCAGGAAAGATTCCCTTGCGCCAGATCACAAGAAATATAAGCACCAATCTGTCCTAGAAATCTTTAAACTCTTGCCCCGCACAAACTGTCAGGAATGTGGCCTGCCCACCTGTATGGCCTTTGCTGCCGCACTG
>CP070843.1:2965189-2975588 GCA_020350905.1 Deltaproteobacteria bacterium
CTCAGGGCAAGCGCCTCTTCTCCGCCGCGACCAAAGATAAAAGGGTCCCCCCCTTTGAGACGAACCACATATGAATCGCGTCCTTTCTCCACCAAAAGCGCATTGATTTGCTCCTGACTCATGGCGTGATCCCCGGCTTTCTTGCCTACGTAGAGCCGCTCTGCTTCGGGGGGGGCAAACTCCAGCAGTTTCTCACTGGCCAGGTAATCGTAGATAACTACCTCTGCCTGCTGAAGGCACTCTATTGCCTTTATAGTAGCAAGGGCCGGATCACCAGGTCCGGCCCCAACCAAATATACTCTTCCTTGCTGTACGTCCAAAGTCTGATCACCCTTTCTTGGTTGACAGATCTCCCCCCAAGGGACTAAAAATCTACTGGTTGTCGTAAAGTTCCGCCAGAATTTCAGCCCCGCCTGATTCCAGAATCACTTCCGCCAACTGCTCTCCGACAATTTCTGGTTGTCGGGCATCTCCGCGCAGTTCCTTGCGGATCAACCGGACTCCCTCTAAATCGGCCACCATTCCAGTCAGGATTAGAATCTCCCCTTCGATGGTTGCGTGAGCGCCGATGGGCACCTGGCAGCCACCTTCCAAACGCTTGAGAAAAGCACGCTCCGCACTCACTATTGTCATGGTTTGTTGGTGGGCAAGGCTTGCTACCATCTCGTTAGTAAAGTCATCGGCCGTTCTGGTCTCTATTCCCAATGCTCCTTGTCCAACCGCCGGCAGTATCCTCTCCGGCTCAAGGTACTCGGAAACCACATGGCTCAATTCCATCCGTTTGAGCCCCGCCGCGGCCAGTACAATAGCATCGAAACCTTCACTCTCCAACTTACGCAACCGGGTATCCACATTGCCCCTCAAGGTCTCAATACGCAGATCAGGCCTGAAGTGAAGAAGCTGGGCAGCGCGCCGCAGACTACTCGTACCCACTCGAGCACCGTGCGGCAGCGCATCCAGACTTGCCCCGTTTCTCGTTATGAGCGCGTCCCGCGGATCTTCTCTGGGAGGCATCACCGCCAAGTGCAGCCCCTCGGGGAGCTCGGCAGGCATATCCTTAACGCTGTGAACGGCCAGATCTGCACTACCATCTAACAGGGCCTCCTCAATCTCTTTGACAAAGAGGCCCTTGCCGCCCACTTTGGCGAGAGGCACGTCAAGGATCTTGTCTCCCGTGGTCTTGATGACCAACAGCTCTACTGCCAGTTCTTCATGCGCCGCCAGCAGTTGAGTTTTTACCCACTCCGCTTGCCACAGGGCTAAAGCACTTCCCCGAGTGCCAATGCGCAGCTGTCTCTTCTCGTTCATTGTGACATTTCCAATCAACTGCATCTAGTGACAGCTGCTGCAATTAGTGGCCACACAGCTACTGCAGCCGCTGGCGCCACTTCCCATCCTACTGCTGGCTGCGCCTTTGTCTCCACCACTTTTGAAACCGAATATGGAGAGCACGCGCTTGACATTCTCTGTACTGCAGGTGGGACAGCCCACTGGGTCTGAAGACCGAAACACCAGGATCTCAAATTGGTCGTCACAACTTTCACAGTAATATTCGTAAATAGGCATCAACCTCTCCTGTGGAATCGTGCACATGTGCTCATTGGCCCTCTGAGCCTGAGCGGTTCAGGGTGTTGCGGTATAGTTGGCAACACCAATGTGCCTACGATGCTCCTTAAATCTTTTATAATACCAGTACCACTAACGACTGACAATAGACCGCGACTCGACTGCTACACTGCCTTCCATGTGCTTTTGGCTGCCCGCCTGTCCCGAGCGAAATTGCCCTGAGCTTGTCGAATGGGTCGCGGGGCTGCCAACTGGCTGCTTGCAAATGCTCTATGCCTCAATAGACTCAATAACCGCCGCTGCTAGCAGCGGAAACATAATCTCGTGATGCCCGACAAGTTCGAAACCTCTACCGCCTGCCTGGGTCGGTCGCTCCACCACGTTAACCAGGGGCCGATAGTGGCGATTAAAATCCATGTTAACAGTGGTAAAATTCTTAAGCTGGTGACCTAGATTCCTTGCAAGAGCAACGGCTTTAAGAAAGATTTCTGGTAACAGTACCGCCGAACCCAGGTTTACATAAACACCACCTTCCAGGGAAGCCACGAGCCCAGCAAAGATCCGAAAATCCAGGTGAGTAGCGCTCCCAGTCGCTGCTGGATCGACGCTCGGGTGAATGTGGATAACATCGGTGCCCAAAGCAACATGCACTGTGACAGGAATGGAGAGTCTAACACCTGCGGCGAGAATGCTTTGCTCCACATGAGGGACGGAGGCCTGCATCAGTGCCTCCCCCACCGCCGCGCCTAGCCCCATATCCGCTTCGCTTTCCTGGGCTATAGCACTGTTTAAGAAATCGGCAGTCTCGTGGCTCATGCCAAAACTGCCGCTTGCCAGTGCTGTGGCCACATCCTCCGAGGTGCCTCCTACCAATGCCATCTCGGCATCATGGATTATTCCGGCGCCGTTCATGGCCACCCCACTCAGCACGCCCCTCTCCATGAGGTCTATTATGATGGAACTGAGTCCGACCTTGATTGGGTGGGCGCCCATGCCAAGAAGTACCGGCCGCTTCTTCTGCAGAGCCTCATATATCCTCCGGGCCACTTCCCGCAAGTCAGCCGCCCCCAACACCGAAGGGAGCCGCTGCAGAAATTCCCGTAGCGATTGCCCCGGGTCCCAGGCCTGTCCAGTGATTGCCAATGAAACCTTACTTTTCCGTTCACTGAGACGACCGGTACGGACATTCTCAAGAGAAATGGGCTTCATCTTGGGCCGATCTTCTTTCATCGAGATAAACGCCTCTGAAAAAGCTGGTAGTCCACCAGTTCAGCAATGATATGGGCCATGGTGATGTGACACTCTTGAATGCGAGCGGTATTTTCTGCATCTACCCTGAGCAGCACCTGCGCCATCTCTGCCATCTTACCGGTGTTGGCACCAGTCATGCTGATGGTACGCAGTCCCCGTTCTCTGGCCACGATCAATGCTTCCACTACATTGACCGAACTTCCACTTGTGCTCATGCCCCAGGCCACATCACCTTCCATCCCCAGCGCCTTTATCTGTTTGCTGAAAACGTCGTCAAAAGTGTAATCGTTCCCCACGCTCGTGAGAATAGAGGTATCTGTGGTTAAAGCCATGGCCGGCAGCGGTGGGCGTTCGATCCTAAAGCGGTTAACGAATTCCGCCGCAATGTGCTGCGCGTCCGCAGCAGAACCACCATTCCCGAAAATCATCAACTTGTTCTCATTGTTAAAAGCGTCCACAATCATAGTGGCGGCTCGGATCAATAACTCCTGGTTGCCCTCCCGGCATCTTTGTTTTGCCCCTATACTTTCCTCGAAACTGCTATCAACAATAGTTTTCATATCCTCCATGGCCGCACCTGGGTTTCCTTTCGGAGCTTTCGCCCCTTCATCAGCAACCTATGCTCGTCAATCTCATCCGCAGAGCGCCAAACGCAGGACGCGCAGCGTTTCCTGTCCTACCAAGAATCGCCCCGTTACATAGCCATTGCCGTGTATAACATTTGTGTCGCTTCATCCCAATCAAGTCGAACGCTAGGCGATATGCTGTTTGCGCTCTGCGCCTGATACTATGCGGTTTCAAACACCGGAGTATGGAGAGCCGAGTTACTCTCAATGTCCCGCGTCAACAATTCATGCAGCAGCTGGTAAATCTCCCCGGGCCTGCCGGACCCGATGGCATGGCCGTCGAAAATCACCGCTGGCAGGATATCAAAGGTGGTTCCGAAAAGCAGAATCTCAGCACCGCTGTAAGCCTCATTCAAAGTTATGTCCTCGAACACCACTTGTTCAAGCTTGCCGTCTTCAACTAGGGAGTCGGCCAATTCTGCTACCCGGGATACGGTGGTACCCTTAAGAATTCTGGCAAAACGGGGAAACTTGAGAATACGGTTCGGCGTTACCAAGCCTATGTTTTCAGTTGATCCCTCACCCAGAAAGCCGTTTTCATCTATTGAAATAGTGTACTGCACCCCCGCATCCACTGCTTCTTTCTTCATAAGTACGTTAGGGAGATAGTTACAACTCTTGATGGTGGCAAAGTAGGACTTTTTTACCGGAATGCTGCTACTTTTTACAAAGACACCTTCTGTTGAATGCTCTTCCGGGTATGAACTGGGATTACATATAACGATATAGATCTGGGAGGACGGGCACTCATAGGGATTGGTGGTGAAGCCTCCCGGGCCACGAGAGACGAAAAGCCGGATCAGACAATCCCGGGTTCCAGCTATGCGTATTGTCCCAATCACGAGATCGGTAATGTGCTCCAAGCTTGCTGGTAACGTCAAGTATACCGCCCGAGCCGAACGCTCCAAGCGTACCAGATGAGCTGTAAGATTATAAATATTACCGTTGACGCACTTAAAGGCCTCGAAAATTCCATCCCCGCGGTGCACCATGTGATCGTCCACTGGAACCGTCAAAAGAAAAGGGTCTGTCACCACGCCCCCCAGAACACTACTGTACATGGCTAGGTAGTTCTGATGATAGGGCTTGACCAAATCCTCTGCCAGACGCTGACAGTCCTCCCAAACCCAGATGGGGTAACGTCATAACTTACTCCTCTGTTTTTCTACACTCGCCCTGCTACAAGACCTCTACCATAGAAAATCCCGCTCATTCCGTCAATCTTTCCTTGTGAAGGATACAGGAGGACAGCCCTGCCACCCTCAACCTTTTTTACCTATGAGCTGCAAGAGAAAGATTCATTCGGGCCCATTGATTACATCCAGGCTAGGGTAGCCAAAGATACATAAAGCGCGGTTCCGGCCTCTGGGGCAACAGGTCTCTCCGCTGCAACCGGTCCGCCCAGCTCAATACCTCTCCTTGTGATTTGGAATAGATATTGTCCACATAAGTTCCAGGCCGATAGTATATAACCACCTGAGCTTTCGGCACCCCCGCCGCGGCTTTTGCCCACTGTACTGCATCGTTAAGGTAACCCAACTCATCTACTAAATGCAGTCTAAACGCCTGGGTTCCGGAGAAGACTCGCCCGTCCTTCACCGTGGTCAGGTCCGAGTCAGTCATGTTCTTTCTTCCCGCTCGAACCACCTCTAGAAATTTACTCTGGTACTCGTCGATGATTAGTTGAAAAATCACTTTTTCCTCACTCGTTGCTGGCCGGAAGGGAGACCACATGTCCTTCTTGTTGCCTGACTTCACCGTTTCTTCCTCAACGCCTACCTTTTCCATTAATCCCTGTACATTAAATTTAAGCGCTATCGTGCCGATACTGCCGGTCAAGGTAGTTGGCTGGGCCACAATATGGTCGGCCGCACTGGCAACATAATAACCTCCTGATGTGGCCATTCCGAGGAAACAGGCAATAACCTTAACCTTTCTTTTTTTCTTGAACTGCATAATCTCGTGGTGCAGCAAATCACTGGCACTGACTGTTCCTCCCGGTGTATTGATGCGAAGAACGAGAGCTTTTACCTCATTGTCCTGGGCCGCCTTTCCCAGTTCCTCCTTCACTCTAGCAACCAGGTTTACCTGCTCTTTGAGACTGCCGCCCTTCTTCTCCTCTTCGTAGGTTAGGACTCCGCTTATATCCATTACCAGTACTTTGCCCGGTCCTTCACCTTCAATAACCTTCTCCTTTAACGGTAATGCTGGCTGATAAAGGGTTACATTAACAAACGCGCATCCGGATGCGCTCACGCTGAACAGTGCCGCTGCCAGATATAAAACCAACAAACCACTCCTTCGCTTTTTCCTTACTTTCATGTCCATCTCCTTCCGGTTCATATTGGAACAAAATCTATTACTCTCCCACAATTGGAGCATTTTTATAGGATCAAACTCTACCAGCAATGATGAGAACTCCGATAATATACAGCAGAGTTGACGGTCAATCCCTGTTCTGTTATTAGGCTAAGGTGTCAGATTCTTGCACCCTTTCGTTCACTGGCTATTGCCGATTTCTCACAATCGGACACCCTGGGGAATAAAACCATGCTCCTCCTTGAAGAAATCAACCAAGCCTCAGCGATCCTGGAAGGCATCGCCTTCGAAACCCCGCTGGTTTATTCCAATTACCTCAGCAGTCGTTTTGATGCCAGAGTCTATCTCAAACTGGAGAATCTCCAAAGGACCGGTTCATTCAAGTTCCGTGGGGCTTACCACAAGCTAACAAGAATACGCGACACCCTCGGTCCGAAGGGCGTTGTGGCAGCCTCAGCAGGTAACCATGCTCAGGGAGTAGCCCATGCTGCGCATCTGATGTCCATATCCTCCTCAATCGTCATGCCCGAATGGGCCTCCATCAGCAAACAGATTGCCACCCGATCTTACGGTGGCCAGGTGATCCTAGCCGGCAAAAGCCTGACTGAAAGTTTGGACCAGGCCCGCACTTTAGAAGCAGAAGGCCAAACCTTCATTCATCCTTATGACGACGAAGATATCATAGCCGGCCAGGGGACCATTGGTTTGGAGATTGTCTCTCAGTTACCCGAGGTGGAAACAATCCTGGTTCCAGTTGGCGGCGGAGGGCTCATTGCCGGAATTGCCACTGCAGTAAAATCCCTCCGCCCGCAAACATCAATTATCGGCGTGCAGGCAGCTGCTTGCGCTTCGACGATGGCTGCTCTCAAGCTGGGTAAACCTGTCAATGTTCCAGCCAAGTATTCCATTGCAGACGGTATCAGGGTCAAAAAAGTCGGACAGCTTGCTTTTGCCATTATACAGCGGTTGGTCGATGACATGGTGTCCGTGGAGGAGGAAGAGATCGCTACTGCCATGCTCGAGTTGCTGGAACGCAAAAAGATTTTGGCCGAGGGAAGCGGCGCAGTCCCGCTGGCAGCCCTCACGGACAAGCAACTCAGTAATCTGCGCGGACGGGCGGTGGTTCTTGTTATCAGCGGCGGCAACGTGGACACTCATTTGCTGGCGAGGATCCTACGGAAAGGGCTATTCAAGAGCCATCGAATCATGAGGTTCTCAGTGCAACTGAGGGATGTCCCTGGTGCCCTCGCTACCCTTATCAAGGTGGTGGCTGACTGCCGCGGCAACATTCTTCACGTCTACCACGATCGCTTGGGGCGGCATCTGCCTGTGGAATTGAGTAGAGTAGAATTGGAGGTGGAAACCAGGGGCTCGGACCACATTGAGGAACTGCTGAACGCGCTGAGTGCCAACGGCTATGAGGTTGATACCCGGTGAGCTGCAGTGATCTCTCGCTGTAGTCGACGAAGCTGCTCGTCCTGTGGGGCCAATGCCACAGCTCGCTCGCATTGTGCCAGGGCCTCCTCTAATTCTCGATTTTGTATCAGTAACTCTACCAATCTCTGGGCAAACACAGCATTGCCAGGATTCAGTTCAACACTGCGGCGGGCTAGAGAAAGGGCCACCTCCAGGTTTGTCTCCGTACGTCCATACAAAAGAGCGAGACCGCTCAGTGCAGCCCCATCTTTCCCATTGATCTTGAGAGCCTTCTTGAAAGCATCCATGGCCTCTTCGTGGTTACCCTGCGCGAGGAAACACTCACCAAACAATCGCCAAGCTTTAGCCCAATTGGAGTTCAGATCTACGGTGCGCCCAAGGTGAGTCAGGGCCTCTTCCAGCCTATCTTGCTTTCTGCACAGCTTTGCCAACTGGAAATGGGCGGCAGCATTATCAGGTTCCAATTCGGCAGCCCTACTGAAGGCGTGCTCAGCCTCGCCCTTGCGTGCCAGGCTCAGCAGGGCGCAGCCCAGATTGTAATGAGCCATGAAATCGTGGGCTTCCAGTTCGGTTACCCGGGAAAATTCAGCAACTGCTTCCTCGAACTTACCCATGTTCGCGTAGCAGACCCCAAGGCTATTGTGGACATTCACATTATCGGGATCCAGGGTCAGGGCCCTTTGAAACTCCTGCACTGCCTCTTGCAGCCGCCCGCTTTCATAAAACCGATCTCCACTGATATTCAAGCTGGTCGCGTCAAAGAGAGTCTGGGTATTGGACCCGAAAAACCCTGTATGGATGAGTGCCTTGCGGCCGTTGTCCAGCATGTCCTGCTTGGCAAAACCCGGACAGGGATAAACGCTGATACCCATCTGCACCGTGGTGCTCAACTCCGATTTTACTCGCTGACGAATAGCTCTCCCCCGTTCTTGGGCAGAATCAGCATCTGCGCCGGGCAAAAACACCCCGAACCGATCTGGTCCAGCCCAATCCACCACAGCGTCTACAGGACACTCACCTTCACTCGCCGCCAGGACACGTTTAGCCCGATGTGCAGCCCCTTTTGAGCCATGTTGCCTTTGCCATACCTCCCAATCGTCTAACTTGACCAACAGGAGAGCACCCGGCTCGTCGTCGGCAACCAAAGAGGATAACCGCTTTTCAATGGCTGACTCTAATTTTACCAACCCTCGTTCACGAAGTGCTTTGTAAGCCAATATTTTCTCATCCTTCTTCTTTGCCGTCTCCGCCGCAAGGGTTGCGCGTCGAATCACTTCCTCGGCTGCGGTCAATTCCACGCCGAGATCGCTCTTTTCCCAGGGGAGTGAGGGTCCATCGTCGTAAAAATCCTCAGGGAAATTTACTATTCCCGCTGCCAAATCCCACTCCTCGCCACCTTTCTCTGTCTCCCTGTCACTGCCACACAGGGCTTGGTGCAGCCGCTCAGCCCAAAGGTGAGCATCTCTTGCCTCTAACTTAGGCCAATAGATTCCAACATAGCCACCTCCCAGGTGTGCCGCCAGGACCTCATTTGGCAGGGACTCCGCCAGTTGCGGACCCAGTTGCTTCCAGATTGGCCCGGCTCCAGCCCACGGCTCCGGGGCCGGGGTGACGCTAAAACAGATGAAGGTAAATTGCGCTACCCTGGGGCCGTCGCCAAGCAATCGCCTGGGAGTCAAACTGCCGCCATTCTCTGCCAGGTCAATCACACGGCTTACCTCCTTCATCAACACCTCTCGCCGCCACAATGAAGTTTCCCCATCTCTCCAGCCTCTTTTTTCCCATTCCAATCTGTCAATACAGAGGCGGGCTAGCCGCTCCAGAAGCACCAGGTTTTCAGCATCCGCGTACTTTTGGTCTACCTCTTCAGCAAAGAGAACTCCCACCACTCCCTCACCTCGAACCAGGGGAAGCAGAAGCCAGCCGAGTTCCTTTTCATAGGAAGGTCGCCGGCTGAGAATCACTTCATTGACTACCTTCAACAGAGCTTTCGGAGAATGGTTCTGGCTCAGAAGACTGTAGTCAGGGAAAGGAGGAAGAATGGTAAGTTGTCGGCAGCCCAGCAAATCAACCATCTCTTGGTGGAAAACACTTTGTTGGGCCATCGTATCCGCCGGAGTCAGCTCAATGGAGTAGAGTCCCATGGCAACCCTCATAGCATAGTTGCGAGAATGTCACTTTTCACTTTTGGTTTTGGATTTTCTACTTTGGTCATTGGAACTTGTTTCGAAACTGGGGACTCGCCCGAAGGGTGGGGAGTCCGGAGGACCAATTTCGTGCTTCCGATTTCAGACACCCTGCATTCAAACTCATTAGGCGTTTTGACTCACAAACCTATTGTAGGTCCTGAGGATTGTAATGAGATATCCAACTGACCTACTGCCTCGACGATGACCTCCTTATCGCCCGGCTGCAAGGTCCTGGTATCCAGCAAGAAGTGCTCCTGTTCCACCCGGCCTATAATGGGCACCACATATCCTCTAAAGTGAGCCTCCAAGCGGGCCGCTGACACTTCTTTGGAGCTGATGGCCACCAGTTTGGTAGGAAGTGTTTGAGTCGGCAGGGCTCCCCCGCCTACCATCGAGGACCCATCCATTATTGTCACTTCAATTGACTCAGGGATGTTGGCCCGCAGAGCTTTTACCAAAACCTGGGCTCGATCTACCAGAGTTTTCTGGTCGGTGGCAATCATCTTAAGGGTGGGGATGGCCTGGATGGCAGTATCTTCGTCTCGATAGAGTCTGAGGGTGGCCTCTAGGGCCGCTAGGGTCAACTTGTCAACTCGAAGGGCACGGGTGAGCGGATTTCGTCTCAGTTCCGCAATGAACTCACTCCTCCCCAAAATAATTCCCGCCTGCGTGCCTCCCAATAATTTATCACCACTAAAGGTAATTACATCCGCACCAGAACGCACCGTGTCTTGGACCAGTGGTTCTCCCTGGAGCCCGAAAGGAGTAACATCCACAAAGCAGCCACTGCCCAGATCCTGCATGACAGGGACTTCATGTTTGCGCCCCAGTTCCACCAGTTCCTCGAGACCCACTTCAGCAGTGAATCCGACGATCTGGTAGTTACTGGCGTGCACATCCAGCAGGAGTGCAGTTTCCGGACCGATAGCTCCTTCATAGTCAGAAAGGTGGGTCCGATTGGTGCAACCCACCTCCCTGAGACGGGCGCCGCTCCGAGACATGATGTCAGGG
>CP070843.1:2975688-2978300 GCA_020350905.1 Deltaproteobacteria bacterium
CAGTGCGTGTGGGAGACTTCTGTCGTTTCGGCGACAAGATGGGGACGATAGAAGAGATCGGGATTCGCTCGACTCGGGTGCGAACGCTGGACCATACCGTTATTACAGTTCCGAATGCCACGTTCTCGAACATGGAGATCGACAACATAACCGCACGGGAGCGAATCCGGCTCCTTGCCATACTCACCCTTCGCTACGAAACAATGCCGGACCAGCTGCGGTACATCTTGGTTGAGATTCGAAAGCTACTCTATTCCCACGAACGAGTAATACCCGACACACCCCGGGTCCGATTTATCAACTTCGGGGCCTACTCTCTGGACATCGAGGTGGTAGCTTATGTGGACACTACTGATTGGGCCGAATTCCTTGGGATCAGGGAGGATATCTTCCTGCGGATCATGGACATCATTGAGGCCAGCGGCAGCGGATTCGCCTTTCCTTCGCAGACTTTGTATATGGGAAGGGACGTTGGTCTCAAAGCGGAGAGAGTTAGGGAAATTTCCGAGAAGGTGCAACAGTGGCGAGAGCGCAACGAGATCTACCTGCCGAGCTTTCCAGACAACAAGATCGAGGAGTTCAAGGGCACACTGCCATATCCCCCGGAGGGCTCGCCGGAGCATCGTGGGACAAAACCCTAATGATCTATCAAGGAGAAGATCATGGTGAACAATGACGGGCTGATAGCGGCCAATATACTTGACAGAAAAAGAGACGGCCGAAGAACTGGCTGGAAAGAGATTCAGGGATGGAGGCCGTAATGAAGGTCAACCGCTTAGCGGTAGTTATCTTTATTGTATCTATGCTTTTGATCGCAGAGAATGTACTGGCAGATGAGATTTGGCTCAAGAATGGCGATCGCATCACGGGCACCGTGAAAACAATGGAAGATAAGGTGTTGATCTTCAAAACGCCTTATGCTGGAGAAATGTCTATTAAGTGGGATGAAATTACAGCTGTGACAACTGATTCACCCATTGAGATGGTGCTTCATGACGATACTTCCTTTCTGGGAAGCATGGAACCCGCACCAGAGGGGCAAGTAGAACTACACCTGGTGGACGAGACTGTGGAAAGGTTCGCCATCGATCTCAGCGAAGTTAAAGCTATCAATCCAACACCGCCAGATCGTGGTCTCGAGGTTAAGGCCCGTCTGAACATTGGGGTTAACATCGAAACAGGAAATACTGACACTGAAGAATATGATGTGGATGGTGAACTTTCTCTCAGGTCTGAAAAGAACAGATTCAACTTGTATGGGGAGTACGAACTGGACAAAGCTGACGGTGACAAGACCTCTGAAAAATCTAAAGGCTTGGGTAAATATGACCGATTCCTCACCCAGAAGTTTTACATCTATGGCTCTACTTTTTTTGAAACCGACGTGAAAAAGGATCTCGACTTGCGCCTCATCCCCAGCGCGGGGCCAGGATATCAATTTTATGAAACGGAGTTGACCAATCTGTCAGTAGAGCTCGGGCCAGCTTACGTCATCGAAAGATTTGACGAAAGCGACGATGACGAATACATGGCTGGTCAATGGAGGATAAATTTCGATCACTATTTCTTCAAAAAGATTTTTCAATTCTTCCATTTTGATCAGGGGACGCTTAGTCTTGAAGACACGAGTGATATAGTCATTGTCAGCAGAACGGGAATACGAATGCCTTTGTATAAATACTTCAACCTGACTGCCCAGTGGAATTGGGATTGGGACAACAGTCCTGCTCCAGGAGACGACAAATCTGACAACGAATATATCTTATCGGTGGGAGTCCAGTACTAGGCAGATATTGAAAATGCTACAGGGGAGGCCTGTAGTTCTGCAGATGACTACCTCGGTTGGTTATGGGCAGAGTGAAAGACCTTTCTTATATCGCACTTTTACCTTATAGTACGAGTGGTCGGACTGGGCATAAGACTTCACTGGAGCTTTGTCATACAAGAACAGCTCCTGAACACCTTTGAGCGTTGGGGGATATCGGCCATTGAGCTCGACTATTTGAGGCTGGAGTTGGAGAAAGAAACATCATGAAAGCTTACCTCTTTAGAGTCGCACTGATGCACAACAAACGTATTTACCGGAACATCGAAATCCTGGAAAATCAGACATTGGCCGATCTGCACGAGATGATTTTTTATGCCTTCGACAGATACGATGAACATCTGTATTCTTTCTTTTTGACCCGGAGATCAACGAGAAGTACGAGAACCATATATGATTCGCCTGAATATACCCATCCTATGGCCTTGCAGCAAGATTACGGTTTTGGATTCAAAAAGCAGTACAATGCTGCTGAAGCAAATATTGGAAAGTTGGGTCTAAAAGAAAAGGACAAATTGTATTATCTTTTTGATTTTGGAGACGAATGGTGGCACGAATTGACCGTCCTAAAAACACAAGGTGCTGCTGAATCTGAACCATACCCTAAGATTGTCAAGAAAGCTGGGGAGTCACCTGACCAGTACCCCGACTACGAAGAAGAAGAGGATGAGTTTTGATTATGGAAACTGTTTCTTTCATCAGCATTGAAGATGATCCACCAGACCTGATTTTGTCATTTGCGATCTGGCAACCAGAGTTGGATGACATAAGAAGCCTGATTCTTATG
>CP070843.1:2978400-2982162 GCA_020350905.1 Deltaproteobacteria bacterium
CACCACCACTGGATCGGGCAAGGTGCTAAAAAACCGAGAGAGATACCGGTGATCCAACTTGGCACCTCCGGTGAGATTTGCCCCATCAATGTCTGAGTGGGTATCAATATTTTGGTCTGGGCTCATATCGTCGTCCTTTCCAATAAGCCGGAAAACTGGGGCACATTAGACCGCCGTAGCAGATGTGCTGCGTGGAGGTTAATTATAGAGAACACTATGCTTGTTCAAAAATGTACAAATTCATTATAGTTGAAGCCGCTGTCTTTTGCAAAAAGAAACAGACATATATATGTGGTGGTGGTTCCCTCACCAACCTTTTCCTTCCTATCTCTCGTCACTTTAGACTCGGTGGAATAGCGGTGACCTGTCGCCTGACATTAGATCAGAACAGGTAAGTCCCTGCCAGTTGTCGCTAGAATTCTACAAGTTCATCCTACAACTCATTTTACCAGGTAAAATATAAACATTTAAGTTAATTATATATATATCTTTGAATAATATTTCACTTGACAAAATCATTGTCAAGATGGTCTTCTGGATAAAGAACTATCAACTAAAACTTTAAAGGGGGATTCGCTATGAAGAAAGTTATGGTGGTTGGCTGCGGAGCTTATATGGACAGCGGTTACGGCTGCGCTGGAGAGTGGAGATGTCTTAAAGCAGCCGCCTTGGGTGAGGGAAAATTCGATGAACCGTCGCAGGTGATCTCCTTTGTCACCTGCGAGTGTCCGGGACGCAGCCTGGCAGCCAATGCTGGGGTCGCCATGAAAATGTCGGAGATGAGGCCCGATGTGATTCACCTGAGTTCCTGCTTGGCGAATGCAAAGCCCGATTGTCCCTATGGCAGTGCAGAGCAGTTTGCCCAGATACTGGAGAACAAGTTTCAAATTCCAGTAGTTTTGGGCACTCACGAATATCACTAAACAGAGCAAAATCCCTTGCTACCTGGGCGTTATGTAGACATGGGGCTCAAATCAGTTGCCCGTATGTCGCTTAGACCGATGTTGGTCTGGAATAGATTCTCCGAAGTTAAACAAGGAGGTGACCCGTGGCAGAAGAGGTAAAGAACGAGAAGAAGAAGGAGCTGCCCATTGCGCAGGTGACCACCTGTAAGTCAACCCAGCAGATGTTGCGCAAGGCAGCGGAGGACGGCGTAGAGACCGCCTTTCACCGGGCGGCAGACATGAAGGCCTGCCCCATTGGCGCGGACTCTGCCTGTTGTAAACACTGCTCCATGGGACCTTGCCGGTTGTCCAGCAAGGATGCCTATGGGAAGGTGGGAGTTTGTGGTGCAACCATCGACACCATTGCCTCGAGGAACTTCGCTCGGATGGTCGCCAGTGGAGCCGCGGCGCATACGGACCACGGTATGAGCATGCTGGATGTGTTCCGCGAGGTGGTGGCTGGCAAGATCAAGGATTACCAGATCAAAGACGAGCAGAAGCTTCTGGAGGTGGCCGAGTCCGTGGGCATAGAGACAGCGGGCCGTGAGATTAAAGAGATAGCCGTAGACCTTTACGAGGAGTTGGAGCGGACTTACACCCAGGTTGAGGGAGAGATTCCATTTGTAACCCGGGTGCCTCCAAAGACCTTAGAGAAGTGGCGTGAGTTGGGCATAGTTCCCCGGGGAGCCATGCGAGAGATCATGGAGATCATGCACCGGACTCACATGGGTGTGGATCAGGACTATGAGAATACCACGAAGCAGTGTTCCCGCACGGCACTCTCTGACGGTTGGGGTGGTTCCATGGTGGCCACTGAGATCTCTGACATTTTGTTTGGCACCCCGAGTCCGGTTTTGGCTGGGGTGGACATGGGCTGTTTGGACGAGAAACAGGTGAACATCATCGTCCATGGTCATGAGCCCAACATGTTTGAGTCCATGATTGCCTCGGTGAATGATCCCAAGCTGTTGAAGGAAGCAGAGAAGGCCGGAGCCGAGGGGCTCAATCTCTTGGGCATGTGCTGCTCCGGTGCCGAGGTATTGAGCCGTCACGGGGTACCGCATGCGGGTAATTTCATGAGCACTGAGACCGTTCTGGTCACCGGTGCTGTGGACGCCATGGCGGTGGATGTACAGTGCATCAAGCAAGGGCTTGCGCCTTTGGCCGAGTGTTACGGCACCAAGCTTTTCACCACCAACCCCAGGGCGCACATTGAGGGTGTGGATCACATTGAGTTTGTTGAGCATCATCCCCGCAAGTGCACGGACAAGGTGGTAAAAGAGGCCATCAAGCGGTTCAAGGGCCGCAAGGCCAAGATCGTGATTCCGCAGAACAAATCCCTTGGGATTCACGGCTTCAGCCACGAGTATATCAACTACATGCTGGGTGGTACTTTCAGGGCATCTTACGTGCCGCTCAACGACAACATCATCAACGGCAGGATCCGGGGCGTGGCCGGCGTGGTTGGCTGCACCAACCCGAGAGTGCGCCAGGACTATGTGCATGTGGAGTTGGTCAAAGAGCTGATCAAAAATGATGTCCTGGTAGTACAGACGGGTTGTTCCCAGATATCGTTGGCCAAGGCTGGTTTGATGAAGCCTGATTCGTCGGTTCTGGCTGGAGACGGATTGCAAGAGGTGTGTGAGACCGTTGGTATGCCGCCGGTATTGGGGCTGGGCTCCTGTGTGGACAATAGCCGGATTCTGATTGCCTGCGCTGAGATGGTGAAGACCGGTGGTCTGGGTGAAAGCATAGCGGATCTACCGGTTGCCGGGGCTGCGCCCGAGTGGATGAGTGAGAAGGCCATCAGCATTGGCCAGTACTTTGTGGCCTCGGGTGTGTTCACTGTCTTTGGTGTGACCTTCCCCACCATAGCCGAGACTAAGTTTCATAAGTTGCTCTTTGACGGTTTGGAGCGGCAGGGCCTGGGCAAGTTGGGTTTTGCCAAAGATCCCTACGAGATGGCGGCTTTGATGATCGACCATATTGACAAGAAGCGCGAGGCTCTGGGCATTATGGGCGAGCGTGAGCGCGTGCTCATGGATATGGCCGATCGACGTGACTTAGAAGTAATCCCTGATAGCTTCTAGCTCATCTGATTGGCCGGATGCGGATGAGACTGTTGGTACCAGCGAGGAGGAGATTCTGCCCTTCCTCCAGGAGAAAAAACATCCGGCCCTGGAGATGAATGCGATTATGTGGGCAAACCGCGTGTGCGGGGGGAATATTCCCCCCGCTTTTTCAGAACCCCTACGTTCGAATGGCATCTTACCCGACCGTTTGATTATGGCAAGAAAGCTCTAGTCCCCTACCGCAAGGATCTACCCCAGGTTTTGTGTCTTAGGATTAGAAAGCTCTGCCGAAAATCCAACGTTTCGGAAAAGAGGGCAGGCCTGCGCATTACTCCTGCTACGGATTACCAGAGCAGAACTGGGAACTGAGGTCGAACCAAGGTAACAAATTGAAATGACAGTGAAAAGCTTCTGTTTTTGGGTTAAAAGTGGGACTTGCAGGCTCAATTTTGGTATCGAAAATGACGCTTTAAGAAGTAGGGTGGATGATGAGATAGCTTGGTCCGACCACCGACCATTCCGACCAACATGGGGGTAGGATTTCATCGCGGGTGCCGAGATCCGCCCGGCGTCACTTTGAGAGGGCTTTCAGGAATTCCGCAAAATCGCGAAGTGCGGTCTTGATGCTCTTGTGAACCAGCTTGTAGTCTATCGTCTCATATTCATGAACGAGGATATTCCTCATTCCGGTTGCCAGGGCGAGGCTGTTTGCCAGTCTTTCAGGGAGAATACCTTTCTTGCCTGCC
>CP070843.1:2982262-2991620 GCA_020350905.1 Deltaproteobacteria bacterium
GTTGAATAAGGGATGATTGAGCAAAATCTGGGATGAAAGACGCGCCAGTAAGGATGTTTCATGAGCCAAACTGAAAAAACACAAAAAAAGGAAGCGATGAAAAAGCTCCGAGAGAGCAGGAAACACATCATCAAGGCGACTTCAGCCAGAGTGAAAGAAAATAGGAAAGCAGTGAAGGTCATAAAAGAGCAGCTTCAGGACGGGGCCAAGACGATACCTGAGATAGCCGAGGCCATAGGTCTCGCATCAGCTGAAGTGCTATGGTTTGTTGCGACGTTGAAAAAGTATGGAGAGATCGTTGAGGGAGATAAGGATGGCGGTTATTTCCGTTACCATCTGACGAAGGCTGCGAGCTCGTGAGTTGGTAAGGGGGTGTTAATGGACTCTCGCTGTTCCCTTTGACGGAGGATGGAGAATGGCTTTGGTAGATCTGGATTTTCCAGAACAATTAGAGCGCTTTGGAGTTGATACCACCTTGGAATGTTTCAACTGTGGCACCTGCACGGCAATCTGTCCGCTCATACACGAACATTTCCCACGGAAGATCATTCGCTATGCTCAGCTGGGCGCCAAGGATCGAATACTGCAGGAGTCTGACGAACTCTGGCGCTGCCTCCACTGTGGGCTCTGCACCTATACCTGTCCGAGAGAAGCCGATCCCGGTGAGCTCATTTTGGGGTTGAGGCGATACGTGATCGCCAACTGGAGGGGGACTGCTCATGTTTAAGCCAAGGGATATCATTGAGCTCATCGCCGACAACGTCAAGAAAACGCGAAACCCCTTCGGGATGCCCAACGTCTTGATGAACAGATGGTGGAAAGGTATGGACCTCCGCGCAAAGGGAGATGCCATGCTCTTTACCGGACTTATGTATCAGTCCGTGCCGTACATAGAAATGACAACGAGACATCTCGAACGTTTTGAGGGTAGTGCTCTCGCAGACTATGTCAAGTATGGCAAGTACATGCCAAAGTTTCTGGTGGGATTGGGATTAGCCCTATTCAGTTCCAGAGAAGAGAAGAGGAAATGCAACGATATGCTGCATAGCATTGCCAAAGTTCTCACCAGATCCAGGGTTGATTTTTTCTATAGCCCAGAACTCGACCACTATAGCGGTGTATTGCTGTATGATCTGGGTGACATGGACGGTTTCATAAGACATGCTCGGTTCGTTGCTGATGGATTAAAAGAAAACGGTGTTAAGAAGCTGATCACGGTGGATCCTCATACAACCTACGCTCTGAAGATTCTCTACCCTAAATATGTGGGCGAGACTTTTGAAGTAAAAACCTACTTTGAGCTGATCAATTTTCAGGGACAGAATGGCACCAAGCAGGTAACCCTTCACGATCCCTGTATGTACGGGAGATACCTGGAAATGTCGGATGTTCCCACCAAGGTTTTGGAAAACATGGGCATTGAATGCGTACCGGTAAGGAATTCCGGCACGTTCACCAACTGCTGTGGCGGCCCGGTTGAGTCTATTTCTCCAAAACTCTCAAAAGAGGTGCTCGAGCGCAGGGTTAAGGAATTACAGTCCACTGGAGCACCCATCGTGGCAATGTGCCCCATATGCATGACACATCTTAAGAAGGGCGGCATCGAGGTGGAAGATTTTTCAACCTTGATTGCGCGCTGCGCCTAAGAAAACTGTTGAGAGTCGGTGAGGTATTAGTCCAGATCAAACCAATCAAAGAAAGGAGAATGAAGATGGCGGAAGCTGAAAAGATGGTCTACATCGTAACCCACGCGGGAGAGGACCCGGAAAGAGCGACCTTTCCATTCATGCTGGCAACTGCGGCCCAGGCCATGGAGGTCGAGGTGGTGGTGGCCTTACAGGGAGTATCAGTGTTCCTGGCAAAAAAAGGCTACCTGGAGCACGTTATGGCAGCCGGTTTGCCCGCACTCAAGGATTTGGTGAACACCTACCTTGAATCCGGAGGCAAGTTACTCATCTGTACACCCTGCGTCAGGGATAGAAACATTGAAGAATCTGACTTGATCGAGGGAGCCGAGTTGATTGCTGCCGCGAGACTGAACCAAGAGATTCTCAGTGCGAACGCAACGCTTGTTTACTAGATAAGTGTGGGAAAGGTTTGCAGGACGATCCTAAATTCCTCCTCCCCTTGCATTACTGTGGCTCAGGGGAGGGGAAAACTTTTGATTGTAGAATGCAGATTTAAGATTGTAGATTGAGGATTGACATGAGTTGAAACAATAACATCCTCAAATCTGCAATCTGCATTCTAAAATCTACAATCTCACCTCTTCCTCCTACTCTCTGGGAGAGGTGAGTTCCCTCACATACTCGACAAAATAATCCGAGAAAATCCCACCGAGTCTGTTGGTGGAAGCAAACTGCCATTTCTTTGGTAACTCAAACCCAGCTTCGCTTTTCCCAGTAAAATGCAAAAGAAAGCCAACAGAGTTGCTCTTACGTCCTTCTTTGTCACGAATAAAGGTGGTCAGGTGGAACATTTTTCCTGGTAGATATGGCGAGGGCGGAGTTTTCACAAAGAGGTAGCCAGCAAATTCCCCTCTCTCCTCTTCCTCGATAGAGGTGATGGAATAGGTAAGAAAACTCATACCAGCTGGGGATATTGTAGCGACAATGTCTTTCATGTCACCGTCTTTATCCTCGGCTTTGATAAGGATTTTCCAGACCTCACCAGGCTTGACGTTCTGAGGTGCATAAGAATCCAAGATAACCGGCTTGTTTCCCGGGTCTATGGGGACGAGCTTCCATAGTTCACCACAGCCGAGTATTGTTGTTGTAAGCACCAAGACTACCAGGTATCTTTTCATTTCGGTGAACTCTTCTCAGAAATGGATCCACCAAGAAATGGTATGGCCAACCCTCGTAGAAGTGATCTTTGCGTTTTTGTGGCATGCAAATTTCTATCATATTATCCCGTCGATGGTAAGCAACAACCAAACTCTTCTCTCCCAAAAACGCAGCACTGCATGCAGGACCAGTCTGTCACCAAGCCGAAAAGCAAGGACATGGTAATTACAGCTTGCGGATGATCGACACCTTATGATACGGAACCACAATGCAAACCGATTTGTGGTGACTGGTTATAACGGGCGGGGATTGTGTATGCCGGTTTTCGACAAAAAAGACTTCCCTAAGGTACTGGCACAGCTGGAACAGGGAAGTGTAGCCCCTCTGTATCTACTTCACGGCGATGATTACCTGGTGAAGTCAGCCCTGGCACAACTCACCGAGATTCTGGTTCCAAAATCCCAGCGGAGCACGAACCTTGAGATAGTTGACGGGAATCGAGCGGATTTTCGACAAATCTTGGACAACGTCAACACCTTTGCGCTATTTGGAGGGCGGAAAGTGGTTGTGGTACAAGATTGTCGTGTTTTCTATACTCGGACTAACCTCCCCACTCTTTACGTCAAGAGTAAAGAGGCCCATGAGGCAGGAGATCTGGAAATTGCTGCCCGTTTGATGCTGGAGGTGCTGGCCTACGCCGGATGGTCTCTCACCGATGTGGCTGATGGAGCCTGGCGAGAAATTCCACCTGACCTGTGGCAGCAGACCACGGGCGTGCAGCGAGATCAGGAGGAGGCGTGGCTTGAAGCGGTTGTCGACCACGCTGGTAGCAGTGGAATGGAGGTGCCAAGCCTGAGAGATGATGGCTCTTTGCTGGAGGCGGCCCTGCAGGAGGGCTTCCCCGCAGAGCAATGTTTGCTCCTTGCCACCGATACTGTGGACAAGCGGCGAAGCCTTTATCGCCTGATGGAAGAGAAAGGAGTCGTAGTCGATTTGGGTGTGGCCTCAGGTAGTAGCCGTCAGGTTCGTTCCCAGCAAGAGAAGGTCTTGAGAAACCTGGCCCAGGAAACCCTCTCGGCGGCGGGCAAGGCAATTGAGCCCGAGGCGCTTGCCCTGCTTTTTGAGCGCACTGGATTTAATCTCTGGGCCCTCAAGACCCAGCTAGAAAAACTCATGTCGTTTGCGGGCGAGGCGACGCTGGTAACTCTCGAGCAGGTGGAGGGTTTGAGCGACCAGTTCCGGGAGGAACCGCTCTATGAATTGAATAACGCTGTGGCTACTCAGGACTGCGAAACCGGTTTGCTTGTGCTCAATCGACTCTTGGATCAAAACTATCACCCACTCCAGTTGCTCGCTTCCCTGGCCAATGAACTCCGACGCTTGCTCGTGGCGCGTGAATTTATAGAGGAACATCTGGCGGGCAGCTTGGACCCCAATATCTCTTACGGCGGCTTCCAAAAAACCATCTTACCTGTCGTCAAAGAGAAGAGCGACAAAGAGTCTCCTATAGGTGCTTTGCACCCATTTGCCTTGCACAAGACCATGGTTCGCAGTACGACCTTTCAGACTGCAGAGTTGGTCGGTTCGCTGCAACATCTGTTCGCTGCTGATCTTACCTTGAAAAGTAGTGGGATTTCTGAACGCGCAGTCATGGAAGGATTGATCATCAGGCTGTGCAGTGGAGAAGGGAAACAAGTAGTAACCGGTAAGCAGTAAGCAGAGAGCAGCAGGAAGAGAGCGAAAAATACGACGGACACTTGTTCTTGTCTCCGCCCCACTGTTCGCCCCATCACCGTGTTACTTATAGTCGTATTTCCTCATGCATGACTGCAAGACGTTGCAATGTTTCTTCGTTTACGCTTACGCCAAGCCCATGGCCAGTTAGCGGTTGGGCCACCCCACCAGGTCCGAATTCCACCGGCTCATTGACTATGTCGTCTTTCAGGAGATAACTGGAATAAGAACCCTCCAGATAGAGAAACTTTTTGCTTGAGGCAAGTTGTCGTCCAGCCGCAGACAGTATCCCGGTTTCCCCCACTTGACATCCCAGTTGTGCTGCGATTGCGTTTTTTCGGGCCATTTCGTACATACGATTTGCAGCGAGGATTCCCCCGCATTTAGACAATCTGAGGTTAAATACCTGACAAGCATCCAGAGAGGCAAGTTTTTTTGCATCACGCTCGAGACACAATGATTCGTCAGCAATAATGGGGATCTCTATCTGTTCCGCCAGACGTTTGAGCCCCTGGATGTCCTCTTTGGGCACCGGTTGTTCCACAGCGCTGATACCATAGGCCATCATTTCCTCAATTCGTTTCTTAGCTTCTTCGGTACGCCAGGCGCCATTGGCGTCAACCCGAATATCCACGTTGTGGCCCAGGATCTCACGTGCCAGAGACAAAACCTCTGTGTCCCTTTTGTTTCCCACCTTAATCTTCACAAAAGGCATTTCCATGTCGCGAATGAGGTGCAAGAGGCGGTGGAAACTGGGTGGTGACATCATGAGGATTACCGCACTGTAAACAAGGGGTTGATCTGCATCTCCCAGCATCTGGGCTACGGATTGGCTCCAAGTCTTGCCGGCGGCATCCAGTATAGCAAGTTCCAGGGCGCAACACGCAGCCGGCGCTTGAGCTCGTTTATCTTCCGAAAGCAGCTCTGCTAGAACTTCTATAAGGTCGGGCGGTCCAGAAGGATGGATGCCATTGAGCTCTGGAACGAGATGGTCCTTCAGCAAGCGCAGACTAGACTCCGTTATCTCACCAGTCACATATTGCCGGGGAATACCCTCGCCGAAGCCAATCACACCCGAATCAGTTTCCACCTGTACCACCAGGTTTTCGCTATGGGTGCGTTCGGCCAGATAGTGCTTAATTGGCATGCAAAGGGGAATCTGCAAACTGAGGAGTTTGATCTGTTTCAGTTTCATAAAATGGCCCCTTGGACTCGAAAAGTCCAGTTCCCAAAAGGACACGTACCTGCTTCCACTGATACCATTGTTCAGGCGCCAGATAGATATACCACTGCAATATTTCCATGGCTCTTGTGGAAATGCTTGCAGACTCAAGATTTTCACGGATTCCATTCACGGGGTGAAGCTTGAGACCGTAACGGTTGTCACGCGAACGGCAGACTAAGCCCATGATCACAGGTGAGCCATAACGGCGCTGTAAGAGATCAATGGTTCGATCAAGGGGTGCAGGACAGCCCAAAAATCTGCCTTGCAGATTTCGGTGCGGTCGCCAGGCATCAAACTCATCGCATTCAGTGATCAATATCTGATTTGATCTCAGGGCCTGACAAGCACTGAATACCACTCCTTCACCCTCACTGGCGTCCAGGAGAGTAATTCCCAGCCGGGCGGCCCGTTGGCTCAAGGCTCGTCTAAGTCGTTGTGTCTTGAAACGAACGACCATTGTCACTTTGTAACCATTAAGGGCCAGGGATGTTGGCAGGAATTCCACTGCACCGAAGTGGCCCGTTACCAAAATGACTCCCTTACCATGGGCAAGGGCCTCGTCTAAGAGGTACTGTTTCTCCAAATTCACCTGGTTTAGGATAAAACGGCAGACTTTGTTGTAAGGAAAGTAAGCTGTGAGTAGCTTCTCATGGTAATGGGTAAAGATGCCCTTGAGAGTTCGTCGAGCAATCAAATCCACAGGATCTGTATTAGGGAGTTTTGTAATTACCGCAGATAGATTGCGCCTAATTTCCTCCTTCTCGTCTCTGTTAAGGAAAAAATATATTTTTCCTAACAGGCGAATATACATACTCCCGATCTTGAGTGGTAACCAGCGCACGAGTAGGGTATTGAGCCGCCATTGTAAAAAGCGACTCAGCCCTGCCCTACCTACAGAGCGCTCTAGTGCTCTTTTCATACCATTCCCCCCCATACTTATTTGAAAAGAGTTCTAAACTGTCTGAGTTCAGCTCTGCACAGCTATATTTTCACTGCTCTGCGATATTGCTTTATTCTTCTCCTTGATACCTGTTTCCTCGTCGAGGGCCTGGCGCACAGCCAATACCAGTTCCTCAGGCTTGAAGGGCTTATGAACCAGATTTACCCCAGAGGACATCAATTGTTGCAAGCCGTTTTCTCTGGAACCGTAACCACTGCAGATGATCACCTTTGCGGTAGGATTAAGCTTCCTAAGACCTGTCAAGGTGTCTCTGCCGCCCAACTTCGGCATGATTAGATCGAGGACAACCAGATCAATATCCGCCCCCCTGCTCTCGTAGATTTCTAGAGCCTCCAGGCCGTCACAGGCAAGGACAACCTGGTAACCGTAACTGCGCAAAATCTCATTTCCTAAATCACGCACCATGGGCTCGTCATCCACCAGCAGGACTGTCTCTTCACCTGCCAAACCAGGAGTTAAACGACGCAGTGATTGCTGTCTGTCCTTATCCTCTGCAACCCTAAAGAAAAGATCAAAAACTGTGCCGTTACCCTCGGCACTGTCCACATGTACATACCCCCGGGAATTTTGGACTATGCCATAGACCATGGCCAGCCCCAGGCCCGAGCCCTTTCCAACTTCTTTGGTGGTAAAAAATGGGTCGAAAATCTTGTCCAAGTCCTCTTGGGAGATGCCGATGCCGTCGTCAGCCACCCGAATCCGGACATATTGGCCCGGTTCGGCAGCCAAATCCTTGTATTGAGGTGAGGATTTTCCGCCCAACGCCACCGCAGCGGAGGAAATGGTTATCTTCCCTCCGTTGGGCATGGCGTCCCGAGCATTGAGACAAAGGTTGAGAACTGCTTGCTGCACTTGGGTGGAGTTCGCTGCTATAGGAGATAGGCCCTGATTCAAGTCCAACTCCAATTGCAAATCTTTTCCCAATGAACTTTCCAATAATCTAGTGGTCTCCCGAATGACACGGTTCGGATAGACTACCTGCAAATCTTCAGGTTGGGTTCCGCGACTGAATGCCAACAGTTGCCTGACAAGATCAGCTGCCCGCAGGCTGGAAGTTTCAATGATGTCAATAAAACGCTTGGTTTCCTCCTGATCTCGGAGTCTATGTTTCAACAGGCTGGCATAGCCGAGAACACCAGTGAGTATGTTGTTGAAATCGTGTGCAATGCCCCCGGCCATGGTACCGATGCTCTCCATTTTCTGCTGGTGCAAGAGCTTGGTTTCCATGCGCTTTTTTTCCGTAATGTCGGTTACCATGGCAAAACTGCCCTTGTAGCGCTCCCCGTCCATAATGGGCACACTACTAATAATGGCTGAAACATGCTCTCCTTCTTTGCAGATCATCTGAATTTCTTCTTGGGCCACCAGACCGCGCATGTTCTGCACCAGAAGCTTGAGAAGGGTGCGCTTTTTATCAGGGGTAACCAGTTGGTTAATATTGCGGCCGAGCATCTCTTCGTGGCCCAGAATGGCGGACAGCCGTTGATTGGCGAAGGTAATTATTCCGTTTTCGTCCACCACCCAGATACCCTCGTGAGCGTTTTCCACCAACTCGCGGTACTGGCGTTCCGATTCTTCCAGTTTGCGGTAGAGATTGGCGTTGTGGATAGCTATGGCGATCTGGTTTGAAAAGCTAATAAGAAAATCCCGTTCCGTTGAAATAACTTGGCCTCCCGCCTTTTCTTGATCGCCCACCAACACCCCGAATACCTTTCCCCGCACTTTCAGCGGCAAGGCTATGAACGCCTGGGGCTGAAATTGCTTGATGAGAGGATTCTCTTTATTGATCTGGGAATCGGCCACATCATCAACCAGTTCAGTCTTTCCTGTCCTCGCCACTCTGGCGATAATGTTTGACTTCTTTTGTATGGGTACAGTGTAGGTTTCTGCTTTCTTAATGTAGTCAGCCGGGGCTCCCACAGCGTGGGCCAGATATAATATTGCCTGTTCTTCGTCCAGCAAGAATATTGCCGCCCTGTCCAGAACCGATACATCAACCAGTCTCTGGAGAATCAGGGTCATCAGCTCTTCAATGTCGAGGGTTGAGAGAATGGCCGTGCTCGCCTCCTGGAGGCTGAGCAGACGGTCTAGCTGAGACTTGAGTTGGATATTCAGACCATGAACCTCAGCATACTTGTCGCGGAGGAGCTCCTTGTCCTGTTCCAACTCTTCGATGGTGGCCCTAGCCAATCTCCAAGGTGCAATTATTCTCAAGAGGAGACGCTTCACTGAAGGTGGTCTTTGCCAACTAATATGATATTCACAGTATTCATCTCCCTTGAAGTAGCACTTGTGCTCTTCCAATTGGCAAGGGGGCTCATTCCATGCCACCGGCACTGCGGTGTAAACGCCACGGTTCATCAGGCAAAAATCCCGAGTCATAGGGATATCTTTAAACCACTCGAGTCGCACCACTGCCCCATCTTTTCTTAAATCATCGATATGGACTCGTTTCGTGCGGTTGAATCTGTCATTGAGACTCTGAAGGTGTTTGATTGTTAAGGCATATTTGTTCGGAGCCCGTACATAACTGCGGAACGCAGATAGAAAAATTCGCTGAATGTAGCCTAGTCGCCTTTTCCCCACAGAATCGAAGCCGATATCAAAAACCACATCATCTTTGCCAAAAAGTTCTTTAACTCTATCGTAAAG
>CP070843.1:2991720-2996919 GCA_020350905.1 Deltaproteobacteria bacterium
GTTTCCACTATGCTCTGAAAATCCTCCGCAGAAAGGTAAGGGAAAGAGAAAAAACCGCTAGGTTCCCATCCTAGTTTTGGCTTTGGTTTCTTTGACATTATGACACCTCCATGCAAAGACCTCAGTATAACCTGGCGTAATAGTTCAGTAGGTTATGCCTGTGTGGAAGTGCCTGTCAAGGTCGAGGGCGAGGATTATGAAGCAGCAGGGTAGCTCTGGCTCTGCATGATGCTGGCCTCGGTTTGATAGGGACAACAAAAAAGCGGAGCCGAAGCTCCGCACGTTTTTTGAAAAATGAATAGCGTATCGGGAACTCTTGCCTATCTCTCTCGCCAACTCATAAAGCCGCTCTTTACGGCAAAGGCCGGCTGCAGGTCAATTTCGGTCACTGTACCGGTGCTTTGTTGGATGAAGCCTCGCGCACCCACCTCACGGCCAACATGGATACCCATTGACGAGGCCACGCCTTCACCAAGGCTTGTCTTGTCAAGCACCCTTTTCTCCCCTGCAGGAGCGTCGGCATCATCGGTAAGGCCGAGCACACTTTTGTAATAGGCAGTGCCCGTCTCAAAATAGAGAGCGTAGAGATAGCTGTCGCCACCGAAACCGCACGGGTCATCATTGGGCACAAAAGATGGTGCCAGAAGGATTCCACCCAGTATTGATGGCTTATTGACGATGCGCTCACCGCTGATCTCAAGCTCCCGGTACCAGCCAACCTGAAAATAGTTTGGGTCGTCCTGTTTTGCCTTCAGCTGGTGGAAGGTAAGAGCTGTCGAGGTCGTGCCGTCGGTGAAGACCTCGACCCCCGTTGCATTGTACAGGGAGGTCTTATCAAGAGTCGAAGAGAGCATGGTGCTGCGTTCCGCGTCTGTGAGCTGCTCATTGAAGTACGGATCTTTCATACCATAGAGGTACTGGGTGTTTGTGTCAGTTTTATCTGAACCTGCCAGATAGCGACCGGTACCAAAATATACCCACAGGCTGTAATCAGAATCCTCCGTTCCCACGGATGCGACCGGTGCCGCGGTGACTGCATAATCGGCTTCAAACATCTTGCTCAGCACCCAGGTTGCAGGATCCGTGTAGTAGTAGGTGTACTTGGTGGAAAGATCTGGCGTGGTCCGTTCCTCGGTTTTCACCTTGAGGCGGTAGAGGCCTCCAGCGTACGGGGCCGCGCCTCCGTGCGTCTCGCCAACGTAGGCAACGTTCACCGAATAGTCCAGACCCATATCAACACTGATGGGGGAGCCCATAAAGCCCTCAGCCGGAAATGATGTGGGGTTGGTGCCGTCAACGTCGGTAAACTCGGTAAATGTCCGCTGAAGACTGCCAGTGGCCATGTCCACCAAATAGAGACGTCCACTCTGGCTGCTGATGCCGTCGTATGAGGGCCAGGTGGGACCGGAGCCAAAGTTCAGGAACCACTTGGTATTCACCGTCTCAACCGTATCCGGGTTCGTGCTGGTGTCAACGCTCTTCTCATCTACCTTGAGCACAGCCGGAAAGGAGGTAGTAAACCCGAGATCGGGATAGGTGCGCTCCCAGAGCAGTATGGGTTCAAGTGGATCGGTGATATCTATGGCAAAATAACCACTGGAAAAAGTCCTGCCCTCCTCAGTGGTGTCATTATCAAAATCTCCGGTTACCGTAATAGGGCCGCCGCCAAAGCGCATGCCCCCGACAAGGACAGTGCACCAGCCATTGGGCCTGTCAGCTTTCTGGTCGGCGTCCATGCTGTTCCACAGACCATTGAGTGGGTGGCCGCCACTGGTGGCTCCCTCGTAGATTCGGGCGTCAAAGATCCTCGGCTTCAGATCCACATAATAGACGTGGTTTCCGCCTGCATATGAAGGATCAGCCAGCCACTTGAGGTGAGGAAGCAGGTTCTGTGGAATGTAGGCCCAGATTTCATCACCGCTATTCAAACTTCCATACCCGGCTGGTACGGTGAAATTGGCGCCATGGCCGGCCAACTGGCCGGTCTTAATGGTGCCCGGGCTAAAAACACCAGCCAGGAACGCGTGCAGCATGCCATCATTGGCACCTACATAAATAACAGTCTCCCTGCTTTGGTGCCGTACAAAGTAATCAGCATATGTTTGGTCTCCATAGATGAGATCGTAGTTATCCAGAGGTGGCCCTACCGGCGTTGGGGTCGAGTAGATGATATCTCCCAGTCTCCATATCTTGAAGTCCAGGGTGCGGTTTCTGAGATTGGTACCGGCAGGTTTGGTATCACTCCCCTGAATGTAGTTGATGAGATTGGTTACCCGGTTAGTCTCGTCAGCGCCTAAATAATCATAGTCTGCCACCGCAGTTGGCAGGTCAAGATACGCTTTCAATTTGGTGGCGTTGGCGGTTGTGAAGGAGATATACTCATTGCTGTCCAAAGAAGCATTCCCATCCACTGCATCGTCACCGTCTATGTCGACAAAGGTGTAGATGGTCCGTGGAAGAGCACTGATGTTGCGACTGGCAAGCTGTTCGCCTGCTTCCCAAAGGGGTGAGAGGTTACGCAGCGATTGTGTCGTTGGCGTTGCAGTCTCAGCGAAGGGATCAGTCGATGAGACGAGATAGCGATTAAATTTTGTCTCACTGGTTGCCCCATCGAAATAGAAGCTCACAATCGGATCCACCGTGAGATCGAGTATACGGTCTGGAGTCGGGTCGGCTGCACTGGTCCAGTCCTCACGCAAATTACCATGGCTGTCCACCCACATGCTTTGCAGATACCCTGTCCAGGAGATTTCTTCGGTTGCAGTAGAGGTTTTTGGTCTGAAAAAAGCCTGGTACAGGGTGCCCTCACCTTCACCCGAGGTTGCCAGAACGGAGACAGCAGTGCCCGAAGCAGCCCGTTCGAGAATTTCGGTGATGGCCTTGAGAAGCTCCCGCTCCAAGGAGTAGCCGTCTTCACCCTCAAAATAGGTGTCCGGCAGGGCGTTGCCACTGCCGTCTGTTCGCCTGTCCTCCCACCACTCGGCCCAGCTATCGTCACCCACCGCTGGGAAGCTGGCGGTGTTGGTATAATCCGAAGTGGTCACACTCGTGCCGATTACAGGATCCGGCATGTCTTTGCCGTTCAGATCAATGATACCGCCGTTTCTGGCCGTATCTTTCAGAAGGCGCCGGGCATTCGGATCATTGCCCAGGGCATAGACCACGAAGAGCTCCAGGTTCTGGTCGCCCGCCATATCACCTGGTCGCAGATCATTCGTCCGGGCATAGAGCGCCAGGTCGTCCAGATAGTCGGAGCCTTCCTCTGGGTAGCGCGCATCGGGATACGGATCGCTGGTGTCGCCATCGTAGTCTTTTTGCGCGGCTGGAACGTTAGAATCAAATCTGGAAACACCGGCTGAGAACAACAAGACAAACGCCTTGGCGCAGTACTCGTTCACATCAAAAGGATCAGTGTTAAAACCACCGCCCACAGCCCAATTACCGAGGCCTGCATCAGGCACCTCCTGTTTGAAGTACTGTGTGACCACGTGGTAACCTTCTGCAAGTTGTGCTTTGGCGTTCATGGCAGTGTTTCCTACATTGGTCGCAAAGGTGGAATATGGCATATCTCCGACCTTGATATCAATCCTACTTCCGTCTTTCGTTTTTTCGTTCATATAGGCAAGACCCCATTTGGCCTTGTCGCCCACTGCGTAAAACACCCCCAGGGTATCTCCCTCACCTGCCTTGACATTAATCGTAACATCGCGCCCCTCGTCCGCATTGTTCGGAAACAACGGATCCACATCTGCAGAATCCGTATCCCAAAAAAGTTGGCCGCCGTAACGCATCACGTAGCGAGGAAGGCCGTCCCCGGTCGGATCCATATCGGTGTAAGCCGATACGGTGGCAGAGTCCAATCGACACCTGAAAGCGTGTGCACTGGTTGCCGTACCATCTACATACAGGGTGTGGGGGTCATCCGGCTGGGAGCGAGCGGTGGCCTTGCCGCCGATCAATACTTTTCTGACAATATCCACCTTGCGCATGCAGAGCCAGTTGAGAAAGTTGCCGTCCCATTTACCGTTCATATCGTCCCGCTCGAATTTGCCGTTTGCATAGACATATTTAGCGCGAAACATTGGGATACCGGCAGCAAAATTGCCATAGTAGTTCTTGAAAGGATCATAACCGGATGAGGGTGCGGCGGTTGGGTCAACCTCTTGCCAGTAGGCCATTCCATTCATGTGCACCGAGTTGTCAAACAAAATCATGATACGAGGCTTGACGCCAGCGCTCATAAATTGAGGAACCGATACATAATCAGCCATATAGTGTGCCGCCGCCTTAGCTTCAGTTGCGCTCATCGAGGCCAGCACTAGAGCGAATAGGAAAATGACGCATATCTTTGTGGGTCTCATCGTTACTTACCTCCTGCTACACCCATTACCTTGCGGTACCGAGCGACTACTTGCGATTCGGTGGTATTGGGAGCGCTTCCAGTGGTGCCAGTGCTGGTAAAGTCATAGATCACCGCAGTACCGGCGGCCCCACCCACTCCGACACCTTCTGTTCCCGAGGCAAACTCTGTACCACCACCTGAGAGATACACGGTGCGTACCCGGGTAACATCTACGGCAATGCTCCCCCGGGTCCCCCGGTCCAAGGCGACATCGCTGGTATCGCCGCTGCTGTCATCGCCCGTTTGATAGCCCATGACTTTGTCGAGAAGCGTAACGGCCTGGCCGGTGTCTGTGACGTAACCGCCGGGGCTGGCGCTGTCGTCATACAGCAAGCCGTCATAAAGCACTGCTGGAGTCTCAGCGAATGTGGGCAGGGCCCGTTTGCTGATAATTGTTCCGAGGACCTTCGGGCTCATCTCTATGCCACCATCAGCCAGATAAAAAGCCTCACGCACCACCTTGGTGGTGCCGCTCACCTTGATGTCCACCGTTGAGGTCATAAGGGCCGAAGCTCCTATGACGGCGAGTATTACCATGATCCCCAGGGCAAAGATCAGCGCTGCACCTCTCTCGTCTTTCACCATCAACATGAACAGCCGCCTAATTTTAGGCGACTTTTTTCTATAATCTGTCCGGTTTCCTTCCACCTTACCCTCCAATTTTTTTAGAGGCCTGTGTTGCGGATCTCAATGCATGAACTGAGTGTCCGTTTCTTGAAACCTTTTCCGCCCTCGTAGGGCTCCACTTCATGCTCTGTTTGAGCAGTGACGCGTACCTCAACACCACGGATATCGTC
>CP070843.1:2997019-3000114 GCA_020350905.1 Deltaproteobacteria bacterium
CGCCGAAATGGCAGTCACTATGAGAGTATGGTTACAGCATAACCTACCGTTGCATTTGTGGTGTCGACTCGGTGGTCGTTGTAAATGGTTTTTTGGATTATACGAGGATTACTTCTGGCTACCTCTCTTGAGAGGTTGGCTTAACGGCAAAGGCAAGTGGGAAGAACCTTACCTTCCAGATGAGGAGTCAGATTTCTTGCCGCAGTCTTTAGTGTGGATCTGTGGCGACTACATGAAAACTATTAAAAAGCTCGTACTGTTAATCTTGACATATCGCATTATGACAACAAATGTCTATGCTGCTTCCAGTGCAACCATTCTTTCAGACACCACTACCTCGGTTTTGATAGTATTTTTTCTGTTAGCCCTTGTTGGATTACCTAGAAGATAATCCACTATCCATTTATCATAGAACACAGCGGTGTCATATCGGCTCCGCTTTTTTCCTACTTTGCCAAAACTTTATATCTCATACTTTAATCCCCACTTTTGCCATTTTGAACTATCCACCACATTTTGTGCCAGCATAGATTTAATCAAGGTGTGAATTAAGGGATAATTGATTTCCGCCCGTGTAAAGAAGTGTACAAACCGGTAACGGGTAACCGAAGAACAAGTTATCACACTCCTCACAGATAAAATATCAGATGCCTGAAAGAAGGAGAGCAGAACATAGGATACATAAGTAGAGAGAAGGGCGCACTGGTAACCGTTCGTCCACGTAATCATAACATTATGAATTCGTTACACTTTTTTCTTGAGCGTATAAAATTTTCGACTCGCCTAAATGAATCTTCGGAGATGCCAGTTTGATAACGCATAGTAATGTCAGAGCATTTTACCTATGCCACAATGTGGTATGTTATTTGCATACTACACTGTTCCATCACATCGGAACCTATCATGGGGATTAACCCCCAAGGTCCACAACGACAAAAAGACGAGGAATACAAAACACGGGTGGCATACCGAGCGTCCGTTTTGACATAAATGCCCGGCTCCTACATCTCAGCTCTCTGGAGCGAGTGAGGTCTCCAAAAATGGCATCCCCTTTTGAAATCCTCATTTGCCGGTTGACTGAAAGAGGTATTTCTCATAGGCGTGTTCCAGGAATCATTCGAGATGCATTTCACATTATAGCAGATGGGGGTCTCTTTACTACCGACCTCGTTAATAGTTGGTTAGAGCATTTGGGATGGGGACAGGAGGTACTGGATGAGACAAGCTTTCAGCTCATTGTTCATGTTCTGGAACGTGAATGGGGCTACCGGGTGAGGCATTACAGCATCGTTTGAATGGAAATGAGAAAGGTAACAAGCAAGAGAAAAGAAAATCAGTCAATGTTTTTTAATTATTTCTAGGTTTTAGAGGAGGGAAAAAGAAATGACTGTAAAGGAACTTCAAAAAATGGCAAAGGGGTTAGGTATAAAAGCAGCCAACTTAAGAAAGGCTGAGATGATCAGAGCAATTCAGACAGCGGAAGGGAATTTTGATTGCTTTGGTACAGCCGTTGGCTATTGCGATCAGGTTAATTGCCTCTTTCGCAAGGATTGCCTTGGGATTTAGGTTTGAATGCAGCTGGAAAGAGGGGAAGAATAATATGGCGAGGATCCTTCTGGTAGATGATGAGGAGCACATCCGCCACTTGTACACAGAAGAGCTGTCTGAGGAGGGCCATCAAGTCTGGACGGCTGCTACAGGACATGATCTCTTAGGAACAATTGACCGCCAGCAACCCGAAGCCGTGATTCTGGATATTAAACTTGTGGACTATGACGGCTTGGAATTACTGCAAGAGATACGCAATCGTCATCACGACCTGCCGGTTGTCTTATGCACAGCTTATGACAGTTATAAAGATGACCTCAAGGCCATGGCCGCAGACTATTACGTGGTCAAATCGTTTGACCTCTCGGAACTGAAAACGGCAGTACAAAGAGCCATTGAGGCACACATTTCTAGAGGGTTGAGCGAATAGTGGGCAAGATGGGGAGGACGAATATATGGAAATCAGAGTCTTAAAGCCTAAAGAAAAAAGGAACTTAGTACCTTCTGTCGATTTTAAAAGAAGGTCTGAGGTTTGGCGGGAAATCGGCGAACGTAGGAAGAGTGTAAGATTGAGCCATCACTTTTCGGCGAAACTTTCCAGACTGGGGTTGTATTTTCCAATCGAGGGGATGACTGAAAACGTTGGGCCGTGCGGAGCTTTCATCAAACTCAATGAATTACATGCCTTCCAACTCCGCGATCAGATAATCCTCACCTTATTTATTCCACCCAATTTCTCTGGCCAGGAGAAGACCTTTGGTCTTCAAGGTCCAGCACGTATCATCAGGCTAGCCGGGGATAACGAAGGAGTTGCAGTGAAATTCTCAAGGCCTCTTAAGCAATTTGAGAGGACTAATAATCAAAAAAAGCAACTAGACTAACTTAGTTGTCATTACTTAAGTCCGCACTGGCATCGTCAAAGTTCACATCTCATACATCCCACTTTTCCGCTTGAGACCCAGCTACCAGACCTTGGGCTAAAGATGCTTGGGCCAAAACTGTGTCTTAAGGGATGGCATCTCCACTTTGTTCCCCTCGTTTTGTCACCCGCCCACACAAGCTAGAGAGTGTTCTGTTGCTTGACAACAACGGCTTCCCTCGCCTAATCTGAAATCAGTTCAACTCGCCATATTCCATAGCTTACCTTCTCCAACGAACGCTTAAAGGAGGTATCGCCATGGCCACAGAAGACTTCAAACGCAAGCTCACTGCGATCCTCAGTGCCGATGTCAAGGGTTACAGTCGACTCATGGGCGAAGATGACCAGGCCACTGTCCGCACTATAAAGGCCTATCGTGAGGTAATAGGCTCAGTTGTCCAGAAACACAGAGGACGCGTGGTGGACTCTCCAGGCGACAACATACTGGCAGAATTTGCCAGTGTGATAGACGCAGTGACTAGTGCGGTCGAGATCCAAGAGGAACTTAGGATCAAAAACGAGGAACTGCCTGACGATCGCAAGATGGAGTTCCGCGTTGGAGTCAACCTTGGTGATGTGATCCACGAAGAAGAGCGGATCTATGGCGACGGAGTAAACGTCGCTGCTA
>CP070843.1:3000214-3014830 GCA_020350905.1 Deltaproteobacteria bacterium
TTGACACTGGGGAAAAAAGTTCCGTATGCTGGTAGAGATCATTGGGTTTCCGAGTCATCTAACTCGCTATGGTCATTTGGCTCCGCCGTCATTAGGTCAAATGGGCTTGCGCTCGTCATTAAGTTGTTTTAACGCCACAAAGAGATTAATCATGAATGACAGCGAAGCGCAGTGACCTAATCACCATGAAAAACGTTGAAGGCATGGTGACAGCGCAGCGTACCGACCTGATAACTAAAAAGTGGCGAAGCTAGCTTGGCGACTGAAAAAACTATCGCCTACGGCCTGCCCCTGGAGGACTAAGATGGATTTGCGCCGACTTGAGGTCTTCTGCAAAGTATACGAATTGAAAAGCTTCTCCCGAGCGGGAAAGGCATGTCTTCTATCCCAGCCCACTGTCAGTGAGCACATTCGCCATTTGGAGACTCATTTGGACGTGCGGCTCTTCGACCGCCTCGGCCGGGAGGTGACCCCCACCCGCGCAGGTGAGATTCTCTATAATTACGCTCGCCGTATGCTCAATCTCAAACGAGAGGCAAGCCGGACGCTTGAACGGTACCGGGGAAAAATGTCTGGTGATCTGGAGCTAGGCGGCAGCACCATACCCGGTCAGTACATCCTTCCCTCCCTTATCGGCCGCTTCAAGGAAAATTTCGCCGATATTTTCATAAAGCTCGTCATTGCCGATACTATGAAAATAACCAACATGGTCCTCGATGGTGGACTGGAGCTCGGAGTAGTCGGGGCTAAGATGAAAAACAGCAAACTACAGTTCGAGCAGCTTTTTGACGATGAACTCGTACTGGCGGTGTCACCTGGTCACCCTTGGGCGAAACGGTCCGCCATCAGGTTGGAGGAGCTTTCACAAGCCCCTTTCATTATGCGCGAGCAAGGTTCGGGAACCAGGATGACCATGTTGGAGATTTTGGAGCAGGCAGGGCTCGACTCCGAAAAACTCACGGTAGTGGCGGAAATGGGGAGCACCGACGCCATCCGCCAAGCCATTAAGGCCAAGGTGGGAGTCTCGATTCTGTCACACCGTGCCATTGTCGATGAACTGCAATTCAAGCAACTATGCCGCATCCCCGTTAAAGGGCTTTCTTTTACCCGCCATTTCTATCTGGTCACTCACAAGAAGCGCTCCAGATCACCGTTGGGACAGGCCTTTGTGGATTACCTCATCGACAATCGAGACAAATAAAATCCGAAATCCACAATTCGCAATCAGAAATCTCACATCTCTTTACTCTCCCTTAGCACTTGACAAAACCTCATCTATGTGTTTATTAGTAACGCCTTTATGGTCATATTTGGGCCCACTCTGAGCATTTCCCTTTGCAAAGGCAGAAATACAGCAGCCGTCATCGGAGTGGGACAGAACAAGCGGCTTATAACGGAATAGTAAAACAATGAAACGAACGTATCAGCCAAGCAACACCCGGAGGAAAAGGACTCATGGTTTTCTGGTCCGCATGCGCACAAAGTCGGGCCGGAAAGTAATTAGCCGCAGAAGGGCAAAGGGGAGGAAAAGGCTCGCCGTCTGAAAAATTTGGACGGAATTGCATGAGTCGGGGAAGACAAGATTTTGCCCAGGATCCGTATGGTGGCGTCGGCTCCGTTGCTAAAAAGACGATTTTCTTTCAGGAGGCACGAACGGTTGCGACGCCGGAAGGATTATGAGCTTACCTTCCGCCACGGAAGCCGTCGCCATACTCAAAACTTCACCATCATCCTGCGGCCAAACGGACTGAAGTTTTCGCGTCTGGGGGTTACTGTTGGAAAGAAGGTAGGGAACGCAGTCAAGCGAAATCGAGTTAAACGCTGCCTTCGCGAGTTTTTTCGTTTACATAAGCACACGTTGCCACCATCACATGACCTGGTGATAGTAGCCAAGAAAGACGCGGCAACGCTTGCTTATCATGACGTGCGCGAGGAATTAGCGGCCGTGCTAATTAGAAACAACTGCATATGATCAAAGCATTTTTGCTTGCATGTATTCGAGCATACCAACTCTTCATTTCGCCATGGACAGGCCCATCCTGCCGTTTTACCCCCACGTGTTCTGAATTTGCTCACCAGGCCATTACCACATTCGGTGTGGGCCGCGGCCTGGTACTTGCCTCCCGACGCCTCCTGCGCTGCCATCCGTTCCATGCCGGCGGTTACGACCCGGTTGATAACCACCGCTGATCAGTAGGCTTCTATGCCGTCACTCAGCGGAGAGATAGCGGTTATCTCTGCTCTGGTGCAGTCCGGATTCGAAGGACCGGACCATAAATGTGCGTGAATTGACGGTGCCGAACTTTTCAACTGTGGCAGGAGCTTTATAGTATGGAAAAACGCGTCCTGTTGGCGATAGTACTCTGCATCATCGTGCTGGTATTGTGGGAGAAGTTTTTCGTCCCGAAAAGGCAGCCGGCTCCACCCAGCACCTCGCCTGCGGTTGAGCAGGCTCCTCCAGCCCCAAGCAAGCCTGATCAGGCAGAACCTACGGTTCCTAAAACCCCCACAAGTGAAGCTACCGCACCCTCAACACCTTCTTTCCCCGCTCCGGCTGCTCACACAGGTAGGGATGTGACGGTAGAAACCCCGCTCTACCGTGCGGTGTTTACGGAAACCGGCGCGCGGCTTAAGAGTTTTGTTCTTAAAAACTATCGGGAAACCATAGAGGAGGATTCGCCGGGAAAGGAACTGGTAAAGACGAGCAGGATCGAGGATTTACCGCTGCCATTCAATTTTGTGGATCGCCCGGTTGCAGCGCTGAATCTGGCCCCTTATGTGGCCGATAGCACAACATCTGTGACGGTCGGCGACGGTCAAAACCATACACTTACCTTCAGCTACGAAGCACCAGGATGGTTGCGCATTACTCGTCAGTACCATTTCATTGCTGACAGTTACCTGATGGATCTCACCGTGAGCGTTGAGAATCTGGGCAACCAGCCTTGGGAAAATGCCCCCACTCTCGGCCTCATTAACAAGCCCCTCTCCGCCGGGACCGGGAGCCGCTACACCTTTCAAGGGCCCACTCTTCTGGTAAACAATGAATTAGAAGAACTGAAATTCAAAAAAATCCAAGGGGAGGAAAAATTTCCTGGTCCCATTGATTGGGTTGCCTACACCGGCCAGTACTTCATCATGGCTCTGCTCCCTGTGGAGCTCACTCCCAATCATGCTCAACTAGAAGCCCTGGATCCAGCCACCCAGATGGTGGAGATTACCCTGATTGGCCCTAAAATAGCTCTTCAACCTGGAGTCCAACAGAAATTTAGCTACAAGCTTTACCTTGGGCCCAAGGAGGTGAACACCCTGAAGGGTGCTGACCCCAGGCTTGCTAAAGCGGTTAACTTTGGTTGGTTTGATGTCATTGCTCAACCACTGCTTGCCTGTCTGAAGTTCTTCTACCGCTATTTCAACAACTACGGGGTGGCCATCATCATACTAACCCTGCTCATTAAGCTTCTTTTCTGGCCACTCACCCATAAGAGCTATGTGTCCATGAAAGCAATGAAGAAACTTCAGCCAAAAATGCAAAAAATAAGGGAAAAATATAAAGATGACAAAGAAAAGATGAACCAAGAGATCATGCAAATGTACCGAACCCATAAGGTAAACCCCGTGGGAGGCTGCTTGCCTATGGTCTTGCAGATTCCGGTCTTCTTTGCCTTGTATAGGCTGCTCTATAGCTCCATAGCCATGCGTCATGCTCCCTTCCTCTGGTGGATTAATGATCTATCGGCGCCGGATCGGTTCCCGATAGGGGTCCAAATCCCTTATCTCGGTGACGGACTTCCTATACTGACCGTGCTTATGGGCGTGTCCATGTTTCTCCAACAGAAGATGTCACCCACCGGCGGTGACCCCAAAATGGAGAAGATGATGATGATGATGCCTGTGGTCTTCACCGTCTTTTTTGTGAACTTTCCCAGCGGCCTGGTGCTTTACTGGCTTGTAAACAACGTTCTGTCCATTGGTCAACAGTATTACATCAATAAGAAAGCAGCCTGATTCTGTCTGCTTATAACTGTAACTGAGAGCACATTTGTATTGTTTGATTTGTGGATTTCGGAGGAAACCATGTCTACCAAGGAAATAGAGGGAAAATCAGTTGAGGAGGCCATTGAAACGGCTTGTCAACGTCTAAACCTTACCGCGGACCAGCTGGAAATTGAAATTGTTTCCCACGGCTCATCCGGTATCTTTGGCATTGGTACCAGAAAAGCAAAGATCTTGGTGTCCCCAAAAGAAGCCAGCGATGATAGCTCGCTTGAAGAGGCGAGAGAAATTCTGGAAAACATTCTCGCCCACATCCAGGTTCCAACCACTGTGCAAGCTACTTGGGCGGAGGACCGGATCAAATTGGACATATCGAGCAACGGTTCCGGCCTGCTCATAGGAAAGCGAGGCCAGACCCTCCAATCTTTGCAGTTTATTGTTAACAAGATCTACAACCGGCGAGCATCCAAAAAGGCCCACATTGTTGTGGATACAGAAAATTATCGGGAGAGGAGACGCAAGGCCCTTACCGAGGTGGCTCTGAATTTGGGAAACCGCGCTAAGAAGTCTGGCAAACCGGCAGCCAGCAGCCCCCTCAACTCCCACGACCGCCGCATCATTCACCTGGCCTTAAAAGACGATCGCAAAGTGCGGACAAAAAGCAAGGGGGATGGGGCTTTGCGTAAAGTTGTGGTCTTTCCCGTGAGAAAAGAACACTCTAGAGAAAAACAGACCACTTCACGTAACTCATAGGCCCAACCCCCATCCGGGCCCAGTGGTTCCGGGACCATGAAACTCTGCGAGTCCTTCGAGGATACCATTGCCGCCATCGCCACCCCCATAGGCGCTGGCGGTATCGGCATCATAAAAATCAGTGGCCCTGAGGCATGGGCCATTGGCCGCCGACTATTTGACCAATCCGGTTCTCTGGAAACCATACAATCCCACCACCTTTATCACGGCCACATCGTTGACTCCAACACTGGAAAGACCGTGGATGAGGTGCTTGTCAGCTTCATGCGCGCACCCTCAACCTACACACGGGAAGACGTGGTCGAGATCAATTGTCACAGCGGTTTCGCCGTCCTAGACCGTATTCTCGGCCTGGTGATGCGGGCTGGTGCCCGGTTGGCAGAACCTGGAGAGTTCACCCGTCGTGCTTTCCTGAACGGTCGCATTGACTTGACCCAGGCTGAGGCGGTCTTAGACCTGATTCATTCAAAAACCAGGCGAAGTCTCGATCTTGCTAGCGAGCACCTTCGGGGCGGGCTCCAAACCATCATCACAGAACTGCGTGGCCACCTCCTGGACATTCTTGCGATGCTGGAGGCAGCCATCGATTTTCCGGATGAGGATTTGGAAATTTTAACAGGTGAACATCTGGCCGCGCGCTTCCGTCAGCAGGTGCGGGATCCCATAACCCAACTGCTGGAGCACTATGAGGATGGTCGTATCCTGAGGGAGGGTCTGGCGGTAATCATCGCCGGCAAGCCTAATGTTGGAAAATCCAGTTTGCTTAATAAGCTCCTTCGCTCTAACCGTGCTCTGGTTACTCCCGTTCCTGGTACCACACGTGACGTTATTGAAGAATCCTTTAGCCTGAGAGGAATTCCATTGAGGCTCATGGACACCGCAGGTCTGCGCCAGGCTGAGGAGCTTGTGGAGAAACTGGGCATGGAATTTACCAGAGAACGGTTGGCTCAGGCTGACCTGGTATTGTTCCTATTAGACCAAAGTGCCCCACTCACACCTGAGGATCTGCAGATTTACAGAGACATTGGCAACAAACCCAGGCTTATGGTACTGAACAAGGGAGACCTTGAAGCCCATCCTGATTTTGCTGCCATCAAGGACCGTTTTCCTGAAGAGACCATCGTAGAGACCTCCGCACTTTATGGCGATGGTATGGAAGCATTGAAGGACGCCGTTTTCCAGTCCATTCTCGGGGGACGGCTCGACACAGAGACCTCAGTAGTGGCTCCCAACCTGCGGCATAAGCTGTGCTTGGAGCGAAGTCTGGAGGCGGTGAACCGGGGGCTGGAATTGCTTGATGATCAGTCTTCCGCGGAACTCATCGCTTTTGAATTACAAGAGGCTGTGGCCCACCTGGGAGAGATTGTTGGTTTGACCACCACCGAAGATTTATTGGATCAGATTTTTAGTCGGTTTTGCATTGGAAAGTAGAGTTGGATAAGGACAAACTCATTGACTTGCTCCGGCAGACGTCCCAGGAGGTAGGCGTCTCCCTGACCACATCAAAGCTTGAGCTCTTCTGGCTCTACCTGCAGGAGCTACTGGAGTGGAACAAGACGTTTAATCTTACCGGCATAAAAGATCCAGCGGATATCATCATCAAACACTTTGTTGACTCCCTCACGCCCCTGCCCTACCTGGATCGTTCTGGGCGACTTCTAGATATCGGCTCTGGGGCTGGATTTCCAGGCATTCCCCTGAAAATTGGAGCTCCTCAGCTTCAGGTTCATATAGTGGATGCCAGGCGTAAAAAAACCTCTTTCCTGAAACACCTTATCCGTACTCTGGAGCTCAAGGGGGTTACCGCTCTCCACAGCCGTGCGGAAGAGATGGAACAACCGGAGCAACCGTTTCAGATTATAATCTCACGGGCTTTTCGACGGCTAGAGCCACTGATCAAGCTGGTTTCTCCTCTCATGAAACCAGGAAATATGCTTGTTGCCATGCTTGGTCCTACCGCCAATAAAGAACAGAGCCGGTTCCAAGCTCTGGCCTCGGTAGAAAATCTAGAGATCAAACAGACAGTAGTATTGGACCTCCCCCAAGACCGCGGAGGACGGACTCTGCTTTTTCTTCAGAAGAGGTAGTTCAACCCTGGTCGGTGGGCCGAAAGTTGGAGGATCGGCGCTGCGCGCCTCGAGGTTGGAGGCAAAAGCATCTGCCTCAAACCTCCAACCTTGAGCGAAGCCTAAGGCTGAGCGCTCCTTGAGCGAAGTCCCTTTCAGGGGCTGAGCGAGCCTAGATCAAATGTGGCCCACACAGGAATGTGATCCGATGGTTTGGGCAGAGCCCGTTGCTCTCTATCCATGCCGCTTTCTATACTCAGAGCAGCAAATGGTGGCGAAGCCCAGATATGATCGATCCTGAGCCCCATGTCACGCCGGAAGGCACCAGCCCTATAGTCCCACCAGCTATAGAGTCCTCTTTCTTCGTGGTGTCGGCGAAAGACATCGTCGAATCCCCAGCCCATCAACTCTGTCAGCGCAGCCCGCTCTTCGGGGTGGAAGCCAATCTCCCCCTCCATCTCTTCGGCATCGTAGACATCTCGGGGTTCGGGTGCCACATTGAAGTCGCCGTTTAAAACGAGGAGTTCTTTAGGTTCATGATGCTGTTTCAGGTAGCTGTGGAGTTGCCGGATGAATTCTAGCTTATAGGCAAACTTGGGAGAATCCGGGGCTGAACCATTTGGAACATAAACGTTTACCACTCTTACCCTATCTATTGTTGCAGCAATGAATCGCTTCTGTCCTTCCGCATCATAGTCTGGAAATTCGGTCTCCACTTCGGTCATCTCATATTTGCTTAGTATGGCCACCCCATTGTAGGTCTTTTGCCCACTCACAATGACTTGGTAGCCAAGAGCCTCGAAAGAATCGACGGGAAAAAGCTCATCGGTGACCTTTATCTCTTGCAGACAGAGAACATCCGGTTGCGCGTGGTCCATCCAGTTCAAGACCGCTTCCAACCTCACGCGAATCGAGTTCACATTCCAGGTCGCTATTTTCATGGCAAACACCACCCTTCAGTCACTGGTCTTTAAGAACAATTCCTTAGTAGTCAGGAGCCAGTTGTAAAAGATCATGGAGCATAGGGCATAGGGTGTGGCTTAGTGCTCAGTGTCTAGCATGCTGCTGAAATATGCGCTACCAGTGTCATTCTGAGCCCTTCGATTTGCTCAGGATAAACTCCGCGAAGAATCTCGGCGCTAGTAAAATTAACATGTTACGAGATTCTTCGTCGCCTGCAGCTCCTCAGAATGACGTACTCGGTGACTTTTTCAGCAGCCTGCTAGTGCTTGCTGCCTAGTGCCCCTCTCTCTTCCAACAATTACCACAAATGACAGCGAAGCGTAGTAACCTAAAGACGCCGCAGCCATATGACCAATGCGAAATCCCACATCCCACATCCGAAATCCACCATCTTTCATGCCCCTTGCCTGGAGGCTACTGAATTATTATATTAAATGTAATTTCCTAGTAAAGAGGGAGGAATATTATGCCAATCTTCGAATATAACTGCGAAAACTGCAAATATACTTTTGACAAATTGGTGATGCATCAGGAAACCAATGTAGACTGCCCGCTCTGCCAAGGGAAAGTCAAGAAGCTTATGTCCACTTTCTCGGTTGGAGTTCCTGACAGCGCATCCAGCAAGCTGCCAGCAAGTCCAGGTCGCCCTATGTGCACAACGTGCTGAGTTGCGTCTGCTGCCCTGAGAGCATTCTAGCCTAAATCTGGGAGAGACTCACTCATCTGTTCCGATCTCAGCCGACTCATCCTGGATCAAATCTTCGTCATCGCCTTGAAGCAAAAAATAGATGTCGATTTCTATCCTCTTGCTTGTTAACGCTCATTAGGTTGGATGGACGCAAACGGATGCTTGCTATTCTAAAATGACCAGTGCTCCAAAACCAATGGACATGCCTACCTGCAGAGCCTTCGCACTCTGACCTGGCCTTGGTTACTAGGTTCTTAGATGTTGAATAAAAATTTATCGGCCCTGCCCTCTCTTCCTCTATGCTAATATGAGACACACCTTTTCCCTGGTAACGGACAAAACAAATTATGGAGAACAAGCCCCTCATCATCGTTGCCATTGGTGGCAATGGAATCTGCCCCTCGGATCCGGGTGCAGAAATGTCTTTTACTGCTCAGCTCATTCACACCAAACGTACTCTCTGGAATCTGATTTCACTGTTTAGTGAATTCCAGGTGGTTATCACCCACGGCAACGGACCTCAGGCAGGGTTGGTATATGAGCAGATGATCCCCAGGACCCCTTTCGGAGTCGTAACTCTTATCACCACCTCTCAGATAAGCTCTGCAATTACCCGAGCCTATGAAGAACTGATACTGGAAAACAACCTTCGGGACCTGCCGCCAATGGAGCCAGTCCTGTGCTGGGTGGAAGTGGATCCTCATGATCCCGGCTTTGTGCAACCCAGCAAACCCGTGGGCCCACAACTATCCGAAGATGAGGTGGCCACACTGTCACGCCGCCATCCTGACTGCCGCTTCACCGATTATGGTACAGGAAAACGCAGACTCATCGGTTCACCACGGCCACGGAAAATCTTGAACCTAAAGGATATCAACGAAGTTCTTGAGGACGGCAAGGTGCCGATCGCACTGGGCGGGGGTGGTATTCCAGTGCTCTTGGATGGTCATGGCCGCAGGGAAATCACTAACGGTATCCTTGACAAGGACCTCTCCTCTGCCTTGTTAGCCAGGGATCTATCGGTCGAAGTTTTCTTGCTCCTCACCAACGAGTACTGTGTGTTCACTGGTTACAGGACTCCAGCGCAAAAGCGGCACAGCCGCATAACAGCATCGAAAGCTGAAAATTGGCTGGCCTCCGGTGAGTTTCCACCCGGTTCAATGGGGCCCAAGGTTGAGGCTGCACTCCAGTTTCTGGCAGCCAATCCTAACGGCCGGGTCATTATTGGTCATGTAGAAGAACGGGTGGAAAAACTCCTGGACGGCACCAGCGGCACCACCATCAGAGCCGGCTGATTAAATCAGCCGGAAATTCCAAATCTCAAATATCAAATCCCAAACAACTCTTAACTGATCGGGTAGGCAATTCCCCGTTGCCACCACTCCACTGCCTCTCGAAATAGTTTCCTAAACCCTGGAGTGCCGCCCAATCCCTTGCGGCCAAAATTGTAATTTATCTCAATGAAGACCGGTGGACCGTCATCCGGGAACATCAGATCGAAACCGGCAAGGTTTATACCGGTGAGCTGGCAAAATCTGGCAACTGCAGCCAGGCCGGAATGCTGCAACTCAGGGAAGATCTCTGGGCGGATACGTCCACCGCGACAGGCATTGTTATGGAAGTTGCCTCCCCCTACCCGAAAATAGCTTACCATTTTCGCACCCACCACAACCACGCGGAGATCCATGCCGCCATGTTCCACCCACTGTTGTAACAGGAGCGGCGCTTCTTCAGGGAGCCGAGCAAGACCGTTCAGCAAATCGTCGCGGCTGGTGACAGGAAAAACCGCACTGCCCCCGCCACCCGCATCTCCTTTGAGCACGAAGGGATAGGCCAGGGGCAGGGTCGTTCCCTCAGCATCCACCACGCTTTGAGGACTCGGATAAACAATGGTTTTCGGGTGGCGGACTTCAAGACAACGAAAGAGCATTGCCTGCTTGGTCTTTCCTGAATATTGGTAACGGGCGTCAAGATTAGGAAACCGGTTTGGCGCCAGGCCAACAATCTTCCGATAACGTTTTTCGGTTGCACCCCGGGGCATGACCACCCCACGCGCAGAGCGGATCATGCGAGCCACTTCTGGATCATCAACAGGAGCCAGATTGGGTAGGTTCTCCTCCAGCTGAACCAGATGATTCATGGATAGAAAGTAGCCGGTCATAGTAAATGCCTAAAATGAACTAGAGTGCCTACAATGTCTAAAGTTGGTAAGGGGTTATTGATCACAAGTCATTCGTCTCGCCGTTTCTACGCGTCACCCCATCTCCGTGTCGCCGTCTCGCCGCGTCCCCGAGTCGTTTCTCTCTGTACCTCATGTTTTCTTAAATCCGAAATCCGAAATTCGCAATCCGAAATCTACGTCCTGCCCCCTGCCTCCTGGTCAACCAAGGAGCCACTCACAAAAGTCTTTTACATTTACGGCAAGATGCGGTAACATCGGCAAAATTAAGTACGTTCATTTTATCACAATTTTGTGCAAACAAACTACTACTTCCAAACTAAGAATCTTAAAATGCCAGACCAGGCCTTCTATAGAACTGGCGATTGAAGACTCTACTGTGTTCTGAATATGAGAGAAAGGGAGTTTTGTCATGGAAAAAACGGACGGGATCACTGATGTGGGCGAGATGAAGGACAGAATGATGATTGATCTGTTCAAGAAGAAAATTCAGGATGCGAAAACTGACCTCGCCCCATTGCGGGGGACCTGGAACGAAGCCAGCGAAATTCTCAAAGCCCACTTCGGCAAGATCACCCGCACCATGGTAAGCAATGAGAATAAGCTACGAAATCTCTATCAAGCCGCCATCGACGAATTGAAGAAGGAAGGCGCCTAAGCAAATCAACAGCTAGTCGCACTGCGTAACACCAAGCTGGCAGCTTGCAGCAGGCAGCGGGCAGCAAAGCTATAGTGCCAGCTGCCTGCTGGACTAGACTGCCTCCAAGACACTGTTGTCCTCTGCCGCTTGGGAGAAAACTTCGAAAACTACCCCCTGCTCATCTGTGCTCAGACGTAGCCGACTGCCATCCTTCACCTCGCCCGCCATGATTTTCTTGGCCAATGGTGTTTCCACCATTTTTTGAATCACTCTCTTCAAAGGACGAGCACCGTACACCGGATCGTAGCCTCGCTCCGCCAGCAGTTTCTTGGCCTCATCGCTAAACTCCAACTCAATCCGCCGATCTTCAAGGCGTCGCTGGAGCCAGGCCACCTGGATATCAACAATCTGGGCCAACTCCTCTTGGCTGAGAGCGTGGAAAACCAGGGTCTCGTCCACCCGGTTGAGGAACTCGGGACGAAAGTGCTGGCGTAAGGCCTCCAGCACCCGCTGGCGCATGCGTTCGTAACTTGCCTCGTCCGTACCAGAGGTGTCCAAAATATATTGGCTGCCCACATTAGAGGTCATGATGATAATGCAATTCTTGAAATCCACTGTGCGGCCGTGTGAATCGGTGAGGCGACCATCATCCATGATCTGCAGAAAGATACTAAATACATCGTGATGGGCCTTTTCAATCTCGTCAAAAAGAATGACCGAAAAAGGTTTCCGTCGCACCGCTTCAGTGAGCTGGCCACCCTCCTCATAACCCACGTATCCCGGCGGCGCCCCGATAAGACGGGCCACGGTGTGTTTTTCCATGTACTCGCTCATGTCAATGCGCACCATGTTTTTTTCATCATCGAAGAGATTCTCCGCCAGGGCCCGGGCAAGCTCCGTCTTTCCCACTCCGGTGGGCCCGAGGAAGATGAAGGAGCCAACCGGGCGGTTGGGATCTTTGATTCCGGCGCGAGAGCGGATTACCGCCTCAGCCACTGCCTTGACCGCTTCGTCCTGACCCACTACCCGTTCGTGCAGGTGATCTTCGAGCTTCAGCAGCTTCTCCCGTTCTCCCTCAACCAGCCTGGTGACCGGTATGTGAGTCCACCGGGAGACGATTCCCGCAATCTCATCATCGGTGACCTCTTCGCGCAGCAGCCTGCCTGTTCCCTGTTTGCTTGCCAGCATTTCCTCCTCAGCTTTGAGTCTTTCTTCCAGCTCCGGCAAGGTGCCGTGTTTGAGTTCTGCTGCTCGATTGAGATCATAATTGCGCTCAGCCACGGAGATATCGTACCTGAGCTTTTCGATCTCTTCACGCAGTCCCTGTACCTTGTGGATGACAGCCTTTTCCGCCTCCCACTGGGCCCGCATGGAATCAGCCCTGGCCCGTTGCTCCGCCAGTTCCTTGCGTAAGCTTTCCAGCCGGTCCTTGCTCGCCGTATCCTTTTCCTTCTTCAAGGCCGCCTCTTCAATTTCCAGCTGCATCACCCGCCTGGTCACCACATCTAGTTCGGTGGGCATGGAATCCATCTCTGTACGAATGGTGGCACAGGCCTCGTCCACCAGATCAATGGCCTTGTCCGGCAAAAAGCGGTCGCTGATGTAGCGGTTTGATAGGACCGCCGCGGTCACCAGCGCACTGTCCTGGATCCTGACCCCGTGATGGACCTCATAGCGCTCTTTCAGTCCACGCAGAATGCTTATGGTATCTTCAACTGTGGGCTGATCCACCATCACCGGCTGAAAGCGACGTTCGAGAGCAGCGTCCTTTTCTATATATTTGCGATACTCATCCAGGGTAGTGGCGCCAACACAGTGCAACTCTCCCCGGGCCAACATGGGCTTGAGCATGTTGCCCGCGTCCATGGAGCCTTCTGCCCGGCCCGCCCCGACGATGTTGTGTAGCTCATCGATGAAAAGCAGAATGGAGCCTTCGCTCTCTTTGATTTCCTGCAACACTGCCTTAAGTCGTTCTTCAAATTCACCGCGAAACTTGGCCCCCGCCACCAAAGCACCCAGGTCCAGGGCAAAGATGGTCTTATCCTTGAGCCCTTCAGGCACATCGCCTTTGACTATCCGGTGAGCCAACCCTTCAACGATAGCGGTTTTGCCCACCCCGGGCTCACCGATGAGTACTGGGTTGTTCTTGGTCTTTCGTGAAAGTATGCGGACAACCCGCCTGATCTCGCTATTGCGACCGATCACCGGATCAAGCCGCCCTTTCCGGGCTTCTTGTACCAGATCGCGCCCGTAGCGCTCCAACGCCTCATACGTGGACTCCGGCGTGGCGCTGGTCACCCGTTGATGGCCGCGCACCTCGGTAAGCACCTGCAGAAAACGATCTCGGGTGATATCAAAATTCCCGAAGATGCGTCCTGCCACCGAGCCGGCCTCCTCGTCAATGAGTGCCAGCGCAAGGTGTTCTACCGAAACATACTCGTCCTTTAGTCTTTTGGCCTCCTCTTCCGCCTTGATCAAAACGCGGTTGAGTCGCTGGGTCACATAGATCTTTCCTGCTTCGGTCCCCGGTCCTGAGATGCTTGGTCGTTTTTGCAGTTCGGCTTCCACCTCAGCTCTGAGGTTTTCAACCGGTACATCCATCTTGTTGAACAGACGAGGCACCAGACCCTCGGGCTGCTCCAGTAACGCCAGCAGCAGGTGCTCACCGTCAACCTCCTGATGTCCATAACGCAGCGCAGTATTTTGCGCCTGGTGCAGCGCTTCTTGTGTTTTTTGCGTCATTTTGTTGAAATCCATACTTTATGATACCTCCCAAAGGTAATTTTTCATTAGGCGCAAGGTCCCGGTTGCGATTCGCCTCCTTGTTTCGCTGAGGCATGAGGGAAAGGAGTCAGGAGCCAGGAGTTAGATTGTTGCGTGTTTTTGATTTTAATTTCGAAATTCGAAATCCGAAATTCGAAATTACTCCCTGCGCCCTTTTAAACTTGCCGTGGATCAAAATTTGACACCTCTGCCATCTCAGAAAATAATTCCTTCTCCTTAGGATCAAGTTCTTTTGGAACAACAATCTTCACCAGGGCATACAGGTCTCCCTGTCTTTGTCCATCTCCATTTCTGGGAAGGCCCTTTCCCCGCAACCGTAACTTCTGCCCACTCTGAGTTCCGGGCGGAATCTTGAGATTGACGGTACCATCCAAGGTGTCGACTTCCACCGTGGTCCCCAGAGCAGCCTCCCAAGGAGCGAGCGGCACCTCTGTCTGGAGGTCGTGTCCATTTGCTCGAAAGCGTGGATGCGGCTCAAGTTTTACCCTGAGGTAAAGATCTCCTGGGGGGCCGCCTCCCATGCCCTCCCCGCCTTTGCCATTCAAGC
>CP070843.1:3014930-3021244 GCA_020350905.1 Deltaproteobacteria bacterium
CCAAAGGGTGGACTCTTCCCGTCCAGGATGTGCTCATCTTCTCCGGCGCCAAGTTCCTCTGCCCCTGCTGCGGTACCATCAGCCTGATGCCGGGAACCAGTTCCGATCCAGCCTACCGCAGGGTGGATGTGGACGTTGACACCGGCAAGGTCACAGGACTGTTTTAGAGGAAATCACTTGAGCAGGCCGTCTTTTCGGGAAGGCCAGTCCTGAAGGTGGAAAAACCCAGGCCGAGAACGAGAGAATAAGACCAGTTCACGGCTGTATGGAAATTGGCAGGCAGGGCGATGGAGCCCTGCCTTGCCTGTTTTTGAAGGAGGAGTTATGGCTGCAAAACTGCTAAAAGGCGCAGAGGTCGCCAAAGAGATCCGCGCCGCACTCAAAAAAGAAGTAGAAATGTTGAAGGAGAAACACCACGTTACTCCCGGCCTGGTTACTATCCTGGTGGGTGAAGATCCCGCTTCTGAGAGTTACGTCCGTGCCAAGCAGAAAACCGCCCACGAACTCGGTTTTCACTCCATCCAGGATAATCAACCCGCCGACCTGGATGAGGAAACGTTGCTGGCTCTCATCGACAAGTACAACAAGGACCCTGAGATTCACGGCATCCTGGTGCAGCTTCCCCTGCCCAAACACATCGACGATCAGAAGGTCCTGCTCTCCATCGATCCGGACAAGGACGTGGATGGTTTTCACCCCACCAACGTGGGAAAATTGTTGATTGGCAACCCCTACTACAGCCCCTGCACTCCGTTCGGGATTCAGGAGCTGCTGGCTCGCTCCGGAGCTCCGGTTGAAGGCGCGGAGGTGGTGGTGGTTGGTCGTTCCAACATCGTGGGCAAGCCCATCGCCGCCATGCTCATGCAGAAGGGACCCGCGGCCAATGCCACCGTAACCGTGGTGCACACCCGCACCAAGGATGTGGCGTTCCACACCAAGCGCGCCGACATCCTCGTTGTCGCCGCTGGCGTGCCCGAGTACGTCAAGGGCGACATGATCAAGCCGGGTGCGGTGATTATCGATGTGGGCGTCAACGAGGTGGGCCGGACTGAGGAAGGCAAACGCATCCTCAAAGGTGATGTGGCCTTTGACGAGGCGGTTGAGGTGGCTTCGGCCATTACGCCTGTCCCAGGCGGCGTAGGCCCCATGACCATCACCATGCTGATGAAAAACACCGTGCACGCCTGCAAAGTACATAACAAAATCGCCTAGTGCGTGGTGTAAGCAGCTTCAATAATCCAATAGACTACACTATCCGCCTGCTTCCCTTCCGCCAGGCGGGAGAGGGGAGCAGGCGGACGAGCCATAAAACACTCGATTCAAGTGGAAATAGCGTTACCTTTGTGGGAGCATGTTTTCAGCCGCTCCCAACGGCTGGAAGGGCGGGCAATGTGACTGGCTTATCGCTTGACAGAACAGTCGATATTATCTATATATTACTGGCCATTTCACTCCGAGAGCGCAAGATACGTTCCTTGCATTCCAACATAAATGATTGTCACACCGTGGTAAGGGAGCCAGTTGTCACATCCCTTGCCATAAGGCCTTTGCGCTTATTGCGTAGCTAATTTAGATTCGCTTGGATGTATGGAGCAAGCACCAGTCCTTTTTGCGGACCAGATTGTTGGTGACCGTCTAACAGACTTGCTCTTTTGATTTCCAGGTGACTTCACCTATGTGCTTTTCCTCACGTGAGTTTTGAGTTATAATAGAAAGCCTTTCCAATAACGCCTCGGAGTAGTTTGGATAACACCTTGATAATCTTACCCAAGAACCTTCAGCCAAAATTTAGCCTTTACAGGAGTGTTGCAGATGTGTGCTGAAAAAGCCCGTTCAGGAAACGGTGTGGTAGGCTCGGTATTGGTGGCGGGCGGTGGCATCGCCGGGATCCAGGCCGCTTTGGACCTGGCGAATTCCGGTTTTTACGTCCACCTGGTGGAAAAATCTCCAGCCATCGGCGGGATTATGGCCCAGCTGGACAAGACCTTTCCCACCAACGACTGCTCCATGTGTATCATCTCGCCCAAGCTGGTGGAATGCGGGCAGCATCCCAATATAAACCTGCTCACCTGTGCCGAACTGGGAAGTGTCACTGGTGACGAAGGCAATTTGCAGGCCACAGTGCGGCAGGAACCACGGTTCATCAACTTGGATAAATGCACCGGCTGTGGAGATTGTGCCGAGGTTTGCCCGGTGACCATGTCCAGTGAGTTCGACGAGGGTATTGGTCCCAGGAAGGCAACCTACAAGCCGTACGCCCAGGCCATACCCGGCGGCTATGTGATCGACAAGCGCGATCGCTCTCCCTGCACCAATGCGTGTCCTAACCATGTAAACGCACATGGATATGTGGCTCTGATTGCCCAGGGCAAGTACCGGGAGGCCATGGAGGTCATCCTCAGGACCCTGCCCTTTCCTGGAACCATCGGTCGCATCTGTCCGCATCCCTGCGAGACCGCCTGCAGGCGGGCTGAGGTGGATGCACCTATTTCGATTTGCGCTCTGAAGCGTTTTGTGGCTGATCAGGTGGATATTGACGATATGCCGGTGCCTGAGATTGAGAAGCGAGATGAGAAAGTGGCCATCATTGGCTCCGGTCCAGCGGGACTCACCGCAGCTCATTTTCTTGCCCTTGAGGGGTATGAGAGCACTGTCTTTGAGTCTCAGTCAGTTGCCGGGGGGATGCTTCGGGTGGGTATTCCGGACTACCGGCTGCCGGTTGAGGTTCTGGACAAAGAGATAGGGGCCATCACCCGGCTTGGGGTTGAGATAAAGCTCAATACTGCTTTGGGTCGGGATGTGAGCATTGCTGGACTTTTCAAAGAGGGCTACAAGGCGATCTATCTTGCCATTGGCGCCCACAAGGATCTGCAGTTAAACATTCCTGGTGAGGATGCGGAGGGCGTTCTTTCCAGTGTTGATTTTCTCCACCGAGTCAATCGGGGCGAACTCACTCAGCTTGAAGGCAGGGCGGTGATCGTCGGTGGCGGCAATGTGGCCATTGATACGGCCCGCTCTGCTCTGAGGTTGGGGGCTGAGAAGGTCACAATCATCTATCGCCGCACCCGAGCTGAGATGCCCGCCTACGAATACGAAGTAGAGGATGCCTTGGCTGAGGGTATTGATATCCAGTATCTTACCGCCCCCCAGCAGATTCTCACCAAAGACAACAACGTGATCGGCGTTCAGTGTATCAAGATGGAGCTGGGAGAGCCGGATTCTTCTGGCAGACGTCGGCCGGTGCCGGTACCGGGAAGTGAGTTTATTGTAGAGACCGAGTGGATGTTGCCAGCCATCGGTCAGACGCCGGAGTCAGCCTTTTTGGCTGACACCTCAGGGGTGGAGATAAGCCGCTGGGGGACCATCGAGGCTGACCCTGTGACCTTCGCCACCAATGCGGAGGGTGTATTTGCCGGTGGTGATGCTCACACTGGTCCGTGGGTGGCCATTGGGGCAGTTGCTCACGGCAGAGAAGCTGCCATTTCCATCTCTCGGTACTTGCGGGGTGAGGATATGGGGGCCGGAAGGGAGCCGGTGGAGTTTCCGCAGGAGAATTTTGTCCCCATTCCCGAAGACATCGAGAAAGTTCCCAGGGCCACACAGGCCCACATTGGTATGGCAGAGAGAACCGGCGGTTTTGCTGAGGTGGAGCTGGGGCTTAGCGAAGAGCAGGCCAGGGCCGAGGCGGCCAAATGCCTCAACTGCATGTCCTGCTGTGAGTGTCTTGCCTGCGTGACCGCCTGTCAGGCCGAAGCCGTAGAGCACAGCATGCAGGGGCAAGAGATCACCTTGGACGTGGGTTCAGTGATCCTCGCACCTGGGGCTGAAACCTTCGATCCTTCGTTGATAGATACCTATCTCTACGGCAAACATCCGAATGTGGTTACCAGTATAGAATTCGAGCGTATTCTGAGTGCCTCCGGTCCTTTTCAGGGCCATATGATCCGGCCCTCCGACCACAAGGAACCCCGAAAGATCGCCTGGCTCCAATGCGTTGGCTCCCGAAATGTTCAGCATTGCGACAACGGTTACTGCTCCGCAGTCTGTTGCATGTACGCCATAAAGGAGGCAATCGTTGCCAATGAACACTCCGATGAGCCATTGGATACGGCGATTTTCTTCATGGATATGAGGACCTACGGGAAGGATTTCGAGAAGTACTACAATCGGGCGAGAGAGGATTACGGTGTCCGTTTTATCCGTTCCCGCATCCACTCAATTGATCCTGCCGATAATGACAACCTGGAGGTGCAATACGCTGATGAGAGCGGTAAGATCACAGTGGAAGAATTCGATATGATCATACTGTCGGTGGGATTGCAGCCATCCAAAGATGCTGTGGGGTTGGCGGAACGGTTGGATGTTGAGTTGAATCATTACAACTTTGCCGAAACCACAAGTTTTGAGCCGGTGAAGACCTCACGAGACGGCATCTATGTGTGTGGCTCCTTTCGGGATTGCAAGGACATCCCCATCTCGGTCATGGAGGCCAGTGCGGCTGCGGCTGCGGCTGCCACCCCGCTGGTGGGAGCTCGCAACACCATGACCACCGTCAAAGAGCTTCCCGCCGAACGCTCGGTGGCAGGAGAGGAACCCCGCGTGGGTGTTTTCGTCTGCAACTGTGGCATCAACATCGGCGGGGTGGCGGATGTGCCCTCCGTAGCTGAATATGCCAAGACACTGCCCCAAGTAGTGTTCGTGACCGACAACCTTTTTACCTGCTCACAGGACACCCAGCAGAAGATGCGGGAGATCATAGAGGAGAACAACCTCAACCGGGTGGTGGTGGCCGCGTGTTCGCCGCGCACCCACGAACCCCTCTTCCAGGAGACCATCCGTGAAGTGGGATTGAATCCGTATCTTTTTGAAATGGCAAACATTCGTGACCAGAACACCTGGGTGCATCAGCAAGACAAGGAAGCTGCCACAGCAAAGGCCAAGGATCTGGTGCGCATGGCAGTGGCCCGGGCATCATTACTCGACCCGCTGCAGCCGGTGACCCTTGGTCTCAACAAATCCGCTCTGGTGGTGGGGGGCGGAGTGGCAGGTATGGTGGCCTCCCTGACCCTGGCAGACCAGGGATTTCCTGTGCAGCTGGTGGAGATGACCGACCAACTGGGAGGCAATGCCCGGAAATTGCGTGAGACCTGGAAGGGCGAGGAAGTCGGTGAGTTTGTAGTGCAATTGCTCGAGCGAGTCCAAGACCATAAAGAGATTACCGTTCATTTCAACACGAAAGTCAGTGGGAATGCCGGGTTTGTGGGTAATTTCGAAACTATGTTGGAGAATGTGGACGATCCCGGGCAGAAGACAACGGTACAACACGGCGTCACCGTTGTGGCCACCGGTGGGAAACCGTTTCAGCCGACGGAGTACCTCTACGGAGAGGACGATCGGGTATTCACCCATTTGGACTTTGATGAGCGCTTGAAAGAAAATGGCGACGTCCTCAAAGATGCCAGTAGGGCTGTTTTCATTCAATGCGTGGGCTCGAGGGAACCGGATCGTCCCTATTGCAGTAAGGTCTGCTGCACCCATTCGATGGAGAGCGCCCTCAGGCTCAAAGAGCGCAAGCCAGAGATGGATGTCTATGTCCTCTATCGGGACATTCGCACCTACGGCTTCCGGGAAGATCTCTATAAAGAGGCCCGTGAGAAAGGCGTATTTTTTATCCGCTATTCCCTGGAGCAAAAACCCCAGGTACGTAACGGGGATGGACCGTTACGGGTCCAGGTCCGCGATCCCATCCTGGACCGGGATGTGATCATTCCCACCGATCTTCTGATTCTGGCGGCCGCCATTGTTCCAAATGAGGCCAAAGAGGTGGCCGAAAACATGAAGATCGGCCAGAATGCCGAAGGCTTCTTCCTGGAGGCACACGCCAAGCTGCGGCCTGTGGATTTGGGTAGCGACGGTCTCTTTCTCTGCGGCTTGGCCCATTACCCCAAACCCATTGACGAGTCCATTGCCCAAGCGCAGGCGGCCGCAGCGAGGGCAGCCACCGTTCTGGCCAAGGATGTGATTACCCTTGAGGCAGTGAAAGCAGTGGTGGAGCCGGATCTGTGCGCTGTTTGCCTAACGTGTGTGCGCACCTGTCCATACAATGTTACCTATATCGGTGAGGAAGGAGCTGCGGTCATTGATCCGGCCGGATGCCGTGGCTGTGGTGCCTGCGTGGCGGAATGTCCAGGCAAGGCCATCTCCTTGCAGCATTTTACCGACAACCAGTTGATTGCCAAGTGCGATGCCTTGTTGCTGAGCTAGATCATCTGATTTACCCCCTGTAGGGAGGGTGGAAAATATAATGCTGACTC
>CP070843.1:3021344-3029771 GCA_020350905.1 Deltaproteobacteria bacterium
GGTCACCTTGCCGTCAATGATTTCATACACGGGGAAAAGCCCCGTGTCTTTGGCCAAGCGACATATCTCCACGGTAAGTTCCCCGTGATGCCCCCAACCCAGCGGACAAGGTGCCAGGATGTGCACGTATTTAGGACCCTCAATGGCGAGCGCCTTCCTAATCTTCACTTGCAGATCTCTGAAATCATCCACGGTGGCAGTGGCCACATAGGGGATCCCGTGGTCTGCGGCAAGCATCGGCATGTTTTTCTTGCGGGTTGTATTACCCGTGGGTGTTGTGGTGGTCCGGGCACCATAGGGCGTAAAGCTTGAACGCTGCACCCCGGTATTCATGTAGGCTTCATTGTCGTAGCAGACGTAGAGAACATTATGGCCCCGTTCAAACATGCCGCTGATACTCTGAAAACCAATGTCCGCAGTACTGCCGTCTCCTCCCTGGGCGATAATGTTGACTGGCCCCTTCTTGAGCGCCTTGTAGGCAGCGTCCACACCGGAGGCAACGGCCGACGCATTTTCAAACAGGCTGTGTAAAAAGGGAATTCGCCAGGCAGGATCAGGATAGGGGGAGCTGAACACTTCCAGACAGCCGGTGGCTACACAGGCGATGGTGTTCTCACCCGCAGCATCTGCCACCAGTCGGGCGGCCAGCGCTTGACCACAGCCGCCACAGGCCCGATGCCCACTGGCAAACAAATCTTTTTTATCGACACCTTCAAGATATTTAGCTCTTGCATTCATGATTACATATCTCTCTCTGCTATGAGTTCCTTGTTCAAGCCCAGGAATTCAAATTCCACCGGCTCCTTCTCCACCTTTTCCACCATATATCGCAGGTCATCAATTGATATATTGCGACCTCCCAGGCCAGCAACAAAACTGCTTATGTCGCGATCCTTTTTCTCCGCCCGGGGAAAAGACCAGCGAATATCACTCGCCAGAATACCGCCTCTTCCCAGGGAAATGCACTTCTCCAGTACAACGATCTTCATTTTATCCTTCAAGGCCCGGTAAACCTCTTTTCGCGGAAAGGGGCGGTAGGAGCATATCTGCAGGAGTCCTACCTTCTTGCCCTCTTCCTCGAGCTGGTCAATGAGCTCTTTTATGGTTCCCACCACCGAACCCATGGAAACGACTACCACGTCGGCCTCTTTCAGCTTGTAGGTCTTGATGAAGCCGCCGCTCTCTCTGCCAAAAGCCTTGGCAAACTCAGAGCTTACTTCTTTAATGGTGTCCTGGGATTTTTCCAGAGCACGGTGCAAGATGTACCGAGTTTCCATATAGAAGCGAGGGTCGGCAAACAGGCCGATGCCCCTCGGCCACCTGGGATCCACAATATGCTTTGGCTTAAAAGTGGGCAAGAATTCATCCACCTCTTTTTGTTCGGGAATGTCTACCGGTTCATAGGCGTGGGTAAGAATAAAGCCATCCATGCAGACCATTACCGGCAGAAAGGTCTGTTCCGCTATCTTGAAGGCCTGGATGTGCAGATCCGAAGCCTCCTGATTGTCCTCGGCATGGAGTTGAATCCAGCCCGCGTCCCTGACCGCCATAGAATCCTGCTGGTCATTCCAGATGCTGAGCGGCGCGGATATGGCCCGATTGGCACAGGTCAGCACGATTGGCAAACGCATCCCGGCAATGCAGTAGATCACTTCGCTCATCAGCAACAATCCCTGAGATGTGGTCGCCGTGTAGGCACGGGCGCCGGCAGCACTGGCCCCCAAAACCACTGAGGCTGCAGAAAACTCGCTTTCCACATTGACAAATTCTGCGTCCAGTTGCCCTGAACCAACTATGTCTGCCAGCCCTTCCACAATGTGCGTTTGCGGCGTAATAGGATAGGCAGAAATCACATTGGGCCGGCATTGAGCTACCACATGCGCAACCGCGTGAGATCCTTCAATCTGCTTAAGCATCTTTTCTCTTCTCCATTATTTCTACCGCCCTCTCGAGGGCAGCTACGTTATTCTCACCAACCCTGCCTGGAAACTTCTCCATGATGGCTTCCTGAACCGCCCCTATACTGACCAGACCGGTTATGGAACAGAAGGCCCCGATCATAATGGCATTGGGTATGGGCCTGCCGATGATCTCAAGGGCTATTTCAGTGGCAGGAATGGTTTCCACTCTTGCCGTGGTCTTGAGGTTCAGGTCCTCGGGCTTTTGTTCAGCATTGATCACTACTAAACCATCAGGCTTTATGCCGTCCAAAACAGGTACTGCCCCAATTAAGTGATAGTCCTGGACAATCAAATAATCTGGAGTTCGTACCTCCTCCCGGGTCCGGATCTTTCTGTCATCAATCCTCACAAAAGCCTGGACAGGTGCGCCTATTCGCTCCGCTCCGAAGGAGGGAAACGCCTGGGCAAATTTGCCATCCTTGAACGCCGCGATGGAGAGCAGCTCTGCGGCCGCCACATTTCCCTGTCCACCTCGACCATGAATTCGGATTTCAATCATCTCTTTCACCTTTTGATAGTTTCGCGCTTAACTGCACGAGGACTATAACATTTCTATGCCCACTTTTCGAATCTTGTTTTCTTTTCGTACAATATTTCACAAGTATAATCTAAAACTTTATTTAGTTCAACATGCATTTTCAGATGAGCGACAGCCTTTCATCGTAGATGAATTCACGGGTATGTCGAGCGACTCTCTCAGGGTCGATCTGGAGCCATGGATTTTACCATTTTGTCATTGAGCACTTTCGGTCCGGAAAGTCCAATAAATACCCTTTCAATACCTGGGCCAGGCTTCCTTTTCGTTTTTCATGGGCGGTAGTGTTTTTGCTATCTTGGCACTGCCAATTTCCCCTTGGCCTTTTCGGCAAACGTGGGCATAGGATAGTAAAGTGTGCCGCTCTGGGCCTCGGGAGGCCAGACGATAACGATAATTCTCTTGCCGCCTTGCCACTGTACGTTTACCATGGAGTGCCCAACCTGAAGCCCATTGTCATCAATATCCCAGCCTCCGTAAAACGACATGAACTCAAGGTCGCTCAGGGCTTTCCTAATTTTATCAGACTCGACGCTTCCGGCCTTCTCTATCCCCATGACCAGTGCCAGGACAGCGGCCCCCGCCTCGGCCGCATGATAGTCCGGTATCATGTCTTTGCCCACAGCCTTTTTGAAAAGCTTGACGAATTCATCTTGGCTTGGACCAATCCAGGGACGACCAGCTTTCTTGGCCTCATCAGGAGAGTATTTAACCCCATACTCCCACTGCGACGGGCCTGTGACTCCTTCCGCCATGCTGGTTAGCGTTTCATAGAAGGCTGGCAGGGTGGTGGCAGCTATCAATGACAGGGCCTTGACATCTAGGTCGAGATCAGCCATCTGTCGATTGAAGAGCACGCCGTCTTCAAAGTGGCCTCCGCCCAAGATGAAATCAGGATTTGTCGCCTTGAGGGCAGAAAGCAGGGGGGTCAAGTCGGTGACTCCTTCGGGGTAGGTTCGTTTGAAAACGATCTCGAATCCAAGCTTCTGGGCACGTTTTTCCGCCCCTTCCATGACCATTTTGGCGAATTCAGAGTCCTCATAGGCCAGGGCGACTTTCTTGGCCTTGGGATCAACCTTGTGAATCATTTCAAGGGTTCCTTGGTGATACTTGGTCGCTGGACCGATGGTTTGGACCACGTACTGAAACCCCTGCCACTGGATCTTATTGTTCGCACCCCCATGATTCATGTAGAGTATCTTGCGATTTTCAGCTAGCGGTGCCCCCCAAAGGGTCAACTCTGAACTGTACGGGGCAAAAAGAGCATGTACTTTGTCAACTGTGATCAACCGGCCGATAAGGGTCGTCACAGTTTCTTTCTCGGATTCACAATCATAGTAGTTGTACCGAAGGGGAACTTTCCTCCAGCGTATTCTGACCCCGCCATAAACGTTGTTGACCCAGTCCACACAAGCCTTTATTCCCCCTACGGCCTGTTCTCCAGCCTTGGCGTATCTACCTGAGAGGCATGCCGGATGACCGATGACAATCGCCTTTGGCACTGCTAGAGCATACTGTGTAAAGGGCAATGCCAAGACAGTTAGAAAAACCATAAGTCCTAGGAAATGACCGTGTCGCATAATATTCTCTCCCCACGACTCGTTTTTCTGTGCGCTACCCCTATCTTTCTGATGCGGGCTGAGATGCCATGATTAGATTGATGGACTTCACTGCATTTTTCAATCTTTTTTCCTCTTCATCACAATTTCTAAAATGAGTTCGATGTTCGATGAGACAAAGTCGATGACAGATAGCACTTAGCCGATGAAACTCCAGAGAACACCGGCGGCAATGGCCGAGCCGATAACGCCGGCAATATTCGGCGCCATAGCGTGCATAAGCAGGTAATTGCCTGGGTCTTCTTGATTGCCGATCATCTGCACCACTCGGGCTGAATCTGGAACCGCTGAGACGCCGGCTGCGCCTATGAGCGGATTGATCTTCTCCCGGGAGAAAACATTCATGAGCTTGGCGAACAGGACGCCGCCGCCGGTGGCTACCATAAATGAACAGGCGCCCAGCACAAAAATCCCAATAGATTTAGCAGTAAGAAAAACGTCAGCCTGGGTGCTGGCGCCAACCGTAAGGCCCAAGACGATGGTCACCGTGTCAATCACCGCCGTCCGTGCGGTCTGGGAAAGGCGGTCAGTGACCAAACATTCCTTCAGGAGGTTACCGAAAAAGAGCATCCCTAGCAGGGGCAAAGCTGCAGGTGCCAGAAAGCAACAGAGCAGGAAGGCAAAGATGGGAAAGAGAATCTTTTCCTGCTTGCTCACCTCCCGGGGGTCACTCATCTTGATGAGCCGTTCCTCGCGATTGGTGAGCAGTTTCATGATGGGCGGCTGGATTACCGGCACCAGGGCCATGTAGGAATAGGCGGCAATGGCAATAGGGCCCACCAGATGGGGTGCCAGCTGAGCCGACAAGAAGATGGCGGTGGGGCCATCAGCGCCGCCGATGATGCCGATAGAAGCCGCCTCCTTGGGTACAAACCCCAGAAACAGGGCACCCAGAAAAGTGGCGAAAATCCCCACCTGGGCAGCTGCACCCAGCAAGATGAGCCTGGGTCTGGCCAGGAGCGTGGAAAAGTCGGTCATTGCGCCGATGCCCAGAAAGATCAAGGGCGGGTAGACGCCCTTGCGCACGCCGAAGTAAAGATAATTCAGTACACTACCCTCTTCATAAATGCCAAGGCCCAGCCCCTTGAAAACCGGAATGTTGCCGACAAGGATGCCAAAGCCGATGGGAACGAGAAGCAGTGGCTCATAGTGTTTGGCAATACCCAGATAGAGGAAAAAGAGCCCCACAGCGATCATGATCAGATGGCGGTAATCGGCCATGCCAAATCCAGTGTTGTAGAAAAAATTTGCCAGGAGCTCCATATAATCCCTCGTTCAGTTGCTGTAACAAATCTAATTGTTAGTCTAAAAAGTTGCCGTTTTAAGGCGAGCTTTCTTCTTCATACCCTTCGGCCCAGCCAAACAGCCCATCGGGCTCGCGCACCATTTTACCTTTCAAAATTAAACGACAGATGGTGGAGTGAGGTTTTGCCAGTCTATGTTCAGCCAGCATCAGTAGACGAGGCAACTTAAATGGTTCACCCAGGTGAGCAGTGAGCAGACGCAAAGATTCTTCGGCGTCATCCAGATCCCTTTCCTCCAGTCTCTCCTCTGCGACTGGAGTTGCAGGAGCGGGTGGTTTCTTCACTGGATAGAAAAGGTCTTTCATAGTTGTGACAATGGACTTCAGGGTTTGACCATTCAACCGGCCGAATACGTGGGGGAACAGGGAGATTATAAAAGCCAGGGAGGCCAGCCCGAGAAAGACGATGGAGATCCCCAGGGCCGCAATGAGCCAGCCGCTGGCTGCATTAATTGCTGAAAAACCGCTCATAGATCTAACTTCCTCCTTTCAGTCTGCGCGTAACTGCTTCTGCGAGGAAGGGTATCCTATTGGCCACCCTTTCAGATACCAACCGCATGATCTTGGTTCCCATCGCCACGTTGCTCTGAATGAGACGCAACATCTCGCTCCCAGGAAAAGAGATAAAAAAGCAGTCAGTGAGACAGATGACATCTCCAGTGTAGTGGGTTGGATGGATGATGGCTGACCAGCCTACAACTTCACCACGTCCGTGAAGGGTCAAGGCTCTGCCGTCCTTGAAGGCGACCAAAAGATTTCCCTGGTCCATCAAGTAGAAGGTGCGGGCTGGCTGCCCCTCGTTAATGATCGTTTCCCCCTCACTGGCATGGACCACGTCCGCGATCTTGGCCAGAGCAGCCAGTTCTTTCGGCTCCAGGCCGAAAAAAATGTCATACTTTCTGAGTTCGTGTGCCGGAATCAAGCTTCGCACACCTTCTTTGAAACTGCCGGTGAGATGCTGTCGTTTATTTTTTTTGCTGGAATCGTATGCTTAGTAAGGGCACGGGACAATGTCGAAACATTCTCTCTGCAGTGTGGCCAAAAAGCACCTCAGCAATACTACTTCGGCCCTTTGAGCCCATGACCATAAGATCAGCGCCTTCTTTTTTTACTGCGTTGATTAATTCCTGGAATGGAACCCCAACTCGAAACACTTTATCAATGGCAAGATGAGTACAATTTGCATCTTCTATTAACGAGTCAATTTTCTCTGATAATTCTTCCTTTTTCTTGTTCACATACATCTTCATTGTCTCTTTCTTATATTTCACCACAGAACTGGAGAACATGTCCTCCTTCGTGATAGTACGAAGGGCATTGAGATCTCTTTCGTTGATTATATTCACTATAACGAGGTTTGCTCCCAGACTATCGGCCAACTCAACAGCGTATGCAAAGGCATTCTTTGAATACTCCGAGAAGTCAAAAGCCACCATTATCTTGCTGATATTTTTCATTTCTTTATCCCCTCCTCATGCCCGACTGATCATCCCACCGCATCAGTCTATTTTTCTGGAGCTGAAACAAACTGGGATGTGGCCAAGTCAGGCAGCCAGATAGCTTCGAATTTGCTGTTGATGATCTGCAGGACCAAGGTGCGGACGCTGTTTTGCCTCTCGAAATCCTCATAGGAGTAAAACTTGACGGGGCCGAATGGGGTAATCATAAAGGTCTTCTTCAATGCTAACCTGATGTCTTTGGGGTCGTGGGATTCGGCCCGTTTCAAAACATCCGCTGCCACCAGAAGAGCCGAGTAGGCTTCAGCGCCGTGATAACTTGGTTCCGCAGCATAAATCTTCACGTATCTATCGAAATATTCTTTTGCTCCGGGATACAGCAGATGCTCGGACCACAGAGTGGCGGTCAGCAAGTAGTTGGCTGAATCTCCTGCTCTCTTGACAAATTCTTCCAGGGCAAAACCAGCTGCACCTCCACACAGTAATGAGCTTATCTTCAATTCCCGGATGGTTTTTGCTAGAGCAACAGCATCTTCAAGATAAGAGATCATATAGATCACATCGGGAGTCTCTTCCGTTAGGGGGGCAAGCATGGGTCGAAAGTACGTCCGGCTCGCTCTTTTTCTGTCATAGCCGATGAGGGCACGAACCTCAATGGCATTGTCCTCACAAAAGCTCATCATTCTCATGGCGCCAGTGGTCCCGAACATACTGTTTTCGTAAATAATGGCCATGGATTTCGGCTTGAAATTCTTGATCCAAAAATCTTCCAACCCTTTCGTGTATTCACTGATGGGGGGGTTGAGCCTGAAGATATTCTTCCATCCCTTCTGAGTGATTTTGTCAGCCGAGGCCGTGCTGATGAGGAAGGGCACATTCAGTCTCTGCGCCGTCCGAGCCATGACGTACGTTGGGCTCGAGGAATATCCGCCTACAAGCATAATTGCCTTGTTGTCAATGACCAATTTCTTAACCACATCCTCTCCCAAGGCTTCTTTCCCCTGGGTATCAACATAGACGAGCTCCAAAAAACGGCCGTTGATCCCTCCCAGTTTATTGATGGAATCCCTGGCCATTTCAAAGGAATTCCGCATCATGGTGCCGAATTCTTTGAGATTTCCCGATAGTGGCAGCGGAACTCCTACAATTACTGGGGAGGTGTCTTTTGCTGTCCCCTGAGCCGCCCTGCCAGCCTCTGGAGTAAATGCAATTGTCAGCGCCAGCCAGCCTATGAGAGCAAAAAATACAACCCTTTTGATGAAGCATTTCATTTCTCGTCCCTCTTCTAGAGAAGATCACCACAAAATTATAACCTGGGTTGCTGTGTAAGTTTTACCTCTAGTGTCCGCCTGTACCAATGAATGTAGCCCACTCGGGGAACACACTAAGGTCAATGGAGAATACTGTCGTCCCTATCAGGTAGAAAAGGACGGCAACGATCAACACACCTATCACATTGATAAAGACTCCCACCTTGGCCATCTCTGCTATCTTAATGCGCCCACTGCCGAAGACAATGGCGTTGGGCGGTGTAGCCACAGGCATCATAAAG
>CP070843.1:3029871-3033852 GCA_020350905.1 Deltaproteobacteria bacterium
AAATCGAGAAATTGAGAAATTAGGGAATTGAGGAAACGAATAGTTTCTCTGCTCCGCATTATCACGGCCTGAGGAGGCCTGATTGAAGATTCACCACAGAGGCACAGAGATCACGGAGGGGGGTGTTTTGTCCCTGGCCGGGAGACCCGATCGGGCAATAAATATAGATCCCTCTGTGCTCTCCGTGTCTCTGTGGTTCGTAAAAGCATATATCGAACCCTGGTATCTACAGTATGCGGAGCTAAATGCATAAGCGTTTTGAGGAATTCAAAAACCTTAAAAGCTCGGGGATTGCCATGACCTTTTTCCATAATTCCAAAATCCCTCAATCCCTAAATTCCTAAATCTTTTCTATTTCGACATTCGAATTTCGGATTGAGCAAGCCCTACAAATATGTGAGCCAATGGCTGTAATCCTGCTTTGTTCCCTTAACTATTTGGAAAAAAGTGTCCTGTAAAGTCCTGGTCAGAGCTCCAGGCAATCCCTCGCCAATGGTGCGGTGATCCACCTCACGAATTGGTGTGATTTCCGCTGCGGTTCCAGTGAAGAAGGCCTCGTTGGCCACATAGAGATCGTCCCGAGAAAACCTTTCTTCCTGTACTGCGAAGCCTAGATCCCTGGCGATGGTAATTACGCAATCCCGGGTGATTCCGGGGAGGATGGAGGTGAGTGGTGGAGTTCTGAGCACACCTTTGCGAACGATGAAAATATTCTCTCCGGTTCCCTCGCCAATGTAGCCATCCGGGTCAAGCATGATGGCCTCATCGTAGCCATCCGTGGTGACCTCAAGCTTGGCCAGTATGGAGTTGACGTAATTACCACACGTTTTGGTTGTGGTCATGAGGATGTTTGGATGGTGTCGAGTAAAAGATGAGACCTTAGCTCGAATACCCTTGGTGAGGCCTTCTTCACCGAGATAAGCTCCCCAGGGCCAGGTGACGATGGAAACCCGTACGGGGTTGTCCTGTGGATGAAGACCCATGGCACCCGCTCCAATGAAGGCAAGGGGTCTAATATATGCGGCCCTCTGCTCATTGGTCAGGAGAGTGTCCAGAATTGCCTGGGTAATTTGTTCCTGGCTGAAAGGCATTTTCATAAACATGGAATGGGCAGAATTGAAAAAACGCTCCACGTGTTCTGGCAGGCGAAAAACTGCAGAGCGGCCGTCCTCGCACTCATAACAGCGGATGCCCTCGAAGATCCCCAGACCATAATGTAGCGTATGAGTAAGGATGTGGACGTTCGCGTCATCCCAGTCCACAAATTTTCCGTCCATCCAGATCTTCTTTGCTTTCTCCACCATATTTTCTACTCCTTGCCGGCGCGTAACGCTTGGTAAGCACAAAGCGTTGAACGGTAAACAGATGGGAGGGTGGTACGGCAACTGTTCACCCTATACTGTTTACTCTCTGTCTGGCGCTATGTGCTTTGCTTTTTCATGGCTCTGAGAGACTTTCCGTAGGGCTTACGAGCTATGCCCCTCTCGGTGATGATTCCTGCAATAAATCGATTCGGGGTAACATCAAATGCCGGGTTCCAGGCATTCACACCCGGTGGAGCGATGGCATGGCCAAGGCTGTGGGTGACCTCTCGAGGATCCCGCTCCTCAATGGGGATATTCTTTCCGGTGGCGACTGACAGATCCACCGTTGACAAGGGCGCAGCAACATAAAATGGCACCTTGTTTTCTTTGGCTAAAACCGCCAGGGAATAGGTGCCGATCTTGTTGGCAATATCACCATTGGCTGCGACCCGGTCAGCACCCACAACGATGAGTTGAACCTGCCCTTTACTCATAAGATAGCCAGCCATGCTGTCCGTGATCAGGATCACCGGGATATTATCCTGCTGCAGTTCCCAAGCTGTGAGCCTGCTGCCCTGCAAAAACGGTCGGGTTTCATCGGCAAGCACCCGGATATTCTTGCCCACTTCCCACGCAGCCCTCACAACCCCCAGTGCAGTGCCGTAGCCTGCTGTGGCCAGAGCGCCGGCATTGCAATGGGTGAGCACGGTTGCCCCGTCCGGCACCACCATCTGGCCATGGTGGCCAATTGCTTTATTAATGGCCTGATCTGCGGCAAGAAGATCATCAGCCTTGCGACGGAGCTGGTCCTTTAACTCCTCCACTGATGCCTGCGGGTGCTTTTTTAGCACCTTGAGCATGCTCTCGATGGCCCAGAAAAGATTGCTGGCCGTGGGTCTGGCACTGGCCATTTGCTCGCAGATACGCTGAAAGTGACGCTCAAATGTTGCACGGTTTTGGGTCTTGATTCGACGACCGCCGAGGGCGAGTCCCATGGCTGCGGCTACCCCGATGGCAGGCGCGCCGCGGATCACCATCTTACGAATAGCCTCGACAACCTGAGTTGGTGTCTTGCATACCACATAACGTTCTTTGAAGGGAAGCTTACGCTGGTCTATCATGACCACATAGTCGTCTTGCCAGTCAATAGTAGATATCATCGAGTTCATGCTCCAGTTTCGAATTTTGGGGCACCCACCCCTCTGTGACCGACTGCGAAGCTACTGTTTCAGTTTCTCCCTGAGGATTTCGTTGACTATCTTGGGGTTGGCTTTGCCTTGGGTCTGCTTCATGACTTGGCCGACGAAAAAACCCAAAAGTTTATCTTTGCCAGCACGGTATTCTTCAACCTGGTCGGGATGGGCAGTCAATACACTCTCTATAACCTTGCCAATTTCACCTTCGTCCGTCACCTGCTTGAGCCCCTTTTCGTCTACGATAGTTTCGGGGGATTTGCCGGTGGCGTACATCTCCTCGAAAACACTCTTGGCAATCTTGCCACTGATCACGTCCTCATCTGTCATTTTGAGGAGGTCAGCCAGTGCCTCCGGGGTCACAGGGCATTGGTCGATTTCTCGATCGTCGCGGTTCAGTTCCCTGAGCAGTTCCGCCATGATCCAGTTGCTCACCTTCTTGGGTTGGGGAAAGCGAGCCACACAGGTCTCGAAGTAGGCGGCAAGATCCTTGCTGCTCGTGAGCACAACGGCATCCTGCTCCGGCAGCCCATACTCTTGTATGAACCGCGCCTTCTTGGCCTCAGGAAGCTCTGGCAGCTCGCTCCGAACATTCTCTATCCACTCGTCGGTCACCAGCACCGGCACCAAATCCGGATCTGGAAAGTACCGGTAGTCATGCGCTTCTTCCTTACCGCGCATGCCATGAGTGACGCCTTTGTCGCTGTCCCACAACCGGGTTTCCTGAACAATTGTGCCCCCCTGTTCAAGAATTGCTCGCTGCCTCTTAATTTCATATTCAAGGGCCCGCTGCACGAAACGGAAAGAGTTCATGTTTTTCAGCTCGGTCTTGACGCCTAAGCTTTCTGAACCCACCGGACGTAAGGAAATATTGGCGTCACAGCGCAAACTGCCCTCCTCCATATTTCCATCGCAGATGTCCAAGTAACGGACGATATCCCGTAACTTTTTCAAGTAAGTCGATGCCTCCTCCGGGGTTCTCAGATCAGGTTCGCTGACGATTTCAATGAGAGGCACCCCAGTGCGGTTGAAGACAACATAGCTGAATGGTTGGGCTTCATCATGTATCAGTTTGCCGGCGTCTTCCTCGAGGTGGATGCGAGTTATTCCGATCCGTTTGCTTTCACCATTTACCTCGATGTCTATCCAGCCGTGCTCCGCCACCGGTAGTTCGTACTGTGAGATCTGATATCCTTTGGGCAGGTCCGGGTAGAAATAGTTTTTCCGAGCAAACCGGCTGGTGCGAGCAATAGTGCAGTGGGTGGCCAGGGCCAGCCGTAGGGTGAACTCTATCACCGTGCGGTTGAGGACGGGGAGCACGCCTGGCATGCCAAGGCAAACAGGGCACGTGTGGGTGTTCGGTGCCGCCCCGAACTTAGTGGAACAACCACAAAAGATCTTGCTGTCGGTTAATAGTTGGGCGTGAACTTCCAGGCCGATTACCGTTTCGAATTCCATGGGACTTCCTATTGACACACTGGACT
>CP070843.1:3033952-3051882 GCA_020350905.1 Deltaproteobacteria bacterium
GGCAGAGGGATAGTAGGAGCCCAAACAGCCTTACAAGACAACTCCGGCCAACTCGCTTTGTTCAGTACCTGAATTTTTGGGGAAACTCCAGGGACTACTTGACGCTTTAACTAATTTACAACGCGTGCTAGACTATCTAGTTGGACGATTGCGACTCTAGGAGCCTTTTATGTTTGAACCTATGTCCAGAAATATCTCACGGATTATTCTTGGCTTCAGTGTTCTCGTTCCCCACTTACTGGTGTTACATATCTCCTCAAGTCCGGCCCAAGAGGGCTCTCCCGCTACCCCGGTGAAAGTAGCCCAGGTTAGCAAAATGGACATTGCACCGCAGGTTCAGCTCATCGGCACAGCTCAGCCGAAGTTAACCAGCCTAGTGGCCTCTGATATAGAGGGTCTCGTGGAAAAATTTAGCGTCAGTGAGGGTGACTTTGTAAAGAAGGGAGCCGTTCTCGCCCGGCTCAAGGACCGACTTCTACAGATCAACCTTAAAGGCGCCAAGGCCAACAAGGCTGATACCGAAGCCCAACTACGCAGAGCCCGTGCAGATTTGAAGCGATCCGCCGATTTGCTGGCAAGTGAGACCATTGCTGACAAGCAGTATACAGACGATTTGGCCGAGGTACAATCCCTGGAAGCGCGAGTTCGGCGGCTGCAGGCTGAGATAGAGCACAACCAGGATTCAATTGCCAATAAAACCATTCGTGCTCCCTTTTCTGGATTTGTAATTAAGGAGCATACTCAGGTTGGCGAGTGGGTGGAAAAAGGCGGCCCAATTGTCAGCATGGCAGATCTCAGCAGCATTGAAGTAGTGATCGATGTTCCAGAGCGCTACATTCCCCGGCTTGTCTTGGGAGGACCCACCCAGGTACAGGTGGACGCCCTGAACCCCGAAAAGTTCACCGGCAAGATTGCTGCCATCATCGCGGTCGGGGATTCCAGCAGCCGAGCCTTTCCGGTCAAGGTCTCCGTTGACAATACCAACAACCGCATCAAAGGGGGAATGCTCTGTCGAGTCAGCCTTGCCATTGGCAAGCCCAGTTCTGTCTTGGCAGTGCCCAAAGACGCTGTGGTGAACATGGGACAACAGCACCTATTGTACGTGGTGCGCGAAGGGGTAGCCCAGCCTTTGCCCGTACAACTGGGGGATACTTCGGACAGCATGATCGAAGTTACGGGCCCGGTAAAGGCTGGCATGCAGGTAGTCACCAGAGGCAACGAACGGCTCCGACCAGGTCAGCCCGTACAGATTATTGAATAAAAATAATAGCGGGACGGGAGGTCGAGCGAGACGAGAGGTAGAGGCTTACTTGGAAGAGGGTTTGCCAAGATACTCATTCGTGACACGTCTCGCCAGTCCCGCGTATAGCAAGTACTCAAGACTGAGCATACAGTGAAAGTAGTAGACGCTTCCATCAAAAATCCCATCACCGTGGCCGTGGGGGTCATCCTCCTGGTCATGTTCGGCCTCCTCGCCCTACTCCGTATTCCGGTGCAACTCACACCCAATGTGGACAAAGCCGAGATCACTGTAAATACCATCTGGCCGGGAGCCAGTCCCCAAGAGGTGGAACGGGAGATCGCCGACGAGCAGGAGGATGTTCTCAAGAGCGTCGAAGGTCTCATCGAAATGAAGAGTGAGAGCTTTTACGGTCGGGGCACGGTGACCCTTAAGTTCCAGGTGGGCACCGACCCAGACGCAGCTCTCCTTAAAGTCTCCAACAACCTCAACCAGGTGCCGGAATATCCGGACGAGGCTGAGGAGCCTGTACTGGTCTCCTCCGGCAGCGAGCAGAACGCCATCGCCTGGATCATCCTCGAGCGGCTCAGCGGTGACAACACCGGCATTGAAACCGAGTATCAGTTCGTCAAGGACTTCGTCAAACCCCGACTTGAAAGGATCCCTGGCGTGGCTGAGTCCGAAATCTACGGTGGCGTCGAGCCAGAGATGCAGGCCACCTTCGACCCTGACGTCCTCGCGGCCCACCGCATTACCATAGCCGAAGTAGCAGCCGCACTGAACCGGGAAAACGAAAACGTAAGTGCTGGAGATTTTGACGAGGGTAAGCGTAAGTTCATTGCTCGAACTGTGGGGCAATACCAGTCTCCTAATGATGTAGAAAACGTCGTCATCAAGTACATCAATGGTACCCCCATCTATGTCCGTGATGTTGCCGAAGTTAGGCTTGGCTACGCCAAACCCACGGCCACAGTTCATGAAAAGAATCGCCCTACAATCGCTGTCAACGCTAAACGCCAGACGGGAGCCAACGTTCTCCAGGTAATGATGGGAGTCCGGGAGGCCATCGCCGAATTGAACGCAGGATTACTCAAAGAGCGGGGGCTACGGCTGCGCCAGGTCTACGACGAGACCGAGTATATCGAAAGTGCCATTGACCTTGTGCGCCAGAACCTCTTTGTGGGAGGAACCCTGGCAGTTCTGGTGCTCATCCTCTTTCTGCGATCCATCAACAGTACCTTGATAATCGCCACCGCCATCCCCATAAGCGTTGTGGGCACCTTTCTGATGATGACTTTTTTCGGCCGCAACATCAACGTCATCAGCCTGGCGGGGCTTGCCTTTGCCGTGGGAATGGTGGTGGACGCGGCCATCGTGGTCCTTGAAAACATAGACCGTCACCGCGGCCTGGGAGAAACCCGAGTTGAGGCGGCCTATAACGGTACTACTGAGGTTTGGGGCGCAGTGCTGGCCAGTACCCTGACTACCATGGCAGTATTTATTCCGGTGGTGTACGTGCAGGAAGAGGCCGGTCAGCTGTTCAAGGATATTGCCATTGCTATCAGCTGCGCGGTGGCTCTAAGCTTGGTTGTATCTATAACGGTTATACCCACCTTCTCCGCCAAAATTCTCGGCTATTTTCGCGAACGGCGCGAGGGCAAATTAGCGGCCAAGAGCAAGCAATTGAGTACTGTGCCAACCAACCCCGGCTCTGAACCCGACACCACAAAGACCCATGAGTCAGGCAACGAGCTTCCTTCGTTCAAAAAATCCGTCCGCCTTTTGGACCGTTTTGCCCACATATTCACTGAAGGAGTGGCCAACTTCAACTACAGTGTAACCGGCTCTGTACCTGCTCGGGTGGCAGTAGTAGTTGCTCTTACCGGGTTCTCGCTCGCCATGGCGTTTTTCTTATCCCCCCCTTCCGAGTATCTTCCCGAGGGCAATCGTAATTTTGTCTTCAGCCTTCTCCTTCCTCCCCCTGGCTATAATCTGGAAGAACTCGACCAGGTCGGTAATGTTATTGTCAAAGAACTGGAACCCTATTGGAAGGAAGATGGGAGTGTCGAATACCGAGAACCCAGAATCCGCAACCTCTTCTATGTCGCTCTCGGTCGTATAATGTTCGCCGGTGCCTCCACTCGGAATCCCCTCAAAGCTAGAGAATTGGTTCCAATTTTCAAGAAAGAGCTCAAAAAAATCCCTGGTTTCTATGCCACATCCTATCAGAGCAGTCTTTTTGGCCGCGGTATTAGCTCTGGGAGGACCATTGATGTGGACATTACCGGTCCGGATCTGACACGCCTCGTACGGTTCGGAGGTCGAGTATTCGGTCAGGCCATGCAATTGCTCCCTGGCTCCCAGGTACGCCCCATTCCGAGTCTCGACTTGGGGAACCCAGAAATTCAGATTACTCCTGATCGGGTGCGAGCCGCTAGTCTAGGACTCGCTGCCCGCGACATCGGCCAGGTTGTGGACACCTTGCTTGACGGCCGTAAAGTCAGCGATTATCAACACGATGGCAAAGAAATCGACCTCACTTTGACGGGTAGCCCTTCCTCCACCAAACAAACACAGGACTTTGAAAACCTCCTACTGAGAACTGCTGACGGGCGGCTGGTCACCCTTGGATCGGTGGCAGATATTCGCTGGGTGGCTGGACCCACTCAGATCAATCACATCGAGCGCCAACGAGCAATTACCATTCAGGTGAGGCCACCGCGTGAAACTCCTTTGGAAACCGCCCTGCAGACGCTGGAGAAAAAGGTAATCGGGCCCCTCAAAAAAAGCGGCGAGCTTGGCGGCCTTTACAACATCAACCTTGCTGGTACTGCAGACGACCTGGTAGTCACAAGGAAGGCCTTGCAGTGGAATTTCGTCCTCGCTTTAGCCATCACTTACCTGCTTATGTCGGCCCTTTTCGCCAGTTTTCTCTATCCTCTCGTCATTATGTTCAGTGTGCCGCTGGCGGCTGCTGGGGGTTTTGCAGGTCTGTGGTTGGTGAGCAACTTGATTGAGTATCAGTCCCTGGACGTGTTAACCATGCTGGGCTTCATCATTCTCATTGGCACCGTGGTTAACAACGCTATTCTCATCGTCCACCAGAGTCTGAACCATATGCGCCATGAAGGAATGGAGCGGCGGGAGGCAATCCGTGAGGCAGTGAGAAACCGCATCAGACCCATATTCATGAGCACCACCACCAGTGTGTTTGGTATGCTTCCACTGGTGCTTTTCCGTGGCGCTGGCTCTGAGCTCTATCGCGGCTTGGGTAGTGTGGTGGTTGGTGGTCTTGCCCTTTCTGCGATTTTTACCCTCTTTCTGATTCCTGCACTTTTCAGCCTGGTATTAGACGCACGTGTGAGACTAACTGGCAAGATAACCTGACACGAGTTGCGCAAAGTGGTTGGCGTGTGGGCTGAGCGGCGAACCGTGAACGGTAAGCGGTGAGAGTTCCGATAAATCATCAAAATCGTTCAAGTCGTTCAAGTTGTTCGAATCGCGGCTAAAAGCCGCTCCCACAAGAGAATCTCCGTGTATTCCACTCCATGCCCTACACCCTCTGGCCGCTTACTTCTGTTTTCTGGCACCTGCCTGCTGCCAGCTACCTGCTGAGCTAGAGAAATCTTCTGAACCATTCCATAGTGACTCGAATGGCTTCATCTCTCGATTCCGCTGCACTGAACCGATGATCAGCTTCCTTCAGAAGATGTAAAGCTTTTGGGTCATCCAACACTTCATACAAGTTCGAGGCGTGTTTGGATGGAACTTGGAGGTCCTCTTGGCCATGTACGATCAGAACGCGTTGGACATTTTTTAGGCGAGGAAGCAGCTCCACTGTGAGCAGATCCTCATAGCATTCCTGGGAAAATTCCACTGGAGAAACTTCAGGGAGTCGTTTTGCCAGATCAAGTAGGTGGGAGGGAGCGGACCAGACCGCCGTACAGCGAACTTTAGAATTTCGATTGACCTCCAAGAGAGCCAGATAACCGCCCAGGCTGCTGCCCAATAGACCAAGACTTCCATCAAAATCCTCCAAATCAACGCACCGGTCAATTACCCTTTGTAAATCTCGCCACCGTCTCGAAAGCGAGCTCTCAGACAATAACCCTTCACTTTCGCCGCAACCCCTGAAGTCAAACCGGACTGTGGCAATGGACTCCAGAGCAAATACCTGGGCGAGTTGCCTGTATTTTGAGCTGTCCTTGTGGCTCAAAAAGCCATGACACAATATTACCAGCGGCCAGGAGTCACCTTCAGGAATAGTCAACACACCCTGGAGTTTCAGATCATCGGAGAGTATTTCAATTTTATGCTCTCTCATACTTCAAATTCAAAATTTTTCGTCAATTTGTTAATTAGTCAATCCGGCAATTTGTCAAATAGTAAATGGTAAGTAGCAAGCAGTGTGCAGTAAGTAGTGAGCGTAAGGCAGTAAATCCGCAATCTACAATCTGCAATCTAAAATCTAAAATCTTCCTTCTGACCTCCGGCCCCTGATTTCTTACTCTATGCCCCTTTGCGAACTAAATCTCAACCGTGAGTCCATCATAAGCTACCTGCACTGGAACATGTATGTCGTTGTCCCTAAAAACTCTCTCAGCTACCTCTTGCCAGTCCGCCTGACAGGTTGGAACGGGATATGGAATACCTGTCCGAGGATCTTTAAGCGGGGCTGCAGGAGGTATTTTTTTGAGGCAATCGTTGGCTGGGTCCCCGGGCACCTGATCAGCGTCGGAAATATGAACCAAAAACACCTTCTCATCTGGGTCCCAGGCCCGAATCATGGGTAGCGCCCGTTGCAGGCTCAAAAGCGAAGGTCGGTTAAACTCTGGTTCATTGAGCCAGTGCGATTGAATGACCAGCACATCGGGACGACCCACTTCTTTCTCTTGATCCTCTGCGTGCAGGAGATCTGAAGTATACATGAGACGCTTCCCACCATCTTCAATTATATAGCCAACCGAGCCCTTTGCCATCGGCCCATGATACGTCTTGAAGGGCATCACCTTTGTACGCAACCCGGAAAGTGGTTCTCCAGCGGTGGCCAGTTTTTTGGCCAGAGTCCTCTCCAAAAGATAACCGAAACGGAGCTCTATGGTCTCCCAGGCTGCAGCTGTGGCGTATGTGGAAATGGGACTCCAGTCCTTTGGATCAGAGGAGCGTCGCAAAGCAACAAGTTCGTCGAGACCCAGGTAATGGTCCCCGTGTTCGTGAGTAAGCAAAACCACATCAACACCTGTCAGACCATTAGTCCACCATTGTCGTACTATGTCTGGTCCGCAATCAATCAATATCCTTTCTCCACATTCAAGATAGAGGGAAGTGCGAAGACGTATCTCCTTGTTCTTATGCATCTGCCGGCATATAAAACAGTCACAACCTAGTTCGGGCAGCGACCAGGCTGAGCCAGTTCCGAGGAATGTGAGTCTCATACATTCACCCCCAACCAAATCATTTGACGCAAGCCGGCTGCCAGACCGTTCATTGGTCAATTCGTCGATTCGTCACATTACCATTTGACGGTTTAACAATTTAACAAATTGACTAATTGACGAACTGCCTACTGCGCTTGGCTTTAACCGTCTTCTTTTCGCTTGATGGCGTAAAGACTGACGGCAAATTCCTGGTCTTCAGACCGCATTACTTTATCCAATCTCTTGAACTTGAAATGCTGGGTGAGTTTGGCAAAAAAGGTATCCGCCGGCAGACTCGTGCTCTTGGCGAGGAAAATAGTGCCGTGCGGTTTTAACGTTTGCAGAAGAAACTCGACTAAAGCATCGTATGTTGGCCGATGGTACACTACTTCTGAACCAACAATCCAGTCGTATATCTGCTGTTGTGGAGCTGCTTGGGTCCAGTCAACAGTAATAGTGGACACACTGTCCAGATTGTTTAACAAAACATTGGCCCTAATGAATCGAAGAATTTCCTCCTTGTGATCTGAGAGGGTGACCTCATGACCACAAGCGGCCGCAAAAAGGCCGCTCACCCCCAAACCGGTACCGATCTCTAGAATCTTTCTCCCCGGCAACACTGGTTGTGCTGCCAGGTAAGCTGCCAGAAGGATACTTGCCTCCCAAATCTTACCCCAGAAAGGTAACGCAGACGCATCAACATCAGTCGTTGCTAGCCGTTGAAATATAATCTCGTCCAGATCTGCTAACCGCAAGCACTTCAGGGTCCGACCAGATACGGTTATCGGCACGATTTCAGTCTTATAATCCTTCTCAATATCCTTCAGAATTTTCTCGAGATCTTGACTACTCACGGAATGCTCCGATTTCCGATCGATGCGTGTCTTTAGTAGCACAAGCGTACTAACCGATTCAAGAAGTGTTTACTGCATTCTTCATCCAATACTCCCCCACGTAAACCCATCTGTTACTCGCCGCCTCCAACAACCTCCAGACCAGCTACCTCCGGGTAAATCGTTCTTTGTTGGCATGAAGGTTGCTTTAGTTTTAGCGAACGTGAATGAATGAGCTTCGCTACTGGATCACGCATGGATGATTTAATGAAAGAACCCGATTTGGTGACTTCGGTCGCCAACATGCTTGAAGAAAATTCCATCTACATTCAGCATCTCATGACCTGTGTTGAAATCGGCAAGGCCCTCACTTCAACCTTCAATATGGACCAGATTTTAATCATCATACTCAAACGGCTCAGTGAATTGATTAAGGCAAAAAATTGGACCCTGTTTCTGCTGGATCCCAAGACTGAAGAACTCTACTTCGAGGTAGTAGTGGGCTTGGACAAAGGGTCACTGGCCGACGTGAGGATAGGGCTCGGAGAGGGGATAGCTGGGACAGTAGCGCTTACGGGTGAACCAATTCTAGTACCGGAGGTGCGGCAAGATACTCGATTCAGCAATCGAGTGGATGATCTCACTGGTTTTGTCACCCACTCTATTATATGCCTCCCCCTTAAGATGCAGGGGGCGGTAATAGGTGTCATTGAAATAGTGAATCCGGAAGACATGTCACTGTTTCAGGACAATTTCATGCCGCTCCTGTCCATATTGGCCGATTATGTGGCCATCGCCATCCATAATGCTCGCACCTATAGAAAAATAGAGTCCCTTAGCATCACCGACGACGTGAGCGGTTATTACAACACCCGTTACATGCACCAGCACTTGGACCAGTTGTTACATCAAGGGCAGGAGGTTTCCCTGGTGTTTCTTGATGTGGATAACTTCAAAGACGCGGTGGATAGCCACGGACATTTGCTCGGCAGCAGAATTCTAGGGGACGCTGCTCAGATCATAGCCTCCAAGCTGGAGGAAAATGATCGACTGGTGCGCTACGGTGGCGATGAATTCGTAATCATACTGCCTGGACAAGACAAGCATACGGCCTTCGACAAGGTGGTCGCCGTACGTAAGGCATTAGCCGATGCTACTTTCCTGCAGGATATGGAGCTTGAGATAAGACTTACCGCCAGCTTCGGCATCGCCAACTATCCCGGTGATGCTGCTGACAAAAAAGAGCTACTGCAGATGGCGGACAACTCTCTTTACCGAAGCAAGGATGTGGGGAAGAATTCGATCACGGTCGCATAGCGCAAGGCGCATAGCAATCGTTGACTAGTCAATTGGTCAATTCGTCAACTCGCCAGATGGTCAAACCGTTTAAATCCTTCAAGTCGCTAAACTCTCAAAACATGACGCCATGCAATTTGCGCTATTCCTCGGTCCACCAGTGATCCCGGCCCTCGAACCACCAGGCTGTGGAATCGGTCTCCAAAATCTGCGCTGCCAATCGCTTGCCCAGGTCCGTCTTCAATCGCTTTAGGGCAAAATGGATCCAATCCTTGGCATAACTATTGCCCAAATCCTGATGTTCCTTCAGTTCCAGAATGAGATCCAGTTGGTCTGCGTCTCGGGCCAGTTGCGCTTCCCTGCTCTCCCCTTGATTAAACTCCTCAAGCAGTTCCTTGAGTTCATCACCAAAAGGAAGTGTCTTGGCGAGGTCCTTTACGACCTGATCTTCCTTGACATCAACGTAATGTTTGTTCACATAGTTCAGGTCCCCTGTTCGAGATTCCGGCAAATCATGAAACAAACACATTCGCACAACAGTAAAGGCGTCAGCTTCCTTGTCCAACCTCGCCATGGTAAAGCCTATTGTCGCAACTCGAAAAGCGTGGTCAGCCACAGACTCCCTTCCAGAACCAAGAAACTTATATCCACTCCTTGGAGTTTTCTTCAACATGCCCAACTCGAAAAAGAAATTAACAACGTGCTTCAATTTATCACTCCAATTTTCAGTAATTAAAAGTAGTTATCTAGGTAAGATCGCTGATAAGCTGAATAGTCAATTCGTTGAATTGACGAATTGCCTACTTCCCTATGCGCTCTGCGCCTTGTGCCATGTGCTTACTTACCGAAAAGGTCTCGATGCGATGGAAGACCACCCACCCCAACTGCGTGCAGAATGCCATTTACGATGGCCTGACCCATGAGCTGGGCAGCCAGAGCCCCCACCACTGTAACTTCGACCCCTGTATGAGATCCAGTGCTGAGGGCGTAAATGGTATCACCGTCATAAAGGCTATGGGCGGGAACTACGGCTCGAGCAATACCTGCCTGAGCCATCTGAGCCACTCGCGTCAGCTCAGTCTTAGAGAACTTGGCATTGGTCGCCACCACCCCCAACACAGTATTGTTCCCAGTGAATCCTGCCAGAACTTCCAATGTGGGCAGGCTTGCTGCTACATTTGCCAGTTGCCGCCCGTCTTCAGTGCGAACTCCTGCCAAAAGCTCGCCATTTTCATGATTGCGCACATCCCCGTAAGCGTTCACCACAGCGAGGGCCCAGACCTTTAATCCTCCAGTGGAAGTGAGAGAGGCGAAACCCTGACCACCCTTCATAGCACGTCCAAGCCCAAACAGTTTTCCTACAGTAGCGCCCGTACCAGCCCCAACACATCCCTGTTCAGCCCCTTCTGTTGAGGAGTTTTCGCATGCCTGGTAACCCATGTTGGCGTCCGGCAGTGTCCCGCTTTTATTAAGTCCTAGGTCGTAGACCACTGCACCGCTGACAATGGGAACTACCCCGTGCTCCGTTTGAAAACCACAATCTCTCTGCCGCAGGTACTGCATCACCCCTTTTACAGCTGCCAACCCGAAGGCGCTGCCACCGGTGAGAACCACGGCGTGCACCTTTTCTACAAGGTTTTCCGGCCTCAATGCGTCTGTGCCATGCGTCCCTGGTGCGCCCCCGCGAACATCCACTCCAGCCACCGCACCATTTTTCACCATTACTACAGTGCAGCCAGTGTGATGTTGTGTATCTGTCACCTGGCCGATGCGAACACCTTCAATTCCAACATTATTGCTGAAAGCCATCATGTCCTTGTCACTCATGGGTAATCTTAACCGCCGCCTTGATCTCCGCTGTCAATCCTCTCCCCGGAATCAGACTCCTCGTCAGTTGTTAGTGAATCCAGATGGCGCTGGAGATGTTGATAGATCTCTTTACCGATCCTTACTCCCAGATCGATAAATTCGGGGCCGTATTGAGCGCCTATGTTGGTGCGAAAAGTATCTTTAATTCTGAGGATGCCGTTGACACCCCAGGGAAAACGGCCAAAGAGCTCGGCAATGGCTACTTGGTGATAGCTCATCATGTACCAAACGGTGTGGGTAAAATTATCAGGCCCCCAACGAAACTTGTCTGCATCGTAAAGTGCATCGGCCACCAACTGCCCTGTTAATGTGTCGCAGGTTCGAGGTTCTGAAAATGCTTCATGATTGACGATGGCTTCTGCCACGCATTGTATTTCTGCAGGAGTGAGGGGAAAATTCCGCAACAGGTCTTTGGCCGCCTGGGCTCCGGCCAAGGCGTGTTCTTCTTCCGTGCGTTTCATGTCGTGAAGGAGCCCGGCAAGCTGAACCAATACGACCGCCCGCTCCAACTCTTCCTGCACAGTAAAATACTTCTCCCCCTCAAGAAGCACAATAGTACCGGCGTCCACACTCACTCTTATGGCGTGTTGGAGACCGTGACCAAAATCATCTGCGTATTGTGGGGTCACCAGTTCCCTACAATGAATAAGCAGCGGGCTATGAAAAAAAATACGCCGTGAAATAGCCAAGGCCGGTTTGAATCGTCGGTAGAATTCCGGAACCTCGTACCGTGAGGCAATACAGCGTGATTCGTTCATCAAACGAAGGTAGATTTCTTTCATAACTAATGTAGTCGATATTTATCCCGTAGCAGTCTCTGAAATCTGGGCAGATAGATGAGATCGAAAGTCTCTTCTTTTTCCGGAAAAAGGTGTAGGGCCTGCTTTTTTACTCCTGCCACCACCGCCTGGGCCTCTTCCAGTGACAATTTCGTCTGGGCGAGATAAGCCAAGGAGAAGTCCACCAAAAGCCTCAAGGTTTTTACCCGGCGTTCTTCCTCTTCAATCTCTTTCTTCTTAGATTGTTTTTCACGTTGCTTCACCAAATTGATCTCCGACTTTTAGTCCCCTTTCGGACACAAATGCTGAGGCCTCCACCTTGCCTCCGGATTCGGGGCGAACCTTGCCGACAGAGAGTTTCCCGCCCTCGACAGCAACCTGAAAGCCGTCAGAATCTGCTTGCACCAGCGTTCCCGGGGTTTCTGTCGTGGGTTCTCCTAGCAGCCTGGCACTGTAAAAACGAATCTTCTCTCCCTGCCAGTAACTATACGCTCCGGGTTGGGGATCACAGCCCCGCACCAGATTGTATATGTCCTGCCCAGCCTTTTTCCAATCAATGGCGGCCACACGATCACTGCAGGGTGGCTCGTAGGTGGCTCCTTCTTCCGGCTGCAGGATCTTTGGGGCCTTGCCTTCTTTGATTAACTCTACGGATTCGAGAATGGCGTCAACCCCCATAGGAAAAAGATAGTTGAAGTAGATGGATCCGGTCGTATCATCTGGCCCAATCTCAATCTCCTTCTGAAGCAAAATGGGTCCCGTGTCAATACCCCCGTCCGGCCAGAAAATGGTCAGGCCTGTCTTTTTTCTCCCCTTTATAATCGCCCAGTTTATGGCACTAGCACCTCTATGGAGCGGAAGAAGAGAAGGATGGTAACAGATGGTGCCCAAAGAGGGCAGCTTAAAAAACTGTTCCGGGATAATGTCAGTGACAAAAGCCAAAATGGTCAGATCTGGCTCGAGATCCTGGTACTCATCGAAAATCTGGTCATCTTGATAGGTCGATGGTTGAAAAACCGGAATTTCTTTAGCAACCGCTGCTTCCTTAAGCGGATCCTGTCGACTCCCCCTATCCGGCGGTGTATAGACCGCCACCACCTGTTCATCTCTTTCCAGCAAGTTCTCCAGTACCTTGACGCCGAAGGCAGCTTGCCCAATCAATACTATCCGCATTGTACACCTCCTACCTAATTTCCATTCCTAGCCCGGATGTTTCACAAATCGCCTGCTGCGACCATGCAACTGGGAACCCGCTTGCGGGACTGAGCGGAGCTCAGCGAGCGCGAACAATATGAGCGCCTTTCTCTCCGAGCTGCGTTGTTCCTTTTGTGATCTTGGTGGTTGTAGCTCTCGCCTCACATTCTGCTCCTGAATGGTGCCGAGAGACTCTTTGGCTTGTTAAGTGGATTTTTCACCATCTTTCCCGGAAGGAGCCCGAAACCCTATGAGCCCTCGCTTCCCCAGATCCCGCAGAAATCCAGTCATGGCAACTTCCGCCTCTCGCCGGTTCAGTTTGTATCGACGGCATACAAAGTCTACCAGATCGTGAACTGCACGTTTGCCGTCCAGGAGAGACCAAGTCAGGCTACCCATCTCATCCAGTTGCAGCTTTCTGCTAAGGGTTTCCTCTGACCGCAGTCCCAATTTTGTGGCCAGACTTAGCAGCCATGGCCGCAGAGTAAGAGGATAGGTAAGCACGACCTCACCGCTATCCAACTTTTCTTCTGAAACCTCTAGGCTCTTAACCGGGCGATAAGCGAGAGACTCTGACCGACTGGAAGGTCCCTTGGAAAAGTCGTCTTTTGATGGTTTCCTCCGTTTAAACCATGTCATAATTGGAGCAAACTTCCTCAAGCATCTGTTCATTAAGGGGCTTACAGCCACGTGCCGCTACCCCGAGAACCTGGTTTCGAGAGGCCAGATGCCAGACGCGCACCCAGATGTGTGGTAAGTTCCTGGTCATCCGAGCCCAGAGCCTGCTTGAGATAGCGATTGACCCTTGGCTTTGTACTTGCAGGGCCGGTTTTCCATCGTAATTATACTCTCTCATATTTGCCACATGGCACCAGTTGCGTTCCCCACCTCTCTTATTAAACCAAGGCAGCAGGTCGCCACCCTTCAAGAGAAGGTCTGCCGGACCCCAGCGATTCAAATGGAGGTGCTCCTTTTGATGTTGAAATTCCAGTTGGTAGTGACCCGGGTGAAAGCGATGACGTACAAGCGCGAACCGTTGCGGTATAAGGGCACGCAAGCCAAATAGAGCCCAGGGCACCATGCCGTCCTCGCTGTGGTCCCTCAATGAATGCAGGATCTCTAGCGGTATGCGGGAATCATCTCGACGTTGCTTCTGGTAAAACTGCAGGAAGATGGCCTTCTGGCACTCCGAGCAATATAGAATCGCCCCCTTCCCGCTTACCTCAGTGCTTTGCCATACGAATGATTGAACCTCGAAATTACGCAAAGCTTGTTGCCAGTCATGTGGTAATGGGATTTCCTGAAAATCCACTCCGGGACTGGAGGTCGAGAGCCGAGATAATTTTTTCAGATGAGTTTTGAAAGAGAACAGACCTTTTATTTGCTGCCATTTCAACTCAAGAACCGGGCCCACCTCATCGTTTAGCTGGAGATACGACGTTGCTAGCGAACTCACCTCCCATTGGGGCGGCACTCGCAAGCTAAGCCCGTTCCAGGCCACTGTTTTCCATGACTCCGACCTTCCGCTATCCATTGGACCCATGTCCTTGCTACGGTGGATGCAGGGTGCCAAAGACGAGACGCTAGCCGGGTGAGTTCTGTCGTCCGCTTACCGCTTACGAATTGACTACTCGCCAGGTGCTGTGTCGTGATCTTTACATTTATCCCCTCGGACCAGGAAGCGCAAGTGGAAAGTAAACTTTTATCACTCTGAAGAGCTGTGTGAGTGGCACAAGCATTGCAAATGAATCCGTTGACAATTTACGTGTTGCCAAATAATCCACACGTTTGCTAGTATTGCCGCCTGATCAACGCATAGGCATCCAGGTTCTCAGCAATGGCAAAAGAAATTATTTTCCCTGTCTCGAATGCGTATAAAACTCGATACCTTATTCTGCCCAGCCTTGAAGATCGACTGCACCGAATCGTGGTAGGCTGGGCCCAGAACGGACCTTGCGATCTTAGCGTCTTCTGGGCCGAATTGGCCACCGGGTTCATTGACCTCTTGGTGGTCGGAGGTGATATGGGTTTGCGTATTTTGGCCAATTCAGAAGAAACTGTTCCATTCAGCACGGAAGAGATAGACCTGCCGCCAGGTTGGATGGTAAGCCATATCTCTCTGGAGCCTCGCGATTTACCTCCTGACGTCTTAAAGATCGTCAACACCTTCTTTTACGATGTTGGAGTGGACACCTCCAGAAAAGAAAAAAAGGAAAAGGTCCGTCTTCTCTCTGACATTCACAAGAGTGACGAAGTCTGGCTCATTCTGAGTAAAGATCAGAAACAGCGTCGGGTAATTGGCTGGTCAAAAGAGGGAGCGGCCCAGGTTAATATCTTCTGGGCAAGGTTCGCTGACGATCAAGTATCGGTTTGTGTCGCTGGAGGAAGTGAAGGAGTTAGGATTATCACTACCGAACAGCCGGAAGGGGAGGTAGTAAAATACGACAAGAACCGTCCCCCCGGAATTGGCGCTCCATATCTCAGGATCAACTACGGCGCCTTGCCCGACAATGTCAAAGAGAACATCGGGCCCGAACCTGAGATTGAACCTGAAGACGATGAGGATCACGCCAAGACCCCTCCCCCCGATCTCGATCTCGACTAGAGTCGTTTTTCGGACGGGGTGCCTTGCCATCTTTGCCCTAACGCTCAGGGACAGCCTATCACGTGTTAATCAAGTGTGCAGCTCCACTTTATAAGTTCCAGCATTCTGCAATCCAAGAGCTCAAACAGAAAATCCGCAATCCGCAATCTACAATCCAATTTCTGCTCTTCTTGACAGCAGAAATCTCATTCTTAAAATAATTGTGAATAGTCGAGATTGTTACAGCTTGAAGTAACTCCGAGCTCAGCGAATATTAGGCGAGTTGCAGCTATGGCGGATACCACCGAATACCACGTCAGATGCAGCAGTTGCGGCGCAGCAAACAAATTACCATCTTCAAGACTTGGACAGAGGCCGATCTGCGGCAAATGCAAGCAACAACTATTCTCTGAGAGTTCTCCGATTCGGAGTGGAGCGATCGTCGTACCCTGTAAGCAATGCCAGACAACCAATAAGATTCCACTTAAAAAGATTGACGATCAGCCGCTGTGTGGTAAATGCAAATCATTAATCTCAGTAGATCTCGCCACCCAAGCTGGCCCGCTGATCCTGACGGATCAGAATTTCACTGAAAGCGTGCTCCGCTCACCCGTGCCTTTTCTCGTCAATTTCTACTCACCGAATTGTGGCCCTTGTAAGCTCCTCAGTCCTACCATCAATAAAATAGCAAAGGATTATGAGGGTCGACTGAAAGTGGGCAGCTTCAATGTTGACATCAATCAATATATACCTTCTTTATACCGAGTAGGCGGGACCCCTACCCTGCTGTTGTTTCAGGCCAGCAAGGAACTGGGGCGACTCGAAGGTTACCAGCCCTCGGGCACGATCACTCAGTGGATTCGCCCGCACGCTTGGTAAATGCAGAGCGCCTGGCGTCGATTCGTCAAATTGTCAAATTGTAAGGGGTAAGCGGTAAGCAGGGGCCAGAAATCAGAGGTCAGAGATTATCCTGTGGGAGCGGCTTTCAGCCACGATTTAGACTGTGATTTCAAATACTTCTACGATTTCAATGACTTGAACGGCTTGAACACTAGCCGCTTTGCGCTCTGCGCCGAGCGACTAGTAGACGAGCTTACCGAGGGATTTCAGAATGAGTGTCACTCCCATGGCGAACATACCGGTAAGCCCCATACCGCAGGAGAACCCCGCCAGAAGGACCGGCGCATACTGGCGCCACATGGTACCGTAACGCTTGAGGAAAAAGAACCGCCCCAAGAACGCCCCTATCACCTCCAAGATCAGGCCATGGGGAGTGGACTGGCCCAGGCCGCGAACCACCCCGTACACGAGCATCACCGGCAGGCCAAACAGAATAAGCACCATATAAGTAACCAAACCAAAACCCAGGCCAGTTAAGACGTAACTGCCTTTCAGTGCCTGAAAGAAAAGGGAATTTCCTTCCAGGGTAGAAGTCTGCATTAGCAGGGTGTTTAAGGCCTGAAGATGCCAAAGTTCTTGGGCATAAGGATAGCTACTAGATGGTATGGGCGCCAAGCGCCAGATGAACTGGGAGAATAGAAGACTTGCCACCATAACAACCGGAAACACCACAATCTCTGCTTTGATGATACCCCGGATGCTAGTTCCGGTGAGCTCAATCTTGCGAAACTGAACAGTAGCCTCACCGTAGTTGTGGATGGGAATGGGAGCATACCAGACCTCGATCCCCTGGTAGCCGAAGAATTTCGCCCCTGCTATGAAACTAGCCTCTCGCACCATGGGCAGGCTGACGAACTGCCCGGCGATGCCCTCCATGCGGGCGGTAATATAGGAAATGACAGGGGTATAGATAAATCCGTAACCCAGGAAAAAGATCCAGGGGAAATTGGGCACCAGCCAGACACAGAGCCCAGTATAGGCCAGAGTGGAGAACACGTAGATGCCAATGGAGATCCAGAAATTGAAATCCCCCCTGCCCGGTGGTGGACGAAAGAGATCGCGGAAGCTGGCGCGTTGCGCCCCAGAGCTATTCCGAAACGAACGCAAAACATGCCAGATGCCCACGAGACCAATGGCGAGACCCAGCCCAATCCCAAAACTCATATAGAAGTCAAAGTTGTTGGCAAAAACCGTATCAACAGTTCCCATGCCAGGATGCCAGCGCCGGAGTATACCGTGCTTGTAGAGAATGGGGTTGGCAGCTACCGTGATAATCAACCCCACCAAACCACCCATCACCGCCCAAAATGGCAGGACCATGCCGATAAATATGAGCCCGAGATCAAGCTGCAAACCTGTGGCCACAGCAGGTAGTACATCCTCAGTATGCCGAGTGAGTTCAATCCAGGGAATGGGAATGAGACGAATCGGTTCTGTTAGAAACAGCCCGGAGACTGCGGGCAGAAGCACGTAAAGTGTCCCGAAAGCCAAGCCGATAACTCCGCCAATGGAGAACACTCGCCATTTCCAACTCTTCTCCTTATCTTCAGTGGATTCAGCCAGCGCCATGGTTCCCAGGGCTCCCACCGGTGCCATGGGGAATGGCAGTTTTTCCACATCTGAGGTAATCCTGTAAAGGGCGTAACCGAGGCCAAAATGGTCAATTCGTTGGATGATCTGCGATCCCACCAGGAGGAGAATGGGTACCATCCAGTCGCGGTGAAAGAAGGTGCGCTCCAGGAGCGATTCGGAGCCTGGTTGCGGCGCCACCCAGGTGGGAATGAATTCGGTGAGGCCCAGCATTTTGGCGGCATCTGA
>CP070843.1:3051982-3059962 GCA_020350905.1 Deltaproteobacteria bacterium
GCCAGACTAACCACAAGATAGATGCGGCCTGACCACTTTTTAAAGACCGGTGTATTCACCTATTCATCCTGTTCCTGGCACCTATGAAACTCCGTGTCGTTGTCCCCCGAAGGACACTATTCCTTCCAAGGTGGTTTCAATGTGACTCAGAACACTCAGTGTCCGCTTCTCTATCTCAAGCCGCATACCCTGGCCTTTCAGAATGACGCCCTCTCCTTCAAGCAAGATTGGTAACCCCGTATGAATTAATTCCTTGTCTCTCTCGTAACGCAACCGATCCGTTGACAGTCTGTACCTTTCTCCGTAACTCACTTTGACGTTACCACTGATCTCCATATTTTGGGTATCGTTGTGCAGTAATCCTGTATCCCCGGTGAGGAGAACCTGACCGCCATTTTTCAGAAAAAATAGTGTCTTTACCTGGTCGAGTACAGTCTCCTGCCTATCTTCAAAATATGTTGCTGTAGTCGCCCATACTGTCCAGCGAGCAGTCCCTTCTTTGACATCACGGTATTCGAAATTGTTGAGGCTTAGACTACCGTCATTGCTGGCTGCTTTGCTCACCACGGCCGGTACGATGTGTTTCGACGAGCGCACCTTAAGGCCTATGAAAACCGCTAGTACCGCACCGGCCATAGCCAAGAAAAGGAGCCAACGAATAAAACGAATACGCTGCCAAAATTGCTGCTGCATGAATCCTCAGTGTCAGCCTTACAATACTCTCTTATGCAGAGTATGCAACTTCTAGGCCTATCCCCCTCGAGAAGTCGGATTGTTCTTCACATATACCATAGGCCCTCACATACTGTAAAGCCCGTTTTCAGAGAAAAATAAACAATTATAATAATAATTTCAATATATTATATTATTATCCAAAATTCAAAAATAGACAGAGCTTCCACTTTCATTCGACACTATGTAATTATAATCCTTCGATCACCCAATTTCCCAATTCTTTGACCTCTGCCTCGTTCCGGTGATACCTCAAAGCACCCTTTCCTCACTCTCGCCGACGAAAGGCTGCACAGTGGCATGGATGTTCAGCAGTATCTCCACAAGATCGTCCATGTCAGCTATGGGGATAGCGTTGGGACCGTCACAGTGTGCCTGCTCCGGATTGTGATGCACCTCCAAGAATACCCCGTCCAGCCCGGCAGCCACGGCTGCCCGGGCCAGTGTTCCCACAAATCGGCGATCACCCCCAGAACAGTCGCCGGACCCTCCAGGAAGCTGAACGCTATGGGTGGCATCAAAAACAATCAGGCCATGCTGCCTCATGAGGTGAAGAGAGCGCATATCCACCACCAAGTTATTGTAGCCAAAGGTAGTGCCTCTCTCAGTGAGCAAAATCTGTCGGTTGCCTGTGGCGTGAACCTTGGCCACAGCGTTAGCCATGTCCCAGGGAGCTAGAAACTGGCCTTTCTTCAAATTGACAGGCTTGCCCGATTCTGCCGCGGCCATCACCAGATCAGTCTGGCGACAGAGAAATGCCGGGATTTGGATTACATCAAGAACCTCAGCCGCCCTTTCCACTTCTCTAACTGAGTGAACGTCCGAGAGAACAGGTAGATTGAATTGGCGCTGAACTGTGGCAAGAATTTCCAACCCCTCTTCCAATCCGGGCCCCCGGAAAGAAGAGTGTGAGGTGCGGTTTGCCTTATCATAGGAACTCTTGAATATCAGGGGGAGATCCCATTTATCAGCCAGCTTGCCAAGATCTGCGGCCACGGCCAAGGTGGCTTCAGGACTTTCGATCACACACGGTCCAGCTATGAAAAACAGCCGACCATCGCCAATGGTAAGTTGGTCCAGAGCAATGGATCGCATCAGTAGCCTTTCTGACCTGCCAGCGGCGGCTTGAGCTGTTTAGGATGTGCCTCTCTGGATAGTGTGTTCCAGTGCGCTCTTGATGAAATCTCGAAAGAGGGGGTGGGGATCCATGGGTTGGGATTTGAATTCGGGGTGAAACTGACAACCGAGAAACCAGGGATGGTCCTCTATTTCGATGATTTCCACCAGTTGTTTATCAGGAGACTGCCCGGTGAACAATAGCCCTTTGCTGCCGAGTATCTCGCGGTATTCGTTGTTGAACTCGTAGCGGTGCCGGTGGCGTTCGTAAATTTCAGCTTGGCCATAGGCAGCATGGGCATTTGAGCTCTTCTGCAAGATGCAGGGATATTCCCCCAACCGCATGGTGCCACCCAGATCGGTATCTTCGTCACGTCGCTGCACGGTCTTTGTCTGATAATCGTACCACTCACGCATAAGATAAATAACCGGACCTTTGGTGTTCGGGTCATATTCCATGCTGTGGGCCTCTTCGATTCCGGCCACATTCCGGGCAAATTCCACCACGGCCATCTGCATACCAAGGCAGATGCCAAAAAAGGGCACCCGATTTTCCCTGGCGTATTTGATTGACTCGATTTTGCCGGTAAACCCACGGGCACCGAACCCACCCGGCACCAGAATGCCGTCTACACCCTCTAACAGGGCCTCGCCCCCTTCCGTCTCAACCTCCTCAGAATCGATAAAGGAAAGATTCACCCGACAATCATTGGCAACACCACCATGGATCAAGGCCTCGTTCAGACTCTTGTACGACTCCCGCAAATCAATGTATTTGCCAACAATGCCAATGGTAACATCGTACTTTGGATTTTTCAGGCGCTCAACCAGTTGTTCCCATTGTTCTAGCCGTGGCGCCCCGGTCCAGATATTGAGAAACTGTATAACCTTGTCATCTAACCCTTCCTGATGAAATCTCAGGGGCACTTCGTAGATACTCTCCACGTCCTGGGCTGTGATTACCGCCTCAGGCTCCACATTGCAGAAGTGTGCGATTTTGGCTTTAATCTCTTTGCTGAGGGGCATTTCCGTGCGACACAACAAAATATCCGGCTGAATGCCAATACTACTCAGCTCTTTCACACTATGCTGAGTTGGCTTGGTTTTCACCTCTCCAGCCGCCCGGATGTAAGGAACCAGAGTCAGGTGTATGTAAACGACATTTTCTTTGCCCACGTCTGACTTAAACTGCCGGATCGCTTCGAGGAAAGGCAGTCCCTCGATGTCACCCACTGTACCGCCTATCTCTATAATGGCCACATCCACACCATTGGTGACCTCGAGAATACACTTCTTAATCTCATCAGTAATGTGGGGCACCACCTGAACGGTTCCACCCAAGTAATCTCCCCTTCGCTCTTTTGTGATTACGGAATAGTAAATGCTGCCGGAGGTGAAGTTGTTCTGCCTGCCCATTCTGGCCGAAGTGTAGCGCTCATAGTGCCCAAGATCCAAATCAGTCTCAGCCCCATCGTCAGTCACATACACTTCGCCATGTTGGAAGGGGTTCATCGTGCCCGGATCCACATTGATGTATGGATCCAATTTCTGCAGGGTAACCCGTAAACCCCGGCTTTCCAGAAGGGCGCCAATCGCGGCAGATGCTAAGCCCTTACCCAGAGAAGAGAGCACCCCGCCAGTGACAAAGATGAACTTGCATTTATTCAATCTGTCATCTCCTACCTTTTTTGCGGAAAGCAAAAAATATACAAATGGGCCGAGAAGCCGGGCTCAGTATAGCAAGCGAAAGTTAAATGTCAAGAAAGCGTAGATACCACCCTGCTGGGAGCATGCACCTTTTTTCTCTTGCAATTTGTTTTGAGTCATCCTATAGTAATTTCAAACTAGTACAGGAAATCTAAAGGAATCACAAATGGGGTCGAGACGCAACTAAATACTGGTTGCGACCCTGGTCTTTCCTGCCGAATTCCCAAGTTCATATCTTCATTCTACTACGCCCTGGTCTCCCGGTATCGAGGCCTTTGAATTGGGGCATTGGAACAAACGGTTTGGCATCCTTCCTGGGTGATAAGGACCCCGAACGGTGAGGTTAATTCTTCATGCTGGTAGCCCGACGGATGTCCAGAGATCCTATCGCTATTTCACCTGAGGCCTCAATTCAAGAGGCAATTGAGCTCATGAAAAAGCATTCAATCCGCCACCTAGCGGTGGTAGACGGAGAAGAACGCGTGGTGGGTTGGGTTAGCGACACCGATCTCCGTGGAGTGTTCATGGCCTCTATGATCGAAGAGTTAACGGTGGGGGATGTCATGATAGCTGACCCTATTACCGTCTCGTCCACTGATGTTCTCGAACAGGCAGCGCTTCTCATTACCAAACACAAAATTGGAGGCATGCCGGTCCTCGAGGATGGCAAACTGGTAGGAATTATCACAGTCGTGGACATTCTGGAAGCTTTTGTAGACATAATGGGCGTGCTGGGATCTAGTTCGCGCCTTGATGTTCGACTCGGCGACTCTCGAGATGCATTTCAACAAGTCTCTCGAATCATCAGGGAGCATGATGGCGAGATCATTAGTGTTGGTATCTTGAGTCAAGAGTCCCCTGAGAGAATTTACTCTTTTCGTATCGAAAAATGTGACACTGAACCGCTGCGCCAGGCTTTGGAAGAGCAGGGACATAAGGTCGTCTCCTTCAGTCCCTAGCCCGGATATTTCATGAATTGGTGTCGCGAGACCACGAAGATGGGCGTGCCACCTGGCAACCGCAGGGTGTTGGTTCCGAGGCGTACCTGAACGGTACGTCGCAGGGGCCGACACCCGAGGACTCCAGGAAGGACGGCCATATCCGTGGTCGCAGCAGGTGATTCATGAAATATCCGGGCTAGGCCTCTAGCGTTGCGCAGAAGTATTTGTTCGCCACCCTTGGCAGGTAGATCTAAGAGATGAAAAAGTTCAGACTGATTAAAAATGATAAAGCACAGACAAGAAATAAAGGTCAATTTCCGAATCGTAGAAATCTATATTGGAGTCCTGCCTGTTTATGAGAACATTAGCGGTAAGAGCCAGGCCTTGTACATCGAGAAATCTTTTGTAGAAGCCGATGATGCCGAAACCATAACGATCCTCGTTCCTGGTCTTGTTGTATATGGGGTTCCTTTCGTCGTAGTCGGCATAACCATAGTAACCGTTTACAACAAAGGCGAATCTTTCCACGTCATAGCGATAATTAAGATTAAACAAAATAGCGTTGTTACTCATGGCATCGCCATCCAGGTCGAATCTCGAGTATTTGAAACTGGGAATTAATGTGTGTTTAGCACCCCCATCCTCAAGAACATATCTGTAAAGAAATTCCACGTCATGCTGGTCTCCGTCGCGGATCAGCCTGTCCGCCTCAGAGTTGTTTATGACGCCGTCTGACACCAGTTGTCTGCCGCTTCTCTCACTATCGATGTCGATGTTGCGGTAGGTGTATTGAAAGCTCAGGTCAGTGCTCAAGATGTTTTCATAAGATAGACGCACACCATTAATGTTCCGCTCGGTGCCGCTTCGGCTGCCAGTCGTATCGTAAGGATCCTTATAGACCTCTGTTACAAGAGCGGAATAAATGTAACTAACACCGATAACACTCTGGTCGGGCAACTCCTGCTTTACTCCAATAAGGGTGGCAGTATCAAGGCGCAAGAGATCTTCCAACTGGTTACCCAAAAAGATCTGAGTCCGGGTGCTGGCAAAAGTATACCTCAGATTAAAATTAAGAATGGGTGTAACTGCATATTCCGATTTGGGGTTGTCACGATAGGAGCCGATCTTGTCATCGCCAAGTTGAAAATAACTGATCTTCTTCACCATGTTGTTTTCAACTCTCCATAGAGCCCCACCTGCGTTGACAAAACCACTAAATCCAGACTCCTGTGGTATCCCGGTAGGCTGTGCATAGGCAAGGCTTGTGCAAAGGCACAAGAGAATCACCAAAACAATCTTAACAACGAGTGACCTTAACTTCATCATGTAAACCCCCTTCTTCATATAGTTTTCCCCCGTTCGACATTATAGACATCAAGGCGGTTCTATGCTGACTACCATCTTTTCCCGACGGACCATACCATTTTGCCTGACGATTAACAAGATGCCATTTTCGCCTTTCGGCAGTGCACCCTGGGTGTACTGCACCCCTCCTCTGCTCATGGCTGATCCCCTACCCACCAGGTTCTTGGGAAAAATTACACTGGTAAAGGTATCCCCTGGGGCTACTGGAATGAGAGGTTTGCTTCTAATTTCCTTGAGGCCATCCCAGGTAACACCCTCCCACAAGAAGCGCCCGTTTCTCAGATCATTAAGAAGATAGTAGGTGTTCTCCCAGTCGATTTGCAGCTCTTTCTTCGTTTTGTTGGTGAGGACAAAACGAAAGGTGACAAAGAAATTCTGGCCCGGTTTGAGCTGGGGCTCAAGCTCGGCGGTAAAGTACTCATTGCTCACTCTCTGAACCCTCGGATTGCTGGTGTAAACCTCAACTCCGGCACATGCAGCCAGAGCAAATACTAGGCAAACAACTATGACCTTCAGCAAGATCTTTTTCTTCAATGCATTAACCTCCACAGCAACTGGGGCAAAAGTTAAACAAAAGCACGGCAAAGGACTGCATGATTATTTGTCATTTCTTTTTTTCTTTTTTAGTTCCTCTTTCCCGATAATGGTCTCGATCCTGAATAATATTCCCGGAGTAAAGTCCCAGCCCTCACTTTCAGGAAAAGAGACCTGGGGAGCTATCTCAAAAAACAGCCATCTGCGCCAAATATTTTGACGATAGGTTACCGAGAAAATGATATTGTCCAGCTGGTGATCGTTAGTGCTTCTGAACTTGCTTCTATATTCGTATTTTAAGCTACGCTTGCGCGCGAGTCTTTGAAAGACGGCGAATATCACATCATAATCATAGCGGTCTTTATCCTCATCCCAAGTTCCTTTAGCACTTTGTCGATAGAAAAAATTTTCAGTTATGGGCCTTTCAAAATCAAGAGTGGTGTCTATTCTGAAGCCGGTATCAGTGTACCATCTGAAAGAGTTGGTGAGGCGCGTGCCCCAGATCTCACCCTGCGAATAAGCCCTCCACCGAGGTCCTACCCAGAAGGCAGGAGTTATATTTTTGAACCTCAAGCCGGCCCTCAGGCTCAAATTATGCTCTGTGGTTTCTACCGGTGCGTAAGCCAGTGCTACTTCTACATTATCCTCCTCTCCTTCTTCTCCTAACCCGGCACCGGTCTCGTCAGTCTCCTCTTCGTCCGGCTTGCCGGAGACCAGCAGTTTCAATCTTTTGTTGATTCTCGGAAGGGCAAGGTTCAAGTTGAACCTGAATTTTAATTTCGGGTCTTCGCCCTTTTCTAAGAAATAGTCGACTCGTAGCTTAATCCTGGTCGTATTTACCTCATCTGCGAAGCGCTCATCATCATAGAAGCCATCCACCTTATCGGCCGCAGCGGAAACATAGCCGGATAACGCCCCATGGATCCTGTCTACTATGTTTTCCTCTATCTGTTCTTCCTCTTCCACCTCTTCATCTGGCATCTCTTGGGGCTGAGCAACCTCCTCCTCTTCCCCTGATTCATCCTCGAGTTCTTTCGGCGTCGCACTTTCCCCCTCTTCTTTTACCGCACCCTCCTCCCCTGCCAAGGTCTCGGATTGGGCCCAGGTTAAAGGAGCGAGGATTTGGGGGGCGAGGAGCGATTCGACAACTGTTGAAGTTACCCAGAAGAAAAGGGCCACAGCAAGGATCAAAGCGACACGTTTTGCCCCTGTGGCAGCAAAAGAAAACAGTGCACCCATCCAAAAGGAAGTTGGCTTAAACATTAGAAGAGTTGGCTGGTTGGGGTAAAAATGATAGCGGGACTATTGGCTTGAGAGATGTTGTTATCACACTGGAGGCTTCCAAGCAAGTAGATCAATAGGCGATGTTCTTGATATAGCCGTCAACTACCTGCTTAGGGTCGAGCTGGAGCGCTTCGGCGTAGGACTTGAGAAAGCTTATCAGATAAATCTTAGGCGGAAAATTGACCACATCATCTTTCTCGATGGCGACCAGGGTGGTGGGACTGATCTTGGTGGCTTGAAAAATCTCTTCTAACTCTATTCCCTGTGATTCACGTAAGTTTATTAGATCTTTTCCGGAAAT
>CP070843.1:3060062-3070446 GCA_020350905.1 Deltaproteobacteria bacterium
AATCAAGACCCTTGAAAGTCTGGGGGCACGGGCCATGGAAGTCTCACTTCCTCATACTGAATATGGTGTAGCTTCCTACTACATAATTGCTCCTGCGGAGGCTAGTTCCAATCTGGCGCGCTACGATGGCGTCAAGTACGGCTATCGAGACCGGGAAGGGAAGACCCTCTTGGAGATGTATCGAAAAAGTAGATCCGAGGGTTTTGGTGCTGAAGTGAAGAGGAGAATAATGCTCGGAACCTATGCCCTGTCAGCCGGCTACTACGACGCCTATTACAAGAAAGCGTTGCAGGTGCGTACCCTGATGCGCGAGGACTTTCTCACGGCTTTCAAACAATGCCAAACCCTAGTTACCCCGGTGGCGCCAACAGCGGCATTCCCTTTAGGGGAGAAGGTGGACGATCCTCTGCAAATGTACCTCTCGGATGTGTTCACCCTGCCAGCCAGCTTGGCTGGAATTCCAGGCATTTCCATTCCATGCGGTTTCACCAGCGAGGGGTTGCCCATTGGCTTACAGATTCTAGCACCCCATTTCGAGGAAGGGTTGGCTCTCCGAGTGGCTTATAATTTCGAAAAGAACACTGACTTTCACCGGAGACGTCCACCGCTCTAGGCCATCTCTTTTATGTGTGCTTCGAATTTCTAGTTCCGGATTGACTGCTTCCAGTGAACAATTGAGAAAAGTACCCTCCTGCTATTCCTCTTCTTTGAAGTGACCTTTAGGTATCACCACAATACCTCTGGGAGTCACGGTAAAACGTTTTCGATCCTCGCTCGGGTTGTAGCCAACTGTGGTTCTAGGTGGGATTATATTGTGTTTGTCGATGATTGCTTTCTTGATCTTACAGTGTCGTCCGACCACCACTCTATCCATAATAACTGACTCGTCTACCTGGGCCCAACTCCGTATTATCGTATTAGGAGACAGTACAGAGTTTCGAACGATACCACTCACGATACAGCCAGGAGCGACCAGAGAATCAAGGGCTTTCCCAACCCGAAAACCGTCAGACCGTTCGGTAGCAAAAACAAACTTGGCGGGTGGGGCTGCGGTCTGGTAGGTGTGAAGAGGCCACCGCTGTCCGTAAAGATTGAAATAGGGTTCCACTCCAGTGAGATCCATGTTGGCGTTCCAGTAGGCGTCCAAGTCCCCCACATCACGCCAATAGGCAGAATCCCGGGTATGAGGTTCCAGTCGCAATTGCCGTTCGCCATCCGGCATGGTCACGTAGATATAGTCCTCAATTTTATTCTGTTGCCGGTAGGGATAGGCATAGATCCGGTGGGAGTTCAGGAGATTAGGAATGATTTCGCGGCCGAAGTCGACTTCATTTCCGGATGTGAGAACTTCAACCAGAGTCTCCGTCCGGAAAAGGTAAATTCCCATGGAGGCCAACACGTGGCTGGAGTCTCCCGGTATAGTTTTGGGGGCCTCTCTGGGTTTTTCCTGAAAACCAAGAATGCGAAATTCTTCGTCCACTTCGGCCACACCGAACTGATGTGCTAGTTCTGTTCCGACCTCGAGGAGCGAGATGGTAACATCTGCCTCTCTCTCCTGGTGGTAGCCGGCAAACAGGCTATAGTCCATTTTGTAAATGTGGTCACCTGAAAGGATCAAGACGTGGCTTGGCCTGTAACGCTCAATGAGATAGAGGTTCTGGCGAATGGAATCGGCGGTACCTCGGTACCAATCAAGCCCTATCCGCTGCTGAGGTGGGACGATCTTCAAGAAATGACCCAGCTTCTGATTAAAGATATTCCATCCGTCTTCTAGGTGGTCATTGAGAGACTGGGACTTATATTGGGGTAGAATGATGATCTTGTACACCTGCGAATTGATACAGTTACTCAAGGGCAGGTCGATAAGGCGATAGATGCCACCAAAAGGAACGGCGGGCTTGGTACGGTCCTGGGTAAGGGGCATGAGCCTTGCACCTCTACCACCAGCCATGACAAAGGCAAGAACGTCTTTCATGATACTATCCTGCTACTCTAAGGGTGATTGAATATACTGCAACTTACCATATGGTCTCTGACGCTGGAGGAAAAGTCAAATTAATCTTTAATAGAATTTTTGGCAGACGGCAGGCAGCCGCCATTAGAGGTTGGAGGAGTGCTTCGCTTGAGGTTAGAGGCAAGTCATTGCGAATTTCGCAGTTGGTATTGACTCAAAGCTAAGATTAGAATAGGGCGGCTACGAACTGTTCAGGATCAAACTCCCTGAGATCATCCAAATCCTCGCCTAGGCCGATGAAGCGGATGGGGATTTGAAATTCCTGGCAGGCACCCACAACGATGCCACCTTTGGCCGTACCATCCAGTTTGGTGAGCACCAGCCCCGTAACCGTCAATTCCTGATGGAAAAGACTCGTTTGCGAGATTGCATTTTGTCCTGTGGTGGCGTCAAGAATAAGCAGTACCTCATGGGGGGCAGTGTCCATTTGCCTTGAAATCACCCGCTTTACCTTTTTGAGTTCCTCCATGAGATTCACCTTGGTGTGGAGACGACCTGCTGTGTCTATTAACATCACGTCCACACCTCGCGCCCGAGCCGCAGTCATGGCATCATAGACCACGGCCGCCGGGTCAGCACCACTACTTTGCTTGATCAGCTCGACTTCCACACGTTCAGCCCAATTGGAGAGCTGTTCCGTGGCCGCAGCCCGAAAGGTGTCGGCAGCAACCAGCATCACCCGCAAGCCCGCCTGTTTATAGCGGAACGCCAGCTTGGCGAGGGTTGTAGTTTTGCCCACACCATTGACACCAACAGCCATGATTACAAAAGGCTTGTAACCAGTAACATCTAGGGCTGAAGCCTCAACCTTGAGGAAACGGCGGATTTCGTCCTTCAGGTGGATGCGCAATCGATCTGCATCCGTAAGCTCCCGGCGATGGAGCTTATCCTCCATGGAAGTAATCAGTTTCTGTGTGGTATCAACTCCGATATCTGAGGTGATCAACACTTCTTCCAATTCCTCTATTACATCTTGGTCAATTTCTTTCTTGCCAAGAACCAATCGGTCAATTTGTCCTGCCAGTGTCTGCCTGGTCTTCTGTAACCGCGAGCGCATATACCTGAAAATCCCAGAAGTTGTCTCAGAAGCAGGCTCGACCCCATTCTCCGCCGAAGGATCTCTGGTTTCAGGAGAGGATTCTTCTGGCTGGGAAGATTCGGTTGTATGCTCCCCCGCACTTTCAGTTGCATCGTCTTCCTGATTGCGTCTAGACCATCTAGCCATGTGTTTCAGGGATACCTTGAAAGTTGACAGAGATGATTTTTGAAATACCGGGCTCTTCCATGGTCACCCCTAGAAGAATATCTGAGATCTCCATGGTTCTTTTGTTGTGGGTGACCATAATGATTTGCGATTCTTGGCTGATTCTTTTGAGAACCTCAATGAAGCGATCTATGTTGGCGTCATCCAGAGGGGCGTCCACCTCGTCCAAAATACAAAATGGACTGGGTTTTATCATATAGAGGGAGAAAAGAAGCGCGGCCGCAGCCAAGGCCTTTTCTCCGCCGGAAAGGAGACTCATGCTGGTCAACCTCTTACCTGGAGGATGAACGAGGATTTCCACACCAGCCTCCAGAGGATCGCGGTCGGTCATGAGCCGCAAATGGCCACTGCCCCCGTTGAAAAGCAGAGGAAAAACTTCTGCAAGTTTGCGATTTACAGCTTCGAGGGTTTGGAGAAACCGCTTTCGAGTTGTGCGATTGATTCGAGATATTGCCTTTTTCAAGCCTTCCAGTGACTGTACGAGATCATCCCGTTGAGCAGTGAGGAAGTCGTGGCGTTGTTGCTGTTCTTCGTAGTCCTCTATGGCTGTCAAGTTCACCTCACCAATACGCGCCACGCGATCGCGAAGTCTCTGCAGTGTAGCTTCCGACTTTTCCAAATCCAGAACCTCTTCCTCCGAAGCAGGTAATGCTTCCATGGTGAGGTCCAGATGGTAGTGCTCCTGAATTTGGTGTAGGAGATACTGGATCTTCAGGTTGAGTTCGGTGAGTTCTTGGTGCCGACTCTGAATCTCCCGCTCCTGTTCTTTGTCCTGTTTGATAAGCTGCAGCCTGCGGGATTCGAAATTTTGCTGCTTTCCTTCAAACTTACGCCAGTGGTCTTCCTCAGCTCTGAGGTGCTCTTCTCTCTCCAGCAACTGCTTGTGCGCATGCTCGAGTCGCTCTTGGGTTTGTTGTTGTTCCTCGGTAAGCTGAAGTATTTGATGCCGGCAGGTTTTGCTCTCTTCTAGAAGCTGTTGTAGTCGCCGATCGCCTTCAGCACCATACTCTTTCAGCCTCTGATGGCTTGAGCGGGCTGCCTCTTTTTTCTCCATAAGTGCACCGACAGACACCTGTTGAGCCGTGGCTTTTTCCTGCAGGCTGTCCACTATATCTTCCTGTTCCTGCCGCTGGTGTTGCGCTTCCGCTAAGTCCTCCTCCGCTTCCTCTTTTCGCTTTTCCAGGGCTTCAAGTTCCCGCTCACTTTGGCGGAGTTCGGTCTGCAGCTGAGAGATCTCTTCTTCATCGTGGTCCTTTTCTATGTCCAGCACGGCTAGCCGCTCGATGATTCCCTGGTGTTCGGCCTGTAAGCGGTAGTGCGCTTTTTCTTGTTCTAAGAGCTGATCTCTCAGTATCTGTTGGTTCTCCCGAATTGACTGGAGTCGTGAGACAATTTGGGCAAGCTCTTCATCGACTTTCCGGGATTTGTCCCGCTCTGTTTTCAACCTTTTTTCTGAGGCGGTAATCTCAGCCTCAAGATCCTTTCTCTCCTCCTGCTTTCCCAAGATACTTATCTGTTGTTCCTGACTTCCTCCCCATAGTGTCCCGTCCTGGGCGATCAGATCCCCTTCGACCGTTACCAAGATATACGCATTAGGGTGCAACTGCCACCAGGATAAAGCTTGCTCCAGGTCGGAGCAAAACAGTACCCGGGACAACAGATGATTGATAACCGATTCGTAGCCCGGGTGCGGCCTGACCAAGCGTGCCAGAGGAACTGGACCCTCACCGTCGGCCTTTAACTCCGGTGCTTCATTGGTGACAGATAGCGGCACAAAATAGTTCCGGCCTGTTCTTGTGCGTTTGAGGTGTTGCAGAGCAGTACGGGCATCACTGACTGAATCCACCACTAATGCCTGCAGTCGGCTACCGAGAACTGCCTCAACCGCCTGGCGATGGCTGACATCTACTTCCAACATTTCTGCCACAGCGCCCCGGATGTTACAGTGAAGTTCCTTCTCATCCCTGGCGTTCATGAGTTCCCTGACCGCATCGTTAAACCAGGCGTAGGAGTCCTCCATCTCCAGGAGTATCTTCAATTGGGACTGTTGCTGGTGGTAGGTGCTTTCCAAGGCGGTAATTGTCTCAGTGAACCCTTCTCGATCCTGTTCAAGCTTGTGTTGCTGCTGCTTGAGATAATTGGCTTCGACGGAAAGTTTTTCAACTTCAGCATCAATGGCACTTTTTTTCTTTCCCAAACTCTCCATTTGGGCCTGCAGCTGATCGTGTTTTTTCTTGAGTTCCTGGGATTCGGATTCTTGGCGACTTTGGCGGCGGCCAAAATCTTCCAGCCTTTTGCGTATTGACAGGTGATCATTGCGCGCCCGCGCTAGTTCCCCCAGCAGGTCAACTAGATCACCTTTTCCCTCATCCAGTTGATTAGTCAACTGAATCAGACGTGCCTTTTCTCGCTCCAACTCGGCGTTCAGTTGGCCGACCAGGGCTTCAGCCTCGGAGCATTCCGCTGCTAGTTCTCGTTGTTTTTCAGCCAACAGGTCTTTTTCCTGAGCGAGTTGCGTCTGCCGTTTCTCTTGCTCCAGGATCTCTTGTGCCAACCGCTGCTGTCTTTCCTCTAATTCCTGGGTTTGTCGTTGCAGATGGAGGAGGCTATTCTCGTCGCTGGTGATTGAGTTTTTGACCTGAAACAGTGCCTCTCTGCTTTGCTGGAGACTCTCCTCTATTTCGTGCATCTGACTGGCACGTTCTGTCAGTTCAGCGTCCAATCTGCCCAATTGCGCTCCCCGCTCAGATTGGGAATCTTTGAGAGAGCGGAGGTCTCTGTCCAGCGCTTCCATTTCCTTGTGCCACTGCCTGTAATGATGCAGTGCGCGGCTGATTTCAATCTGCTTAATTTCCTTTTTTAAGGACCGGTAACGGTTTGCCCGCTGAGCCTGACGTTTGAGGCTCGAAAGCTGACGCGAAACTTCGGCGATGATGTCACCGAGGCGGAGAAGGTTCTGTTTGGTAAGTTCGATCTTGCGGAGGGCAGCCTTCTTTTTGACCTTAAATTTGGTGATCCCTGCAGCCTCCTCGATGAGGGCGCGGATGTCGTCTGGTTTGGACTCCACAACGTGGCCGATCTTGCCTTGCTCGATAATGGCATAGTGGCGATGCCCGACTCCGACATCCATGAAAAGCTTACCTATATCCATCCTACGGCAAGGGATTTTGTTGATGAGATATTCACTCTCCCCGGATCGAAAAAGGCGGCGGGTGACCATGATTTCACTAAGGTCGTGGTAGGGCGGAGGTGCTTTGCCATCCTCGTTGGAGAGAACGAGTGAGACCTCGGTAAAATTCAAAGATGGACGTCCATTGGCGCCGCCGAATATAACCTCCTCCATTAATTTGCCCCGGAGTTGTTTGGCGCTCTGTTCGCCCAGCACCCAGCGAATGGCGTCGACAATATTGCTCTTGCCACAGCCATTGGGTCCCACAACCGCACAGATCCCGGTGGAGAAGCTGATGGTGGCTTTGTCGACGAATGACTTGAATCCGAAGAGTTCTAGCTGCTTAACGTGCATGAGACTTCAGGGAAGAGGACAGATCCAAGTGTGAACCAAATGTCCGAGGTGGAACTTTTGCCAAGGGTATGTTTTTGGATTCCATTGTTAGATTGGCCACATTGTCCTAAAAAAAATCACCGCATGCTAACAAAAAGGCGGAACCTTGTAAAGCGATTCTTCTTAGTATTGCTCGATACTGAATGACACTGAATAGATGATATGCTTTTTCGCTTCCTTGCTGCAGTGAGTGGAGGCGCCAGAAGCGCATAGCAAAGGGGCAGAGGGAATTTGCCGGATGCCCCCACACGTTCCGGTGCAAAACTCGTAAGAACACTTCTCCGAGGGGCAACAGTTATCCGGCCAAATGCATGTAGATGCCAACCTGTATGAAGTTTAGAGGACAATGCGTGAAAAGTCCGCCAGTTGCTGAAAAAGGCCGGCTATGTGCGTGAGCAAAGCCAACCTGTTCTGCCTCAGAGACATATCTTCATCAAGAACCAAGACCTTATCGAAAAAGTGATCGATTGGAGCCTTCAGGCCACTCAGTCGCTCCAACACACCTATATAGTCGCGCTTCTCCAGAGGCTTCTGTAGCTCCTGTTCACAAACGGTTAGCTCGTGATACAAATCCTTTTCTGCCTGACTCAGCAAGCGGTCAGAATCCACCGGTACATCCACCGGTTCCTTCAGGATATTGACCACCCTCTTGACTGTTCCCACCAGGGGCTCAAATACTTCACTTTCCTTGAATGCCTCAAGGGCGGTGATTTTCGCCACAGTTTCGACCAGTGGATCTAAATGGTAGGCCAGTACCGCCTCCACTGCATCTTGCGAATGCCCCTGGCCGATGAGGGAGTGCTGCAACCTCACCCTGAAGAAATCAAGCACGCCTTGGTAGGTTTGCTCATTCGGTTCAGTGAGCTTTCCGTCTAAACCGGCAATGGCCTTATTGATAAGGTCAGAGAGGGAGAGGGAAAGGTCTTTTTCCAAGATGATACGGATTATCCCCAGGGATTGGCGGCGCAGAGCGAAAGGATCAGCTGTGCCGGTTGGGATCTGACCGACCCCGAAACATCCCACCACTGTGTCTATTTTGTCTGCTATGCTGACGAGAGCACCAGCCAATCCCGACGGCAGTTGGCCACCTGCATGGGTAGGTAGGTAATGCTCATAAATGGCCTCTGCCACTGCTTCTTCTTCTCTGGCAAGGCGGGCATAGGCCCGTCCCATGACGCCCTGAAGTTCAGGGAATTCGCCAACAGTTCCAGTCACCAAATCGGCCTTACACAGGTAGGCGGCCCGACTGACCGTAGCCTTTTGCTCCGGTACAATCTGGTCTGCCATATATTCAGCCAGGGCCTTGAAACGTTCGAGCTTCTCGTAAGAAGTCCCAAGCTTGGAGTGAAAGACCACCTCTTTGAGTTCCTCAACCCTATCCTCTAGTGAGACCTTCTGGTCTTCCACGTAGTAAAAGCGAGCATCTTCGAGACGAGCCCGAAGCACCCGCTCATTGCCGTTGGCGACAACCTGAGGATCGCGAGTCAAGGTGTTATTGACCGTAACGAAGTAGGGCATGAGATTACCGGCGTCGTCCACCACCGCGAAATAGCGCTGATGGAAGCGCATGGCAGTAATGGGAACCTCCTGGGGTAACTCCAGGAAGTGCTGATCGAAACTTCCAATCACTGCTGTAGGATACTCTGCCAGTTGCACGACTTCATCCAAAAGAGCCTCATCCTCCAGAATATTGCCATTTTTCTCTTTGGCACAGTCGGCGACGAGCTGGCGGATTCGCTCCCGCCTCTCTTGTATATCTACGATTACGAATCGATCACGCAGGGCTTCCACATAGCCATCAATGTCAGTGATCTCAAAGCCAGTAGGACTCATGAAGCGATGCCCGTAAGAGGTGTTCCCACTTGTGACGTTGCCATAAGTGAACGGAACGATTTCTGTGCCCAACAGGGCAACGATCCAGTGTATCGGACGGGCAAAATGAACTTTCAAATCCCCCCAGCGCATTGACTTGGGGAAGGGGATATTTGGGATCAGATCCGGAAGCGTTCCACTCAAGAGTTCAACCGTGGAGATGCCGGGCTGGTGACTGGTGAGCACCACGTACTCACCTCGTGGAGTCTGCTTCACCCGGAGTTCTTCCGGGCTCACTCCCTGGGCCTGGGCAAATCCGAGGGCGGCCTTGGTGGGATTTCCAGCCTCATCAAAGGCCGCCTGTTTGGGAGGACCGGTGATTTCTAAAGTCTGGGGTTCCTGCTTTTCGGCGACACCCTCGATTCGCCAAGCCAGCCGCCTGGGCGTGGCCATGGTTTGGATGGCTCCGTGCACCACACGCTTGTCCGTCAAGGTCTTTTGGAGCATGGTGGCCATTGCATCCAGAGCCGGCTGGATGTAGCTGGCTGGAATCTCCTCGGTACCTATTTCCAGTAAGAAGTCGCTTGCCATAAAAATCTCCCTCAAATTTCTGTTGTGGTTAATGGGTGTGGCAATTGGGCGTCAGCAGTTGCCGTTACTTTTTCCAGCGGTTGAGCAAGGGATAGCCCATCTCTTTACGCTGCTCCAGGTAGCTCTGGGCTGCAAGTCGAGCCAGGTTTCGTACCCTGCCGATATAGTTGGTGCGCTCAGCTACACTGATGGCTCCTCTGGCATCCAGCAGATTAAAGGTGTGTGAACACTTCAAACAATAGTCGTAAGTTGGCAGCACCAACTTGCGCTCACTCATGCGGACAGCCTCGGCCTCGTACATATCGAAGAGTTTGAAAAGCATGTCAACATCAGCTTCTTCGAAATTGTAGTAGGAGAATTCCACCTCCCATTTATGGTGCACATCTCCATAAGTTAGCTGGTCTGTCCAGGCCAGGTCAAAGATATTGTCTACCCCTTGGAGGTACATGGCGATCCGTTCGAGGCCATACGTGAGTTCGCCGGAGACAGGATCCAAGGGCATGCCGCCGGCTGTCTGAAAGTAGGTAAACTGGGTGATTTCCATACCGTCCAACCAGACCTCCCAGCCGAGACCCGAGGCACCCAGAGTGGGCGACTCCCAGTCATCCTCCACAAAGCGAATATCATGATCCAGCGGATCTATACCAAAGGTCTTGAGGCTATCCAGGTATAACATTTGGAGATCCATAGGAGATGGCTTGAGGATTACCTGATATTGGTAGTAGTGCTGAAGACGACTGGGGTTTTCCCCGTAGCGTCCATCGGTGGGCCGGCGTGAGGGTTCTACATAGGCGACATTATAGGGTTCCGGGCCGAGAGCCCTGAGCAAGGTAGCCGGGTTGAAGGTGCCGGCGCCCACTTCGATGTCATAGGGCTGTTGGATGATACAACCGTAATCATGCCAATATTGCTCAATTGCTAGGATCAACTCCTGAAAGGTCATGGAAGACTCCTTGCGTTGAGATAAGATAAGGATGTGGTTAGAGGTTAAGAGCGTAAATTACCCCGCCATTGTTTCTCTGTCAAGCCTATTATCCAGAGGGCCTGCAGCTCCAGTGGGCACAGGGCACTTTTTATATTTTAGATCGCAGATTTTAGATTGTAGATTTCGGATTTAAGCTTTCGGATTTCCGATTTTGGA
>CP070843.1:3070546-3081636 GCA_020350905.1 Deltaproteobacteria bacterium
GTCCCATGCTGGCGGTCAGGACTATCTTTAGATCGGTCCGCTCCGGGATCTTAAAAGAAAACTCACCCTTTTCGTTTGTTTTGCCTTCCAAGAGTTTGGTGCCAGCAGGATTGAATACCTCCACCAGTGAGTCTGTTGACTTTTTGCCGCCGGGGAAATAGCCTTCCACGAAGACCGTGTCCCCCTCAACCCAGGCGAAAACGTTTACCTTATGAGCCCAGACTTGGGATGCCATTGGCAAAGCCAAGATTATGCCAAGAGTCACGACGGTCAGGGTAACTCCCCAGCTGAGACGGGGCTTGCTATCCAGTAGCATGAGTTGCTCCAAGGAGCTCGGGTTTGACCTTCATGAGAAAAGCCAGGCAGAAAGCTACTACGACTCCCTCGAGAACCATCACAGGAAGATGCGCCAGCACGAGAACTTTAGCTGCCTGGAGAAACGACTCTCCAGTGAATATCAGACAGAGCGCCAACAACAGAGAACTGAGCAAGACCGCAAAGAAGCCACAGGCAAAAGCTAGGGTCATAGCCATCCCTGAGTGTTTGTGGGCGATACCCCGGCCAAAGAGGTAGTAGCAGAGGATGGCAGGCATGGCCATGATAAAGGTGTTGACGCCTAGGGTGGTCAATCCCCCAAACTGAAAGATCAACCCTTGGAGAGCAACCCCTACGAGAATAGCAGGAAACGCTGCCCAACCGAGAACGAGTCCCAACAAACCGTTTAATACCAGATGCACAGCGGAAGGGCCGATTGGCAACCGGATGAGGGAGGCCACAAAAAAAGCCGAGGTCAATACAGCCACCTGGGGAATCTTCTCATAATCCATCTTCTTTAGCCCCACCGCCACACCCGCCACCGTAAGGGCCGCTCCAGTAACAAGCACAGGTGCAGACAGTATTCCTTCAGATATATGCATAGCTCAATCCTCAACTGTTGTTTGGGATTGCTCAACTCAACAAAAAAAGGTCACAGAAGCTTACCATTCCCTTACTCTCCTGAGTCCAGATAAGCCTTCGTGACCTACTAACGAACCAAGACCCTCTTACTAGATGGGCTTCTACCCACGTTAGAAAAGTATTACCATCTTTGCTGACATAGTCAAGGGGATTTCGGATTGCGGATTGCGGATATAATAAGGAAAGCAGGCAGGAGGCAGCGAGCAGCCCCGCGACAAGCTCCCCGTGTCTGCGCCCGGGACAGGCAGGCAGCCGCTTTCGCCCCATGGCTTCGGCGCGGCAAGGAGGGCAGAGGCGAAATCTCACATCTCACATCCGCATTCAGAAATCCCAAATTCCAATATTCAATGACCCAAACATATTTGGGATTCTTTTTTTAGGATGATGTTGGGGTTTGCGATTTTGAATTTCGGTCATTGGGATTTGTTTGTTATTTGGATTTTGTGATTTGTAATTTCCATCAACTTCAGCCTCTCGATATTGAGAAGGAGGAAGAGTTGAATCTGCAATCCCCTCTGCCTGGATTCTTTACTCTTCTTCATGTTCGTGTCTATGATAAGGGTCAGGCCAGTGTGGATGAGTATGGGTCATTGCTTTGTGTTCGTGCCGGTGGCTGTGGTATGTGGCGTGAGGCGTACCCGGGAACAAGTGATCGTGATGGCCATCGTCATGCCTATGCCAGTGCTCATGCACAGTAGCTTCATGTGGATGCGCATGTAAGTGTTGTTCAAAAAAGAGAAACACCAAGGAGATTACAATAACCAAGGTGGCGATAATTTGAGCCAACGAAATGGCTTCTCTGAGAAAAGTTGCGGCCAAGATGACCCCAAAGAAAGGCGCACTGGAGAAGATGATCTGACTTCTAGTGGCACCAAGTTTTTGGGCTGAGGCGATGTAGAGTAAGAGGCTTATGCCATAGGAGAAAACACCAACGAAAAGAGCCGCGGCAGTCAAAGAAACTGTGGCAGTGTAAACATTCAATTGTAAGCCGATAACCAGGTTAATAATACCTGCAACCAACCCCTTCCAAAGCGTGGTCTGTGCAGGGGTGATGCCTGTGATCAAGGCAGTAAAATGATTATCCAAGCCCCAGCAAAAACAGGCCAAGGTTACCAGGAGACCTGCTTGCAGGCCGGCGTAGCCCTCGGATATGGACAAGAGCGTTGCCGCTGCCAGTGTTCCCACGGTGGCCACCCAGGCGTGGGTGCTTAGCTTATCTCGAAAAACAAGATATCCGAAAAGAACGGTGGCAATGAGTTCCAGATTGAGCCAAAGGGACACCGAAGCAGATGACGCGAGTTTGAGGCCGAAGAGTAAAAGAACCGGTCCGACGACGCCACCCAAACTAATGGCCCCCAGGAGGCGAAGAGCCGTCTTGCGATCCAATTTCCACGGCCAAGAAAACTTCCTCTCCTTGACTATCAGCGGGATAACCCCGAAGGCTGCGCCCAAGTAGAGCAGCCCGGCCAGCTGAAAAGTGGGCAGTGTCTGCAATAGTTTTTTACTAGCAGGTGTTGCCGCACCAAACAAAAGCGCAGCTAGAAAAGCCATGACTAGTGGAAATTTGGACATGATAGATCAATGTGTGCTCAAGGTCTCTATCTAATGCTTATTTACTAATATAAGGACGATAGGCAGATTTACAAAAAAGATCTTCTCAAAAGTAAGGCTGATCAAGAATCCAGTCTCAGAATCCTTTACAGTTCTATCTTATTTCAATCCCCGCCGGAGTTTATCCCGCACTTGATGCGGGACCAGAATGACAAACTAGTGCATATAATCGTCATTTCCGCGAAAGCGGGAATTTAGGTAGAATAGGGCCTCAGAAGATGATATGGCTCAATTATTGAGCAGTCTCGATTCAAATGCAAATTTGCGTATCTAAATTCTGCAGGTTATAAGAATTGGGGAGGTAAAACAAAGATGTACCGCGTACCTTTTGGCAGGACATATCTTGACTTTGAGCTGCCAGCAAAGATGAGCGGCACCTACGCAGCCTTCCGCCCAGTGGAGCCGCTAGCCGACGTAGAGAAAGCCATTGACAAAGCCCTGGCTGACCCCATCAACTCCCCACCTTTGAGTGAACTGGCTAAAAAGGGCGATACCGTTTGTATTGTCTTCACTGATATTACCCGGAACACTCCGGAGCACCTCCTGGTTCCCGCACTCTTGGCCGAATTGCAAACTGCCGGTGTGCGTGATGAGGACATTACCCTGCTCTGCGGTACCGGCCTGCACCGGCCAAGCACGCCGCAGGAAAAGGTAATCAAGCTCGGGCAGTCGATTGTTGACCGCTACCGAGTTTTGGACCACGAACCGTTCAACCTGGCCGGACTAGAAGACCTGGGAATCACGGAAAGTGGCATTCCCCTTTCCGTAAATAATGTTGCGTACCGAGCGGATCTGTTGATTGCCACCGGGATTGTTGAGCCCCACCAGTACGCCGGTTATTCAGGAGGCCCCAAGACTCTCGCCATAGGTGCGGCCGGGGAATCAATGATCGCCCACACCCACGGTCCCCAGATGGTTGATCACCCGGGGACGCGGCTGGGCAAAATAGAGGGAAACATCTTTCACCAGGCGGTTACCGAAGCGGCCCGGCGCGCGGGTCTGGACTTTATCCTGAACGTGGTCCAGGATAACCATAAAAGACCAGTGGCCATCTTCGCCGGTACGCCAGAAGATACTTTTGAGGAGTTAGTCAAGGCTGCCAAAGGGCTGTATGAGGTCCCCATCCAGCAAGAATATGATGTGGTGGTAGCTGGGGTTGGCTTCCCCAAAGATATGAACGTCTATCAGGCGAGCCGGGCTGCCAGTCAACTTTTTTTTGCCCCTGCTTCAGTAGTAAAAGATGGGTCCGTTTTTATCATCCCCGCTCCTACTCCGGAAGGGGCAGGCCAGGGGGAGGGTGAGCGGCGGTTTTTGGAAACCATGCGTAGCGGTATCGATATGGTCTCTCTGCTGGCTGAACTAAGGCGCAGCGGCTACCCCCCCGGGGCCCAACGGGCATTTGTCATGGCCAAAGTCTTGGCAAAGAACCATGTCATCATTGTTGGGACCGAGACACCTGAGGTGGTGCGCCAGCTCCACATGATTCCGGCTGCCGACATGGACGAAGCCTTTCGGATCGCTGTCTCCAAGATCGGCCGGAATGAATTGGAAGTGCTGATCGTCCCTCAGGCCCTTCTAACACTCCCAGTTGGGAGAAGCGGCTAAAAGTTCACTGCATCTCCCTTCCCGCTTACACAAGTGCCCAGCAATAATCAGCTTTTTTTCCTCAACAAGTTCCACCGGTGAATGGTGGAGGATACTGGTTCTTAAGCATCTCTATGGATATACTTGAACAAGTGTTGTGCACCGCGAATTGAAAATCAGCCCACAACGCGGTGGGCAATGGACAACCCACATTTCTTGATAATGTTGACAAGTCCACATAGTGTGTCTTAGCTTACAAAGCAACCTGCTCATTTACTAAGGTGTCAGGTGTCGGTAAAAAGAAACATAGAAGCTGAAACCTGAACACTGAACACTGAAACCCACAATTAAGGTAATTACATGTCAACGAAGAAGGGCATCATCGCACTGATGGGTTCGGGTGAACTCACTGCTACCATGGTTGAGGTCCATAAAGAACTCCTGGTTGAGTTGGCCGGGCCACCGCAAGCCATATTCCTGGATACACCGGCAGGCTTTCAGCTCAATGTGGACCAGCTTTCCGAAAGAGCCACAGAGTACTTCCGCCAGCATGTACAACAAGACATGTCCATCGTTTCCTTCAAGTCCAAGGAGAAGTGTACGCCATTGGAGGCGGAGCAGGCCTTTCACGCCATGCGGGAAGCGAATTTTTTTCTGATCGGACCTGGGAGTCCCAGCTACGCAGTGCGCCAATGGCAGGAAACAGCCATTCCAGAGATTCTTACCAAGCGGGTGGAAGCTGGAGGTTGCCTGGTCGCTGCCAGTGCAGCGGCCCTTACGGTGGGACGCTTCACCCTTCCCGTGTATGAGATTTATAAAGTGGGCGAAGAACTACATTGGGTGCAAGGGATGAATATTCTCGAGCACTTCGGTTTCAATCTCGTGGTGATACCCCATTGGAACAATGCGGAAGGGGGGACCCATGACACGAGATTCTGTTTCATGGGTGAGTCGCGTTTTGAAAAACTTGAGTCTCTCCTACCGGAAGAGGTCTCCATCTTTGGTTTAGACGAACACACGGCCTGCCTCATTGATCTCGATAAAAACGAAGCTGTAATAAAGGGGCTTGGCAGGGTGACACTGCGACGCCGGGGGGGCGAGATCGTCTTTGCAAAGGGAGATCGATTTTCTCTTGATATCCTCCGAGGGGAAGAAATAGGGGGGGCATGGAGATCTACAACTCAAGAAACGACAGAGGTGGAACCATCGACTGATAGGCAGGAAAAGTCTTTTTGGGACACGGTTCATGACATACAAACAGCCTTTCATACAGGTCTGAAGAAAGGCGAGCAGAGGGAAACGACCAATGCCCTTCTTGAGCTTGATCGGACCATCTGGCAGGCAAAACAGGATCTTGAAAATGAAGAGTTCATCTCGCAAGCAAGAGAAGTTCTCAGAGATCTTATAGTCCTATTTGGTATGGAGCTCGAGTCTTCTCCAAGAGACAAGACTGCTTTGTTCGCTCCCTTGATAGGGGAGCTGCTGGACTTGCGCGACAGATTCAGACAGCACAAACAGTGGCAGGAGGCCGATGCGGTTCGAGACAGCCTCCAGCGGGCGGACATACTGGTGGAAGATACGGAGGACGGTACCCGCTGGCGATTTAAGTCTTAGAGAAGTAGTCAGTGGTCTGTAGCCAGAATCCAGAGAGGCATACGGCTTAAGGCTCAGGGCGCAAAGAAAAAATCTAGTCTTTTACTGCCTTGTGCCTTGCGCCTTTCATAATTCGCAATCCGAATTCGCTTCGGCTCAAAAGGATATATGAAGAATGATTGTCCATCCCCCTACAGCCATACTCTTCGTCACTGACAGAGACGATTCATCTCTGCAGTCTTTGTTGTCCTATTTGCATAATATTGGCCACCTCAAGTTGAATATCGAGCCCCAAATGGTGAAGGATCTTAGCCCGTATGATGTTGTTGTCACTCAAAACACGGCTGCTTTTGCAAGTGACAACGAGCGACTGACAAAGTTCGTACACGGAGGTGGAGGATGGCTGGGATTGGTTCGACTGTCGGATAAACCCTTGCCGCAGTTATTCGGGGCCCAGCCAAATCCTATTGGACCTGAGGCCGAGTTGCGTGTTCTGTTTAAAAACAAAGATCAACCCCTGGCAACTCGCTTACCGGAGGCCGTTTATCTCAGGGGGTGTTACCAACCCCTGGACAAGAGGTCCGAAGACACAGAGACGGTTCTCTATGCTGACTGGCATTACCAGCATGGCCCCGTACTGGTGCGTCGCACTGCCGGCGAAGGGCAAGTTGCCTGTACAACCTTGCAAGCTTATGACGATCCAGCTTTCCAGCAGATTCTTTACCGTTTGTTGCGTTGGCTGGCCGGGCATTTCGACCCCCATCTAACCTATGGGGTTGGGCTGTTGGGCTACGCGCAGTCTGTGGGTCACCCTCACGGTCTGGGCATCGAGGCAACGCCTGGTTTGATTCTGCGCGCTGCCTGTGATGTGGATCAACAGAGACGTGAGCAAGCGCAGCAGGATTTTCCCAGGGTTAAGACTCATGAGTCGGCTGACGGTTTGGCAACGGATCCTGAAGTCGATATGGTCATAGTGGCCACGCCGCCTAACACCCACGCCAAGCTGTCTTTGCAAATGATGGCGGCAGGCAAACACGTAATTTGTGAAAAGCCCCTGGCATTGAATAGTAAGGAAACCGCCGCAATGGTGGAGATGGCTGAGAAACAACAAGTACATCTCAGTTGCCACCAAAACCGGCGGTGGGACGTGGATTATTTGGCGATCAAACAGGCACTGGCCGAAGGGCTGATAGGCGAACTGTTCTATCTGGAAACTTTTGTCGGCGGCTTCAACCATCCGTGTGGTTATTGGCATTCACATGAGGCGATTTCAGGGGGCACCACGTATGATTGGGGAGCTCATTACTTGGATTGGGTGGTAAGCCTGATGCCGGGCCCGGTGAGCACAGTTGTCTCCACTCGTCACAATCGAGTTTGGCATGACGTCAGCAACGCTGACCAGGAACGCATACAGATACGATTGGCCGGAGGGCAGGAAGCGGAGTTCATTCACTCTGATATCGCAGCTGTTCGCAAACCTAAATGGTACTTATTGGGTACAGAGGGTGCAATTGTTGGTCATTGGAGGGATGTGAGTACTTACGAAATTGACCCTGTGCTCTATTTCCACCAGCATGATATTCCTACCACTGAAATGGTGCCCAATTTGACCCTGCACCGCCGTCACCATTCTGGCGAGATTGTTGCCCAAAAACTGGCACTACCCAAAAGAGAGCACTATCTTTTTCACCGTAACCTGGCAGATCATTTGCTGACAGGAGAGCCAATAGTAGCGCCACTCGACGACTCGGTGCGGGTGGTTAGGATTTTAGAAGCGGCGGCGAGGTCAGCGGCCAAGGGTGGTACGGTAGAGGTACTGAATGACTGAGCGAATAAAGTGGGGGGTGCTGGGAAATGCCGAGATTGCTCGAGTGTGTGTTATCCCGGCCGTACAAAAATCCCGAAACGGTATGGTTTATGGATTTGCCTCCAGGTCACCGAAGAATGCCAGGCAAACGGTGAGGGAAAACTACATTAATCATGTCTACGACAATTATGATGATCTATTGGGTGATCAGGATATTGATGCTATCTATATTCCGCTACCCAATCACCTCCACCACCCGTGGACACTGAGAGCACTGCAAGCAGGAAAACACGTTTTGTGCGAAAAACCGCTCGCCTGCGATGAGTCTGAGGCTCAAGAAATGGTAGATGCGGCTGCGGCTGCCGGTTTACTGTTGATGGAAGGGATGATGTATCGCTTTCATCCCAGGAGCCAGAGCATAAAGAAGGTGGTTGCTAAAGGTGGGATCGGGACAGTTTCTTTGGTGCGATCTGCCTTTTGTTACAAGATGGACGACGAATTGTTGGCAAGCGGTAACAATGCTCGTTTAAAACGAGAAATGGGGGGAGGCGCTCTGCTGGATGTGGGTTGCTATAGTGTCAGTGTGGCTCGCTGGTACATGGGAGCAGAGCCGACTGAACTGCAGGCACAGGCTGCGTATCATCCTAGCGGCGTCGATATGCACTTGGTAGCATCGCTACGATTTCCTGAAAATGGACTTGCTACTTTGGAAGCCAGTTTCATTTCGTCAATGCAGCAAACCTACTCCGTAGTGGGGAGCGAAGGGGCTATTGAATTGCCTCACGACGCTTTTATCCCGTGGGAAAAGGACGCTGTTTTCACGGTGCGCGGTAAAGACCAGGAGGTGGGGCAGGAACATGTGACGCCGGGTGCCGATGAGTATCTGCTCATGGTGGAACATTTTGCCGATGCGGTTTTGGGAAAGACGGAATTGACCTTACCCCCGGAGGAAAGTATTCGCAATATGCGGGTGCTGGACAGACTGGCAGAAGCAGCGAAAACAGGCAAAACAATTAAGTTGTAGATTGTAGATTGCAGAATGCAGATTTCGGATGGCATATACCGTTAGTCAAGAAACTTTTGAAACTTTGCACTTCCTCTGGCTGGATCCTAAACATCCTTTAGAATGGGATTGTCTCTTTGTCTTGCCCAACTGGATGAAGGTATGGTGGAGTGTATTCAACAACGGCTCGACGCCCTACATCTCCGCTGTTAGAGACAAAAACAAACTCATTGGCATTGCGCCCCTCATGGTGCAAAGAGGAGAAGCACGCTTCATCGGTGACCCTGACGTTTGCGATTACCAAGATTTCATTGTTGCCCCTGGTAAAGGAGAGGGGTTTTTCGAGGCTCTCATTAACCACCTCAGGCAAGAAGGTATCAGTAGACTGGATCTGAACACCATAAGGGCTGATTCCAAGCTGCTCACCGAATTTATTAGGGTGGCTGAAAACCTGAAATGCGAGATTTCTTGCGATCCGGAGGATGTTACGTTTGAACTGGACCTGCCAGCAACCTGGGATGAATTCTTGGGTCTGCTAACCGGAAAACAGCGACATGAAGTAAGACGAAAACTCAGGAGATTGAATGAGGCTGCGGAGGTCAATTATCGGGTTGTGGAAGATTTCAAAGAGGTGATGGATGAAGTGGAGACTTTCCTTGCCCTGTTCGGATTGAGCCGATCAGACAAAGCGGCCTTCATGACCGGCCAGATGGCTACGTATTTTCGATCACTGGCAGAGGCAATGGCGCAAGAAAAACTCTTGAAACTTTATTTCTTAGACCTTGATGACACACCTGCAGCCGCGGTGATGTGCTTTGATTATAATTCTACTGTATATCTTTACAACAATGGTTATGACGGCAGATTCAGTTCCCTGAGCGTGGGTCTGCTCAGCAAGGTTTTGACCATTAAAGAAAGCATTCGAAGAGGAAAAAAGAAGTACGATTTCCTGAAAGGCACTGAAGAATACAAACATCGCTTGGGTGGTAAACCTGTTCCTTTGTATAGATGTCAAGTTACACTTGGGTGACACAAGAGGCGGAACTTCTAACGTGTGGCAATCAGGAAACCGCGTTTTTGCATGTCATTCTGAGGAATCCCGTCAGCGGCGGGGCGACGAAGAATCTCGTACTTCACGCGTCCACAAAGATTCTTCGCGGAGTTTATCCTGAGTTAATCGAAGGGCTCAGAATGACAGTGAGTAGATTCCGGATCCACACTTACCACTACCAATTCAGGTGGAGGCTCACTTGGAAATAGAAAAGTTACGGATCGCAATGTTAAGCGTACATTCAAGCCCTATTGGTGAACTGGGGACAAAGAATACGGGTGGTATGAGTGTTTATGTCCGCGAGGTTGCCAAGGAACTGGGAAACCTCGGTCATTTGGTCGACATTTATACCCGTCTGAACGGTTCCGGACAAAAGCAAGTGGCTCAATTGTGCGATAACGTAAGGCTTATTCATCTCAAAGCCGGAGACAACGGGCATATGAATAAATTGGCTCTTTATGGTCATCTGGATGACTTTTTCACAGAGCTAGAGAGATTTAGAAACCGTGAGTCTGTTGATTATGATCTTATACACAGTCACTACTGGTTGTCAGGTAGGGTAGGAGGCTGGGCGCAGGAGCGCTGGGAAGTTCCTCATGTGTTCATGTTCCACACCATTAGTGCGGTAAAGAACAGCACCGTTGGCTCCGAGAAAGAGCCTGAACTTCGCACGGTCATTGAGAAATATTTGGCAAGAAAGTGCGACCGTTTACTTGTAGCAACTGATAGAGAAAGAGGGCATTTGATGCACCACTATGGGGCATGTCCTGAGACGATTGGCGTTGTACCTTGTGGCGTGAACTTGGCTCTTTTTCACCCATTAGACAAAGCTGCGGCCCGGAAACAGTTGGGTTTTGCTCAAGATGAATCGATTGTGTTGTTTGTCGGCAGGTTTGCCCCTCTCAAGGGAATTGATAGGTTGCTGGGGGCCATGGCTCACCTCAAGGACCATCAGCGGCTTCGTTTGGTAATTGTCGGTGGCGATAGAAATAGCACGCCTGAGTCTCAACGTCTCCAGGGATTATCCCGGGAATTGTCCATTCAGGACTCGGTTACTTTTGTGGGAAGGATAGAACAAGATATGCTGCCACCATACTACAGTGCTGCCGACGTCTTGGTCATACCATCACATTATGAAAGTTTTGGTCTGGTAGCGCTGGAGTCCCTGGCCTCCGGTACACCGGTGGTGGCAACCAAGGTCGGGGCCATGGAGAGTATCCTCAGAGAGGGAGAGACAGGACATGTGGTGAACAATGGCTCTCCTCGGTCACTAGCAGACGGTATAGAGACATTCATCTCACGGACACACGCTCTGTCGGCCGATAAGATTCGGGCCTCAGTTTTCAGGTTTAGTTGGGCTAATGTGGCCTCAGCCATGATTGACGAATACGGGGCAGTGCTGAGATCATTGTAGATTTGAGATGTGGGATGTGAGATGTGGGATGTGGGATGGTAGATTGACCCAAGTTGTGACGATTGACCTT
>CP070843.1:3081736-3090797 GCA_020350905.1 Deltaproteobacteria bacterium
GTACCGTCAAGGCAGTGGCCAGAGGTTTTGTAAGGGAGGCGAGGTCGAAGCGGGTTTGGCTGGTCATGAGCCGCGGTGCTGGAATCACGGTCCCATTCCCCACCGCTTCACAAAATAGGGTCTTCTGCTGACGAGCAACCAGCAGTACGGCCCCAGGAAACACACCACCGGCGACAGCGTCCAATAACAGCTGCAGGATTCTCTTTTCCCCGCTCATGGTGTCGTGGCCGCCTGGTGATAGGTTAGTGTACCGGCTCCTGCGTCCAAAGTTGCAGGCAAGCCGAGGGGTAGGGTAAGGTTCTGCTGCTCGTGGCCAATGGGAACACCTGAGAGTACGGGAAAGGAAGTCGAGGCGAGACGCTCCTGGACCAATTCATTGAGTTCATCACGCGGGCCACTTTCAGAAAAATCGCCCAGGATTAGACCGGCGACATCGTCGAAGAAACCTGTGTGGAGCAGCTGGGTCAACATGCGGTCAATTCTGTATGTGGGCTCACCCCTGTCCTCCAAAAAAAGAATAGCGCCGTCAAATGATGGGAGAAAATCCGTGCCCAGCAGATGGCTGAGGGTGGTAAAATTGCCGCCGAGCACTTTTCCCACAGAACTTCCAGGTTCGAGGCAGAGTGCCTCAGGAAAATGTACCTGTATGGGTTCAGTACTACTCAGAGCCTTCCAAAGAGAATCAACGGTGTCTTGGTCAGCCGTGGCCAGGGTAGAAACGGTAGGGCCATGGAAACAGACCAAGCCGGCCTGTCCGTGACAGGCGAGAAGGAGGGCGGTGATGTCACTGAATCCCACCAATGGTTTGGGAGTTGATCGTAAGTGGTCGTATGAGAGCTCTGGAAGAATACGCAGGGAGCCGTAGCCACCCCGGGCGCAAAACAGACCTCGTATTTCGGGATCTTGGACGAATTGGTTGAATCGAGAGGTGCGGTATTCGTCACTTCCGGCCAAGTAACCGGAATGAAGGCTCTCACTTCCCACGTCCACGACTACCTCCAAACCCATTTTCTCCAAGATGAGGCAGCCTGACTCGAGTTCGTTGACTGGACAGGGACTGGCCGGCGCCAGTACGCCTACCCGGTCTCCAGGTTGCAGTCGGGGTGGTTTGATTACAGTTGTCATAAAAAATGAATGTGCTCGACCTGAGGTTTTTGACTGCCTGAAAATGCTACAGCGAGCGCGTTCCCCGTAGTCCGCCTCAGGCGGACTGCAGGGATCTTCAATTGGCGTGACGGTACAAACTTCGCGGGCGGAGACCCGCGTCTAATTCTCTTCCCCCTGATTCCGTTCAAAAATGATTCTGAGCCCTTCCAGAGTGAGGTCGTCGTCAACCAGTTCAATTTCTTCAGATTCAGCCGAAATTAAACGGGCCAAGCCACCGGTGGCCACCACCTTAGGATTAGTACCTGCCTCCTCTTTGATTCGGCTCACTATACCATCCACTAAACCGGCATAACCATATACAATGCCGACATTCATAGCACTAATGGTGTCCTTGGTGAGAACTGCTTTCGGTTTGGCGAAAATCTCCACTCTCGGCAGCTTTGAGGCTTTCTGAAAGAGTGCTTCGCAGGAGATCAGGACCCCTGGACTGATGACTCCACCCAAGTATTCGCCTTTGGGGGAGACATAATCGAAGGTAGTTGCAGTGCCGAAATCGACAATAATCACACTGGTCTTATATTTTTCATAAGCAGCTACTGCATTGACAATCCGGTCGGCACCGATCTCCTTGGGGTTGTCATAGTAGATGGGCATTCCGGTGCGGATTCCTGGCCCGACAAGAAGAGGTTCAATCTCAAAGTACTTGTTGGCGAATTCAACCACGGTGTTGAGCATTGGGGGCACTACGCATGAGGTCACCATGTGAGTTACGTCTTTGAATTGGATATTCTTGGATGCAAAGAGGTTGTGCATCATAACACCGTACTCATCCGCTGTCATGTCCTGTTCGGTACGAATACGCCAATCGGTGAGGAGCTCAGCATCCCGGAACAGGCCCAGGACGGTATTGGTATTGCCTATGTCAATGGCAAGTAACATGGCAGTGGCTCACCTTTAGCCCGCATATTTCATGAATCATCTACTGCGACCGTGGATATGGCCGTCCTTCCGGTCGTCCTCGGGCCTCACACCCTACCTACGACGTATTGTTCAAGTACGCCTCGGGTCTGAGCCCCTGCGATTGCCCGGTGGCACACCCATCTCCAAGGTCTCGCTACGGCAATTCATGAAATATGCGGGCTATGACATTACTCGTTCAATTGTAGCCGCGGTCTCCTCGACAAGTTCCACCACAAGATCCTGATCTTTCCCTTCAATCATTACCCTTATCACGGGCTCAGTTCCCGAAGGCCGGATGAGGAGGCGACCATCGTTGCCTAGTTTTTCTTCCACCTGCTCCACGGCACGGGTAATCTCGGGGAACTCGTCCAGGGGTTTGCGCTCTTTGACTCTGACGTTCACCAGATGTTGGGGGTAATGATCCATAATGGCAGCCAGTTCCGACAGGGGCTTGTTTTCACTGAGCATAACCTCCAGGAGCTGGAGGGCGGAAAGGATGCCGTCCCCGGTGGTATTATGATCGAGAAAAATGATGTGGCCGGACTGTTCACCGCCCAGGTTAAGGCCACCAGCTCGCATTCTTTCCACCACATAGCGGTCACCCACCGCAGTCCGCTCTAGACGAGCGCCCAAGGACTTGAGGGTTACCTCCAATCCCATATTGCTCATGACGGTGGTGACCAGGGTGGAGTGGTTCAGCCGCTTTTCTTTGAGCATGCGGGCCGCAAAAATCGCCATTAATTGGTCGCCGTCCACCACTGCTCCCTTTTCATCCACACAAATGAGCCGGTCTGCATCTCCATCAAAGGCAATCCCCAACTGAGCTCCAGATTCTTTCACCAGATCAGCAGTCACCTGGGGGTAAACGCTACCACAGTCATCGTTTATGTTGTAGCCGTTCGGTTTCACTCCAGTGAGTACCAGGTTGGCGCCCAGTTCCTCGAAAACGGCGGGCGCAACCTTGTAAGCGGCTCCGTTGGCACAATCCACCGCAATCTTTATGCCGTCCAGAGTGAGATCCTTAGAGAAGGTATTCTTCAAGAACACCACGTACCGGCCCACAGCATCATCCACTCGGAAGGCCTTACCCACCTCTTCGGCGGTTGGTCGAAGGTGATCAATGTTATTAGAGAAAATAAGCTCCTCGATTCTTTCCTCAATTTCATCGTCGAGCTTGAAACCGTCGCGGGAAAAGAACTTGATGCCATTGTCCTGAAAAGGATTGTGGGAGGCAGAAATGACCACTCCGGCATCCGCCCGCATGCTGCTGGTGATAAAGGAGATACCCGGGGTAGGAAGTGGTCCCACCAAGAGCACATCCACTCCCATGGAACAGATGCCTGAGGCTATGGCGTTTTCAATCATATATCCTGAGAGTCGGGTATCTTTACCAATAACGATTTTGTGACGGCGCTTGTCATTTTTGAAGACGTACGCCACGCCCCGCCCCAACTGCATGGCCATTTCCGTTGTCATGGGGTAGACATTGGCTACACCTCTAACCCCGTCAGTTCCAAAGATTTTGCCCATCTTACGCCCCTGCAGTTGTTCAAATCGTTGAAATCATTGAAATCGTTCAAACCCCAAGATCGCGGCCAATAGCCGCTCCCACTGGAAGTCTCAGACTAAGCACATTTGTGATTAGTCATTTGCCTTCGGCGTCATTAAGTCACTACGCTTCGCTGTCATTTGTTGCAATTTGTAATCCGAAATCCGCAATCTACACTCTGATCTCTGACCTCTCTCTTCCTGCTGCCTACTGCGCATAGCGCAGGGAGCTAGGCGTTCATGATAGCGTCTGTCATATCAGCCAGCTGACGGCAGGTGGCAACTTCATGGACTCGGATAATATGGGCTCCTTTGATTATGCCAGCGCAGACTGTGGCCCATGTACCAGGTTCGCGCTCGGTGACTTCCTTGTCCAGCACGGCGCCAATAAAGGATTTACGTGAAGTGCCGAGGAGGATAGGTGAGCCAAGTGTGGCCAAACCATCCAAGTGCTTGATTAACAGCAGATTGTGGTTTACGGTCTTGCCAAAGCCAATGCCCGGGTCAACAATGATACGCTCGCGGGAGACCCCTCCGGCGCAAGCAAATTTGATGCGTTCTTCCAAAAAAGCGATGATTTCGGAAAACAGTGAATCATAGTGCGGCTCGACCTGCATGGTTCGGGGGGTGCCCTGCATGTGCATCAGAACGAGCGGAACCTTTGCAGCTGCAGCCAGTTCGACCATCTGTGGATCAAATCGCAGCCCGCTGATATCATTGATCATCGTTGCACCTGCATCCAAAGCCGCCCGAGCCACTTCGGCTTTGCAGGTGTCAATGGAAATGGGAATAGAGATGCGCTTTGCCAGTGCACCTACAACCGGGATGACCCGCCGCAGTTCCTCCTCCAGAGGTACAGGATCAGAAAATGGCCTGGTGGATTCGCCGCCGACATCCAGCAAATCTGCCCCCTCAGAGGCGAGGACTTCTCCCTGTTTGATGGCTTTCTCTGTTTGAAAAAAATGGTCGCCGTCGGAGAATGAATCGGGAGTAACGTTAATGGTCCCCATGAGCAGGGACCGCTCGCCCAACTCCAAGGTTTGTTCGTCGCAATGGATGGTAAAGCGTGCCCGGTTCACGCCTGGGTCTCTCCGAGCTTATCCTTGGGAAGGTCTGTTTCTTTGGCGGTAACGGGATCCCTTTGCTCCTGGGGTTGCGGTTGCGGTTGGCTGTCTCCGGCCTGGCGCCGTTCCTCCGCAACCACATCCGCGGCGGTCACAGTTCGGGTGAACTCTTGCCCCGGCTTGGTGGCCTCTATAATGGCATCGATCTCTTTGCCATCCAGGGTTTCTTTCTCGATGAGGGCCTCGGAAATTTTGTGGAGGAGGTCCTCATGCTCCTGGAGAATCCCTTTGGCAGTGTCATAAGCCTCGTCAACGATGCGCCGGACCTCCTCGTCAATGCTGATGGCAGTTTTCTCACTGTAGTCCCGGTGCTGGGCAATCTCTCGGCCGAGAAAGATCGCCTCCTCTTTTTGTCCAAAAGCGATTGGTCCCATGGACTCGCTCATGCCATAGACCGTTACCATCTTGCGGGCTATGGTGGTTGCTTTTTCTATATCATCACTGGCACCACTGGTCTTGTGGTTGAAGACCAGCTCTTCCGCCACCCGGCCGCCCATTAGTTTTGCCAGGGTGTTTTTCATGTAGTCTTCGTCATAGGAGAGCCGATCCTCGATTGGCAGAGTCATGGTCACACCAAGGGCGCGGCCCCGCGGGATGATGCTGACTTTATGGACTGGATCTGTTCCGAGGAGAAACTTGGCGACGAGGGCATGGCCCACCTCATGAAAGGCGGTGTTGCGCTTTTCGTCCTCACTCATGATCATGCTCTTGCGCTCAGTGCCCATGAGGACCTTGTCTTTGGCCCGCTCCAGGTCGATCATCTCGACCATCTCTTTGTTGAGCCGAGCTGCGAGCAATGCAGCCTCGTTTACCAAATTTTCCAAATCAGCTCCAGAAAACCCTGGGGTGCCTCGGGCAACTACGCTCAGGTCCACATCAGATGACAAAGGTGTGTGGCGGACATGAACCATAAGAATGCCCTCCCGCCCCCTTAGGTCCGGAAGTGGCACCACCACCTGGCGGTCGAAGCGGCCCGGTCTTAGCAAAGCAGGGTCTAGCACATCCGGGCGGTTTGTGGCGGAAATGAGAATTACCCCGTCATTGGACTCAAAACCGTCCATTTCCACCAGAAGCTGATTGAGGGTTTGTTCCCGCTCGTCATGACCGCCTCCAAGACCCGCGCCTCGATGTCGTCCCACCGCGTCTATTTCATCAATAAAGATGATGCAGGGAGCGTGTTTTTTGCCCTGAACGAAGAGATCTCGCACGCGGGAGGCACCGACACCCACAAACATCTCCACGAAGTCGGAGCCGCTTATATTAAAAAATGGCACCCCAGCTTCACCGGCAATTGCTCGGGCCAGTAAGGTTTTTCCAGTACCAGGTGATCCAACGAGCAGTACACCTTTGGGAATACGCCCCCCAAGTTTGGTGAATTTCTTGGGATCTCGAAGGAATTCAATGACCTCCTCAAGCTCTTCTTTGGCCTCCTCGATGCCGGCTACATCCTCGAAGGTCACTTTGCGGGCCGAGTCAGAGACGAGGCGTGCCCGGCTTTTTCCAAACGACATTGCTTTGCCGCCACCGGCTTGCATTTGACGCATAAAAAAGATCCATACGGCAATCAGCAGCAGCATTGGGAACCAGCTGATCAGGATCGTCATGAACCAGGGCGACTCCTCTACAGCTTTTGCTGTTATCTGTACACCCTTATCCCGTAGCACCCGGATCAGGTCTGGATCGTTGGGAACGAAGGTTCGAAAAGAAGTGCCGTCTTTGTACTTGCCATAGATGTCGTTCCCCTGAATGGTCACTTGATTCACCTCTCCGTCAGAGACGGCGGCGATAAACTCGCTGTAGCTTGTCTCCTGCTTGCTTTGGCCGGGATGGTTAAACATGTTGAAGAGCAGGATGACCATCAAGCTTATGACCAGCCAGAGTGCAAGATTTTTATAGAAAGGGCTCAATTGGTTTCTCCTTAAAACAGTAAACGATACTGTCAGTTTCAACTCTGTACTACTAGCATACCAAATTAGTCATTGCAAAGTAAATGTCAATGACCGTTCATGGGCGAGTATATGGCTCTATAATGGAGACAAGGCGTTCGTTGCTTCCCAACGAGAATCACGATCATCTCCCCTGCGAAAGCCATGCCAAGCCGGTCTTTACGCAACATCGCAAATCTGGTCTTACCCCGAATAGCAGGATCTTCGATGGGCCCGGATTCTTTACTTTCCGAGCGCGTACTGCTCCGTGGTTACTGCTTGCCAACCAACCCTTGCAGGTAGCGGAGCCGAAGCAGTCGACTGGTGTCCGAAGTTAGCTTTACCCTGTCGTCCAGTCGGTGGCCAACAACCCAGATGATATGGTCTTTACTGCAAAGGATTGGAATCTGGCGACGCTGGCTCTTGGGGACTTTGGTGTCAATAAAAAAGTCTTTGAGCTTCTTGCTACCCCCCAATCCCAAGGGGCGGAAGCGGTCGCCGGGCTTGCTGGACCTGAGAGTAAGGGGGAAGGAGACCCTGTCCAGGTCCATGATGGCTTCGTGCGGGTCGTGGCTGAATTCAACAGGCAGGTCCGAAGCTAGCAATTCGACCTGCATGCTGTGATCCAGCGAGGCGAAGGGGTGAAGGCCGTGATCTGAGATCCTAAAACTAAAATCCTCGACCGTCTCGTGCCGTAAAGTTACGGTCACCCAGTCGTAGCTTTTTTCAACCTGAACCGCACCAGGGAGGTCAAGCTGGCGGTTGGCTGCAGGTGATCGGCACAATTGCAGAAGGATTTCCGTATGATGAAAACCAAATTCCCTCAGATCTCCTTTAACCTCCTGCACCACCCGTCGCAGCAAACGTTTTTGCATGGCAGGATGGGTCTCAAGCAATGGTCTGATCGGGAAACGGATTCCGCCATCCCCGTGGTTCAATGAATGCTCATGCAGCCAGGAGGCGAGATGCGACTCCCAGAAGTCCTCCTCCTCTCGGAAGATCTTACTGGTTCTCAGTAAAGTGGCATTCAAATTGCTATTGAAAGCCTGCTGAAGCTGTGGCAGCAATTCCAGCCGCAATAGATTGCGCTGGCACCACGGCTTCAGATTTGAGCTGTCTTGTCGAAAGGCAAGACCGTGGTCTTCAAGATAGGCCATGATCTCGTGACGATGGCATTCCAACAGCGGGCGGATGACTCCTTTGAGGCTGCAGGGGTCCATACCTCTGAGGCCGCGCTGGCCAGCACCACGAAGGATTCGGAGCAGGATTTCTTCAGCCTGATCATCAGCATTATGGCCCAAGGCAAGCTTACTTGCTCCCTTTTCGGCCATTACCCGATGGAGACATTGATAGCGGAGAGTACGTGCTGCCATTTGCAGGGAGCCACCATGCTCTTTCTGCCAGGTGCGGACTTCCAGCCTTTGCTCCACCACTGGCAGCCCTAACTGGTGGCTGAGATTTTGGACAAAAAGGGCGTCCTGATCTGCTTCAGCACCACGGAGTCCGTGATGGACATGAGCCACCACCAACTCCACTTTGTGACTGTGCCGGAGTCTATGGAGAAGATGGCAAAGAGCGACCGAATCAGGCCCACCAGACACAGCGACCACAACCAGATCGTCTGGCTGAAGCATTCGGTGGTTCATGACCGTATTATGTACCGTTTTCAACAACATACGCAATTTTCCAGGTTAAGCGTGACCATTTGATTATACGAGAGTGACGGAACCCTGTCCAGGGTGGTGCGAAGAGCGTGTAACCCTAAAGCAACCATCCATATTTGTTGTAAATATTCTAAGGATATGCTAATGAACTGCAGACGAGAAGCCATGGCGAATCCTGCCTTATTTTCAATTTGGCTGGACTGGGAGCTTCAGTTCTAAAAGGATGACAACCCGTCGGGTTGTCAGGTAAGCAGACTATGAGGCGAAAAAAACTTGGCCAGATTCTAGTGGCAGCCGGACTGATCAGTGAAAATCAGCTGGTACAGGCATTAGAAGAGCAGAAAAAGAAAAAGGGAAAGCAACTGGGCAAGATTATTATAGAGAAGGAATGGGCCAAAAACGAAGATATTTGCAAGGCTCTGTCCAAACAGCTCAATATCCCTTACGTCAAGCTGAAAGAGCTGGAATTCTCTAAAGAAGTAATCGAGACTATTCCTCGAAAGCAGGCAAACAGAAAGCTCCTCCTTCCTTACAAGAAGACGGGTAGACGTCTGCGGCTGGCCATGGCCAATCCACTGGATTATACCACCATTAACGAGATCAAGTTCAAGACAGGTCTTGATGTTTCCGTTGCGGTCGCCACTGAGGAAGATATCCGCGAGGCCATCGATGAAAATTACTCAGATGACATTGATCTCGATTTGTTCGCCACCATGGTTCCGTCTGAGGAGGT
>CP070843.1:3090897-3099907 GCA_020350905.1 Deltaproteobacteria bacterium
ATTCCCTCAGTATTCTATCACCGGAGATATTGTTGATAAACAGTCTATGTTTACGATATATGTCTTTTTTCATACGATGGAAAAAAACTTTGGGATTTTAATATTTTATAGTAGGTCATTCCAAATATTTAGTATTTACAATATGTTACTTTTTGTTGATAACGTTATGTCCAGAATTTTGTTTTTCCTGCTAACCGCGTTTGACAGCATATCTAGAGGTACTTTATCTTGGCTGGAGTCTAGGCGCAGTATTCTCGCCGAACACTCAACAATCCCTCTTTCACCCCGGCCGAAGCAAGAAACTATGAAGCAAAGTCGACTGTCGCTCGAAGAATCTATTGAGATCATGCAAGCTGTTGAGATCAACAACGCCCTGGCTGTGATACTGGGGAACGCCCAGTTGCTCCTGCTCAAAAATACCGTGGCACCAGAGGACAGAGCGAAACTCAAAGCCATTGAAACGAGCTCCTTCCGGATACAAGGCCTCGTGGAACGAATGGTTGAATCCAAGAAAACTGCCACCTCGCAGACACCCGCGGAAGACCGGGTTGAAGCCATCGCCCCTTCTCTTAATCCCACACCCTAGTCTTGCCAACAAACTCATTGGTCTGTTGTGTCTCTGTTGATGGCCCATGTCTGACGTTTTTCAATTGCCTTCCCCTTGCCTTGTGGTATAGTTGAAAATCTGTCCGATTTTAGACCTGCACCCTGCGAACAAGAGGGTTTCTTATCTGATGAAGATTGCCATTAGCGGCAAAGGTGGTGTTGGCAAAACGACTCTGTCGGCCTTTCTCTGCAAGTGGTTTGGGGACCAAGATCGAACCGTGCTTGCCATCGATGCCGACCCCGCCACCAATCTGGGAACGGCCCTGGCCATTCCTGGTGCAGAATCTCTCCCTCCCATTACTGAAATGAAGAGTCTCGTTGCCGAGCGCACCGGGGCTCAACCTGGAAGCATGGGCGGCTATTTTAAGCTGAATCCCAAAGTTGATGACCTGCCGGACAAAATCGCCATCTCTGACGGTAACATTCGTTTGATGGTTATGGGTGGAGTCCAGCAAGGAGGAACCGGCTGTCTCTGCCCTGAGAATGCGCTATTGAAAACCCTCGTAGCACACCTCATGCTCGGTAGGGGCGAGGTTGTTGTAATGGACATGGCTGCCGGCTTGGAGCACCTGGGCCGTGGTACTGCCCAAGCGGTTGACCGACTTATAATCGTGGTGGAACCGGGCAGGCGGTCCATAGATGTGGCCCAGCGAATCAGAGCCCTTGCAGGTGATATAGGTCTGAAAAATCTCTCCCTTGTGGGCAACAAAGTTCGCGGCTCTGGAGACCGTGAGTTCCTCCAGCAAGCCCTGGAGGGGTTCCAGTTTATTGGCTTCATTCCCTATGACAACAAGATCATTGAAGCGGACCTAAAGGGAGAGTTCGCCGCCGATGTGAGCGACCAAACCCGTAAGGCTTTGGAGGAAATAGCAACCGCCATCAACCCATAATGTGAGAAAACCATGCGTAAAGGCAGAGATATCCCCCAGCAACTCTGGCTGCCATCCAAGTCGGCGGCTCAAAGACTCAGAGACATCCAAAACACCAGGGATCACCGCAACATCGGCATCGACAAGGTGGGTGTCAAGAACATCCGCTATCCCATCACGGTTCTGGATCAAACGCACGGCGGCCAGCAAACGGTGGCCAGTATCAACATGTATGTCAATCTCCCCAAGGAATTCAAAGGCACCCACATGAGTCGCTTCATTGAGATCCTCAATGAGCATCATGGGGAGATTCACATCCGCAACTTCGCCACCATCCTCGAAGCCATGAAGAACCGTCTGCAGGCGGAGTCAGCCCACCTGGAAATCACCTTTCCCTATTTCATTGAAAAAAAATCGCCAGTTTCAGACGCCTCAGGTCTCATGGAGTATGGCTGTCGTTTGATGGGGTCCTTGAGTATTGACGACGAACACGATTTACTGGCCGAGATCAGCGTTCCCATTACCACAGTCTGCCCCTGCTCCAAGGAGATCAGTGACTTTGGTGCCCACAATCAACGTGGTGTCGTGCGGCTGGCCGTACGTTTCAAACGATTCGTCTGGCTCGAAGAACTCATTCAGATCGTAGAGGCCGAGGCATCATGCGACGTCTACTCCGTTCTGAAACGGCCGGACGAGAAGTATGTTACCGAGAAGGCACACCGAAACCCCAAATTCGTGGAAGACGTGGTCCGAGACATTGCTTCTCGACTGGAAGAAGACTCCAATATAACCTGGTATTCGGTGGACTCAGAGAATTTCGAATCCATCCACAATCACAGTGCCTACGCATTTGTCGAGCGATACAAGGAGGAATCTCTTCGTGACGACGACCAGGAGGAAAACTAGGGAGATTCTTTTAGCTCTTTCACCTTCTCCAACAGCTTCTGGGCCCTGAGCAGGTGGTTCTGAACCTGTTTGTAGTTGGGATCCATATCATTCACTACCTGCCACGCCTCGATAGCCTCTCTGAGCCTCTCCTCTTCGAAATACTGGATCCCTTTGAGATAGTGTACTTCTTTGTAAGCATCCTCGGAACGTTTCACATACTCTTTGCAAGCCGTCCAATCTTCATCGAAGCGAAGCGCTTTTTGAAAATGGGTGCGCGCCCCTAAATACTGAGCATGGTTGAAGAGAACCTCTCCCTGTCTGTAGTGAGCCCAGGCCATATACTCCCGGACCTGCTTTCTGGTGGGATCTGTGTTGAGGACCTTTTGGAACTCGTGCAGGGCAGCGAGGTACTGCCCCGCCTCCAGCAGACTTACCCCCTGCTCTTGATAGATGGCAACCTGGTCATACCCCATCTCTTGCTCTCGGGTAATGGCCGAATCCTCTGCTGCTGGGGCAACGAACCCAGCGGCACTCTTTTCATCCGCTTTGTTGCCAGAGGTCGTGATGGCGGTTTGTGACCTTGCGGCTGGACTGAAGATCACCCCTTCGATCTCAGGAATTTTCAATTTCATACCAGCAGAAAGCTTGGTGGCGTCTTCCAGGTCATTGAAGCGAGCAATAATGCCAAACTTACTCTGATCATTGTAATATTTTTGAGCTATGGTAGTGAGAAACTCTCCTTCCCCCACTCGATGGAGCACGTAGCGGGTGTGGGGCTTTGGCTGGAGAGGCTTGAGCAATGCCACCACTTCAGGAAAATCAGGCCACAATCGCAAGGCCGTAAGGAACTCGTGCCGTGCCTTACCATATTTCCCCTGGTCCTCAAGTTCGAGTCCTCTGCGGTAGTGTTTCTCCGCACTCTTGCGGAGAGAATCTTCCAACCCCTCCTTTTTGGCCACAATTACCGCCAAAGCCGCTTCATAGGACTGCAGGGCCTTGTGGGGCTGATTCTTCCGTTCATATTCCAGGGCACGCTCCAGAAAGATTTTGCCGAGACGAGCTTCCGGCGACTCCTCAACCCTCCGCCCCTTTTTCAGAGCAGCGCAACCGCCCAGGGTTAGGCCTGAAATAGTAAAACAAAATAATAGCAGCCCCAGCCGGTATTTCATTGCAGCACTTCTCCGCGAAAATATTGCACCAGCTGCTCAAATGCACGCCCTTTCACGTGATTCATCACCTGATTCCGTCCCACCTTGAACGGATCGACAAAAAATGGGGTTGCCCCGCGGGTCACTGTCACTCCACCTCGATAACCCTCTTCTATTGCCATGGAGATCACCAGCTCATTCCAGCGGCCATATGGATAGGCCAGCCAGACTGCCTCCTGCCCCACGTGCTTACGAATGAGTTCACGAGGAATCCGTAATTCGCGTCTGATGCGCTTGAGATACTCTGCTTGACTCTCCCCTTTTCGTTTGAAAGTTAGATCCGCATGGGTGATGGTATGAGATTCCACCGCAAAACCTGCTTTCGTCAGTTCCCGCAGCTGCTCCCAACTCAGCGCGTTCGGACTATTGTCAATAAAATCAGTGTATATGAAGAGGGTCGCCTTGAAATTGTATTGCTTTAATATGGGATATGCCAATTCGTACACCGATCGGTAACCATCATCAATGGTGATGGCCACAGTTTTTCGGGGCAGCGGCTGCTGGTAGTTTACAAACCTCAACACCTCTTTCATGGTGACAGTGCGATATCCTTCTTTTGCTAACATGGCCATCTGCCGGGCAAACTCTTCTATGGGCATACAGAGGGCGTTGGTGCACTTTTCACTAAAATGATGATAGGTAATGATGGAAACCACCTGATAGCCATCAGCAGAAAGGCCGCCGGGATTGCTTGTTGACAACGGAATCAACAGCACTTGGCCTGGTTCAAAGGTCACCAGTTCATTGGCCTCCTCGATCATCCAGGTCTTCTCCGGGTCTCCATAAAAGCGGCGGGCGAGATCGGTAAGTCGATCACCTTTCTTGACCACATACACTGCAACTTTTTTTGATTGGAAAAGTTTCCCGGCCCCCTCAGGCACCAGAGTTCCTTTTTCTGGGGCTGACCTGAGCCGGAATGCACTTGTCTCAGCAGTCGCCAGCCAGCAACAGAAAAAGATAGCTGCCAGAGAGACACATTTAACAACTGTTCCAGCAAAGTCAGTGCTCCTATGCCGTCTGCTCCCTTTCTTCCTTCCGGCCCAACACTTCATATATTTTCACTGGCTCCTTCCTGCCTTTGACCTCAATCTCCCCTCTCGATTGGAAGGTGAGTCTCGGATGTCCAGCCACCTGCATAAAGGCCTGCTCGGTAATGAGGATTTCGTCCGGACCTGCCAAATCGGTAAGGCGCGAGGCCACATTGACGTTGTCTCCGATTACCGTATATTCCATGCGCTTGCTGGAACCGAGATTACCGGCAACCACTTCTCCTGTATTGATGCCGATACCCACCTGAATAGAATCAGCCATCGTTGGGAACTTCTGGTTCAATTTGGGCAAATGCTGGCGTACTTCCACCGCTGCCTGCACAGCCGACTCTACATGGGAGGGATCAGGAATCAAGGCACCAAAGACCCCCATAACCGTATCCCCAACGAATTTGTCAAGATAACCGCCATGCTGAATAATAACATCCGTTACCAGGGTGAAATAGGAATTGAGCAAATCCACCACGGCATCCGGATCGTTACTTTCCGCCATTGTCGTAAACCCTCGTATGTCCACAAATACAATAGTGGCCTCGAGACGAGTTCCCTTCATCCACTCGTCATCTGGACTTGCCAGGATGCGTTCTACGATCTCCGGAGTAACATAGCGACCAAACGAGGTCTGGATCCTATCCTTCAAACGCAAGTCCTCCGCCATCCGGTTAATTGCCTTCCCCAGATCACCCAGTTCATCGTTGCGGCCAAGGTTTACCCGGTAGGCGAAGTTCCCCTTTCCAACCTCTTCAACCGCCACTACCAGCCGCTGAATTGGACGTGAAAAATAGAAGCTTAGCACCATACTCATGGCAATACCAATTACGGTTATGGCAAGGGTCATCAGCAGAATAAATACTTTCGCTTTGACAATACTTGCCTCAATATGCTTTTTGGTCAAGCAGAGGTGAACCTCACCTATTCTTAGTTCCTGGTAGAGCACTGGGGTAGAAAAGAGCAGAAGGTTTTCGCCTGTTGCCCGAAAACTCCGCAGCTCGAGTCCGTCTTTCTCAGAGAGGAGTTGGCTGTCTGGAGGACCCACGTACCTGGTACCCACCTTATTGATATCGCTATGCGCCTGAATAATCCCATTACTGTTAACAACTAAGGCAAACACCACTTCTTCATTCTTGGCAATGTCGGAGACCAGCTGATAGAGTGGCAGTTCTGCTTCTTCCAGAAGGTCCTCAGGAGTGTTCCTGGCGGCATAGCGCGACATGGTGGCGCCGAATTCAATCAACTGGTCGGTAAACTGAATTCTTTGACGTTTGAGGATGCTCGTACTGATGGTGCCCACGATGGCAAAAATGGCCAGAGTTGCCAGAAGGGAAAATTTGGCAAAGATAGGTATGCGCAGCTTTTTGAACAATTTCGTTGTCCTTTATGAGCAATACCGTCCCAAGAAACGTAGAGCGCACGTTGTCATTTGGTCATATGCCTTCGGCGTCATTCGGGCCAATCGCCCGTCATTGGGTCGACAAAAAAATCATCACCTGAAAAAGTAAAATGAGGATCAACTGAGTAATCAAGTCCCCAAACCACCTAATGACTCTACGTGACAGCAAAGCGTAATGACGGCGAAGCCAAATGACTTAATCCTCCTGCCAACTGCAAACTGCCTCCTGCCAGCTGAATACTGGGCTCGGCGCCTTGCGCTTGCTATCTAATTTTCAGGGTGGCCAAAGACAACAAGGCAAGAAGACCAGCAACAATCCACAATCTGATTACCACCTTGGTCTCGGCAAAGCCCCGGTGCTGCAGACTGTGGTGCAAAGGAGCTCTGTAGAAGATTCTCCTTCCCAACCAGCGCACCCCGATTTTATCCTGTATTTGCGAGGTCAGTGCCTCAACCAGAAAAAGGCCTCCAAGCAGGGGAAAAAGCAATTCCTGCTTGAGCAGGACGCTTAGAGCCGCCAGCATCCCACCAATGGCGAGGGATCCTGTATCACCCATAAATATCTGAGCCGGATAAGCATTATACCAGAGAAAACCCAAACCTGCCCCGACAAAGGCAGAGACAAAGACAGTCAACTCACCGACTCCCCGCAGATAAGGATATTGCAGATAGCCCGCATATATCGTATTGCCCATGACATACGCGAACACCGCCAATGCCCCGGCCACAAAGATTGACGGAGTGATGGCCAAGCCGTCCAAACCGTCGGTGATGTTCACAGCATTGGCAACCAGCAACATGAAGAGAAAGATAAAAAACCCGTAGAAAATCCCCAGATCCAATAAAGGTCTCTTCAAGAAAGGTACGTACAGCTGGGTGGCAGTCCCGGGCCCCACCGGAGAGAATGGTCCCAAATAGACCGCGATAAAAGCCACGGCAAACAATCCCTGAAGTACAAGTTTCGTTATCTCTCCCAACCCCTTTTCGCCGCTGCCACGGGAACTCTTCAGCCAGTCATCCCAAAAACCAATACCACCGAACCAAAGGAGGGCGGCGAGACTCAGGAGCAAAAAGGGGTTGGTCAGATTGCACCAGAGCAATATGGAAACTGTCATAGCCACAATCAGCAACACCCCACCCAAGGTGGGTGTACCAGCCTTGTCAAAGGCTGAGTCAATGCCGGTTTCCCTCACCCGATCCAGGAAGTTCCTCCGGTGCATGGCCCGGATGAAGCGCGGGCTCAGGAGAAATACGATCAGCACGGCGGTCAATGCTGCCATGATCGATCGGAAGCTCAAGTAATTCAGCAGCCGGAGAAATCCAAATGCATCAGCCTGGCTCTGAATCCAGCGACCAATATGGTAGATCATTATTTTTCCTTGTATGTTTCTACTTAGCTATGTGCACTGCTAATCTTCCTCTTCATCTCCTTTGCAGAGTGCGTGCAGCTTGCGATATGTCTCCTTAATGTCAGAATAGGAGCGAAAATCCGTGGTTGTAAGAATAAAGCGTGAAGTCTCGTTGAGTAGCCAATCTCGGTCAGTAACGATTCGCCGTTCTACGAGCATGGCGACAGCCCTGAGGGCAGCCTCGCGAACCTGCCAGTAATGGTGCTCCTTCAATCCCAGTAAACCCTTTGCCACCTCTCGATTCCCACCCACTGCGCCCAGTGCCAAAACAACCTCCCGCACCACCTCAAACGATCTATCTTTAATAAGCAACAGCAGTTTTTCTGTCACAGCCTGCTTCTGGAGAAGCTTTTCAGCAAAATGACCCATGGTACTGGCAGCTTGGGCCCGAACTTCATAGTAGCCATCTTCCAGGGCCTCGAAAACCCGGGCTTCCACCTCTGGCCCCCACGTATTCAATATCTGCAAAGATATCAGAGCGTTGCGCCGGATGAAGCCGACCTGCCGATAATCACCTCCAAAAAACTTCTGCAGTCGACTTACGGGAGTCCGATCCGCCAAGAGATGAAGCAGTGAAGAGAGTTTCTCTTCATGTTTGAGGAGCCCTATAAGCTTGACTCCCAGATTACGGTCCGGCCAACTCGGCGAGGTTAACAAGGATGCAGCTCGATGGCGGTAGTATTCCAAATCGTCAGCATCGACAATAACTTTTCGAGGCTCATATTGTTTCTGATCCTCTTGCCAAGCACTTCTGAGCTGCACCAATAGCTCATTATCGCTCAAAAGCGGATCCAGATCTTTAGCAGAAATATCGGTCAGGGAACTGTTCGGCAGTGGGCTGCCGTGAATCTCCGCAGCAATACGCTCTGCAGCATAGTGATTCATGAATGCGCGGGAACATTTCCCCATCTCTTCCAACCGCTGTTTGGCATCGAGCAAAGAGAGAATCTTCATTGCCAGCTTCTGACCAACAACCTCCTCCAACAGTATCCCCCCGTCCTCAACAGTATCTTCGAAGATCACTTCAGCACCACCCGACCGTTTCATGGCACGAGCATTCATTACCTGGTGGTTACCTGGCAAATTGGCCTTGGGAATAATGAGAGCCGACTTTCCCATTGCCGAGATCTCATTGAGACTCCCAGCACCGCCGCGGCATACTATGAGATCGCTCACTGCGTAGATGTCGCCAATGTTATGAAAATAGTCCTGCGCGTAGTAGAAGGAATTGATGTGCTCTCGCTCTTCCTCATTGTACTCGCGTTGCAACCGCTGAGAGGTGTCCTCCCAGGCGTGGTATTCCGGAGTTTTCATCAACCCCACACCGTGAATGACAAAAATGTCATTCCGCCGCGGTAGAAGGTAGGCCAGCGCGTCCACCAAGGCCCGATTGATGGTCCGAGCGCCCTGGGAACCACCAAAAGCGAAAATCACCCGTCTGCCGGCAGGTATTGGCACTGGCATGGCCTTGCCTCTGTCCGAGCTCAGCATGCAGGTGACCGAATGTCGTACCGGATAGCCTACTACCACTCCATTTTCTGGAAAAAATCCCTTGGTCTCCGGGAAAGTGAGCAACACCTTGTCAGCCCGG
>CP070843.1:3100007-3117753 GCA_020350905.1 Deltaproteobacteria bacterium
CCCAAATTCCAGGCGTGGGTAGCGACGCCTGCTTTCAATATCGAAAAATTCCTCAGTCATCAGAACACTTCCCAAGGTAAGGTGTTTTTGTTGCCTTTCCGGGGAGGGCTCACCCGGATTATTCATGAGGCCTTTTGGCTTCAAGGAACAATCCGCCCTACGGACCCTTCGGCTTCGCTCAGGGTCCTGAGCCTGTCGACGGACTTCGACTACGGCTTTTTCAAGACTCCGCTCAGGGTTGGCCTTGAGCAAGGTATGAAACACCGCCTCGAAATCTGCATGAAAGCGAATAGCTTTCTTGCAGATGCCGATTCACGAATCCCAAGGATTCGTGAATAATATAGGCGAGGGATGCCCTCTGCACGTATGCTTTTCGTGATGAATTTTATGCAATCGTTATGCCATAAGTCCCCGATGTATAAGAAATAAATCTAATTTTCCAAACTCTTTCCGTTGGTTTAGTAATCGGGTTTACCCAAAATTCGCCCGATAAAAGAGTATTTGCAAGACATTTGGCGATGAAAAAAGTTTAGACACGAAAAAAATTGAAGTAACCTTACCCATTTTTGGTCACGGCAAGTTTTGGGTAAAGTATTTCATAGTCTTCGAACGTCGGCTACGTTCAGACTTACTGTCCCGTGTTGCTCCTCGACCCGGCCGGTGAGAAGGTAGGCACGGTTCATATCGAGGATCTGGCAGAAGCGCTGATAGGCTTTAGGAAAGAAGGTGGTTTCGAAAATGGCCGTTTCATCCTCAAACGAGATAAACTCCATGGGATCACCGTTGCGAGTAATCACTTCCTTGCCGGTGATGGACCAGGCCGCCAGGGTCACTCTCCGTCCCCCATGTTGGTGGAGCTGATTTGCCGGCACTATCCTCCGCCCGCTGGCAGCAATTCTCTGGCTAAAGAGCCTGAGGGGGTGGACTGAGAGGATGAAACCCAGAGTCTCGCGTTCATGGGATAGTTTCGTCAAGTGATTGTAGTCTCGAACCTGCGGCCATTCCACGGAGACGGCTCCATTGGGCGGCAGGAAAAAAGAGTCGCCCACGGCTTTATCTCGGCCTTTGCCATAAAATCGCCAGAGCATCTGTGGCCGATTGAGCCCGCCCGCTATGCTGTCCAGAGTCCCGCTTTGAACCAGAATTCGCGCAGCAGCCGGTTCAGGGGCAATCCTCTGACAAAAGGCATCCAGAGAGCGAAAGGGGCCGTTGCGGCTCCTTTCATTGATAATTGTTTCCAGGACGTCCTGGGGCATTCCCTTAAGTTGCCGCAACCCCACCCGTAGGGTCCGGTCCTTGCCCCGGTAGTTGATACCACTGGCGTTGACGTCGGGTCCCAGCACCTGAAGTCCCAGGCGTCTGGCCTCGGAAATGTAGGCAAAGGCGGAATAGTAGCCTCCACCATTGGAAATCACCGCTGCCATGAATTCAGCAGGGTAGTGGGCTTTGAGATAGGCTGACTTGAAGCTTACTAAGGCGTAGCTGGCAGAGTGAGGCTTGCAAAAGCTGTAGCCCCCAAAAGATTCAATCATCTGCCAAACAGTTTCCATCACCTGGTGGCTTACACCCCGTTGACGGCAGCCTTCATAAAAGCGGCTGCGATAGTTAGCCAACCGTTCTTTACTCTTTTTGGACAAGACCTTGCGCAGGGTATCCGCATCCGCCGCATCGAAACCAGCCAGCTTCATGGCGATCTGGGAAACATCCTCCTGGTAAACCATAATGCCGTAGGTTTCGGTGAGCGCCTCATCCAGGAGCGGATGGACGCTTTTGTATGGAGCACCTTTGAGCCGTCGCACGTACTCTAGAATGTATTGATTGGCTGCCGGCCTGATAATGGAAGAGTGAATGACCAAATGCTCGTAGTCGCCCCGACCGGTCATTTGCTGTAACTGGCGCATGGCCGGTGATTCCACGTAAAAAACGCCCATGGTCTCACCCCTGGCAATCAGCCTCTGGGTTCTAAGATCATCCAGGGGGTTGAACTGGGCGTAAGAGATATTTTTGCCAGTGTTAGTGCGAATGGCAGCCAGGGTGTCGCGGATAACTGCCAGGGAGCGATTACCCAGAAGATCGATTTTCACCAGACCTGCGGCTTCGGCCTGATCCTTTTCCCACTGTATGATTCGCACCCCCTTGGGGGCTCGCTGCACCGGGACATAACGGTTGACTTGATCGGGAACAATAATGGTGCCGCCGCAATGCACCGAGAGATGGCGAGGTATACCGTTTAATCGGCTGGCCAACTGGAGAATCTCCGGCCATGGCGGCTCTAGGTGCACATTTTGGAATTTGGGATGGCGGATCATCCGTTGCTGAATTTTTGTAGGCCGGCCAAAAAAGGAAAGCCGTTTGGTTACCTGTTTGATCTCCGCCGGTGGGATTCCATATACCTTGGCCACTTCCCGAACCGCCGCTCGGCTGCGGAAGCCCACATGGTTGGCTACCATGGCGGTACGTTCTCCTCCGTAGGTGCGCTCTACAAAGTCGAGCACCTCATCCCGCTCGTTCCAGGGGAAATCAACGTCAATGTCGGGAAAATCCCGCCGATTGGCACTGAGAAACCGGCCGAAGAAAAGTTGGTGGCGGACAGGATCCACGTGGGTGATGCCGAGCAGATAACTCACCAAACTTGCGGCAGCACTGCCGCGGCCACAGGTGATGGGTGATTCGTGGATAATATCGGCCACCACCAGGAAATAGTCGGTGAACCCCTTGTCCTGGATAAGGGAGAGTTCTTCTTCCAGACGTTCGGCCACCGCAGGACTCATCTCGCCATAGCGCCAACTCACCCCTTCCAGGCATCTCTGGCGCAAAAGATGGAAATGATCCTGCTCCTGATCCCGGTAGTTAGGAAAGATCTGCCCACTGAATTTCCAGTCCGTATGGCAGCGACGGGCAAGATGGATCGCTTCGGCCAGAGCTTCGGGGCAATGGGGAAAGTGAGCCGCCATTTGCCTGGTCGGTTTCAACCACTGTCCAGGTTGAACCACTTCATCTTCGGGCAGATCGGCAAGTGTGCTGTTAAGATCAATGGCGCGCAACAGCCGATGCAGGGAGTAGTCATCCGGTTCGGCAAAGTAAACAGCATTGGTGGCCACTCGTGGCAACTGATGCTCGCGAGCAAAGCGCAAGGGGTCCTCCCCTTTCGAACCCGGCCGTACTTCCACATAGAGATCAGTCCTGCCTTGTAGTTGGGTAAGCAGTTTTAGGTCAGCGCTCAGCACGGCCACCCCGGGAAGATCCGCGGCCAGAGCTGCAGTCAGGGAAAACGTTTCTTCCAGGTGGCGGCGGCTTACCAGTTCGCTCAAACATGGATAGGATTCAGCAGTCCTTGCCAACAGTACCGCCTCCCCGTCCCGAGCCGTTACCTGAACTCCGACGATGGGGGCGATTCCATGTTTTTTGGCCGTTTCAAGAAAATTGGGGAGACCGTAGAAACCGTTGGTGTCGGTGAGGGCTAGATGGGTCATGCTCTGCCGGCGTGCCGCCACAACCAGTGCTTCTAGCTGGCTGGCACCGCGCATGAGCGAATAACAGGAGTGGGTGTGGAGATGTACAAACATCAGTTCAAAATCTCAAGTTCAAAGTTCCAAATTTATGCGAGACATACGAGACACTGGATAAATTTTGTTTCCGTCTCGCTCGACCTCCCGTCTCGCTCGTCTCGTTGCGAAATGCGCTTTGCGCTATACGTCCATAGTAGAGCGCACCGTTGCCGTAGCGGTCGCGTATATGATCCATAGCTCGGAGGAGTTTTGTTTCTTTACCACCATGGGAATCGTCCCAGGGGAACAGGGCGAGTTGTCCGATAGGAGGCTGCAGGTAGGCAGCGCTCAAGGCAAGGCGTCTGATACGAAGGCGTCGCTGAACGGCCCGATCAAACAACCGTAATGCTGCCCTGTATAGAACACTGTCCAGATGAAATTCACAGCCGACAGTAGTGATCCGCTCTCGGGCCTTGGCTTGAGCACCATCAGCATAAATGGCGGTAAAGGTCAGTTCGCCGGGGCAGCGATTCTGGAAACGCAACCGCCGGCCCAATGCTTCAACCAATCCGTAGAGACAGCCCAATAGTCGATGCCGATTGTTATCTTCTGGCAATTGAATCTCCTCTTGCAGTGTGGGCTCGGCTTTGGGGGTAACCACCGGGGAAGAATCTTCTCCCAGAGCCATGCGGTGAAGTCTTTGTCCTGCAGCACCGAATATCTCACCAAGGAGGAGCGGGGGAACCGCGGCCAGTTCTCCCACTGTGCAAAGATTCAGTTCAGCCAGCAATCTGGTGGTGGTTACCTCCCCCACACCGGGAAGCACATCCACCGCGAGAGGAGCCAGGAATGAAGCTTCCACCCCGGGGAAGACATCACACAGTTCCCGAACCTTTACCACCCGGGAAGCTACCCGGCTCACCAGCTTATTGCTGGCCATGCCAACGGCAGCATCCAGCTGAAAGTGCTGGACCACCAACCGCCGCATTCGATCAGCGCTATCCATCAACGCCCCCCAAAGGCGACGGGTGCCGGTGGCATCAATGAAGAAATGTCCCCAGTGGGCGGGTTCCACCAGCGGTGAGAACCTCCCCAAAGCGGTCACTATCTTTTCCTGGGCCTGTCGATAGAACAACAAATCCGAGGGGAGAATGGTAAGACGCCGACAACGACGTCGGGCCCGGGCCACGACCATGCCCGGCTGGATTCCCTCCTGTCTGGCTTCAGGAGAGACCGCCTGGACTACTGTTCGCCCCTGGCCCGGGGCGATGACCATCGGCCAATCCCTCAAATCAGGCTGCCGCTGCCGCTCCAAAGCAATGCAGAAATTGCGAATATCTAGGTGTAAGATGTTTCGAAGCATTTTCTTTCGCATAGCGCAGAAGGAAAAGCGAGACGAGCTCTCGTCTCGCTCGTCTCGCTGCAAAATGCATTGTACGTTATCTCTTATAATGTCTCACAAGACCTACAACCACGCCGATGATCTCCACCTTGTCGGCCGGTACTTCGAGGGGTTCCAGTTCCTCATTCGCCGGTCGCAATTCCACCTGATCGTTCCGTTGGAAAAATTTCTTTATCGTGGCTTCTCCTTCGATCTGAGCCACCACAGTCTGGCCGTTATCCGCATATTCTTGCTTGCGAATGATGAGCACATCCCCGTCGCGAATGCCCTCGTCCACCATGGAATTTCCACGCACTTGAAGGGCGAAGTTGTTGCCGCCGGAAAGCAAGCTCTCGGGCACCTCCATGGTTTCGGGTATCTCCACAGCCTCGAGGGGCGCACCGGCAGCCACCCGTCCAAGAAAGGGCACAGCGGCTGCGGTGGTCCGCAGGGGCAAAAGTCGAAAAGCTCTTTTCTGATTACCCCAGGGACTTTCCAAGTACCCCTTGCGCTCAAGTTGTTTGAGGTGCTTGGCCACAGAGTTTAAGGAACGAAAGTTAAAGTGCTCCCGGATTTCCTGGTAGGATGGCGGCCGGCCGTGCCGGCGAAGATAGTTCTCCAGGTAGCGATAGACCCGGGTCTGTTGTTTTGTTAATAGCATACGTACCTCCGGTGGGATAGTGGCAAGCAGTGGCAGTAACTGGGTAAAATCCCAAACTACGTTTGGAGTATAAGGTGAAAGTAAGGTGAAAGTCAAGAATAAAACGCCGCGATTCGAACGGCTTCCACGTCGAAAAGTTGCACTTAACAGACGCGCATGATATGTAGACACCTTGTCAATTTTCTGGAACTGGTGACCCATGCCTGTAAACGCCCAACAGTCTGCTTCTCCTATCAAGGCTGGAGCCCGACAACACTCCACCCTTATCCTTTTCGTTTTATGTATTTTCTCCTTCAGTAGTTCGAACTTGATGCTCAATTTTTTCCTCCCCGTATACATGAAAGCTCGGGGTCTTGGCGACGGACAAATAGGAACAGTATTTGGGCTCATGTCCATTTCTGCCCTGGTTTTAATGCTACCTCTGGGTGTCCTCTCTGACCTTTTTTCACCACGGCGGTTAGTGCTGTTGGGTAGTTGTATATTTATATTCTTTGCCTGGCAGATTCTTACGGCCAAGGCGTACTGGCAGTTTCTTTTGGTTGCTCCACTGGGAGGCATAGCAGGTACTTCCTTTTTTATCGTTCTGTATGCTCTGCTACTGAAAACTATTGACAAGAACCAGGTTGGCAAGAAGATCGCCTTCTACCAGTCCGGAATGTATCTCGGTTTAGGGATCGGACCTGCTATTGGCGGCATACTGATCCGCGAAGGAGGCTTTGGAGCATTGCTTTGGGGAGTACTCGCCGGTGGGTTGATTGCCGTGACCCTTGTTCTGAAGTTGCCTGATACTGAAACTATTCGTCTAGATTTGGGGGGTTATAAGCGTGATCTTAGCCAGGGTCGCATTCTTCTTTTCCTTCTCCTCGTATTTGTGTATCCGACTCATTTTGGTGTAGAGCAAACTACTCTAACTCTACTCATGAAGGAAAGCCTTGATTTTTCTTTTACCAACATAGGTCTGGTATATTTAATGGTCGGTATCTGGATGGCTTTTCTCGCACCCTTTGCCGGCCATCGCTTTGATAGCAGTCAGAGCCTTCGAGCTCTTTTGCTTTGCGGATTGGCTATTTCTGGGGCTTTTCAAATTCTTACCTCCGTGGTCACTTCTCTTCCCTTTATGGTCATAGTGCGACTCCTTCACACGGTAGGGGATGTCATGATGATTCTGTCAATAGGAGTAATGACTGCGGCTTTTTTCCCGGAGGCCAGGATGGGCGGAAACTCTGCGTTAGTTGTCGCCACTCGCACCTGTGGGATATTCACTGGCAACTTAGGTTCCGGATTTCTCAACGGCGCCCTGGGATATGGGTACAGCTTTGCTGTCAGTGGGAGCGTTCTCCTTCTTTTCGTCATTTTGGCAGGCGCCGCCATGGCCCGCCTACTGGTAGTCAGCAACGACTTGGGTTCTTCTGGTTAGTCAACTCATCGATTCGTGAATTCGTGGATTTCAACGAATTAGCGGCATTTCCCCGATACCACCTGTAGACTTGACGTATCCCATCTTTAAGCGAAATCTTCGCTTTCCATCCAAGTTCAGCCATTCGAGCTACGTCCAGCAGTTTTCGCGGGGTTCCGTCAGGTTTGGTAGTGTCGAAGACGATGTCACCATCGAAACCTACCGTTTTCTTGATGAAAATGGCCAATTCTTCGATGGAAATGTCTTTTCCCCAACCAATGTTGAGTAGCGGTAAGCGGTCAGCGGCAAGCAGTGAGCGGAATTTCTCTTTTTCGAGATTCATGAGGAAAAGGCAGCCGTCGGCAAGATCGTCAACGTGGAGAAACTCGCGGCGAGGTCGGCCACTTCCCCATAGCACAACCGCAGGGTCAGCGGGCAGCCCCGCGACTTCGCTCGGGACAGGCGCACAGCGGGCAGCGGGCAGCAAAGAATCGTGGCCGTGGGATTTAGAGATTGAAACTAAACCGGCTATGATATGTTCTGGGATTGGGCCGAAGATTGATTCATCTTTTTGGATACTCTCCCATTCTCCTTGAGCTGCGAGCTTGGCCAGGTGGAATTTTCGGATGAGGGCCGCTAGCACGTGGCTGGTTTCCAGATCGAAATTGTCGTTTGGACCGTATAGATTGGTGGGCATTGCCGCAAGGAAATGAGTGCCATACTGCCTGTTATAGGACTGGCACATCTCGACGCCCGCTATTTTTGCCACAGCGTACGGCTCGTTTGTGACTTCCAGCGGGCCGGCAAGGAAGTGTTCTTCTTGCATCGGTTGGGGACATTCCCTAGGGTAGATACAGGACGACCCGAGGAAGAGGAGGCGATTCGCGCCGACCTTCCAGGCAGAGTGAATAACATTGGTTTGGATAAGTAGATTGTTGTAAATGAACTCCGCCGGGTAGGTATTGTTGGCCCAAATTCCGCCTACCTTTGCTGCGGCAAGGAAAACATACTCGGGCTTTTCCTTTTTAAAAAAACCCTCCACATCTGCTTGACGTTCCAGATCAAGCTCTGGGTGGGTACGAGTAATGAGGTTAGTGTACCCCTCAGCCTCTAGTTTCCGGTACAGCGCAGAACCAACAAGCCCAGTGTGACCAGCTATGTATATCTTGGCTTTTTTGTCCATTCACCCTTTACCACGTATTGTTATTCATCAGCTTCCTAATGACATCCCGACATTGGCTGAGTTCTTGAAGGGCCCTGAGGTCGGCAGCGACCATGATGCGTACGAGCTCGTTAAAGGTAACCTTGGGTTTCCAGCCCAATCTGTTTTCGGCTTTAGAAGGATCAGCAAGCAAGGATTCCACTTCTGTTGGTCGCAAGTAACGAGGGTCGAGAACAACTACTGCATCCCCAGTATGGGGATGGAGCATGGTCACGGTATGTGGACTTGGCTTAAGGATAGATGCGTCAGTTTCCATCAGCATTTCACCCGACAAGTCCGGCATCACCGAAGCTCGAAAGCAAGGGATTTCTGGTGAGATAGATTTGATAAGGCCGACTTCGTTGGGACCTGTGCCGCGCCATTCCAGCTCTATGCCAGCTTCTGAAAATGCCAGTTCACAAAATTCCCTGACCGAGTGAGACTCACCGGTACCGATGACAAAATCATCGGGACTGTCCTGCTGCAGCATCAGCCACATGGCCTCGACGTACTCCGGAGCATATCCCCAATCCCGCCTGGCATCGAGATTTCCCAGGTACAATTTATTTTGTAGGCCAAATCTGATCCTCGCCACGGCTCTGGAGATCTTTCTGGTCACGAATGTCTCACCGCGCCGAGGGGACTCGTGATTGAAAAGAATACCGTTACTGGCGAAAAACCTGTAGCCTTCTCGATAATTCCGGGCTAACCAGTACGCATAGAGCTTTGCAGCAGCGTAAGGGCTGCGGGGCTCAAAGGGCGTCTGCTCATTCTGGGGGGCTGGAGCGCTCCCATACATTTCGCTGGATGATGCCTGGTAGAATTTGGTCTTGACCCCTGTTTTTCTGATCGCTTCCAACAACCGAACAGTTCCAATACCGGTGACGTCACCCGTGTATTCGGGCATGTCAAAGCTGACACGCACGTGACTTTGGGCCCCCAGGTGGTAGATTTCATTGGGTCGGATGTTATAGATCAAGTCAGTCATCTGGCCCGATACTGAGAGGTCGCCGTAGTGCAAATAGAGCTTGGCCTCGGGAAAATGAGGATCCTGATAGATATGATCGATTCGATCCGTGTTAAAGGTGCTGGCTCGGCGGATAATTCCATGGACCTCATACCCTTTGCCGAGGAGCAACTCAGTCAAGTAGCTACCGTCTTGTCCCGTGATCCCGGTTATAAGAGCTCTTTTCATTCGAACCTCGAATATTTCCTATTTGAGCAATGTGGTTGATTGATTTAAGGTTCAGTACTTTCACTCAGATCCCCGTGTTCAGGTGGTCTGAGGTTTTTCAGTTGTGGTTGTTAGTTAATAACAATTAGTCGGACCTTTTGTCCAGAAAAGTCCTACCTGGATCGAAAAACAATCCTGCAAATGACGGGCCACATTTGACCTTCTAATGGGTATTGGTCTCGGCGCACGGACCACCTACCCTCACTTTAGCGGCTGTCAGCAGATCGGTCCATTCATCGATTGACGAATTAACAAATTGACGGTTTAATTGTGGACTTCGTTTAGTCTTGTACCTAGCGCCTTTAGTTGATAAGCTCAAAACCTCCGCTAATTGCTCACCGCTTACTCAAAAATAGAAGAGGTGAACATGGAACTTTTGCACAAATGGCTGCCCACCATTTGGACCTTTATGAATGAGAGGAGGGTGCTGGGAGCGCTTATTATCGTAGCGGCTTTTGGCATTGCAGCGTGGCTGGTAGATCTCATTATGGACAACATCCTTCGTGCCCTGGCGCGCAGGTCAAAGTTCCATCTGGATGATGCCATTCTTGATATCCTCCACCGCCCCGTCTGGGTAAGTGTAGTGCTCGTTGGGGCTCTGACGGGCGTCCGATGGATTTCTCCTGGCCCGCCGTTTAACTTTATTTTCATCGCACTACTGAAAAGCCTCCTGATCTTGATCTGGGCCCAGGCTATCAACCGAGTGTTGCTGCGTATTGCTGACGATTGGATACGTCACTGGCGCCAAGCAGGCCGCCATGGCAGCGAAATGATTCGATTGGGTGGCAATATTGTTAGGCTAGTAATCCTGGCAGGTGCGATCTTTTTTCTTCTCTCCCTTTGGAGGATCAACATAACCCCTCTACTGGCCTCTGCCGGGATCGCCGGTGTTGCTGTGGCTCTGGCGGCTAAGGAAACACTTTCCAACTTCTTTGGAGGTGTCACGGTTTTGCTTGATCAACCATACAGAGTCGGTGATTACATCATTCTTGACTCGGGTGAACGCGGTGAGGTGGAGGAGATTGGCTTACGCAGTACCAGGATTGTAACCAGAGATGATGTCCAGATTTCCATTCCGAATTCGGTTATTACCAATACCAAGGTCATAAACGAAAGCGCACCCGAGCCTCGATTCCGGGTGAGAATCAAGGTAGGGGTGGCTTATGGGACCGATGTGGATCAAGTGGAGGAGGTTCTTCTCTCCGTGGCTCGCGATAACCCGCTCGTCGTGACCAAACCGGAGCCTCGGGTGCGGTTTCGTACCTTCGGGGACTCGTCCCTGGATTTTGAGTTACTGTGCTGGGCTCACAGGCCTCATGACAAGGGAAGGATTACTCACCAGTTGAATCGGGCCATCTACAAAGCATTCGAGCAGGCTGGCATTGTCATCCCCTTTCCTCAGCGGGATGTGTATGTGCATTCGCAAGGAGAGGAGTGAACGATAAGAATTTAGTCAACTGGTCAAATCGTTTACTAGTCAAATGGCAGGGAATTGCCCCATTGCCCATTTAGGATTTGACGATTCGACCAATCGATAAGTTGACGAATTGACGAATCGACACATTAACCAATTGATGCTACAAGCCTTGGCTAGGCGAAACCAGGTGGAATGTATTCTTCTCGGTAGCGGCGGCATGATGCCTATGCCGTATCGGCTTCTTACCTCCCTGGCGGTGAGGTTCGAAGGCCAGATATACCTCTTTGATGCCGGTGAAGGGACCCAACTTGGCTTGAAAAAAACCAAGATTGGTGTCCGCGGGCTAGACGTCCTTGCCGTCAGTCACCTTCACGCTGATCATTGCCTTGGTATTCCCGGCATTATGATGTTGAGGTCGCAAATTCAGGACCCCGAACCCCTCACCATACTCGGCCCCCCCGGCATCAAGAAATTCATTCAGCACGCTCGCGAAAGTCTCGAGTTTTTCATCAATTACCAGATCGATTTTCTGGAGTGGTCCTCAGAATCAAACGAAATAGCGTACCAGGATGATCAGGTTCGGATCATCTGGCATCCCCTGGAACACAGCCGCTTTTGTCTTGGTTACCGTCTGGAAGAGCTTGACCGACCTGGCAAGTTCAAGCCTCATCTGGCCGCATCACTGGGCATCCCCAAAGGACCACATTGGGGTCAACTTCAGCAGGGACAAAAGATCACTCTCGAAGCTGGGACAGAGATCTCGCCGGAGCAGGTTCTGGGAGAATCCAGACGGGGTCGTCATGTGGCCTATGTGGTGGACACCAGACCGTCAAAGGGAGTTTACCGGCTATGCAAAGACGCTGATATCGCCTTCATGGAAGGAATGTTTCTACCCGAAGATGCCGAGCATGCAGACGCCAAGGGACACCTTACTGTGGTAGATGCCGCCCGCGTTGCCGAGAGGGCGGAGGTACGTCGAGCTGTGCTGGTTCACATCAGTCCTCGCTATGGCAGCGATGAGCTGCCTCTTCTGGCAGCGGCTGCTCAATCTCGCTTTGGCGGTGCCGAGATGGGAGAGGATTATAACGTGTACCAAGTTCCGTTGCCGGAGGATGATTGACAAGGATCAAACTATTTGACCAATTGACGATTTAACTTACCTCTAGGGAAAAATAATGTCCAGAAGGCCAAATCCCTTACTGGAAGAGTTTCTAGACGAGAGCCTTCCCCTGCCAGAAATCGACTGGGAGACAGTGCCGTTTGGGGTTAACCCCAGGGACGCCTGGGAAATGTTTGATGAGAATGTGGAGGGGTGGGTGCCCATTTGGTTCCCAACCGGTGACCTCAGAAGTGGGCTAAGCTTCAATGAATTCGAGCGGGCCTATTTTTTTAACGAAGACCTGGAAAGGATCCTGGAGGCCATGCATCGCTGGCCGTTGTGGGGAACGCCTGCACAGAAGAAACATGCGATTGCTATTGCCCTGTTGCATTTGTATTGCGAGGTGAACAGGTTTTGTCCGAAAGTTTAGGCCATAGAGCAGAGGGCATGGAGCCGGAGGCAGCGTGTATCTTTCGGATTACGAATTGCGGATTGCGGATTTCAAACAAAGCAGAAGACAGAGATTCTCCTGTGGGAGCGGCTTTTAGCCGCGATCTTACGATTTCAACGAATGAACGAATCGACTAATTAACCAGCACCTAAACGGAGAGATAAAAATGTCCAACCTGTACTTCTGTAAATATTTCCCCGAAGGAGTTGAAGCGGAGAACTTTCTCCTGCCTGATGCAAAACCCCACTGGAATCCCTCAAGGGACATGATGCTCACCCATGTCTACCTTGATCTAGAGGTGGAAATAGAAGCGAAAAAACTGAAGGGGACAGCTCGTATTAGCTTTACCTCCATTAAGAAAACTCTGGAAAGCATTTTTCTTGACGTCAGGGAGATAGGTATTGATCGTGTGACCGACGACGATGGACAAACTCTCCGATTCAGGCAAAATGATCGAGGTGTAAGGATACACCTGTCTGGACCTCTTGACCGCGGCCAGAGCAGCACGGTCAGCATTGATTATGGGGTAATGAACCCGCGGTTAGGGCTTTATTTCACAGGCCCGGATGAGCACTACCCGGATAAGCTTTGGCAGGTGTGGAGTCAGGGCCAGGACGAGGACAATAAATACTGGTTTCCCTGCGTAGACCACCCTCGCGAGAAGGTTACCAGTGAGATCCGCGCTACGGTGGATAAACCCTATGTGGTGGTAAGCAATGGTGAGCTCAAAGAAAAGTACGAGGACGATAAAGGACGACTGGTATATCACTGGTCCATGGAAAAGCCTCACAGCATTTATCTCATCAGCTTGGCGATCGGTGCTTACATTGAACTGAAGGATCATTTTGAAGACATCCCTCTATCCTTCTACGTGCCCGAAGGCCGAGAGGAGGAAGGCTACCGCTCCTTTGAGAAAACAGCAGACATCGTGCGGTATTTTTCCGAGAAAACGGGTATTCGCTACCCTTACCGTCAGTATTCCCAGGTTGTCGCCCAGGATTTTATTTTTGGGGGCATGGAAAACACCACCGCCACTACGCTCACAGAAATGACCTTGCATGATGAGCGGGCTCATCTGGACTTCACCAGCGAACACCTGGTGGCCCACGAGCTTGCACACCAGTGGTTTGGAGATCTGGTGACGTCCAAGAGCTGGAGTCACAGCTGGCTGCATGAGGGTTTTGCCACCTACTTCGACCTGCTTTACACCGAACATGCCGAAGGAGAGGATGAGTTCTACTACCGGCTGTTGGAGAATCGTGAGACCTATTTTGAAGAGCACGATTCCAAATACCGGCGGTCTATCGTCACCAACATCTACAGCCAGCCCATTGATCTGTTTGATATGCACTTGTACCCGGGCAGCGCCGCCCGATTGCATATGCTACGCAGGATTTTGGGAGAGGAGGAATGGTGGGAGATCATCAACCTCTTTCTGAAGGGACATAGAGATTCCGTGGTGGAAACCGTTGATTTCGCGCGATGCATCGAGGAGGTTACTGGAGATAATTATGACTGGTTTTTCGACCAGTGGTTTTACAAGCCCGGTTTCCCAATGCTGGAATGCTCCTGCGAGTACCAGGAAAAAGAAAAGAACCTAATTTTCCATGTGAAGCAGAACCAGAATGTAGAGAAAGAGCCACATACGTTCCGGTTTTTACTGACTGTGCGGTTGGTGGGCGAAGATGGTACAGCTCGAGATATTAGGGTGCAGGTCGAAGAACGGGAGCATCATTTCTATATCCCCTCTGAGGAGGAACCCTCCATGGTTCTGGTTGATCCGGAGGACACCATTTTAAAAAGGATGCGGTGGAAAGCAGACACCGGAAAACTCTCCAGACAACTGAAAAAGGCTGAAAATGTGTTGAAGCGTATTGAGGCGGCCGCTGAATTGACGAAGATGGGCGGTCGTGAAGCCGTGACTAGCCTTGAAGAGGCCATGCACCATGATCCTTTTTGGGGGGTATCAGCCCGTGCGGCCAAAGGACTGGGTGAGATTCGCACTGAGCAGGCAATGGAGGCCCTGATTGGTGGGCTGAAAGTCACACATCCGAAGGCACGGAGGGCTGTGGTTAAAGCGCTGGGGAATTTCAAGGATGAAAAGGCCTTTGAGACCTTGCGGCCGCTGGCCGAAAAAGACGCTTCCTATTTTGTGGAGGCTGAGGCCATGCACGCTATTGCCCGCACCAAAGCACAAGGTGCATTTTCTCTTGTTCTGGGTGCACTTGAGAAGGATTCTTTCAATGACGTAATTCGGTGTAAGGCCTTGGAAGGGTTTGGAGAGCTCGATGATGATCAGGCCCTTTCCACACTCTATGAATACTCGCGCTATGGTAAGCCGGAGCTGGTTAGGGCACGAGCCCTGCGGATTCTGGGAAAAATGGGGAAGAGTAGACCCGATAACCGGGAGATCTTGGAGAAGATTGGCGATGCATTCCAGGCGCCAGAAGGCCCCAGATCTTTCCGCGCTAAACTGGCAGCCATTCAAGCGTTGGAGGCATTGAATCGTGAAGAGGGGCTACCGATACTAAAGAGGGTGGCGGAGAATGAGCTGGACGGCCGCCTCGTGCGCAATGCCAGGCTGGCTATGAGAAAGATCGAGCGAGGTAAGGATAAGGGGGAGGCAATTCAGAAGCTGGAAAAGAGGTTGGAAGAGTTTGCGGAGGAGAGCAAGAAGCTGAAGGATAGGTTGGATAAGTTAGAACAGACGAAAGGCGCATAGGTCATAGGGAAATACAGCTGACAGCAGTGTTCAGCTCTTACCGAGCTTCGTGTCATATGGCTGCGCCGTCATTAGGTTACTACGCGTCGCTGTCACTTCAAGAGCTCAATCCTACCCTTGAATAGTTTAGACAATTGCATTATGCTGAAAACAACAAATTGTTCAGGAGGTTGAAATCTTTGACGGTAAATATAAACATTGTCACAGAAGTTGAGCTGCATCAGCCAGTGCTCATGGCGGCGTGGCCAGGAATGGGACACGTCGCCCTCAAGGCTTATGTTTACCTGTACGAGGCACTTCGGGCTCAGAACTTGGCCTTTGTGGAAGAGCCTGAATTCTTTCGGCTTCCCGGAATAAATATCCAGGATGGACTGGTTCAGTCCACCCTGTTACCCCAGAGTGGCTTTTACTATTGGAAGCATCCTGGCGGTTCGGGTGATATTCTATTTTTCGTCGGCGACCAGCAACCAGTGGGTGGAAAAGAGTACCAGCTGGCCGAGGCCCTGTTGAATTTCGCCGGGAGCTTGGGGGTCAAGCGGGTTATAACGGCGGCTGCTATGCCCACCGCCATCAACCACTACCAGGATTCCCGGGTATGGGTTACAGCCACCCATGTGGAACTGCTCTCTGAGCTTTCCCCTTTCTGTGATCGGGTGTTGCGAGAGGGACAAATATCGGGCATGAACGGCCTTCTGCTGGGGGTTGCCAAACAGATGGGGATGGAGGGTTTTTGCTTTCTCGGGGAAATTCCTTTCTATACCACTGAGATTGAAAATCCCAAGGCCTCAAAGGCTGTTTTGGACGTGCTCAATAAGGTTTTAGGTCTGGAAATAAGTTTGGGAGAATTGGAAGAACTAGCAAACCAGACGGAGAAGGAAATAGATCACTATCTGCTTGAGCTCCAACAGCGAGAACAGGAGGAAGAAAAGCAGACTGAGGATCAAGAGGGACCGGTCACGGTTCATTGACAGTAAGAAGTAAACAGTAACCAGAGGGAGCTCATTTTAGGTTCAACGTCCAGGATACAAAACTTCAGGCTGGGCCCTCTCTTCATAACGCTTCTAGTAGATTTTCTCCACTCCCAAGCTAAGGCTGGAAGGAAATTGTCCAAGGACGTGTCGCTTTGCCGTCTCATCACTCCCCCATAGACGCCACGCGCTTCCTGCTCTGCGCGACTCGACCTGAGCTCGTCGACAGGTCTTGCCGAACAGTGCGCTCCACGTATTGTTCCCCTGACAATCAAAACCAAAGGACCAGTTCCAGTGGTGCATGAAGAAGCGGATCAGCAGGTAAGACTCTGGTTGCAGTTAGCGCATGAGGCCTATAGCGATAGGCAGATGCTCCGTACTCTTCATTACTTTCAGCGTGCCCTTGATTATGCGCAGGAGAAGGGGCAAGATTTAGATATAGCGCTGATTTGCCGGGATCTTGGCTATGTGTGTGCGCGAGAAGGTTCTTTGGATAAAGCGCTTGCTTACTTTGACCAGGGTCTGACAATAAACGGGGTTGAACTCTCGGTCCGAACGGGGCTTATGGCCAACAAAGCGAGCGTCTTGGTCAGCTTGGGAGCCTATCGTCCAGCGTTGGAATTATTGGAAAAAAGCTCTGGTTTGATCCGCTCCAAATATCCCGAATTTGCCAACGCACCCAGTCAGTTGGTTCACTCCTATGCCGCCATCGTCCAAATGGCAGATGGTCTGCGCAAGGTAGTTGGCCTTCTCGATATGGGCGTTAGAGCTGATCGCATACAGGTGGACATAAAACGGCACGAGCCGCCATGGCTATCACGGAAAGAGTAAGCGGGAGGCAAGAGAGGCGGGAAAGGGATTCTCAGGTGATGGGTAAATCGACGAATTGACGAATATATGAACGAAGCTGTTCCAAATAAGAAAACCTGCAACTTGATGCAACAGGGCTATCGTCCGGGAAAATGCCTTGTGGCAACTGGAAACAAACGGAGGCTGGGCTGTGAGGCTACTCTGCGCTTCCAAGAAGATGAGTGGCAGCGGCTGATTACCAGCATGCACCTTTCAAGACCGGAAAATTATTTCTCCATTTACCAGTCTGGGTGTAACCTCTCCTGCCGGAAGTGCCACTCCTGGTACTTCAGCAAAGAGGCAACAGGTCAATGGCTTAGCCCCAAGGACATCCTGCAAACCGCTAAGAACTACGAAAAGCAGGTAACCCTTATGGAGCCGCGAGAGCACAGTACTGCCTGGCACGCCCACGAATCTTGCCATTGCTGCGGTGCCTGTGTCCTCACGGGTGAGAGGTCGCCTCGGTGTCCAGGAGTGCTTGGGGCCGAAGATATTACCATAAGTTCCCAGGGTTTCGGACCAGCAAGGAATATTGTGGGCTTTACAGGTGGTGACCTGACCTGTCGCTCGGATTTTTACGCGCACTGTGCCCGGCTTATCAAGGAAAACACCTCACTTTGGGTCCTTATTGAAACCAATGGATACGGACTGACCCCAGAAAATCTGGACTTGCTAGAAGAGAGCGGTGCAGATAGTTTCTGGCTTGATATCAAGGCTGAGGATAATGAACGCCACCGGTGGCTCACAGGGTGTGACAACCAGTGGATTCTCCAATTGCCAGAGGAGATGCTCAAACGGGATTTCGTCGTGGAGGTACTGTCTCTGTATATTCCTGAAGTGGTGGAAGCAGAAGAGTTGAGACGGATCGCAGGTCGTCTG
>CP070843.1:3117853-3121945 GCA_020350905.1 Deltaproteobacteria bacterium
AATCGCGCTGCCGCTCATATTTCGCACCTGTTGCATTTTGGCAAAGCCAGAGTTGTTCTCCAGCGTTTGCACAGCCACCACCACCTTCGCTTTGCCTGCAGCGCCGCGACCCCGTTTGCCTGGCTTGGATGCACCAAAGTAGGAGTCGTCCATTTCAATCAATCCGGCCAGCTTGTAATACGCATCTCGATGCTGCATGGCTTTTCTAATCTTGTGCCCCATAACCCAAACAGTCCTATACGTTTTGATTTCAAGCATCCGTTGCAACGAGAGCATAGAGATGCCACTTTTCTGCCTTCCCATAAGAAAGATCATCCAAAACCATTTGGACAAGGGCGTTCTCGTCCTATGAAAGATGGTGCCTGCAGTAACAGAGGCTTGATAACCACACGCCTTGCATTGGTACAAGTGACGGGTTCGATGAAAATATGCTTGATCGTGCTTACACCGAGGGCATGTATAACCATCTGGCCAACGCAAACGAAACAGGTGTTCTTGGCAAGCTTTTTCGGTGGCAAACTTTCTTTGAAATTCAATAAGGCTCATGGATTTCTGTTGCATTTTTTTAACTCCTTTCTATTTAATTCCAATACCTTATAGCAAATCTTAGGAGTTAAAGCAACAAGCGAATTACATTATTCTCATAATGGTTGAGTTCAAAGAGTGTATTTACGCAGGGGAGTAGGACGCTGCCTTGAGCCTGGCATTTGCCCACAAATGATTTAAATTCATCGAAACAAAGGAGCAGTTTGCCATCTTGTTTGAGTCGTTTCTGTAATCCCTCTGCGCTACCCACACCCCAGCAGACCGCAAACTCTGAGACTGCGATTTTGAAAAAGTCTACTGTTTTGACTATTGCTGTGGACTTTCTATCGTCTGCGGATTCGCCAAGGAAGATGACGTACATTCTGGGTTGCGGTTGTAGTTCACTTGCCAGGGTGAGTGTCTTTGCCAACACAGATCCCAGGCAGGTAAGAAAGGCTGTGTAGAAGAAATGGATAGGTGGTTCCAGGTATGATGCATAGAGGTTTGCGAAGTCTCCTGCTGCGCCTGCTATTATCCAGTTGGGAAACTCAAGTGAGTCCTCTTGCTGCGGCTCGACCACCTCAAGGTGAGGTTTCTCCGTGGACTCTACCGAAAGTTCTTCATTCAAAAATGCAGGGTGGTCATCCATGGCAGGGTTGTAGAAATCCACAACACCTTCCATGGCAGCATTGATAGTGCGGTCCCGGTAGTCGTCACGCTCCCATTTATCACGATACAGACCCGATTTGCGAAACAAGGTATCTATCCTGGAGGGGTCAACCCCCACCCAAAAGACGAGCTTGGTACACAGCGCAAGGTCAGCCTCAGACTGTGAGGGATAGTCGCCAGAATCACCTTCCCACAGTTGCCTGAATTTACCACCGTCATTGGCATTGAGAGCTTTTTCTATAATCTCCAAATCAGCAATATTATGAGAGGGTTGTGTTTCTCGATTTTGAGAAACTTTCTCCTTCCCAGGAAACAACTCACTGTAGAGTTTGGAGACCTCTTTCTGTCGGTGCTCGATTGACCGGGATATGCCGTCAAAAACGTGTCCTGTGATGGTGAAATATCTCTTATTGGTATAGAAAGAATAATGCTCGCTCTGCCTGTCACGGTCTGGGAGTTTTGCTTTTACGATAGTTTTTAGTCCGCAACCTGACGGACTAATTTCCGTATAACTATTGATTGCCCTTATTCGGGCGAGTGCATCAGCTTCAATATTTCCGGTCTGTGGGTCTCTCACCCTGTCGTAGTCTATTCCACAAAAACCATCTGCATTGCTCAAAACAAAGCCTATGCCGTCATAATTCCCAGATTCATACTGGAGCCACGTTTCTGCGAAGGTCGCCCAGGTCGAAGGTTTGTTAGATTGAGCATACTTCCCAGTTCTGGGATTGTAGAGAGGTTTAGTCCAGACCTCGTTGCGCTTCTCCCACTTCCAGCAGACCCATTTTTTTCCTCGGAAGAGTTCATCGGGAATATTCTCTGCGTGTATTTTCATTCGTGAAGGTTTCATCTTGCGCCAGCCTTTTTCCCGCTATTAAGTACCTCAGTGAGCAGTGGTCCCAACTCCTTCAGTAATCGCCAGCCTTCTTCACTAATCACAGGGTTGAAGTCGCTCCAATCTGGGCCGTGGTCTGAAACCATTGACGGGATACTTTCACGTTCAAATTCAAGTAGGTAGCGACCCAATGCTATGGGGTACTCTCTCTGGACCTCACTGAGCGGTATATCCGCTCCGCAAGCCTCGCAGCCCTTGCCGTTGAAGTGGTCAAACCTGTGACCAGCATGACCGCAGATGGGACATTTGAGAAAGCCATCAGTAGCTCGGTCGACTTCAAAAATGTAAGTCATCCGTTCCCCTTTAGAATGGTGTCTCTTGACTCTGTTCCTCTTTTTGCTGGTCGAAGTACCTGGCGAGTGCCTCTTTTGCGGCTTCCTGAAACTTCCAGTGGTCGGCTTTATCCTCAAACTGGACCAGCGAGTACCACTTTGTTTGACCGTCTGAGTCGTAGGACTTACTAGGAAAGCCTATCCACTCCTGGTCGGCCTTTTTGTGGTGGGTACAGTCCTTGATGGTGAGTCCATCAACCGCAACCGTGCAGAATCCGCAGAGTGTGTTCTTCTCAAATACGTTGTATCTCAAAATTTTAACGTCCATTACAAAAGCTCCCGCAGTTCCCGAAGCGTCAGGCCCAACTTGTCGGCTAGACGCCTCTGCATTCTTGGCGAGGGCCAATCGTGACCATTCAACACCCGACTCAGTGCAGTAAGGTGTACCCCCATTTCACTCGCCAAGGTTGTCATGGTTCTGTACCCGGCAGTGTACACCCTTGCTCTGAGTCTCAATCTTGGCTCTGGAGCAGCAGTGCTTGTCTCTATTCGTTCTATGCTTCTCATTGTAAAACCTCAAAAAAAAGAGACTGCCAGCTCATGTCTGACAGTCTCTTTCTATAATGTTGAATAAAGGTGTTACAAGTTGGGATTTAGTTAATAGATACTTGCCCTATTCATGCACTTCTGCGGGGGTTAGCATCTGATTCGTACTTCCTTATGGCCTCCAAAAACTCCGCCTCTGCTGATTGAAGTGTATATATCGCATCGTCCTGGTCTGGACTTCTCAGGACTTTCGATATCTCAACGATACTAGAAAAGGCCAGGTGTATATCAATCTGCTCACCTTCCAGCAGTTTCAGCATGAGAATAATGGTTTCTATTGCATCCTCTTGCAGAGTCTCTACCTGCTTGCTCTTGGCCCTATAACGAGCTGATGCCGCTCTCTTTTGGCAAGCAGGGTGGTAGACGCTGTGGTCTTTCTGGAAGTCTATTGGCTCTTGGCAAACAGGACATTGTTCTTTGGGCCAATGCTTAAAAGGTACGTATTCATTCAAGACGCCAACCAACTCACCAGCAAAACGGTCTTGGTATTCAAGTCGTTCCTTCAGGTCATGGATGATGTCATCTTTCTTTTTAGATGCTTCCCTAATGACCTTGATTGTTCTCTTGCATTCCTTGAGATTCATTGCGTCACCCCCTCAGTGACTCCCTGTAGGTTAGGATCTGGGGCAGAGCAGTCAGGGGAACTGCCTTTTCGGTCCATGAAACCTAGCCCCAAACTCAAAGGGATTTTTACTCCCTTGTGTCTGCGGTCAACATCTGGTCAACACTTCGTAAGAAATACCCCTGTAAATCCCTGTATATCCCAGAATCTTGCAAATCAGTGTAAACGCAGAGGGAGTCTACATCTAGAAGTATCCCTGAGTGTCCCTGAATTGCTCCGGTTTGGGACTGGGAATCCCTTTTACCCTTCGTAGGCAGCTAGTTTGCGAATACCATATCGCATCGGCAGCCAGACAGCAGCAATATTCACCAGCACCAGGAGAAGGATGGAGCCGCCGACATACAGCCATTGGAAAAAACTGAGGGAATGGTGACGGGCCTGGGCCATGAACGGGATATAGACGGGCCCCGCTTCCAGAATAACCACCAGTGCTATGAAGCCCATAGACAGGATCATGTAAAGCAGCCCGCCAAAACCTGTGGCAACTTGGGTTATGTTCTCGG
>CP070843.1:3122045-3125260 GCA_020350905.1 Deltaproteobacteria bacterium
GTAAAAATCCGACCCCAGAGGGGCCGGCTTTGGAATAACCCCTGGAAGGGGATAAAATGCTTTGCCTCCTGAGGAGGCAAAGTTGAGTTGCCCCCATTGGTGCAACCCATTAGTATTTAGGACTTTCTGATTCTTTTTCCCTTTCCTGTTGATACTTGATGTACTTACGAATCATTTCTGCATCCAGACCAACTGTGTCAACGCAATAACCTCTGGCCCAGAAATGATTACCCCAATAGGGCTTTTTCTTGAACTTGCGAAACCTGTTCAAAACTCGAATGGCTGTTCTGCCTTTGATCGCTCCTACATAACCTGAAATTGACACCTTAGGCGGAACCATGACAAGGAGATGTACATGGTCGAACTGAATGTTCAACTCAACTATTTCACAACCCTGTTGCTCTGAAAAAACTCTGACGCATTTGTTGACTTCTTCTGCAACCTTCCCCGTGAGAACCCTGAATCGATAGTTAGGGACCCAGACAATATGATATTGGCAGTGCCAGATGGTTTGTGATAATTTTCGAAACCGACTCATTTATTACTCCTTGGCTGCAGTTGTGGGGGCAACTCAGCCTTGGATGTAACATAATGAGTCGTTCAGATGGCAGAGCCATTCAACTCTGATATTCATATAAAAGGCACCTCCTTCATCGCAAAACAGATTGCGATTTGCTACAAGGTGTTAGAACCAAAAACACCATACAAAAGGAGGTGCCCGATGCAACTATACGCTGGCATGGATCTTCATTCAAGGAATACTTTGGTGGCAGTTATGGACAGCGGCTTTAGAAGGGTTTTCCAGAAAAGAGTTGCAAATGATCTTGCCTTGATTCTAGCCACTCTGGAGCCGTTCCGCGATGATTTACGAGGGATCGCAGTGGAGTCCACTTACAATTGGTACTGGCTGGTAGATGGGCTGATGGAGGCAGGCTATCGGGTTCACCTGGCTAATCCATCTGGGATCAAGCAGTATGAGGGGCTCAAGCATAGCGATGATCGTGACGATGCTTTTTTTCTTGCTCACCTGCTGGCTCTCGGTATTCTGCCTGAGGGTTACATCTATCCGAAGGAGGAGCGTCCGGTTCGGGATCTTTTGCGCAAGCGCTCTTTTCTGGTCAAGCATCGCACGGCTCACATTCTGAGTCTTCAGTCAATGCTTGAGCGCGAGAAGGCCTGCAAGCTTGCTGGCAACGAGATCAAAGGGCTGAGGGCAGAGGATATAGGAAGGATCTTTGCTGAGGAGTATCTTGTTTTGTCGGCTCAGGCGAGCCGCTCCTGCATTGAGTTTTTGGGGCATCATATTAAGAGAATAGAGAAGGCAGTCAGAGAGAGGCTCAAGCTGCGCAAGTCTTTTCAGTCCTTACTGACAGTGCCAGGTATTGGCGACATTCTGGCCCTGACCATCATGCTGGAGGTGGGAGATATAGCCAGATTTGCGAAAGTGGGAAACTTTGCCTCGTATGCCAGGTGTGTCTCCAGCAAGAGGTTATCCGATGGCAAGAAGAAGGGTCAAGGAAACAGGAAAAATGGTAATCGCTACCTGGCTTGGGCCTTCGTTGAGGCATCGCATCATGCCAGAAGGCACAATGAGAGGCTGCGCAAATATTATCAGAGAAAGCTTGCCGAGACCAACGAGGCAGTAGCCACCAAGGCGTTGTGCAACAAGCTTTCACGGGCTTGCTATTACATCATAAGGGATCAGGTAGCTTTTCGGGAGGAAGCGCTTTTTTGCTCGTAAGGTGGCTGGGACGGCAAGCCAGGGGCGAGGTTGGCTGATAACCACAAACTCTGATTGGTATGCTGTCCCATGCCTGTTTACAGGAAGACAGCCATGAATGCTTCCTCCTCGATCTGCCTCTGCCATGAGCCCCGAGGGTTTGGTCCAAAAGAGCCCATAGTTCTGTAATCAACCGATTGGACATGGCAGGGTACCGATGATTTTCTGGGGTCCGGCTTCTCGGACCAGGGGCAGGGGTGAATCAGGCCTTTCCGGTTTTTTACAAGATGACAGGTACGAAAAAAGACAACCTGAATCCACGGCGGGACCTTTTTCCCGACTCAGCACTTATTACAGCTGAAGGTCTTCATGGGACGGCAATATGATCCTGTCATCTTGTAAAAAACCGGAAAGGCAAAAACTACCAAGCCTGCTCAATAACAAGCATGGCATCATCCCAGCCTTGATCCCGATGGGTGACTGGTGCGGATCAAAGTAGAGACCGACACTTCCATCAAATGAAAAACAGGGTGCAGAAATAGGAGGAGGTCAGGTCATGGAGCGCCGGAGGTAACCCTGCAAAAATCATCCTTTTTTGCGATGGAGAACTATTTTCTTATTGACAGGACCTTTTAATGGGTGACCTTGCCCAAAGGAGCAGGTTTTCCATGTTGAATAAAGAAGAAGCTTTCTCAGTCTTGTGGCCAACTCTTGGCGGTCGAGAATGTTCCAGTCTTAACCCGGATGTTTCATGAATCACCTGCTGCAACCGAGGATATGGCCGTCCTTCCTGGCGTCCTCGGGTGTCGCACCTTGCGACGTACCGTTCAGGTACGCCTCAAGTCCAACACCCTGCGTTTGCCAGGTGGCACGCCCATCTTCACGGTCTCGCCACAGTGATTCTTGAAATATCCGGGCTAGCCCGCATATCTCAAGAATTGACGTCCCGAGACCGTGGAATGGTGGTTTTTCCGATTGACAGGGAGCCGCTAGTTTCTTGTATTTGGCTTAACCATGCGGGTTTGACTCTTGTGGGTGCGCCTGGGGTGCGGAAAGGTGCAGGGTGTCAAGTTCATCCACCTGTGATTTATGCTCCCCAGGCATCCAGTGACCGTACTGGTCCAGAGTGAAGGCAACCTTGTGATGGCCCAACTGTTTGCTTACGTCCATGATGTTGTCACCTTTAGCAATCCTCAGTGTGGCATAGGCGTGGCGCAGATCGTGAATCCTGATGGGTCTGGGAGCAATCTCCTTGATGGTCTTTTTACTGAGCGTCTGGTAACTCAGATTAGGAAAGACCAACTCGTTACCACCAATGCTGACAACCTTCCTCTCTGCTTGAAGCCTGCGGAGTGCCTGCACTGTAACCAGAGTCAGGTCAACTTTGCGGTTTTTCTTGTTCTTGGGTAGTCCAATCTGGCCATTTTGTGTACTCATGGTCCTATTGACTTCAACAAACCGATTCTCAAAGTCAATGTCACTCCATTCCAGTGCC
>CP070843.1:3125360-3128348 GCA_020350905.1 Deltaproteobacteria bacterium
AGGTCTACCGGACCGAAGGTTGTGGCAGCCCGAGCTGCGGATGTAGCCAGCCTTAGCACTAATATGGGCCAGTCTTATGTCTTGTAGATGGCCAAGGCTGGCAACATACGCCGCTTCAGGAAAATCCCAGCCCTCAATCGCAATCTGTGCGGAGTTAAGTGTATGGTCGTTTCCGTAATTCCAAAACTGAACCATAGGATGCTGAATTCGGAATAAGGTTACAAGACCCACAGTGCGGTCTAGCGTTCCGTGCTGCTACACTGCCCTGACAATGGTAGTACAGATGCTTCCTGTCCGGAGTGGTCTTTCGGCAGAAGAAAGTTGAGAATGCAGGTGTGTCTTTTTCCCGCGCACTACAGGACAGTATTCATCTGGTTCATTGGCCCGCCCGCGCAACACCCGACGAGCAGCGCATCCTCCACCACAACTGCTTATGTATTCACAACTCAGGCAGAATTGGGGTGTATTGTGTGTATCTTTGAAAAGGGGAGTTTGAAAAACAGCTTCCCTTTTTTCCAGCAAATCTTCGATGGTCAAATCAGATTCCGGCCAGTACACACATGGTTTCAGACGCCGGTCGGGAGTTATGCGGATGCTGCTGCCTCCACAGGGCGCCCCATTGCCGTTCCCTAGTCCTAGGAATGTATTCACCAGGGGCTCGGTCACAGAGATGATTTCACTCTGATCAAACAGGATTTGATACGCTTCCCAGTACTGGTCGAAGCTCAGCATGAACTTATCAGTATACATGGGCTGATAGACGTTGACCCTGAAGTCAGCCCCTAAAGATGCTGCCAGTTTGGCAATTCTTCCCTGATCTTTAAAATTAACGCTCATCAAGACCGCCAGAATTGAGACCTTGACTCCCAACCGGGTACATCTATCTATCGCATCCATAATAGTCCGCCAGTTGCCCTCACCCCGGAATTCGTCCTGTCTTCTCTGGTCTGGAAAATCAATGGAAAATTCCACGTCCCGAAAATAGCTGAGCATTTCGTCGGGGGTTATGGAGAGGGTATAACCATTTGAGGCCAGGGTCAGCTTGATTCCTCTCGCTTTGAGGTAGGTAATAATGTCAAAGTAGTGTGGATTCAAGCCGTTTTCACCTGTGCCGAAACCTATGGAACTGATTTCTAAGCTGTCGCAAATCTTTTCGATATCCTCCAGCGTGAGATTGTAGATCCGATCCTGGTCTCTATAACAGTGGGCACAGTGCAGATTGCAGTTATTGGTCAGGCCGATTCCAACTGAGGCCATGATGACACCTCCTGTTCAATCCTTCCACAGATACATCAGGGGAAGCAAAAACATATAGTAAGCTGCCATGATCGAGCCCCGAACCGTACCGGACACCTTGGATTTGCCGAGACGCCGCCGGTATGGTACGGGAACACTCTGGATTCTCCATCCTTTCTTGGCGGCTTTGACTACCATCTCCACAGGCCAACCATAGGTCAGCTGTTCCATGTGTAGATCAAAGAGAGTGGTTCTCTTAATTGCACGGAAGGAGCCTAGGTCTGTAATATCAGCCCCGTACAACAATCGAAGTAACAAAACAATTATTCTGTTGCCCAGACGACCGTGCCAGGGCATGGAACCCTTTTCTAGTCTTCCCTTGAGACGGCTACCCACAACGAGGTCAGCTTTGTCTTCCAACACCGGCCCCGCTACAACCGACAATTGCGTCGGATCATCACTGTGGTCTCCGTCCAAGAAGACAATGATCTCCGAGTTACGCGCTGCCTTGGCTCCTGCCAGGCAAGCAGCGCCGTAGCCGCGACGAGGTTCGTGGATGACCCTGGCGCCAGCAGCTGCCGCCCGTGCCACGGTGTCGTCGGTGGAACCGTTGTCGGCTACGATGATTTCTTCTACCAGATCCCCAGGTACATCCTGGACGACGCTGCCGATAGCCTGTTCTTCATCGAGAGCAGGGATTACAACAGAAATTTTCATAGCGCAGGCAACCTAGTAACAGTTACACTCAAAACATAGGTTGAGATCTCTCCTTGCCGGACAGCCAGTTCCTTGCGGGGTTTATCCCCGCCCGAAAAATTCTATCAAGCCTCTCATCTAGTCTTTCAAAGGTGCCTGGGCATTGAGGGCCCAGTTATATTCCAGGTAAGAGATCATCGGGTCCCGCTCCAGAAATATTCGAACCTCCTCGTGCAGGTAGGGCTGCATGAATGCCAAGATGGAACCAGACTTATTGATGAAGTCGCTGCCAAACCAGTCGAAGAGTTTTGACACATGGAGCGTATTCTCAGCCCGATCTATCCGCGTTCCCCTAGGAGAATTAAGATATTTTCGCGTCTCCTCCTCCAGCCTGGCCTGGACATTCTCTTCCGTGTAGGCGATCCTCGGCAATGGTGGGCAGCCCATGGAAGCACAGATGATGGCAAAATGTATCCTGGGGTCTTTGAACTGCTTGCGCAGAATCTCATGTTCGATATCATCCTGGCTTAAACGTTTGCCGGCCACGATATGTTCCCGGCTGGTAAAAAATTTGGTGGAAGTCCAGACTCCTGGAACAAAGGTTTCACGCACGGACTTTTTCGGCTTCTTTTTGATAACTTTATCAATTGTAACCGCGTTGTAAGCGTTAATCCAGAAGGCGAGTTGACCGTCTCGGGAAAACTCCCCGACCCGTGCCCTTTGCAGTGATTGCATGTACTCGGTAAACCTTTTGTCTTGGGCAATTGAATTGTAATCCACCAGACCGTTATCATCCACATACTCTTTAACAATCTGGTCAAATTTGGAATGATTAAAGGTGGAGGCTGATACCCCCGGAATCATCCACAACAATATCCACATTAGCATTACTGAATGGCGTATTATCTTACCCATATTCCTCACTCCGTCAGTTCAGATTCACTATCCCAGTTTGCGGCGAAGAAGGCCGCCCAAATCAGGTACTGAGTCGCTTCGATACCCATAATCTTACAGCATTATATTCAGCATCGAAAACGTGGTCCGTAGGGCCAAGTC
>CP070843.1:3128448-3146695 GCA_020350905.1 Deltaproteobacteria bacterium
ACTGGGGACACGAGGATTTTCAGTCCGAAAGCGGCAAATCAAACATAGCCAGTGTTTTGGGGCATCTACCCTAATTCACTGGCAATGTTGTGCCCAAAAGATGTTGGAAAATGTTAGGTGATGTTAGGAATTTTGTGCCTTCGTGGGCACAGTTTTGGGCACAGTGATGGATTATTTCGCCCCAAGTTCAACAACCCTCGCCTTTAGTGCCCTATATAGGGTTGCCCTCACTGGCTTTCCGGGAGGTCAGTCAGTGGGGGTTTCTTTCCTACACGTTGAGATGAAGCCATATCTTGTGCCAGATTAAATTTCAGCAGAGTGTGGATTAAGGAATGGGATCTACAGTTTGCCAGTGATCGAGGTTAGTTTACATTTCTCCTCATTGTATTTATTCAGCACCTCCCCTCCTTTAGCGATTGGCATAATGATATTATGGTGCTCTTTCAGCTTGACAAGATTTATGGATTGGTCCTACCATAATCTTAAATAGGTTCGATTTTAGTCTTACTAAACACGGAGAAACCTCGGGAAAAAATAGATCGAAAATATACTGCTAACCGCTCAACAGAAAGTTTGCTATTTCAACGCAATTCTACTCTCCCATCTCTATTCTCCTATGCTCGGTTCCGTTTTTGGTTAGATAGAGTGCCGAAGATTCTCAAGCACCCCCACGAGTCTTGAGCAACAATCTCAGTACTAATCCTAGCCGCTCTTATATGTGCATCTCCCGCAATCTTCAGCGACTACAGGGGCCAGATTCTGCTATCAATCACTAGAGGAATGCCGAATACCATAAACCAGAGCAGTCTTAGCAAGGCTTGCCTGATAGTCATAAGAGCAGTGTCCCACTGAATTAGTTGATTCATCATAATTTTGAGGTTGTCTATGAAGAAGATCACTTTTTGGACCCTTGTCTTAAGCTTGTTCACCCCATCACTAATCACTTCCTCTCTTATGGCGGCAGAGACTACACCTCAAACCGGGAGGTCTATTACTAATTCTCTCGGTATGAAGTTCATGCTAATTCCCGCAGGGAGCTTCATGATGGGTAGTCTCCCTGACGAGCCTGAGAGACATCAGGGTGAGGAAGCACATCACAAGGTAATGATCACGAAACCTTTTTACCTGCAGACAACTGAGGTGACGCAAGGACAGTGGAAGAGGGTTATGCAGGATAACCCTTCAGCATTCGTAGACTGCGGTGACAATTGTCCTGTGCAGAAAGTTACGTGGCACGACGCTCAGGCATTCATTAGGTGGCTGAATACGTTGGAGGGGACCGACAAGTATCGTCTTCCCACAGAGGCTGAGTGGGAATATGCGTGCCGTGCGGGGACTACTACACCGTTTTACACTGGCCACTGCATTTCCGCAGATCAAGCGAACTACAATGGCAACTATCCCTTTAGAGGCTGTCCCGCGGGCAAACGTAGAAAGAGTATCGTCAGGGTGGGGAAATTTCCGCCAAATGGATGGGGTCTTTATGATATGCACGGCAATGTTTCGGAGTGGTGCCAGGACTGGTATGGAGAGTATTCTGTGGATCACGTAACCGACCCGGAGGGTCCTTCTTCTGGCACATATCGTGTGTTGCGCGGCGGTTCGTGGCTCAGCCGCGCTGGGTATTCACGTTCAGCCTGTCGCATGGGGCATTATCCTAGTACCCGCGAAGACCACATCGGTTTTCGTGTCGCTAAGGACTTCTAACTGCTTAATATAACCTTGGTTTCTTGATCTCTCCAACTCAAAAGGGGCAATGACGATTAGATGTAAAAATTGTAGGTATTGGAGGCCTGCACCTGAATCGAAGAATCAGGCTGGTTATTGTCATCGTTATGCTCCTGGAGCTTGGGGATCTGGCTATACTGACCTTTTTGATGATGAAGCCGTTGAGCAAGATTTCTATTCTGAAACAATATGGCCTTCCACTTGGCACTATGACTGGTGCGATGAGTGGCAGAAGAAAAAAGAATAGCAGAATTGTGTCACTCAGAGATAATCTTCTTTTCTTTGTTGCCATTATCTCCTAGATACTTTTTAAACATTTCACATGAACCATACTGGAATGCTGTAAAACTGCATATTACATACTACAAAGTCGGCCCACTTTTGACCGGCCTCACTATTTTGTGGTTACCTCAGCAGAGTCCAACTGTGTATTAAGGGATGAGATTCACAGTTTCTATCAGGTTTTTTCATTGACGCGATTTGTGGATGGGCGTAACATGATTTTATAAACACCGTCTTTAGCTCATCCACACACAATGAGAGTTAAGGACCACAAATGAACCTAAAAATGGGTTAGTCAAGCTCCCAATAGAGAATTGTTTGCTCTGTTGGGAGTCTGTGATATTAGCTGAGATTCTCCTGGACTTGGTGTGGCATCAAGTTTGACAGCACTCCTAGGATACTAACCCTACTCGCCGCCACAGACACTTCAGCTCCTGTCAGGTCCTTGTCCTCCAGTAGACTTATCTTTTGCCCTCTTCGCCTATCGGTCTTTGTTAAATCTAGATCGCTCAAAGAATAAGAGAAATTGTCTAGTTCTAAAAAATCTCTGTCCGCTCTATTCCAAAGCTCGCCCTCATTTAGAAAAAGATCGCCAAGTCTAGGCTAGAACATGCGGGGGAGGACGAATAAATTCTTGTTCTCTAACTGAACAGCAAAGACCAGGAGGTGGTTCCCATGTTCAATCTGAAGAAAGTAATAGGTAGGAGAATTTTAAAGCCAATCCAATTGCTCGCCATCTTGTTCCTTGCAGTGCTGATCCCGCTTAATGGCTACACAGCGGATTTAAATGCTGATCTTATCAACGCGGTTTTGCAGGGCGACACTGCCACCGTCAATACCTTATTGGCCAAAGGTTCAGACGTAAACGCAAAAGATCACTATGATCAGACCGTTTTGATATTAGCGGCCAAATTTGGTCACACCGACGTTGTGGAAGCTTTACTGGCCAAAGGCGCCGAGGTAGAAGCGAAAGATCGCTCTGGTCAGACCGCATTGGCCTTAGCGGCAAACTATGGTTACACCGATATTGTAAAAGCTTTACTGGTCAAAGGCGCTGACCCAAATATGAAAGATTTCTCTGGTCAGACCGTTTTGACATTAGCGGCAAACTATGGTTACACCGACGTTATCAAAGCTTTACTGGTCAAAGGCGCTGACCCAAATATGAAAGATGTCTTTGGTCAGACCGCCCTGACCTTAGCGGCTAACAATGGTGACACCGAGATTGTGGAAGCTTTACTGGCCAAAGGCGCCGAGGTGAACGTGAAAGATCCCTATTGGTATGGTCAGACCGCCTTAACCTTAGCGGCTGTCCATGATCACACCGATATTGTAAAAGCTTTACTGGCCAAAGGCGCTGACCCAAATATGAAAGATCGCTTTGGCCGAACCGCCTTGAGTGTAGCTGCCAAATTTGGTCACACCGACATTGTGGAAGCTCTACTGGCTAAAGGCGCCGACATAAACATGAAAGATCGCGATTCCCATGATCGGACCGCCTTGATCTTGGCGGTCGACAATGGCCACATTGACACTGTAAAAGCTTTACTGGCCAAAGGAGCTGATCTGAACGCGAAAGATAAATTTGGAGAGACGGCCTTGGCCTGTGCGACGAGGTGTGGTCACATTGAGATCGCTCGACTACTCAAAAAGGCCGGAGCCAAGGAATAGCCAGCCATGACGTGCAAACTAAAGCCGTAAGCAAGAGAGAAGGCCATCAAAAAAATCCCAGTAAGACTTAAGATCTAAGCTTTATGGCAGGGTCAGAAATGGCTCTGCCTTTTTGTTTGTAAACTGGAGATCTCATACTTTAATCTAAACTTTACCCCTTGAGACCAAGCTACAATATCTTAGTTTAAACTAAGAAGATGCGGAGTCCTTGGCTCCGCTTTTTCCTTCTCAACATCTTGCGCCAGAGTCAAGACCAGCTAAAGCTTAGAGGATATAATACAAAATCCACTCCCACCACTCCATGCTGGCTACATTACCTAAACTTCTTATGACAAGTGGCACTTTTTTTCCAGTTTATGTAATAGATTTACTTACAGCTTCTGATCTGGTTTCCATCAGCACATGACCTAACCACCTGAAAAACCATAGAAAGTTAGCACAAAACCCCACTGGCATGGTTATTGTTAAACTTGCACCGCTAGGGCTACGGGCCTTATGGCCCTAAACCCCCATCAGATTTCGGTAGAGTCTAGTGGGGGTTTTTGCCCAATTTCCAACTCGACATCTATTGAATTGAAGGCTCATTTTGAGATAAGGGTAAAACTGGCAATCTAAAAAACCCTCCATGCGGCCCATATCACTTTCTTCCTGTGATGCGGATGAGGAACTGATGTTTAAGAATATTCCTTCGAGCGTTTGATTATAACCAGATTGAACTTGTTCGGAGATAGTAGATCATGCGACCAATGGGTTACATTTACGAGCCAACACATCCAACAGATGATAACGTAATTTACGTGGGAAGAAATACCTCGGTCAGTGTTATTTGTAGGAAGTGCCGAAAGGTGGCTGTCATAAATCTGCAGGGCTTTGATCATTATGGGAGATTGCTGAAATTGAATTGTGGTTGTCAATCTAGTTCAAGAATCCTTCTTGAGAGAAGAAAATACAATAGAAGAAATGTAAGAATTCTGGGGGAAATTTTTGACAAACAAAATAGAATCAGACGCTATCCCATCGTAGTTAAATCATTAACGTATAATGGCATAGGATTTGGTAGAAATCATCAGCTAAACTATGCACTTGGACATATTTTTAGAATAAGACTTTTACTAGCAAACAAATCTGAGCTTTTGGGAAATATTAGAATTATACACAGCAATGATTTTCTTATAGGCGCACAATTCAGTGAATTGGTAAAAAAAGATGATCGAAAAGTTACGTGGCAGTGAGACTACTATAACAATCAGAAGTCTGGTCTTATAGTGCAACGGATTCCACAATCTGACAGTAAATAACCAGCCCTAGTTTCAAGAGAGATGGAGAACCTCATGACCACCATGAAAACCGGTAATGTGCGGACTGACGAGCAGTCGTCAAGGAGTTTTGAAGTCCACACCAGCAGGCTTATCTGTGTCTCAAAGGATAATTTGGAGAGGTTAAGCACCTTCAGGTTCCACTGTGGTCAATGCAGCCGCTGGCTACCCGCCTTAGCTTTCTACGCAAAGGTCGTAGACCCTGAAAGCGAAACCATGAATGACACAGTTTACCTTGCGAGACATGGAGTTAAAGAAAAAGGCTTAAAAGGACTTCAACAAACTGGTGTCTGCGAGGACTGCGCTGAGCTTCCTGACAAAGGGGAAATACACAGAGTCTTTACTGGTATACTAAAATTTTATCTATCATACTTTAATCCCCATTTTTCCGCTTGAGACAGGTCTCCAACATTGAGCGTTGAGGTTCATGGTGGTGAAAGTGTGAATTAAGGGATCTTCACTCCCTTTCCCCTCAGTTTGACCCACCTCAATACTCCAACCTGTGGCTTCCCTACTACTTGCCCTTCTCGGCGTGGATTTTGCAGAAAAGTGCAGGGTTTGTGGAAATGCTTTTATTATGCTATGCACAATTTTTTCTGCATTTCGACCCAATATCAGACTAAGTAGAGGAATTTCTATCTACTAACTTTTAGGCGTATCGAAATGAAAGGAACAATAGAGACAATTCAGGCTAACTCAGTACGTAAAGGGATGCTCCAGGAGGAGTTGAGATCGCTTCTTGGGGAACCTGCAGAAGTGCTAACGCCGGAGATTACCGTTACGCCATCTCAGGCATTTGAAGCTGCTGGGTCGATGTTTCGGTTCAATGATTCAAAACTTGAGGAAATTTGGGCTTACGGACACAAGGTGCGCGTTCGTACCAGGTTTCTTTTCGGTTTCCGGTCTGGGCGGGTTGTTGAAACATGGCGGGAGACCCTCACGCCGGAGAGAGCTGCGGAGTTGGCGACCTTACGGCAAAAGGCCTAACCATCGCTGCAGTCGGACCGGGCAAACAGCTCCGTTGACTTTCTGGACTGAGTTCAGGTAGTCTTGCAGCAGCAGCGCATCAGCCCCGCCGCTGAGTTCGGCCGTTAGACCTTGAAGATCTGAATTTGACTCGCGAGGTACAGCATGCCGTATAATGAACAAATTGAATCGAGAATAAAGAAAATCATATCTAATTGGAAAAATACCGATCATAAGAAAATGTTTGGGGGTGTGTGTCACCTTTTGAATGGAAATATGTTTTGCGGTGTATACAAAGACTTCCTCATCCTCCGATTAAGTGCAATTACGCTCAGCAGTCAATCAGCCTTTCTGCCTTATTCAAGTCCTCCCGCTTCTTCGACCCATTTCAACGGTATTAACCATCTCCCTTTGGGTTTTTTTCACCTGAAATTTCACCACGTCTACACCAAGCGGCAACGGTCTCTGGGTGATAATCCCAGCGTTCTGCAAACATAGAGGCTTTGATGTAACTTGCATTCTGTAGATTTAGCTTTCTGCATTTTTTTCATGTTGAAGTTTGTTCCCTGTCCATGTCTGAGAAGTGTTCTTTTTTTCCTACTGTCTTATGAAATCAGATTTTTATCCTTAGTCAAAAATCGCTGAGATTTCAGAGTCGTATATAAATGCACCTAACCCCGCCCCCTCGACCGGCATGGCCCCACCTTTAAGCACATGGAATTGTTTTTCTTGTATTCCCACCTGACCCTGCTGTCCTAGCCCTAGACTAGAATGTGACTTTTCATTGCCTCAAATGCACCTCATCTGCACCCAAGCAGCGCAAAACCTTATGTGGTTAAGAGGAAAAAACAAAGTAGTAGTTTCCTCTTGAGGATGTACCCCTCATGCTTTGACTCTTTCAAATATCCGGTTTAAAGGAGCACTTTCGTTCTGCCGTCTTGAAAATCTACCCATACGTGACTATTTTTTCAAGTAATAGAAATAGTGATCACTTCAGCTGCTGGAGGATTTCATGAAATGGTTCGATGATGACATCGAAAAAGAATTTGAGCGTATGCGTCAGCGCATGGAAAGGATGGTTGGATCGTTGACGCGCCCTGGGGCGGCCACCCTTTGTGGTGACACTGGTTGGCGGCCTTCCCTGGATCTCTATGAGACAGACGACGAACTCACCGTATTGGTGGACGTGTCTGGTATCCAACCGCAAGATGTGGAAGTGGTGGTAGAAAGTGAGGTTGTAAGGATCTCTGGTAACAGATGCAGGCCGTTGGACGACAATGTCAGTCGCGTCCATCACATGGAAATAGACTTCGGCCCCTTCAATCAAGCTATTCGCCTCCCTGTTCCCGTGGATCCGGATGGCGCCAGCTCAACCTATCGAGATGGTTTTTTAGTCATTCACCTACCAAAGAAAGCCAGGATTTCGGCATCCGTATCTATAAAAGCAGATAAATAGTTTGGCTATCAGCGGTCCTCCGTTAGCTATTCGCTTTATGATGCGAACGATTCTTGAACATGATTTAGTAGCTAGGTGAGTCAAACTGAGAGAAGCTGGCTTCATTGTCTCATACGCAGAGCGCTGACAGCCGATAACTGAATGCTTAAGAAAGGAGTTTTGTGCATGGCCGAAGAAGCTGTCAATTTGACAAATGCTGAAGAAGAGCAAAAAATCCCTGGACATTTGCCGGTGCTGCCTCTGCACCAGGGAGTGCTCTTCCCAGAACTCACCGTTCCACTTCTGGTGAGCCGTCCTGATCACATCAAGCTGATAGATGAGGCCCTGGTTAAGGATAGAGCACTTGTGGCGGTGGCCCAAAGGGACAACACCGTGGAGAAACCTGCCCTCACGGATTTATACGGGGTAGGAGTGGCGGCCTTTATCTTGAAGATGATGAGATCTCCCGAGGGCCATTACCACTTACTGGTGCGCACCTCTAAGAAGGTTCGGCTGGTGGAGACAGTTCAGGAAGAACCTTACCTGGTTGCCAAGGTGGAAATTATCGAAGAAGCCGTCCAGACGGACAATCAGATCGAGGCCATGGTCTTAAACATCCGCAATCTCTTTCAGAGAGTTGTGGAATTAGCCAACATGCCGGCCGAACTGGCCATTTTAGCTACCAATGTGGAGGGGCCCCATCCCCTCATCTCCTTGGTGGCTTCAAATTTGGATCTGACATTGGCACAGGCTCAGGAAATTCTCGAGACTCTGGAAACTCAGACGGTGTTGGAGCGTTTGACTGTCCATCTGAACCAGAGACTCGAGACTCTGGAACTCAGCCAGGAAATCCAGAAGAAGATTAGGGATGGTATGGACAAGACCCAGAGGGACTACATGCTCCGCGAACAGCTCAAGGCTATTCAGAAAGAGCTTGGCGAGGGTGACGAACGAACCGTCGAGATCGATGAACTGAAAAAGAAGCTGGAAGAAACACCCATGCCCGATGAGGTGCGAGATGTGGCCGGGAAGGAACTTGATCGGTTGACCAGAATGCCGCCTGCAGCTGCCGAATATACTGTATCGCGTACATACCTGGACTGGTTACTGGAGCTTCCCTGGGAAGTCTCCACCGAGGACAACTTGGACATTGCTGCTGCCCAAGAGACCTTGGATGCTGACCACTACGATCTAGAAAAAGTCAAAAAGCGTGTCATCGAATACCTGGCGGTGAGAAAGCTCAAACAGGATATGAAGGGCCCTATTCTCTGTTTTGTGGGTCCTCCAGGTGTTGGCAAGACCTCTTTAGGACAATCCAGCGCCCGCACTCTCGGGCGTGAGTTTATTCGCATTTCTTTAGGCGGGGTGCGGGATGAGGCCGAAATTCGGGGCCACAGGCGCACCTATGTGGGCGCCCTGCCCGGGCGTATTGTTCAAGGCCTTCGCAAGGCTGGAGCCAACAACCCAGTATTCATGCTCGACGAAATCGACAAGGTGGGCACAGACTTTCGCGGCGATCCCTCCTCAGCACTCTTGGAGGTGCTTGACCCTGAACAAAACCATACTTTTTCTGACCATTATCTTGAAGTGCCCATCGATCTTTCTCGGGTGATGTTCATCACCACCGCCAACATATTGGACACGATCCCCCCTGCCCTGCGCGACCGCATGGAAGTGATTGAACTGCCAGGCTACATCGAGGAAGATAAGTTAATGATAGCAAAGCGCTATCTGCTCCCTGAGCAGCTTGAAGCTCATGGCCTGAAAGCTGATCTCATCGCACTGGAAGATGACGGGATCCGCACTATCATTCGTTCTTATACACGTGAAGCAGGGGTTCGCAACCTGGAACGGCAGATCGCCGCCGTCTGTCGAGGTGTCGCCAAAGAGGTTGCCGCCGGGCGCGAGCAGATTACTAGAATCGGTCCAGACAACCTGGAAGAATTCCTTGGGCCGGTGCTGTTCATTCCTGAGCTGGCGGCCCGAGAGTGGGGACCCGGACTGGCCACCGGACTTGCCTGGACGCCAACCGGCGGTGACATCATCTTCATTGAAGCGGCCCGGATGTCTGGAAAAGGCGGTCTCACTCTTACCGGCCAACTGGGCGACGTCATGAAAGAGTCCGCAACCGCCGCCCTCACCTACGTACGAGCCCATGCCACCCAACTGGGTATTGAGAAAAACTTCCTCGATGGCTCAGATATCCATATCCATGTGCCCGCTGGGGCCATACCCAAGGATGGCCCTTCCGCCGGCATCGCCATGTTGGTGACCTTAGCCTCCTTGATTAGTGGAAGGCAGGTCCGGAGAGACCTGGCCATGACCGGAGAGATCACCTTGCGCGGCGATGTTCTCCCCGTGGGAGGGATTAAAGAAAAGGTTCTTGCCGCGCACCGGGCTGGAATAAGGGAAGTGATCCTGCCGCATATAAACGACAAGGATCTTCCGGATGTGCCTGAACAGGTTCGAGAAGCAATGAAATTTCACCTGGTCCGCGCCATGCCCGATGCCCTGGAAGTGGCACTAGAATCCACCTAATTTAAGATTGCAGATTGTAGATTTAAAGGCTATGCAGCAGCGGAACCAAAATTGTGGGTTTTAGTGTTCAGCACACATGGAGGTTTCAGGTGTCAATGTTCGGTTTTCAGGACGGGTGGAGGTTTCAGTGTTCAGGTTTCAGCTTCTATGTTTCTTTTTCCTGACACCTGAAACCTGAATAATATCAGATACCTGGTACCTAAAGCCACAGATTTGGTGCTTGGAATTTGATATTCTGCAATGCTCCACCACCTCATTACTCCGGTAAAGAGCCATGTCCTCTGAGCATGGCTCTTTACTTTCTCCACAGCCTATCCGGCTGGCCCTGGATCTTGTTGCAGTAACGGGCGAGCACAAAGAGATAATCGGAAAGGCGATTCAGGTACGTTATTACACCTCGAAGTTGCAGAGAGGTCTCATCTTCATCGGTCCCAGCCAACAGGCGAACCACATGTCTTTCGGCTCTGCGGCAAACGGCTCTGGCCACATGGGCCCAGGCAGCAGAGACATGTCCACCAGGGAGGAGGAAGTCTTTTAGAGCTGGCAATTCCTGCTCCAATCGATCAATGGCCATTTCCAAACCCTTTGAGTGCTCTTGAGTGATGGATTGTAGTTCGCTGGAGGCTGGCGACCCCGGAGTGACTGCGAGCCAAGCGCCAACGTGCAAGAGATCTGACTGAATTCGCTGTATTTCCCCCGAAAGGGTTGCCTCCCCTAAAGGTAAGAAGGCCACGAGAGCACCGAGGAGACTGTTCAGTTCATCCACGTCCCCGTAAGCCTCAACGCGGAGGTCAGATTTATTGACTCGCTCCCCGCTGAAAAGGCTGGTTTTGCCGCGGTCTCCACCACCTGTGTATATTTTCATCTTCCCCTTCGCCTTATCAAGTAGCTACTGCCATATTAAGGAACACGTTGTTGAAGTCAAGCGGTCAGTAGAACCATGAGCAACGTTAGGGTTTAGAAAAGAGGCTTGGATTTGCTTGCCATATGGTGATCAATCGTATACCATTTCTCCCCTTACTGGAAACAGCTGGAGAAAGAAATCCCATGAAACGCATCATCCCAGCGGCCATCCTCACCCTGGTTGCCTCCCTGTGCTTCGGGCAGTTAGCCTATGCCAAGGAGACCGCCCAAACCCCTCAGCCTGCCACTGGGGCCGCAACGGTACAAGCAGTAGCCTCCACGCCAGGCCCTGGCTGATCTTGTCCTCAAGGCAGCAGAACTGTCGAGGCGCTTGACCGATCTCGAAGAAAGCTTGGAAGAAGTTTTCGATCCATCTGCAACTGAGACTAGTTTCCGCAGTACAGAGGAAAGGTTGAGCGCTCTCTCCAGTCGATTAGAGGAGCTGAAAACTGCGAAGACCACGGGCTACTACCAGGTTATCCAGCTCAAAACGGCATTGCAGCAGGAAAGAGAGTTCCTGGAAAAGAACCTGGAGCCTATTACCGCAAGCCTTCGGAAAGTTTCGGCTTTAAGAAAGGAGTGGTCCAAAGAAAAGAAACAATGGTCACAATGGCAAGCTTCTCAGGATGAAGATCTGCAAATTCGTGCGGTGCAGTCCACTTTTGCCAGAGCCCAAGAAACGATTTCCAAGGCGCGCACCACGATCTCCCAACATTTGGAGCCGTTGCTCGCAGCAGAGATACGGGGAGGTGACCTTCAGGCCAGAACGTATTCGATTGTTTCGGAGGTGAATGATCTGATTTCGGACAGGAGCGGAGTGGTCTCGATAGAATCATCCCCGCCGATGCTCTCTTCTCGATACTTTGCACAATTTGCATTGGAGTTATGGCACGAACTGGGACAAGGAATCCGCGCCGTAACCTTGCCAGACAGACAGTTCTTTGCGCGGCAGGGCTGGGTGGTTTTGCTGCAGGTCTTACTCGCCCTAGCTCTGGCCGCTTTGTTCTTGCGTTCTCGCCAGTCTCTGGAGGAGTCGGAGGAGTTGCGTTCCTTGGCCAAGCGACCCTTTGCCCTCGGCGTGACCGTCAGTGTCGGAACCCTCACGGCACTCTATACGTCGTATCCACCAACATGGCATTTGTTGGTGCGGGTTTTCGGCTGGATCGCCCTTGCTCGCGTGGTTGGAGTCTACACGACCAGATCCACGCACAGGTGGCTCATTTATGGGCTGGCTTTCATCATGATCACTAACGAATTATTCCAAGTTTTGAGCCTGCCACTCCCGCTTTTCCGGCTGTACGTCTTCGTTGTTGCCCTGGTTGGCCTTATCCTTTGCCTGTGGTTCGCTCGGCAGAGTCATCGTCGAAAGGACTCGCCCTGGTACACCTACGGGCTGGGCCTGGGAAGTCTTTTTCTCATGGTCGTAGCGCTTTTGGAGGTGAGTGGGCAGGCAGACTGGGCCTTGCGGCTCCTGGATTCCTCGCTCAGTACATTCGGCTACGTGCTGGTAGTTTGGCTGCTAATAATCCTCGCACGGGGCGGTTTGAATTGGGCTGTTTACAGATCTCGCCTCCAAAAAATAGCGGTTTTTCGCAACCACGGCTCAAGGATCGCCGCTCAATCTAGCCTCTTCATTAACCTCTTTATAGGGTCTTTCTTCATTGTGGCCATCCTCACAATTTGGCACGTGTACGATAGCCCCGTTGAGGCATTCAAAACCGTTCTGTCATTGGGAGTCACGCTGGGATCCCACCGGATTACCTTGGGGCTGTTGCTTGCCGCGGCTGCTCTTCTTTACGGCTCGTTTGTCGCATCTTTGGCTGTACAGACTCTGTTGTTAGAGGAGGTATTTCCCAAGCGGAATGTTGAACCTGGAGTCGGTTTGCCAATATCCCGATTGATCCAGTACTCTCTTATTTTGGTAGGTTTCTTACTGGCGCTTACGGCGCTTGGATTCACACTCACGAACCTTACCATCCTTGGGGGTGCGATAGGAGTTGGGATCGGCTTTGGCCTGCAAGCTATCGTCAACAACCTTGCCAGCGGTCTCATTCTGCTTTTTGAGCGACCCATCAGGGTAGGTGACGCGATCCAACTGGTTGATCTCCCGTGTGAGGTTAAAAAGATCGGCCTTCGTTCAACAGTGGTTACAAGCCGCGATGATGCGGATATCGTCATCCCCAACAGTGATCTCATTACCAACCAGGTGACCAACTGGACGCTTTCCGAAAGACGTATGCGGCTCAGAATACCCGTGGGAGTCGCCTATGGTTCTGATGTTCCGCTGGTTATGCGGATACTCAAGGAAAGTGCAGAAGGTAATCTGTCGGTGCTAAGCAATCCTCCCTCGTCGGTCCTCTTCTTGGGTTTCGGTGAAAGCTCGCTTAATTTTGAACTGCGCGTCTGGATCAGAGACTTTCTTGATAGATTTCGGATACGAAGTGAGCTTAATCAGACGATCGACAGCAGATTCCGGTCAGAGGGAATAGAGATCCCCTTTCCTCAAAGAGATCTGCATGTTCGGAGTGTCGATGAATCCCCTGGCTCAATCTTAACGGTGCCTGGGGATCAGCCCCCCGACCTCGTCGTGGTCTCGAGTAAGGAGAAGGACGAGGAGGAACACTAGTCCGGATATTTCACGAAACGGCTGCTGCGGCCACTTCGGGATCTCAGATTTCAGATTGAGAGGTGTCTGACTGCAAGCTGGTTATTTGAGCAAAACAAGAATGTACCTTTAACTTCCACTGTCTGCTTTGTCTTACTCGGTCTCGTGCAATCTCAAATCCTCAATCCACTATCTGCAATCTATACCTGCCTGATCATATCCTAAAGCTTTAGTTGAGAGATCTGGTCCGAGATTTGCAGCAATTGTAATCATGGGCGTAGGTTTGTGCTGTATAGTCACTAGGTAATACGTCCATTGCGAAATTATAATGCTCAATTTACACATGCGTAGATTTAGCCTGCAATAGTTAAATGATACAGTAGAAATCTTGGATCTTATAACGCTAGCCCGGATATTTCATGAATTGACGTCACGAGACCGTGAAGATGGGCATGCCACCGGGCAAGCACAGGGTTTTGCATCCGAGGCGTACTTGAACAGTACGTCGTAGGGGCCGGCACCCGAGGACGCCCGGAAGGATGGCCATATCCGTGGTCGCAGCAAGTGATTAATGAAATATCCAGGCTAGTAATCCTGGTCTTACTCGCTGGCGTCTCAGTGATCTATGCGTTTGTGTGCGACATCCGGTTATTCCGAAAAGCCAGTAAAATACGGAAATGGCTGCAGCGAGTGCGTCCGGAACTCTGGTCGGAGTTGAACTTCTTTGCAAGAAATTGGCATGGTAGCCAGCCTGGCATCAAACTACTCTATCGCAGGAATGTTGTCGGTCTTCCAGAATTTGATCAGCAATATGAACAATTAAATGCCCCAGAACGAAAGTTGCTCTGGGGCATCGTAATAGGTTCGTTCTGCATTGGCTTGGTAATCATAGGGGCAAGATTTTGGGGCTGGCAATGGTAACAAGGATGCATATCTCTCACTAGTCTCAGATGTCTTTTGATCTTCAGGTAAAGCTGACATGTGAACAGCTTCGCTGTCTCGCCCGCATTTTACTCGAACCGTTAGCGTGCGCAATTTGGAATCAGCGTGAAAACAGTCGCCAGTTTCAGAGAGCCGTACCAAGCACATCTCGCAAAAGGAAAACTTGAAGCAGAGGGTATTCCTGCTATAGTTTTGGACGAACATCTCGTCCAGATCAACTGGAATTTTTCTCAGGCAATAGGTGGCGTCAAAGTTCAGGTTCCTGAAGCGGCTTTGGATGAAGCGCGTGAAATACTCAAAGCGGATCACCTGGAAAAACTCTCTGCCGCTGATGAGGCCAAGCTTGAACCGGCCCCCCACGAGGTATGCCCAAAGTGTGGATCCGACTCAATTTCGTCACACCGTTATTCACTGTGGTCTTTGATACCGTCCTTGCTATTTCTGCTTCCAATCTTCTTCCGTAGGAAGAAGTGGCTATGTAATGATTGTGGGGCCACGTGGTAGTGGCTAGCCCTACTAATATTAGTCCCATACTGGTTTAATTCTGCATAAGTACATAAGTTTGTACTGACGTTGCAATTCCGTTTTTTCCTGGTTTTTGGAAGACTCAAAAGATATTGTGGCATTGTATATTAATCAAAAAGTTACGATTTCCGCTAACGATTCTAGAGTTTCACTTTTGCCCACTTCAATATCTTGAACCGAACTTGAGGCGCTGAATGGCACTTCGAATGATAGAGATGGTGTTGCCTGAAGATATAGGACAGTACGCTCACGAGTATCTGAGGGATCAAAGCGATCTTCCCATACTGGGGCTTTGGTCTCAACTTCTGGTTAGCGGAGAGGTTTTAGTGAGGGTCTTACTCGACGCGGAACATACTGAAGCAGTCCTTGATGTTCTCGAAAACAATTATGGCTCAATCGAAGGTTTCAAAGCCATCCTGCTCCCTGTAGAAGCTTCACTGCCACGCCCAGAGCCTGCCGAGGAAGTATCTGCCAAGGCCGCATCAACTGAGGGGGGCAGAGCACGACGCATAAGTCGCGAGGAATTATACTTCGATATAGTGGACGCGACAAAACTATCGAAGGTGTATGTCGCAATGGTGCTTCTCTCTGCCGTTGTTGCTTCGATCGGAGTGCTCCGCGATAATCTTGCCGTGGTGATAGGAGCTATGGTTATCGCGCCTTTGTTAGGGCCTAATGTAGCTTTATCATTAGCGACGACGCTTGGCGATGGCAATCTTGCCCGCACCGCTCTGAAAGCAATTGCAGTGGGTATTGGTCTAACACTGGCTCTTTCGTTCGCTATAGGGTCCTTCCTAGATGTAGATCCAAGTATTCATGAAATCGCATCCAGAACTAATGTAGGCCTAAGTGATATTGCACTTGCACTGGCGGCGGGAGCAGCGGGTGCTCTGGCTTTTACAAGTGGTGTGCCATCGACACTCGTGGGGGTTATGGTTGCAGTGGCCCTTCTGCCACCACTGGTCACTCACGGCCTTTTGCTGGGATCAAAGTTCCTTCAACTGGCCTGGCGAGCACTCCTTCTTTTTCTGACCAATTTCATAGCTATCAACCTTTCTGGGGTGTTTTGTTTTTTGTTTCAGGGTGTAAGTCCGCGGGGGTGGTGGGAGGCAGACAAAGCCAGGAAGGCTGCAAAAAAAGCAATTCTCCTCTGGTTCATGCTTTTGTTAGTCCTGGTGGCTATCATAGCTTTATCACGGGGGAGCTAAAGAACTCAGCAAAAAAGCGTGTTACGAATATCTAGATTGTAATCTTTTACTAGCATGGAGTCTGACATGCGAGCGATGACTGCAACATTTCTGCTTCTGATGCTTTCTCTACCAGCTTGTGGACCAGTTTACCACTCCCCGGACCTGGGTGGTCTCTACAGTGACCTGGCTCAACGAGAAGACCCCTATCGCAACCCGATAATTGTCATACCGGGCCTGCTTGGCTCCAAATTGATCGACCAGGAATCGGGCGCAGTTGTTTGGGGTGCCTTTGGTCTCGGCCAGGTGGATCCCAACACCAAAACTGGTGCCAGATTGGTTGCGCTCCCCATGGGCAAAGGGAAAAGGCTTGATGAACTGCGCGACTCCGCTGCACCTGATGGTGCCCTGGATCGGGTTGTTTTTAATTTTCTTGGCTTCCCCGTAGAACTCAATGCTTACTACAACATTTTGCGGACGCTTGGAGTTGGGGGTTATCGCGATCAGGGACTGGGTGAGGCAGGTGCCGTCGACTATGGAGACCGCCACTTCACTTGCTTTCAATTTGATTATGACTGGCGCCATGACATTGCAGAAAGCGCCAGAGAACTTGACCGGTTCATCAAGGAGAAGACACGTTACGTCCAGGCAGAGACCGAAAAACGTTTCGGCATCAAATTAAATGAGGTGAAATTTGACATCGTCACCCACTCCATGGGAGGGTTGGTCGCTCGCTATTATGTGCGATACGGCGGTGCGCACCTTCCCAAAGACGGTAATCTCCCGGAATTGACCTGGGCCGGGGCTCGTCATGTGGATCATCTGGTCATGATCGGTCCCCCCAACGGTGGGGCCCTGGATGCCTTCCTAAACCTGGTCAATGGGGTTAGCCCTGAGACGCTCTTTCCCCACTATCCAGCTGCGGTAATAGGAACCATGCCGGCAGTATATCAACTGCTACCCCGGAGTCGTCACCGCCCATTGCTGGATGATCAGGACCGCCCTGTACCCGACATTTATGACCCCGGCCTTTGGCAGAGCAACGGCTGGGGTTTGGCAGACCCGGATCAGGACAAAGTCCTCAAGATGCTTTTGCCTGATATCGCCAGTCCTGAAAAACGGCGGGAAATCGCTCTCGACCACCAGCGGAAAGCATTGCTCCGAGCCAAACAATTCACTTCTGCCCTGGACGTTCCGGCTCATCCGCCTCCGTCACTCCGATTGCTTCTGATTGCGGGTGATGCTGAAGAGACCAAGAAAACCGCGCAATTTGATTCAAGAGGCAGAATAACAGTCATAGAGACAGGCCCGGGAGACGGTACCGTTTTACGCAGCAGTGCCCTTATGGATGAACGGGTAGCGAGTGACCTGAAGACGCGGCTCGTCTCCCCGATACAACGGGACCAGGTCCTCTTTGTTTTTTCTGATCATTTGGGTATCACCAAGGACCCTGCATTCGCAGACAACCTTCTGTATTTTCTCCTTGAGAGTCCACGAGAAAATTGACAGGTTTGTTGAGACTACACAGAATGGTGGTTTTTCGTGCAACAGGAAAAAGTGCAAGGGTCGCGGCTTGTTTGGCAATTGAGTTCGTGGGCCTGTCACGGGTTCGGCTTAGTCCGTTCTTGGACTTTGGAGCGCAAGCCGTCATGGATCGGGATGATGGTAAGCCATATTTTTAGCTGTCTGCCGACTCTTGAGGCCACGGAGCGGATCGATTTGTTTGATCGGCTTCAGGTGGGGGCACGCTGGAATGTTGACTTTATCATATTGATCTGTCTGTCGACCGCAATCGCTGAAGCTCTCGTTCCCCCCCTGGCAACAGTGGGGATTGCTTTGGCCGAGGGCGTATAAGAAATCTCAGAAGGTGCTGCTATTCTTCTTGCCACCAACCTGGTGGCCATTATCCTCGGCGCGGCGTTTCTATATCGTAGTCTTGGTATCCAGGGTTCCAGGTTAGGAAAGGGTTTGCCGCTTTGGGGACGCCGGACGGTTCTTTTTCTGAGTCTCCTGGCGGCGATACTGACGGCACCTTTAGGATATCGGCTGGCACACTAACTCCGAAAAGGGCAGGCACACCCGTACACGTTACCTGTCAGCCAGTCAGTTCGAAAATCTATCAAAGAACAGGTGCAGGAGGGGTTACAAT
>CP070843.1:3146795-3149877 GCA_020350905.1 Deltaproteobacteria bacterium
AGCAAGGCGAGGCGGGCGGGCCCCCGGGCACCCGCAGGGGGTTGGTGTCCGTACCTGACCGGTACGTCGCAGGGGTCAACACCCGAGGACGCCGGGAAGGGCGGCCATATAATTCGCGCTCGCTACGCTCCGCTCAATCCCGCAAGCGGGTTCCCAGTTTCGTGGTCGTAGCAAGTGATTCATGAAATATCCGGGCTAGCACACTCAACCAGTTCGATTGGCCACAATAGATTCAACCAGCTTCAAGTCGCTGACGGTATCCACATCAACGGCAGCTTCGGGAAAAGGCATGACGACAGCTCCTGCCCTGAGCCCCAAGCGTTGGGAAATCCGCCCCAACCCCTCCTCAAGGGACGGCCGCCTCAACAAGTAGTGCAGCACCGCCATCCAGCCAAAAGCGCTGATCAGTCGCAGCGCTTTCTTGCGCTGGCTTTCTACCTTACGCCAGAGGTGGGCTACAGCACGTGCTCGTGGGGTCAAGAATCCGAAAAGATTACAAGAACAGTAAGCACCCTCCCGTAATCGAATAGCAGTTCGTTTGCTCTGCGGATATGCTGCCATCACTGACTCAAGCAACGCCAGTCCCACGACTATCTCATTCTTCCCGCCGCAGCGAGCTTCGGAACAAAAATAGTCCACGATCTGGGCAGTGAGAAGGGCATGATCGGCAGTCGTTACCAGCACAGAGATTTCGTCCGCAAGTGACTGCAACACCCTGTAGGTGCTGGAACTCGGAGTTGCCCGGCTTTCCACCCATTTAACCCTACCTGAGGCGATATGGGCCTGAAGTTCTTTGTCTTGATCTATGGCGGCTCGATGGGGCCCACACAATATAACACTCTCTATCTCTCTGGCCTCTTCCAGAGCGTCAAGCACGCGCAGCACCATGGGCCTGCCCCCTACAGGGGTCAAAGACTTGCAGCTGACGCCAGCGGCCTCGGCCACCGGATCTCCGGGCTTACGGTCCCCGGCAAGGACCACCGCAGTGAAAGCTGTTGTCGGCCTTTTCACAGAGCTCTGTCACTCCTGCCATCGAACTGTTGGAAACCTCGGTACGGCTTGCCAGTGCCAAGGTCGATTTCCAAAGTAGGATTTAACACAGTTCTTTGCCGTAGATGCGATAGCGCTTGTATACAACTCCTCCAAGTGATTCCAATATGTTACGCATCCCCTTGTTGTCATCCAAAATCCAGGACAGCTCCACCTCTTTCACGCCGTAGTCGACGCCAGGGCGGCGTGACCTGTCTATTACCATTAAAGCAAGCGCGGCACCCAGCAGACTATTGTGATAACGTCTTCGCACACCCATGAGGGGAACACGAGCTGTTTTGGGGCGAGTCACTTTCAGACGCCAAAGCAGCTTGAGCCAGCCAAAGGGGAGGAGCCTGCCGTTTAGATCTCGTATAACTTCATTGACGTTCGGGATCCCTATAATCATGGCGTCAGGTGAACCGTCCACTTCGGCAATTCGCACGTAATCATCATACACTATATGCTTCAGATTCTGGCCCAGATGTTCAAATTCCGCCTTGGTAAAAGGCACAAACCCCCAGTTTTGCGACCAGGCATCTTCGAAAATGTCCTGTAAGATCTGAAGTTCTTCGCCAAAACGGGTCTTGCGCAAACGTCTAACATGCACGTGTCTACCTGCTCTGGCAATGACAGCCCGCATTGCTCTTGTCAGTTCGAAATCAGCGTCGATACGATAAGCCAACAGGTCTTTCTCTTTCCTGTAGCCGTTCTCTTCGACCCTGGCACTGTAGTATGGACGAGCATGCCCCATCATCACTGCAGGAGGAGTGTCAAAACCTTCCACAAGCAAGCCGCATTCCTGATTTATGGACAAGTTAAATGGGCCAAGAACGCGGCGCATACCCTGTGCGCTTAGCCAGGTCTCAACAGTATTCATCAAGACCCTGAAAGTCTCGGCCTCATCCTCAGCTTCCAGTAACCCGAAAAAGCCAGTGGAGTCTTCATAACGTTCCAGATGAAGCTGGTCCACCTGAGCACTAATACGGCCCACCGGTGTCGCACCACGGTAAGCGAGCCAGAATTTGCATTTTGCGTGCTCAAAGAAAGGATTCCGGCTGGAAAGGTGCTGACGTCGTTCTATGAGCAGCGGCGGTACCCACGCTGGATCGTCCAGGTAAATCGACCAGGGTAACCGGATAAACTGGCGCAATCCGCGCCGCCCTTCCACTGGTACGACCCGCAAAGGTCCCTCATAGTTTTGTTGTTGGCCCGAAAACCGCTGCGGTACCGACTTCATGGTGTAAAGATCCGATCAGTAGCGTTAATAATTCGCTCGTCTAGCTGTCCGTGCAATATAACTGATTTTCTTTTTTCGCGAAACCAGAACACTCCCCTTATAGTGCCAGCGTCTATTTTCTTAAGCTCAATCTGTGCCATGATAGCGCCCCGTTGCAGTGCTAGAGGAAAACTAAGCAGTGCCGAGAAAAGAGCGGTAATTCGGCCTCATCCCTATAGTGACAAAAAGCCCATACTTTCCGGACTAACTGTATCTTTTCCGCAACACCAGCCCATCGAGTCCCTTTATTCTCCCCCCCGGAATCGATTGGAAATAGTCCGGACTTTCATTGGCTGCTATAGACTTTCTATTTGAATTACGACCATATACAGATACCATCAAAGTCTGAATGCCATTGATCTATGGATCCAGAACAAGCGGCACGCTTATTGCTTGGATAGCATACCTTCAAGAAAGATTCTTGATACACATGAATCAGCTTGGTGTTCGTGGCGCAGATGACTGCAAAGGGGTCAGTGTGTATGGTGGCGAGGATTAGGTTATGTGAGTTGTGACGGACTCATTGCTCAGCTGCTGGGTGTCTCGCTCATGTAACCATAAAGATTTGACATACAGCCATCAATCAGGTAGAAGTGACTGGCATTGAGCAATAAACTCTCTGACACGCAGTGGTAGCCAGCCGGGCTCGAAGTTGACCACCGAATCTTGTTGATGATACATCGCTGCGCACAGTACTTAACATTTTTCGGAGAGATAATTGATATGAATATGGAGGCTATCGAGGCAATGAAGGCTACGCCAACCCGGAATAAC
>CP070843.1:3149977-3154307 GCA_020350905.1 Deltaproteobacteria bacterium
TAGCTGTACCGGGCTCGAGTGCAATTTTGACGGCTCGACTTCCACAGATTCCGATGGCACCATCGTTAACTACCACTGGACCTTTGGTGATGGCAAAACTGCAAATCAAGTGACCCCCATCCATACCCATACGTACGCAGCGGGTGGGAGTTACACGTCTAGGCTCACCGTCACCGATAACGGTGGGGCAACCGATTATGATCTCGTGACCGTTGTCGCCACACCACCAGCGGACAATGACTGTGATGGCAGTCCCGAGGGTTCGACCCAGGCGACCAGCTGTGGTGTGGGTGCATGTGCCGGCAATACCGGTATAGAGACTTGTACCGCAGGATCGTGGGGTGGTGATACCTGTGATCCCTTAGCGGGTGCTGTAGCCGAGATCTGCGACGGTTCAGACAACGACTGTGACGGTACAGTCGATGAGGGTCTGACCCAGGCGACCAGCTGTGGTGTGGGTGCATGTGCCTCTACGGGCATTGAGACCTGCAGTGCAGGATCGTGGGGTGGTGACACCTGCACACCAGGCTCGCCGAGTGCTGAGGTATGTGACGGTTCAGACAACGACTGTGACGGTCAGGTGGATGAAGGATGCGGCACGGTGCCGGTCTGCGGAAACGGGATCTGTGAGGGTGGCGGAGAGAACTGCTTCTCGTGTGCGCTGGACTGCCGGTGCTCCGGTCCTAATTGCTCCAAGGACTGTTGTGGCGACGAAATCTGCTCAGGCAATGAAAACGCAAGCAACTGTCCCGTGGACTGCGGCGGCTAGAAGTGTTATATCGGCCGCTGGTAGCTACAATGTCACCCTCGAGGAGGATTGGTATCTCGATAGTGATAGAAGACACCAAACCGAGCAGGTAGGGTATATAATCTTTGAATAGGAAGGATGCTAGTGGCTGACCGGTAAAAGTGGGGCGCCGGACTAGGTGCCCCACTTTTTTTCATGGTAAGAAAGCATAGAGAAGCGACCTGCCTATAAATTTTACTACCAGAGCCATACCTTTTCGTCTGACCCAATAAAGAAGAAAATCTCAACCCTAACAAGGCAGCTATTACCCGCCTGATTTCCACCGTGCTACGGTGCTTTTCTCCTTTGCCTATTTTTTTCGGTTTTCTTGCCAAACTTTCTCGGTAATAATGATGGTGTTGAGGGTTGATACAAATTGACCCGGTTTGGACCCATCAAGGATTAACCTCATGAACACCGAGACCACAATTCCCCTCTTTCCTCTCGGGATAGTATTGTTGCCGGAAATGGTCTTGCCTCTGCATATTTTTGAAGAGCGGTACAAAATAATGATCGGCGAGTGCTTGGAGCAAAATAGGGAATTTGGCATTGTATATTCTGACCAGAAAGAAATCAGGAAAAAAGGTTGCACAGCTAAGATCGTTGAAGTCCTAAGACGTTATGACGATGGCCGCATGGATATACTGACGCGAGGTGCGACCCGTTTTCTCATAATGGATATTTTTGATGAAAAGCCATATTTGCAGGCCAGAGTAGCTTATTTTGATGACGCCGTGGAAGAGAAGACCGAAGAATTGGCTGCGCTGGTAAATGAGGGAATCAAACTGCTGCAAGAATTGGACATCTTGACGGGAAAGAGGACAGATTACAATTCGATCTCGGAACTAGACCCCAAGATTATCTCATTCTTGCTTGCCTATAATGATGAATTCACCCCCGCCGAGAAACAAAAGTTTCTTGCCATGACCTCAACTCCCCAGCGCATCATTGAAAGTGCTGATGCACTCAGGAAAATGGTTGAACGGTTTAAGAGAGAGTTGGTAATCAAGAAAATCGTTGGTGGTAACGGCAATCTCGGGAAAAGGACCGCTGCCCGCCCTGCTGAAAAAATATACGAAAAAAAATAGCGCTCTAATTGCTCATGTTCGTCAAAATTCCATCTTCGAAGTAAAGGTGTCGTGGTTGAGTGCCAGGTTTCTTGTAAACCCATTGCTGCTTAGCGGTGGTAGATTCAGTGACTTCATCCGGTCTTCCCAGGGCATAGAAGACCATATGTGTGGTCATTCCTACTTCTACTTTCCCTGCCAGAACCAGATTTTGCATCTCTTTCGACCAGTCGGACTCTCTTATGGCGAAATATTTATCCACCTCATTGATATCACCCTTGACTACGACACCAAGGCTTCTGTGCACCCATTTTGTGTAAACCACTTCTTGGGCCTGTGTTTGCTTATCAGATCTAGTTTTCGCATCAATGGCTATCCATTTCGCCTCGTAGTCAGTAAAAGTTTCGGGTATTTCTGCTATTGTTTCCTTTGCGAGTTGACCAATGACTCTGTACTTGGTCCCAGGTCCTGAGCGTATGTTTGCTTTCTTATTAAAAACGAAGTATGCTGCACCTGGCTCCCGGACCACACCAAGGATCAGAACGACACAAACCAGGATAATCAATTCTCTCTTCCGCACCATCTCCACTTTCCTCTCCGCGCCACCTATGGCTCTTCATTTGAGGAACTTTCCCCACTTTGCAGTCAGCAAGTAGTGTGCCATATCTAATGCGGATTTTGGATTGCGGATTGGGGATTAGAGATAAATGAGGTTTCAGTGTTCAGTGTTCAGGTTTCACGATCGAAAAAGGCTACAGCGGTTAGGTTTAAGATTCTCTGTCAGTTTTTCCTGACACCTGAAACCTGACACCCTGAGCTTTGGTGCTTGGGGTATGAGATCTGAGATGGGCGATGTCAGATAAATGGAATTCTTTCCTGAAAAACGGTACTACATTTGCATCAAGAAGACGGGTGACCCAAAATGACATGATCGTTACAGAGAAAGATAACCTGTGACGAGAGAACATGCATCCCAAGATCGATTGTGTGGTTGAGTGAACCGGGAAGGAAACATGAAGAAAACTGCAAGCATTCTGGTCTTAGCAGTAGTTTTGGCGGGTTTTAGCCTGACCTCGAAAACTTTAGCCGACAGAAGCTTCAACATACGTTCCCCCCGCGGTAACCGTGTCACCCTTGTGATTACCAATCAGGCACTGAGAAACATCAGAATCTACCATCTAGACTTCTCCAACGATGGAGAGACTTTTTCCATTACAGCAGCGCCGGTTGTCCCCTCGGATTCATCACACACACTCTCCGTTAACTTCCAGGAGGGCTCCACCGTAGTGCAGAGCGAATATGTTGACATTGGTCCAGAAAAGACAGTGCAAGAGGTATACTGTCCGGAAGATTTCAATCAAATCGTCATTGATTATTCTGGTTTTTGAAGCCTACCTGCCTTGAGTAGGGGTGAGTCAAAGACCCGGGCAGCCGTAACGGTACCTTTGTAAATGGGCAAAAGGTCGAAAAGGCAATACTTACATGGGGCGATAGAATAAAAGCCGGCAGCGTAATCCTCCCCGCAGCATGCCAGAATCAGGTCTTCGATGGAGCGCCGGACTCAGATTATGCATCGAGGACATGGAATTATTAGGAGAAGGAAATGAACAAGAGACAATTTAGCCTACTCATTGTGCTATCACTACTGGCTGGGTTGGTGGGTGGCATACTTACGAGTCAGTTCTTCTTGGGTACACCCGTTTTGGCCGAAAAAAAGGCCGGGCCCCAAAGAGTCGTTATCGCAGAAGAGTTCCGTTTGGTGGATAAGGAGGGCAAAATCTTATCCACCTGGGGAATGTATGCAGGTGGGCCGGGAATAGTGTTGTTTAGCAAGAATGGCCAGTTCCGTGCCGTCTTTAGCCTAACCTCACCGGAGGAAGGCCCAGTTCTGACCTTTGCCGACAACAAGGGTAATCATCGCGCCATCGTGGGATTAGGAGCCGAAAGGCAACCGTATGTGACCTTGCGGGATCAAGCCGGCAAAGAGCGGATTTCCCTGTCCCTAGACGATGACGGTGATCCTTATCTTGCGCTCTATGATCGAGCCGAGAATGAACGTGCGATACTTGGAACCATGGCCTTTACGAAACTCAAGAGAACTGGAACCATCGAAAAAAGATCGGTCTCTTCCCTGGTCTTGCTCGGCAAGGACGGGCAGATCACCTGGAAAACCCCGTAAAGATTCCGGGCCAAAGGACCCTACTTTGGGCTGCCCCCTGAGTGGGCTTCAATCGTCGTTCCCCTCCTGCGGCAGTCTGCTGGAGTGACTGAAAATTCCAAATAGCAAATCACAATGACTGAGGTTTCAGTGTTCAGGCCTCAGTGCTTTCACTTTTACTCCCTGAAACCTGACACCCGACACCTGACACCTAAAACCCTGAGATTTGGTGCTTGGAATATGATATTTTACAATTCAGAAAGCGATTCGTCTCGTCTGGCGGGAGGGTGAACGGGAGGTGGGTTATTTTTTCTCGAC
>CP070843.1:3154407-3157510 GCA_020350905.1 Deltaproteobacteria bacterium
AATGTGTTCTTGACAAAATGAGATATTCTCGTCGTAGAGAAATGAAGAGAGCCTTTCTGCCTGTTGGTCAATAAAAGAGCCGGTCCCAGCTGCACAGGGCCCGTTCATGGCGAAAGACTTGAGGTACCATTGCCCGTTTTTGTGAGTGAGCAGATACAAGGCTGCATCTTGGCCTCCCATGGTGATAATGGCAGAGACGTCAGGAACCAGATACAGTACACCCAGCACCTGGGTGATGGATTCATACTCATACAGTGCCCCGAGTCGGGAAGCAATGATCTTAGCGTGATTGCCAGTGAAGGCGACACTCTGTATGTGCTCCTCTCCAAAACGTTCGTATATCGACTGGAGTGTCTCGAGGGTCTCGGGCACGAATCTGCCGAAATGGCGTTGGTAGGGAGCTTCGTAGGTAAGATCACCATCTTTGTCTATGACTACACAATTGATGCTTACGGAACCAATGTCTACGCCCACAGTGTACATGGTAACCCCAACCGGTAGTCCACAACTCTTGGAGGTTCATTGCTTCAGTAAGGGATTTCAAAGGTTGAGTGATATCTGGCATTATCTCTCAACCCTTCACTAGCGTCAATGGAACATGTGCTCTGAGCTTTAGGCTTTTCCTTGATCGGTTCCCGCAGCTGGTCGAATTATAAAAACTCCAAGAGGCTGCGTCAAGTGAAGGAGAAAACTTCTTGCTGATCACATTTTTCCAACCAGTGTACTATTATATCCGTGATGTAAAAGTTTTTTGCTGATTGACCGGAGCGAAGCCACCGTGATTTTGTCAGGAGGGCGTGTCCTCACAGCAGTTGTCACGCATGAGTTGCTGCTTCTTCTTCAAGTAAACCTCACAGTTGATACACTCAAGCTCTTTGCTCAAGCAGGACTTGGGCTTTAGCTCCCAGCATGGAACAGGGAAGTCAAGCACCGCCGGGCAGCTCTTGCGCTCCTCCTCGGAGCATTGACGAATTTCCCAGCAGGTGGCAAGGGTCAGGAGTTTCTTGATGCCGGCAATATTGAGGCCGTCCTCGTGGATAAGCTTGCGCAGGCACCTGAGCCACTTCAAGTCGTTGTTGGAAAAGAACCGTTTACCGCTGCGGCGCGCTGGCTTGATCAAACCCTCGCGTTCGTAAATTCTCAGGGTACGAGGGTGGATGTTTAATAACTCCGCGACGATGCCAATGGGATAGACGGCCTTATAATCATCCATCTTGACCTTCCTGGTCGTGAGAATGAAGAGGTCAGCTGCCTTTTGCAGGTAAGCTATAGCTAGCAATGAACACTGTCAAGTGTTATTTTTATCCTTGATAATAAGGGGGTTTTATTCTAGAGTTACTAAGTCGCCAAAAAGACCGCGGAGTGACTACCTGCCGCTCATTTAGACTGTCCAATATGTTAATTTCAGCGTACCTCAAAAGGGGAATATCATGCGCAGCGATATAATGAAAAAGGGAATAGAGAAGGCTCCTCACCGGTCACTGTTCAAGTCCATGGGTTTCACTGATGAAGAGATCGCCCGGCCAATGGTGGGAATTGCAAACTCAGCTAATGAGATTATTCCTGGTCATATTCATCTGGATCGCATAGCTGAGGCTGTGAAGGCTGGCGTCCGTTTGGCTGGCGGTACACCCATCGAGTTCAACACCATTGGCGTTTGTGATGGCATTGCCATGAACCACGAGGGCATGAAATACTCACTTTGCAGCCGTGAGCTCATTGCCGACTCGGTGGAGATAATGGCCCGCGCCCATCCCTTCGATGGCATTGTGGCCATTCCCAACTGCGACAAAGTGGTGCCGGGGATGCTGATGGCCTTGCTCAGGCTCAATATCCCTGCGGTGGTGGTGAGTGGTGGCCCTATGCTCGCCGGCAGACTGGCTAATAAAGCCATAGATTTGATTACTGTTTTCGAGGGTGTGGGCGCAGTAAAATCAGAGAAGATGACTGAGGAACAGTTGACTGAGATTGAAGATTGCGCTTGCCCCGGATGTGGTTCGTGCGCCGGTATGTTCACTGCCAATTCCATGAATTGTCTCACCGAGGCGCTGGGCCTCGGCCTCCCGGGCAATGGTACCATTCCGGCGGTGGCGGCAGCCCGATACCGACTGGCAAAAAAGGCCGGGATGCAGGTCATGGAATTGATTGCGCAGGATATAAGCCCGCGCCAAATTGCCACAGAAGAAGCATTTGAAAACGCCATCGCCATAGACATGGCTCTGGGCTGCTCTACCAACACGGTACTGCATGTTCCGGCCATTGCCAGGGAAGCAAAGATTGATCTTGACCTTGATCTCTTCAATCGGGTGAGCGCACGCATCCCCCACCTGTGTAGTCTGAGTCCGGCTGGTCCGCACCGGCTGGAAGATCTCGATGCCGCTGGGGGGGTTCAGGCGGTGCTGGCCAGGTTGGATGAGGCCGACCTTATTCACCGTAGCCCCCTGAGCGTTACCGGCAAGTCAGTGGAGGAAAATCTCCAGGGGATACAAGTGAGGGATCCCCAAGTGATCCGTACTCTGGGAGATGCCTACCACGATGAGGGAGGAATTGCTATATTGTTCGGCAACTTGGCACCAGAAGGGGCGGTGGTGAAGCAGTCGGCAGTGGCCCCGGAAATGGCGGTAAATGAAGGACCCGCCCGGGTATTTGACTCCGAAGAAGCCGCGGTGGATGCAATCATGAGCCAGCAGATCCGTAAGGGCGATGTGGTGGTGGTTCGCTACGAAGGTCCCAAAGGCGGACCTGGTATGCGAGAAATGTTGACCCCAACTTCCGCTATCGCGGGCATGGGGTTGGACAAGGAGGTGGCCCTGATTACAGATGGCCGCTTCAGTGGCGGCACCAAGGGTGCAGCAATCGGCCACATTTCTCCAGAGGCAGCTGATGGCGGTGTCATAGGCCTGGTGGAGGAAGGGGATAGGATTGCAATCGACATCCCCGCAAAGCGGTTGACCCTGAAAGTATCTGATGAGGAACTAGAAGAGCGGCGGCAGCGCTGGCAGCCCCCGGAGCCCAGGATCAAGGAAGGTTATGCCTACCGTTACAGCAAACTCGTGAGTTCAGGTGCCAAAGGTGCCGTGCTGAGAGAGGATATCTAAGGCGC
>CP070843.1:3157610-3161596 GCA_020350905.1 Deltaproteobacteria bacterium
AAGTCCCTTGATCTTCAAGAGTTGGGCACCTTTCTTGCTATTGTAATTTTTGTCATTTTTTGCTAGTTGTGGAAAAAGGGAATAGAAAAAACTGCCAGTAATTACTTGAATATGCTGAACGACTCCTCAAGACAGAGCTATAGGCTGGAGTTCTGTCCGGGGGTAAGGCTGGAGTATTGGCATTTTCAACACTCCACTAGTCCGCTGTTTCCAACTCCGTCGGGGGGCGGGAAATGCGCTGGCCCTGTTGAATTTCCCCCAAGGGAACCCTCTGCAACAGGGCGAGCTGGAGCATTTAGAGAATGTTTTCCTTTAAACACCGCTGGATCGCCGACATTTTGGTGCTGAGCCTGATAGTTTATTTCGGGGTAGATGCCTTCATCACGGTACTGAATAGCAGGCTGGCCCCGACTCCGGCGATGCAGGAAGAAGCAGTTAAGCTCGGCGAGAAACCGGCAGCCGATGCCAGACCCCTCGGAGACTACGCAATCATCACCGAGCGAAACTTATTTGGCGGGACTTCTCAAGGCTTAGCAGAGGTTGCCCCAGAAGAAATTGTCCTGGACGACATGCCCGTGGCTCTGAAAAGCCTCGGGTTGAGGTTGGTTGGTACGGTGGTGGCCAACAAGCCAGAGGAGAGTTCTGCCATAATCGAAGACCAAAGCAGCCGGAAACAGGAAGTCTACCAAGAAGGGGATCGGGTCAAACAGGCGCTCATAAAGAGGATCCTGAGGCATAATGTTGTTATCAATGCCGGAAGAAGAGATGAAGTGCTCACCATGGTACCCGAGGAGAGTACGGGAAGAAAACCTGCTCCAAAGCGGGCACCTCGAACCCGGCCGAGGCCATCCGCCGGCAGGTCCATACGTTTAGACCGTGAGGAACTGGAATCTCAAATGGCAAACCTGAATGAGTTGATGCAGCAGGTGCGCATTCGTCCTTTCATGGAGGGGAAGCAGCCAGCCGGTTTTCTGGTGAGTAACATCAAGCCTGGCAGCCTCTTTTCCAAAATGGGATTGCGCAATGGCGATGTCATTCAGGGGGTCAACGGCGAGACTATTACAACTCCGGATCAGGCAGTTGAACTCTATGAAAGTCTCATGGAAGGTGGCGAGATCGCCCTGGAAATCAAACGGGGGCGGCGCCAGCAGAATTTGCGTTACGAAGTCGAGTAAACCCTGGAAGGAATGAACCAAAATGATTATGGTCAGAAAAACCTTACCTACGTTCATGTGGTTCGTAACTCTTGTGATGCTTCTCGGCTTCACGGCCATGGGGAATGCTCAGACCGAGCGTCCGACTGGTCCCAAAGGACAGGCAAAAAAAACCATCAGTATGGATTTTGACCAGGTCGATATCAAGGTGTTCATTAAGTTTATCAGTGAGCTGACCGGCAAGAATTTTGTGGTGGACGATAAGGTCCGGGGTAAAGTTACCGTTCTCTCTCCGAGCAAGATCTCGGTGGAAGAGGCATACAAAGTGTTTGAGTCGGTGCTGGAGGTACACGGCTTTACCACCGTGCCTGCTGGCAAGGTGATCAAGGTAGTGCCCTCGGTAGCAGCGAGACAAAAGAGTGTGGAACTCCGCAAAGCGCCACACTTTGTCCCTCGTCCAGACGACCGGATAATTACCCAGATCATGCCGCTGCACTATGCAGAAGCCCAGGAGGTAAGGAAGCTGCTGGCGCCGCTGGTTTCCAAACAGGGCGTGGTAATCGCCTATGATCCCACGGATACGCTGATCATAACCGATTTTCAATCAAATATTCAGAGGTTGCTCAGCATCGTTGAGGAGATTGACGTGGAATTCCAGGAGGCGACTATTAGCGTCATAGCTCTGGAATATGCCAGCGCCGAAAAACTGGCCGAAAAGATCACAAGGCTGCTGGAGTCCAAACTGAAACAGGCCAAGCGCCGACGGGCCGAACCTCCTCTCAGAATCCTCTCTTATGAGCGCATCAATATGCTCATCGTCCTGGCCGACCGCCAGAACACGCAGATGGTCAAGAACTTGGTCAAAACCTTGGATCAGCCCACTCCCAAGGGGGCCGGGAACATCCAGGTAGTCTACCTGGCAAACGCCGAGGCGGAAGAGCTGGCCAAAGTGCTCGCCGGGTTGCCCGCCAAGGCGGAACCCAAAGGGAAGCAGCCTGTTATTTCCACCGAAGTGAAGATAACGGCAGACAAGGCCACCAATAGTCTGGTGATCACAGCCAAACCAGAAGAATTTCAGGTGCTGGAGCCCATTATTCTCAAGCTGGACATCCCCAGGAAGCAGGTTTATGTAGAGGCGCTAATCATGGAGGTTTCCTCCTCCTTAAGCGTATCAGTGGGGATTGATTGGACTGTTGGCGAGGAAACAGGTTTGCCTTTTGGCGCCGATGATGGAGTGGTCTTTGGCGGATCCAACACTGGCGACATTGGTGTTTTGGATGCCGCGGGGCAATTGTCTCTTCCCAGCGGTCTCACCGCAGGGGTGGTGTCATTTCCCATTACCATTGGGGAGATCACGTTTAGCAATTTGGCAGCCATAATAAATGCTGCCCAGACGGACAACGACTTCAATATTATTTCCACCCCGCAGCTTATGACTTTGGACAATGAAGAGGCCACCGTTGTCGTGGCGGAGAATATCCCCTTTTCCACCAGGGTGGATGAGGGGACGGCGGTAACCGACCGGGCCATTCAGAGTCTCGAATACAGGGATGTGGGTGTTACCCTCAAGGTCACGCCGCAGATTAATGAGAAACGTTTTGTCAAGCTGAAAATCTACGAAGAGATCAGTCGTGTCGTCAGCGAGACGACGCAAGTTAGTCCCACGCAAGTTGTGCTCGCGCCAACCACCCGCAAACGAACTGCCGAGACCAACGTTCAGGTGCGTGATGGACAGACGGTGGTGATCGCTGGACTTGTGGGAGACGACGTAGATGTCTCGACTACGAAGGTGCCGTGCCTTGGTGATATTCCTATATTGGGCTGGTTTTTCAAGTCTGAGAGCCGAACGACTCGGCGCACCAATCTGCTCATATTCCTGACCCCCTATATCGTGGGAAGCCCGCAGGAGGCAGACGAGATTTACCGGCAAAAGTCCAATTACATGGATGAGCTTAAAGGGAGCGCAACGGAGCAGGATGTGCAACCAGAGGAGCCGTCACCAGCAGTCGGCCCTTCGACCAGCCCCTTGCCACCAGGTTCGGGAGAGGCGGAAGGCAGCCCTTCCACCCATTCGACCCCTTCGACGGGGTCAGGGCCTGGCGGCAGCGAGGAAATGGTAACTGGTGAACGGTAAGTCGCCAAAATTGTTGGAGGTTAGAGGAGCGCTCAGGTCATTTATTCTGCCCTTCGCTTGAGGTTTGAGGAAATAGATATTTACCCATACGACTTGTTGCCGCAAACCCCGGGTGAAGCATACGCTATGCACTATGAGTGATGAATTATGAATGTATTACCCAGACTAGGCGATGTACTCGTTGAACAGGGCTGGCTCAGTCCTGAGGCCTTAGAGGAAGGGTTAGAAGCTCAGGCGGAAAACGGCGAAAGACTGGGTCAGGTTCTTGTTCAGCAAAAGAAGATTACCGAGCAAGAGCTCCTGAATGGACTCGCCCTCCAGTTGGACTTGGAGGTGATGGAGAGTATTGATGATAAGGAACTCCGTTTTGACCTGGTGGAGCAACTGCCAATCCAGTACCTGAAAAAGCACGCGATTTTTCCTTTCCAGTCCGAAGACGGCACTTTACGGATCGCGGTGAATGACCCCCTGAACCTCGAGGTTCTGGACGATCTCCGCATCCTCTACGGCCAAAACGAGATCAGACCGGTGCTGGCGCCAGCTCGGGAGATCCTCTCGGCCATCAATCGCACCTACGGTCAAGCCAATGACACTGCCGAGCAGATCATTCAGGACCTTGGTGAGGACGAAGACAGCCAACATTTGTTCACCGAGTTGGAGGTGGGTGAGGATTTGCTGGACGAGACCAGTGAGGCACC
>CP070843.1:3161696-3170604 GCA_020350905.1 Deltaproteobacteria bacterium
AACCGAGAATGTGAGCCAGGGTGGGGCTTTTATAAAAACAAAGGACTGGCATTCTCTCAAACCAAATGATAAAACTACTATCACAGTTTTTCTGCCGCCTCTCTTCACTGGGCAGGATGGCACCATCGGCCTGCAGGGCCCAGCAGTAATTAACAGGGTCGACGAAGAAAACGAAGGTGTAGCTGTAGAGTTTCTTCAGAACTTCAAACAGTTTGAGCGAATCGAGGAAATGGAAATACCGGGAAAAATAAGATACGAGAATTTGGCTCATTACCTCTCATCTTTTGCGAGCCTGCCTTCAAAGACATTTGCCGAGAATTATCCCGACGGTTTTCTCGTCGAAAAAACCCAGAAAAGCCTGGATAAGGATGTTATTTTTCAGTTCAGCACCAAATCTATAGAAGATCCGGATGTACTGGAAGCGCAGAAAAAAGGAATGGTGCTGGGGGACGTCCTCGAGGCAAGAGTTATAGAGATAAAGGAACGGAAAGAAACTACGTCTCCTCCCCATGTTACAATCGGCCGCGCTGCTCAGAATGATATTATTTTGTACAATAAAATGGTCTCCAAAACTCACGCTTATTTGGAGATTTCCGAAACTGGTGAAGGCTCATGTCTAGTAGACGTGGGATCAAAAAATGGCACTTTTCTAAACGGCAGTGAGATACTCTCAAACCAATCCTATCAACTGAAAGATGGAGACGAAATATCCTTTGGGCCCGAAACCACAGTGGTATACTTCTCCTCCAGAACCTTCCATGAATTTTTGAATCAACTGAAAACGCCTTCCGCGTAGGAATTGCCCATTGGGCACCCTAGTGCTCCGCACAGTATGAAGCCCTGCGACAAGCTCAGAGTAAGCAAGAATGCAGTGAGCCACAACTGCCAAACTTTACAACCAGCATTGGCTGTGCTATAAGCCGCTTTCTAAAAACGCAGAGCAAAAAAGCATAGCGCGTAGCGTTTCCTTTTATAAAATCGCTTCGCGATTTTAGGGGTAATGTAATGCTCAGAAGCAGATTGCAAGCTATATGGATGATCGGTTTATGTCTAATTCCTTTACTTTTGAGCTCTGTCAAACCTACCCGGGCGCAGGAGATGCCTCACCCGTTTGCGGTGGCTGCGAAATCTGCTGCACTCATAGATGGTGACTCCGGTCAATTCCTCTATGGACAAAACCCTGACGAGCGCATCAGTCCTGCAAGTTTTGTCAAATTGCTCACACTGTTCTTGGTGTTTGACGCCATTGACCAGGGCCAGATTCTCTTGGAGGACAAGGTGTGGATCAGTGAAAAGGCCTGGCGCACAGGAGGATCAAAGATGTTTGTTCGCCAGGGAAACCGCGTTCCTCTTGTTGAACTTATCAAAGGAATAGCAGTGGTTTCTGGAAACGATTCCTGTGTTGCCGTGGCCGAATTCCTCCAGGGAAACGAACAGGCTTTCGTTGAGAAAATGAACCAGAAACTGCGAGAGCTGGGCCTTACCAATAGCCAGGTTCAGACAGTGAATGGCTGGCCCGCCCCGGATCAATACACCACCGCCAGGGATATGGCTTTGCTGGCCCTGGCTTACGTTCAGGCCCACCCGCAAGCGCTCCAATACCATCAACTGAAGGATTTTACTCATGAGAATATCCGCCAGAAAAATCGCAACTCGCTTCTCTGGCGAGATCCCACCGTGGATGGCTTGAAAACTGGACACATCGAAGATGCAGGCTATCATCTTTTGGCCACTGCCAAGAGGGGGGAGCAGCGTTTCATTGCGGTAGTAATGGGCGCCAAGAGCGAGGCAATCCGAGGAAGAGAAGCCTTGCGGTTGCTTAATTATGGCTTTCGCAACTTTGTCTCAATGCAACTTTTCAAAAAAGGAGACGTTCTTCTGCAGCTTTCCGTGTGGAAAGGAACCGAGGGGCAAGTTGAGCTGGCAGCAGGTGAAACTGGGATCGTCACCGTCCCTATTATCCTGCAGGCGGATGTTACCTGGAAGGCACAAGCTCCTGAACAGTTATTTGCCCCAATTGAGCACGGCCAGACCATAGGAGAGGTAGTAATTACCACCAAGGACAAAGTGTTCAAGAGTATACCCCTGGTCGCAAACCAAGAAATACCGCGAGCCGGCTTCTTCAAGCAAGCAACGCATACTGCAGCCCTCATAGCCGTTGATCATGGAAAAGTACTCATATTGGTTGTTGTTCTCTTTGTTGGAGCGGTGGGGGCGATCTGGTATTTGAGGCACAGGAAGCCGAAACGCCGCCGAAGCGGAGTAGGCGGTATTAAGTAATTAACCGCATAATAATCCGATAGGGGGCACCGCCATGGGACTTAAAAAGTATCTTGGCCTTGATCGCCGCAGTCACAGCCGGTATCCAGTGGCTGTGGAGGCAGAGTTTCAGATCTGGGATGGTGTCGCACAAAAGCCCCGCACCGAAAAGGTGCGAGGTCGACTCACCAATATATCTGCGAGTGGTGCCTGTCTTCAGACCAACCACATGTTAATTGAGGGCTACCACCTGCTGCTTGACAACGATCCCAGCGGCCAAACACCCCTCGTTCTTACCCTTGCATCTTCAACTGGCGAAGGCCAGTGGACAATTAAAGCTCAGGTGCTCTGGTATAATAAATTTGAGGGTGAACGCAGGTATCAGTTCGACGTTGGCCTGAGTTTTGTGACTGTCTCTCCTTCAGAGCGGGAAGACCTCCATGCTCTCCTGAGGTCTCATTCCAGTTCTTGACCTTCTCACTATGGCATAGCAGGTTCGACGGCAGGTTCTATCAGTAGAGGTTCGTAGGCCGTTGTTTCGAGGGGGGCCACCCAGATTTCCACGCGAACATTAAGGGGCGTAGCCTGCATGGCCAGAAAACAGATCCGGTTCTCCTTTTGATAGAAGAACAAAGTGCGGCTGTATTTCAGGCTAGCCTGGACTATCCACCCGTTTTTTGTCAGAGACTCATCAAAAAATCTGACCAGTGAATCGTAGTCTACGTTGCCGTTATAGACAAGCATGCCTGTAGCGAATTCCGGAGTCATGTAAACAAAAGACTCCTTCTCAACCAGGTCCAATTCTTTTGGTATCGGCACATCGGGAAATTCACGGATGGTCACGATCGGTGTAGGACCCTCTTCCCCAACGGGTACGCTGTGAACCCTCTTGGTACACCCGGAAAATAACATCATGAGGCCCAGGTAGGCTAAGCCAATACTGATGATCGTCCTTCGATGTCGAGGCCGCATGATCATGGCTCCCTCCTTCTCCGTAGAACATTTGTCAGAACTGTCGTACAATTATCTTGCAAGCTAATTTCGCGTATCATCAGTCAACTCCTCTCACTTGTCAACCCGGAATCATTGTTGTCTTAGTAAAACGTCTGTGTCAGTCTGTCTCTGTCTGCGCCTGCCCGCCACCTGCCCGCTCGTGCCCCTGGCCGCCTCGCACTGCTTGGCAGGCGGGCGAGCTCGCAGTGGCAGGCGGGTCGGCTTCGCCTTCAGGCCCGCCCGGCATCGCAAGGCTTCAGCCGAGGCGGACGGGCGAGGCGGGCGGGTGGGTCTGTGGCTAATTGCTTCCCACTGACCCGCGTTCGCTTGAAATAAACCATTCGATGCACTATTATCTGAGCAGTCACGGCGCACTCGTGGAATGGAAGACGAGGTATACAAGTTATAAAATCGCACCGCGATTTTATATGACGTCCGCCGCTGGCGGACTCGAAAAAGGAAATTCCTATACGATCAAGTTATAAAATCGCACCGCGATTTTATACGACGTCTGCCGCTGGCAGACTCGAAAAAGGAAATTCCTATACGATCAAGTTGGGGTAGTTGGTTACGCCAGGGATAACTGCTATTACGAGGGCAATGTCCATTAAAGATAAGGATTCGAACCGAGAGAAGAAAAAGGGAATCCTCCATCAAGTAGTCGAGCGGTTTTCATCATTTCGCCGCAGCACAACAGCGGGTGACACCGCCGACACACCCACCCAGCCTTGCCTGCCGGACGGAAGGGCTTTCGCCGAATTTAATCTGAGTGACGCTGTCAACAAGGGCATCGCCGACGCTGGTTTTGTCCGCTGCACCCCGGTACAGGAACTGTCTCTGCCCATTACCCTAGAGGGAAAAGACATTGCAGCACAGGCACAAACGGGAACCGGGAAGACCGCCGCTTTTCTCATTACACTTTTTGAGCGTCTCCGCAAGCTAGACAAACGCAAACCTGGAATTCCCTCGGCTCTTGTCATAGCACCAACCAGGGAACTCGCTCTGCAGATTTACCAGGACGGCCAGATACTGGGTAAACACACTGGCCTCAAAATGGTCGCTGTGTTCGGAGGTATTGATTACCAAAAGCAGGCGACGCAACTGCGCGAGGGTGTTGACATTGTCATCGCCACACCGGGAAGACTCATCGATTACATGAAACAGAAAGCCTTTCTTCCTGGTCGAATCAAGATATTGGTGGTGGACGAGGCGGACCGGATGTTCGACATGGGCTTTATCAAAGATCTGCGCTACATCCTTAGACGGTTACCTCCGTATGACCAACGCCAATCCATGCTGTTTTCTGCAACTTTGTCGTCACGAGTTCTGGAACTCACGTATGAGTATATGAACCTTCCCAGGGAAATCTATGTCACACCTGAGGAAGTAACTGTGGAATCTGTGGAGCAGTCTCTCTTCCATGTAGCCAAGCATGAGAAGCTGCCTTTACTTTTGGGGATCCTGGACAAAGAGAGCTGGGAAAGGGTGCTCATATTTGCCAACACCAAGGCAACGGTGGAATGGCTGACCGAAAAACTCAAAGGAAACGGTTTCCCAGTCAAGGGTCTTACCGGAAACCTTAATCAGCGGCAGAGGCTTAAGATCATCAATCATTTCAAATCCGGAGATCTCAAACTCCTCATAGCCACGGATGTTGCCTCCAGGGGCCTGCACGTGGAAGATGTCAGTCATGTTGTCAATTACGATCTGCCGCAAGATCGGGAGGACTATGTACACCGGATTGGCCGCACCGCCCGGGCCGGGATGTCGGGCAAAGCTATTAGTCTGGCCTGCGATAGATATGTGTACTCTCTCGAAGCGATCGAAGAATACATAGGAAAAAAGATCCCGGTTTTGTGGCCGGACGAAAGCTGGTTCTTCTCAGACAAATCCAGAAAAATTCGTAGTGCTGGCCGGCGGAGAAGAGGCGCCAAAAGAAGGGGGGCTTCTCCCACGAGGAGAGGGTCGGGACACCGATCACGAAAAAAACGGTCAGATGGATCAAGAATTGCACCGTCTTCCTCGAAGGGACCCTCAAGGGGCAGCAAGACAACTCCTCCTCGCAAGAGAAAAAGAAGGAGTCAGGAGACAGGAGAAAGAAGAAAGAAGGCATAAAGCATAGGGCATAGAGCATAGAGTAAAAAATTTCAAATTTACGCGAGGTCCTGCTGCTTTGGTAGGGCGGGTCCCTGTGCCCCCCAAAAGTAGTTTCTTTGTGAGCGCCCTTCTCGCCGTTTCTCCGTTTCACCCTTCTCCGCGTCATTCCGCTTTGCCTCCAGCCTCAAGCGAAGCGATCCTCCAACCTCCAACTGGTATTCGTTTGCGGTTAATTGCCTCTACTGCCCGCTGCATCCTGCCGACTGCCTGCTGGGTAAATTTTGTCATTGGTTAATTCCTGCTTGATTCGGCAATTGGTCTATTCTTTGCAGTCGTTGAGACTGAAAATAAATTGCATAGATAGGAGCATGCGCTCGCTGCAGCATTTTCATTGAAATATCCGGGCTAGTACTTAATTGCGGAAATCAGCGGAACAAAAAATAAACTTAAATTATTGAAATTACTCATCAGATTTTGTCACGAACTAATGCAATTAAGTACTAGATTAACTTCCACCTTCCCGATCAAGCAAAATCCATGACAAAATTTCAGCCTATTCGTTTCGGCAAATATCTCATTCTTGACAAAATCGCCAGTGGCGGCATGGCTGAACTGTTTCGGGCAAAGATAACCAGTGTTGAGGGCTTCGAGAAACTGGTAGCCATCAAAAAAATCCTGCCGAACCTCACCCAGGATAGCAATCTGATTAATATGTTCATCGACGAGGCCAAGCTCGCGGCAATGCTTACCCACCAAAATATTGTGCAAATTTACGATCTCGGTAGCATGGAGGGCGCCTATTTCATTGCCATGGAATACATTCACGGCAAGGACTTGCGTGTCCGAAGCAACAAGTCCAAGGAGAAAGGGCTGCCTCTTCCTTTGGAATACGCTCTCTACATCACCTGCAGAATCTGCTCTGGACTTGATTATTCACACAATCTAAAGGACTTCAAGGGGAACCCCCTCAAACTGATCCACAGGGATATTAGCCCGCAGAATATACTGGTCACCTACGAAGGCGAGGTTAAGATTGTCGATTTTGGGATCGCGAAAGCAGCGAGAAAAACCGCAGACACCCGGGAAGGTCTGATCAAAGGCAAGGTGGCCTACATGTCTCCTGAGCAGGCTGCTGGGAAAACCATCGACCACCGGTCTGATATTTTTTCTGCCGGCATACTGCTCTATGAGATGATCACTGGAGTGCGCATGTTTGATGGAGCCGACCTGAATGTCCTCGACAGGGTGCGCAAAGCAGATTTCCAGGAGGCTGAGACAATCGTTTCCGATCTTCCTGCCGAGGTATCTGAGATCCTCCGACGGGCACTCGCCAAGATACCCGACCGCCGTTACAAGTCCTGCGCTGCCATGCTTGCCGATCTCGAGGAGTGTCTATCCTCCTTTACAGTGCGTCCAAGTGCCGAGGGGTTATCTCATTATATGAAGGCCCTTTTTGCAGAGGAAATTGCCGCTGAAGCAGCGGCTCTGCTGAAAATAGAAGCCGAACTCTCTTCGTTGCAAAAAGAGGTGGTTTCCGAAGGAAAGACAAAGACTTTACATATACTAGAGCACATCGAACCGGTCCTTGCTAAGAAAACAGCACCAACGCCCAGCACACATAGACTCTGGCTAGGTACCTGGGCAGTTGCCATGGTGGCCGTCGCCATTGTACTGGCCGTGCTTTTCAAAGAGAAACGCGTTCCAACAGTCGTTGAGGACACGGTTGCGACATCGGTGAAGACCTCAAAGTTACCTTCACCAAGTGCGGTTCCGCCGGCCCCGGTTTCGGCGGAGACTGAAAAGGAGTCCAACCCACCTGAAGCAAGCAAGAGGGAACAGGCCATGGAGGCGTTTAAAAAAGAGCAGTTCGCCAAGGCAGCGGCACTGTTTGAACTAGCTCTGGCCAATAAGCCTGAAGACAAGTCCAAGATCGCGACCCCTTATGCTCAAGCATTGGTGGGTGGATCTACCAGTATGCTTGATACAAATCCAAAGCAAGCAGAGTCCTTGCTGCACAAAGCAATCAAGCTTGATCCTGAGAACCCAGAGGCCTTCTTCTACCTGGGGAAGCTCTACACCTCGGAAAAAGATTATGTCCAGGCTATCCAGGCTTATGACAAAGCTATTAACCTGGATCCCAGTTCTCCGGATGCTTTTTTTAATCTCGGATTTCTTTACTATGCCAGAAGTGATTATTCCAAGGCGGAGGCAATGTTCCTTAAGGTAACAGAGCTACAACCAGCTTACCTGGACGAGGCCTATTTTAACTTGGCAGTGGTCCAAAATTTGCAGGAAAAGAAAGAGGAGAGCATTGAAAACCTGGAGCGAGCTTTAGAGGTTAATCCCAACAATGACAGGGCGAAAAAGTACCTGCTGCGGTTAAGGCGCACCTCAAAAAATGATAAAAAAACAAACCATTCGGAAAATAAGGTCCCTGGCATTGCTCGGACTGGCACTCCTCTGGATCATTGCTGGCTGTGCAACAGTTGACAAGTATGTGGCGCAGATACACAAAAAACTTCCTTCCTGGGCTAAAAAATCCCGCTCTCAAGGTAGCTATTATTTCCACAAAGTACGCTATCCTGGCGAATCACTTTCAGTTATTGCGAAATGGTATACGGGAGACGTTCAAACCTGGCGTCATCTGGCTAAAGCAAACCCCAAGCTCGACCCAGAGCGCATCGGGATCGGGACTACTGTCTTTATACCCGAAAATCTTCTCCACACCAAAAAAGCAATGCCTAAGGAGTTCGTGGATGCGGTTGCCAAGCGGCACAAAACCAGAAAAGCCCAGGTAGCCAAGACTAAACGGCAGTCTTGGTACTACTACCACAAAGTCAAGTACCCGGGAGAATCACTTTCGATTATTGCCAAGTGGTACACCGGTGATGTCAAAAATTGGCCTTTTTTGGCAAAAGTGAACCCTGAGCTCGACCCGAACCGCATCACTGTTGGTGACAAAATCCGTATCCCCAACAAGCTCCTCCACATTCAGAAACCAATGCCTCGGAGTTTTATTGCGGGCTCTGCAAAGAGAAAGAAATCGAAACCTTCCCAAGTGAAAACTGCCAGGACTGCGAAAAAAGAGCCCGAACCTTCCACAACCACTCCACCGGATAAGCAACCCGAGGTGTTCGAGCTGTTCGGGCCGAAGTAGCGCATTGGCTGAATGCTCTAATCAGGTAGCCCGGATATTTCATGAATTGCTGTCGCGAGACCACGAAGATGGGCGGGCCACCGGGCAACCGCAGGGTGTTGGTTCCGAGGCGTACCTGAGCGGTACGTCGCAGGGGCCGACACCCGAGGACGCCAGGAAGGACGGCCATATCCGTGGTCGCAGCAAGTGATTCATGAGATATCCGGGTTAAGATGCCTAAAATGAAAGAAAGATGCTGCCCTCTTATCGCAAGCAGAGCTTGCTCCTACAGAGATTCTCATAAACATCTTGAAAAACGCTTTATGGTGAGCACAGAGGCCCACCTTTCTCTTCTTGGGCAGAAGGCGCAGGGCACAAGGCACCAGGCAGAGGGCGATTTCATAGAATATGGCAGCCAGCAGG
>CP070843.1:3170704-3178957 GCA_020350905.1 Deltaproteobacteria bacterium
AGCCTCCGACCATTTCTTTAATTCCTCTGTGATTCCAGGCTCCAGATCGAGCCTCCGTTTATTAATATAAAAGCGCATGCCGTCAACGTCTGCAAAAACCGTTTGTTCCAACATGCCCAGGGGAAAGTAGGGATCGAGTAAAGCGTGTCTCAATACTGAAGAGTCCGTCTGGAAAGACCAGTGGGCAAGCAAGCGGGCAAACCTTCCCTTAACGCGTTGCCGCATTTCAGACTGGCAGTCCCTCAACAGCTCTTGCTGTGCTTTTGCGAAGTTCTTGAAGAGATCGGTGATATGAAGATTCTTCGTGTCCATGGAAAGTGCCATTATACATTTAGCTAGAGTACAGTTCCTGGATTGTATACCATATTTATCTGACAGAATCATTCCATTCTCACCCCTCATTTACTCTTGACATGGTGGCCAAGAACCGGATAAAAGTTAAACACATAGAGCCCACTGAAGGACGCGGCTCAACAAAGTTTTGTTATCGAGTTATGCTCTAGGTGAAAGCCATCCAGACTCGTGCTGGATGGCTTTTTCAGTCAGGGGGAGGTGATGTCATGGGAAAACGAGTCTTTTTTGTCTGGATTGCTGGAATTCTTTTTCTCGGTATCTTTATCTTTTTTGCAGATTTGCATGCCCAAACCCCAGATGCTATCAGGGTTGGAGTGACCGTCTCCGTCTCTGGCAAGTTTTCCACCGAGGTTGGTCCTTTTCAACGGCTCTGTAAGGCGTGGGTTGACGAGGTAAATAGCCAAGGCGGAATATACTTGAAGAAGTACGGTCGAAAACTACCCTTGAAACTGATTACTTATGATGACCGCAGTGATGCAGCCACGGCCCGGCGTTACTATGAACGGCTAGCAACTGTGGATCGGGTACATTTACTCTTCGGTCCCTACAGCAGTCCCCTCACCTTTGCTGCAAGCACAGCATCCGAACAGCACCAGGTGCCATTCATAGCAATCTGTGCCAATTCCCCGAAGGTCTACAACCGTGGTTTCAAGTGGATCGTCTGCGTAATCGATGCCGCACCCAGATACACGTATCGATATTGGGAAATGGTCAAGGCAGAAAAAAAGGCCAGCTCGGTTGGCTTCGTAGTAGAAGATACGCTCCATCCCGTCGGCGTCTATAATGGGTCGCGACAACTGGCTGAACAAGCAGGACTCAAGGTGCTGGCTGGCGAGGTGCTTCCTCCTGATATCGGCGACTTTACACCGGTCATTCTGAAACTCAAAAAGCTCAACCCTGATATCGTCTACGTCTCTTCGAACATCCCTTTTGCAGTGGCTTTCATGAAACAGGCCAAGGAGCTGAATTTAACTCCCCGGGAATTCCATTGCATACATCACAGCGGCGTGTTTCGGCAGCCCCTTGGAGATGCGGCCGACTACGTGGTGGGTCAGTCATACTGGGAGCCTGGTATGAAATATAGCAATCCCCAGCGATTCCTGGCCCTGCTTAGGGAAGCAAAAATCGATGTGGACGACTATCCCTGGTCTCCGGCTTACATGATGGCCTTTGAGATCGCGGAGGCGGCTCTCGATCAGGCGGGCACTTTGGAGCCTGCACCCCTCATGAAAACATTGAAGGATTTGAGGATTACAACCATAGGTGGACCCATATGGTTCGCAGAGAACGGCGTTGGCGCAATTAACACCTACCCATCTCAAATCCAAAGCGGTACGTACCAGATCATCTGGCCATCTGAAGTGGCAACAGGGAAGCATATATACCCCACACCGGCGTGGGACCAGCGTTAAGGTCGGAGTCCTGTGATAAAGGTCAGCTTTATCTTGATGAGAGATTGAACCGGACATCGAGTGGGGCCCAGCCGGTGGATCCGAAATCCGAAGCACAAAGCACGAAACAAATTCAAATCTCCAAAGCACGAAATTCGAAAAAAATTAGCCAAATTCATAGAAAAAATTAGTTGATATTTTGGAAATTTGAATTTTGGATTTGGGATTTGTTTCGGATTTCTCCTACGGAGTCACCACCCTTTTGGGCGGGGCCCCGGTTTCGATATTCGAATTTAGGCCGCTTATTGTGTTCTCATACTAGAAGCGGCCTATCCTATCCAAGGATAACAACTTGGACCTAGCAACGTTCACCCAGCTGTTCCTGAGCGGTTTGCTCCTCGGTGGCATCTACGCTTTGGTTGCTGTGGGCTTGGCCCTTTGTTTTGGGGTGCTCGGTCTGCTGAACCTGGCCCACGGAGGGTTTCTGGTTCTGGCCGGCTTCACCTTTCAGGCCATTTATGAGTTCTGGCCCACCGGCATCCTCCCAGGCTTTATCGTGGTGCCACTTGTGTTTGCCGTCCTCGGCTGGCTTACCTTTCGCTGCCTCCTTCAGGCCTCCCTCAAACGCTCCTCTGATGACTTTTTGATCCCGGCATTGCTCATAACTCTCGGCCTGGCCTTTATACTGGAAGAAGGAACCTTAACGTTATGGGACCGCTCAATGGCTGGCTTGATGAGCCAGTTCGGTACGATCAGACTGGGACAGATTTATCTGCCCGGCAGCAGATTATTTGTGCTTATCCTCATGCTGGCTATCTCAGCAGCTCTGCAGGTATGGCTTAGTCGCACCGACAGTGGCCGGCGCCTCCGGGCTCTTGCCCAAGACCCCACAGGGGCCACCTTGGTAGGGATCTCCTTAACTCGTGTCACCGGTGTCGCCTTCGCCATGGCTACCGGCCTCGCTGCCATGGCAGGCCTTTTTTACGTCACCCTCTTTACGGTCAGTCCTCATCTCGGCCTGCCATTAACACTGAAAGCGCTTTTTATTGTTGTCATAAGTGGAAGCGGATCCCTTACTCGACCACTCGCTGGCGGGCTGGCACTCGGCACTCTGGAAACCACGCTCGCTACACCTTTTGGAGCCCATTGGGCCAATCTCCTCTCTGTTGGCTTACTGCTCGCTTTCCTTTGCTGGCGACCTCAAGGATTGTTTATTAGGAAAGCAAGCACCATTCGTCATGAGGTGTGAAGTAAGTCGAGACCGGGAGGGAACCAGTTGCAGCCATTATGGGTCAACAAAAAATATAGACAATAACATCATGAAATCATTAATATTATAAGATAAATGTTAATGTAACTTATCACTTATTGCAAAGAGATACTCTTCACTGACATTCTGATGCCATGGCGTTTTTTTCCAACAAACAGGAACGATTAAAACGGCTAAGCCTCGCTCTCATTCCCGTTTGTGGGCTGGTGGCAACACTCCTGCTTATTCCTACTATTTGGGGTGAGTACGCCAGAATTCTTCTTTTCACCATCCTGCTGTACGTAACAATGGCACTGAGTTATGACGTGGTGGGTGGCCTGTTGGGCTATCTCTATTTGGGACATGGACTGTTCTTTGGCCTGGGAGCTTACACCACAGCACTGGCTCTCAAGCACAGCCAACCGCTTGTTCTCGCCCTCCTGCTGGCGGCCTGTCTGGTCCTACCGACTGCTGCCCTTTTAAGCCTGCCCCTCTTTCGCTTACATGGAGCCGTGTTTGCCTTGGCCACGCTGGGCCTTCTATTGCTGGGCGGCCAGTTGACAAGTAATCTTTCATGGTGGACCGGGGGAGCTGCCGGTCTTTCTCTGGCGCCGAACCATGACCCAATGTTGACCTATTCTCTTTCCCTAATCTTGAGCTTGATAGTAGTCGGGGCGCACTGGCTTCTCTGTGGATCGAGATTAGGGCTGAAGCTCAGCTCAATACGGGAAAGTGAAGAAATGGCTGAATCAGTGGGGATAAACTGCGGGCAAGTAAAAAGGCTGGCATTAATCTTCAGTGCAGTTCCAGCAGCCCTGGCAGGAGGACTGCATGCGCGAGAGATATCTTTCGTGATCCCGGCAGAGGCTTTCGGTCTGGAAAATTCTCTTGCTCCACTGCTTATGTGTTTGCTCCTGAAGCCAGGAACCACCTGGGGTCCACTACTGGGAGCTCTCATCCTCTCCGCAGCCCAGGAATATATCTGGACCACAGTGCCCAGCTTTCGCTTGAGCCTTTACGGCATTCTTCTTATTTTCATAGGCATACAGAGAGCAAGGAGCTAGGGACAAAACACCAGGCACTACACACTACCCAGCGGGCAGCAGGCAGGTGGTTAATTAGAAAATTAGTCAAACACTTGAATTGTTTACCGTTTACGATTTGACGATTTGGCCAGTTGACTATTTGACACTTTTCTTTCCTTATTCGAGCAAATATTCCCTTTCGTTATAATGCTGGGAGAATGTTGAGGCGGCACCTTTGAAAATATTCAACTGGGTTAAGACAAAATCGGCTACTTCCTGCCGCTTGCTCACGCTCAGTCCATTAAAGAGCTCTCGCATTTCTTCTAGGGAAGAGCACTCTTCCAGAGCTTGCCAAACTTCCTCAGCCTTGTGGAAGTCAGATACCTTTTTTTCACCTTTGGTCTGGGCCTGATATTGTTGAAAAGTCTCTCTTGCCCTCTCCAGGGCACTGTCCATCCTCTTCTTGAGTTCGGCCACCGCCTGCTCGAACCCTTCCAATGTGTTACATTCAGGGGTCAGCGAAGCATACCCCTTTTCGTCTGAGGGGTAGGCCCTAACCACCAGTCGCATACGAGGCGGTGCACCTTTTCCCTCCGCTGTCTCAATTACGTCCAGGAATAACGCCTCCCTCATTATTGCCCCCCCTTTCCAGGTTATGGGGGATTCACTCCACGTAACCCACCATACCGTCATTGACAGTCCGCTTCCCTTCTTTTAAGCTCAATTATGGACTCAATATTCCTCTACCAACAGTGGCTACATCAACGGCTGCACGAGTATGTTTCTTCGCCCCGACCTCCTCAACTGCGGGGTCGGAAAGTGGCGCTCTCCCCAACTCAATATGGGGCTGCCTTACTGCAGGGTTATTTCGGCCAAGCTTCCCTGGGCTGGATTTCTAAACAGACGAAAATTCCTATCAAGCGTCTTCGTGAGTGGCGCCAGGAACCGCAATTTCTCCTTGTGATGGACTGGAGTAAATCGATTTTCTCCAAGTCCTTTAGAGAAAACCTGGTCTTAAACGATTACGCCCTAGCCCAGTACCACTCTATCGCTGCAGAGATTTCACTCTTGGAGGAGTCATTGCGAGTGGCGGCTAGAGTCCCACTATATCAGCGTTTCAAGAAGCTAGGCCGGAGTCTTATCAGTCGCCGCCAAAATAATCTCAACCTCTCCAACTATGACCTCCGATTGTTCCGGCGCCTCTTTCTCTTCTTTCTGGCTTTAGAGTACCACTGGCCAAGTTCTGCTGAAAAGCGAATCCGCGAGGATTTCATTCCTCTGGCCAGAGATGTGATTTGGCCTCTGCTTGATGACAAACTCTGGGTGGGACCAGCGCTGGAATCCCTGCAGCAAACTTCCCCTCTTTCCCAAATTCGCCTTGTGCTGGAAAGCGAGTTGAGTAACACCTTGCAGCATTTCCTCTAAACTGACCTGTATATTTCAACGATAAGATCGACTGGCCACCGAGTCAATGTAAGGGTCGGTCTTCAGATGTGGGATGGGGGATTTCAGATTGAGGATTGCGGACTTGGGATGTGGGATGTGAGATGTGGGATGTGAGATTGGTGCTTACTTGTGCCTGCTGCCGACTGCCCGCTGCCTGCTTGCCCTGAGCTAGTCGAAGGGCTGTCCTCTGCCTCATTCTGACAGATGACCCCATTGCTGCCCACCAATACATACAGTATTATATCTATTGAGAACTATTCACATTGGGCGGAGACGAGAGAGATGCAGAGAGACGAGAAACAAAAGCGCGTGATTATAATGGGTGCGGGTGGACGCGATTTTCATAACTTCAACATGGTATATCGGGACAGCCCCCATACCCGTGTGGTTGCTTTTACCGCTGCACAAATTCCCGGCATAGAGGAAAAAGTATACCCTCCTGCCCTGGCAGGATCCCTCTACCCGGAAGGCATATCTATTGTGTCTCAGGATCAGCTGCCAGACCTCATCAGGAAACATTCAGTGGACGAGGTTGTCTTTTCCTATAGCGATATTTCCCATGAGATGATGGGGCACCACGCCTCGGTGGCACTGGCAGCCGGGGCTGACTTTGTTCTTTTTGGGCCGGAACGGACCATGCTGGAAACTGCGATTCCGGTGATTTCTGTATGCGCGGTGCGAACCGGCTGCGGCAAGAGCCAGCTTACGCGCCATCTCTGCGACTTGTTGCGAAAGTGGGACATAAGCACCGTGGTCATCCGACATCCCATGGCCTATGGAGACCTCTTCCGCCAGCGTGTCCAACATTTTGCCACGCCAGCGGATCTGGATGCCCAGCAGTGTACCATTGAGGAGCGAGAGGAGTATGAACCCCTTATCGCCAGAGATGCTACAGTATTTGCAGGAGTGGACTACCGGGAGGTTTTGAGTCAGGTTGAAGCAGAAAATCCCCGGGTAATTCTTTGGGATGGTGGCAACAACGACTTCCCATTTATTCGCCCTGATTTAGAGATCGTTCTGCTGGACCCCTTCAGACCAGGACATGGCTTGCTTTACCATCCGGGGGAAACAAACCTGAGACGCGGCCAGGTGCTGGTAATAAACAAAGTGAACAGTGCTCCAAGGCATTGTGTTGACCGTGTTTTGGAAATCGTTCTGCAAGTAAATCCTCAAGCCCAGATAGTTGAGACGGCCTCCGTTTACCAGGTGGATCGACCCGGGGCAATAAAGGACAAACGAGTCTTGGTGGTGGAAGATGGACCAACCCTCACCCATGGTGAGATGTCTCATGGTATAGGCTACCTGGCAGCCAAGGAGCTGGGAGCAAGAGAAATAGTGAATCCCAAACCATTTGCCCAAGGAAGCCTACGGGAAACCTTTACCGCCTACACCCACATCGCTGAATTGCTGCCCGCCATGGGCTATGGACCCGAACAAATGGCTGACTTAGAGGCCACTATCAATAAGACACCTGCCGATGTGGTGTTGGTGGCAACTCCCGTGGACTTGGCAGGCCTCCTCAAGCTGAAGAAAGAATGTGTACGATTGACGTATGAAGTCCAGCCCCTGGGCAAACCCCGCATGGAAGATATCATGATAGAATTTCTAAGCAAACACAACCTAATGACAGATAGTTCCTAACAGGTTCTGTGAGGAAGCCGCAATTTGGGAAATCATAAATCCTGAGTTGCCCCCTTGAGGCTAGCTTGACATGAATGCTCACCTGAAGTAGCCTGTTCTATCTGGACGGTCCAACAATCTTCTCTCTCCAAGGTAGCCAGATAAAAGGATAAACTGCAAACATGGCGAGAAAAGCAAAAAAGAAAAAAGACGAAGATAATACTCTAGAGCAAGCTGCAGACTTCGCCTTCGAAGAAACCGAATTGGCACCGCTGAAAAGCTACTCTTCTGATTCTCTCGTTCCCTATGATCCGCTCAAGCACTACCTCATGGAAATCAAACGGTATCCCCTTCTGAGCCGCGAGGAAGAACAGCGACTGGCTATACGCTACAGAGAAAAGGGCGATATGGAAGCTGCTTATCGGCTCATTACCTCAAACCTGAGATTGGTTGTTAAGATTGCCCTGAGTTTTCAGCGCCACTGGATGCGTAATCTAATGGACCTGATTCAGGAAGGTAATATCGGCTTGATGCAGGCAGTAAAAAAATTCGACCCATACCGCGGTTTTAAACTCTCCTACTATGCCTCGTTCTGGATCAAGGCTTACATCATCAAATTTATCATGGACAATTGGAAACTCGTCAAGATCGGTACAACTCAGGCCCAGCGCAAGCTTTTTTTCAATCTTCGCAAAGAAAAAGAACGCTTGCTGGCTATGGGATTTGAGCCGAGACCTAAGTTACTGGCTGAGCGGTTGGATGTAAAAGAATCTGAAGTCATCGAAATGGATCAACGGCTGGGCAGCTGGGAGGTGTCTCTGGATGCCCCTATCAAAGAAGACTCAGACAGCGACCATCAATCCTTCATTCCGTCCGATGATATAGCAGCAGACGAACTGCTTGCAGATTTCGAAAGGAGAGAACTGCTCAAGGAAAAACTGGCCTCTTTCAGGACCACTTTGCCGGAGAAGGAGCGATTTATTTTCGACCACAGGCTCATGGCTGAGGACCCTATGACCTTGCAGGAGATCGGGGATGTTTACGGGATCAGCCGTGAGCGCGTACGGCAGATACAAGTTAGAATTACCAAGAAAATCAAAACATACTTGCAGGCAGAAATCGAAGGTATTGAAGATTTGTATTCAGAGTTGCTGTAAGTAGAGAATCC
>CP070843.1:3179057-3193210 GCA_020350905.1 Deltaproteobacteria bacterium
GCCGGGATATCACCACGGAGGTTATCGAGAACATCTATTGGCTCACCAAGAATAGTACGGCTCCCGAAAACGAGAGCTCGTGGGTGGGACTTCGTGAGGTGGATCATGCAGTTGGACAATCTTAATCGTGAACACATGTGTTCAGGACATGTCGGCTGCCCCGGCTGCGGCGCTGCTATTGCTATGCGGTTTCTTCTCAAAGCCCTCGGAGAGAAAACAATTATGATCATTCCAGCCTGCTGCTGGTCCATTATTGCCGGCCCCTATCCCCAGTCGACTTTGAAGATACCCGTGCTTCATACGGCCTTTGAAACAGGGGGTGCTGTGGCCAGTGGCGTCCGGGCGGCCTATGACATAAAAGGAGATACGGAGACCACGGTGGTAACCTGGGCCGGAGATGGCGGCACCTTCGACATTGGTTTCCAAGCCTTGAGTGGAGCCGTTGAACGCAACGAAAACTTCATTTACGCCTGCTACGACAATGAAGCCTACATGAATACCGGGGCGCAACGGAGTTCCTCCACCCCCTATGGTGCCTGGACTACCACCACTCCCGGCCAGCACTGGAAAAGATTGCGCAAGAAGAACATTGTTGAAGCCCTGGTTGCTCACCGTATTCCTTATGCGGCCACCGCCAGCATCGCTTTCCCGGAAGACCTGATGCGTAAGGCTAAGAAGGCCAAAGACATGGCCGGATCCAGATTTCTTCACATTTTTTCAAGCTGTCCTACTGGTTGGGGTATGCCTTCTGAGATGTCCGTCAAGATTGCGCGGATGGCTGTACAGACTACCATCTTTCCCCTCTACGAGGTCGAAGACGGTCTCCGCTACACCATCAATTACACCCCAAAGGGTTATCTGGTGAACGAGTACTTCCGGCTTCAAGGACGATTCAAACACCTGACCGAAAAAGATCTTGACTCTATTCAGGAGATGGTTGACGAAGACTGGAACCTGCTGCTCCGGAAAGCAGGAGTTTCGTTGGAAACCAGCTGAGCTGTGCCCAGGACTGTTTTTGTGCTCTATGCTTGCCGTTGCCAAAGAAAGTTGCTCTCAATAAAAAATTACGTTAGCATTGCTCTTAGCCAGGATATTTTATGAAATATCCTGGCTGGAGGTTCGGCATCAGGTATTGAGTTTCTGCCTCTGGTAGGGAGAATTGGATGAAACGATTGGCTTTGCTTGCTTCCTGGCTGATGCTGCTTATGCTGATGGCTTTGTTTACCAAAGCACCGCCAGTTTCGGCGGCAGAGGACCCAATGAATGGACCCTGGGATAGTCCAGTTCACCGATCTTCTGCCCACAAGCACAATGGCCATAGCAATTCGTCTATAACTTCCGGTTTTTTCACTTCCCTTCTCACCTTTTTCTCAGAAGTAATTTCCCCAGTGGACGGGGATCGCTGCCCAAGCTACCCCACGTGCGCTGCCTATAGTAAAGAGGCTTATCAGAAACACGGGGCCTTTGTTGGTACACTCATGACTGTGGACCGACTTTTTCATGAAGCCGACGAGTATCGGTTCTCCCCCACCGTGAAGGTCTACGGAGTACACCGTATTTACGATCCGGTCTCAGCAAATGAATACTGGAAGCGTAAACCCTAACATTGCAAACCCACACCTGCAAGAATCGCTTCGCTCTCGCCATAGCACCCCATCTGCGGCTGCCCTCGGCCGTGAGCAGTTCGACCTTGAGCTCACTGCCGAAAGGCTCGGGCCGATCGGTGCTCGCCTCGGCCAGGATTTCACGTACGGTAGGGTTTAAACATCTCAGAGTCCACAATCCGAAATCCGAAATCTCCAACCTGCAATCTGCAAATTGACTCTGGTGCAATTAAGTTGCATAATGTGACATAAACAAGCTGACTCTGACCACAGCCAGAAGACGCGGCTATTCGGACTCAAGAAACAAGGAGCTAGCCCTGTGAGGAAGGTACTTCTCTCCGCAATTTTTCTCATATTTCTTTTCACAGCTCAAATGGTTTTGGGGCGTCCTCTCAAAGTCTTTGTAAGCATTGTGCCCCAGAAGTACTTCGTCGAGAAAATCGGTGGAGACCTTGTTGAGATTAACCTAATGGTCCAACCGGGTGCGAGTCCAACAACGTACGAGCCGAAACCCAGGCAAATGGTTTCCCTTGCAGGGACTGATATCTATTTCGCCATTGGTGTGCCCTTTGAGGCAACCTGGCTTGGCAAAATTACCACCACAAATCCAGATTTGCTCGTGGTACGCACGGAAAGCGGCATCGAAAAAATAGCCATGAAACCACACCATCATCACGAGGAAGGTGGGCAGCGCCACGGTGAAACAGGAGAACACCACTACGAGAAGCAAGGTCACCAGCACCAAAAGGGAGACGTCGAAGGGCACCATCATGCTATCAAGGACCCGCATGTGTGGCTCTCACCCCCCCTGGTCATGATCCAGGCAAGAAACATTCTTCAGGCTTTCCTGGCTGTTGATCCTGCTCATCAATCTGTGTATGAAGAAAACTACAAGAGTTTCATAAACGAGCTTGTCGTCCTTGATTTAGAACTTCGAGCAGTATTTGCAGGGAAAAGTGAGGACAGCGAGTTTATGGTTTTTCACCCTGCCTGGGGCTACTTTGCCCGTGCCTATGGACTGCAGCAAGTTCCCGTTGAAATTGAAGGGAAAGAACCCAAGCCGGCAGAATTACAATACCTCATTCAGTACGCCAAGAAACGTGGCATAAAGGTAATCTTTGTTCAACCTCAATTCTCACACCAGGCAGCCCGAGCAATTGCCAAGGCCATAGGCGGACAAATCGTTTTTGTGGACCCCCTGGCTCCTGACTGGGGTACCAATCTGCGCCAGGTGGCCTCCAAGTTTAGTACCGCTATCAGGTGAGGTTTCTAATGAACGATCCCATCATAGAGGTCAGAGACCTCTGGTTTTCTTTCAACTCCATTCCGGTTCTAAAGGAAGTGAACCTAACCGTGCGGCCAGGGAATTTCATCGCCCTTCTCGGACCTAATGGAGGTGGCAAGACTACGTTGCTCAAACTGATGCTTGGTCTATTGATACCAGATCGAGGCAGCATTAAAATTTTCGGTCAGCCACCAGGTAAATCTTCTCACCGCATTGGCTATATGCCCCAGCATCTCCATTTTAATCAGAGTTTCCCAATATCGGTGCTAGATGTGGTGCTCATGGGTAAGCTGCGGCCCGGCAGAGGATGGTCTCGATATTCCCACAAAGATAGGATGGCCGCGGAAAAGGCTTTAAAACAGATGGAGATGTGGGACTTTCGAAATCGCCGTGCAGGGGAACTTTCTGGCGGTCAAGCCCAACGGATTTTCATTGCCAGAGCACTCGTGGATGAACCGGAAGTGCTCATGCTGGATGAACCTACAGCCAGCATCGACACCAAGCATCAAACCGATCTATTCGATATCCTCAAGGAACTAAACAAAACTGTCACAATTATCGTGGTCAGTCATGATGTTGGGATCGTTTCCAGTCACGTCAAATCGGTCGCCTGTGTTAATCAGCAGGTCTTCTACCATGACGATGCCGAGATCAATCAAGAGATGTTGGAGATGGCCTATCAATGTTGTCCGGTGGAACTAGTCGCCCACGGCATGCCCCATAGAGTCCTACTGAAGCACGAGGAGGATGATTGAAGATTTAAGAGCTCAGAACCTCTGGGTAAGGAATGCATGAACCTCAATCTGAAATCATAAATCATACATAGACTGGTCCTAAAGACCAGGTTTTCGAGTTTGAATAAAATGTTTGAAGCGTTGCAGTTTGAATTTATGAGAAACGCTCTTTTGGCCGGCCTCCTCACAAGCATCGCTTGCGGGGTGATCGGCACCTTCGTAGTGGTTAACCGGATTGTCTTTCTCTCCGGCGGCATTGCCCATGCTGCTTATGGGGGCATCGGTCTCGCCTTTTTCTTTGGCCTACCATTCGTGGTGGGGACCCTGGGATTCGCCCTTGTGGTAGCAATGGTAATGGCGGTGGTAACCCTAAAAGCAAGGCATCGCTCTGATACCATTATTGGTGTGCTGTGGGCCTCAGGAATGGCCCTCGGTGTCATTCTTCTCGATCTCTCCCCCGGCTACAATGTTGACCTCATGAGCTTTCTCTTTGGCAGCATACTGGCTGTTCCCACATCCGATCTCTGGCTCATGCTTGTATTGAATGGTTTGATCCTCCTGGCAGTGGGCTATTTCTACAACGATTTTCTCGCACTTTCCTATGACGAAGATTTTGCTCAGGTCAGAGGTGTACGGGTGAAGTTCCTCTATTTCCTTCTCTTGGCCATGGTAGCTCTTTCAGTGGCGATGATTATTCGGATTGTCGGCTTAATCCTGGTTATTGCCTTGCTGACCATTCCCCCATACATCGCGGAAAAGTATTCCGCCTCCCTGCGAACCATGATGCTCCTCTCCTTCCTTCTGAGCTGCTTTTTTACCATGGCGGGGCTTTGGATTTCATACGCTTTTAATCTCACCTCAGGTGCCACTATCATCATGGTGGCAGGGGTGTGTTTCTTCATTTCACTTTTTTTTGAGTTTCTGAAATCAGGAAGCCTTTTCTCAAGGGGAAACTAAAAGAGGAATTATCTTATGTGCCATCGGTGCGATTATGAAGGTCTACTTGAACATAGCGGCTTAGGCCACACGGTAAATCGACTGCGCGTTCTGGAAATCATTGGCAACAGGTCTCACCCCCTGAGTGCTCAGGAAATAATCGAGGAACTGAACAGGACCCAAGTGGTTAATCGGGTGACAGTGTACCGCATCCTGGAGCTCTTGGTGGATAAAAGGTTGGTTGAGCGCATTAGTGCCGGCGACCGCTCTTTTCGCTACGGGTTGGCCCCAAATGCCAACCACCAGCCGCACTCCCATTTCTATTGCGTAGAATGTGGAGAAATGGAATGCCTTCGTCCTGACCATATCAGCTTGGACACGAAGCCCCTTGAGCGCTCCTCCTGTCCAGGGTTGATAGAAAGAGTCGAAGTCCGCTTTGATGGCATCTGCGAGGACTGCCGCAGGCAATGACCACAGGAGAGAGTGGCGGGTGAGACCGGGGAAAAATGCACTACTCTTCATTGTCCGGATAGCGTTGTTGAATAGATCGCATCACATCCAGGGAGGAAAAGAAGACCTCGATGAGCGCGGGATCGAACTGTTGCCCCGCACTTTGTTCCATGGTTTTGACGATATCGTCCTCGTCCCAGGCCTCCTTATACGCTCTTTTGGAGGCCAGAGCATCGTAGACGTCAGCAATGGCTACAATCCTGCCGAAAAGGGGAATCTCGTCACCTTTTCTCCCCAGAGGTTGTAGTTGTTGCACAGAGAAACTCAGTCCGGGCCCGGTTGCCGCCAGATCGACATGCCCAGGATAACCGTTGCCATTCCACCATTCATGGTGGCTCAGGGCAACTTCTGCTGCTGCCTCATCGAAATCTGATTTTTTGTCAATAAAGAGTCTCGCCCCGAAAAAGGTGTGTTGTTTCATGATGTCAAATTCTTCCTCGGTGAGCCGAGTTGGCTTCTTTAGAATCTGATCCGATATGGCAACCTTGCCCACATCATGGAGCATGGCGGCCATCCGCAGCACATCCCGCTTGTTCTGGATCTCTTTCGCGGGAATGTTATTTTCCTTGGCCCACCTCTCATAAATCTCAACGGAATACGATCCAACCCGATTGACGTGAGCTCCTGTTTCTTTGGGGTCTCTCAGCTCTGCCATCCGGATCATCCTCAGGATGAGGGTTCGGGTCATCTGTGCTCTTTCCAAGGCCATGGTGGCCATACTGGCAAAATGAACCATCATCTTGGCGTCTTCATCTGAGAACGGCATGATGTTACCCTGTTCGTTCTGGGCATTGATAACCTGGAGGACACCGATGACGTCTTCCCGTACCGTCTTCAACGGAACTGCCAGAACCGAGTGGGTTTCATAGCCAGCAGCCTCATCGAATCTTTTGTCGAAGCGATAGGGGACGGTGCTTTCGAGTGTGTAGACATCCGGAATATTCAGCTCCTGACCGGTGATTGCCGAATAACCTGCGATACTACTTTCGTCTACGGGAATCGCAAAAATATTGTAGATAAGTTTCTCTCCTAGAGGCAGTCTTCTTTGCAGCGTGGCATTCTGAGTATAGGTGAAACGCAATTCGTCTTTGTCGCGGATGTATATGGAACCGGCATCAGCATTCACAACCCGCCGGGCCTCGGTAAGTATGTGCTCCATGAGAATGTCAAGGTCTTTGACCTGGTTGAGTTCGGTACCTAGATTGGTCAAAACCTCTAGCTTTTGCTTTTCTGTAAGCATGGGGCACATCTCCAACAAAAAGAGTTCGGTAGACCGAGAGTTCACCAACATACAAGTCGGAAAAGGAAGAAAGCAATTAAGATTTCGTCTTGGTCCACTTCATTTCAGGTTGGTTCTTGAATCTGATCACGCCCCCCTCTGTTGATGCGTAGTAAAAAGAGAACTCAAACTTCCGTCCTGCTGGAAGAAGATAGTGGATGATGTACAAGGTATTGCCATCCGCATCCGTTTTTTCCAAATCCACGATGGGAAAAACATCAAAGTCGAAGTATCCGAGGCCCTGTTCAAAAATGAGGGTGTCCGTTTTGATTTCGAAAGGATGGTCCACGTATTTTGGGTCATCCGTCATCCAAACCCCGATTAACTCCTCGGGAACCGTGAATTCCTTTTGACATTGCGCTCCGAAAAAGAGAATGAGAATCGCGAACGCTATGAAGGTGCTCTTTGATTTCACTCGCGTCTCCCCATCGCCTGGATCGAACTGTTAACTCGATACCGCTTCTCTCTCTTCCTGGGCGATCACCTCCAGGAAGGCCTCTACTACCTTTGGATCGAACTTTGTACCGGAGTCCTCTTCTATGAAACCAATGACGGTCTCCCGAGGCAAGCCGGCACGGTACGGCCTGTCGGAAATGAGAGCGTCGTAGTGGTCGGCCACCGTAAATATGCGAGCCCCCAAATCAATATCTTTTCCGGAGAGACCATCAGGGTATCCCGAGCCGTCATAATATTCATGATGATGCAACACCACTGGTACGATTCCGGCGTAGGCCTCAATTGGTTCCAAAATTCTGGCCCCAATGCGCACGTGCTCACGCATCAGCTGATATTCCTCCTCGGTCAATTTACCGACCTTATCAAGGATCTCCGGAGGAATTCCGATCTTGCCAAGATCGTGCAGCAGCCCTCCCCTATGCAGATCATCCAGTTGTTTCTGATTTAGTCCCAAAACCTCGCCGATCCTCAACGCAAGTTCCGTCACTCGCTCAGAGTGGCCTGCCGTCCAGTGTGACTTGGCATCTATGGCCCTGGCCAAAGCATACAATGTGCCCCAGTTCAGTTCGTCCAACTCTTCTATCAGTCGGGCATTGGAGATGGCCACTGCCACCTGATCAGCCAGCTGACGAGCCTGGACTGCATCTTCCTCATTAGCCTGCGTCGGATCGAGGTAGCCCAGGACGATCAAGCCGGAAAGTTTCTCAGCTACAAACATGGGAAGTGCCAAAAATAATTCCGCCTCCAACTCCGCCAGGGAGGTAAGATAGTGGGAGAATTCCTTATTTGAGTCTATCAACAATTGTTCGGGATGATCATAGAATACCTGCACCTCGGCAGCTGTGAGATTAATGGGCACCAGCCAGTTTTCGCTTTCTGACTCGCCATATTGGACATGCATCAGCCCGGCATCTGAAGATTCAGCATCCAGCAGAGCCACACCCACATAATCACAGGGGAATAGTTCTCGCATCCGGTTGAGCACCGTATCCACGATGAGTCTGGTATCCAGCGCCGACAGGATGGAACGGTCGATTTCATTCATTGTAGTCAAGGCGTTAAATTGTTTGCCCAATCGACTGGCCATGGCATTGAAAGATTCCGCCAACTCCTGAAATTCGTCGCCGCTGGTGACTGTCACTCTGGTATCAAAGTCTCTCCCGGCAATGCGCTTTGTACCCTCTTGCAGTCGTTCCAGTGGGATCAGATTCCTTCGAATCTGATTAATGCTAAGGAGTAGCACTACCCACAGTGACAGCAGGACCACAAGGGGAAAGATCTTTTTGAATTTTGACATGGGCGCAAGCACGTGGGCTTTAAACTCGCCCAGGGCAATGATCCACTTGTCCACAAGGAACTCGTTTTGCATGTACAAGGACGAGTAAGTTCCCACGCCCTCTTTCTCTTCGTACCGCCAGTCAAATGGTCCTGAGTGGGTACGCCTCATTTCAAGTATGTCCTGTTCGGAAAATGATACGGGTTCTGGAAGGGTACTGAAAAGCACCGCGCCTGCCTGGTCAAGTACCCAGAGTTGTGTCATGGGTGGAAGCGGGTTCTCGTCCGCCCCGCGCCACAAATACGTTGTCTTGACCTCTGCGACAAGGGTTCCTCTGTTCGGCTGGTCTGGGTCGAGCAACCTGCGAATAAGAATGACCGCCGGACGATCAGCCCGGGCCGTGGCACTTATAAAGGTTTTGCCCTTCCGCAGGTGTACCTCTTGCTCCGAGGTGAGCGGTGGCGGTTTTTGAACGGACCCTAAAAGAGATATTGGCTTGGCATCCTCGGGAATTACTCCCAAAGATTCGAGCCGCCCTTTCAGACGACCGCTGATTTCTGCCACCGGTTCTGGCAAGCTGTCTTCATCTCCTGGATTCAAACTGGAGGCTACAATCTCCATCCCCGTCTCAAGAAACAATAGCCGCTCAAAAAGATGCATGCCCATGGCTCCGGCTGCCTGGTGCAATCGCTCCTGGCTCTGCTCATTGAGCTGCCTGGTCACATGTTGAAAGGAAAGTATTGCAAGGATTGTAACGGGAAGGAGCGCACAGGTGATAAACAGAAGAAAGATTCTTCTGGCCACCTTGCTGCGGAGAAATGTACGGTCAATTTTCATGATGTGAAATCCAGTTAGAATTTAGCCCCCACGCCCACATAACGCCCGTTCGCAGCTCGAACGATGTCATCAGCTCCCTTGTTTGCGGTGATCTGCTGGTGGGTGGGAACCCGTCTGTCGGGTCCCACACTGTAGAGATCAAAATCGTAGTTGAGGGGGTTATAGCTCCGGTCCCTACGACAAAACTTAGGTTTTCCACTTCCAGCATGCGGCCCTTGAGCAAGATTTCTGTACTGGTATGGTGTCTCCCATGGATCTTTGAAGTGGTCCCTACCAATCTCGTGCATGGTCTCGAGCATGGTCGGCGGCCACCCGGGATACCTACCTTTTTCCATCTCAAATAGGATGATCTCTTTTTCCAACGTACGGATATCCAAAACGGCACGGTCCACTTTCGCCTTATGGAGGTAATCGGCGGTCAACGGCATCGCAATGCCAGCAAGCGTTAGCACTATAAGAATACCAAAGATGAGTTCCAACAGGGTAAAGCCTAGACAAGAGTCTCTTTTTGTCTTTTCACATTCTGGGGACACATCGAGGCTTGCCGGCACCACCGACAAACATACAGATACGGATTTTAATCCATATTTGCCCATACGTTTCCACTGGGTGCCGCGCTCTTATAGTGCGTTCTAGCCTCGCCCCTCGAACTCCGGCGTCTCAGGGCAGCGGTTCTGATTCCACCCTGACCTGTGGCGGCACAACATGGGCGTAACAAGATTTGATCCACACCTATCACCGGCAGCGCCAACGGAGCAGTCGACCGGCTGCGGCGAGGAATCTCTTTTTACAACTTTTCCTCTCTTCGCCTAATTAGCCTTTAATTCTTAACTTCTCCGTCTCAAGAGACTAAAACCGCAAGAAACATACCATCCTAACTTGCGCCTGTCCACCCCTGGCAGACTTGTAGGGTATGGGAGAAATACAACTAAGAAATATTCTAAGTATTTCACTTTTTAAAACTCACCTTACCACTTTTTTCCTTGCCAGTTCTTCCGCCTTCTTGTAGCCTGAAATTAGCCCATTTCCTGCTTCCCTGAGCGATCTTGTCATCTCAATTCTCCAATTGTTCCGTAGGGGTTAGCACTGGTAGCAACGAACCTTATTGGGCAAAAGTGAAGGTCAGCAGAATTGATTCGAGGTTCCTTAGCAAAGAAATCGACATGGTAGAAAAAGATAAAGCAAAAGATGAACTCATTGATGAGCTGGGCATTCTACGTAAAAGGATCACCGAATTGGAAGCTCTGGAAGCTGAGCGCGAGGAGATAGAGAAAACCCTACGCGAGAGAGAAGAGAGATATCGCGCTATAGTCAGTGCTTTTGACGGACTCGTATATATTTGTTCGGAGGATAATCGCATTGAATTTATGAACGAGGAGCTCATCAAACGAACCGGTTACGATGCCACTGGAGAATTGTGTTACAGAGTTCTTCATGATCGTGATTCAATTTGCCCCTGGTGCGTAAACGAGCGGGTGTTGAAAGGCGAGACCGTACGATGGGAAGTGCAAAGTCCTAAAGACAACCGCTGGTACTATATTGTAAATACACCGATTTACAACTCTGATGGCACTGTGTCCAAACAAGCCATGATTCTGGACATCACCGATCGAAAGGAGATGGAGGAGGCCCTGGAGAGAAGTGCCGAAGAAATAAAACGATTTGCTTATTCCGTATCACACGATCTCAAGAGTCCTGCTGCTGCTATTTATGGCCTGACAAAACGTCTTCATGAACGTTATGGCGACAGTCTCGATGAAAAGGGTAGGAGGTACTGTGGTCAGATATTAAGAGCTTCCCTGCATGTCGGAGCGCTCATTGAGAAGATTAACGCCTACATCGAGGCCAAGGAAGTGCCACTAAAAGCTGAAGAGATTGATCTCAGAGAGATTCTTCAAATCATTAAAGATGAGTTCTCCCCTCGGTTAACCATTCGTCAAATCACCTGGTTGGAGCCTGAAACCATACCTGAAATCAAAGCTGATAAGTTGTCCATGCTCAGGGTATTTCGGAATTTTGTGGACAATGCCTTGAAATACGGTGGAGAAGGTCTCAGTGAAATCAGCATTGGATATCAGGCGAACGACGATTTCCACATCTTTTCTGTGAGCGACAACGGGGAAGGCATTCGGGGGGGAGATTATGAAGGGCTTTTTGCCGCGTTTCGCAGGAATGACACCTCCAAGGCAATGGAGGGAGCTGGACTTGGATTAGCCATCGTGAGCGAGATAGCGGAACGCCACAAAGGCCGAGTGTGGGCGGAGCCTGGGAAAGACCAGGGAGCAACATTTTTTGTCTCGGTGTCAAAGGATCTCTGAACATTTCTTTCCCACATGTCGGCGCCAACGACAGAGTCTTTCCTGTTAGACCTATCCCGGCAACAAATCTCAGGGTTTCTGGTGTCGGGTTTCAGGTTTCAGGGAGTAAAATCGAAGGCACTGAGTCCTGAAAACTGAAATCTGATCACTGAACACTGAAAGCTTAGTCATTCTGATTTGTGCTTTCTTATGCGGCAGGACCATAGAGCTTTTGCCGTTCAGGTTTTCGATGTTGAATAAAGCCCAGGAGGCCAACTATGGGTGAGCGCAAGAGACTGTTCTTGCTGGTTCTCATCATGACAACTGTTTCTTTAGTGGTTGCTGGAATTACCATCTACGTCTTGTATGGTACCGCCTTTGAGCAACAACGAGAAAGACTGGTGGAGGCTGCTCAGAGTCAAGCTCGTCTGATAGAAGCCATCGCACGCTCTGATGCTGTTCGCGCAAAAACCAATCCAGAATCCTATCCTGGTGGTCCAGCAGTGGCCACTTTAAGCCAGATCATCGATGCCCACGGGAACTACAAGGGGTTCGGTGAGACCGGAGAATTCACCCTTGCTCGTCATGCGGAGGATGATATTTTCTTTCTGCTCAGGCACCGCCATCTTGACCTCGATCAACCGAAATCCGTCCCCCTGGGCTCAAATCTGGCCGAGCCCATGAGAAGGGCACTGTCTGGTTTATCCGGTACCGTGGTGGGACTGGATTACCGTGGTGAGACAGTACTGGCAGCGCACGAGCCGGTGGCAGAATTGGGCTTTGGCATAGTGGCCAAGATTGATTTGGCTGAGATTAGGGCTCCGTTTGTTAGGGCGGGCCTCGTGGCCATTTGTGCTGCGCTTTTGGTGGTTTTCGTGGGTGCAGTTGTTTTCCTTCGCGTCAGCAATCCCATCATGAAACGTTTGGAGGAGCGCACTGCTGAACTCATGAAAGCAAACGAACATCTTGAACTCGAAATCCAAGAGCGCAAAGGGGCAGAGGAGGCTTTGTCGTGGGAGGCCTCAATAAATGCCGCTATAGCAGAATTATCCAGTGCCTTGATTCTGCCCAAACCCATCGAGGACATCTCTTGGCTGGTGCTCGAACATGCGAAGCACCTCACGCGCAGTGGTTTCGGCTACGTTGGCTTCATTGATTCCGACACTGGCTACCTCGTTAGTGTGACCATGACCAGAGACATCTGGGACACCTGCCATGTGCCGGACAAAGAAATCATCTTCAAGAAATTCAGCGGGCTTTGGGGTTGGGTATTGGAAAACCGCAAGCCTCTGCTGACAAACTCACCAGCACAAGAGCCCATGTCTTCTGGAACTCCTCCTGGGCATATACCTATTAGTCGTTTCATTTCAGTTCCTGCGATGCTAGGCGACAGGCTGGTCGGACAAATTGCTCTGGCAAACTCTGAACGGGATTACACTGAAGATGATCTTACTCTCATGCAACGGCTGGCAACCCTCTATGCGATTGCTATTCAGCGCAACCAGGCGGAGGAAAAGCTACAACAAGCACACGCCGAGCTTGGACAACGTGTGGATGAGCGCACTGCTGAACTGCTGCAGGCCAACAAACAACTTCAGCGGGAAATAGAGGAGCGCACGCGGGCGGAGGAGGAGATCAGAAGGGCTGAAGAAAAATATAGACTGTTGGTACAGAATCTCCCAAGTATAGTCTACAAAGGATACAAAGACTGGTCAGTGGAGTTTTTTGATGAGAAGGTCAAATCATTAATGGGCTATAGTGCCGATGACTTTCATTCTAAGAGACTGAAGTGGAGTGATTTAATTATTGAGGAAGATCTTGAGACCGTTAGGAAAGAATTCGTCGAGGCCTTAAAAGCAGATAAGTCCTATGTGAGAGAATATAGGGCGAAAACTCGGGCTGGGGATATTCTTTGGATACAAGATAGAGGGCAGATAATTTGTGACGAGGATGGGATGGTTGATTATGTGAGTGGTGCCTTCTTTGATGTCACAGGCCGCAAGATGGCTGAAGAGGCATTGAGGGAATCGGAGAAGGAACTTCGCTTGCTCTCTGGCCAGCTCCTTACGGCCCAGGAACAGGAAAGAGGACGGATCGCCAGGGAACTACACGATGGCATTGGCCAATCTCTTAGCGCCATCAAGTTTAGAATTGAAGATGCTCTCGGACAAATGGGTAAAAACTTAACCGAGTCAACTATCAATTCATTGAACAGTCTCATTCCGGTAATTCAAAGCACCGTCGAAGAAGTTCGAAGAATAACCATGGACCTGCGGCCAGCCACTCTGGATGACCTGGGAATCCTGGCAACAATCGGTTGGTTTTGTCGTGAGTTTCAAGAAACATATGCCAACGTGAAAATCGAAAAAGAGATTAGCATAGCAGAAACTGACATTCCTGAATCGCTGAAGACTGTTATCTTTAGAGTTGTGCAAGAAGCATTGAACAACGTAGCAAAACACAGTGGCGCAGACAACGTCACTATCTTCCTGACAAAGAGAAACGATACCATAGAGTTGACTATTGAGGATAATGGTCGCGGCTTCGACCTGAAGAAGGCGCTCGATATCGATGGCTCCAAGATAGGCTTCGGGCTCGGGAGCATGAAGGAGCGAATAGAACTCTCCGGAGGGTCTTTTTCCCTTGAGTCAGTCAGGCGACAAGGAACCACTATCAGGGCATCTTGGCCGGGCTAAAGAGATGTAAGATTGCAGATCTCAGATTGTAGATGAAAGATTTCTAATCTGTTCGTCTTTTTCATATCTACAATCTAAAACTGGGAACCCGCCCGAAGGGTGGGAGTCCGCAGGACAAATCTCAAATCTGCAATCCTTTTACCTTGTTATCAATCCCCTTTCCATGGCATACGCTGTCAAGGCCGCGGCACTGTGGAGATCCAATTTCTTCATGAGATTAGCCCGGTGCTTTTCTACCGTCTT
>CP070843.1:3193310-3199293 GCA_020350905.1 Deltaproteobacteria bacterium
CCTTTCGCATAACTATCCCTTTCCCCTGCTGTTGGGAAAAAATGTGTTGCTGAATTAGATAATCTTAAATAATATCAATATAATGGGTATCAGCAGTCTGTGTCAAGTAAAAAGAAGAGACCGTTTCAATTGGAAAAGAAGCATGTAAGAGTGATTAGATTCCTTTAGATTTCCTGGCCCGTTTCTGTCTAACGAATAATGGTTTGATTGCAACCAAGCCCGGCGGTGACCTAGTGTCAAGACCATCTTCATGGTGCCGCGACGCAGATTTATGATTGATCCGGCTCGGGCACAAAATCCTTTTCCCAATATTCCACCCCGGGGGGAATCTCGCCCTGCAGAAGAGCTGCAAAAGCCAGAAGCGCCTTTCGCGCATCTCCAATCGGGTAATAAAATGCATCCCAGTGCTCGCTGTCCTCTCCGTCATGGTTGGGAATGACATAATCAAACTTCCAGGCTTCCCTCAATTCTACGACGGCGCTAGCCACACGCTTTTCAATGTTTTCCAGGTCTTTCAGTGAGAGATTGATTTTCTGACGTTTGGTGCGACGCAACAGCTTCCTTCGCATGATATCCGGGAGTAATTCTTCCAGATTGGTCCGCTGAGAGGGGTCTTTCAGAAACAGGATCTCCTCCTGGGAAAGGGGGGATAGAAAAACCTTAAGTGTAGGAATTTCCTGTAATTCCTTACATTCACTGAGTTTTGCGGGAATGAAGGGATTTCCCTCAAAAAAAGCGTCCTTATCCTGATCAAGGATCTTCTTGATACTTGCTATCTCGACGGCTTGTAAATCTCCCCTGACGATGGCAGAGGTGAATCCGGGCTTCTTTGAGAGTTCTTCTATTCTAGCCCTGGGGCGGAAATAGTAATCCACCCCTTCCTGCTCTCCCGGCCTTGGATCACGGCTGTTGTATAGTACAATTTGCTGTAGCCTGCCTGCCAGATGGGGATAAAATTTGCGTAATGCACTATAAAGCGGGCCCGTCCCAACACACGAAGGCCCAGATAATATGACGAATCTGCTCATCTGTTGTTCCCTTCTGAGTTCATTTAGTTTAAGCCATTGGTGTTTAAGGGGTACTCTTCAATTCATATTGAAGCTCCCTACAGCCCGCCTAAGGCGGAGGGGGAATGCGCTCGCTAGAGCATTTTCAAATGGTGGTCTTCGAAAGTATAGTTTCTCGAATGTTTTGCCATAGGTTTTGATATGATTTTGAAGCCACTGACTTTGGTAAGAAGGCGGCAACCGGTTCACGTTGAATGCCCATTCTTTCGATCTGGGACAAATAAGGAATAGCGCTTTGTAAAATACCTTTGAACTCGTTCAACACTGCAGCCATGAGTTCACGGTGCATTTTTTTGCGCTTATCGACCATCGAAAAGAAGCTGTAGATGTTACTTACATCATATTTATTTTTCTTGCAGAATGACAGTAATTGCCTATGGGTTCGCACAGACAACGTGGTTGGGATAAGGGGAACGAGAGTGTAATCAACAGCGTTGAATATATTCTCCGCCAGTATACTGATGGTGACCGGGCAGTCAAGAATGATCAAGTCATATTTATTCTTAAGAGGATCTAGAATTCTTGTCAGCCGATGTTTTGAACGTTTCAATTCATTAAAAGTGACATCTAATTTGCGATGAGAAAAATCAGCTGGCAACAGGTCTAGGTTGTCATAATCAGTACCTTTGATGCTCTTATCAACCTGCTTGCCTCCCTTGATGAACTGTTTTGCCCCGGACTTGAGTTTGGGCTTTACCCTGAAATAGTAGGTTGCGGAACTTTGCGGATCGAGATCGCAAATTAGGGTTCTGGAGCCTGCCTGCGCTGCCAGATAGGACAAGTTTACTGCTGCCGCAGTTTTGCCCACACCGCCTTTATTACTGTATAATGCCAGCGTTGTCATGAAACCATCTCTTTCTATTTTGAAGTGAAAAGTTTTCGGAAAGACGTCTTATTTGCAGGCGATGCATAGTCTGTAAAGGTTTTGGCAAAAGCATCTTTAGCTGCCTGTTTTTCTCTATCCAACGTGCCAATCAGGCTGCCAATTGCCACAAGCGTTTTTTTAGATTGCTGATCGGTTGCGGGCAGTTCTTCGGCAATTTTCAGAAGATATTCTTCCTGAACACAGAAGTCATTAAAGTCTCCTAAATTGTCTTGTAGCTTCTTCAATTGCTCAATCAAAACATTGACTTTCTTGCGGGGAAATAGACTGGAGAAGAACTCCAGCAAGTATCGCAGCTTCTTACATTCAATTCTTAGAAGATGCAGCATCTCGTCTTTAGTGTCCTTAAGAATCAAGTTGCCGTCTTTTACAGTACGCCGGTATTTCTTATAGATTCTTTTCCGCGCAAGATCAATTATTGGGAGATCAGCATTAGCTACCGTCGGAGAAGCCTGTCGTGGTTCATTTAAAAACACATCCCAATTCTGTAAGATTCGTTTATATTTTCTCGAGTCCAAACCACTAATGACTTCCTGAAAAGCCGTTGATCGTTTTTCCCGTAAATAATCAAATAATGTATCAATGTTGTCACGCAATACAGCAGGCAGCATCGCTTTGTAGTTAACCTCATTGAGGAGATAGACGTCTAAATCTCGCAGCTGGTTAGAGATTTTACCCACAAAAGCAAAACCTTTTCTAAATCGGTCGGTCGTCTCCGCCGGGAATACATTTTTAATCTGACCCAAAGCAGAGCGGGTACGGCGAATAGCCACTCGGAAATCATGTACAAATTCCGTATCCAGGTCCTTCTCAATATGGGCTTCGTTGATCCTTATTACATGCAACAAAAAGCGTAAAATGACTTTGGTTGCTTCATCAGAGGGCATGTCGGGGTCGAGATGGATATTTAATTTTGTAGAATAATTTCCCGGTTTCTTATCAGCCACTCTAAGTGCTTCAAAGTAGATATCTTCTTTTTTGCTTGCTGTAAATCCGGCTTCCTTCAATCGCTTGCTTAAGTTTTGAGAATACCTTGGATATCCTTTAACTGGTTTCAACCACAAATAAGTAGCCAACGCCGGTATGTGTTTGTCAGGAGACGACCGAATTTCTTCATAGATCAATCGAGCCACTGTTTTTTCATTGTGGTTCAAAATACGATAAGGTGTTGCTCGGGAATATACTTCAGCAAGTTTTAAAAGTGCCCTCATTTTTATGATCGGTGCCAGTTGTTCTTTTAATTCACTATCGGGAAAATCCCAAATAAAAACTGGGGGAGCGGTGATTTCAGCACTGTGAATAATCGTGCTTTCAAACAACTTGCGTAAGACAAGCTTGTTTCCGGACTCATACAAAACAAGCGATTTATTAAACAAGCGCCAGTCAAACGTATCGTAAATCGCCATACTTTCAGAAACGAATCGCTCTTTTTTGGTTGAATAATGATCGGCCAAGTCGCTCATCAACTGTTGCTCATCATACCCGTCTGGAAAACTGAATTGCAGAGTAGGGCGCATGATTTGATCCTCTAGTTATTTGTTAAGCATCGCTCATAGACTCATTGCGACTTTGTGCGGGAAGTATTCGGGTCATACTTACTCATCCTTGTAGCGTTTTGGATAATCAAAAAAGACAGATTCGCCTTTACCTTCTCGCACTTTCTTCCAATTGTCCACATCAAACCTGATGCAATAAACTCCGGTGGTAGGAATATTGTATACTGGATTTTGTTTGAGTAGCATATCTGCGAAATCGTTGAAATCGGGATTGTGTCCAAAGAGCATGATCGTTTTAGTCTTATCATCCTGATTTCTCACCATTTCGAGTAGATACCTTGCGCTGGAATGATACATATTGTCGATATATTTAATCTTCTTCTTGGGATAGCCGATAGTTTTGGCAATAGTTATGGCCGTCTTTTTGGCTCTTTTTGCGGGACTCGACAGGATTAGGTCAGGCATAATTTGCCTGTTTTTCAGTTTTTTCCCCATAAATGGTGCATTTCTTTTTCCTCTTTTGTTCAGAGGTCTGTCGAAATCATCCAGACTGAGATCCTTCCAGCTCGATTTGGCGTGTCTAACTAAAATAATTGTCTTCATCTTGTAAAGACTCCTTCCAGGTTCTCAAGTAGAATATATTTTAACTTGCAGAAGTATGTCCTCTAGCCCGATCTCGAGTAACGTGCAGTTATTCCCTGCACTCGCAGATCCATCCGGCCAGACGCGCTGGAATACCGACCATCAGAGCATGGTCGGCCGCATCTTTGCTGACCACAGCCCGTGCATCCGGAATTTCTCAAGGTGCAAAAGCTCCCGGGATCCGTTGATTTCGCGACCATCTGGCCAAAGCGCTACGAATCGATTCGTGAACACGAAAAGCACTTGAGCCGCAATGGGATGGTCATTCTAAAGTTCTGGCTCAACGTCTCATAGGAAGAGCAGTGCCGCCTATTTCATTGATGTCTCGCTAGATTGAACATTCGTTCAATCGTCCAGGGAAACCCTCCAGGATCTTTCTCGTTTCAACTGAGCCCGATGCTTTTTCTCATCTATGCGTTTCTGTTTTGCTGATGACGGTATTGTCACTGCTTTTCGCTTGGGCTTCCGTCTAAGGGCTTGCTGCAACAATTCAACGAAACGCTCCAGGGCTACCTCTTTGTTGACTGCTTGGCTCCGGGTTTTCTGTGAGACGACCCGCAACACTCCTTCCTTACTGATACGAGTCGCCAGGTGGTCTAAGATGCGTTGTTTTTGGTCTGCAGTGAGGCTTGGGGAGTTAGCAAGGTCGAATCTGAGTGTCACCCGTGTGCTCACCTTGTTCACGTGCTGACCTCCAGGACCACTGCTGCGAGAGGCGGTGAAGTTCAGCTCATCCTCTGGAATAGAGAGTTGATCAGTTATCCGGATCATAGGCATAGGTTAGCAATTATGAACGTGATTGATAACTTAAATCTTTCCAACGTCTGGCGTGTTTCTTTGGGTGGCTTGGGCGCGGATAAGCTCGGGGGCCAATTCGTCCTGCTCGGTTTGTAGCTGCAGCAGCACGATGGCAGCGATTACCAGTACCCCTCCGAGGATTTGCAGGGGCTCGAGGATCTCACCGAGAAAGAGATAGGCGATGAACCCCGCTGAGATCGGCTCCAGGGTGGCCGTTATAGAGGCACGGGTTGAGCGGATGTAATTAATGCCAACGAAATAGAGACCAAAAGGGATGGCGGTACCCATGAATGCTATGTATATGAGCCCGAGCCATTGCAGCAAAGTGAATCCAGCCCACAGGTAGTGAAAAGGAGGATAGAAAATGTACCAAGGGATTGCGGAGAATAGGAGGGCATAGAATAAGACGGTCCAGGGAGAATAGCGGTGCATGGCCCGTTCTCCCAGCAAGGCATACCCCGCATAGCAAACTGCCGATGCCAGTCCCCACACTATTCCCGCCCGGTTCAGTTGCAACAGCTGGAGGTTGTATGCTCCCACCACCAAGTAACAGCCAGCAAATGATAGCAGCAGGGAGAGTAACTTAGATACGGTAACCCGCTCCCTCCAGAAACAGATGGAATAGAAAGCTACCAGGATTGGGGCCAGATATTGAAGGAGTATGGCCGCCGCCACTTGGATTTTGCTGATGGCAGTGAAGTAGGTTAGTTGAACCAGGGCCATGACGACGCAGCCCAGGAATATGAAAAACCCTAGGTCTTTGGGTTGAATTCGAAAAAGATGTCTGGAGCGGATACCAAAGAAGACGGCGAGCAACAGCGATCCAAAGGTGGCCCTAACCTGGACTACGTCCAAAGGAGTAATTCCACTAGCAAAAAGCCCCTTACCAATTGTCCCGGATGCGGCCCAGAAGATGGCTGCGGCAATTACATAAAGGTAGCCTTTTTTGGAACCAGCGACTGTAGCACCCCTTGAAGTCAAACTGGGCGTTGTTATAGAAGCTTTGTTAGGGTTTCGCTTCATGAAATCATTTCGCAGTTTCAAAACCCACCCCGCTATCAGGGGGTGTTCACTCGTAGGTTCGGCGGATTCGCTTC
>CP070843.1:3199393-3207561 GCA_020350905.1 Deltaproteobacteria bacterium
ACTATCAGAGTACATGGCGAGCTGTCGGTGTTTGCATTATCCGCTGGATCGCTCAGGCATTAGTTCTTATGCTGCTGTTTTACCTCCTAGGCGGAACGGGGAGACCAGTCTAGCTGACCAGGTGCAATTTCCAAATGATGAGGTGGCTGTAACCCTCGCTTTGGCGACGAGGGCCCAAGGGCAACTTTTGCGGTGATCGAGGCAGGTACAAATATTTCTGATTAAGTTCACTCTGGTCATGTATTAGAAAATGTACTGGCGAGGAGAAATCATCGTTTAGTCAATGGGTTGTCTCGAGTCATATAACGAGCGTCACGCAGCGCGTGAGTCAACCCTATCCAAAGATTTTCCCTTTTATGCTAGCATATTAGCAAAACTCTTAAACTATGCGGCTTAGGTATTCCAAAGTATACTCGCCTTTCCAGATTTTTCCGATACTTCCAATGTCACAGGATATTTTGACCCTATCTTTGGTTATTCGAGACCAACCCTATCTTCTCGATTAAACATCGGAATACTTTTATCTCCGCAGCTTTCAAAGGTTCAATGTAGCTCCCACCTCCACTTTGGCATATTATTTGCCCTTTACTAACAACCTTAACGGTTTCCTTTGTTAGTTAAGAGGTGGACAGCTCTTATTTCTCATTGTCTCTGGATTCCCACAAGTGCTCAGACACAAAAGATCGAGAACCTATCCCAATGACCAAATTGTTTAGATTTATCGTTCCGCCTTTTTCTGGTCAAGCTTCATATTCAATGAATATTACTTTGGCTTGGGGTGCCCTTTCCGAGGTGGATATAGCTGGCTGCAAAATTTATCACAAAAGGGGGTGATAAAGGGTAATTGATTGCTGCATGGTAATCTTATGAAGTCGTGATTGTAAACAAAAAAACATAAAGGGAGAAGAACATGAAAAGAGTGACTATCATTTTTCTAGCTTTGATTCTTGGGATTTGTTTGGCAACAGGTGCATTTGCGGCAGATAAGGATGCTATTAAAAAACAAGTGGATGAAATTGTCGTATCCATCGACAGCGGGAAAAAAGCTGATGACTTTAAGGGCGCAGCACAAAATAAGCCCCACTATGTATTTATAATGAAAGAGGATGGAGATATGTTGGTGCATCCCTCATTAGTTGGGCAAAGCCTTAAGGAGAAAGCAGAGCCTGTTTATAATGAGTGTAGCAAAGCGACTCCCGATGGTACATGGGTTAAGTATGAGTGGAAAGGGAAGGAAAAAAACACGTATGTAAGGAAAACCAAGGACGGTCTAATAGTCGGCAGTGGATACTGAGAGGAATGAAATTGACTTTTGTCTGAGTATCCTGTGCAAAAGGTTGTAAAGAAATCGTCGTGTCGCCCATAGAAATTATTGCTCTATGGGCGACATTTCTTTTTCATATGGAGAGCGATCGTGCGAAAAGATTTGTTTTGCAACAACCACAGCGGAGTCGTTGACTTCGCTTTTTTGTGGCTTGGCACTGTGCAGCCTATGCATTCCAAAGAACGCTGCGGTGATTCGGCTCCGCTCTCTTATTGAACGCCGCACTCTCCCGCGTGACTCCGGTCAATCTACATTACGAAATACTGCATCTATCTTCAGAAAATACACACTTTGCCCCATTGAGATACCGCTTTGCCCTCAGTAAATTACCTAGAAAAAAGGTAGAGAATTTTCAGATGAAGAAGTGGCTACAGCACAGCTTGCATCCTTTACATGTGTGGTGTCGACTTGGCGGCCATTGGCTCAAGGCTTGCAGGCTCTATGAAATTTGTTTCTGGCAGCCCGTTCTACGGCGGCTGCTGCAAAACAAAAATCCTCAATTCTAATCCTCTCTATCTTGCTTGTAGTTTAATCCCCTTTCCCCATCGCTCAGCCGCAGCAGACCCGCTTTGAGGCAACACGGTTCGGTGGGGTTTTTTTATAATTCGAGGTCTGACAAACTCTCTGATCTGACGAACCCGCCTTGACAGATACCAAAATTCCATGACAGAGTTAGTCTAAATTGATTACGGGTTAAGAGCGAGCAACGGGAGTCAGCCTTCTTCGAGCCTCTTTTGCCCCCTTCACTAGACAAGGAGCAGCAGGTATGGGTTGGTTAGGGAAGATACTCGGAGGCACCATAGGATTCGCTTTGGGTGGTCCCATCGGTGCAATTGCAGGAGTTGCCTTAGGTCACACCTTTGATGCGAACAACAGACGATACTACGCAGAAGGAAGGAAGCGGCTCTCGTACCACGAACAGGCGCAGATGACCTTCTTTGTTGCAGCATTTTCAATGTTGGCAAAACTGGCCAAGGCAGATGGCCGCGTATCACCCGAGGAGATACAGACCATTGAAGATTTTATGGCACATGAGTTGAATCTTAGCCCTCAAAGTACGAGATTTGCCGCGGAGATCTTCGAGACAGCACTTGCTTCTCCAACTCCTTTCCAAGATTTTGCCACCCAGTTCTACCAACAATTCCAAAACCAGCCCCAGCTTTTGGACCTCATGATAGATGTATTACTCAGACTATCTACTGCAGACGGCATCCTGAGTGAAAGTGAAGAGAGACTCATCAACTCTGCTGCTGGCATATTCAATTTCAGTGAGAAAAAATACAAAGAACTGAAGTCGAGATACGCCCCGGATTTTGAAAAACACTACGCCATTCTGGAAACTGACAGGAGTGCCACAGATGAAGAGATAAAGAAACAATACAGAAAGTTAGTGAAAGAATACCATCCGGACAAAATCGCTTCCAAGGGACTGCCTGAAGAGTTCACCAAGTTTGCTCAAGATAAATTTCGCGAGATCCAGGAAGCATATGATGCTGTTAAACAAGAACGCGGCATCTAGCTCCGCGTCACTTGGCTGCGCCGTCATTTCTTCGCTCTCGCTGCGCGCCGCTCAGTCCCGCAAGCGGGTCCACAGTTTGGCCTTACGGCCGTCATTTGTGGTCATGTGCCTCCGGCGTCATTCGGGCTGATCGCCTGTCATTTATAGTCGCTCACCATAACGACTTAGTGACAACAAGTGACAGCGGAGCGCACTGACGGTCACCTTTTGGTGGCCAACTGACTATTAATGACAGCATCGAGTGATGACTTTGGAATTATGGCTCTATGCTCTAGGCCAGGGCGGCCAGACCTGGAAGCGTCTTCCCTTCCAGAAACTCCAATGAAGCCCCGCCACCCGTTGAAATGTGCGAGATAGCCTCAGCCTGACCCGAGCGCTTCACTGCCGACACCGAATCACCACCCCCGACGACTGAGAGTGCCTCACTCTGTGCAATGGCGGCGGCAATGGCCATCGTACCTGCTTCAAATGGTTTTATTTCAAACAACCCCAGTGGCCCATTCCAGAAGATTGTTTTGGCCCTGGCGAGCTCTTTTTCAAAAGCAGCAACGGTTTCCGGGCCGACATCGAGGCCAATTTTTCCAGCAGGGATATCTCCTTGCACAATCGCTGCCGGGCTGCCCTCCTCTGCTTTGTCGGCGACAACGTGATCGACAGGCAGCAGCAAAGAAACACCGCGATCTTTTGCAGCACGCAACAAGTCGCTTGCCAGAGAAAGCTGATCTTTCTCCACCAAGGATCCACCCGTCTGCTGACCTTGAGAGCGCAAAAACGTATAGGCCATGGCGCCGCCTATGAGTAATGAATCCACCAACTGCAACAGGTTGCTAATGACTGGAATTTTATCGGAGACCTTGGCGCCTCCGAGAATCGCCACCAGGGGGCGCTCCGGGTCGGCCAAGATCTTTCCCAAGTAGTCGCACTCTCTCTGCAACAGAAAGCCTGCCCCACGTTTCGATACGAAGTGTGCCATACCCTCAGTTGAGGCGTGCGCTCGATGCGCGGTGCCAAAGGCATCGTCAACATAGACATCGGCAAGCCGTGCCAGGGCTTTAGCAAATTCTTCCTCATTCTTCGTTTCTTCCGCATGAAACCTAAGATTTTCCAGCAGCAGCACCTCTCCGGTCTGCATGGCCGCAACCATTGCCTCAACCTCAAGACCCACACAATCCGGCGCCAGCTTCACCGGTATCCCGAGAGAGTCAGCCAGAGCCACACTCACAGGTTTTAGGCTAAGCTCTGGAGTCCTTCTTCCTTTTGGGCGGCCAAGATGGGATGCCAGAATCACCTTCGCACCTTTGTCCAGGGCATAACGGATAGTGGGCAAGGCAGCTTCAATCCTGGTGCGATCTGCAACCCTCCCCCCTGCAAGCGGCACGTTGAAATCTACCCGGATGAAGACGCGCTTGTCTTGTAGATCAAGCCGATCGATCACCTTGATGCTCTGTATCATTGTTGCAATCTCCTTTTAAGGGGACACCTCTCCGCCTGACTTTATCTGTTTTCAAACAAAAGTCAAAGGCTGATTTGACCCCTCCTCGGGGATCGTGGCAAGAGAGACTGCCAAAGACAAACAGCCAACTGTGGGCAAAGGTGAATCCTATTTCCTTACGGTGGTGGCTCTTGCCCCCGCAAACGAAGGCCTGAGCAGACAGGAAAGGAACATAAAGATTCCAGTATTGAGGAATTTAGGCTATACTGACGCGGCTTTTGTTGCCGCCTTCTCTTTGTCTATTGCCAGCTTAGCGTTTCGACTGGATCCACATACTTTGTTTTGCTTGGGGAAAGGCAGGTTTGGATACCGAAGACTGACAATCCATGCACAACGGGAGTCTCGTAAGTGACTACTAATTCTCATGATCAAGATCCAGGTGAAAACGAAGTAACCGGGCGGCCGGGCACGTTTCTCACCCGTCCCTTTGCTGTTTTCGGCAGAAAAGTAATCAGTTGGGTCGATCATATGGGAGCCGCAGCCATTTTTCTCGGCAAGGCTTGTGTCATGATCTTCCGGCCCAAACAGATACCGGGTATCATTCAACAAATTTACTACATCGGCGCCAAGTCCATAACGATCATCATGCTGGTAGGTTTTTTCACCGGTATGGTTCTCGGTCTTCAATCCTACCATGCCCTGGTTAAGTTCGGCGCCCAAGGGGCGCTCGGCACATTGGTGGCCCTTTCTCTGGTTAGGGAACTGGGGCCCGTGCTCACAGCCATTATGATTACCGCCCGGGCAGGCTCCGCCATGACTGCGGAGATCGGTATTCAGCGCATCTCCGAGCAGATCGACGCCCTGGACACCATGCGTATTGACCCGCTCAAGTTCCTGATCAGCCCCCGAATCGCCGCCTCGATCATCAGCTTTCCTTTACTCACGGCTCTGTTTGACCTCATCGGCATCCTTGGCGGCTTTCTCTCCGGGGTTGTACTGCTGGGTGTAAATGCCGGCACCTACTTTCACCGTGTCCAGTCCAGCGTGGAGATGAAGGACATCACCGACGGCTTTATCAAGGCCCTGGTATTCGCCGTCATTGTTACCACTGTCTGCTGCTACCAGGGCTACTTCACCCACATGCGCACGGATAGCTACGGTGCCAAAGGTGTTAGTCTTTCCACAACTTCGGCCGTTGTCCTTTCGTGCGTGCTCATTCTGGTGGCGGACTATGTTGTAACCTCATTTCTCATTTAGCAATAACTATGGAAACCCCTCTCATCGAATTCAAGAACGTGACCAAACGATTTGGTCCCCGGACGATTCTCGATCAGGTAAATTTAAGAATCTACGAAGGTCAGGTCTCGACTATCATAGGCAAAAGCGGCACGGGCAAAAGCGTGCTTCTCAAGCACATCATCGGCCTGCTATCGCCGGATGAAGGCAGCGTCCTGTTCCGGGGCAATCCCATAGCAAGCCTGAAGAAGAGTGAGTGGGATGCCTACAGAGTCCAGATCAGCTATATGTTTCAAAACAACGCCCTTTTCGATTCGATGACGGTCCACGACAATGTTGCCTTGCCACTGCGGCAGACAATGAATTTGAGCAAGAGTGAGATCGAGCGCAGGGTGATGGCGAGAATCGAACAGACTGAGCTTGCCGAGGTAGTCTACAAGTATCCGTCCGAGCTCTCCGGCGGTATGCAGAAGCGGGTGGCTTTGAGCCGTGCCCTGGTTACAGATCCCACCATTGTTCTTTTCGACGAACCCACCACCGGCCAGGATCCCATACGCAAGAATGCCATCCTGGCCATGATCGCTGAATATCAGAGGAAATTGGGCTTTACCGCGATTTTGATCAGCCATGAAATTCCTGACGTTTTTTTCATCTCTAACCGTATTCTCGCCCTCTATGATGGCAAGATCGTTTTTCAGGGCACCCCAGAAGAACTCGATGAGTTTGAACATCCCTTCAAAGATGAAGTCATACAGAGTTTGGAGGGCTTCCAGGAAGAATTGACCGGGCTGTATTCCCAGAGGCATTTCAAGGTCAGATACCAGGCGGATTTAAGCCGTAAACGCCGTGATGAGACCTACGCCATTGCCCTCTTTACCCTGGAGGAACTGGAAGCAATAAGTAATGTCTTAGGTCACACCGCGGCGCAAGAAATCATACGAGCCATGGGTGCATATATTGACAAACACTTCGGTGCGGTGGGGGGATTTTCCACCCGTCATAGCATCAATGAATTTGTCACGGTGCTCCCCTACTCTGATCTGGATGAAGCTGGGCGCATCCTGGAGGATTTCGCCAAAGATTTTCAAGATCGAGGAATCCGGGACATTGGGTCCGTTGCTCAGAAGGAAGCGAACTCGGCAGAGTGTATTGACTTCACTATCCTTGCCGGGCTGGCCCAGGGAAAACCTTTTGTCGAAATGGAATCCATCATAGAGTTCGCCAAATTTAGACAGCAAGAAATCGCACGATTCCAGTGCGAGCTGCGGAGGTAAACAGAAATGAAGAAATATGCCATGGAAACTGCGGTCGGCATTTTTGTGGTCATCGGGCTGTTTTGTGTGGGGTACATGACCGTAAAACTGGGCAATGTCGGCCTTCTCGGCGACGACTCTTACTCACTATTTGCCCGGTTCACCTCGGTGTCGGGCCTGAGAACCGGCAGCTCCATACAGATGCTCGGTATTGAAATCGGCCGGGTGGACAAACTCACCATGGATCAAGAGAATCAGATGGCGCTAGTGGAATTTAGGATCAATAAGGGCATAAAGATCTATGATGACGCCATCGCCTCCATAAAGACGGAAGGCTTGATCGGCGACAGATACGTCAGTATCGATCCCGGGGGGGGAACGGACGAACTGCTGCAATCGGGCGGAACCATCACCGAGACCGAATCGCCCACTGACATCCAGGAACTCATCAGCAAGTATGCCTTTGGAGATGTTGAGAAATAGGAGTGGGTAATGTAAAGAATCCGGGCCCTGAGGACGCGGCTTTGAGCGACCCCCAGAGGGGGCTTTTGATGTCTTTACTTCATGAGGGAGTCTGCTGGAGTAATGGAGTGATGGAGTGGTGGAGTGATGAAGCGACCAATTCAATTTGAAGTAGGGACTTTAGCTTTTTCCAACACTCCAATACTCCAGTACCCCAAAACGGCTCGCAATCTTTACCAGCAAAGCCATGCAACTCTGACCTGGCCCTCAGGACCAGGTTTTCTAAGAATAAATACAATCTGAGGGGTCAGCCATGAAAAGACTGCGTATGGGATTCATTCTCCTAGCTCTTTTGCTTATTCCGCTTCATGTAGGCGCGGGTGTGCCGCTTGACACTGTTGAGAGACACGTGAATGAAGTGCTCAAAGTTCTGCGTGATCCGGCCCTGCAAGGCGAAGCCAACAAAGAAGCCAAGCAAGAAAAGATTGAGGCTATTGCCGATGAAATGTTTGATTATGTAGCACTTTCCAGGCTCACGCTCGGTCGTAATTGGCGAAAATTCAACGGTGACCAGAAGAAAGAATTCATCCAGCTTTACCGATCAATTCTGGAAAAGGCTTACATGGACAGAATTCTCTCGTATACAGATGAGGAGGTAACTTTTGATAAAGAAACCATGCTTTCGGAAAAAAAAGCCGAAGTCCAAACCCACATCCTTACGAAATCCACGGAGATTCCGATTTTTTACCGGGTGTATCTGAAAGACGGTACGTGGAAAGTGTACGACGTCATTATCGAGGGTATTAGCCTGATTAAAAACTATCGCACCCAGTTCAGAGACATCCTGGCGAACAACCCACCAGAAGAAGTGCTCAAAGTCCTGAGAAAGAAGATCGAACAAGCGTAGAGCAAAAAATTAAAAAAGGTAGCAGTAGAGCTACA
>CP070843.1:3207661-3214081 GCA_020350905.1 Deltaproteobacteria bacterium
GGCGTGCCACCTGGCAACCGCAGGGTGTTGGACCTGAGGCGTACCTGAACGGTACGTCGCAAGGTGCGGCACCCGAGGACGCCAGGAAGGACGGCCATATCTGTGGTCGCAGCAAGTGATTCATGAAACATCCGGGCTAGGAATTTCCCCCACCCGCTGGAAGAACTTTAGTCCATATGTATACATTAATCTCAATTATTTGACATTGGCCTTATCTGTCTTCGACTTTAGAAAAGCCATCTGCTCTGAGGAGAATTCGAAATTCTTGCGTGCCTGAAGATAATTTGGCTTAAGGCTCAGGGCCTTCTCAAAATATTCGATCGCCTCTTGATATTTTTTCTGTCCTGCAAAAGCTACACCTATATTGTTAAGCGCTTCTGCGTAGTTCCGGTTTATTTCCAGTGCCTTTTGGTAATTTATGATGGCCTCATCAAATATACCCTGCTTAACAAGAACGTTTCCTAAATTATTATAAGCCTCCGCATATCGGGGGTTCAGTTCAATCGCGCTGTGATAGTGTTTGATTGATTTGAAAAAATCATTGTTCTCAAAAAGTGCAACCCCAATATTGTTGTGAAACTCAGCTGATTTCGGATTCAGTCTGATCGCATCTGCATAATGCTCAATGGCTTTGGCCAAATCTCCCTGTCTTACTAATGCTCCAGCTAAATTGTTATGGGCAAGTTCGTTGTCAGGATTGATTCGTAATGCTTCGGTAAAATGGTCAATGGCCTCTTTGCGGTTTCCGAACATCTGCAGAATGTTCCCCAAGTAAAAATGCGTTGCATCATTTTCGGATTCAATCCGAAGGCTTTCTACAAAATGGTCTCTGGCCTTCTCATATGCCGCCTTCTTTAAAAGGACTACCCCTAATTTGTGGTGAATAATTGCTTTATTCGAATTCATCCCGAGAGCTGCAGTGTAGTGGACAGCGGCAGCATCGAGGTGACCTAGTTCATCCATAGCTATTCCAAGGGTATAATCTGGGTTGTCTTTCATGTGCAAGACCGCATATTCTCTCAACTTTTTCCTGAATTGATCAGGATAACCGGCCTCATCATAAAGCAAGGCCAGTTCATATTTTATCGACGCATCGTATGGGTCACACTTCTCAGCAGCTTCAAATTCTCTGATAGCAGTCTCTCTCAGTTGCCTGGAGTCTTTGAATAATTCAGTTGCATCAGCAACATCCACACTACCCTCATGGCGTGCATCTATTTTGGCTTTCAATTTTTGAGATTTCTCTTTGTACAGTTTTCCAAGAACTTTTCTAATAGGAGCATAATCAGGAGCTAAATCGCGGGCTATAATAATTTGCTCCAACCCTTCCTCTGCATGTCCTTGACGTATTAGAGCCCGGCCGTAGACGAACCGCAATTCTGGGAAATGTGGATCTTTCTCTAATCCTTCTTGTAACGTTTCAAGTGCAAGTTGGTCCTGGCCTTTCTTCAACAATGCGAGTCCGACAAAATAATTCGCTGGAAATCTCTTAGCGAATGAAACCTCTACCAATGGCACGTTCACCAGCACAGCGAAAAAAGCGAGAATGAAAAAAGAGAAAGCCGCTTTTTTCACGTCTTGTATCTTTATTTGTTTGGACAGATAGTAGATTCCGGCAGCGGTAAACGGAAGCATTGCTGGCACAATTGGTACTCTATATCGGGCCCTGACATGAAAAAGCATCAGTGAAAGAGAGTATGTAAAGATATAGGCTATTAACAACCACTTATCCCTATGTGCTCCCTTTACCCCAATCCCAAGAACAAAAAATGGAAACAACAAACCGAATGGTATAAATAGCGGCCCGCATTTGTATATCAGAATTCGCAGGAGAAAGGAGCGCTCTCGATATAGATCGAGATTGCTATTGGGTGTGAGCTCTTCCCCATAAAAAACCAGGTACAATTTCTTCACCAATTTACCAATCCACCCTGTTGGGGATTGGGAAATATCCTTAAGAGTCTTTTTTATAAACCATGATTGAAATTCAGACGGTTTAGGGTCAGGGCCCAACTCTTCCCGGGGAGAAAAAGCCATCTTCTCCCACTCTATACCAGGCTGAAGACCAGTCAACCTGTCGGAATGTGCGCTGTTGCCGATGTAAAAATTCATACCTCCCTGGGTTGAGACCGGGACTAAATCACCGCTTTTCTTATAGTTGTTGACTGTTACCGGTATAATCGGAATGATAGTTAAGGCGACAAACAGGACCGGTGCATGCCATCTGTTCTTTTTCGACGACATCCAGAAATGAATGACTATTACCGGGAGGAAGATCAATATATTTTCTCGAGTTATAGCAGACAATCCCATCAAGAGACCGGCAATAGCCGCCCAGATTGGGCGGTCTTCTGACCAGGACAAAATGGAAAGTATCATTGATAACGTTAAAAATATGATAAGCGCGGGCCGAAGAAGTTCGCCTTCGAAGTGGATAAGTGGCCCGTACAGAGCGGCGATACAACCCGCGAGCAATCCTTGGCGTCCACCGAACAACCGCTTGCCGACAAGCGCAACCATTACACAATTGATTGCGCCAATCGCGCTTTGAATCAATCGGGGAAAGAGATAGTCATGCCCGAAAATTCTATAGATCAAAGCGAGAAAGTAGCTATACAGCGGAGCTTGATAAAATGGTTTTTTTTCGACAACCGATTGTAGAAGATTCATCGCGCTCTGGTCATACATTTCTGCATCGATTATTGGAGCCTCGAAGAAGGGCATTGAACTGATCTGCCAGACATAAATTAGGCGGACGATAAGTGCGGTTGCAAACACAACAGAAAGACCAGCCAAGCCATATGGATCTGTTGCTCGAAACCATGGCAGAAACCATTCTCGCGGGGAGAACTGCGTTTTGTCATCCGCTGCTTCCTTTAAAAAGCTCTCTTGACTGTCCATTTCAACAATTATCCTAGGGAATCTCTTGGTTTTCAGATGACCCATTTACTGGTGAGGAGAAAGTATAGGTCCCTCCATACCGAAGAGCAAATCCCTGTTTATACGCTCCTACTCGAAGAAGAGAACACCTCCCTGGAGTTCGCTCGACTGTGGTTGAAAACCCTGATCAATTTAATCTATTATGTAAGATAAACAATACAAAAAGGGAATAGATTCCTCCATTAATGGCTACCAGAAACTCTGCAAAAAAGGGGCCAAAGGTCAAGCTTATATACTTACTGCCCCGAAAAACCTTTGCCCCTTCTTATGCTTAAGCACTTAAGATGACAATTATTGTCACAGGTTGACACTAAGTGAAACGCGCAATGACGCTGGATGACCCTATTTCCAGCAATTTATCTTTGGCAACTGATTTCATCTGCAACCCCGCCACCCCTGATTTAACAGAAGTGGAGAAATGGTGGCAGAGAGATTAAATTGAATAATCAGTAGTTTATATGTGTTGGATGTTTAAAGAGGTGGCTGGCCAGGAGCATTTCCAGGTAATTATGGTACGGGTTCTTACTTAATTGGCAAGTAAATTGCAGGTGGTCTCAGCCAAAAGAATAAAAGCTTCTGAGCAAACACGAGAGGAGGTGAAACTGGCAGGGTGGCATCACCAAGTTTGATAATAAAAATTAATAGAAAGGAGAAAACTAATGCTAACTAAAATCAGAAGAAAGCTCAACAAGAAGGGTTTTACCCTCATTGAGTTGATGATTGTCATCGCCATTATCGGCATTTTGGCCGCTATTGCGATCCCGCAGTTCGCTGCCTACAGAGCCAAGAGTTACAACTCCGCAGCCCAGTCCGACTTGCGCAACGTGCTGACCGTGCTGGAAGCATACTACGCGGACTATCAGGTATATCCATCCGGCAGTTAGGACGGCTTTCGGGTGAACGAATTGTTAAAGGAGGAAAATATCATGAAGAAAATAATGATAGCCGCACTGGCGCTGGTGACTGTGATGGCCTTTGCTGTCCCGGCCATGGCTGCAGCGATCAATAATGCGGCCGGTAACATAGTCTTGGGTGGCACTGCCGTCTACGATCTGTCCAATGCCGTGTATTTGGACTATAATATGGATAATGACGCTAATGCCCAGTATTATTCCTTAGGCACGGTTCATAGTGGTGGTAACCGTATGTTCGTGACCACCAGTGAGACAAGTGTGATTTGGTGGAAGACGTGTGACAAAGGAACCTCGGACGCGCCGATCGCGACCGTCACGTGGACTACCGGCCAGTTCGAAAGTAGCGACTGGGATTCACTGTAAAATGAGTAAGCTATCTTGCCCAACAAAAGGGGGTTAGGTGTAGACCGGCCCCCTTTTGTTTTTTTAGCTCTGAACAAGCTAGGTCTTGTGAGTATGGCTTCTTGACTTTCGCTTTGGATGTTGATTTACTCTCCCACAAATGTACGTAACCCTAACGTGGCATACTTATGCCGAGGAAAAACGCGTCAGGTGTGGGCGCGCACAGGCTGGGACAGGATGAACAGTACTTGACAGTACATGAGAGATCCTGTTCCGAGCACGCGCTCAGATGGCGCTATCATGCGAGTGCAGCGATTTTTGCCGGTTTGGTTATGCAACCTTAGGGTTTGCCCTGGAATGAACTGAACAGAGGATATACCCCGTAGAGAACAACCTGCTCGCCTACGTGAGCTGATGCACTCTATTCTAGAGAGAAAAAAACAACTAGCCGCCTTCATGGCCGTGGCCATCAAGGGTGGAGTTCGGGATCGAGTCCTTGGTGCTATGGTGGTGGTGGGACTTATCCTGCTGTTGACAACCCCGGTGGTGGCTTTGTTTTCCATGCGACAGGTATTGGCACTGGCAACCAGCTACTCCCTCTCAATCATCAGCCTCATGGGTCTTTTGCTTACCCTGTTCATTGCCATGGGTCTTCTTGCCAGAGATCTCGAGCAGAGGCAAGTGTACACCATCTGTTCTCTTCCCATATCCCGTGCCACCTATTTGCTTGGCAAGTTTCTCGGTTTCGCCATTGTCATTTTTCTGGCAGTTGCAATCCTGGGGTGCTTCTCGGCAGGGGCACTTTTTGTGCTGGAGCGTATCCATCCTGCGGAAAGAGCTTTTGCCTGGGGTGGTTTTTTCATCGGGCTGTGGTTTCAATACTGGGTGTTGCTCATTGTGGGGGCCATTACCATACTGTTTAGCACCGTGGCCACTTCGAATTTCCTGCCCTTGGCTCTGAGCGTGGGTATTTATCTTGGCAGTTACAGCTCGGAAGCAGTGCACTATTTTGTTCGGACTGCAGCAGGGCAGAAGGAACTTGGAGCGGCAGTCAGATTGTTTGGCAATGTGGTTTACTGGATACTCCCCAACTTCTCCGCCTTTGACCTCAAGGCTCAGATTATCTATGGTGTGGCCCTGAATGGAAGAGAGCTTTTGTTGACCCAGCTATACGCGGTGGGTTATCTCGGCGTTGTTCTGCTGTTGGCCACCTTGGCTTTTGCTCGCAGGGAGTTTTTCTAGGGTAGATTGAGACGGCGGCATCCGCAAAGTGGAGTGGGGAATGTTGCCTTAGGTTCCATGGGGTTGGTGTGAAACGGATCGTCTTGATGCTGGTATTTGTGCTTTTGTTGGCTGGGACCCATGTGGAGATCACTCGGGTTCGAGATGCCCGGCCACCTCAAGCGCGCTTGGGTTATTTTCCTCCAGCACCGGTGATAAAAGCATTGACGGCTGACCATTATCAGTTCATGTCTCAGGTGATCTCACTGCAATGTCTCTTCTACTTTGGCACCCTGGTGGAGTTGCGCACGCAAGTGCCTGACTGGTGGCGGATTTACCGAGCCGTGTACACGGCCACCCGGCTGGATCCCTATAACATGGACGCCTACTATTTTGCCCAGGCGGTGCTAACCTGGGAAACGGGGATGATCCAACAGACTCTGCAACTCCTGGAATACGGATTTGCCCATCGAACCTGGGATTGGTATCTACCCTTCTATATCTCCTTCGACTATGCGTTTTTCATCAAAGACTATGAAAAGGCCGGAATGTACCTGGCAAAGGCGGCTGAACTCAAACCTGAGGTGGAATGGTATGCAACCCTGGCAGCCCGGTATTACTACGAAGGAGGCAGCACCGCCTTGGCTCTGGCTTACCTCCAGGAAATGATCCCTGCTGCCCGGAACGAAGCTATAAAGAAAAGACTGGTCACCCGAGCAAAAGCTTTTGAAAGGGTTCTTCAGATAGAGCAGGCGGTGGCAACATTTAAGGAACGTTTTCAGGCCGACCCTGAAAATCTAGAACGCTTAGTGAACGCTGGTTTGCTCCAGCGGATACCGGATGATCCTTATGGTGGTACCTTTTACTTGGATGAGCAGGGAAGGGTGCGGACCACAAGTAAACTTACCCCAGTAGAGAAAACCCATGGAAGCCATAAGAACTGAGGCTCTCAGCAAGACTTACCTCAAAGGTCTGCGGCAGCGAAAGGTGTTGGCCCTCAATA
>CP070843.1:3214181-3218096 GCA_020350905.1 Deltaproteobacteria bacterium
CAAACCGAATTGCCGCACTATGGATGAAAATGGTGCTACCCACTTCTCTGGACATGAAGTCGCTGGGGCAAGACTGGCCGGCTCCCTTTGCGCCCGGTTCTGCTTCAGTAACAAAGAAATAGACTTCGTACGTCGGCTCATTCACCAACAAATGCGCGTCGACCATCTATTCAGTCTCAAACGGACTTCACGGAAAGCGCTGAGTCGCCTGTTCATACTGGGGCCTGAACTTTTCTGGTCGCTCCTTTTCCTGTTCGGTTCAGACTATCTGGCAGCCAAAGATCCTCGATCACGAAAAACTGAGATCGGTCCACTTTGTCATAAAATCAGCAAGTGGCTTGATTTCTACCACAAACAGCTGAAGCCAAAAGAGAAAGAGCCTCCTCTGGTGAGTGGACACGAGCTTATGAACCGTCTCAATCTTTCCCCTGGGCCCACTGTGGGAAAACTGCTGCACATCCTGGTAGAATTACAGTGGGAGGGACGCATTAGCACTCGCCAGGAAGCCCTTGAACAAGCCGCTCAGTTGCTAACAAGGTGGACAAAAAGAGGGCAGAAGACAGAGGACAGATAACAGAGGGAAGATTGTAGATTTTAGATTGGAGATTGCAGATTGTAGGCGGACAAAACTGGCTAAACAGATATTAGGAGGAAAACAGAGGACAGAAGGAGGTTGCGGAGATCAGAAATCGAAAGTCCGAGTTCAGAGAATAAACGACAGGGGTAAAATGCTCACACATTGAAATACTTCTGTGGGAGCGGCTTTCTAGCCGCGATCTTGCACTTTGAACGATTGTTACGACTTCAACGGTTTCAACGATTTGACGAATCAACGAATCGACGAATTGACGAGTAATTCCTACTTTGCTCATTTTCCTTGACGCCCACTATCTTTTTGACTAGACTTACCAAAGTTACTTTAACTATTTAATAATATGAAGAAATTAGTAAATTCCGTATTTGATCACCTTCGACAGAGCGAATTAAAGCTCGCCAAATCAATTCTACGTTGGAAGTTGCAGAAAGAAGATCGGCCTCTGCCAGACAATGGAGAATTGGATATCGCTGCCTCCCACCTCCTGGATGAGGCCCGAGAAATCGCCAAGAAAAGAGGGAAGAAGCTCCTGGACGTTCTCAAGGAGGAGGCAAAGGAATTCTTCAGTTCAAAACCACCCTAATCCACGGATGACAAAGAGGAGAAAGAATGCTGTCCGCAGAGGATTTCTTCGATTTAAGTGACTGGACCCATCCGGAGCTCTTCACAGAAAAAGAGCTCGTTTGGCAGGCTTTTTCTCACCTCAAATCCTATCTCTCTGATGTATTGCAGCCCAATGTGACCGAACTCAGCCACTCCGGTCCGGTGCTACAGAAAACAGTTGTTTTGCACCAGGGGAACGTTCTCACCTCAGGGTTTGAATTACGCCCAGGTGATGCCACCAAGGGAAACTATCAGGTGATCCAGGATGGAGTGGTACTGGAGGGCGCCGCTGTTCTCTATGCAGGCGCTTGCCTGATGGACGGTGATATTTTTATAGGACCTGGAGCTGTAGTGGAACCCGGTGCCCTGATCAAAGGTCCCACCATCATTGGTAGTTATTGTGAGATCCGTCAAGGTGCTTATGTGCGTGGCAATTGTCTGGTTGGAGATCGCTGCGTTGTCGGCCATACCACTGAGATGAAGCATTCGGTCATGCTACATGGTGCCAAGGCCGGCCATTTTGCCTATATAGGCGACAGTATCCTGGGAAACCGCACCAATCTGGGCGCAGGTACAAAATTGGCCAATCTCAAAATAGTACCCACTCTGGTAAGTGTGAAAATAGATGAAAAAATACACGACACCGGCCTGCGAAAATTCGGAGCCATTATTGGTGACGATACCGAGACTGGCTGTAATTCGGTCACCAACCCTGGCACCCTGTTAGGCCGTCATTGCTTAGTATATCCGGGTATATCCGTCAGAGGTGGATACTATCGAGACCGCTCGGTTATTCGTTAGCTTCCCTTACCGAGTAGAGAATCAAGACACTTTGATCTTGACTTATATTTACGAACGCGTGTCCATCCGGAAATCTTGCTTTCCGACGTCATTCTGAGGAGCAAGGCGACGAAGAATCTCATGGTTAAAGTGGTTAGGAGAGATTCTTCGCGCAGTTTATCCTGAGCCTGTCGAAGGGCTCAGAATGACACCGCATTTTTCGGATGGACACGTACTCATTCCCTGATTGGAGTGCTCCGCAGCCCCGGCCTGTGAGTGGGGGGGAGAATGCCAAAAGCCTTCAATGAGCCTTACTTTCAAGGTTTCTGTTTTTTTGGTAATTATTTTAGTTAATTATCACAAATTTATCGTTGACAAAGCGGAAAGGTTCAGCTAGTTTGTAGAAAGCCTGCAACAGAGCTACTTGTTGAAAGGGGTCGTCGTCGTGCCCGCCTTACATAAAGGGGGAGGACAGGGTGAACATTTCTGCAGGGAGGGGAGAGGATGAATAAGAGCCAGCTGATTGAACGCATTGCAAAAGAGGAGGGTATTACGATAAAAAATGCTGCCAATGTGGTGAACGTAGTTTTCGACTCCATGGCCGATTCGCTCGCCAAAGGTGATCGTGTCGAAATCCGGGGTTTCGGCAGCTTTAAAGTCAAAAGTTACAACAGCTATCAGGGGCGCAATCCAAAAACAGGAGAGATAATTCAGGTCAGAGAAAAAAAACTTCCTTATTTCAAAGTTGGAAAAGAGATGAAGGAGCGCGTTGACAGCGAATAGTACCGGCAATGCTTGTTCGTGAACTCTCTGTGACCTTTGTATCGATAGTGTCCAAAAGGAACCTGCACGCTCCCATTGTTGATTAACTGGACTAAAGCTAGCCGTTAGGCTCCACAGCTATCCACCAGCTATTTCTCTTAAGCCTCCTTTGGCCTCGGTGCACGTGCTAAAGGAGGCCACACCATAGAATATGTGGAATCCCCCCCACGCTTATACAATCATTCAACCAAGCCAAGAACGTAGATATTCTGTTTGAATTAGCGTGACAGTATGGTTAGTCGGTTCGATGAAAGAGATGAAGCCTTCCGGAAGGTTGAAGCCGCCTACCAGAACTTCTATCAACTGCTCAAATCCGATGGTGCACTCCCGTACCGGAGCACAGAATCAGGAATGTGGGCAACATCTGACGCCAATGAGGTATATCGAGCTTTTTGTCATCTCCAGCTAAATCGATATACCCACCTGGCGGATTTGGGTAGCGGAGACGGTAGAGTGGCACTGGTTGGCTCTTTATTTACAAAAGTGACCGGCTACGAGACCGATGAATTGCTGTATCAGAGGTCGTTGGAAATTCGAGATCAGCTCGGCATACACAATGTTACATTTCTCCAGCAGAATTATCTACTTGCTGATCTCTCCCCCTATGACATACTATACCTTTATCCAGACAAACCCTTCTACGACCTGGAAGACAGACTACAGCATTCTTGGCAAGGCCATCTGCTTGTCAATGGACCACATTTTCACCTTCGTCATTTTCGCAGGATAGCTGAGTGTCCACCATCTGTTGGGAGGTTCGTGCTCTACGAATCAGCATTAATGCGCCTAGATGCATAGCGTCAATTAGTCGATTGGTCAAATAGTCAAATCGTTAAAAGGTTAAAGTAGCTGAAATCGTCCAAATCGCAAGCACCAAATTACAATCAACTTACGTTTCCCCGCGTCTTCCCGCTGTGCCTAGTGTTGTGTGGGCTGCCTTCCTACTTTGAGCTGGCCAATAGAGTTCCCAAAAGAAGACTATCAATCTGGTCCAAGAGCTGGCGATAGAGCCCCCCATAGCTCTTACTTCCATAACATTGCACGCAATTGAAAATCTCGGTTCGCAAGTCTCTCGCTCGCGGGCTCAAAGCCTCGCTATTTTTGCCTTTCTTGTC
>CP070843.1:3218196-3222506 GCA_020350905.1 Deltaproteobacteria bacterium
CCTTCGAATATGAAGTCCAGGGGGTAAATTATTTCGATATACAAAGGGATCCGTTTGTCGGCAAAGAAAATCTGCTGTTATTCGATGATGGCGATGAAGTGATGGTTTCAACCCAGGGGAAACCGGTCAGATTTCTCCTGGTGGCTGGCAAGCCCATCGGCGAACCGGTTGCCTGGTACGGTCCCATTGTAATGAATAGTCAAGAAGAACTTGAAGCTGCCTTCAAGGAATATAAAGAAGGTACGTTCATTAAACACAAGACCAAGTGAGCAGTTACAGGGAAGAATCCAGAAGCCAGTAGTCAGAATCCAGGAGAAAAAACAATAGGGCTCTGCTCATGACCTCCTGACTCCTGAATTCTATCTCCAAGTGTTTTCCCTCTGCCTGCTGTCTCCTACTCCCTTACCTAGGGTTGCACACGGGAATTGGCTTCGCATAATTCCTATTGGGGTAGTGGTTTTTATAATTGACGCTAGCATTCATTAGGGTGTATGGTAACTCAGCTATCTTGATCCGGGTTAGGCTTCGCACCCGATGGCACTTAGGTACGAAAATTTAGCTCTCGGAACGCCCCTCTGATTCCCAATTCAGTCCATTATGGTTTGTAACGAGTGTGGAGGTTTTACCTTGCTCTCTCTGGCTTCTAGCTCATAAGACGCGATAGCAGTCAGCACGTAGTATTTTTTCCCTGTACACGCGAATCCTTTTCTCTCTCCTGTTGAGCCGCAGTTCACATTTGATCTGATTCGTAGCAAAGGACCATCTGTAGCTGTTCATTCCTTATAGATTTCGATTTGTTTGTTGTCTCTGGCAAACGCAAAACCGAATTTCCGTTCAGAAAGGAGGTAATTATGGCAAAAAGTATGAAAAAAGCCATTACCAGGCGGGATTTTATCAAGACTGCCGGCGCAGGCGTATTGGCAGCGGGAATAGGCCCCACCATTTTCATTCCAAGACAGGCAGGCGCAGCCAAAAAGGAGTTGAAAATTCTTCAGTGGGCCCACTTCGTCCCCAGGTACGATCAGGAGTTTTTCGACAACTTCGCCAAGCAATGGGGGAAGGACAACGGAGTCGAGGTCACCGTGGATCACGTCCACATCGGACAAGTTGTCTCCCGCACCTCAGCCGAGTTAGCCGCTGGCAAGGGCCATGATCTCATCGAGACGTTTGCGCCACCGGCTCAGCTCGAGCCGAGTTTGCTGGACTTGACCGACGTCAACCAGGAGGCCGAAAAACGTTTCGGCAAGCAGCTCGCCCTCTGCAAACGGAGTTCTTACAATCCCAACACCAAGAAGTACTACGGCTTCTGCCATGGCTGGGTCATCGACCCAGGGGACTATCGCAAGAGCTTGTGGGAGAAGGTGGGCAAACCTCAGGGCCCCGAGACCTGGGAGGACCTGATCACCTACGGCGGCGAGATCAAGGAGAAGCACGGGGTGCAGTTGGGCATCGGCCTGTCTCAAGAACTTGACTCGAACATGGCAGCCCGCGCCCTCCTGTGGTCCTATGATACCGGCGTGCAGGACGCAAACGAGAACGTGATCATAAACAACGAGAGGACGATGGAGGCGGTGACATTCATGAGTAAACTGTACAAGGCGGCGATGACACCGGAGGTGTTCGCCTGGGCGCCGGCGTCAAACAACCGAGCCCTCATCGCCGGCAAAGCTTCCTACATCCTCAACTCTGTCTCCGCTTACCGCAGCGGCCAGAAGAAGGTGCCGGAAATTGCCAAAGATGTTTTTTTCGTACCGCCGCTCAGAGGTCCACGAGGGACCCGTTGGACGTGCGAGCACGTCATCTACAACTACATCATCCCGAAGTACTCCAGGAACGTTGATACAGCGAAGAAGTTCCTGCTCGCCCTGGTGGAAAACTACGACCAGGCGATGTACTACAGCGAGCTCTACAACTCCCCCGCCTTCTTTGACGCCCGTGTGCCGAAGGGCAATCGGGGCTACGCCAGCGTCCAGGGGGCAAAGAAAATGCTGGACCTGCACAATGCCTGGTTCGACAAGGATCCGTTCGCTCTCCCAGGTGAAGCCACTGATAAACTGCAACCTCTAAAGGGCGCCATGGACTGGAGCACCAACGTGGGCCATCCGGGTCCGGCCAACCCGGCGATCGGGGAGGTTTTCGGTACGTTCGTGGTGCCGAACATGATGGCCAACGCCGCCCGGGGCTTGAAGCCTGAGACGGCAGTAACGCAGGCAGAAACCTTGACCAAAGCGATCTTCGAGAAATGGCGCAAGAAGGGGCTCGTTGGCGGCACGACGTGAAATGGTTCTTGCGTTCAATGAAGCTTTGGTGATAAAGACTGGAGGCCTTATAATGTATGGGCCTCCAGTCTTGCTTTAGGGTTGCGAGGCTCTCATATCGAAAGAGTATTCTAAATGAGGTAGTGAGAACCGATGGCTCAAGTGGGGACAAGAGGTCTTAAAAAGTATTTCGGCAAGGTTAGGGCGGTGGACGGCGTCGATCTGACCACTCGTGAGGGGGAGTTTCTGGTGCTGTTGGGTCCCTCTGGTTGTGGCAAAACGACGCTTTTGCGGATGATCGCCGGCCTGGAACGGCCGAGCGCGGGAGAGGTTCTTATCGACGATCAAGTAGTGAACGAACTGCCGCCTCGAGTTCGGAAGATCGCCATGGTCTTCCAGAACTACGCCCTCTATCCCCACATGACGGTCTTCAAGAATATCGCTTTCCCTCTCAAAGCCCAAAGAGTACACAAGGACCAGTGGAAGGAGAAAGTAATCACGGCTGCCTCCATGTTCGGTATAGAGAAGCTGCTTCACCGCAAACCTCGTGAGCTCTCCGGGGGGGAAAGGCAGAGGGTGGCCCTGGCCCGGGCCATGGTACGCGAGCCCACCGTCTTTCTCTTTGATGAGCCGCTTTCCAACCTGGACGCCAAACTCAGGCACTCGGCCCGATTTGAGCTGAAGCGGTTCCAAGAAGAGATAGGAATAACTGCAATCTATGTAACCCATGACCAGGTAGAGGCAATGGGGCTGGGGGACCGTATTGCTGTTATGAGTCAGGGCGCGGTTCGGCAGATTGGAGCACCCCACGATGTCTACCATGAGCCGGCCGATACCTTTGTGGCTACCTTCATGGGTTCACCGCCGATGAACCTGATCGAGAGGGACGAAGTCCTTGTGGGCTTTCGTCCCGAGTGTTTTTTGCCCAAAGAGATATATGATGTGAGCGACGACCTCAGGAGTTTCCAGTTCCGGGTCTGGCGGGTAGAGCACCTCGGCTCAGACCGGCTGGTCTACGGCTCTCTCGACCAAGATGGGGAACCGCAAGAGGAAGCCATCATTGCCAAGGTACCTCTTAATGTGTCCGTATCGATCCAAAAAGGTCAGGTGTATGAATTTGCCGTATTAGCCCAGGATATCAAACTTTTTGATAGGGAGACCGGCCTGCGAACCGAAAAGAAATTTTCTTGAGGGGAAGATATGTCAGCTATTAACGGGGAGTTTGGCGGGCCCCTCAGTCGTATCTGGGACAGGGAGCGGGTGCTTGCCCCGCTGCTGATAGCACCTGCTATCCTCTATATCGTTGTCTTGGTGGGAGCACCCTTTTTCCTGGCCATCTACTATAGCCTCAGCAATGCCACCACGGGCAGTCAGAGCCTGGCCTTTGTGGGGCTCAGTAATTTTCAAGCTGTCCTCAAAGACTCAGTCTTCCGCAAGTCACTGATAAACACCTTCATCTTCACCTTGGTCTCTCAAGCACTGGTACTAGTGCTGGCGAAAGTCCTGGCTCTGGCCCTCATCAAAGAATTTCGGGGAAAGTGGCTTGTACGGTTTCTTGTATTACTGCCCTGGACTGCCCCCATCGCCCTGGGGACTATCGGCTGGATGTGGATGCTGGACTCGATTTTCAGCCCCATTGACTGGATTTTACGATACCTGGGTCTCCTTGGTGCACCCGATGCTATCCTCGGGGCCAATTCCAATCTCTACTGGCTGGGGGTTCCGAGCCTGGCGATGCTCTCAGTTATAATGGTTCACACCTGGCGCATGCTCCCTTTGGCGACGGTGATTCTGCTGGCCGGCTTGACCTCCATTCCCCAGGAAATCCTCGATGCCGCCGAGGTGGATGGGGCCGGCTTCTGGCGCCGGTTGTTCCAGATCATGATCCCCATGCTCCTTCCCATCATGACCGTTGCGGTGCTCTTTGGGATTGTCTTTACCTTCACCGACATTGCCGTGGTCTATATTCTAACCCAGGGTGGACCGGTCCACAGCACCCAGGTCTTGGCCAGTTGGGCCTTCTTCAAGGGCATTGAGGCGGGTGATCTGGCC
>CP070843.1:3222606-3226699 GCA_020350905.1 Deltaproteobacteria bacterium
GATTAAGTCCTCTAAAGCCAGAAATCCCTGAATTAACCCCTCGGGTCGAGGTGGGCACCCGGGCACGTAAACATCCACCGGTACGATGAGGTCAGCCCCCGGCACAATGGCATATTGGCCGTCATACTCGAACGGTCCTCCGGAAATTGCGCAGTTGCCCATGGCAATACACCATTTGGGCGCTGGCATCTGCTCCCAGAGGGTGACTATGGTGGAGGCCATTTTCTTGGAAATGGTGCCCGCTACGATCATCAAATCCGACTGCCGGGGCGAAGGGCGAAAGACCCCGGCCCCAAATCGATCCAAGTCAAAACGGCTGGCCCCTGCCGCCATCATCTCGATGGCGCAACAGGCAAGACCAAAGGTCATGGGCCAGAGGGAATTGGCCCGACACAAGTTGAGTACCTCCTCTACAACCGCGAGTTGCACGCGGGCGCCGGGGGCTATCTCCTTTTCTGCCAAGTGAAAACTCCTTTACGCCAGGCGTAGACAATGGCCAGGGACAGAATACCGATAAAGATAACGATCTCGATAAAGTCGCGAGCAATAAATCCCTTGTCGTATGCCAGAGCTACGGGAAAAAGGTAGAGAACGTCCACGTCGAAGGCAAGAAAGATGAGGGCATAAATATAATAGGCAACGCTGAATTGTATCCAAGCGCTGCCAATTGCGGGCATGCCGCTCTCATAGGTCTCTGCCCGCTTAACCCCAACGCTCCGACCGCCAATCAACCAGGAAATAATGATCGGCGATACCGCGAAGAGCACGGCGACCAACAAGAATACACCCACGTAAACAAAGTCGTGTAAGGCTTGTGCGGTCATAATATATTCTCAACTCTTTGGTGGGCAAGGCCACCGGTAAGCACAACAGCCGCAAATGTTGCCACTTTGTTCTGCGAACGACTATGAGGTGGGAGCAAAACACTTGGTGATGATTATCACAAACGACGTGTTTTGTAACAAATATGGCTACGACCGTCAAGGTAAAAAGAGAAATTTTCTCGGCTATCGAAGAAATATCTGTGCGAGAGCTCTTCCTGTGCTGAGATTCCTCTTGTACAATGAAATGAAAAAGGTTATACTCCGTTGCCGGAAAAAGATAATATTCACAAGCTGACGAGAGTCCCCGTAGCACGAGCTGATTTTTTGCCGATTGTGAAGCCGGTCTGTCCAAATGGTCAGCGGTTTTAGCCCACTCATTGCAGCCGACAAGGAGTATAAAATGGCCGGTCCGACACCTGGGCAAAGCACCAGATCCGATGATCCCTTCAGGATGTACGTCTCGCCTGTAGGCGCTGGTTTTTTGCAGAGAGCTAACAAGATTTTTGAAGATTTTCCCGTCTCCAAATACATTCTTTTCTTCGTGATTTTTTCCATTGAAGTAATCATCGCTTTCTGGGTCGCTATCTACCTTGTTTCCTGAGTGGCTCTGGCCCCGATGAATACAGTGCGAAACATAATCCTTAATCGATGAGGGATGAACACGTCACCATATCACAGTAAGTCCTAAAATTCACAAAGTTAATGACTCTTGAAAAAATGTATGCTATATGTACAAATCCAATTTTCCTACCTGTGGCCGTGCAGGCCAGAAAAGCCGGATGCAATTTTTGCAGCAACTCCATGGGTATGTTTCCCATGATGCTGAAGATTTTCTTATGACCCGAGGCACTCACTGGACTAAAAGAGGGAATTCATGAAGGAGAAAATCCGACTAACCATCAACGGGCATGGAGTAGAGGCCGAAGCGGGGAGCACCATTTTACAGGTCGCCCGGCAAAACGACATTTACATCCCTACGCTCTGCTACAACGAGGTCCTGAAACCCCTAGAAAGTTGTCGCCTCTGCGTGGTTCAGGTGGAAGGCGAACCGCACTTCCAGGCCTCCTGCGGCACTGAAGTCCAAGAGGGCATGGTGGTAACCACCGACTCGGAGGAGATTCAGCAGACTCGCAAGCTCATGCTCGAGCTCCTCCTCAAGGAGCACTATGGTGACTGTATTGCCCCCTGTCAACTGACCTGTCCTGCCGGTATTGACATTCAGGGATATATTGCCCTCATCTCCCAGGGCCAGTACATCGAGGCGCTCAAGCTCATTCGGGAGCGGTTGCCCATGCCACTCACCATTGGTCGGGTCTGCCCTCATTTCTGCGAATACAAATGCAACCGCAACTTGGTGGAAGAACCCATCAACATCAATCATCTCAAACGGTTTGTTGCCGACTACGAGATGCACTCAGGCAAACGAAACCCGCCTCCTCTGGCAGCGTTCTCTGGACGCAATGTGGCCATCATAGGTGGTGGGCCTGCCGGCCTTTCGGCGGCCCATTATCTCCGTCGCCTGGGACATGGCAGCACCATTTTTGATGCCATGCCCGCGCTCGGTGGCATGCTCCGCTACGGTATTCCCGAATATCGTTTACCCAAAAAGATCCTGGATTGGGAGATTGACGGTATTCTGGAGTTGGGCAACATTGAGGTCAAACTTGGGGTCAAGTGGGGAGAAGACTTTACCATAGAATCCCTGCGACAAGAAGGGTACGACGCCTTTCTCCTAGCTATCGGCGCTTGGGATACGCGCAAACTCGGCATAGTGGGTGAAGATCTCCAGGGCGTCTGGTCTGGTGTGGACTTTCTTGTTGATCTTGCCCTCGACAAGCCAGTTGAGATTGGCAAGAACATAGCCATTATCGGCGGTGGGAATGTTGCCATCGACGCTGCCCGCAATAGTGTGCGCATGGGGGCAGAGACGGTAACCATAATTTACAGACGCTCCCGTGATGAGATGCCCGCCAGCCCAGAAGAGATCCATGGGGCGGAGGAAGAGGGAGTTCAGTTTCATTTCTTGGCCGCACCTGTCCGGCTCTTTGGCAGCAATGGCCAGGTGGAAAAACTGGAGTATGTGAAGATGGAGCTGGGTGAGCCGGACGCCAGCGGCAGGCGTCGACCGGTACCCATGGAAGGTTCTGAAACCGTAATCCCCGTTGATATGGTGATCGCCGCCATCGGTCAATTCCCCAATCTCTCCCCGGTGGAATCCGACAAAGCTGTCGAGGGAATTCCCACCACCCGGTGGAATACCTTCGGCGCTGACCCGGACAGCTTGTACACCGGTCTAGAGGGTGTTTTCACCGGCGGTGACGTCTATCGTGGCCCTGAAACCGTGGTGGGAGCTCTGGCTGACGGTCGCAAAGCGGCAATGGCCATACACCTCTATCTATGCGACCACGAGGTGCATGGCGAGGCCAAGCCTTTTAACATCTTGAAAGGCGATCTGGAAGTCATTGAGAAGGAACAGTTTACCACCAGGGTTACCTCAGCCTCCCGCGAGCTCATGCCTGAACTGGAGCCGAGTGTACGCATCAAGAGCAGCGACCAGATCGAGTTGGGCCTGTCAGAGGAAGGCGCCTTGAGAGAAGCTGATCGCTGTCTTTCCTGTGGGTGCATGGATGCTTTCGACTGCAGACTTCGCAGGTTCGCCTTTGAGTTCGGGGTGGAAACCACCACCCGTCTCGTACCTCAGATAGCTGTTGACGACACCTCACCTCGCGACTCCCACCAGTTCATCGCTTTGGATCCCAACAAGTGCATTCGCTGTCGACAGTGCTACGAAGCGTGCTCCTACTTCCAATGTTCTGATGCCATTGACTTTGAGGATACTCCCAATTTCAACACCAACTGTGTCTCGTGCGGCCTGTGCCTGGATCTGTGCCCCACCGGGGCCCTGGAGGAACGAATCACGGCGGGGAAACCCGGTCCATTTCATTATGAACAGGTGGAGGCCTTCTGCCCCCACTGCGGCTGTGGTTGCAATCTGGTGCTGAACCGCAAGGGAGAGCAGCTCTTTACTGTGACCACCCGAACCACGGCAGCGCCCAGTTATGGGTACACCTGCCGTCAGGGCCGGTTTGACAGCTTTGACTATCTGTCGAGCCCTGAACGGCTCAAGGCTCCCCTGGTAAGAAAAGACGGCAAACTGCTAGAGGCCACCTGGGATGAGGCCTTGGAGCTGGTGGCCACTGAATTGAAGCGACTGCAAGAGGAGCACGGTCCACCTTCTCTAGCAGCGATAGGTTCTCCGCGAGCCACCA
>CP070843.1:3226799-3239018 GCA_020350905.1 Deltaproteobacteria bacterium
CCCTCGGCGCAGCAACTCCATCCAAGAGTAGCCGTCGACATTTCTATTATCGGCAATGTGCCAGCAATCCGCGAAAGAATAGGAGAAAACCTGGTATCCGCCCGATAACTACGGCTTGGGGCAAACATCCCCGGAAAGAAATGATGGTTTCATGTACAAAACTTTGTATATTATGGCACCGCAACATAATAATTTCAAGGGCAAAAAACTACTTGGCCGAAAGCCAGAGTCCATTTACAATCGGACCATCACTACTGCCTAGTCGCCTTAATAAGGAAGGAGTTCACCGTTTATGAATGAGGTCCCCGCTCTTGTGGAGCATTTGAAAAATCTTGCCCAAGGCTATCATGATACTCACCTGGCTTTGCAAGCGCAGTACCGCAAAATGGAATCGCCAGAAGAGTTTTTGGTCGAACTCAAGCATCGAGAAGCGACCCTACTAAGCCGTTTCCGACTAGTGCAGAAGCACTTACTAGCCTCCCTAGAGGATGACGAACTGGAAAAGGCAATCGAACTTTCAAGGATATTCGACGAGATAAGGGTTATCAATGAGTTCGTCATCCAGACGCTGGTTGGGAAGGAGAGCGAAACGAGCGAAGTAGAGGGTTGATTGGGAACTGCGAATTTAACTCGTGCTCGCTCCTAATATGGAGACGAGAAAGTTGATGGAAATTACAAATCACAAAACCCAAATAACAAACAAATAACAATGACCGAAATGCAAAATCCCAAACTTTCACATCATCTCAAAAGGAGAGAATTCCAAATATGTTTGGGTCATTGAAAATGCTCCAGCTCGCCCTGTTGAATAGGGTTCCCTTCGGGAAATTCAACAGGGCGAGCGCATTCCCCGTAGTCCGCCTGAGGCGGACGGGGTTAGCGAGCGAACTACAATAAAATGGATTAATTCCTTACATTTCGAAGATTCCCTGCAGCTGGCTGCAGGGAGCTCCAATATTGGAATTTGTGATTTAGGAATGTGGCTTTCTTACTCTGTAACGAGCAAGAAATAGAGGGCCCCCGGATGTTTAAGATGCCCCGCGGCAATGCGGCCGAAAGTACCACTACCCCAGAATAGATCCACCCGTCCTGGACCACGTATGGCACCACCGGTATCCTGATTTAAGACATAACGGCCGAAGGGAGCCCAGACCAGAATCACGCCGTCTTTGGCAAAGACTGGCTTCTGGCATTCAATGAAAGCAAGAGCTCCTTTAGGAAAAAGTGTTGAATCGGTGGCGATTGATCGACCTGGGGTGAGCGGAACTGCAATATTTCCGAAAGGACCTCCCTCAACTTTGCTAAAAAATACGTAGCTTGGATCGTAGGAAAAAATCTCTGCCATCTCTTCCGGATGTTGCTTCAGGTAGCGGCCGATAGCCTGCATCGACATGGCTTCCTTGGGTATAAGGCCTTTTTCAATCAACAATCTCCCAATAGGTCCCCACGGCCTGCCGTTCTTGGCCGCATATCCAAGTCGAATATATTCACCATTTATCAGCCTTATCCGCCCGGAACCTTGAATTCTGAGGAAAAAACGTTCCACGGGATCCGCCACCCACACCAACTCATAACCCTGTCCGGCCAACTTGCCATCAAATTCGATTTCCTCCCGGCTATAGTAAGGTACCACCCGGTTTCCCTCGGCGCGCCCCACCAGCCTGGTTCCCTGGTATTGGGTTCCAAAAAGTCCCAAATCGATCTTGAGCAGGTCATCCGGAACACCGTAGATGGGATAGCGGTAGTGGTCGTCCTGGGTAAGGCTGCCCTGGATAGTAGGCTCGTAGTATCCAGTGAACAGAACCTCTTGCTCAACATTTCGGCCCACGGACCGGTAGACTATGAACTGCTCTCGCACGCTGTCTGCAAGCTCCGTCCAGGAATGACTTTCAGCCAGTAGCGCCAGAAAGGTCTCCAGGGTTCGCTTCATTCGGCTGACGGGAACTTCCTTGGGACCAAACTTGAAAAGTTTGTCCTCAGGCAGCCGTTCGTAATAGAGCAGGCTGTTTTGAACCGCCTGCACCAACAGCTCTCGGCCCAAGTCGTCTCTTTCCAGCTCCACCGACTGGGGATCTACCTCCCGGAGAGGTTGATCTGGCCTGCTAACGGGAGTTGCCACCTGCGACGGCCCGCAGGCTGAGGCGAGCAATATCGTCAGAGACAAAGAAAACACCAACACCGATTTGGTACGAGTGTTCAAGCCATTATTCCGGGGGAGCTGCAAAGCGCCACCTCATTGATCAGCTGGAAACTTTATGAGCTTCGCGTCATTTGCCTTCGGCGTCATTGGGTCATTTCGCTTACGCTGTCATTTGTCGTAAGATGAAATTCGCAATCCGCAATCCGCAATTTACTCCGCGCTCTATGCCCTGTGCCCCCTGCTTTAAGTGCCCATATCCCAGGACGTCAGGTACTTCTCCTGCTCTGGGAGCAGTTCGTCTATTTCGACTTCCATGGCGGCAAGCTTAAGTCTCCCAATCTCCCGGTCAATTTCCTCGGGCACACCGTAAACTCTCTTTTCTAGGGTAGAGCCCTTTTCTGTCACATACAATGCCGCAAAGGCCTGGTTGGCGAAGCTCATGTCCATGACACTGGGGGGGTGACCCTCGGCAGCTGCCAGATTTACCAGACGTCCTTCCCCCAATACGTTAACACGCTTGCCGTTCGACAGACGATATTCTTCGACGCTCTCTCGAATCTGTCGCTTTTCCTCGCTCATCTCTTCTAATGCTTCCAGATCGATCTCTACATTGAAGTGGCCTGAGTTGCAAATCACTGCCCCATCTTTCATCACGGCAAAATGTTCCCCCCTGAGGACCTTGATGTCCCCGGTCACGGTACAGAAAAAATCTCCCTGCTTGGCCGCCTTCAGCATGGTCATGACCTGGTAGCCATCCATTACCGCTTCCAGGGCGCGCAGCGGGTCCACTTCTGTGACGATTACATTTGCCCCCATGCCGTTGGCGCGCATTGCTACCCCACGACCACACCAGCCGTATCCCGCCACCACGAAAGTGGAGCCAGCCAGCAATCGGTTGGTGGCCCGGATGATCCCATCCACTGTGCTCTGACCGGTTCCGTACCGGTTGTCGAAAAGGTGTTTGGTGTTGGCGTCATTAACAGCGATAATCGGATAGGCCAGCACACCTTCGGCGGCCATGCTCTTGAGGCGTATTACTCCGGTGGTGGTTTCCTCGGTGCCCGCAATGATCTCCTCCAGAAGCTCTCGCTTGTCAGCATGGATCGTGCTCACCAGATCAGCGCCGTCGTCCATGGTAATCTGAGGTTTTACCTCCAACGCCTGGTATATGTGACGATAATAGGTATCCCTGTCTTCACCTTTGATTGAAAAGACGGGAATGTTTTCGTTTGCTACCAGGAAGGCCGCCACATCATCCTGGGTGCTCAGTGGGTTGGAAGCACATAAGTGCACGATTGCCCCACCTGCTTTGAGTGTCTGCATCAGCACAGCGGTCTCTGTGGTTACGTGCAGGCAGGCGGCGACCCGCACATCTCTCAGTGGTTTCTCGCGGGAGAAACGATCTTTGATAGCATTGAGTACCGGCATAGCCTGGGCTGCCCATTCCACTCGGTTTCCACCCATTTCCGCTAATGAAAGATCCTTTACATCATATTCCATACGAACGAAGTCCTCCTTCCACAACCAAACACCAGGAACGTTGCGGATTTTAGATTGTAGATTACGGAATCTTAATTTTGACTTTCGAGTTTCGAATTTGGAAATTTCAATCCCATGCTCTGTGCTCTTTGCCTACTGGATTCTGGCTACTGGCTACTGACTCCTTGTTTTATGCTTTATAGTCCCGCTTTCTCTCTCAGTTCGTCCGCTTTGTCAGTATGCTCCCAGGTGAAATCAGGATCATTACGGCCAAAGTGCCCGTAGCAGGCGGTCTTCTTGAAGATGGGCCGCAGCAGCTTCAGGTGGCTGATCATTTCTGCTGGCTTGAAACTGAAAGTATCACGCACAACTTCCACTAGCTGCGCTGGCGGGAGCTTGCCGGTGCCGAGAGTATCTATCATCAAGCTCACCGGCTCCGCTACGCCGATACAATAGGCAATCTGAACCTCGCACTTGTCTGCCAGCCCTGCGGCAACAATGTTCTTGGCCGCGTAGCGGGCCATGTAGGAGCCGCTCCGGTCCACCTTGGAAGGGTCCTTGCCTGAAAAGCAACCGCCGCCGTGGCTGCCCTGGCCGCCGTAGGTATCCACAATGATCTTGCGTCCAGTGAGACCACAATCCCCCATGGGGCCGCCGATTACAAAACGACCCGTGGCATTGATGTAGTACATGGTCTGATCGTCCAGCATATCTTCAGGGATTGCCTTGCGAATCACCTCTTCGATGATCCCCTCGCGAAGGGTATCGTACTTCACCTGGGGTACATGCTGGGCTGCCACCACCACGGTGTGAACCCTTCGGGGAGTACCGTTTTCGTATTCAACCGTAACTTGCGACTTGCCGTCGGGGCGGAGGAAGTCCAGCACCCCACTCTTCCGGGCTTGCGCCAGATGCTTCGTAATCCGGTGAGCGTAGTATATGGGCATGGGCATGAGAACTGGGGTTTCGTTGCAGGCATAGCCAAACATCAGCCCCTGGTCTCCAGCGCCTTGCTCTTCGAAAAGACCTTCACCTGCGGTGACTCCCTGGGAGATATCCGGTGACTGCTTGTCTATGGAGGTCATCACCGCGCAGGTCTCCCAATCGAAGCCCATCCCCGAGTTGTTGTAGCCGATCTCCTGTATGGTGTCTCTTACGATTTGGGGCATATCCACCCAGGTGGTTGTCGTTATCTCACCGGCAATAATGGCCATACCGGTGGTAACCATGGTCTCGCAGGCAACTCGACATTGCTTGTCATCGGCCATGATCGAGTCCAGAATCGAATCAGAAATCTTATCGGCTATCTTGTCCGGATGCCCTTCCGTGACTGATTCAGAAGTGAACAGATAATTGGTTTTAGACATTGAAAACGCCTCCTTTTTCAACTCTCAGCTATCAGCTTGTCATCTTCAGCAGTGTCTCCGCTCAACTGCAAACTGTATACCGAAGTCAGTTTAACCCAATATTGTAAATTGATTAGCCTCGCTATCCTTCATCAGTACTTTTGCCTGGCTCACCCGCTTGCCCTGAGCGACTCGACTCGAGCTCGTCGACAGGTTGTGTCGAATGGGTCGAAGTGTCCTCATGGACTTCTTGCTGTGCGGCTTGCACACCCCTTGCTGCATTTCTCGCATTGCGCTGCCTCTTGCCAAAGGGAAACTGGGGCACGCTTCCTCCCGGTTCAACAACACCGCCGGAAATCAGAAGCTTGAAAGCCTCTTCCACGCTCATGCTCAAGGGGATAGTATCTTCCTCCGGCAAGACCAGGAAAAATCCTGAGGTGGGATTCGGTGTGGTTGGAAGAAAAATGCTCAGCATCTTGGTGCCCACTTGCTCCCGGATCTCCCCCGACGTCTGTGCGGTCACGAACGCCAAGGAGTAGACCCCCTTTCTGGGATATTCCACCAGAACAACCCGCTTGAATGCATCATGGGTGTCGCCAAAGATCGCCAGAATCAGCTGCTTTACCGCCGCATAAAGGGGGCGCACCAACGGGATCTTGGACACCATGTACTCGCCGAAGTCAACTACCCGTCGTCCGATGTAATTCTTCACTAGAACCCCGGTTGCCACCACCACTGCAACGAAGAGAATCAGCCCGAGACCCGGAATCTTGAAGGGAAGATAGGTTTCTGGATGAAATTTAGGGGGGATAACGCCCAGAGTTCGGTCCATCAGCCTGAGAATGGCTGAGATTACAAAAATAACCGCTCCCAATGGGACGATGACGAGGAGGCCAGCAAGAAAATAGCCGCGAATTATGGATTTAATCCAATGAAAGAATCTCATGTTCTGGTCATCGCTACCACCGGCCGAGATCGATTGTTCTCGTCTAACAGGATGACCTTCGGCTGATGGTCTGCCAACTCCTCTTCATCGAGCAAAGCGTAGGTGGTGATTATAATCAAATCACCTGGTTGGCCTTTGCGAGCAGCAGCGCCGTTGAGGCAAATTTCTCCAGATCCTTCGGGTCCGGCGATAGCATAGGTGTCAAACCGTTCCCCGTTGGAGAGGTTGTACACCCCAACTTGCTCATGCTCAGCGATATCTGCCTGCAGCATGAGGTTTCGATCGATGCTCAAGCTGCCTTCATAGTCCAGACACGCAGCCGTAACCCGGGCCCGATGAATTTTGGCTTTCAGGAAAATTCGCTGCATAACCTGATTTCCTCCCGTGTCTATAAAATTTTGCCTTCCATTCAGTGAACGTGGACACGGTAACCAGGCATGCAAAAAGCCTCCAAGACGGCTGTCCAGAAGGCTTAACTCCTTTCCGGATCTGGCTACGATGTCGACCCGCGCTTGCGTCGGCCTGATCGACTGGCTCACTACCGTCTCAGTCCACAAAATGGATCCAAGCGGATTATGCTGTTATTGTAACCTATTATACTTACCATGACTCCTTTTCCAGGTCAACAGCTTTTGCATTGCTCAACTAAGCATGATGGCTCCATTGTGCTTACCTTTTTTCGCTTTCTTTACCCAGGGCACGTGCCAGCCGCAAAAAGTCCTCAAGACCAAGACTCTCTGGCCTCTTACGGGATTCAATGGCCGCTTCCTTTAGAGCCGTCCTAACGAACTCAGGAGTGAGATCAGGAAGATTACTGGCCAGCAGACTATTACCTACGGTCTTGCGTCGATGAGAGAAGGCCGCCTTCACCACCTGGAGAAGCCAGGAGGATTCAACCTTTGGTGTCAGCGGGCATTGCCGAAAGGTAAGACAGATGACCTGAGAGTCCACCTTGGGCGGAGGGTGGAACTGCGATGGTTTAACTCGCATAAACCGTTTGAGTTCACTATGATAGGCGGCCATGATCGAGAGGATGGAGTTATCCTTGCTTCCTGGCCCAGCCAGAACCCTTTCCGCCACTTCATTCTGCAACATCAGTACCGCTTCCTGGATGCAGTCCGCTCCCTCCATGAGTTTGAACAAAACTGGGCTGCTGATGTTGTAAGGGAGATTGCCAATGATCTTCAATTTTCTCTTGAACCTGTCATGCAGAGTAGCGAAATCAACTTTCAATATGTCCATGCACTCTACACGTACTGTTTCTTCACCGGTTTGCGCCCGAAACTGCCCGTGTAAGAATGCCGCCAGCTCTGAATCAATCTCAACCGCGATCACACGGGCGCCGCTTTTGCTCAACGGCAAAGTCAGAGCTCCCAGTCCCGCCCCGATTTCCACCACCACATCTCCCGGCTCAGGACGAATTGCGGCCGCGATTTTTCCTGCGGTTGCCTGATGAATGAGAAAGTGCTGGCCGAGGCTTTTGGTCGGTCTTTTGCCGAGTATCTTCAGCGCCTGCTGAGGCGAGATCATGCTCCCCACTCCCGAGCCCGCCACGGGGCTTTGCGGTCCATCTATTCACCCGTTCCATTCGTATCATCTGCAGTTGAACTGGGTTCTCCCTGAAAACGAGGCGAACTAGTGAACCTGTAGGTCAAAAAATAGGCCAGCACAGCGGGCAGGATCCCCAAGAGCACACCGCCATGCAACATTGCCACTGTCACGTGCCCCCCCAGCTTCATCAGAGAGAACACCGAGTACGTCGTGGGCAAGGTCAGTTCAGACATTCCCAGGACGAAAGTCCCCAGACGATAGCTGCCGTAGTAAAAAATAGGAATGGTCAATGGATTGGCCACCCAAACCCCCAGCGCCGCCGCGAGTTTGCTGCCCCGCAGGCTCACGGCCAGAGCTACGGCCAGCACGGTGTGTAAGGGAATGGTTGGTGTGATGCCAACGAAAACCCCAATGGCCACCCCCAGGGATAGCTCACGGGGTCTGCCGCGCAACTCCTGGAGCTGTCGCACAAACTCCTGCCACCAGTAAAGTGGACTGAGCATTTCCTTGGTCAGTTTTGGTAGTGACATAAGAGAAACAGCAGGTGTTATACGCTCCTTCAATCTTGACAGCTAACAATGCTTATTTCGCATTTCTCATCTGGCATCACACATTGGGAGATGGGAGCAGTAAGGTCATTTCATCATACTGATAAATGTGAAAGTGCACTTGGCGCTCTATGCCATGGGCCCAAAAACCGTGTGTTCAATAGTTGCGGCAATATCTTCAAGCTCGAAGACCACGGCGTAAAGCTCTTCAGTGGACTGTCCTGGATTGATGCAGATAGTCTTTCCGATCCGATCCCAGTAAGTACCGCTGATGTCTGACGATTCGTGAATATGACCGTGCAGGGTCAGATAGGGCTGATATTTCTCCACGAACGCCCTTATGGCACGGCTACCAATACAACGGCCATCAAAGAGTCTATCCAGATTGGTGCGAAAGGGCGGAGAATGCATAACGTACGCGGTCTTACGATAATCTCGAGCCGTTGGCAGCTGCTCCAGTTCTTCCTCAATGGAACTCATACTGGCGAAGTATTGACGCGCGTCAACTACGATGATCTTCGGCCCCTGGCTTACACATGCAGTGCAGCGTTGTCCATCAAAAGAGTCATCCAGGAGATCTCGACGTTCGCCGTCTTTGATGGTGAAAGGCGTGGGGGGAACATGAGCATAGCCGACTAATTCATAACCAGATCCCAGCTCATGCTTTTCACCATGAAGCAGCCGAAGTGTACCCCCTGCTGCCAAAGTCTTGAGGTGGACCTTGCTCGCCTGCCAATCATCATTGCCGAGCATAGCATAGATAGTGGTTTGTGGAGCTCTGGAACGAAAATCCCGAATCTTGGGCTCTAAATAAGAAAAGATGAAATCTTGTTGCTCTTGCAGGGAGTATTTAAAGGGGCCGTGGATGGGCAGCATGTCGCCCCCAATGATGAGGGCTTGAGCTTTTCTTTGTGCAGCCAGCTCAATGAGCTCTTGATATAACTCCTTATTTCCATGGAGATCGGAGGTGTAGACGATAACCATCTCCCCTCCCAATGGCGAATTCCGCTGATTTAAGGTCTCTTCCGTTTGCCCTCTGCCTGTTTATCTTTATAAATCCAGCATCCTTTCTACTGCTGCCAGGGCCCACTCTCTCACGTCTTCTGGAATTTCAATATTGGGCGCCATCTCCTCCATGGACCAGAGCACCTTCTCCAGGGTGATGCACTTCATATTGGGGCACACCCCGCGTTTCGTAACAGGCACGTATTCCACCGCGGGATTTTCTTTCCGCAGTCGATGCAGAATACCGGTCTCCGTACCCACAATCAGGGTACTGCCCTGGTAGGATTGTGCATAACGAATTATGCCACCAGTGCTGAGAGCCTCATCCGCCGCGTCGATTACATCCGGCCGGCACTCAGGGTGAACCAGCACCTTAGCCTCCGGGTATCGTGCCCTTTGTCTCATCACATCATCAACCCCGATCTTCATGTGAGTCGGGCAATATCCGGGCCAGAGATGCATTTCTCTACCGGTCTTACGTATGGCGTAATGCCCCAGATACTGGTCCGGGACGAAAAGAATGGGCCGGTCCCTGTCCATGGCCTCTACCACTTGCACTGCATTGGCGGAAGTGCAGCAGATGTCAGAGCCTGCCTTGACCGCGGCGCTGGAGTTAACGTAGCAGACCACTTGGACCCCGGGATACTTGGCCTTCTCCTGCTCCAGCTGGTCGGCGGTAATCATATCAGCCATGGGACAGCCGGCCGCCTCATCGGGAAGCAGCACAGTCTTCTGTGGTGACAGGATCTTGGCGGTCTCGGCCATAAAATGGACTCCGCAAAAGACGATCACCTCAGCGTCGGTTCCGGCTGCCTTACGACTCAACTCAAGGGAATCTCCGGTATAATCAGCAATATCCTGAACTTCGGGACGTTGATAATTATGGGCAAGAATAATTGCGTTGAGTTTCTCTCTTCGTCTTGCGATCCGTTCCTGCAAACGTTTACTCATTCCTACTCCAAATAGAGAACCCTTGGGCTGAGGGACTTTGAGACATCCTCATGAAGCAAAGCGCTAAGCGCAGAGCGCAAAGCATGGAGGTAAATAGTAAGCGGTGAACGGTATACCGATCATGCGCTGGCTCCGCAACTGTTCACCGCCTGCCCTGAGCCTGTCGAAGGGTTTACCATTTACCGTTCACTCTTTTTTCGCTATGCGCCATGCTCTATGCGATTCTAATCTAATAGCAAAAGAGCCAAAGAGTCAAATCGTTCATTTAACATTGCGCATTTGTCATTGAAGATGCAAGGGTAGCATAATAAAGGAAGCATTCCACCGAAATGAAAGATGATAAATGCGAAATGCCAGATGCAAAATGAAATATGTTTCTGTTCCTCAGCAGATACAGGCGAGAAAAAAAGGCCCCATCGGCCCAACCACACCAAAGCCGATGGGGTCAAGAGAAAAGGGAGGGAACATTATGAGAGCGATATGCTCATTTCTGTGCTCATGCAAACAAAGTGCCAACATAACAGGGAAACAAAAATATCCAGGATATCTCATGAAAATGCTCTAGCGAGCGCATCCTCCCGTCCGCCTCCTGCGGACGGGGTTAGCGAGCGAACTACAATAAAATGGAATCACTTCCTTACATTTCGAAGATTCCCTGTCCGCCGCAGGCGGACTGCAGGGAGCTTCAATTACTTGCTGCGACCACCTTAGGATTTTAGATTTCAGATTGAATGCTTTATAAAGCAAACTGGGTATTTGAGCAAAATAGAACCTTGCTGTAGTCTATCTGAGAGTTGCATTCTGTTTGGAATAAATCAGTGGATGGTTAGCTTTAAGAAGAATAAAAAAATCTGAACCTGCACGATAACGTAGTCGCAGTTAAAAGCTTATATTGATGGATACCGCTTTCCCTGGTATTACACACGTCTGTTCTCCGAAGGCTCCCCTAAATGAACTGCTGGCAACTATATCGCAAAACGAAGTCTGCATGGGATTGCCCTCTGCGTCAAAACAAAAAACCGCCATCCTCGTTCCACCTGGCGGCGGTGATTGCTTTATTTGGTAAAAAACACGCAAGAGCTTATTTCCACCCCTATCCGTATCTATCCTATAATTTACTACTTTCAAATAAAGATTGCTGACTATGCCACCAAATTCTCTGCTCCGATGCCCGCTTGAAATCTTGATCTTCTTCGCTATGATATCTCTGACTGCCTCAGGATTAACATAGCCCACCAGTTCTGTGCATACATTTCTCCCTGCAACATCTTCTCTTTCAACCTCAATATGTTCCACATAACCGGAAACTATCGTTTCAATTAAGTCTTTCCGCAATTGGAAATCGTCCACAACGCTCGTAGAGGCCACAAAGGTTTTATATCTTTCTATGGCTTTCCTCAGAGCCATAGCGTATGAGATTTCCTTGGCAGCCAGCAAGGATTCGCTGTCTCCATATTGATAGCAGTAGTCGCCACGAATCTTAACTCGCTCGGCTAAGACCGCGGCTGGTAGCGCTATCACCATGAATACAAGCACCAGAAAGAATCTGTTTGGTTTTCTGGTCATTCTTCTCCATTCCCTTGGCTGGGTGAAAGGTGGTTCTATTCTTCGTGATACTCTTTCATCGTTTCGTATAGGTACTGTAGGTCGCCTTCTGAAATTTCTGTGAATTCTATCCCAACCCCCAAACGTGCACCACTCTCGCTGTCTTCGATGATAGTTGACCACATAACCTTGCCGGCAGCGTTCATGGTTGGACGACCCGGAATCTTGATGACCATTCGCACACTACCCTCTATCTGAGGGAACTGTTCACAAGAGACAAATATACCTTTCGGAGTATAATTTTCTATTACTCCTTCGATTTCAGTTTCGGCGATCAGCATGGTCACGGCCCATTTTACTTGAGCCCTGGGATACTCTCGTCTTTCTGTTGGCTGAGACATATTTGAGATCCCCTTTCATCTTGAGCAGCAAGGATTTTAACAAAGCGGCAGAGCCACACTGACGCTGCCGCTAGAATCATACAATTAATGAAGTGCTTGGTCCTCAAACTCCCTTTTCAATTTAGTAGGAGTGATAAAGCACATATGTGTGCGCATGGCTTGGTGCAAAAATTCAGGCGGCACGATTACCAAATCCCCACCTGCAGTCTAACGAAGTCTTTTCAATTCCACCCTCCTATTCTGGGCCCGTCCTTCCACAGTAGCATTCGATGCCACCGGCTGGGTAAGGCCATATCCCTTGGCCTCA
>CP070843.1:3239118-3242170 GCA_020350905.1 Deltaproteobacteria bacterium
AACTCGAAAGAGCCTTCCGCCGCTTCGTACTGAAAACCCTCGTGTTCCAGCTGTTTAAGCTCTTCCAAAACCTGCATGGCAACGGGATCCTTGCTGGAAATCTTCAGGCCGTACTGCTCAGCCTTCTGTTTAATGGTGCTTCGTCCGGAAAGGTCTGACACCAGAACTCGCCGGCGGTTGCCGATCAACTCTGGGTCCAAGTGCTCGTAGGTCTCCGGGTTGCGCTCAACTGCGGCCACATGTATCCCACCCTTGTGGGCAAATGCACTCCTCCCCACATAGGGCTGGTACCTGAACGGTCTGACATTGGCCAGTTCAAGGATGTACCGAGAACTCTCGCGCAATTTGGCGAGCTGCTCATCCGAGATGCAATCCAGCTTCATCTTTAGTCTGATGGCTGGGATAATACTACAAAGATTGGCATTGCCGCAGCGCTCGCCTACCCCGTTCATGGTACCCTGAACATGGTTTGCACCCAACTCCACAGCCGCCAGCGAGTTGGCCACCGCCAACTCTGAGTCGTTGTGAGTGTGTATGCCCAGCTCCACTTTGGGGAACTCCTTTTTGACCCGCCGCATGATCTTCTGCAGTTCTGTGGTGAGGGTTCCACCATTGGTATCACAGAGAACAAGGCAGTCGGCCCGTGCCTGCAGCGCTGATTTGAGGGTGGCAAGTGCGTATTCAGGGTCGGCCTTGAAGCCATCAAAGAAGTGTTCGGCATCGTAAAACAGTTTCCATACCTTCGGCCGCAGAAAGGCCAGAGAGTCGTGGATAATTTCCAGATTGCGTTCAAGTGTGGTACGCAGGGCGTCGCGCACATGCACATTCCAACTCTTGCCAAAGATGGTAATCACCTCGGTTTTTGCTTTGAGCAGAGCGGCCAGGTTACGGTCCTTATCCGCTGAGGAGCGAGGGTTGTGGGTGCTGCCGAAGGCTGCGACTTTCGAATGCTTCAACTCGTAGTTCCTGATTTCCTTAAAATAGGCCACATCCTTCGGATTTGACCCCGGCCAGCCGCCTTCGATGTAATGTATGCCCAGCTCATCTAGCTTTTTGGAACAGCGAATCTTATCTTCCAGGGAGAGGTTGAAATCTTCAGCCTGGGTTCCATCCCTCAATGTGGTGTCATAGATTTCTATTTTTCTCATCTGTCTTTCCTAATCTTATAGATGTCTTCACCTGACTATTTATGCCTCTAAATTCGGACAAGAATAATGTTCGGCTACCCGATGTTTTCGTAGGGGCGGGCATAAAGCCCGCCCCTACATTCATCATTCTATTCGATCTTCAATCCTGCAACAAGACCATGCGGGACAACTAGTGCAAATGGAACATCTCGGGGACCGACTCAGTTCCTACTCCGGGATCTCATGCTGCAGTGGCTTATCCAGCTCAAAAACATCGTGGAGAATTTGTACCGCTTTGGCCGTGTGACTATCGTCTATCACGCAGGAAACCTTGATTTCCGAGGTACTGATCATATGAATATTGATACCCTCGTTGCCCAGCGCTTGAAACATCTTGGCGGCAACTCCGGCATGGTGACGCATGCCTACCCCGATAACAGATATCTTGGCAATATTCTCGTCGCTGGAAATATCCAAATCTGCCCACTCTTTTTTCATCGCCTCCAGGACACGAATAGCGGCCTGACGATCCAGCCGGGGAACGGTGAAGCTCAGGTTAGCCAGGCTCGTGTCGCCGGTGCTACCCTGAATGATCATATCTACCACGATGCCTTCTTTAGCAATTTCGGTGAATATCCGGGCGGCTACACCGGGCACATCAGGCAGTCCTGCCAGTGTGATGCGGGCGTCACCTTTGCTGTAAGCGACACCAGAAACCATCACTTGTTCCATGGACTTCTCCTCCTTAACCACCATAGTACCAGACTCATCCACGAATGAAGAGCGCACGTGGACAGGTACATTGAATTTCTTGGCAAATTCCACTGAGCGAATGTGCAACACCTTGGCCCCCATGCTGGCCATTTCCAACATCTCATCGTAAGAAATGCGCTGCAACTTCCTCGCCTTATGGTAGATATTGGGATCAGTGGTGTACACTCCGGCCACATCAGTGTAGATCTCGCAAACATCAGCAGCAAGGGCAGCAGCCACGGCAACAGCCGTGGTGTCTGAGCCTCCCCTGCCAAGAGTGGTAATGTTACCCCTTCCATCTAGACCCTGGAATCCAGCGATAACCGGGATCCAACCTTTGTAGATGTTATGCCAGATCGGTTCAGTGCGAATTTCACTTATGCGCGCCCGACCATACGCGTGGTCCGTGTATATTCGCGCCTGATGACCCAGCAGAGACTGGGCCTCGTTCCCCATATGCTTTACGGCGATACTGAAAAGGGATATGGTGACTTGCTCACCCGTAGCAAGCAGCACGTCCTGTTCCCGGGGGTCCGGCTGCTCAGCCACCTCTTGGGCCAACTGAATGAGCCTGTCTGTTTCTCCGGCCATGGCAGAAAGCACCACCACCACGTCATGACCGGCATTGCGGGTTGCGATGACACGCTCAGCCACCTCCTTAATTCTCTCGGTGTCGGCCACCGAAGTTCCCCCGTATTTTTGAACGATGAGTGCCATTGCGCCAGCTTCCCCAATAACAGCATCTAATCCATATCGGTTTTGGCTGCAGTTACAAGATCGCGATAGAGCCTTGCCGCCGCACCCTATACGGATCCGAGAGATTCCCATTGTAAAATTTTTAGAATGACCGATACGCAGGCAAGTGTCAATGGAAAAATAGGGATTGCAGATTGCAGATTAGAAATTTCAGATTTAGGATTGCTCGTCACCGCTTTCATATGAGACAACGAGTGAGTCCAGACGCTGTTTTGCATTCATCCCGAATGCATGAAAAGTAAGACGTCTACTGGTTTCATTACTAAACGTCAGGTGGACTTCCAGCCGCTCATCCGGCAGATTCTCACCTAAGCGCTCAGCCCATTCAATTGCCACTGCCCCCTGCCCGTAAAGGATCTCTTCGAGCCCGAGCTCAGAGAACTCCGCAGCATTATCAACTCTGTACAAATCCAGAT
>CP070843.1:3242270-3258641 GCA_020350905.1 Deltaproteobacteria bacterium
ACCACCTGGTGCTTGTCATCAACCAGGGCCTGGCCGTTATAGCCCTGGATGTATCCGTGAGAGCTCATCATCTTGGCAGAGTCATTATCGGTGATGTTACTGGTGATCTCTTTTCCATTGGTTCCATACTTTTTCTCATTTTCCCCCAACCACGTCTCAATACGCTCTGCCTGCTTGTGCAAGCGTTCGATTTGCTTTTCTCGACCCATCCTTTCCCGAAAAGACCCTGCCCCTGTTGGCTCGTTGCCGCCTCCATCCTCCCGCTCATGCTCATCAAGCAACCGCTTCACCTTGGCCTCAAGTCTCTCCTTTTTCCTCTGCAACTTTGCGTGTGTACCGCTCCACTGCTTCGAAGCATTGGAGGGAAGCTTCAGCCCATCGAGGGCAAAAAAACTCCCACCTAAAAGACCCTCCTGCTCGCAGACCAAAAGTACATCGCGAAACAGGGGCATGATCTCATGTTTCATCGAAGAGACAAAGGCAGAAATGGTGCTGTGATCAGGCCTCTGTCTACACGCAAGCGCCATGAAGGTCACATTCTCCTTGCAGGCTTGCTCGATCCTCCTGGAGCCCGTAAGCCCCCTCGAGTAGGCAAACAAGACAACCTTTAAAAGAATCTTGGGATTATAGGCGGAGCGGCCAGTTTCATCGTTCTTATACTTCTCGTCGAATAAAGACAGATCCATACGAGTCTCCACAAGAGTGTGGATAGCAAACTCTAACGTTCCAGGTACTAATTGATCTTCCAAATAAATAGGAGGCATTACCATCTGCTTGTAATCGTATCTCTTATACTTGGCCATAATTAATTCAATCCTTTGTCCGTTTATATTCTCTTTATAACAAAGATATTAGTAGCTTGTATCATATACTCTTACAGTTGTAAAGAAAACATGCTATGCTAATTCTATAATTGTCGATATCTTATATTGATTTATTATGAGAATGCTTATCCGATGTGACACTTCTGTGGGGTGGTGAGCTAGGCTAGATTGAAGTTCAAATCAGGGAACTTTTCCGACAGTTACGTATGTGATTTACATTCCCAGAGTCCTAATGGAGCATAAAAAAAGCGGAGCCGAAGCTCCGCTGTGTTTTTGAAAAATGAGTAGGTCTTTAATGGCAGGGTAGGATACACGTGGTGGAATAAGAGGCCACAAGAGCAAGAGAGGGAGCCAAAGAAAAACCTCAGTTAGCCATCGCCCACTTCGGTGGGCGTCCAACAGGTCTTGTGCGATGCACCTACAGGTGTCAGAATTCGTTGCGCCTGCCCTTGAGCAAATTACCTTACTAGGTGAACAAGCAGACCTTGCAGTCCTTGGCGTAGACCAGAAACTCTTCCGCATTCCATACAACTACGCCATCCACGAGCTTGGACTCATCGATTTCCATCATGTCAATGGTCATCTTGCAGGCGATCAGCTCGACCCCTTCCAACTGGGCCACTTCCTGGAGTTCCTCCAGACTGGGGATGTTGGCCTTGTCAATCTTCTTTGTCATCATTCCAGTGGCCACAGTTGACATCCCCGGGATGGCTCCCATCACACCCGGCGGGACGAACTTGGCCCTCTCGGCGCCACCTTTGAGTACGAGGTTTAGCCCCATAAAAGAGTAGAAAATTTTACTCTCCATACCCTGGCGCGCGGCATTGATCCCCAGCACCAGGGAGGGGTAAGCTCCATCTAAGCTATCCTTCACACAAATGAATCCAGCTTTGTCTTTTTCCTCAGCCATTGATCTTTCTCCTTATACTTACAAGAAGCTAATAGTAATCTAGGGGAACGAAATAACAGTTCCCAGAATAGGATTTTATCTCGAATATCCCTTCGGCTCTAGAAATTGTAACACTAACGACTTCTAAGAGAGTTCAGCCGCTTCCACTAGAATCTCCAGCTGAAGGCGAAACTGATACTGTCTTCGTAGAGCTCCGATTTTATCTTGGCATTTGAGCCATCTGGAGCTGTTCCGGTTTCCGTAATGTCGTTCTCGAAGGCATGCACATAAGAGAGATTGAGTTTTAGACTCTCACCGAGCTCATACCCTATGCCAGCAGTAATATGGTGTTCCACGACGGCTGGGAGCCCTACGACTCTGAAGGCTTCATAGTAGTAACGAGGGAGGCTTTTACCCTGGACGTCCACGCTATCATTGGGCCCAAACGGGCCGAAAGCGCCATCCCAACCATCATTCTCATCCACGGGACTTTCCGCATAATTATACCCTACCCTGAAGAACAGATGGTCGATGGCCTCCCATTGAGCACCAATGGCGAAAACATACTGGTCGTCCCAGTCGAAATCTTCGAAGCCGTCCGCATCGGACCAGTTTATCCATTTCGCATTGGTCTCCAGCAACAGTCTCGGCCCGAAGAATTCGTAGGCAACACCCAATCCAACCTCCTGTGGCTGTTCCAGTGTCAGATTCTGTCTACGACCATTATTATTGAAGTCGAAAACATGATTATATGTTGCCTTCTGTGGAGAGGTGTAGACCAGGCCAATTGATAATGGATCGATGGGTTTGTAGATGGTGCCAAGTTTGACCCCATAGGAATAGGCGGCAACAGTACCATCCCCCAGGTCGAGGGATGAATAATTAACCTGAGCAGACAAACCCACGGACAAGTTCATAAGAGCCTGGTAAGCAATGGTCGGGGCGAATTTCATTAGCTGTGTATTAGTGTAAATTCCCGCGGCAAGGGGAGATTCAAATGGAGTCCCCGCAAAAAACGCATCGTTCTTATCAAGAGCTGTGTCCCTATAATCCACCCCGAGACCGGACACGCCATAAGCCGAAAGGCCGAATCTCCATCTCGACTCAGCCTCACCGATGGGGACGGAAAAACCTATTGCAGGTATAGCATAGTTATTGTCACGACTATTTGCCTTGGTAGTTTGTCCTGAAGCCGTTATTTCAGCTTTTGGCTCAGGCATAAAAATTGTTCCGGCGAAGTCGAACTGCGAAGTGGGGCAGTAGGGACCAAAGCACATGCCCGCCGGGTTGGAAAAAACCGCACTAATGGCATCCTGGGGGGCAGCTATGCCCACTCCACCCATCGATCTCGAAATAGGGCCAATGCCAATCAGCTGAGTGCCATTCGTCGCAAAGGCAACAGGCGACAGAGTGGCAACTAGGGCTACGACTACCAGTACCGTAAATAGCTTTCGCATAAATCACTCCTTTTTTCGTTTTCACCACATTCATCAGTTCTATCTAGCAACTCTTAATGACTCTCTCTCACCCCCTTTACAGTCTCGTTATTCCGCTAATCATCCAATAAAGACTCCCTGCATCAGCCAAAGGGCATAGGACGCCTGGAAGTTGTTTCATGCCATCAGAAACACAGGAACCTTGCCCTGTCATTCACATGAATCGGGAAACAAAGGTTCATGCCAATCACTTTTATCTCAAGAAGAACGATGTTTGCACAAGCCCTTCCAAAAAAGGCTTGGGTATTCCACTTGGGATCTAAGGTGTCAACTATGCGGGTGGAGCAAGCGATAAACTGGTTTTTTCAGATTTCAGCAAACGGCAACGAACAGGAAATGTAGTAGTACCTCAGCAGCGAAACTCTCGTAGCAATGCTTTCCTATCTATAAACTCCCCCCTCTGTTAAATTCTATATAAATCAAATCCTGATACCATCTGATTCTTGACGGCTTCCATGCTCGATCGGAGTACTTCGAGACAGGATATCACCATTTTTCGCTGTTCAGGCTCGAATTCCAGCAGTAATTTTTGATGAAGATCGGTCATGATTGCACTAAACTCTTTCGACCTTCTCTGCCCCTGAGGAGTCAAGCCGATAAGCTTAATCCTGCCGTCTTTGGGATCGTCAATGCTTTCAACCAGGTTTTTGTGAATCAGACCGTTAATAATCTTGGTCACGCGGCTTTTAACCACATCCAGTTTCTGAGAAATGCCTTTGGCGGTAAGATACCTTTCTTCTCCGAACAGCATCAAGCAACGCAATTCTGCTTCGGGAATATCGAATTTTTTCGACAAATGTGAGGTCCGCTCTTTGCAGCAGTGCAGAATTTCTTCGATCAGATCCTGCAATCTCTGGCTCTGATAACCAAGCAATACATTCGGCTCTTGATCGTTCATAGTGTGAAGTATATTAGCGGTCAACAAAATATTATGTCAAGAAAAATTTTTCATGAAGGAAAAGACTGTTGATAAAAAGTAGTTAAATTAGGTATATATATATTTTACATAATAACCTGATACAATTTCAACTAAAGTAAGTAGAGTGAATCAATAAGTATAGTAAAATACTGTGATTGCGACTATTTTCAGCGTGTCTGGCTTAAAATTCAGGCTCAGAGGACTTGGCTTTGAGCTGCCGTCAGAGGGGCCCACCCTCATCTTCTGCAGAGCTTCGTGGGCACACTATGAGAAGGAAATGTGCAACAGAATTGGTTTCTCTTCTTAGCAAAAAGCAAAGGCCCAGCAGAACGGGAGTGAAACTGTGAATTACATCCCTTAATGCACACTTTCGGCTCTAGCAAGGATACTACTACAAGTAGGGACGGGTCAGAAAGGCAAGAGTGTGTAGTAAAGTATGATATGTGAAGTTCCATACCATTCAAGTAGGGCTTCGTTTAATAACGCTCTCATGTAACTCGGCCGGTCAGTGTGACTATGGTAAGGAGATATCTCAAATTCTCGGCAACACCCTAGATTTTCATAAATAGCAGAGAGTGCGCCACTCAGTAGTTATGCAGCATACACGGCTTTTGGTGAAGCCATATCTTATTCCAGGGATAAAGTGCCCGCATCGATGTGGGCCTTTAATTCCTTAAGGACCATGGACAATTCTTTCTTACGTTGCTCTTCAAATTTAGACCAAAGTTCTTGACAGGACTTGCATTCAGCTGCGTCCTTTACGTAAGTCTCATACCGGTAAAGACTTTTCGATATTATCGAGACAGTCTCTATCAGATTGTAATTCATGTTTTCAAGCATGATTCCCCCTTTCTCCCGCCCTGTATGCCGCATAACTATACAATAACATCTGCTCCTTGCGCTTCCCACTTTCAAAAATTTGCACAGCACCAGAGAACTGGAGTGGACTTGAGGAATGGAGGCTCCTTTCCCATATGTGCAACTCCAGTTTCCTGTGCACCGTACACGGCTAGCTGACGCAAGGCGTGTTACGCTCTTATGGTTTTCAAGAGTCTTGCCAATGGTTCTAAGCACTCATGGGGGACAGATGATAGACTTCACCTCCTGAGAAATTGAGTAACCAGGAGCTTTATCCACTCGATTGTTTCCTTGTTTAGGCGATCACCTTGGCAGGTATGACCGCCTTCGGAGTTGCTTAATCGAGCTCTTCCTCGAGCTTGATCAACTCCTGGTGGCACCGGATGAGGCGCTCGCCGACCAGCCCGGCCAACCGCTTATAAAAGAGCAGGCCAAAGGCCGAATGCAGCCTCAGAATCTGGTACAGCTTATCCTTGTTGATCTTCATCACCCTGCTCGGCTCGGCGCATTCGACCGATGCGGTGTAGGTCTCTCGTCCGGCCAAGCTGGACCATCCGACCGCTTCGCCCGGTCTTACGGCCACCTGAGTCTTCTGTCTGGCTCCGGCGACTTTCACATTGAGAGCCCCGGTCTGGAGCACGTAGAAGTTGTCGGCCAGATCGCCCTCCTTAATAATGGCGTCGCCTGGGTTGTAAGACTCGCTCTCCATGATCTTGACAAGCTCGTTCTCCAGCTCTTCGCTCGCGCCATCAAAAAGATCGATCTCCCGAATAATCACAATGCCCTCCTTTGTTGAAGTGATAGTGATAGAGACTATGATAGATTTCGGTTGATAGTAAGTTCCTCTGGGCCAATAAGGCCAAACAAGAAGTCTTTAAAAAAGGAGGGGCCCCCTCTGGCTACTAAAGTAAAAGAAACAAAAGTAATTACAAGGGAGGGTTCGCTAACATCTGCATTGATATGCATAAACACTTTTGACGCATCACCGTCTTGGTTGAAGAGGATCTAGTGTTAGCTATAACCCTGTCAAGCCAAACTATAATTCTTTCGAGAACTGATAAGAATTTCTCTGTCTGATAAAAACTTGAGACTCAGCTACTTCTGTCAAATGAAGATGTGCACTGGATCAGACATGGAGAGGCGATTTCTCAGATGTGGCTTTTCTGTCTCTACTTATCGACAGTTTCTGTAGTTTCCTCCTAATGATTTCCTCTGGGAGGTGGAAAACAAAGAATTCGATAAATGACTCTGAAGGTGTGGTCGGAAGAGTACAGAATTAAACGTATTGTCTCTCGAGGATGAACTGCAGGGGGACATTTCGGCTAGTCTCAGGATAGGCTAGCAAATCAGTCCGAGTCAAGAAAAATCGCCGTTCTGAGATGACTTCAGGCAGCTCAGGAGGGGCCAAGTGTAAATGATGAGTAATGTGAACTCGCCCCTGTCATGGCGAAAATGTATATCTCATCCATGTAAACTTTTCAAGACCAGACTGACCATGCCCTTTCTCTTTGGCAAACGAGTAACAATCATCGAGGCCCTATCGTCTACCAGCAATGATGCACGGGATGCCTTGAAAGCGACGCTTAAAGAGAGACTCACCCACATCCTGTCTCTTCCATGCAGAGTAGGAAGTTAGACTGACCTATAGGGGCACAACAGTGTCGAGATCAAGCGGCCACATATTCGCCCTCGAACTCGAGAACGAACTCGCCTTCTTTTTCCCCTGCGGTTACTTTGAATCTTCCTTCGCCTTCGATCCCGGTCAGCTTCCCTGTGCCCTTGTAACTCTTCCAAGTGCCCGTGCTGGTTTTGGCAGTGGCGTCCCGGTGACCTTCAAAGCGGCTGTATACTGAACCATGCTCGAAGCCGGCCATAACATAACCATGGATAGGACCTGAGCCCCTGATGTGGTCTTGGATGGTGATAGTGCGGCGGGAGACAAATTCTCCAGCCACACCCGGTTCGTAGTCAATGGGCTCCCCCACCGTTTCAACCAGCGACACGGTATGTTCAGCCTCGTCATCAACGGAGAGCGTTTCTCTCTTGGTAATCCGAAGCTTATACCAACCCATTCGTTTCTCACGTTTCATACCCCTCTCCTTTCATCAAATCTTTATTGGTTTTTTCATCCAATCATGGTCTTCTTCCTTCGCAGAAAGCCGGAGGAAAACTGCACAAGATAGCTTTAGGGACTCTCAATAGAACAATCAATGTCCTATTTGGGAGTCAGGATGGCACATTTTAAGATTCATTTCCCCCTCCGACAATCTCCCTGTATTTAGCCAAGCTAAAATTCAGTCGGCCAACCTGCAGAAGGCTGACTTGCGCGGGGCCGGACAAATAGATCGATCCCAAAATTCCATCCCTTGATATGGAATCAGGTCCTATTTCTCGCTAAAGTATCAGAAGATGCAAGCATGGAAACGGCTAGTGTTGATAGTGAAATTGGTGCTAAAAGTGGTGGAAGTGAATAATGTTCTTGCGCGCTACTCAAACCAGAAATTCATTGAGTACCTGGGAGTGCAGTTGACATGGTGGAATCTTGGCAGATCAGACGGAATTGTAAACGGAGCCACGCGGTATCTTTAAAGCCTTATTTCTTCTCCCTGAGCTCTGTCCTTGTTTAGCTACGGCTAAGATAAAGCCTATTAATTTACGATAGACCCACCACATAGATCTTGTCAATACGAAAAAATCGGGCAGTACTCGGTAGGTTGTATTACTTTGGCAGGGAGGCACGTTCAGTTGCTCTGCAGTAAAAAATCTTACCTCTTGTTATCTCTCAATTATTCTCCTCTTTGGCGATTAGCGCGGAAATGGACGGAGTGTTTTTCCTTTTGGGTCACAAGCCTTAGTTGACTTTTGGAAAGCTTACCTTTCTCAATTACTTGCCAGCCACCCAACGGGACTTTATCTGTTGCTCTGAGAACTCGAAAGTGTGTGCCTGCGGCGCCTGAAGGGACAGTAGCTCGGCAAAACTTGCCTTCCAATCCATTGTAGCAGTAGATGTAATAGTGACCATCCTTTGTAAGCTCACTAGCTTCGCAAATCAGCATTCTAGGATCACGGATTATTTCCATTAGGGTGTATTCTTGTTCAGCCATGACCAACTCCTCCGAACGGTAGGGGTCCACTGGGGAGAGACCTGAGCGGTCTCTCCCATCTTGCTCCTGTAGTTGTTAATACTTACTCAGAAACTCTTCAAGTATATCAATGCTCTGTTTTTCAACAACCCTATCAAAAATAGAGTCCTTCACATCCTTTGGCAGAAGCTCGATACTCTTGGTTGTGGCTGTATCGAATTTTGCCGTCGGAAATACCTCCAATATCTTGTCCCTCTGAACCTCATTGGCATAGACCCTGATAACTTTCATGCCGGCCAGCATCTCCTCGCACATGTCAGCCAGTCCGGCTTGTCGAAGCTTTTCGTAACGCTCTTCGTTAACCCAGATATTGATGGGGAATTTTTCTTCGGCCATGACCTCACCTCCTCTTATGCGCTCAGGGGCGAAATGTTGAAAACAGGAGTTCTTTTTTCGAGATATTCATCAGTTACAAAGGGCGAACCGAAACCATAATTTTCAGCACATTCCATCACCAGGTCAAAGATCTCGGGTCTGAATATCAGACGCGGTGGCTTGACGCCGTCCTGAACAATACTCCTGATAAGGGTGCCACTGAACATTTGCCACTCGTCTCTGTGGTTGCACAGACCCTCAGAGGTAATCTCTCCACAGTGGGGGCAGTACAACCAGTTCATTGAATAGACGGGAGTAATAGCCAGGTCATCCTGAACGGTGGCTAGCAGACGGTGGGCATCGTAGGCTCCATAGTAGGATCCAACCCCTGCATGGTCCCTGCCGTACATGTGATGGGTCAGACCCAGATTGGTCCTGAGCATTGCATGGAATATCGCCTCCCTGGGACCTGCATACCGCATATCCCAGAAGGTAAGAGAGGTCAGATGGTTATGATCGCCAAAGTACCCTGATTTCCGCAACTCATCTTGTGTTAGGATGATGGCCTCGTCAATATAATCCCCTTTTCGCTTTGCCCCAATAATCGCATTGACCAAAACACCAACAAGAGGCTTTTCGATGGGCAGCTCCGCATACGACTGGAACCACGCACCCTTCATGAGCCATTCATGCCCGGTATGAGGTACATTTCTGGTCTGATGGGCCACGATCCTTTCCCAGCCCTTATCCCTAAATTTTTTCCTCAGTTCCAGAGGAGGTAAGAAGTACGTCTCAAACGGCGCATTGATCTTTGGCCGATTGACCAGGGTAATCTTCCCACCAAGAAACTTCTCCTTGTATTCATAGGTTCTGGCGCAGCCCGGGTGTTTGTCCTCCGTTGTGCCATACACTGCTTGGCACATCTCTTCTTTGTTGAAGTCGTAGATCTCCTCTACCTCAAACATGGCCATGGGGTTGTCATCATAGGTCAGAAGAACCGTGTCCCCTTGATTGATGTCGTTGTCCGATACTTCTGCTTCTGAGAGATCGAAAAGGATCGGGATGGACCAGACAACGCCGTTTGCCAGCCTCATGTTCTTGCACACAGAATCGAGATCAGCCTTGGCCATGAACCCTTCCAGAGGCGTGAACCAGCCATAGGCAATATCAATAACCTCATTTGCAATCTGGCTTCTAATTGGAATCGATTTTAGCCCCTTTATCTTCTCCGCAGCCTCTGCGGGCTCCAAGATCCTCTCAACAATTTCCTTACCACCATGTCCTATTTCAGCCATAGTTTTCCCCTTCTTTGTTTAAACTTAGCACCAACATTTACCTTTGAATGCTTCCAACCCAAGACAGGTCTCAGCGGTTTAAATATCCTAGTCTTTCCCTCCTTTCTTTCCTCCTATTTCTTGTACTTGTTTCTACAGTGGCTATGACTTTCCCAAGCAATCCCCAACAGGCAAATGCAGGTCTGTGACCTTTCTCTCATGTTGCGGCATGGACGAGTTAGCAACATCCGGCAGAGCATCCGCCATGCCATAACCATTAACAAAGGGATTCAGCCTCTTTTCGCGCTAAAGATTACAGGAAATGAAGCTTATGGATGAGTAACCATTGGGAATAGAACAGGTGCTCGAGCGAGAGGCTTACGTGAAGCTCTATCCAGCTCGAAAGGATAGTGAGAACGGGAGTGTGGAGCTAATTAACGTGGAATATCTAAAGAACAGACAGCTTTGCGCTGGGAGCCTGGCTGTACTTTCTTGACTTTATTCTTACCCCTCCAAATTCCGTCCGTTATTGGTTAAAGTCAGATAAAATCTAATAATCATGATAGGCCCTTCCAAGAAACATTGTCAATCCGAAAAATTACCATTTTGAGATTAACTGGCTGGCTCAAGACGGAAAGTGCGGAATGTGCATTTCCGCTTAGAAGCACCGGTTACCCAGCGCTCCCCCAACAGGTAGGGTCGAGGACTGGCGCGGTTGCCTTAGGGATCGGGGAGTAGCAGTTGCCGACAGCTTTCGCCCTCTGCCGGTGCCTCAATCCGTCCCGTAGCTCCGTTTCCAGCTCCCGCCTCGTCAAACCCAGCATGTGGGTTTCCCACACTAGGCTTACACTGTTAACTTCACCTGAAGGGTTATGAGCCCTATCAGACTGGCAGCGCAAGCCCTATAATGACGAACTCCGTAATTTTTAAACAATCCCAGAGTTTCATAAATCCAGGCCCTACTCCACCTGTTCCAGCCGAAGCTCTCCGAGTGGAGGTTTCGGAAGATGATTCGCTAGGTCTACTCGATATGTTACATCGGAAAGTAAAAATCATTAGATTCAATATATTGTGGTGTCTCCTCTTGATAGAGGACTCAAACTCACTTGCCAAACGTAATAGCCCAGGGCCATAAGAAATTTCTCAAGATCTGTGAAGCAGACCATGACTTCGCCGAGACGCCTGGGGGATGAGAGGCCTCCAGTGGTCGCTGTGCTACCTGTGTCTTTTCTTCTTCAATGCGCCCGTCTGGATAGCTGCGCCGATAGCCACTAAGAAAACAAACAAAAGGGAGGTCGCAAGACGATCGAAGTTTAAGGCCTCAACAATCAGCTTTGCTCCAGCTAGAGACGACAAGGCGATCATAGTCAAATCGAAGAAGGTCACCACCAGTAAGGCACCAATTATTCCTCCGCCTAGTAAGGCCAGCCATGTCCAACCTGTTCCAACTGTCCCAAAGGTGGAAAAAAGGTAGACGAGGACATAGCTACCCATGACAAACCCGGCTACACTTATGGCGAGGTGTTGTGCAAAAATTGCCAACACGATCCCGGCAAGTCCAGCAGCCAGGCCGACACCGACGACGACAAATGCAGGTTGACCAATGAGAAATTGGCTGGCGAGGGTAGAGCCAAGGATAAATCCAGCTGCGCCTACAAAAACCCAAAAAAGTTGGCGCCCCATGGTGAGTAAGGAAAGGCCTATGAGGATTGTCGGCAGGGTCATGGGCTTTTCTCTATGGTTCTCGGATGAGCAAGAGCCTGAGCGCTGTCTTGGCAGTGCCATTGGCGCGGATGCCGGCGTATGGAGGGTTTGGAGCACAATGACGCTGTCCTGGCAGTCACAACCGTTTTCCGCCCAATATGCGGGCTGCGATCGCAACCGCTATCTTTGGTGTGGGTTTATTGCGACCACCCGTTTTACCTCCAATAGCGAGGTTGCAAATACTCAGGATCAATTAGCTCTACCGCCCGGAAAGCGACGTTGATCGCGTTTTCCTCAGCATTTTTCTTTAACTCCCACACAACGTCCTCACTAGTAGTACGGTCGGCGACTACTGCGCACACACACGCTGCAGCGAAACCATAGACGCTTGCCATTTTGAACAACGTGCCAGCCTCCATCTCGTAGTTCAGTACCTGCAAATGCCGATACTCTTGGTTTATGCCAACTAGACAACGCATCAAATGCTCATTGGCCGATGATTCAATGCGCTCCTGCCCTTCATAGAAGGTGTCCACCGATGCGGTGATACCGATGTGCCAGTCAACGTGGAGCTCACGCGCGGCATCCACGAGGGCAACGGTAAGGAAGGGATTCGCAGCCGCTGGATATTCTATTGGTGCAATGTCGTTCGCCGCGCCCTGTCGACAGAGCGCTGCCCGCGAAATTACAACACTGCCAACGTTCACGTCATCCTGAATAGAGCCGCAAGTGCCGATACGAATGATCTGCCTGATGCCAACATCAAAGAGTTCGTTGACCACGATACTCAGAGACGGCGCTCCCATACCGCTGGTTGCAGACAGAACTCTTTGACCATTCGGTAGCGAAGCAAGGTAGCTATTCAAACCGCGTCTGTCCGACAACTTCTTCTCGAAGTGGACGCCTTCTGTTTCTCTTGCTATCCTCCTCGCGCGCTCCGGATCTCCGCTGAGTAGGGCAAGAGTCGGGGGATTCCCACCCATGTCCTCCGTACTGAAACCAATGTGATACTTTGGCTCCTTGCTCATTCTAATTGCCTCACTATTTTTCAGAGTTGCCGATTAGGTCGGATGGTCCAAACGCCTCAGGCAGAAGAAAATCAATAGTTGTTTCAATCCGTTGGTCTGTGTCGCAGACGCTCACAACCTCGGCTTTGGGACCAAACTCGACCGAATCTTACCCGTAACTCCCCCTTAAAGAAACGTAGAGCACTTGACAGATGACCTCAGCCTTGACACCCCTTTCACTTTTTTCAAACATAACAAGGTCCTGCACATCTTTCCACGGCTTTCTCACAGGCGCAATTAACCGTCCTCCTGTCCTGAGTTGTTCTAGCAAAGGAGAAGGAATTCCATTGCATACTGCGGTCATACAGATTTTGTCATATGGTGACAGCTCTGGATACCCAAAACCCCCATCACCTTTCACCAGGACAACATAACGATAGCCAGCGTTTTCCAGATTTCTTCGGGCGAATTCGAAAGTCAATTGATCAATTTCAATGGAGACCACCAGACCATTTGAGCCAACAATCTCCCTCGCGAGTGCAGTGCCGTAACCAGACCCAAGACCAATCTCGAGGAATTTATCGCCCCTATCCAAACCTAGTGACTCGTAAAAGAGGGGATAACTGTGTGGGCATGAGATGGTCGCTTCCTCTCCTGGGAGCGGAAGGGGAACTTCAAGATAGGTATAGTCTCTGTACGCATCTGGCACGAAATCTTCTCTTTTAACCTTCAGCATTGCGTTCTTGATACGCTCTGACCTAAGATATCCATGTTTGACGAGCCATCTTAGTTTCTTCTCTCTTTCCTTTCTTAATTCTTCTTCGGTTTTGGTGGGGCGTTTGGGAGGGGGTATTTTCCAGCCGGTCATTTTCTTCAACCTGAGACAGAGGCTGAGTCTACTCCTGACTCGTGTAAAAGTGGGCTGCTCCAGGAATTAAAAATACAACATCCGCATCTTCGATACCAGGTGAATGTCACAGCCTTAGGTGGAGATTTCCGTGATGCACGCTCACAGCCCGCGCGGTGAGGTTTTAGTGTGAAGGTTGTCGCTGGTGCCGTGACAGAAACTGTAGGCAATGACGAGTGACATGCACTGCCGCCAAGCGGTGGAAAAATGTGGACTCGCAGCTTGGATCAGGATCCACTGGTTCAGAAGATACCAAAAGATATAAGAATGTTCAGATGGGATACCTGTCTTCCAGATCATGTGGTAGATGCCTGGGAGTGGAGGTTTCGTATAGCTTGCCAAACAAGAAAGCCCCTCACACCCCCTACGAACTGAATATCTGAATATCCTATGGAAAGACTGCCAGAGAACAGAAGGTGCCAAGAGTAGGGCCGTACATCGCATAGAAAAGTCTTGCGTGGTGAATGCGGGATGTATCGCTCGCGATAAAACCATGTTGGGATATGCTTCCCACTAGCCAACCGTCTCTACAAAGTAGGCTTGATCCCAAAGCTCAGTTCTTGGGGCAAGGCTCTCTTTCATAGTGACCAATTTGGTCAGCATGGCATTGCTCGAGCATCGCTTGATCTCAAAGACCAATTGTTCTACAGAACGCTCCGCGTCAGATTCCACAAATAAGTGCACGTGGTCGGGTGCTAGCCAGAGTAGCCTCACGAATCCCCCAACTAGCTCACCACACTCCATAAATGCGTTATGTGCTGAATCAAGAACATCATTCGTGGGAGTAAAAACAGGCTTCCTATCAATCACGTTCCAAGCAAAATGGTACTTGAGATCCGCAAAGACGCTCTCCGGGTCACGGTCCAATTTCTGTAAAGCCAAAGCCCTCTGGTACTTAATCTTGTCAGACTGAAGAAATCTAGATAAGAACTCCCGCCGGGAGCTTTTTGGGGGGCCAGGATGCGAATCTGCCGCATCAAATCCCCCCCGGTCCACCAGCCTAAGCATTGGCTGGAAGGCATGGCACGCAAATTCTGCCGGATCCTGTGTCGACCGGTTTAGATCGCACAAAACTGCCTCCTGGAACTCTAATTCTTGGCAAAGGTTACACTTGCCATGTATGTTCGGTCCCACTGACTTGGCACAGTCCTGACAGTTTTCGGGCAGCCTATTTGAATGTGACATCTTTCTCCTGATAGAATGCGGCAGCTAAGATTACTTTCACCTTCTACAAAAAAGTCTGATTATGGATAATTCAAAATGCGCAGAGAACCCATCTCAGCCAAGGGTCCTGGCATCCATATTCTTCATCCGGAATTATTATCAGCGGTTTTTCCTTTTTGAAGCTTTAGCCATCTTTCTTCTTTTCTTTTTCTTGGCCTTCTTCTTGGTTTTTCTCCCTTGTTGAATGTTCAGATTGAAAGCAGGAAGGAATGGTTCCTCTTGTCTATCAAAACAAGCCCACCACGACATGCTACGGTGAAGATCATCCATTGATCTTATTTGGAGTTCTTTTCTTACCTTTTCGAGGCATTTCTCCTTGCCATCTTGCAGGGCCTTTTCAAAATGGTCGTATGAAATATATCCTGGGAAAATAAGTCCATCCTGGTAAGCTTTCCTAATCGTGTCCATGAGTTCTTCAGGATACAGATCGCAGACATCACTGGCCAAAGCGTCCCAAAAGTGGGAACTAGGATCAGCTTCATCGCCAGTGAACAAAGAGCCGAAGAAATCTAAAACTCCCTCTCTTTCTACGATACCTTCTGCTACTGCAAACGTTATCGCTCCTATGGCGGAACCACGGCAAAAGTCATCGGCTTCTCTATTTAGAACCAGAGATCTGATCATATCCAGCGAACCATCACAGGTTCTGAGCAAGATAACTGGCAAATCCTCTGTGATAATATCCCCAAATAGCTCGTCTGGGATGTCTCCTGGCAGGCTGAACAATTCGACTATTGTTCTATGTGCACTATGCTCTCCAAAATGACCCAGCAACATGAGTGCGTAAATGTGAGCATGATAGTCTTCACGAGCTATATATTCTGCGTGATTGGAGAGAACCTTTTCGAGAATTTCGATCAGATAGGGGGTTATCTCTTCCTTCATTTCTATGGCAGCATTCACATACTCGCGTTTGTAAGTGCCGTCATAGATCTCTAAGGCTCTTAGTGTCTGTGATAGCTTTTCTTCTGTCACCTTCAAAACCTCCGCATTTAACCGTGCAAGCCTAACGTGGCGAAAACAGAGATTGGTCGGCGGGCCTAGATGAGGATAGCTCTGTCCTGTTGCTCAGACATGGGCTCTGCCGAATACCGCAGCTACAATAGCAGCCATAATCTCCGGAGTGGGCTTCCATCTGTACTCACTATCATAACGCTTCTTGGCAAAACGGTGGCGAGCATCAATGAATCGCTCGGAATCCTCCTCTCCGAGTAGTGGCGGGATTGCTCGCATAGCCAGTCTTGCCTCCTTTTCTTTTTCAGAACGATCTAGCCGACCTTCGGAATCGAAAAACAGCCAAGCGAACTCAGCGTGCACAATCTCTACTGGCCTACGATTTACTAAATCCACCACGACCAGCGCGTGTCGCACACGCTTGCCAGCATACTCTGGAATAGACTCCGCAGGATCATCCCTCAGCAAGCGCTCATACCGCGCCAGAGCAAGACGATGCAAGGAGTCATCCTCATCAACTATGAATATCCGTATACTCAATCCCATCGTAGTCTTCCTTTGATTATGAACAAATAAGGTGCCTGTTTCCCCCTATTATAGATCTCCGACACTGAACGTACTCTCTCAATCTGTTGAAACCTCGTCGAGCAGGTTTTAGGTTGATCTAATGGGCACCAGATAGTTCTGACACCCAGACAAAGGAGGAAAGCCATGAAAGTAGGACAAGCCATCAATCTTTATTAGGAATACCACAAAGTGAATTCAAAAAAAACACCATCGACTCATACAGGGACACTCTTTCCAAGTTCTGCGATGAGTTCGGAAGAAGGGAATTAGAGTCCCTCTCTTCCGAAGAG
>CP070843.1:3258741-3263648 GCA_020350905.1 Deltaproteobacteria bacterium
GGTTGCCCGCCCGCCTCGCCTGAGCGAGCAGGCTCGCGATGGCGGGCAGGCACACCCTACTCCACGGTCTCGTGACGTCAATTCATGAAATATCCAGGCTACTAACCGCATCATTTTTCCGCGCTTCAATTGTTCCAAAGAAGAGACACAACTACAACCAAGATCTCTATAACTCAAAAATGGGGAAAAGTCATGCTGGCCTCCCCGCAAAGAGGCCAGCGTTCATGAGTGAAGGAAATTTCCTTCAACTGAGAATGGCCGAAGTATTGCACAGTTAGATATGCCGCAACACGTATTTCCTTCATAGCCGCAGGAAAAACCCTTCACAATAGGCCCCATGTCAGTAGATCACCATTCATATAAAAATACAATAATTGCAACTAGATAACAGGAAAAACATGGGGGGGGCATACCTCTTGCTTAAGTGTAATTTAGACGATGAGAGCCTTTCAGTAATAGCGAGGGTTGCAACCATGAAAATTTTAGTTGTTGACGACAACAAGAAGATCGCTTCCATGATCCGGTACGCAATCGAAACCGAGACTCACCATACGGTACGGACGGCCCTAGATGGCTTAGATGGATACTCGGTCTTTCTCCACTTCAATCCCGAGCTCATCATTACCGATATTAACATGCCCAGAAAAAATGGCTTCGAATTGATGAGACAGGTAAGGATGTACAATCCGATGGTAAGAACGATTTACATGAGTGCGGATCAGGAAAGATTCAAATCCCTGTTGGAGCTGGAGGAAGAGAAGTATCATGCCGATTTTCTGGGGAAACCATTTTCTTTATCCGAGCTCATCGGCCTGCTTTGAAAAGACAGTGGCTGAGAGATCATTCGTGAAGGGAAAGGAGGTGATGCTCGCACGATAGGGAAAAGTTTGCTTAGGTAATCTAAAGTCAAGAGATCCAAGTATCTTATGGCTCATCCGATCGCATCCAGGAATGAGCTAGGGGTGTCAAGACGATGGTAAAATTTCAACTGCACGCCCAAGGCAAGGAGGAGAAAAAATGAGAAAGAACAGAGGTATTAAAACGATAGTGCTTTTGGCAGTGTTGATTTCCTTTGTCGCTTCGGTAGGAATTGCAGGAGCAGGAGCGGACAAGATCACCCTCCAAGGGACTGTGGAGCAGGGTGATACTGGTTTGATCATTCAGGCCGAAGATGGCACATACATGCTTTCAGGCGCAGACCTGTCGAAGATGGTCGGCAAGACCGTGGAGGTCACAGGGACAGTGTCCGAGAGTGACACGGGTAAGACGATAAATGTGATGTCGGTCAAAGAAGTGGAATAGGTTCAGGGTTGATATCATCAGAGGGGGGCAGCGGCCCCCCTTATTTTTGGTAAGCTACCGGTACATCCTCTTCACTCAATCGTTGTCGATCTCTTCGATTTCACCATGACACTGGAAAAAGGCCGACAATGAGCCCGGCTAGGGGGCAAAGAGGTAGTTCTGGTCATGGCAAATATTTTGATAGTAGACGATTACTTCTCTATAGGCTTGCTATATCGAGAAGTATTGCAGGATGAAGGACATAAGGTTCTGGTGGCGAAGAGCGGGAAAACGGCGTATCTGCTAGCCCAATGTGAAAGGATCGATATTGCGGTAGTGGATGATGCGCTTCTCGACTACCGGGCAGAGGAGCTCTTCGGAAAACTGAAAAAATGCCAGCCAAACATCCGGGGAATACTCATCATCTCTTCCACCTTTGGCCCGGAGGGGAATACACTTCTCTGGGACGAAGTAGTTTATAAATCAGGGAACTATAGGATTCTTCAGGAAAAGGTCAAGAGAGTTTCTCAAGACTGTGAGCCTGAGATTCCATCTCCCCAGAAAGAAGTTCAGGATGCTTTCAAAACGGCGTCCACCATCCAAGTAGGTTAGCTTACCCAGTTTGGAAGAGGTCACGATCCACTGCACAATACCCCTTTATCCTTGCGCGGAGATCTATCGTAAGTTTGGACAGACGTGACCCCAAGGAACCTTCACTTTGGTTATCAATTTCTCTTTTGCAAAACCGTTAGGGGCTAAAGCATCACCTGTTTCAGAATGTCTATATTGTCTAGGGCTTTCCCTGAACCCATGACGACAGTGAGTAGGGGATCCTCAGCAACGGTGATGGGAAGCCCGGTTTTTTCCGTCAAAAGCTTGTCAAAATTCTTAAGAAGCGCACCACCTCCAGTCAGCACCATGCCATTTTCCACCACATCGGCTGCCAGTTCAGGCGGAGTTTTCTCAAGAGCTTCCTTTACCGTCTGTACGATTTCCTCAATCTGATCGGATATGGCTTCACGAACCTCATCGGAATCGATGCCAACGATTTTGGGGATTCCAGTAACGAGATCACGTCCTTTGATCTGCATCCGCTCGACTTTCTCTCCCTTGTGTGCATTGCCGATGGTAATCTTTATCATTTCTGAAGTATGTTCACCGATGAGCAGGTTGTACCTCTGCTTGATGTAATGAATCAGAGCCTCATCCATGGTGTCGCCACCCAATCTCACCGATTTGCTGTAGACAATACCGGCCAGCGAGATAACTGCCACTTCTGTTGTGCCACCACCGATGTCCACTATCATACTGCAGGTGGGCTCGGTAATGGGTAGTTTGGCACCAATTGCTGCGGCCATAGCCTCCTCAATGAAAAAGACTTCACGGGCACCAGCTGCCTCCGCTGCTTCTCGCACGGCCCTCTTCTCCACCTGGGTAATACCTGATGGCACGCACACAATAACTCGCGGCCGCACCATTGTACGCCTGTTGTGAACCTTGCGGATGAAATGGCGAAGCATTGCCTCAGCTATGTCAAAGTCAGCTATAACTCCATCTTTCAAAGGGCGAATGGCTTCAATATTTCCGGGGGTGCGCCCGAGCATCACTTTGGCATCACTGCCTACAGCAAGGACCTTATTGTTATCCTTGCCATTCTTGCTTACTGCTACCACCGATGGTTCGTTGAGAACAACACCCTTTCCCTTAACACAAACTAGGGTATTGGCTGTGCCCAGGTCGATGGCCAGGTCGTTCGAGAACCGGCCCAAGATTGGATCGAGAAGCATGATCGAAACCTCCCCCCGCTTTTATCAGGCGAGAAATGAAAATGCGAGCTGACAGATAGCTCCCAGTACGATGAGACGAAAAACAAAATTATTCTCCCGGCTAAGGTGCAGATGAAAACTTCGTGCCAGATTAGGCTTGTGACAGATTTACCTAGAGTTATTCTATGGTTAGTGCTTTATTTGAGGAAAAGTATCTTAGAAATGGATCCATGAAATGGACAAGAATTGTCAGATATGGTCAAAAAAGGGTTCATTCCGGAGTGAGTAAGGAGGTACGTCCAGCCACTCTCCTTGGGGTGAGTTAGTGTGATTTCGTGCACCTTGTTCTCCATCTCCAAATACCGAAGTATAATATCGTGCACTTTATCTCCTCCCTCCAATCGTTGTTTTCTCAGAAAAGGTCTTTATTTTTCAACATGTTGAATTCATATCAAAGTGGTGGCATATGCTTTGCTGTTTTGGGCTCAACCACAGGGGGGAAGGGCACGTCAGAATCATGGTTCTCGTTTGGAATGGAATCATGGATATCGACTATACCTTTCACCCAAACTAAGGGGCTCTAACCATATGGCAACCACAGACTGGAAAGGCTTACCTTAAACCCCGATCACGACCAGTGGCGGCAACAGGTCACTGAGCGGATTGGGGTTTGGTGCGTCAAGAGAGAAACAAAAGGGAGAACGCTGGGATCTATATGAGGAGTAACCAATGAAGAAAATCATTCTTACTCTTTTGTGGATTTTCGTTATAACAGTGGCCACCTTCAGTATCGCTTCCGCAAAAAAGGAGGATACAACATCATTTAACAATACATACGGGACCTCTGGAACGGAGGGAGGCACGTCGTTGGGGAGCTGCATCACCTGCCATAATCAAACAGATGGCAAGGGCGGTGAGAATAATTATGGAAGAGCCTACAAGAACAGCGGCCGCGATTTCTTTGCCATCGAGCCTCTGGACTCGGATGGTGACGGCTTCAGCAATGGAGAAGAAATTAACGCTGGTTTTTTCCCAGGTGATCCCAACAGTAAACCACCTCCTTCAGCGAGTCCCCCGGTTGCCGATGCCGGTCCCGATCAAACAGTGGATGAAGGCGTGACTGTGACCCTGGACGGCTCCAATTCCAGCGATCCGGATAACGATATCACCTCCTATCAGTGGACCCAGACAGCAGGTATTACGGTAACGCTCTCCAGCACCACTGCGGTTCAGCCCACCTTCACCGCCCCGGATGTAGGATCAGGCGGTGAGTCGTTGACCTTCCAGTTGACGGTTACCGACAGCGGGGGCCTGCAATCCACCGACACCTGTATTGTCAATATCTCCTGGATCAACCTGCCGCCCACGGCAGATGCCGGTCCTGACCAAACAGTGGATGAGAGTGTTCCTGTCACCCTGGACGGCTCCAATTCCAGCGATCCGGATAATGATATTACCTCTTATGAGTGGACCCAGACAGCAGGTATTACGGTAACGCTCTCCAGCACCACTGCGGTTCAGCTCACCTTCACGGCCCCGGATGTGGGACCAAGCGGTGAGTCGTTGACCTTCCAGTTGACGGTCATCGACAGCGGGGGCCTGCAATCCACCGACACCTGCATTGTCAATATCTCCTGGGTCAACCTGCCGCCCACGGCGGATGCTGGGCCCGACCAAACAGCAAATGAAGGAGATACGGTCACCCTGGACGGCTCCAATTCAACCGACCCGGATGATGGTATCGCTTCCTGCCTGTGGAATCAGATAGGCGGTACACCTGTGACCCTGTCTAGCAGCACCGCGGTTCAGCCCAATTTCACGGCCCCGGATGTGGGAGCAAGCGGTGAGTCTTTCACTTTT
>CP070843.1:3263748-3268916 GCA_020350905.1 Deltaproteobacteria bacterium
AAGTGAGAGTTCTGGATCAACTGGCAATTATTGTGCCCACGGATAAATTGTGGATCAAGACTCTAACTCAGACGGGTAATACCTTGACTCTTACGGGTGTAGCCCGTGGCAACGAAGTCATCGCCCAGTTCATGGAGGCTCTGGAGAAATCACCCTACATTGATGCCAACGGTGTGGTGCTTAAGCAGTCACGTCAGGTAGTAATTCAAGGATACAAACTGAAGAATTTCAATCTGAGCTGTAGAGTTGTTGTCCCCACTCCAGCAACGGCAGCACCGAAAGAAAAGGGAGGAAAACAGAAGGCGAAGTCCTCTTCAGGAGAGGCCGCCTGATTACAGTTTCCCAGCCTAAACGAGGGAAGGAAGCCCATGGCTTTGGACGTAAAAAAAGGCTTAGGTGGCGTCAAATTACCAGCTATTCCTTGGGGTAAGCTGAGCAAACTGAGCAACGCCCACAAGCTTCTCATTACTGCGGCTATTTTGGGGGCCCTGTGGGGATGTTTCGTCTGGTTCCTCTACATGCCCCAGACGGAGAAAATAACCAAACTAAGGGGAGATCTTGACGCGGCCAAAACCAAGTTATCCCGGCTCAAGAATGTTGAGAAGAACCTGCGAGCCTTTAAGAAAAAGTATAAGGATACTGAGCGCAAATTTAAACAGGCGCTCAAACTTCTGCCAGATAAGCATGAAATCCCTGCTCTATTGAGCAGCATTTCCAATCTCGGCGCACAGTCTGGCTTGGAATTTTTGTTGTTTCAGCCACAGAAAGAGGTGAACCGGAATTTCTACGCCGAGATCCCACTCAAGATAGAAGTCACGGGACCATACCATAACGTGGCCACTTTTTTTGACAAAGTGAGTAGATTGAGTCGTATTGTCAATATAGGCAACGTTAAGATGACGGAAGCGAAAGCCGCTAAAACCAAAAGTGATACCGTCATTCTCAAAACAGGCTGTACCGCCACGACGTATAAGTTTATCGAAGCAAAAGAACAGCCGGAGAAAGGCAAGAAGCGTAGGAGAAAGCCAAGAAAAAGATAGCTCTGCCAGGTTGGAACGAAACAACTCATTCTCAGACCTTTGTATATCTGGGCTTGGAGTTACGGGAAAATCCAGGCAGAAAACAACTCGTTGGAGAGGCTTCCCGTGGAAGGAGGAGTGGAATGAGGCGTATTCAACGCTGCCTTACAGGAAAATTGGTCTTGCAGATGGGCCTCATGGCCTTGATTTTCTATGCTTTTGGCTGTGCCAGTCAGCCTGCTGCGCCACCAACCTCCCAGGCCGATGCTGGAGACCGTGTTTCCGCAGAAACACAGCAACTCCAAGATATTCAAGTGGTGGATCAGGACGGTTTCTTGGGCATCTACCTGGTTGGCTCGGATGCCATGACATACACAGCCTTCAAGGCGATTGATCCCTTGCGGCTGGTCTTGGATCTGCCAAATACCGAGAGTGAGATTTCATCTTCGCCCCTTGCCGTCGAAAATGAAATCATCGGTACGATAGAAACCATGATGCTTGCTCAGGAGCCCCAGCCCATGACTCGTGTCGAAATCGGGCTGAACCAAGAAACTCAGTACGAAATAGTGCAGGAAATGAATCAGATCGTGGTGCAGTTTGAGAAAACGGCTGTGGTCGTCGAAACTGAGCCGACTCCTGAGGCAGAGGCGGTACTCGTCCAGACTGAGATTGTACCAGAGATGGAGGCGGCAGCCACCTCACCAGAGATGGAAGCGACAGCCACCCCACCAGAGATGGAAGCCGCAGCCACCCCAGCGTCATCTGAAGAGATGTCACTGCCGGCCGAGAAAATTACAGCTATTCAACCAATAGCTTATGGTGAAGAGCTCAAGGTATACATTATTGGCGATGGTAGTATTGCCAAATATAATGTTTTCACGATGACTGATCCAGCCCGAGTGGTGTTAGATCTGATGGGAGTGGAGTTGGCTGCAGGCAAAGCAACGGTTCCCCCTTCCGATCCCCTGGTCAAAGGGATCAGGATGGGAACCCACCCCGACAAAGTGAGGGTAGTTTTCGATTTGATTCCAGCAGAGGGACTCCCTTACCACATTACATCGGTGGGAGACCGACTCGTTATCACCTTCGAACCAGGCTCAGGCTTTCCTGCCAGCCCTCCAATTGAGGTGGCAACGGTTGCTGAACCAGCCGAGGCGGCTGAGGCACCCACGCAAACCGCGCCACCTCCTGAGCCAGCCCGGATAGTATCCATTGATTTCAACCTCTTGCAATCCAGCAAATCTCGTTTGACCGTCGCTGCCAACCGTCCTCTTGAGCCGGAGATCCAGATCACCGGAGCAAACAGCATTTCCATGGTCTTTACGAATGCTAAACTCCCTACGCATCTGGAGCGGCATATTGACACGGGACAATTTACCAGTGCCGTTAATGTAATTTACCCCCGCCCAATGCAGGGCGTTCCCGGTACGGTGGAATTTTACATCGAAATGCGTGAAATGGTCCCGTATCACATAGCGACTGAGGGGAATGCGGTCTATTTGGACTTCGATAAATCTATGGTGCCACCGGTTGAGCCCATCAAGCTGGGTAGGCCCGCTGCGGTGGTCGAGGAGCGAGGTCCGGAAATCGCGGCTCCAGCGCCGGATGAAGTTGCACCTCCTCCTCCCGAGCCAATGGCCGGCCCAGCTCCACCCACGGTTGTTGAAGTTGGAGAGGAGATGGAGCCAGCCGCAGCAGAAGAGATGGCCGTCGCAGAGAAGGTGCCGGTGATAGAGGCGGCGGGTCCAATGCCCTCACCTGACATGCCGAAAGTGTATACGGGTCAAAAGATTTCCCTCGACCTGCAAGAGGTCGACATTCGAAATGTGCTCCGACTTTTAGCCGACGTCACCGGCAAGAACATAGTTGTGGAGCCTGGTGTTTCAGGTAAAGTCACGCTCAAAGTGGACAATGTACCCTGGGATCAAGTGTTGGAGTTGATTCTGAAGATCAACGAATTGGACCAGGTAATGGAAGGAAATGTCATACGAATTGCCACAGCGGCGAAAATCAAAGCGGAATTGGAGCGCAAGAGAGAGGAGGTCGAAGCCCAGAAGGAACTCATGGCTGCAGCCAGGGACCTGGGAGAGATTTCCACCGAATACCTTCAGGTCAACTATGCTGACGTCGGAGATATTAGTGCCCAAATAGATAACATCAAGAGTGAGAAGGGAACCTTATCTGTGGATAACCGCACCAATCTAATTATCTACAGCGATTTTCCCAGACGAATAGAGACCGCCAGAGAAATCCTTGCCAGGCTGGACAAGGCCACCAAACAGGTGATGATAGAGTCCCGGATCGTCTCAGCCAACACCAACTTTAGCCGTAATTTAGGGGTCAGCTGGAACGCCAGTTACACTGCCAACAGTCTTGTCAACAGGCTGGGAGGCCGCGCGCCTGATAACTCAGGCCCCATATTAGACTTTGCCGTGGCTGCGCCTACATCCGCCATCGGAACGTTCGGTCTTGACTTCGCCCGCACCCTGGGTGTCAACAACTTATTTGAATTAGACATGCGACTCGACGCCCTGGAACAGGCCGGCGAGGGCAGAGTAATCTCCAGCCCGAGAATCTTTACTTTGGACCACGTCCAAGCCATGATCCAGCAGGGTGATCAGATCCCCTATCCCCAGAGGACCGAAGAGGGCACTATCAGTACCGCCTTTGCTCCGGCCACCCTGTCTTTGACCGTGACACCTCACATAACTCCCGACGGCAAGGTCCGAATGGAGGTACTCGCCAAGAAAGACGAAGCTGACTTCAGTAGAACCGTCCAGGATGTGCCCGCTATCCGCACCCAGGAGGCGCAAACCGAGCTTCTGGTAAATGATGGCGATACCATTGTCATCGGCGGTATAGTAATTCAGGACACCTCTTGGTCGGAAGATCGTGTTCCATTCCTGTGGCGGATACCAGTTTTGGGCTGGCTTTTCAAGAATCGCCAGATCGTGGAGGAGAAAACTGAACTCCTGATCTTTTTGAGCCCATCCATAGTGGCCGAGGAGCAACTGACCCAACGATAATACTGGTTTTAGTGGCAGACAAAGCCCAGGGAACTTGCTAAGTATCTGGTAATAGATAAACCCCGAAGTTGAGCTCCGGGGTTTCTTCATTTTGCCAAAGGGGTACAGATATCTACAATCTGAAACTGCCCCTATTTTAATCTTTTCAGGTAACGTTGAGCCTCCATGGCCCTTTCCGAAGTCGGCGCTAACCTTATTACCTGGATGAAGTTACTCTTGGCCTTCTTTCCATCACCGCTTCGATAAAGCAACTTACCCAAGTTCAGATACGCGTCTGCATACCGTGGATTAAACTCCACCGCCCTCTCATACATGAGTCTAGCCCTATCGTATTGCCCGAGGCCCTCGTAGGCCTTTCCCAAGTTGTTGTAAGCTGCGGTAAAGTCAGGGACCAGTCGTATGGCTTCTCCCAGGTGCAGCATTGCCTTGCGGTACTCCTTGCGACTCAGATAGGCAACACCCAGATTCAGGTGGGCGTCCTGCGGATTCAGGTAGAGCTCATTTTCCAGGGCCTTGTGATAATATTTAATGGCCTCGTCCACCTTGTCATCGCGAAAATAAACAAAGCCGAGATAGTTGTAAGCGTCCGAGTAGTCCGGTTTCAACCTGATGGCTTCCTTGAGATGATACTCCGTCTTATAAAACATCCCCTTCATGTCATACGTCAAGGCCAAGTCGTAGTGGAGGTACGGGTCATCAGGGTAAATCTCGAGAGCATTCAGGAACTGCTCCAAAGCTTGACTGGTTTGATCATTGGCAAGGAATCTTTCCCCCCGATCACGAAAGCCTCTTGCCTGCTTCTCCCTGAAGGCCTTGTCAGTGGCACACCCAGCAAGCAGCAATGCCAAAGCTGTCATCACTCCTAACGCTCGACATCCATAATTCGCTCTCAATTTCTCACCCCTCCTCAGCTGTCAGCTCATTTGTCTGTGAGTCTAATTGCGGTGATACATTTTGTCAATAAGGCATGAGGTATGGAGGGATTGCGGATTGCGGATTTGAGATGTGGGATGTGGGATGTGGGAAGTAAGGTGTGGGGATGCGGATTGAGGGCACGGCGAGAAGGCGTAGAAGTCATTGAGACTGTTATCTGCTTTTGCGACTTGAACGGTCTACCCTGATC
>CP070843.1:3269016-3276395 GCA_020350905.1 Deltaproteobacteria bacterium
ACCACCCCTTTCTCCCCTCTCAACAAACCCCTTGAACAGTGCCGCCTCGTCCTTGTTACCACAGGGGGCATCCACGCCAGGGACCAGAAGCCCTTTGACATGTCAGACAAAAAAGGTGACCCCTCCTATCGAGAGCTCCCCTCAGGCATTGGCGTAGAGCAACTGACCATCACCCATGACTACTACATCCATGTCGATGCCCTTACCGATCCCAATTTAGTATTGCCCATAGAACCCCTGCGGCAGCTGCTTCACCAGGGGATGATTGGCTCGATCGGCCCCAGGTTTTTCAGCTTCATGGGCCATGTTACGGGAGAGCACCTGGAGACATTGTCCGACACCACTGCACCGGAGGTTGCTGCGGCCTTGATTGCCGACGAGGTGGACGCAGCTTTTCTCACCCCAACCTGAGGTCTCTGCAATCAATCCGTTGGATTGATCCAGCGCGTCTTTGAAGAGGAGGGAATCTCTACGGTGTCCATTTCCCTCAATTTGGCCATTACCAAAAAGGTCAAGCCGCCTCGGGCATTGTACCCTGGTTTCTCGCTGGGTCATCCTATGGGACGAGCCCATGACAGGGATATCCAGTTGCAGGTACTGCGAGACGCTCTCGGGCTGTTGGAGTTGGATTTAGAGCCGGGCGAGGTGGTGATTAAGTCGTACTAGATGCGTAACTAGCATGTAGCAAAGAGCAAGGAGCCAGGAGTCAGAATCCAGAGACAGAATGTTAATGCGAATTTTAGTTGGGAGTCTTGCCTTTTGAAATCCGCAATCCGAAATCCACAATCCGAAATTCTGCCCTATGCTCTATGCCCTATGCCCTATGCCCCATGCCCTTCACCGTAACAACAATACTCGTAACATCCCGCGGAGAGAAAAGACTTCTTCAGGGTCCGTTTGGCCGAGCAATATCTGCCTGGCCACCCCCCGCACGGCCGAATTGCGAGCGGCCTTTGTAATGAGAAGGTTGGCGAATGACTTGAAGTGGAACAATCTCTGCGCTGCCAGGTAGCCTTGATGGCGTCCATCCAGCTTCCTGCGCAGATCTCTCTCGTAATTTCCCAAAACCCTGCTGGTAAAATCATTTTTCCCAAGAGCCTCAAGGGCAACAGAGGCAGCCACCCGTCCACTTTCCAGGGCACTGCTGATCCCCTCTCCTATAAAAGGAAACGTAAGGCCGAGAGCCTCTCCCAGAACAAGGAGCCCTGGAGCGCAGGCTCGTGCACCTTGAAAACCTGTGCGCATCGGGGCTGCTCTGATTGGCTCAATTTGCTCGGCCATTTGTAGATGCCGGGATAGTGGTTGAACATGTTTATGGAAACTCGTCAGATTCTGGCCGAAACGGGGCATTTTCTTGCGGCCATCCAGAAAAATACCGCAGCCCACATTGAAAATACCCTGACCCAAAGGAAACATCCAACCGTAGCCGGGGAGCAGACGTCGGTCGTAGATAACGACCATGGAGCTCTCATCTATTGTCTCAGTCAGGCGGAAATACCCCCGAACACCAATGGCACTGTGATTCCTGTTTATCAGGACCCCGAACACGCGCAGGATGCGGGCGTTGGCACCGGTTGCCAGGAGCACCAACCGAGCAGTAATACTAATTTTGTGTCCTTCCTGATCAAATCCTACGGCTCCCACACAGGTTTCATCCTGGACCAGCGGCTCTGATACCGTGACACCACCCAGAAAGTTGGCCCCTCGGCTGCAGGCCTCCTCAAGGAGCAACGCATCCAGCTCTTGCCGTGGAAGCGTGAACAAATCGCCTTCCAGCTCACACTCAGTCCCATTCGGCGCCACGAAAAGAATGCTATGGATAGGATGGGCCTTTTCTTTCACCGCTGCGTCTAGGCCGACGCTTTTCAAAACTTCCAGGCTATCCTCGAGAAGACCGTCTCCGCAGATCTTCTCTCTCGGAAATGGGCTGCGCTCTACCACCAGGACATTGACTCCTTGACGGGCCAATTCCACAGCAGCCAAGCAGCCTGCCGGTCCGGCACCAACCACCAGAACGTCGGTTTGCAAATCTCGGTTCAAGTCCTCTCCCATCAGGATTGTGAGAGTGTAAAGTAAAGATTTCTTGACAGGTAGCAGTATTATAACTGGTAGGGATGAATCCGCAAGAAAAACCCAGTCTTCAGCCGGCAGATTGCAGCTGGCAGAAAGCATAGCGCAAGGAGTCAGGAGAAGTGGCATAGAGCATAGGGCATGGAGCATAGAGTATGAAGGTAAATCCGAAATCCGAATATCGAAATCCTAAACAAATTCAAAATCCGAATTCTCCAATATCCCAAACGAAAACTTGAGAAGGAATTTCAGTCTGTCCCGTTTTGGTCATTTAAATTTTGATCATTCGGATTTGTTTCGTGCTTCGTGTTTCGGATTTCGAATTTGACATTGAGCCTGTCCTCTCTCGTCTGACCTCCGACCTCTAATCACCGTCTCGCCGTTTCTCCGTGTCCCCGCGTCGTTCCGCTGTGCTTAGTGCTTAGTGGTCCGCTGTCCCTTCCTCTATGCCCTCTGCCCTTTGCCAACAAAGAAGACCGGCTCAGCCGTCCGCTTATGTCAGACAGTCTGGCCGGTCTCTAGCGAATCTCAACGAGCCTACTCTGTGATTTCAAACTGGAGCTCTTTTATCACGGTTCCCGCCGCGTCGAGTACATCTACACGCCAGGAGCCAACTTCATGGGTTTGAATTATTTTGGAGCTCCAGGTGCGCCAGTTATCCGAGGATATGTCAAGGTCTACCCGGGCCCGCTCGTTAGTACCGAAATACCAGACGTGGGTGATTGTAGTCGGAGTCTGTGCGCCCATAATCTTGGTGAAACAGTACAAAACACCAATTGAGGCTGAGAAACTGACGCCGGCATCCACAGGTTCCCGGTCAACCACATCCTGGCAAACGGCAGCCACTGCCACTTCTAGTGAAGGTGCGTCCTGGGCCAGCGTGGCTGGTGGCAGCCATAAGAAGCTGGCAACTACTACCAATAAGACGGCGGATTTGGTGAGGGACTGTTTCATTGTCGCTTTCTCCTCGGTAAAAGGGTCCATAATCTAAGCCGTGATTATTTAAGCACAATGGCTCACTTCTTGCAATATTAAAGCAACGCTTGGGGAACTTCAATACTGCTTTCTAAGATAATAAATCCCAGAAAAAAAGAATCACAAAGGGCGTGGTGATCTTTTTGGGGTGGGGATGAGGCACGGTGTTACGATTTTCTGACCTGGAAAAGAAGGGTGCGAAGAGAGAAGCCGAGCTTGAAAGCTCGGTTTTTGAGGATCTGTCAGAAGAAGAAAGCCCCCCTCTTGATGCGAACGATTGGTACCAACGCGCCATCCGGTTTGTCGAGGATGTTTTTGGAAAGGTCCGTAATAAAGAGAAACCGAATCTGAGTGAGGGCGAGGACCTGATTGAGGAGATTGTCCAGGCCTGCTTGCGAGGCAACTTACCGCAAGAATTACTCATCAAGGCCCAATATGGAGACGAGGCCAGCTCGTTCCTCACCAACAAAGCGGTCAATGTAACCGTTTTCGCGATTTTTATGGGCGACACTCTGGGATTACCCAAGGAACGATTGGTGGAGTTGGGGCTCGCAGCGTTGCTCCACGACATCGGCAAAATCCGGGTGCCTGAGGAAATCCTCTATAAAGAAGGAAGCCTCAACGAGGATGAGTTAGCGGTGCTCCGCAAATACCCCCACGATAGTTTCGAGATACTGCACGGACTCGGTGAAAAGTACCACAACCTCGCCGAATGCGCCCTCCACCTGAACGAGAGGCTGGATGGTAGCGGCTTTCCCCATGGGCTCCATGAAGATGAGATCAACCCCTACGCCAGGATCATAGGTATACTCGAGCTCTACGAAGCTATGACCCATAACCGACCCCAGCGACAGAAGTTCACCCACTTCGAGGCGGTGAAGGAGATCATAAAGACGAAAAAAAACGCCTTCCAGCGTGAATTGCTGAAGGCCTTCCTCAACACCTTCGGCATTTTCCCGCTCCATTGCCTAGTGAAGCTAAATTCCGGAGCCATCGGCAGGGTCATCCAAACCTATGAAGAACAGCCCTTGCGACCGAATATAGAGATCATTGTGGATGCTCAGGATAGGCCCGTAAAGGTACCGCGGACGATTGATTTAAGGGAACAGCAGGTTTTATACATTGTAGACGCACTCACGGAAGCAAATCTTAACGCCTGAGGTTTACCATGTACTTAGAACATTGGGATATGAACATTTTACCTTTTGAAAACACTCCTAACCCGGCCTTTTTCTATCCCTCTTCCATGCACAAAGAGGCTCTGGAACGTTTGAACTATACCGTCTCCCAGGGAAAAGGGGCGGCTATGATCGTTGGCGGGATCGGTTGCGGCAAAACCATTATAAGCCATGCTCTGATTAATCGGCTGAGGAAAGACCGTTATCGGGTGTTCGCCATGACCAATCCAGCCTTTGAACCAGTTGAATTTCTCGAAATGGTCATGAGACTATTCCGGGTCCCCAATGGACACGACCGCTCAAAAGCCGAGATGTTGCATTGCCTCGAAAACCATCTGAAAAAGAATATGGTGGAGGCCAAGGGCTCCGTGCTGATAGTTGATGAGGCCCAGGTTATTCACAACGACAGAACGCTGGAGGAACTGCGCATGCTTCTGAACCTCCAGTCAAAGAGCAAATTTCTGGTTATTTTAATTCTCCTTGGACAGTTGGAGCTGTCTGCGCAGGTTGCCAAGGTGGCTCCTCTAGATCAACGAATTTCCGTGCGCTACAAACTCACTCCCCTCCCTTACAAGGATTCTCTTTACTACATCAATCACCGCTTAACTGTGGCCGGGTGCAAAAAGATGCCTTTTACTGCCGAGGCTCTTGAAGCCATTTTCAGGCTCACCAAGGGAATCCCCAGGGAAATAAACAATCTGTGTGATCGCAGCCTCCTTGCCACCTATCTGGCAGACAGGACGTTCGCCACTCATGAAATAGTGGAGGAGGCCTGGAAGGATCTTCGCTGAGCAACCAGTCAGTGCAATGGTTGTCTTAAAATCCCCCTAAATCCCCCTTTGCAAAAGGGGGACTTTTATTGTGATTTCATTAATTTCCCCCCTTTACTAAAAGGGGGGTTAGGGGGGATTTTATGTCATGTCAGAGAAGAACAACTGGACCACCCTACATATAATACCGGTCCTTACCTGGAGGGTCCTGTTCCGGCTGGACTTGCTGGTGGGAAACTATGGAACGATAGTAATCATTACTCTGCAAGAGTGACTCATGGGTGCCAATAGCAATGAGGCGGTTCTGATCCAAGAGAAAGATCCGATCGGCATTCATGATAGTAGAAAGCCGGTGGGCCACCACAAAGAGGGTCTTGTTCTCGATAACAGTTGGGAGAGACAAAAAAATGGTCTTTTCTGTCTGGCTATCCAGCGCAGAGGCTGGCTCATCCAGCACCAGAATGTCCGGATCTTTCACTATGGCCCGGGCAAGGGCTAGTCGCTGTTTTTGTCCTTCCGAGAGGTTAACTCCCTTTTCACCGATCTCGGTCTCATAGCCTTCCGGCAGGCTCGCTACGAAATCATGGATACCAGCAACTTTTGCCGCCCTTGAGACTTCCTCATCCCCGGCGGTGGGATTGGAGTAACAAAGGTTTTCCATAATAGATCCGGATAAAAGGAGTGTGCTCTGCGAGACATAACCAATCCGCTGGCGCAGTGAAGCCAGCTCATAGTCCCGTGCAGGCTGGCCATCAAAGTAAATTTCTCCTGCATTGGGTTTATAGAAACGAAGGATAAGGCTCAATAGCGTGGTTTTACCAACGCCGCTGGGGCCAACAATGGCCACTCGTTCACCGGGCCGAATGTGGAAGGAGACATTGTTGAGCACCGGTTCGCGCTCGTTGTAGGCAAAAGAGACGTTCTTGAACTCGATCTCCCCCGTCAGCCGCTCAACCGTTTTGCCGTCCCCCATCCTCTCTTCCGGAATGATGTCATAGAGAGCCGAGACACGTTCCAGCGCCGCTCGGGCATTTTGCAGTTGAAGGTTGGCGCTGGCCAAAAACTGCGCCGGGCCAAATACATACGTCAGGTAGGCGATAAAAGCGAGTAAAGAACCAAGACTCCACTGGCCCTGAATCACCCAGTAAGCCCCCAACGCCAGGACACTGACCTTTGCCATTCCTGGCATGGAATTGATCACGAGATTGGCAACGGAACTCACCGTGGTTTGCTCGAGCGAGATGTGAAACGCTTCTTTCAGTTGGGAGGTGAGACGTTTAACGGATTGCGCTTCGGTGGAGAAGGCCTTGATCAAAGAGACCGAAGAAAGTGACTCCTGCAACTGGCTGGTGACAGTGGCCTGTTGTTCCCTATCCTGGTGGCTGAGAACGTGGATCTTCCGTGAGAAGTACCGTATGCAGAGTACGAGTCCGGGAACAATCACCAGGACCACGATGGCCAGTCTCCACTCCAGATAGAAAAGCAGTACCACGCCTCCCGCAAATCGCAGGATGTTGCTGATTATGTAGACAATGGTGCTAGAAAAAAACCAGCGTATACCTTCGACATCGGATGCCAAGCGAGACATCAGGTAGCCTGTTTGATTTTCATCGAAAAAACCCTTTGGAAATCGTAGAACACGGCTGAAAAGATCCTCCTGGATATCCAGGGTTACCTCCTGCTCAAAGCGGGCGAAATAGAATTGCTGGAGGAGGCCAGTTAATTTTTCAGCCAAAGAGATAGAGGCCAACAGAATGATGGCTATCGCCAGGAGGCCAAGTTGACGGCTCAAGATCACGTCGTCGACCAGGTAACGCATGATGAGCGGTTGAGGAATACCAAACAAAAAGGTGATCACGACGAGGAGAATACCTACCGCACCCTTGCGGTAGTGGCGGCCAACAAAAGGGTTCAGGTTCTTCAGGCTGGCCTTCATGGACACGTATCCGTACTGCCCACCGATACGGTCCTCCGAGAACTTTCGCGAAAGCCCTGATCTCAGATATGAGAACCAGCCTGTCTTCACGAAGTTGGCTTTGGTATTGTGATCCATCGATCCCACATTATCTCTATAAATTCACAAGGTCTTTGAGTTTTAGCCAGTCTCCATTCAGCCGCCATAGCCTCACCTACTTTGAGAGATCTAAAGAAACATACAGTTACTTAGTGTCCATCCGGAAATACCATAGTCTCCTCCCCCTTGACGGGAGATAAAGGTGGGGGTGAACAAATTGATGTATATTCAGGTATTTATTATATCCCCCTCCTCTTTATCCCCTCCCGCCAGGGGTGGGGAAGTGAGTTGGTCTAAACCTGGTACACTGGTAACCTATGTTTCCGGTTGCACGGTTTCCGGATGGACACTAGCTAACGAGTGCTTATGAGT
>CP070843.1:3276495-3279340 GCA_020350905.1 Deltaproteobacteria bacterium
ATGTCTCACCCCTCCGAAAGGCCTCAAAAATCCTTTCATATTCTCCTTCTTTTACGCCAGCACCGTCGTCGCTTACGGTAAGACTGTGAAATTCTTCAGATTCTGCATAGTTAATTCTAATCTCACTTAAGTCTTCGCCGCCGTATTTAAGTGCGTTATCGACAAAATTCCTGAAAACCCTGAGGATAGACAACTTATCTGCCTTGACCTCTACCACGGCCTCGGGTTCTAGCCACTTTATTTGACGAACAGCTAGCCGAGGGGAAAACTCGTCTCTAACGATCTGCAGAATATCCTTTATGTTGATTCTCTCTATCTTTAGAGGTGTTTCCTTGGTGGCGATGTAGACATTGATCTTTTCAATGAGCGCTGCAACATGCACGGAAGCTTTTAAGATTTGATCACAGTAGCTCTTACCCCTATCATCAAGAGCATCCTTGTAGTGTTTATGTAGAAGCTCTGTCAGTCCGTAAATGCCAACTGCAGGGCTCTTGAGATCGTGTATGACTGAATAAGCGAAGAACTTCAATTTCTCTGAACTGTCACGTAATGCCTCCTCCATCCTCTCTCGTTCAGAGATTTCAAGGAGTAATTCTTCATTGGCTTCTGCAAGCTCTGCAGTTCGTTCCTCGATGCGATTCTCCAACTCTTCATGAGCCGCGCGCAACTCCTCGTCCGCCTGTTTCCGCCGCTCAATTTCATGCCTCAGTTGTTCATTTGTCTTGGTTAACTCCGCGGTCCGTTCCTCAATTCGCCTTTCCAACTCGTCGTGGGCTTTCCTCAAAGCCGCCTCCGCCCGTTCCTTCTCGTACTTCAACCTCTTCTCGTTAAGGGCATTTTCTACCGTTCTTGTCAATTCATCGAAATCAAATGGTTTCCTGAGGTAGTCGTAGACCCCTTTGCGGAAAGATTCTAAGGCTGAATCTGTAGAGGGATATCCGGTCATAACAATGATTGAGGTCATAAGACCTTGGCTATTTATGTAGTCTATTACCTGAGGACCGCCAGTCTCAGGCATAACCATATCTAACAGGATAAGGTCAATCTCATTCTTCCCAAGTAGCTCCAGAGCTTCTCTGCCATCATAAGCAGTAAGTATTTCAGCGGCTTGGTTGCTTAGAAATCCCCTCAGGCTGTTGCATAGACTCCGGTCATCGTCGACAATCAGAATTTTGGGATCATAAGCCATAGCTGCCTCGAAACATCAACTGAGAATTCCTAGCTTCAATTCACAAGAGTCTCACTCGCAATTATATTCAGGCATGAAGATAGGAGCATTCCATGGGTGTTGTCAATCAGAAATCAGTAATACCATCAGGATAAAAGCCCTATTACTCACGTGAGGACAGGAGGTAATGACTCATACTGTGGATACTGATGAGAAATGTGAGCTCATCTTGATTGCTGCGAAAGTTTACATTCCGTCTGTAAATCTTGCCATCTAGGACACTTAGCACAAAATGCTCGGGTAGATCAATGGTGAGCGCTAGTTTCGATCTCTTGCCCCACAACACAACTTGCCAACATCTTGAGATTTCAATGGATTAAGATATGATCAGCATCTAGTGAGCTTAGCGAAGATCGCAGAGACTTTGCTAGGTGGTATGAAGAGATATTTTGACAGTAAGATCGAGCAAGTAAAGATCCGACCAGACCGATGGGAAAATACATATAACATCGAGGGGCCAGGATTCGCTTGATTAAACTCACCACAAAATCTTGAAAGCGCGCAAAATAAAATAATCCGTCTCGAGATCTCGGGGGAATATGGGCGGGCGACAAAATTGTCGAAAAGATGTTTAGGTTGCAGTGGAGGTGGGTTGGTGGGAAATTTCGGTGTAGAACGCTCTGCATATATTCCCAAGAGACCAAGGTAGCAGAATAAAAGGACTTAATTCCCTCTCATTGGACGTGGCGACCTCAAGAGCCACCAAACACTTTCTTGAGAAGATCTGTAGTTCTTGCTGCAGGGTCAGTTCTGACCTTCTTTTCCTCTTGGCCCACCATGTAAAAAAGTCCATCCAAGGACTTTTCTGTCACGTAATGATCGAGGTCGAGAGATTCCGCCTTTTCAAAAGGAATCGTCGTGTACTTGTCCATCATGTTTTTATAAGCGCGGGTAACGCCAACCTCGTTCATACTCGATGAGACACTGGGCTCGAAGGCAGCATAAAGCTTGTCCTGCATTTTTGCCTTGAAGTAGTCGGTTGCAGCAGTATCATTACCTTTGAGGATCTTGTGAGCATCTTCGAAGCTCATTTCCTTAATGGCGTCGACAAAATAGGATTTTGCTTGGGGAGCGGCGTGTTCTGCAGCCCGGTTCATGCTGAGAACAAAATCATCAAGTTGTTGTTGAAAGCCAAATTTTTTGAGCGTGTCTGCAACTGTACGTATTTTTTCTGGCATAAGAACCTTGATGGCCTCATTGCCGAAGTAGCCATCCAGTTTGGCCGCGGAGCTTACCGCATTGGCAGCACTCTGAGAAAGTGCCTCCTTCAGACCAGAAACTATGGTACTCTCGTCAAGGCTTTCCTGGGAGGCCGGAGCAATTATTTCCTTAGCTTGATCCCAAAACCCCGCCTTAGCCGAGGATGCCACCATTGCTAAAGCAAATAAGGTCAAAATCATTATTTTTCTCATATTTCCACCTCTTTCACTTTTCTTTATAGAGAGGCTTTTCCGAATCACTATTGCTTGGCTACTACCTAGAATACAAGGTAACCAATTATTACGCTCTTGTCACGATTTTACCTGATAATTTTCTCACAAACCTCCTATCCTGTGCCAGACCTAATACAGATAAAGACTGGTGTTGTATCGGGCAAAGAGCTATTTTTTGGGATGT
>CP070843.1:3279440-3285735 GCA_020350905.1 Deltaproteobacteria bacterium
AAGGGGATTTAAATTCGTAGGACCGACCATCTGCTATGCTTTCATGCAGGCTGTGGGCATGGTAAATGATCATACAGTCGATTGCTTCCGCGATCATGAGGTCTGAGAGTCAGAATTGGGGAAACATAAAAGGCTCCCTTTGCCTGCACCGCCCGGCCATTCTTACTATTTCACAAATTCCAAGCCAGATTAAAAGAAGGGCTTTAGAGATTGGCTCTAAGCAAACATTGTACTCATAAACCCCAGAAGAGCCAGCCACTCACTTCAGGTAATTCTTCTCCCTATGGCCCTAATTGTTGGCAAAAATCCCCATTTTCTGAGCACTTTACATACTCTGAAAGACAAGGCGAATATACGAAAAAGGGTGTGACTAAGATTAGCACGCACGAAGAAGTGCATGAGCCTGCTATTATAGAAAGATAAAAGATATTGATAACGTAACAGCTCCCTCTTCTTGCTTTCTGGAAAGTTTAGGTGAGACACATCGTAATAATTGTTTGGCATAGGTGTGTTTGGATCAAAAAGTTCTTTTTTAACAACTTCTTCGAGCAGTTTTGTTCCCTTCAGAGGATAGAAAATAGTAGTCTGAACGGTGTCTGGCTGTGCTTTCTTTAGAAGCTCGTAGGTCTCCATAATTGAGTCCTTGGTCTCCCCAGGAAATCCAATCATAGTGAAAGCATGAGTGCTGATCCCATATTTCTTGGCTGTTTGGAAGGCTGATATGACTGTTTTTTGTGAATGTCGCCTATTAAGTAAGTTCTTTCTAATATTTTCATCACCAGACTCAATGCCAACTGCAACCATTTTTGCACCAGCTTGTTTGATGATTTCAACCTTCCTATCAGTCATATTCTCTGGTCGCTCCATAAAACAAAAAGGCACTCCAATTTCTGAAACGTAAAGATCACGAAATTCCTCTAAACGACCAGTGCTAGTCAGTAATACTTCATCAATCCAATGCACACCGTTAAGACCATACTGATCACGAAACAGCCGCACCTCTTGAACAATCCGCTGTGGCGATTTCTCGCGCCGCCACTTTCCCCTACCTTTATAGAGTGTTCGGACATAATCGTTTGTACGATAGCTGCATGCGTATGGGCATCCTCTACTATTTTCGAACGTGCCCACTACTTTGGCTCCCTCGAAATGTCTCTTTGCATAGGAATCGTAATAGTGAATATCATCAAAAATCTTCCAGTATGGAAAAGGAAGTCTATCGACGTCCGAAATCAGATTCCGCATTTCATTCTTGAAGATTCTGTCACCCCCCTTTACCCAGCAACCTGAAATATTAGTAGTATCATCTCCACGCGCTACTCTCTCTAACAGCTCTGCAAAGGTATCTTCTCCCTCCCCAACCACCACAACGTCTGCAATTCTGATGACCTCCTCTGGAGCCACTGTTGCGTGTGCACCACCAAAGACTTTGAGTCTGTTATCCACCTTGACAGAGTGAAACAGTTCTTCAATGAATGACCACTCGTTGCTGCGGCACGATACAGCCAGCACCTCCGGATAGAAACTTTCCAGTTTTGCTCTAAAAGCTGAAACCCACTGTCTACGCGGAATAGTCGTTAAATCGTACAGATCACATCGGTGACCTTGCTGATGGGCAACCGCTGCAAGCATACATATGCCTAATTGTGGGCTTACTGCCCTGGTAACATTCGGATAGACAAATAATATGTTCATAGAAGCGAACTCAAAGACCTCAAAAACCACAAATCTCGGTACTTTCCGACCACTTCTGCAGGAAATATATTAACTTCTAGCCCGGATATTTCATGAATTGTCGTTGCGAGGCCGCGAAGATGGCCTTGCCACCGGGCAACCGCAGGGGGTTGGACCCGAGGCGTACTTTAACGATACGTCGCAGGGTACGACACCTGAGGACGCCAGGAAGGACGGCCATATCCATGGTCGCAGCAGGCCATTCATGAAATATCCGGGCTAGGCTCTCAACGCTGCGCGTGATTGGCATGATTCCAGCTTTTGGGACATGAACAAAAAGCTTCCCCTTTCCATGCACCGCCCGGCCATTCTTACTATTTGACAAAACTCGCTGAATATATTAGAAGAGTAGCTGCTCGTACAGGATCTTCGCTTGTGGGGGCAAACCGCTTGGATCCAAAGTGCTGGACTGAGACGGGAAGGCTTTTTCTACTGCAAAGGACGTTTGAGATCGCCCTCTTGACTCGGTTGGGAGGGCTTTTTCCCCTGGCTACTCGGCCTTTCTCGGACCCATCTGTCTTTTCGCACCCGGTCTCCAGTCTGGCATCTCATTACAATAATAGCGTGAGCATATGGGACTTGAGTCCCGCTCTGCCCGGGAGTTGTCAACCCATTGAAGACCTGAGTTTCTTAATCTTTTCGAGAGGTAACTCTGATGCGACGGTCGAAACCGAATACTCGTGTAAAACCAGGAAAACTCACCATCCAAGAAAAAATCGACAGCATCCTGGAGGAGAACCGACGGTTGCTGCAGAGCCTTGGCGATGAAGTTCTAGAGGATTTTATCAGTAGGATCGAGGCGGCCAATGCCATTTTTTGCTCGGCTCAGGGAAGATCGGGCTATGTACTCCGCTGTTTTTGCATGCGTTTGATGCACCTTGGCTATCGGGTGTACTTTTGCGGTGAAACAATTACCCCTGCCATTGGCGAAGACGACATGCTTGTGGTCCTGAGCGGCTCAGGGGAAACCGCCTCCACTTTTGACTCAGTGCAGATAGCCAAGAAGCGGGGTGCAACGATCTTTGCCATCCTGGGGCATCTGGGCACGAGCATAGCTCCACTGGCAGACCATAGCATTCATCTGCCTGGCACCACGAAACTTCGCCGCGATAGTGAACCAGTCTCTACCCAGATGGCTGGCTCCCTGTTTGAGCAGGCTGCCTTCATTTTTCTGGAGGCGGTTGTTCTCGCCCTCAGCCAGAATAGAGAAGCAGAGATTGATAGCGAATTAAGGCTGCATGCGGTTATCGAATAACAAAGGAGAAAGCGTGAAGGCAATCTTGCAACTAGCTCTTGATTTTGTTGATCTGCAACGAGCTTTGAAAAACGCCCAAGCCGGAATCGCCGGTGGAGTTGACTGGCTTGAGGCAGGCACCCCCCTCATCAAGAGCGAGGGGCTCAATGCCGTCCGGGAGCTGCGCAAGCTGTTTCCTCAAACCACAATCGTGGCGGATATGAAAATCATGGACACCGGCCGGGTGGAGGTTGAAGCCGCGGCAAAGGCCGGTGCCAATGTCGTTGATGTGCTCGGTGCAGCCAGCGATGCCACCATCCAGGAGTGCATCCAGGCGGGCAAGAACTATGGCGCTAAAATCGTGGTGGATATGATCGCGGTTGAGGATGTGCTGTCCAGGGCTCAGTTTGTCGAGGAACTCGGCGCAGACTATGTGACCATCCACTGTGCCGTTGACGAACAGATGCAAGGGAAGGACCCTTTTGAGACGTTGCGCCAGGTGAGCCAGGTATTGAACATCCCGGTGGGAGTGGCCGGTGGCATCAACTCTGAAACCGCCGGCGAGGCTGTGGCGGCTGGCGCCGCCATAGTAATTGTTGGTGGTGCCATCAGCAAAGCTCTGGATCCTAAACAGGCAGCCAGAGATATCCGCCAAGGACTCGATACTGGCAAGAGCGTCAGCACCACCCTTTTTAAGAGGGGAGGAGAGGCTCAGATCCGGGAGATTTTGGAGCAGGTGTCTACGGCCAACCTCTCCGATGCTCTGCACCGCGGTGGCGTTCTCCAAGGAATCCGGCCATTATTCCCAGGCATCCAGATGGTGGGCCGGGTGATTACTGTAAGAACGTATCCGGGCGATTGGGCCAAGCCGGTTCAGGCCATTGACGTGGCCGAGCCAGGTGACGTGGTCGTCATAGACGCCGGAGGGGTGGGTCCCGCCCTCTGGGGAGAACTGGCCACCCATTCGGCAGTGCGAAAGGGCCTGGCTGGGGTAGTCATTGACGGCGCCCTCCGAGACAGCGATGAGATCGTCGCCCTGAAATTTCCGGCCTTCAGTAGACTGATCATGCCTAACGCTGGAGAGCCCAAAGGCTTCGGCGAGATCGGGGTACCGGTGACGGTTGGCGATATGCGGGTGGAGACTGGAGACTGGCTGCTGGGTGATGGGGATGGCGTGGTTGTGTTGCCCCGGGCCATGGCAGTGGAGTACGCAAACCGGGGCATGGATGTGTTGGAAAAAGAAAATCGCATCCGGGAAGAGATCAAAGAGGGGAGCACCTTGAGCAAGGTGACCGAACTGCTGCGCTGGGAAAAGAAGTAAAAAACGGATACTTTGGACATGATTATTACGGTAATCGGGCCGGGAGCTATCGGCTGCCTACTCGCTGCTTACCTGGCCAGGGCCGGAGAAGAGGTCTCTCTTTTGGATTATCGGCCCAAACGCGCCACTCTGCTCCAGGACAGAGGAATTGCCGTCAGTGGAGAAAGAGAGGCTTTCCATACTCCAATCAAGGCGACAGCCTACCTTACTGAGATAAGTTCTACAGATATATTTATTCTGTGCGTCAAGGCTAGCGATACTGCAGTTGTCGCTGCTAAGCTAAGAGATGCCATTCCTCCTGAGAGTCACCTCTTGACCCTGCAAAACGGCTTGGGCAATAGAGAGAAACTGAGCGAATTCTTCGGTTGCAATCGGATTTTTGCCGGAGCAACCTCCCATGGCGCCACCTTGTTGGAGGTGGGGCGTGTGCGCCACGCTGGCTACGGCGAGATATGGTTGGGACAGACTAATGGGACCAATTCCAGTCAGGCGGGCTGGGCAATACTCCAAAATCTGGCAACCACAATGAACCGGGCGGGATTACAAGCCCAAGTCGTTGATGATATCCAGCCTATTCTATGGCGTAAGCTGGTGGTCAATGTCGGCATCAACGCCCTTACCGCCATTCTGGGGGTGCCAAATGGCGAGCTTCTCAAAATACCCACGTGCCAGAATGTCATGGATGCTGCGGTAGCGGAAGCTGTCCAGGTAGCAAGCGGCTGTGGGATCCAGCTGCAACTATCGGAGGAGATCGAGAGGGTCAGGGCCATGTGCAACTCCACCGCCGCCAATATCTCTTCCATGCTGCAGGATGTTAAACGGCAGAAAAAGACAGAAATCAACCAGATCAACGGTGCCGTGGTGCGAATGGCAGCCAGCCTTGGAATGGCCTCCCCGGTCAATGAAGTGCTCACCGCTTTGGTTCGGGGCCTTGAGGCAGGATACAACGTGACAGGGGGCAAACGTTAGCACTGCTTCAATCGTACCAAGCCTGGCTCAGGTCATGACCGCTGCAAGTAACATCTACAACTTTCCAACTACCGTAAATTCATCTAACGTTTGTTTGTCGCTCTTTAGCGTCCGGTTGAATTCTCCAATAGCGCTGTCAAGTACTTCCTGCAGCAATTTCTGCGGCTCAGGGTGACCTTGAGTGATGGTGTGAAATAGCTTGCCAAGTAATCCAGCATAAAGCTGGTAGGGCGATGCAAATTTTTCTGCCGTTCTCGCACCAGCCATAATCTGATAATCACCAGCAACATCTTTAATGCAACACGAAACCAAATAACCTACTGCTTCGTCGGTATCCACCTTCTTGGCCATAGACCTTATGAGTTTTTCCATCAGTTTCTCCTATAAAAACTTACCAAATTTCGTACACTCGCTGGATTTCATCTCGCCAAAATTCTCGCTTGTCCTCGTCTGTCTCTCCGTCGAATGTATTCAACTCTTTGGCGAATTGAAAAAAGCCTTCTCCAGGCATTCTTGTGGTTGACTCCACCGCCACAGCACTGAGCATTGGCCTGCCATTATTGTGCTCGTCCTCATTGATCTCCCCGAGAAGCTGACCAATCTCTTTGGCCATGCCTACGTGCGCTTCCAAGCCCATTATCTGCCCGATCTCTTCATAACTCACACTCTCTTTCTTCCTGGCCGCATTAAGGAGCCTACAGTAAACAAGACTATACGTCTGCGTACCACGATATCTATCTACTCCTCTTGCCATTGGCTTCTCCTTCCGTGCGAAACCAATACCCTTACCCCGGATAATTGGCGAATCCGTGTTGCGACAGCTGGCATTGATTATCTATTAATGCTGTGGCTGACTCAACCACTTTATTTCCGCCACCGAACCCCTTCCTCTACCTACATAATACCCCACAAATTCACAGGGGACAGCAGCAAAACCACATGATTGTCATAAATCACATGGCCCACCGCTAGCCCGGATATTTCATGAATTGTTGTCGCGAGGCGTGCTTGGCATGATTCCTGCTCTGAACAAAGGC
>CP070843.1:3285835-3302902 GCA_020350905.1 Deltaproteobacteria bacterium
CATGGGCCTGGAGGCAATGGCCGGAGCCTTTTCAGAACCCACATTCCCAGGAGGTGCAAGAGTTTCAACAAAACCACTGGCAAAGTATACTTTTCTATAAGTACCTGCAATGGCAGGTAGAGGAGCAGCTGCAGGAAGCACAGGATCTGGCTAGATCAATGGGCGCCAGCGTTGGTCTGTACCACGACCTTGCTTTGGGTAGTGACCCTAGCGGGGCCGACAACTGGGCCTACCCGGATTTCTTTGTTCAGGGAGTCGCGGTGGGGGCACCACCTGATGATTTTGCCCTTGAAGGTCAGGACTGGGGCTTCCATCCGCCCAACAGAGAAAAGTACCGCAGCGCCGGCTACTCCCTGTTCGTCCAAGAGATCAGAAAGAACTGTCAGGCGGGTGGGGCATTAAGAATTGATCACATAATGAGGTTTTTTCGTCTCTTCTGGATCATTCAAGGACAGCGAGCGAAAAATGGAACCTATGTGGAAAACTACTACCGGGACCTCCTTAAGATCTTGGCGCTTGAAAGTGACCGAGCCAAGACCCTGATCATTGGCGAAGATTTGGGCACGGTTCCTCCTCAGATAAGGGAAGCCCTGGCGTATCTCCGTATATTTTCCTACAGGCTTTTCTACTTTGAAAGAGACGATCAGGGTGTTTTGAAGGAACCGGGATCGTATCCGCCCTACGCTCTGGCTGCGGTGAGCACCCACGATCTTCCCACCCTGGCGGGATTCTGGACAGGAGAGGATCTTTCCTTGCGTAACAGTTTGGGCATGTTCCCCAGCGAAGACCAGTTTCATGCTGCCTTGCAGAAACGGGGGATCGAAAAAGAGGAGATCGTCCAACGACTTGTAGCCTCAGGTTTCCTGGCGAAGGAAGCGGTTCACGATCCGACATTCCATGCTGAAATAAGCGATGAACTTCACAGCGGTATGATGGGTTTCCTGTTGTCAACCCCGGCAAAGTTGGTGGTCATAAGCCAAGAGGATTTGTTCAGGGATACCAGGCAACAGAATGTGCCAGGAACAGTTTCAGAGCATTCCAATTGGTCCACAAAGATGTACTATACACTGGAAGAACTGTGGCAAGACCCAGAGGTGGAAAAGTGCGTGAGAGTATTCCGACATTGGATTTCAAGTACCGGTAGGGGGATGCCACCATACTCTGGATAGAAGCTTTCCGAACTATGAGATTTTGCCTTATGGCTGGCATGCTCTTTGCTTGTTTGCATCATTGATTGGCTCGGCACGAAGTGAGTCGAATTGAGCCAGCTAGTAATTTATCCTGACCACCATTTTTCAAGAGTATATTGCTAAAGGGCCAATAGGAAGGCTGAGACCATGGGAGCTCGCACAGGCAAGCTCAATGAGATCACCCAGAGACTGAAGAAATTTATCACCGATGATGTTCGGAAAAACCGGATTCTCGGGCTTTATCTGGTAATTGGGGTGATGGTTCTTGGATACGGTATCTACTTCCTGGTTGTAATGTATACGGATATCACCAGTGGTCCTGAGAAACGGTCTGCCGTCAAGCCCACAGTGGAACAGATACAAAAGTCTCAAGCACCCAGGAAAAAACCTCCTGCCAAAAAGAAAGCAACCGTTCCAGCTCCGAAGCAGGAAGCCCCAAAGCAGGAAACTCCAGAGCAGGTGGCACCAAAGAAAAAGGTGGCGGAAAAGATCAAGCCTGCTCCTGATAACAAGCTTGACGTTAGCACCTGGAAGAGTCTTAGATTTCCGGATGGCTCCCATATTTCCTTTCCCACTGACTGGAGCCCGAGTGAAGTGAATTCCGAAAAAAATATTCTCCACGGGATTCGGCTGCAAGCGCCTGATAGTAAAGCAAGCTTTAAATGTTACTCTCGAAGTAGGAGAGTTGGCGACAATTACGCCCAGTCTTTGAAAGATACGATGAAAAGGGGAGGCTATACCACAATCAAAGAAGAGAGCAAGAAGATCAAACAACGCGATGTTGCGCAAATAAGTGGAATTCTGGCTGATAAACGTATGACTATCAGCATTTTTGAGCACCAACCCGACAAGTATTTTATCGTTAGACTGATAGCTTCAAAACAAGAGTTTGCAAAACTGCAACCATATTACGGCGCCATTGTGGACAGTTATGGCGACGCAGGTGTTTTGTCCACCTCGGCTCTATCCATTGAGGAATTGGAACAAGACCTCGAGAGAAGTATTGAAGACGAGAAAGAGTATCTGGTCGGCAGTACGGTTTGGATCAAGATGAAGAATGGCGCCAGACATAAGGGTGTCGTGATTGCCGAAAATGACACCTCTTTTACCCTTGAGAGCTTCCGTTTCGGCGGCAGGTACAGTTTTACGGTCAAGAAAAAAGATATCGTCGAAATAATCCGTTAGACGGTCATTTGCCGTTCCCACCCCCACTTCCACGGAAAGATGAAATATCCTGGCTAGTAAGTTCAAAAAGCGTTACCGCTGGAGGCGAGAGAAATCTCATGGGCGGACCCCAAGTGCCGGTTCCCCGGCTCACATAAAGTGTACTGCCCTTGTCCAGACGGTAAAGTCCGTTCTGTTTGGGGTAGAAATGTTTTACCACCAGATTGAAAGGAAATATCTGCCCCCCATGAGTGTGGCCGCTCAATTGTAGATCAAAGTGTCCCTGGGATTCATTCTCCACTGTTGGTCGATGTTTCAGTAAGAGAGTGAATGCTTGTGAGTTGGAACGAGCAAGTAAATCCCTTTCGCTTAGGTTGGCTGCAGCCTCTTCTTCCTTATAGCGGTTTCTTCCCACAGGGTCATCCATTCCCACAATGCGAAACAGACCGTCCAGGCTATACTCCTGATTCCGCAACAGCATGAATCCTGCAGCCTTCAGGAACCTCTCACTCTGACGAATCCCCGCGTAGAATTCATGATTGCCCATGACGGCGAATTTGCCCAATGGGGCCTTTATCTTTGCCAACATAGTTGCCAGGTTGTCGAACCGGTCCATCTGGGCATCCACGAGATCACCACTGCAGACCAGTACGTCAGGTTGAGCTCGTTCCAACAACCTGATAACGCGGGACATTCTCCTCTCGCCAACCATCAGTCCCAAGTGTAGATCAGATATTTGAGCAATGGTTAACGTGCTCTTGCCGGCAGGCAATTTTGTGGTTTGCAGTACAACCCGATCTAAGCGAATCTGCCAGGCACTAAGTGCGGACCAAATTCCTAGAATGACAACACCAAGTATGAGAAACACGAAGCTGTTCTTGCCGGTCCACACAAATCGGCCGGTGACAGATCCCGGGAGGAGAGCCAAGCTCCGCATGCTCACATTGAACACATCCAGGCAAAGGCTCATCCAGAAGAAAAAAAAGAGCAGTCCCATCCAGGTATAGCAAATATAGGCGAGATACCGACTAGCCAGAAACAGTCCTTGCCGATCGAATAACCGCACTGCTATCGGCGCAACCACCATGGCTACCAAGAACAGCGCCATCACTACAGTGAGTCCAACCCCAGGCGACAATGCGGCCCTCGCTTTAAGAAACAAGTAGAGATGTACGGCGCCATAGACGGAAAGGAAGGTTATGAGAAAACGGACCATGGTCCTTTTCTTAACATTGTTTCCCTTCTGTTTCCACTTGGAAAATGTATCATCCGAAAAAGAGTAAAAAAGGAGGAAAATCCTGACTCCCCTAAGCTCTTGACACCTGCCGAGACAATCCTTAACATAAGGGCTCTTTATTTTATGCCGTGTAGAAAACCCGCCAAGAAATTATTCACCAGAGAGAGGTAGTCAGCATGCTTGAAATTACTGAAAAGGCAACCGAGAAATTGAAAGATTATCTTGCAGAACGGGAGCTCGACTCGGCAATACGTATCTTTGTCTCCCAAATTGGATGAGGTGGCCCCGCTTTGGGGATGGCTCTGGATGAGCCAAACGAGAAAGATCAGGTTGTCGAACTTGACGGTCTTACCTACCTTGTTGATACCACTTTAATGAATCAGGCCCGCCCCATCAAGGTGGATTATGTGGAGGATGCTCACTGTTCTGGTTTTTCCATCTCCTCAAAGTTGTCCCGACCAGACGGTTGTGGCTCCTGTAGTTGCTAGTTTTGTTCTTGCCAAGAAAATACCGACTCTCCTGAAAAAGGGTCGGTATCTTTTTGCCAGAAAACTATCCCCTTTGAAAACAAAGTGCAGCCTCAAATTAGAGTTCGTTCTTTCGCCCGGGATTATCTAGCTAACTTCACGACTCCTCCAACCACTTCCAGCCGGATTCCAGCAGCCTTTGCCGCAGCCAGATTAGTACCCTATCAAACTCCTCGTGTAGGTGACCCAGAGCCTGTCCCCTATGACTCACCCGATTCTTTTCCTCGGTGTTGAGTTGCGCGAAGGTTTTTTCCAATGGTGGATAGTAAAAGAGCGGGTCGTAACCGAACCCCTGGCTGCCAACCCCTTCTTTCATAATAATCCCTTCGCAGCGCCCTCTGTATACGAGAGCTGGACCCCAAGGAACTGCTATAGCGATAACACAAGTAAAGGCTGCATTGCGATTTTCCGCACTCTCAAGTTCTTGAAGTAGTTTGGCGTTATTTGCCTCATCGCTGGCGTTTTCTCCTGAGTAGCGGGCAGACCGAACTCCTGGAGCACCGCCCAGAGCCTCCACCATCAGACCCGAGTCATCGGCCAGAGCAGGTAATCCCAGGATCTTGGCGGTGAAGCGCGCCTTTTTCACTGCATTGTCTTCAAATGTTTCGCCATCCTCATCCGTTGTCGGCGTCGGCCCAAAGTCAGCCAAATTCTTGATGTCCACGGGAAAGTCGGCCAGCAGCGCCCTGATCTCCTCGGTTTTGCCCTTATTCCTCGTGGCTATAACCAGTGGTATTCGATTCATATGAACCTCGTGCAAGTTGATGTTCACAGGAGGTAGCCATCCTAAGCCACATCGTTAATCGAGTCAATGGAGCATCCTCGGAGTATTGGAGTACGTATTATTTAGGATTGCAGATTGTAGATTGCAGATTGAGGTTTATGCATTCCTTGCCGCGAGGTATTGAGCTTCTAAATCTGAAATCTGCATTCTAAACTCTAAAATCACTGGGCTCCATCACCCCTTTGTTCCTGTGTTCCCACCCTTATCATTGACTTTTGTGCTGAAATTCTTTACCAAGTGCAGAGGACTACAGCGGATTATCCATTTTGTGATATGGGAGAGAGGACTGGAGGTACATTGTTATGCCGATCTATGAATTCTACTGCCCGCAGTGCCACATGATTTTCAACTTCTTCTCTCGGACGATAAATACGGAAAAAATACCACCTTGTCCCAGATGCGACCGGCCTAAGCTGGAGCGGCAGATGTCTTCCTTCGCTGTACTTCGTGGCCTCAAGGAGGATCAAGACAATGGCCTTCCTGACATCGATGAATCCAAGTTGGAGAAGGCTATGACTGCGTTAGCCGGTGAGGCAGAGCGGATCAATGAAGATGACCCAAAGCAGGCGGCCCAATTGATGCGCAAACTTACTCAGATGACCGGTCTAGAGTTGGGTTCGGGTATGGAAGAGGCCTTACGAAGAATGGAGGCCGGCGAAGACCCTGAGCAGATTGAAGCAGAAATGGGTGATTTACTGGAAGAAGAAGACCCCCTTGTTTTTCAAGGACAAAAGAAGACTGGTCGCCGCAAGCCTCCACCCCGGAAGGATGATAAGTTATATGAGCTCTAAGGAGGCGTGGGGCATAGGGCGCAAGGCTCACGGGGAAGAAAGCAAACCTTTACTTACCTTGTGCCTCTGGCCTTATGCCAGATTCGAACTCGGGGTGGACATTCAGCACAGATCCTTTGTTTTTTCGAGAAAATGAAATGGCACTATTGAGCCCCTACAACCACCAGCAGAAGGAGGCCCTTCTGATGGTGCGCCATCACCTTTCCGGGCTTCCCCTTTCTCAGTTGCACAGGCTCAAACAACGAATCAGATCATACGTGGGATTTCGAAAAGCTGTAGCATCTTTCCAGAAGACGCACTTTGCTGATCTTTGCTCGGAAAAATGCTTCACGAGCTATACGAGTGCTTGTTGTGGTCGGGAAGGAATTATCACTTTTTTTGCCGATGTTGTGGTCAACGTGCTTCTTTCCACCCACGAAGAAATCGATGGTTTGCTGGATATCCTTGATACAGACACGGGTGGATTGAATTGTGTCTATTTGAATAAGACGGGTTGTCTCTGGCGGGCCAAACCCATTGTCTGTGAGATGTTTCTCTGCGAGCACGCCAAGAACCTTGTGCTGGACAACAACAAGGCTTTGAAATCACAGTGGGAAACATTCCGACGACGAGAACGTCGATATACCTGGCCAACTCGACCGGTACTTTTTGATGAGTTGGAGGACTACTTCATTGGAGCTGGTTTCGACAGCCCACTGATGTACCTTCATCGTAGCCCGGGCTTGTTACGCCTCAAGGCTCGACACGGTCTGGGCAATGCGAAAGCGCCCAAGTGAAGTGAAGTATTTCTTACGAGGCCTTCGTCACCGAAATACGAAGCGAATTCAGATCTGGATGTGCGATGTGAGATTTGGGATCTTTTTCTGAGATTTGCTAGCCCACATCACAGATCTCACATCTCACATCCAACTATAGTTTGATAAGATTGAGCATTTTTTGACCGGTTAAAGAATGAGCCCAAAGAGCGAAATTACTACTTCTAGCTTACCAGCCGGCCCACCGCTACCCGATCGTATCCATACCTTCGATATCTCCTACCGCATCGTCCGGCCCGAGGATTTCGGCTCCTTGGGAATCGACCCTCAAGATATTCCAGTGGGCACGTTCGTGGCTGAAGACCATCCCCCCTTTCTCGCTAGTCGCTTTGGTGGCAATGCCTACGGCCTTGGCATTGTGGAGCAGCGGGATAAATTGGGAGTCGATGAGCTTGACTTTCTGGAAAGCTTGGATCTCAGCGACCCTGAGACCCTCAAGAAGAACTACCACCGTATCAACAGTATATACCGAAAACTGGGCTTATTGATGCGATTCAGCAGGCACGGGAAGCGTTACTTTCTCATTCCAATAAATTGGGTGTCTCACTCCTTGGAAGACATTAAGGACAAAGTGGATGAGATCGAGCGAGTCTTACTCGAGCAAGCTCATCGTCGCAAGAAAGAAAAGCTAAATGTCGTCCTCCTCACTGCTCCCAACGATCTAATCGTCCATGAGATCACCGGCAGAATGGCGGCGCAGAAATTTGCGATTATCGACTCCGTAGAAAAACTGCGTGAAGCCAGCGGACCTTTCGATTTCATTGTTATCCCGCAAGACATGGATGATCTGCTCTTGTCCTTGTCCATTCAGGGATTGACTGGCTCGAGGCTGACTCAAGAGACCTTCACCACGTATGGTACTTACGTGGCTGGCAAAATCTATGATCTCCTAGAAGCCGATTGCGAACTCTGCATTATTGCCAGCAGGCAGTTTCCCCGCACAAATGAAGAGGTCTGGGTGGAATTTCTGAACCCGGCTGATTTGCGAAATTTTCTGCTTTTTACCCATGTATTTCGTTCCAAAAAGAGATACCGCGGCAAGAACGGCAGTCTCCTTCGGGTCCATCTTTCAGATTTTTACAATTACCTAAGCGGAATTTTCGTCTACCGTGAGGACTTGAAAAAAATCGTTGGCGAACGGGATCTGATGCAGCTTACTGTAGAGGAAATTGACCGTTTGCCTCGGTTAGATTTGAAAATCTCCAGCGCCAAGCCCGTCGATTTGGAGGCCAGATGGGACAGGGTATTAAAACCATTCTTTGCAAAAAGTACGTGCCATTCCAAGCTGTCCCCGTCACTGAAGAAAAACTGGGAGAGAAATTACATCGTCGAAGGAGAGCTTCCAGACAACCTGCAGATCTATGTTGGTCGCAAGCGTAAACCCTCGTTACTCCTAGAGCGATTAGAGCAGGAAGAGCGGCTGAGTGGCATGGCCGGATGTTCTCTCGCCCTCGTGGCGGACTATAAGAACACTTTCGACTATGTCTTTGCAGTGCTGCAGATGCTGGCGGAAATCCGCGAAAAGCGATTCGACCGATTGTCCGAACTGGAGTTAAACCGGCTGCACAATCCTTTCGAGGCCCCGAAAAATAGATATCGTGCCTTCAACCAGTTGAAAAAGTTGATGAAGCAGACCAGCCGCTTGGGCAGGTTGGAAAGACTCCTTAACCCTGACGCCATCGAAGGACCTCGTACAAAGGTTTTGGAAAACATCGAGAAGTTGTCGCTTCTGGGTTTACCGCCAGCCCTCCTTAGGGAAATTTACTTGATTGTGGTGGGTCACACCACGATGGGGCGAATCACCTTTGGAAAGCTCCCCGAAAAGACCCTGAGGTCAATCACTGATCAGGCCAAACACAAAAGTTTGGAGGAGGTGGCTGATTTGCTCAGGATAATACGTTTGTTGAGCATGTCAGAAATTGCCGCCTCCCTGCGCGACAAACTCACCAAAGAACAGGGAAAAGAGCTTTTCAGCCTCTATGATCAGGCCATCTGGATAGCCGCTGATCCGCTGCTGGATTGGGAAATCCTCCATGACCAGAAGATCGCAGACTTGGGCGGGGCGCAGAACTTGGCCGTACGCCAGATGCTCAAACTCTTTAATCTTTTTGAATATTTAGATTCTTGGACTGATATTGCAAACAAGGGCCCTTTTCAAAAGGAAGCCCTCGCCCACTACAGTTCTTCTAAGCTGGAACAGATTGATCAAGTATTAGAGCTCATCAGTATCACCAGCGAATTCAAGGAGCGCTTCTATGAGCGCGAACCCTTCAGTCGGCCATATTTTTTCCGGAAACTGCTCAACTGCCAGTTCCACGGCACCGGTCACATATTTCCAATACTTGGTACTCGAGCGGGATTTATCCTCCTCTGGATTACCATTAGCGCCTCCCCGGGAAATGTCATCAACTTCAACCCACTTCTCAGCTACGAAGGTCATGACAGCGAAGAGAGACTGGCGAAGGTAAGGCAGGGACTGGAGGCCTTGATACCCGAGCAACTCCAATTTAAATACCTGACGAGTATCGGGAAGACACTCTCCCAAGGGCTGCCAGCCTACATCTTTAACAGCGGCATTCAACTGCGCTACAACCTACCCAATCAGACCACAGAGGTCATCTTCATCGACGTAATGGATAACCTCAGAAGAATGGAACCGATGCTTCAGTCCGTTCGCGACCGCCTGATTCCTGACATTCCCATCTCCAAGCTAAGAGAGACTGATCGACTCTTCCGGGAACTACACAGCTACGACCAACACCTGCTACGGCTCACATCAGAAACAGGGATGGACACTGAATCGTTGGCTCAGCAGAAGGCTGAAATTGAATTTTGTTGTTCTCGCCTCGAAGAACTTTTTGCCCAGAAGCTTTTTCTGCCTCAACGAGTTTTTGACACCTTGGAGATCATCCACGAACACTGCCCAAATATTGGCCGTCGTATTCTTACCGAGTTCTGGGAGCTCGATAGGATCAAGCCGACGAAAAAAACTCAGGCCGGGCAGACAATTCCTGCTTATGTTCTTCGCTGCCTCAAAAAGTTCCAGGCCCTGGTAACCAGGAATCGCGAGGCACTACAAAATACAGAAATCTTTCTCCAGTTGGCCCAGCAGCAATTTGGTGCCATGACTGGCGAGACCATTGGCATTAGTAATGTGCAGATTGACATTCTTGAAGAGGTCGTTGCCCGAATCAGCACCCGACCGGAACTAATGGAAGCTTTGAGCGCTGCCCTGATTTTTCAGGAAATCGGCAAACTCCCCCTGTATCTTGAAGAATACAGATCTCTTTCCCACAGCAATAACCACGGAGTGGCAGGAGCTGAAATCCTGCGACGACAAGCTCTGCTCCAGCGCCTCGGCATGGATGAAGACACAAGCAGACTGACCAATTCCCTGGTGGAAGTCCACGGGCTGCTGGGGCATGTGCTTCTGGGAGAGGTGGCTTTGCCAGCCCTGGATCTGGTGACTTCACCCGGTGATGAACAGCTCTTTGAAGCGTTTTTCCTCCACTCGGTGCTTGCTGCTGCGGCCTATCGTGAAGGTATCATGGTGGAGGATCTGCTCGACCGCTTTTTGGACTTGCGCCAGGTGGCCTTGGATGTCATTCGTGGCGAGACTTCCTGGCAATCCTACGTGGATGAGGAGTTCGAGGAAAAAGGTCGGTCCCTATTGACTGACATGGATACCACTGGCAGTGTGCAAAGTCAGCTGGCCCTGTTCTCCGAATGGGATCGTTTAGCAGATAAGCACAATCACCACCTGAAGGGGAAGGATACGGCAGCGATTGAACGGCTCTTCCGACTCGTTGGACTTCCTGATATTGATTTTGTGGATGCTCAGATGAAAATTTTGGATATGCCAGTTAGCTTCATCTACCACAAGAAAGGCTTGAAGAGCACTGGGTTGCAGAAGTTTGAGGAAAATCTGCACAAAGCCATGGTGGTCCACGAGGCTGTCATGGGTTTGGCCGATACAATTCGACGGTACATGCTGGACCAGCTCAACCCAAGCCGTGATTCTATCCGTATCTATGGCTTGGAATATGTGGCTCAACACCTGACACCGGAGAATTGGCTAAAATTGCTTGTTTTGGGCTTTCGCGCTTTGGATCGATTTTGCCCTGGCAATGGTAAACCCAGGGTGATCGATTTTCACGATCTTAGCGTCATTATTGACCGGCGTTACCAGGCCATTGGCGAGGAGTTGGCCACCCTTCCTGCAGATCGTCTTTTCGAGGATTCAAGGTTGCTTTCCCGTCTTACCAAAGCCTCGGTGGGAATCATCTTGCTCTACAACCCCGACGAAGGAGTGGCGAAACCGTTTTACCAAGATCGTCTTCAGATACAACTGGTTCTGGAACAAATGCAAGACCAACAAGAGATTTTGCGACTCAAGAGCCTCTATCACCGAGAGCTAAAAAAGCTCAAGAACTACACCTACCATACGGAGGACTACCAAAAGCTTCTCAGCGATTTCTTCCATGAACGATTGCAGCAACTCGTCGAGCAGGCCCTCAAGAATCTGCAAAAAAGGATGCGACAACAAAGGAGCTTCTCAGGGATTGAACGTGTGTTTGCCGAACTCATGGCGCTAGCGGAAGAAAACGCCTTCTCAGAGGAGCAGTTACAACTAGTAACGGACATGTACGAATTTAACAGAGATCGTCTGCGTAGCCGGAGGCTGGAGGCTATTTACCGCGAAATTCATGGTTGCTCCACCACTGCTCAATTATTTGAACTTTGGCAAAAGATTCGCCTTGAACTCATGAACAATCAGAGCCACCTGGGCAAAGAGTTTGAACACCTGGTCACGTCTCGCTTTGACCAGCAACTGGAACAGCTAGAGTAATGGAGTGGTGGAGCATTGCAAAACATTAAATTCCAATCACCAAACCGGGGCCCCGCCCAGAGGGTGGGGACTCCGAAGGAGAAATCTCAGCGTTTCAGGTGTCAGGTGTCAGGAAAATGATAAATAGAAGCTAAAACCTTATTCATTGTGATTCGTTTGAAATCGGACCCACATTTTTCGCCTGGGGTGATCACGAGCAACACGTTTTTCTCCTTGACATTCCGATGTAATAACATGTATATGTTACGAGGGCAGTTTTAGGGGAAGGTCAGTATGCACTAGGCCTATGTATTTCTGGTAACTGGCCAACCACTCACACCACACCAATCAACCACACGTTTGAGGAGATCCACTCTGGGCTCATCGCGCGGGGGCCCAAAATGCTGGATTTCCACGTCAGTGTGGTTTTTTCTTTTTTTGGGTAGTTAGCCGATGGAAAGACACAATAGCTGCATCAATGCCAAGGCTGTAATCGATTACGTAGAGGAGCGCAACCCTACCCTGGTAGAGCCGCTCCTGAAAGGTCTTGGTCCGGAACTGGAAGGAGTGGCAGACGTCAAGGAGTTTCTCACTGACTCCAACAACTGGATACCCGCCCATTTACTTAGCCGGCTTTACGACAGGGTAAAAGAACTTTTTGGCAACGAGGATGTGGTCTTTGACATTGGCTTCGAGTCTGTAGCCAAAAGGCGACTCGGCTACATTCAACGTGTCCTTTTTTTCGCTATCCGCAACCATGGTCATACCCTCAAGCGCATCCAGAGTCTCAACGATAGATTCAACCGCAACAAACGGGTCCACCTGGCGGAGCTCAATCGGGATGGAGCTGTGGTTCGCCTCGAGTGGTTTAAAGATATTGCTATGACTCGGGACTTTTGCCTGATGAACCGTGGCGTTTACACTGCAGTTCCGGTGGTTTGGAACGAGCCACCTTTACAGTTGCAGGAGCGTAAGTGCTACTTTGAGGGCGATGACTACTGTGAGTATCACCTTAGCTGGAAGCGTAGGCCGTCCTTCAAACGGCTGCTGCTGCGGCTCATTGCCCCCTGGAGACTGGCCAAGGCCACCATTGAAGAGTTGGAACAGGACAAGGAGCTCCTCCGCGACAAGTATTCTGAGGTTCATGGTCTGAATGTCCAACTCAAGTCCCAGCTAGAAAGACTGGTCAGCCTCCAGGAAGCGAGCACGGCCATTCTTTCAACTTTGGACATTGAAGAGCTGATGACCCTGATTCTCCAGCAGCTCGTTGATGTATCGGTGCTGGACAGGGCGGCAATATTCCTGGTGGACGAAGAACAAGCAATCCTATATCTGGCGCACGCTGTGGGCGCCCCGGCTGACTACATCAAGGAAGCAGAAACCTACACAGTGCCTGTGCAAAAGGAGTCAAACATCATCGCCAGAGTGGCAAGGACAGGAAAGCCTGAACTGGTGGATGATGTGGCTGATTCACAGATCAATAAGGAAAATCCTCTCATAAAGCAATTTAAGCCGCAGGCTTTCATAGCTCTGCCGCTGAAAGTGCGGGGAAAGGTATTTGGGGTGTTGCTCGGCGATCAGCAAAGGGCGGGCGGTAAAGTTATTTCAACAGAACGGGATTTTCTTATTAGCTTTTCCAACCAGATCGCCATAGCCATCCACAACGCTAATCTCTACAGAAAACTGGAAGAGTCTGAACGCCAATACCGCGAGTTGGTGGAAAACGCCCACGAGGGTATCTGGGTCGTGGATGAAAACGGAATAATCACCTTTGCCAACCAACGATTATCGGCCATTCTCGGTTACGAAGAGATGCTCGGCCGCAATATAAACAACCTGGTAACCCCTGATAAGAAGAGTTTCCTATTAAAACTTCTTGTACAAAACATGCGAGGTCTGGTGGCTCAAGAAGAAATCCAGATGATCTGTAAAGAAGGAGACCATGTTTCAGCCATAATAAGTAGTGTTCCCATTATGGACGGTGAGCGCTACAAGGGCAGTTTTGCCATGGTGACGGACATTACAGAAAAGAAGCGAATGGAAACCAAGCTGTTGCACCAGCAGAAAATGGAGAGCATCGGCACCATGGCCGGCGGAATTGCACACGATTTCAACAATATACTAACTGGCGTTCTCGGCTATGCCAGCCTGTTGAAATACAGACTCCGCGATCATGAGGAAACCAAGCGTTTTATTGACATCATTGAAACTTCCAGCCTGCGGGCCGCTGATCTTGTCAGGCAGCTGCTGGCATTTAGTCGCGGAACCCAACCCGAAGATTTGCAGGTAGTCTATCCGAATCGTGTCATTCGGGAGACCAATAGGTTGCTGGAAAGTTCGCTGGGAAAAGATTTGCAGGTGGAGTTGGACTTGCACCAGGGCTTACCGCCCATAGCAGCAAACTCCACCCAGGTGCAGCAAGCAGTTCTTAACCTCTGTCTCAATGCTCGTGACGCCATGCCGAACGGAGGAAAGATAATCATTTCCTCCGCTGCGGTGGATTTGGACGGAAAACCGTCATCTACTTACAAGGATTTGGCGGCCGAACCAGGTCAATATGTCCGGATTCGGGTGGCTGACAACGGAATTGGTATCACCCAAGAGGACCTGGAAAAGATTTTCGACCCATTTTTTACCACCAAGGAGGTGGGACAAGGTTCTGGCCTGGGATTGGCCATGGTTTACGGCATAATCCAAAATTCTCGAGGCTACGTGCATGTGGACAGCGATAAGGGCAAGGGCACAGTTTTTGATCTTTTTTTCAGGGTTGCAAAGGATAAGGACAGGGAGCAATCATTGTGCCTTTTGACGCCTGGTTTGGCAGGCGAAGAGACAGTCCTGCTGGTGGATGATGAGCCAATGGTGCGCGATTTAGGAAATGAGATTTTGCGCAGTTACGGCTACCAGGTTGTCCTTGCCTGCGATGGTCTGGAGGCCTTAGAAATCTACGAGAGCAGGGGGGCGGTTATTGATTTGGTTGTCCTCGATCTACTCATGCCGAATTTGGGTGGCAAAGACACACTGACACGCCTCAGAAAACTGAATCCTGCCGCAAAGGTGATCATTTGCAGTGGTTACGCCTCCAGAGAAATTGACTTTCAGCAAATGATGGACTCTGGGGTAAGTCTGGTGCAAAAACCCTTCAAGCCAGAGGAACTGGTATCGGCTGTTCGTCAGGTCCTCGACGGGGAAATAGGTACCAAGGAGAATAATGGAACAACATCGCTGAGTGGTGAAAATATAGCTATGCAGGGCTGAACTCAGACGGCTTTAGAACTCTTTTCAAATAGGTAAGGGGGGAATGGTATGAAAAGAGCACAGGGGCGCTGTGTGGGTAGGGTCGGACTCAGCCGTTTTCTGCAATGGCGGTTCAATACCATAGCAATGCGCTGGCTGCCTAGAACCTTAGTCCGGGCTCATCTGGGTCTATTGGGACGTATCTACTTTCTTTTCTGCCGTGAAGAAAAGGAAGAGATCAAACGAAACTTGTCGGCTGTCATTCGTCGTTTTCCCAAAAAACAGCCAGTGGATCTGGTCATCCGCCGAACTTTCCGTGGCATTTACGCTCATTACCACGAAAAACTGCTCATAGCGTTTGCACATTTCGGCAAGGTGTGTCGCTTTCTCCTCGAACAGGTAGAATTTGAGGGTCAACACCTTATAGATGAGCCTCTCTCCCACGGTACCGGAGTCATCCTGGTGACCGGCCATTTAGGGGCCATTGAGTTCTTGCCTCTTTTTCTGGCCCTCAAAGGATATCCGGTTACTATGATCGTTCGTTTCAAGACACCACGACTGAAACAGGCCCTTGTCCGGCGAGGCTCGAGTGTAGGCATAACCCTCTTGGACGCCAACGCGGGCGAACAAGTCATCTTCAGCGCCCTCCGGGCCTTGAAATCAAACCAGATACTTATCACTGAATGTGATGAATTTAAGGCCTGGCGCCCCTATCGAAACAGGTCAACCCAATTCCTTGGCTGCTCCTGTCCGCTAGACCGAACTTTAGATTTGTTTCACCGTCGTTACCATTCCCCTGTGATTATGGGGTTTGTGTGTCGACAAAAGCGAAACCGCTACGCGTTGCGGTTGCATTCGTTGATAGATGAAGCCCAGAATGCGCGGATCCCAGCCATTTCCCATAGGGCCCTTCGAGTTTTGGAGCAGTACATCTATATGGCGCCTCACCAGTGGTATCAATGGAAGCAGGTTCGCACCGTCCTCGGCAACGCGATTTTCGAGGAAACGAGACCCATACATGTGGTTGAAGAAGATACATCTGTATCTCTTGCAGATTCAGCTATGCATGCCTATTAAGCATTACCTAGCTGAGCGTACCCATAGCGAAAACCTCGTGGTAAAGGTAGTTACTGATTCGGGTGTGGTTGGCTTCGGCGAAGGTATTGCCAGGCAATATGTTACTGGTGAAGTAATGGAATCCAGTCTGCGCTTTCTGCAAGACCATCTCATTCCAGAACTCAATGGATTCCATCCTTCTGGACCGCCCGACTTGATAGAAACTCTAGCAGAGCTGCTTTCTGAAGACAATCGATCTCAAGCGCCGGCTGCGTGTTGCGCCCTGGAACTTGCCTTATTTGATGCCGCCGGCAAGACCTGGAGCCAATCCGTAGCCCAGATGTTAGGAAATGGGGATCAACCCCTGATTTACAGTGCAGTAATTCCCATGATGTCCCCACCCAGTTTCCACCGTCTCCTGCACCTCATTCGTGACATGGAAATGTCCTTTGTGAAGATCAAGGTGGGAAATGAAAGGGACGCAGAGATTTTGTCTCTGGCACGCGAGATCCTGGGGCGAGAGGTAGACTTCCGGGTGGACGCCAACGGCGCCTGGAGTACCGAAGAAGCCAAGAAACGAATTAGGGAAATGATGACCTATGGTATTAGCGCTGTGGAGCAGCCGGTGCCCAAAGAGGACATCCAGGGGCTAAAACGTCTGGCGGAACAGGTGGAGATCCCCATTATTGCTGACGAATCATTGTTTCTTGAGCGTGATGCAGAAAGACTTGCCTCTCTGGATGCCTGCCAAGTATTTAACCTGAGATTGTCAAAATGCGGGGGAATCCTCGCTGCAAATCGTTTGTACGAAATTGGCCGCAAGGAGGCAATCGCAGCACAGCTGGGATGTCTAGTGGGAGAAACCGGGATACTGTCTGCAGCTGGACGACAACTTGCCGCAAATCGGAAGTTTCTCTATCTGGAGGGTTCTTATTCCAGTTATCTACTCAAAGACGACATAGTCAATGAGCCGGTGGAATTCGGGCCAGGTGGGGTGGCCCAACCGCTGCCAGGCCATGGGCTTGGCGTAAGCGTAAACGAAGAAACATTGCAACGTCTTGCAGTCATGCATGAGGAAATACGACTATAAGCGACGCGGTGACAAGAAACAAGTGTCCATCGTATTTCTCACTTTATTACCGTCTGGTTGCTCTCTGTTTACGTTTACCGCTTACTGCTTATTTCCCTTCTCCACTGCACAGTCTGATGATCAATCCTTCCATGACCGCGCGCTCAGGGATCCCACTACTTTTCAGGGTAAGATCTGCAGCGAACAGATGTTGCAGCGAACCGACCAACTCTGCGGTCTGGAAGGTTGTACTGCGAACCATTGTCTTGTGCAAGGCAAATGGGTGCAAAGCAGCTATGGGGGACTCTTTGTCGCTCTTCTCTTTGACGACAGGTAAGATGGTTTTTTGGAAGCCGCCGTAAGAGATAT
>CP070843.1:3303002-3307238 GCA_020350905.1 Deltaproteobacteria bacterium
AAACCGGGAACCCGCCCGAAGGGTGGGAGTCCGAAGGACAAATCAAAAATCTGAAATCTGAGATCCTGAAGTGGTCGCAGCAAGTGATTCATGAAATATTCGGGCTAATCATGGCCTTATGGGCCAGATGAGAGATTGGTTAAAAGGCCAACCTCATTTTTGTTATATGGCCAAATCTGACAATTTGGCAAGAGAGCTTAAATTAGCTCAACTCAGGTAAGTTGTTGTATTTTAAGAATATTTTTGTTTTCTTGCATCTTTGGTATCCTTACTGCTTTTACAATGACGGACGACGACATGGATTGGCAATATTTCCACCCAAGAAAAAGAGTTATCTTTGGCTGGCATGGTTTACTTCTGAGGGCGGGGCACTATGAGAATCAAAGCGATTAAGGCTATCATTGTGATTGCCACCTTGTTCATCACGGCGGTAGTAATGTTCATGGTCTTCAGCGCCAATGAAAGAAAGCTCCAGACAAACAGGGTTTCTCTGTACAAGTACCCCTGTATCGTACTCAAGGTGGACAACAGCGGGTGCCATACAGAAATAGAGATGCGGGCCCATGTAGCAGTAGCCGCAAATTGAGGACTTCACTGCGGCTTTAACCCCCCCCTCAAAATCCCCCAGTGGCATGACACTGGGGGATTTTTTTATCTAGAACTGTCCCCTAGCTTTACAAAATGAGAGTATCATCATATGGTAAGAATCAGCCGTTTGTCTGCTGTCGGGTTGTTCCTAGAGCGGGGCGACATTGTGAAGGTCAACCGTCTACAATTCGGAATACGTCTGCTTCCGTTAGTACTGTCCATTTTAGAGCTGGCTTTTATCAGCCCTGTCTCGGCCGCCCCGGTTACCTTGCCATCTGGGGTCATACTGGACTTAACCCAAGAGCAGTTCGAGGCCATCAAGAGGCAGCCTGGAGTTTTTTTCGGTGCCGAGGGCGCTCACATGCTTTCCCCTGGCGATGTGGTTGTGGCTTTGTCAGATGATCTTGGCGGCGGTTATCTCTACGGCAGGCCGGAGCACCTAGCAAAGGCCTTTGACGCTGCGGGTGCGACCCAAGGCAGCGCAGAGGCGGAATATTTGTTTGTCAAGAAACGCTCCTGTTTATGGTTGTGGTAATCGAGTCCGGGATGGGAGCGCCTGCCCTACCCGTAGCCTGTCTTTGTGCCTTCCCTTCAGTTTTTCTCTCCAATCAATACTTCATTGGTTCTGAAAGTTGTTCCTTGCACATTCTGAATCAGTCACCACCGGTAGAACCGGTGGTATGAGGAAGGCCCCTAGAAGGGGCCATTAGTCAAAATCAAGATCCATTTGCTCCTGATCTTTTTCAAGCTTCTCTTGTTCCTTGATGTACTGGCGTATCTGATGTTCGTCAAGACCAACTGTGCTTACGCAATACCCGCGTGCCCAGAAGCTCCGGCCAAACAGGGTCCCTTTCGTTCCCAATACCTGCCGATGGATGCGAACCGCACTCTTTCCCTTCAAATATCCAATTGTCATGGCTATGCTGTACTTCGGCGGCACACTCACCAACATGTGAATGTGATCCGGCATCGCCTTGCCTTCTACCAAGCCCACACCTTTCTGGCGGCACAGATCTCGAAGTATCTCCCCTATTCTCCGCCGAACCTTCCCGTAAAACACTTTCCTCCGATACTTCGGCAGGATCACCACATGGTACTTGCACTCCCATCTCACATGTGCTTGACTTGTCCAATCCTTCACGACGGTCCTCCTTGCCCCTCGGGGCCTTCCCCATTGGAGGACCGTCTATCAGTTTTACGCAGAAAACGGCAGAGCCTTTTCACTTCTCACCGGCAGAGCCGGTGGATTACCTATGATTTAGCTCCAGTGCACACTTCCACTACTAATCATCCACGATAGACAATCCTTTTCTTTCATTGCTGCATTACCTGAGTATCAGATGAGTGCCTTGGTCACTCGCCTCAAAATCCCCAAACAAAAAAGCAGAGCCAATCAGGCCCTGCCGATGTCCGGACAAACGCGCCAGGTATATTTTCCTCAAGCAAAATGTACTGTCTGTCTACTTATCTTGACTACTCCGAGGCTGAGAAGAGCCATACTGACCACTTTTCTGAATTGCAGTTAGTTTGTTGCCGGTGAACCTCAAAGTACCAGAGAACTTACCACTGCCTCGATCGTAAAACCAACTTTCACCGCCTCCTTGACTCCCCGGATTTCTAGATGTTGGCTCACCGCATTTGGCAAGAACTGACTGTTTGGTGTCCTGCCCTACCTTGATAAGTTTAGTTCCGCACCGGACCGGGCTCATCACTGATTGACCCATTTGTGCCAGAGCCGGAACTGTCATCAGCACTGTCACCATGGTCAGCACGAGTACAAACGCCAATACAGCTGGTCTTTTATTCATAGTCTTGTCTCCATTCTTATCTTTTGACCTGAATACGGCATGATAGAATCTTTCAAATAGTACGGCAATGCTGGATTCATGTCAACCGTTTTGCTGATAGGCTCAGATTCTTCAACCGAAGGAGTCGTCTTCAAGATGTGTGCCTAAATCTGACACACGTTAGTAATCTAGAAAGTTGATTTTCCTAATCCGCAATTCGAAATTGTTTCCCTAGGCTCTATGCCCTATGCCTTCCCAAATCCGCAATCCGAAATCCGCAATCATCATTACTCTGAATACCCAACCGGCATAATCAAAAGAGGATCATGACTTGACGGGAGCCCCATGGTTGTGACGATGCCCCTGTTGTTGAATGCACCCACAATTCCCCCTTCTACTCATAGCTTCCGAGACTTAAATACTGATTTCAAACAACACTTCGGACTCACTGGCTCCGCTTTTTTTATGCTCTATGCAGACTACGGAAATGTGAATTACATACTTTAATTCACACTTTTGCTACTTCAGAGTACTCCCCTTATTTTGTAATTAATCTCAGGTGAGGAAAGTGAATTAAGGGATGTAATCTATACTCTGCTCCTTCCATTTTGATCCAGCCGATTAGTCTAAAGTTGGTAAAATTGGTAATAGTATGTAAAGATTTTTACACATACTGCCGATGTAGTTTCAGATGCGTATTCAGTTACATACTGAAATCATTGAAGAATTTGTACGCACGATACTTGGCATGCTTTTTCCATCACCATCTCATATACCATTGGCAAAATGTTCATTTAAGGGAGGCCATTTATGAATATGAAGAAAGGAGTTTTTTGTGCCATATTTTCAGGAATAATCCTCATGTTGCTCTGGGGATGTGGGGGGAGTGGAGGTTCCGGTGCAGATACAGGAACGCTCTCCATTGACATTGCAGATGCCAAGCCCTTGTTGCCCGATGATATTACGGGCCTAGAAATTCAATTTAGCAAAGTGCGTGTTCACACATCAGGAGGAGGATGGGAAGACTGTGATGTAATAACTGATCCGATCGATTTGCTCCAATTGCATTCTGGGAAAAGTGCTGCATTAGTTCCGAACTGTCTTATCAAGGCTGGAAAGATTACTCAATTAAGGTTCGAGATAGACAATGCAAGAATTGTGAAAAGTGGTGTGGTTGAGGCTATGGACTTAGATGTTCCTCCATCCGGAACTTTAAAAACAGATAAGAATTTCACTGTCGACATGGGTGAAGGAGCTTTTGTTGCTCTCACTGCTCATTTCGACCCAACTCGATCAATTGTCGTAACCGGACCACCAAATAGTTCATACAGACTGAAACCTGTCATCCATTTACTCCACACTCATAAGGCAGCAACGATATGTGGAGGTATCAACCCTGAAACATTTAGCGACTCAAGAGCAATTGTCACTGTAATCGTCGACAAAGATGAAAATTGGATCTCTGACGATTCCGAAGAATTATATGCACAGATTGCAGTAGAGAAGGATTCTGATGATGATCCGACAAACTTCTGCACTTACTGGGTAGACCCTAAGCAACAATACATTATCGAAGTCCGAGAAGTTGAGGACGAACCATCACCTGTAGTCGTGTCACCGGATCTGTTATCTGCGGGGCAGACTTACAACGTAGGCAATCTTTAGGAGAGTAGCTTGTGGAAAAAGGCAGGTGAAATAACCCCCAATCCTGATGATTCCTTAATTCACTTCTCAACGAACATAGCGGAGCATCGGCTTCGCTTTTTTATGCTCCAGTCAGGCTCGGAGTGCGAATTATATACTTTAATTCACACTTTTTCCCTTCCTGACCTGTCCCCACGTATAGTAGTATCCTAGGAAA
>CP070843.1:3307338-3310429 GCA_020350905.1 Deltaproteobacteria bacterium
ACAAGGTGGCCAAGTTTCTGGATCTTGGGTACCCTGGCGGGGTGGTCATTGATGAGCTGGCCCGCAGTGGAAATCCCAGCGCCATTTCTTTTCCCAGGGCTTACCTGGAAAAAGACTCCCTGGATTTTAGCTTCAGTGGTGTCAAAACCTCAGTGGTCAATTTCGCCCGAAAATATGTGGAACCCAATCAGGGTGACGGTATAGGGATTTCCGAAAACAGTGGTGCCGTGGCAAAACTACTCCCTGTTCAGATTGCCGATATAGCGGCCAGCTTCCAGGAGGCGGTGGTTGAAGTTTTGGTGGATAAATCCTGCGCTGCAGCTCAGCGCTTTGACGCAAGTCAGGTGGTGGTGGCCGGTGGGGTGGCGGCCAATAGCCGCCTTCGAGAGCGTCTACGGGAGGAGGTTGCCAGACTGGGTTTACCGTTGATGTTGCCCAGAGCAGAGCTGTGCACTGACAACGCAGCCATGGTTGCTGCCGCTGGTTTTCACCAGTTAAGAAAAATGGGCGGAAGCTGGGATCTGGACTTTGACGCCATTTCCCGCTGGCCGGATAAACTAGAAAGCAACTAGCAGTCCCGTGACCCATTCGACAAACTCAGGGCAAGCTCGCTCGGAACAGGCAAGGCAGCAGGCAAGTAGATCCTCGTTCTTGACCTTATCTTATCAAACGATTCTGACGTTTCTTGCATAACCGAAATGTAGTTATTATATTTGTTTTGCCATCCAAGATCCGAGGTCGCCATAAAAGTAGTGCCCAGAGAACAGCTTGAGTATTTTTGAATCTACATGGCTGCATAAAAATGTTTGAAAATATTGGCAAAGTACTATTAACAGGAGCTACGGGGTTCGTAGGTGGTCGCTTGCTCCATGCCCTCACTGGTCACGGCATAGAAGTTCGCTGTTTGGTGCGCTCGCCCGAAAGACTTCAAAAGCTACTCTTTCCTGAAGAGGAAGTGGAAATTGTTATGGGCGATCTGCTCGAACCGGACACTCTGGACAAGGTCCTGGACGGAATTGAGGTGGCCTACTATATGGTCCATTCAATGGGAGGCCGCACCATCGGAGAAAACAAGGTTTTTGCCGAGCGGGATCGAATTGCGGCGGAGAATTTTACCCAAGCTGCAGATAAGGCCGGAGTGAACCGTGTCATTTACCTGGGTGGTCTTGGTGAGACCGGCGATCAACTTTCTAAGCATTTAGCTAGTCGGCAGGAGGTGGCCCAGATCCTTTCCTCTGGGCGTGCGCAAACAACCGAACTGCGGGCGCCAAACATTATGGGAGCTGGCGGCGCACCCTTTGAGATGCTTCGCTCTTTGGTGGAGCGGTTACCGGTAATGGTCTGCCCCAGATGGATTGAAACTCGAGCGCAACCCATCGACATCCGGGATATGGTTCAGTACCTTATTGGTTGTCTTCGGGAGCCTGCCACCACCGGTCTGTCATTGGATGTGGGTGGCCCTGAAATCCTTTCCTACCGGGATATGATGGAGATCTATGCCAGGGTACGTGGGCTGAAGAGACTGATTATTACCGTGCCGGTCCTCACTCCTCGCCTCTCCACTTACTGGGTTAACATGGTGACACCGGTACCGTCGGGGATCGTCAATCCGCTGGTGGAAGGCTTGCGGAATGAGGTTATTTGCAGGGATAACCGCATCCATGAACTCATACCCATCGAACTCACGCCTTTTGAGCAATCAATTTGTAACGCTTTGCAGGAAGTGGAGAAGGGGCCGGGGAAGTTAGTGTCCCGACAGGCGTGCTTCCTGAAATGAAAAAACTCCATCTCCAGGGCGAAGTTTTATTCAAGATCGAAAACCCGGTCGCAGCAAGTGATCCATGAAATATCCGGGCTAGGCGAGTGACAATAGGTGGGTTCTGAGGTTGGCCTTCTTGTTCTCCAAGCCAAATCTTTGCCATGAGCGGTTTGCTTCTAAGATGACGCCATTTTCATCCAATATCGCCATGTTGGCTGATAAGGAGTCCATTGCTACGTTGATGTACTGCCCAGTTAGCCGTAGGGATTTCGTGGCCTCTTTAACCTTGAGATCCTCAGCCTCTAACTTTTTGACTCTTTGAAGCATTTCGTCATATGTTGGAGCAGATGCCATGAATGGTATCCTTTAACAAATAATAACATGCTGCTTTTATTGCCAAAATTAATTCTGCAAACAGGAATCTTACCCCGACGCCCTCGCACTCCTGCTTGTGAAGTCAATGGTGGCAGGCATCAGAGTAAGTGTTGTTGAATATAAGTCTTAACTTTGAACTTTGCTTTGCAGCCACCATAGCTCATGTAGCGAATCTTGCCAAAAATGGGACGCTCCTTCCAGGCCCGGTCGTGTACTCCCCCTATACTCCAGGCAATACCAACATACCCGTTTGTATCCCTGCCGTCGAGCTCATATTTGTCGTTGAGCAGGATGGCAACTTCCAGTGCCTCTTCTGGAGAACCAGTCCATTCCAGGATTTTTTTGGCCCAATACATCCTCATATAGCCGTGCATCTTGCCCCGGTGAACCATTTCCATTTGTGCAGCATTCCAGAGGTCATCGTGGGTTTTGCCATCCTCAAATTGCTCCAGGGAATAGAGGTACTCTCTCTTGTCACCACGGTGTTCGTTGAGAGTTTTCTGGGCCCATTCCGGGAATCCCGCGAACCGGTCGTAATCTGGATTGTAAAAGCAAAAATTATCCGAGAGCTCACGACGGACAATGAGTTCTTCCAAAAAACCATTCATAGACTCTTTGTTCACCTTCTTTTTTTTCAATTCCAGCGCCACCCGCTGCGCTGAGATCTGGCCGAAATGGAGGTACGGAGAAAGGTTCGATACACCATCTTTGGTGGGATCATTTCTCCTGGAAGCGTAAGCTGAAAGCTTTTTGGTCAGAAAACGATCCAGAGTTGCCGCTGCTGCCTTTTCACCTGGCAATAACCAATCAACCTCCGGGACGGAACGATCAATTCTGAGGGACCCTTGAGCTTGGTCCCAGTCTGTCCCGGTCACTTTCTTTGGCCAAAGAAAGGGATGTTTCTGTGCCATCGGAAAATCCTTTAAAAACTCGGGGAGGGCACGATGGATCTTCGGT
>CP070843.1:3310529-3313102 GCA_020350905.1 Deltaproteobacteria bacterium
AAAGCTCTTTTTTGGCAAGCCAGCGAAACTGGATGGGGAGATGGGCGAGGAGCGCGAAGATGTCAAATTGGCTTTGGTGGTTGGCCGCAAACACGTAAGCTTGGTCCGGGTCTATGTTATGCAATCCGTCCACTCGGACTTTCACACCAGCTGCAAACAGTAAAATCCGGCCCCAGAGCCGACCTATCAGGTGGGAAAGATTGCCCCGACGGGTTATAAAGGCGGAAACCATGGCGGCAGTACCGCAGCAGATGGTGGCGATGAACAGTACGATATAGAATACGAGAGAACGCAGCATGCGCAATCCGGGCTGGTTAGATTTTTCGAGTATGTTAAAAGGATTGGCAGCCCTCGTCAAGCAAAGTAGCAGGATTTCTCCGCTTGATTTGCCTTCACAGAATTGATAGGGTTAAAGGGTCTGTATGAGCGCATGGTGTCTGGCACAGAGGGCAGTGTGTCTTGTTCTCAAGCTCTTGGGCCAACGCTTGGAGTTCGGTAGGAGGTACATAAACCAGCAATCCTCCCCTTATCCAACAATTTCTAAGAATTCTGAGATCTTGCTTGTGCGTTACTACCCTATCTTCCTCGATGTTGAGAGTCAGGCCTGTTTGGTGGTGGGCGGTGGAGAGGTAGGGGCACGGAAAGTCAAGACTTTACTTGATTGTGGTGGTACGGTGGGGGTTGTTTCGACTGAGGTTGTACCGTGGTTGGAGGAAAAAATCAAACAGGGAGTCGTGGAGCTGTGGGGTAGCCACTATGAAGAGCGCCAGCTTCAAGGGTGCTTTCTGGTGATCGCTGCCACTGATGATGTGGAGCTCAATTGCCTCATAGCGCAAGACGCAGAGAAAAGGGGACTGCTGTGCAACGTGGTGGACTATCCCCAAGAGGGGAATTTCATCCTCCCAGCTCTGGTCCAGCGTGGTGCATTGACCGTGGCCATCTCCACCTCGGGCAAGAGCCCGGCCCTGGCGCGCCAGCTTCGCCAGGACCTGGAGCAGCGTTTTGGCATGGAATACTCTGACTTTCTGGAACTCATGGGGGCGATTCGAGAGAGGCTGCTCAGGGATAGTCAGGACTCCCGAGCCAACAAGGAGCGCTTTAATCAGTTGGTACAGTCGCCGTTGCTCGAACTCGTGCGGCGGCGTGATTATAAGGGTGTGGACCGCATTTTGGGAACAGTTCTGGGACCGGACTATTCACTCAAAAAGTTGGAGATCCCCTGGTGAAGGAGTCCCTTCTTCTCTTCTCAGTAATAACCACCCTGCTCTATGCAGTGGGGACGGTGGGCTATCTCATCTATATCATTCGGACAAATACGGCAATCCATCGCATTGCCTACGGATTCTTGCTTGCTGGCTTCCTGAGTCATACCCTCGGCCTTCTGTTGTTAGCAGGTCATATACGACAGATGCCGGTGACCACCTTACCCCAGACGTTCTCCCTTTTTGCCTGGGCCGTCGTAGGAAGTTATCTCGCCTTCCAGTTGAAATTCAACGTTCGCATTTTGGGTACTTTCGTGTCTCCATTGGCAGTGATTTTTATGCTGCTTTCCTCAGCGATCCCCGGCAGGGCAATCCCCTCCAGTCAATTGTTCAAAAGTGTCTGGCTGACCTTTCACGTGGCGACCATGTTTGTCGGCATGGCCATTTTTGCGCTGGCATTCTGTGCCGGGATTATGTACCTCCTCCAGGAACGCCAAATTAAGAGCAAGAACTTCGGACTGCTCTATCGCCGCCTGCCTTCTTTGGAGGTGCTGGATTCACTCAACTACGTTTGCCTGACCTTTGGTTTTCCCCTTATTACAATTGGGCTAATATCCGGTTTTGTCTATGCTGGAGCAGTCTGGCGGTCCTTCTGGCACTGGGACCCCAAGGAGATCCTTTCCGTGGTTACATGGTTGATCTATGCTGTACTACTGCACGAACGCTTGGCTGTAGGCTGGCGCGGCAGAAGGGCAGCCATCATGGCGATTATCGGCTTCAGTGTCATTCTGGTGACCTTTGTCGGGACGAGTGTTATCCTTAAAGTTCACCACAGCTTCAAACTTGGTTAATGGAGCGGCATGGATCGGATTGTCCTCATAGGTTTGAATCACAAGACAGCCCCTGTGGAAATCAGGGAGAAGTTTGCCGTTGTCTGCGTGGATACCAGTGGACCGCTCATGGATCTGTGCCAGATGCGTGCTTTGCGGGAATCCTTCTATCTATCCACCTGCAACCGAATGGAGGTGCTCTTTACAACTCCGAAACTTGACGAGGGGATTAGTGCTGTAGTGGGATTGCTGGCGGATATCTACGGCCAGACAGGTGCGGCACTAAAACCCTATCTTTACACCTACATTGACCAAGACGCAGTGAAGCACCTGTATCGCGTTGCATGTAGCCTGGACTCAATGGTGGTGGGCGAACCTCAGATACTCGGCCAGATCAAAGACGCTTACCGTCAGGCTACGGAGGCAAAAACATCTGGGGTAATCCTCAACAGACTTTTGCACAAAGCTTTCTCGGTGGCTAAACGGGTGCGGACAGAGACCCGAATTGGCAGCAGCGCTGTCTCCATCAGTTATGCGGCAG
>CP070843.1:3313202-3319848 GCA_020350905.1 Deltaproteobacteria bacterium
AAATGCATCGGCGGCGATATTAAAGTTGACAGTCTGGAAAGAGCGCAGGAACTCCAGAGACGTGGCTACATTGTAACTCCGGACCCCTCCTCTCCTACGCAGCAGAAAGCGTTCGCCAGTGGCGCCATCAAGGAATTTGAGCGCCATAGTCGACTGGGATTCATTGGCGAGGAAGACTTTTACGCTGAGGTCGATCGCCTCAGGAAGCTGGGCTTTAAGCGAATCACCCTCAAGACAGGCGCTTACCCAATGCGTGAATTGGCAATGGCCATCAAGTGGGGATCTAGGGCGAAAATAGACCTGCTTACCATTGATGGAGCACCCGGAGGCACGGGCATGTCTCCCTGGCGTATGATGGAAGAGTGGGGCATCCCCAGTCTCTACATTCACTCCATGGCTTACAAGTTCAGCAAGATTTTGGCTGACAAGGGCGAAAGAGTTCCTGACCTGGCATTCGCAGGAGGATTTTCCAGTGAAGACGGTATATTCAAGGCTCTGGCCCTGGGCGCGCCGTTTGCGAAGGCGGTTTGTATGGGCCGGGCATTAATGATTCCCGGAATGGTGGGCAAGAACATCGCCAGCTGGGCTGAGAAAGGTGATCTTCCCAAGACCGTGAGTGAATTCGGGACCACCCCGGAAGAGATCTTCGTCTGTTGGGAGCAGGTTGCTGATATCGTGGGCAAGGATGAGATGAAGAACATTCCCCTCGGGGCCGTGGGTATTTTCAGCTACGCTGACAGGCTCAGGGTGGGTCTCCAGCAGCTTATGGCGGGCGCCCGCTGTTTCTCGTTGCCGGCCATTACCCGAAGAGAGCTCATGTCGCTTACCGAAGAGTGCGCCAAGGTGACCGGTATACCTTTCCTCACCGAGTGCTACCTAGAGGAAGCCATGGAGGTGCTGAACAGCTAAAAAGTCGGTTTTAAATAGTAGCATAGGGCATAGAGCATTGAGAAATACAAAATCCTTCGCTCTATGCCCTTTTCTTTCTGAACCCTGACACCTGACACCTTGCTTTTAAATCCGCAATCCGCAATCCGCAATCCGAAATTAAACTCCTTTCTCCTTGTTTTTAAGGGTGCTACTTGGATTTTCTTGTCCTGGGATCAGAAACGTAGACTCCCTTATCCTCCCAGATTGCTTCCCGCTCGCGCAAGATGCGCAATGTCTTATCGGGCTTCCGGATGCTCATGGCTGTAAGCAGTGCATTGATCAGGCTGGTAGCAGCTGTGAATGACTCGATAAAGGAGTCCAGCTGGCACTCCGCCGTTAGCACCCAGTGGGCGTGACGAGCTAAGGGCGAAAGTGGAGAGTCCGTGATTACTCCCACCCGGGCCCTCTGTTGTCGGGCGTGCTCCAGTACCTCCACAGTAATACTGGTATATCGAGGCAAGCTAATACCTATTACGAGATCAGTTTTTTCAAGCCCCTGGAGAATGTCCCACAACTCCCCGTGCCCTGGCATCAAAAGTTGTGCAGGTTTTCCGAGAAAACGGAGGTATGTTGCCAGTGTGAGTGCCGGTGCATGTGCTCCGCGCAGTCCCACAACAAAAATTCTCTTGGCTTTCTCAATATCCGTCACCGCCTGCTCGAAGACCTCAATAGGCAGATTTCTCAAAGTCTGGGAAAGATTCTGAATGTCCTCTTGGAGGACTTTCACCACCACATCCCCTACCTGACGCACGTGGTCCACCGTATGCTCCAACCGCGTAACAGTAGAAAGGCGATCTTGTAGGCCCTCGCGGAACTTGCTCTGCATCCCCGGGTATCCATCAAATCCCAGGGCCTGGGCCAATCGCACCACGGTGGCCTCGCTTACTCCCACGCTGTGAGCGAGTTGTGAGGCCGTGAGGAAGATGGCCTCCTCGTAGTTGTCCACTATGTACTGCATGATCCGCCGTTGGGATGGAGTCAGATGAACTCTATTGTCGACGAGCAGTTTTTGGAACGGCATGAAAAAAATCCTTCAAAAAAAATAATTATTGCATTGTTACTTAACAATTTACTAATATTCAAGTCAAACTAAAAATGTTATGGCTCGCTCCGTTCGCCGCATTGAGAATGGGGCATAGAGCATCGAGTGAAAAAACAGAATCCAGAATTCAGGAGTCAGAATTCAGCAGGCACTCACCAGTCATTACACTTCGAGCAACTGCGCTTCGTTGTCTTTAGGTCATTACAACAAATGAGAACAAATGACAGCGTAGCCTACTGACTGCCACGCTTAGTGGCCAAATGACTATATGACTAATGGAGTCAGATCTCACTTTGCAGCATATATAGATGAAAGGAGAATGCAAGCACAATGGCTAGCCTAAAGCAAATCAAAGAAAAGCTCAAACAGGTAGGTTCTACTAAGATTTTCTTCACCGATCTCAACGGTAGGAACCGTAGCTTGCCGGTCAACCCTGCAAACATTGATACTATAATGAGTAAAGGGATCGGTTTCGACGGCAGTTCCATCGCCGGGATAACTACAGTTGACGACAGTGATAGATTGCTTCTCCCCATTCGAGAGAGCTTCCGTATTGTTGAATTCCAAGACGAGAAACTGGGCTTTTTCATAGGCAAGATTCAAAATGCACAGGGTGAAAGATCAAAATCTGATTCCAGGGCCGTATTGGAGAATGTTGTTGCCCGGGCTGAATCAGACTTTGGTTGTAAGTTCTTCTTAGGGCCTGAACACGAGTTTTTCTTGCTAACGTGCGACTGCTTCAATGACAGTATGCACTCCGACAGTGCCGGTTATTTTCATTGCGACCCCCATGACAAAGGAGAGGTGGTAAGGAACAAAATCATCGATGTACTGGAAAAGTGTGGCATTAAGTATGAGAAGGCGCATCATGAGGTCACAGCGTCGCAGCACGAGATCAACCTGGAGTGTTCGGATCCTTTAGGCGCTGCTGACCGGACCGTGCTTTTCAATTACGTGACCCAGAAGGTAGCAGCTGAGAACGATCTTCACGCCACCTTTATGCCCAAGCCTTTTGATGGACAGAATAGAAATGCCTTCCATATCCATCTCTCCATGGTCGATGAAAAAGGAAAGAATATATTCTACCAAAAAGGCGGCGAACATAATCTGAGCAAGACCGCCAGACAGTTCATGGGAGGAATCATAAAATATGCCCGAGAGACTTCCATTGTCATGGCATCGACTTTCAATTCCTACAAGGCCTACGTGATAGAGAGGGAGGCTCCCGTGGTTCGGGGATGGGGTCTGAAAAACAGAAGCTCCATGGTCAGGGTGCCGTATGCCAACAGCACTGAAAGTACGAGAATTGAACTCAGAAACCCTGATCCCACTGGTAATCCTTACCTTCAGATTGCAGCCTTGATTGGCATGGGGCTTCAAGGTATAAAAGAGGATCTAGATTGCGGCAAGCCTGACTTGGGCAGCACCTACAGGGTGCGAAGAAAATACCGGGTCTGGGACAGACGTTTTCTTCCCAAGTCCATGTTCGAGGCCCTGGTGGAGGCGGAAAGGAGTAAGTTTCTCAAAGAGTTACTGGGAGAGAGGATATACAGCAACTACATGGGACTCAAAATAGCTGAATGGGAAGAACACCGAACTCATGTGACTCCGAGGGAGTATGAGAAGTATTTGAGTATGTGAAGGGAAGAAGCTAGGAGATAGGAGACAGGAGATAGGAGGCAGGAAAAAGTTGGAGTAATGGAAAAATCTAAGATACAGAACTCCATGATTTTGAACTTTTCTTCAACCTCCAAATAGGAATGTAGGGTGGGCATTGCCCACCCAATAGGGACAAGCAAGCAGGAGAGACCTAAAATGGAAGAGTGGATCGCACAATTACAAAACAGTGTAAACACCCTTGAGAGACTCAAAGAATATATCAACGTAACTCCGGAGGAAGAGGAGGGGATTACCACGCTCAACACCCAGTGGGGCACAACTCCATACTTTGCCTCTTTGATGGACCGGGATAATCCCAATTGCCCGATCAGAAAGCAAGTCGTCCCCTCGGTAAAGGAAAAAGAAAACCGTTACGGCATTCCGAACTATCTGATCTGGAAAGAAAATCGCGATACGGACGAGGTCAGACCGGACAGCATTGCCAGGCAGTACTATGACCGCATAGCCTTCACAGTTACTGACGTGTGTGCCAACTACTGCCGTCATTGCTTCCGCAAAGAACTTGTTGTGGACCGCGATTTAAAGCTTCGAATGGATGTTGACGAGGGTCTCGATTGGATCCGAGAGCATCAAGAAATTCGCGATGTTCTCGTTACTGGCGGAGATCCCTTCATCCTCTCAGACGATAGGGTCGAGTACATAATTAGCAAGCTGCGGGAGATTCCTCATATAGAAATGATTCGATTCGGTACCCGCACCCCTATCGTTTTGCCGCACCGAATTAACCAAGGTCTAATGAAAGTGCTGAGCGGCTACCACAGAGTACCACTCTGGGTAAATACTCAGTGCAACCATCCAAATGAAATCACTGAGGAGACGGCCCAAGCAGTCTACGATCTTCTTTCCTGCGGGGTAAATGTGGGTAACCAGGCGGTCCTGCTAAAAGGAATCAATGACGACGTCGACAGCTTCAGGAAGCTGCATCAAAAACTCCTTGCGGTCAGGATTCGCCCCTACTATGTTTTTTATTGTGAGCCGGCCCCAGGAATTGATCACTTTCGCACTCCAGTTGAAAAGGGCGCCGAACTCATTCGAGACGCGCTCCGGGGCCATACCACCGGCCTGGCTCAGCCCATGTACGTCATAGCCACAAATATCGGCAAGATTCCTTTGATGCCTGACTATTACATCGTGGATAAGAATGAGGAAGAGTACACCTTGAAGAATTACAAGGGCCAGATCACTACTATGCCGAATATTCCAGAGTAGAAATGCAGGCGACAGGAGCCAGCCCTTCGAAAGGCTCAGGGCAAGGAGTCAGGAGACAGGAGAAAAGAGGTATTTGATTTTGATCTTTTCATTCTGGATTCTGATTCCCTAATTTCGATATTCGAAATTCGCAATTTTTTATCCCCTTACCTTTTACAATAAATGACAGCGTAGCGTAATGACCTAATGACGGCGAAGCCTCATGACCCAAATCGCCTTGGCCTTTTCTCGTCGCGTCACTTATGTCCAAGTCGTTCTGCGGTGTCTAGTGCATAGTGCCTAGTTTCCTATGCCGCCAGCTGGGCATTGTCCTCTGTCATCTGACCTCTGTCTTTTTGCTCCATGCTTCCTCCCTTCCTCGCCGCGCCTCCGTCTCTCCCCGACCCCGCGTCATTCCGCTTTGCCTCCAACCTCAAGCGAACTTTGTTCGCGCTCCTCCAACCTCCAACTCTCTGCCCTCTGCTCTATGCCTTACTTCACTTTCATCCAAAGTAGTTTCGCCACCCCGGGACCGGGATTCTTCCACTGGGTCGGCATTTCTGAGGTCAAATAAATGACATCTCCAGAGCGCAAGATGTAAGCGGCTTTCTCAAGTTTTACCTGCAGTCTGCCCGAAAGTAAGTAGCCGATTTCTTCACCTTTGTGGACAAAGAAATGGGAGGGCAGTTTTTCCTTGGGTGGAATTTCAATGAGGTATGGTTCGGCTTTGAGGTCGAAATCGACCGGTGACAGTAATTTTGAAACCACGGCACCTGCAGGCAGGTCAGGAAGCTTCACCTCAGCGGCTTCAGTTGCGGGAAAGATAAAACGCTTTTTCTGTTCCGTCTTGTCTTGGAAAAAAGAGCTTATCTCCACCGAGAGGACTTCCGCCATTTTCAACAGCGCCGGCAAGGAAGGGTAAATAAGGTTGCTCTCTACCTGGGAGATGGTGCTGGGGGTGACTCCTACCAGTTTGGCGAGTTCGGTTTGGGACAATCCTCTTTTGGTGCGGAGTTCCTTGAGACGCAAACCCAAATCAACACGACCCGAGGTACGACGCTCCGCATCAAAAGTGACGGTCAAATCTTTAGTCCAGTAACTTTGCGGTCTGTGCAGATTATCCAGACTTCGCTTCTCGGCTTTCAGAATGGTAAGGGATGTAGTTCCTCTCTTGATGGCCAGATCTATTGCCACCTGGGCAATCTGGTTGATCTGAGCTTTTAGTCGAGAGGAGTGGGCACTCTTTTCCAGGATCCAGTAGGCAACGGTGTTCAGCTCGTATAAGCGCGGACAGGAGTGGGAGTAAAAATTAATGATATGTTCTTCGCCACCCCAGAGTTCTTGCATGCCGGTGATGCTTTCGAAGACAAAGCGAACGTCGCCTTCCATAGGAGCATGAACACCATAAAGGGTGTCCATAAAGTGGTTCATATCCCGGGGATCTTCCACCAGTAAGATTGTGCACGGCCACTCCGATTTTGCTTCCTCATAGACTTTGAGGAAAATCGGAGAGCCGGCACCTTTGCCGTTGGTAAAGCAATCCAAGATCGTAAGCAGCGGGTTCTCGCTGAGCGGCCCCAACTTATCCAGGAGATTCTTTGGTGAGCGGTCAAAGCTGACGTAGATGACAGGTCTGTTTTGGGACTGCGAGATTTGAATAAAATTGAGACAAAAAACTGAGGCAAGACTGCCGGCATCATCATGCCAGACCACGTTGTCGCCGATGTACAGACCTCCCAACAGCCGATCCAACTGGCTTACCCCTGAGGCTACCCGCTGTCCTTCCAAAGTAGCTGAAGCCATCAT
>CP070843.1:3319948-3329956 GCA_020350905.1 Deltaproteobacteria bacterium
TTCGATGATGTGACAGATTCATAAACAATAGTTGTGAGAAAGGGCTGGTAGGTTATAATGACTTTCCGTGGGAGACGCTCGGCTCACTAGATCACTAAGCACACTACATCCAGGCTAAGAGACAAGGGGAAGATTATGGCCAATATCTTTCGTGCCGCCAGGGAATCAATGGCAGGGAAGCTGAAACGGCATCGCAATAAACCTTTCCTTGAAGCTATGATGGCGGCTACTGCACTCTTAGCTCTTGCGGACGAAGAGATCGTGCTCACAGAACGGCTCGCACTCGACTTCATTTTGGAAAACGTCAGCGAACTCAAGTTGTTCGATGTACACCAGGCGGTCAATCTGTTCCGAGACTGGGGCAAAGCAATCGAAGAGGATTATTGGGCCGCAAAAGAACAGGCACTGAAAGCTGTTGCCAAGTTTTCCGGCGATGAGGAGAAAGCCTCACTGCTGGTTCGTGCCTGCATCCTGATTGCCAAAGCAGACGGCGATTTCAATGAACCTGAACAAAAGGTGATTGATGAGCTATGCCGAGTTTTATGCCTGGAGTCTTCGGCAGTATGCCACTTTGAGCCGGTGGAGGGTTGAACTTCCTTATAGGCTGATTTAATTTAGAGGGCTCCTGCAAATTCCTGAACTGACTTGAAGAGGTGATAGCCGTGAGAAGGATTCTGAAGTCAAGTATGGTTCTGGTGACGGTCCTGGTTTATCTAAGCAGTCCTACCTCAGGGCTATCAGAAGCTGTGAAAAAGAGCATCTACGACCCGGGCAAACTGAAACCCATAGACAGCGTTTTGAAAGTGAGGATTGGCGAACTAGCTCCCGATTTCGTTCTGCCATCGGTTTCTGGTGAGAAGATTGCTCTTCATCAGTTCCATGGCAAGAAGAATGTCGTAATCTCATTTGTTCCTGCAGCCTGGACCCCTGTATGCTCTGAGCAATGGCCGGGCTACAACATCGTAAAAGATGTCTTTTCCGAAACCGACACAGTACTGCTCGGCATCACGGTGGATAACATCCCCACGCTCCATGCCTGGACAAACCAGATTGGCAAAGTGTGGTTTCACGTGCTATCAGATTTCTGGCCACATGGTGCTGTGGCAAAGACATTCGGTGTGCTGCGTTCTGATGGCGTCACTGAGCGGGCTCTTTTTATTGTCGATAAAGAAGGATTCTTACGATTCGTTCAAGTGACGGATATCAACAAGAAACCAGATCCGTCAGTCTGCGCCCTGGAACTGCGGAAACTCAAGAAGAAGTGATCACCGAATATTGGATTTGAGGTTGAAGAATGCAGATTGCAGATTTATCCTGAATATTGAGAAAAATAGAAGCTTCGATGAGAAATCCGAGGTTATCTTCATGAAGAGTTACATGAATCCAGATGAACAACTTGTCGTTGCTCTTTATGTTCGTAACATAGAAGAGTCCAGCGAATTTTACCAAAGCTACGGATTCGAGGTGGTTCGAGATGAGGGGACGTTCATGGAACTGCAGTGGGAAAACGCCAGGTTATTCTTATCAGCAGTGCCGGGTACCCCGCCGCCTCCAGCGAAGCCCATCGGCAATATGCGAATTATGGTCCCCGATGTGGACGCATACTGGAGACTTGCCAATAAGATGGGATCGCAAATATTGAGCCCGATCGAGGATCGGTATTACGGATTGCGAGACTTTATCATTGCTGGTCCTGACGGTTTATCCCTCCGCTTTGCCAGCTGGCTCTAGCATAAGCTAAAATGTCCAAAATGACCAAAATTCGATTACTTTTGGTGGAAGGTGATCAACCCTCCCTTGGCTGAAGTATTAGACTCGGGATAATCCCCCCTCTGCTCTGATTACTGTGCTCCAACCATTGATTCTATTTACGATTACCGAACAACCCTTTGACCGTTTCATTGACAGTTTTTTCAACTGCCTTCTTCGCTTCCTCGTCTTCTATAGGGACTTGCGAAACGAGTGCCTTTAGCTCTTTGTTGAGAGTGGCGGTCACGGCGGGAGAAACGATCTTACTGTAAAGTTCTGCGAATACTGTATTAAAAACCTCCTCAGCTGTAGCGCCCCCGCTCTTTTCTCCTATGTTTTTGAGGTGAATGTCCGGCAGGGTCGCTGAAGCACTGAGGCTTGAGCCGCCTGGTGCGGACATGGCCATATTGACGTTGCCATCTCTGACGATGAAGTTTCTGATCACGAGTTTCTTCCCTGCGCCATTCTTTGACGACTTTTCTGTCGAAGTCGAGGACGTTGACGTGCCGGCACTTTTTTTGACATTGTTCAAGATGGTCTTGAAATTGTCCGTTCTTCGCACCTTCTCATAGTTGATCTCCGGAGCGACCACCTCGATTCTATCGATGATAATCGGGTCACCGGTTATGGACTTTTCATCCACATCCACATAGACCGCCTTTACACTCATGGCCTGAGGTGAGTTGAATCCTTTGGGGTTGCCGAGATAAAAGTCCTTGAGCTTGGCCTCACCCGCAAATAGGGAGATACCAACATCTTTTACTCGCACCTCTGTCTTGGTTATTTTCGGGCCGTAAGTGTTGACCGCTGTTTTAATGATCGGACCCAACCTCGATAGTCCTAGGACCAACGCAGCGACAACGATCACAATCAACGCACCGCCTATATACAGCCATTTTTTCATAGTTTTGTCTCCTTCGCATCGAACAGAAAGATCGATGATTGTTTTGCTTAACTATAATTACTAATTTTGCTGAGGCAACTATTAGGTAATTTTGGTGAGACAACTTTTCCCCCAACGGGTGGAGAGGGAGAATTTGGTGGCGTAGAAGCGGGCTTTAAGCTCGCCCGTGAGCCATTAACCTTTATTTTCAGTATTGACAATAAATGCTCAGGTATTACTCTTCCACGAAGATAATTGACTGTGGCATCCTGAGCACTCGCTCGACAGCTCAATTTCCCTCCCCTTGTGGGAGGGTAAATAGACTGGTCTGAACCTGGTAGATAGGTAATCCATGTCCGTGGTTGCACGGGTTGATGGTTATTCTAGCGCCATTAAGGGTATTGAGCTATGAAGAGCCTATTCGCGGCATTGCTAACAATGCTAATCGTAACATCAGGTAGCAATAGTTTCTCTGAACAGAAGGAGTCGAGCATATCTGGGAAGTTGCCTTCAATAACCGAGTCGAGCCATTCGGGTAAACCAGAAAATGACACTTTTCAAAAAAGTCCCTTTTTGATCGATTTTTCGGATTATGAAGAGGGTTCTATTGAAGAATGGCTGGAAAAGAAAGGATTCGAGTTAAAAGAAGCAGCTAAGAATCGTAAGAAACTCGATCTAGATGTTGATGAGGGTGCCCTGTTTCTTGAAGCGAAAACCCCCTTGAGGGCGCTATTAATAAAGGAATCTGTGGATCCCGGTACGTATTCTAAAGTGAAAATTGAGTGGGGGGTAATCAAATATCCGAAAGGTGCATCGTATGAAGAGAAGGTTAATAATGAGGCTTTACTCGTTCTGGTATTTTTTGGTGATGAGAAGATTTCTAGTGGCCACCTTGCGATACCGGACAGTCCTTATTTTATCGGTCTATTTCTCGGCAGACATGACAAGGTAAACAAAGCTTACAAAGGAAACTATTATCACGAGGGGGGACGTTTCGTTTGCCTCGGTAATCCGAAACCAGGTGAAACAATAATTTCAGAATTTGACTTGCCTGGCGCGTTTAAAAAGTACTTTCAGAAAGACGAAGTTCCCGGCATATCTCGTGTCGCTCTCGAGATAGATACAACTTCGTCCGCTGATGACGGCAGGGCAGTGGCCTTCGTTCATAGCATCGAATTTCTCGAATAATATGGATGTTGAACTTTTCCAATCCTACCGATTCTCTTTTTTTTAACCCTGAGTTGACTAACAAATTATTGGTGATTATCTACAATAAACTATTGATATTCACGAAAGAAAGGAGGGGGGTTATGAAGGTTAGGACGAGCAGAGCTGTTATCATTAATTTGATTTTAGCAATGACAATTGCATTTGGTGTGGTTGTAGCGGAAGCCAAGAAAATTCCCAGGGTGGACAATTTCGTCATCCTGATTGATCAATCCGGCTCCATGTTTATGGAGCACAAAGAAAGGAAAGAAGTCAAAGCCGTGCTGGTCAAAAAGATGCTTCTATCGATGAACAACCGGATTCCTGAGTTGGGTTATACCGCTGCAATCCAAGGTTTCTATCCCAATGAAACACTCATTGGCCCGGAGACATACTCGCGATATTTCTTCGAGCAGGAAATTAAAAAACTACCCGACAAGGGGAAGATTTTCGGGAATTTGACCCCACTTGGAACGGAGATCGAAGCCTTAGACAAGGTAATGAACAGGTTTTCCGGCAAGACCTCAGTGATTATCGTTTCCGACGGTGAAGTAAACGAGGGTAAGGATCCTTACCAAGCGGCAAAATCGCTTCACAACGAATACACAAACATCTGTTTTGATGTCATTTCCATGGCCGACAGCGAGGAGGGTGAAAAGACCCTGAGAAAGATAAACGAGCTTGGCAACTGCACTTATGCTGATGGTGAAGAGATGATCTCAGATGCAGTTGTAGTTGAAAGTTTCGTCAGCGGGGTCTTGTACATGGAAGTCGCGGATGTGGCTACTGAGGAGATGAGGGTTCGCGAAGTAGCCCCCAATATTATTGCCGTGGGAGGGGGTTACTTTAATGTTGACAGTGCCGAAGTTGATGAGACTGCCTGGACGCGCGTCTACAACGCTGTACTTCCAAAGCTCGGTGAAAAGCCTGGCGCGACTCTGGTCATCGAAGGGCACACGGACTCCACAGGTTCTGCCGCATACAACCAGAAGCTATCCGAACGTCGTGCGAAAGCGGTTCGCGATTACTTTGTGAGCAAAGGTATTCCTGGAAGCCAAATAGAAACTCTTGGCTATGGAGAGGACATGCCCAGAGTTAGTAATACTACCCCAGAGGGAAGGGCGATAAACCGGAGAGTGGACATCCGGATAGCTGATTGATCACATATTTCCAAACCACAAGTCCCGGATCGTTCATGAAACCGCCAAGAGGTTTTCATGAATGATCCGGGATACCCTATGAAATCACAATGACTAAAGTTTCAGTACTTTGCCGAACGCGGTATCTTCGAAACAATAATGTCGTCATAGTAGCCCAACGCCTGATACCTGTTCTTGTAATAATATGATGTATTGTCGGAATCTGTATGGATTCCTATCCCCCCCACTCTTTGTTTTGGATATGTTCCAAATGCATCTTTGAAGTCCTCAAGAATATTTCTTTCTTCTCTCCTCCATTTATGTAAATGTGAACTACCGTTCTCAAGGACAAACATCTTTACAGTTTCGGAGTAAGGATTAGCTATTATGTCCCCTTTCTTTTCGTGTACCCCGTTGCCCCACACGTAAAGAATCACATAATCAGGGGGATAGACACCATAAAACCATTTGATGAAAGAGTACTTGATTTTCTTCGTAAAGGAAGCCCTCTGTGGCTCGTAGTCGAATATTATTCCCAGCGACACCGTAAAGTCATTTCCCTTTTTAGTGTAGGCGTTTCCTTTCTCTAAGATATTTTCTGCCTTCCACTTCCAGGCTATGTACGGATACTCCCTGGGGTCGAACTTTGCAATCTTATAGATGACCGCAGCAGACCCGTCACTTTCTGCCCTGATATAGACATTATTGTCTTCTTCAACTGGGGTATAATGCGTTAATATTTTCGCCCCACGGAATCTCAATAGATGCCATCCCTTGGGAACAAAGAAGCCTTTGCCCTGCTCTTCAGTTGCCATGGAAAAACGGTCGATAATGAGGTTGTCTCCATCTTTTATAAGTCCTCCACCCTCTTCTCCATCAACCGTAAAGGTTTCTTTAATATCGACCTTTTTCTCAGAAGAGGAGGTACTTGCAAGAAGAAGCAAGAAGATCACGGAGGCGAAAATTATCATAGGTATGGAGACAAGTTTGGAAAACGTCTTCGAGCCTTTCCAAAAAGCTTTTCTCATTTGTACTATTCCTTTATGGATGGAAACCTTTTTATTTGGCAAGCTTTCCTTCATCCCTGGCAAGGTTCCGGACCTGAGAATCACACAGGCAATTTGCCTGCCAGAAGCAGTAAGGGGAGTGGCGTTATGGCGAGACTGACCAACAGGATGTATTTTGGGAATGGATACAACCTACTCATTCCGGTGATCAAGCCGATGCCCCCGCCCCCACCAATTAAGGCGTTGCCGGGAAGATTTAAGGCGATAGCAATCGCTAAGTAGCGATGTTTCAGTAGGAAAGGGATAACCTTCGAGGGAGCGGATCTCAACAGAAAGTTCAGTTTTTCCTCAGAATTTAAAGGTTCGAGTTGGAGCACCAGGTCCTGGGCTTTGTACAGATGCAGCCACCCCAAGAACCGGGCGAAACCATTGAGAGGTATCAATCTGCCAATCGTAAAACTTAGGGACAAGGACAGGAGAGTGCAAAGATACACCAAGACAACACCCCTGGTCCCGAGCATAACCATAAGCGCCAGGCCAAGTTCGATACCGGGCACGAAGGGAAGAGCCATCCAAAGTACATAGACTACGATAGCAAACCAGAGGACTGTGATCATTAGATGCTCGTGTTCTGGCCAGAGCTGAAAGTTGACTTGCTCAACCACCAAGCTGCCGCCATAATTCAGTAATACCAGAAATCCGACAATGAGCGATATCTTAAGAAAACGTCTGATTTTCGGCGTCTCAGCAGGTGCTTGGCTGACTTCAGACATAATGATCACTTCCTTATGAATGCAGAGTCATATTCAATCTAACGTGCTCTATTCTTTTAAAGATCCCTTGAACCAGTATTCCCTAAAGGTAGTCCAAAGCCATCGCTTCTTGGTCCAGGTGTAGGTGACATTAAGGGTGCCGTCTTTCAGGGTACCCTTCCATTCCATCTTTCCATGGGTCGGACTCACGGTCACAGCCTGGAAATGGACAGAATCACCCTCTACTATCGCAGTATAAGGACCGCCCTTGAACCCATATTGGAAACACTCGGACGAGGTGAATGTACCGTCACTGAAGCTCAATACGTCCTCATGATGGACCTTCTTGCCCTTTTCCCCAGTTGGACCGACAAACTTTTTCCCGTCAAGAACTCCTGAAGCAGCTGAGGCTACTTCCACTCTTTTTTCAGCCGAGAGAGCCACAATCGTCACCGCTAAGCCAAACAGGATGACTTTGGAAAATCCAAGCTGAGTTTTCATGATGCCCCCCTCCTGTGTGGCCTTGTAGCCTTGTTTCCTTAGCTGGTGCAAGTTTGCTACGAATATCCTAAGAATAACTCTAGTAAAATGGTTTTCAATACGAAAAACCACCAATCCGCTAAGGATTTAATTCGATACGATAACCACTACTTCTCGATATTCAAGCTTTCGGATAATTTGCCCGGATATATCGTGATGTGCGGCTGTTTTTCATCAGGAGAAAAGCGTAAAGTAATGTAATGTTCACTGAGTGCAGAAAACCCAACGGAGCTGTTAGGCCCGCTTGTCCTCGCCATAGCTTTGGCGACGGCGGGTCCGACTGCAACGGGTTAGGTGGCGCCCGTATGCTCCATTTGGCCTGTCCGCGTGCGATTGAGAAGAAGTGCCACCAGCGGCAGCAGAACCCAGGGTATCGCATAGTAAACGCTCAGATACCAATATTTAAAGACGAACTGGATACCGTGGCCCAGGTAGAGCCCGCAGTAGAGCCAGTCATAGAGCGCTAGAGGCATGGTGAAATAGAATGCCAGCCAGAGTGCAACCGTAAGCCGCCTCTCAGGCCCCAGGCGCCGTAGAACGAGGTAGACGATAGCGGCTATGGGAATCAGTAGAAGAGAGTCAAACCAAACCATCTGAAGATTGGAGTACTGCTGATAGTAAGAAGGCAGGCCAGCTACCCAGAACCCCGCCCAGACAAAGGTGGCGATCAGGAAGATTCGAATGTGACCTCGCTTGGTCAATTTAAAATACCCCTAAAAACCACCCAACGCCAATGATGAACAGTGCCGGGTATAAAGCAGCACTGAGAAAGCGAAAGCCGCGCTTAACCGAGAGGTGAGTTGAGCGGTTTATCAAAGCTATGGCGCTGGCGGTTGCAGCCCTGGATTCCGCGAAGATTTATAAGGACAATCGTCCAATACACTCCTGCGAAAGACGAGAACCTCTCCCGAATTCCCGAGAATCTTAACTTTTCTAATGCCGAGCTGAACGTTAAGGTGTGAATAGATGAATCCTGAAACGACACCACAAACCTTAATGATTTTCTCGTCTCCACTGGATAGATTGGTCTTTATTGTTGCAGTGTCGCCCGTAACTTCAACGTCAATGATGTTATCATACCACGATGTCTTAAAACCAGGAATGCCAAAAATATCAGCAAGGTACTGTCTGATAGCTTGTGAGCGAGACACATCGGTCCTTGATGTGCCCTCCGCCAGTCTACTCTCACGCGTGAACTTAATAACAGGGTCAGAACTCGCACTGATCGTGGTCCTTGCTGATGTAAACCGAGCGAAAAAGAGTGTGGATATGAATACTAAGACGATTGCGGAAATCAATCGGAGCGAGATGGGTTCCATGCTATCACCCTTCCTGAAATGGATAGCTGTTGGTAGACAGAAATTCGTCTGCATATCCTCCTACCACAGAATTTCCACAGAAGAAATGCCATACATACCTTCCTTCATTCTCTGAGAACTCGGCACAAAAGCTAGCCCGGATATTTCATGAATCACCTGCTGCGACCACGTATATGGGCGCCCTTCCTGGCGTCCTCGGGTGTCGGCCCCTGCGACGTACCATTCAGGTACGCCTCGGGACCAACACCCTGCGGTTGCCAGGTGGCACGCCCATCTTCGCGATCTCGCGACAGCAATTCATGAAACATCCGGGCTAGTATAGTCCGACCATCGATCTGTACTGCCCCTTGCACAAAAAAACAGGGCCATCTCTGACCCTGCCCCTTTGACAATGTGTTCGACTATTACTTCGCTCCCGCCTTCTTGAGTATCCGCCCAACTTCGTCATGGCGGGTTGTCTCTGCATATCCTAGGGCAGTGAGGCCCTCGTTGTCTTTCACATTGATCTCAGCCCCTTCCGCTAACAGTGTTTGAGCAACCTGGCTACGGCCCCCATATGCAGCATACATCAAAGAAGTTATCCCCCGTTTATTTTTTGCATTGACCTCAGCGCCTTTATCGAGAAGGGCAACTACAATGTCGTTGTGGCCATTTAGTGCGGCATACATCAAGGCTGTTGTGCCACTGGTAGGTAGTTTGATATTCGGATCAGCACCCTTGGCCAGCAACAGCTTGACGGTTTCAGTGTGGCCGCTTCTTGCAGCCCCAAATAAAGCGGTAAATCCAATGCCATCCTTCACATTGACGTCAGCACCCTCTGCCAGCAGGGCCTCCACGGTCTTGGTATCGCCGTTGAATGCTGCGTCGAGCAAGGCCCTATTTACCTCGGTCGTAGCTCCAGTACCAGTAAAGGGAGTGAAGAGGATCATCACTAAAACTGAAACCATCAGTACCGGTTTCCAAATTATCCTACCTGTGACCCTTTTTCGTATCACCATAGAAGTTTCCCCGCAGTCTTCGCCCGGATATTTCATAAATTGCTGTAGCGAGACCAGGAAGATGGGCGTTCCACCTGGCAACCGCAGGATGTTGGTTTTCGTACCTGAATAGTACGTCGCAGGTTGAGCTTGTCCTGAGCGTAGCCTAAGGAACACCCGATGACGCCAGGAAGGACGGCCATATCCGTGGTTGCAGCAAGTGATCCATGAAACATCCGGGTTAATTTACACTCTTAGATCAGAAAACCCAACTGAAAGTTTTGGATAGATCTTTTGCGTTCAGTAGCGCAGATAACTGGTACGTTTCTGAGGTTTAGTTGTTGGGGAGGCGAGGGAGCCTTTGGCGTGCTCGCTGAGCCTCCCCAACTCTATAACTCGGGGCATCATTACTAATTTTGCTCGCAACCAGACTGTT
>CP070843.1:3330056-3340704 GCA_020350905.1 Deltaproteobacteria bacterium
CCAGTTTATCTCTTTCTCATCTTCAGGACGACCCCAAACGCTTCTCAGGTCTCTTATAACGATCTCGATGGGATCAGTGTCGTGCTTGTCTTTGAACTTTTGTACAGAAGACCATGTTCCCAGGTAGCCAACAAGACGATCCAAGTTCCATCTGGCCTCCATCTTGAATAGGGGTGCGACCAGTTCCTCGAATGGAAACGGAATGGATTGGTATTTATCGTCAACAAACTTCCGCTCCGGGGGCCAAAATGGTCCAACCACATTCGTATAAAACTGGTCAAGCACTCTATCGATGGCAGAAGATATACGGAGGAGACTGTAAGACCAGACGGCGAGCACTCCTCCTTCCTGCAAAACTCTTCTGACCTCTGCATAAAACCTATCCAGCTCGAACCAGTGTAGTGCCTGCGCCACCACAATCAGATCAACTGAATCAGATTCGATTTCTGTCTTTTCGGCTGGAGCGACAAGGTAGGTTATTTTTTGGTGCTCAAAAACATTGGCAATCTGCTTCTCGCTGGCGTCGGTGGCTATGATTTCTTCAAAATAAGGCGTCAGTCCAAGGGCCGCCTGGCCGCTGCCGGTGGCACAATCCCAAGCTCGTTGATGATCAATGGTGAGCTCAGCCAGATATTCAAACAGTGGAGCAGGATAGTGTGGTCTGTACCTGGTATATTCAGATGCTTGTTTCGAGAAATAGTCTTTGAAGTTCATTTACTCGAACATATAGTGCTTCCTCACATCCTTGCGGATGTTCCACCTGCATTTCATGTCCTTGGGAAAAGTCACCAGGTCACCCTTTTTTATCTCAACTGGCTCCCCATCATCAGGAGTTACCACTACATCGCCCTCCAAGAGGTAGCAGGTCTCCTGGGCATCATATTGCCAGGGGAATTCAGACACCTCTTTCGTCCAAATTGGCCAACTGGGTACGCCCAACTCATTCAAACGGTCCTCACTGGGTTCATGTTCAACTTTTATCTCACTCATCTTCTTTCTCCTCTGGTAGGGGTGCGCCGCAAGAGGCAGGTCAAAATTCGAGATGACCTGATGTGGGATGTGCGATGTGTGATGTGAGTTTCAAGTTTTATTTCGGGGATCTGATATCCCACATCTCATATCTCACATCTCTTCGTAGCCTAACCTGCTTCTTTCGCCGCCTTCTCGTGCGCTTCATCCAACCTTGTTTCCAGGTAGCGAAGAAACTCTTCGTCCCATTCATCATAATCAAAACAGTAGCCGTCTTCACCAAGCAAACCCAATGGAATCATATTCCCTCTTTCTTCTGGGTCGGTGATCATGTCGGGGTAAAAACACACTGAGAGCCACCTGCTTTCGGGGTCGTCGTCGATAACGTCCATAATTACAAACAACTCTCTCGACTGCTGGAGCATGTGCTTTACCCGCAGGGAATAACTCACACCCGGTCTGGCCTTAAAGGTGTAAAGAAGGGAATCCTTTGCGGCGAGATGGTCCTTGAGCCACACAAAACTATCTCTGATCTGTTGAGATTTCCCTTCCCACGTCTCAAGGAATGCTTTGATCTCCCGGTGCATGTCTTCTCCTGAACCGCATTCAAAGACGATGAGAGGCGCACTATTGTCAAGCCCGCGTCTCTGGCCACACTTTCCAGCGCCTGCAAGATCTCTCTCCCAACTCCTCGCCTCTCTCTATCTTTTTGCGTGGCTCTGAGAAAATAATCATGTGATCTTCACAACCGGTCCAGACATCTCACCAACCTTCTTTCTTTATCTGTTCAAGGGTCGGGATGGAGGTTCGTCCACCGAGTTTGAGGCTTACCACCGCCGCAGCCCAGGCCGCAAAATCCAGACACTTGTCCACTGCCCAGCCTTGAATCAACCCGTAGGTAAAGCCGGCATGAAAGACATCGCCGCAACCCGTTGTGTCGACTGGATTCACCGGATAAGCAGGCCGTTCTAGTATCCTGCCTTCAACGAGAGCAACATAACCTCTCGGCCCCAGAGTTACCCCGACAACGCGAGGACCGAACTCGGCCAGCTTATGACAAGCATCCAATGGCTTGCCTTCGCCTACCAGAGCCTCGGAGAAGGTTTCAGACGCCAGAAAATAGTCGCTCAGCCGCGCCAAATCGAGCATTCCCTCTCGAAGGGAGCCTCCATCCACAACGACCTTGACTCCCGCTTCTTTAGCCACCTTTGCACCAGTTAACGATGCCTCGGTAAAGAGGCCATCCGTATGAAAGACTTCAACTGTCCGAATTCTGCTGTAATCTAGCTCATCAGGACCCGGAGGAGAGCCTGTGGGCCTGCGCCAAAAAATCGTTCTTCTGCCCACGCCAGGCTCCGCCAAGATGAAGGCGAACTGAGACTCAGATCCCTCTCTGACCAGGATACCGCTGGTATCCACACCTTCTTCATCCAGTGATGCCTTGATTAAGGTGCCAAACTGATCATCGCCCACCACGCCGGTAAAGGTACAGGAAATACCCCACCGCGACAGGGCAACCAGAGCTGTTGCCACGGGTCCCCCTCCCTGGATTACCATATCGGTAAATTCGTATTTCACATCAGGTGGGGGATAGGTTTCTACTTTACCCAAATAATCCAGGCAACTCTGACCCAGACCAAACACTTGAAAAGCGGGTTCATTCATTTTCAATTAGTGGAATTTCTCTAGCTGCTGATCCCTGCTGTCCGGACAGTATTCGGTAGGTGTAGTGCCCTGGATGAACGCAGCCTCCACAACCTCTTCGCACTCTCCGTTGGCCAGAAGGCCACTGCGCACATCCATCCGTACCGAGGTAATCGCTTCAGGTCTTTCAAAATCTTCTGGCCCTGTCTCAGGAAGCACCTTTTCCATTATGGCGCGCCAGACAGGAAGCGCCGCCCTGGCACCGGTCTCCTTCTCACCTAACGAGTTCCCACTGTCTTTACCAACCCAGACAGCCGTAACCAGGGCTGGTGAGTACCCCACAAATAGTGCATCTTTGCTCTTTTCAGTAGTGCCGGTTTTACCAGCCAACGGCCAGGGCAGATGGCTTGCAGCCCTACCTGTGCCCCGCTTGATCACTCCTTTCAGCATATCCGTCAAAATATAACCGCTCTCCTGACCGAGCACCAACCTACTGGCCGAAACAGGTTTCCATAACGACCTGCCATTGTGGTCGAGCACCTCAACTATGCCTGATGGCTCAACCCATATGCCCCCATTAGCGAAGACCTGGTAGGCAGAAGCCAGTTCCAACAAAGTCACCTCAGAGGTTCCCAGGGCCAGGGACAGATTAGCACGCAGAACGCTGCCGATTCCCAGATGATGAGCAAAATCAACTACTGGACTTGGCCCCAACCGCTCCAGAAGTTTTATGGTCACTATGTTTTCCGAAATTTCCAGTCCCTTTCTCAGGGTGATCTCACCCTCAAAGCGGCCGGAATAGTTTTGCGGCTCCCATACTTTTCCTCCCGCCTGGGGATAAGAAACGGGCGCATCCCAGATACGGTCTGCCTGGGTATAGCCCTTCTCCAGTGCGTACGCATAGATGATCGGTTTGAATGCTGAACCCGGCTGCCGGTAGGCTTGGGTTGCTCGGTTAAACTGGCTGCTCTCATAGTCGCGGCCGCCCACCATTGCTCTGATCATTCCAGTGTGGGCGTCCAAAATTATCACCGCCCCTTGGGGTTGTTCGATTTTTTCATCCTCCGTCCGGTGGCGAGTCTCAAGCGCCGCAAGTCCATTTTGCAATGCTTCTTTTGCCACCCCTTGCCAGTGTTCTTTGATAGTAGTCTGGATGGTAAGACCACCCCGATACAAGAGGTTTTCCCCCAGGATTTCCTCCAGTTTTGGCCGAACAAAGGACACGAAGTACGGCGCCATGGTCCCCGCACTGGATGTGGACGCCAAGCGCACGGGTTTTTTCACTGCCTGCTGATAGTGTTCCTCGGTGATGTATCCTGTATCGAGCAGGTTTTTTAGAACCATGGCCCGGCGGGAAAGAGCTCTATCTTGATTGACCAATGGGGAGTAAAAGGTGGGCCCCTTGGGCAAGCCAGCAATGAGGGCACACTCTGCCAGGCCCAGCTCCCAGACATGCTTGCCAAAATACTTATTGGCCGCGGCTTCCACTCCATAGGCTCCGCCACCCAGATATATCTGGTTCAGGTAGAGGGTGAGGATTTCATCCTTGCGATAGCGTCTCTCGATCTGCAAGGCCAGTAAGGCCTCTTTGAGCTTGCGGGTTATGGTTTTCTCTGGGTTCAAAAACAGTACTTTGGCTAACTGCTGGGTGATGGTGCTCCCCCCCTCCTTGAAGCGACCCGCCCTGATGTCCTTGAGAAGAGCTCGACCGATGCCGCGCCAATCCAGACCAGCGTGCTCGTAAAAACGTCTGTCCTCTGTGGCAACAATCGCCTGCCTGAGATAAGGGGGCATCTCTTCCAGGTCCACAGGAACTCGCTTCTCAACAAAAAATTCGCCTATGACGTTACCTTCTGCAGACAACAGTTTGGTAACGGAGCTGGGACGAAAATTCTCCAACTCTTGGATGCGTGGAAGGTCATGGCTGAGGGTCAGAAAAACCCCAAGTGCTGAGCCGCAAACCACCCCAGCCAGAAGGACCAAGCCTGCTAGGACCAAAGTGCGTTTTCTACGTGGTCGAGGGAATCTCATGGAACCTCTCGCCCGTTCACCCTTTCTACCACGACAAAGAATACTACCTCTGACACTGAGGACAAAAATAAGTGGCACGGCCGGCAAGGACCTGGCGGCTGATCAGGCTGCGACAGCGCTGGCACACCTCCCCTTCACGGCCGTAGACCCTAAGCTCACACTGAAAATAGCCTGTTTCGCCACTACTTCTAACATAATCCGAAATGGTTGTACCCCCACAGGCAATGGCCCGTTCCAGCACCTGCCGACAGGCCTGCACCACCCTTTCCCATGCCGGTTCTCCGAGAGTCCCCACACCACGTGCGGGTTTGATACCGGCAGCGAAAAGGATTTCATTCGCATAGATATTCCCAATTCCTACCACCACTTTCGCATCCATGAGGAAATTCTTAATCGGCCTGACCTTGCTCCGGGCCCGCTCCAGTAAATAGTCGCTCGACAAATCAGGCCCCAGCGGCTCGAGGCCTAGACCAGCAAATATCTGCGTCCCCGCAACATCCTCGGGACTGAGGACCTGCACTGAGCCGAATCTCCGAACGTCATTGAAGCGAAGTTCCAATCCACTGTCCAACTCAAAGCGAAGATGGTCGTGAGCGGCTCGGGGAGTCCCATTGGCAAAGAAGGCCAGACGGCCGGTCATCCCCAGGTGCAGCACCAACATGGCCCCGCTGTTCATTCTTACCAACAGGTACTTGGCCCGGCGCTCTACAGACTTCACCCGGTCGCTTTGTATCCAGAGGTTCAGCTTGGCCCGGGGTACAGGAAGCCGCAGCCTCCGATTACTGACCACCACGCGATTGATTGTGCGGCCCACTAAATGGGGCGTGAGGCCGCGGCGGATCACTTCCACCTCAGGTAGCTCGGGCACTTTTCAGTCCTCTTATCTTCTCTTCGGTCGTTCCTCAAGCCGTACCAGGACATCACGGCGATGCAAGCCGCCTCTGTAGACCTCCAACCGCAATAGGTCACCCGGACGTTTTTCTCTGATTATACGGATGAGACCGTCAGCCGTGTCAACCGGCTTGCCGTCTGCTGCTACTACCACATCGCCACCTGCAATCAGAATCCGATTGCCCAAGCGAACTCTCTGATTGCCGCCTCGCAAGCCCGCCTTATGCGCCGGACCTCCACGGACAATCTCTACAATGAGGGCGCCACTATCTATGGCGAAATCCAGAGCCCTAGCATCCCCAGAAAGTAAGGTGGTCACGCTTGCACCGATCCAGGGATAGGCATAATAGCCCTGGGCTATGAGTTCCGGAATAATACGTTTGGCAATAGTAACGGGGACGGCGAACCCTATACCCACCGAGGCGCCGGTAGGGCTGAAAATTGCAGTATTAATACCAATTAAGTTGCCGCTCGAGTCAAGCAGGGGGCCACCGGAATTCCCCGGATTGATGGAGGCATCTATTTGGATTATGTCTTCCATCAGAGTATTGTTTTGAGCCCGCAAGGTTCGCCCGAGAGAGCTTATAACCCCAGTCGTGAGCGTCTGTCCTAGGCCAAAAGGATTACCAATAGCCAGAACTTTCTGACCCACGAGCAAGTTATCCGAGTCTCCCATAGGGATAACGGTGAGTTTGGGGGGAGGCGCATCTATCTTGATCACAGCCAGGTCGTTGTCCGGATCCGTTCCCACCAGTTTTCCCTGCCATTTGCTGCCGTCGGCCAGAGTCACTTCAAGACGTCGAGAATCCTGGATTACGTGATAATTGGTGAGGATATAACCCTCGCTGTCAATGATGGCCCCTGAACCTGCGCCTTGGCGCGGCACAATGTTGAAGAAGAAGTCCCGCTCCACCGATATGGTGGTGATGTTAACCACCCCTGGGGCCGCTGCTTCATAAACTTCGATGTTGTTCTGCTCGTCTTCGGTGCTAGCCTGAACCATGGTTATCCGAGTCAAAAGTAAAACCACTATCAAGCTAACAAGTGCTACTTTGAAAAATCTCAATTTCTTGTTCCTCCCGGTCAGCCATCAGCATTGAATCTTGATTCCGACTCCTGTATTCTGGCTTCTCTCCCTTATGCCTTGTGCCGAGTGTTTACAGCCCCCGTGGTTGTATTTTCCGCCAAAACCACCAGAGGAACACCCCAACCAGTATCACGGCCAGGGCCCAACTCACGAGCTTGGGCCAAATAGAGACCATACCTGGTAGAATCCTCCGTACCGTGTCGGCGGGAATGGCAAAGCTTATGCCCACACTACTACCAGTTGGGCTGAAGATGGCAGTATTAATACCGATTACCTCGCCGTCAGAATTGATGAGCGGACCGCCAGAATTTCCTGGATTAATTGCGGCGTCGGCTTGAATGACATTGTGAATGATCACATCGCGGCTGATCCGAACATCTCGCCCCAACGAGCTGATAGTGCCCGTAGTCAGTGTCTGTCCTAGGCCAAATGGATTGCCCAGGGCCAGCACTTTCTGGCCCACCCGTAGATTCTTCGAAGAGCCCAATCGCAGGGACTTGAGCTGTTCTGGCGGTGCCTCGATTTTGATCACTGCCAGATCGCTACTGGGAGAACTGCCAACCAGAGTGGCCTCCCATCTACTACCGTCTGCAAGGGTCACCTCCAGAAAACTGCTGCCGTTCACCACGTGGTAGGAGGTGACTATATGGCCTGCTTTATCGACAATAACGCCGGATCCGCTTCCTTCTGCTGGTATGGGATTAAAAAAGAAATCCCGGCCAATGCTCGTGGTGGTGATGTTCACAACACCAGCTGAAACTTGATGAAAAACGCGGATGGTGTTTTGCTCGCTACGGGTGAGGGCCGCCGCTTCTCCAATCATCCCCGCAATAATTGCAGAAATACCCATTATGAGCAGCGAACTAATCTTTCTACCTGGTACGGTTTCACCTCTCATGCGTCTCCGTCCCTGGCCCGTATTGTTCATGAAAGGGTGTCGCCAGGCCGCATTAGCCCGGATATTTCATGAATAATGCAGGCCAAAACATAACCAGCCGCGTGAACGCGGCTGGTTCTCATCATAAGTGGTTTTCCGTACAATGACCAGAGCAAAATAACAGTGATCGCCCATCCAGAAACCCTCTTTTCGGTTGTCATTCTGAGGAGTCCCGCCATTGCCGGGACAACGAAGAATGATAATGCGGAAAATTTGGATGAACTCTCGTCAGAACTTGCCCGTCAGATCGTACCACCAGGTGCCAAGGTATTCGTAAATTGCTGCGGTGGAGGTATTCAGCGCCCCCCCTGAGGGGAAGAAACGAAGGGGATCGTTCGCACTCCAGCGGGCCTTGAAATCACAGGGCGCGGGCAAAGAGCGTATCCCAAGTGTTTTAAAAACCTTGGCAGCTCGCTCCATGTGGCTGGCCGAGGTTATAAGGACGATAGGGGGTGTAAGCCGCAATTGCTGAATGGCCTTACCGTTTTCAAAAGTATTCCGCGATTTCCCTTCGATCACAATTCTCCTGCCGGGTATCCCAAGATCTAGGAGCAGTTCGCGCATAAGCGCTGATTCCGCAACCTGTACAAAAGGATTGCCGCTACCGCCGGATATCACTATCTTGGGTCGATCCATGAGGTGATACAGACGCACCGCCTCAAGAAGCCGTTTCGTGGTACTTTGGGTTAGCCGACTTGAGACCGGCAAGTAATCTGTCGCCGAGGCGCCGCCGCTCAGCACTACCAGCGTTCCAGTCCTGGGAAGCCGCTCAGGATTAAGAGGGGTATATTTAGACTCGAGAGGGATCAATAGCAAGTCTGCAGTGGGCGAGATGCTCAGAAGATAAAGAAACAAAATACCGATAGCCAGAATTACCCTGCCCAGTCTTCGGAGCCTCAAGAAGCTGAGAGTGAAACCGACCACCAAGAGCAAGATCAAAAAGCCGGGTGGTAAGATCAACCGTTTGAGTATCTGGTACAGAGCAGCCATAGTAGACCTACCTATTGAGAATTACCTAATATGGCTTTCAAATCCGACCGGTCCAGAGTTGAGCGAGAAAGAGAATATTCTGCACCGACGCGGCGAAAGGGCGAAACGGAGACAAGGCGAGACAGAATATCATGATTGGCAATCATTCCCCCAAAGGATTTTCCTTACTTCTTAAGCCCACTCTTTTCTAACAAAACTCTTCTTCTCCGCGTCTCCGTGTCTCCGCGTCATCCTGTCCTGCCTGCTGCCAGCTGCCTACTGCTCCCTGGGCAGGGCGCGGTGCCCCGGTCGCAGCAGGTCGTTTATAGTCTTAACTGGATTGAATGTCTCCTCGGGTACCTCTACGAAAATCGTATTCCAGTAGGCCATGCCCCCATTCCACAAACCCGGCAACTCTAGCGCTTTTAACTCCCTACCGTCCTCGGTTTTGCGGCTTATGAACGCTGCCGCCGGATCGACAAATTGGGTCAAATCAAAGGGCTGGCCTTGGAAATCACGCAACCCACAAACAATCTGTACCGGACTAAAATGAGTAGAAGCCTCCATGATGGCCGTCTGCTCTGGAGAACCCCTGTCAATCTCAGCTTGCTCCACAACCTGCAGACTTAGCCTCCCTGAAGCGTCTCTTACCCAGAAGGGCCCGCCACCTGGTTCCCCTCTATTTACCACCATACCGCAAACCCGCAATGGTCTGTTTAACAAGCGAAAGAGTCTTGCGACTTTTTCTTCATCGCCACAACTCAACAATTGCTCTTTCATAGATGGATTGAGACGACGGGCCACAAAATCTAACACTTCCTGAACATCATTGGCTCCTAAGAATTCAGACTGCAACAGCCTCAAATAATTGAAAATCTCATGTTGTACCTCGAACAGCACGCCAGCCAATATGCGCTGATGACGCACCACTAAATCACGGCGCTCATCGGTGACCACGTTGTCAATGTTTTTGATCAGAACGATATCTCCCTCAAGTTGATTGAGATTTTCCAGCAGGGCACCATGGCCCCCGGGCCTAAAAAGAAGATTTCCATCAAGCTTGCGGAAAGGTTTATTGTCGAGGTCAGCTGCTAACGTATTGGTAGCGAGACTTTGGATGGAGAAGCTGAGCTCATAGTGCACTCCCAACCGTTCACTATACTTTGCTGCTGCCTCCCAACCATGAGCCTCGGCTTCAGCTTGATTTTCGGGGGCCACGGTGAAATGGACCCGGCACCGCTGCTTTTGGTCTCGCACCGTCTGCGCCGACTCCACCAAGTGCTCTTCCAGGGCAGTGCGATAGTGGTCTGAATAGCGGTGAAAGGGAATCAAGGCCTTCGGCCGTGAACTATAATGAAGCCCTCGCGGTTCGAGGAGAAAGTCCAAAATGTAGTTGTAAACCCCCACCTGCAGTTTTTCCTGCAGAGAGGTACCTGCCGTGCCCATTACTTTAGCTAGGGGTTCGAAAAAGGCAAACTCCTCTAGTGACTCTACAAAGACCCGGAATTCTCGGTAGTCGTCACTTGATTGGCCAAATTTGCCGGCGGTCCCATCTAAAGTTACTCGTTCTACCTGATTCCGAATGCGTTGGAGGAAAGCAAACATCCGAGTGGCTGCACCCGAGGCAGGCAAAAAAGCACTCAAGCGGCCCTTATCAGCTCCTTCCTGCCATCGGCTGATGAACCGCTCCTGATCCTCAGGATCAAGGATTGCAATCCCATCCCCGGGGGTACAAGGCCGTTCTAGAGCAATCCACCGCTGGCCTGTTTCGAGGATGGTCAGCTGTCTTTTCGCCTCGTCTTCGGTGATGCCCAATTCCTCCATCTGCTCCAGATCTGCCGGTGTGAATAAATCGTCGGTCATCGACATGTACCTCCTGATCGCCCATGGTAATGAGAGAGGACCGATATATCTTATCGCAAGCAGAGCTTGCTCCTATAGGGAATCACTCTCCTGATTCAGCTCTGTGCCCTCTGCTCTCTGCGCTCTGCGAAAAACTAGTTGCCAATACGGAGTTTTTTTGTACACTGGAACAAGCCGTGAGGTCAAATCGGTGGATCCATTTCCGGCAAAAAATTTTCCTACACAAGGTGTCTTTCCAGACCATCTTGCCGAGCGCG
>CP070843.1:3340804-3350031 GCA_020350905.1 Deltaproteobacteria bacterium
ACCGGACCGAAGGTTGTTGCAGCCCGAGCTGCGGATGTAGCCAGCCTTAGCAGTGATATGGTGCAGTTTTATCTCTTGTAGATGGCCAAGGCTGGCCACATACGGTGCTTCGGGAAAATCCCAGCCCTCAATCGCAATCTATGCGGAGTTAAGTGTATGACCGATTTCCTTTTTCGAGTCCGCCAGCGGCGGACGTCATATAAAATCGCGGAGCGATTTTATACTTGATATCTCCTACTGGTATCCGTACAGTGAAGCGTTTTGTGAATCGGAGAGTTTGCCCGGTAGTACTATGAAAAGACATAGTTGGACACATGTACTTTTACTCAGCCTTTTTCTCACGGGCTTGGTAGTTTTTTTCTATATGGCAGAAAATCCTTTTCTTGATCGTATCGAGCGGAGGTCTTTGGATGTTCGTTTCCTCACCCGGGGAAAGGAGCCCGCCGGTCCTTTTGCAGTGCTGGCAACAATTGACGAAAAAAGTCTTGACGAAATCGGCAAGTGGCCGTGGCCACGGGCCAAAATCGCAGAGTTGATTACCCGTCTTTCGGAGGAGGGTGCCAGGGTAATTGCACTGGATATCGTCTTCTCTGAGCCTGACGCAAACAACAATCTCAAGTTCATCGAGTCCATGCAGCAGGAGACTCGCAGTCTCGGCTTGAGAGTCCCAAAGCTTGAAACGTTCCTGGAGGAAGCGCGTGCAGAAGCGGACAACGACAGCATTCTGGCTGCAGCCATTCGGAGATCCAAAGCACCGGTAGTGCTCGGTTACTTTTTCCATTTTCTCCAGGAGGAGATCGACCACCTGAGCCAGGATGAACTCGACAACAAAAGGAGCAATGTTGGGGCAAGCGCGGTCAAGCTCGTCCAGTTTCTTAGTCCCCAGGCGAAAAAGGTTGAAGTCTATGAAGCCCTGTTGCCTGAATCCAACATAGATAAATTAGTCCAGGCCAGCCGCATAGCTGGCTACTATAATATTTTCCTGGATATAGATGGCACGGTTCGCTGGATTCCATTGGTAATACGATACCAGGACCGTTTCTATCCGGCTCTTTCCCTGGAAGCAGTGCGTTCTTATGTGGGCAATATTCCCTTGCGTGTGCGGGTAGCGGACCATGGAATCGAGTCCCTTCAGCTTGGTCTGGTGACAATTCCTACTGATGAAAAGGGGCGAATGCTCATCAATTTTCGCGGTGGTCCGCAGACTTTTCCCCATTACTCCGTGGCGGACATCATAGCCGGACGCACTCCAGCCAATGCCTTCAGGGATAGAATTGTTTTCATAGGCAGCACTGCAATCGGAGTTTATGATCTAAGGGTGACCCCTTTCAGCAATACCTTTCCCGGTCTAGAAGTACATGCCAACGTGGCAGACAACATTCTCAGACAGACCTTTCTCTTTCGACCCAACTGGGCTTCCCTTTTTGATTTGGTAGCAATCCTTTTCATGGGGATGGTGACGGGTTTGGTGCTTCCTCGGTTGCGGGCTCTCTTCAGCGTTTTGCTCATGGGTGTGCTCTTCATTGGCTATCTGGTGGTGAGCCAGAGTCTTTTCGTACGTAAGGGTATCTGGCTGAACGCAGTATATCCGCTTCTCACCATGGTGATGGTTTACACTGCAGTGACCTTGTACCGTTACATCGTGGAAGAGCGAGAGAAGAGAAAGATCCGCGGCGCCTTCAGCTTCTATGTCACGCCCTCAGTAGTGAACGAGATGTTGAAGAATCCCGATAAGTTAAAGCTGGGAGGAGACAAAAAGGAATTGTCTGTACTTTTTTCGGATATTCGGGGATTTACTACCTTGGCTGAAGAGATGGAGCCCGAAACACTGGTGAATTTTCTCAACGAATACCTCACGGAAATGACCGACGTAGTTTTTGAGTTTGATGGACTGCTGGACAAATACATTGGTGACGCAGTAATGGCCGTGTGGGGTGCACCCTTGGAACAAACCGACCATCCAGCGCGGGCCTGCCGTACAGCCCTGAAAATGTTGGATCGTTTAGCCAAGATGCAGCAGCAATGGGAAGCTGAAGGGACACCGCGGTTTGATATAGGAATCGGGATCAACACCGGCCCCATGGTGGTGGGGAATATGGGCTCGGAGCGCCGCTTCGACTACACGGTAATGGGGGATTCGGTGAATTTGGCTTCCAGACTGGAAGGCATAAACAAGGAATATGGCACCCAGGTGGTTGTCAGCGAATTCACCTATGAGCGGGTGAAAGATGCCTTTTTTTGTCGGGAACTCGATGCCGTGCGGGTCAAAGGCAGGGCAAGGCCAGTCAAGATCTACGAACTGGTGGCACTTCGGAGTGAGGAGGATTCCAGAGTTGCGATCGTTGAGCCTTTTGCGCAAGGGCTGCAGCATTATCGTTCCCAAGAGTGGGAAATAGCCGAAGACAAATTTCAGGAAGTACTGAACAGAATACCGGATGACTTCGCGGCTCGACTGTATCTGCAGCGAATCGCCGAGCTGCGAGAGAAACCGCCGCAACCCGGATGGGATGGGGTTTTCACCATGACCAGAAAGTAGCTCGCCTTGCAGCAAGGCGCAGAGCGTAAAAGCCAGACTTTTGAGATACTTGCAACTCGTTTTCGCCTTTACCGAGCCCACCACTACCGTGTAGTTTTCACTGCTGACCACTCACTAACTATACCCTCGGCGGTATGCTCCTTGCATTATTCTTTAGTGAAGGATAATGGACCTTTGAGTATGAGGCAACAAGGTGCGAAAGATGGTTCAGAGCCAAAGGCAATTAAAGATACTGATTGTGGATGACAGTCCAGCTGTGGTCGACATTCTCGCCCAGCTTTGTGAGTTTCTTGGACATGAGGTCCTTTGTGCCAAAGATGGCGCAGAAGGACTCATCCTTTTGCATGCGGAACCGGACATAGATATGGTATTTACTGATTACATAATGCCTAAAATGGACGGTGCGGAGATGACCAAAAGAATAAAGGCCAGGTACCAGCATCTGCCGGTGGTACTTGTCACCGGTTCAGTGGTGGTGGCTGACTCTGAGCTGGAAAGCGCTGGCTTCGACGCGGTTGTGCACAAGCCCTTCGATCTCAAGCTTATCGCCGAGAGCATTGCCCGTTTTTACCCGCAAACCGGGATGGATATAGATAATTGACAGCTGCCAGGTGCGGTGATATAAGCAGACCGGTGCCAGCGTAGCTCAGGGGTAGAGCAGCTGATTCGTAATCAGCAGGTCGCGGGTTCGAATCCCACCGCTGGCTCCAATGATATCAATAAGTTAGCGAGCCGAAAATATAGAAAATTTCTGAAGATTCTCAAGATGTGACACTTTTGTGACATGTAGAATTTTTAGAATCCTTCGGGGCGGTCAGTCCATTCAAGAGATTGACCGCCTTCTTTTTGTGCTCTTGGCTGAGATGTGCGTATCTCATGGTCATGGTCATAGTTTTGTGACCAAGAATTTCCTGAACCTCTTTCAAACTTGCTCCACGCATGATCATCTGACTGGCGAAGGTATGTCGCAAGTCGTGAAATTTGAAATCATCGATCCCGGCACGCGTCAAAGAGGCCCCAAAAGATTTCTTAACGTCCTTTACTGCCACCGGTACTGATTTTAATTTTTTCCGTCTTTTGACTGACTTGTCGGTCTTCCTCTTTTCTTCATTCTTGAGATAAGTAAAGACGTGCTCCGACTGGAACTGCCGATCTCTCCTTATCTCTTTGAAAACAAGTGCCAGTGTATCATTGATCGGTACCTGTCTTGCCTCGTTGGTCTTGGTCTTTTCGAGATAGATGAGTCCGTTTCGAATTTGCGACCATTTTAGTGACAGAATCTCACCCTTGCGCATCCCGGTGTGGATGGCACACTCTACAACCCCGCGGAGGTATTTTGGACACTCCTTGAGAAGCTTCTGAATCTCATCTTCGGAAAGGAATCGTAGTCTCTTGTTGTTTTCTTTCAGTAGAAGGCTTTTCCCCTTGTCAAATGGGCTTCGCTCTATCATCTCCCACTCGAGGGCTTTGTTGAAGATGTGATGGAGGCATGACATCTCACGGTTGACTGCGGCATCAGTCCGAGGAGTCCCCTTTATGGTTGGTTTCTTTCTCAGACAATTGCGATAAGTCTCGAGGTTTACGTACCTGATGTTAGCCAACTTGGTATCCTCCCCGAAGTAAATTTTGAAGTTATCTAGGCAATATTTCTTCCAATTCTGGAAGCTAGTCTGTTGCTGAAAAATCTCGGTGTACTTTTCCACCAATTCCTTTAGGGTGGCCTTGTAATCCCGTTTTACATCCAGGTAACGACCCTCAGCGATCAGGGACACTCGCTTTGCGAGTTCTGCCCTGGCTATTTTCTTCTTCTTGAAGCACTTTCTGATCCGCTTGCCCGTAGGATCAAAGTAGTCAATCTCGTAAGAGTTACCCCGTTTTCTGATAGTTGCCATGACAGCTACTCCTTATTTTTGCTCACATTGGAGCTGGTAAAAGTAAACTGATAGTGATTTACCTGCCAATTTTTAGCTTTATAAGTTCCATAATAAGAAATCCCAGGATACCCTAGAGGAGAACTTTCCACCAAGGTTTCTTCTCTTGCTTTTTATCCATTGCCTGATCTCCATTTCTTAGGCTTTTTTGAAGTTTCCACGATTTGTCAATAGTCTCAAAGGGGATCCTAGCAGATGATTGAAGGAGGACTTCGCGCGTCCCAGCCTCTGGACAATACTGAGCAGTTCCCCTTGTGGCTGGGAAAGCCTTTTGAGAGTGCTTCGTGCCAATTTCATTCTCCCGGGCGGGAGGGTGTGACCACGAAGCCAGGGGGAAAAAAACCCCTCAAGACGGAGGGGCATAACGCCTTTGGTTGCTCCGCTTGAGCCGCATCGTTCCCCTGAACGGGCTGGCTTTGGCACCTTGGCGGCTAGACCAGGTTGCCGGGCGGTCACAGGGCCAGTACCCTCACGCCACTCTTGATGCCTGTATTTCAATTAATAATCTACCACATTGGATGATACACGTCAAGAATTATTGACACCGACATGATATCTATTGTATTTCTAATGATATCATACACGGGAGAGCATTTATGAAACCTATGACTCTACGATTAGATCCCAAGATGGCCAAGGCGTTAGAGTTGGCTGCTAAGAATGAGATTTCCAGTGTCAGTCAGGTGATTCGAAGAGCGGTCAGCCAGTACCTGCGTGTTAATCACCAAATTAGCTGGGAGAAGGTAGAGGTGAAGGGAGATGAGCCCTAGTCAATGTAGCCCGATGCCCATGGCGTAGCTTGTTATTGGGTTGCTTAGAGGGTTTGTTTCTCACCGAGACCTACTGTTCCCAGACACTTTTCTAAATCCTGTGTCAGAGCAAATTTTAGCTGGTATAGTTCCTTTGCCGTTATTTACAGTCTCCTAGTGCCCTGGTAGGGCTGCAGATAACTCGATCCGATCTACACTTAGCATCCTTCTTTTGAACTCTCCGATTCATTTTTTGGTGGTTTTTCGTATTGACCTGGTAGCCAGACTAGGAGTAACGTTCCCTGGTTGACAACTAAGATAATGAGAGGGCGCGTCATGACTGAAAATCCACCTACATTTAAAGAGTGGCAGGAGCTGTACAAATTTGCCATCTGCCTAAAGCAGAACAAACCCTGGGAATGGATGACGGAAGTAGACATCTTTGGTGTGCAAAATCCTAAAACGGATGAAATCGGATTTGTCAGTGTAATGGGTATGGCGGACGAACATTATGCCGTAGCAGTTTATATGGGGTCCGAAGGACTTTACGGTTTCTGGGATTTGCAGGATGCGGGACCTCATGATCACGCCGAGCGTTTGCTGGAAATCCCTCAGCTTCAGGCTTCCTTTGAAGACCGAGATTCGTTGGACCAAAAAGACTATGATATCATCAAGAAACTGGGGCTCAAGTTTCGAGGACGACATGCTTGGCCAATGTTCCGCACCTATCGCCCAGGCTTGCTTCCCTGGTTCATGGAGGCAGAGGAGGCCCGTTTTATGATCTGTGTGCTGGAGCAGACGCTGGATGTGGCCCTGCGGTATAGTGAAGACGAAACACTGCTGGAGACCCTTAGCGATGAAAAGTATCTAGTGCGTGTCCCCCATAAGGAAGATAGCACCCTTGCATGGGGAGACTCCATAATCCATGTGCCACCACCAGAGCCTCCGGACATCCAGATTTTCTTGAATGCGGAGGAGATTAAAGCCCTCAAACTGCTGCCCCAAAGTACGCACACAATCGAGATCGATTTCTTCATGTTGCCTGCGACCATCGGTGAGAAAGGTACCAGAGGTTTTTGGGCATACACTCTATTGATGGTGGATTCTAAAACCGGTCTGATTGTTGGCAACGAATCACTGATAGCCGATCCATCTTTGGAAGCTATGTGGGGCTCCATTCCGGATAAAGTTGTGCACCAGCTCTCAAGGGCAGGTACTGTTCCCAAGGAAATAAGAGTGCGCTCGGAGTTACTACTTCAACTCTTAAATCCATTAGCTGTGGAGTTGCGTTTGAAGCTCAAGCAAACACGAACACTCCAAATGCTCAGCTCTGTCAGAGAAATTTTGCTCCGGCACCTCAGGTACGATTGAAAGTGGACAGATTTTTATGGCGGAGTATTACCTTTGAGACGACTTCCAAAGGTACTTCTGACTTGGGCGCATGAGTGGTAAAAGAGAGGTATCTCTACTGGCCGATTATCTCACCTTCCTAGCTGGTCTCTCAAGATATAGTTGGGCGCACACAATCTCTACTCTCTGGCCAGGGATATTAAATGAAGTTGTCAAGTAAATGGGTAGGGTTATCAATTTCTCGATCTTAATGACATTTTAGGTCCCCCCTCTTTCCAAGCCGACTCACCTAATGATGTTCATATCTTAACCCATTGAAATCTCAACTTAATGGCAAGATATGTTTAGTACAAATTCGCGGAAAATAACCCCTGCAGGTTGACATTTTCTACTCAGCAGATCTATGTTTTTTAAGTGATGGAATCTACAAAAGAAAAAGCGGGCATTTTGCCCGCTCTCTCTGCCTTGTTTAAGAACCGAATCGATTACTCCGACTTCACCTCAATTTTCCTTGGCTTTGCCTTTTCCACTTTAGGCAATACCAGCCGCAGGACGCCATCTTTCATGGATGCGCTTATTCTATCCTGATCAATGCGGTCAGAAACACTAAAGTGGCAATGGAACCTACCGGTTTCATACTCCCGAAGCAGGTATGTTTCATTTTTAGACCCTTGAGTCTCAACCTCTCCTGTAACCTTCAACTCGTCATTATGCAGATCAATGGTCACTCCATCGCTGGGCACTCCAGGCATGTCAGCGAGCAGGGTAATTTCTTCCTCTGACTCAAATATGTCCACTGCGGGAGTAAAAACTACACCCGGAATGGTATGTTCTGCGTCAGTCTGCAATTCCTGCTTTTCTCTAACCTGTAGCTCTTTTTCCGCCATGGTGTTCACCTCCTCCAATATCGCATCAAGGTTTGCCTAGGTCGACCCCACCTCGATCTTACGTGGTTTCAGCTCGGCTGCCCTGGGTAAAGTTACGGTGAGCACTCCGTTTTTGCATGCCGCAGTAACCCCCTCGGTATCTACCCGAGTGGGCAGAGAGATAATACGCCTAAACGAGCCTGCTTCTCGTTCCCTGCGGTGATAGGAGACTCTTTCACCTTCAGTGGCAATCTTCCTCTCACCCTTAATAATAAGGTTGTTTTCCTTGGTGGTAATTTCGATCTCTTCGGGGACAACTCCGGGCAATTCAGCCCGAACGTAGAGATTGTCCTCATCCTCAGATACGTTGAGTGCTGGAAAGACCCCTACGGTAGAGACGATACCCCTCGTACTGGTATCCCAAATTCTGTCCATTTCCCTTCTGAGACGATGCATCTCAGCGAAGGGATCACGATGCCAGCCAAAAAATCCAGGTTTCCATCTAATAACTGCCATGGCTTATCCCTCCTTTCGAAACATTTAATTAGTTGGAATTTGCACTTCCAGTGCCTCATACTGCCGACCACGAGCCGGACAAAAATTTTTGATGCGATCAAAAAATAAGCAGCACTTTTAACCTTGTCAAGTGGTGGAGAAAACTGTTTTTATTTGCGCTGCTTACTCATAGTTTTGGCATAGACTAGAATTATCTAGATTCGCTATAAAAGCTAATCCGCAGTGTTTTTTACTTCTGGATTTACGCCCAAAGGAGGATAAAGGAAATGAAAAAGTAAATGCTATAATCGGGGACTTGACGGGTTGCCCGCCTGAGCTTATTTTTTTGATGAAATCAAATATCTGTAACTTTTTAATGACAGACAAATCCGATAATGTAGATTAGTGTCTGTGGCCTTGACGGACTATTTTTCTCATAGCAACAGTCACTTGTTCTTGGCGGAATACTGTGGCTAGAGATTACTATGTTATGTTGGGTGTGAGCCGAGGGACCGGCCAAAAGAAAATATGAAAACCTGCTAAGCTCAATGAAAAAACACTCTGACAAAAAAGTGATCTACGCGGCTTTGATCGGCAACTCTGCCATAGCGGTGATGAAGTTCATCGTTGCAGTTATTTCCGGCAGCGCGGCAATGCTGGCGGAAGGTTTCCACAGTGCGGCTGACAGTTGGAACCAGATAATGCTGCTCATAGGTCACTCCAGAGCGAAGAAACCTTCAGACGACAGGCACCCCTTTGGCTACGGAAAAGAGCTCTATTTTTGGGCCTTTGTAGTTGCTGTTTCCATCTTTTTTGTTGGTGCCGCCCTCTCTATTTATGAAGGCATCAACAAGCTAATCCATCCTGAACCGGTAAAATCACTCCTTCTTCCTCTCCTTGTTTTAGTTTTGGCAATGGTGTTTGAGGCTTATCCCTGGTGGATTGCATTTTCAGAAGCAAGGCATCTCAAGGAAGGCAAGGGTTATAAGAGTCTGATGGATTTGGCTGTCAGGTCTAAGAATCCAACTATCCTTGTGGTTCTCTTTGAAGATAGCGCTGCACTTGTCGGCCTGGTGGTGGCAGCGATAGGTATTACCCTTGCCCACACAACAAAAATGTCCATTTTCGATGCCATCGCAAGTATTCTCATTGGAGTGATCCTTCTGGTGTTAGCTCTCTTCTTGGCTCGGGAAACCAAGGAGTTGCTTATCGGGGAAAGTGCCGGTAGCAGAGATAGAGAAAAGATACATCGGGCAATTTGCAGTATGCCGGAAATTAGGCAATGCGGTAGTCTTCTGAC
>CP070843.1:3350131-3364284 GCA_020350905.1 Deltaproteobacteria bacterium
CCAGGGGTCACTGGAAGGCGATTACAAAACAAATGAAATCCATTTCTTTAATGCAACACTGATTTGGAGATTCTAAGTACTGATGGTTCTTGGCTGCAATTCCCAGCCTTGTCCTAACACTGCATATCAGGTTTTTTCCATTCTTGCCTTTTGCATACAGTGGTTTCCATAGACACGAAAACAGTGTCAATGGGGTCTAGAATTTGTATCCGTTTAATAAGTACACTACTTTCACTATCTGCTATCAAGTTTGAGTTTTTGAAAGCCGAAATTCTTAACATCTCCAAACCATAACTTTACCCAAGCAACCAAACCCGCCTCATCAAATACTGGCAAGAGTACCAGAAAAAGATCAACTCTTTTTTTGCCCATCTTTTGAGACAACACTTCCCCTGTGCCGGTTTAGCCCGGTTTTTTTGATCTTATGTGAAACCGAAGTGAAAGCCCACAGTCATGGATTTTTGCAGTTCGGCGTAGCCGGTGGTTACCCCCTGCCCATGGTGTCCGACTTTGGCAGACTGGTTTGACAAGATCTTCTGTTCTGTCCAGGATCAGAGTACCTTGGAGCCATAACGGTTCGGACGGACAGGGTGAGGCATTCTTGCCATAGCCGTCGATTACTTCGCTCGCTTTGTCGAGCACCGCGGCGGTTATCTGGAAAGCCATCCTGTCCGCCGAAGCTACAAATTTCTGTCGCTGCTGCTGCCAACTGCGGTTTCAGGCTGGGGTTATAGCTTGAGTTTTATCCCATAGAGCTCCTGTACGCTATATCGCCATTGTCCTAAAGGGTTGTGCTTTGCAAAGGCTACTTTGAGTGCATCGACTTTATGCCATTTGTCGCGCAACTGAGGCCAGGCAGCCAGGTAATAGCCGGCCCGCTCTTGTGCTCTGACTTGATTATTTCGAAGGTGTGGTGGCAGATAGATTTGTGAGGTTTTCATCAAAGACATGGCCATCCGTAAGAATCGACGGCCCATACCGAAGTCGGCGTGTTGTCCGGCTGCTTTGCGACGTTTGTAATCTCCTACCAGCTCCTTTGGGCCAAAGTGGCCTATGTGGAAAGCCGACTGGACCACAGAGTCTTTGAGAAGACGATTGCACCTTTTGCTGACTCGACCCGTATGGGCTTGTCCATTGGGCCCCCCAGATTGCTTAACCCTGGGGATAATACCCGAGTATGAAGTCAGATTGTTCAGCGGCCTTTGTTCAAAGGGGCTGCCGATTTCAGCCGTAACCCCGGCGGCCAAAACAATGCCGATTCCTTTAATGCTGGTTAGCAATGCACCCTGACTCTGCGCAAGCGGTAAGGCGATTTCTTTTTCAAGCTGCTCAGTATTGTCCAGCAAGCAGCGGTAGAGTTTGATGTGATGGGCTAGTGAGAGCTGTAACGTAGCTGCGTATTGATTCTGGGTGGTAAGCACCTGAGCAGCATAGGTTCGCAGTTTGGCGGCTGTAGCTTCTGGATCAGCTGTTCCATAACGTTTGAGTATGTTGCAGAGCGTAGAGCGCCTGCGCCTGCGGATTTGCTGGGCACTGAAGCTATTTTCCATCAGGTACAGTGAACTGTTTGAAAAAGGGGTTATGCCGCTTTTTTTCTCGTTTAGGAAACCTGGAAAAAGCCGATCGACCACACTGTGCACTCTGTTGCGAACTTCGGTTTTCATGACAACCAGCTTTTTTCTGTGCCTGACAAGGGTCCGAAGGTTACGATAGATCCCAGTCTGGGCAGGGCTACAGTTCGCCCGTCGGTTTAGCAGCATGGTGGCGATGCCCATCAAATCTAGACGATCTGTGCTGGCTTGCAAATTCTGTCGTTGCTTTTTGGCGTCGTGGGCATTTACATGAGCCACCAGCCAGCCTTTGGAACGCAGAGCGTTGGCAAAATTCTCCGCATATGAGTTGGCATCTTCACCGCCAAAGAACACATTTTCTTTTCTTATTCGTCGGTGACGGCAAGAGCGAGTTACCTGATCGATAAGATACTTGAGACCCTCCGGAGAGTTCTTCACGGAAAACGGCTTTCTGACAATATCACCATAGCCGTTACAGAACATGACTACATGGTCCTTTTTGGCATAATCGATAGGTACGCACATCACCTTGGCACTGCTTCCTGCTTGCTCAAAGAGACCAAGAAGCTCTTGACTTTGATTCGCATAAATGGTTCGCTTTTTCATGGTGAAGCTCCTTTGAGTTATGCAGCTGCTTCATTGCAGACTGCTCCTAGATCATGCCACCGGCTAAACCGGATGGCTATTTACCAGGGGAGCTTCACCTCTCTTGTTTAGAAATGACTAGCTAACAGTCTGGTTGCGAGCAAAATTTGTAATGACGCCCCGAGTTATAGAGTTGGGGAGGCTCAGCGAGCTCGCCAAAGGCTCCCTCGCCTCCCCAACATCTATACCTCAGAAACGTACCAGAGATCTAAACCATTACACTTCAAAGAAATACCCCAAGATCCCGTGAAAGGTGGTTCAACTCTCCTCAAGTTCCGCCACACCGTGGGTTGCACTTGATAAGATACTCTGCTAGATTCTTTGATTAGTTTTTGTTGCTTTTTTTCCCGCAATCGTTTGGAAACCAATACTATTAAACAAGACACGAGCTCGTATTAGCTTCCTATTAGGCCATCTTCCTAATTCGGCTATTGAGGGGTTCGAAAAATTCATCAAAGCAACACACCATTCTTAAGCTGTTTTCGTTTCGGCCCCAGCAATGGGAAATTTAAAAGAACCAGGAAGGAGGTGACCTCCAAAGGAGTGTTAGGTTGGACTCGGTTCAATGATTCTAATCTTACTAAGGAGATAGAAATTATGAACAAACTAAGAGCTCCAAAAAGCTATCTGCCAGCGGTGCTTGGGATCTTGGTTGGGGTGGTATTGATTGCTAGCTCGGCAGTGGCAGCCAAAAAGCCCAATATCCTTGTAATCATGGGCGATGACATCGGTATTCCCAACCTAAGCATTTATAGCCACGGGATGATGGGCTATCAGACTCCCAACATAGACCGCTTGGCAAGAGAGGGAATGATGTTCACCGACTACTACGCTGAGAACAGCTGCACCGCTGGTCGCGCTGCATTCATTACGGGGCAGACGGTGCTGCGCACCGGCCTGAGCCGTGTCGGGATGCCAGGTGCCGAGGTAGGGCTCCAGGATTCGGACCCAACGCTGGCGGAACTACTCAAGCCTCACGGGTATATGACAGGGCAATTCGGCAAGAATCATCTAGGGGACCGGGACGAGTACCTGCCCACCAACCATGGATTCGATGAGTTTTTCGGCAATCTGTATCACCTCAACGCCGAAGAGGAGCCCGAACATCCGGACTACCCCAAGGCTCCCAATTTCCGCGAAAGATTTGGGCCTCGCGGCGTAATACATAGCTGGGCGCTACCGAATGGTAAGCAGAAAATTGAAGACACAGGGCCCTTGACAAGAAAGCGGATGGAGACGGTGGACCATGAGTTTCTGGATGCCGCGGTCGACTTCATGGAGCGTGCCCGAAGAGCCGAGAAGCCCTTCTTCGTTTGGTTCGCTTCCTCGCGAATGCACTTTTTTACGCACGTACCGGATGAGTGGAAAGGCAAATCAGGACTCAACTTCTATGCTGACGGCATGCTCCAGCATGACCACCAAGTGGCCCTGTTGCTGGAAAAGCTGGACGAGCTTGGCATCGCAGACAACACCATTGTGCTCTACACCGGGGACAACGGGCCCCACGCTTGCACCTGGCCGGATGCGGCTGTCACCTGGTTTCGCAGCGAGAAGGTCACCAATTGGGAAGGGGCCTTTCGCGTTCCCATGTTGGTACGCTGGCCAGGGAAGATAACAGCCGGGTCGGTGTCCAACGAAATCATGGCCCACCTGGACTGGGTGCCGACATTGATGGCCGCCGCAGGTGACCCCGACATTAAGCAGAAGCTCAAGAAAGGTCATGAGGCTGCTGGAAAGAAGTTCAAAGTCCATCTTGACGGATACAACTTCCTGCCGTACCTCACGGGCCAGGAAGCGAATGGGCCCCGGAAGGAATTCTACTATTTTAACGACGACGCTCAATTGACTGCGATTAGATACAATCGCTGGAAAGCAGTATTCTTAGAGCAGCGTGCCGAAGGTCAAGCAGTCTGGCGAGACATGTGGATTCCTTTACGCGCCCCGAAACTTTTCGATCTGAGGATGGACCCCTTCGAGAAGGCGGACCACGACTCAAACACGTATGAGGACTGGTGGGTGCGGCACGCTTTCCTTTTCGTACCTGCACAGCCTTTGGTGGCGAACTACCTGAAGACCTTCAAGGAATTCCCCCCGAGCCAGGAACCTGCAGCGTTTAACCTCGATGCCGTGATGAAAAAAATGCTAACGCCAGTAAGCAAATAGCTACTGGAGGAGAGAATGCGTTAATGGATGAGCGGGTGCCTCTAGCCCGAGGCACTCGCACTCCGAAAAAGAGAAGAGCTATCTTTTTGCCCATCCAGGCGTTTTCGCTCTAGTTCCACATGGAGAATAAACTCATGAACAGGATTCTTTTCCGCCTTATACCGCTGTTGGTGATAATTTTATGTGCATTTGCTTCTTGGACTGCAACGGCCAGCGCAGGCGATTCTTTGCCTTCTTGGCATGACGGTGCTGCGAAATCGTCCATCTTCGACTTTGTGCGGCGCGTGACCGCGCCCGGGGGCAAGGACTTTGTGCCCGAAGCCGAGCGGATAGCAGTGTTTGACAACGACGGCACCCTCTGGGCTGAACAGCCCTTCTACTTCCAGCTCTTCTTCGCCCTTGACCGGGTCAAAACGCTTGCACCGAAACATCCTGAGTGGAAAGAAAAAGAACCGTTCAAGTCCGTCCTGGCGGGCGATCTCAAAAGCGTGCTTGCCGGCGGCGAACATGCGTTGGTGGAACTTGTCATGGCCACACACGCTGGAACAACCACGGAGGAGTTTGAGCAAGTGGTTAAGGATTGGATCGCTACGGCAAAACACCCCCGTTTCAACCGGCCCTATACCGAGTGCGTGTATCAACCGATGCTGGAACTGCTGGAGTATCTCCGCATGAACGGCTTCAAGACTTACATCGTCTCAGGTGGCGGTATCGAGTTTATGCGCCCGTGGGTTGAGCGTGTTTACGGTATTCCGCCCGAGCAGGTCGTGGGCAGCACCATCAAGGTCAAGTACGAGTTACGCGGAGGCAGGCCGGTTCTCGCCCGTTTGCCGGAGATAAACTTTATAGACGACAAAGCGGGCAAGCCTGTGGGAATCCACTACCACATCGGCCGCCGCCCCATTGCCGCCTTTGGCAACTCTGACGGCGACTTCCAGATGCTCGAATGGACCACAACCGGGTCCGGGCCGCGCTTTGGCTTGATCGTTCACCACGACGACGCCAAGCGCGAGTGGGCTTACGACCGTAAGTCATCCATCGGCAAACTCGACCGCGGCTTGGACGAGGCGGCCAAACGCGGTTGGGTTGTGGTGAGCATGCAGCGCGACTGGAAGTTTATCTTTCCCTTCGAGGGTAATTAAGGTGGTCATTATGCTGCTCGCATCTGGCAGGTCTCGGCAAAGAAAGAAGAGGGAAAAAACGGGCCTGAACCTCTGTTCTCGTTTCCTGGTAATCTCCGCATTGATAGGACTCGTATTATCCACTTCTGCTTGGGCAGGGGGTCTGGCCCTTTATGAACTTGGTACACCTGACGTGGGCACCGCAGCTGCCGGCTGGTCGGCCCGTGCCCAAGACGCCTCAACCGCCTTCACTAATCCGGCCGGGATGACCCGGCTTGATCAGTCGCAAATGCTTGCAGGGGTGCAACCACTATATGTCAATGCGAAGTTTGATACTGATAGTTCTACCTTCGGAGGCGGCGATGGCGGTAACGCTGGCGGCTGGGTTCCGGCTGGTGGTCTCTACTATGTACACGATCTAACACCAAAATGGAAGCTTGGTGTGGCCGCTGCTTCGTACTTCGGTCTCGGGCTCGACTACAACGACAACTGGGCGGGCCGCTACTATGTTACGGAAGCACAGTTGCTGACGGTCGGTGTCACCCCAACTGTTGCCTACCAGATCAATAGCTGGCTTTCCATTGGCGCTGGTCCCACTTTTCTCTACGGCAGTCTCGATCAGAAAGCGGCCATCAATAACGCTGTAGCTGAGGGTGACCCAAACTTTCCGGACGGCAGAATTGAGGCTGAAGACGACGATTTTGGCTTCGGGGGCATCCTTGGTGTTCTAGTTGAACCGGGGGAAGGCACGAGGTTCGGGATCACTTACCTTACTGAGGTGGAGCTAGAGTTCAAAGACGTTGCACAACTGAAGAATCTCGGACCAACGCTTTCAGCTGTGCTCGCAGGCGTGAGGGGAACCAAGGTTGACCTGGACCTCACCATTCCCCAAATGGTCATGGTCAGCGGCTACCACGAATTAACCGAGAACCTGGCGGTCATGGCCAATTTCGGCTGGCAGGACTGGAGTGAATTTGGCAAGACACAAGTCACGGTGAGCTCCACCACTACTACACGCTTAACCCAGAACCGCAATTTCGAGGACACCTGGCATATTGCCCTAGGCACCCAGTACCGGTTTCTAGAGAACTGGCTCTGGTCGGTTGGCTTTGCCTACGACAGCTCGCCAGTAGATAAGGATGACAGAACACCAGATGTGCCCCTCGATCGTCAGATCCGCTATGCCACAGGGTTGCAGTACGACTGGGGTGCAAACGTCACTTTAGGTGCTGCCTATGAGTACTTGGATGCAGGGGACGCCAAGATCGATCAGCAGGGAGGACCACTTCAAGGTGATTTAGAAGGCGATTACAAAAGCAATGAAATCCACTTCATAAATTTGAGTTTGATCTTGAGGTTTTAGAGAACGACCCAGCGTAATGATGTAACTTGCCCTGCCACCATGTTATTTGTCCTATCCGGCAAGCAAGACAAAGACTAGGTACTAGATATTGTGTTGATTTATCTCAACGTGGAGTTTTCATTACTGCTATCAATGTTGACTCCGCTGTAATATCAATAAGTTAAGGTTTGCATTACTTATGTTGCCCCTCCCTGGAGGATGCTAACGGCTACTACAATCTGCTCACTCGGACTTACATGTAAGCTGTAAGCTTTACGGACGGAAGGTAAACTTTCGCAGCAAATTAAGATGAGCTTACATCTCTCATCATTGTCTACAGCACCGCCCTCTTATTCTATTAACCTGAACATCAGCAGATCTAGCAGGTTGCGTATTGACAATCTTTGTATCATTCTTAATTTCGGCTGTGATACATAGTCTAGATTACCTTTAGCTTTGCATTCATTGGTAAAACAAGAATCAATCTGCATGGCAGACAAGGGAGGACTTGTTATGAGAAAAGGAGCTATGTACGGTCTCGTCACAATTTGTCTGATAGTTGTTCTCGGCATGTCGGCATGGGCAGCATGGGATCCGATGCTGGAGCAAAAGGAAAAGGCGGCAGTGGAGGAAACAATTACCAAGTTTAAACAAGCCGATCCCAGCATGAAAGTATTTTTTGAAAAGGCCTACGGTTACGCCGTCTTTCCCGGAATCGGTAAGGGAGGCTTTATCATTGGTGGCGGTCACGGTGATGGATGGGTGTATGAAAAAGGGAGACACATTGGCCGTGCCTCCGTAACACAACTAACGGTGGGCGCCCAGATCGGTGGCCAGTCTTACAGGGAAATCATCTTTTTTGAAGATAAAAAGACTTTAGATGATTTCAAGCAAGGCAATTGGGAACTCAGTGCTCAGGCATCGGCAATCATGGTAGACGCAGGAGCCTCCAAAGACGCAAGTTACGATCATGGGGTGGCCGTTTTCACCATGCCCAAGAAGGGTGCCATGGCGGAAGCCAGTGTGGGTGGTCAGAAGTTCAAGTACACCCCTAAGTAAGGTTCCTCTTGAAGCTTGAGTACTCTCGGCGGGGTGGGAGAGTATATTTTTGGGAGATAAACTCTCCTACTCTTCTGATGATATTTTAACTAACATATTGTAAACTTTGACTTTCACTCAATGAAAGGAGGATAGATATGTCTTTTTTTAAGAAAACTATTGTGACACTGACTATGTTGCTACTGGTATTTAGCATTGTTGGGTGTGAGAAGGAAGGCACCGCAGAGCGAGCAGGAAAGAAGGTAGACAAAACGATAGAGGATGCCAAGAAGGCGGTAAAGGAATAATTGTCAGGAATCATTCAAAAACAGGTGTTTTATCTTCCATCTCATCCCTGATGTGGCATGCAACCAAAGGTAATGCAAGAAGGGGTAGGTTGAGTCAGGAAAAACTTTAGTGGCGCAGTTGGGGCAGGGTCATGACCGAGCACACGTGACCCAAAAATGCAAGCAGTTATGATGGAGAATTTCAAAGGAGTAGTTTAAGGTTTATTTTCTGTCATAACCTGAAATCAGTATGGGACCACCTTCAATAAATGGAGGTGGTCTTTTGTTTTCTCCTTTTTCGCCTATCGACGTTGCAGTGGTAAAGTCTAAAACTTATCTTGCTACACACACCAGGAAAATGACCAAAAGAAAATTGACTTTGTTGATTTAGAGAGAGGGAGACTTAGAAATGTCCAGCAGCTCAGTTAATGCCAAGTTATCACCTCTAAAAAAGCCCTTTATAATCGTGCTGGTTTTAATCTGTCTCTATGCAATCTTTGGGTTTCTTATCGGACCTATGATCATTAAATCCAAGATCCCTGCAATTGTGGCCGATCAGTTAGGAAGAAGAGTTACGGTAGAGCAAATTAGAATGAATCCATTCGCGCTTTCCCTTACGGTGAAAGGCTTTAAACTGGAGGAACCAAATGGCGAGACCTTTGTTGGTTTTGAAGACCTCTATGTGAATTTCCAGTTATCCTCTCTTTTCCGATTGACCTTTACTTTCGGGGAGATCAGTATTATTGCACCCGAGGCACAAGTGAAGGTGTTGGCAGACGGCAGTCTAAATTTCTCCGATCTCCTTTCAAAACTGACCCAGTCGAAATCACCGCAAGATCAAGGTGGTGAGTTGCCCCCCGTCTTAATTCAACGTTTGAACATCGAAAAGGGCCGATTTGTATTCAGCGATCTTTCTCTACCTACGCCTTATGAACAGACTTTCTCTCTCGTAGAGCTTAGTTTGAGCAATTTCAGCACCCGCAAGGGTATTGATAGCCCCTATATTTTCACTGCATCCTTGGGCGAAGATACCACCTTCAGCTGGAAAGGAGATCTTTCTATAAATCCCCTGCGTTCGAAAGGTCGTTTTGTACTTAACGGTATCAAGCCACGCGATTTGTGGAAATACATTCAGGATCTCGTCTATTTTGAGGTAACAACTGGGACCTTGGATGTAGCTGGTCAATATCAGGCCGGCGTTGAAGGGAAGAATTTTCACGCTCAGCTGATCGGCGGGGAGCTTCAACTTAATGATTTCAACTTGATCGAAAAGGGGACTGATAACCAAATCGTAATTCTTCCTTTGCTGTCTGTGCGCGGCATTGATGTGGACCTGGCCAAGAAGCAGATTATGGTTGCATCAGTCACCTCAAAAGATGCACATGGTAACGGCTGGCTGGATTCTGGCGGAACCTTTGGGATAGAGAAAATTTTTTCCTTGGATGCTCTTAAAGCTGAGTTCAAGACTAAGCTCAAAACCACGGATGAGTCAGCTGCTCCCTCCCATCCTTGGCAGCTTACTGTCAACGAAGTGATGCTAGAAAACTATGGACTAGACTTCGAGGACCGCACTGTGGCAACACCGAAGCGTATCAATCTAGATTCCATCAAGGTTGATCTGAAGAATTTGAGCAACCAAAAGGATTCACAGGCTGAAATTAGCGCTGCCCTCAAACTTAACCAGATGGGAATTGTCCAGGTTAATGGGCAGGCCAGCATTAATCCGGTGTCGGCCGATCTTAGCCTGAAGGTGGCCCAGAATCCCGTTAAACCCATGCAGCCATATGTTGATGCGGTTGCCCCGGTTGAACTGGCGAGTGGCACAACAAATCTTGAGGGCCGAATACAGTATCAAGCTTTTGGTAAGGATGGACCAAAAATTCGCTTTGAAGGTGGGGCCAGCGTCGAAAACCTCAAGACTGTGGACCGGAGAAATTCAGAGGTTCTATATTCCTTGAACTCCCTTGCCATGAAAGGGCTGGTACTAGATCTTGATCCTAACAGTCTGAGCGTATCCGAAGTTTTTCTGAGCCAACCTGACTTCAAGGTCGCTATCTGGCCCGATGGAAAGATTAATGTGGTGACCATTTTATCCATGAAGGATGATTCGACCAAGGAAGCTGAGACCGGCAAGAAGGTGGAAACACTCTTGGATAAGGTGGTTAAATATATCACCCTGCAGATAGAAGGCCCGGTGCCAATCACCGTCGATACCATCGGTATTGAAGAAGGAGCAGCAGATTTTTCCGATCTTTTTATTAAGCCGAATTTCGCTGCAGACGTCAGAAATCTCAGGGGAAGGGTAACAGGTTTGTCCTCAGAGCCTGGGACACGGGCAGATGTCTTACTGGAGGGCGAGGTGAACAAATACTCGTCAGTGAGAATATCCGGCCAGATAAATCCTCTTACCAAAGAGAAATATGCTGACCTGGCACTGTCATTCAAGAACTTCGACCTAACCACCACTTCCCCTTATGCGGGCAAGTTTGCAGGTTATAAGATCGAAAAAGGCAAGCTGTCATTGAACCTCAAATACAAGGTGTCAGGAGATGATTTTTCCGGTGAGAATGAGATTGTTGTCGAACAACTCACACTAGGTGAGCGCGTAGAAAGCCCCGATGCGACAGAGCTGCCTGTTGGACTTGCGGTAGCCTTGCTCAAGGATGGCAATGGCAACATTGAACTCAATGTTCCAGTGGAAGGCGACATCAGTGACCCTCATTTCGACTATGGGAAGGTTGTATCTGATTCAATGAGCAAAATGATCACTAATATTGTCAGCTCCCCTTTTGCCGCTCTCGGGAGTCTTGTTGGAGGAAGTGGTGAGGAGCTGAGTTACGTAGAGTTTGAATTCGGCAGTGCAACCCTTCGTCCAGAACAGATCGAAAAACTTGATAACCTGGCCAAAGCACTTCAAGAGCGACCTGGGTTAGGGCTTGAAATTAAAGGCAGGGCCGACACGGAAAATGATCGGTCAGTATTGACTGATATTGAAAAGGTGGCAGTTGATGATAATAGGCTGCTGCTACTCGCTCAGGAGCGGTCTAAGCAAATTAAGAATCACCTGGTCGAGACCGGAGGAATCCCAAGTGAGCGGATATCGCTGAGCCGGGAGCAGATAATTGAGTCTTCAGAGGGAGGTTACGTCCGAATCAATCTCAATTTGGCTCGCAGTTAATTCAGGTTCGACGGCTAAGGTATGGAGATACTGGTATGAACACTCGCATAGTGACAGTGACGAGTCTATGCGCTGCGCTATTGGTCATCGTTTACCCTGGTATAAACTTTGGGCTCTTTTGCTGCTACTAGACATGGGGCGAGATCTATTTGGTCGGCTACGTACGATAACTGCTACTATCTTGATTCCTATGAAGTTTCAATAAGTTAAGGTCTCGTTTTCTTATGTTGAGTCTCGTTTGCATGGTGCTAATGGAATCTGAGACGTGTTGACATCGAGTCCAAATAAAGCGTTAAAAGGTAAACTCTCCCACCATTTCAGTGGGACTTCATATATCATACTTTAATCTAAACTTCCCCCCCTGAGAGACTAGTACCACATCTAGCGTCATCCCGAAATATCCATCCAAAAAAAGGAGAGCGGAGCTATCGAGGCTCCGCTTTTGATTTATTCAAAATGGTTGTTTTTCGGGTAGACAGCTAGGCACATTTCTTGCCAGTAATATCCTTAGAACCGCTCAGGCCTATAAAAAAGTAATACAATTCCAAAAAGTTGCATACTTTTGTCCATTGTTGGGAGTTTATTTCCTAACCCTGTTGCATGATCTTAGATATGACGTAAGGATTACCATGCAAGAGAAGACTTCTTTTTTCGTTGCATTGTTTTTTATACTTTTCATGCAGGCTGTTGGAGCCTCGCGGGTTCTTGCAAAAGCAGATGCAGGACCAGCCCAAACCGTAAATGAGGGTGACACGGTAGTCTTGGATGGATCTAAATCGAAACTTCCAGGCGGTATAGACACCTATCAGTGGCAACAGACGGGTGGAACTCCTACCGTGACATTAATAGAAGCTGATACGGCAAAGGCCAGTTTTACCGCCCCGGATGTTGGCGCTGGTGGTACAACGCTAACGTTTCAACTTACTGTCAGCAATAGTTCTGGGAAGTCTGATACAGACGCAACGACCGTTACCGTACGTTTTATAAACCACCCCCCCATAGCCAATGCCGGAAATGATCAGACGATGGACGAAGAGACTATAGTAACTCTAGACGGATCCAGTTCTTATGATCCAGACTCTGGCGACAGTATCACCTACGAGTGGGAGCAGACAGGCGGAAGTCCCAATGTACAATTAACAGGCGCCAATGAGGTTCAGGCAAGCTTTTACGCACCTAATACTCTCGACGACACAATTCTGGCCTTTCAGCTAACCGTTACCGACAGCTCAGGCTCCTCGGATACAGATACAACTGTTGTGTATGTGCGAGGGGATAACGATCCTCCAATTGCAGAGGCAGGTCCAAATCAGAACGTTAATGAAGGTACTCTGGTTATTTTAAATGGATCTAATTCTTACGACCCGGATGCTGGCGACATTATCATTTACCAGTGGGAGCAGACTAGTGGGAGTCCGATTGTAACGCTGACAGGAGAAAATACAGCGCAGGCAAGTTTCACTGCACCTAACGTTGGCTTGGCTGGATCTTCTCTGGCTTTCAAATTGACTGTTACTGATACCGGTAGATTGAAAGATACAGATATCGCCACTGTTAATGTTAGCTTTGTCAACTCTCCACCTGTGGCCGTCGCAGATCCGCCTACCCAGACAGTGGAGGAAGGCACCCTGGTTATCTTGAATGGATCAAATTCTTACGACCCGGATGCTGGCGACATTATCATTTACCAGTGGGAGCAGACTGGTGGAAGTCCTACTGTCAAGCTGGTTGGAGCAAATACAGCGCAGGCAAGTTTCACTGCACCCAACGTTGATTCGGGCGGGGCCTCTCTGACTTTCAAACTGACTGTTACTGACAGCGGCGGGTTGCAAGATACGGATGGTGCTATAGTGAACGTGACCGGCAAAAATGAACCGCCCATCGCCGACGCGGGTCCTAATCAGACAGTGGGTGAAGAGAGCTTGGTCACCCTTGATGGATCAAATTCGAGTGATCCAGAAGACCCTAAAAGCAAAAGTCTATCCTATCAATGGAAGCAGAAGGCAGGGACGCCTTCCGTTACCCTGTCTAATCCTCAGTCTGCGCAGTCTACATTTACAGCCCCAAACGTTTCCGTAGGTGGTGCATCTTTCACATTTGAGCTAACTGTCACTGATTCTGGAGACCTGCAATCTACGGATACTACCATTGTAAATGTGACCGGAGACAATGACCCTCCCACGGCGAATGCCGGAGCTGATCAGACAGTGGATGAGAATACTATTGTGATCCTGCATGGGTCCAACTCGTTTGACCCGGATGACGGGATAAAGTCCTATCAGTGGGAACAGATAGGTGGGCCTATGGTAACTTTATCAGAGCCGACTATTGAACAGCCCATTTTTGCGGCACCTGAGGTTAGCGCTGATGGAGTATCACTGACTTTTGAATTGACTGTAAGAGATGTAGGTGGCTTGCAATCTTCTGATACTACGATTGTAAATGTGACCGGAGACAATGATCCCCCCACGGCGAATGCCGGGGCAGACCAGATAGTGCTCGAAAAAAGCTCCGTCACCCTGGACGGGTCAAGTTCATTTGACCCAGATGATGGAATTGACTCGTATCGGTGGAAGCAGGTAGAAGGGCCGTCGGTCACCTTTTCCGATCCCACAAGTGATCGATCTACCTTTGAGGCTCCAAGTTTTGATGAAAGCGGTGAGAAGGCACTAGTCTTTGAGTTAGTAGTAACAGACTCGGGCGGTTTGCAGTCTAGTGACTCCACCATGGTTTCTGTCTCAAATTTCGAGAAAGATAACCCAGGCGCATCGGGCGGCGGTTGTTTTATCGACACCGCAGCCTACGGGT
>CP070843.1:3364384-3389776 GCA_020350905.1 Deltaproteobacteria bacterium
GTAAGCGTCTTTGATCTGGCCGAGTATCTGAGGTTCGCCCACCACCATTGAGTCCAGGCTACATGCAACGCGATACAGGTGCTTCACTGCGTCTTGGTCGATGTAGGTGTAACGATAGGGTTTCAGCGCCGGACCTGTCTGGCCGTAGATATCGGCCAGCAAACCAACCACAGCACTGATCCCCTCGTCAAGTTTCGGGGTTGTAAAGAGCACCTCCATGCGGTTGCACGTGGACAGATAGAAGGATTCCCGCAAAGCACGCATCTGCCCTAAATTCATGAGTGGTCCGCTGGTATCGACGCAGACAACGGCAAATTTCTCCCGGATTTCCACCGGGGCTGTCTTGTGATTCAAACCTATGAGAACTATCCTATCCATACCACTTAGCTAACCGAGTTTGAAGCTGTGGTGAACTTTCAGGATGACACTCGTCCCCACAAAGGTCACCAGAATGACACTGAAGCCGATAATTGCCATAATGGCTGCCCTTCTGCCACGCCAGCCTACAGCTAAGCGTTCATGCAGTAGTACAGCATAGATCAACCATGTAACCACGGAAAGGACCTCCTTGGGATCCCAGTGCCAGAAGGAATTCCAGACTGCTCCGGCATAAACGAAACCAGATATTAACCCAATTGTGATAAGGGGAAAACCAAAGGTCAGGCAAACGTAGTTGAGTGAATCCAGCACCTCGAGAGAAGGCAGCCGCCGATAGAGGAGCCCGAAGCTTTTTGTCTTGATCTGTCGTTCCTGCAAGAGGTACATAATTCCAGCACAGAATGCCAGCGCAAAAATGGCCATGCCGATAAACATGGTCGCTACGTGCAAGGTGAGCCAGAAGCTTTTGAATAACTTACTATTGGGAATTACTTGACCGGGAATCGCTGAGGAAAGCAGCATGAATACTACTGCCAACGGTGATACAAAAGTGCCCAAAATGCGAATGTTGAATTTCAATTGGAAAGCCAGATAGCTGCCCACAATGGCCCAGGCGAAAAGCGAAAAAGTTTGGGGCAAGGTGGTCACAGGCATCTGACGTATTTGGCTCACCAGCATTGCCAGCCCGAGAGTATGACTCAGGAATCCCGCTAGGAGGAACCCGTAGGCAATGCGGTGAATTGCTTTCTCCGTCCGAATTACATAAATCAGGTAGCCCACCGTCCCCACTGCATAGAGCAGGGTGGTTATTACTGAGAAGAGAAGAAGGGATTCCTTCACCAGGGGATCTCCAACTTTTTCAGTGAATAGTCCGGTCCCAAAACTGTTCCCAGAATGCGGTCTACACCCTCATAATCGCGTCGCCGCACCAGTTCGAGCAACGGCGAATGTACCAACTGATTAAAACGTTCTTTGTTGGCTCGGGAGTCCTTACTATCCCTGAGCAACCGTTCTCGTATCGCCCCCATGAGCTCCAGGAAGTCAGAGTATTCCATGCCAAAACGCTGCTCTAGGTCCTGGCGAAGCTGGCGCGCCAGGGCCGGACTCTTGCCCGAGGTGGAAATGGCCACGGTCAGGGCACCACGCTGGACCAAAGATGGGAGGATAAAATTCCCCTCTTGAGGATAGTCCACCACGTTGCACAGCAGCCCCCTCTTGTCTGCGTCTCGGGCTATGCGGCAGTTGAGTGCCATATCGTCAGTGGCAGCGATTACCAAAAAACACCCATCAAGCTGACTCTCTTCATAGTGGCTACCCTTGAGCTCCACGACCCCCTGCTGGATTTTTTCCTCCAGCCAGGGCACAACCTCAGGGGAAACCACCCCCACCATACCACCGCACTCAAGTAAGGTCTTGACTTTCCGTGCCCCTACCTCTCCACCGCCCACCACCAAACAGGCCCGGCTCTCAACATCGAGGAAGATCGGGTAGTAACGCACAAGCAAAAACTCAGAATTATTAGTAATTATTGAATGAGGGGAGGATTGCTGGTATATGTACCTCCTACAGCGCTCGAAGCGTCGGGTCCAGGAGTTTGAGATCAAGACAAAATGTCACCTCTCCTAGACCCCATGTACCTATATATACTATTTAACTTATCAATTCTGGGAAGGCAAAGCAAGCGGAGAAATCCAGCTACTGTGCTTGACGAGGGCTGCCAATCCTTTTAACATACTCGGAAAATCTAACCAGCCTGGATTGCTTATGCTGCGTTCTCTCTTATTCTATATTGTCCTGTTTTTCGCTACCATCTTCTGTGGTAGTGTCGCCGTGATTCTCGCCCTTATAAGCCGTGGCGGCAATCTTTCCCACCTGATAGGTCGGCTCTGGGGCCGGATTCTCCTGTTTGCAGCTGGTGTGAAAGTCCGAGTGGACGGACTGCAAAACATAGACCCCACCCAAGCGTACGTGTTTGCGGCCAATCACCAAAGCCAATTTGACATCTTCGCGCTCCTCGCCCATCTCCCCATCCAGTTTCGCTGGCTTGCCAAAAAAGAGCTTTTTCGCATTCCTTTTCTCGGGGTGGGTATGAAGGGCGCTGGCTACATCCCCATTGACCGGAGTAACCGCAAAGAGGCCTTCAAGAGCATTGATATGGCAGCAGCCCGGGTCCGAGAGGGGACTTCCATCGTTATTTTCCCTGAGGGTACCAGGACTGTAGATGGCACGCTTCAGTCCTTCAAGAAAGGAGGTTTTCACCTTGCCATCAAATCCAAGCGCCCCATTGTTCCCGTGAGCGTCAGCGGCACTTTTGCGATTCTACCAAAGAAAGGATTCAGGATTAGGCAGCGGAATGTGTGGATCTACATTGGCGATCCCGTGCCCACCGAGGACATTAGTGTGCGAGAAAGAGATTGGCTGATCTCAGAAATCAGAAGGCGAATTCAGGAGAAGCTGCCTCCGGCGGAAAAAGGGGAGCCCGAACCGTTTAAGCTGAAGCCGACTGCTAAGGAATCGAAACACTCATGAAAGCGGCGATATTCTGAATGGACCCGATATCACCAGCCGCGGTTTTGTCTTTTCTGAGATCCACCTGGTGCCTCGTGCATATTGCTTCGTCCCTAGCGCGTGAAGGGGTTGGCGCGACAGTTGACACCGAATGGAACCTCTAGTATGAAGGGTGAAAAATTGTCTGACTCCAAGGCTAACAGGAAGATCAGGTTCTCGCTTCAAGTCAGGCTGAAGTAGGCAAAACAGGCAAACGAACCAATGTTTCCCAAACTAGACCGCAGAGCGAAAGAGATAACCGCACTATGCCTTTTTGGACTGGCGTTGTTGTTACTGCTCAGCCTGGTAACCTATAATAGCAGTGATCCAACCCTTTTTACTGCCTCCAGTGGCCAGCGTTCTGTTCAAAATGCTGTGGGTATTGTCGGCGCCAATCTTGCAGCGATCCTTTTAGTCGCTGTAGGAGTAAGTGCTTATTGGCTACCCGCCTTTCTTTTGTTTGGAGCCCTGGGACTTTTCCTGCCGCGGGTAATCTCACGCCCACTATTACTTGCCACCGGCTGTACCCTGCTCGTCATTGCCTCGAGCGGTTTGGCTGCGCTTTATTGGCCCGCACTTCGGCTCTGGGGCGAGCCTTTGCCAGGAAGCGGCGGCATATTGGGTTTGGTTCTGAAGAAGTATCTGCAATACTATCTCAAGCCGACGGGTGCCTACCTCCTGCTCTGGTTGGTTGCCATCATGGCCATCCTATTGGCAACCCCCATTTCCCTCGCCCGCACCGCTTTTGCCCTGAATGCAGTTTTCACTAGACTCTGGCAGACTCTGCAGAACCTAGGAAATCAGCGCATTAAGAAAGAGAAAAAGCCTCGAAAGATCGGGACCAAGGCCCCAGTGGTTAAGAGCCAAAAAGAGAAGAAGCTAGAGGTCCAAGAACAGAAACAGGCACAGTTCGAGTTCATGGCAGTCGAAGGCGAGTTCCGGCTGCCGGATATCGCCCTGCTTGATCCGATTGACCAAGCGGACGACACTCCAGGTCAGGAAAGCCTGTTGATGAACTCCAGGATACTGGAAAAGAAACTCGCCGACTTCGGAGTGGCAGGGGAAGTTACCGAGGTTTCTACCGGACCGGTAATCACCATGTATGAGTATAAACCGGCACCGGGTGTAAAAATAAGTAAGATAGTTGGTCTTGCCGACGACCTGGCCTTAGCCTTGAAAGCAGCAAGTATTCGAATTGTAGCGCCCATTCCCCAGAAAGGAACACTCGGCATAGAAATCCCCAATGTCAGTCGTCAGCCGGTGGTTGTCCGAGACGTTGTCGATGACCTTGTTTTCAGTAAGAGGAAAGGACGATTGCTTTTAGCCCTCGGCAAAGACACAACGGGCAAACCGATGGTAACCGATCTCGCCAGAATGCCCCATCTGCTCATCGCCGGTGCCACTGGCACGGGAAAAAGTGTTTGCCTTAACGCTATTATCATTAGCCTCCTTTATCAGGCCACTCCCGATGAAGTCCGCCTTTTGCTCATCGACCCGAAACGCATTGAACTCACGGCCTACGAGGGCATACCACACCTGCTCCATCCTGTGATCACTGATCCCAAGAAGGCCAATATTGGCCTCAAATGGGCGGTGGCCGAGATGGAAAGACGTTACGAGCTTTTGAGCCTCAAAGGAGTCCGCAGTATTGAGCGGTACAACCAGATGGTTTTGAAGGCCAAAAAGAGTAAGCCACGGTTGAAAACTCCTCCACCAACGGGGGAGTCTGAGGAGGCCGATGAGCAACCATTACCCTATCTCATTATCATTATTGATGAATTAGCTGATCTTATGATCGTGGCCTCCCGGGAGGTGGAAGAGTCTGTCATCCGTCTGGCTCAGATGGCACGAGCAGCTGGTATGCATCTAGTTCTCGCCACTCAACGGCCTTCTGTCGATGTCCTTACCGGCATCATCAAAGCTAATATCTCGGCACGCATTTCCTTCCAAGTCTCTTCCAGGACTGATTCCCGCACCATTTTGGATGCAAACGGGGCGGAGGCGCTGCTTGGGGCTGGCGACATGCTCATATTGCCTCCAGGCACCGCAAAGTTACAGCGCATTCACGGTGCCTACGCCTCAGAAACAGAGATCAGACGGATAACAGACTTTCTTCGTAAGCAGCGAAAGCCAGACTACGACGATACAATTCTCAATTATAAAGAAAAGTCTGAAGATTGGGACACAGAGGATGAAATTGATGAGAAGTATGAAGATGCGGTCAATCTTGTCATGGAAACCCGGCGGGCCTCGATCTCAATGTTACAGCGACGGCTACGGGTGGGATACAACCGGGCTGCTCGTATGATTGAGATGATGGAGCGTCAAGGTCTGGTGAGCGGAACAGATGGAAGCAAGCCGCGGGAAGTCCTGCCACCGAAATAAGCGCGCAGCGCTTGCGCGAGACTGGCGAGACGAGCGAGAAGTGGTATACAAGAATCATCAAAACTCAGGCACACTTAACGCCTTTTTTCGCCCGACCCCTCGTCTCGCCCGACTTCTTGTCTCGCCGTTATTTGCGCTTTGCATCTTAATCGCCTTCCTCGCCCAGAGCTTTCGGGCTCATGGCCAAGAGCCCACATCAGAACTCGTTGCCAAAGTTCAGCGGCAATACGATCAAATCAAGTCTATACGTGCTGATTTTAGCCAAGAAACCCGCTCCCGCGCTGCAAGCCTCGGGACAACTGCCAAAGGAAAACTCTATTTTCTTAAACCGCGCGCCATCCGTTGGGACTATAGGGAGCCCAGGCAGCGGTTTGTCATAAATGAAGAGAAGGCTTGGCTTTATGTCCCTGACGAAAAGACAATATACCTGTACGAGGTTGATCAGATCATCAATTCCCCCATTGTCTTGAGCTTTTTTTCCGGTTTGGGACAATTGACTGAAACGTTCGACATCAGCCAACTTCCCCCCGAACCTGGCCCGCCCATGCGCTTCCGATTGGAGCTGCTGCCGCGTGAAACCGAGTCACCGGTTGCCCGGGTCACCCTTTGGATAGCTGCTGAATCATATCGCGTGGTACGGATTCAAACCGAAGATCCCCTGGGAAACATCAATGAGATCACCTTCACCAATATCCAGGTAAACGCAAGCCTGGAACCTTCTTGGTTCGCTCTGAATGTCCCCCAGGGAGTGAGGGTGGAGCGCCAAGAAGCCATGCCTTCCCGTTAGACCCTAAGCCCAGCTGCAGCTTGCAGCAGGCAACGACTACATTTATCATTCCCCAATCCTCAATCAAAGAATCCAGTAGCCCGTAGTTGAGAGGAACTCAATCGTCATTTCGCATTCCAATATCCCAGATTCTCAATTCGAAATTATCTCCCCATGCCTGTGCTCTATGCCTTCCTCAATCCGAAATCGAAAATCTAAAATCCGCAACATACAAGCTGCCCTCTGCCTCTGAGCTTCGCCCTCCTTGACACTCTCAACACTTATCCCTAGAATACGAATAAGGGAGTACTACTTGGAAAAACTGCAAATGATACTATAGGTTCTGTGAATCAGCGGCGGCAAGGTGGTCGAGTTTATCTGGCTGCAACAGAGAACCGCTCCTTTCGCCCTGATGAATGGACCGAGATGACGGAAAAGAGTCTTGCCCATGGATACCGACAAGATAGTAGAAAAAATAGTAAAATGGCTCTCTGATCCCAAAGGTAGAGAACTGTTCAAAACCATTGTCTATGTGATTCTGCCGCTCTTTCTCCTTTTAGCACTTCGAAGTGCTGGACGCCGCCGGCCAGCTGAGAAGTCGTCCACAGCCATCAAGCCCAAAATCCGTCCAGCCACCTATGATAGTCCGAGCGCCACCGAGAGTCTCAAGGAAACCTTGGCCAGAGAGCAAAAGAAGGTTGAAAGAGAACTGCAAGAAGTATTCGGTCGTGAAGACAGTGTCCTGGCAAGAGCCAAAAGAGAGTTCAATAGATCCACTGCACCCCAGAAAGCACGGCCTGCCGAATCCCCCGAGCGAAATGAGAAGAACATGCTCCAGGAAGAGCTTCTCAAGCTGTTCTCGCGCCGGTAACATGAAGTCAATCTCTGTCATATCGCATTATTGCCTTTGGCGAGAAATTCACCGCAAACACTGGCGCCCCGCTCTGGCCATGTAGCATGCGGAATCCACCATACGCCCACCATGACCACAATCACCCGCATGGAACACGACTTGCATGCTATGAGTTTGTCTCGCCCCAAGACCCTGACGAGAGGCGGGGTGATTGGAAACTCTGCTTTTTTGAATTGATTCGGAAAAAAATTTTGTGATAGACTACACCACCTTAAAAGCTGGAGGGTAAAAAGGAAACATTCTTCCATGGTTACAGCGGGGTTCTTATGAAGGTGAAATTCTGGGGTGTGCGGGGATCGCTTCCGGCACCCATCCCTCCAACCGAAGTCGAGAATAAGATTGTACAGGCTTTGGGTGGCGCCGGTGGTGTGGACTTAGATGATATCGAGGCGGTAGAAAACTACGTTAGAGCCCTACCCTACTATCAACGAACTACCACCGGTGGGAACACGTCCTGCGTGGAAGTCTGTGGTGACAATACCGAAATCATACTTGATGCCGGCTCCGGCATCCGACAGCTTGGCATCGAACTCATGCAGGGACCTTGCGGTCAGGGTCAAGGCATTGTTCACCTCTTGATAAGCCATACCCATTGGGACCACATAATGGGCTTCCCTTTTTTCACACCTGCATATGCCGCTGGCAATCAGGTTTTTGTTTACGGCCGTCACCCCCGAATCAAGGAACGTTTTCAGGATCAGCATCACCCTCACCATTTCCCGGTGAGCTTGGAAACCATGTCTGCTGATGTCCAATTTGTCCAGCTTCAAGAAGACACTGAGATGACCATTGGTGAATTTACGGTCAATAGCATGCAACTGCGACACCCTGGCGGCTCATTCTCTTATATGATAAAGAAAAACGGCCGTGCTTTTGTCTACGCCACCGACGCTGAATACAAAGACCTCAGCCCTGGGGTAATGGACGAATACATCTCCTTCTATGCCAATAGTGAGGCCCTCGTATTTGATGCCCAATTCAGCCTTGAGGACGCCATGGAAAAAGAAGGTTGGGGCCACAGTTCCTCCATGGTTGGAGTTGATATCGCCCTCAAGGCCAACATCAAGCGGTTGATTCTTTTCCATCATGAGCCCTCCTACAACGATGCAAAGCTTCAAGAGATTTACGACAAGACCATTCGTTACTACGAGATGATTAAGGGCAATCGTAACCTGGAAATCGTCATGGCCCGGGAGGGTCTGGAAATGGAAATCTAGTTCCATGGCCACATCAGCCATCACTGTGCTCCCCGGCTCAGAAACTCTTCAGCCTCACGTAGAAAACTCCATCCCCTATTATACATTTCATCGGCTAGGCGAGTTTCTAGAATTAGAACACCTCGTTTTTACCCGATTGGGAGGGGTGAGTTCGCCGCCTTTTGCCAGTCTTAACGTAAGTTACGACACCGGAGACGAGGCCGGCAAGGTTCAAGAGAACATGCGCCGGGTGCGAGCTGCTACTGATTGTTCTTCTCTTATCTACGCCCGACAGAGCCACAGCAGCAACATCGTGGTTCTGCGTGAGCACCCTCACCTTGACCCTACAATTCCATACCCCCTGCATGGCAAAGACGGTTTCATTACCCAATTGTCCGGCCTCCTCATGATGATAAAAGTCGCCGACTGCCAGGCAATCTTGCTTTACGATCCTGAGAAAAAAGTGGTTGCCATCATTCACGCGGGCTGGCGCGGTAGCGTTAAGAACATTGCAGGCAATGCTGTCCATCTTATGCGGGCTCACTTTGGCTGCGACCCCCAAGACATTTTTGCCGGAATCGGACCCTCGCTGGGCCCCTGCTGTGGTGAGTTTCGTAACTGGCGACAGGAACTTCCACCCAGTTTTTCTCGGTTTCAGGTACAGGAAAATTACTACGATTTCTGGGCCATCAGCCAATATCAACTCATGGGAGTCGGTTTACTCAGAGAACATATCGAAGTTTCCGGCCTTTGTACCAAGTGTCATCCTGAGGTTTTCTATTCCTACCGCGGTGAAGGCGAAACCGGCCGCTTTGCGGTAGTCATCGGCATCAAGGACTCTTTGCACTTTTAGGAAAAATTTCACAGAGCTCACAAAGCAGGATAAAATAGTAGAGCTTACGGCCGGTCACAGGATAAAATTTCAATCTCTTCTCTCTGTGATCTAGGTGTTTGTTGTGGTAATTGATAAAAAGCATTTTCAGGAATATTAGTAAGGTGCTGCTAAGAAACGCTGAGATACTGTTTAACGATCGGGTGAGTTCCGAACTCTACCACATGGGGCTTCTGTGTCCTGAAATCGCAGCACGCATTCAGCCAGGGCAGTTTCTGATGGTAAGGGTGCAGGAGGGCTTCGATCCCTTGCTGCGAAGACCATTTGCCGTGCACCGGATCCACCATAACGATCCCCCTACCTCGTTCGAGATGCTTTATCGAGTAGTCGGACGCGGTACTCGGCTGCTTGCCGATATGCAGGCAGCGGCATCATTAAACCTCCTCGGCCCTCTGGGTCGCGGCTTCCAAGTGCCGGATCATGATGGATTCGTTCTCATGGTGGCGGGGGGAATTGGCATTGCTCCTCTCCCTCATTTGGCAGAAACCCTGGTCAGCTCAGGCTTCAGAGGTCCTTTCGTCTTGTGGTTCGGCGGCAAAACCGCTACCGAGCTTGTCTGTGTCAAGCATTTCAAGGATCTGGGCTTTGCAGTCCAACTTGTTACCGAAGACGGCAGTGAAGGTCGGCAAGGACTGGTCACCGGCCACCTGGAACAGTGGCTGTCCCAGCAGGGTGAATTGCCGAAAGTAATGTATTCCTGCGGTCCCTATCCCATGCAGCGACTGGTGGCAGAGATGGCTGCCCGGCTAGGTATACCATCTCAGCTCTCTATGGAGGCCTTGATGGGATGTGGTGTCGGGGCTTGCCTGAGTTGTTCGCTCAGATGTCGTCCATTAGAGGATGGCCCGGACCCACACTACCTCAACGTTTGTCAAGACGGTCCCGTCTTTGCTGGCGAAGAGATCGTCTGGGAGTAATGGATGCAGCCGGCAGATTGCAGCGAGCAGTAGGCAGTACGCACAAAAATGTGGATTTTGATTACCGTTAGGTGCTATGCGGATTTGATCCAATGACCAATGACAAACCGGTAAACCTGGCAGTGGAACTAGGGCCACTGCGTTTGGAAAACCCGGTGATGGTGGCATCAGGTACCTTCGGCTACGGGCAGGAGTACGCTGAACTGGTTCCCCCCGAGCGCTTGGGTGCCATGGTGGTAAAAGGAATTTCCCTGGAGCCCCGCTCCGGCAATCCTCCTCCCCGTATCTGGGAGACGTGCGGTGGCATGCTCAATGCCATCGGTTTGCAGAATGTTGGCCTTCGAGCCTTCTTGGAGGAGAAACTCCCCTGGCTCAAACCTTTGCTCGTTCCCGTGATTGTGAATCTTTTTGGCAATACAGTGGAAGAATATGGAAAACTGGCTGCAGCTTTGGATGGCCAGGAGGGCGTAGCCGGACTGGAGATTAATATTTCCTGTCCGAATGTGAAGGCAGGGGGGATGACATTTGGCTCAGACCCGGAGATGGTGTTCCAGGTAGTGTCGGCAGTAAGGTCGAGAACCAACCTCCCGGTTATCACCAAACTCACCCCCAACGTTACCGATATCACTGTTACCGCAAGGGCAGCCCAGGATGCTGGCACCGACATTCTGTCATTGATAAATACTGTTGCAGGGATGGCAGTCGATGTCCAGACCCGCCAGCCCCGGCTGGCAAACGTGGTCGGCGGGCTGTCTGGACCGGCCATCAGGCCCATTGCCTTAAGAATGGTGTGGCAAGTTGTACAGGTGAGCAGGGTACCGGTCATTGGCTTGGGAGGAATTGTCTCTGTGGAAGACGCCCTTGAATTCTTGTTAGTCGGAGCTAAGGCTATCCAGGTAGGCACCGCCAACTTCGTCAATCCACGCGTCACCTTGGAGATAATCGACGGCCTGGAAGACTACCTCCGCCAACAGGGCCTTGTAGATATCAATGAGATAATTGGCACCCTGGAGATCCCCGAGCAGAGCCAGGGAGCAGATTGCAGGTAGCAGCCGGCAGCCCTTCACAGGCTCAGAACCATCAAGTAACTGAGTGATTATGTCTTTACAGGTAAATTACGGTGAATGACGGCGAAGCCCAACTGGAGACCCGCCTGCGGGGACTGAGCGAAGGGAAGCGAGCGCGAATAAATGACCTAATGACTAAGACTACTATGCGCTCTACGTTTTCCCTTTTTGCCTTAAACGGCGCATATCTCCTACTCTGATGGTAAAGCGCACACCGTCCAAAAATTCCAGCAAAGGGATGGTGTACTTGCGGCTGGTCTGGGTAAGCTCTTTGAACTGAGGAGTTGTGATCTCTTCCTGCTGTTGGAAGACGTCCAACAATCGTTTCTTGAGGTCATCCAAGACAGCGCGGTGGAAGTACATATCCTCCTTGACTTTGACCAACAATCCCTGTTGTAGCATCCAACTAAGAATCTGCCGCGCTTCGCCATCCGAGACCCCAAGCGACTGAGCTACTTCTCGGAAAAAGGGAGGTTGCAGCCCTGCCCGCTGGTAGATCGTCTCAAGCTTTGCTCTTACCTCTTCTTGCTTTCCTGCTAGAGCCACTTGGTGAGCAGAGAGCCGCACGAGATCTTTTTCTTGAACAAGTTCACCCTGGCGAACCAGTCGCTGAATGAGTTCGTTGAAAAGTTTGCCGTCCACTCCGCGGGGCAGCCGGCCAAAGAGCTCTTCCTTATTAATGCCTGACCGCAAAGGTTCCCGCCGATGGAACTCATCAAGCTGGCCCAATAGTAGCTCGGTGAGTTTGTTGAACACGTCCTTATGCACAAATCTAGGAGTCTCCCGATCGAACTGGATTACCTCACCGCGGCTCATGAGCTCTTGGAGCAAACGACGGAGCTGTTTTTCTGTAATATTGGCAAGAATGCTCAGCTCCCTTTCTCCTATGCCGACAAGTCCTGCGTCTCTCAGGTGATGTTCCGCCATTTCACCGGGTTCACCCTTTTGCAAGATGGCCAGAAAATCCAGAGTGTTAGCAGCCATCCGTTTTCTCTTTTTTGGGGTCGGATGCAGTATCTGACCACCGCCGATGGTACGCATTGGTGAGTAGCTTCGCAGGACGAAACGGTCGCCACTGCGGACCACCACCGGCTGATCCATACGCACCTGGGCATAACCACTGGCTCCGGGCTTGAGCTCATGAGTATCTAGGAGTATCAAGGTGCCCATTTCCTCATTGGTGCCGGTGTGGAGACGGACCTTTGCCCGGTTTTTCAAAACTCGTGGCGCAGTCTCCAGATGTTGCAGGCGTACATCTACCATGAACGAGGCAATCAGGCTTTCCGGGGTCGCCAACACATTGCCCCGCTCAAGGGCGGCTTTTTCCAGGCCTTGAAGGTTAATAGCCGTGCGCTGCCCACTAACTGCCTCCCTCACTTCCCGATTATGGACTTGGATACCACGCACCTTCGTTTTCAGCAGCTGAGGATAGACAAACAGGGTGTCCCCTGTCTTGACCTTCCCGGAAATTGCTGTACCGGTAACCACCGTTCCGAATCCCTTCATGGTAAAAACCCGATCCACAGCCAGACGAAAATCTCCACTGCTCGATCGGGCTTCCACCGAATCACAGAGACTCTGCAAATGGTTTAGCAACGAGTCCAAACCGTCACCAGTCACTGCCGAAACCGAAATCATTGGCGCGGAGGCAAGAAACGTTCCCTGCAAGAAATCTTGAATGTCTTCTCTCACCAGTTCCAGCCAGTCCGCGTCTTCCACCAGATCAGTCTTGGTAAGTATCACAATTCCCTGTTTGACCTTGAGAAGTTCGCAGATTTCCAGGTGCTCTCGTGTCTGAGGCATTACTCCTTCATCAGCAGCCACGACCAGTGCTACCAGATCGACCCCTGTTGCCCCTGCCACCATGTGTCGCACGAACTTCTCGTGTCCCGGCACATCAACGATCCCCAACTCCTGCCCATTGGGGAGCTCAAGGTGAGCAAAACCAAGCTCGATAGTAATGCCTCGCTCCTTTTCCTCCTTGAGACGGTCGGTGTCAATGCCGGTAAGAGCCTTGATCAAGGTGGTCTTCCCATGATCTATATGCCCAGCCGTACCCAGGATGATCTGTTTCATGAATGAAGTCCCCCGAGGACCTGCGTTGTGAAATGACCCCATATGGTAAACGCTAAATGGTAACCGGTAAACAGTGAACTTGAAAACCACCTGGCGATAACCGTTCTTCGTTCAGTGTTTACGACGGCCTATGCACTATGTTTTCTCAAGCTCTCTTATCATATAGGTAAAAAGCCCTGTAGCCAGCAGGGTCTCCGCTTCTGTCGTAAGATCCACTTGACAAACAGCAATCCGCCGGCCATGGTGCGCCACCCTGCCACGAGCTCTTACATCCTCCCCCCCAGCAGGTCGTAGAAAATTCAGCTTGAATTCAATGGTGGGAATAACTACCTTCACCGGATCGGGTAGGACGGAATAGAGAGAAACTCCACCAGCCACATCAGCCAGCACCCCCAGAATACCCCCTTGCAACACCCCCATGGAATTTTGCAACTCCACCCGATGAGGCAAAACGAGATTGGAACGCCCGGGGACCACCTCCATGAGCTTGATACCCACAAATTCGACGACAGGATTATTGGAAAGCCTCTTTTTGATCCCCTCCTTCTGTAGCTCGGTTAGCTCCCTCTGTTCCAGGTTATATCTTTTCCTCTTGCTTGAGCTTGGCACTCTATCCCCCACTTAGTTTATCGTCCATTGAGTTGCAATCGTCGTGGCCTTAAGTCACCTGATTTCAAGTGACGAGGCCCGAAGCACTAAGAACATGTGTCCTTTCGCATTTCCCATCTATCACTGCAACAAACTACCATTATTCGTGTCTCATATAAATATGCAATGACAGATGCGAGATGACAAATGTGAATGATAAATGGCGCAGAGCGCAACGCGACTTCCGTTAAGCATCGGGCCTATGCAAGATAGACGAAAAGATGATGGTAATCACGACCTGGTTCTGTTCGTCCCGGGTTATATTGATAATACCTCCATGTTTGTGAATCACCATTTTGGTCAACGGCACCTGCAAATCGGCCTCACCGAGTTTATCGCTAACGAAGGGATAGAAGAAGTGCTCCATGTCGTCGTCCGCCACATGAAGCGCAGGATAAGAGAGCTGAACAACTGCTGCTCCATCGTATGTCGTGCTGACCCGAAGGCAGGATTGCTCGGGCATATGGCTGCAAGCATTCTTGACTATGGTTTCCAGAGCATTGCGCAAATGGCTGCGGTCGGCACGAATAAAAGGAAGTTCCTCGTCCAGTTGCATATCAAGCTTGATTCCTTGGCTGCCAAGCTTATCCTCGGAACCGCTGATGACCTCCTGCAGAACCTTATTCAGATCAACGTCTGTAAACTCAAGAGTGAGTGGGCGTATGTAGGAGAGAATCATCTTGAGAATATGCTCCAACCGGCCCACCTCTTTCACGATAATCTCAACCTTACTCCGGTGAGCATCTTTCTGATCCATCTCCTTGAGCAACCTTCTGGCAAAGCCACCAGCCGAGGTTAATGGGTTTCGGATCTCATGTGCCAACCTGGCCGAGATGTTGCTAAGAGTCTTCAGCTCCTCAGTTTGGATGATCTTCTCCTCTAGCCTCTTCCGCTCACTCACATCCACAATGATCCCATCCACCGCCTGCACCCTCCCCTGTTGGTCAATCAGGGGTATTGCATGATTGAGCAGAAATACTTCCAAGCCACTGTTGTGGATGCCACGGTACTCCACCAGAAACTCTCTCCCTTCTCCGAGACAGGCCGCAAGCTGTTCGGCGACATTCTGCCGGTCCTCGGGGTGTGCGGTTTTGGTCCAGAAGTCCCGATCATCAATCACTTCTGTGACCGTATGTCCAAGGATGTCTTCCACAAAGTGGTTAACGAATACCGTAGTTCCATCTGGCTCGAGTCGATACACGATTAAAGGGGCATTTTCTACGAGGGTCTCGAATTTTTCTTTCTCTGCCACAAGTTCCCACGTCCGGCTCTCAACCCTCTCCTCCAGGGTATCGCAGTAGTTCTGTATTTCCCTCCGCGCCCGCTTGAGGGCTTCAAACATGTCATTGAGCGAGTCGGCCAGAGCACCGATTTCGTCACGCGCGGGCACGTAAACCCCCCGGATACGTTCACCTGCAGCTATCTCCCGAGCAACCCTGACGATATCATGGATGGGACGGAGAAAAAGAGTTACCACCCAAACGATAACAATGGCTGAGAACACCAGAGCCGCCACCATTACACCAAACATCTCCACCCTATTGGCGGCCAATGTTTCAAGGGTAGCAGTTCTATCGACACTGATTTCCACCACGCCGATGCTCTTTCCTGAAAAATCTCGGAGCGGTCCCAGAAAAATCGCCAAATCAGGCTCATCTGCGGGGCTTACGAGCACTTCTGCATTCTGGGTTTGAAGGACTTGACGGTAGATCTCATCGGTAAGCAGCGGTATGCTCGCGGATGAAAAGGCCATTTGCTTGAAGCCTTTGTCGCCCTCTCTTGGTACGAGGAGGGCAAGATCCATATCATATCTGCTCCTGAGTGATTCCAAGAAAGGTTTCTCCACCGAGTAACCGACCTCAAAAGTTCCGATGAACTCACCCTGATAAAACACGGGCGCTACCCCCCGAACCGCGAAACCGGTGGTACCTCTCTCAAGCCCAGCTATTGCTCGGCCTGATTCCTCCACCACATTAATGGTATGGCGAAAAGATGCCATTGCCTCGCCAGACTTATAAATCCGGTGCAGTCGAAGAAAGGATGTCGCTGGTTTGATATGAAAATGAAACTGTCTCACCCCGAACTCCTTCTTCAAAACCAGGTAGGAAGGCAGGAGCAAATCAATGAGTGCCTGCCGATCCCTGCGGAAAAATGCTTCTTGCACTGCTGGCGCGCGAGCCACCTGAAGGGCCAGACTCAATGCCGAGTTTTCACGATCCTCCACCTGGTCCGAGAAAGCTTGATAATAGTCGGATAATTTTTTCTTTTCTTGGTTCTCAATTATTTTTCTCTGGGTAGAGAGGCCCAAAAGGATAAGGGTGGTGGTCCCCACGAAGGAGAGAAACAAAAAGGGAATGAGTAGTTTCCATTTCAGGCTGATGTCATGAATTCTTCTCAGATCCACTCCCATGTCTCCTGCCGCCTGCTGTGCAGCCAACGTATCGCCCTACAAGGTAGCCAATTAGTCCTGCTGCCATACATGGTGTTCCAGAACTCATATTCCTAGGATGAAAATATGCAACGCTAGAGCTCGGCGGCAATTATATTTCTGATCATATCGCCTGTTTCTTTGGCTGAAAGGTGGGCGAAACGTTCGTAGGGCACAGGCTCGAGCACCCTTATACTCATCTTCTGGCTGCCGTGAAAATTCATGCTGTGCTTGGGCAGAGCGTCCTTTGTGCCGCTGATAACAACGGGAAGAATGGGAATATTCATTTTTTTGGCCAGGATGAACGCCCCGGACTTGAACGGTTTCAAGCTCCCGGTTGCTGACCTCGTGCCTTCTGGAAAGAAAAAAAGGGAGTTGCCTTCGGCAAGTGCCTTTTCACAATCGCCAAACATTTTTGCGATGCCCTCTTTATCCCCCCTCTTTAGCCTAATGTACCGGTTCAGATACATGTTCCAGCCGATGAAGGGAATCTTGAACACCTCTGCCTTTGACACCCACTTGAATGGGAAAAAGAGGTTGAAGGCCATCAGGATATCCAGTTGGGATTGGTGGTTGGAGACAATGACATAGTGATCCCGCATCCGTATGGTGCTTCTTCCTTCAACACTAACCGACCAGGCGGGCATGGCCCACAGGTAAACCGAGGCCCAGAAGGAGGAAAACAGGTGGAGAAGCACCAAGCGGTTGTCAAACAGCACAGTAAGAAGCCATATGACAAGAGCGACGCAAAAGAAAAACGCGGAGGTTGCAGCGACAAAGGCGATAAAAAAAACAGCAATAATTCGATTCAGCATTTGTAATCACAAATTCACTTGCTCAGCCACTATCAATCACTCCCCTTCGATCAAAGAAAGTGTGGCATTAAGGAGCCTTGTGGGTTAATCCGAATACTAGCACACTGCGGTATGCATCGGGTAGATCAAAAAGAGAGGGCAATGCTAGATCTTGATAACTGAGGCAAACTCCTAGACGTAATAAACTTGCCACCTGAAGTCCGCTTGTTTTGACAGGAACGTTTCGTTATTAGCGCTTAACTTTTAGTCCAGCCTAATGGAGAGATTGGATTCACCTTGTTTATCTTTGTCTCCCGGAGACTGCACGGAGAGCATTGAGAAATCCCGGGTGAACCTGATGACCGAAACTTTGTACCTTGTGGACATCGTCCCAGGCTTTCTCGTATTCTCCCTTCGAGTAATATGCTGCCGCTCGATTGAAGTAGGCGTCTGCAAATCTGGGGTTAATCTCTATGGCTTTGCTGTAATCGGAGATAGCCAGGTCATACTGGCCCTTTTTGTAATAGGCAAACCCCCGGTCTTTGTAGGCTTTCGCAAACTGAGGGCTGATTTCTGCGGCCTTGCTAAAATCAGAGATAGCCTGGTCATATTGGCCTCTACTTTGAGCATAGGCAACCCCCCGACTGATGTAGGCATTTGCAAATGTTGGATTTATCGCTATGGCCTGGTTGTAATGGGAGATAGCCTGGTCATATTGGCCTTTTATAGCATAAGATATACCTTTAAAATAATGAACGGCTGTCCGACTTTCTATCTTTTGGTCAGATACATCTTTCATGATTCTAGAGGCTCTTTTTGCAGGTCCAAATGACGGGTCAACCTTCAAGGCTCTTGCAAATTCCCCGTTGGCCTCTTTGAATTTACCGTGAGCAGCGTAGTCTACACCTTTTGCGGTACTTTGCCCTGCAACATTTTGGGCATAGCAGAAACCAATCGATAAAAATAATATCATTAAGACCGACCCACCTATTCGTATCAAGACTTTCATGACAGCTCTTTCTCCCTTCCGTTTGCCAGATAACTGCAATGATCATCCTCTCTTGTATTCCCACAAACCTTGCAAGAAGAGGGCCAAGAGCTTGCTATCCTCCTTAATCTTCATGCCCTGATCTGTAGTAATTTCGCAACCTTCGTTAGTCAGTAAATTACATTAAGTGGCATTTCTTTTCCCAATCTATGACTTTTCCTACCCTCTATAACTACTCTATCCTTGGAGTGCAGAATTATAAGTAATTAAAATTCATACAAATTTATAGACAATCTTACCTGGCATGATTTGTGTTTATAGATTGTCGCAGTCCAAGCGTAGTCCACACACGCTGAGCTGTTTCATTCGCATCAGAGGAACCCTGAACCCGTGAGAATCTGGCTTCAGCATTACTTCCATCCTGTGAATTTGTGGAGTCGCCTGGGCGGTCGCTACAGACTATTTTTTCAATTGTACGAACGTTATCTCTGGCAACCTTTGCTTAGAAATTGGCTTAACGGCAAAGACGTAACCGAAAGTCAACCAATCTGTGAGGTTGAAAACTATGGAAGAAAGGAAACCATCTCCTAGTACCGAGGAGACAACTAAATCAAACAATCCTGAAAATGCTGTTTCTGAACAGTTGAACGAGACAGAGAATGCCATATACCCAGACTGGACATCCTTTCAGTGTTTTTTTGGGGGGGGGGGACGATGCGCCAGGTTTCGCTCACTATCAAGACGTCACCTGAAATCAAAGAAATCCTCACTCCAGAATATTTGAATCATTACTCAAAAAGAGATTACAGAAAAGCTGAAAGAAAATTCCTGAAGTATGTGCTAGAGCACCGCAGAATTGAAAACGAAGAAGAACTTTTCAAAGGATGAACAATTCTAGATTGATATCGCTCATAATTGTTTTTCTTATTTTGTTGGTCCTGTCGCTGATTCCTATCCTCTCCGGCAAGACTGTGTTTCAACTCTCAAAAGGCTCTCAAGAAAATCCTTTTCAGTATTATAAAACAAAGAGAGCCACTGAGTAATGAGAAGTGAGAAAAGTACAAGAAAATCGTCAGTGGCCCAGAAGTATAGTTAATTGGCCTGTCACCATAAAGACCCCACAAGAAACTGTTAGTGCTCGAATCAGAGATGTTAGCCCTGGTGGAGCTTTCATATATTGCGATAGGCCAATGACAGCAAAGCATATTTTTTTCCTATCAATTCATATCCACTCTAGCACAGTCTCCCTTTCAAGCATGGCGGAATCGGTATGGTCAACACATGATGGAATAGGCGTTAGATTTCATCTAGACAGTCCTGAACAGGGTAAACTTATTTCCAAGTTTATCTCAGACGCCTGAAGACCAAAGGATTCACTTTTCAAAGAACATGTCGAAGTCACTGGCGCCGCTTTTTGTTCAACGCCGCAGTCTCCTGCGTGACTCCGGTCAATCTACCTTACTAAATACTTCATCTATCTTCAAAAAATACACACTTTGCCCCATTGAGATATCGCTCTGCCCTAAGTAATTTGCCTGGAAAAAGGGTAGAGAAATTTCAAATGAAGAAGTGGCTACAGCACAGCTTGCATCCTTTACATGTGTGGTGTCGACTCGGCGGTCGTTGTAAATGGTGTTTCAGATTATACGAGGATTACTTCTGGCTGCCTCTCTTGAGAGGTTGGCTTAACGGCAAAGGCAAGTGGGAGGAGCCTGACCTTCCAGATGAGGAGTCAGAGTTCTTGCCGCGGTCTTTAGTGTGAATCTGTAGCGACTACATGAAAACTATTAAAAAGCTCGCACTGGCAATCTTGACATATTGCATTATGACAACAAATGTCTATGCTGCTTCCGGTGCAACCATTCTATCAGACACCACTACTTTGGTCTTGATAGTATTTTTTCTGTTGGCCCTTGTTGGCTTACCTAGAAGATGATCCACTATCCATTTATAGCAGAACACAGCGAAGTTACTTGCCCCGCTTTTATTCTCAGCCCACTTAACCGAAAGTTCACATATCCTACTCCACACTTTTGCATTTCAGAAATGCCCACTATAGCTAGGGGCATTTCAATAGAGCTGTTTTCCTAACCTCTCTCAGGGTGGCCCCCTTTCGCTTTGCTAGGGGTCGGTGGGGGTTTTCTTTTCTTCACATTGTACACAAATCCACATCGTCACTGGTTTCACCCTCGCATGCCTCGCTGACAATTGGGTGACAGAATACGGGTAACGTCGTTGAAAAGAAGCTAGCGCCAGTTTATCTCAAGCTGAAGCGTGGCGTCTTTGCAGAGGTGCGGGAGACGGAAGGCGAGATAAAGGAAGGATTGATGTACACCTGACTGGGAGCCTGTACGCAAGCACCATCTGAATGTCGTAATGTAGGACCGGGAGTTCCAGACTGCACTCTTGCATTGACCGTGCCCCGAGTTCCTTGGGCTGAGAGAGCCCGGTATTTCCATCGAATACGATCCCGCAGTCTGGATTGTGCTTTTTCTTGACATGAACCACCTCGATAGCCTAATCTTGAATCGTTCTAATTTCCCGCTCTTGCACATCCGCCAGAGATCATACCCTCTGGTCTGCACTGTAATGGTAAGGTTGTGAGTCATTCATCGTGATCACAGGTTTCTGCCCTCTCAAGAGAGCTGTGGCGTGGGGATCTTTTAGATGCCGATACGAGGTCTCTGAGGGGTTTTTACCTCGTTTGAGGCTTCTGTATTTTGACTGTCATCTATTTATGTGTAGCAAGAGCGTAATGACACCATTTTGCCAAAGGAGGATAGCTCTATGCCGACCTATATTCTTTTAGCTAATTTGACTGATGAGGCGATCAAAGCCATCAAGATCGCACCTAAGCGGATTGACAAAGCCATCAAGAACTTTGAAGAAATGGGAGGCAAACTGATTGGTTTCTACACGACCATGGGAGAATATGACTATGTAGTCATCGGTGAAGCTCCTAGTGATGAGATCGCTATGACATTCCTTCTCAGGTTAGGCTCCGCTGGAGATGTCAGGACAAAAACCCTTAGGGCTTTCACCAAGGAAGAGCTTGGAGAGATGCTTAAGAAATTGCCATAACCTGGATGATTTACATATGTGTCTAAAAGGACAAGGGTATCCGCTAAGGTGCTATAACTGCGAAACCTTAGTGCAGCCCCTCTTAGCCGTTTACAGCCCCAATAAGGTAGGTGTCGCCTTTTAGCTGACGACTTCTGATTTCCTCTATCTTGTGCCAGAGTAAATTCCAGCAGAGAATGTTGCAAACCTAAACCGGCAAAAATTGCTGCGCTCGCCTGGAATTTAGTCCGGCACAAGATGTAGATATCTTTCAACGTTTCACGGGTTTTGCAGTGAACCCCCACAGACTGGACACACTTTCTCAGTTGGCCTTATCAAGAGGTTGGCTTTACACTTAGGACATTTGACAGGGTGGAGTTTGACTCGTTTGATTTCGTCAGGGTCAAGGCTAGTCATTGGGTTCCTCAGATTCAGAAAGAGTGCTCTCCGGTGGTTGGAAACAAGCAAGTAGAGTATACTTCCGGTTGCAGTCCCAACAGAAAATATGATCATCGCCCAGAGACCAGGAGATATGCCTGTGACCGTCTGGACACTTCTTGGGTGGCCCTAGAGTAGATTGATGCATGTCTTCTTTCTCTTCCGCTACTGGCTGCTCCTCTATCAAGCTCTGCTCCCCTATCAAACGCTGTTTCCTTATTAAACTCTGCTCCTTTTTATCTTCGTCCAAGCCCGAGGACTCTATGTCCGCTGAAACGAGAGTGGAGATGATTTCTCGGTGCTCATCAGAAATATTGATGAATTCAACACCCACACCACGTGGCATATCCTCATCAGGAGGAATTTGGTTGCTTGACCAGTCCACTCTTGCTTTGACCGTTATAGGATGATCAGGGCCACTAATCGTTATATCAACAACTTCATGCAGCTCAAGGGGAGACAAACCACGGATGAAGGCTCCATCGGGACTTATGTTGTATGTTGCCCGTTCAATAGTGCCTTCTTCGGTCTCAATGGTGACAGGCCAATTGACTCTGGCCCTGGGATTTTGCCGTCTTTCTTCTTCCATAGCTGCCTCTCGCAGCAAGGGGACGATTTCTTGGAGGATTCCTTTTCGTACTTCTTCAGAAGGTCTTGAACTGCTTTCAAATTACAGGAATGAGGGGAGAAGATGCAACAAAAAAAGCCCCCAATGACAGTCCAGTACCCAAAGCCAGTGAGGGCCAATGGGGGCCACCCTAAAAAAGGTTAGTAGAAAACCTTTATTGATATGACCCTAAGTATAGAGGGCATTTCTGAAATGCAAAAGCGTGGACTTGCGATGACTATCCGCGCTGTTTCTTTAATTTCATTCAGCGAGAGTGCACGTGGAGTTTCGTGTGGCTTCTTACCGCGAGGAGTGTGGATCTTATCACCGTTCAGTCTAACAGCAGAAGCAGAAACAGGAAGTTCACCATTATGGAAATCACTGTGCGATGCTCTTCCGCAATGCCAAAGCTGGAGAAAAAAAGGAGTGTTTATCGGTTTGACTTTATCGGTGACTTTGAGCCAGCCCTCAACCATCTCATCAGTGAAGATTCCTGGCGAATCAATCCAGCCTATGCCCTGCTTTGAAATCACTGTCGCCTCGGTTATTAGAAGTCCGGCACTGGATCTTTGATAGTAATAGTCGGCCATCAATTCATTCGGTCTGCGCTCCTTGCCGGCACGCCCTCGCGTCATTGGTGCCATAGTGATTCTGTTTTTCAAGTGAAGATTTCCTATTGAGAGTGGTTCAAATAAGCTGTTCGCTTTTATCTTATCTCCTTTATCATTCAACATTTTCTTTTTGTCCCATAGCAGAATTTTGATACGAGCACAGTGTTGGTTGGATGCACACCATAGAAAATGGGGTCAGGCCAAGCTATCTTCTCGCATTCTCAAGATTTGAAAGAAATTATTAGTTTTTATAATCAGGAGGCATGCTCAAGCCACCTTGCTGTACCACTGGGCAAGGCTAATCGAGGAATTCTACGCCTGCGAACACGCCATCGAACTTTTGTAGGATCACACAATTACAGATACAAACATTTGCGCTCGGGTCGAACCCAAAGCGGGCAGAGGTGGGAGATGTCTTGAAGCTCCTCGCGGAACATTAATTCACGATTATTCTAGCCCAGAGATTTCCAGACCGTTCCTAAATCACCCCCTTTTTCTTGAGCTCTGCCAGCTCACTTCTACCAATTCCCAGGTATTTCAGATAAACGAATTCATTTTCAGCGCCTACGGGGCGACAGAGCCACTTAAGCCGAGGCGGAGTTTCACTCATCTTCCATAAAGGACCCTGAAGGGTAAGTTCACCATATACGGGGTCCTCAAAGGTTCTGAAAGAACCCCGATCCCACCAGTTGTGTTCTTTGAGTGTGTCTGGCGGTCTGGTAACCTTGCCGGTTACCACCGCGGCTGCCCTACCATCTTTTCTTGAAATAGCTGCTTGCACACGATCAATGACCTCATCCACCGGATACTGGGTGCTCCACTCCTCCAAGATCTTTTGCAGCGCCTCCTCATTTTCCAGAGATGTTCGGTTCATAAAGGAAGAGAATCTCGGATCTTCCACCAACTCTGGCCGCTCAATGATTTCCATCAAGGTGTTAAAGGCCTCGTCATTGTAGGCCGCCATGAATGTGTACCCCTCTTTGCACTTAATAAACGTGTAAGGAAAGACTGAAGGGTCATAGCTCCCCAAACGCTCCTTTATCTTGCCGTCCATGTGGAACCAGGAGATGTTGTAGTCAATAAATTTCATTATGCATTCTGCCCCTGAAACATCCACAAACTGTCCCTTTCCTGTGTCCTCTCGAAAGTTCAGAGCCATAAGAATGCCATACGCAGCGAACATACCTTCAGCGTACCAGCCATACCAACTTCCTGTCTTGGTGGGTACGGCGTATTCTGCCGGCCCATCGAGTTCAGGTTCCCCATTGATATAAGCTAATCCAGAATAGGCCTGATTGGAGATCTCGGAACCGGGACGCCCCTTGGAGGCCAATGGCCCGAATTGTCCATAGGTGTAAAGGGCTGCGTAAATAAGGCGAGGGTTACTTGCCCGTAGTTGTCTGTAGCCGATGGACCAGGAATCCATGGTCCCTGGCAGGAAGGTTTCTATGACCACATCAGCTTTTCTTGCCAGGGTTTCAAAGATCTCTCGAGCCCGTCGCTCCTTGAGATTCAAAGTAATGTGACGTTTGTTTCGCCCTTCGGCCAGATAGCCCAAACCCGTACCCTCATGCATCACCCCGAAGGGGCTGAACCTCCTGGCCAGGTCGCCCTCTGGAGGTTCGATGCGAATCACCTGTGCCCCCAGTTCGGCAAGCATGGAGGAGCAGACGAGTCCGCCAATGTTGCCATAGCTCACATCCAATACCAGAAGGTCAGCGAGAGCTTCCAATTTTTGCGGAGCTTCACTGGGGTCTGTCTGCTCTCTGGCCCAATCATACCAAGACTTGTCCTCGATGTTGATCATGACAGTTTCCTTCTAAAAAAAGACCCCATCTTCACCATTCCAATCGTCAGGAGGTTTGGCGCCAATTCGATCCATCCACGCTCCGATTACTTCCTCCTCTTTCAATTGCTGAATGTCTTCTTGCCGCAGATTCAGCACATTTCTGCAAACATGTTCGTTGTGGAATCCCACCGGCTTGGTAAACCATCTATGTCGTCCGGGGCTTTCTGAGAGCTTGGGTCCAGGACCATACTCCACCAAGGTACCGTACAGGGGATCCTCATATTCCCAGACCGCGCCACGATTCCGGAGATGTTCGTCACCGTAGTGATCTTCGGCATTACAAATCCGCTGTGCAGGGAAGCGGTGGATGTCTGCCAAATCCTCTATCTCTGCTGTGGTTTTCGCTGAAGCCCATTTTGACAGGATCCCATGTAACTCGACATTGTGATCTTCCTCAAGTCGCGAAGATACGGTTTCAAACCGATCGCTCTGGGCAAGCTCTGCTTTCCCCATGGCCTGGCAAAGCCCCTGGAACTGTTCATCATCCAGAGCTGCAATGGCCACAAAGCCATCCTTGCAGCGAAAGATTCCGGACGGAGAAATGGACACGTCGCGATTCCCATAAAGGTTTCGATCTTTCCCAATAAGAGTCTGGTACAACCAGGTCCAATCCAGAACCCGGATCAAGCTCTCTCCCTGAGAGACGTCGATCAATTGCCCTTTCCCGGTTCTTTTTCGATAGTACAGAGCGGCCAGAATGCCCAGGGCCGCAAAGAGAGCTCCCGTATAATCACCGATCCAGATTCCTATTTTCAAAGGCGTCCTTCCGGGAAACCCGGTGGTGGCCGAAAAGCCGCTCATGGCCTGAGAGGTAGCGTCGTATGATGGCCTG
>CP070843.1:3389876-3394867 GCA_020350905.1 Deltaproteobacteria bacterium
AATGGTTCCGGAGGCAAGTAATGTAACAGCAGAGGGACGCCAAATGAATCGACGTGTTCGGCTAACGATAGGAGGGATAAATTAGAGAGGATTTGAGCAGAGTCTCACGTCCTCGTGGCAATGGTCTTGACTGAAAGCAAGGACTGCGAAGTGGAGTCAGACAAAAATAGTATTTTTGCTTAAAAAGACATGCCTCAGTTACTAGTTTAACTTTTCTTTTGGCTTTGGATCGCTTAACATTCATAGTGAGGCTAGTGCTTAGCCTCATGATCAACCCTCTACCCCCATCGGCATAGGGTCGGTGGGGGTAACTTTTTCCCAGCCCACCATGCTGACAATCTTCTTCTGGCAAGCCGGTGTTTAGGTTAAGCGTGATGCTCTGCAGTCGGAACTCGACCCCTAGACTGTGAATTACATACGTAACTGTCGAAAAAGTCCTAACCGCACATTTTTGCTATTTCCGCATCTAGTAAAATCAACTACTTACAAGTCAAGGTTAGTCGCAAAATAGAGGATTTTGGGGTTTTTCGACAGTCTCTCCCTTAATACACACTATTGGCTCTAGGAAGCATACCACTCCATGTGGGGACGGGTCAGAAAGGGCAAGAGTGGAGATTAAAGTATGAGATACACAGTCCAGGGTCATCCCCTGGACTTCAGATCATCAAGCTTACGCTAAGACTCGGATCATTCAAGTATGTTGAGCCTATAGTAACCATTTGAAACTAATAGAGAATAAACATAAATAGCGGATACAAAAAGCCACGGGTCCAGTGAAGGACATACTAGATTAATTGTTCTCTAGAGCAACACTCGATATAGTGGCGAATATAGTATAGGCGAAATAACTAAATGGAATGAAAAGCAGACCCCTATCACACAGCCACATATTACTTGGCCTTTTTGAAATACTTTATCTTAGGTCCTGGCAATATCACCTCGAGGACGTCTTCCTGGATCGTTCCAAGGATTACTCCGCCTGACTTGGTGTGGAGCCGTATTTCGTTACCTCTAACATCCCATGTAAGCGAGGTCTCATCGTCGATCAATCTCCAAACACCCCTACCATTCTCTTTCAGTTCAATGGCGCTTTCGGAGCATGCTTGTGATCCCTTTACATCCTCTTTATATACACCTACGAATCTTTCCTTTTGTCCGCAAGCTGACACGAGGATGAGGAAAAAAGTTGCCAAATACAAAAATAAGGGCTTCAAATATCCAGTTCCTGGTAACATGTCTCTCCCTACCTGGAAGCGGAATGATCACCCGCCAGTCTCTGCTGGAAGATGCTTTCCCTGCGGAGTAAATAGATCCTGTCGAATAGGAATACCTGGACAGTGAGGAGCATCCATGCAATATCTCTGGGAATATGCCACCAGGTAATCTCATCTCCAACGGTATCAAAGCAGCCACAGCTTATGGGAGCCTGTCTGATAAGGTTTATGAATATGGCCATTGTGAACAAAAAAAGAAATGATCCGATAACCAGTGCCGCTGCTCGTGTCCTGAGACCGAGAATAAGAAACAGTCCAGTCACTAGCTCTATCCAAGGAAGGGCTACTGCCACAAAGTTAATGGACCAGTAAGGTAAGATGCGATAGGCTGCCAAAGCTTCGCTAAACTCGGCGGGATAAGAAATCTTGTTCATACTGGCGTAAATAAAGATCATCCCTATGTATACCCTCAGCACCAGAGAGAGATAAGGACTCTTTACGATCCTTCTGATTGATAGCCACATGTATCTCATTGCTCGACTGGACATCCCTGTCTTTGCCACCTGGACAATCCGCCGCCCATAATCTTCGCATTCTTATGGCCTCGAAGTATGAGCTTCCGGCATACTTCTTCATCATAGAGGCGGCTTATGGTTCTCCCATACAGAATGATATCTTTGTCTCTATCTATTTCGCTTAACTCCAGCATGTAGACAACGTCAAAGAGGGCTGAAGGAAGGTTAATCGCACCTTTAATATGCAGCTGTTTAAAGAAATTGGAAGGCCTTGCATCCACAAACAAGGTATTTCCCTCTTGGTATTTTGCCATCGCTATTGCAGGATGCACCCGTGGGACGGGTTCACTTGTCCAAGACTTGGGAAGCAGGCTTATACCGTTAGGGTTTGAGAGATTGAAAATGATGCCAAACAGGACGCTCAAACCCAGGATGATGAACAGGTCTACCCAGGAAAAACCTGGACCCAGAAACTGACGTTCTGCTTCTCTCTGAAGACTCCCGTCACGACTCCGAAGCCAACTGGACAACTGTCTAACAAAGCTCACTGACAGATGAGGATGATCCCTGATAATGCGATCAAAATGTTCTTTAGCAATAATAGTTAAATAGGTTTCTTCCAAAGTCTCCACATCAGCAGACCTTGGTTCGCCCGTCAACAGAGCCATCTCACCAAAACTGTCTTTCGGGCCTAATTGGGCCAGATTTGTCTCTACCCCCGCCTCACTTGTTTTGAACACTTTGACTTTTCCAGAATTAATTATGCAAAAGCTATCACCCGGATCTCCCTCCCGGAAAATGGTTGTATGAGCAGGTAAGACCTTGTACTGAACGATCCCAGCAATTTCGAGCAAACTCTCCTCGGATAATTCCGCAAATATCGGAATTTCAGAAAGCCTGATTACGATCTCATTCTTCCAACTCATACTTCACCTTCAGAAGCAACAAACCCTGGAAATACAGTTCACAAAGACGACCTGAACTTATCCATCCGAATGGTGGCCTTATTGCTTCTCATGACATTTCCGTATTTGCCGTAAGAATTCGTCCAGGTCTTCCACAACACCTTGATGAGTCAATAACACCTCACCACCACAGGATGCAATTATGGTAAAAGGGGTCCTTGGTCCGCCGAGGCTCTTGTGGATTTCGAAATTTCGATCAGGGGCTAGTGGAAAAGCCACCCGGAATTTGGTTCTATACACATTTATCTCTCTAAGACTGTTTCCAGCGCCGATGCCGATTACCTTGATATCATTATCCAAATCTTGATTGTCACGGATGATCTTATAAAGCTTATTGGCCTTGGGTGCCTGTCTGTGACAATGGGGGCAGTAAAGACTAAAAATTTCGAGAAGGACGAGTTTTGCCGAGATTTGTTTCACAGAAAATGAATTGAGATCTTTCAGCCCCAAGTATTGTCTCGTCTCCTCAGAGTCAGGCAAATTTATCGTGAATTCAGGAAGCTTCATACCGGGAGAAATAGTCTCAGCCCCATAAACTGGACAAAAAGCAATTCCTACTGAACACAGGGCGAGCATTAATATGAAGAGAAATACCGATCTGACTGTTCTCATGCGATCTCCTTCCTGGGCCACAAATGACGGTACACGAGAGATACTAGCCTCAGGTTTACTGGTCGAGGATGTTACACTTTACAATGATCCGGTGCTCATCTAAGGATCTTAGCTCACCACCCAAACGGCCATTTCTTTGGCTAACTTCAACACCTTATTACTCACCCGCCCTATAAAGTATTGTTTCACGCCCGAAAGGCTTCTTCGCCCCACAACGATGGTGCCATAGCCGCCGTCTCGGGCCTCTTCAACGATAGCTCTTGGGCAGGTGGCCGTTCCAGCAGCGATTTTCGTGGTAATTCGATCACGGCTGAGGCCCGTCTGTTCCAAATGACAAACAGCCTTCTCTAAACAGATCTTTGCATCTCTTTCGGCCTTCTGGAACTCCCCATCAGCACATGCGATTACAGAGTCAGAAGAAATGACGTGAAAACAGGCAACCTCGCAATCCGTAAAAGCCAACATGGTTCCAAACTCATCTATAGGCTTCATAGCCCCTCCCGATGCATCCATTCCGAGAAGTACTCTGCCAACTTTTGGGGTCCCCCCCACTACGCACAGGGGAATATGAATCTTACATCGGATGAGCTCCTTGGCAATGCTTCCCAACACTAAATCTTTCAGTTTGCTCATTCCCTGCCGCCCGACAACTAATGCATCGTAACCGCTTTGACACTCTTCAACAATATCTCTCACTATGCCGAACTTTCTTTCCTTGATCTTGCTAACCACCGCATCCTCTGGGACTCCTCGAGCTAAGAATAGCCGACGTGCTCTTTCCAGAAATTCTTGAATCGCCTTCTCTTGTTCAATCATCCATTCTGCTATGAAGGCCTGTCTGTGCCTGTATGCGGGATCTTCCCTGGCTTCCCAGAAACTATGGAAAAGGACGACCTCTATACGGTTCGGTAAAAATAGTTGGCTCACATAGCGCACAGCCTCAAAAGCCTGATCCGAACCATCCACGGCCAATAGAACTTTTCTTCTGTATGTGACCATGCGATATTCCTCCCATGAACCTCAATAAACCATGGTGAGTAAAGTTACTCCATGACCCAACTTTTCTGCCGTTCAATCACTTTACATGATTGATGAGTATAGGATGGTTGAGCGTGAACGCTCACGAGCAACGATGAGACCTCAAGAACGTGGAGATTGTTAGCGGGCAAGATGGCAAAGATTGCTGGAGGATACTGAAACCAGTAAGTGTTTTCAGAAGACTGCCTGCAATAGAAAATCGAAAGGTATGAGTAGCCAGAACTCTATCCAACCTTTTAACACACTAGCAGAGGAGTATCTGGGCTGATATCGTAGGCTCCCAACAGAACAACCATCGTTCTATTGGGAGCAAGAATGGCACACTTTCGAATTCATTCAGTGACTCCGAGGAAGTAAGGTGCAGACGTTGAGTTAGGACCATACCTACATTCAAAATAGGACTACCGAGCGATTTAGTCAATACAAAAAATCAACGTTTTGGCATAAGCCGGATGGATATAGAGGAGGACAAAGAGTGTAATTTAAGATGAGAAATATAAACGGAGCCCGGTCATCGGGAAACTTTAGATGACATCCCTTTATTCACACTCTCGGTTTCTGGGACCTCGTGACAAAATGCTGGGGTGAAAATCTCTAGGTCGGGACTAAACATATCTGGTACGTTTCTGAGGTATAGATGTTGGGGA
>CP070843.1:3394967-3400309 GCA_020350905.1 Deltaproteobacteria bacterium
GATATCTCTCCTCTTCCTCAGGGATTCCTGTGAAGCGAACTCCCATACCTCGCGGGGTTAGGTCATCATCAGGACCGTGGATGGTTGTCCAGACCACCTCAGCAGCCACATCCTCAATGGCGTGGTCGGGAGACTTAATAGTCAATTTACAGGTCTCACTCAATCGCAACGGCCTGCGGCAGCGCATAAATGCCCCATTATTGTTGATATTCATAATGACACCATCCGCTCATCAAATTGCAGAAGCGAAGCATAGTGACCTAATGACGGCGCCGCCCTATGACCAATGTACAATGCGAAATGCCAAATGATGAATGACTAATGACTTGCCTTCTGCTCTATGCTCTTTGCCTACCGTAATCCCTGAATCCCTAAATCTCACACCCTTCAATTGAATTGACAGGCATACTTTCAAACTGATATCTGATCGCATAGCATAAACATCCAAACGAGAAAGGAATCACCATGAAGGACCTCTTTCCCGGAACCTGCGTTGCTCCCTCGGGTGAGTTTGTGTACTGTATCCACAAGCCACACTTCACCGGATTTAACCTGCGGGAAACTGACTACCTGGTAAACCTGGGAAATACCTCAGACCAGGAACCGATCAATAACGCCGATAACTTCCCTGAAAACAATGTGGACGTTGCCGCAGGAGAATGGATTTTCGAGATCCCCAACAGTTTTCCCTTCATGGGAGCAACCTTCATTCTCAAGTCAAAGGCCGACCAAACCGCGGGCAGTAGTAATCCCTTCAACCATATAATGACCGGGTCGCTTGGGGAGAACCAGGAGTCGGATCTCGAGACTCAGTCTCGAGGAGCCCTCCTATCGCTGGCCTCAACCTCTGACGATCCCGTGCTTCTTGCAAAGCTCGCCGAAAAGTCATGTCGATTCTCTTATGACAATGAGAGCGGCGCAGTTTCCGGCATGATCTATGAAAAAACCGATGGAGGGGCATTGCGTCCGCTCATCTTGGACAATCACCTGTTTCAGCTGGTTTCTAACAATCAATTTCTTCCGGATGAATACAAACGGTACATGGTTTTGCTTCCAGGGGCTCAAGGAACAAATCCGATTGTTGGCGAATACACCCAAGGCGACACACACATCTGGGAATATATGCGAAAAAACAGCTACATTCCCTGGGGTCATTACGCGGCCAACATGGCCCACGACGCTGTTCGCTACAAGATCCAGTCCCTCTCAGGGGACGATATAGTTGGCCTGCGCCACCTCTACTACCAGAGGATCTATGTTCAGCTCGCAGCTGAGTTGGGCGTACCCCTGGGGGTCGGGCGGCGACCATTGACATTAGAGAAACTGGAGGCTCTGCGGCTGACTGTCCTCGGTGAAATAAGGAGTCGCAACAAATCCAGCAATGATTTGCCCTTCAACGTCACAATGTGGGGCCAGAACTTCGGTTTCGATCTCTCGTGCTCCGGCTACCGACTTGCTGCCTCCCATCAGCAGGTACACCAGCAGTTCGCCCTCGTTCCTTCACGAGTGTTTGCATATGCCTCCGGTAATAACGAAACCAATCTTTGTACCATGCCCGCCTACACCCAAACCAATCTGGTGATGCAATTCGCCAGGGAGTATCGAGAGAAGACCGGCAGGGGTTTTTTTGACACGTACCTCGAGGCCATCGGAAACAATCAGAGGGTGGACGGCAGGGTGGACGAGGAAAGCGCCCTCTTCTTTTACCAGGACGAGAACATAATCGCTTTTGTCCCCAAGGCCCAGCGTTCCCAGGGGGAAGTTCAGATAATGACAAAGGTGAGGTGTGGGAATATTCTTGAGGCCGACGCTGAAATCCGCGCTTCCCTGGACCGTGCCCTTCTGCTCACCATGAAAGTGTTGGAAAACCTGGGCGTGGAGATGTTCGTCGCTTTAGAAATACCCAAGAGGTTGGATAACCCAGACACCGATCAGCGTCTGCTCTACTGTTTTTTACCCCGGCACCCAAAGTCCCCCGGGGGGTTCAGCGAGTTTCAGCAACGGTGGATAAGCAACCACTACCCGGAAGACTTCGCCAGGGCTTGTCGAGATGAGCTAGAGAGCATCCTAGAAGATGAGACTTGGGAAGAGCTCTAGCCGCTGCATTTCATAATCATGATCGGCTTGCTGCCCAAGTTATCAATGGGACTTGTCTTAATCGAAATTGTGGTGTAAGAAACGCCATTACTGAATTCTTTAGGGGGTAGACAGGATAGAAGATGATAGCTTTTCTGGATTACGGTGCCGGCAATGTCAGGAGCGTCATTAACGGTATCGAAAGCCTGGGCGAGAAGGTCAAGGTTGTCAAGACGGCTGAGGACATCCTGTCTGCCGAAAGACTGGTTTTTCCAGGGGTAGGGGCTTTCGGCAGCATGATGCAAATCCTGAATGAGAAGAAGTACGTTGGACCCCTGAAATCATATCTCCAATCGGGTCGGCCGTTTCTGGGAATCTGCTTGGGGTTACAGGCCCTGTTCGAAGGCAGCGAAGAAGCCCCCGATGTCCAGGGTTTGGGCTTCATTCCTGGTATGGTGCGAAGGTTTGACATCAATCTCTCGGTTCCGCACATCGGCTGGAACGGTCTCAATTTCAAGCAGCCCTCGCGGATTTTCACCGGACTTCGTGGCGATGAAAAGTTCTACTTTGTCCATTCATACCATGTGGTTCCCACGGATGACGGGGCTGTCCTGACAACAACCGACTACGAGAGGGAATTCGTTAGCTCCATTCAGACAGATAACATCATCGCCACCCAGTTCCACCCGGAAAAGAGTGGCAGCGCCGGGCTCCGGATTCTAAAGAACTTTCTCGACACCAGCGTTGAGCAAGCCAGGCCTGTCAGAGATACCAGGTCAACCAGGCTCGCCAAACGCATTATCGCCTGTCTGGACGTCCGTGCAACCGACCAGGGGGATCTGGTGGTCACCAAGGGGGACCAGTACGACGTCAGGGAGAAAGGGGCTGTCAGGAATCTCGGCAAACCAGTGGAACTAGCAAGACGCTACTACCAGGAGGGAGCTGACGAGATCACCTTCCTTAATATTACGGGTTTCAGGGATTTTCCCCTGGAAGATATGCCAATGCTCGAGGTGCTGCGGCAGACTTCCGAGAATGTCTTTGTGCCGCTGACCATCGGTGGCGGAATCAGAGATTATATAGACAAGAACGGGCGGCTATACAGGGCTCTAGAGGTCGCTTCTGAATACTTCAGGTCCGGGGCAGACAAGGTTTCCATTGGTAGCGATGCGGTTCTGATAGTCGAGGAGTATTTGAAAACCGGGCGAAAAACCGGCCGGAGTTCCATCGAAGAGATATCCCGGGTTTACGGCAACCAGGCGGTGGTCATCTCCATTGATCCAAAAAGGGTGTATGTACAGTCGGCGGATGCGGTCAGGCATCAAGTGATCGAGACGGCCATCCCGGGCCCCAACGGTGAGCGGTGCTGCTGGTACCAGTGCACCATCAAGGGTGGCCGAGAAGGCAGGGACCTAGACGCGGTCACCCTGGCTCAGGTCTGCGAGCAGTTGGGTGCAGGAGAAATCCTGCTGAATTGTATCGACAGGGACGGAACCAACCTGGGATTTGATCTGGAGCTGGTCAACGCGGTGAGCGACGGTGTTTCCATTCCGGTCATCGCCTCTAGTGGTGCCGGCAATGCAGAACATTTCTACGAAGTCTTCACCGGGACTGAAGCCGAATCAGCCCTGGCCGCTGGCATATTCCACCGCAGAGAGGTTCCCATAGGGGATGTGAAGAATTATTTGAAGGGCAAGGTGGAGGTCAGACTTTGAACTCAGCTCTGCATCTTGACACTCCAGCTCTTCGCTTTTATAATCCACCACTTCCAACGTGCTTTGACTAAATGTTTTACCCCAAATAGGAGGCAGGGCCATGCTAAAGAAAAACTATTCAAAGACAGGGCGATTGTGCCGCGTTACCTTCGACCTACCGGCAGAGATTAACGCTACCAGGGCAGTGCTGTGCGGCGACTTTAATGAGTGGAGTAACACAGCCAATGCCATGAAACTCAGGAAGGACGGCAGGTTCAGTACCACCCTCTCCCTAACCGCAGGTCAAACATATCGATTCAAGTATTTGCTGGACGACCACCGATGGGAAAACGACCATGCTGCAGATGGTTATGAGCCAAACGACTTCGGCACAGAAGATTCCATGGTCAAGGTTTAACGCGGTTGTGAACAGGTATGAGGTAGGTGAATAAATGTGGCTTTCTCCACAGGCTGCTGCTATTATGGTGCCGGCCGCACGCGATTGAAGAACTCTCAGCTGCATACAGCCCTGACCACAACAATTCGCTAAGGGAATGAACATGCCGATGATCAGAAATATTTCTCGCACAAAGATCATTTTGGAGCACGTGCAAGACGAACCCCTAGCCATCGAACCCAACGAAACCGTAGAAGTGCCTGCGGAAGCCCTGTCTCTTCCTCTCGTCCGCCACTATATAGAGGTGAAGCGACTTGATATAATTCGCAAGCAAACACAGATGTCCTCTGTAGTACTTTCACGGTGAGAGGCCAGCCCCGAGCGCAGCTCTCGTAAATACTCCATTACCCAAACACTCCATTACGCCAGTAATCCACAATTGAGGCTTAGGGTAGCAAAGCCATCCCTCTAACATCTCTCACTTTGCATCTCAATGTGAATGATCTTTATCATCTCGAAACACTATGAATGGTTCGATTTCTTGTGCTTCTTCATTATCAGAGGAGATGGGACTAAATGATTCGCAGTAGCTATCAGTGTCTCCCCAACAGGTGGTGGCTATGCTGGGAGGTGCTTCACCGGGGGAACTACTGTAGTGACCCAGAAAGCCTTCCTCTGGTACTTGCCTGATTTGGATTATGTCTTCCAGATAGACTTTCGTAACAAACTGGAAGATATCCTCATCTTTTTGGAGCTTGTTTATGAGGTGATGAAATTCATCGACCGAGGCTTCAATATCATCCGCTTCAACCATACATGTAAACCAACCGTGCGTTGGTTCTCCTTTGTATTCTCCATCAAATGAGAAATGAGCAAGGTAGAGCATTTCAAAGCTCCTGCTAAGTTATTGAAATTATTAGATGTGGGGCTTGCCTGGGTGCCAAAATTTTGCATTATTCTGCACCCTATATACACCCATTTTCCGCATTTTGCAAAGGAGCGTTAAATCTGGTAAGTTTATAGTGTGGCTCTAGGGATGCTAGCCCCGAAAAGCGGAAAGTCCCACCGCCTGGGCCACACTCCCTTTGGGATCATTGTAGGGGGACAGCAATGACTACACTCACCCAAGAGCAAGTCCAACACGCAAAATATAAATGGGAATTTTTGCGAAGGAA
>CP070843.1:3400409-3403783 GCA_020350905.1 Deltaproteobacteria bacterium
GCTTCAGTGTTCAGGTATCAGTGTTCGGGTTTCGGCTTTTTTATTTCTCTTCCCAAAAACCTGACACCCGACACCTGACACCTAAAACCCAGAGATTTGGTGCTTGGAGTTTGGGATTTCATAAGTCCGCCTTACTCCATCACTCCAACACTCCACTACTCCAGGGCAACTCGTTCAATACATAGTTATTCCTATCTAGCCACACCCAGCGTACCTAGTTCATTAAACATTATGAACATCCTCGATTTCATACTCCTGACCATCCTGGCTGCAGCCCTGATTCGCGGCCTCATCCGGGGTATGATTAGACAGGTGGCCGGTCTGCTGGGACTTCTCGCTGGCTTTGTGGTTGCCGGTCATCTGTACCTCCAGATGCTCCCAGTGCTTCGGCGCCACTTTCCTTCTGCACCGTACCTCGAGTTACTCAGTTACGTTGTTATTTATGCTGCTACTTGGCTGGCTGTCGTCTTCTTGGGTTACCTCTTCGTCAAGCTCAGTCGGGCCATGCTCATGGCTTGGGCAGACCGTCTCCTGGGCGGCGCCTTAGGCCTCTTCAAAGGAATGGTGGCAGCCGTTATCCTGGTCGCAGTGTTGACCCTATTTCTTCCCGGTAACTCTGAGCTCCTGAAAGAATCTCTCTTCTCTGTGCATGTTCAGAGGGCCGGCTACCTCCTGGTAAAATTAACACCCAAGGACTTACGAGACCGCTATGCAAAAAGGCACAAGGCACTCGTCCGTCAATTGCAGCAACAGCAAATAGCCGATTCAATCAAAAAGAAAATAAAGCGATGAACTTCCCTAACACGCGATGAATCGCGAAGATCGGTTCCTTGAATACCAAGGACACCACGTACACAAAGGCAACAATCAATACATCCTAGGATACAGAATGGCTGAGTCCGGAAAAGAATTCGAGAGGTTGCTGGATCTCATAGCCCAGTTACGAGCCGAGGACGGCTGCCCGTGGGATCGCGAGCAAACGCCAGCTACCATCAAACGCTACCTCCTTGAGGAAGTCTATGAACTGGTGGATGCTGTGGATCACCACCCTCCCGATCAGATCGCGGAAGAGCTTGGCGATCTGATCTTCATGGCAATTTTCTTGGCCCGCCTCTATGGAGAACAAGACCAATTTCAAATGGAGCAAGTGCTGCAACGAGTGGGCGAGAAAATGGTGCGGCGACATCCCCACGTCTTTGGCGATCGGAAGGTGGACTCTGCCCGACAAGTCAAACTGAATTGGGAGGAGATTAAACGCCAGGAAAAGCCCCGAGAACCACTTGGTGCTCTCCTTTGTGATATCCCTCGTGCCCTTCCTGCCCTTATGCGCTCATATCGCACCCTCTCAAGGCTAGGTCGATCCCTGCGGCGGCCCCTCCACCAAGATATCCTTCTTTCTGAGTTGCGCCAATCTTTTTCCGCACTGCTTCAGACAGACACCGGGGGTAATGGACTCCAGACTGCGCCTGTGGTTGGAAAACTGCTGTTACTGTTAGTGGCCTTCACTCTTCCTGCAGACATTCGGGCAGAGGATGCCTTAACACAGACTCTGGAGCGCTTCTGCCAACAGCTTGAACGAGTGGAAGCCAGTCTGGTTGACCAGGAAAAAAGTTGGCAGGATCTCTCAGAAGCCGAAGAGCGTTCTTTGTGGGAAAAAATTTAATGGCTGGAGGTTTCAGTGTTCAGTGTTCAGGTTTCGGCTTCTACATTTATTTTTCCTGACACCTGGTAACTGGATGACACCTGACACCTAAAACCCTGAGATTTGGTGCTTGGAGTTTGAGATTTCATAAGTTCGCCTTACTCCACCACTCCAAAACTCCAATACTTCAGCACACTTCTTCTAGCCCGTCGCACGTGGCCTTTACGACGCAAGAAACCCTTGGCCGTGCACCCCACTTCGGGCTTAGCTTTTCCAAAAGCCGCCTGCGTTGTAGCTCTGATCAGAGGTGACCACGACACAAACTGCAATACTTACCGCTGCTTCCTCCCGGACCTGACGGGGTTTGTATCCGTTTGTTGCGCAGTGTCCGATCAGCACCAACCACAGACAGGCCCCGGTAAGACCAATACTCTCCATGGGGGATTCAACCCCGCATAAGCGGATCTCGGGCTACAGGGCACCGCTAACTCCCCGTCTAGCACGACCAAGGGCCGATCAATTCTGCTCAATAATCTTATCATAAAGCCCACAAGGAACACAATTTATGGATGGGAGTGGGTTGATCCTAATTTCGAAATCCGCAATCCGAAACCCGACTTCCTACCCTCTGCCTCATGCTTTCCCAAATCCGAAATCCGACATCCGATATCCCACATCGATGATGTATATTTTTGTGTGCTCCCCTCTCTCCGTTTCCCCGTGGATTTTTTCTAATACCCTAGATCAGTCCCCCATCTAATAATACCCTCCGGGGCTGCAGATGCTTAAGACGCTCATAAAGGGTCCCGCCTGCATTTGGGCCAAGCAGGTGTTGCCAGCCCCCAACATATGCCAGTCGACCCGTATCCACCCTATTATACAGTCCTTCCAGCAATCGCGCTAAGTCCGCCTCTCGCTGCTGCCAGTGAAGGTCGGCTGACCAGGTTTTAGCAAAAACAGGAACTAACGGTTCATCCTGAGAGCGCAAAAGAAGAGCGGCCATCTTGTAGTCCCTGCTGACCTCTTGTTTCTGATCTTTCGGGCTTTCTGTCAGCAGCGCCTCTAGATTCTCACGGCTAAGCAAATGGTACCAATGATTATCAATCCATCGTTTGCTCCAGGTCGAAGAGTCGACGCACGAGAGCGTAGCGTCAGTGTCTCGACAGTAGCTCAGGGCGATGCGGTACTCGAAAGGCAGTTGGATCTGAGTTCGGATGGCATGGATCTGGCCCCAGCGTTGCCAGAAAACCTGCAGATCTTCAGCCAGACGCTTCACTGTCCGCATAAGACGTCGCAGCAAGCGGCGGCCGTTTCTACGCCGGTAAAAGAGTCCGTAGGGACTAACCTCCACCGCCACAGCCACGGGGCGGGCTTTGGTCAGAATTTTTAGGAGTTTCTCTGCGCCTCCAGGATCGCGGTGAACAGTTCCTATCAGAATTAGCTCTTTGTCCTGCATCCCGCTCTCTTTCAACAGTCATTTGGCCACTGAAAGTGGCCGTCACTACGCTCCGCTGTCATTTGTTGTCACTAAGTAGTTCCACTGACTTACCATGAATGACGCCGAAGGCAATTGACTACCAGTGACGGCCGTCAGGCCTCATGACGAGCGCAGCCCAAGTGACAACGAAGCTCATGCGCGCAATGTAAGGACTTGTGGGCACCTAGCCCGGATATTTTATGAATTGCTGTCGCGAGACCACAAAGATGGGCGTGCCTGCCCGCCATCGCGAGC
>CP070843.1:3403883-3410020 GCA_020350905.1 Deltaproteobacteria bacterium
AGGGATTGCCTGGGAACTTAGTTTTCATGTCGCGCCAACGGAGTGTGCCCTCAGGAGGTGACATATGTTTGACAAGATTTTGTTCGCCACAACAGCTTCGCCCATTTGCAAAGATGCGGCCGATGTGGCCTTCGATCTGGCCAAGAAATACAACTCGGAACTCACCGTATTTCATGTGTTTGGCCTTCCCACCCATGGTTTTAGTAAATATGCCGTAGATCTCAAGACAGGTCGAAAAGAGGTGCATGACGACGAATGGGTTGAACAGGTAACGGAAGAGATGAAGACTACCTTTGCCGACAAGTTGGCAGAAGCTGAAAACTGTGTGGTGGAAGCCGTTGTGGGGGCTCCCCACCGGGAGATCTTGAGGGCAGCGCGTACAAGAGACATCGACCTGATTATCATGGGCTCCCACACCAGGCAAGAGGACGTGGGTGCTACCCGCTTCAGGACTGTGGTTGGCAATACCATGCAGAAGGTGGCCAAGGCAGCCCGGTGCCCCGTCCTTATCGTGAGCAGGCCATGTCAGACCTGCTGGTGGTATTTTTCTAATATCGTATTCGGCACCGATTTTTCCAAAGCGGCACAATCAGCCTTCAAGTTTGCCCTGAAAACTGCAAAACAGATCGGTTGCAAGCTTTATCTCTTTCATGCCTGTGACATTGGTGCAGCGGACCCTGGTAAAATTTTGACCCAGGCAGATATTGAAGTGAAGGTCAAAGAAGCACGGAAAAAAATGGAGGAGCTTTATCTTCCCGAAATGGAGGGGTTCGATAATTACGAGATCGAGGTTTGGGAGGGAACACCATATGTTGAAATCCTAAAGTATGCACGCGACAAGCAGGCAGATCTTGTTGTAATGGCGCACCATGCCAGGGAAATAGATCCAGAAAAGGCAGTGCTTGGCTCCACAGTGGAACAGGTAGTTCTTCGGTCAGCCTGCCCGGTGGCAAGCGTAAATCGTCCCGACAAACTGGCCGCCACCACTACTATATAGTTCGCAACTGCTTGCATCTGCAGCTTGCTTGGAGCCCCGACTTGAAAGAAAAAAACATCCTGGTGGTTGAAGATGATCTGCATATGAGGATTTTCATAAGCACCGTGCTTGAGACCAGTGGCTACAATGCCATAGCAACCAAAGATGGAAAAGCGGGTATTCAAAAGGTAAAGGAGGATCCGCCTGACCTCATCATTCTGGATGTGATGATGCCCGAGGAAGGCGGAGTCTCCATGTACCGGCAGCTCAAGACAGACAACAAGCTTAAGAATATTCCAGTAGTAATGCTTTCGGGAGTAGAGAGCGAAACTTTTTCCCATTCTTTAAAGATGATGAGTATAGGACTCGAGGACCCCCTGCCCGATCCGGAGGCCTACGTGGAGAAGCCTCCCAAGGCTGAAGAATTGCTCAATATAGTCCAAAAACTCCTTGCGGACAAACCTTTGCCAGGGTAATTTATTTGGATTGATCGAGACAAAGCCGTCTGTTAACTCGAAAGTTGAAGCGGAGGTGCCCTATGGCGAAAAAGATCCTGGTCGTAGACGATGATCCTAATGTTGTCTATTACCTCGTGGGCTTGTTTCATGACAACGGCTATGAGACGTGTGCCGCCCACAACGCCCCTGAAGCATTTGAAGTATTGCAGAAGGAAAAACCAGACTTAATAACGCTTGATATTGATATGCCGGAGGTGACGGGGCCGCAGTTTTACCGAAAATATACAAAGATGGATGATCTTAAGAATATTCCAGTGATTGTTATCAGCGGGTTGGCAAAACCCCATCTTGCAGTAAAAAAAGCCGTGGCTGTTGTTGAAAAACCTTTTGATCGCGACCAACTCTTGAAAATAGTTAAAGATACCATAGGTGAATGATCCTTTGACGAACCCTGCAATAGCAACTCGCCACTGCCAAACAGCCCCAGCGAAAACTCCTTACCAATCCTTTGGTGGATAGGGCAACCATGGCCGACAGAATATTAATAGTAGATGACGAAGAAGATATTCGCGTAGTTCTAAAAATATCTCTGTCTGACCTTGGCTACGAAGTATATACTGCAGAAAATGGCGAGGAAGCCCTTCGGATTATCGAAGAAATTACCCCCCCTATAGTTCTCACCGATATCAGAATGCCGGTAATGGACGGCATCGAGTTGCTTCGCAAGATCAAGCAAGAAGACCCGGAAACCGAAGTAATCATGATCACCGGCCACGGGGATATGGACCTGGCCATAAAGAGTCTCAAGCACGAAGCAACCGATTTCATCACCAAACCCATCAAGGACGAAGTTCTGGAAATAGCCCTCAAAAGAGCCAATGAAAGAATTTCCATGAGGCGGCAGTTAAGGGAGTACACAGAACACCTGGAAGATCTCGTTCGGGAGAAGTCAGCCAAACTGATAAAAGCTGAGCGGCTGATTGCTGTGGGTCAGGTGGTTGAGGGCTTGTCCTCTGCCATGAAGAACATAGTGGAGGATCTCGAAAGTGGGCTGACATTCTTCAACGAGATGCCTTGCTTCGTCTCCATCCATAACAGTAACAACGAGGTTGTTGGAACGAATCAGCTTTACAAAGAGCGCTTGGGAAATAAGATAGGACGCGGCAGCTGGGAGATATATTCGAGTAGTGCTGGAAGCCAGAAGAACTGTCCCGTTGCCAAAACCTTTAGCACGGGTAAGGGGCAGCGCAGGAGGGAGAGAGTCAAAAATCTGAACGGCAGTGAGCTTCCGGTAATGGTGCACACCGCTCCCGTCAGAAATCGAGACGGCGAAGTGGAATTGGTGCTCGAAATGGCAGCCGACCTCACAGAAGTGAGTCGTCTCCAGGAAGAGCTGATTAGCTGTCAACAGAGGTACCAGCAGCTTTTTGATGCGGCACCTTGCTATTTCACCGTTCAGGACAGAGACCTCAAGTTGATGGCAGCCAACAAAAAATTCCTCGAAGATTTTGGTATCAAGTTTGGTTCTTTCTGTTCCCAGGCTTATTCACATGACGGTGAACCACACCCCGAGTGTCCTGTCTGGAAGACTTTTGAAGAGGGAGAATCACAGCAGGCAGAGACGGTGGTAACTGCCAAATCCGGCGAGCAGTACAATGTTCTGATCTGGACCGCGCCCATAAAGAATGTTGCCGGAGAGGTAACCCATGTGATGGAGATGTCCACCAACATAACTCAGATCCGCCAGTTGCAGGACCATCTCTCATCCTTGGGACTTTTGATAGGTTCCATTTCTCATGGCATAAAAGGGCTGCTGACAGGTTTGGACGGCGGCATGTATCGGATTGAGTCGGGTTTCGAAAAAGAAGACCTGGAGAGCATCAAGGAGGGCTGGGAAATTGTGAGGCATATGATTGGCCGCATCAGAAATATGTCTCTCGACCTCCTCTATTATGCCAAAGAGAGAGATCTGCAATGGGAACGAACCGATGTCCTCACCTTCGCTAACGATGTGGCCCTCACCGTTGAACCCAAAGCACTCGGCCATAACATCGAATTTGTTCGTGACTTCGATGCTTCCGCAGGAGAATTTGAGGTGGACGCCGGAGTGCTCGCCTCAGCAATGACAAACATTCTCGAAAATGCATTGGACGCCTGCATACATGATGATTCCAAGAGAGCGCACAAGATCACCTTTGGGGTCAGACAGGATAAGGATAACATCATATTCGATGTCTCCGACAACGGCATTGGCATGGATAAGGAGGCCAGGGAAAAGATGTTTACCCTCTTCTACTCCTCCAAGGGACGAGAGGGCACAGGCCTGGGCCTTTTCATCTCAAACCAAATTATCGAGCAACATGAAGGATCTGTGCAGGTCGATTCCACTCCAGGCGAAGGGTCACGTTTTATTGTAAGGATGCCCAAAATACTGCCGGAAGAAATTAAGACCCCCCAGAAAAACTAATCCCGCACTTATTCAGATCCAGAAATGCAGTCTCAGCCGTCGGCGGCTGTCTCTTTCTCGTTTATTGCGTCCTGTGCTCGTGGTTCAGGCAATGGAAAACAGATCAACTTCCATAAATAGTGTCTAAGTAGTCTTGACACCTAAGAAATCTCCATGACATACTACTGTGCTCGAGAGCGCTTCCTCATCACTGAGATTCATGTTGTTTTCGCCCTGCTGAAAGAGGATTTATGAAAACATCGCCGTTAGAGCTATACGACGAACTGGTACTTGGCAAACCGGTCGCGACCTTGCTCCTGGTGTTCCTAATCACCGCCTTTTTCGGCTGGTTCGTTCCAGCCCTCAAGATCGACATCTCTGCTGATTCGCTGGTCCTGGAAAACGATGAAGACCTGCGCTACTACAACTCCATCCGGGCCCGCTACGGATCCGACGACTATCTGATCCTCACCTATACGCCCCAGGGAAGATTGTTCGAAAGAGAGACCCTGGAGGATCTGCGCAGGTTGCGCGATAGCCTGACCGCCATCGAGCGGGTTGAATCGGTAATCAGCATCTTGGACGTGCCCCTCGTTCAGAGTCCACCAATGTCGTTGGAGGAACTGGAACAACGCATACGCAAATTGGCAGATCCGGACACGAACCTCGTGCTGGCCGAACGGGAGCTGCGCCAGAGCCCGCTCTACAGCAATCGCCTCATGGGCCCCCATGGCGATACCACAGCGATGCGGGTGAATTTCCGTCGTGATCCGATCTATGAGCGCCTGCACAAAGGCCGAAATAAGTTGCGCGAAAAACAGCTTGAGTCCGAGCTGACATCGGAGGAGGAGCAGGAACTCATACGTTTGACCAATGAGTTCAAGCAGTATAAAGCCGAGTTGATGGCGCAAGAGGAAGCGGATATCGCTAGCATCCGTAGCATCATGGACCGGCACCGGGATCGGGCCGAATTGCATCTCGGAGGCAAGCCCATGATTGTGGCGGACATGGTGGCTTTTGTCCGCCACGATATCAGGGTATTCGGCCTAGGGGTGATTGCAGTTCTGGCACTGCTTCTAGTCATTGCCTTCCACCAGCCACGCTGGGTTATTCTGCCCCTGCTCACCGCTCTTGCCACGGCCGTGGTTACCATGGGATTCCTGGGACTGGCCGGGTGGCGTCTGACCGTGGTGTCATCCAATTTCCTCGCCTTGTTGTTGATCTTCGTTCTCTCCCTTACCATTCATCTCATCGTCCGTTACCGCGAGTTGCATGTGCAAAATCCCGATGAAGAGCAGCGTTATTTGGTGCGGGAGACGGTTCGCAGCAAGTTCATCCCCTGTTTCTACATGGTAATAACCACCATGGTGGCCTTTGGCTCGCTGGTAGTGAGCGGCGTCCGGCCGGTGATCGATTTTGGCTGGATAATGGGCGTCAGCCTCACAGTGGCCTTGATATTCACCTTTACCCTGTTCCCGGCTGCAATTATGTTGCTCAAGCCCGGAAAACCACATAAACCGAGGGATATAACGAGCGCCATAACCGGCCTCTTCCCGCCTCTGATCGAACACCATGGCAACCTGGTGCTGGGAGTAGCCATGCTGGCGGTGGTTCTTGGGGTAATAGGCATATCCAGACTCACGGTGGAGAACCGCTTCATCGACCACTTCCATGAGTCCACGGAGATCTATCAGGGCATGTATCTCATTGACCGGGAACTGGGCGGCACCACCCCTCTAGACGTGGTGATCGATGCTCCGGCCGAGTTTTTCGAGGAGGAACAAGAACCCTTTGATGATGAAGATGAGAAAGAGAATGACGAACTTTGGGATGATACCGACTTCGAGGGAGAGGCGGGGATTACAGGCAGCAGTTACTGGTTCAACGTCTTCAAGGTGGATGAGGTGGATGCTATCCAGGACTATCTGGATGGGATCGTTGAGACCGGCAAGGTCCTCTCCCTGTCCACTACCATGGAGGTGTTGAAACAGGTTAATGGCGGCGAACTGCCGGATAATTTTACTCTAGCCATTCTCTACCAGCGCTTACCCAATGAGATCAAAGAGGCCCTTATTGTTCCTTACCTGGCAGAAGATGGCAATCAGCTTCGCTATTCAGTGCGGGTGTACGAATCGGATGTCAATCTCAAACGTCAGGACCTGCTGAAGCGGATCCGTCTCCACCTGACCCGGGAGTTGGGACTGTCGGACGACCAGGTGCATCTCAGTGGCATATTGGTGCTCTATAACAATATGTT
>CP070843.1:3410120-3419568 GCA_020350905.1 Deltaproteobacteria bacterium
CCTGAGGCTACGAATAATGGCCAATGACGCGAAGCTCGATGAGAGCTGAGCGCTACTGCCCGCTACCTTCTGTGCTCTGATCTCTTACTTCCCCCTGCCTGCTGCAATCTACCTGCTGCCAGCTGTATCTCCCCATGCTCCATGCGTAGTCCCTAGTTTCTCGTCTCCCCCACGCACTGCCCGCTGGACAGCTAGGTGCGCCCTGCGAATGGGTTCCGGGAGACGGTATTTCAAGCAGCATCGCATCACCAACCTACGACTGCTCTCCACCTCCGCCAGATGTCCAGGTGAGACGTAAAGAGGTTTGACCTTTGTTCTAGTACGCAAAACCACCCCCACCCTCTCGTCACGGTACCGCAGCGAACGATACTGTCCTTTCATAGGCCCCACCTTCCCGTGTGTTCCCACTAATCTCGTTTTAGCACAGCCCACCGTGGGCAAATTCAGCCACAGCCCCAGATGGCTGGCAAGACCGAACCGGCGCGGATGGGCTGTACCCTGACCGTCACACAGCACCACATCCGGCTCCTCTCGTAAACGCTCAAACGCTTGTAAAAGCAGCGGTATTTCGCGAAAGGAGAGAAGGCCTGGAAGGTACGGATAAGAAAATTTTCCTTGAAATCGGACAAGTTCCCTCAATTGTAGACCTGGATAGATGTAGGTGGCCACGGCCGCCACAGCCCTATCATGGCGACGGCAGTAGCCCACATCTGCCCCCGCCACCACGGTGATTTCTTCAGGCAGCGGCTTCAGTACCACGCTAGACGCCAACCGTTTCTGCAGGGCTATGGCTTCTTGAGAGGAAAGATCCCAGGAGTGGAGCATGGCATTGCGCATTTGGGATTGCGGATTTCGGAACTGAGGGATTTTAGATCTCAGATTTTAAATTTCAGATTTCGGGATGTGGGGATGAAAGAATTGAAATTGGCATTCTATAGTGTAGGGGGCACTCCCCACCAAAGATTCAGATCAGAACTTAGCAATGAAAAATGTGAAATGACATGGCGCTCTGCGCTTAACCACACCGAGAAAAACCGCAGGAACGGCAGACAATGCAGCCACCTTCATGTTCAACTGTTGCGCCGCAGTCGGGGCAGGCACCCATTTCGGCTACCATGTGGGTGAAACCGCTCTGACAGTATTCGTTGAGTGCTTTGGCCATGGCGTCGGAGCAACTGAGCACCATCTCACCCTCTTGCCAGACGGGCGACGGACACCGGATGCCCATGATTTGCTTCAGGATGGATTCAGGCTTGATCCCTGACCTCAGTGCCAGTGAGATGAGGCGGCCGGTGGCCTCAATCTGTGAATTGGCACAGCCGCCGGCCTTGCCCATCTGAGCAAACACCTCACATATCCCCATATCATCCCTGTTGAGAGTAACGTATAGTTTGCCGCACCCGGTGTTCATTCTCTGGGTAACCCCGTAGGTCCGCTCGGGTCGAGGTCGCGGTGCAACCTGGGGCGGTTCGGGCTTTCGCTGGATGTTCAACACTTGCTGATCCCTGCTGCCATCACGGTAGATGGTTAGACCTTTGCAACCCAGATGATAGGCGAGCAGATACGCCTCACGAACATCTTCCCTGGTAGCGGAATGCGGAAAGTTTATGGTCTTGCTCACGGCATTGTCGGTGTATTTTTGAAAGGCTCCCTGAATGCGAATGTGCCATTCGGGTTTGATGTCGTGGGCAGTGACAAACAGGCGCTTCATATCCTCGGAGATCCCTTCTATTTCCTGGATCGTACCCTTCTCAGCAATCTCCTTCATCAGTTCTTCACTGTAGAAACCTCTCTGCTGGGAGACTTCGCGAAAGATCGGGTGGACCTCCAGCAACTCCTGCCCGTCTAGTACTTTACGCAAGAATGAAACGGCAAAGATGGGCTCGATACCGCTGGATGTTCCGGCAATGATGCTGATGGTACCGGTTGGAGCGATGGTGGTGGTGGTAGCATTGCGCATAAAAGGTGTATCCGGCTTATCAAAGACCGAACCTGGATAGTTGGGAAAGTTGCCTCGCTTTTTGGCCAATGCTGCAGAGGCAGCTTGCGATTCCTTCTGGATGAAGGACATTATTCGCTCAGCCATCTCAATGGCGTCCTCGGAATTGTAGGGAATACCGAGAGAGATCAGTAGGTCGGCGAAACCCATCACTCCAAGCCCGATCTTACGGTTTGCCTTGGTCATCTCCTCAATCTGGGGTAAGGGGTAGCGATTTACGTCAATTACATTGTCCAGAAAATGTACACTTGTCCAGACAATTTCCTTCAGTTTATCAAAATTAACCTGGCCGTTTTCCACCACTTTAGTGAGGTTAATGGAGCCCAGGTTGCAGGATTCATATGGAAGCAGTGGTTGCTCACCGCAGGGATTGGTAGATTCAATTTCCCCTATGTGGGGCGTGGGATTGTCGCGGTTGATGGAGTCGAGAAAGATGATGCCCGGCTCACCGTTTCTCCAGGCGGAATCAACAATCTTCTCAAATATCTCCCCCGCTGACAATCGCTTGGCTCTCTCTCCGGTGCGAGGGTTTAAGAGATCGTACTCCCCACCCTCCTCCATCGCCTGCATGAATTTGTCGGTTACTGCCACCGAGATGTTGAAGTTATTAAATTTCTCGTTATCGGTTTTGGCAGTGATGAAGGCTTCCGCATCAGGGTGATCAATCCTAAGAATACCCATATTAGCGCCACGCCGCGTACCGCCCTGCTTGATAGTTTCGGTGGCCACGTCAAAAACCGTCATAAAGCTGATGGGCCCGCTTGAAACTCCCTGAGTGGAAAGCACCTTGTCGTTTTCTGGCCTTACACGAGAGAAGGAGAAACCGGTACCGCCCCCGCTTTTGTGGATCATGGCAGTATGCTTGATGGCCTCAAAAATGGATTCAATGGAGTCATCCACCGGCAGGACAAAACAGGCAGAGAGCTGGCCAAGTTCCCTACCTGCATTCATCAGTGTAGGTGAGTTGGGCACGAGCTCCAGCCGCGTCATCAAACCGTAGAACCGCGCCGCAACTTCATCCATATCGGCCTGCGGATCGTATGTCAGTTCGGCCCCGGCCACCGCCTTGGCGACCCGGTGGAACATTTCCTCTGGTGTTTCAACGACCTCGCCGTAATCGTTCTTCTTGAGGTAACGCTTTTTCAGCACCACCAGTGCGTTTTCGGTAAGCGCCGGGGAGTCCACGACTTGCTGTAAGGCCATTGTCTCTCCTTGCTCGGTTGTTTTCTCAATGCATTATTTTAACATGCAGGGGCGGCACGCCCAACTGGAACTTGCTGCCGAAAGAAAAGTTACTCCGGTCAAAAGGAGCTCAATAATAAAAGAGCCCTTGAGGGATGTCAAACCCCTTTTTGGGATCCGTGGTCAGTAGTCCGTGGTCCTCTTCATATATTTGATTTAATTATTTTTTTGCCGCTTCTTCTCGCACTAAATCCAGAAGGAGCAACCTCCTGGTGGCGATCCGAATGGTTCTTCCAAGCGCTGGTATCGCAAGCGGAAGCTTGCTCCTACACGATTCGTTGACTGGTATAGTCACTACAATTGCCAAAAAGTGTTACTCGCAAACAGGGTTCAGTACAGGCTACCCACATACTGGCAAACTGGTAAGCAAATGGTATAACTTCTCAAATTCCTCTTGGCTATGCGTTCTGCGCTCTGCCCCATGCGAATTGCAGGACTTTCCCCAAAAATGGATTGGAGATGTTTATACATTGAAGCTATTGCCGAGTTGAGGTCTCATTTGGAAATGAAAATGTCTTCCTGCTGTTTCTTCTGTCGTTCCAGGGCTTCGGCCTGGTCACTTCAAGCGCAGCTGTGGGCGGGGGAAGGCGCCCCCTCCCTGTTCCCCGCTCCTGCGGAACGGGGCCAGGGGCTCCCCCACCCACAGCTGCGGAAGTGGCACAGGCCTCCCACCAGTCACTCAGAAGAAACACCAGGAAGGCCAAAGGGGGAGGCTGTGAAACAACGAGCACCTGAGCCTCCTGTCTTTCCGCATCTCAGCTTGGCGAGAGCCAGCATGAAGATTTGATGCATTTTCAAAAGCGACACTGCCATAAAATGGCGCGAATTGGTCGTGTTTCGCAGCCGCCCCCTTGGCCTGTGTCACTCATAACATTTTAGGGGAGACTCCTGATGCGAATTGGTCTTGCAAAGGGGCACCAAATGGGATAGATTAGCCTGCTGAACATTGGTGCCCTTCCTACTGCTGACGATTCAGTCACCATAGTCTCGGGCTGCATCTCCCTATTGCCGCCCTACCATCGGGGAAGCGATCTATGCAGTTCCGCAAGAAAGATTTACTCGGTATCAAACAACTAGAGCCTGAGGAAATCAACCTGATCCTTGAGACGGCAGAAACTTTCAAGGAAATCTCCACTCGACCCATCAAGAAGGTCCCCACCTTGCGGGGCAGGACTGTAGTCCATTTATTCTATGAGCCCAGTACCAGAACTCGAACCTCTTTTGAGATTGCGGCCAAGCGTCTGAGCGCGGACACCTTTAACATATCTGCCTCAACCAGCAGTATTGTAAAAGGTGAGACCTTGCTTGACACCGCAAAAAATCTAGAGGCCATGAACCCAGACATTATTGTGCTTCGTCACTCCGCTGCCGGCGCTCCCCACCTGCTGGCCCGACACGTGCAGGCTTCGGTGATCAACGCCGGTGACGGCATGCACGAACATCCCACCCAGGCCTTGCTCGACCTTCTCACTATCAAAGACAAAAAAGGCACCATATCAGGGCAAACCGTTGCCATCATCGGAGACATTGCTCACAGCCGAGTGGCACGCTCCAATGTCTGGGCCCTCACCAAAATGGGAGCCCAAGTCCTGGTGGCTGGCCCGACCACCATGATTCCACACGATTTGGACAAGCTGGGGGTTGAAGTTTTCTACCGTCCCGAAGATGTCATCCCCAAAGCGGATGTGATCATGATGCTCCGGATACAGCTGGAGCGGCAAGGTCGAATGCTCCTGCCCAGCCTCAGAGAGTATGCTCGTGTTTTTGGCTTAAATGAAGAAAAACTGTTACAGGCTAAACCGGATGTGCTTATCATGCATCCCGGCCCAATCAACCGCGGCGTAGAAATCAGCCCTGCTGTAGCCGACGGACCCTATTCCGTGATCCTGGATCAAGTAAACAACGGCGTCGCCGTGCGCATGGCTCTGCTGTATTTACTCATAGGAGGTGAAAAAGATGAGTAAGCTCATTCGTGGCGGCAGAGTCCTTGACCCAGCAAGCGGTTTGGACGACATGCACGACCTCCTCATTGAAGGCGACAAAATCAAGGACCTAGGTCCTCCGGGTGCACTGGACAAGAAATCAGACTCCGTGGAGGTCATTAATGCAGAGGGTCTTTGGGTGGTGCCGGGACTCATTGATATGCATACCCATCTGCGGGAACCGGGCGAGGAATACAAGGAGACTGTCCTAACCGGAAGTCAGGCCGCAGCTGCAGGCGGTTTCACCTCTATCTGTTGCATGCCCAATACCAAACCGGCAAATGATAATTCAGCGGTTACGGACCTTATCCTTCGCCGTGCAGCCGAAGCTGACCTCGTGCGAGTCTTTCCTGTAGGAGCCATCAGTCAGGGCCAAAAAGGTGAAATGCTGGCCGAGTACGCTGAGCTCAAAGAAGCAGGAGTTGTAGCCGTCAGCGACGACGGCATAGCGGTTATGAACAGCCAGCTCATGCGGAGGGCCCTGGAATACGCCCAGGTCTTTAACCTGCCGGTTATAAGCCATGCAGAAGATCGTGACCTTGCCGGCGATGGGGTAATGCACGAAGGGGTGGTCTCCACCCGTTTGGGGTTGAGGGAAATCCCCAGCGCTGCCGAGGACGTAATGGTTTTTCGTGATTGTAGTCTGGCAGAGGTCACTGGCGGCCGTTTGCATATAGCTCACCTGTCTAGTGCTGGAGCCGTAGAGCTGGTAAGGCAATTCAAGGCGAAGGGAGTACAGGTTACCGCCGAAGCTACTCCACATCATTTCACTCTCACTGACGAGGCTCTCGAGAATTTTGACACCAACCTCAAAGTTAATCCACCAATCCGCTCCTCTGCTGATCTAACCGCCATTCACCAAGGTCTTGCCGACGGTACTATTGATGCCATCGCCACCGACCATGCCCCCCACAGCACCATAGAGAAAGACGTGGAGTTTGACTACGCCGCCTTTGGCATGATCGGTCTCGAGACCGCCTTCCCTCTGACACTGCGGCTCGCTGATCAGGGATTGCTCAGTCCGCTTGAAGCAATAGAAAAATTGACCAGCAATCCCGCCCGCATTATTGGCGTTGACCTGGGACGCCTAACTCCTGGGCTTCCGGCCGATGTCACCCTCATTGATCCGAACCGGGAGTTCACCGTCGACGTCAACCAGTTTCGCTCCAAAAGCAGGAATTCGCCTTTTCATGGCTGGCAGCTAAGAGGAAAAACGGTCATGGTCCTTCGGGATGGCAGGATCATATTCACAGAGAAAAACACAAGCGGCTAGGTACCATTCTTGCAAGGAATACCAGGGGCACTGAGGGCTAGATCTTGAGGCTCCAAAATGTGCAGCCCCAACGTCAATGTGCGATACGTGATATGTGATGTGAAATATCCGGGCTAGATCCCACATCGCACATCTCGCATACATACGCCAAGCTGAGTATCATATCCAAGATTGCAGTGCTATAGCAGGAGACTGAACCCGAATGGCCAGCATCCTTGTAGTTGACGACGAACACAGCATGAGAGAATTTCTGGAAATCATGCTCCATAAAGAAGGCTACCAGGTGGCTACTGCGGCAGGAGGTGACGAGGCCATAAATATTCTGAAGAAGCAACACTTTGACCTGGTTATCACCGATATTCGGATGAAGGAGACTGACGGGCTCCAGGTGTTAAAAAAATGTAAAGAATTCCATCCGAATACAGTGGTGATTATGATCTCTGCATACGCCAGCACCTCCACTGCTGTTGAAGCCATGAAATGGGGAGCCTACGACTATTTGCCCAAGCCTTTCAAGGTAAGGGAAATTAAAACTGTTATCCAGGACGCCCTGGCTACCGCCCAATCACACGAGCCCCAGGAAAAGGCAGCAGCAGATACGGCTAGTGCTACTCACTACCACGGTATTGTTGGTGACAGCCCTGAACTGAGAAAGATCCTCGAACTCATTCCTCGCATTGCCGCCGCCACCAGCAACGTCCTCATTACCGGAGAGTCAGGAACTGGTAAAGAGCTGATAGCCAAAGCCATACACCGTGAGAGTCCTCGGAAAGACAAGCCCTTTGTGGTGGTTAATTGCGGCAGTGTGCCAGAAACCCTAATGGAAAGCGAGCTTTTCGGACACAAAAAAGGCTCTTTTACCGGGGCTACCGCAACTCGCAGTGGCCTTTTTGAAGCAGCCCATCAGGGAACCCTTTTTCTTGATGAAATGGCAGAGCTTCATCCTCCTGTCCAGGTCAAGCTTCTGAGGGCCGTTCAGGAAAAAACCTTCAAGATGGTGGGTGGCAGTGAGGAGATCAGTGTAGATGTTCGCATCATTAGCGCCACCAACCGCGATCTTGAACGCGAAGTGATGGACGGAAAGTTCCGCGAAGATCTTTACTATCGGCTCAACGTAATAAACATTCACATGCCGCCACTAAGGGAACGTCCTGATGAGATTCCCCTGTTGGCTCAACATTTTTTGGAAAAGTACAGCGATCAAATGGGAAAGGACATCAGGAAAATTTCTTCCTACGCCTTGGATCTTCTCAAGAGCTATAACTTTCCCGGTAATATTAGAGAGCTTGAAAATATCATTGAACGAAGTGTCGCCCTGGAAGCCTCTAACATAGTCCTCCCCGACAGCCTAACTCTTTCCAGTTTCAAGCAGACCCAGGTCCAATCTAAAACTGAGTCTGTGACGCTTACCATGCCCCAGGAGGGAATCGATCTGGATAATGTCCTTGGCCAACTGGAAAAGGACCTTCTCCAGCAGGCTCTTGAGAGGACACGGGGGGCAAAACAAAAGGCCGCTGAACTGCTCGGCATCAGCTTTCGCTCCTTTCGCTACCGTCTGGCCAAGTACGGATTGGGCGGTGATGACGATGCGACGGAGGAATGAAAAAACTATCAAGACGTGCCTTTTTGGCCCAAGCCGGCGGATCGGTCGTAAGTATCGGCCTGCCGGGTATATTCGTGAAGCTAATGGATCTGGAAAATCTCGCCTTGGCGGCAGAGATGAGGCCTGATGGTAGACCGCGTCTTCCCCCAGGCCAACAGGCAGTAAAAAGGATTATTGATATGGGTGGCGTTCAAGGAACTGCCGATAGCGAGAACTGGAAACTCCAGATTCATGGCGAGGTGGGAAGACCGACCACCTTGAATCTTCAGGAACTTCTCAAGCTATCCCAGGTGGACCTTACCTGCGATGTGCATTGTGTGACTGGGTGGACCCTGCTTGACTCTCACTGGGGTGGTGTTCGTCTGACAACAATTATGGACCTGGTCAAGGTCAAGGAAAACGTGCGTTTCGTCATTTTTGAGGCAGCCGCTGGCTATACCAGCAACGTTCCAATCTGTGAGGCCCGCAAGGAAAACGTGCTTCTCGCCCACAGTTTCTTTGGCAGAAAACTGCCTCGACCCCACGGTGCCCCGGTACGCGCCTTAGTACCCGATCGCTATTTTTACAAGAGTGCCAAGTGGCTGGAGGGCATCAAATTCACAGCCCAAGACGAGCCAGGCTACTGGGAAAGACAAGGCTACAGCACCTCTGCAGATCCCTGGAGAGAAGAACGATTCAAATAGAAACCAGGCTATCCCCTCAACCCAGGTCTTGTCCCTACGTATAGCCTTCTCCATCCTTTCATTTTATGAGGTAAAATGATAATTGTTTCTTAACCTGCACTTGATATTTGAAGATACTTTGGATATAGTGAAAAAGTTCACGTGTCATACGTACCAGCCACAATAAGACAAGGTACCCGAACCCATGGACATAGCGATCAAATCTCAAACTGACACCTTAGTGGGGTCGGTGATGGTGGTAGGCGGCGGTATCGCCGGGATGCAGGCAGCCCTTGACCTTGCAGACTCAGGCTTCAAGGTCTATCTGGTGGAGAAGAACCCAGCTATCGGCGGTGTCATGGCCCAGCTGGACAAGACCTTTCCCACCAACGACTGTTCCATGTGAATTATCTCGCCCAAGCTGGTCGAGGTCGGCCGGCATCTGAATATCGAATTGCTCACCCTCGCAGAGGTGGAGCGTATATCCGGTGAGGTGGGGCGATTCCAGGTCACCGTTAAAAAACAGCCTCGCTACATTGACCTTGAACGCTGCACCGGTTGTGGAGATTGTGCCGAGGTCTGCCCGGTGACCATGTCCAGTGAGTTCGACGAGGGCATTGGTCCCAGAAAGGCCACCTACAAGCCGTACGCCCAAGCCATACCCGGCGGCTATGTGATCGACAAGCG
>CP070843.1:3419668-3430867 GCA_020350905.1 Deltaproteobacteria bacterium
CCGCCATGATCAGGGCAGCAGGAAGGCCCTTATCGGCTACATCGGCTACGTAAACAAGCCAACTTTCGTCGGGCATGCGAATCACATCGTAGACGTCCCCGCCAACAAACTTTGCTGGTTTGGATAATGCCCAGACATGACTCCTTGCTCCCAGCTCCGGTAGTCCGGGCCAGAAAAGCGATTGGATGTTGGCTGCGGCTTCCATTTCAATCTGGATTCTCTCCTGGGTAAGTCGAAGGTCAAGAAATCTCGTTCTCATTATGGCAGTGCTGGCCAGGTCTGCAAAGCATTCCAAGAGCTCCTCATCAAAGTCATCAAAACCCGGCTTGTCTTTGGAGTTGAGGACATTGATCACCCCGAGGAGGTCGCCACCATACAGGAGGGGAACGCAAAGGAGGGTTCGGGTGACAAAGCCCGTTTCGTGGTCGGCCTGGCTGAAGAACCTTGGATCATTCTGCACGTCTTCGATGAGCACAGATTCACGGTTTTGAGCGACCCATCCCGCAATCCCCTCACCCATTTTCAATTCTACAGCACTCTTCAGGATTTCATTTGCTCTTTCGCCCAGTATCTCATCCTTGACGGCTGCGAACTCGAGAACGTCTCGTTGCTGATTGTACAGTAGCAAAGAAGCGGCCTCTGCGTTCGACACATTCTTAGCAAGGTCCAAGAGGCGTGGCAACAGTGCTTCAACCGATTCCGTGTCAGCCAGAATCTGGTGTGCTTCCATCAGCCTTTTCAAAGGTCTGGGAACTGATCTGCTGCTGTCGCTGTGATTATCACCAGCCATGACAAGCATCCACCGGATAATATGTTTTGTGGGGTGTAAGGTCGCAACTCCTCATTGAACTCTAACCAATAGATCCCAGAGTGACCAGAGCCAGAGGGATTTTAGATGTAAGAATGCAGATTTTGGATTGAGGAGCTCAGTGCCTCGCGGTAAGAAATGCATTTTTTCCTCAATCTGCAGTCTCCAATCTGAAACCGGGAACCCACCCGAAGGGTGGGAGTCCGCAGGACAAATCATACATCATACATAGACTAACCCTGAGACTATGTTTTCTAGCGACTACGTTAACTACAGGTCCTGTAGATATGACATCCATGTTCCGCGCCGAAAACATTCGCATACAAATTGGCAATCCACTGCTTGCCTTCCTGGGTTACACGAAGATATCGTAAGGCCTCCTGAATGTATGGACTCACCACATCCCAGTAGAATTTTGCATAGTTGTCGTGCAGGTCTCCGGGCCTCGTATAGCCAAGCGCCTCGTTGCCTCCTATTTCTTCAAACTCAAAGAACAGTGCCGGGGATTTGCGGGGCCGATTCGGATCTCCGAGCTGACCAATAAAATCGGCCGCTCGCACCAACCCCGGGTATCCCTTTGTGTCCTTGTACCAATCGTCATCGGGCACAGGAAAGCGGGTTATTTCTATGTATGAAGCAATCACCTCTGCGTCTATCTCCGCTACCATTCCCATAAGCATCCCTTTACCGAATCGCTCACGCACAAAGAGCTTGCTACGGTCAACATGATACGGCGAGAGCACTGCATCGCTTGCCCCAGGCGGAACCTCTACCGCCTCATCACCGATACCCGTAGCTATCAATCCATCCTTATCATCCTTGCATATTCCTCTCACATACCCAATGTCGTGACACAGAAGCGCTATCATACAATGCACCCAGTCTCTGGGTGTAACACCCCCCTCCAGCAGGTGTTTCCCTTCTATGATTGCCTGCCCGGCCAAGGTCACCATTACCGTGTGTTCGACGTTGTGGTAGAGAGCATCAGAATTGGCAATGTTCTCGAGGGCGAGTCGCCCTGACCACACAATGATATTCCCGAGCTGCTGCTCTATATTGCTGTAGGTTCGCTCGTATGCCCTCCTGAGTTCCTCAACACTGAGGTCAATAGTGAGTTTTTGGAGATTCAGCATGGCCTAACTCCTCTTATTTTGTGTCACAGACCACCTCATTTATCCCCATCCGGAAACCATGGATGTAGCTGTCATTCTGAGCAGTCCCGCCGTAGCGGGACGAGAAGAATCTCGTATTTACTGGATTCGCCCGGGATTCTTCCCGGAGTTTATCCCTTCGACAAGCTCCCCGTCACTGCGCACGGGACAGACAGGGCAGGCTCTGAGTACACCGAAGGCTCAGGATGACAGTAAGTAGTTTCCGGACGAACACTCATAATGTACGGAAACGAAACAAAGCAAATTTCCGATCAGATCAGTGGGGAAGTGCGTACAACATCCTGATGCCGAGTGTACCACAAAATGTTGGAATCGGTCAAAGGACATTCGCTGGCTAAAACGATCGATACCGGTGTCTTTGTCGTTATGGAGCAGGCCTGCTGGAGGCTGCCGATTTTTAGCGAGTGAATATTGACCAAAATTTTTGACACTGCCCCGAGTTTTGTGTCAAAATGAGCACGAATGGATTTTCACTCACTTTCTTATTTATACGGGGAAAAGACCATACACTCATTCAGCAGATGATAAGCTGAAGAAAGGCCGGCAGGAACCTACTGAGATTTCATTTAACACTTTAATGAAAAGACGGGATCTATGAAGAGCTTTGCAGTGAAACATCGAGGGCTGGTAAAGGAAGATAATCAGGATCTATTTTTTATAAAGGAATTCAACGACGGTTCTATCCTTCTGGCGGTGGCCGATGGGCTGGGTGGAATGGCGGGAGGAAAACGGGCCGCTGAGATGGCCAAAGAAAGCCTGGATAATTTCAACCCTGAGTGCCAGGCTGTGGAGGCCCATATAGAAGAATTGATGCAGGAGGCCAATCGGAGGATTATGGAGACGGTGGAAAAGGAGCCGGACCTGGAAGGAATGGGTACCACTCTGACGGCTGCCTATGTCAGGAATGGGATTGCCTGCTGGGCTCACGTGGGTGACAGCAGACTCTATCTTTTCCGCGGAGATGAGCTGCGCCAAATAACCGAAGACGACACCATGGCCGGTTTTCTCTTGTCAGAGGGTCAATTAACCAAAGAGGCGGCAAGAATTCACCCCGGGAATAAGTTTGTTTTTCAATGTATCGGCGGTTCTGGAGAATTTGAGGCAGATACAGGCAAGTTCAAAGTACAGGCGGGGGATCTCCTCCTTTTTTCCACAGATGGTCTCCACGACGAAGTGCCTGAAGAGGAGATAGTTTCCACTCTCAAGTCCGATAATGACCTGAAAGAAAAACTGGAAGCTCTCCTCTCTGCAGCTTTGGCCGCAGGCGGAAAAGACAACATAGCTGTGGTGGTGGTGGAGGTATGATCTACTCTTCTCTACCGGAGTGAAGCAAGCCGCTGAAAGAGAGATTTATGATTTCAGATTGTAGATTGCAGATTGAGGCTGCATGCATTGCTCACGGCGAGGTACTAAGCTCTTAAATCTACAATCTGCATTCTTAAATCTAAAATCATACGGGGTCATCATGAACGAACAAACAGAACGCAGACGCCATCCCAGACAGGTTTTGCCGACTCCAGATGTTGGTATCGTCCATCCACATTATGTCGGGCTAGAGCCGGACCATGTACCAGAAGATGGGAACGATACCTTGCTCGTTTATCTGCTAAATATGAGTGAGGGCGGCTTTCTCCTGGAGTCTCTACAAAGATTAGAGGTCAATACTGAAATCGACCTATGGACGCGACTTCCCAATAAGAAAGATTGGCAAACATTCCGAGGGCGAGTTGTGTGGACAGAGTTGTCCCCTACGAAACCTGACTCCCACCTCTTGGGAGTGGAATTTCATGGACCAGTTTCGTTGGCAGAGCAGACGACACGTGGGGTGGACGAAGGAAAAAGAAGGATGTACCCATCCGACTTGGAGTTTCTCATCAATACGCCTCTCCTGAAAGTCATCCCCATGGAGGCAAAATGTCCTCTGCTGAATTTTATGACCCCACAGCGCGTGCCCACCGGAACAAGATTCATTTCCCAAGGTGATAGAGGGGATACGTTCTATATTATTCAGGAAGGCACATGCGTGGTCAATGTAGAGAAAAACGGCACCAAACATTGGATTGCGCGCCTTCGAGGCGGCGATATAGTAGGAGAGATCGCACTGTTGACAGGTGAGCCTCGAACCGCAAACGTTGATGCCGAAACAGATATGATTCTTTGGAGCCTGACCAGAGAGCAATTTGACTCTATCTGTTCTAAATATTCAGATCTACTTGATTTTCTTACCGAACTCGTCACTCATCGATTTACTACCGAAAAAGTGACGGCAAACAGAACTGTCGGGAAATACCTGATAAATGAACTGATAGGCCGTGGCGGCTGGAGCCTCGTCTACAAGGGCATGCACAAAAGCCTGAACATGCCGGTGGCGATCAAGATGTTGAAGCATGACATGGCTATGAACGTTGAATTTGCCGAAAAATTTCAAAACGAAGCCAGGGTCGTTGCCCTTTTGAACCACGATAATATCGTGAAAGTATATGACATTGAAGAATTGTACAGGACAGTTTTTATTATTATGGAGTACCTCGAAGGTGTGCCCCTGGATCGAGTTCTAAATACCATGCCGAAGCTGCCCACATTCAAGGTATTAGACGTTCTCCTTCAAGTCTGTAACGGATTAAGTTACGCCCATGAGCAAGGCATCGTTCATCAGGATATCAAGCCGGGCAATGTTTTCATCCAATCCGATGGTCGGGCGAAAATTGTTGACTTCGGGCTGTCGTGCCCGCCGGGGACCGTAGATTGCGGTTTACCGGGAACTGTATACTATATGTCGCCAGAACAAATTACGGGAGATTTCATTGACGAGCGAACTGATATCTACTCGCTGGGAATCATGGCCTATGAGATGACCACCGGTCACAGGCCATACCCGGAAGATGACCTTTCCAAGTTAATGGAATTGCATGTTATCGAGGATATCCCAGATCCGCGATCCTTGGTTCCTGATCTACCGGACGAACTACACTATTTCATCAAGCGCGCCACCAGGAGAGATCCGGCCGCGAGATTCAAATCCACCTGGGAAATCATCCGTGACCTCCAACCTTTTGCTGACAAAATTGGGGTAGAAAGGCGACCGCAGTTAGAGCAAAGGCGTAAAATGATGAGTCTGTTCTTGTTTTATCAGGAAGACCAACAATTGTTCTTGAATAGATTGGTAGAGAATTTTAACAGCGAAGTCAAAAAAATGGGTATAGAAATGAAAATAACAAACGTGGATGAAGTGTAATCTTTCCTATGATTCCCCCCCTTCCATGGCGGGAGGAGGTTAGGGGGAGGGGGAAGCGGGGATGACCACTGGAAAGTGTCACTGTAAATTTTTAATTATACAAGAATAAAAAACATTGAACAGTCTCAATGTGCATAGCATTGCGGGGCTTGATTGATGAGATTTTCTTTTAAATCCTTTTTCTCCATAAACCCTGCTTCCCTTACATTCTGCACCATCCTTCTCGTTGTCATCCTCTTTCGAACCGGCGCTCCCATCCTCAACATGATCGAGCTGAAAACCTACGATCTCCGCTTCCTGTCACGGGGCCAGGTTGAACCCACGCCGGCGGTGGTCATGGCCCTGATAGACGAAAAGAGCCTCGATACGGAAGGGCGCTGGCCCTGGCCCAGGTCGAAGATCGCCACTCTTGTGGACATCCTCTCTGAAGATGGGGCCAAGGTGATTGGTTTTGACATCGGTTTTCTGGAACCGGATGAAAACTCCCAGTTGGAATTTATTGACCAATTCGGTCAGAGAGTAAATTCCCTGGATCTTAAGAACAGGAAATTAGCTGACTTCATAGATGAGAGTAAGAAAAATGCCGACAATGATCTGGCCCTGGCAAAGGCCATCGAAAATTCCTCTGCCACAGTAGTTCTTGGATATTTCTTCCACATGAACGAAGCCGCCCTTGATTACCGAATCGAGCAGAAAGAAATAGACCAGCAACTGCAAGGGATCAGCGTCTCAAAATACCCTCTCATCATCTATGAAGATCAAGAAGCGGCGGTCATTCCATTTATTCGAGCCTATGCCCCTGAGAGCAATCTCAAGATTCTTACCGAATCAGCCGATTCCTCAGGTTATTTTAATGTGTTTCCTGCTCAGGATGGGGTGGTTCGACGAATGCCGCTTATACTACAGTGCGGCGAAGACATCTTCCCTCCCCTGGCTCTATCGTGTGCCTGGCAGTACCTTGATAGACCTCAACTCATGGTCAAGGTTGACCGCTATGGGATTGAAGGGATTGAGATTGGAGAAAGATTCATCCCCACCGATGAAAATGGCCAACTCCTTATAAACTACCTTGGCCCACAAAAAACCTTTCCCCATATTTCCATCAGCGACATTCTCAGCGGCACGTTCGATAAAGGTACCTTCAAGGACAAGATTGTGCTGGTCGGGGCTACCGCTGAGGGAATCTATGATTTGAGGAGCACTCCTTTTAGCCCCGTTTATCCCGGCATGGAGATTCATGCCACGGTAATCGACAACATATTGACCCAAAACTTTTTAACCAAACCCAATTGGTCAACCACCTACGACCAGTTAGCCATAGTCATACTGGGAGCTCTGATCGGGATCGCCCTCCCCCGTATGAGTGCTCTTAAAGGCCTATTCCTTGCCGCAGGCCTGTTCACCTTGCACATCTTCCTCGCCCGTTGGCTTTTTGTAAGTTTGAATGTCTGGCTCAATGTCGTCTATCCCCTGCTGGTCCTTGCCATCACCTATACAGTTCTTACTGTTTATCATTATGTGACCGAGGAGCGAGAACGCAAAAAGATTAAAGGGGCTTTTCAACATTACGTAGCACCCATTGTGATAGAAGAAATGCTCAAAGACCCTGAGCGGTTGCAACTGGGCGGAGAGGAAAAGGTCCTTACTGTACTATTTAGCGACCTGGCAGGGTTTACTGGCTATTCGGAGCGCTTCTCTCCCCACGAAATGATTAACATGTTGAGTGAATACTTCGAAAAGATGACAGAGCATATCTTCGCCCATCAAGGCACGCTCAAGGAGTACGTGGGCGATGAGCTCATGGCCATTTTTGGTGCCCCCCTCGAACAGGCCGACCATGCCCAGAGGGCGTGTGCGGCGGCTCTGGCCATGCGGGATCAACTTCAGGCTCTGCGTTCGGACTGGGCCAAAGTGGGCCGCCCCCGTTTGACAGCCCGGACCGGGGTAAACTCGGGCCCCATGCTGATCGGCAACCTCGGATCCCGATATCGTTTTGCCTATGGAGCCCTGGGGGACCAGGTGAACCTCGGCTCCCGACTGGAGGGGCTCAACAAGACCTATGGCACAGAGATCCTGCTTGGAGAGAACACGGCCGACCTGCTGGCGGGGTCATTTTTGTTGCGCGAGGTAGACCTGGTGAGGGTGAAGGGCAGGAAGCAGCCCGTTCGCATCTACGAGCTCCTGGGCAACTCTGAAGCTTCGTTACCAAAAGAGAAGGAGGAGTCCTTGAGTCACTTTGCAGCAGGACTGGAGGCTTACCGCCAACAGTTCTGGCAGGAGGCTCTGGGTCTCTTCAAACAATCCTTAACGCTTCTGCCTGAAGATGGACCTTCAAGGATTATGGCAGAGCGCTGCCAAATCTACCAGGATGCACCCCCACCAGAAGAGTGGGATGGTGTTTTTGTAATGACAACAAAGTAAAAGAAGGTTTCAGGTTTCAGGAGGCATGAGGCGCAAGGCTCAGGGCACAAGGCGCAACAAAAGCACATCCCACAGCCCAAGCACCAAATCTCAGGGTTTCGGGTGTCAGATGTCATTCAGTTACCCGGTGTCAGGTATCAGGTGTCAGAGTTGCTCGAGCTGAAATCTGAATACTAAAACCTCCATCTGTCCTGAACATTGAAATCTGAAACCTATAATTTTGGGCATTGTTCTTTGCTTGATATTTGTTCTTTGCGATTTGGAAATTCCATTACGCCATCACTCGGATACTCCATTACTCCAACGAGATTAATATCTGTGGGAGCGGCTTTCTAGCCGCGACAGACTTCGCTTCACGTCATTTCTTCTCGCTCGCTTCGCTCCGCTCAGTGCCGTAGGCGGTTTCCGGTTTCCATCATTCCAGCATTCCAACATTCCATGCTTCATACCCTATGCTCTCTGCCCTCTGCCCCATGCGCTTTACACGGTTTCATTGTCTTCAATTCTCGATTTTGGCATCACTACCGAATGGGCTTTTACGTTGGCGTTTTCACCGATAACTACATCCCCCATGATACTGGCCTTCAGTCCAATGGTGGCTCCCTTCTTTATGTGAACCGGGCTAATGATCAGATATCCCTTTTGCCCGTAGTGGGCAAACAGGGTTGCTGAGCCCCCAATGGTTACATAGTCTTCTAAGGTAATAAGACAGGGATCTGAAACATTGCTGGTATTGATGATTACGCCTTTTCCAACCTTCATGCCCATCATGCGGTAGAACAGAACGTTCAGAGGTGTTGGGGTGACAAAGTCCAGAAAGGTATATCTGACGATATAGGTCAGAGCGTTGTGGATGTACCATGGGATTGTTTGAATGGAAAACCAGCTTCCTCGCCACGGCTTGATCTTGAATGGCATCAGGAAGTTCACCAAAGGAACCAAGAATATAATGGTGACACCATAGGAAAGGAAAGCAAAGGCCAAGCCACAACCGAGAGCCAAGATATGGAGGAATTGAGGCCAGGTTTGGCTCCAACCGTCAATGAAGCGATAGAGGTAAATGCCGGGGACCAGAGATGCGCCAATACATAAACCTGCCAGCACCACCACGGGTGATAAAAGAAGTGAAAAACTTAGATTTCGAAAGCGCCGGATGAATGTTTCAAAGTGCCCGGCCAAACCGGGTAAACCCGATGTGGTGCTCAATACATCCACTCTCTCTTCTTGGTCCGCAGCTTGATGTTCATGGCCTTTGTCCAACATAGTCTTGCCTTTCTCGCCAGTAACGTTTACCTAGTCTCCTGCCCTTATATTCTCCTAATTTAATCTTATTGAACTTGTCAAAGAGCGTAAGGTCATTATGTCATTCCCGCGGGAATCCAGATGAATCCGAAACTTTAGTTATCTACTTCTTTATTGATGTCCCGACATTGGTTGATCTATTTCTCTGCCTTTTCCTAAATCCGCAATCCGCAATCTGAAATCCGAAATCATCGAGCTCCATGCCCTTTTAATGGATGGCTACTTCAAGAATACGCTATGCTTCCTCCACACCATCCTCCAAGAGCTCAGTAATCACCCGATAAGTCTCCTCCGCAATATGATCAAGATCTGTGAATTGCTCAGGGTCGATAGGAGTGCCTATTCGTAGAGTGATAGTTCCCTTCTCCGGAATCAGAGTTTCTGGTGGTAGGAGGTCTTGTGATCCAATAATCGCTACAGGAACGATCGGCCTTTTTGTAGTGCGGGCGAGGAGGAAGGATCCTTTTTTGAAAGGAAGCATGGGCCCGGCATTTTCCCTCCACGTACCCTCAGGGAACACCACTACCGCAGCCCCTGAGTCCAGCTTACATGTTCCCTCTTGGATGAACCTTTTGGCGCTGCCAACACTCCCCCGCGCCAGCGGGATGTGCAGCCTTTTAACACTCCATCCCAGGAAGGGCTTTCTCGTAAGGGACGCCCTTGAAACCCAGCAGATATCGAGCCGCAGGCCAGCCAGAATGGCAAAGATGTCGGCTGCTGAGGTGTGATTTGCCGCGATTATGAACCCACACTCGTTGTCCCCTGCTGGGCTGCTGATCGGCAGGTTCTCCTTACCCTCAACCTCGACTCTGATCCCGGCTACCCGCAAGTTCGCCTTCGCCCAGACTCGAGCCAAAGCCCGAGCCCTTCCTTCTGACCATATACTTACCAACAGGGACAGCAAACTGATGACGACGGTGGACACACCGTAAAAGGAAAGTACCCAAATCGACCTAAAAAGGGGGACGTCCATAAAATTATAAAATTCTATCTTAACAGCAAATCAAAATGTTTATCTCTGGCAATTTTCTCCCCTCGTTTGACCGAGATACTGACAGCTGGCTGGGAAAGCTTTAACTCTCTGGCGAGAGCTGTAGCACTTATGCCGAGCTCCCGCACCGCCCAATAGCAAAATAGGCTTCGGGCTCCTACCAAACTCGGTTGCTTCCCAGAAATATAGATCTCATTCGGTTCAATTCCAAACAGGAAGGCAGCTCTTTGAGCAACATCATCGAGATTAACTCCTTGAGCCTCTAGTTCATATTTCCGCTCCAATCTCTCCTCGGTTTTCTCAAGTACCGCCAGCACAAAGTCGGTATCTCCAAGGATCCTTTCATCTCCCTTGAGTCGTATGTCTTTCTTGCGCAAAGCCTTTATCTTTTCCCATCCGCCAAGACTCCTGACGAGTCCACCCCCTACAAGATCAGGCCTGCGCCCTTGTGCTATGCCCTCTTCTACATAAGCTCTATATTGCCTTCGGGCTGCAGCCTTCTTGCTGCCAAAAAGAGCAAGAACGTACTCAACATCCTGCCAGCCGTTTTTCTTTTTTTTCAAGATGACGCTATGGCCAACATAAGGGTAGGAATCAAGCTCTTTTATGTCCTTGACCACGTGCGTTCGCAGGGGGTTCAAGTGTATATAACGCACGAGCTCTAGAAGATAGCGGTCTTTCTGACAGAGGATGGATTTGTAGCGGTTTTGAAACAGGTGTCCATGACGTCGGTGTCTGCGGTTAAAGGTTACGGCATATCCGGTCAGAAGCCGTCTCATCACTGTGGCAATGGGGTGGGTGCCGGTTCTCAGGCAAAGGTGGAAATGGTTGGGCAGCAAGGCCCAAGCGTAGCAGGAGGTAGAGGTTTCCAGCAGAATACTCCCAAGCCTTTCCAGAAAACTATTCCTGTCACGGGCATCGTGGAATATCTTCCTACGCTCTATGCCTCTCACAATAATGTGATGAAGAGCGTTTGGTGCGTCGATGCGAGCTTGTCGTGGCATGAAGCCAATTTAGCATAGGTTGTCTTGAGAAGAAACTTATAATTTTATGGACGTCCCTCTTTTGTTGCCAGAAAAGGCTTGACTTAGTTCGATATTTAGGCTAGAAAATAGTTATGATTAGGATCAACATTCATGAGGCAAAGACGCATCTTTCACGGTATCTTGACCGCCTGGCAAAGGGGGAATCAATCATTCTGTGCAAGAGGAATGTTCCCATTGCCGAAATACGTCCCATTCCCCAGGAAAGGAAATCGGAGCGCCCAATA
>CP070843.1:3430967-3444936 GCA_020350905.1 Deltaproteobacteria bacterium
AACGCCACTCGACCACGGCCAACCAGCTGGCAAGGCCAATGGTAAAGGCTGGGAACAGAATGTGAAATGATACGGTAAAAGCGAACTGTATTCTTGCCAACAAGACGGGATCGAGAATCTCTAGCATTACTATCCTCTCAAATCATTTGTATCTGAGTTTAAGTGTAAACCTCCCTAATTGAAGGGCAAGGTAGAGGAAGAGAATTCTAACTCTAACGCCGGTGAATTTCCACAGATAATTAGATAACCACATCAATAGTACGACGCTGGGACATCACCTTCGGAATCAGGCACATTCATACTGGGTTTTTCTTGACTGGCCTTTACCGATTTCGCCACTACCATGGATGAATACATGGGCAGCAGGGTCATGGTCAAAAGAAAGAGGGAGATAATGGTAAAAGACAAAATTTTATACATGGTAAACATTTTGCATCCTCCCTTAGTGGTAAGACTGGCAATTTCTCTTTACGAACATTTCGTAATACTTGAAAAAACCGCAAAAAATAATTAGAAAGACGTTAACATATTAATCCGTCAAAATATGCATGCAACGGTAAAATGTTTGGGTGTAAATGGTAGTTATAAACTACAGTTTAATTTTTAAGCCAACTCTTGGTCTGGACTCTATGGCTATGCTAGCCGAAGAGGTTTGACGCTAAAGTGCAAGGTACAAGGCAAAGGGCGCAAGGCAAAAACAAATAAAAAATACCTCTCCTCACCTCATTCCTTGCGCCGTCCCCATGGGGGGTCGATCTTGTGATGGTCAATGTTGACAATCCTTCCAGCGATCTTACAATTAAAAGCCGTGCAGAAGTGGAAAATGGTAGAGTTTTGAAAACCGAAGCACAGGAGAGAACGAGTTAATAGACAAGGATTACAGATGAATTACCGAAGACTATCAGTTCTTCTATCACTAGTAACATCTATTTTCGCTGTAGCCTTAGCAGGGGAAGCAATGGCAATAGAAAAGGCTAAATATTCTGTCGTGGAGAGGGAAGGCAACTTTGAATTGAGACAGTACGAACCATACATCGTGGCAGAAACCATTGTGGAGGGAGATTTCGACGAAGTAGGTAACGAAGGCTTCCGGCGGCTTTTTGACTATATTTCTGGGAAGAATCGCAAACGGCAGTCGATTTCCATGACTGCTCCGGTTTCTCAAAAAGCGGAGTCAGAAAAAATCTCTATGACCGCACCGGTCAACCAGGTGAAAGTGGGCGAGAAGTACCGGATCACTTTTCTGATGCCGGCAAAATATACCATGGAGACTTTGCCCGAACCCCTGGATACCCGGGTGAAGTTGAAGAAAGTCCCTGGCCAGCTTACTGCCGCCCTCAGATACTCCGGCACCTGGAGTAAAGATCGCTACGAGGAAAAGAGCATCCGACTACAAGCTTTGATGAAGCAGAAAAGTCTGGAGCCTGCTGGTGAGCCGATCTTTGCCAGATATAATCCACCATTCATGCCCTGGTTTCTCCGCCGCAATGAGGTGTTGATTCCCGTGGAGAATGGTTCTCGACCGACGGCGATTTAGAGATATGTTGCTCCCACCTGGCAAGATGTAATAAAATTGCCAATATTACACTTCCAGCAAAAGGACATGTGGAGCTATGAGTGAAGACAATAAGAAACCGCCTCCCGATATTAGAGATCCTGACTGGCTACTAAGACGCATTCACAAGTTTCGCAAGGAAGTCCAACACGTAGAGCGGGAGTATCTCGAACTTCGGACACTTTTGCGAGATGCCGAGGCCACCCTCAGAGCTGATCCCGAGGACGGAGATATGCGTGTTAGAGTCCATTACCTTAAAGGGAGGATGGAAGATCTCGAGAAGCGGCATCCCTGGCTTGTTTCACGCAAAGCACCAGAGATAGCTTTCTGGGCCCCACCCGCTGGATAAACACTAACAAATGCCTAAAGTGTCTAAAATGTACTAAAATGCCTAAAATGTCTAAAAAACTAAAGATGTGGGATGTGAGATTTTTATTTTACTCAATCCGCAATCAGAATTCCGCAATCCTAAATTTCCTCCCTATGCCTCCCGTCTCCCGGATTCTTTCCTTACGGATTCACAAATCTCTTGTGAATTTCCTCAACCCTTTTGCGATTTACTCCCAGATCTGAATACCCAGTCCTTGATGCCGACCTTACATCTATGACTTTTCTCTGATCATCGAACGAAAATTCCACATCGTCTACGAAGCCGAAGAGGGCGGATGTAAAAGTCGCGTGGATGTAATTCATTTCAGCCGTGACAATCTCAGTACGCTTCAGGGAATGAATGACCGAGATGAGCTTTTCTCTCGCCTCCTCAAGTGTGGCCGTATATAACAAGGGTTCCACGTAGCGAGATGTATCTTCGCTCAAAGAGGAAACGCAGTTGGGAGACTTGGGACAGGGTGAAAGCTCGCCGTCAGTCACTCCCGGCTTCATGTTCTGATTTGTCGAACATGCCGTCAAGATTACTGTCACGACAAGCATGAATAGGTATCTCCTTTGCATTGGTTCTCGCAACCTCCTTTAATCACGCCCATTGACGGGTCACGAAAGAACGCATTTGCACCATGCCCTGAGCTCTTCGTCTCGCTCGACCTCTCGTCTCGCCCATCTCGCAGGCTCACGCAGTGAGCCCCATGCCCAATGCCTCCCGTTTGCTGGACTCTAGGTCGAGCTCCTAAATGACGATGGTTTTTACCTTCTTTATCTGCCGGAGGTGGGCGTCGAAATGAAACTGCGCCAGCTTGCCTGCTTGTGGCCCCGTTAGGGGTCCTGCCACTGGGTGACTAAACACGGCGCGGTTCAGATCCGCCGGTCTTGCGGTCTCCAAGTAACCTCTCAACCATCGCAGGTTCTCGTCCCACTGTTGGCGCAACTCAGAGAGGGAGCTATTGCCGTCCGGCACCATGCCCTCCGAGGGAACCGGAACACGTATGTTCCATCTGAGTATCAAAAGGACCACCACGTACAATATCCGGGCGCGAAGACCTCTTTTCCGGGCAATGAGATCCTTTGGCTCCGGTAGATATTGCATCACATCTCGCTCAGCCAGTACCATGTGTTGAATGATTTGTAGAATTGACCATTGGCTAGGACCAGGCTTGCTTCTAAGCTGGTCGTCCTTCAAGACCGCCAGATCATCAAGGAGCGCGGTACGGGTGCGGTCATACATTTCGAACTTCTCTCGTAACTCTGAGATCATTGTCATTCCATAGTGACGTTTTAGTATCCGGGGAATTGCCGTAGAATATCTCAATTTGAATAATTCAGTCGCTACCTTTCGCCAGGCAGTGCCTCCCATATAGCCTGTTTTCTAAACCGAAATATCCTTTGGAGCTGAGCGGCTACGAGTGGATAGGCTATCTCTCCAAGAGGCCACAACGGTAGTTGGTACCAGACCTCGTCCACAATCTTAGTATTTCCATTCTGCTCATAGAATCGATGCATATGAACCCATAGCTTATAGGGGCCTTGAATCTGCTCATCGACAAATCGATGGGGAGGATTCCAGTTGGTTATCCTGGCACGCCAAGCTATCGGTAGGCCGTAAAGGCGAAGCCGATAATCAATCACGGTTCCCTCTTTAATCGTAAAGGGCTGCGGGGTGACAATGCGAAAACTCAGTTCCGGGGGTGTAATTATCTCCAAACTTGAGGCATCAGCGAAGAAACTGAAAGTTTCATCAATCCCTAAAGGTAGTGTCACAGAGGTCTTGAGTTTGTGAGTCATTTTGTAGACACCCGTATATTGATCTAGAAACTGAAGGTGCTCCGTAAGGCTTTATACGATTAAATGGTTCTCGTGGATTTGTTTTAGAGCATTACTGAGAGGGAGAAAAATGGGCTGAGGGATGTGGTTTAGTGAGACCCACCTCCACTCCTCACATTCAAGGGGCTCTGCAATAATAGCCTCTCCCGATTGGCATTCTCCTTTGAAGAAGAGAGTGATGTAGTGGAGGCCCTCGTCATGAAAAATATCGTTGGTAAAAACCACAGGGCTTATGTTATTGATGATGAGTCCCGTCTCTTCCAAGACCTCTCTCTTGCAGCATGCTTCGAATGACTCCCCAGGTTCCAAATGGCCTCCGGGTAAAGCCCAGGTACCTGCGCCGTGAAATCCTTTTCTTTTACCCACCAGAATCTTTCCGTTTCGTTCGACAAATACGCCAACTCCCACTTGAGGTCTTTTCATCAGCACACTCCAGATTTATTCCTCTATAAAAGCTTGACCACAACTAGGGTGATGTCATCTTCCTGTGGGGCCTCTCCCTGAAAAATTTTGAGATCCTCGATAATGGTGTTCTGAATCGTCTCGGCAGACTCGGCGGCATGCTTACAAATGGACTCTCGTAGTCGATCCAAGCCGAACATTTCTCCCTTGTCATTTTGGGCCTCACGAATGCCGTCCGTAGACACAACAACAACGCTACGCGGAGCCCAGCCCGTGTGTGTATATTTTTGAAATTCCAGGTCTTCAACCACCCCCAGGGCCATACCTTCCCCGGCAAGCTCGAGGAAACTGTCCTCTAGGGCATTGTAGAGGATTGCCGGTTCGTGGCCAGCACGGACCCAATGCATAGTCTTAGTTTCAGGTTCAATTTCCAGGAAGAACATGGTCATGAACCGACCGCTATCCTCAACATCTCTGGCAAGCTCTTGGTTGACGTCTGAAACAATGCGGGCGATGTCGCCCTCCATAGCCACCCTTTGTCTTAGTTGTGCCCGCACCGTGGTCATAAGCAGGGCTGCGCTCACACCGTGTTCGGATGCGTCGGCCACTACCACCCCCAGGTCGCCGTTTGACAGCCTGAAGTAATCGTAATAGTCTCCGCCGGTTTCGTCACAGTAGTGGCTTATGCCGGCGATATCGAGTCCAGGAATGGAGGGTGCCTCACCGGGCAAAAGGTTCTGTTGGACCTCCTCGGCAAGCTTTAAGGCTGTTATGAGTTGGATGCGATGTCTAAGTCCATCAATCATGGTATTGGTGTGTCCGGCGATAACCCCGAACTCATCATTGGTGGCTACCGGGACCAGTCTAGAAAGGTCGCCCTGGGTGACCCTCTCCAGGACGCTGGTTTCATTCTCGAAGAGAAGCTTCAGGTTCTTGGAATATGAAATTATCAGGTTTGCAACTTCCGCCAGAAGCACAGCCATAACGAAGAAAACTTCACCCATCACTGACAATTGGGCTTGCATGACAGGCATGCCGCTCTGTTCTATCTTGGCTAGCCAGACTACATCCCTGGCTAATACCAAGCCAAGGACGAGAGAAAGGAATATGGTGGCAGTGAAGGCAACCAGGGAGAATTTTCGAGTCATGGAGTACAGCCGCTTTGGGGGTGGTAGCACGCTGTCTTCAGCGAGGGCTTCGTGTATCACTTTTCGCTCTCGGGCCAGGGCCATATCCAGGCCGAGGAAGAAGCCGACAACGGTGCAACCGAACAGTAAAGTGATCCCACTCGGAACCGGGAAGCCATAAGCTACGGTGTTGTAGATCAAAACCACAGAACCAGCTGCCAGACACATTGCAATATCAAAGTAAAACTGCCTTTTCGGTTGGGCAACCCGGGGCTTGGAGACTACAAAGCGGTGCTCAAGTGGTCGGCGCACTGCCAGGGCTGTCAGAAAGGCAACGAGGATGCTTGCCCCCAAATGCACGGGGGGCAGTGTTTCCATAAATGGTCAGACCTGTCCACCGTAGAGGGTCAAGACTGTGACAGCAAAAATGTAGTGAATAGCTATTCTTAACATAGTAACGTTCCTTATTTATTACTACACTCTAATCTAAGACCTCACAAAGGACCTTGCAACGAATTTGTTTATTTTGGAGAGATTACTTAAGTAAGTCGTCTAACCTGGATATTTTACGAGTTGCCTGCTGCAACCGCGACGCTGGGAACCCGCTTGCGGGACTGAGCGGAGCGAAGCGACCGCGAATAATATGACTGTCCTTCCGGGCGTCCTCGGGTGTTCCTTCGGCAGACTCTGGACAAGCTCACCCTGCGACGTACTGTTCATGTACGTCTCAGATCCAACCCCCTGGGGTTGCCCGGTGGCACATCCTTCTCCACGGTCGCGTTATGACAATTCATGAAACATCCAGGTTAAGGCATTTTGCCAACTTAGGTTGCGAAGCTGAAAATAAAAATTGGCTGAGCTGATCGTTAGTGTTGACAGCAGGGATCGCGTGACTTATAAACCTAGCCTAACTGGAAAGTTTTGCGGTTAAGATTTACGTATTGTGTTAGGTTGCTTTCTTAAACACTTTAACCAAGATATCTGGGAAAGCATAAAGATCTTCTTACAGATTATTGGAAAGCTAGCGGTTCAGAGAAAGGAGAGAAAAATGTCAGAAGAGTCAGCTCGGGGAAAACCTTTCGTAAGGGTGAAGGATGCGGCTGGAAATGATTGGCTATGTCCATTAGATTCCTTGGTGAACCCGGAAGATGCCAGCGAAGAAGAGCTGAACAGCTGTGTTGATGATGCCACTGTGGGCAGATACGCCGGGGATATCAAAGTGGTTGACTAAGAGATCACAACAGGGAGTGATGGTATGAGTCCCGAATTAGACCGCAGGGTGTTTGGCGACTTGAGTTATGACCTGTACATAGTGACTTCCCGCGATGGAGACCAAATGAATGGTCAGATTGTAAACACCGTAATCCAGGTTACTTCTGATCCACCACGAGTGGCGGTGATAATCAACAAGAAAAATTTGACCCATGACTTTATCTCCAAGAGCAGGGTGTTTGGAGTTACTGTTTTGGATGAGGCCACTCCGATGAAGTTCTTGGGCCCCTTTGGTTTCAGGTCAGGAAGGGATATGAATAAATTTTCAGAAGTGCAATTTATAGAGGGTGTAACTGGTTGCCCCCTGGTGACCGAGCATGCCGTCTCCTTGCTGGAGGCAGAGGTTTTTGATCAAATAGACCTCGGGACCCATACCATTTTCGTTGGCAATGCTGTCAATACCGAGGTAGTTAGAGATGGCCGCCCCTTGACATATCAGTATTATCGAGAGTTTCTTAAAGGAAAATCTCCACCCAATGCTCCAACGTATACGCCAACCAAACAGGCCGACAAGAGCAAAGATTAGGGATCGCATCTAAACAGTTTCGATCCAGCAAGTCTCCTTTTCCCGAGTCATTCAGAGAAGTCGTTTGGCAGGACCTGTCGATAAGGAGTTCGACTAAGGCTCAATCGAAGTCCTCAGGTCGAGTCGCTCTATATAAAATCCACCACGAGTAATCTCCTGGCTCTAGGTTTTCAATCAGATTCTTAGCAAAGTTTAGCCTAAGTGAACCAAGCTCTAGGGATGGCCTTGATGGTAGCTTAATGAGCAACCTGCTAATGCGCTAATCCGGCTTTTTGTATTATCATCTGTTTGGCGAGTTCCTTCGCTTTAAAAATCGCTAGTTGCATCCGATTAATAATTGAGAGACCGCCCTCTTGTTCCACAATGCTTTTGGTGAGTGCTGAGATGATGTCAGGTCCTATTGTCTTGCCCCCGAAGTGAGTCTCGGTCTTGCTGGAAATGACAATAAAGAAGTCGTCAACCTCGGAATCGCTCGTTATTGCCTCAATACGATTTGACAGGTCAGGTTTAGTTTCCATTTTAAACCTCGCTTCCAGTAATGTTATTGAGAAAATTCGACTTCGCTGGCTTGGTCACCGACAAGTTTTGGTCAGGATACCTTCTCCGCTTGGTAACGGGCCTCAGCCTCTTGCTTGACCGAGGCAAGGAGCTGTCTGGTGAGACTGTGAAGACGCCGGGGAACCATTATTAATCTCGCCAGCCAGATAAGAGGGCCGCTAAACTCTTCGTGACTGATGAACGTAACCCTGCCATTTGTCTCTCGAAACGTCCAGGTGTGGACCGCGTGAATGCCGAGACGTTCCCCCTCCCAGACCACCTTCTTCCCTGGATCGCACTCGGTGATGCGCGGCTTTACTTTGATCGGTAAGGTAAACGGCCTGACTACGAAGGAGAAACAGGTTCCAGTTGCCATTTGCTCGCCCTCGATGAAGTGACAGCTCTGACAGGCGGTATTCCAGTCGTCCCATTCTTCCAGGGCGGAAAAGACCCCCCAGACTATGGGTAATGGGGCCGCGATCTCAATCTCTTCTCTAATGTACATAACTTTATCTCCGACCTTGCACACCGGCTTAACCGGTACTATATGTAAGCATGTGGGTGAAATAAATATTCCGGGCGGAAATAATATAGGTACGATGCACGGCTAAGGCAAGACAGGGATGATGCCATGACCCATGCAAACTTACTTTAAAGAGGGATACTGAGTGCCGAAAAACAAACCAAAAATGCTGGTCACAGGTGCCTCAGGTTTCATTGGAGAAGAGGTCTCTCGCCATCTTTCAGAGTTGGGCTACAATCCTAGGCTGATGATACGAAGGCCGCTCCGGGATCTTAGAATCCGTCATTTCGATGCCGAGTTCATCCAGGCAGATCTCACAGATTTCAAAAGCCTGGCCCAGGCAGTCAAGGGTGTAGACTCCATATTACACCTCGGCGCCAGAGCCACCTTCGAATCCTATGACACCCTCAGACCTGTTATATTGGATGGCTCTCTTGCGCTTATGGAAGCTGCTGCGGAGGCCAACGTCAGGACATTCGTCTACAGTTCAAGCCTTCTTGTCTACGGTGATCTACCGGGTGATGTTGACATCACAACTCCGGCCAGGCCGGTCCTGGACTACGGTCGGATCAAACTGGAGACGGAGAACAGGCTGGCTCAAGCGGCGTCCTCGGCCGGTATCACCTTTGGGGCCCTTCGGCTGCCCCATGTCTATGGGGCCATGGATCTCTATTTCCAGCAGCTCAAGAATGGACTACTCATCCTGCCTGGCCTAGGCAGAAACACGTTCACCCATTTGCACGTAGCTGATACGACCAGGATACTCATTGCCTGCGCAGAGCAAGGATACGAGGGGATTTCTCCTGTAGGCGATGAGTTACCCGCAACCTGGGCCGAGTTTCTTGGCGTCGTCAAGCTGCACCTCCCGAAAGCCCGGGTCCTCGCTTTGCCTCAGTGGATGGCTCTGGCCACCACTGCCGCGATCGCGCCCTTTCGCCGATACCGTCCCCACCCAGGGCTGGAAACCCCCGGAGCAGTGCGCAGTTATAACTGCAACATTGCAGTAAAGCCAGGCCTGGTCTGGAAGGATTTAGGATTGAGCCTTTTGTTCCCCACCATCCACGAAGGAGTGCCTGCTGTGCTGAAGGAATATGGAGCCCTTGGTTAATCAGTAATTCTTCAAGTAGCTAATCTAGAGATTCGAATTTACCCATTTTTGGTTTGACCACTTTTGGGTAAATTTGCCTATTTGCGGCAACACCAATTCCTAATGCTTATCCATTAGTGAATGACGCCAATGGAAGGAAATGCAGTCGTCGAGGGCGGCGGGTATTCCATCTTCCATTGCTGGATACATCAGTTCTAAACCAAGGACATTCTGAAAAGTATTCGGTTCCACCGGAAGGTTTGAGATCCAGCTTTTTACTGCTGATGGAGAAAATCTGTTCCAGGAGGAGGTGAAGCGGTAGAGCGCGTCCAATGCACCGGTCACAGCGAGGGCGGACCATGTGGGGACGCGTATGACACGAAGCCTCGGATAATAATGTTTCGTGATGGAAAAGAAGTCGTTCCAGGTGCAGGATTGATTGTCTGCTATTATGGATACACCGGGTTTGCCTATTTCAGCAGCTTTTATAAGGGCTCGAGCAGCGTCAACAACGTGAAGGTGGGAAAACAAATTGTCCCCTTTTCCGGGAAACATTATGAGTCCCTTCCGTATTTGGTCAAAGAGCAGAGAATTGACCCCGTAGGTGTGAGACAGGCGAATTGAGGTGAAGCAGATATTCGCTTGCTCCGCCATTCCTGCCAAGATGGTTTCTGCCTCGAGTTTCGCCCTGCCGTAGTCAGTAAGGGGCGCCGGTTTTGTCTGCTGATTGATCGGTTTTTGCTGCTCGCCGTATACCAGAATAGTTCCAGGATATACGAAAGTCTTAACTCCAGCATCTATAGCTGCGGTCATCAGATTGATTGATCCTTCAACAACTGAAGACCGTAAGGATCTATCAGGTTCAAGGGCGGCACGAGCCCCTAGATGAATGACAGTATCTATGGACTCGAGTATACGTTTCAGGCTCGCAGGTCGTCCTAAATCACCCTGCACGAGCTCAGCATCCAGCGACTTCAAAAGTGGAGCGCGGACCGGCCTTCTGATCATGAGCCTGGGCTTATAACCTTCTTGTGAAAGTTGTTTAGCGACTTCACAGCCGATAAAACCAGTGGCTCCTGTTACTAATATCTTGCCGGGGCTGTCAGACATTGCTCGAGTTCTTCTTTGCCTATCTCATTATTCAAATCGCTTCCAATGAATGAGAGCGTTTACCTGGTTCGTTGCAGTTATCAGTATATAGTGATGGCGCCCCAGTTTCGCAAGGTCATGGGGCTAGATATGGCTCAGGTGTATTTTTGCGTTTCAGAATGGGTTATAGTCTGAGTTGATGTCTATGAGAAAAACGATTTCGTCTTGTGATCTTTCAGGACTCATCGAAATGAAATCCCTTATCAGTATAATCTTCTTAGGAGCGCTGTCTCTCTGTCTCAGCCAACCGTCCGGTGCGGCTCAAACAGAGTGTCCACCAACGGCCCCAGATGCAGAAGGACCATTTTATAAGGCCGAAGCGCCGATTCGAGCAAACACTGGCCGTGGACTGACTGTTAGGGGTAGGGTGAGATCGGCAGGCTCCTGCGCGGCTATTCCTGAAGCGCGGGTGGAGTGGTGGCAGACCAACCCACAAGGGAGATACGATGACGAGCACCGTGGGGCACAGCTCACCTCAAGCGATGGTGGTTATCGCTTTGAAACAGATTTTCCCCCAGGCTACTTCGGTCGCCCGCCCCACATTCATTTCAAGGTTTCCGCACCTGGGCATCGATCACTAACCACGCAGGTCTACCCGAAGAGAGGCCAGAGCACCATCACCTTTGATTTCGTTCTCATCAAGGAGTGAATCAACCGGGTATTTTGAAGGAGTCATGATGGGGTCAAGCTTGCTCTTGCCGCCTCACCTTTCTTATCGCAAGCAAAGCTTGCTCCCGCAGGAGTGGTTAGAAAAAATACTGTGCTTTCTTCCTTCTGCCTCGCACCTTGCACCATGCTCCTTTCATCAATCCGCAATCCGCAATCCCAAATCTAAAATATACAATCTACTCCATGCCCTATGCTCACCAGTTAGGAGGCATAAATCGAGCACTTTCTTACCGCCATGGCTGCCTCTTGCAGTGCCTCGGCAAAGGTAGGATGACCGTGGACAGTCCTGGCAATGTCTTCTGAGCTGGCGCCGAACTCCACCGCCAATACACATTCTGCGATCATGTCCGAAGCACGCGGACCCAGGATGTGTACCCCAAGAATTCGATCGGTTTTAGCGTGAGCGAGTATCTTGACAAAACCATCCTTTTCACCCATGCATCGCGCCCGGCCAGCACCGGCAAATGGGTACGTACCAACACAATATGGAATATCGCGCCCCTTTACCTGTTCTTCAGTAAGCCCAACACTTGCCACCTCTGGCCAGGTGTAGATTATCGACGGAATAGCATCATAGTTGACCTCACCAGGCAAACCGGCAATGTTTTCAACCGCAGCAATACCCTCAGCAGAGGCCGTGTGAGCCAATGCCGGGCCAGGTATGAGATCGCCAATGGCATAAATAGACTGGACATTGGTCTTGTACTGTTCATCAACTAACACATGGCCGGTGCGAGGATCCAATTCCACCCCTATCTTTTCCAGGCCGAGGCCGCGAGTAAGTGGACGGCGTCCCACTGCAACCAATAAGAGGTCGCAGTTCATGGTCTGTTTCTTGCCATTACTTTCCAGTTTCACCTGGACCTTCTTGCCAGCCACTTTTGCCCCTGAAACCTTTGTCTGTAGACGAAAAGTGAGACCTTGTTTGGCAAGGATGCGCTCCAGCCCGCGTGCTACCTGGCCATCTAAGGTGGTGGCTATTTGAGGTAGCATCTCGATTACCGTAACCTTGGAGCCCAAACGCAGCCACACGGACCCTAACTCCAATCCGATATAACCGCCTCCCACAATACCAAGGTGTTTGGGGACAGTGTCGAGGGTAAGGGCTTCGGTTGAACTGACAATGTGCTCGCCGTCAAATTCGAGACCAGGCATTGACATGGGATCGCTCCCAGTTGCCAGCAGGATGGACTCTGCCTGGATGGTTTGGCGGTCGCTTTTGCGGCGGGAGCCGGGTTTTTTCAACACCTCCACCTGGTCCTCACCGGCCAAGCGAGCGGTACCGTGGATTATGTCAACCTTGTTACCCTCCAAGAGCTTGCGCACATTATCGGTCAGCTCTTGAACCACCTGCTCTTTTCTCGCCATCATGGCGGCCAAATCAAGGCTCACCCTGCCGGTCTTAATCCCATGGGTTGCAAAGTGATCTTTGGTAAGGTGATAATACTCACTCGAATCCAGAAGCGCTTTGCTTGGAATGCAGCCCACATTCAGACACACCCCACCCAGCCGGGGCTCCTTCTCGATGCAGGCCACTTTCATGTCAAGCTGGGCGGCGCGCACTGCAGCCACGTATCCCCCTGGTCCCGAGCCAATGATAACCAAGTCGTAACTCTTTTTCTTTGCCATTTGCAAATCCTATGTTGGAGATTCAAGCCTCTCGCCCGCTCTCCCACTCCGCGGGTTTGCTAGAGTCCTCAGAGTTCTCTGTGTGAGCTCTGTGAGAGATCAAATAGTCCCCTAGACTTCCATCATGATCCGTTCTGGATCTTCAATAAATTCTTTGATGCGCACCAGAAACGTCACTGCCTGGCGCCCGTCTACCATGCGGTGATCGTACGTTAAGGCCACATACATCATTGGCCTTACTACAACTTTTCCATTCATAACCATTGGGCGGTCCTCTATCTTATGCATGCCCAAAATTCCACTCTGAGGCATATTCAGAATAGGAGTGCTCAACAGAGAACCGAAAACCCCGCCGTTGGTTATGGTAAAGGTGCCGCCCTCGAGATCGGCCAGTTCTAGTTTGTTTTCCTGGATCTTGTTGACATAGTCTATGATGGCTTGTTCCAGCTGGGCAAAGCTGAGTTTGTCAGCATTGCGGATCACCGGTACCACCAAGCCACGCTCACCACCGATGGCCACACCAATGTGATAGTAGTTGTGGTAGACGATATCTTTCCCATCTATGGAACCGTTGAGCTCGGGAAATTCAATCAAGGCTTCCACGCAGGCTTTAATGAAGAAGGACATGAAGCCCAGCCTGACCCCGTACTTTTTCTGGAACGCATCTTGGTAATGAACGCGAATTTCTTTGACCCTGGCCATGTCGATTTCGTTGAAGGTTGTGAGCATGGCGGTGTTCTGTTTTGCTTCCAGTAGACGGGTGGCGATTCTTTGCCTGATTTGGCTCATGGGCTTCCGCGTTATTTGATCATCAGGGTGGAGAGTAACCTCATGAGGCTGAGCCGGCTTTGCGACCGCGACTGCAGGGGGTGCTGCGGGCACACCATGCTCCAGATGAAGAATCACGTCACCTTTGGTTATTCTGCCTCCTGGTCCGGTGCCGGTGATCTTGGAAACATCAAGGTTCTTTTCGGCAACAAGTCTCCGGACTGATGGGGCTAAGACCGGCTCTGCTGCTAAAGGAATCTCAGCAACCGGCTCAACCGTAGGCGCTTCAGGAGGTGGGGGTGGAGCGGCTGGGGCTATTTCTGCCACTTCCTTGGGAACGGGGGCTTCGACCACTTCAGGAGCAGCCGCCGTATCTATAACGCCGACAACCGTTCCGATCGCCACCGTTTCACCCTCAGATACTCTGATGTGTAAGACTCCATCGGCTTCTGCCTCGATCTCCAGGGTGACCTTGTCGGTTTCCAGGACGAAAAGCGGCTCATCTTTTTGA
>CP070843.1:3445036-3451384 GCA_020350905.1 Deltaproteobacteria bacterium
GAACTACAAAGACAGGAAATGAGGTAAATAACAAACACGCCTTCGAAATTATGACGCTTGTGCTAAGCAGAGAGAGGAGAAGAAGGTAAGGCGGTGGTTTTGACCAACCGGCGCTCAGTATTCTTGCCAGGAACAAGTTATAAAAGCATACCGTGAATAGTATGGTAAACAGTATCCGAGATACCCCCCCGTAGAGGTCCTTATTTTCTTCCTGCTGATACGTGGCCAACAAAAGCACATCTTCCTCACTCAGAACTCTGCGAAAAGGCACCAAGATGTCCCCCGGTTTGTAAGGAATCACCTTAGAAGGGTACCGCTTGATGATTTCTAGTATCCTTCTCTCATTCTCCCGCTGGTCATACTTTAGATTTGGCAAGAGAGTGGCTAGGGATACCCCAACAAGCGGATCTAAAACGCTTTCGTCCTCCTGCCAGAATAGCTGCTTGACCTTCTCTTGGAACGTGAGCCTTGCCACTTCTAGAGTAACTACCTCGTCGGCGGAGTGGGACACAATCCCCATGGGTTCAGGGTAATGAACCTCAATGGATTTTTTTCCCTTGAGGGGTTCTGGATCTTCCACAATTTTGCTGTGCAGAATGGATTCCTCGATGGTCATTATTCCATCTAAGATCTTGTCCAGATTGCGGCAACTGAGAAGCTTAAGCACCGAATCTCTATTGAGAGCTAACTCGAATTCTCTCTGCAGATACTCTACAAGTTCCTCCCCTCCAGTCCGATTCCAGCCCTGGAGATTGGCAACCATTGCGCTAAGGGCCGCCATTTTTTGCCTTGCTTCCTTGGTCCTATCCGGAACGTAGGTGTAGAGAGGCACATACCTGGAAAGGGCTACTTTCCGGTAGTTACCGAGAGCCTTTTCCTGGTCGAAGTTGAAGCTTCGTTGGGAGCGAACCGTGAAAGGCGCAACCTCTCCTGGTTGGGGTGGTAGAAGAAAAAGGTATATATTTTCGACATAACAAGAGAAAAAAGTTACGATCACAAGTATACTATTAAAAAGTGCTTTCATCCTGGTTCATACCTGCTTTTGTAAATGGAAAATTCCTGCGGTGGAAATCTCTTCGCGCGCCCTGCCGCGAACACCCTTCACCCTTGCTTCTCCTCCCTCCTTTCATAGCAAAAAAGGTACCAACCTCCGCCCTGTGACTTCTAACATCTTTGATAACCTCCCTGTTCACTGTATCATTCACAGGTTGCGGCCTCCTCTTGCTAATGGGCAGGTATCTAAGATATTTATTGATGTCCAAAATGGATTGCCGTATTATTTTCTCATCATGATGTACACTCGGCGCCGTTTTTTTGTTGGCATCGTGCTTGCATTGGTGAAACCGCTAACTGAAAAGATGTTTTTTTGAATGAGTATAGCAGTAGGAAAATGGAGGGGCACGGTGGGGGAAAAAGTCTTGATTGTGGATGATGAGATGCCATTAAGGGATTTGCTCGGCGAGTTTCTAGAGCGTGAAGGCTACGAGGTACTTCTGGCTTCAGCCGGAGAAGAGGCTATAGAGTTGGCCGAAAGAGAAATCCCACATGCAATCCTGCTGGATGTGAAGATGCCCGGTATTGATGGAATAGAAGTGTGCAAAAGATTAAAGGCAGGGCGGAAAACACAGTTTATCCCAGTCATAATGATAACCGGGTATGTTGATAATAAGATGGTTGCGATTGAATCGGGAGCTGATGATTTCGTAAACAAACCCATTGACTTGGCGGAACTGGCAGTCCGCGTAAGGTCGATTCTCCGGATACGCTACCTAACCGATGAACTGGAGAGAGCAGTAGCCTACATTGAGGAACTGGAGAGAAGTCTTCCGCAACGTGAAGAAAGGCAACAGTAGAAGACCGAGGAGTAAGCCCATAAGCCAATCAACGCTGCCCCAAAGACGGTATTCAGCTCTGGCAATGAACAAAGGTTAGAAATATGTCTCTTGGAATTGAAAAACGCCTCCATCCTAGGATTCCTGTAAGTTGGTCTGTGGTTATTCTAACTCCAAAAGGTGCCGTCATGGGAGAAACCAGGAATATCAGTGTTGGCGGTGCATTCATCCAATACTCTGAAGAGGCAGACCTTAACTGCGAATTACAAATTGTCTTCGAAAATTCCGAACAGCGGTCCATTTCAGTGACTGGTAGAAAGGCTTGGTCAGGCAACTTCAACATTGATGGAAAGGCAGTATTCAGCGCAGTAGGTGTTCGGTTCACTGAGATATCGTTTGAGGACCGAGAGTTCATCTCTTCCCTAGATCAGGATATCTGATATCAGCTTCATGAATCATCCGGGCTACGGGTGCAAGTTTGGCTACTGTTGTGTGAGATTTCCTATATACGAAACGCTTAAGAGATTCGAATGGATCAGGTAACTCGAACTGGAAAAACCATACTCTGCGTTGACAACGACCCAGGGATTCGAGAGCTTCTGCATGAGATCATTACTCACCTGGGACACAGGGTTATAACTGCAGTGGATGGCATAGACGCTCTGGAGAAATTGACAGACGACCATTTTGATATTGTAATCACCGATATTAGCATGCCACGCATGGACGGAATCGAGTTAATCAAAAGAATAAAAACCGACTTCGATGACGTGGATGTAATTGCTATTACTGCGTATGAGATGACATACAAATACACAGATATTATAGCACTTGGCGCAAGCGATTTTATTTCTAAGCCATTTAATATCGACGAGCTGGAGGCGAAACTCAACAGGATTCTCCGCGAGCGCAGACTGCGGCTTGGACTCAGACGGCTATCCACTCGTGATGGACTAACAGGACTTTACAATCGTCGATACTTCGATGACAACCTAATACATGAAGCAAGCCGGGCCTTCAGGCAGAACTACGGCCTGTATCTTCTTTTCATAGACCTTGACGGTTTCAAGGCCTACAACGATAAATACGGTCATCAACAGGGGGATAAGCTTCTAAGAGCGTTAGCCGAAGTTATACTGGATAATATTCGCAAAGATGTGGATTCGGCTTGCCGCTACGGAGGTGACGAATTTGTAATTATCCTACCTCATGCCAAGCGACAACAGGCCCTGATGGTGGCAGAACGGCTGCTTAACAGTTTCAATAAGAGGGATGTGTCTTCCACCGGTCTCAGCATAGGTTTGGCCGAGTTGGAAGGTTCTGCTGAGACTTTGAAAGAAAATCTTGAAAGCCTGATAAGAAAGGTTGACCAAGCGGCCTATCGTGCCAAAATCAATGGCGGCAACCAAGTGTGTGACGAACAAGGTCAAATCGCATCCCCGAAACTCTCTCTAGTCTAGCCACATTGACAACTGCTTCAGAGCAACCATTTGTTGTTCTTCTCCTTATGCTGCAAATTTACTCGTATTAGTCAGGTGGGTAACAGGATACAGATTACAGTGATACCTCAAATGCCTTCAGTGCTTTTTGAAACTGCAGGGCTATTCCATATCTCTCCTTGTCAATCCTCTTGACAACTGCTCTGCCATTGAGAATTAAAGTACTCTGCTGTCCTGTCATCTTGGGTGGAAGGAATAATTGCACAATTGCCTCATCATTCTCTTGCAAGGAAGGCAAATTTCTGCTCGAAATGAAGGCTCCCCCTTGGGACAGGTTCTCCGTAACGCCATCGATTTCTGCATCGACACTGGGTATTTTGATAGTAGCTTGAAACTTCTTGAGTAACCTTGTGTTGTTCCGTCTCTCAAAGTTGGATTTCACTGTATTTTCCGCTCAGTCGATTGAAGCACTATAGGGTGGCGATATCGGATTACTAAGTTTAGTTTGGGCTGTGTTCCGCTTTCGCTTTCCTAAACTATACCTCCAGCACAGTGGGTGGGTTATGAGAGTACCAAGCACTTTCCATACCAAAATCTTTGTAAAATAAGTTTACCAATGAAATTGATAGTATATCCTACTTCCCGACTTGATTGTCTGATCAGAATAGTGAAATAGGATACCGATTCTGGGAATTTTTTTTCCGTACATACGTATGTACGGTGGAACAGAAATTGCATTCTGCCTGACATATCGAAGGACAAAAATGGGTATTCTACACATGAGCAAGAAGAAGTTCACAACTACTCTCGATGAAACCTTGATCAAGGAGATAAAAAAACTAGCTATCGACCTTGGTCGCCCTACAAACGTCCTGATTGAAGAGGGCATCCGCTCAGTCCTCAACAAGTATCGGCAAAGGGATTCTAGAAAATAAACTTTCGGCATCCTACGAGAATCGCAGCATTAGGAAATATATGTTGTGGGGTAATTCCCTGGCATCAGGTTTGCGTGGACACACTTGGGTTTCTAAATCATTACCTGCCTCAGGGCATCTATGGAGTCGAGAACTTTTCCCGAACCCATCACCACTGTGGAGATAGGATCTTCGGCGATGGTTATAGGAAATCCTGTTTTCTCAAACAAAAGCTTGTCAATATTTTTCAAAAGCGCTCCACCTCCGGTCAAGACAATCCCCTTGTCTACAATATCACCGGCCAATTCTGGTGGGGTTTGCTCAAGGGCAATTCTGACTGTCTCAATGATAATTTGAAGCTGATCGGCTATAGCCTCACGTACCTCATCGGAGTCTATTCCGATAATCTTTGGGATACCCGAGACAAGATCGCGTCCCTTGACCTCCATGCGTCTCACCTTGTTGTTCTCATAGGCATTTCCTATCGTGGTCTTAACAAGCTCTGCGGTCTGCTCGCCAATGAGCACGTTATATTTTTGTTTTACGTGTTGCAGGATGTCTTCATCCATGCGATTGCCACCTACCCTTACTGACTTGCTGTAGACCATACCGGCAAGAGAGATCACTGCGACCTCTGTGGTACCACCGCCAATATCTACCACCATGCTGCAAACAGGCTCGGTGACTGGTAGTCCCGCACCGATAGCAGCAGCCATTGGCTCTTCAATGAAGAAGACCTCACGCGCGCCAGCTGACTGTGCAGCCTCTCGTACTGCGCGTTTTTCCACCAAAGTAATCCCAGTTGGTACACATACGATGATGCGCGGGCGTACCAATGTACGGCGGTTATGCACCTTTTGGATGAAATGTCGAAGCATCGCTTGGGTTACATCAAAGTCAGCTATTACACCGTCCTTCATGGGGCGAAGAGCAATGATATTACCAGGAGTGCGGCCGAGCATCAGTTTGGCTTCATTTCCCACAGCAAGGACGCTGTTCTTGCCCTTTCCATTATTGTTTACTGCAACAAAAGAGGGTTCGTTGATTATGACTCCCTTCCCTTTTACGTAGACAAGGGTATTCGCTGTACCCAGATCAATTGCAAGGTCAGTGGCAAACCGACCCCAAATAGGATCTAAAAGCATATCTGAGAACCTCCCTTCTTTTGGCGAAACACCATTGTTGACGGTAAGGCTAGGTAGAATCAACACGTTCACGCTTAAAAATGGTTTGCAAAATAGATGCCTAACCAATGGTACACCGTATCTTCTAACTCGCTAGCCTGCTACGGAAATTACCGTCTCTTCAGAGTGAAGGGTTAAAGCTTGATATGATCTAATCAATGCTTGATTTACACCAGGTCTCGACCCATACTGGTTCCGAGAAACATTGAAGTGCAGAAGTTTTAGGGTTTGCAATTGCTATTTTAAACGCTATATTGAGCCAATTAAATGAACAGGGATCTGGTGATGATCCGACTGGGCCAACTTCAGTCGCTTGAGAAGTGCATCTGCAATGCAATTGAAATGCGGGAGGATAATGAAGATACACAAAAAGAAACGGCTATTGAGAAGAGTGGCGTGGCTCCTTTGCTTGATAGTACTACTGTCTGGTTGGTTGTTCAGCGCCAAGACCTGGGCCGAGACATTTTATGTTTCAGATACCACCCTGGAGACTATCCTCCGAAGTGGGCCTGCTATCAGTAACCGTATCATCGCCGCACTGCCGATAGGTACACGGGTAACCGTGATCAAAATAGAGAACGGTTGGGCGGAGGTAAGCCTGCCTGATGGCCGAACCGGCTGGACCATTGAGAGATATCTCTCTGACAGGCCTCCATGGCGATTTACTGCCGAGAAACGAGCAAAGGAAAAAGAAAAGATCGAATCACAAATAAGCGTAATTGAGAGCAGTAGTCGAGAACTCAGGGAAGCAAATGAAAGACTCGAAAAACACTTGGGTGCACTGGGAAAGGAGCTTGAAGTTACCCGTCAGGAATATGATGCTCTCAAAAAAGGTGCCGCGAACTATCTGGGATTGCAAGAAGCCCATGAGAAACTCGCATCAGAGCTTCCCGAGTTGAAGGCGAAGCTAGCGGAAGCGCAAAAAGTCCATGACAAGCTACAATCTTCAGCCAATATGCGCTGGTTTCTCTATGGGGCC
>CP070843.1:3451484-3464409 GCA_020350905.1 Deltaproteobacteria bacterium
CGAAAGGCGAGTCTTTTAGCTTCCAGGAGAGATGGCTGTGACACCGTGGCCTAGAAATCCCATCATCTATGAAATAAACGCTTGGGTCTGGCTCCACGAACTGAGTCAGCGCTACGAACGGTCAATCACATTAGTGATTGTACCATCGGAGGAATGGGTCTGTTGGAAGCAATCAAGGCGCCGGTTTTCCGGGCTAGTCGGGCGGGCATGGCGCTTGACCGACGTTTTCAGTGGGAACGTTTGCGAGAGAACCGGTGTCGAAATGAGCGATCCCGGCCTCTATGTCGGACTTGAAGCGTGGGGTTTCCATTTCCTGCGGGTTGAGGAAGGAGATCAAGTTAGAACGGTCGCACTTGCTCCAATTAACTCCCTGTTGCACAGCGACCAGTAACTACAACCACCCCTTGAACAGAGTTCAATCGCTCTCTTGAAGCAATCATGAAATCCCTGACTCTTTTGCCTATCTCTAAGGTAGTCTGTGGTGCACCCTTCACACAATCCTCCGGAATACTCACTGGTATGGTCTCCATTGACCCAGATCCTTCTGCATTTGATGCAGATGTATGTCATTTCTCGTTCTCCTATCCGGTAAAGCAAATTCCCTGCGTGCGGTAGTCAAGTCAGTAGTTCAGTAAGTATTTCCATGGAACCCCACTGCAGCAAGGGGCGTGCCAAAATGCAGGAGAATGTGCAAAATCTGAGCTGCATCTTGGCCTGAAAGATTGAAAACTGAACATTTCATTGAACGCTTGACTGAAATTCTCCGGTGCTGATATGATGGACAGCCATAAAAGGACGGTGCCGTTAGGCCACATTATTCAAAGTGGGCCGGGTTTAAAAGGGAATCCCGTGGAAGTCGGGAGCGGTCCCGCCGCTGTCATCCCGACCTCATCTCCACGGCAAGAATGTGCAGGTGGGGTTAGACATTTCCGGTATACTCCGGGCCGAGAAGGTTGCTGGCAAACATATAGCCAGAATCCAGCCCGGTGTTAAAGTCACTGCCCAGTAAGTCCCTCTGCAGCGCTTGGGATGAAGCGGGGTGGGAAGGCGAGCCGGAGATCGGGAGAGCCAGAAGACCTGCCGTCTTTCCAGAATCGTCAACAATGGTAAAGTTGCCGGTTCGTGGTACGAGGATACCGAACCCCTCGAGGTTGAAGAAAGCTGGGTGCAAGCCTTGAGTCTCCAGAAAGACTCAAGGCTTTTTCATTGGGAGGCATCGGCTTCTTTGTGGGGGACGGTGACAGTTCGGAAGCGGCAGGACCAGCTACCTCTAGTTATGATCACCTTATTGTGGATCTTGGGTATTTACCTTGGAACTAGTAGAGATGGAGGTAGAAGATGCAGACAAAAACCGCCATTAAATTATTGGTTCTGCTCGCCCTGGTTTCTCTTTTACTGCCCCCTTCACTGTTGTATGCGCATGGAGACAAACGGCCAATGAAGAAAGGAATCCTTCTCGTGGCTTTTGGGACCACTGTTCCCGAAGCCCAGATCTCGTTCGACAACATCGAACAGTCTGTTAAGAAAAGTTTGCCAGGGGTACCTGTTTACTGGTCTTACACTTCTCGGATTATTATCAAAAAGATGGCGAAGGAGGGTAAGCACTTGGCTACACCCGCAGAGGCCCTGGCCAAGATGATGCGGGAGAATTTCACCCATGTGGTTGTGCAATCGCTTCATACCGCACCTGGAGCGGAATTCCATAGCATGCTGAAAAACGTGCACAAATTTGCCGGCATGGACAAGGGTATCAAAAAGGTTCTGGTTGGCTACCCTCTGATGGCCACAAGCGAGGACGTACAAAGGGTAGCAGAGGCAATCATCAAAGTAATCCCCAAGGAACGCAAGAAGAAGGAGGGGGTAGTTTTGGTGGGGCACGGTACCCACCACCCCGCCAATGTCTACTATGCGGCTTTGGCCTATCACCTGCAGAGGTTGGATTCCAATGTCTTTCTGGGTGCGCTGGAAGGCTGGCCGGGGATAGACGACATCAAGGCTGATTTGAAGAAAAGGCGATTCAAACGAGTTTATTTGATGCCGTTCATGTCCGTGGCTGGAGATCATGCCAGAAACGACATGGCAGGACCGGGGGAGAACTCTTGGAAATCCATTCTGGAAAAAGAAGGCATCAATTGCGTAGTGGTGCTCAAAGGAACAGCCGAATTCCAGGAGTTTGTGGACATTTGGGTTGATCACTTACGGGCTGCGTTCGAGCATTTTCGTTAATAAGTGATATGGGATGTGACCGACCAGCTTTTTCAGTGAAGGAAAACCAAATTGCCTGATTCGAATCAAGCCTCATCGAAGTTGGAGGAGATTCGCGGCCGACTGACTGCCTCCAGGAGAGTTTTTGTCCTCGGTCTGGTGCTCCTGGCAATAGTATCTCTTTCATCAGTTTTGGGAGCCACCGGAATCGGCCGTTTGCAGATCCCGTGGGAGACTGTGATGGCTGCCATTGGTGAAGGCTTGGGTCTTTCTCCGGCTGGATCTGTGGAACGTACACCCCTGGTAGTGGTCTTTGACATTCGTTTGAGTAGGGTGATTCTTTCTTTTCTGGTGGGATCTGCCCTGGGGGTTGCCGGAGCTGTTTTCCAGGGAGTCCTGAGGAATCCACTGGCTGATCCTTTCACCATAGGTGTTGCGAGCGGTGCCGCCTTCGGAGCAGCCCTGGCTTTTGCCCTGGGATTGGGGGGAGCCTCCTATCTGGGGCTGGGTACCATTCCACTATTGGCACTCGTCGGAGCCCTGGGTGCTCTGGCCCTGGTGGTTATTCTCGGCCGGGTACAAGGACGCTTGCGAAGGGACACATTGGTGCTGGCAGGGATAGTTGTAGCGACCTTTCTCTCCGCCCTCATTGCTTTGATCAAGGCACTGGATGAAGAGGCGGTTTCGGCGATTGTTTTTTGGGTAATGGGGAGTTTTCAGGGACGAGGCTGGATCCATGTTGCTTTTTCCCTACCCTATCTGCTCCTGGGTTTGTATCTCGTGGTGAAATGTGCCCGGGAACTGGACATTTTAACGCTGGGGGAAGTGCAGGCGCGTCAACTTGGGGTTGAAGTGGAACGAGTGCGCCGCCGACTTCTGGTTGGAGGTAGCCTGCTTACAGCCGCAGCAGTATCGGTTTCCGGAGTAATCGGCTTTGTGGGTCTCGTAGTTCCCCATCTGGTGCGCATGACCATGGGAGCGGCGCATCAGCGGCTCATGGTTATCAGCGGGCTCCTCGGAGGCCTGGCCTTGCTCTGGTCTGATGTGGTGTCACGCACCCTTTTACCTGGGGGTGAGGAGCTCCCGGTTGGCGTGGTCACTGCGCTGGTTGGCGGACCTTTTTTCTGCCTTCTCCTCAAGCGGAGGAGGGGAGGCGTGATTCTTGATTAGCGTCCAAGGCTTGACTGCGAAGTACGGGGATCGAGTAGTGCTGCATGGGTTGGATTTCCATATTGGCAAAAGTGAACTCGTTGGGCTGCTCGGTCCAAACGGAAGTGGTAAAACGACTCTCCTTCTTTGCCTCAGCAAGGTTGTGCCTTTGCATGCGGGTGAGGCCACTGTGTCCGGCCGCGAGCTTTCAGCCTACTCCGCTCGTGAGTTGGCGTTGGTGGAAGCTTCTGTGCCCCAACGTCTAGAGATCTCTTTTCCTTTTAGGTGTATTGAGGTGGTGCTTATGGGACGCTATCCACATCAACGTGACTTTGACAGTGATAGCGACAAAGACTTGACCAGAGCTATGGGGGCCATGCGCCTTACTGACACCCTGGATCTAGCGCAAAGGCGGATCACTGAGATTTCCGGAGGAGAAGCACAGCGGGTTATTATTGCTAGGGCCCTGGCCCAAGAAGCAGAACTCCTGCTGCTCGATGAAGCCACAGCCAACCTGGATGTGGCTCACAAGATGCAGATGTTCGACCTTTTCTCGAAAAAGAACAACCAGGGTGCCACTTTCCTGTGTGCTATGCATGATTTGAATCTGGCAGCCCTTTACTGCCAGCGTTTGATTTTTCTGAAAAACGGGCGCATCAGCGTTGATGGCCCTACCATGGAGACGTTTACTGAGGAGAATCTGTCAGAGATCTATGAGGCAGAGGTCAGAATTATCCCGCACCCCGATACTGGTGTGCCTCAAGCGATGTTTGTGCCGGGTGGATAGCGCTCTCCGGCGAGGAGGGAAGTAGAGTGAGACTGGCGAGACGGGTAAAAAAAGATCACGTCTCGCCCGACCTCCCGACCTCACGTCTCGCCGGACATGGTGGATCAAGGGCCGGTCACCGTACCGGCCAAGAGAGGATTATCCAGAAGATGACCAATTTGTGGCAGATACAGAGATCCGCCCTGCGCTATATTTGCATTGTTTGGTTTGCTTTCGCGATGGTGACGGTCTCTCAAGTCATTGCAGCGGCAGAAGTGCGAATCACCGACGACCTGGGGCAGGTCATTTCCTTGCGGGAGCCTGCCAGGAGAATCATTTCACTCTATGGGGCTTACAGTGAAATCTTTTTCGCCATGGGACTAGAAGACCGTTTGGTGGCTCGGACCAGGGCGGATCTTTTTCCTCCGGCTATTTTAAGCAAACCGAGTGTGGGAACCCACCTCAGGCCCAACATGGAGCTGGTGCTGGGGTTGCAGCCGGATCTCGTTATTCACGCCTCCGGAAGGAAATATGGGCACGAGGTCATCCGCCAGATAGAGGAAAGAGGGTTCGTAGTAGCTTCCTTTGAGCCAACTACTTTTGAGGGGCTTTTCTCAGTCATTCACAGGCTGGGAATTCTTACTGGCAATGAGGAAGCGGCCGGCCGGTTAGTGAAGCAATTGCGGGGTCGACTCCAGCAATTGAGCCAGAGACTGGCCGCAACTGAGCACCGGCCCAGTGTATTTTTTGAGGTGCGTTATCCAAATCTCCTGGGGGCAGGACAACAATCCATTGTGAATGATGTGATTCTGAAGGCCGGGGGCATCAATTGTCTGCCAAACAGCAAGAAGCTGGTCCGGATCAATATCGAAACCCTGGTTGGCCATAATCCTGAGGTGTACGTGGTACAAAGAGGTCCCATGAACCGAAATCCGGCGGACCCAAAATCCCGACCAAATTTTCGGGTCATAAAGGCGGTGGAAGAGGGTCGGGTCTTGTTCGTGGATGAGCACATTTTTTCCCGGCCGGGACCCAGGTCGGTGGAAGCGGTGGAGAGGTTGGCGAGTTTTCTCCATCCGAATCTGAGTCAGTAGCCCGAAGTCTAGGGGGCAACGGGTGGTGTGTAGACCACAAAGGGCACAAAGTACACAAAGACGCTTTTTTATTTTTGAATCCTTTGTGATCTTAGTGTTCTTTGTGGTGAAATAAAATTCTATGTGTGGGTTTGATTGCAAACCTTCTAAAAGGATAAGAACTATGAAACCTGGAACCTTATACGGAGTAGGTGTTGGGCCTGGAGATCCAGAACTTATCACGCTTAAAGCAATGAGAGTGCTGAACCAGGTGGAGGTGATTTTTGCCGCTGCCTCTAGCAAAAATGAGTACTCCCTAGCGCTTGAGAATGCAAAATCCCACATGCTGAACGGCGCAGTGGTCGTAAAGCTCAGTTTTCCAATGACCCGAGAGCAGGAAGCCTTGGAAAGAGCTTGGGAAGAAAATGCGCACCGGATTCTGGAGTTTGTCCAAAAAGGCAAGGACGCAGCATTCATTACCATTGGAGACCCTCTCACTTACTCCACCTTCGGATACATGATGCAGACCATCCAGGAGATGGCTCCAGAAGTGCCCGTCCATGTTATCCCTGGTGTTACCTCTTACCAAGCTGCTACTGCAGCTGCTCATGAAATAGTCGCTGCACAAGAGGAGACCTTCTGTGTGATTTCCGGCTCTAAAGGAGGAGAGCAACTTAAGGAGATGATCAACAAGGTAGACTGTGTGGTAATGCTAAAGGTGTATCGGCATTTAGACAACATACTGGACACACTCGAGGATCTCGGCATACAGGTCCGGGTCACGCTTGTGTCTCGATGTGGTATGGAAGATCAAGTGATCTGCAATAATCCGCAGGAACTACGGGGCAAGAAGGTTCCGTATCTTTCCCTCATGATTGTAAAAAAAGACAAACGCCAGTGACGATTCAGCGGCCAAATGAAGTGGCATAGAGCATGGGTCAGAGGGCAGAAAAAGGAGAGCAATGGAGTAGTGGAATAAGGCGAACTTATGAAATCCTAAACTCCAAGCACCAAATCTGAACGTTCTAGGTGTCAGGTGTCAGGAAAAATAAATATAGAAGCTGAAACCTGAACACTGAAACCTTCGTCATTGTGATTTGTGATAATGTAATAATGAGGAATGACAAACGAGACTCCAAAACACAAGAAGAAATCACCCTGGATGCTATACGGCATCCTGGCTGCTCTCTTGCTCGTGGCTCTACTGGTTTTTTATTTTGGCAGTCCAACCATCTCTTCGTCCTTTAAAGATCCCGTTTTTTTCTGGAAACGTCTTGTCAAACCACTGCTGCGCATGACCCTTCTCATTTCTCTCGGGCTTTTCGCCGGCCAGATTATCGAAGCTTCGGGCTGGACCGGCCGTCTCTCAGCCATTGTGCGACCGCTGATGCGTTGGGGCCACCTGCCGGATGGGTCTGGAGCTTCTTTCACCACCGCTTTCGTTTCCGGCACAGCAGCTCAGGCCATGTTGGTGACCTTCCATGAGGAAGGTAAGCTCACCAAAAAAGAGGTGATTCTGACCAGTCTGTTGAATGGTTTGCCAGCCTATTTCCTCCATCTCCCGACGACATTTTTCATAATTCTTCCGCTGGCAGGTCAGGCCGGACTACTTTATCTCGTTTTGACGCTGATAGCCACGCTACTCAGGACGGCAGGTCTGGTGACTTTTTCAAGATTTTCCCTTTCCCCACGTGGGCTGAAAATGGCAGACGAAAAAAGAGAAAGAAAACCCTGGGAGGCCGTTATTGAAGAGACCTGGCAGAAGTTTCTCAAGAGGTTACAGCGGATCATGCTGTTGGTGGTTCCTGTATACCTGGTAATAATGTTGGTAAGTCAGTTGGGTTTTTTTGGTTGGCTGCGCTTGAAGCTTGCCGGCGGGATCACCTCCACCGTGGTCCCGGTGGAGGCCATGAGTGTAGTAATCTTCAGCCTGGTGGCGGAATTCACTTCTGGGTTTGCAGCTGCAGGGGCTCTCTTAGAGGCCGGGACCCTTACCATTAGGGAGACGGTGATCGCTTTGCTAGTGGGTAACGTGGTAGCGACCCCCGTGAGAGCACTTCGACATCAACTTCCCTACTACATGGGGATCTTTAGACCGAAGCTTGGGGTTCTGTTAATCACCCTGGGACAAACGCTCAGGGTGATGAGCGTTATCATAGTTGGGACCGTGTACGTATTACTAACGGCTCTGTAGAGGACTCTCACCCGCTTCTGCGGGCTCGCTCGAGTCCTCAGAGACTCTGTGGTCTCTGTGCGAGACTTTTCAGTTCGAGGAAGAAAGACTATGGCCAAAGCTAAGAATTTGATGATCCTTGGGACCGGTTCGGATGTGGGAAAGAGCATCCTTGTGGCCGGCCTGTGTCGGATTCTCAAACAAGACGGCTACAGGGTAGCTCCATTCAAGGCCCAGAACATGGCACTCAACTCCTTCATCACGCCGGAGGGGGGCGAGATGGGCAGGGCTCAAGTGGTACAAGCAGAGGCTGCTGGCATTGAACCACATGTTGATATGAATCCAATCCTACTGAAGCCCACCTCCAACGTGGGCTCCCAGGTCATATTGCACGGGAAGGTAGTCGGTAATTTTACTGCTGCAGAGTACTATCAGAAGAAATCTGATCTGGTAACGCAGGTCTTGGAAAGCTATCGTCGCCTGGAGGCACAATACCAGGTCCTGCTGATGGAGGGAGCTGGCAGTGCAGCAGAAATTAATCTCAAGGATAAGGACCTGGTAAACTTTTCCATGGCGGAGCGGGTAGAGGCCCCAGTGTTGTTGGTGGCAGACATCGACCGAGGAGGAGTATTTGCAAGTATTGTCGGACACATGGAGCTTTTCACGCCAGCAGAGCGGGACCTGGTAAAGGGGTTAATCATCAACAAGTTCAGAGGAGACCCATCCTTGCTGCTTTCTGGGGTTGACTTTCTCGAGAGTCGCACCGGCAAGCCGGTTCTGGGCCTGGTGCACTATTTTACGGATATCCACATTCCCGAAGAAGACAGTGTTGCCCTGGACCTCAAGATGAGGGCGACAAAAGAGAGACCACAAGAACAGGTGCGGGTTGGTGTTATCCGTCTGCCGCACATTTCAAACTACACGGACTTCGACAGCCTCGAGCAAGAGCCATCAGTTAACCTTTCCTATTTCACTGCTCCCGAGCAGGTTTTTGATATGAATCTGGTTATTCTACCCGGCAGCAAGAATACCCTCAACGATCTTCGTTATCTGCACAATCAGGGCATTGCTGAGGCAATCATTTCTTTTCATGCCAGAGGCGGTACTGTGGTCGGCATTTGCGGCGGGTACCAGATGCTGGGCCAAAAAGTGCTGGACCCTATGAGGGTGGAGAGCGACCTCCAAGAAATAACCGGCCTGGGCTTGCTGGATATGGAGACAGAACTATTGGGAGAAAAGGTGACAACTCAGGTCAGGGCCAGGTTGCTCTGGCCAGAACTGGCTGATCCCGCTGACCAGGTGCACGGCTATGAAATCCACATGGGGCAGAGTCGGGTTCTGGGGCCAGCCACTCCCCTGCTGGAAATTGTGGAACGCAACGGTAAGCCGGTGCAGGTCAAGGACGGCCTGATTTCCAGCGATGGCCGCGTCTGGGGAAGTTACTTGCACGGCCTGTTTGATAACGATGGCTTGAGGCACCGCCTCATTAGCCGGCTCATGAGTGTTGATGATGTGGAGCTAACCACGGAGAGATTGGGATCTTTCCGTCGCTGGAAAGAGGAGCAGTACGACAAGTTGGCCTCGCATCTTCGCAACCACCTCGACATGGATCTCATTTATCAAATCATCGGTACTTGAGATTTAGTTGTGATTTTACCCGCCAAGCTGTGTTTCTCTTCTCTACTTCCTGGTTTTATCCCCCTGCCACACTCGCCTTTTTTCTCCGCCGCAGAGGAAGAGGATCTTTCTCGCGTTTCCGCTCCAGCCAGTTCTGATACACATCTACCGTGAACATCAGCAAAAGGATGAAGATAACAATCCACTGGGGAATATAGGGAAAGGCATTACCGTTTACCGTTACATGTGCAACATGTCCCCCTTCGAGAATCAGGACGAAACCAATCAACAGAAGAACGAACAGTCCCAGAATCTCAAAGTCTGGGTTCGTCGTCATATAGTTAGAAATGTATTCGGCAAACAACAGCATCAGCATAACCGAAATAACGACCGACCCCACCATGACCAGAAAAACGTCCGTCATCCCGACGACGGTGAGAATGGAGTCCACAGAAAACAGCAGATTTATACCGACTATGAGGAAAACCACCTGGCTAAAGCGGTCTGCTTTCTCCACTTCCTGCTCCATCCCTTTAGACTTCAACCTGAGTTCTTTGACACCTTTCCATATGAGGAAGAGTCCACCGACGCATAGCACCAAGGACTTTCCGCTCAACTCAGCATGCAGTCTAAGCCATGAAAGGTAATAGGTGTCGAGTTGGTAAAAGACCCCCGTGACGTATTTGAGGATGTAGCTGACAATCGATAAAAGGAGGATGCGAAAGACCATGGCCAGCACTAAGCCAAGGTTGACTGCTTTTGTGCGCTGAGACGCGGGCAATTTGTTGGCAATGATCGTGATGATAATGAGATTGTCTGCACCGAGAGCGATCTGGATCAACGTTATTGAAAAAAGGCTAATCCAGATTTTGGGATCAACAAGTAAATCTATCATTGCTGTTCTCCGTTTGTAATAAGAAGGGCAAGAACCGCAGAAAATGATCAGCCAATACAAATAGCATAATGACACCGATTAAAACAGTCTGGGTATATTCTATTTACCCTGCATGGAAGGTATCTGCCAATAAAGGTCAATATCCATACCCATCAGGCAGAAACCGTAACAGCGCTTCATCCCTCCGCTCCACTCTTAACCAGAGCACACAGGAATAAATTTTGCATGTTCAGCTGGTCGAATCATCTGGAGGGGCACCATGTTTCGCCTAGAGGTGAAATTCCAAAACCTCACAATGAAAGAGTACATTCCCCAAGAAGCGTGTACCTTGACTATTGGTCGTCATAGCGAAAATGACATTGTTCTCAGAGATAGCAGTGTCTCCCGCTACCATGCATGCATTATGAGAGAAGGCGAGAATCTCCTTGTAACCGACAAAGGAAGCAAGAACGGGACTATTGTTAATGGACTAAAAGTGGAATCAGTCAGGCTCGAAGATGGTGACGTTATCAGAATTGGTGACAACCTCGTTATCGTAGTATCTGTTACCACAAACATGGTGACAGGCTCAACGGTAACCGGAGAGCACGTCAGAACAGCGACTATGTCCAATAGTTCTGACTGAAGAGCTTTACGAGCCCGGATATTTTGCGAAAACGTTTCTGGGAAGTTTGGTCGGGGAGTTGGGGTAACGATACTGTTATCAAGCAGCGTCAAAAGGCTAAATCGGCACTATAGAATTCTACTCTACCCTTCTTGAATAGTATTTTCTTTGCTTCTTCAACAGACAAGTGACCGTCAATTATTGCAGCAGTCAATTTATAGAGCACGCGCGTATCTATGAAGATCAGGTCGTCAAGCTGATCTTCGTCGTCATCAGCGTATGCCAAGCCTCTATCTTTGGGGTCAGTCTCTCTGTCGTAATTTACAATGAGTGCGCCATCAGCTCTCGCACCCAATCCAGAATATCGCAGATCCTGCCACATTTGGGTGATACTCTTATGGGTCGAAGATGCGCTGGAGGTGCTCTTAATTTTAGCTAAAATCTTTCTACTATCATATTTTATCAAAATATTTTCGTTGAATTCGGCTCCCTTGGTTTCATGGAGAAAAAATAATTTCAAGGACCAGTACTTGGCAAATATCAGCATGACAGCTTTTCTCAGTGCTTCACCCTCTAGGTATAAGATGCTCCTCAAAGGTACATAGGTCTTCGTTACCTGCTCTTTTTCGGCAACAAGTTTTTCTATCTCCTGTTCATATTCTGCTATTTTTCTATCAATGGCGTGTACAGCCAGAGGATAATATCGGCTGCTACCTATCCAATTTGTCTTGTCAGATGTCACCTCTGGCTTTCCATCAATAGCTGTAACATCATGCGGTTTACTAGGGGCTTCTTTCACGGGCTCTAGGCTGATGAATAGATTGTCGGGAAGTTCATCCTCAGACTCAAGTATCTCTCCAGTCCCACCTGTTTGATCAGAGGCTTCAGCCGCCAGCCCCAGATTGGCATTGCCTTCATCCGAGGGATCCTTACCAACGCCAAGAGATTCCTTTTCCTCTTCCTCTGTTTGGGGTGACTCCTCGAGAAGCTCGGCTGCAAGTGACTCGCTCGATTCGAACAGTTCCACCAGCGATGCTTCAAAATCGAGACCCGCGTCACTCTTTTTAATCAGCGTCTCGTTGCTATCACCGATATTGCCACCCATCAAATCTTCATCTAGCGTGTCATCGAGTTCTTCTCCCTCAACCAGGAAAAGATCAAGAGTTGTTTCTATCGTTTCTAAGTTTTCGTCCGGGGGCTCAGCATCGAACGCTCCAGCCGAATCCTTTCTGCCAGTGGGCAAACCATCTGGGGCTGGAGCGGTTTCTTCCACTGGATCCACTAGATCAACAATCTCATCTTCAATATTTTCTGCCCGGATGTCTAGCTCGGCATTCTTGTCCACAGAGCTTTTTTTCCTGGAAAGCTTTCCCATTAAACTGCTTTCCTTTTCATGGGACAGAGACGCAATTATGCAAAGCGAAAGCACTTTGGTGCAAATCTTGTACCACTCGACGTCAAGCCTTTTTACTTGTCAATAAGAGTCCTGGTCCTTACCCTAAAGATTTCCGAATTCTCAGGACAAGATTGACCCTTAGTGAAATCTTTTGACCTGCAGAAAAAAGTTGTGCTAAGGTTGGCATAGAAAATGCTCTGATCCGGTCACTTATTGAGTTTCTCAAGTACGTCCTTACTATTCATGCAATCTTTACAAGGAGAGGCCTATGTTGAAGACAAGAAATGGCTTTCTGCAGATGGGATTCCTTGCAGCTTTTCTCTTTGCTTTGGGCTGTGCTGGTTTAGGTGGAGAGACCAAGAAGGATGAAGAGAGCACGCCCAGAACGTTGCCCGCTTATCAGTACTCCGGGAAGAAAATACCCATTGTGGTTATGGACTTTGAAACCAGCGTTCCAGGTCATGACTGGCGGGTGGGGAGGGGAGCCTCCGACATGCTCATCACCGCGCTGTTCAAAACCAAAAAGTACAGGGTCTACGAGCGGGAAAGACTCAAGAGCATCATGAAAGAGCAGAAGCTACAGATGAGCGGCGCTGTTGATATGTCTACCGCGGTCCAGATCGGCAAACTTGTGGGGGCCAAATACATTCTTACTGGCGCGGTAACCGAGTTTGGTGTGTCAAAATCGGGCGCCCAGGGCGGCGGTTATTTCTCTGTTGGTAAAAAATATTACAGAGCAGCTGTGGACGTGCGTGCAGTGAACGTGAAAACCGGCGAGATCGTTTTTGCTGATACCGGCACTGGCAGCCTGAAAAGCAAGTCAGTGAGCGTTTTGGGCTTCGGCGGCGGGGAAAGTTACGACGAGAAGAAGGCATCTGAATCCATGCGCATGGCCATCGACGACGTGATGTCTAGAATCTATATCGAACTGAACTAAGTAATCAAAGAAAAACGACAAACTACATTGCCGCATGGGAGCAATAAAATTGCCCTCATGCGGCTTTTTTATTTTTCTGCGATATGTCAGACTACTACATATCCCAGAGA
>CP070843.1:3464509-3477289 GCA_020350905.1 Deltaproteobacteria bacterium
CTCCCGAACAGGGCAGGTCTCGACTCGCCTGAGCTTGTCTGACCTCAGTGCAAAAGGAAGATTCGAATTAGCATTTTTCTAATTGCAAACCCCTTTTTCGCAATCCGAAATCCTTAGTCCTATTTCCCCAGAAACTCGGCAACTTTTGCTATCAGCTTGTCTGCTGCAAAAGGCTTGGTCATATAGTAGTCGGCTCCGGTTTCTTCACCGGTAAGCCGATCCTGTTCCTGGGCCTCTGCCGTCAGCATAATGATAGGTATATGCTTATACTGCTCGTCGAATTTTAGAAGCCGGCAAATCTTATACCCGTTCATCCCCGGAAGCATGACGTCAAGGATGATCAGATCCGGCTTCTCGGTGCGAGCCCGATCCAGGCCACGGAAGCCGTCGTATGCCACCAGACACTCGTACCCCTCCATCTCCAGGGTCACCTGGATGGTATCAAGAAGATCGGGCTCATCGTCAACTATCAGAATCCTTTTTTCCGGCATAGGTACCCCTCAGGCTGGAACACAGGCAAGATAGGTGATGTATGGACTCTCTGTTTGTTCCAGGCAGATCACTTCCGCATCCATGCCTGCAGCAGCCTGCATTTCCTCGGCAGCCAACTCTGGAGTTTTACTCACATCTCTCGAAATCACTTACTGAGAGTTTCGCGCTTCCGGATCCTTTGTACTGCTTCATACGCCACTTCGACCACCTGTGGATTGGCATCGTTTAACAACACTTCCAAGCGGTCCATTACGCTGGCATCACCAATGAGCCCGAGCAAGTAGGCAGTGTCCCCGCGTTGGTTGTCGTCCTCATGCTCCAGGAGATCCAGAATGTAGGGATAAGCGCGCTGCACCAAATCAGGGCTGCGCTCAGCCACCCCCTCCAGAACAACCATCATGCCCATTCGCACCGACCAATCAGGATCGGCCAACAATTCCAATGATCCGGAATAGAGATCACCGTCCGCAACCATCATACCAGCAAGCCTTTCAGCGTCTCCTTCTTTGATAATCTTTTTAAAACTGTCCGGGTGAAATGATGATGGATCACTGTTCGCAAGCCTGTCCACCAAAAGATCTTCGCTAACAGTGCCAACCAGCTGGTCCTGTCCGTCAATGACCACCGTAGGCACCGCTCGAATACCATATTTCTGGCCATAATCGGCAAGGAGAGTGACGTCTACTATCGTCGCTTCTAAATAGGCGCTGGCGAGTGCCAATTGATTCACTAACCCCACAACAGCGGGACAGTGCGGGCATGCCGGGCTCATCATCACCTCAAACCTGGTGGGTATGATAAAGGTTTCCAGGGCTGAGAGGCTCCTTGGAGCAAGTGAAACTTCACCTTGAGAGTGAGAAAGCAGACTTTGTAAAAAGGGGGCCATCTCCCTGCCATTGGGGAGAGCCAGGTAGCGAAGGTTTGTTTGAATCTCAATGCTAGGGGGGCCATCTTGGCTACGGGTCAGGTAGAGCGGCTGCAGATGTTCACTTACAGAAGCCAGCTCTTCGATGAATGTGCGAAACTGTTCGGACAGAGAATTTCTGGTCAGATTCACCTTGATAATCAGGCGTTCTTGGAGTGCTGCCAGGGTACTTTTGGCAGTCTCCAATTCTTGGGAAGTAAGAGTGTAGGTGCTGGATGCGTCAGACATGATTGCTACACTCCACAGTTCTCATTTCAGTTCGTCAATTCTTCATACGCAAGGTCTGGAGTGTTGGAGTACTGGAGCATTGGAGGAATAGAAATTCCAAACCTGTATTTGGTCATTTAGTATTGAAATTTGTTTGTAATTTGGTGCTTGGAGTTTGGGATTTCATAAGTTTTCTTTACTCCATTACTCCACTACTCCATGGATAACTAAAACCTAAACCACATATGGTCCTCGGCCACTATTATTTCTCCTGAGTATTCTTGGCTGCAGGCCGCCACCACATCAGTCTCATCACAGGCCGGGTAGAGGTGGGTGAGCACCAGGCGCTTGCAACCGGCCTCACGGGCCACTCTTCCGGCCCCTGCCGGCGACAGGTGCCCGGTTGTCTCGAGATGATCCGGGAAAGAACACTCACAAAAAAAAAGATCAGCTTCTCTGGCCAGGGTCACAACATTTTGGCAGTATTCTGTATCACCTGAATAGGCTAGGATCAGGCCATCTTTGCTTTCCAGGCGATAGCCCAGGCTCTCCTTCGTATGTGCCATTGCCAGGGAAATCAGCCTGCCGAAAGGTAGCTCTGTTTCGGTGGCAGCTGACGAGTCAATTTCCTCAAAAGTGAGCAGAGCCGGGTCCAGTTCGATCCACTGACCGTAGACTCCATGCAATCGCTGGTAGAAATCCTGCAGACCTGTGGCTCCGCCAATGACCAAAGGTTTTTTCCGCCCATAAAGAGGTGACCTTGACGCAAAAAGCAGCGGCACCAGATCACCCGTGTGATCTGGATGAAAATGGGTAAACCAAACCCAGTCCAGATCACGAAAATCCAATCCGGCTTCTGACAGACCCCACAGGGTACCTGTCCCACAATCGAAGAGGATTAGGTGAACGCCCATTCTCACCACCAGGGCCGGTGGCCGGCGCCGTGGGTTTGGAATGCCAGTGCCTGAGCCAATGACGCAGACCTCAAGTCTTGCAGCAGGTTCTTTCACTGCATACGTCCTCGTGTGTAACGGCTGAACAGGGTCTCTTGCGGGGTGATTACATCCGAAACTAATTCTAGCTGAATGTGAGAGATGAGATCTGAGATGTGGGATACTACATCGCAGGAAAGGATGCCACATCACATATCGCACATCCCACATCTGAGCCACATGTCAACTTTGCATATGTCTGCTTTCCCTCCTCTGCAACCTATCCTTCAAACCCTTCAGCAACCCGTACTCTAGGTCCTGTCCCAGGATTCCGTTCCACAGATAGTTGTGGTCTCTCAGGTTACCATGAAAATCCGAACCTCCTGTGCACACAAGTCCTAACTTTTTGGATATATCCTGATAGAGAACAACCATCTCCTTGGTGTGGTCGGGGTAAAAGACTTCCAATCCCGCCAAACCCATTTCTCGTAACTCTTTGACGAGGAGAGTGAGTTCCCTGGGCTTGTTGATTCCAAGGGTAAATGGGTGAGCCAAAACCGCCAGACCACCAGCGCCGCGGATCAGGGCAATGGCTTCCTGGGGCGAGAAACGAAATTTTTCCACGTATGCTACCGCCCCCTTTTTCAGATAGCGCGAAAAGGCCTCATCAATACTAGACACGTACCCCCGGTTTACCAGCGCTCTGGCAATGTGGGGGCGCCCCACCTGTCCACTAGAGAGGTTGAGGACCTCATCAGTAGTTATTTCCAACCCGAGAGCTTGCAGCCGTTCAATTATCTTGGGGTTGCGGGCAGCGCGCACCTTTTGCAGTCTTTTTAGTGCCTTGAGAAGTTCAGGTTGGGAGGGACTGAAGCAATAGCCCAGGATGTGCATAGTGCCGGGGGGATACTGGGCGCTGACTTCCACCCCCGGCACCACTTCAACACCCAGCTCTTTTCCAGCTGCCACAGCTTCTGCCACCCCAGCCACAGTGTCATGATCCGTGAGCGCAATAGCCCGCAAGTCTCTCTTTCGGGCAAGTTGCACCAGTTCCCTCGGAGAAAGACTCCCGTCCGAGCAGTTGGAGTGGGTATGTAGGTCGATTCGATCCATGAGAATATTGGTCATTCGGCCAACCTGTTAAATCCAGACTTTTGGCCGTTTAGCCAATTTCTAGCTATCAGCCTTCAGTTTTACCAATTTTCTTTTACTGACAGCTGAATGCTGATGGCTGAAAGCTTCAATCTTTACCGATAATACTTCTCCAAATACTCCTTCACCATGCGCTGGGTATTGAACCTTGGTGCACAGTCAGAGATAGAGGTCTTCATCATCTTGATCCACTGAGGACGATTCGCATAGTACGTAGTCACTGCTTCCTCGAGCACACCATAGAAATCAGCCGCTGTTTCTTCATCGCTGGCATCCTCGTCGTCGCCTATGGCATAACCGTTAACACGATGCTTGCACACTTCACGCCACCAGCCATCCTGCACGCTCATATTAATGCCCCCGTTAAAGGTAACTTTCATGCCACTTGTGCCAGATGCCTCCCGGGGACGTCTGGGATTATTGAGCCAGAGATCGACCCCCTGGGTGAGATGCGCCCCCTGCCACATATTATAGTTTTTCAGGTAGACCAGACGGAGACGACCTTCGTATCTCTGGGTAGTGTGAACGATGTCCTGAATTACTTTCTTGCCAGCCTCATCTTGGGGGTGAGCTTTGCCCGCAAAGATAAACTGAACTCGGTTGCGGGTGAGGTTCAACAACCGCTCCATGTCCGTAAAAAAGAGGGTGGCCCTCTTGTAACCAGCGGCCCTGCGGGCGAAACCTACGGTTAGAAATTCCTCGGTAAAACCGGCATTGGAGGTGGCGTTGACATAGCGAATAAGCCGCCGCTTGGCAGAAAGCTCAGCTTCAGCCACGAGTTCATCAGGAATATTTATGGCGCCCTCGAGCACTTTCGGGTACTCCCGCCACTGAGGCAAGAACCGGTCAAACAGCCGTGCATAGTCCGGACCGGTCCAGGTGAGGTGGTGCACGCCATTGGTTATGTGACCAATCTCGTAACCGGGAAACATCTCCCTGGTCACCTCTCCGTGCAGTTCACTGACCCCATTGCAGGTGCGACTCAGGTTCAGGGCCAGCCTGGTCATATTAAGACCATCCTCCCCGGCAAATTCACGGATCTCAGGCGGCAAGAACTCTCCAAGGGATTCTTCGGCCAGATCATAAGGAAACAGGTCATGACCAGCGGGCACGGGGGTGTGGGTGGTGAAGGTACAGTAGTTGCGAACCTGATCCACGTCTCCATCGAAGTCATGGTAGAGAGCCAGGGTAATAAAGGCGGAATGACCTTCGTTCATGTGGTAGGTGGTGATTCCCTCTTCCAATCTCTTTAAAGCTTTGTATCCACCTATACCCAGAATTGCCTCCTGACAGATGCGAGTATGACTGTCGCCGCCATAGAGATATTGGGTCACCAGTCGATCATCCGCAGTATTATCTTCAAGATCGGCATCTAAAAAATAAATGGGAACCTTCCCTTTGAGTCCCTCGTACGTATACTTCCAGACCCCCGCCTTCACTTCGCGTCCGTCCACGGGAACGGTTACCTTCATGGGCAGGGGCTCCATGAAAGCGCGGGGATCAAAATACGGATACATCTCCTCTTGCCATCCCATGGGATTGATGTTTTGCATGAAGTACCCCCGCTTGTAGAGCAAGCTCACCGCCACAAGTGGAAGGCCTAAATCAGCGGCAGACTTGATGTGGTCGCCGGCAAGAATGCCCAGGCCGCCACTGTAAGTGGGGATGTTTTCATTGAGACCGATCTCCATGCTGAAATAAGCAACTCTCATGTGCACACACCTCGCTGTTGTCTCAACTCTTACCTGAACGTACTGTACCGAACTGCCTGCTTTGGTTCAAAAAATACTGATCTGGAAGCAACTTTTCATTAAAACGCAAAACCCTGCACAATACAAGCACGAGCTGTCTGGAAATTCTTACGCTCGCTACCTTGCACTAACGGTACCATTAAGGATTCAAGATAGCATACCATATCCTATTTTCCGTACCACCAGAAGTCGTTATTGTCTCTATAATAAAGTGAGGTCGGCAGCATAGAGGGACAGGAGCGGAGTTTGCACTCATCCCTTAATGCACAGTCTTGGCTCCGTTGGGCCTACCACAAGGTCTAGATGCAAGTCAAAAAGAGGCCGACTTTGTGCTAATAAATACGCAATCTAACACAACAAGTTTGGCACGGAATATGCTCAAATTTAACAAGCGTAGATCCAAAGCTTAAAAAGCAAGAACAACACAATTCTCCCTAAACTGGCAGATGAAGATTTAGGAAGTCATTAAAAGGATTAAGTTCGAACCATCCTGTAAGTTCAAGGCTAAGGAGATGCTTGACATGAAGTTCAGGAAACGCGTGATTAGGTACCGTACGTTACTTTTGGCAGTCCTATTTTTTCTCCAGGTGGCGGGCTGCGGAACCGTAATGTATCCTTAGCGTCGCGGGCAAAGATCAGGCCGTATTGATGTGAGTATAGCCGTTCCGGATGGCCTCGGTTTACTTTTGTTCATAATTCCAGGTGTAATCGCCTTTGCGGTTGATTTCTCCACAGGCGCAATTTACTTGCCAAGTGGCAAATCTAAGAGGGCTGGGGGAATGGAAAATCGCGATTTGGCCGTGATCAGCACGAGCCCCAATGATCTTACTATAGCTAAGCTCGACGAAATTGTGTCGGCCCATACCGGGGAAGAGGTCAACTTAGAGTCAAATACGATACTCGTTTACGAAGCTGATAATGACAAGAATATTGAGAGACAACTGAAAAAGTTAGCCCAGTAGCCAAAATTTTGAAATAGATAAATAACCCACCACGATGCACAAATAGCATAAGCCAATCTGAACAGAGCACTTTGCAAGGGCAAATCTGAAGGAATGGCTACGGTTATACCACATCATAAATCCCCTCCTTGCCTCTATGGCTATCTTACAATCCGGGAACTTTTTTCCAGACCTCGTGTCTTCAGAGATAGGACTTTTCATATGGAGAGGAACATGTTATAAAGACCGGGTAATACTTCAAAAGAACAGATGAGGAGGCAAAGCAATTGATGCCCACGCCCGCGAAGGAATTGCACAAAGAGCTGAGATACGGCAACGTCAACGCTCATCGCTATTTTGACTGCCCCCACTATCAGAAGTGTCTAGAGGAGGCAGTGAAAAAGTACTGGGTGAGTTTTTCATGCCGCAACTGTCCAGAATTCAAAGAACATAAGAAAATGCAAGGCGCCACAAAGCTGCGCTAGGTACGTACCCCTGCCCCCGGAAGCGGTTTAGCCGGGGCTTGTTTGACTCGCCACCCGAGATTTTTTCTCCACACCTCCACTAGCCCTGCTGCTGGGATGAACAGGACACCTGTAACTTTATAAAAAATAATAAGATTATGCCATTGAGCAACTGCTGGTGGTTTGCCCTCATGACATGAGACGGCAGGAGGTGACAAGAACTGTCATAAGTCCTCAACGAGCATGTTGAGATAGGGTAGTGTTTCTCGTCAGCATGACAAAAAAGCGAGCTGCTCTAAGTGTGTGTCATTTCAAGCATTATCTATACCACTTAACACACCGGTCTGAGCCACTTGAGGCTTTATCGGGTAATTCCCAAGAGTTGGCATTTTTCTTGCTACTTCAGGAGCACCAAGTCGGTACAACTCCCGTACGATTCTATTTCTTGCGGCTTGAGGAGGTTTTGTCGACAATTCTGAACCAGGGATATCCGAGTCATGTGAAGGTTGGAGGATTAGCCTATGATATTCAAAAGACCTAAGTCAGCCGTCTCTAACCAACGCGGTTTCACCGCGATAGAGCTTCTGATGGCTATGGGTGTTCTGGGCATGCTGAGCGCCATCGCTGTGCAGCAAATTAAATTCAACCGTGAAAACGCTTACGATCGTCAAGCGCAATCCATCATTAGAAACCTTTTGACTTACTCCGCCGTAGACGAGCCAATTACCGATAACCCAGGTGGTGCCCTTGACGACTCGGGCACGGGAGGTAATTCTTACGGCAGCTATGGATTCCCCGAAGTAAATATACCCACGGGTATTTACTGGCGGATTCTAAACGACGATGTGAGCGGTGACGACAAGTGGTTGTTCTTCTTTGCCCATCCGAATGGAAAAATAGGGTACTATTTCTGGATTCCTGGTGATAAATGCAATGCTACGGACGATGGCAGCGGTAACCGCTCGGACAAGCTGTACTCCGACACCAGCAACAACTCGTACCGCAAGCTAGCGAGTGATGGGACCCTTCCTTGATCAAGGTATTTCCATATCCTAATCTGCACCCACCTCGTCATATCGTTTGCATTCAGCCTTACGATGGGTGGGTGCAGTGATGGTAATCTCAATTTTATTATCCCCAGTCATTAAGCATAATTGTTAGCCCTCTTCAAATCTTTCGGTAACTATTCCTTATAACTTGCATAATTTTTGCATCTACGCTATATAAAACCCATACTTGCCTCAACTGAACAGTCAATAGCCTAGGGGAACGGCATGAAAGAGAAAAAAACCATTATCCTCGCTGTAGTTCTTTTACTGTTGGTGGGAGTCTATATCTACTATAACCAAAAAATTGCAAAAGAGACCAAGCCCACGGGAAAAGCAGTGGACATTGCCCGGGTGGCTCCCAATTTTGAGCTGAAGGCCAAAGTCTCCAAGGCTATCAGGAAATATATTCAGGAAAATGGAGACGCTCCCCGCAGCTTCGATAAATTGCAAGGGAAATACCTGGATCAAGCATCCTACAATTTGGCTCTTTCGAAAAACATCGAATACAAATACTTGGGTCAAAAGTCCTATCGAATGCGTCTGACGCCAAAACGCGGTCCAATAAAGGTTGCCAAGGGCCCGGGAACTCAACAAAAACCAGGAGCTACCACTTCAGCTGCAGGTTCTGCGTCCGGCGCTCCTTCCAGCAAGCTCGCCACCACAGAAACCGGTTGGAAGTATGATCCCACTGGCAAGCCGGATCCGTTCAAATCTTTTATCCTGGCGAGCGCGGCCCAGGAGGAAACAGCTCCCATGGTAGTCCGGCGTCAGCTTACGCCTTTGCAAAAGATGCCTCTGAGTGAGATCGAGGCTGGACTCAAAGCAATCATTTGGGGTCAGCTTGGCAACAAAGCATTGGTGGAAGATGCCACTGGTAAGGGTTACGTGGTCCAAGAGGGCACCTATGTAGGTCAACATGACGGCATCGTCAAAAAGATATATGAAGATAGGATAATAGTTGAGGAGTACAGACGAGACCCTGGAAAAGATCGACTGGAACCAAACGAAGTAGTGCTCAAACTGAAAAAAGTTGAGGCTGAAGAATAGCTCGGCCAAGGCAAAAGTCTAGGACTAACAAGCAGAGCAGCTCCCCTTATCTGCCGCTCCAAGAAGCATATTCCATACCCCACCAACTGTGAACCCATGCAAATATGTATAGTGATTGCGCCCACCGTTGCACCTTTGCTGGGGTATGAACCCGGTAAAACTCCATGTTCTGGTACGAGAAGACCATGCAAAGAGTTGGCATTTTTTTCCGAAGGTCAGGTGAAAAAACTGTACCGTAACCAGTATATTTTCAACCACACACCCCCCCTGCCAAGGCCAAGATTTAAACTGCCCGGCTTGAAATCTAAGTGTCAAGATGTTACAGGCAGAATGGGTTGACGGAGTGTGCATGACGACTCCCGAATTGGATGGTGAAGAAAGAGCAATGGTCGAAGAGATAGCGGTCATGCTGCCACATTTCGAAAAGTCTAGAGGAAACCTCATTCCCATACTCCAGTCTATCCAAGAGAAGCATGCCTACCTCTCCGGGGCTGCCATGGAGATGGTGGCAGAGCATCTGTCCATCTCTGCCAGCGAAGTGTATGGGGTTGCCACTTTTTACAACCAGTTTCGCTTTCACCCGCCCGGCAAGCACCAGTTCAAAGTGTGCCTGGGTACCGCTTGCCACGTGGCCGGCGGGGACATCATTTTGGAGAATTTTGAACGTAAGTTGGGAATAAAGGACGGGGAAACCACCCCTGACCGTGAGTACAGCATCGAAAGGGTAGCCTGCGTGGGATGCTGTGCTCTGGCCCCCGTTGCGGTAATTGACGATACCGTCGAAGGCCACATCCAGCCAAGTAGAGTCGAGGGCATTTTCGTGCAATTTCAGGTCGAAAGAGAACGCGAAGAAAGGGAAAAAGCGGAAAGGGAATCGGGTGAGTAGGGTCGATATTACAAAACGTTTTGCACCCATCCAACGGGAGGCGGCACGGCGGGCTGAGGAGAAAAAAACCGACGGTATTCCCACAATTTCTATCGTCATGTCCACCTGCGGACTGGCATCAGGGGCGGCCGAGACCAAACAGGCCTTCGAAGAAGCTCTCTTGCATAAGTCTATTGAGGCCCGGATCGTTGCCGTTGGCTGTCTTGGCCATTGTTATGCTGAACCTCTGGTGGTGATCGATCATCCCACCTCCGGGTTTCCCCCCATCTGTTATCACCAGGTGAGCGCTGCCAGAGCGAAGGTGCTGGTAGGGTCTTACCTGGAGAAGGGCGATCCCGTTTTCAAATACATCCTTGGCGCCACCGAGGAAAACGACTTAATCCCCGCGGTGATGGACTTTCCGCGCTTCAATCTGGAACAACGACTGGTAATGGAACAGTGCGGTCGCATCGATCCTGATGATATCTATCAATACGTTGCCGAGGGAGGGTATGGAGGGTTGGTGAAGGCTCTGGGTTCTGATCCCGAAGAAGTGATTGCTACAGTTGAAACCTCGGGACTGAGGGGCAGGGGCGGTGCCGGCTTTCCCGCCGGTCGTAAGTGGAGACTCGCTCGAGATAACAACAGTGAAGGGGTAATTGTCATCTGCAACGCAGACGAAGGGGACCCCGGCGCCTACATGGATCGCACCATTCTTGAAAGCAACCCTCACCAGCTGCTGGAAGGTCTGGCGATCTGTGCTTACGCCATAGGGGCGAACCAGGCCCATGTTTACGTCAGGGCGGAATATCCCCTAGCCGTAAAGACAATCCAACAAGCTATCAAGATCAGTGAAAAACTTTCTCTTCTTGGATCCTCCATCTTGGGTACATCGTTCAATCTTGAGGTCATAGTCTTCCAGGGCTCTGGGGCCTTTGTGTGCGGCGAGGAAACCGCGCTTATCCACTCCATAGAAGGGAAGCGTGGCATGCCTCAGCACCGTCCGCCGTATCCGGTGGAAACAGGTCTTTGGGGAAGACCCACCGTGGTGAATAACGTTAAGACCCTCTCTTGCGTGCCCTCCATTATTACCAGGGGAGCAGAATGGTTTCGCAGCATTGGTACCGAAAAAAGTCCCGGCACCGCCATTTTCTCTGTGGTGGGCAACGTCAATCACCCAGGGCTGGTTGAAATTGCCATGGGAACGAGCCTCCGGACACTCATCTTTGAGGTCTGCGGTGGAATTCCCAAGAAAAAAAGCTTCAAAGCCGTGCAAATCGGCGGGCCCTCCGGAGGCTGTTTGCCAGAAAGTTTTCTTGATACCCCCATCGATTTCGACTCCCTCACCGAGGCAGGAGCGATGATGGGCTCCGGCGGCATGGTGGTGATGGACGAAAACAGCTGCATGGTTGATGTCTCCCGGTATTTCCTCGACTTCACCCAAAATGAATCATGTGGCAAGTGTACTTTTTGCAGAATAGGGACCCGCCATCTTCTTACTATATTGGACCGCATCACCAAAGGCGAAGGGAGTGAGAAAGACCTGGGGCTTCTGGAAACGCTGAGCGAGGATATTAAAAGCGGTTCGCTCTGTGGCCTGGGGAAAACCGCACCCAATCCGGTGCTCACTTCCCTCAAATATTTCCTGGAGGAATACGAGGCCCACGTCAGAGAAAAGCGGTGTCCGGCCCTGAAGTGTCGCGCCCTTACCGCCTTTTACATCGACCTGGAAAAGTGCGCCCGGGGATGTGACGTCTGTGTGGGCTGCTGTCCGGTGGAGGCCATTTTCACAACCACGGGAAGAAAGAAGGCGATCGACCAAGAGGTATGTGTCAAATGCGGGGAATGTATGGTGGTCTGTCCTCCGGAATACGACGCGGTGGAAAAGGTTTCGCCGCCTGAACTGGCCCCCATTATCGAGCGATCTCCTGAGGAGAAAAAGCAAAGCAAGTAGTCCGCCGTTGAGAGGCTCTTCCAACAATATGAGGTCAGAGGTTCTTGCTCAGGCGGTGCTTTTGGAATGATGGCCAATTGAGGAGCGAAGCAGAACTGACTTGAGGTTGCTCCCATCAGCCTGAATCTCTGAAGCAAGTCAGACGTGAGGCAGAATGATCAATCTGATAGTCGACGACAAAAAGATCAGGGTGGAAGAGGGAAAATCCGTCCTCCAAGCGTGTCTCGAGAACTCCATCTTTATCCCCAATATGTGTTTTATCAAGACACGGGAGCATCCCCACGCCTCCTGCAGGTTGTGCTTTGTGGAAATCGACGGTCTTGACCGCCCGGTGACCTCGTGTACGGAAAAAGTTCGCGGGGGTTTGGTGGTACAAACAGCCACCCCGTCGGTGAGACGCCTTCAACGTATGGCCTTCAAGCTTCTCATGTCTGCGCACCATTGCCATCCCAAGGTCTGTCCAGTGAAAGATGGTTGCCAGCTGATCCGCACCGCCAAGCATCTCGAAATCGGTTTGAATCCGCGGCCCTTGGAGCGGTTAGATCGGGATGTGGAAGAGGAAGTCGACCTCACTTTCTTCACCTATTATCCTTTCCGCTGTGTGCTTTGCGGCAAGTGCATTTACGTTTGTCGGCAAAAAAATGGCCACAATCCTCTGACTTTCGCCAAACGGGGTTTTGACACGGTGATCGGTTTTTTTGCTCGTGGAGATCCGGCCGATGTCCCCTGTCACCATTGCGGTGCCTGCGCCAACGTTTGCCCCACCGGTGCCCTTGTGCTAAAAGCAGAGTACACTAAAGCGGCTACAGCCAACCCTTAACCCGAATATTTCATGAATCACCTGCTGCGACCACGGATATGGCCGTCCTTCCTGGCGTCCTCGGGTGTCGGCCCCTGCGACGTACCGTTCAGGTACGCCTCGGAACCAACACCCTGCGATTGCCCGGTGGCACGCCCATCTGCGTGGTCTCGCGACGGCAATTCATGAAACATCCGGGTTA
>CP070843.1:3477389-3484292 GCA_020350905.1 Deltaproteobacteria bacterium
ACTTGTCCAATCCTTCACGACGGTCCTCCTTGCCCCTCGGGGCCTTCCCCATTGGAGGACCGTCTATCAGTTTTACGCAGAAAACGGCAGAGCCTTTTCACTTCTCACCGGCAGAGCCGGTGGATTACCTATGATTTAGCGGTCTCGGGTAAAATCAAGTTAGACGTGGCGCTCGCAAAGGGCTCAAGTCTGCTATTGACTCCTGTTGGCACTGACGGCAGTCCTATATCCTGCTTTCTGAGAAAAATTGAACTTGAATCGATGTTACATTCTGTCAAAAAACATAGGCGGAGTTTCGGCTCCGCTTTTTTTGTTGGCATTGGGCTTGCACTATTAAAGCAGTGTGGTGAGCATCTAGATTATCGGAGCAACTGCACTCCAGTTTATTATCGTCCATAGTTGCAAGCAATCTCACAAAAAGGACCCTTTCCTATGGCCCAGACAAACCGCCATTCTGTCAAGGCATATCGCAACGAGAGTTTTCTTAACAGCAGGCACGCTAGAGCTCTGCGCATCCTCTCCGAGTACCTGGAGCCGGAGAGCCGCCTCAGCCACTATCGCGTGAACGACACTATCGTGTTTATGGGTTCGGCCCGCATTGTCTCCCGCGAACAGGCGCAGGTGAAGTTGGCGGCGGCCGAGGCGGGCGAGGGTGACATTGAGAGCGCTAGGCTGGGGCTGGAGATGTCGCGTTATTATGAGGCTTCACAGGAACTCGCTCGACGACTCACGCAGTGGTCCAAGCGCTTGAACGAAGAGGAACGCCGCTTTGTGGTCTGCACCGGCGGCGGACCGGGCATTATGGAGGCGGCCAACCGCGGTGCCTCAGAGGCAAAAGGGCTGAACGTGGGACTGACGATCTCCATCCCCATACAAGAATTCACCAACGACTATGTCACCCGCGAGCTGGCCTTTCACTTTCACTATTTCTTCATGCGCAAGTTCTGGTTCGCCTATCTTGCCAAGGCCGTCATTGTCTTCCCTGGAGGGTTCGGTACCCTAGACGAGCTGTTCGAACTTTTGACCCTGCTGCAGACCCAAAAGATTCGCAAACACCTCCCAGTTGTACTATTCGGCACACAGTACTGGAACGAAGTGATAAATTTCGATGCCCTGATCCGCTACGGCACCATCAATGCCGAGGATATGATGTTGCTGCATCGCACCGAATCCGTGGACGATGCCTATGAGTTTGTGGTCGGTGAGCTGAGTAGATACGGCGAGGCCGAACGCGGGGCGATACTATAGGGTGACTAAAAGTCGTAGGCAATGCCAAGGGCAGTTAAGTAGTTAGTAGATTCATAAAAATTGATATTTGAGTTCGACACAAAAAGGGCATTAAACCAGTCTATTCTGAAATTTTTTAATCCAAACGGATCTTTGTAACCAAGGATTGCGAACAGGCCTACATGGTAATCCCGGCGAGTTTTATCGAATACTGGATGAGTATCATCATACCATTCACCTTTGACAACCGCATTGACGAATGCCCGAAATCGATCCCCAAGATACAACAACGACATTTGCGCAGTCAGGGCGTGAAAGCTGTTTGCATTTCCTTTAGCATCTTCGCGGGTATACCTGAGAATTGGCTTCAAATGCATCTGGGGCATCAACTCAAATGAATATTCAGCCGATAAGCGGTGAGAGTTCGAATCTCGCCTAAGGTCATCTAAATCCTCTGGAGTAGGTGAACTGCCTGGCTGTGATAGTAAGAATGTGCCGCTTTTTTCATCATCGATCTTTCGCCGTATCCATCTGTATTTTAAGTTTACACCAGATCCCCGGATCTTCTCGGCAGCCAGCTTAACACCATAGGAGGTGATATCTGTCTTCTTGCGATTTTGACCGACAACAAATGGATCCTCCCAGGTCTCCTCATTAAACGGGGTAATGGGTATGGCTGAAGCACGTAAACTAGTGCCATCCGACAAATCGTGGCTTACTCCTGCTTCAACTTGGAACTGACCTTGTACTACATTTTCCGGTAGCACACCTAAAAAGACTTGAGTACGTATATCAGCGAACCTATAAGCAATTAGTCCAAGTGGCAGTGGCCTGACTTTATCAACACGCTCGCCGGACTTGTCCAAAGAATTCGTTCTCTTGTTTTCACTGTCTGTGTTTAATTGCGAATTGGTACTTATGTATGCCCCAAGTAACTCGATGTATCCAGAAAAACCAGATTCTTGAGGTGAAGGCTTTTGAGCCTCTACAAGGCTGGGGGTTAAGCAACAACATGCCGTAACGACCATTAATAGGCAGTGTGAGGTGAATTGGTACAATGGAGACTCATAACTGGAGCGTAAGGAAACGGAGGTGTCACTACGAGACAGCATGGGATAAATTTGGGTTCCAGGGGTTCACCTCACACATCGGCCCAATGCGTCCTTACTCTTTTCCTTCACGCTAAAAAGTTCGCGGTCGGCTATGGCGAGCAGGCCGGTCAAATCGGTGGCATGATCCGGGAAAGTGGCGATTCCGAAACTGGTTACAAGCTGGACCTCAATTCCCCGGTCGAGTATATAGACCGTGCTTTTTATCCGTGATTGAATTTCCTCGGCCTTTATTCTGGCCGTGACCTGATCAAAGCCCGGCAGGACCACCACGAATTCATCTCCCGCATAAGCCACGGCGTATGCTGGCTCCTCCAGAGATTCCCGAATAGTAGCGGCCACTTGCTGGATGGCTCGGCTACCATTGAGATGACCGTACTTGTCTACCACTTGCTTAAAATGGTCGAGATCCATGAATACAAGAGATAGAAAAGAATTGGCGGCTTTGCAGGCTTCAATCTGTTCAGTTAGAGACTGATACAGGTAACGAGTGTTATAAAGACCGGTCAAGTTGTCGTGGATGGCCAGATCTTGAATGTGTTGATATCGTTGCGCGTTCTCAACAGCGATGGCGGTATAATCGGCGATAAGCTTAACCAATTCCACCGCTCTAGCACCAAGGTCAGGGGGATTGACAACTTCAATTACTCCTAAGGTTCGTCCACCATAGATGACGGGCACACAAATGATCGAATGGGTAGTAAAACCGGATTGTTGATCCACAAGCTCCGAGAAGAATTCGCATTTGCGCACATCAGCCACGATCATATGTTTTTGCTGAAGGGCGACCTGGCCAGCAATGCCCTCACCCAAGGCCAGGCGGATATCTTTGAGCATCTCTAGATCCAGGTCAACGCTAATTTCAAAACGCAGTTTGCGAGTTGCTTCATCAAGCAAGAGTAACGACCAAAGCTCTGCAGGGAGAAGTGCCGAGACTTTTTGAAGGATTGTGCGGAATAAGCGCTTCGAGTCTAGTTCGCCAGTCAAAGCTTTGCTTAGCTCCAAACAAGAAAGCAGATCAGAGCGAGTCAAAGGGCTTTCACCGTCCATGCTGTTCTCCTCTCCCCAGATCGTATTCCAGAGTCTGATAGAATGCAAAGCCCGCAGTTTGTGATCCAGAGAGCTGGCGAAGGCCAGCAAGTTGTAGTTGAGTCTCTTTTGCTTGATCGACCATAATGGGATTCGCCTTGGTTAAGCCATCCAGTTGGTCGGAAGCAATTGCAAAGCTGCATGTGATGAAAAACAGAGAAAGTACCTGAACAACCACCGCAACACTCACAGACCTCTTCATGACCTGATTCTCCTGTGAAATTTGAATGGATTCTTAGGATGGGGAAAAACTTTATAAGTTTATATTAACCTGCATTATATGCGGAGAAAATAGGTGGAACGTTAATTAATTATGAGCAGTAACTAAAACTTCGCGTCAATATAGAATTTTCCTATACTTGCCGTGGCTGATTTTGGCCGATTGTGGAAGACTAAATTCCAGCAAAGTGTGAATTAAGGTAAACAAAATTTTCGCAATACTCAAGGTGACTTTCATTTTCTATCATCACTCTATGTGCGCTTTTTCCCACATCTGGATTTAGTCATGTGATTTATTTCATGACTTTTCACAATCATTTCCCAGTTACGTTTCGAGTTAAGGCACAAGATTCTCTCTCCACATATGCTCCAGCAGTAAGTTATATTTCTTTGAATTAACAGCAAAAGTTTCCACTAACCCGCAAGAGCACAACTTACGAGATTGTGCCAAGCCTGATGGCACACTGCTTGCAAAATATCACCTCAGATCGATAGAGAAGCGGTCTTTCATTCGCATCGAAAGGAGTAAGAAGAAGGAATCAAATAAAGGACTGACATCAAAAAATCCGAAAAAGGCAAAGCATCCGAAAGGGTGTGACGCAAAGCCATTGGCCTAAGACCCAAATTTTGGGAGATGGTTGCAAGGCTGTCGGGTGAGTACAGATTTAGAGTTGCCTCCTGGGCACTGTATTTCACCCAGGAGGCACTCTTTGTGAAACCTCTCTGTGATTTATTATCAAAATGGGAAAAGTCTTTATTATCCCGCCTTTCCAAATTGATATTCATATATTCGCCGGTTTTGCTCATAATTCTTCCTTTATCCCCCAAAAGTGCCTGCCCAGCCCAGGCAACACTGGTATGGAATCCGGTTATACATCCAGACATTGCTGGTTACATGATTTACTATGGCACCTCCAGTGGAGACTATGATGTGTCATTGGACGTTGGTAACTGGACAAGTGTAACAATTGCAGGCCTTGATGGCAGTAAGACCTATTACTTTGCTGCTACCGCTTATAGTACCTACGGCGAGGAAAGTGATTTCTCAAATGAAGTAAGTTGGTCCAGTACTCATATCGATTACGACGCAGGGTTTGGAGGCGGGTGTTTCATCGCCACAACAGCCTACGGGTCCCGTATGGCAAAAAAAATAAAGGTGCTGAGACAACTCCTTGACAATGTTTTGCTGACCAATACTTTAGGAAAAAAGTTCGCGAGATTTTACTAATCAAGCCTCTCTGCCTATTGCGGACTTCATCGCCGCGCATGACAGGCTGAGGACGGCAGTAAGCTGGGGCTTGTTACCAACTCTTTTCTAGCACGTGATGATCGAAAGTCCGCACTGGCCTTCCAAAAGGACAGATAATATACTCCACCTTCAAGACCAGGAACATTTCATATTCTACAAAGCATGCAGCACGGGATGTTAGCCCTGAACCCCCATAGATTTTCCACTGAAAGACCATAACGGCTTTCAGTGGACCTGTCAGTGGGGGTTTTTTGGTTGCACCCCTGCGCCTCAATTTTGTAGTCTATTGATGATAGCGTCATTCGGATTTAGTCCTGGGAGGTTTTTAGATGATAGGATTCGAAGACAAAAAATATCCATCTGTAATGGTCCAAGGCGTTTTGCTGGTAACCAACGTGCTTTATTTACAGCAGACCGGACCCAGCGTCCATATTCTGATTTCAATGGGATTGATTCTCACGCTGTTCACACTGCAGGCTGTTAATCCAAGATTTTTTTATTATTTTCCGATTGATGCTTTCGCTGGGAAAATGACCTATCATGTAGACACGTATATCCTTTATGGAATGACCGTACTTGCCTTGTTCTTCATGGTATTAGGTATATCCCAATCGATAGGTATCGCAACACTTGCCACTTCAGTAATAGCGTTGTCTCCTCTTGTTTGGAAGCAGTATGGGCGCCCGTGGGTTAGAGATTCTTTAACAAAAAGACTTAGTAAAGAATTACATCAATTCACTGCACTATGTCCCTCCTGCGGTGGAGAATTACAAATCAAACGAGAAGTTTTGGATTGGAATAAAGGACGAGAATATAGAACATGCTTAGGTCAATGCGACAGAGAAGAAAAAGAAATAAAAACTATCATCATAGGTTAGCTTCAAGCTTGTGAGCGCATTCCCCACACGTAGAAACAAGAACAAAAGCTGCTGTGCCAACGGCCCGTACTCTAGCCCGGATATTTCATGAATTGACGTCACGAGACCGTGAAGATAGGCATGCCACCGGGCTAACGCAGGGTTTTGCATCCGAGGCGTACTTGAACAGTACGTCGCAGGGTGGGAAACCCGAGGACGCCCGGAAGGATGCCCATATCCGCGGTCGCAGTAGACCATTCATGAAATATCCGGGCTAGGCATAAAGCTTGCAGCCTAGAATGACTGTTACCTGATGCGCTTCTTAAACCAGTAAAGGGACTAACCATGTCGGAAGAAAGAAATAAAGGGCCTAACAAACCACCAGAAGTAAAACTTTTCAAAAATCCAATCAAACCGGTTGAAACTACTATCGTTTCAGCTGGCAGCACACTGGAGGGGAATATTGAAACGGAAGGCACCTTAATTATAGATGGTTCTGTGACCGGGACTATACGGTGTGGTTCCTTGGAAATTATGGAAGATGGTAATGTTGATGCAAATGTTGAAGCCGAAACCGTTCATGTGGCAGGAAGTTTTGAAGGCGAGATGAACTGCAGGGGCAAGTTAACCTTTTTCCGCACAGGAAAGGTGAAGGGAAATGTATCATATGGGACGTTATCAATAGAATCTGGGGGGCTGTTGGACGGTACTGCCTCACAACTCAAGTAAAGAGAGACGACAATACTTCTTTAACGAAATCTCCTAATCATGCTACTGCTGCAGGCGTTCAGAGACTTCGCTGATAATCTCATATCACAGTAGGTTTTTATGCTTGACAAAGCTTGATATATGTATGATATAGTCAAACTCTGCGTTGTTAATGCCCTTTGTTCATACGTGTTTCCGTTAGCCCACCTGTAGTCGTAGGTCTTTTCCCCGCCATGAGGATCAAAACCCTCATTTTCAATCTTCAAATGGCTTAGTGTGTTGTTATTTACCAAGACAGTTCTTTCGAGACTTGATAATGTCTAACTATCCTCGCAGTATCGGTCTCTTGTTGACCATTGCGCTGCTCTTCCTACAGGCCCTCCCAGTTCACGCTCGTTATTCCAAAACTGCAAGGCGAGCCTTTCAGAAAGCCATCATAGACAAG
>CP070843.1:3484392-3491477 GCA_020350905.1 Deltaproteobacteria bacterium
CTGTTCACCTTTCTGACCCTGCTGTTGGTTTCACTGGTGATACTCGTCGTTAGTCTAAAGCCACGGCAGCAGCCTCCCCCAACGAATTTACCCACCACCTTCTATGTAGACAGATTTGCCGAGAAGAAAAACTATCGCCAGTCCGTCCATGGCGCAGCTCATAAGATAGCACTCGGTGATAATCTCTATCAGGTATTGGTAAACCACGGTGTCAAAATTCAGGAGGTTGGCGGGCTGATTGCGGCCTGGAGGTTTCTGCCGGAGCTACAAAAGCTGCGACCCGGAGAAATTTTTGAACTTATTTTTGCTCGTGACTCGCAACGATTAGAAAAGGTTCGCTATCAGAATATACATGGTCAGGTGTTGGCAACCACCCGAACGGAGCAGGGCTGGACGACCAGCAGATACGCTAAACCACTAGTGGTCACCCCTGCTCTGGCGCGAGGTGCAATCAAAGACTCCCTCTACCAGAGTGCTGTAGATGAAAACATTGATTTTGAGCTGGCTCTCACACTTGCCGATATTTTCGCCTGGGATATAGATTTTTTTGTGGACCTTCGTCCCGGTGACTACTATACATTTTTGTATGAGCAGAAATATAGAGACGGCAGCTTAGTTGGAAATGGGCGCATTAACGCGGCGCACTTCTATAACGACTCCATCCACCACATGGCTTATTATTATAAGGTTCCCGGCAGAAGTGCTGATTACTATGACGGTAAGGGAAATTCTCTGCGCAAGCAGTTCCTCAAATCTCCTCTCCGATACTCCCGTATCAGCTCAGGCTTTTCAAAGCGGAGGTTACATCCCATATTGAAAATTTACCGGCCTCATCCCGGCGTTGATTACGCTGCACCCTCTGGAACACCTGTTGTGGCCGTGGGGGACGGGCGGGTAATCTCTAGAAGGTGGAAAAACGGGTATGGGCGTTTTATCGCTATTCGGCATAATAACCGATACACTACCACGTATGGACATCTGTCTCGCTATGCGTCAAAGGTCAAAAAGGGCTCAAACGTGAAACAGGGCCAGGTCATTGGTTATGTGGGTGCGAGCGGCCTTGCCACAGGTCCTCATCTGGATTTTCGCATGAAAAAAAATGGCCGTTTTGTAAATCCTCTTAAAATGCGCTTTCCTGCTGCGCGGCCGGTACCTAAGAGCCACATCTCAGACTTTAAGCAGCGGATCACTTACTTGGAAGAAAAACTTAACCGGTTGTTGGCGCAGACTCAATTCCAAGAAGAATCCCCTAGGGCTTTTGCGGTTTCTGTGAACCAATGAGTTACGCAAGTGTCTCAGGGGCAAGGGAGTTTTTATGCTGAAGGAGTCCCTATGTTGCTAAACCGCTGGCTTGTAATCATGTTCCTGGGAGTGGTGCTCAATATTTTCGTATCAGGCATTAAGGCAACCCAGGCATATATTCTTCCTCCCGAGCAAATCATAGAGTACGTCAGCAAACGAACTGCCGCAGTATATAATTTGCATTTTGTAGTATGGGCCGAAAGCCCTGATCCTGACCTGCCCAAGGCAATGATGAGAAGGGAGATGGTAATTTATGCTGCCCGACCCGATTTCTTGCGCCAGGAAATGGTTGGAGAGGCTGGAAGTGACATCACCCTGGTAAGCGCAGGTAGGCGGATTTCCGTTACAGAGGGACATCTGTTGGCAGAGCCACTCCGTCATGAGGACATCTTCGCCATGTTGTTGCACGCCGACTCACCGCAGACCCTGGAAACATTACTGGCGTCGGAACAGGTGGATTTCAGCCAAGTACACCTTAGCCGTTGGGATAAACGGATAGCTTACGTGATTGGCGGCCCACCCGGAGAAGCCAGATCACCCCAGTTTTGGTGTGATAAGGACAAGTTTTTGCCTTTGCGCTTGATTGGACGCAGGTTGGATCACAACACCGTCGACCTGGTGGACATCCGCTTTCTCTCATATCAAAAGGTTGGAGAGTCCGTTTGGTTGCCATGGCTCATTGAGTTCTACCGTCAGGATGAGTTGTTCCTGCGCTTAACCGTGCAGAAAGCATACTACAATGAACGGTTGTCGGATTCGCTCTTCGATTTGAAGGCGCTTGCTGCAAAGTTCCCGCCACTGCCCCCACGAATGGAGCCAGCAGAGAAACCTCCTGAAGACCTGGAACAAATACGTCGCTACCTGGAGAAAAAGTACGAGTAACAGAGCTGTTTGAGAGTATTCTCTCCTGGACGATTGAAGAGCCTCGTATTCAAGCTGGATGTGAGATCTGAGATGTGGGATATTACATCTTTGTTTCGGATTTCTCCTTCGGAGTCCCCACCCGCTGGGCGGGGCCCCGGTTTCGTGCTTCGAATTTGGGATTTGATATGCTGACTGTCGGAGACTGGACCTTTCCAGCCAGTGCTCAGTATGCTCCAAGGTCGCGGAATCTGATAGTGGAGGGCAGCTATGGGCACTCTTTTTGTCGAAGTGGCGGTAGTGCTGCCGGTTATCGGTACCTACTACTACAGGGTGCCCACAGATTTGCGCCAAAAGGTAGCAGTAGGGCGGCAGGTCCTGGTGCCATTTGGCAGGAGGCGGCTGACCGGCTATGTTCTCAGGTTGGCAGAGCAGCTGCCAACTACCCTGGACGCAACCATCCGCGATGTTCTCCAGGTCAGTTCAGAGGAATGTTATTTTAGCGAAGCGCACCTACCGTTTTACCGGTGGCTCAGCAAATACTATCTTGCCCCTCTGGGGGAAGTCATACGGTCTGCTTTGCCCAAGGGCACCAGCACCAGCACCCGTCGTGCCGCCTTTGTTTCGGAGGCGGGTCTTCGTTCCCTCCGTCAGTCAACTTTAACTACAGAAAAAGCCGCAGTGCTCTCCCTGCTCCGGGAGCACCCTGGTTTGACCTTGGCGCAGATTCGTCGCCGATTACCCAAAAACAGCGTGGAACGTGTTTGTCGAACCCTCGCACGTAAGCATCTGATTGTCTGGGAGGATCAGCAACAGGAGCCTCGGATAAAGCCCAGGAATCTCAAGGTGGTCAGAGGAGTGCACCATCTTAATACATCATCCCCCTCAGAAGAACAGCTGAAACCAAAAGAGAAAGAAATACTCAAACTGTTGGAAGAGGGCCCCAGGCTGCTCCGCGATCTAAAACTGATGGTTGGGAATGGTTCCTACTGGATCCGGAAAATGGCCGATCGTGGCTTAGTTTCAGTAAGTTTAGAAGAGGTCTATCGTGATCCCGTCGGCCCAGCCCTCATTGAGACTACTCCCCCACACCAGCTTACCGGTCATCAGGAGCAAGCGCTTGGAACTATCACCCAGGCACTTGAAAAGAACTTTTTCGCCAGTTTTTTGCTCCACGGAATAACCGGCAGCGGCAAGACAGAGGTGTATCTGGCTGCCGCGGCTGAAGCCTTGAGGTTGGGACGCCAGAGTCTGGTACTGGTGCCGGAGATCGCTCTCACTGCTCAGATGGAAGGACTCTTTCGGCAAAGGTTCAAATCTCGGGTGGCCATCCTCCATAGCGGCCTCGGCAGCGGTGAGCGCCGGGATGAGTGGCTGCGAGTTCGCAGAGCTGAAGTCGATGTGGTGGTGGGAGCCCGCTCGGCACTCTTCGCACCTCTAGACCGACTGGGACTTGTGGTAGTGGACGAGGAACATGACAATTCCTACAAACAGGAAAGAACCCCTCGGTATAATGGGCGAGACGCGGCAGTAATGCGCGCCAAGTTGGAAGCGGCTGTGGTAGTCATGGGTTCAGCAACTCCTGCTCTGTCCTCATATCACAATGCTCTCAAAGGAAAATTCCGTTTAATTATCCTGCCAGATCGAATCGATCAGCGTCCTTTGCCCAAGGTCACCGTCATCGACATGAGGCTTCAGAGAAAGGTTGATGTGCTCTCTATTCCCCTGCGCCAGGCCTTGGCCGATACCCTTGCTGCTGGTAAGCAGGCTCTGCTGCTCATCAATCGGCGCGGTTATGCCAATTTTCTCCTCTGCCGCCGCTGCGGCCATGTTACCCACTGCCACAATTGCGCTGTGAGTCTTACGTGGCATCGGGCCGGCGAGAAACTCCGCTGCCACTTGTGCGGCCTTGCTATGGCGGTGCCCCCAGTGTGTCCCCAATGTGATGCTGCTACCCTCAAACCCTTTGGCTTTGGCACCCAGCGGGTGGAGTCGGAAGTACAGCGTCTTTTTCCGGAAGCCCGGGTCAGCCGCATGGACCGAGACACAACGAGGAGCAAGCGGGCATATCGCCAGTTTCTCTCTGATCTCAGCCGTGGGCGGACCGATATTCTTGTTGGTACTCAAATGATCGCCAAGGGCCACGATTTTCCTAACATTACTCTCGTGGGGGTGGTGAGTGCCGATATAGCTCTGCAATGGCCGGATTTCCGCGCTGCTGAGAATACCTTTCAAGTTTTGACCCAGGTGGCGGGACGGGCAGGTCGGGGTGATAGTCCGGGAACGGTGCTGGTGCAGACGTACAACCCGGAGCACTACTCCATTCGTTTTGCCAGGATGCACGACTATAGCGGGTTTTTTAAAGAGGAGATGGCTTTTCGCCAGGAACTGGGCTATCCGCCATACCGACGGCTGATACTGTTTCACTTAGCGGGCAACGTGGAGGAGAAGACGCTGCAGGCCGCGCAGAGGCTCGCGGCTAAATGCCAGGAGCTCCTTCAGCAACAGCCTGAGTTTCTTCAGGAATTACTGATGCTCGGTCCGGTGGCCGCTCCCCTTTCCCGGGTCAAAGGCAAGCATCGCTGGCACCTGCTGCTCAAATCGAAAAAGGTTGCCCCCCTTCTCGATGTGGGCCTTCAACTTGTAAACTGGGGCTATGGAGAATTCAAAGGCTTTGGTGTGAATTTGACCGCAGATGTAGATCCTATATCGCTCATTTAGGCTCTCAGCGATCAGCTGTCAGTTAGAAAAATGCCCACAAGCGAACTAAAGTGAGCGAGCATGCCTGAAGTTGCATAAATGAAAACTTCTTACCCATGTTTTTTCTGCAGGCTGAGGGCTGATCGCTATTTCTTATACCTAATTCGATAGATCACCCCAGCCCGGTCGTCGGAGACAAGAAGGGCCCCATCGGGCATCACCAGTACATCCACCGGACGGCCCCAGGCCCGCCCATTTTTCAGCCAACCCTCGGCGAAGACCTCATAGTGAACCGCCCTATCTCCCTCCAGCCGCACCAGAGAAATGCGATAACCTATGGGAACGGTACGATTCCAAGAACCATGTTCCGCAATAAAAATCTGGTTGCGGTACTCGGGAGGAAACATGGTTCCAGTGTAAAAGCGCATGCCAAGGGCAGCCACGTGGGGGCCGAGTTGCATGGCCGGAGGGGTGAACTCATTACAGCTGCGATTGGAGCCATAATCCGGATCGGGAATGGTTCCGCCGTGACAGTAAGGAAAGCCGAAATGCAGCCCTTTGTCTGGTGCGTGATTCAGTTCGTCAGGGGGCCGATCGTCCCCGAGCCAATCGCGGCCGTTATCGGTGAACCAGAGTTCCTTTGTTTTCGGGTTCCAGTCGAAGCCAACCGTGTTACGGACTCCGTGCGCGAAGATCTCTAGTCCTCTGCCATCGGGTTGCATCCGCATGACAGAAGCATAGCGTTCATCACCCCGCTCGCAAATGTTGCACGGTGCTCCCACCGGGATGTAGAGGTTATCATCTGGCCCAAACCTGATGAATTTCCAGCCGTGGTGCCCATCGGTGGGAAAATCATCTCTTACAATCGCGGGTTTGGGCGGATTTCGTAGCCGATCTTCGATGTCATCAAACCTGAGTACTCGATTCACCTCGGCAACGTAGAGCGCGCCGTCACGATATGCCACGCCGTTGGGCATATTCAAACCCTTTGCCAGACTAAAGATCTCGTCAGCTTTGTTATCGCGGTTTCGATCGACGATGGCGTAGACATTTCCTGCCGTGCGGGTTCCGACGAAAAGCGTGCCCTTGTCTCCTATGGCCATGGAACGAGCATTCTCGACATTACTGGCATAGATGCTTATCTCAAATCTCGGTGGCAGTTGGATCTCATTAAGATGTATGCCCTGTCTGCCCCGCGCCGGCGCACAAGACGATAAGGACGGGAGAGAGACGAGCGAAATCAGGGCAGAGACCACTATTGTTAGCTTGTACTTTGAAAGACTCATTGCAAAAATTACAAATAACAAATCACAAAGAGTAAGGTTTTAGTATTCAGATTTCAGCTCTATCGACTCTGACACCTGACACCCGGCAACTACTTCTCAAAGCCCTTTCTTTTCAAACCATCTGAAAAGTACCAGAGCCCCAATGACGAATAGGGAAACTATAACCCAATGGTTCACGCCGAGCAATTGGGGCAAAGTAATCTTACCAAGTTTTCCCCAGGTAAGAATGGATGTTTTCACGCCGGGATATACTTCGGCAAAAACCGCAGCCCCGACAAGCATGCCAATAATTCCCCAGAGGGCATCCCACCGGCCTTCGCCAAGAGCGCCAGCAGAGGTACCCGGGCAATAGCCCAAAAGCCCCCAACCGGCACCGAAGAGTAGTCCACCAATAATATTTCCGCCCAGATTCGTGGATTTTACCGAAAGTTTGACCAGCCCCAAGTCTTTAAGGAGATAAATACCAACCATGGCAATGAGAACAGTGGAAAGCATGAATTTGACGATGGTCATGTCCAACAATCTCAGGGCTCCGAGTTGTTTGTCATAGCGAAGTACACGGCCTTTTTGCAAGAAAAAGCCAAAGAAAATACCGGTGACAAGTCCATAGATGAGCACTTTCATGGCCCCTTACCTCCCATCGTAGAGAATTCTGGCTACAATTAGACCACCAGCAAAAAAACATATGAGGGCTATGTATCCACTAACCGCCAGCTGAGCCGAACCGCTCAGTCCGTGGCCGCTGGGTCAGCCCCCAGCCAGTCTGGCCCCAAACATGGCCACAACCGCGCCCAGAAAGGCAAAGACGGCCCTCTTGCCAAGGCTGTTGCCAAAACGGTTTTTCCACATGTCAGGCAGGGCCTGCCAGCGGAAGCTTGCCGAAGTGAGCGATGAGATGACCGATCCCAGGAAAATGCCAAAAACAAACATCCACTG
>CP070843.1:3491577-3496915 GCA_020350905.1 Deltaproteobacteria bacterium
ACCGGACCGAAGGTTGTGGCAGCCCGAGCTGCGGATGTAGCCAGCCTTAGCAGTACTATGGGACAGTGTTATCTATTGTAGATGGCCAAGGCTGGCCACATACGCCGCTTCGGGACAATCCCAGCCCTCAATCGCAATCTATGCGGAGTTGAGTGTATGGTCGCTATGGTAATATGTGGATCAAATATCGATAGTCAAGTATCCGGTATCGACTGTCTTACCTATTCCTCAAAAGGTTTCATTGCGTTATGCGAGCCCAACAACCGGTCGAGAATAGCGGTGGCTGCGGAGCGTACAGACAGGTGATTATAGTTGGAAACACCTTGAATTGGCGCCAACCGATGGTCTGCCATATCCACTACTTCGTCGGCCAGGCCCCATCCCGTACCAAATAAAATGAGGAGAGGCTTCCCTCGGCCGATAAGTTCTCTGGCCTCCGAGTAGCTTAAAGTGGCGCCAGTCAGAGAGGCTCCGGTTATCACGAGTTCCGGCCTTTGGCCACATTCGTTTCTCATGGTGTCGACCACTTCAGCTAGGGAGGCGGCTGGGATTACCAACTCCAGTGCCAGCTTTCTTTCAGGATGGCGCTCTGCCCCGTATCCCTGTCTCCAATGGGCTAGAAGTCTTTGTACCAGCTGGAGTTGGTCTTCCAAGGGGGTGACCATGTAAAAGCGGCTCACCCCGTAAGTCAAAGCAGCGCGGGCGATGTCGTGAATGTCCAGATTCGTCACCGAGGAAACGATGACCTGGCGCTGACGGTTATACACAGGGTAGTGAAGTAGCGCCAACTGGATATTCATCTCAGCAATTCCTTAATCCTCTCTCTCTCTTTGGATAGGCTCGGCGAGCAGTTGCCTATCCTCGCTGCTCAGTACCTCCTCCTTCAAGAGGTCCGGCCGCCTTTGCCGCGTGCGCAACAGAGACTGTTGGCGCCGCCAACGACGAATAGCGGTGTGGTTTCCAGAGAGAAGTATCTCTGGCACCCGGTGTCCCTGGAAAATTTCCGGTCTGGTATAGTGAGGGTACTCCAACAAGCCGCCAACGAAACTCTCTTCCGCTATGGACTCATCACTGCCGAGTACACCCGGTATCAGCCTGGCCACAGCGTCGAGAAGGATGAGGGCGGGCAATTCGCCCCCGGTGAGGACATAGTCGCCGATGGAAATTTCATCGTCGACGTAATGGTTGCGTATCCTCTCGTCAACTCCCTCATATCGACCGCAAACCAAGCATACGTGCGGCACTCGGCTAAGCTCAAAAGCGATTTCCTGTTTGAAGATCCTACCCTGGGGGCTCAGGAGAATTACCCTCACAGAAGGATCAGCGGCCCGGACGCTGGCGATGGCAGCCGCCAGGGGTTCTGGTTTCATCACCATACCGCTGCCGCCGCCAAATGGTCGATCATCCGTGATGCGATGTGGACCGCTGGCGTAATCGCGGATGTTGGTGACGTGGACCTCAATGAGTTCTCTGGCTATGGCCTTGCCAATTATACTTTCCTGAAGAGGCCCTGCCATCATACCGGGGAATATGGTCAAAATGTCAATGATCATTCGAATCTAGGAAACCTGGTCCTTTAAGCCTAGATTTATTACGTAGCTGTTAATAGATCTCGGGAAGATCGACGGTCATCAGCCGCCGCTGGAGATCGACTTCATGAACAACCTCTTGTGTAGCCGGAACAAGAATTTCCTCGCCTCCTCGGCGCACTACATAGACGTCGTTACTCCCGGTCTCAATGATCTCCTCCAAAATCCCAAGTTTGGCGCCATCGGTACTCACCACTTCGAGTCCTATAAGCTGGTACCAGTAAAACTCATCAGCGTCCAGAGAAGGCAAGCGCGATTCGGGAACACAAAGTTTAGCACCCACTAAACGATGCGCATCCTCCACCCTGCTAATCTCACGACTGAAAAGAAGAAACGATTCTTGATGGGGACGGACCTCCGTAATGGTTAAAGAAATCTCGCTGCCATCCGGCAGACAGGCGATGACCTCTTCCTCGGCAACGAGAGTCGAAAGGGTTTCCCCATAAGGGAGAACCTTCAGGTGTCCCTTCAAGCCGTGGGCTTTGAGCACTTTGCCGATGGGGAGCGGTGGGTCGATGATCATTGCTCTTATTCGATAATTTCCAGCACCGCCCGCTTGCGGATCTTGGTGGATGCAGCACTCAGTATTGTTCTCATCGCCCGAGCAGTGCGTCCTTGTTTGCCAATAACTTTGCCGAGATCGTCCTTGGCCACCCGCAATTCGATGACAGATGTCTGCTCTCCTTCTAACTCTGAAACCTCAACTTGTTCTGGGTAGTCCACCAGCGCTTTGGCAATCATCTCTATCAGTTCCTTCAACATGGCGAGCTCCACTAAGCCAAAGGAGTAAGATGCGTCTGGCTCTAGCCAGGTTACTGGAGTGTGGCATTCCCCACATCTGAACAGCACTGGCTTACAGAGAACCCTGGCAACCGCTGCGCTTCTATCTCGGTGGCTCTACTGGAAGTTAGGAGACGTCCCCGTGCAAACGGAGACCTCGGCCTTAGGCCGATCCAGCGAGTAACCCTTTCTGTTTGATCAAGCTCCGCACCGTGTCACTTGGTTGGGCGCCTCGGTCGAGCCAAACCCGAAGCCGCTCTGGATCAATTTGCACCTCAGCTGGATCAGTTAACGGGTTATACGTCCCAATAATTTCGAGGAACTTACCGTCTCTCGGCGCTTCAGAATGCGCAACTACAATCCGGTAGAATGGTTTTTTTTTGGTTCCTTTACGGGTCAGTCTAATTCGTACAGCCATATGCTCTTCTTACTCCTTCACAGCGAAGCTGAGTTATAGCGTTGATGTGCCGCCTACTTCTTTTCCAATCAGAAGGGGAGGGGAATACCTCCACGTGGTAGCCGGATACCGCCTTTACCACCCTTGCTCAGTTTGTGCAACATTTTTCTCATTTGAGCATAATTTTTAATAAGTTTATTCACTTCCTGCACCGAGGTCCCACTGCCCTTAGCAATACGTTTGCGGCGACTGGCATTGATGATCATATGATTGCGCCTCTCCTGGAGAGTCATAGAATTGATAATGGCCTCGATGCGTATCAGTTCACGATCATCGGGTTGGAGGTGTCGCAGTTGCTTTAATTTCCCCATACCAGGCAACATCCCCAGGATCTGTTCCAGAGAACCCATCTTCTTAATTTGCTGGAGTTGGTCACGAAAATCCTCCAGGGTAAAGGAGTCCTTCGCGAGTTTTTCCTGGAGTTTCTCTGCTTGCTCGGCATCGAAGGCTTTCTCTGCCTTTTCTATGAGAGACAGTACATCCCCCATTCCCAGAATTCGAGAGGCCATGCGCTCCGGGTGAAAAGCTTCCCAAGCATCAAGTTTTTCTCCGATGCCACAGAACTTTATGGGCTTTCCGGTTACGGTGCGCATGGAAAGAGCAGCGCCGCCGCGGGCGTCACCGTCCATCTTGCTGAGAATGATTCCAGTGAGATCCAGTGCTTGGTTGAAAGCCTCGGCCACCTGAACCGCATCCTGGCCGGTCATGGCATCAGCCACCAGGAGTATCTCACGGGGGGTGAGCTTCCATTTGAGCTGCTCCAACTCACTCATCAGTTCGGTATCAATATGAAGACGGCCGGCAGTGTCAACAATGAGGATGTCGCAGCCCTGCTGTCCAGCATAACCGAGAGCAGAGACAGCAATATCCACCGGGACCATTTCAGTGGTAGCAGGAAACACCGGCACCCCGAGCTGTTTTCCTAGAATTTGGAGCTGATCGATGGCCGCGGGGCGATAGACGTCAGCCGGCACTAGACAGGGTTTACGGTTAAGGTCTTTGAGGTAGAGGGCGAGTTTACCTGCCGTAGTCGTCTTTCCCGAGCCCTGAAGACCTACCAACATGAACACGAAAGGGGTGCGACCGGTGAGTTCCAGGGGCGCAGCCTCACCACCCATGAGCTCTGCCAGGGCCTCGTGAACAATTTTGACCACCTGCTGGCCCGGAGTAAGGCTTTGCATAACCTCTTCGCCAGCGGCCTGCTCGGCAAGGTCGGTAACAAATTGTTTTGCCACCTTGTAGTTGACGTCAGCTTCCAGCAGGGCAAGTCGAACTTCCCGAAGCGCGTCCTTGAGGTGTTTTTCAGAAAGCTTCCCCTGCCCCTTTAATCGTTTGAAAGTACGATCAAATTTTTCAGTTAGATTTTCAAACATAATCCCTACGGCCTCTGGTAACTCAAAAACGTCGTAAACATTTGATTATAGAAACAGTCCCTTACCCTGTCAAGGAAAACTCCTGAACAGGAGTTTTCCAATTTTTTTCATTTTCGGATTTGCCAATGCTGGAAGGTAGGGATAAGGGGTGGACTGGGCAATCTGCTTCGCAGTCGCCGCATTTGTCGGGGCCGGACTTTCCAAAGGTACAGCTCACCCGGGACTTGAAAGGTTTTACCTTGCAAGATGAAAATCATCACATAAATGTCCTGGTAGCGGAAATTGTGTCGCTAAAGTGCAGCCATCCCATTGCAACCTTCCTGGAGAGTCTGTCCTTGGCCACTGGTTGGATTTGCTTTTTTAGTTTGGTCCACTCTATTTAAGCCTGGTCCGCCTTTGAGGAACAACCATACATGTTTGGTCAGGAAAACGAGGTGTTTCTTAGCTGTTGACGCAGGAACTGTCCTCTTGGCTAAAAAAACCCCCGCGGAGGAGGTGTTGGGGGGTGCTTTGAACCCGGCTCAACCAAGTGAGTTCCCTGTTGGTCCTTTAGGCGCTTCGAGCTAGTCGATTTTGAAGGTCTCATAGAAGGAACGGTTGGCCAAGATTACCCTCAGGCCCGCATCAAGCACCACAAGAGGCTCACGAACCGTATCCACTACGCTCTCAGCGTATTCACGAGTCTCCTGCTCTGCCCGCTTGTGCTCGGCTCCCAGTGCTTCCAATTACCCAAATATAGAGATGACCTTGTGAAGGATTGAGGGAGAGCAAGTCGAAAAGCTGATCTTTCAATAGCCTCTATTTGTGATGCTTATCAATAAAGTAGATAGTGGCGCCCACTGGTGCGAAGGAGAGAAAAAGGATGTTCAATACAGGAATCAGGAACAGAAGCCCGAAACCTAGGTGAAACGTGAGGCTATCCAACAAGAGTTTAAAACGCTTCTTATAGGGATAAAGCCTTCTTGCAGGAATAAGATCCGTATTGTCCCAGGCGAGAAAAATGACCACAATTCCCGATGAGAGGATCGCCAGCACCGGACCCAAGGGTGTAAGCCAGCCTAGAACCATGAGGAGAAGGATTACTAAAACTGGGAGGATCGTTCTTGGTATTTCCTGTTTGACAAGATAGGAAAGTTGCC
>CP070843.1:3497015-3511925 GCA_020350905.1 Deltaproteobacteria bacterium
ATTAGAAACCCTTTGAGCTCAGTGAAAGGCTTTGCCACGTATTTCAGGGAGAAACTCAAGGATAATCAGCAGGACCGGGATACGGCCACCACCATGATCCAGGAGGTGGAACGGCTGGACCGTGTCATCGGCCAACTACTGGAGTTCGCCCGCCCCAGCACTCTCAGAATTAAGCCGGTTCGGATAGCTGATTTGGTCCAACACTCTCTCAAGCTCATCGACGGCGATGCTCGGGCAAAGGGGATCGAGATAAAATCCGAGCTTCCTTCCAACCTCCCGGACGTCCCTATTGATGCTGATAGAATGAGCCAGGTCTTGCTTAACCTCTACCTCAATTCTATGCAAGCCATTGATGCACAAGGCATTTTGGAGGTTAAGGTTTCCAGGGATGAGACGAGAAAACTAACAACAATCATTGTTGCCGACAACGGGGGTGGCATACATCCAGCGGATCAAGAGCACATTTTTGATCCCTATTTTACCACCAAGCCAGACGGTACCGGCCTCGGTCTTGCCATCGTGCACAAGATTATTGACGCTCACCATGGAACGGTAAAAGTGAAGAGCAAACCAGGCCTCGGTACTACAATAACTCTGATCCTCCCGGATGCAGAGGAGGAGCAAGATCATGGCTAAGCTTAGTTCTTTGGGCAGCATACTGGTGGTTGACGACGATCGGGCTCATCGAACCATGCTACGCACCCTGCTGGCAGGGTGGGGATATGCGGTGCAGGAAGCGGACGACGGTGCTCGGGCCATCGAACAGGTACACGAAAAATCATACGATTTAATTCTAATGGACGTTCGTATGGTTGAAGTATCTGGGCTGGAGGCCCTGTCTGAGATAAAGAGCTTCAATCCAGCTATTCCCATCATCATCATGACTGCCTACTCCTCAGTGGAGACGGCTGTGGACGCCTTGAAAAAGGGAGCGTACGACTATCTCAGCAAACCACTGGACTTCGATGAACTCGAACTGGCCATTGGCAGAGCCATGGATCATACTCGACTGAAAGAGGAAAACCGTGCCCTCAAAGAGAGACTCGGGGTCGGCTTCAACACCGGCGATATAATTGGTCGCAGCCGGGTCATGGTGGAATTACTGGAGACTGTGGCCTTAGTGGCACCCACCGAAGCCACAGTACTCATCACCGGAGAGTCTGGAACGGGCAAGGAACTCATTGCCAGCGCAATTCATTTGAACAGCCCACGCCGAGAGAAGCCATTAATCCAACTGAACTGTGCTGCCATTACTGAGACCCTGCTAGAGTCAGAACTTTTCGGTCACGAAAGAGGGGCATTTACGGGTGCAGAACGCCGCAAGGAAGGCAGATTCCGACTAGCGAACCGTGGCAGCATTTTTCTGGACGAAATTAGCGAGATGTCCGTGGCCATGCAAGCCAAACTGCTACGGGTGCTCCAGGAGAAGGAGATCCAGAGGGTTGGTGGAGAGGAAGTCTTGAGAGTTGATGTCCGGGTAATGGCAGCCACCAATAGAGACTTGAGAGCAGAGATTAAGGGTGGCCGGTTTCGCGAAGATCTTTACTACCGCTTGAACGTGGTTACTCTGGCTGTGCCTGCCCTGAGGGAAAGACGCGAGGATATACCCCTTTTGGCCCAGCATTTTCTCGATTCTTTTGCTGAAAAAAACCGCAAACACATCAAGGGCTTCACCCCTCAGGCCATGGATCGGTTGGTACGATACCACTGGCCGGGAAACGTGCGTGAACTGATGAACGCTGTTGAGCGCGGTGTAATTCTGTGCCGGGGCGACTATGTTTCTGAAATGGATTTTCCCCTCTCGGTCAGCGATATTCCCCCCCCGGAGAAGGAGTCGGCCAGAGAAGAGTTATCAGTGGACCTACCCCTAGAGGAAGTGGAAAAGGCAACCATCTTGAAGACCCTCGAATCGGCAGGCGGCAACAAGAGCGAAACAGCAAGACGACTCGGTATCACTCGGCGCACTCTCCACAAGAAGCTGAAAAAATACGGCGTAATGTAATCTCTCCCCCTGCCTTGAAAACTTTTTATATCTTGTAAAGATGTGACCCCGTGTACTGTGACCCAGTGTGCACTTGACACTGAGAGGTTTTTCATTCTAAACTTCGTTCAATCGACAGGGAGTTTTTATTAATTCAATGACGATCCTATTGATCCTTCTTCTTGCCTTCCCGACGTTTGCTAGTCTGCCTCAACAGCAGGCACGTGAGTCTTCGACAATCACCATGCCTAGTTATACGCTCAAAGTAGTTCCAGGTGGGGATTGGTCTGTGGATAGAGATGACAGGGAGGAAGTGGTAAGCTTCAGGAAGGTCTCAACGAATCCTTATACGTCAAGCTATATGCAGGTCATCAAGAAAATCATGGACAAGAGGAAACTAGACCTCAGTGAAGCGAAGCTGGCAGAGGGTTTTATTCGAGATGAAGAAGAGAAAATAAAGAAACAACTCGTCCAACGGGAGTCGTATGTTCTCAGGGAGGTAAAGAAAGGGACCACCGCTATAGGGGGAAAGAAGCTGCATTTCATGAGCTACAAGGCAGCAAAAGATCCCGTGAGGGTGGACGCGCTCGTGTATTTGTACTTCCCTGAAAACTACAAGGAACTTCAAGCATTTTATGTCTTTTTTATCAGTGAAGCCTACGGAGAAGGCTCATACTCCCCCAATTTAACAGCAATAAATCCGCTCATTGCCGGCTTTGAGGCTTCAGATCACTTTGTTCCCAGACAAGCCACAACCGACGACCTCCTCAAGGCAGTCAATGCCGATGATATTTCACGGATAAAGGATTTGATCAACGAGGGACTTGATGTCAATGGTATGAATGAGCGTGGATGGTCGGCTCTTATGATCGCGGCTTCGAAGGGGAATATGGAAATACTGAAGCTCCTGATTGAAAATGGGGCTGCACTTGACGATAAAAACCACCAGGGGGGCCAGACAGCACTGATTTTTGCAGCTCATTGGGGGCATGCAGACGTCGTCAGGCACTTGATCGCCAAGGGTGCGAATTTGAATATGCAAATGGATGACGGCTGGACAGCGCTCATCGATTCGATCAGTAGAGATAACCTCGAGGTCGCAAAGATATTAATTGAAAGTGGTGCTGATACCAATGTCAAAAGCGACACCGGCTGGACAGCTTTAATGGCAGCCACGTATGAAAATCACCCGGAGATTGTTGACCTCCTGATTAAACGTGGAGCGGATGTGAAGGCAAGAAACGCCAGCAACGATACGGCCCTGGACATAGCGAAAAGAAAAGAACACCAGGAAATAGTGAAAATACTCATGGAACACGAGGCAAAGGAGTAAAGCCCCCCGTTCATTGCCGCGCCATGGCGCCTCCCCTTCCCCCCATGACCACAGCTTCGCGATTCGCGATCTTGCCACGCTATTATGGTTGTAGCTTTTGGACAGATGATGTGGGGTCAGCCCTTGACATTGGGCATCGAAAATGTCCAATGTCAAGGGCTGACCCCATGATTTTTTAGCTTGCTGCCTTCAGATTTTCAGCCACCTGCTCCCAGTTAATCACATTCCAGAAATTCTCTACATACTCCGGGCGGCGGTTCTGATAGAGTAGGTAGTAGGCATGCTCCCAGACATCGATTCCGAGAATTGGTTTTAACCCTTCCATCAGGGGAGTATCCTGATTCGGCGTACTGTGAACAACCAGGCCTCCGGAAGAATCGACACTCAGCCAGCCCCAACCACTGCCAAAACGTGTGATTGCGGCTTGAGCATATTTCTCTTTGAATGTATCAAAGCTGCCAAAGGATGAGTTGATTCTGTCCAAGAGGACGCCGGAGGGCTGACTACTGCCACTGGCAGACATAATTTTCCAAAATAAACTGTGGTTGTAGTGCCCTCCGCCGTGATTGCGTATGACTGTACGCACCTCCTCTGGTGCACTGTCGAGGTCCCCAACAATTTCCTCAAGGGTTTTTCCCTGCAAGGCCGGAGCTTTTTCCAAGGCCTTGTTCAAATTATCAATGTATGCCTGGTGATGCTTGCCATGGTGGATTTCCATGGTCCTGGCATCGATGTATGGTTCAAGTGCGTTAAAATCATATGGTAAATCAGGAAGTGTAAACATTCCACCCTCCTTAGTTTTATGCATTCTGGTTTACGTTCCTATTTGCTTGATTGTAGGCAGAAAAATAACCATCTGAGGGAGCAGAGTCAAATGAGCGGGCAGGGAGTACAACAAGGCAGTTTGGTAATTGCGGATTGCGGATTTGAAAAGGTATAGGGGCCCCAGTGAAATAGTCGCCCCAGGCGAATTTCACGGGTAAACATGGAACATGGGGGGTAGGGTAGATTGTAGATTGCAGCGTGGGTGGTTCTTACTGGCAGATACAATGGGGAGTCGTGTATAATTGCTGGGTGAGCCGTTAATGAGGATTGAAAATGCTCTAGCGAGCGAACTACAATAAAATGGAATAAATACCTTACATTTCGAATCCGCCTGAGGCGGACTGCAGCTTGCTGCAGGGAGCTTCAATATTGAGCGGGTAAACATGATGGACCGACTTTCCATCTCAGTTGTGGGATACATCTTTTCATTCTTTCTTCTGGGTGGGTTTACCGCCTGTGCTCCTGCCATCTCCAAGAAGGTGCGGAAAGAGGCCGGAGAACCAGTTCCCTTTGAAGCACTCCTGAAGCAAACTGATGGCTATAAAGGCCGCGTTGTAATTGTTGGGGGGTACATCCTGGAAACAGCAAATGAAACGGATGGCTCTCGGATTACCGTGTTGCAAGCACCACTGGATTCCCAGAACAGGCCAAAGTCATCGGACCTGTCCAAAGGACGTTACATGGTTTCTCATAGCGAATTCTTGGATCCGGTGGTTTATAGCAAAGGGAGAAGGATTACCGTTGGCGGCAAGCTAATTGGAAGTCAGGAGAGGAAATTAGGAAATCTCACCTATGTATATCCTGTCATTGAGGCAATGGAGATTCATCTCTGGTCCAAGGAGGGAAGGTATATCGAGCCTTATTACCCTTATTATGATCCTTGGTACTATCCGTGGTACAGACGCCCGTACCGTTACAGATATCCCTACTGGTAGCAACTCCCTATTATTGCTTTCAGGATACTTACTAAGGTGGATTAATCGCAGCGAATCCACCGCTAGTCGGCATTGACTTTCTGCCTGCGCTCCCTGTAGATCAAATGGAGATTGCGGCTATAGATAAAAACGCCGGTACACTGTCCCAAGATAAATACCGGGTCACGCCTGTGTACGGCATAACTGAATAAAATGACTCCCCCGGCCAGACTGAAATACCAGAAGGCGATGGGAATCAAACTGCGCCCATGGCGCTCACTGTGAAGCCATTGAACGAGAAAACGCAGGGCAAATGCTGCCTGACCTACAAACCCTATAATCAACCAAGCGGTATCAACTCTCAAAGTTTATTACCTCCTCAATCTCAGCGACCGTGCTCCGTCGTTGCAGCCACATGACCCCGCATAGGTCCACAACTCCCACCCAAAGCCGATCCCAAATGCCGTAATGACTCCGGCCGTACTTACGTGGTCGATGGTTGACTTCTACTGATACTACACCCCCGCCGCTGCGCAGAATAAGGGCGGGGAGAAAACGGTGCATATGATCAAAAAAGGGTAACCGCAGAAATATTTCACGGGGAAATACCTTGAGTCCGCAGCCCGTGTCCGGAGTACCATCCTTGAGCAGATAACCTCTGACCCCGTTGGCCACGCGTGCCGACGCGCGCTTCACCCAGCTATCCATGCGCTTTCGACGGTGGCCGGTAACAAGCTGCAAATCGGGCGAACGGTTCGGCGACTTGAAAACCTCTACTAACCTTGGGATGTCAGCCGGATCGTTCTGTCCGTCACCATCCAGAGTGACTATCAAAGAAGATCCCGCCGCCTTGACTCCTGTGTGGATGGCATTGCTCTGACCACAGCTTTTCCGGAGACGAATGCTCTTGAGCTGAGATAATCCTTGGCTCAAGGCGACAAGACGTTCCCAGGTTTCGTCTGAACTCCCATCGTCTACGTAAACAATTTCATACTGGCAAAAACCATCGAGAGCAGAACATATTTCATCCACCAAAGGATCGATATTGTCCTCTTCGTTCTTGACCGGAACCACTACTGAAAGATCCATCTCTACTACCCAGATTCAAACAAATTTATGACCAACAGACAAAGCGTCTTTCTATTCTTGAATCGCAATCCCACTCTTGTCCAGAAATTGTTTAATACACAGGGTGGTAATTACGGCCACATAAGAACCGACAACCACGTCAGTTAGGTAATGGTGGCATACAAATACTCTACTGATAACAATTACAAAAGCAATTATAAAATAAATCACTCTGTATTTGGGACTTATGAAATATAGCGATAGCATCAAGGCAACGATCGTGCTGGCATGTCCAGAGGGGAAGGAAGTTATCTTGCCTTGCAACTGAAAAAATTCAAAACCATATATCTGCTCTTTGAAAAACATCTTTGGTCGGTATCTTCCAAAGATGAATTTAGTTATAAGTACCAACATACCTGACAATGAAATGGATAAGAACACAAACAAAGCTCTATTCGACCATATTTCCTTTTTCCTTATAAATCTGAAAAACATAAAAAGTACAGCTGAACAAATCAGGTAAAATGTCGCTATTCCCAGGTTGGAGATATCTTTTAGGATTCTTCTAATTTTGTAGTTAGAAAAAATTGAGTTACAATATTTGGCTATGGTCAAGTCAAAGGCGAAATAACCGATAACACAAAACAAAACTACAATGGGAAACGAAATTAATAGTATTCTTGCAGCCCGATTAATTGAGGTCTGATGCTGCGTATTGTTATTCATGTATTCTGGGGTCTGTGTTGTCGATGTGTGGTTATCCGTGTTCATATTGAATCTATTTCAATAATTCCTAAAAAGTGCAGTAAATTTTTACTTATTTGACCTACCGTAGAGATTCAAAGTCATCCGTTTACCCTTTGTGTAATTAAACCCCTGTATCCTCTCCAGGAGTCGAACTGACCCATTAGAGCCGGAAAGTGTTTTATGAAATAGATCATCTTTCCCTTCTCTTATAAGGGCTAGGCCGCCCGGATTCTGCCGGAGGTGTAACGCTGCCTGTGGCGCATTCACCAGTTTGGTATCTGTGCCACATAGGAAGACGAGACTGGGCTCATGGTATCCGGCGGCTGCAACCACCGGTGGCAAACCGCTGACTGACTCGCCGTACCGCTGAATAGCTCTTGCCACACTCCGACTCAGCCAAAGCCCATCCGCATTCGGCATGATAACATGCAGTGTCGGAGCTAGGACAAGAGCCGCCAGGAGCGCGGCAACAATGGCCCCCTCAACCAAACGGCCACGAAAAGCGTTCCATGCAGTCAAAACGAGCATAAGAACGGCTGCCAGGGCAGGCCAGAGCGTGAGCATATCAAAACCGCCGTCGATGTAAACCGGGAATGCAACGATTGTAGCTGTCAGTGTCACGCTTACTAATACCCAGACAAGAAAGCCAACTCGAGCAAGCCCCCAACGCGACAGATCCCATGCATCTTTTGTCCCAGCGAGGAGCAGACGTGCTGTGATCAAGGACAGTGCAGGAAATATCGGCAAGATGTAATGCGGCAGTTTCGTGGGAATCAGTTCGAACACAAACCAGACCGGGATTATCCACGCCAGACAAAAGCGTTCTGCCATCCTAGAGCGTAGTTTGAAAGCTTGACGCAATGCTGGCCCCAGAAAAAGCGATCCCGGCCAGAATGTCAGAGCAACCAGCAGCAGATAGTAGCCAGGGAGAAATCCATGTGATTCATGCCCAGAAATTAACTTTGGCAGCAGATCCGACCGGAGAGCATCACTAAAAAATGCGCCGTCGGTGGCCAGAGTGATGGCAATTGCCCACGGGCAGACTATTACGGCTGTCAATGGAATCCCTAGCTGCAGCCGTAAACCTCGGAAGTGCGACATCTTCCGATCCATTGTCAAGAGAGCAAGGATGGTAACCAAACTGACTAAGGGCGTTATCGGTCCTTTGATCAAAATGCCGATGCCTTGAGCTGTCCAAAAGAGTATGGGTGTCCCCCAGCCAACAGTCTCGCCCCGCCGAGCCCTAACATACACGCTTGCTAGCGACCCCTGAGCCGCCACAACTGTGGCGAGCAGGGCTGCGTCTGTGGTGGCCTGATGCGCTTCCACCACCAAGAGCAGAGAACTCGCCGTGAGCATTGCAGCCAACAGTCCAGTCTTGCGATCAAACAGGCTCTTGCCAAGACCAAATGTGAGCAACACCGCCACTAACGCTCCCAGGAGGGAAGGTAAGCGATACGGCCAAACATCGTTTGTCCGGGAGGACCCGGTCATCGCAACCGTTGCTGCCTGGAGCCAATAGATGCCAATTGGCTTCTTGTGACGAGGCTTGTCTTGAAAACGGATCCGAACGAAGTCCTTGCTCTCCAGCATTTGACGCGTAGCCTGAACGAATCGTGCCTCGTCTCGATCCACTGGGGGTAAAGTCGTCAGCCCCGGTAGGTAGAGCACGAGACAGAGTAGCATCAGTCCGAGATACTGTTTCAGGTCATTACCATCTGGCCGCGCCATAAACTGCCACCTCCCGAGCTCAGAATCAGAGCAATTTATTTTCACAGGAACCATGCGGCTTGTGCAAGGAAAAAACTCCGACTGGGCCATAGTAGATCTGGTGGGGAAGGTGCCCCAATCGTACGCAAAGTTTGACACTCAGGTGAGGGGCTGCAGCAGGTTGCTGTTGCGGCAGGCGTGCTGAAATTGATTAGGATGGATTAAGCGAGACGAATCCTCCTTTGTTCATTCACATCACTTACTCGTCAACTTCATTGCACTAGCCACTGTACAACGACCACGAGTGACAGGGAAGCAACTGACTGAGTAACAAGCTGACCGAGTGGATTATTTGCTTTTCAAAACCTCTTCCAATATATCCATACCACGTTCCACCAGATCACGTTTTGCCTGGCTACCCATGTGACCGATCCTAAAAACCGTGCCTGCCAGCGGGCCGTAGCTGCTACCAACTACCACCCCTCTCGCCCGTAGCGCCTCGTCCAGTTCGGACCAGGACCATCCTTCAGGAACCTTAGCCGCCGTTACCGTTGGTGAACAGATCTCCTCCCGCACCGGAAAAAGTTCAACGCCTATGGCCTGGAGCCGACCACGACAATAGGCTGCCACATCGGCGTGGCGCTTGAATGTCACTGGTAACCCTTCATGCAAAATCAGCCGAGTGGCCATATGCAATCCGGCTATCGCATGCCAGTTGTGGGTGTATGGTAACTGTCGATCGACAACTTTTTTTCGCCACGGAGCCAGCGCATCATAACCAACGTAGCCAACCTCCTCCACCGCTGACCAGGCACGTTCACTCACTGTTACCATAGCCAAGTCCGGAGGCAAGCTCAGCACCTTTTGGCTACCAAGCAAGCCAAGGTCAATATGCCAGTCGTCCACTCGCACCTCTACACCACCGCCGCTGGAAACGAAGTCAACGTAAAAGAGTGCGTCCACCTCCCGGCAAATCGCGCCAATCTCCTCTAGCGAGGCAAGCGTACCACTGGGGGTCTCACAGTGAACAGCGGTTACGAGCCGGGGGCGAAATCGCTGGGCCGCTTCACGCACTTGCTGTAGATCTGGTACATCGTCATAGCCGAAGCCAACTACTTCAACCTCCATTCCTATCTGGCCGGCCATGTCGCCGATACCATAGCCAAAAACCCCATTTGCCACAGCCAAGACTTTATCTCCTGGTCTGAGTACACTTTTCAGTGCGCTCCACAGAGCTATCATGCCCTCACCGCTTTGAATCGAGACACGATTTCTCGTAGCCAGTATTTTCCCTAAATGATTTTCACATCTCTGATAGAGAGAAAAAAACTCGTCCTCCAAATCCGAGCTGCCGTAGTTAATTTGAAAAACTGCTCTTAGCTCTGGAGGTACGGAAACAGGTCCAGGAACCAGACCGATATCATACGTTTGCATAAGTGACTCCTTCCAATGAGGTTACCTGCCCGGATATCTCAACTTGAGTTAATCCTTTCATTACTCCAGCAATCCAGCAGTCTGCCATAAGAGAAGAAAGACCATTGAAGTCCCCACAGGGGGCAGCCCAAAGCCAGATCCTTTGGGCTCGAATTCTGTACCCTAATGTTGCATACCCACGCCGAGGAAAAACGGGTCAGAGCGCGCCACATGTGGGCGCGCGCAGGCTGGGACAGGATGAACAGTACTTGACCGTACGTGAGATCCCGTTCCGAGCACCGTTCGGCCCGAGCTCACGGCCGAGGGCGCTCGCAGATGGCGCGCTATCGCGAGCGCAGCAATTTTTGCCGGTTTGGGTATGCAACATTAGGGTTTAATTGCCCATCCAGATCATCTCTTCCACCGGCGTAACTCTTTTAATAAGTCCTCTATCACGCATAAAATTCTGCATCACTACCCAGCGGGATGGTTCCTGTTTCGGGCTTCCCATGAAAAAAGGAAGCGTGGCCTGGTAGGCCCTGCGATTGAGTTCGTCTCTAAGACCCGGATGGAGCTTCAAGAAAGTCTCCAGGCTTGCTTTTTGATCACTAACGGTCTGGTGGATTCCTCTGGTCAACCCCCTCATAAAAGCCTTTACTCTTTTGGGATGAGTCTGTATCTCTTTGGAGTGAGTTATGATGACCAACTCATAAAAATCAGGGACCCCGTGCTCTTCCAGGGGGAAAATACCCACCTCCCTGCCCTCTAGCTCAATTTGTATGGCCTCGTAATTTCTAAAAGCACCTACGACAGCGTCCACTTTGCCGCTCAAAAGGGACGGCGCCAGATTGAATCCTACCCGGTAAATATCATAATCAGATGTTTGGAGACCAGCCCCTTCAGCCACGGCCTCAAAGAGCACACGGTAAAGTGGTTCAACCGAGTAACCGATACGCTTGCCTTTGAGGTCGGCTGGAGTCTTGAAGCCAGATGATTTCAAATAGAGGATGCTGCTCAAAGGATGTTGTACGAGGGCACCGATGGAAACAACCTGCAACCCTTCTGAACGTGCTGTTATTACGCTCGGTTGATAGCTAATGGCAAAGTTGATCTTCCCAGCGGCTACCAGTTTCAAAGGGTCGTTGGGGTCAGCTGGCACCATGATATCCACGTCCAAACCTTGCTCTTCAAAAAAACCTTTCGCTTTGGCCACATAAACCGGCGCATGGTCTGGGTTCGGGAACCAGTCCAACATGCAACTCACCTTATCTGCGGCCCTACCATTTCCCGCCAAACCATATAAAAAGGCCAGACTGCTAAGCAGTACCACAAGTGTTTTTATTCGGCATATCATCGCCTTTCCTCCTTCTCCCTTCCGCATTCCAATTAGCTATAGCCCGCATTATGCACGAAGCGCCTGCTGCGACCGCGAAACTGGGAACCCGCTTGCGGGACTGAGTGGAGCGCAGCGAGCGCGCATTATATGATCGTCCTTCCGGGCGTGGACGTGGATCTTTATTTGTTCGATTCACCATGTCGCCAGGGAACGAGCAAACGCTCCAGCACCACCACAAGTCCATATAATCCCATACCCAAGATGGATAGCCAGAAGATTGAAGCAAACACGAGCTCCACCTGAAGCTGCGCGTTTGCGTGGATCATTAGATATCCTAAGCCTTCCCGCGCCCCGACCCACTCCCCTATAACCGCTCCAATAACGCTTACGGCCACTCCAATTTTGATTCCCGAAAAAACAAAAGGAAGTGATTGAGGAACACGAACTTTGAAAAACACCTGCCCGGGAGAGGCTTCGAGTATTTTCAGCAGGGCTAAGGTGTCAGGATCTGCTGCCTTGAGTCCTTCTACCGTGTTAATCACAATGGGGAAAAAGACGATAATTGCCGTCATTACTACCTTTGATCCGATACCATAGCCAAACCACAGGATCAACAGTGGCGCAATGGCGAACACTGGAATTGTCTGAGACGAGATAATCAAAGGGAGGAATGATCGTTCAATTATGCGCGAAGAGTGGATGAGAACTGCTAAAGTGAGTCCCACCACCAGGGCCAGCCAAAAGCCCAAACCTATTTCCGTCAAAGTAACAACAGCATGAGCGGCAAGCAGATCCATGCGCTGCCACATGACCCTTACTATTTTCCAGGGCCCAGGCAATATGTACGATGGTATCTTGAAGAAATGCACCGAAGCTTCCCAAGACAGTCCCAAAATCCCTAAAAGGGCCACAGGTAATGCAGTGTTTACAAATCGAGTTTTCATGGCTCTGGGACCGCCAGTTCGTCTTCCAAGAGTTCAAGGAGGTATTCTTTACAGTTGACCATGTCAGGTTTGGTAATTTTCCTTGGCCTTTCGAGCTCCACCTGAAGCGATCCTTTGATTGATGCTGGCCGAGAAGTCATGACATATATCCGATCAGCTAAAAGAAGTGCTTCGTCGACATCATGAGTAACGAGTAAAATGGAAGGCTCGAATTGACCCCACACCTTCAGCAACCATTTTTGCATGATACTTCTAGTAATGGCGTCCAGCGCACCAAACGGCTCATCCAGCAACAAGATGTCCTTCTTGCAGAGAATAGTTCTCATCAAGGCGACGCGTTGCCTCATACCGCCCGAAAGCTCTTGAGGATAACGATCTCCGAAACCCTCCAGACCGAACGTTATTAGCAGATCACGGGCCTGCTCACGTGCCAATCGTTTGTGTTCTCCCTGAATCTCCATACCCAGGATGGCGTTATCCAATGTGTTTCTCCAAGGAAGCAAAAGGTCCTTCTGCTGCATGTACGCCATTCTGCCTCGAAGATGAGGGACTTTTTTGCCATTGAGAGATATGCTGCCACTGTCAGACGAGAGCAGCCCAGCCAAGATGTTGAAAAAAGTGCTCTTTCCACAGCCGCTGGGTCCGATGATGGCAATGAGTTCTCCCGGTCCAGCGCTAAGGCTGATCTGCTGGAGGACCTGCAGTGTATCACTGCCCCGGGAGAAAGCTTTCGAAAGGTCTTCAACCTGAATGAGTGAATCGCTTCCGTGGTTTTTCATGTAAAAAACCGCTTTCCCTGCGTGGGAAAACGGCATTTTGAGCTCTTGGGATGAAAGTGAGTTCTGGCTGCGGTCGAGATGCTCTGAGGTCTTGCCGCTTCCCTACGCTGGTATTACCCAGATCAGGTGCAAAGGGTTACCTGGTCCTATGCCAGGTTCTCAGTCAACCACCCCTAGCGACATATTCACGGTAGCAACCTTGTCGGGGAAAGTCAATGATTACCGGGAAGGATCGTACATTGCCGCTGAAAAGCTCATGAGAACAATCGTGGCTCTTCCTTCATCTATGAGCTGGCGTTCAGCAGAGTAAGCAAGTCTTGCCAGTTGGAAATCCTTGGCACCGCTGGATCCGGGGCATCATCCCCTGGTCCGAGCATTCCAGGGGCAGGCGAAACATTGTTGTCCCGCACATAGGTGGTCCAGATGGGCTGCAGACCCGCCCTTAAGGCGCCTGCGACATCCGCCTCCGGGTCATCTCCAACGAAAGCGATCTCATTTCTCTGAACGCCAAGTTGTTCAATAAGTTCTTCGAAAACCGAACCATGTGGTTTGCGGTATCCAAGGTCGCCTGAAATCAGCACTACTTCAAAAAAAGGTGTTAGCCCGAGTTCGGACATAATGTTTTTCGCCGCAGGTGGATGAGTGAAATTCGAAAGCAAGCCTATGCGATAGCGTTCCTGGAGAATACCAAGCATTTCTTTGGTTCCTGGAATGAGCTTGGTGTATTGGACGAAAGCCGAGAAATAACTTTCCACCGCCGGAGACATGTCGGGATCTTCGGGTGAGACGCTTAGTCCCTGTTGTGCTAGGGCAGTACTTATCCAGAACCGGTTGTGACTCTCCTTGCCATCTCGCTTGGTCTGTTGCAAAAACTGCAGGACAGCTTCACGGTAAGCCTGAACAAAAGATTCATGCGCGACGTTCAAGCCCATTTCCCTGAGGCTGTTAGTCAATCTGACCATGGCATCCTTCAGGGCAATGGTTTCCATGGTGATAAGAGTATTGAAGAGGTCGAAGCCAACGGCCTTTATGTTTTGCATCACGGTTCCTCTCCTTCCATCATCATTTTCTTATCCACATCCCACATCTCCTAAGCCTCAGCTCCCTTCGCCGAACATAGTTGCGGAAACATGTAAAAAATGCAACCCATACCTTTTTGTACTCTGGTTCATTTTTAGAATCCCAAACTCCAAGCACAAAGTCTCAGTATTTTCGGTGTCGGGTGTCAATGTTGAGGATTCCGGTGTCAGGTTTCAGGTGTCAGGAAAAAGAAACATAGTAACTGAAACCTGAACACTGAACACCGAAACCTCCATCAAAGCCATTCAACTCTGACCGAGTCCAAAAAACCAGGTTTTCGCTGTTGCATAAATGGTCAGTTTGACATTCTTGGCGGCTTCGGGCTATTCTGCCATTGCAGGCCTAATAATTGCACATCTTGGTAATCAAATGGGAAGGACCTTTTCTTCTAGGTGTTTGCACAGAGAGGTTACAGGAATGGCAAACATAGAGTTGGACGACATACTGGGAATAGTTGATTCAAATAAGGGAGAAGTGATCTGCAAAGATTGTTTGACCGAAGAGGAGTTGGCGCACATAGCGGAGGAGGAGGCTATAACCCAGGATAAGATCCTGAACGATGACAGTTATCTGTGCAATCGTTGTAACAAGAAAATCTAACCCCATTTTTCCCCACCCGTCAGAAAATTCTTTAATAACCCGGATGTTTCATGAGTTGGTGTCGCGAGACCGTGGAGATGGTTGTCCCACCGGGCAACCGCAGGGAGTTGGACCCGAGGCGTACTCGAACAGTACGTCGCAGGGTCCGACACCCGAGGACGCCCGGAAGGACGCTCATAT
>CP070843.1:3512025-3520689 GCA_020350905.1 Deltaproteobacteria bacterium
CAGAGCGCGAAATAGAGTAAACAAAATCCCCCTCGGACCCCCTAGGGGGGCTTAAAATGGAATTTCTCACCCGCAGACCATAATCTTCCCCCTTTTCTAAAGGGGGTCCGAGGGGGATTTTGCTGCGCGGTCGTCTTCCCATAGACCACCGCAGTATACTCACCCTACAAGCAAAACTAAACTATACCACCTGCATAACAGGTGGGTTTTGAATGTACTAAATTATGGAACAGTCTCAATTCACGCAATTGGCATGCCAGCCTCGCTCCTCTTCTTGATCATACCGAAGCACTGCACAATCCTCTTACAATAGAGCTGCCAGACCTTACCTTCAGGGTGAGCCGGAAAGATCTGCCTCATCACTTCAGCCTTTGGAAACAAGGTCTCAAACATGAAGGCAAGCCGAGTAGACCATGATTTTCCGGAGGTAAACAGAATCAGTGGCGCCCAGACAGGGAGCGAACTTCCTGCTATTCTCTGCCGCAAAACCTTTTTTTCCAGGAGATTCAGGTGCTCCCCCTGGAGAATGTGGCGGGCTTCCATGGGAGGTTGGAAAGAAAAGAGATGAAAGAGGAGAAAAAGCACGTAATACACGGGCTTTTCCTGGCCCAGCCCTCTGGCCCGATCAATGAGTGCTTCCCAGTCAGACCTTTTCCAGCCATCGACCAACAGTTTGATATCGGCCAACCAGATTAACCTCTCCGCATTGTGTTTGAGGGCATGAAGCATGAGGTACAACACCTGATCATATTCGTTCAGACAGCGCACCTTTTGGCCCTCAAAATCAATAATCTGGGTATCATTGTGGATACACTCTTGACTTTTGGAGAGCAGGAACTTGCGTGCCCTGAGGCGATCAGCCCAGAGTATGTGGGTACGAAGATCGATGATAGTTGATCCTTTTCTGAAGGTGGTCGGATAGAGTTTATCCCGCTCGTATCCATGGCCGAGCAGGATGCGAACCAGGGGGGAAAAATCCTTCTCCAGCACCCAAAGATCAATGTCTGTTGTCGGTCTCAAGCCAATATCGTCATAAATCTGCTGGAAGAGTGCAACGCCTTGGAGGAGCACGACCTGGATATTTTCTTGGTTTAGCACCGCCAAAACTGTGCCTAATTCGTTGATACGTTTCAGATTGAAGACAACTGTGTTGTAATAGAGCGATTGAAGTCTTTCTTTCTGGTCCTTGGTAAGGGTATCGAACACGCCTGAACTCATGAGACTTCTGTAAAGAAAGCCAGCCAGGCCCTCCTTAAAGGCAGTATCAATTACGCGGTCCATATCCACATTTTGGCTCATGAGCCACCGCATCCTTTGCTGGTGTGAAGGGTTAGGATGCGAAGCCACTGAGAGGACCAGTATTTTTTCTTCAAGAGAGATCATTTGAGGTCACACTTTTTCGATCCTTACCCCTAATGCTGCAAAACTACTCCGTGGAAAAACGCGCCAGAGTGTGCCAGATGTGGCCGCGCGCAGGCTCGGAGAGGATGAAGCGTACTTGACCGTACATGATATCCTGTTCCGAGCACGGTCGCAGATGGCACTCTATCACGCGAGCGCAGCGGTTTTTACCGGCGTGGGTTTGCAACATAAGGGTTTACTCTCCACTCAATTCAACGACCTACACCATACAAGTCCTTGAACAGTACTGAACTACCCATGGCAGAGTTTGTACCCTGGGAAATATGGCCATTTTCAAGAATCTTAGGTAGCTTAGGGACCTGCGCCCAGTGAACAAAATCCCCCCAACCCCCCTTTACGAAACTGACTATAGCCCATAAGTTCTGCTGGACACAGGGGGTGAAAGAGAATGCAAATGATTAACTGCTTGTATTTGCAATCTTTTTTCAGAGCTGCAATTGTAACTAAATTGTACCCCGTCAGACCCCCTGAGCATATAACATCCGGCCATTTAGTAACTCTCTTCCTCTCCCTTGGCGGGAAGGGATAAAGGGGAGGGGGAATGATTAAGTGGTTGATTTTCTATTTATTTTATCACCCCCACCTTCATCCTCCCCCGTCGAGGGGGAGGAGTATTGGGATCTGTGCATGAATGCGACTCATATCTTCACCCCCTGTGTCCAGCAAAAAATGTGGGACACGATCAGTTTACGAAAGGGGGGCATCAAACTGGACTATCTTACATGCAACAAGTCATCTTCCCCCTTTGGCAAAGGGGGACCGAGGGGGATTTTGCTGCGCCTTCATCTTCCCGAAAATCACCGCAGCATACTTACTCTACGAGCAAAGCCAAACTATACCACCTGCACAGCAGGTGGATTTTGAAACTACTAAGCACTAGCAGGCTGCTGAAAAACTCGCTAGCAGTGTCATTTTGAGCGCAGCGAAGAATCTCGGTGTAATAAAATCAACATGTTATGAGATTCTTCGTCGCCTGCGGCTCCTCAGAATGACATATTCGGTGCCTTTTCAGCAGCCCGCTAGTACAAAGCACGAGGGACCAGGCACCGCAAAGCTGTAGTCAGTAGCAAGTATTTGAAAGTAACTCAATCTTGATTGCTTTGCTCCTGAATTCTGACTCCTGTCTCCTATTTCCCATCACACATTCCACATACAACATGTCAAATCTCAAATCCGAAATCCGAAATCAAAAAATCTAGTAGTCAGGAGCCAACAGATTAGGTACGGGGTACATGGTATAAGGTACAAGGAACTATGTGACCTTAGTTCAGTGATCCCCCCTTTACCTTGCACCTTGTACCTTGTACCAGGATTTCACTGGATTCTGCCTCCTGCCTGCTGCTAGCTGCCAGCTTCCCACTGCATTTCGCTATGCTCTATGCCTCCCCCAATCTTCAATCTCAAATCTTCAATCTAAAATTCCTCCGCGGTGTTAATAAAGCAACCCCCTCCGCCTCCACCGCCGCCTGAAGAGCTTGCGCCCACCGTGGCACTCACCTCTGAGCTGGCGCAACCATCCTTACTCGCTGCCGATGCGGACTTACTCGTCGAGCCATCCGTGAAGCCAATGCCGAATTTGAAACTTGTTGTATATCCGCCAGCCGTCCAGAGGATGAGCGCCTTGGGGGCCTCTCCTAGGCCATGGGCGACTACTTGGGTGGCTGGTGCCGAAGCTTGGCTCTTGCGGAAGTTGCCAACCTTGAAACTACTAGCCGCCTGGGCTGGTATAGTCAGAGCATACACAGCCAGGAAGAAAACCAAGCCAGAAGCCAAAGCTACGGTTAATCTATTAGAATTTTGCTGCTTCACTGTCTTCACAGTCACGTACCTTTCTGTACATTCTGAATCGCAACTACACTGAGCAAAAGTTATGCCAGTACTCATGACTCGGTCTTTTTCATTATTATTTCAAATAATTACTATGTGATCTGGCTAATAAACGAGCAGTAAGAACTCACTGATCTGGCGGTGAAAGGTGGGAGTATTGGTGGAAGGAGTTGGTGGAGATAAGATAAAGATTATTAAAATCAGATAGTTATATATGACTAATTCATTTTAGGATTATTCAGTCGCGAGACAAAATCTGGCAAATTACCAATTCTCGGTTGGCGACAAGGCCATATTGTTATTGCCTGTCAGGATGAACATGGAATCACAATAGTTTAACTAGTATCCATCCGGAAACTACTTCACGTCATTCTGAGCCCTTCGGCTGGCTCAGAGCCTGCCCCGCGAAGAATCTCGGTGCTCGGAAAATCAACATGTTACGAGATTCTTCGCGGAGTTTATCCTGAGTAAATCGAAGGGCTCAGAATGACATTTGCCCTTTCCCGATGGAAATAACTAATACAGTGTTGAGAGTGGTGACTTACCTGTAAACCCTTAACTTTGCAGGTAACCGGAATATACTTCGGTCAGAGCCAGCTTTCCAATCTTATTTTTTTTATCCTTTTGAATTCCTTGATATTATTGGTGACAAGGACAAAGTCGTTGGCAAGGCTTATTGACGCTATTAAGAGATCCATTGGTCCTATCGGAGTACCAGCTTCTTCTAAAGAAGCCCTGATCTTGGCGTATATCCTACTGCTTTCTTCTTCAAACGGAATAATCTCAAAAGTTGATACAAAGCTTTCAACAATCTCCCAATTCTTTTTTTTCGCTTTACTTTTCTCAGCCCCAAAAAACAATTCGGCAACTGTAATGGATGAGAGCTTGATTCCTGAAGGTGAGAATTTTTTAAATTGAGCTATGATTCTATCAGAAGCTCTGTTAAGAAAATAAATACATGTGTTGGTGTCCAGAAGACGCATCATCAAAGGAACTGCTCCCTTCTTTCGGGTTCCTCAATACCCTTTCGTATTCTGCTCATAATCTCGTCCGGCTCGACATCGTCTTCCCAGCCCCCGGCAAGCTCAAAAAAACCCTCTGGCCATTGATCTTGAAGAGACCGTTTTATGGCCTCAGCAACCCATCTGGATTTCGATTTGCCGGAAGCTTTCACTGCCTTCTCTAGTCTTTTGGCAAGCTGATCATCAATGTAAATAGCCATCTGCGGCATCCTAATCACCTCCTATTGCCAACTTCAAGCAAATATATTTTCACATATATTATAAATTGTCAACAAGTGTAATACCTTCGAAACACTCAGGACAAAATCCGCGAAGAATCTCAAGCGCACTCAAGTACAGTGAGATTCTTCGTCGTCCCGCCGTAACAGAGATTTTATGGCATTTAATAATTTGACATCATATGCTCGTTTTTATAAATAATTGAGCACTAACCCATATATTTATTGTACTTGAAGAATTTCTTGTCCAATTAAATATGGCGGTCTATGTGTGTACAGTTATTTTGCGGAGCCAAAAAAGTGGGAGTTATTTGCTTTATCGTTGATAGTGTGAAATAAAGAACCGCCATAATTAACTTTACACTATGTGTTCAGCAATTAGGTTTTCATTGGGCATGGAAGCTGTCTGACAGCATATTTCCCCTCCCCTAGCGGGAGGGGATAAAGGGGAGGGGGAACGATTAAGTGGTTGATTTCCTATTTATTTTATCACCCCCACCTTCATCCTCCCCCGTCAAGGGGGAGGAATTCATGGGATTCTCGGACAGCCTCCACATGCCATCTTTTTAGTCCTAGACCAAGTTTCCGGATGGAGACTGGTTAATAGTCTTTTCAATCAAATTGACTATGCTTCTCTCAGGTTTAAAGGTGAGTTGTTCGCAGGGAATATGAGCCGTTAAGTCGCTAAACAGCTCCATGGTGAACTCCATTGCCTGAGGATTCCAATAGGGAGGAAAAGAACAGGTGAGAAATTTCGATACGGCCTCGATCCCGGTGATCTGCTTGATTGAATGGTCTGGACCGTGCCTCAGGAAAAATATTCGCTCTAACCTCAATGCTCGTGGCGAACCGTATTGCGCTTCGCCATGCCAGGGTGTGCCGTACATCCAATACTCATCCTCCTGTTTGCGGACAATGGTCCTGTCGTCACTCAACACCTCAACACCTTTTTCTTGATCCCACATTCTTGCCAGCGTGCTCTTGCCGGCCCCGGATTCTCCCACAAAAAGCAGCCCTCTGCCATCCAGATCTACAGCACACCCGTGAATGATGACCCCCCTTCCCCGCGCCAGATAGTTAACCAGTAAGAGCTCCATGGTGGGGCCATGAAAAGGGTCAAGAAAACGGTCAGATCCATTGGCAAAATAGAGATCGGCTCGCTCGATGCCGGGCTGCAACACAAGGGTTCTTTTCAGGTCGGGTCGTGTGGCAAAGAGTTTTATGATTGATATGCCATTGTGGCGGAAGAGTGTCCAGACGGGGGGGCAAGCAAAGACCTTTTCCTGAAAAGGGATATCAGGTTCCTCTCGGTGCAATCGAAGGCGGATGTCCACTTTCCCGTTTGCTACAAAAAGGCGATAGGCTGAAGGAATATTCAAATCGGATTCAACCACTTCCCCTTCGATGGATATGGATATGTTAGCGATTCTGAAGGTGAGGCTTTTTGACATATGCGCTCTTTGATAGATTTGAAGCACGAAAAAAGGTGAAGAATCCGGGCCCGAAGGACCTGCCTTCGCCCAGGCTACGGCGCGGCAGGCCCTGGCTTTGAGCTGCCCCCTGAGGGGGCTTCAATGCTCTTTCCCCTCTTGCAGCAGTCTGCTGGAGTGATGGAGTAATGGAGTAATGAAAGAACCAATTCAAGTTCAAATTCGGGCTTTTGCCTTTACCAACACTCCAATACTCCAGTACTCCAGTACTCCAAATCAACTCGCAATCTTTACCGGCAAAGTCATTGAACTCTGACCCCCGCAGGGCGGGATCTGGGACTGGCCCTAAGGACCAGGTTTTCGATGTTGAATAAAAGAAACGCCTATTCCTTTAGCTCCGCATACCGCCGATAACAGAGTTCGATATATGCTTTTAATTACCACGGAGACACGGAGAGCACAGAGGGAATTTTTTTGCCCGATCGGGAGACGGCAATCGGGCAAACCGGGAACCCGCCCGAAGGGTGGGACTCCAAGCGAAGCACGGACAAAAGATCGCAGCCCTTCGGGCAGGATCTAGTAAACCGGTGGCTTCATGTCAGCGGTTGGAGATAGGCTAAAGAAGCTTTCGCCGGAGTCGGAGGCTCTTTTCCCTGGCCGTCGCCTGCCCGCCATCGCTCTCGCTCAGGCGAGGCGGGCGGGTCTCCCGGCCAGGGAAAAATCACCCTCCTCTGTGTCCTCTGTGCCTCTGTGGTGAATCTTCAATCAGGCCTCCTCAGGCCGTCATAGTGCGGAGCAGAGTAACTATTCGTTTTCGGATTTCACCTCAGCCCAGTCCGAGCACAATTGGCCCTGCCCAACGGGACCACTTCGTTTGGACTCCCCGTGGCCTAAAATCTTAGGATCCAGTCTGTTTGCAAAGTCCCGGAGGGAAACAATTGGGGTTGCTAGGACCAATGGACCCTTTGGTCTTGCAAAACCCCAGGACGGCACACTTAGCATCCAAACGAATCCTTGTCAGTCGAGGTTTTTCATATGGTTTTTTTGTATGCTCTTTCATGACTTTTCCTCCAGGTACATACCAGGCGCGGGGTATAAGGCACAAGGCGAATGGAGCATAGAGCAGAATTTCGGATTGCGAATTGCGAATTGCGGATTTAAAAGCAAGGAGACAGGAGTCAGAATCCAGAATGCAGAATATACTTAACGAAGGAGGATTTTTCTCTTTTACTGGCTACTGGATTCTTTAATTTCGCAATTCGCAATTGTCCTTCGGACTCCTACCCTTCGGGCGGGTTCCCAGTTTCCCAATTCGAAATTACCTCCCTATGCTCTATGCCCTATGCCCCATGCTTCATTTCACTGATTGCTCCTATCTCCTCTAAGTCTCCAAGAAATGTACGTAAGTCTTCCTTTGCTTCTTGATCAGACACCTCAAATTCTTCCGATATCATCTTATTGATTTCGACGAGCCGGTTGCTGCCGTCGAGATGCTGCCAAATAAATGCCCCTAGCTCATTCAGATTGTAGATGTAACCCATATTTCCAACGTTGTCCTTTATGGGAACCAGAATCATTTCATCGCCGATCTTTCGGAATACGAAATGCTCGTTCCTTCTATACTTCATTTCCAGGCTTGACATGCGTCACCCTCACAAAAATGGAGCCTCAGCCGGTAAGTACTCGTGCTTCTTTTTTCCTTATTTTAGGAGCAATAATCGTGCCGATAAACCTGGCCCAGGTGATTCGACCTTCGAATAGCCAACTATGCAAGTTTAGCACTGGCGGGAGGGGATTGAGCCTGCCCGCCACCTGCCCGCTCGTGCCTCGCACTGGCAGGCGGGTCGCGAGACTGCTCGCTCAGGCGAGGCGGGCGGGGGGAGGGGGATATAATCTATTGAAATCACCTTGTTCTCACCCTCACCCCCACCCTCTCCCGCAAGGGAGAGGGAGTGTTGGCTTTTTTTGCAGGGACTTCTTGCAGTAGTATCAACTCCACGAAACAGCAAATTCGATAGTTGTCGGACAGCCTTCCGGGGGGGATTCTATCTCTCGGCTTTAGCCCGTCTGGTGACGGGATGGGTTTTTAAATCACCGGATAGTCTAAAGAGAAGGGGAATCAGGAAAGGGCAGCGACAATGACATCCTGAAAATCATTTTGAAACAAGATCTGTGAGCCAGATCTCACCGAAGCAGATCAAAGATCGGTGGGATTTGTGGTCAAGTACTCCTCTGGAGTCAGGACAATACCAGGAAATTGACCTTTGAAGTGTTCTTCATCCCAAGTGATCAAGGTGGAAACAAAGGATAAATACTTTCCTGCTACAGTGAGCATCAATGCTTCACCAAGTGAAGCCCTGTTTTTCAAAACATCGAGTAACTCTTGAATTCCTATGGCGGGAAAGTTACTCGTCAACTCACTCGAGCCCAGCGGGTTGCCTCCTTCCAGCTCTTGAATGGAGGTTTTGTTTTCTCCAGTGCCCTTTCAATGTCCTCCCACGCTTCGTCAAATGATCTCAAATGCGGAGGGAACGTCTTCTCCTTAGATAAAGAGGGGTTAATATCGGCAACGGGTTTACCTCGATGTGTTTGGGTAAAGCGTTCACCTTATTTGAGTCTTTTGATGATCTCACCTGTTCTTTGTTTCAGTTGCTTTGCTGTGACTGTTCCCATTGTGTGACCTCCAATTGTTTTCTTTAATCCATTGCAAACACTTCATTCACATGTATCAAGCAAATCCTGCAG
>CP070843.1:3520789-3527554 GCA_020350905.1 Deltaproteobacteria bacterium
GTGAAGCCCTCCAGCGTCGGCACTCAGAATGGCCGCGAGCTTACGCCTAACATCCTGCGTACTCATCCGGCTTGCTCCATCAGATAGGACTGATGTATCGCGGACTCAAACAGGGTGATGTATAGCCAGAATATCAGTTCTCGGTTGGTACGACAAGCTGCAGCTACGGGAGCGAGAATAAGGCTTGGATCTCCCTCACGACTCCCCATATCTTGGGGTCCCTATAGACCGCCAGAAATGGTTGCTTTCTATAATTAACACTTGAACAATCGCATTCTTAAATACTTGTCATATACAGGTCTTCAATACATTCCAGCTACTCTTTTTTCCCTAGGAAATTGCATATCACTCGATCTAGGGCGCATCTTTTCTTGATCCTGGTTGGTCTAATCAACGGATGCCCCAAACCAACAGCCACCTCGCGAATTGTCTGCAAGTTTTTCCAATTCCTAAATCGAATCGCCAATAACCATTACTCAAAAGTGGCATCTGAGTGACAACTTATGACCCAGATCATCTATGCCGTTGGGGTTAATTACCTATCCGACAGCATTTAAGTGCATGGTATCTCAACGAAATATATCAATCATTAAAGCTGGCATGATTCTTTCACTCTTTTTGCGTTTGAATGCATCTGAGGGATTTAGGGGATGGCGATGAATTTTAGGCTGCACCTGTTTGGCCACACTAGAACTTTGTCTGTTTAGTTTCTGGCTAGCAGAGTTGGCCTAAGAATGATACGGAGGCCCTACTCGCGCACTGACGATATTTCTTTCGGACACATTCTTCTTATTTGTTAAGAGGCCAAAATAGTCAGTATTCCTTTATGGCTCAACATCCTGCTTGTCATCGGTTTCGTACTGGTGGGATCGATGGAGTGCGGGAGGCTTTTTGCTAAGGACTCGAATCTTAACATAAAAACGGTTCTCAGGAGAGCCCCCTATCTTTATGTTCTCATTCCCCTGAGCCTCACTCTTCTCGTTATAGCCAACCTGAATCGTCCACATCTGCTATGGAATTTGCCATTATGGCTTCAGTTGCACTACACTGCCCTTACATGGGGTGGTATTCTTGCCATTTTTGCTTTTGTTTTCAGTCTTGCAGCTGCAGTAGCTATGCGCACGCATCACCGGGAGAGGTGGAAGATTGTTATTGCCGGCATACTCCTCATCTTTGTCATCGAGGTTATACAATGGAATTACACTCGCCCCATTGCTCCGCGTCTCAAAGATATCGTGGCATCCTCCGGAACAGTCATGCAGACCAGCAACGCCAGTTGTGCTGCAGCATCGGGAGCCAGCATTGCCCGCACCTTTGGCATGCAGAAAACTGAAAAGCAGTTGGCTGATCTCTTTGGGACCACAGTTGGGGGCACCTCGGGGGCACAGGTTATCTATGGCATGAGGAAGATTGGATTTGCCAGTAAAAAGGTGGAAGTCCCAGACTCCAATCCAGAAAGACTCAAATCTCCTGCCATGATTTTCATCGACAACCAATTCTCAGGGCCTGAATCTCACGCGGTTGCCTATATGGGTCTTAATAAAGACAAGGCTGAAATCTGGGATCCGTTGGAGGGAAGGAGATTTTTAACCAAAAACCAATTAGCAAAGATTTGGCACGGGCGAGGCATTGAATTCCGATTGAATACAAAACCCTGAAACGGGTGCAACTGTCTTTCGGATACTTGAATTTACACTTTGACTATGAGGAGCCAGAAACAATAGCTGATGAACTTCAAGAGGTGGCATTAAGGTAGGTCGAGCGATGCAAAAAAACCACGAAAAAAATACAGGTTGTGGATCATTGGACTATACCCACCTATTCTGATACTGGTACTTGCCGGGCTGACGACTCTCCACGGTGCAATTTTTATTCGTTGGGCTCGTAGCGATGATAATGCAGCTAGGTGCGCCTTAAGAAATGCACTGACAGCACAAGAAGCGTATTTTGCTGACTATAATAAATATACAGACTCCCGTGAAAAACTCTCTCTTGACGAAATCTGCCCACCCGAAGAGGGGATTACAGTTCGTGTCGTGTATGCAGATGATAAACACTATAAAATGGAAGCATTTCATATAAATGGAGAGCACATATTTTATGCAACAGAGGACGCGAGCAAAGGGATTTATGATGAAACAGGAATGGTTTATTAATCAGTGGCAATTCATCTGTATTGGCTAGCCAGGAGGTAAGTATACTATGGCTAATTCAAAAGACGTCTCCCAAGGGCAAAAATCTTTTATGAAGCTGTTCCGCTGGGGATTAGTTTTAGCAATTCTTGCGATGTTATGTATATTAGTTTGGAGCGGGATCCCGAAATTTAGATCTCATCCTAATTCAGCAGCGCAGGCGAGTCTCAGAAACCTGTTAACTGTTTTGGAGGCATACTATGCAGATCACCAAAAATATCCACAACCAGACAAGGTGACCTCCTTCCGCCCCGAAGATGGTGTTACGGTTTTTCATATAGTAACATCACGTGATGAGCAAAACTATTTTGCTATGGCGTTTAACACAAAAGAAGGTGACAGACTGTATGTTGCTTCTAGCGACAGGTCTATAATATGGTGGATACCCTTCCCGAAAGAGGGACTAGTTACAGCAAGGTCACTTTAGCTTAGCGCTATCTTATCTAAAGTCTGCCCTGCGCTTTTGGAAATTAACATCTCATACTTAAATCCCCACTCATCCTTTTTAACTGCTGCCAAAATATCTAGGGTGTAACCAAGAATAAGAAACCGCCAACTTTCCGGTAGGCTTCCTTTCTGCTCGTAGCAGGGAGGCCTGAATCCTCCGGCGGGTCTGCTCTAAGAGGTTATTTCACTTATCTGTTTCTCAACATAGACTAGAATAGCCCTAAAGACGGAAGCATTGCGGCTGATCTGTTTGTATGCTTCCTCCTTGGTCAAGAGCCTATCCCCAGGCTCATCGTGATCTTTGGTAAGTCCCCACTAGCTCTGCTTCTGCAAGAATATGTCCCTCCATCGCCTTTTCCAGATCTTTCTTGCTAGGCTTGCCCAACTCTGGCAGAACAACATCCAAGGCATAGAGCTTGTGAAAGTAACGATGGCGGCCAATCGGAGGGCAGGGTCCGCCGTATCCAGTGCGTTTCCAGTCATTGAGCCCTTCCTTGGTTCCGCTGGGTAGATCCTGAGGCTTGACATCCTCGGGCAAACCAGTGGCGCTGGGGGAGATGTTGTAGAGCACCCAATGGACCCAGACCATTTTAGGTGCGGCAGGATCGGGAGCATCAGGATCGTCTACAATGAGAGCGATACTCTTCGTTCCTTCGGGCAGTCCCGACCACTCCAAAGCTGGGGAAATATCCTCGCCGTCACAAGTATGACGTGTGGGAATTTCTCCGTTATGTGAAAAGACGGGAGATGTGATTGTTACGGTCATTGCAATAACTCCTTTTTCAGTTTTACTCGGCCCTTTAATAATCTTCACCATTCTTTTGACAATGGAAGCCCTGTCCTTGATGAGGAGGTTGTTTGTGCGGCTATAGGCGAGGATTCGACCTTCCGGCGACAATAAAGGAGCCAGAACGCTCGCCAGTTGGTCAGCGTCAGCATAGTCAAGCTCAACCACCTGGATTACAATCGGATCTCCCCTAGGTGCGCTGGCTTGAGCCTCAAAGAACTCCAAGGATGCGAGCGAAACCAGAAGCATCAGAGTTAGAATTGATATTCGTAGCCGCATATTCTCAATCCCTCCCTGTGATCCTTGCCCAATGATAGTTCGTCCAGTTCGGCTTAAGGATCATCATAACACGGAGGAGAAAAGCATGGGATACTTTGTGGGGGAGATGACCATATCTTGTTGCAAGAGTGATATCCAGCCGAATGTGCATCAAGGGATCCAAACTCCGCTCCCACCCCTCCATGCTTTCCACTTCATTTTCTCCCTTGTTGCCCCTCTTCAGCATGAAATGTCATTGTCAGTTACTACTAATGTTATAGGTTATCTATTTGTATCTACAACTAAAATGGCGGTTTTTCGTTGACACGAAAAACATTTTTATCCTATCCTAGAATTAACGAAATTTGCCATTATCACTCATCTACGAGAGATCTTTTCGTGCTGCGTTGGTTCCTCTACCAGCTACTTTTTAAATCTTAACCGTCATTCTATAGGAAAGACTTGCTGGAAAATGCTCCATAATGGAGGAGGGATGGAGAAAGTGAGAAGGTGTGCTTCTAAAACATCATTGGCAATAGTCGTTCTTGTAGCCCTAGAACTTTTCATCTTAAACCCAGCGGTTGCTGTGTCAGACTGCAACATTGTATGCGAAGGCAGCTTTGTGATCGACGACATCGACACCGCAGCCGATCTCGAAGCCTTATCAGGCTGCACCACCGTAACAGGCGACATCTCAATCGAATATTCACCTCTAACCAGTCTGGAAGGGTTGGAATGTTTAGCCCATGTCGGCGGACGCCTGGATATCAAGCTTAACGACTCCCTGACAAGCCTTGCAGGCCTTGAAAGCGTGGAAGCCGTCGGTGGAGAACTGGGAATCTCCGTTAACCGTTCCCTAACAAGCCTTGCTGGCCTTAATAACCTCAAATCCGTCGGCGGACGCCTGGTGATCTGGTATAATCGTAAACTCTGCACAAGCTGGGCTGAGGCTCTGAGAGATCGGCTACTTGATAGCGGTGGTACTGGTGGATCTATACACATTTCGATCAACAAGCCGGGTTGTTAGCAGCTTTGGGGGAGAGGATAAATTGAACTTATCCTTCAGTTTGAAACAGGATGGCAGGGTCCGCAATGGCTCTGCTTTCCACTATTCATTTTTCAAAGAACATGCTGAGCTTCGACTCCGTTTTTTTGTTGCATCTTCACCCCTCACTCCTGTAATTTGGAAGCAGTTCAAGACCTTCTGAAAAAGTGCGAGAGGCAAGGCTCTGAGAAATAGCCAGGCAGTTCCAATGGCAAAGGTTAAGACTCCTTTTCCACCAAGACACCCAAAGAAGTGTCCATGCGGTCATAAGCATATTTCTTGGTCTCTAGACGATGATCGCATCTTCTGTTGGGACTGCAACCAGAGATACCCACTACTTGCCTGTTACAGACCGCAAGAGAGCGACCTTTCCGAATCTGGAAGTCATCTGAAAGAGGAAGGGGCGGAGAAGTAGCTCCCGCTCGAACTGTTATGAGTATTGAAAAACGACTGCACCCCAGAATACTTGTTGAATGGCCTGCTGCGGTAAAAACCCTCAAAGGAACCATAGAAGGAATAACCAAAGATATTAGCGTTGATGGTGTTTTCATCTTTTGTCCAGAGGAGCCTGCACTTGAAAATAGCTTTGCTATCGCACTTGAGCCTACTGGAGAAAGGTTCATTGCCGTGTATGGTGAAAGGGTCTGGTCGGGAAACTCCATCATTGATGATAGAACAGTATTCGGAATGGGTATTAGATTCACATTCATGGCTCCCGAAGACCGACAACACATAGCTTCCTTAGTGGAAAAAGAGCGAAATGAGTAGTATCCCAGAATCCCAGCGTATCAGACGAGTTCAGCTCCACCCCGTCAAATGCTCCAAGTGCAAAGCCCACCTGATGATTAGGCCGACTGAAAAACTATGTCCTGTCTGTGGGGGTTCATTGCCAGAACCTGCGAAGCGTTGACTGGTTCTCAACATATGGTGCCACCCTGAATTCCAAAAGAGTGTGGATTTAGGGATGAGATCTCCACTTTCTCCTAGTTCCTCATAAAAGCCCGTTATATGCGCTCCTGAAAAAAAGTTTGATATTTGGAAAAAATGGTGGTTTTTCGTATTGACAAAAATCAATCATTCATATTCATTTAGCCAAATCTTCGGAAGAGAACGTTGACAATGAGAGTATTTCGATTTCTGAGTATTCCGTTCTTAGTGGTTTTTTGGGGCTGTTCCCACACCCTCAACGTGACAACTCAGGGTCAGGGCAGTGTGAGGCTCAATCCTCCCGGTGGTACCTACTTTCATGGTACCACGGTAAACCTGACGGCAATCCCTGCCCCAGGGTGGAGCTTTCTCCTTTGGAGTGGGGATCTGAGCGGTACGAACAACCGAGAAACCGTTATTATGGACTCCGACATAAGCGTCACGGCAACCTTTGGGAAGCAATGCACCCTCGCTGTGACAACGGTAGGCCAGGGCAATGTGAGGCTTGATCCTCCTGGCGACACCTATGACTGTAGCACCACCTTGACCGTGACGGCCATCCCCAATCCGGGCTGGCGCTTCGATGGCTGGAGTGGTGATGTCAGTGGCGTAAACAATCCAATAGTCCTCATGATGGACGCTGACAAACGCCTCACGGCAACTTTCGTGCAAGAATAGCCGAGAGGCAGGGTCGGAACTGCTCTAGCCCGGATGTTTCATGAATCACCTGCTGCGACCGCGGATATGGCCGCCCTTCCCGGCGTCCTCGGGTGTCGCACCCTGCGACGTACCGTTCAGGTACGCCTCAGGTCCAACACCCTGCGGTTGCCAGGTGGCACGCCCATCTTCACGGTCTCGCCACTGTAATTCATGAAATATCCGGGCTAGCCTTTCACTATTCATTTCTCAAAGACCATACGGAGCTTCGGCTCCGCTTGTTTAAACTCTCAATATCTTGTGCCACAGTAAAACCCAGAAAAGTGTGGATTAAGAAGGGATGTCCACTTTCACAATGGTCGAGGCGGGTTTACCTTTCTCATCATTAATTGTACCTTAGGACTCTCTTTCTAAGCTAACCAATTAAATCCAAAGTTGTAGTTTTGCGAATA
>CP070843.1:3527654-3533516 GCA_020350905.1 Deltaproteobacteria bacterium
AGGACCTAATTTCTTTCAAAATGTTTGGCGAGCAGGCTCTGGAGAAGCTGGCGATCATCCGCGGAGATATGTGCAAACTTTACACCAATGCCGCAATCTGAACCAGATTCATGGGGGGTGGAGACGGTCTGCCAGACGACCATGGCAACAATATTGAGCGATCTGCTGTGGGGCACCTCAATTGTCACCAGCAATTTACCTTCCACCTGTGACGGTTCCTGGCAAGAAATATGGGCACCAGAGGTGCTAATGTTCGTGGTTACCCCGTATATGGAACCACGGGTGGTATGCATATGTACGGGCCATTTAACCTTGGCTCGGGGTTGGCCGCGATGCTTGATTCCTAGAACCATATTCGACCTCATGGTGTGGCCCTGGATGATATCTATCTATTACCGTCAATCTTATCCCTTAGTTTCCCGGAACACTTAAAGGTTACCACCTTCTTCGCCGGCAGCACCAATGGCTTTCCGGTGAGAGGGTTCCTGCCCTTTCTCTCTTTTCTCTCACGGACGGAGAATTTTCCAAAGCCGCTAATGAGGACATCCTTGCCATCCCCCAAGGTTCCTTTGATCATTTCGAAAAGGCAGTCAACCACCTCAGCGGATTGTTTCTTGGTATGGCCCACCCGATTGTGGATCACTTCAATAATGTCTGCCTTGGTTAAGGTCATGGCAGCTGTCCTCCCTCAAAAACTGTCTGTTACCTCAGTTGCGTCCATGATCTTTCTCTGATTGTGATGACGGTAAAGGAGAATTGAGCGAGCTCCCAATGAAAAATCAAACAGTCACAAATATAACTGCAACCGCAGGTCATCTCTGCTTCACTGCTCCCACCCTACTGATGTTGCGGGCGAGTGCCATATGAACCTGACCCCCATCCCATTTGGGCTTTTGCCGTCACCACTGACGCAGACATTTGACCACACCACTTGCGCCCTCACTGTCAACGAGTGGTCCGAGTTGGGGATGTTGATTGTCAATGCCACGGTCTCGTTCAGGCCCAGAGGTCTAGAGCAACAGATAAACGCCCCCATCATACTGAGATTCATCGTTTCCCCCTCAAGTGACCCCTCAGCTGTTATTGCGGAGACCGGCCATCGAACCTCAGCTCGGGGATATATTCGCCTCTCTTCGCCAGTCATCTTTTGTCCACTCTTTCTTTTAGCACTCAACTCTGAGTGGAGCAGAGTTGAGGTTGTCGCAGAGGATTGGGTAATAAGAATTTGTTATATCCTGTATTTTCAACCCTTTAGAGTGATCTACAAGCAAAATACATGCCAGGCGGCTGAAATTAAGACAAGAAATTGTAATTTTTCCTTGATTCCTCCACGCCGATAATTTAGAAAAAGGTGGCATTTTGGGGACTCCTGCTCCCCGCTCCCCGCTTTGATGAGGACAGTCGGGCAGGTATCCGGAAGGGTTCCAAAGGTGAGCTATGATCGCCAGGATCGACTCAAACGTGCGTTGAGGTATGTTTTCACGCTTACACCCGAGGAAAACAGGATGACCAAAAAGGTGTTGCCCCTAGCATTTTTTCTTTTCATCACTCTTCTTCAGACGCTTCACGCCGAGAGCACACAGATAATTCAAACGGATCAACTGAGTGTTCTGTTTGAAAAATCACGAAGAATTGCTGCGAAAGAAATCATCGATATGTATCCCACATTAAAGACTGCGTTGGAAAACACTCTTGGGTGGACAATAGAATTCAAACCAACAATAGTACTTGTCAATGATTCAGAGAAATTTCAGGAAATGACCGGTCACAGTCTCATTGTTGCCTACGCTGTCTCCCAAAGAAATCTGATAGTGATTGACTATTCGAAGATGAACACGAAGCCCTTCAGCCTTGGATCGATCATAAAGCATGAATTATGTCACTTGCTGCTTCATAACAAAATAAGAGAAGTTATGCTACCAAGGTGGCTTGATGAAGGGGTCTCCCAGTGGGCTAGTGACGGTATAGCAGAAATAATAATGAGTAGAAAAGGATCGATTCTCGATGAGGCTGTTTTATCAAACAAGCTGTTAAGTCTCAGGAGATTAGATGAGCGTTTTCCTCGAGACGAGAAGTCTCTCCTGCTGGCTTATGAGGAGAGTAAAAGCATGGTAGAGTTTATCAGCCAAGCGTTTGGCAGGGAGGGAATCCTTGACCTGCTGAAACATATGGAGGATGGCGACGAAGTGGATGTGGCGATTCTGAAGAGTTTCTCAATTCCTCCGGATGAGCTTCAGAGAAGGTGGCAAACCCATCTCAAAAAGAGAATTACCTGGTTTACGTACCTGGCGAACAACCTCTATGGAATCCTATTTTTTCTTGCAGCCTTGATCACTGTCGCCGGGTTTATCAGGGTGGTAATCAAGAAAAGACGATACGGAGACGAGGATCATTAGAGATTTCGCATTTCTCTTTTGTCAGAAGGCTTAGGGCACAGGGTACAATGCTCAGGGATGAGGGAATCACCTGGTCAATTTTGTTTTCTGCGCCTTGCGCCATAGTGCATCCATATTCTGCCCCCTTAATACCTATACCTACTGCTTACTGGTCGCTTCAGTCGGAATAGCGAAACCAAAACGGCGACATTTGGATGAACGGCGAGATAAACTAGGGCCAACAAGGGGAAGTGAATCCAGAAGGGCGTGAGAACTCCACAAATGATAATGACCGTGGTGCGGCTTCCTTTCCCGGCATACTCCGGCCGGCGATAGTCCAGTTCAAGACTTTCAGCGCGGGCGGTAGCATAGCTGACTTGGCTGCAACCCGCAACTGCCAAACCTGTAAGCACAATCAGCCAAACGGGGCTGAAAATTACTCCTCCCAACCCCACACCAACTGAATAGCGAAGACAGTGAAAAAGAATACCGAACAAGAGAGAAAAGTCCATGTAACGGTCCAATACCGAGTCCAGAAAAGCCCCCTTAGAGCTCACTGTATCAGTCAGTCTGGCAACCTGGCCATCCACGCCATCCAGAATCTGAGCAACTGCAGCCAGCAGCCCCCCTATCCAGGCCAAGCCCAGTCCGAAGGCAATGCCACCGCTGATCCCTATACAGGCTGCCAAAAAGGTGAGAACAATGGGTCTCATTTCCGGCATGGTGTGGACCAACACCGCTGATACCGGAGCCGAGACATAGATCTTGATAAACCTTAATAAAAACCGATCAGTGGATTTCGTTTTCCAGCTCATCCCTTGTCCTCCGGCTTTCGCTGTAAAAATCGAGCCACAGTTGCTGGAACTAACCTCTCCCAGTTGCCATTCGATGCAAGCAGGGAACGCACCTCCTGGCCGCTGATTTCTTTTTTCAAGTTGTCCACCACAACGACCTTGAGCCCAGCCCTACGAAATCGTTCCGCCTTTTGCCTTTCCCAGGGAGAATAGACCACAACGAACATCGCGGTACCTGGTGGAACATAGTAATGCCAGCGGTCAGGATGGTGGATCGGCAAAGGGACTAGAAAGATCCGCTCCAGTGGATATCCTTCGTCGCGAAGGGTCTTTTGAATCATCATCAGCCTTTCCGCGAAGGTAAACGGATTTTCTTCCGGAAGGTGACGATGCTCATTCAATTCATCCTCCAAAATAGTACTTGGATCAGGATTGGTGATACCCACAAACACATGCTCAGAGCGTTCCCAGACCAAACGGAAGTAGCGTAGATGCTCAAGATGAAACGGCTGAAAGCGGCCGTGAATCATGCCATATTTGTATCGCATAATTACACCTCACAGGGGTGATTATAGATTGCAGATTAAAAAGCTCAGCGGTTCACATTCAGGATAACTAAAATCTGCCCTCTGCCCCCTGCCTGCTAATCGTACAATATCTCCCAGTTGGCGTGGAATGAACTGTCCTGGAAACTGTATCTGTATTCCAATTTTGGAGGTATTTTGCTTTAAAAACATAGCATATTTGCTATAAAAATCCCATATGATATAGCATACTTGCTATATTTCTTGGACGTGAGGTAAAAAGAGGTAAAAGGGGGGGTATTTTCTCTGATTTGTTACCCAAATGTTACCCATGTTACTCACTGTAACGCACTGAATGGGGAATCCAGTGAACAAAAAAAGGCAGGCTAAATGCCCCCTTCATTTTTCCTCGCACTTTTTGATTTTTTTCCCCTGACAGGTCGGTGGGGGGTTGTTTTATTAGCATTTAACAGGTGTTACTTTTTGTATGTGCATTGTATCTCTTTCCATACCATTTCTGGTATTACAGTGGCAAAGATGCAAATTATCAAGGCGGGATTCCGGACCGCAAAGTCGCATTAGACAAGGACTCGGGGATTTTTTATACTTTGTTTAACACGGGCACGTAAGTTGCTTATAGTAACAGCAATTAGATGTTTGTTGTTATTAAATAAATTATCAAAAATCCAGTCCCCGCGCCTCTGGAATGGCGCAGGCGAAAATGACGAGGGCAGAGGTAAAGCCAGCCAAGTGTGTTTGCGAGGCGATTATTTGGCACAAGCTCAATGCAAGCGGCGAAAGTGACAGATCTTGCGCCTTTTGCGAGCAAAAAGCTAGCCTAGGTCCTAATCCCGAACAGCTAATATCCCAGCGAAGGCCAGAGGGGATTTTAAATCAAATGGTTGGCGAATTGCCAAAGAAGCACCGCCCAAACAAGAAAAGACGGCGAGGTTATAAGTGGACAAGAGCGGTTCATTATAAAGGGGAAGACAGTGAGAGAGTTCACCAAAAAACACCTGGAGGAGATTCTAGGCCTTAAACGCGGGACGGTCGATCACTACTATCGAGAGGAACTTGTCAAGCCTGAAATTGACGATCCTACCGGACGAGGCACCCGGCGGAGGTACTCAGCGAGAAACTTGATTGAATTTGCCATGATTCGTGAACTGGTGGCAAGCGGAATACCTATCAAAAAGATCAAGCAACTTTTTGTAGAGGCCCGAAAACTTGGAGCCGTCGAGTGGTTCGACCCTAATGCAGAGTGGCTGAAGAAATCCAGAGTGCTCTTGGTGGTGTTTCGACAGGGCGAACCGGTTTTTGAGTTCAATTGGAGATCAGACGCGGTTACTCTTGACAGGGTGATGAAGGGGCGTACCTCCGCGACCATCATTGACGTCAGTGCTATCGCCGGACAGTTAAAGGAGTTCATCACATAATTTTTTTGAGCTATATGAACATCTATCACCTGTTACATGGAAGATGGGGATGGAAGGCAAACAGATAAAAGCTATGAGCAAAACGTATGGCATTAAAGCCATTGTTTTGGCTAAGTGTGCCGAGGTTTATTTTCGCGGCTCAGCCTCATTGAAAACGAACATATCACAGCCCGTGAAGATGAAAAGGAGCGGCTTAGAGTGGCACTTTCTGAACTCGTGAAGGAGCCAAAGGACGAGTAGCGAAGAGATAAACAGTAGCCCTAAACTAAATATTCAATGGGGTCCCTTACTATCTCCGGTCTAGGGCTGCTGAATATTACTATCTCCTTACCAAAATCCGCTTCGGGTGTCAATGATGCTGCAGGGCATTGGGGAATAACAGATTGAAATCACGCGGAAACAATGGTGGCGAAGTAACTTCCGGAGAGGATCTAGGAGTTGGCGATCGCCAGCTTGAGAACGGGCGCAAATTTGCTAGTTTGGGAACTCAAGATTAAGGACGAGGCTTGCCTACGACCTCGATCCCCTACACGATCGCAGAAAAGAACTTGTGAAGGGTCCAAAAGATGACAGCCGAAACCAAGGCCCTTTTGCGGGAGAATTTGTTGCTCGACGCCCATTTAGTCTTGCGGGAAGCAGCCGATCTCAAGTGCAAATTTAGCATTGAGTTAAGGGCTATTCGAGATGAAGAAGAGCACAGAAGGGAGAGTTTCATGAGTTCTTAACCGAGTTG
>CP070843.1:3533616-3543634 GCA_020350905.1 Deltaproteobacteria bacterium
ACAAGATCAAGATACTTGCCCAGGAAAATGGGCTCAACCTAGAAATCAGAGGCAAATGAGAAGGATTATTACCGCGGTACTACGAATTTGACCCAGTTCAGGTGAAATCTGCAATGGCTCGGTTTTTCCAGCTCAAGTATCAGCCGGCGAAGGTGGAAATGGAATCGGCTCTTCCACAGCGCCCGCCAAATCTCTGTGCTGGATGTCCGCACCGGGCCTCTTACTATGCTGTGAATCAGGCCCTGGGCGATGCGACAGCCATCTATCCCACAGATATCGGTTGCTACACTCTCGGTATCTTGCCGCCGCTCGAGGCGGCTGATTTTCTTCTTTGCATGGGATCCAGCGTTTCTAGCGCTGGTGGTTTTGCGAAGGCTCAGGAGGAGCCGGTAGTGGCTTTCATCGGTGATTCGACTTTCTTTCATTCTGGAATTACCGGATTGATCAATGCGGTGCACAATGAGCACAACTTTATTTTAGTTATATTGGACAACGGCACCACTGCCATGACGGGGCAACAACCCCACCCAGGGATTGAGCTTACTCCCGAAGGACGCCAGCCTCCAAAAGTGGACATTGAGTCAGTAGTAAGGGGATGTGGTGTAGATCAGGTAGAGACAGTGAATCCCCTTCACGTAGACAAGACAGTTGCGGTACTTAAGCAGATGCTCGGGGACAAGCAGCGCCCGGGAGTTAAAGTGGTCATCTCCAAATCGCCTTGCCCGTTATTCGAAAGGCGTGTCACCGGCAAGAAGCAAAAAGTAGTCTTCCAGGTGACCAATGAATGTGATATGTGCAGAAGGTGCCTGGATGAGCTTGGATGTCCCGCCTTTACCTACTGCGAGGATGAGGAAGAGTGCGCCTTCATTAGCATCGATGAACATCTATGCAGCGGCTGTAGTGTCTGCAAGCAGATCTGTCACGCCATAAAGCCGAAGAAAAAGACAGCCTGATCGTTATTTTTTGGTATTTTTCACCACCGAGAGCACGAAGAACACAAAGAAGAAAGAGGTTCTATGAAAGCGTGGCGTATATTTTTCACCGGAGTAGGCGGGCAGGGAACCCTGCTGGCTACCAGAGTGCTGGGGGAAGCAGCCTTACTCACTGATATTCCTGTGGTGGTGAGCGAGATTCACGGCATGGCCCAGCGGGGAGGTGTGGTCGAGTCTGCGGTGATTATGGGAGCGGCCCAGAGTCCGGTTATTTCCGACGGTGAGGCAGACATTCTTATGTCGTTTGAACCGTTGGAAACGTTGAGGGCTTTGCGTAAGTGTACATCGACCAGCCTGGTAATCTCGAACAATAGCCCTATTTCTCCATTTGCTGTTGCCAGCGGCCGGGAGCAATACCCGGATGTGGGTGAAATGATGCGTACTGTGTCAAATCATGTGAACAGGCTCATTGCTTTGGACGCCAGATCGCTTGCGCGTGAGGCCGGGTCGGAACTGTCGGTGAACATGGTGATGATAGGTGCACTCATGCGACACGCGGAAATGCCCTTTGGCAGAGAGGTTGTGGAGACGGTCCTCAATACTAAAACAAAGAAGGCTTTCTTAAAGATGAACCTGAAGGCCTTTGACTTGGGTTTTCAAGCGTAGTAAGGCCAATTTTTGGAATTTGAGGCTGACGCGATTTTTTCTTTTTTTCCTGCAAGATCCTAAGGTACAAATATGGTGAAACAGCGCATACTGACATCGGTGGGATTGGCGCTGCTTTGCCTTGCCGTCGCCAATGCCACGTGTGATACAGATAGAAATCGGGCAGATCTGCTCAGCTCATACCAGCTTGCTCGATTTCATTTAAATGAGTGTCAGGCCATGGGTGCAGATAGCTTAAACCCTGAAGGCGCAGCGAACGCCATGCGTTTAAGTGAAGAGATTGAGAAGATGTTGGAGAGTGGGAATTGGTCGGAGGCAAGTGAGACCATTGATCAAATGGAGCAGGTAGTGACCCTACTACTGGGTGGGTTGAAGAATTGGGATCCAGATGGAGATGGCCTGAGTACTTATGCTGAGTTTATGTTGTATGGAACCTCCTGGTCCGACATCGACAGCGATGGGGACGGCTATTTTGATGGCAGCGAGGTTCTTCGTTACCAAACAGATCCATTGGATCACTGCGGTGTGCCCATAGGTGTACCTATTGAGACCATGATACAGCGAGGCTGTCCGGCATTGGAAAGACTGAGATGAAGCAAATGAGATTCAGGAAAAAGGCTCTAAAAAGAGGTGACGGTGTGTGGAAGATTCCTGTATAATCCTAAAAAAGATCAGCATCGAGCAGTTTCCGCAAGCTCGAACCTAGATCTCTGGCCAAAGAAACGACAGTCACCTACGATGTTTAAAGGAAACATCTTATGAAATGTAAGGCGTGTGGCGCGCTAAACGATGCTGATGCGAGTTTTTGCAAAGGATGTGGCATTAAACTTGAGGCAAGTGAGTGTTACCAGTGCGGTGCTCCTGCCGATCCAGACGCTTCGTTTTGTTCGAAGTGTGGGGCCAAGCTGACTGCCAATGATCCGGTCGGGGGGAAGACCTGTCAGAGTTGCGGTTTTGTCAACTCGGCTGGTACGATGTACTGCCATAGGTGCAACCAGAAGATATTGTAGTTGATTTATTTCAGTAAATTGAGGTAATAATCCCCACAATGGAAGTCAAGCATACGGTTGAATACGAGGATGGAGAACTCATCCTCATGGAAGGCGGGGAAAGTGACCGGAATATTTATGTTCTTTTAGAAGGTCAGGCAAGGGTGACCAAGGAGACAGATAAGGGCCAGGTAACTCTTGCCTTGCTAGAAGAGGGCGATATTTTCGGAGAGGTTTCTTTTCTGGCTCAGAAATATGGCGCTCGCTCTGCGACTATAGCCGCGAGGGGTAAGGTCAAGGTTGGGGTTCTCGACCAAGAAAAATTGTCAACTGAGTATGGGACACTCTCACCTCTCTTCCAAAAGATTTTGAAAGATCTGGCAGAACGATTTAGCACAACCACCGTCCTTGCATCTCGCCTTGCCGTTAGGCGGATGGAAAAACCAAGCCTAGAGCGTCGGGCTGCCAAGCGGAACCCGTTGCAGAAGTTGCGTATCAAGATCGAGTATGTGTCGGAAACGGATGGTGGTAGGCAAACCTTGAGCGGCTTTCAGTCTTACCAGGGCATTCTGCTGGATTTGGCCAAGACCGGCATGGGTCTCGCCTTGTATACCACCAGTTTTAGTGAATCGACGCATCCACTGGGAGCCAAGTTCATTTTCCAATTTACCCTTCCTGGCAAACCAATGGTCCGCGTGCCGGGCCACATTGTCTGGGCGCGAGCTATGGGTGGCAAGAAAGCCCGTGTGGGCGTCGAATTCAGCGAAACCAATCCCTACCTACGCAAGCTCGTTGAGGAATTTCTCCAGACCGTAGTCAATCAATAGTCCGCACTTACCATCGTGAAACATCGTCCCAGTCTCCACGGTCTCACGACAGCAATTTGCGAAAAATCAAGGCTTAGATGATTGGTTATGTTGAAGCAGAACCTCTGGGACCAGGAATATCGATGGTGGCACAGCTGCCGCCACCGCATGATTTGCTGGTGACTTTTGTCTTGTCAGAGTCTCCAGTTGAACTACTATTGCCCATGACATAGCTGACGCAACTCAACACTCGCTCAACTTCCTCAGCCTCACAACTTGGACATTTCATTTCCAAGGTATCATCTTTACGAACAGAGAGCAGCTCGAAACAGTGGTTGCAGGAAAGACAGCGGAATTCGTATATTGGCATTAATACCCTCCTAACTCAAAATAAATTTTTCACTTACTTTAATTCACGACGACTGTATTGTCAAATATCATGAGCCAAATGACAGAGGGCAGCGGGCCGGAGGAAGAGGGCATAGAGCACAGGGAAATACAGCTGACAGCGGTCAGCGCACAGACCAGCTCCAGTGACCAATGTCAAAAGATGAGCCTATACATCTGTACATTAGTAGAGAGCAAATGAAAATACTCCAGGAGCTACTCGATAGTTTAAAGATAGACTTGCCGGTAACCGCCGGGGTTGTCGGATCCCATCTGATGGCAGTGGCAAGCCAACGGCTTGGGTTGGCCACTCATTTACACAGCCAGGGACAGAGCGATGCAGACGTTTCGGAGGAGGAGGTTGGAACTCTAATAGGGAGGCGCGTTCGCGATCTGGCACATTGGCTTCTCGAGGATCGCTGGGTCAGAGCTGGTATCGGTATGGCGGCTCTTAATTCCGTGCTGGAGATTGACTACCAAGCTTTGATTGAGGTGAACGCCAAGCAAATCATTGCAGATCGGGCTTTCGATAGGAATCTTATGGTGGTTGGACACTTTCCCTTTATTGGACAATTGCGCTCGAAGGTGCGCAACCTCTGGGTAATGGAGAAAGAACCACGCAGTGGTGACCTGTCTGAGGAGAAGGGCTACCAGGCCTTGGCAGAAGCTGATGTGGTGGCCATTACGGGGAGTTGCCTCATAAACCATACCTTTGACCGAATCATGGCCAACTGTAAGCCGGGAAGTTTTAAGATTATGTTAGGTCCTTCCACCCCATTGAGCGCCATTTTACTTGATTGCGGTCTTGATGTAATTGGTGGTGCTTTGGTTGAAGAAAAGGGCACGGTTTTGAAGATGGTTAAAGAGGGAGTTCCTTTTCGCCAAATGGAGGGTATCCGTACGGTGGTTATGGCAAAGGATACCCTCTAGGATTCCTACGGAGGAACGACGGAGGATGCTAGACCCTGAACAAACTCTCTATGTCTATGAACTAAAAGGAGGAGTGTCTCCAGCGTTTTTGGATCTGGAAGGACTTCTAGGGGTATGGCCGGAGGCAGATTACACCTATCTGTTTTTTACCAGTCCTGCTGAAGCTATATTGAAATCATTCTTCCAACAGCATTCGGAGTTTAGTCTCACTCGTCACTACCAGTTGCCATATGGGCAATGGCAGCAGCTTGCTGCTCAGGAACCCCTTATTATAGACCGCTTCAGTATTATCACACGCCAGCAGTCGGTGGAACTGATGCCGGGTGAAATTTTGCTGTGGATTGATCCAGGAGTCATCTTCGGATCCGGCCTACATCCCACTACTCGGGGTTGCTTACGAGCCCTGTCCCAGCTCTATGCTGAAGCCAGACCAGCTAGAGTTCTCGATCTGGGGACTGGGACTGGTATACTGGCCATTGCGGCTGCAAAACTCGGGGCCGAGCAGGTAAAGGCTCTGGATTTGAATCCAATGGCCATTTCTACTGCAGCGGTTAATTGTGAACGCAATGGGGTTAGGGATGTGGTGCGGTTGATAAGGGGTGATGCTCGGCATCATTTGCCTGATGCAGAGCTTCTCTGTGTGAATATACACTTCGACTTTCTTGAAGTTTTTTTCGATGGCCCTGTGCTCTGCAACTATCGGTGGGCTATTATCGGTGGGTTCCTCAAGGGAAAGCTCGCAAGGGTTCGCGAGCTACTTCCGTCCTGTGCTAAAGTCAAAGAACCGGTGCTGGAAGAGAAAGGCTGGATAACGCTCATTGTGGAAATAGAGAGTCATTGATGATCAGTTGCGGGTTCCATTTTGTCTCTCACCGAGTTCACAGAGGCCCGGAGAACGATAGGGGTGGGAATACTCTCGGAAGGAATGCAAATGAATCACAATGATTTACTAAGGAGAGGATCGCAGTTGACGGATGCGCAACGCACGGTTATTAGGGTCATGCTCAATGCAGTGGCATTGCTTCTTACAGCATGGCTGTTTGAGAGCATTTATCTGGAAGGATTCTTGTCAGCAGTTCTAGCTGTGCTGCTTCTTGCCTTCATCAACGCCTTCATGAGACCAGTTTTGCTGCTCCTTACTCTGCCCATTACGGTTCTGAGTTTGGGGCTATTCACATTGGTGATTAATGCCACCCTTTTCAAGTTTACCTCAGCTCTTGTCCCGGGTTTTCATGTGGGCGGATTTTGGAGTGCACTTGGTGGGGCTATTGTCTACAGCGCGCTGACACTGGTCATAACAATCTTCTTGTTCCCCCCACCGGGAGGACCGCATATTACCTTTCATTCCCGCAGGTTCTAGGGAATCGGTGGATTCTTAAGAAATGGTTTAGATCCAAGCTCAATCAGAGATGAGCAATGACGTGGCACTAGGCGCTAAGCACTTCCCTTTGTTAACTACCGGGTGATCAGCATTATTGCACCCATGACGATGAAGAGAATGCCGCCGACGAGTTTCACTATATGGGGGGGGAAGCACCGGGCGAGGAAGGCACCCAGCAGCACGGCTAAAAAAGCGCTGGCAACCAGAGCCAAAGAGGCACCCAAGAACACGGCCAGCCGTGACTGGCTGTCGGCTGAGAGGCAGAGAGCTGCGAATTGAGTTTTGTCCCCTAGCTCTGCCAGAAAGATAAGACTGAAAGTGGTCAGAAGTGTTTTAATGTCCAATTTCTCCTCCTTAAAGACTCCCTGACCTGCTTCAGCGGGGCTTCAGGGAGCTTCAATACGTGCAAAAGGTGATGAGGGTATCATCTATAGGTGAGGCAAGGGTCAAAAGTCAACGGTTCTTTTCCTGTCAGACTTTAATTCTTGTTTTTGCCGATCTGGCCGACCAGCAAAGAGCCTTATCATCCGATCCTGGAGAGTTGTCGGCTTTACACTAATGTGGCAAACCCACACCAACAAAAACCGCTGCGCCCGCCCTCGGCCGTGAGCAGTTCGGCCTTGAGTTCACTGCCGAAAGGCTCGGGCCGAACGGTGCCCGGAACAGGATATCACGTACAGGTCAAGTACGCTTCATCCTTTCCGAGCCTGCGCGCGGCCACATCTGGAACACTCTGAGGCGTTTTTCCATGGAGTAGGTCTACAACATTAGGGTTTAGTAAGACACATAAAAGCCGATTATGATACAATTCCGGGTCGAGGTCTGTTGAATATGTTGAGGAAGCTCAATGCTGTTTGAGTGAGAAAGGATTTCGATGGTCGAGCAAGGTCCCATAAGACCCCCAAGTGAAAGCAAGAGTCTGCTTCTGAGGCTGACACGTAACTGTCCATGGAACAAATGCCTGTTCTGTCCAGTATACAAAGAAACTGCCTTCTCTCGCAGATCGGTAGCCGAAATAAAATGTGAAATCGATGAGATCGGTGAAATTATTGAGGATATTCAGAGGATTTCGGAGAAACTTGGTTTCGGGGGGAAGATTACAGGAACAGTGATTTCCCATATCTATCCTAGTAGAGATCACGCTCTTATCTATCGCCAGATAGCTCACTGGTTATACTTCGGAGAAGGAAGCGTTTTTCTGCAGGATGCCAATAGCCTGATTATGAGGCCTGAGGATCTGGCAGAGATTCTTCAGTATTTGCGTGAGACAATTCCCGGAATCCGTAGAATAACCAGCTACGCTCGGTCCAGAACCTTGGCTCGGCGGACTTTGGAGCAGTTGGTAATGCTGCGCGAGGCGGGTCTGGACCGCATACACATTGGCATGGAGAGCGGATATGATCCCGTGCTGAGTTTTATGCAAAAAGGAAGTACGGCGGCTGAACATGTCAAAGCGGGTTGTCTTGTTAAAGAGGCCTCCATCTCCCTGTCGGAGTACGTCATGCCAGGCGTTGGGGGGAAACTCTGGTGGCGGGAGCATGCCCTGGCTACAGCAGACGTGCTGAACCAGATCAATGCTGATTTTATCAGGCTCCGCTCCCTGAGGGTTCCCAAGTCTGCTCCCCTTTTCGAGAAAATTGAAACAGGCGAGATGGAACTCCTCGACGATGACGGCGTGGTGCGAGAAATCCGTCTTTTCCTAGAACATCTGGATGGTATCACTTCAACGGTAGCTTCTGATCACATCATGAACCTGTTGGAAGAGATATCTGGAACTCTGCCTGACGACAAAGAGAAGATGTTGTCTGTGGCCGATCGCTACTTGGCCCTGCCAGAAAAGGAACGACTCATTTACAAGGTGGGACGTTGGGGAGGAGCGTACAGGAGTTTGGGCGACCTGGAAGACTCTGTTCTTCGAGCCAAGATTGAGAACGTGATACATCAATGGAATGTGGGTGAATCTGGACAAATAAATGAAATAATTAAAGAAATGGCCGATCAGTATATCTAGGCGCAAAGCGCAAAGCCCATGGTGCTTAGAGTTCCGGTATTCTTATTCTTGGGACATGTAACTATCGCGTACAACGCCATTAGACTTATCTGGCTTACTGTATAACCCATCCATTCTTCCTAAACAGCTCTCAGCTGCTAGCTGCCTGCTGGATAATTCGCCCTGCGAACTTAAGAGTTGCCTTTGAGGTAAAACTGCGATATATAGCGCGGTGTCGCACTGGGAAGGCCAGACGACGAGCGTCGAGAGAAAGGAGAGACTACCGACCAGTAATTATCCGACACGAGGATTTTTGCAGGCAAGAACATCAGACTCATTGAGAACCATTAGGTTCAGGTTGCATAGGGCTTCGGAAACCTACAAGCATAGTGATGTAAAAAATTTCACCCAAGCTGATTGGCTTTAGCCCCAAACAAAACCCACCTTTTCTCGCCTGCCTTTAGGCTTCTTCTAAGGATCCTGCCGAAGTGAGCCCCTGAAAGATTTACTCGGGCCAGTGCTGGTTGGTATTCAGCAAAGCTGCATTCGAAACTTATGTCCATTCGAGTACCTGACAACATAGCCACTTTAGAACCCTACCCACCAGGAAAACCCCTCGAAGAACTAGAACGTGAATACGGTATTAGAGATTCCATCAAACTTGCCTCCAATGAAAACCCGCTGGGAGCATCCCCGCTGGCTCTAGAAGCCATTCGCAAGCACTTGAAGAACGTGCGCCGCTATCCTGATGGGAGTGGATACTATCTCAGAAAGCAATTGAGTCAGCGATTAGAGGTGAATGAGTCCTCGATTGTACTAGGCAACGGCTCAAATGAAATCATTGATCTCCTTATTCGCACCTTTGTCCAGCCTGGTGAGGACGTGTTGATGTCAGAGCCCACCTTTCTCGTCTACCGTCTTATGACGCAGGCAGTGGGGGGGCGTCCTGTTCAGGTCGCTCAGAAAGCGTTTGCTCATGACCTGAAAGCCATGGCAGAGGCTTTCACCCCACAAACCAGACTCGTGTTTTTGGACAATCCCAACAATCCAAGCGGCACGGTCGTCGGTCGAAAGGAATTTGAAACTTTTATAGACCGGGTTCCAGATGATGTCCTCATCGTCCTTGATGAGGCCTATATAGAATTTGCCAACCCAGAGCAGACAATTACTGGTCTGAAGTACCTGAGCGATTCGCCGCCGGTGATCAGCCTTCGAACTTTTTCCAAAGCCTATGGCCTTGCGGGACTTCGGGTTGGATACGGAGTCATGCCTCCAGAGGTGGCGGATTATGTGAATCGCGTGCGCCAACCCTTCAATGTTAATAGTTTGGCCCAGGTGGCGGCCCTGGCCGCCCTGGATGACGGACAGTTTTTGCAGGAGACTCAGAAGGTCGTGCGGGAAGGATTGGCATTCCTATATAAGGAGCTGGCAGAGATGCAGATACGCACTCTTCCCACGCAAACAAATTTTTTCCTGATGGAAATCGGCTACGATGGACGACAGGTTTACGAGGCTATGCTGCGACGAGGAGTGATCGTCAGGGCCATGAATGCATACGGCTTAGACAATTATATTCGGATTTCAGTGGGGCGCCCCGAGGAGAATCAGAGGTTCCTCACCGCTCTCAGGGAAGCTATGGCGGAGCTGGAGACTGACAGTGAAGGCCGATAGCGGAACGTGAAGAAATCCGAAGTCAGAAATCCGAAGCACGAAACAAATCTAAATGTCCAAAGCACGAAATTCGAAACGAACCAGCTTATTGTAGACAAGAAGATCATTCGATGTTTTGAATATTTAATGTTCGAATTTATTTGACCTGAGATTGAGCGGAGATGTTCGGTGTAGTGCTACCGAAATAGGATTATCTATGACTCAAGAGTTAGTCATTACCATTGACGGTCCCGCCGGGGCCGGCAAGAGCACCGTGAGTAAACTTC
>CP070843.1:3543734-3560814 GCA_020350905.1 Deltaproteobacteria bacterium
GGATCGAACCACGAAGCTCACGAAGAGCACAAAAGATATTTGAGATTTTAGATTTCAGACAAGAATCTGAAAGTCCAACTCTTTGTGTTCTTTGTGGTTAGACCTTCCTATCTAGTCTGGGTAGTTTAAGCGAAGCTAAAAAATGACTGAGTGGCAGCAGCGACTAGCAAGGCGACTTGAGGCGGCCAGGGGTGACAGGCCGGTGGATCTCCTTTTTCGGGGAGGAAAAGTGGTCAACGTCTTCACGGGCGAGATGGCCTCAACCGCCGTTGCCGTATTCGATGGCGTAGTTGTGGGTTTTGGGGAGCGTCTGGCCAATGAGGTTGTCGAACTCGATGGCGGGATACTTTCCCCAGGCTTTATTGATGGCCATTTTCATTTGGAAAGCAGTCTGCTTATACCAGCCGAATTTGCACGGGCAGTACTTCCCCATGGCACCACAACCGTGGTGGCTGATCCTCATGAGATTGCCAATGTTGCAGGTATTGCCGGTGTTCGATTTATGCTCGAGGCGAGCGAGGACATCGGGCTCGAGGTTTTTTTTATGGCCCCTTCCTGTGTACCCGCAACTCACCTGGAAACAGCCGGAGCGGAATTGACCGGTAATGACATTGAGAAATTAGCCCAACATCCCAGGGTTTTGGGACTCGCGGAGGTGATGAACTTCCCCGGGGTGATTATGGGAAACCAGGCAATTTTGGACAAACTTGAGCGTTTTTGGAACAAAATTATTGACGGACATTCCCCCGGACTCAGCGGTGCTCAACTAGACGCCTATTTATGCGGGGGGATTGGCTCAGATCATGAGTGCACTCGTCTTGAAGAAGCCTGGGAAAAGCTCGGCAAAGGGATGCACATCATGCTGCGGGAAGGGAGTCAGGCCCGTGACTTAGAGGCGCTGGCTCCGTTGGTGACCGCTCAAACAAAACAGCTCTGCATGCTAGTCAGCGACGACTGCCATCCGGAAGATCTGCTGGAACAAGGGCACATGAATCGGGTCCTGAAAAGGGCAATGGAATTGTCCATCGACCCGATAACCGCCATTCAACTGGCTAGCCAAAATCCGGCCCGCTACTTCGGCCTGCGCACCCTGGGTGCTATTGCGCCAGGATATCAGGCCGATATAGTGTTGCTCAATTCCTTGCAGCCGCTGCAAATCGGTCGGGTGTACAAAAAGGGAAAGCTGGTAGCAGAAGATGGTAAATGCTTGCTGGCCAAGAAACCAGTGGCGGAAAAGGTTCAACTGATTTCTATGAACCTCGAGGAGTTGAACGAGGAAGACCTGCGCTTGCAGGCTCAGGGCTCTGAGATGCGGGCCATCCGTGCCGTTCCAAATACACTTATCACCGAGGAAGAGATAGTTACTGTGGCAGACAGTCAGGGCCAGGCCATTAGCGATGCAAATCGTGACTTGCTGAAAATGGTAGTGATTGAACGGCACCAGGGTAGTGGTCGCAAAGGGTTTGGCTTTGTTCGTGGTCTCGGCCTGCGTAAGGGAGCGCTTGCTTCCACGGTGGCTCACGACTCTCACAATCTGATTGCAGTAGGCGTAAGTGATTCGGATATGGTAGTTGCCGTTAACACCTTGAGAGAACTGGGTGGTGGATTGGTGGTGGTAAGTGACGGTCAGGTTCGAGCGCAGCTACCACTACCTGTTGCCGGGCTCATGACAGCCGCTTCTTTGGAACAGGTGGTGGCATGGAAAAAAGAAGTCAATCAGGCTGCCCTGGAGTTGGGGGCAACTTTGGAGCATCCCTTCATGGCTCTTTCATTTCTGGCCTTGCCGGTCATACCAAAACTGAAGCTGACAGATCAGGGACTCGTGGATGTGGAGAGTTTTACTCATGTGCCCCTCTTTGTCTAGGGCATGGAGTAAGAAATCAGGGGTCAGGGATCGGGGGTCAGAGGACAAGGGACAGAGGTCGGAGAACACAGTCATACGAGGCAATAGGCACTAAACACTGGGCACCGTGGAACGACACGGAGAGGCGGCGAGAGACGGCTCATGTTGAGCTCGTAATGCCCTGAACGATTATTACGACTTCTACGGTTTGAACGATTTGACAAATTGACTAATCATCGAATTAATTCATTGTTAGCTGTTTACTAATACTCTGCCTGTAATCGGTCGTTGCATATGCAAAGATTCATCGAATTCTTGAAAACCGCTCCGCTCCCAGGCGCCCGGTTGGTGCATCATGAATTCATTCCGAGTGGTGGTGTTACCTATGGAAACCTCGATCCGCCGCTTGCCCCGCCCTTGCGATCAGCTCTGGCCAAAGAGGATATTACCAGACTTTACCAGCACCAGGCGGAAGGTCTTTCCCGCTTTCGAAACGGCGAGAATGTGGTTATCGCCACACCAACTGCTAGCGGCAAGTCGCTGATCTACAATCTTGCCCTGGTAGAGTTGCTGAGTAAGGAAAAGAATGGTCACGGCCTTTACCTCTTTCCTCTGAAAGCCCTGGCGCAAGATCAATATCAGGCCTTCGTCTCGTTCAATCAGGAACTGCCAGGCGAACTGCAGCTAAAAGCTGCTGTGTATGATGGGGATACCCCTTCGAGTCGCCGCCGCCGCATAAAAGAGGACCTGCCCCACCTGATCATTTCCAATCCGGATATGCTCCACTTGGGACTTTTGCCCTTTCATCAGCAATGGGAAGATTTTTTTCGAAACTTGCGCCTTGTGGTAATAGATGAAGTGCATACCTACCGAGGTATTTTTGGCTCACATATGGTTCAGATTCTGCGAAGGCTGCAGCGGGTGTGTCAGCTGTATGGGTCCGAGCCTAGGTACATTCTGCTTTCTGCCACTATTGCCAATGCAAGGAGTTTTGCCAATCGCTTAGCCGGAATGAAGTTCCGGGCAGTTGAAAAGAACGGCGCCCCTCAGGCAGGGCGGCATTTCTTTTTCATTAATCCTGACAGCAGCGCCACCACTGTAGCTGGACGTTTGTTTGTAAAGGCTCTGCAAGAAGGGCTCAAAACCATAGCTTTCACTCAAGCGCGCAAGCTTACTGAAATCCTCCACATGAATGTTGCTGCAGCCGCCCCGGAGCTTGCTACAAGAGTCAGCTCCTACCGTGCCGGTTTTCTTGCCGAGGAAAGGCGGGAGATTGAAAAAGGATTGGCCAGCGGTTCTGTGGCTGGAGTTATCTCCACCAGCGCCCTGGAGATGGGCATCGACATTGGTGGCCTGGATAGTTGCATCCTTGTAGGTTATCCAGGGACTATTATCAACACCTGGCAGCGCAGTGGTAGGGTAGGGCGGGGAGGTCGAGATGCGCTGGTGATTCTGGTCGCCCAGCCAGATGCTCTTGACCAGTACTTCATGCGCCACCCCGGAGACTTTTTCCAACGACCCTTCGAGGCAGCAGTGGTGGATCCAGATAATTCCGAAGTGCTGGACGCTCATCTTCCTTGTGCTGCTGCAGAGATCCCTTTGCGTAAAAGTGATGATCTCTATGCTCGCGGCGGCATTCTAGCCGCCAGGGCGCCAGTGCTTGAGGCCAGCGGGGATCTGTTACGAAGCGCCGAGGGTGATGTTTGGTATGCTGCCAGGCGACAGCCGCAGCGTCTGGTGGATATACGGAGTGTAGGGCCGGGCTATGCTATTTTTGACGAGTCTAGTGATAAGGTGGTGGGAAAGAATGATGGCGTGAGGGTCTTTAAGGAATGCCATCAGGGGGCAGTCTATCTCCACAGAGGTGAGCAGCACCTGGTGACCCGGCTTGATCTGGGGCGACAGAACGTGTTCGTTAAACCAATCAAGGCCCGCTACTACACCAGGGCTCTAAGTGAAAAGGAGACTGAGATATTGGCGGTGGAACGCAGTCGTCCGGTTGCTAATTTTATAGCACGATTGGGCCGCATACGGGTCACCGAGCAAGTTGTAGGTTATGAGAAGCGCAATTTATACAGCGGAGAGCTGCTGGACAAACTATCTTTGGATCTACCGCCACAGAGCTTTGAGACCGTCGGGCTCTGGCTGGAAATCGAAGATATCTTGCAGGAGATGGTACTGAGGTGGGGGCTTCACTTCATGGGTGGTATTCACGCCCTGGAGCACGCCTTGATTAGTATGTTTCCCCTTTTTGCATTGTGTGACCGCAATGACATTGGTGGTATTGCCGTGCCTCTCCATCCGCAGACGCAAAAGAGTGCGGTTTTCATCTATGACGGATACCCGGGCGGGGTAGGGCTGGCAGCTCGTGGTTTCGAGATGATAGAGGAACTTTTGGTGAAGACAGGTGAGCTGATCGGTCGGTGCCCGTGTGATTCGGGATGTCCTTCCTGTATTCATTCACCCAAGTGTGGCGCTGGCAATAAACCATTGGACAAGACCGCTGCCTTGATGCTGGTGAAGGGTTTACTCGGCGAAGTTCCGCTGAAGGTGGAATCGAGGAGGCACGGGGAAGATTTCGTGGCTGTACCGGAGGAGGACCTGGGAGAAGACAATGGCAGCGACCCGGCTGTGGGCCTATTTGATATCGAAACCCAACGACTGGCAGACGAAGTGGGGGGGTGGGGGAATGTCCACCTCATGCGGTTAGCGGTGGCAGTGTTATATGACAATCGCTCAGATATCTACGAGTCTTTTACCGAAGATGAGGTGGAAAGCCTGATTGAACGCCTCCAAACCTTCGATCTGGTGGTGGGATTTAATATCAAGCGCTTCGATTACCGGGTGCTGGGAGCCTACACCGCTTTGGATTTCCGCACGCTACCCACCTTTGACATTCTGGAAGACATTCACCACCGTTTGGGGTTTCGCCTCAGCCTGGGTCACTTGGCCGAACAAACTCTGGGGAAAGCCAAAATTGCCGACGGGATCCAGGCGGTTCGCTGGTTTCGGGAGGGAAATCTTGATGCGGTAACAGGATACTGTAAAGAAGATGTGGCCATTACCAAAGAGCTCTTCGAATTTGGTCTCAGCCACGGTTATTTGCTTTATCGCACCAGGGCAGGGCAGGCAGTCCGGTTACCGGTGGATTGGAATATGGATCGGATTTTGCAGAAAATTAGCCAACGTTGACGCGGTGAAAAGAGCCTGAGGGAAATTATCTTGGACATGCAGGGGCCCACTGCCATGCTGGGCATCCAAAGATGTCGAACCAGAATCCGTTGCGGATCATCCATTGACCGTGAGTGCTCCATTCAGGCTGACCAGTTGGGTTTTGCCGATTGAACATCTTGAAGGTGTATTCGTAGTCGGTCAGTCCGTCGTTGTGGAAACCCTCGTTAGTCCGTAAGGTAAGAAAGAGGGTTTGATTGAATATGTCTCGCTTTTGCACGTTTACCGCTTTTATTCTATAGCCACGATGGCTATCAGGCTTGAATTCCATAGCAAGCTCTGGAAGCAGGTATCTGTCTGCTGGGGCGGGTCGACTGTTTGGATCCCAGCCGATGACGACGACGACTCCCGCATTGTTGGTTTTTTGGCCGGGCCTGAGAGGATAAAAAGTCTGATTGTCCAGATAGTACATCTTCTGGGCATTAAGGAAGTTCACTACTGAAGCCTGGCATTCAACTTTGCTTTCATGCCGGTAATACGCGGTACAGGTTGGAATTGCCACTACCACAAGAACACCCACCACTCCTAAGGTCACCACAAGTTCCAATAGGGTCAAACCATTACTTCTCCGAAACCACTGGTACTTCATTGACATTACTGGCTATTTTCCCTTGCTGACAGAGTAGATATCCTGTGCGGTGGCAATTAAGTTCTCTCCTGAAATTGGTGATCCTGGCTTAATGCGGAGGAGATAGCCTTCGCGCTCATTGAGGCCGTAGTCAAGATTCCGTAACACCCTGCGGTTATCTGCTGCATCATTAAGATAGTGGGGCAAGAGCTCATGGAGGCTGTCAGGGTAACGATTCCCGTTCGCCACCGAATAATGGACCAGTATTGCCTGGAATTCTGCGAGCAGTTCCACCGGGTCGCTGACATCCAAAGTAATCGCTGATCTCAGTTCGGTCGGATCCCAATAAAACCTTAGCCCCACAAGCACCAGTACCAATACCACACCAATTGCGAGCACTGACTGAATATAATTGGGGCGCCACTTCTTATGCAAACCGACGCACCGATCCTTTTCTTCCTGCTCATGCATGGTGGTTTCACTCTTGACATCGTTGAGTGAAAGAGCCAGCATGCAGCGGTGACAAACAGTGTGACCGTCCTCAAGGCTGAGGGTGCAGCCTTCACAGAGTTCCGCTTCGCAATGATCACAGTAAGCGGCAGAGCCTCGATCCGGGTGATAAACACAACCCATAGCTGTTGCCTCAAGTATAACGAGAAAGAGAAAGACCAACTGCTCTTATGAAATAAAATTCCCTGTATAATCAATATGCTATTGTAATGACAAATCTTCGTCCTACCATCATGGCTAGATAGTAGGTCAGCGCTGGCAGCCAATCGGTAGCCCGGATATTTCATGAAATACCCGGGCTAGGTGATGCAAGTTGTAAGCCATCCGGTCTTCCAAAACTCACCTGTGCCAACGCACAGGAGGATTGATGAACATGCAAGCGGGAACAATGCTTGACCGACAAGTTTGATACGCGCGATTAGTCACTTAGTCAAATGGTCGATTCGTTAAATTTCAAACCTTGTAAACTAAAATGGAGGAAGTGTCTAGGAATAGAGTAAATAGGGCTCACAAAGTTTGCGAAACTCACGCAACTGGGGTTCCCAGCTTCGCTCCAGATCTTTTACCGGAATTCCTGCCTCCAATTGGGCGTGCAGGTTAACACTGCCGAGGATGATCTCTATGGGTAGATGGTGGAGCTCATATTCGTAAGGTGGCGAGGTCCATTGGAATTCGTCGCGGTGTGTAGTCAGAACCGCCTGCACGAGGGTGAGAGAGGTGGCATACGGGTAGTACAGTTCGGGGTCGGCCACGTGGATGTGAAATCCAGCGCAGCTCTGGCCGATCCATTTGTCAAATGAGGGCGTGAAGCGAGCAGGGCGCAATATCAGGCCGAACAAGTCCTCCTGGGCGAGACGTTCAGTAACCAGTTCAGGTTTAAGGTATGGGGAACCCCAAAGCTCAAAAGGTGTGGTGGTGCCCCTGCCCTCTGAAAGATTGGTACCCTCCAGTATTACCTGGCCGGGATACACCAGGGTTGATTCTGGCGTTGGCAAATTAGGTGAGGGTGGAACCCAATACAGACCCGTCTGACCATAGAGCATAGTGCGGCTCCAGCCATTCAGGTGAAATACCTGTAAAGGGGCGCCGATGCCAAAGGCTTCATTAAAAAGGAGCGCCAGCTCTGCTATAGTAAGGCCGTGGCGCATAGGAATGGGGAAACGGCCGACGAAAGAGCTGCGCTCAGAGTCAAGAAGGTTTCCCTCACTTCGCTTGCCGCCGATGGGGTTTGGCCGATCCAGAACCACCACCTTAACGTCGTGATCCCTGGCGGCCTCCATGCATAAGGCCAAGGTGGAGGCGAAGGTGTAAACTCGGGTACCAACGTCTTGTAGATCAACGACGAGGATGTCGATGTGTGAGAGCATAACGTCTGTGGGTTGCCGGGTCTTACTGTAAAGGCTGAACACAGGGATGGCCAGATGCTTGTCGATAAAATCATCGGACTCGATCATGTTGGCCTGCTGTTCACCAAGATAACCATGCTGAGGGGCAAAGATGGCGGTGAGATTGGCTCCGGCCTCTAGCAGTCGACCTTGAGTGTGGCGGAGACGGTTGTCCACTGAGGCCTGGTTGGCGAGCAAGCCGATCCGTGCGCTTCGCAGCCATTCTGGCTGTGATGCTAGCAGGTTGTCGATACCGAGCTGTACAGCAGCCATAGGAAAAATCCCTCCGAGAGTTCGTACTAAGGATTATACACTAAGCACTCAGTACTGAGCACAATTCTTGGCGAGACGGGCTAAACCTCACGTCTCGCTGCTCAAAGCACAGCGAGCTTTGAGCCATGATTATAGGAGAGCCTGCTGTACAGTCAAGGGGACTTCCACTTGACCTTTTGGGGCTATTCTAGTAGAGTCGCGATGTCTGCCGGGATGAGCTGAGTGGGCCTTCAAAAGACACCACTTTCATTAGCGATACTCCGTCAACAGGGATCTGATTGGAAGTATGTATGGCCCGCAAGTCCACCTATAATATTCTGATGTACTCCCACGACACCTATGGCCTCGGCCATATTCGTCGAACCCTGGCCATTGCCTCCCAACTGCGAGATCCCAACGTCAATACCATCATTCTCACCGGAAGTCCAATAGTCGGCCGATTCAATTTTCCCCAACAAATCGATTTCGTCCGGGTGCCCGGAATGATCAAGATGACTAATGAGGAGTACCTTCCCCTCTCCATCAAAATAAACACCCGCCATGCCTTAAAAATTAGACAAACAATTATTACCAGCACTGCCAAGGCCTTCCAACCACGCCTGTTTATTGTTGACAAGGCTCCCCTGGGCCTCAAGAGGGAGATCATCCCGACTCTGCAGTGGCTGAAACGCTGTCATCCAGACACTCGAACCATTCTTGGCCTCAGGGACATCATGGACGATGCCGTCAGTACGAAGAAAGACTGGGAAGAAAAGGGCGTCTATGATGTGCTGGAAAAGTACTATTCAGAAATCTGGGTGTATGGCAATCAGGATTTTTATGACCCGATTCGTGAGTATGATATCCCGGAAAATATCAGGGGGAAGATAGTATTTACCGGCTATATTCCGCGCAGGTTGACCAAGCCTGGAGAGATGCGCGAGGTGCGCCGGGAACAGCGGCTTGAGCCCGAAGAGAAGTTGGTGGTGGTCACAACCGGGGGCGGTGGCGACGGCTATGCTCACATGGATGCATATCTCAGAATGCTGGAAGAGTGGGGAAGATTACCTCCTTTTCGAACAGTGATGGTTACCGGGCCCTTCATGCCCAAGAAAATGAGGACTGAAATTTTCAATAGAAGCAGAAGTCTTGCGGTGCGTTCCTACCGGTTCTATAGACGCATGGAAAGATTGATCGGGGCTGCCGATGTTGTGGTGAGCATGGGGGGCTACAATACGGTTTGTGAGATTCTGAGCCAGGGAAAACCGTCTCTCATAATCCCTCGAGAACAACCGCGTCGAGAGCAATTGATCAGGGCCGAGATTTTGCATGAGCGGAACCTGGCGGACTTTATACCCTGGCGCCGAGTAAGTCCCGGTCTATTGAAAGACAAGCTGCTGGCCATGCTTGATAATCCGCAGCCATATTACCGGGCGATACGGCAATTTCGTTTTACCGGACTTGAGGTCATGCGACAGAGGATGGCCGAGTTCCGGGGAGAGGTTATCAGAGAGAGAAAGGTAATGCAGCTTTAGAAAAAACCAGGCACGTTGGATGAACCGCAGTTAACTGGACGGCCCGTTTCGGCGGGCTTTTTAATTAATCCGCAGGGGCAGTCTCTGTATGAGTTATGATTTCAGACCTGCCCTGTGGAATACTGCCTCTGACGGACCCCCTGTGGGGGATTCCACAGGGTAAAATTGCAAATTGAGGTGCACGCACTCCTTTGCTGGTTATCCTCCCTGGACTGGGCAAGGTCCTGCGTTATACTATGAAGCGCTATGTTTTTTGAAGTAGGTGGTGGGTCAAATGGTTCCGCGCAACTGGTCGAGCCGACTCTTTCTTGATAATAAGGAAAAAGGAAATTGACTGAAGGCCCAGAGAGAGTAATAGGTTATATACTAAAAGGTTATCCCCGCATTAGTGAGACCTTCATATCCAATGAGATTACCTTGTTGGAAAACCTCGGATTCCCGCTCCACCTTTTTTCCATGCGTCAGCCGCGGGAGCAATTTACCCACGAAAGCGTAAAACAAATTCGGGCCTCGGTAGACTATCTTCCCGAAACCCTTCTGGTACCGTTGCCTCGTCTACTTTACCATAACCTCTTGCTGGCAAAAAAGCGTCCGGAGGCATACTCTGAAGCATTTCGGATCATGCTCACTCGCTTGCGCCGTTCAAGGAAAGTCGCCACCATTAAACACTTACTCCAGGCAGGATATCTGGTTCACGTCTTGCTTCCCGGCACGAACGTCTGTCACCTGCACGCTCACTTTGCCCATTCGCCCACCTCTGTGGCCCTGTTTGCCAACAAACTGAGCGGCCTACCATTCAGTTTTAGCGCCCACGCCAAGGATATCTATACTTCGACCCCCCGACAACTGAGGGAGAAAATTGCTCTGGCGAGCTTCGTGGTGACCTGCACCGAGTACAACCGTCGTTTTCTCGAAGAATTAACTCCCGAGGCTCCGTCCATTCACTGTATCTATCACGGCATCGACGCAAGACTTTTTAATAAGTCGTCCGAGCCGCGGGAACCCTCACCTCCGTACCGGATACTGAGCATTGCCCGCCTGGTTGAAAAAAAGGGGTTACCCACGGTGATTCGTGCCCTGCGCATTCTGCTCGACCAGGGCTACTCGTTTCGCTACACTCTGATTGGTGATGGGGAAGATCGGCGACCAATTCTGAATCATCTGCACAATTTAGGACTTGGTGATTTTTGCCACTGGTTGGGGACCCAACCACACCACAGGGTGATTGATGAGTATAGGCAAGCTGATCTTTTTGTCTTGGGCTGCGAGGTGGCCAGTAACGGTGACCGGGACGGCATTCCCAATGTTTTCCTCGAGAGTATGGCCATGGGGGTGCCGGTATTGGCCACCCGAGTCTCAGCTATTCCAGAGCTTGTGGAAGACTGTCGCACCGGACTACTAGTGGAACCTGGTCGACCTGAAGCAATGGCAGCAGGCATGGTCCGATTGTTACTTGATCAGAATTTGCGTCACCGCATCATCACCGCTGCGCGCCAACAAGTCAGGGAAAATTTTGATAACCTCAAGCTGATTCAAAAGCTCGCTGCAGTATTTGAAGAAGCAGGAATAGCCCGCAGGTAGGGCATGGCGCTCTGTGACGCAGGACGGGCAAAACGAGAGGTCGGGCGAGACGCGTGTGCCAAGATCAAGTGGTAATTCCCCCTCTGGCTCCTCTCGCCAGTCTCGGGAGACCTGAACGAATGCACCCGCTACGAAGTAGCCATTAAATCTTCGGTACAAATATGTCTCGGTCACTAAACATTGCTTTCTATGCCCCTTTAAAACCATTGGGACACCCCCATCCTTCTGGTGATCTGGTCATTGGTACTGGATTGTATCAATTCCTCCAGGGACGTGGTCATCGTCTGGAAAGCATCAGCCAGTTCCGAGGCCGCTGGATTTACTGGAAGCCTTGGCGCTGGCTTCAGTTCCTCAGGGCTCGCAGTCACTCGCTGCAGCGCTGTCGCAAAATGGACGCTAATCTATGGCTGACCTATCACAGTTATTACAAAGCACCCGATCTCCTTGGCCCCGACTGCAGTCGCAGTTTGAGTCTGCCTTACACGATTTTTCAGGGCATCTATTCCACCAAGAGGCGTAAACGCTGGCAGACGTGGGCCGGTTTTGTCCTGAACCGACGAGCGCTTCTGGCTGCCGACCACGTTTTCACCAACCGAAAAGAAGATTTCGTTAACCTGGGTAGGATAGTGCCCGAAGAGAGTCTCACCTACGTGATGCCTGGAATCTTGCCGGAGGAGTTCATTTTTGATTCAAGATTCAGAACACAACTACGACAAGAGTGGGATATAACTGAAGGGCTTGTGGTGCTTAGCGCCGCCATGTTCCGTCCAGGGGTCAAGAGCAAAGGGCTCTCCTGGGTGATTCGCTCCTGTGGCGAGCTTTTCCGCCAAAATGTCCCCCTGTATCTTGTGATAGCGGGCGAAGGCAAGGAAGAGCGCCACCTTCGTCAACTGGCTGACTCCTACCTTCCTGGACGAGTTCGATTTCTTGGCAAGGTGGCACGGGAGGAGATGTACCGCTTCTACAGTGCCGGGGATTTGTTTGTCTTCCCGGGCATTCGTGAGTCACTGGGCATGGTTTTTTTGGAAGCTCAATCCTGCGGTCTACCTGTTGTGGCCTTTGCAGACGGTGGGGTGCCGGAGGTAGTTGCAGATGGCGTTTGCGGTTATTTGGTTCGCCCTTTCGATGCCAAAGAGTTCAATGAGGCCATTGCCCGGCTCCTGACTGACCGGGATTTGAGAAAAAGGATGGGGGAGGCGGCAAGCGGTTACGTACGGAGCCGACACGATCTTAAGAAAAACTACCACATTGTGGAGGATACTCTGCTAGGATTAGTTGACAGGCAAAACCCGTTCTAGAACTCCTGTGAGCTATGAGCTTTCAACTGTGAGCTGGTCTAACGACTTCGACGATTTGCCTGGCGTCTTGACGCAGGGCTTTTGGAGTCGATAACCCCTAAACAACGGAGAGTGGCTTTCGTGCTCACCTATTTTGCACTGATGCGCCATGCTGAGACCGAATGGAACCGCCAGAAGCGTGTCCAGGGTCAGCAGGATGCCCCCCTCACTTCCAGCGGCAGACAACAGGCCAGGAGATGGGGATGCGCTCTGGCTCGACATCAGCTGGATTGCATGGTGACCAGTGATCTAGGCAGAGCGACCCACACAGCTACCTTGATAAACCATAGTCTGGTACTCCCCTGCTCGCTGGAGCCCCGACTGCGAGAACAGGATTGGGGCAGGTGGTCAGGCAGTAAACTCAGTGACCTCCTTGACACTAATGAGCTCAAAGTACAGGAGAAACTGGGCTGGGACTTTAGACCCTTTGACGGAGAAAGTCGTCTGGAAGTTTTGCAGCGTAGTCGGCAGGCACTGGTGGATATTGCTCAACAGATGCGGGGCAATCGTATCCTGGTGATCACCCATGGGGGAGTCATTAGATGTTTGCTCTATCAGTTGTGCGGCAGAAGGTTCTTGCCGGACGAGCCGGCCCTGATAAAACCTTATCGTTTGCACTGGCTGAGTTATAATGATGAGGGATTCAAGGTCTACAGGCTGAATGAAGAGATTTGAGATGCGTATTTCAGATTGTAGATTGCAGAATGCAGATTGATGAGTTCTTCTGAAGAGTGAGAAGCTTGAAACTTCAGTACTGAATCTAAAATGAAAATCATTCACTACTGTCAACACGTCTTGGGTATAGGCCACTACTTCCGAAGTCTGGAGATTGCCCGGGCACTACACCGTCATCAACTGATTTTAGTAAGCGGAGGTCCCCCAGTAGGTGCGGAATTACCCTCGCATGTAAGCGAATACGGACTACCGGGGTTGCAGATGGATTCAGGATTTAGCACCATTTTCCCAATCGAAAAGAACCGTTCCCTGGAGGAAGTCCAGGAGGAGCGCACCAATCTCCTCTGTTCCTTGTTCGAAAAAACCGCTCCCGACCTTTTTTTGGTTGAGTTGTACCCGTTTGGGCGCAAACGTTTCCATTTTGAGTTGCTCCCGATTTTACAGGCAATTCGCCGGGGTGATTTCGGCTCAACCAGAGTGGTCTGTAGCCTCCGCGACATTCTGGTGGAAAAGAAGGATCAAGAATTTTATGAACGCAGAGTGCTGGATATACTTAACAAATATTTCGGGGCTTTGTTGGTGCACGCCGATGCGACCTTGATTTCTCTGGATGAGACCTTTGCGAGCACGGCTGATATCAAAATACCGGTGGTGTACACAGGCTTTGTAACGGCTCGGCCAAGTGGAGACGAGGGTGAAAACATAAGGAACCGCCTAGATCTCAAAGAGAACGAGCCACTGATTGTGGCGAGCGCCGGAGGGGGAAGAGTAGGGGCGGATCTTCTTGGGGCAGTGGTGGATGCCCATGCTCGGCTGGCTGAGTCCAGACAATTACGGCTGTGCGTTTTCACCGGGCCGTTCATGGCTGAGGAAGATTTTTCCGCCCTTGAGAATAAGGCAGCCTCACTGCCGGGAGTACAGTTGGCCAGATTTACCACTGAATTTCTCTCCTTTTTGGGAGCCGCTGATCTTTCCATCAGTATGGCGGGTTACAACACGTGCATGAATATATTGGCAGCCAGAGTCCCCGCACTGGTGTGGCCGTTCGGTCAAAATCGAGAGCAGCGACTCCGGGCGCAGAAACTTGCAGGTCTGGGCGGTTTAACGCTATTGAACCAAGAGGACCTGGAACCGTCACGACTGGCGGTCCTGGTGGAGAAAGCCCTCAAGGCGGGAAGATATTCCGTGGAGCCTTCTGTCAATTTGGCTGGGGCCGAAGTGACTGCTCGGTGGCTGGAGGAATGGTGCGGTCAGGAGGAAGGTAGAATGCCATGAGCACAGGGAAAAACCCTGCCCCGCTATGGCAGCACATACCGGCTGACATCCACCGCCGGTTACACCATTGTCTGGATCAAGTTGTGACTAAACCGTCAGACGGCGATGGTAGTATTGTTTTTTTCAGAGCGGACGATGTGGCTGTGCCGGGACGAAAATTAGCCAGGTTGGTCGATATCTTCGGTAAACACCAGGTGCCCCTAACCTTGGCCGTGGTGCCGGCTTGGCTTACGGAAACTCGATGGCAGCGGCTTCTTGAACTTTGTAGTAAAGACCACTCTTTAAGGTGCTGGATACAGCATGGCTGGCGGCATCTCAATCACGAGCCGCGGGGAAGCAAGTTGGAGTTTGGCCCAAGCAGATCGCTCTCTCGGAAGCGGAAGGATTTGCAGACGGGCTTCCAGCGACTGAACAGACTTATGGGCGATGCATTCACCCCGGCCTTTACTCCGCCGTGGAACCGCTGCGATTCCGAAACCCTCAACGCTCTCCAGGAACTAGGTTACCAAGCGCTTTCCCGAGATCTGGGTGCCCAGCCGCCAGCCCCTGCTGCGGTCACCGAGTACCCGGTGAGTGTAGATCTTCATACCAGAAAAGAGAAAGATGGTGAAAGTGGGTGGCAGAACTTTCTTAAAGAACTCAGGGAGAGCCTTGGCAACGGCTTCTGTGGCATCATGATTCACCATCAGCGAATGAATAACGCAGCTTTTGATTTTTTGGAATTACTCCTGTCTGAACTCAAACAACGCAATCCATTTCGCCTTATCCATGTGGGCACTCTTTTACGGGAAGGGTATGTGGTCGAAAACTAAGAGGGGCAGGCCGGTGATTGGTGTTTCCCGCATACTGCTTTTGTGTTATTTTGTTTGTCTTTGGCATAGTACTATCGTTTGTATACACACTCATTCACAAAAGGATGATAGTGACCAAGTCTGCAAATAGAGGGACGGAGATTTCCAGGCAGGTGGTGCTCCCTTTTATGAAATCTCTTGAAATCAGCTTGAAGAGTATCCGGGTCCGGTTTTTCCGTTCAATGATTACTACCATGAGTTTAATACTGGCCGTCTCTTTCTTGAGCTTTGTGCGTGTGGGCACGGACGCGGCCAATGGTTTGCTGCAGACTCAGAATCCCACGTATCGTCAGGCCCTGGTGCGAGCAGGCTATGATCTGGAGCCGGGTGCCACTTCCATGGGCAGCAGTGCCAAGGAGCGCTGGATAGTCATTCTCTCACTTTTGGTCTGCGTGGTGGGAATTGTCAACGCCCAACTCATGGCAGTGACCGAACGCTTTCGTGAGATCGGCACCATCAAGTGTTTAGGGGCGCTGGACAGCTTTGTTTTGCGCCTCTTCGTTCTGGAAGCAGGTATGCAAGGGTTGGCAGGAGCGGGGATTGGCGCCCTGTTGGGCACCGTGGCCGCTCTCCTGAACAGTCTTATTCGCTTCGGCTTGGTTGCCTGGAGATATGTCTATTGGTTGGCAGTGGCCAAGTCCATGGTATTTGCTCTGGCAATCGGCTGCATTCTGAGCCTGCTGGGTGTGCTCTATCCAGCAATAGTCGCCGCTCGCATGCAACCGGTTGAGGCTATGAGGGTAGAGCAATAATATTGTCAGGTCATCTTTTGCGGTGAGCTTGGCTTAGTGGCCTAATCAGCTAGAAGGGCAGGGTAGAACATTCGAAATTCAAAGAACGAAATTCGAAACAATTCGATATTTGATATTCGGATTTGATGAGCTGTAACCCGACCATATTAATAAGGATAGCGCCCGAGGATAGCGAATAGCCATGTCGAATTCCCACAGTATAGTAAGAGTTTCTGGAGTTACCAAGGTTTTTAAACTGAGAAAACATGACGTAGAGGCACTCCGGGGCGTTGATCTAGAAATCCATGCCGGTGAGTATCTTTCCATCATGGGGCCTTCGGGATCAGGGAAGAGTACTTTGTTCAACATGATTGGTGGTTTGGATAAGCCGTCATCCGGCAAGGTCTTTATCGACGAAGTGGATATCGCCCAATTGGATGCATATGAATTGGCCTGGCTTCGCTGCCGCAAGATCGGCTACATTTTCCAGACGTTCAACTTGATTCAGGTCATGACAGCTCTCGAGAACGTTACCTTACCGATGATTTTTGCCGGAATGCATAATGATGCAGCGGTAGAGAAAGGTCTGGACCTTCTGGAGGTGGTGGGTTTGGGAGATCGATTTCGGCACAAGCCTTTCGAGCTTTCTGGAGGCCAGCAGCAACGGGTGGCGATTGCTCGGGCCATGGCAAATGATCCAGCCATCATCCTTGCCGATGAACCCACTGGGAATCTTGATTTGACTACAGGAGAAGAGATCATCGAACTGCTCAAACGTTTGAGCGAAGAAAAAAGTGTGACTGTCATTTCAGCCACCCATGATTTCAAAATGCTCAGTGTTTCGGATCGTGTCGTCTGGATTCGAGATGGCCGCATAGACAAAGTCGAAGAGCGTGAACAACTCTCCATTTCGGTGGGGGAAATTGCACACCGGGCCTAGACCGTAGTATCCACAAATTACCATCCGTATGCGAAAGCGACTTCGCAAAGTAATGACCATGACGTGGATATGTCATAGAAGAAGGGTAGCAGAATCAGTGAAAAGACTAAGGCTGAGGTGTGGAATTGGTGTCTTGTCTCTGTTTGTCACACTATCCTTGTTCTTTACTCAGGTTGCAGTTGCCGCTGATCCCAACCGGCTTCTGATTCAACAGTTTGCCGAACTTGGAGATCGGAGTACGGGAGCTCCAGGATGCGGAAAGGCAGCGGATTTCATTGCACAAAATTTCAGGGATCTGGGAATTGAACGTGTAGGACGACAGCGGTTCCTGCTGCCAGTCACCCAATACCAGGGCGCCTATCTAAC
>CP070843.1:3560914-3577453 GCA_020350905.1 Deltaproteobacteria bacterium
AAACGAGGATACCGAATCGATGTTGATGCCGCTACCAAAGAACTGCAGTGCTGCTTTGTGGGCGAAAGCTTGCATCTCACCGGCAAAAACAGCACGTCTCTGGCTACCGATTCTGGACGAGGGCAAAATAGGGGCAGCGGTGGCTTTGTCCAGATAGCCGAAGTCAAGTTGCTTGCCAACCACCGGAGCGATTACGTAAAGGTCTCTCATGAGCTTCTCAAACTGTTCCGGGTAGAGGCTCTGAGGCCCGTCGGAGAGCGCCTTGGACGGGTCGTGATGCACCTCGATCATAAGACCGTCTGCTCCAGCGGCAATGGCGGCTCGAGCCATTGGACTTACCTTTTCTCTGAGACCAGTAGCGTGACTGGGATCGATGACGACCGGCAAGTGGGTGAGGTTTTTGATTATAGGGATGGCGGAGAGGTCCAGGGTATTTCTGGTGTAACGCTCAAAGGTACGAATACCACGTTCACAGAGAATAACCTGCTCGTTTCCCTCGGAAAGAATGTATTCGGCTGACATCAGCCATTCCTCCATGGTGGCTGAGAGGCCCCGTTTGAGCAACACTGGCTTGCCAATGCGGCCAGCGCTGCGAAGCAATTCGAAGTTTTGCATGTTGCGGGCGCCGACCTGGACCACGTCCACGTACTTCATCATTAGGTCTACCTGGTTGGGAGAGGTCATCTCGGTGGCAATCCGTAATCCCGTTTCTTCTCGAATCTGGGCGAGAATTTTTAAGCCTTCCTCTCCCAGTCCCTGGAAAGAGTAAGGTGAAGTGCGCGGTTTAAAGGCACCGCCGCGAAATAGCACAGCACCTGCACGTTTCACCTTCCTGGCGATAGTCATAGCCTGCTCCCGATTTTCTATGGCACAGGGACCAGCTATGACCACAATGCGGGGACCACCCAGCTCCACATCACCGATTTGGACCACAGTATTCTCGGGATGCATCTCCCGGCTCACTAATTTGTATGGCCGAGATACTGGGATTACTTTAGCCACCCCGCTCAGCTGTTCAAAAACCCGTATGTCGCGACTCACTTTACCCACCGCGCCGATTACGGTTTCGTCACCTGTGCTCATCTCTCGGATAAGACAACCTTCTTCCCTCAGAATGCTGCGGACGTGATCTTCTTCTTCTTTGCTCACTCCCTGTTTCAAGACGATAATCATGGCAAGGACTCCTCACAATTGTGAATGTGAAAAAGAAAAGCCCCGGGGTTTCCCGCCTCGGGGCTTGAGCTCAAATGGTTCTGATACGGTATTCCACCCCGAGGCGACCGGTTTCGGTCCACCCGGGGCTCAACGCTATGCGTTAGGAGACCGGGCGGACGCCCATAAAAAAAGAAACGAAAAAGAGACGTCCATCTGCCAATTGCGCGAAGTATGTAGCTTCCGAACGCATAGTTCTTCCTTTACTGTCAAGCGAGGTCTGTAACCTTAATAAAGCTCAATAATTTTGTCAAGTAATTATTCCGGGCTCGTTGTTCCGTAGCCCCCCTGGCCTTGCCTCTGAAAGTCTGTGCCACTTTCCCGCCTGCGGCGACCTGGGAGGGCCCTTGGCACAGTTACGGCGAGATTTCGGGATTTTTCTAGGTCAAATTTTAAGTCATTTCTTAACCGGAACCAAGACAAAACCCACTGGTATGTGGTTTGCAATCATTATTGCCCGAAAATTGCCGTAGGTTTTGCCAGCCGGCGCATAAGGGTAATGTTTTGTGGAGACAGAGCCAATCTGTGAAGGCTGCTACCCCAAAAGAAACAGCAACCCTTAATCCATGGAGGTATGATTTTGCATACAATTAAAACAAAAAGAGGGCACCATTATCCAAAAGTAGACGAAAAATATCCAGTTGTCGTGCTTACAGCAGACGGGGAAATGAGAGGAGAAACCAAGCACATCAGCACCCAGCAAGCGTTCGTCCGCTGCGAAGACCCGCTGCGTCTGTATGACGTGGCCAGCATGAGTATTGAGTTTTCTAAAGAGGAGGCCATCCTGGCGGAAGGAGAAGTGATCTGGTCGAACAGATATGGCCCAGATGATGAGATAACCCCCCGTGGCATGGTGGTTCGCTTCACCCGTTTGTCCGCCAGAGAACGCAAGCGTCTTCACGACACCATTGTCAAACTGTACAAAAAGAAGATGGACTTCTGCTCACAGTAACCTTTGCTTTACTCTAACGCGTTTTTGAAGTGGGTCTGCAACGATAGGGTTAACCCTAACATTGCAGACCCAAACCGGTAAAAATCGCTGCGCTCGCGTGATAGCGTGCCATCTGCGAGCGTGCTCACCTCGGACAGGATATCACGTACGGTCAAGTACTGTTCATCCTGTCCCAGCCTGCGCGCGCCCACATCTTGCGCACTCTGACGCGTTTTTCCTCGGCGTAGGTCTACAACATTAGGGTTGACTCAGGAAATTGCCCTCAGCTGGGATCTTTTCGAACCACCTGTTCAAGATATCCTTGCTGTCAATGTTTCCAAGCCCATTGACCTGAAAAAACTCATCCAGTTCATAGCGGTTCCCTGTAAACCACCATTCTTTCAGGATGGCACCCGCCTCCGCCTGGAACATCCAGTCAGGTCCCAGAGTCTTCCTGAGGTTTTTTTCGATGGTGGCTTCAGCCATCCATGAAACCAGATAATCAAGGGCGTAAAATTCCGGGGCCAGATCGAAAAGCTGGGTTTCGGGAAGGTAGGAGAATCCCGTGTGTTTCTTCAGGAGGGTGGCGTAGGGCTCACCGTTGGCAAGGTCATTTTCGGAGAACATCTGATATTCAGCCAGAAACTTGCTAGCGTATCTTCTGAAAACAGAGAGGTCTTTCAGGGTCTTGTAGAAGGTTATGACATCTATTTCCCGCGATGAGAGTTCCAGTTGACGTTCAAGATATGGTGGGGAGAGGGTGATGTTTTGAAGCAAAAAGGCATAGGTTTCTGAGAGCGCGTTTGAGGTGAAAAAATCTTTCTCAGAAGGAGAAAGATCCCGCGAAGTAAAGGTGTGACTCAGCGCGTGACCCATCTCGTGGAACAAGGTCTCCAGGTCTACCCACCCGCCCTGGGGATTCATCACCAGATGGATATTGTGGGGGATTCTCAGGGCGAAACTCATTGCCTGGGAGCTTTTTTTGGGTGAATAGCCGATGTCCAAGTGCAGGCCAGAAAGCATTCTCACCCCAATTCCCCAGTGACCGAAAAAGTCGAGGTGATCAACTAACGGAATGTGCTTAGGAAAAAAAGGATCCAGTTCACCCAAGCCAAGCAGATAAATGGCATCGAAGCGATTGAGTTCAATGAGCGGCCGCCCCAGACTCTCCTGAACCCAGGTCTCCATGGCGGCGAGATACATCTCCTCGGTCTGATCAAGTAATTTCAGCAGCTTCCGGACGTGCCCTTGGTAGTCTGTTTGTTTTTTATCCTCACAGTAGGCTGAGTAGGTTTCGTAACCAAATTCCTCTGACAAAATAGCTAGAAAGACTTCCCAAAAACTGAGGGCAAAGGGCTTCAGGAACTTGCAGAGGCTGCTGGTCTCTGTTACCAGGATTTGGCGGCCATTGAGATCGCTTCGTTTTTGACACCAGGGGAGGATATCTTTGAAGTAAATCTTTTCTCCGTTGACGTGCGCGGCAGCCCCTCTCAGCCAGGTGAAAAGTTCATTCTCGTAAGGAAAAACACGATATTGGAGATAGTGTCCAAGAAGAGCGTGAAAAACTCTATTCTTCATTCTGGAGCCCGTCCCGGTGCTTCGAATTTGCTTTATGCGGTTTGGGTTGAAGAGGTTTTCAAGCCCATCGTAGATGCTGAGCTGCGATGGAACGGTGTCATCTCCCTTCCATATTTTCAAGGCCCTGGAGGTCAAGCGTTCATTGAGCTGCAACACAGCTTGTTCTATTCTATCCATCTCAGAATGATCCTTTTCACCATCCATAAAATTGGCGAGAAGCCTTGGATGGGCTACTGGATTTGGCTTGGACACTCTATATGTAGTTTTCAACGGAGAAAGAAGCGGTTTTAGTCGGTGTGGCTTTGCACCGTTAGGGTTAAACCTCAAAGGGATTCTGCATCATGATGGTCTGCTCGCGTCCAGGGCCCACTGAGACGATGGAAAGCGGGATTTCGGCCAGTTCTTCTATTGCTCGCAAATAGCGCTGGGTTTCGGTGGGGAGTTGTGAGAAGGCGCGGGCGCTACTGATATCCTGGCTCCAACCTGGAAAGGTTTCATACGAAGGGTCGCAGTTTTCCAGGGTGAAGCATTCATTGGGAAATATCTCCATTGCGCTCGCTTCATGGACATATGAGGTGGCAACGCGTATCTCTTCCAGCCCAGTAAGCACATCCAGCTTGGTTATGGTTAGGCTGGTGAGCCCATTCAACCGGGCAGCATTGCGCAAGACCACCATGTCAAGCCAGCCGCAGCGGCGTGGTCTGCCCGTGGTGGAACCGAATTCCGCTCCTACCTTCTGGAGGTGCTGCCCCACAGTGTCAGTAAGTTCAGTGGGAAATGGTCCGCCACCCACCCGGGTAGTGTACGCCTTGCAAATGCCTAGGATCGTATCAATGCGGGTGGGGCCGATACCGGCACCGCAACATGCACCACCGGCAACAGCGTTTGACGAGGTGACATAGGGATAGGTACCGTGGTCTATATCTAGGTGAGTCCCCTGAGCACCTTCAAAAAGGATGTTCTTCCCCTGGCGGCGACCCCTGTCCAACAACTCGGAGACATTGCCGACATATGGTCGAAGCTGGTCACCATAGGCTAGATATTCATCTTCAATTTGGTTGTAGTCCAGAGGCTTGGCACCGAGAAACTTCTCCAAGTAGAAGTTCTTTTCTTCCAGGTTCACCTTGAGTTTTTCTGTAAACAGCTTGGGATTAATCAGTTCGTGGATACGGATTCCGACACGACTAGCCTTGTCTTCATAACAGGGACCAATGCCACGGCCTGTCGTGCCTATTTTTCCTTTACCCTTCCGTTGCTCCCGGGCGTTGTCCACTTCGCGATGGTAGACCATGATTACGTGGGCCTGTCCGCTAATGACCAGATTGTCTGGACTAACCTGAATCTGGTGGCTTCGCAGGCCCTCTATCTCTCCGAGCAAGACGCCCGGGTCCAACACTACCCCATTGCCAATGCAGCAGGTTTTGTTCGGATGCAGGATTCCCGATGGGATCAGGTGCAAGATGAATTTCTCATCATCAACCACCAGCGTGTGGCCAGCGTTGTTGCCTCCCTGAAATCGGACAATGTAATCGGCAGACTCACTCAGGAGATCAACGACTTTCCCCTTGCCCTCGTCTCCCCACTGGGTTCCAACCACAACTACATTCGCCATGGGGTAAACCTCTGTATGTTTGGAGTATTGAAGTATTGGAGTAACGGAGTGTTGGAAAGTGAGATTTACAGGGTCCTGCGCTTTCGGCTTTTCATGAACCGTTCACTCCATCTGAAGCCCGAAAGAGGATAATGGATTGGGTAAGAAATGTCAAACGGAAGGTAGACCCCGAACACCGTAGCCACAGGGAGGACAATTGACGCAGTGCGCAAAAAGTATAGGAGATCCCAAATTCCAAGCACCAAAAATCAGGGTTTCAGGTGTCGGGTTTCAGGTGTCAGGGAAGAAAAACAAAAAAACTGAAACCTGAACACTGAAACCTGCAACCTCAGTCTTGGTGATTTGGAATTTTTAGCCGCTCCAATACTCCAAGACCGCTGGTCACCTTCACCGGTAAAGCTATTGAAATTTGATCTGACCGGGAGGACCAGGTCTTGTATACTGAATAAATCACCTCTGGGAATCAGGCTACTGCCATTGCCCGCAGACGGCGGACGCGCTCCTCCATGGGTGGATGGGTGCTGAACCATTTGGAGAAACCACCACCACTGAGGGGATTGACTATGAACATGTGTGCTGTTGCTGGCTTGGCCTCCTGCATGGGAATCCGCTGAGAAGCTGATGCCAGCTTTTCCAGGGCACTGGCCAGACTCCTGGGATTTCCTGCCAAACGGGCGCCGGTCTCATCGGCCAGATATTCCCGGGAGCGGGAAATAGCCATCTGGATCAGCATGGCGCCAAGCGGAGCTAGTATGGACATGAGAATAAGGCCGATGATGCCGCCGCCATCGTCGTCGTCAGAACCGCCAAAGCCAAAAATGGCGGCAAAACGAGCCATGCTGGCAAGCATCATCACTACCCCGGCTAAGGTGGCAGCAATGGAGCCGATGAGAATGTCACGGTTTTTTACATGTCCCAGTTCATGGGCCAACACCCCTTTTAGTTCCTCAGGGTTGAGGAGGCGCACGATGCCTTGGGTAACCGCCACCACCGCGTGTTCAGGGTTACGGCCGGTCGCAAAGGCATTGGGAGTTTCTGAAGGAATCATATAGATGCGGGGTTTGGGCAATCCCCCACGCTGTGCAAGTTCGTCCACCATTTGGTGAATCTCCGGAGCTTCAGTGGGGGTAAGCTCTCTGGCCCGATACATGGCCAGGACAATCTTGTCCGAAAACCAGTAACTGCCAAAATTCATGACCATGGCGAAAACAAAGGCGATCATCATGCCCTGATTGCCACCAAACATTCTCCCAATAAGAACGATTAACACGGTAAGGGCTGCCAGCAAAACCGTGGTTTTGAGCTGGTTGGCCATCATGGGTTGTACCTCCTGTTACGTTGTTGCTCGAGAACCTCTCCAGGAAAAAAGACCTCATAAACGATGGATCCGAAATTTCCTTAAACCAAAGAAAATTTAATATCAAATGGTGCATTTGTCAAGATGGAGGCTAGAGGATCGACTGCTGCAAGTAAATGATATTAGGCACTAAATTCTATGAACTAAACACAATCACCGACGTAATGAGCATTCCTCACTGAGAGCTCTGCGGCGTTGACCTCACTCGAGAGGGCAACATTGAGCCGAGTCTCCGGAAAAAAAATAAGAGCATCAGCCCCGACAACAGCACGGCAGTACCGAGATGGAGCCACGCGGGCAGTAGTTCGCTGGTAGCGACGGCCAGTCTGGCTTGCAAGGAAATCCCAAGGGAGCCGTAAAGCCAATCAGTCGCCAATCCCAGCAACACCGAAAAAATCGCAATAGATCCCAGGTAAATAATCACACCCCGCTTCCCCAGCACTCTGGTAAGCACCGTGAGGGAGGCAATATTGGTGGCGGGGCCTGCCAACAAGAATACTAAAGCTGCTCCCGGACTCACTCCTTTCAGGATCAAGGCCGCAGCCACCGGGGTGGAAGCGGTGGCGCAGATGTAAGTGGGGATACCGGCGGCAAGCATGAAAAGCATGGTGGCAATGCCACCTCCAAGATACTTGCTCGTTAGATCCTGCGGTAACAAGAGAGTTATGGCTCCCGCCACGATGAAGCCCGCAAAGATCCAACCAGAGAGTTCACGAAACAGATCGAAGAAACCATACCTGATTCCACTCCATAGCTTCTGGCCTAAGGTGTGATGCTTGCTGTGCTCCTCCGGGGGGCAATCTTGGCCATCGCAGCAACCATCGACACGGCAATTTATATCAGGTGGCAACGAGACTGTGTCCTTGACCTCCGAGGAGGTAAAGTTTTCCGTAATCCCAGCGGCAAAAGCGGTAAGAAAGGCTGCAACCGGTCTAATGAGAGTCATGAGGGGGTCCAGAAGTGCGTAGGTAATGGCGATGGAGTCCACTCCAGATTCGGGGGTAGCGATTAGAAATGCAGCGGTCGCGCCCCGATTGGCTCCCTGCTTTCTCAGGCTGGCCGCGGCGGGCAAAACTCCACAAGAGCAAAGAGGCAAGGGAATGCCCAGCAAAGCCGCTTTGAATACAGAACGTACTCTGCCGCTGTTTAGGTGTTTGGCAATGGTCTCAGGCGCGAGGAAAAGGTACATCAGGCCAGCCACTAGAACTCCGAATATCAGATACGGGGCGGCCTCCACGAAAAGGTTCCAACTGGCCTGGGCTATCTGCATAAGGACGTTCATTATCAATCCCTAAGATGCTCTAAAGTGATATTGATTAACTGGGCCACATGGTTGTCGGTCAAGCGATAATAGAGTACAACTCCATTGCGGCGATTGCTAACGAGCTGCAGGTTCCTCAATAGACGGAGTTGATGGCTTACAGCCGACTCTGTCAAACCCAGCATGGCGGCCAGGTCGCAGACACACATCTCCCGTTTTTCCAGAGCCCAGAGGATTTTTAGCCTGGTCTCATCCGCCAAGGCTTTGAATATCTGGGCCAAGCTCACGGTTTCATTGGGGGCGAGGGCAGATGCTCTCGCCTCTTCCACCGATTTTCGGTGAATAAGCCGACAATCGCAGAGATCGTTCGTTTTTTTTGGCAAAATGTTTCTCCTATGTTATCTGAATATATGCTCAAATATACATATATAGAGAAAGGTTGTCAAGAGAGGGGTAGTAATCAGTTGACTGTCCTTTGGAAAATCTGCTACTTTTGGCCGCACATTACTCAAAAGAAGGATTAGTCATTCGTGGTTGCCCGCCTGGAAATCACCCTCAAGCCCGACCTATTTGATGCCGAAGGAGAGGCAATCAGGCGCAAAGCCAGGGATTATTTTAATATTCAGCTGGACGAAGTGCGCACCATTCACGTCCTGACCATTGACGCGCAACTAACCCAAGAGCAGCTCGAATCAGCCCGCCGCCAGATCTTCACCAATCCGGTTAGCCAAATATCTTCTTTCAGACCATTGGCCACCCCCTTTGACTGGGCAATCTGGGTTGGCTTCCGTCCCGGAGTGCGAGATAATCCAGGAAGCACAGCGGTGGAAGCAATGGAAGATCTTTTCAAAATCCGTTTCCAACCTGAAGAAAGCGTTTACACCTCTCGGCTGTATCTTCTCTGTAGTGATCGTCTGGGGAAGAGCAAGAGAGGGTACCGGTCGGTGGAAGGAATTGCCAGGCAGCTTCTGGCCAACGATCTGATTCAGCAGTGGCGAGTCTACTCTGGAGATGAGTGGAATCCTGATGAGGGCATCGGCATAATCATCCCCAAGGTTCGACTTGCCCACCAACCCTCCGTTGAGACACTTTCCATCTCCAGTGATGCAGAGCTGGAGCGCTTGAGCCTGGAGCGCAACCTGGCTTTGCATCCCAGGGACATCCCGGTTATACGTTCTTACTTTCTCCAACCTGAGGTGCGGGATGCACGCAGTAAGTTTGGCCTGGGTGACCCCACAGATGTGGAGTTGGAGTACATTTCCCAGGCGAGAAGCGACCACTGCAACCACAACACTTTCCAGGGTAAGTTTTCCTATCATGATCTGAGCACGGGCGAACAAACAGTGGTGGATAACCTTTTCAAAACCTGTATCGAGGCCCCCACTCTACGTTTGCAAAAAGAAAAAGACTGGGTTATCTCTGTGCTTTGGGACAATGCTGGAGTTGCTCGTTTCGACCAGGATACTTACTACGTCATTACCGGAGAGACCCACAACAGTCCGTCCAACATGGAGGCGTACGGCGGAGCGCTTACTGGCATCGTAGGGGTCTACCGGGATCCAATGGGAACCGGAAAGGGTTCCCGACTCATTGCAGGGACCTATGGTTATTGTGTGGGATATCGAGATTACCGCGGTCCCTTGAAACCGCACTTGCATCCGCGGCGACTTCTTGACGGTGTTATTGAAGGTGTGCGGGATGGCGGTAACAAGAGTGGCATACCCACCCCTTACGGCCAGGTCTTTTTTGACCACGGTTACATGGGAAAATGTCTGGTCTTCGTGACAGCTATAGGGTTGATGCCGGCCACTGTATCGGGTACTCCCAGTGAGAAAAAAACCACCACAGCTGGCGATCTGATCATTATGTGCGGCGGCCGGATTGGCAAGGATGGTATCCATGGGGTAACTGCTTCCAGTGAGATCTACAGCGAACAGACCCCGGCCGGTCATGTGCAAATAGGTGATCCCTATACTCAAAAGAAAATGCACGATTTTCTCTTGGAAGCGCGAGATGAGGGATTGATTGCTTTCATAACCGACAATGGGGGTGGGGGGCTTTCATCTTCCATAGGCGAGTCCTCCCGATTCTCTGGAGGTGCTTTCGTAGAACTGGACGAAGTTCCACTAAAGTACCAAGGTTTAGATGCCTGGGAAATCTGGGTTTCGGAGAGCCAGGAAAGAATGACAGTGGCGGTGAAACCCCAACATCTCTCACGATTCATGCAGCTTTCCCACAAGCACGAGGTTGAGTCTACGGTTATCGGTCACTATACAGACAGTGGCAAACTGCACATTACCTCCCAAGGCAAGACCTGTGCCTACGTGGATTTGGCGTTGCTTGAATCCGGTTTTCCCCAATGGGAGTTTGAGGCGGAGTGGGTAGCGCCGGAGCACAGAGGACTCAGGGAACCTGTATTGAGTCCACCAGATAATCAACGGCGAATCCTGCTCACTATGCTGAGCCGCGCCAACATATGCTCCAAAGAGTGGATCGTTCGTCTGTATGACCACGAGGTCCAGGGAACCAGCGCCATTAAACATCTGGTGGGAGTTGAGAGAGACGTCCCCAACGACGGTGTGGTTTTACGCCCACGCCTGGATTCCCTTCGCGGCCTGGCAATAGCACAGGCACTCAATCCAACCTATTCCCGCATTGACGCCTACCATATGGTGGGTTGTACCATTGACGAAACGGTGCGGCGGTTGTTGGCTGTGGGGGGTAGTTTCCAGCACCTGGCGGGGGTGGACAACTTCTGCTGGCCTAACATTCAGTACCATCCGGAGAGTAATCCTGACGGCAAACTGAAAGCGGCGCAATTGGTCAGAGCCAACTGGGCTTTGAAGGACTATTGCCTTGGTTTTGGCATCCCCTTGCTTTCAGGCAAAGACAGCATGTACGTGGACGGAAATTTGGAGGGGGAGTTTGGCGAACGCCATAAAGTGTCCGGCCTCGAGACCCTGCAGTTCACGGGCACCAGTGTTATAGAAGATGTGCAGCGGTGCGTCACTATGGACGCGAAAATGGCGGGTGACCTTATTTATGTTTTGGGGCTTACCAGAAATGAATTGGCAGGCTCTGAATACTATGATCTTTTTGACTATACCGGACTCAATGTGCCCCAGGTGAGGTTAAAGGAGGTAATTCCTCTGTATCGGGCACTGGAAGAGGCCATCCGGGCCGAGCTGTTGGCCTCGGCCCATGGCATCTATCGAGGAGGTCTGGGAGTCCATCTGGCACTGGTGGCTGTGGCCGGCGAGCTCGGCTTGGATGTTGAACTTGCTCAGGTACCCTCTGAAGAAGTGAAACGGGACGACTTCCTGCTTTACTCCGAGTCCGCCGGGCGCTTTATAGTCACTGTTGCACCTGAGCACAAGACTGATTTCGAGGAGCTCTTTAAAGATCTTGCCTGCGATTGTGTTGGCCAGGTGACGGCAAAACAAAAGCTCACAGTTCGGAGCCCTGGTGGTAAGGTTCTTTTCAGGGTTGGGCTCCAGCAGCTCAAATCAGCTTGGAAGAAGCCGTTTGAGAATCTTTGAGGTAGCATAGAGCATAGAGTGAGCAGCCAGAAGTCAGAATCCAGGAAATTAGGAGATAGCAGCTAAAGAACAGCTGTATGATTTATCTGTGGGAGCTGCTTTCAGCCGCGATCTTGAGATATGAGTCGTAGGGGCGGGGTTGACCCCCGCCCGTTACACAAATCATGGAAACGGTGGGGCGGGCCTCTGTGCCGGCCAAAAGAGAGATGCAATTGTGAAATTCTTTTGCAACGGACATCGGATGACTGACAACGAACATTATGCAAAAAGATAACAACATTTCTCCTTCCTCTTTCCGCAGTAGAAGTGCACCCAAAGCCCTAGTGCTCACGGGCTATGGCCTCAACTGTGACTGGGAAACCGCCTATGCCTTCGAGTTGGCTGGAGCCGAGGCTCATCGGATCCACATTAACCAGCTGCTGATGGGAGAAAAGATCGGCCAAATTGCCAGGTTGGAAGATTATCAGATCCTGGCCTTTATCGGCGGTTTTTCCTGGGGCGACGACCACGGCGCAGGAGTACTCCTGGCCACCAAGCTGCTGTACAATATCGGCGAGCAAATACTCGGTTTCATCGAGGCGGGAAACTTGGTTATCGGCATCTGTAATGGCTTTCAGGCTCTGGTGAACTTGGGACTGTTGCCCGGTCTCGATGGTGATTACCGTTCTCGCCGGGTGGCTCTCATCGGTAATGACTGCGGCAGCTTCCGCGACCAGTGGGTGAGCTTAAAGGTTGAAGAAGACTCGGTTTGCGTGTTTACCCGGGGCCTGAAAAACCTGGAACTTCCAATTCGACATGGTGAAGGGAAGTTTTACGCGGAGAAACCGGTAATCGGTCGTCTCCTGGGAGAAAACCAGGTGGTGCTTCGTTATGCCGACAGCGAAGGCAGTCCTGCCGGAGGCAGCTTTCCTGAAAATCCCAACGGTTCCTTGGAGGATATTGCCGGGATCTGCGACCCCACTGGGAGAGTGTTCGGTTTGATGCCGCATCCAGAAGCGTATAACCACTGGACCAACCATCCGAACTGGACCCGGTTCAAAGAGAGTTACCGCCGAGGTGGAGAACCGTACCCCCAGGAAGGCTACGGCATCCAGATATTTCGCAACGCTGTTGCTTACTTTCGATAAACACGGCCCTTTTACCCATTTTCGGTCAAGCCACTTTGGGTAAAAATTTTGTTTTGGTTGTTGCATTGATGGCTCAAGTTCTTTTGAGGGTGCAGTAGAGTATGTGTCAGTTTTGTCACCAGCATGGAGAAGGGAAAAAGTGGTATCTCAAGGCAGAGCACTATTCCCAGGATCTGTTGTCTGATCTGCGGCGGCGCACATTTATCAAGGATTTCATAGTGGATGTCGGCAATGGCCATGCAGAGCAGCTTGAAAAGAAATTTCATTTTGGCATGCAAGCTCCCGCCTGGCTGCGTCAGACGTATTACTGGTTCACTGAGAGAAGTTACCGTAGGGATCACTACGGCCAGGTGGTTCCCCTAGAAGATCTGGACAAGGTTTTGGATCTCGCCAGCTCCATCGTAAGAATTCCCTGCATCTGCCGCAAAAGCAGCACCGGCAAAAACGACGCCCGCTACTGCTTCGGGCTCAGCCTTGATCCCGAGAAGTTTCTGGATATAAAGGAGGCCTTTTTAGAGACCTTTCGACCCGGGCCTGAGGTGGATGTTTTCGAACACTTGAGCAAGGCAGAGGCTCTGGACCTGCTGCAGGCTTATGAAAAAGAGAGTCTGATCCACTCTCTGTGGACTTTCAAAACGCCGTTTATCGGCGGCCTTTGCAATTGTGACCGAGCCGACTGCCTGGCCTTGTTGAGCGATCGCTACGGGCTTCGCCTCTTTTTCAGAGCAGAGTACGTTGCCCAGATTACGAAGGAGAGCTGCGGCGGCTGTCGTTCCTGCCTTGCGGCCTGCCAGTTCGGGGCCATCAGTTTTGCGGCGGCCCGTAAAATCGCCTTTATTGATCCCCTGCGCTGCTACGGCTGTGGTGTGTGCCGAAGCCATTGTGAGCAGCACGCCATCCATCTCATCCCTCGAACTCATCATCCCCTCGCTCGCCGGTTCTGGTAACTTAGCGCCCTCGGGAGTTTTTACCCAATTTGTCTACGGGATGTTTTGGGTAATTATGGTGTTTGGTCAGCTTCGGTTAGAAAGTTAATAGGGCTTTAATTAGAGGTGACTAGAGCGCTCGGTGGAAAATTACATCTGTGCCTGAGATCATCAGAAGGAGGCCCCGCTTGTTGGTGCTCTTTGCCAGTCGCAACCACTTCTCATCGCTCAGTCCCCGGGCCAATGTAGTGAGCATTAAGCCGCCTTCCAGTTTCTTGCTCTTTTTCAAAATCAAAAACTGCCGATGGTTGGTAAAGGCAAAGAGAACCCAGCCGTTGGTTAGCAGGTAATTATAGTCACCGGGATATTCCTCTATCAACTGGGCAGTACTCTGGTGGATAGCCTCGAAAAGAGTGGGCAAGACCCGTGGCGGGCTGCGGAGATAAGAACTGATCCGGTCGCGCAGAAATTCGAAAGTTCTGGCTGAATCACTTTGGGCATCTTCTAGTGGAGAACCGCTGGTGCGGTAAGCCTCAACGGCCGGGGCTCTGCCGTTGTGGGCAAAAAGCCAGTTATGACCAGCGAATTCTAGGCTGAAAGGGTGGGCGTGGCACTCATCCACCGGACCGCTAGTCTGAAGGCGGACGTGGCAAAGGATGACTCTACTGTTAACCACCCGAGCGAGCCTCTGGAAAGCATCGTGAACCCGGTCGGCCCTATAGGCCTGTTCTGCTGATTTCTCGACATAGGCGTTGTATTTCTTGAAGTAACCTATACCCCAACCGTCTAAGTTTTTGCTGGCTTGTCTGGCGAAGAGGGGCAAGGATTTAGGGGCGGAATAATTTTTCCCAGCCGAGAGAACAAATAAATCACACATCTAACTCACTTCGTTGGTCTATATATCTCCATAGTGCAAAACATCCGGTCCAGCCACAGCCAAAAGTTTGCCCGGGGAATTGACGTCTGGCGCAATGGTTAGCCATTGTTCCGGACTCAACCTTTCTCTAACAGAGGTGATGAGAAGGATGTCTCCAAGGCTCTCTGATTTTTTCAACAGCTGAAGTCGGCGGTAGTTGGAAAACCCGAAGAGCACGGACTCGTTAGCGAGAAAAAAGGTGTACAGACCGGGGTAGTCGGACAGCAGATGGCGAATGCTTACGCGGATAGCCCCATAGAGACTGGCATAGGGGTACTTTTCCACTTGCTCTAAAATTTGATCCCGAAGATATTCGAAAATCCTGGCAGCATAGAGGTCGGATTCTAAACGGGGCTCATTAGCCGTCTGATATTCTCCTATTTCCTTTCTCTTGCTAACGTTAACGAAAAGCCAGATGTGGTCTAAAAAAGAAAGTGCGAAAGGATTGTTGTGGGCACTGTGACGTCCGCCGCTGCGCGGACAGCTGATGTGGGAAACGATTATTCTACTATCGATGACCCTTGCCAACCTTTGGAAACTCTCGTGTACCTGATCGCCTGTAAATACCTGTTCGGATGATTTCTCCACCAAGGTCTGGCCATCACGGAAAAATCCGATGCCCCAACCATTCATGTTTTCCTTGGCCTTTTCGGCGAAAACAGGCAGATAGTCCTGGGCGGTATAATTGTAGCCTGCCGAAAGGGCAAAAATGTCACACATAGCGGCCCCCACCGATGTTAAGACTATGTAGCCGTTCTGTTTACGTGCCCGGTTTGTGCCTAGCGCTGGAACTCTCGGTCGTTTTCCGGCGTGGTATACGAAGTTGGGCTTCTGAGATGGCAGCAGGCAACTGCCCGCTTCCCGCTAGCTGGAGAAAAGTTTGATTCGGTCCGAATAGCCTAATGCGTGGTAGATTACGTAGATTGTTTGTAGCCACTTGTTCCCATTGTCATGAAAGTGGATGGTGGGGATATGTCCCTGACTCATTTCCACCAGAAACTGGCTGAAAATGATCCACTGCATGGCGTCGTCGATATGGTGCAGCACTGCGGAGTGATAGCGAAATTCAATGGTGGAGCGAAACCAGTACGAGTGGAGATTCAAACCGTGATAACGAGTCTTGTCGTAACGCGGATATCTGGCCTCTTTGGGATCGTAGCGGTTTTCCGGCGAATACCATAATTTCTGAAGCCGGCAGTTACTTGGTCCGCAAACGGGATCGCAGTCTCTCAAAAAGGCCTTAACATCTATTTCCATGGGGCGACACGTACTTTTGTGCTGGCGCTCTCCCGGGATGAGCAGATAAAAGAGATTTTCCATGGGGTGAACGAGTCGCACGAGCTCTTTGAGGTTTTCACAGCCGTACACCTCTCGATCCACCCCATGATGAACATGGAAACCGCACGACCCATCAATATTTACTCCCTCGATCTCATTGAGAAACTGCATGGCCTGGTAGGCCTGCACGAGTCCTCCAATACCACTCAGAATTGGACTGACGAGTTCGGCGCCATATCTGGTGTGAAGTTTGCCTCTCACGGATGTGTCTTCCTCAAAATGCCACGAGTCTCTGTCCGCTCCAAGGGCAATCTTGGAGTCGGAGCAAAGCTGTTGGAAGCGCCGGCCATCCTTGGCTCGAGAGGAAATGTTGTAAGGCTTGATGATGCCGTCATCAAGAGGGGTGAGAACGTAATTCAACCCGTAGAATTCAATTTCCACGCCAAAGGTACGGTCTTTAAAATAATGAAGCATGGGATACTGGTTCTTGAGCCGTACGATGAGCCAATGTGGAGCAGTCATCTCAGTTCTCATCCTTCCCGCCGGAATAGTGCCGCCACCTGATCCGCAGGGTGATAGCAAGTCAATGGTAACGGTCGAGCGAGCCTTTTTTTCTCTTTTTCCATTTCCGCCGGACAATATTTATTTTACCAGAAATTACTGGAGGTTACTATAAAATAGTTAATTGTCCTCCTTCATGATAATTCTGGCGTCTGCCACCAAGGCGGATTGTGGATAGGCAAACACCGGGTTCAAATCAATTTCTACGATTTTCGGATTTTCTTCGGCGAGCTGTGCAACT
>CP070843.1:3577553-3587449 GCA_020350905.1 Deltaproteobacteria bacterium
ACCGCCACCGGGCAGAGCTTGAACTCCCGCCTCCTTAAGGGCCTGCAAAACTTCAGAGACGCTTAAACATTCATTGTGAGCCAGATGGGCCACCTCTACGGCTGTAAACGCCTTTATAACAGACTCAGGCCTCATTTTCTTGATCTCACGGACGAGGTCCACGTAGTAAGAAAAGGGGAGATCAGGATGGCAGCCCCCAACCACATGAATCTCCGTGATGGGCTCGTGCAACCGCTCCTTGACTTTTGTTGCAACCTGGTCCACGGTCAGGAGGAAGCCTCCCTCCTCGCCTTGCTGCCTACTGTAGGCGCAGAACCTGCAGCCATTTATGCAGACGTTGCTATAGTTAATATGCTGATTGTAGACCCAGTAGGTTCTCTGGCTGTGGAGTCGCTCGCGCACCACATTGGCCAAAAATCCGATGGCGAGAAGATCATTGGACTGAAACAGTCGCAACCCATCTTCCCGGGAGAGACGACGGTCGGCCATAACTTTGTCGTGTATGTCAGCAAGCTCGCTTTTCTGCACCCATCGTTTTGCGATATCCGCGCTATGTTCAGAAATCATTGACAAGCTTTCCATTTGTTGCCTCGCAGAGCTTTCACCACAAAGGACACAAAGAGCACAAAGGTTTTTAAACACAAAAGGCTATCTCCTTTGTGTACTTTGTGACCTTGGTGGTTAAATCCTGGTTATGTCGTCTACGTTGGAGAGTCTTGGCGGGCGGGGGTAAACCCCGCCCCTACTATTTGCTTTTCTCTGTGATTTTTGCGTTCTTCGCAGTGAAGACCGCGGTAATGCTCTTGACCTGCTTCTATTGGTTTATTTTGTTGGTGGGCAGTGCCCAGCCTACAGATGACTCTATGCCCTATGCTCCATGCTCTTCGCGACGGACTCACTGGCAGGTGGCCCGCCAGCTGCCATTCCCAGCCGCACCATCTCAATGCAATCTTTTATCCTCGCCTCGATTGCCTTTTCGTCCGCCTGGTAGAGCCCCAATCCTGAATCCATATAGGCCACGCAGTAAGCTTGAAGGAAGCGGTCCAGAACCGCGTCAAGGAAAAAAGCTGCCAACTCCGGATCAAGATCTTCCCTGAGTTGGCCATCAGCCACTCCCTCCTCTATGATTGGCCTCAGGTAGTCTATGGAGAACAAGCGGATGGTCTTGAGGAGGTCGGCTCTGAAAGGAAAATCTTCCTGGAAGAGCATTTTAAGGTAAATTTGATAGATCCTCGGGTACCGCCGGATAAAGTAAATTCCAGCCTGCAATGACTTGGCAAGACGGATGAAGAAGTCCTCTCCCTCGGTCCCTGCCTTCACTCGTTTGAGGCTCCTTTTCACCAGAGCCACAGCGTGTTCAAAAATGTGAAAATAGAGATTTTTCTTGCTACCGAAGTACTGAAATATGGAACCCTTAGCGATGCCAAGGCGCCCAACCATCCGGTTGATGCTGGCCTTCTCGTAGCCACAGCGTGAGAACTCGTCTATGGCCACATCCAGAATGCGCTCCTTTTTGTCGAAGGGCAGCTTGGTAAAGGTTGGCCGGACGTAAGCGCTCTCTTCCATGCTCATTGGGAGTGTCTCCACTTGCGAACGATAAAATGACCAGGTGGTCATAATAGGGAGCTCGAACGCGGCTGTCAAGATTTTTCATGCACGCAGGAGCAATTTATGACGCGAATTGATTGTTGTGGAGTAGCCTTCCCCTTGGCCTGTTTCGCTCATAACATTCTTGGGGAAAGTCCTGGACTCTGGGCCGGTTGACATGGTCAGCAATCTATGTATAAGGTTGCCACGCCTTTCCCAGGGAAACCACGAGGACCACAAAAAGTATACTATTATTATACAAATCCCTTTGTGATCTTTGTGCCCTTTGTGGTGAAGAATGATAAACCCCAGTTGGACAACAACCGCTGGAATCGAGAATGACTCAAGAAGAGAAAGCGCGCGAATCTCTCGCGACCATAGATACATTCTTCTCTCTCATTGATTCAGGAGATCTCTTCACCAGGTGGGATCCCTTATTCCACAGAAAACTCCGAAGCGACGTGCTTGCCGCCCTGTCCTATGTGCTCTACTGGGGTCGCCCAATCCTGGAAGAGGCGAGAGGGGTAAGCTGGCCTTACGATGGTCTGCAGAAACGCTATCACATCCTGAGAGAACTGGCCGAGGGAGAGAAAAATAGCTCTCTGCAGCGACAGGCCCTATTCTTTCTCGCCTTGTTGCCTTTTCCCAGACAGTGGTCCAATTTGTTCAAGGTTGAAGCGCTGTATCGAGACGATGTGGAAATTAGATCGTTCTTGTCCGAAGAAAAACAGAAGGTCTCTGATAGACTGCAGGAAAAGGTGCAGAAAGAGTACAAGTTGCGACACTTCTGTCAGGTCCTGAAAGCTCCGGGGAAAGAAAGTGAAAAGGGGGTTCTCCGGATTTTCGCGCTCCCGTATCTCATGGCCAATCCCACATTGGTTCGCCAGCTCAACCGCCGATATGTACTCTATGTCGAACCCCCATGGGGGGTGGTTTTTCGCCACACCTGGTTGCGAAACCTATCCACAGCGGAAGACGCATGTGTTTTTGGGGTTGGCAGTGCCGACGACATCCTTTTTCTGAACAGTCAACCCCAGATGGCGCCCACCCCCTTGGCCCACGGAGACTATCTCTCAGAAAATGATGCGGTGACTCTTGATCAAAGGAAGGAATATGATCTCGTTTTTAACGGCACCTACGACGACATCCCTCGTAAAAGACATGAACTGATGTTAACACTCCTGCAACGTCAGCTCTTGATGGACAAGAAAGCTCTCTTTCTCGGAAGAGGCCACGAAAAGAACGTGAACTATTTCAAAAGTCTGGTTAGCCGGGCGGGACTGGAAGGTCGTGTAACCGTGATGGCAAACCTATTGAGGCAAGATATTCCGAGCCAACTCGGTGGGTGTAAAATGGGCGTTCACCTATCACTCAATGAGAATGGTTGCCGAAGCTTGTATGAATATTTCCGGTCCGATCTACCCTGCGTCATCTCTTCATCCATGCCCGGGACCCATCTGGACATCTTTAATGAACAGACTGGTTTGGCGGTGACCGACAATGAGCTCCCTGAGGCCATCGCCTTCGTTTTAGATCATCGAAACCGATTTGCCCCTCGACGGTGGTTTTTGGAGAATTCAGGCAGCTCGAGGTCGAGCCAGAAACTCAATCGGTTTTTCAAACAACTCTTCGAGAAGCTGGGCTATGCATGGCAAGATGACATAGTACCTTTGCTCAGTGGTGGACCCAACCGCTATGCCAACCCTTCTGATTACGAACGCTTTAGGGAAGAGTTCCTGTGGATTTTTGGTTGCCTGAAGAATGTTGGCAACATACCGTTCAAAATTGTACTGGACTGATTCAGCATTAATAAAAGCCCCGTTTAGAAGGGGGGTGAATGCAGTCCGCCAACCAGTTACCCCTCCCCTGGCGGGAGGGGATAAAGCCTGCCCGCCATCGCGAGCCTGCTCGCTTAGGCGGGGCGGGCGGGGGGAGGGGGAATTGATAAGTAACTGAATGCACCTTTAATTTTTCACCCCCACCCTAGTCCTCCCCCGTCAAGGGGGAGGGACTCATGACTGTATCGGACAGCCTTTTGAGGAGGATTCATGATGATCATTGAACAGATCACCGTGGGTGAGATGGAAGTATTCTGTTATGTAATCGCTTGTGACGAGACCAGGGAGGCCGCAGCTATTGATCCTGCGGGCGACAAGGATGACATAGCGAAAATTATCTCGGTTCTTGAGGAAAAGGAGCTCCAGCTGTCTTACATTATTAACACCCATGGTCATGCGGATCACACCTTTGGCAATCAGCTCCTGGCCAGCCGCACTGGTGCCAAAACAGTGATGCATGAACTGGATGACGATTTGTTTACTACCGAGGAGGCTAAGGCTTGGGCCGCGGCATTCGGGCTTTCAGCTGCGCCACCGGTTGATATTCGGATCACTGACGGTTACAGGCTTCCCCTGGGCAAGCTGACCCTGGAGTTCATCCACACGCCAGGACATACTCCGGGAGCAGTATGTGTGCTGGTGGAAAACAATCTTATCACCGGTGACACTCTTTTTGTTGGGGCCGTCGGCCGCACCGATCTGCCGGGGGGGTCCATGGGAACACTGCTCAATTCCATAGAAGAAAAATTGCTCCCCCTTCCGCGAGAAACTGTGATCTGGCCAGGACATGATTACGGTGATCAACCCACCTCAACCCTGGGGCGCGAGATGGAGACGAACCCCTATATTACTGATTTTATCCTGGATAAATAGCGGTTGCCTTATTTCAAATACACTCTGACTCAACTTTCATAAAAGGGCTTGCCTGCCTTATACAATTGCATCCTCCTTTCTATCTCCTTCGCGAGTTCTACGCGCCCCTCGGCCACTGACAGTTTTGAAGCTTTTTGCGCAGTCTGCAAGGCCTCATGGAATCGTCCTGCTTCTGCGTAGGCCGCAGCTAGAGTGTCCAAGAAAATAGCATTCTTATAACCGCTAAGTGTGCATGCCTTTTCTGCCAGCTGCACTGCTCTGGCTCCATCTCGAAAACTAGAGTTCTCATGCGTCGCCAAGATCCAAGCCAAATTATTGAGCACCACCGTTGAATCAGGGCTAAAACTCAATGCCTTTTGATAATGCTCTATGGCCTTGTCGGTCCGCTGCTGACTGAGCCAAACCAAGGCAAGTTGTATATGGGCGATGGTGTTGTTCGGTTCAATCCTCAGTGCCTCGTAATAATGTTCAATGGCCTCATCGAACTTCCCTTGATCCGCTAGCACAACTCCAAGATTGTTATGAGCCTCAAAATTGTCAGGTTTGATCTGTAGGGCTTGTGAGTAATGGTCGATCGCTTCTTTGAACCTTCCTTTACTAGCCAGCACATTTGCCAAGTTACTATGAGCCTCTGCATTTTCTGGTTTGATCCGCAGGGCCTCCGAGTAATGACTAATGGCCTGGTCAAACCTACCCTGGCTGGCCAAAGCATTTCCTAGGTTGTTGTGTGCCTGCGGATAGTCCGGTTTAAGTCGGACTGCTGTAAAGTATTGGTCAATGGCTCTATCAACGTACCCCTGTCTTGCCATAGCAAGACCCAGGTTATTGTGGGCCTCCGGGGAATCGGACTGGTACCGTAGAACAGCAGAGAAATGGGCAATGGCCTGCTCAACGTCTCCCCGGAGGAGCAGAGCAAGTCCAAGGTTGTTGTGGCTGTTCACAAAGTTGGGTTTGATGCGGAGGGCGGCGGAATAATGACCGATTGCTTCCCCTGTTTTACCCTGTTGGGCCAAGGTATTTCCCAGACTGTCGTGAGCGAGGTAGTTGTTGGTAGTGGTATTGAGTGCATGCTCAAAGAGGGTCACATTGTTTCTCCAATGTCGCAGTTGCATCCAGGTGCATACCATCAAGGCTGCAAGCAGCGAACCTGCTGCCATTCTGAGCACAACCCTTCCATAGCGCCAGCCACGAGTGAGCTCGGGAATACCCCAGGCAATCATGATAAACAGGCCGATAAGGGGCACATAAGTGTAGCGGTCGGCCATTGCCTGCAAACCTACCTGTACCAAGCCAATGACCGGCACCAGGGTACCGAGGTACCACAGCCATCCCACAGCCAAATAGGGATGGCGTCGCCCTGCCCGCATGACCGCAACGGATATGCCGAGCAGGAGCAAGCCCGCTGCACCAGCCAGCCACATTGGCAAGCTGCTGCCCGGGTGGGGGTAGAAAACTGCCAGATGCTGAGGCCAGATCATCTTGTAGATGTAGCTGACATATGAAACCAGCCCGTTGGCGATGCGAATGCTCAGTGGAAAAACCTCAACAGATTTTAACGCTCCACTGCTCTGTTGCACAAGGAAGGTCACGGCACTCGAGACTGCCGCAAGGACAAAGAATGGAACTTTTTCCCAAAATAGCCGGAGAGGGAAAGATCTTTGTGGGCTGGAGCTCAACCCTTTTTGGGAACCGGAGCTGATTAAATCTTCAGGTTGCCTCAAGGCCAAGCGGTCCAGAGGCCAGTAGTCGAGCAGAAGGAGTACACAGGGCAGAGTCACCAGCATTGGTTTGGCCATAAGGCCGATGGTAAAGACAACAAGGGTAAACAGGTATCTCCCGAGCCTCGGATGCTCAACATAAAGAAGGTATGTCCACATGGTCAACATCCAGAAAAGTGTGCTCAGGACATCCTTGCGCTCCGCCACCCAGGCAACCGACTCGACATGGAGGGGATGGAGAGCAAAAAGGGCGGCAACAAGAGCGCTGCGGTAGAGGGCGGAGGTCATGCGGTTAAGCAGAAGAAAGAGCAACAATGTGTTGGCAAGGTGAAGCATCAGGTTGGTGAGATGATGGCCCCCGGGGTTTAGCCCAAAGAGCTGGCAGTCCAGCATGTGTGACAGCCAGGTTAGAGGGTGCCAATTGCTGGCATAGCCAGATGTGAAAGCCCAGATCACACTTTCTCGGGTGAATCCCTCTTGTACTTGAGAATTTTCGCTAACGTATACATCGTCATCATAGTTGAGAAAATCATGACTGCGCACCTGCCAGAATACCCCAAAGGTTGCTACGATCAGCAACAACCCTATGAGAGGTTTACCAGTCATGATCTTACTGGACTGCGGTTCTATGGTCTTGCTCCAGTGGTTGCTGGTTTATTGGTTTTCCCCGTTTTTTGCGAAGCAAGGTGCAAATTATCGCGAGCCTTTCCATAGTCAGGCTTGATCCGCAGGACTTCCGAATAATGTTCGACGGCCTTCTCGAGCTTTCCTTGTTTCTTCAGCAGAATTCCAAGGTTGCTGTGGGCCATCCACGATACAAAATTCTTTTGGAGTGTGTCAGTCCACAAAGTCTCCATATCCCCGCAAACATAGCCTTGATGCCATGTTTGCACCCCAAGTAGCACCAACACGATCAGACCCGAACTCCTGGTGATTCGTCGTGGCCATTCTGGCAACCTTAAGGCCGCGTTTGCAGTCACCCCAACCAGAAACTGCTAAATACCAACGGATAGTACTGAGGAGTCGTGCTCGGACTGAGCCAGATCTGTCCTAACCCCTGCCAGGATTTGAGCGTTGTGTTTGCTGGGACATAATCATCGTCACCCCAAACAAAACCACCCTGCATAGCCGGAATGTAGGCTGCCAGGGTAATGAGAATGAGGAGTCCGGCCAGAAAGCTTTTCCGGTTCCATAAACTCGTCATCAAGTGTTCCTTCCGCGTCTTCTCTACAGATTGATACACCGAAAGTTTATCTTGCCTGTAAATGGCAGTAGACAAGAGGATAAATACTTGATATGAGCAATCTTGTCAAAGCATGTTGGTGGCCGCTAAGGTAACTACCTAGGCATGTTATGAACTGCAGCTGATCACCTGATCTGTGGACTACGCGGGCGGGGATAAACCGCGCCCTTACTCCCGACAGGTTCTGAAGAACAGCGTAGGGGAAGGATTCACCCCCTCCCGCCAAGCACGTTATGGAGTAAACATCTCTGCACCCTCTATCTCCGTGTCGCCGTGTCAGGTCTAAACTTGGAGCCTGAATGGCCAAAGAAATGAGACCATGCAAAGGACAGTCTACTACACCCACCTTGCCTCCCCCTGGGGTTCGCTCTTTCTGGCAGGGACAGACAAGGGTATTTGTGCATGCAGATTCATGAACGGTAAGGATCAAGCCGGCCCAATCGCCGCTGTGATGAAACAGAACTCCGAGGCCCTGATAAAAGAAGATAGCGTCCCTCTGACTCCAGCCATCGAGCTTTTGCGACGCTATTTCTCAGGTGAACCAGAGCGTTTTCTTTATCCCTTGGATCTCCACGGCAGTACTTTTCAGACCCGAGTCTGGTCAGCACTGCGGGAGATTCCCTTGGGCACAGTTGCGACCTACGGAGAGATCGCCGGTGAGATTGGCAGCCCCCGGGCTGCCAGGGCAGTGGGACAGGCCTGTGGCAGGAATCAGGTGGTCCTGTTTGTGCCATGTCACCGGGTAGTGGCTGCTCATGGTAAACTGGGAGGCTTTGGCGGTGGCCTCAATTTGAAAAAGGCTCTTCTTCGGCACGAAGGATGGGTGGAGGTTTGAGGTTGGATGAACGGCGCTTCGCGCCTTGAGGTTGGAGGCAAAAAACCTGCGTCAAACCTTTACCGCAGCAGTCCTTAAGTGAGGCCAGCTATCGCTGAACGGTCGGAGCGTGAGCGCTACCCAAAAAAGGTATCCACTTCATGTTTCAGTTCACGCTGCATTAACTCTGCCAGTGCCTTTTCTGCTGGTTGGTCCTCATAAAGGATACGGTACATTTGCTCGCAAATGGGCATCTCGATTCCCTGTTGCTGAGCCAGATTATGAACAGAACGAGTGGTTTTGACCCCCTCCGCCACCATTTTCATCTCGGCAAGTATCTCTGCAAGTTTTTTGCCCTGTCCGAGCTGATACCCTACCGTGCGGTTGCGGCTGAGATCACCGGTACAGGTGAGAACCAGATCACCCACACCAGCGAGTCCCAGAAAAGTCAAAGGGTGTGCCCCCATACTGGTGCTAAGGCGGCTCATTTCAGCTAATCCCCTGGTCATCAGCGCCGCGCGAGTGTTGTAACCCAGGCCGAGGCCATCAGTGATGCCGGCAGCCAAGGCTATGATATTCTTCAGCGCACCGCCCATTTCCACACCAATCACATCCGTACTGGTGTAAGCCCTAAAAAATTCGGTGGAAAAGAGTTTTTGTATTTCCTGCGCCACTTCCTTGGAAGTGGAGGCCACGGTGACTGCGGTAGGCACCTTCTGAACTACTTCGCGGGCAAAGCTAGGGCCTGAAAGTACTGCATACGCCCAGTCCATGTCAGCCGGCATGATCTCGCTCCAGACCCCGGACATGGTTTGCAAAGACTCATTTTCAATACCTTTGGTGGCGCTCACTATCACAACCGATCCCTGCAAGAATTCAAGCATCTGCATGGCAACGCGCCGATGCACGTGGGAGGGCACGGCCACGAGCACAATCCGCTTCCCGGCCAGCACCGTCTCCAGGCTATTGCCTGGCTTGAGCAGTGGTGACAGTTGTACCCCCGGGAGATAGAGCGTATTTTCTCTGGTCTTCTGCATTTCTTTGCAAAGGTCCTCTTCAAAAACCCAGAGGGTGACGGCAATACCCTTTTCGGCCAACAGATTAGCGAGTGCGGTTCCCCAGCTACCGCCACCTACAACTGCTACAGTCTCTGTGCAGCCCTTTTGCGTATTCTGTTCGTCCATTCATCCTCCGAGAGCGGCACTATACTAGGCCTAGTCTTCGCTGCCCGCTGCCTGCTGTCCACCTACCCTGAGCTTGTCGAAGGGCTGTCCGCTGCTTCATCCCCTGCCGGCTCCTCTTCCTCCGGCTCTGCCAAAATGGCCATATCCACTACTCTTTCATCGCGCGGGATGTTAATAAGGCGAACTCCCTGGGTAACCCGACCAATGATGGAAATCTCATTGACCTTCATTCTAATGAGAAGACCACGATCAGTAATAAGCATGATTTCGTCACTATCCCATACCTGCCGAAAACCAACCACGGGGCCATTTCTCTCGGTTGTCCTCATGCTCAGCACCCCTTTGCCTCCCCGGCGACGAAGGGGATATTCCTTGGTCCGGGTGCGTTTGCCGTAACCATTTTCGCTCACCGTTAGAATAGTGGCCTCTTCACTCACCACTTCCATGCCCACCAGGGAGCTGCCGTCCACATTCATGCCCTTGACCCCCCGGGTCACCCGACCAATGGGCCGAATTTCCTCTTCACGACAGCGAAGAGCTTTCCCCGCCTTGGTGGTAAAAAATAGTTGTTGCCTGCCATCTGTGAGCCGAACATTGATGAGCTCGTCGTCCTCGTCAATTTTCAGTGCTATGATGCCG
>CP070843.1:3587549-3616270 GCA_020350905.1 Deltaproteobacteria bacterium
GCCATATGATCCGGCCCTCCGACCACAAGGAACCCCGAAAGATCGCCTGGCTCCAATGTGTTGGCTCCCGGGATATCAATCACTGCGACAACCAATATTGTTCCAGTGTTTGTTGCATGCACGCTATTAAGCAGGCGGTAATTGCCAAAGAGCACGCCAAGAACGGCCTAGAAGCTACCATCTTCTTTATGGACATGCGTGCTTTTGGCAAAGACTTTGAGCGCTACTATGATCGCGCCAGGCACGAACACGGGGTCCGGTTCATTCGCTCTCGAGCCCATTCACTGGACCCCGACGAGTCAACCGCCGGCAATCTGATTCTCTCTTACGTTGATGAAGCAGGAAATATGCTGGAAGAGGTTTTTGACCTGGTGGTTCTCTCCGTGGGGATGCAAACACCTTCGGATATGGCAGAATTGGCAAAACGACTGGGCGTGGATTTGGACTCAGACCGTTTCTGTGCCACCACTTCTTTCCAGCCGGTCGCTACTTCAAGAGCGGGCATTTACGTCTGTGGTGCTTTCCAGGGACCCAAAGACATTCCCCAGTCGGTTGTGGAAGCGAGCGGCGCAGCCGCCGCAGCCGGCAGTGTCCTGGCAGCCGCAAGGTCTACTCTGACCATCACCAGCGAACCCCCGCCGGAAATCAACATCAAGGGTGAGCCGCCTCGTCTCGGTGTTTTTGTCTGTCACTGCGGGATAAACATCGCCGGGGTGGTGGATGTGGCGGCACTGCGAGACTATGCCAAAACCCTCCCCTATGTGGCTCATGTAGATGACAATCTTTATACCTGCTCCCAGGACTCCCAGGAGAGCATGCTCCAGGTAATCAAGGAACAGAAGCTCAACCGTGTGGTGGTAGCAGCCTGCTCTCCGAGAACCCACGAGCCCCTGTTTCAGGAAACTCTCGTTAAAAGCGGCTTAAACAAATACCTCTTTGAAATGGCAAATATCCGCAACCATGACTCATGGGTGCACGGCAGCGATCCGCAGGCGGCCACGAAAAAGGCCAAAGATCTAGTGCGTATGGCGGTAACCAAGGTGGCGTTGCTGGAGCCGCTACCAGAGATCACGGTGGAAATCAATCAATCGGCTCTGGTGGTGGGGGGCGGCGTGGCTGGAATGATCGCCAGCCTACATCTCGCTGATCAGGGCTACAAAGTTACTCTGCTGGAGGCCAAATCAGAACTGGGCGGCCAGGCCCAAAACCTTCGGAAAACCTGGCTTGGTGAAGATATCAAGCAATACCTTAACGATCTCATTGCGAGGGTCAATGACAACGAGCACATCAGAGTCTATCTCAATAGCGATCTTGAGGAAGTCAAAGGATTTGTGGGCAATTTCCAAAGCAAGATCCGATTAGCCGGCACTATTGGCCCCAGGTTCAGTACAGTCCGCCACGGTGTAGCTATCCTAGCTACCGGCGGTCATGCCACAGATCCCGATGAATACCTCTACGGCAGTCATCCCAGGGTGTTTCGTTGGCACGAATTTGAAGATGCTTTTGAGGCTGGCCAACTCCAGAACGCTCAAAGTTGTGTCTTTATTCAGTGTGTGGGATCCCGTGAACCCCAGCGACCCTATTGCAGTAAGATCTGCTGTACCTTCTCCATCCAACAGGCTATTACCCTGAAGGAGGCCTGCCCGGAAACGGACATTTACATTCTGTACCGGGATATTCGCACCTACGGCCAACGGGAAGAACTCTATGCCCGAGCACGGGCGGCAGGGGTTATTTTTATCCGTTATGCAGTTAACGAAAAACCTCTGGTGGATACTGACAGTGACGGTCGGCTGCAGGTGAGAATCAAAGACCATGTGTTGCAGAAGCCTCTGCTTCTCACGCCAGACTTCATCACCCTGGCAAGCGCTATCGAGACAGGCGGAACGAAAAAACTGGCCCAGCTATTCAAGGTGTCGCGAAGCGAAGACAACTTTTTTGTGGAGGCTCACGCCAAGCTACGGCCAGTAGAGTGCGCCACCGATGGCGTGTACATTTGTGGCCTAGCCCACTACCCCAAACCTTTGGAGGAGAGCATTGCTCAGGCTCAAGCGGCTGCGAGCCGGGCCGTCACTGTATTGGCCCAGAAAAAGCTGCAGGTAAGCGGCCAGGTGGCAGGAGTCAATCCCATGAAGTGTTCCGTCTGCGGAGTGTGTGTGGCCATCTGCCCCTTTGGCGCACCGAATTTTGATGAAAGAGGTCTCTCGGAGATCAATCAGGCTCTGTGCAAGGGTTGTGGCCTGTGCGTGGCCTCTTGCAGGTCCGGGGCAATCGACCTTAAGGGGTTCGAAGATAAACAGATTTTTGCAATGATCGAGGAGCTGTAACGCAAAGCGCTACCACAAATCCTAAATCCGAAGCACGAAACCGGGGCCCCGCCCGCAGGGTGGGGAGTCCGGAGGACAATTTCGAATTTGTTTCGGATTTCGATATTCGATATTCGGATTTAATAGGCAATTAGGGAATTGTTTGATTAGCAATGCTCGCCGCGAAAGATCGAGAATATGTCTAAACCAGGAAAGCAAAACTGGCAACCCAAAATAGTTGCCTTTCTCTGCAACTGGTGCTCCTACGGCGCCGCAGATCTTGCCGGTGTGAGCAGACTGCAGTATCCCCCCAACATCAGGGCAATCCGGGTGCCCTGCACTGGCCGGATGAATCCCAAGTTTCTTCTGGCAGCTTTCCGACAGGGTGCAGACGGGATCTGGGTTTCCGGCTGACACCCGGGCGACTGCCATTACCTGGAAGGTAATTACTACGCCAGAAGAAAATTTACCCTGTTTAGGAATCTCATAGAATACATGGGTATCGAATCCGGCCGGCTCCATTTCTCCTGGATTTCTTCGGCCGAAGCCGGCAAGTTTGTCGACCTGGTCAAGGAAATAACCGATCAAGTACTGCAGCTGGGGCCGGCGCAGAAGCTGATTAAGGAGCTGCCCCGAGTGGACGAATATTTGGCTGGCAGCGAGCGGAGCGAAATGACATGGCGACGCGGGGCCACGGTGAGGCGGCGGGACCAAGCGCCAATGAGGAATGAGAAATGCTGAATGATAAATGTGCAATGATTTGGCTTGAGGTAGGGTAAGTGGAACAACTCAAAGAAAAAATCATGCAGATAGCCCTCCGGCTGTTGGTTGAAAAGCGGGTGGATGTAGTGCTCGGCTTCCAACAGGGGAGCATTCCTATGACGAGCCAGCCAATCCTTATACGCGAGCCCGAACATGTGGATCGGATTCACTGGGATTCTTTCTGCGGCAGCAATCTCGCCACCTACCTGCCCCAGCGACGGGATCGAGTTGCAGTGGTGGCCAAAGGCTGCGACTCGAGAAACATTGTTCTTCAGATCCTGGAAAACCAGATCAAACGCGAACAACTATACATAATTGGAGTGCCCTGCCAAGGCATGGTGGATAGGAGGAGAGTACTGGCCAATCTGGGTGGCAGGGAGCCACGCCAGATTAGCGAAACCTCAGAGCATCTCCTCATTCGTGGCGAGGAGTTTGAAGAAACCCTGGAACGCACTCGCTTTTTGCAGGAAAACTGTGCTATTTGCGCGCACCATAATCCGACATTCCATGATGAACTCGTGGCAGAGCCAGTCACTGAAGAGAATACAGTAGATCGTTACGGGGATATCCACGCGATAGAGTCAATGAGCGAAGATGAACGCTGGCAGCACTTCGCGGAGATTCTGGCTCCCTGTATTCGCTGTTATGCTTGTCGCAATGCCTGTCCCATGTGTTATTGTCCCACCTGCTTCGTGGACGAGTCCATGCCGCAGTGGTTGGGCAAGTCCATTGATCCAGTCGATACCAAGACATTCCATTTTCTACGGGCTTATCATCTGGCTGGACGCTGTACGGACTGCGGTAACTGTGAGCGGGTTTGTCCCATGGACATCAAGTTGCGGCAACTTACCAAAAAATTGGAAAAGGACATTATCGAACTCTATGGCTACGAAGCCGGCTTGAGCCTGGACCAGCGTCCGCCTCTGGATACGTATCGTCCGGACGACCCCCAGGAGTTCATCAGATGAAAGCATGGCTGGTTACAGTAATGTTAGAAGCAAACCACAGAGACACAACGGAGTGCTTCGCACTCAAATTCGAAATACGAAACCCAAAGCACGAAACAAATACAAAATCCGAATTCTCAAATGTTCAAAACGTAACTATCCAGAGAGGCTTGTCTAGTGTTTCGGTCATTTGGATTTTTGGTAATTCAAATTTGCCCTTCGACTCGGCTCAGGGTGGTGAACTGGTCGAACCATTTCGGATTTCGATATTCGGATTTCGTGTTTACACCAAATACGTGCCTCTGTGGTAAACACAGTGAAAGGTAGCGTTGGCACTGCCCAGTTCTGGGGATTACGGATGGCCGATAAAATAATAAAAAAGGCAGATCTTCCTGCCCTGCTCAGCAGGCTTCTGGATCATTATCGGGTGTACGCACCGGTTCGCCATCAGGGTATGACAAACTTCGAAAAAATCTCTGCTGCAGATCAGGTAGATCTCAGCCACGTCAATACCACTCTGTCGCCAAAATCCTTAATGCTCCCGCAGTCGGAGTCCATGTTCCAATTTACCTCTATGAAAACCGTTGACCAGAGAGGAATTCTGCGCGAAATCGAGAAAGATTATTCTCCTCGGGTGATCTTTGCGATCCGACCCTGTGATGCTAAGTCTTTTCAACTGCTGGATCTCAATTTTGACACACCCTCGTACCGAGATCCCTGGTGGCTGGGGCAACGACAGTCCACCACTCTTGTTGGGTTGGGCTGTAACCAACCTTGCAACACATGTTTCTGCACTTCCGTGGGTAGCGGTCCTTTTTCAGCAGACGGTTTGGATCTACTTCTCATAGACGCTGGTGATGAATTCGCCATTCAAACCCGAACCGAAAAAGGTAAAGAACTGTTAATAAAAACTTCAGTCGAGAGCGAAGGTTCTGAGGCTACTGCAAACGCAGTTCTGGCGCGACAAGAATCATCATTGAAAGCGTTTAACTCTACAGTTTACACGGAAAACCTGAAGCGACATGACGTCAAAGCGCTCTTCGACGGGGACTTTTGGGATGAGCTGCATTTTGCCTGTATCAACTGTGGAGTCTGCACTTTTGTTTGCCCCACCTGCTGGTGCTTCGATATCCAAGACGAGGTGCATAAGGGCAACGGCATCAGGCTGCGCAACTGGGATAGCTGTATGTTCCCGCTTTTCACCCTGCATGGCTCAGGGCATAATCCCCGCGCCCAAAAATTGCAGAGGCTCAGACAACGCTTCATGCACAAGCTCAAGTACTTTGTTGACAAATATGACAGGGGTGTGGCCTGTGTAGGCTGCGGCCGCTGTGTGCAGCAATGCCCGGTGAATATTGATATTCGCCATGTTTTTCGCTTAATGAACGATTTAGGCGCATAACCGGCTCTACGTCAGAGGACGAACATGGAAAACCCCTACCTGCCCTATCCGGCACGGATCGACTCAGTCGTAACCGAGACCGAGGATCGGAATCTCAAGACCTTCAAATTGGTCTTCTTGAATTCTGAAGACAGGGGGAAGTTTATCCATCGAGCAGGCCAATTTGCCGAGCTCTCCGTTGCCGGCAAGGGTGAAATTCCCATCGGCATCGCCTCTTCCCCCACGGAACAAGGCTACCTGCTTTTCACCGTGAATCAGGTGGGAGTAGTCACCGGTGCATTACACCAGATGGAGGCCGGAGATACTATAGGAGTGCGGGGACCTTTGGGCAATTGGTATCCCTGGGAACGTATGGAAGGCAAGAACGTGGTAATTATCGGCGGCGGCTTTGCTTTCACCACCTTAAGAGCTTCCATCATCTACATGCTACACCCGGAAAACCGCAGTCGCTTTGGCGACATTACTGTGATTTATGGCGCTCGTACCCCAGGTATGCTTCTATACAAAGACGAACTGGCAGCCTGGAATGAGCGTGATGACATCCGAATGCATATCACTGTGGATGCCGCCGATGATCCGGATTGGAAATATAACGTTGGCTTCGTGCCGACAATCACCCAGGAAGCGGCACCAAGCGCCAAAGAAGCTTACGCCCTTATTTGTGGGCCACCCATCATGATCAAGTTTACCCTGCCGATCTTGAGCGAGTTGGGTTTTCCCCCAGAACGTATTATTATGAGCCTGGAGATGCGCATGAAGTGTGGTATCGGCATGTGTGGCCGCTGCAATATTGGCACCGAATACGTCTGCAAGGACGGCCCGGTTTTTGACCTGGCACATATGTCCCGGTTGCCGAATGAATACTAGCAAACAGGGTTGTGAGATGTGTCAGAAAATTTTGGGTTTGGTCCTTGTAGAACAGTTTTGGCAAGTTGAGACTTTAGGACAATTACACGAATCAAGGAGAAAACCGTGGTCGAGCTAGACGATCTAAAGGCAATTATACTGTTAAGCCACCTCACCGATCCTATGTTGGAGAAGCTTGTCGACATAACCTTGACGATGGAACATAGTGCTGGTGACTACATTTTTAGAGATGGTGACTATGCTCGATATCTTTATGCAATTATCGAGGGCAAAGTAGGGCTCGAACTGGAAAAGACCGCAAATGTCCCGGTGATGATGGATACCATCGGCCGCGGTCGTACCTTCGGCTTTTCCGCTTTGGTTGACACGGAGCAGAAAAAATACACCACCCATGCCCGGGTTTTAGCTGATACCAAGCTCTTTGCCTGGGAAGGCACTGAACTGGAAATGCTTTTCTATCAGCACTACGAGATGGGTTTCCTCTTCATGAAAAGAATTGCTAAGATTGCCAAGACCAGACTACAAATCAGAAACGTTCAATTTCTGGATATCTATGGTTAAACCAAGATATTCCAGCTACTTCCCTTCCTCAATTTCTCCACGGTGCGCATAGGGTAATGAACTCCAGCCGAGTGTGAATTAAGGGATCCACAGTTTCCCAATTGTCCGATAGGTCTCTAAAATTCACTTTAGCATGATTCTTGCAATCCCTAGTGGTATGTTAGGACATCGTAGTCAGGACTGTTAGCCCTTATTTCACATTCTTAGAAAAAGGGGCTAGGGGTACAAAATGGCAAAATTTACTATCGGGGAAGCCTGTCCTCAATGCAAAAGCAGACCGCATGCTCGTATGAAGCGAAGTTTATGGATGCGCATGGTACCATCGAGTAAACATTATTACTGTACCAGCTGCAATTCCAACTTTGTCTCTATGGAAGATACATTATCATTTACTTGGCGAACTGTACCGCCGTCTGGTCAACAACCTGTTTCCAAACCTCCGCGGCGACCCAAGAAGGGTTTTTTCCGATTCTAGCGGCTTGGCAAAGTCAAGGTTGAAATGATATCGTGTTTGTGGCCCCTTGCTCGTAAGCGGTGTATTTCTGGGTGCACAATTCAGCGCACATTCCCCCTCACCAGTGTGTCCTTGGTGCCTTGCTGAAGGTGCCCAAGGTGGACCTCATTTTCGCTGCCGATGGTTTCTTGACACCATTCCATATCTTGCACCAGATCAAATTCCAGCCGTGTGTGAATGCAGGGATAAACTTTCCCAGCAGCGTGAAATATGATTTAATATATCCCATTTAGCCCGGATATTGCATGAATTGCTGTCGCGAGACCGCGAAGATGGGCGTGCCACCTGGCAACCGCAGGGTATTGGTTCCGAGGCGTACCTGAACGGTACGTCGCAGGGGCCAACACCCGAGGACGCCAGGAAGGACGGCCATATACGTGGTCGCAGCAAGTTATTCATGAAATATCTGGGCTAGATTAAGTCGGTGCCGTCGGCAACTGACCTAACTTTGAGCATGATGTATCATATACACATATTGGTAAGAGCAACAACTTTGGTGATACCTGTTGTAATCATTGCAACAGTGGTGTTTATTCATTTGGCCCTAGGAGATGGCATGGGTCAATTTGGCCCTGTTTGTGGTGCCGTCACAACGAATTCCGCAGTGGTCTCGATTGGTCTCCGTGAATTCGGGCCAGACGTCCGCTTGGTCGTAAGCAGGAATGAAGACTTGCAAGACCCGATCCATCTCGAAGTGGTCAAAGGAGCGGAGAGAGCAGGACGAACAGCCAAGGTGGCCATTCGGAATTTACAGTCAGATACCCGCTACTATTACGGTATAGAGGTGGATGGGAAGATCGACCCTAAGACAACTGGCCAGTTCAAGACGTTCCCTGAAGGGCCTGTGTCATTCAGTTTTGCTTTTGGTAATAGTGTGAAGTACGGTCGTTTGAAGCAGTCGGCGCTCCTACCTGCTATTGAGCAAGACATTCTGTTTTTTTTGAGTACCGGCGACCTCTTCTACGCCGACATCAGCAAGAACAAGCCAGATGCTTTCCGTAGAGCATATCACGAAGCTTTTCAGTTAAAGCCTTTAAGAAAATTGTGCCGCAAGGTGCCTTTGGTCTATATATGGGATGATCATGATTACGGTACCAATAATAGTGATAAATACTCTCCTAGCCGTTTAGCTTCCCGGAAAGTCTACCAGGAAATAGTGCCCCATTACCCCTTGATTTTAGGACAGGGAGACGTGCCGATCTATCAAGCTTTCACTGTTGGACGCGTCCGCTTCATTCTTACCGATCTCCGTAGCGAGCGTTCAAGCAACAATGCGCTGGATGGACCCAACAAGACCATGATGGGCAAGGAACAATTGCGGTGGTTTATGAAAGAGATCAAGGAGTCATCTCGTGCATATGCACTTGTCATTTGGGTTTCCTCAGTGACTTGGACTGCCAGGGCAAAGGAGGGTGCTGATCATTGGGGTGGTTTTGCGTACGAGCGCAATATGATTGCAAACTTCATTAACAAGCACCGCATTCATAATCTGTTTGTAGTGTCTGGGGATGCTCACTCAGCAGCTGCTGACGACGGACGAAATTCAGATTATGCCGATGGAGGCGGCGCTCCCCTGCCTGTCATCATAGCTGCCCCATTAGACAATGATCACACCTCGGTGAAGGGGGGACCTTATTCTGAAGGCGTCTATCGCCCGAAGAAAGGCGAGAACTGCTACGGCTTAGTGATGATAAGGGATGAAGGCTCAAAAGTTCTTTTAACATTCAGCGGACGCAACCAAGAACAGAAAGAGCGCATTCTCCTAATCCACAGCGTCGAGGTACCGCCGCCGGAAGGGCTAGAGGGCGATCGAAACAGCTAAGGGGCTGAGGTGCGCCGAGGCGAGCTGCACCTTCATGTTCCAAAAACACTGTGGAGTTTTAGCCCGGATATTTCATGAATCACTTGCTGTGATTGAGGTGAGTGTAAATTTCCCGTAATTATCCTTTGCAAAAATCGCATAGTTCATCAAATGTTGAACGAGTATAGTAGCCATCACTGGTCAATAATCTCAAGAACCACACGCTTCCTGAGCTTAGCGGAAGCAGCGTTCAAGATGAGCCGCATGGCCTGGGCGTTGCGCCCTTTCTTACCGATTATCTTTCCCATGTCCTCTTTGGCGACCTTCACTTCAATCGCTGAAGCATCTCTTCCAGCAATCTCTGTTACTTCCACCTGATCTGGATTGTCCACCATCGCCTTCACCATGAATTCAACCAGTTCTCTCATCGCTGTACCCTCCGTGCTGATCGTGCAGAAACGGAACTTCAGATGGCATTATTGTCAATCTTTCATACTACCATAACCTTTTGAGAATCCTTACTATGAAGAAATCTGATTTCTCACTTGACATTATCCTACTACTTATATAATAATCTCAATAGGTTGTGCGTACAATATTATCCACACTTGGCAAGTAATTTGACAGTCTGGCCTCAATTGCGTGCACGGCTGACTATGTTTTTGCCCTTTCACTACTTTGACTGTTTTAAAAATTATCCTGTATGGAGGTGTGAAATGTATGCGAAAGGAAAAATTATTCTCTTGGCTGTCTGCCTTTTGTCAATATCAGTGGCTGTTGGTGCTACCGACTACAAGAGTTGGCTACCCTTGATTCCCAACACCTTGGGTGGTTTAACTCGATCAGGTGAGCCAGATGGTATTAACATGGAGATGGGTGGTCAATCTTGGTCATCTCTTCATCAGGAGTATTCCAACAAATCCAATAAGAAAATTAGCCTGACAATTGTGAGTGGTTTAGTAGCCCCGCAGGCTCAAGCTTTTCAGTCAATGTCTCATATGCAAATGGAAACTCAGGATCAAGTAGTTAAGACAGTAAACGTTTCAGGATATAAGTCGCTATTTCAATTAAGCAAAGCTGAAAAGAATGGTAGCCTGATGATCTCTGTGAATCAACAAACCTTGGTCGTCATAGAGGCGGAACCTATCACGAGTGAGAAAGAGTTACTCCCTCTGACAGAAGAGGTCCCACTCAAGAAGATCGCAACTCAGGCCAAATGAGGGCTATAATACAGGCTGTCCCGCTGCCGATTCATCTTGATATTTTGTTGTATCTCCTGCCCGGCCGGTCTATGATCCGGTGTGATAGTCTATAATACCCTTCTCTGGTGGTCGGATTCAGAATTTCTCATCAGTATCGGAGTTTTTGCAATCCCATGGCACCACGACTTACTTTCTTGTTTTCCGGAGTCGTCTTTGGACTCAGTGCCGGTTTCTCACCCGGACCTCTGTTGACATTGGTGATTGCAGAAACGCTGAAACATGACATAAAGGAAGGCATTAAAGTATCCATTGCACCTCTTTTGACAGATATCCCGATTGTACTCATTACTATATTTGTTCTCTCCCGCCTCTCAAAGATGTTGCCAGCACTGGGAGTAGTTTCCTTATTAGGTTGTGCATTTCTTACGTATCTCGGCTACGAGAGCATAGCTTTTCGGGGGGTTGATATTGATGTCGAGCAGGCAACGCCCCAATCGGTCAGAAAAGGCGTAATCGCAAACTTCTTGAACCCGAACCCCTATATGTTTTGGTTTACAATTGGAGCACCTCTGGTATTGAAAGCGCTGAATATTGGTATTTTCTCGGCATCACTTTTTATCCTGGGTTTTTATGTGTTTCTCGTGGGCTCGAAAGTGTTGGTAGCTGTTGTGGTGGGAAAATCACGTTTCTTTCTAAAAAGCAGGAATTATGTCTACACAATCAGATTCTTAGGTGTGATACTCTTAGTTTTTGCTGTCCTTTTCCTTAAGGACAGCTTCGAGCTTTTTGGAATAATATGAAGCTGGTATCCACTTCTGGATATCTATGGTTAAACCACTCTCCCGCTCTCTCTCTGGATAACTGGAATTAGGTTGATTAGTTTTGGCAGCATTTGTTAGTATATGCAAATATTTTGCTTTTCTCATATATGATTACTATTAGTTGTTGAAATATTCTGATTATTTTATAGAAAAGCTGTGAAGGTAACGGGAATTTTTGAGAAAATATCTCCAGGAAATACGCAGAAAGGTATCGTTATCATTTTTGAAAACGATCTCAGTCCTCTCTCCCAAAAAGTCTTGCACTAAAGCAATCGGCTAAAGAGGAGAACCTTGTACGATGTGGACAACTGGTCTTGCTTCCCAGGGGAAATTCAGGATGTAAGAGGGTCAGAAGGTGGATTTGGAAAAGGTCTTGGACAAGCTCTCTGAGAAAGAACGAGAGTTCATTTCAAGTCTCATTGAGAAAGATCCTTTGACTGGAGTGTACAATAGAAGAAAATTCGACAATGATATAGAACTACTCATTTCAATGTCAGAGAGAACAACGAGAGGTTGTGGTTTACTCATCATTGATATCGACAATTTCAAAGACTTTAATGATAAATTTGGCCATTTTGAAGGTGATCAACTCCTAAGAACGGTAACACAAAACATTGAACAGAGCCTGAGAAATTATGACAAGATCCATATATACAGATATGGCGGAGAAGAATTTGTTGTAATTATCCCAGATACAAGTTCCAATAACGCGCTCGCGATAGGAGAGCGCTTAAGAAGAAATGTCAAGAAAGCTTGCGACGTTACAGTCAGCATAGGAGTATCCCACTATAAAGAACTGGCTGGTAATATTAATGAGTTGATCACAAACGCCGATAAAGCATTATATGAAGCAAAGAGGGCGGGCAAGGATAAAGCCTTGCTTTATGAAAAAACTCCTTAGCATTCCACTATCGAGAATGCTAAGGCCATTTCCATCCATACTCAATGCATACAGTCTTGTCTTTTTCTAACTTTTTCACCCACCATTCTCAAGTGAATTGATGCCGCAATCTCATCGGATGAGGAGATTTCATGGAAGACAAAGGGAACATTCCTAGTGTGATTCGATTCCTCGTTACTGCGGCATGTTTTGTCATCATTGTTGCCGGTATGCGTACCGCCAGTTCAATTCTGGTGCCATTGCTCCTATCTCTGTTTATCGCGAAAATCTGCACTCCCTTCCTATTCTGGATGCAGAGGAAGCGCATTCCTAATGTGTTGGCTGTAGTGATCATATTGGTGGCAATAGTAGGAATAGGCTGGCTTCTGGCAGTTTTCGTCGGTTCGTCCCTGAATAGCTTCTCCAGAGCACTTCCGCTTTATCAGGAGCGTCTTGCTGGGCAGACTGCCGCTCTGGCATCCTGGCTGAGCAGCCACGGGATGGAGGTTTCCTATCAGGTACTGATAGACTATTTCGACCCACGAAAAGCTATGGGTGTTGTCGCCAGCACGCTCACTGGATTGAGAGCAGTGCTCACAAACATCTTTCTTATTTTGCTCACAGTCGTTTTTATTCTACTCGAAGCCTCTGGCTTCCCGCAGAAGCTTCGTGCCGCCTTAACAGATCCGGACGAATCTTTAGCCCGTCTGAGTAAGATTTCTGAAAGCGTTAACCGCTACCTCCTTATAAAAAGCCTGTTCAGCATGTTGACTGGAATTGCAATATGGATCTGGTTACTTATCCTCGGAGTAGATTACCCGTTGCTATGGGGCCTATTGGCTTTTCTGCTGAATTTTGTCCCGAATATAGGTTCTATGATTGCCGCCGTACCAGCCCTCCTGCTGGCACTGATCCAACTGGGGACAAGCTCTGCACTATTGACCCTCCTGGGGTATGCGGTCGTCAATGTTTCTATCGGTAGTATCATGGAACCAAAGTTTATGGGTCGTGGCCTTGGCCTATCCACACTGGTGGTTTTCCTTTCGCTGGTCTTCTGGGGTTGGGTTTTGGGTCCTGTGGGTATGCTCCTTTCTGTGCCACTAACTATGATCGTCAAGATTGCCCTGGAAAGCGATGATAATACCCGCTGGCTTGGTATAATGCTCGGGTCAGGACCACCGCCTGACCTCGTCAAGCCCCCCGCGGCAGAACTACGCCAATAAAGATTGCGGACTGTAAAAACATATTTCATTTCTGCAATCAGAAATCGCAAATCTTCAATCTCCATTCCCAAATCCGGTGTTCCAAACTCCAGATCCCAAATCCGCAATCTAATAATGGTACTTTCTTTCCACTTCTATAACCTTTCTTGCCCAAAATCTCGAATCTGATTTTCGGAACTGAATTCTTTATCTATTTGAATTAACAACATATTATACGATTCTTTGATTTGGCACGATCCTTGTGTACTAGGGCTAAAACATCACTGTTAAACCAGTTGTACGAGACCAAACAACTTAACAAAACAACAGTAGTATCCATGACGACGTTCACCCAGCGGCTCCATATTGTTTTCATGCTATTTGTCCCAGTGGTCATACTTGTTTTGATTTCAGCTTCCCCCTCGACCTCAATGGCTGAAGGCCAGCAAACCAGCTTCACAACCTGCCTGGCGGCACTCAGAAAAGAAGCATTGCACCGGGGTATTCCCCAGAAAACGTTGGACACCACCCTCAAGGATCTGAAACCCATACCGAAAGTCATCAAGCTGGACCGCAATCAACCGGAAGCGAAACTAACATTTGACCAATACCTGAGCCGGGTCCTAACAAAAAAACGGGTTGCCAACGGACGCAATAAGCTGAGTGATACCAGCAAGTTGCTGGGCAATATAGCATCACGCTACGGGGTAGAGCCCAGGTTCCTTGTTGCCTTATGGGGGTTGGAGACTGATTTTGGCCGAATTACCGGATCTATGCCGGTGATAGAATCCTTGGTCTCGCTTATTTATGATGGTCGCCGCAGTACCTTTTTCAGGAAAGAGCTCATTCACGCCTTACGCATTCTGGATGACGGCCACATATCTCTTGCACAGATGAAAGGATCCTGGGCCGGTGCCATGGGACAACTGCAGTTCATGCCGTCCACTTATCGCCACTTCGCTGTGGATTTCGATGGGGATGGACGGATAGATATTTGGAAAAGCCAAGAGGATGTTTTCGCTTCGGCGGCAAATTATTTATCGCAATCAGGTTGGAAAACGGGTCAGACCTGGGGACAGGAGGTATATCTACCCGAGGGGCTCTACCGTAACTCTACGAACCTTAAACAACAAAAATCCGTCAATGACTGGCACGCACTGGGGATACGGACACTGGATGGAACCCATTTCCCTTCACTGAACCTGCTAGCCTCCATTGTGCAGCCAGACGGGCGGGCAGGTCGGACTTTCCTGGTCTATGACAACTATCACGCCCTACGTAAATGGAACCGCTCACATAATTTTGCTCTCTCAGTTGGAATCCTATCCGACCAACTCCATAGCCCCTGAGGGGGGGTGACCGCGACTTCTTCAACAGCTTGTTTCCTTGCTACATCTAGCCGGGGTGCTTCACGATCCTCGGTCACAGCAGGCGATTGGCGAATTTAGTGTCCTGAATTTTGTAATACTTGCAGGCCATCATCCGACTACGAAGCGGAGTAATTTAACGAGAAACGGGCGGTACTGCCCGTCTGTTCAAATTTGCATAATAATTCTTTTCATACTTGACAAAACAAGCCAAGTGTGTAGTAAATTTCAATCGCTGCGCTTTTTGAATTATCAGTTCATAAAATTCTCTAATCGCCCCGGTATTGTTCTTACCTACCCTACCACTCTGTTTTATGTGCAATCCCAAGAACAAGTAAGATATGGGTAAATGATCCGGGCAAAGATTTTGCCTGGTGTCACTTGACCTCAATTCTAACAGCAAGGGGGGGGTTATGGTTTTACGCATGAGGGATAGGCTATTCCGAAATGTGACGTCCATCTTCCGATTTGAACATCCCAAGCAGTGTCCAGAGGGCCACAGACAGATTTCTTGGGTCTCAAACGAAAGTGATGTCCACTGCTGGCTTTGCGACAAAGCCTATCCCATCTCTGAGTGTTTCACTGTACACGGCGAAAGCCAACAAACTGGAAATAACTGAATAGCAGTGCAACTCCAGGATACTGAATGATTTTCAGGACGATGACCTACGCGGAGTCAACCTTTTAAAATGCCCTATTCCAGACAAAAATCGCATATACTATTCGGTGGGGCTTCCCCTTCATTTTCTCTTCTTTCGGGATGTCAGGTCCCTTCAGCAGGGAAGCCCTCCCCTACCCCCACCGGTCTCCAGCCAGGAAGGTTGGTGGTGGTTTTTTTGCTTCCACGCTGCTCGCATATAGTGACCCATCCATCTTGGGCTGCAATGCAATCCAGCAGCTTCTAACACTGAGTGTTCGTCCCTCCCGCCATCATAGAACACCGCCCACCAGCTCCCAGTTTTATGCTCAAACCGCCGTTTCGAAAGTGTTGACAAGTAGCGTTTGCGTAATTATTCTAACGCTTCATAATTTTGTTCTGATTGGCCAATGTTCACCATTTGAGTCCTTTACTTCCATAGCGTGCTCTTGATCAAAAGACAATGAAAGAGCGTTTGCAAGAGAAACGTTTGCTTGTCGGCGAATTTTGAAGTAACGCCCCCCTTGGAGGAGATAGCATGAGTGAATTGACTAAGATGATCGTTTTGCCGGTTGACGGTTCTGACAATGCTCATAGATCCCTGGAATACATTGATCTCATGTACGGCAAAGACCACAACCTGGAAGTAACTCTTAAGCATATACTCCCCAGCTTGCCTCCGATGCTCGCGGATGACCGCTCAATGAGCCGTGACACCGCCACCAAGTTGAAAGCTTTAGAGAATAAGAGCATCCGTATGGCCGAAAAAATCCTCAGCCAGGCCAAGAACATCCTCCTTCAAAAAGGCTTCGACGAAGACCGGCTGCAGACAGTGTATCGAAAAAAAGCCGATAGCATTCCTCAAGACATCTGTAATTGGGTAGAAAGCAAGAGGGCAGATTCTGTGCTTATTAGCACCCGTGGCCGTAGCAAGATTGAGGCTTTTTTCATGGGCGAGGTCTCCAGCAAACTTCTGGAATACTGCCGGGTATGTCCGGTGTGGATCGTGGAGGGTAAGGTGACCTCGAACCGGGTACTCGTTGCCGTTGACAGCTCGGATAATGCCCTCAGGGCGGTAGATCATGTCGGCTTCATGCTTGGCGGAACCGATAACCCGGTGACGCTTTTTCACACCATGCGGCACTTGAGACGCTTTGTTCCCCAAGAGGTTTTGGAAGAGGCTCCGGAGCTCGAGGAGCTCTGGAAAACCAAGGCAGGCCAGGAGATAGAACCGTTTATGAATAAGGCCAAGGAAGTGCTGCTGCGGGCTGGCCTGAATGAGTCTCAGATAACTACCAAAGTGGTGGACGGAAGTAGAAGCGCGGCCAGTGATATCCTGGACGAGGCCCGGAACAACGCCTACGGCACCATTGTGATGGGGAGGCGAGGCCTTTCTGGAGTGAGAGAGTTCTTTATGGGCAGCGTCTCCAGCAAAGTCCTACACAGCAGCACCGGGATGGCCACCTGGATCGTGCTTTAAGGCGTTGAGAGCTCCCACTCGTGTGCGCAACAAGTAGTTTTTTCTCGGGATGCAGGCATCGGTACTGTCTGTCCTGTTCCTGGATACATTTTGATGTCCCTTGTTGGAACAATTAAAGCTTACCCAAACACCATCCGTATCGTTAAATCCACGCCACTCTGCGACCACTTTCCGGTGCACTTCAAATTCTTTTTGAAATTCGCCTCATCACGTTATAAACTGGCAAATCAATTTTGCCGTGGTTAATTGACATGTCCGAATCAGCAATAGTATTACCGCTCATCATTATCCTCACCGGCGCCCTCATTGCGGCGTTGTGTGGTCTGCCGTGGCTAAACCGGCGGCTAAATGTGACCCAACTCAGTTGGCTGTTGGCGTTGGCGCCGTTATCATCTTTCTGTATCCTGGTATCGTTCCTGGATGACCTGCAAGCCAATCTGGTTTTCTCCTGGAAAGGAGCATGGCTGCCCTCAATTGGACTCAACATGGGACTTTATTTTGACAGCCTGAGTGCTCTCTTTGGACTTCTGATAACCCTCATTGGCATCCTGGTCATTATCTATGCCGGGCAATATTTTAAAGGCGACCGGTCGGCCTGGCGTTTTTTGACCTACATGCTGCTTTTCATGGGGGCCATGCTGGGCCTGGTCATGGCCGGCGATGTACTTACCCTGTTCATCTCCTGGGAAGCAACCAGCATCATCTCTTTTCTGCTGGTGGCCTACAAGTACAAGGACGAGACCGCCAGAAGAGGGGCGTTCAAAGCGCTGTTCATAACCGGTGGCGGCGGCATAGCCTTGCTCATCGGGTTACTCTTTGTCAGTCAGGTGTGCGGCAGTACCAGTTTCACCACGATTTTGGCCAGCGGGGATATTTTGCGCGATAGCACATTGTACCCTGTCATCTTGGGATTGGTGGCGCTTGGGGGGTTCACCAAGAGTGCTCAATTCCCGGCCCACATTTGGTTACCGGATGCCATGAGTGCCCCCACACCTGCCAGTGCCTATCTCCACTCGGCCACCATGGTAAAAGCCGGCATCTACCTTATGGCCCGCCTCAACCCCGTCCTGGGACAAACGGAAATCTGGTTCTGGCTCCTGACACTTGTGGGTATGGCCACCATGTTGACTGGCGCCTATCTGGGACTGAAACAGAATGACCTCAAGGCCTTATTGGCTTACTCCACCATTAGCCAGTTGGGCATACTCATGATGATGATTGGGCAGGATATTGAGATTGCTTTCAAGGCACTAATAATCGGTATCCTGGCCCATGCCCTGTACAAGTCCGCTTTATTTATGGTGGCGGGCATTGTGGATCACGAAACGGGAACCCGGGATCTGCGTCGCCTCGGCGGTCTGCGCCGATCCATGCCTTATACTTTTGGAGTTGGTGCAATTGCCGCGCTGTCAATGGCGGGCTTGCCCCCGCTGTTTGGCTTTCTGGCGAAAGAAACTTTGCTGGCAACAGCTTTTCATCCCTCATTACCCAACGTGGTGGCCTGGATATTCACCCTGGCAAGTATTGTCACCGGGGCATTGATGTTCACCCTGGCGGTCATGCTGTTGTGGGATACCTTTATGGGAGAGCCGCGGGATCCAGCCGTTCGTGGTCACGAGGCTCCCAAGACAATGGTGCTGGCACCTGCCATCCCTGCCGTATTCTCCCTGATCCTTGGTCAGCTGCCTGGGCCGAAAGATGAAGCCGCACTGCTGGCCAACGCGGCTCGGGCTGCTCACGGCTTCAAGGTTAAGATTTCTTTGGCCCTGTGGACCGGGCTCAACGCGCCGTTGTTTCTGTCTGCCCTTGCTATAAGCTTAGGGGTAGTTTTGTTCATCTACCGAGAACAAGTGTGGCAACTTCAAGCTCGTCTCGCCCCAAGACGTACCCTCAATAGTTTCTATGATGGATTACTAGCGGCCATCGACACATCTGCCTCTTGGGCCACACGGCTGCAACGAGGCAAGCTGCGCACGTACGTAGTGATTATTCTCGCCGCAACGGTAATGCTGTTTATCGGTTTCCGTGGCCTGTCACTGAAGCTGGACCTATCAGCAATGAAGTGGCCCTCATTAAGTTTCAGCGGCGAAATGGCAATCCTTCGTATCTTCGCTTTGTTTCTCATTGTTGGGGCATCCCTGGCCAGTATTGTGGTTGGTAGCGACTTTACTTCCATACTTGCCTTGGGCGCTTCCGGTTTTGGCATTGCCGGGTTGATGGTATTGGAACCAGCCCCTGACCTGGCCCTGGTGCAGATAGTGGTGGATATCTTGGCGATGGTAATTCTGGTGCTCGCACTAGCGCGACTGCCCCGCCTGCAGCGTCTTAAAGCACAGGACGTCACCTTCAGACAAAGACCTGCTAGCCTGGTTCGTGATGCTCTGATTGCGGTGGTCAGTGGAGCGGCGGTGATGCTGATCACCCTGGTGGCGCTGCTATCTCGGTCCCGCGAGAGTTTCGTGACACCTTTTTACCAGGCAAATGCCAAAACCGTGCTCGGGTCCAAAAGCATTGTGGGAGCAATCATCGTGGATTACCGTGGGCTGGATACCTTGATTGAAATCGGTGTATTCAGCATGGCCGGCCTGGGAATATATACATTGTTGCGTTATGCCGCCTGCAAGTTTGGAGACACGGGCAGTCAACTGGATGAATTACCGCCCCCCAGCCCATATCCATTTTCAACACTCGGCATCGGTGGCCTGAAAACATCATCTTTCATCCGTGTCTTGGCTTATGTGGCGCTGCCGGTAGCGATGATAATTGGGGTAACTGACATAATGTACGGCCACGATCAGCCCGGCGACGGCTTCACCGCCGGGGTAATTATCAGTCTGGCTGTGGGCTTCTGGTATGTGGTTTTTGGCTATGATGAGACCAGGAGTCGGTTGAGTTGGCTGAAAGCCTCACCTCTCATGGCCACAGGTATTTTGCTGGCTATCTTGACGGGTATCACGGCTGCCTTCGTTCAGGGCGGCTTTTTCTCCAACGTTGATTTTGGCCATATGCTTGGGCTGCCTCTTCCAAAAGGGTTCCACCTGAGTACGTCTTTCCTTTTCGAATTGGCCATCTGCCTTAGTGTGCTCGGAAGCGTGACTCACATGCTTAACACCTTGGGACACCCCGGCGAGAAAGACACAGAAAGCACTCGCTGTCTCAAGGAGATCGAGGAGCTGGAAAAACAAGAGAGAATGTGACGGATTGGAGTCGAGAAAGCCATTTCTCTGAAAGGGACTAATACTATGGAACTCCTGACCGCGATCGCCATCGGTGTTCTTTTCGCCATAGGCGTCTTTCAACTCTTACGCCGCAATATCATCCGTTCGGCCATTGGCTTGATCATCTTGGCCAATGCGGTGAACCTGTTTCTGCTGAGCACCGGTGCTTACGTCAGTATTGAACCCGCGTACGTAAGCGACACCACAGATATCCTCAGTGATGCACTTCCGCAAGCGTTGATTCTGACGGCGATTGTGATCAGCATGGGCGGCACTGCGTTTGTTCTCTCCATGCTCTACATCATCTCGGCTCGCTACAAGACCAGTGATATGGATGAGGTCGATGGTTTGAAGAACTAGCCCGGATATTTCATGAATTGCTGTCGCGAGACCACGAAACTGAGAACCGTGAACTGACACCGGAGAAGTACATGGTCCAAAGCCATTTAGCTTTTCTACCCATTCTGATACCTTTGACTGGAGCCATGATCGCCTTACTGCTGGGCCGGAGCCGAAGTCTGCAGGCCGTATGGACTCTGGGAACCATGCTCGCGGCCTTGGCGAGCAGCACTTGGCTCCTGGCTGTGGTGTGGCGCTCCGGGCAACCAGTGGTGTTCCAATCGGGCGGCTGGGCCGCGCCTTTCGGCATTTCAGTGATAGGGGATCTGCTGGCGGCCGTTTTTGTGGTGATGAGTCAGCTGGTACTGGCCACGGGTGTTTTGTATGCAATCGGCAGTAAGGACTCAGTTGTACGGTATCCAACCTTTTATCCCTTGTACTTGATGTTGGCTACGAGTCTTTCGGGCGCCATACTCACCGGTGACCTTTTCAACATGTATGTGTTTGCAGAGTTGCTAGTGATTTCAGGCACTGTTTTGACGGCCGCATCCGACGACAGATACGGCACAGAAGCAGCCTATAAGTATTTTTATATCAGCCTGCTGGCTTCTTTCTTCATGCTTTTGGCTGTTGGTTGTCTGTACGTCTCCTATGGCACCCTGAATATGGCAGATCTGGCCAGACGGATTGCAGCGGACAGCGGCGGGCAGTTACTGCAGCCGGCCATTGGTTTTCTCATGGCTACTTTCATGGTCAAGAGTGCGGTCTTTCCGTTTCACTTCTGGCAACCGGACTTCCATACAGCTGCACCAACCGCCGTTAGCGCCATGCTTTCCTCGGTGGTGGTCAAGCTTGGCGTCTACGGCTTCCTGCGCATGACCACCCTCCTGTTCCTGCCCCAAGCTGCAACGATTCGCTCCTTGCTGCTGGCCTTGGGCGTTGTTGGCGTTGTCTTCGGTGGTCTTTCAGCTATAGGCACGCACAATGCCAAGCGCATGCTGGCTTATTCCACCCTGGCTCAAGTAGGCTTCATCCTGGTTGGTATTGGCTGGGGCACACCATTGGCCATTGCTGCCGCCATCGTATTCGCTTTCAACCACAGTCTGATCAAGGCGGGAATGCTCATGTTGGCCGGGTACGTTGCCAGTAGAGCGTCGGTAAAATCTGCTTCCTTTGATGTTGTTACCGGGCTAGGCAGATCCATACCGGCAGCCGGAGTGCTCTTCTTTGTCGGTAGTCTCGGGCTCGCCGGCATTCCGCCCACAAATGGCTTTATCAGCAAGATGTTTTTGTTCCGCAGTGGTATTGATGGGGCTGAATTTGGATCCTTGGCTCTTATTGGTGTGGGCAGCATCTTGACTTTGCTCTACACCATGCGCGCCTTTCAGCGCATCTGGTGGCAAGACCCTCCCGAGGGAGCCAAAGCAAAACCGGTGGGCGATCTCTTGGTCGCGCCTTTCATCTTGATCGGGCTTGTTTTGGTGCTTGGATTGTGGGCTGAACCGCTGGTTCAAGTGGCCGCGGATACCAGTGTCTGGTTGGGTAACCCCGCCGGTTACATTCAGGCTGTGATGGGAGGATAAGAATGTATAATCTGCTTTTATTAGTACCGCTCTTGCTCGTGTATCTGGAACTGTCATCCAACTTCGAACTCAGCAACCTGATTGTCGGGTTGTTGATTGTCACAGGGATTCTCCTCCTTGTCCGTCCTCGGCGCCGCCTTATGGCTTGGCGTCGCCTACCATCCGCCTTCATAGCTCTGATGAAATATGTGGTCATTCTGGCTTATGACCTGATTATCAGTGGCATTCAGGTCGCCCGCATTGTTCTTGATCCAGCCCTGCCCATCAAACAAGGTATCGTGGCAATCCCGTCTGAATCTGAGTCGGAACTCGGCACGGCACTGAGCGCCCATGCCATCACCCTGACACCAGGCGAGTTGGTGATTGAGATGGATGAACAGGGTGTGATGTACACCAATTGCCTTGACGCCACCAAATCAGAGAAATATGTGGCGGAGGCACAGAAAATGCGGATGGATCTGCTGGAGAAGATATTTTCTTGATGGGGTACGTATCCCTTGAATCGTAGAGACCACAACCGGAAAGGTCTGGCTAATGGTTACTCTTGAAATCATATTTATTTACATTCTCTACATCTCGCTTCTCATTCATATTGTTCTGATGTCCGTCGCTTTTTACCGTGTGTGGCGGGGCGAAAATGTTATCGACCGTCTGTTGGGATTGGACCTGCTGAGCACTTTGACTTTGGCAGTCCTGGTGCTGCTCTCGCTCATAAGCCAGCAGGTCATTTACGTTGACGTCAGTCTCGGGCTTGCAGCTCTGGGGTTCGTGGGCATGGTTGCTCTGGCCAAATATGTGGCGGACGAGCAGATGTTTTAGCCGGCTGTTGGTAACCAACTCACGGGGGAAATATGGAAACTATCTTCCAACTAATCGCTATTCTAGCCCTTGTCGTTGGCACCCTCTTTTCGGTGGTGGGTGTGGTGGGCTTTATCCGGTTGCCGGATGTGTACACACGGTTACATGCCACCGGTAAGGTGGGCGTGTTTGGCGTTGTATTGCTTTTGGTTGCGGCTGTGGTCGGGCAGCCACTGGGTTGGGGGCGAGGGTTGGTATTAATCTCGTTCCTGATGATTACCGGTCCGGCGACGGCGCATGCAATTGGCTCGGCCGCACATCGAATTGGCTTGCCGAGGCAAGGGGCGGATCGAGATGATCTCCTCTGTGCCTCGAAGAGCAAATCCTGAGCTCTCATCCGTCACCCTCATCCCAATAGCGCCCTACCGCCTTACTCACCGTATGTCATCTTCTTGATACGAGGTGGTGTGACGTCTGGTATTTCCACCATAAACACATCGCCGTATTCGGTTGGTGGACTACCGGTGCCATCCAGCAATTTGTACATCTCTTCCAGGTTTCTCAGATTTCCCACCCACACCACCACGCCGCCAGCGTGCTTCGTAAGGAATTCATCAAGAAGGTCCCTGGACAGCTTTTTGTAATCGTACAAACGGGATTGGGATATCAGGTTTAGTTTCAGGCCGAGATGATCTGCCAACGGTTGAGCCGTGTCCCTGTTGCGCCGCAGATTCGTGCAGTAAATTGCGCTCACTCCCATGTGGCCGATCACTTCCACCAAGTGCTGAGCTCGTCTTCTACCCTGCCATGTCAGTGGATCGTCTGCCTCAGCACTGTAGATATCCCTGCCGGCATGCCGAAGGAGGATGATTGTCGTCTTGGTCCCCGGCGGCGACTGGTATGTTGGGCTCGTTTCATCTTCTGGAGTCGTGGCGCAGCCAAGAAGAAGGGCAAGAATCAAGCACATTACGGCGACACCGGAAACCGTTCGAAGACCTTTGATTGGCTCCATCGGTCTGACCTCCTCGCCTGTTCTTAGTCAAAGAGCTGGTCGTGGATCCAAACCTAGCACAAAAAAGTGAGATTGGTCAAAATGGATCAATTTTCTAGAAAACGTGGTGCATTGTAAAACACTAAAATTAGTTGGGAAAAATGGTAGGTTTACTTCATGGAAGAGAAAATCTCGTTGATCTTTTCTTTAATAACGCGCTCAGCAACCGCTGACAAGCGTTCCTCCACCAGCCGGGCTACCAGCGCTTCGATCTTCCCGGTTAGCAAATCAGCCAACTCCTCTTCAGAACCACTTGTAGTGACCGCCTCACCTGCATTTTTGCCTGCCCCTTCATACTGTAATTGCACGTCGCCAAGAAGATCTTCTGAAATCCGCTCCTCAACAACAACCGGTTCGGCAGCGCTACCGGTCTCTTCTCCGGACTGAAAGTCCATTTCCAGTTCTTCAAAGAGATCCCTGGAGAACTCCTTCTCCTCGGCATCCAGTTCCGCAGCGGCAGCCCTATCTCCCACAGCCTTAAAATCCTTTTCCAAATCGTCAAAGAGATCCTCGGGTAGCTGCTCTCCTACGTCAGGAGACTTCTTGGGTTCCTTCTCTTGTTCTGGCACCCCCTTTTTTTTAAGGAGGTTTGACGCATCCACTTCACGGGTGGAGAGGAGTTCGTCTAACGCCTTGGCAATGTCTTCATCCACCTCCTCCTTGCTCGTCTCTGTTACAGGAGGACTTCCGGCGTCCACCGACGCCTCCTCAGCCAACATGGTTTCAACTTCACCCTCAGCGTCACTGATGGCATCCAGTGCGGCTTGTGCCTGATTATCCGCCGGCTCGTCTTCAGGTGGGGGCCCATCCGACTCTCCGTACAAATCCACGTCCAGTTCTAGGCTGTCCATCCCTATTGCCCCGTCATCGAGGCTCATCGTCGACACCTCTCCGCCAGGGGTTTGATCATCCAAGATGGGCCCGGCCACTTCCACAACGTCCGCCAGGTTCGCGACCTCGGTATCAATGGTGTCGAGAAGAAAATCGAGTTTTTTAGTAGCTTCCTCTTTAGGACTACTGCTCTTACGTTCACTGTTTGAGGAACTGTTGCTCATATTCGTCGTTCCAGAGCCAAGATCAAGAGCATTCGATGCGCTGGCCCACGGCCATCAGCCGCGGGTACTCCTAAAAAGCCTGGCCCATGAATGACAGTAAAAAGTATTTGATGGCCCGACTTTTCTGACCAATACCCATTAAGCAAAAGCAGTGCCAAACATATGACGGCTCGATTATAGTCAATGATTTTCAAGCAGTTACGTCCATCCACTAGGAGCCTTGTCCTTACCCGCACCTTGGTGTCAGTGTTGCTTATGGTGAAAAAGTTTCATTTCAAGTTCAATTTCAGGCGTGCGCTTATTCCAACTCTCCAAGCTCCAGTACTCCAAAACAGCTCGCAATCTTTAGCGGCAAAGCCACTCCACTCTGACCTAGCCCAGGGGACCGAGTTTTTTAGGACTAATGAAAAAAAGGCAACAGCATTTCAGCCGCTGCCTTTTCCTTAGCTTCCTTGGGCCCTTTCTATTTTTGCGGTCCGTCAGATCGTCCTTTCGTACCTAACCTTCATAGTAGTTTGAACTCATTGTCTGAATCAGCCACGACCATTCACTTGCCAGCTCTCTCCCTGGCCAACTCTTCCGGACTCATGGTCCAGAAAGGAGTTCCATCCTTTGTTAGGCGCACTTTGTATTCATAATAGTCGCCCTTCTTCACCTTGGACGCCATAAAGACTTCCTTGCCGTCAATCTCCGCCCATACGCCCTTCACCTTTACCTTGTCACCTTTTTTGAGTGAGATGCTATTGGGGTTAACAAACGGGCTGGGGCCGAGGTGAACGGTGACAACTTCATCGCTGTCTCCATCTCGGACGAGCAGCGCTACCCCGGGGGACATGCCTTGTAGGGGGGTGATTTGTTTGAAACCCACTACATTCCCCTTGAAACTGTCCCACTCATCAAGGTCATAAAGCTTGTTGTAGGCGCTGTCCCTTTCCCAACCCACGACGGCTCCCTTTTTTTCAGCAAATCCAGCGCTCAAGCCAAAAATATACATTCCTAAGAGAAACACAAGACCAATTACCCGGCTCTTACTGTAGCCTTTCATGGCAATCTCCCTCCCTGCCGCCACATTCCCTGTGTGAGTGGGATAGTACCGGTAGTTCCTGCCACTGCTCAATTTCAACAAGCTCTTGTCTACCCGAAAGTTAGCATTGTGGTAGTTTATCATCTTTTGCCCCGCTGGTCAGTAGTCGATCATCAGGAGTTTTCCGTTTTTTCAGAACCAATTGGGCCAAAGTATGGTCAAGCAAAATAACCATTCAGGATAAGGTCGGTGACATGCGGGCGGAGAAAGTGTCGAGAGAAGAGCCTGAAATAGCTCAGCTATAGTAGGTAGGGCAAAGCAGCGCATCAACCCACAGTAGGTTAATCAGTTAATCTTGTTTTCAACTCAAACTCCAGCTTATCCAGATAGTCACAAGCCTCTTTGCCTACTTCATAATGGTCAAGTTTTTGAGCAATGATCCTACGGTCCTCTTTGGAGATTTTCACAAAACGAACACCCATCCCCCGGGGTGTGATTGTATCGTCGGGACCGTGGATATTGGACCAGACAACTTCAGCTCTGACATTTAGGGATTTCTCTGGAACATCCACAACCATATCAAATACTTCATTCAGATTGAGCGGATTTCGACAGCGGATAAAGGCTCCCCGAGGACTGATATCGTTTGTTTCACCGTGCATTATCCCGCCCCCAACTTGTGCAGAAACCGACCACTTGAGTTCGGGCCTTGGACATAGCCGATTTTGCCGTTTAAACATTGTGGGCCTCCCCCTGTGAGATTGCTGTCACCCTGATATGTGCAGGTTTTAGACAATCCCACCGAGGAAAATGCAGGATTTATGCCATAGGGTCTTCGTAGGCAAAAAGTTCTCAATCTGGTAATTTTGCTTTTCTTCTTTTTCCACATTTGATAATTTTTATGGACGCGAGTAGAATCGCCTGCTGAGATGCGATTAACAACACAAGAGGATAATCAATGAAACACGGCGGCCATTCCTTTCACATACCAGTGATGGGAACAGGATTCACCATTGACACCCCGCTGCGGGTGGCGAAGTATGGAATCTCTTCGGTTATACCATTAGTGGACGACGTTCTTGTCGAACAGGTGAGAAAATTCCACTGTGAGAAGCATGGCGAACCGTACGAGGAAATCAGCAACCGTGACCAAGATGCTCGCGCCCTCCGCATCACGGCCTATCTAAATCTGTTGGACCGGCTGATCCGGCCGCAGGTCGAGGAGCTACAAGCCTCGCCCTTCGAGAACGGCAGCGAGATTACACGCTATTTCGAAATGCTGCCTGAGACGCCGCTCAAGCGAGCCTATGGCGAAATGCTTGCAACCACCGAACCAGAGGCGAAGGCCCGGATGCAGGAACATCTGCGCCAGCAAGCCGTCCCAGGCAGCATCGACGTCAACATTATGACCAAGCTTGACCGCGACATCTACTGGGATGGCAAAAAGCTCCCTGCCGAGTTCGCTGATGCCATGGCAGCCCTCCGCGGCTTTGCTAACAGCACTCTAAACTCGTCAGTCGTCTTTTCGGCGGGCATAAATCAGCGACTCTATACGTACGCGGCCACTTTCGACGACTTTTTTCCCGACGACAATGGTGAACTCAAAAAGAAGATTATATTGAAGGTGAGCGATTACCGCTCTGCCTCGATACAGGGAAGATTCCTCGCCAAGCGCGGGCTGTGGGTGTCCGAGTATCGCATCGAATCCGGCCTCAACTGCGGTGGGCACGCTTTCGCCACCGACGGCTATTTGCTGGGGCCGGTCTTGGAGGAGTTCAAGGAGAAAAGGCAGGAACTCACTGAGACGCTTCACGCAACTTACACCAAGGCCCTCGCAGACCAAGGCTGGTCGGTAAACAATGAGCCCCACGAAGTGGGTATAACCGTTCAAGGCGGCATCGCCACAGCTCTTGAAAACGAGTTCTTGCTGCGATATTACATGATCGATAGAACCGGGTGGGGAACGCCTTTCCTGCTCGTACCTGAAGTGACGAATGTTGACAGCGCCCACCTAGAGAAACTTGTTGCCGCCACGGATGGAGATGTCTACTTGAGCGACAGCTCACCTTTAGGGATCCCTTTCTGGAACCTGCGCACTTCCGCCAGTGAGGAGACCCGTCGCCAACATATCCGTGAGGGCAAGCCTGGCAGTCCCTGTCTGAAAGGGGCCGCAAGGCTGAATACTGAATTTACTGACATCCCGATCTGTCCGGCCTCGCGTGTCTATGTCAAGCGCAAGCTCCAACACCTCCCGGAGGAAGGGCTCTCAGCAGAACAGCTTGCCGCCGTAAAAGAAAGCGTGCTCCGCAAATCCTGCATCTGTCATGACTTGGGCGGCAGTACGGCCCTGAAGTACGACATCGATCCAGCGGCCACCCCATCTATCTGTTGCGGGCCCAGCATTCTGGATTTCACCAAAATATCCACTCTGGAAGAAATGGTAGCACACATTTACGGACGGCTGTCGCTTATTACCAATAAAGAGCGTCCGCACATGTTCATCAAGGAACTTATGCTCTACATAGACCACCTCCGTGAAGAGACCAAGAACTTCAATTTAAAGCTCTCCTTTCGTACACCGGCGTACTTCAGGAAGTTCAAGAAAAACCTTCTTGCCGGGATCGAATATTACCATCTGTTGGCTGGGCAGTTCATCGAGGAGCAGAGAAAGCAGTTTCTGGCTGATCTCAAAGTCCTGCAGGATGAGATCGACCGCATTGCTCTTCCTGACGTTAGTTGAGACGAGCCAGGGGGATAGAAGGAACATACTTGGCAGGCGCAAAGTTGCCAGTGAAGACGAGCCCGGATAATTGAAGCTCCCCGCAGCGAGAACTTGTCGATGAGATCAAGTCGTGTCGCTACGGGGAATGCGCTCACTGGAGCATTTTCATGAGTCAGTTGTTT
>CP070843.1:3616370-3620934 GCA_020350905.1 Deltaproteobacteria bacterium
ATTCGAGCCTGCGCCAATGGTCGCAAAGCGGCCGCAGGTATCGTTCGCCATATTGAAGCAAAGAGGAGAGAAGCAGCATAGGTAAAAGAACATCTCTTGCGCGTATCTATTTGAGTCATAGGAAAGGTATTAAGATGTACGAAAAAAAGGGACGTTACATCGTTGAATTCCAGGACATTCCCGCTAAGCGTGAACACCAGATTGAGATTGAGGTTGACGAGCGCAGGGAGAACTACAACGAGGTAGAGCTGGGCTTCGATGAGGAACGGGCGTTGCGGGAGGCCAAACGTTGTTTGAGCTGCAGGCGGTGCTTGGGCTGTGCCTTGTGCTGGGCCGAGTGCAAACCTGAGGCCATCATCTTCGAAATGGGAGATGCGTACTACGATGTTGAGGCCGACGCTGTTATCATCTCCTCAGGCGTGGAACGGCCCTATGATCGTGTTGATTCGAGTTTTGGGTTGGGGCAGCATCTCAACGTCATCACCGACTTGCAGCTGGCAAGAATGCTGAGCGAGACCGGCCCCAGCAAAGGGCTGGTCATCCGTCCATATGATGGCGAGATTCCCTCGAGCATCGCCTTTGTTCAGAGCTATGAATCGGCCTCTCCTCCGATGCACACCTCAGCACTGTGCTTGGCAATCAACGAGGCAATCTTGGTACGGCGCAAACTGGCCGAGGCGGAAATAGAAGTATTTGCCAGGAACGTGGAGGATTTTCGCCAGGAACAAGATTCCGCCCTCAAGGGATTAGAGAGAATAGCGATCAGTGATGCTACCGTCAGCAGTGTTGAAGCTGTGGAGAATCAGAATTTAGAGCTAACAATATCGAGCAATGGCAGTGAAACCTCGAAAGTCTTCGAAATGATTGTCCTGGTTACCCAGCCGCAACTGTCAAATGCAGTAAAGCAAATGAGCAAAGACCTGGATCTAAGCCTGAACTACGCCAGCTTCCTGGCAGAGGGCGAAGGCTCGGTTCTTCTCACCACTGATAACGAGACCGTCAAGCTTGCCGCCAGGGCATAATGAGCATGGGGCATGGAGCATAGAGCAAAACCCTCTACTCTATGCCCTATGCTCTATGCTCTATGCCTATTGGATTCTGACTTCTGATTTCTAACTCCTCTATCTTTTCCGCTTCACCGTCATTTCTTCTCCACCACGACCCGGTCTTCTTCTCCAGTCTCCCGCATATAGACGTTCACCACCTCGTCCAACGTGGTGGACACGGTAATTCCCACATAGTTGGCACAAACGGGAAATTCACGATGGCCCCTGTCAACCAAAACAGCCAATTCGATCCTTTTGGGACGGCCAAAATCAATTAAAGCATCCATCGCAGCGCGCACCGTCCGCCCGGTAAAAAAGACGTCATCCACCAGAACCACAACCCGCTCATCAATAGAAACTGGCAGTTCAGTAGACCGGACGATGGGATTTGTGCTCAACTTTGTCCAGTCGTCTCTGTAAAGACCTATGTCCAATATACCAACGGCAACATCTCGGCCCGTCTTTGCCTTTATCTTCTCATGAATCCGATTGGCCAAATAGACTCCGCCCGTTCGGATGCCAATCAGAACCAGGTTATCCTTATCATCCACAAATTCATAGATGGAAGAAGCCATCTGGTCCAGCGCTTCATCTATCTCCTCAGCGTTGAGTATTTGGCGACCAGGTTTTTCAGCCATAGGCACATCGCCCCCTCACTCTATTGCTAAAAAGACAAACTGCCAGTTTCCTGGCAGTTGTATTATGAACCTAATTTTTGAGACTATACCGCAAGGTTTTCTGATTGTCAATTGCCCACGCGCATTGAGCTCATGGTCACTTGGCTTCGCTGTCATTAAGTCGTAAAGGCACCTTAATACCAGATAACTGTACATGACCGCGACATGCAATGACCTTGTGACAACAAATGACGCCGAAGGCATAGTGACAGCGTAGCGTAAAGACTAATTTGTTGATATAGTACCGTGTTACTAGTCTACTCGACAGTCGGGATGAGAGAATGACACACAACGACAGTGAACTACTGCTTGGAGAGCTGGAAAGACGCATAGGCTATACCTTTCGCGATCCCCATTTGCTTCGTAATGCCCTCTTGCATCGATCCTATGTGAACGAGAATCCGCATCTGCACCTGACGGACAATGAGCGCTTGGAATTTTTAGGCGATGCCGCCCTGGACCTAGCTATCAGTCATATGCTGATAGAGCGCTTTCCGGACTACGATGAAGGGAAACTTTCTCGCCTTCGGGCTGGCATCGTCAACGAGAAACAGCTGGCTTTAGTTGCGGAGGAACTTGATCTGGGAGGGGCCTTACATCTGGGTAAAGGTGAGGAACTCAGCGGCGGCCGCCACAAGCCTTCCCTCTTGGCCAATGCATATGAAGCCATGCTGGCTTCCGTGTATCTCGACGGAGGGCTGGCCACGCTTATGGGCATGGTTGAATCTCACTTTGCTCGCTTCTTCTCCGAAGAGGAGGATCTGCCACATGCTCTGGGCAAAGACTATAAGACGCGGTTGCAAGAAGTACTTCAGAGCCGTGAAAAAACAGTGCCCACCTATCGTTTGGAGGCTGAAGAAGGCCCGGATCATGACAAAAGGTTCCGAGTGAGCGTCTGGTTGAAGGATCGACTTCTCGCCCTGGGCTCTGGGCCCACCAAAAAGTCTGCCCAGCAGAAGGCGGCTGGTAGAGCTCTTAGGTTGCTAGAGGGAGAAGGTGAGAACACAAAAAGGAGGGACACAGAGCCGCAGGGGAAGAGTAGACAAAAAACAGAAATCCCAAGCAAACCATAGTCAGTGATGAGAGATATGGGATCTGAGATGTGAAATTTAGAAGGATTCCTTTTTCCCCACATCTCATATCACACATCACACATCTGCTTGAAAAAATGAAAACAAGACCTCTTATTATACCAATCTTCATCCCCCAAGAAGGATGTCGGCACCGGTGTGTCTATTGCGACCAGCCGTCAATCAGTGGCGCATCTCAGGCTTCCTGGAGCCCGAGTTCAATCCGCCAACATGTGGGGAGCTACCTGGACAACAGTGGCCGCTATCCCGTCCAAGTAGCTTTTTATGGTGGCTCTTTTACGCTCTTACCCGCAGCCCGCCAGCGTCTCTTTCTCGAGTCTGTTCAGGAATTTCTCAAACAAGGTCTCGTACATTCCCTCCGGCTGTCCACTCGGCCTGATGCCATTGATGCAAGCAACTTACGTTTCTTACAAGCCATGGGAGTAAAAACCATTGAGCTTGGCGCCCAGAGTCTTTGCGACAGGGTACTCAAAGCTGCAGCGAGGGGACATTCCAGCAAAGAGGTATGTGAAGCAGCTCTGAAGGTGCAGCAATACGGCTTTGAGATGGGTCTTCAACTGATGCCAGGTCTACCCAGAGATAGTCGAGAGACTTTTCTTCGAACCGTTGATAAAAGTATTGCTTTAAGTCCCAGCTTCGTTCGCCTTTACCCGACCGTGGTGTTATCCTCCACTCCACTGGAGCACCTCTACCGCAAGAGCCGTTACAGGCCGCTGCCTTTAACGCAGGCGGTGGCCTGGTGCAAAGAGGCCAAACAACGTTTTGCCACTGCTGGGATCCCCGTTATAAGGATAGGTTTGCAACCAACCGTTACCCTGGAGCAACCTGGACGCATTGTTGCCGGCCCTTATCATCCCGCCTTTGGACAATTGGTGCTTTCTTCCATCTGGAGTGACCGAATTTCACCAGTCCTGAAAAAGGCCAGTCTTCAGTCCCAGCGGTTGCTCATCCATGCTGCACCGCACCAGTTGGCCGATATTCGGGGCCATCGAAATGATAACATCAAGAGGTGGCTTGCAGAGTTGAACCTCACCTCTTTGGAAACGGTTGGTTGTCATCAGACCGAGGGAGGAGAGTTCAGGGTGACGGCGCATTAGGCAGGACTCTAGAAAAGAGCCTGATGAGTCCGTGGGAGCCGCTTTCCTGCCGCGATTCTTCCAGTCGGCTCACCAGCGGATCGCGGCTGGAAAGCCGCTCCCACAAGGCATTGATTCCGTTAATTTGACTACTAAGCTTCCTGCGCTTTCGCTTTCCCTTTGAGCTCGTCCAGCTTCTGGGCCAGAAGTCGCAAATGATCTCCCATCTGCTTGGCATTCTGGTAGCGCGTTTCGAGACTCTTTTCCAGCGCCCGGTTAAGGATGGCCACGGCCGCCTTGTAGATCTTGGGGTTATGTTTGGTGGGCGGCTCCGGCTCCACCGTGGTAATCTGATACATAATGGCTGCCAGGTTTTCACCACCAAAGGGAAGTTCACCAGTCAGCAACTGGTAGAAAACAATTCCCAGAGAAAAAATATCAGAACGGCCGTCTACCTTCATCCCTGATATTTGCTCGGGCGACATATAATACGGTGTTCCTTTAATCACGCCGGTGCGAGTCTTGGAGCTGGCGGTTGCGCGGGCAATGCCAAAATCCGTAACCTTCACCAGTCCATTTTTTAGAATCATAATATTGGCAGGCTTAATATCTCTATGCACAATACCGTGATTGTGAGCGTAGGCAAGAGCATCACAGACCTGCGCGGTCACATC
>CP070843.1:3621034-3626025 GCA_020350905.1 Deltaproteobacteria bacterium
ACATTGGCAGATACCTGATATATGTCAATGTCACAACCTGGAGGCTTACCGGTTGTGTAGAAAACCTCTGTTGTGGTAGGCCTAGCCCGGATATTTCATGAATCACTTACTGCGACCACTGATATGGTCGTCCTTCCTGGCGTCCTCGAGTGTAGGTTCCTACGACGTACCGTTCAGGTACGCCTCGGAACCAACACCCTGCGGTTGCCCGGTGGCCCGCCCGCCTCGCCTGAGCGAGCAGGCTCGCGATGGCGGGCAGGCACGCCCATCTTATTCACGCTCGCTGCGCTCCGCTCAGTCCCGCAAGCGGGTTCCCGGTTTCGTGGTCTCGCGACAGCAATTCATGAAATAACCGGGCTAGGGTTCTTTCCTTGGCAGGATGGTGCTAAAAGTAGTTGAAAACCCCCTTGCGGAACTTTATATGATAGGGGACTAGATAAGAGTCTCCCCGCAGACGAAGTTATTGAGCTTCTTGCTGTCAGTGTCTGTCATACCGACGAACTTGATACCTACGAGCGTCGTCCTTTTTTCCGTTTCATAGAGCATGGACCGACGCACAATACCCCCAGTCCGAACCTTTCCCAGGTCTGCTTCAAGATCAATTTCCAAAAGGACTTGGTCATTGGGCTGAAATTCTTCTGGCTCGGCCTTTGGTACTTTTACGAGAATTCCATTTTTTGAGATGTTAACCGAATCAGCCTTCCAAGATCTGCTCTTTACTTGATCTGTTGGCGTGGTACTAGGCATCATAATAATCAATACCGGAAGCTGCTCATTAACGCGAGGATCACGCCTTCGTTCCTTCATCCCGATCTCGGACCGTTTTGCTTTAATGTTTTCCAGCCTATCATGGTAATATTCCAACAAAACTTTTTTAACGGCAGGATTCTCCTGGACGAGCTTCCTCATGGGGGTATAACTGAGCTCCATGACCATAGTGGAGTCTGTTGCCGCAACACAGGCTGAGCGAGGTTTGCCAGTCAAAAAAGATATTTCTCCGAAAAACTTACTCTCGCCAAGGATATCAAGCTCTAGCTCACTACCATGTTGGTCTCTGAGAAAAACCCTCACCCGACCATTTAAGACAACATATATTGATCTCCCTAGGTCTCCTCTCCGTATGATCATTTCTCCGGCTTTAAAACCGTGAAGCGTGGCAGTATCCGTCAGCTTATTACGTTCCACCGTATCCAAGGAAAATAAGAAAGGTATAGCGGAAATTACATCCTGAAGTCGTTCGGTCCAGAATTCTTCTTTTTCTTTCTCAGCAAGAATATCCAAGTCCGCAGCTGATGCTGATAAGATTTCCACAGTTTCGGTTAAATTATCACTATCCTCGGGAGTTTCACTCTCAATGAAGTTAAACTCAACTTCTCCTAGCTTGAAAGTGTCGTTAGCCCTAAGAGCAGATTTATCAACTCGCTTGCCTTCGATCACAATGCCATTTGCACTTTTTAAGTCCTCAACTATCCAGGTGCCTCCCTTAAGAGTGACTTTGGCATGATTGCGTGACACACTCGGAACCGGAACAGTAATAGTATTGTCTGAACCCCTTCCAATCGTCGTCGGTCCTAGTAATCGATAGACGGTATTTTTCGCAATTCCAATTTGGAAAGAGAGATAGCAATTTGTCATGGAGACGTCCCCTAGGCCACTTTCAGCAAGATATGTAGTTACACGACATATTCGATTGCAGTTTTCATTTAGATGGTGATCGGATAGCTTCCTAAGAAGTTTCTACCTTTTTCTTGATTTGTCGCATGATCCTCTCCAACCCTCTTCCAAAAGCAATAAAGGTGCCAACGCATGAGTAATTAACGTTCAGCGCAAGGAATCAGGTAGAAAACTCTACCCTTAATGTTGCAAACCTGCTCAGTGGAAAAACGCGTCAGAGCGTGCCAGATGTGGCCGCGCGCAGGCTCGGAGAGGATGAAGCGTACTTGACCGTACGTGATATCCTGTTCCGAGCACGGTCGCAGATGGCGCGCTATCAAGCGAGCACAACGTTTCTTACCGGAGTGGGTTTGCAACATTAAGGGTAAGGCACTGTGACTTTCTCATTAGTGGAGGTGCCTTTACACATCGCTCCCTTATGAGGTCAGTCTATTGATTTGGCCTTTTTTTTGAACCTACCATCTGCCTCTAAAGCATAACTCTGATAATATTTTAGAGCCCTTTCACTTCATTTGAAAGTTCACATCTGCACAGAGACCCTGGCATAAGACATGCATGTTTCTATCAGTATCTATCTCGATGTGAGAACGAACATGGACCATCTACTGAATAAAGATTCAGGAACTATATTGGTGGTAGAGGATGACGCGGAGGCCAAGGAGGTTCTGTGTGCTACGCTGGAACTTGAGGGATATGTAGTCCATACTGCAACGAATGGCTTCGAAGCAATAAATACAGCCCGTGCACTTAAGCCAGATGTTATATTAATGGACATCATAATGCCGGGGATGGATGGTATCGAAGCGACGAGAATACTTAAAAGTGACCAAGTAACAAGACACATTCCAATCTTAATAGTGACGGTTGTTGATAAGAGGGAAGATATTGTCAATGGTCTAACGGCTGGAGCGACAGACTACATTACTAAGCCGTTTTTCATGCCAGAGTTGACGGCGAGAGTAAAAGCGGCTCTAATGTCTAGAAATCATTATGAAGAAAAGATTGAAATTACAGAGCGATATCGCCAGTTGGTGGAAAATGCCAGTGAAGGCATTGTAATTATTCAAGAGGGAGTGCTCCGATTTTGCAATCCTAAGACCATAGAGATTACAGGTTTTTCAGAGGAAGAATTAACGAATCGACCTTTCGTGGAATTAGTAGAGCCTCAGGATCAACGAAACGTACTTGCATATTTCGGAAATCCCCTTGATAGTGAGCAAAAAACCACTACTCATGCTTTTCGGATTGTTGCAAAAGATGGGAATATTAAGTGGCTAGAAACTAACACAGTCTCTATCATCTGGGAAGACAAATCGGCTTGGTTGATTTTTCTAACGGACATTACTGAACGTAAAAGAGCGGAGAAGGAGAAAGAAACGATTCAAAAGCAACTCCTACAAGCCCAAAAAATGGAAGCTGTAGGCACTCTTGCTGGTGGAATTGCTCATGATTTCAACAATTTGCTTCAGATTGTCCAGGGTTATGCCGACTTGCTGATTCACAGTATGAACCATGACGAACGCCAATATTTGGCACTGCAAAATATCATCGGCGCCACCAAGAGAGGGGCTGAACTCACACGGCAGCTGGTTACATTCAGCCGTACAGCGGAAAGTCATAGGCTCCCCCTCGATCTTAACCAAAAGGTGCAAAACGTGAAGGAACTATTAGGACGTACCATTCCCAAAATGATCGACATCGAACTCCAACTCACAGACGATCTCAGGTTTGTACATGCCGATCCGACCCATGTGGAGCAGATGGTTATGAATTTGGTAGTAAACGCAAAAGATGCAATGCCTGATGGAGGTAAACTCATCATTAAGACCGAGAATGTCATTCTGAACGAGGAGTTTTGTAGAATTCACCCTGATGCAAATCCGTGGATGTATGCCTTGCTAACAGTGGCAGACAATGGTCACGGGATTGATAAAGAAACTCTAGATCATATCTTTGAACCCTTTTATACAACCAAAGAAGTTGGCAAGGGCACTGGCCTGGGTCTGGCCATGGTATATGGCATCGTGAAAAGCCATAGAGGGTTCGTTAGCTGCTCGAGCCAGCCTGGTGAGGGGACGACATTCAAGGTTTATCTACCCACGGTAGAGCAAGAAGTGGCAAGGGTGGAGGAAAAGAAGACAAAAGCCTCTGTTAAAGGAGGCAAGGAGAGAATTCTCTTGGTAGACGATGAGGAGATCATCAGAGATCTGGGGGTACAGATACTCGGCGAATTTGGTTACGCAGTACTTACTGCGCCTAATGGAGAGAGTGCTCTAGAGCTCTACCGCAACAAGCCGAACGAAATTGATCTTGTCATCCTGGATCTGTTCATGCCTGGGATGGGAGGCATGAGGTGCTTGGAAGAGCTTCTCAAGATAAATCCCCATGTACGTATTATCATTTCTTCTGGCTATGTCGTAAACGGGTCCACTGAAAAAACTATAGAAGAGAGAACGAGGGGCTATATCAGCAAACCATTTGATAGAGAGCAGATACTCAGTCTTATTCGCGAAGCCCTAGATGTCAATTGATGTATGGTCTCTATAGTGGATATAAGCTTTCCCCTTTCCTCTAACCCGGATGTTTCATGAATTGCCGTTGCGAGACCGTGGAGAGGAGCGTGCCACCGGGCAACCGCAGGGGGTTGGATCCGAGGCGTACTTAAACAGTACGTCGCAGGGTCCGACACCCGAGGACGCCCGGAAGGGCGGTGATATCAGCGGTCGCAGCAGGCAATTCATGAAACATCCGGGCTAAGAGGCATGCATAGGAAAATCGGCAATGAACGTCTATGAGTTGTTTCTCATCAAGGGAATAGAACCCGATCAGGTCTATCGGCTTGAGGAAGACGAAATCATTATCGGACGGGATAAGTCCTGCCAGATCGCACTCGAGGGTCGGACAATATCTCGCCACCATGCAAGAATTGTGAGACATGAAGAGGATCTTTTCATTGAGGATCTTGGCAGTGCCAACGGCACATTTGTGAATGGTGTTCGAGTGGAGAAAAGCGTTTGGGGAGCAAATGATCTCATTATCGTGGGGAAATTTGAATTACAACTGCGCCAAAGCGACGATAGGTCTTATCCGACGCAAGAACCATCACCTCGTGCATTGCCTCATCACGAACTTGCCCTGGATCAGGCCCCTGAGCAACATCGCATGGTCGCCCAGGAATCCAGATTCCCCCCCAGCATGACTATTACCGAGACTTTAAGTTCGTCCGCACTTATGGATCTTGTGAGCCGCAGTCATGCCAGTTTAGGTGGCATGTACCGGATAAACTCGATGTCAAGCTCCATTTTTGACCTAGATGT
>CP070843.1:3626125-3628732 GCA_020350905.1 Deltaproteobacteria bacterium
ACTGTTTCAGGCAGCCCCGCAATTGATCATCGCGACTGGCTGAAGAACTGTCACATAGTAAGCCGTCTTCCTGAACTTCGGAAAAAAATTATGGATTTGGAGAAGAGGTTGGCTTCGCTCGAGGAGAAGACAGATTCTTAATAGAGGGGTGTTCGTGATGATAGATGTCAAAGAAATCATGCAGATCTTGCCACATCGCTATCCTTTCTTGCTCGTAGATCGGATCGAAAGCCTGAAGGAGGGGGAAGAGATCGTGGGGATAAAGAACGTGAGCATTAACGAACCGTTCTTTGTTGGCCACTTCCCCGGCAATCCAATCATGCCCGGCGTACTGATCATTGAAGCCATGGCCCAGGTGGGTGGCGTACTTGCCTTTCACTCCAGTCCCAAAGAATGGGCCGGAAGTCTCGTCTACTTTATGGGTATCGACAAGGTGCGGTTTCGCAAACCGGTGGTGCCTGGTGACCAGCTGTGGCTGAAACTTACTACAATTCGTCAGAAGCAAAAGGTCTTCAAAATGCGGGGTGAGGCTTACGTTGATGACACCCTGGTTGCTGAGGCTGAACTCATGGCTGTCATTGAAAGCAAGTGAGCGGAGAGATCTACGGATGACAGCTAAAGGGAAACCCACCACGATTCATCCCACTGCAATCATTCATCCCGGGGCTGAGCTGGAAGCCGACGTGGTAGTTGGTCCCTACGCTGTTATCGATGAAGAGGTACAAATTGGTAAAGGCTGCCGGATTCACGCCCATGCCCATATCGCTCCATACACCGTCATTGGGGAACGCTGCGAGATCTACTCCTATGCCTCTGTTGGGACACCACCCCAAGACCTGAAATTCGATGGCCGTCAAACTAAGACCATCGTCGGTAATGACAATACGATTCGGGAGTTTGTCACTATTAATCGCGGCAGCGTTGGCGGGGATGAGCGAACCAAGATAGGCGACAACAATCTATTCATGGCCTACAGTCATGTGGCGCATGACAGCATTATTGGCAATCATGTGATCATGGCCAATGCTGCCACTTTGGCCGGGCATGTGACTGTCGGTGATCATGCAATACTGGGTGGGCTGTCTGCCGTACACCAGTTCGTTCGGATTGGCATCCACGCTTACATTGGTGGCAAGACTGGGGTAACGAAGGATATACCTCCATACATGCTTGTATCTGGACATCGCGCCAAGCTCTACGGGCTGAATACCGTTGGGCTAAAGCGCAGGAATTTTCCCGCCACCACACTCAAGATTTTGAAGCAGTGCTATCGTATTTTGTTTCTGACCGAGAGGACTCTCAAAGAAGCGCTGGAGGTGGCTGAGAGTCAGTTTGGAGACGTGGATGAAGTGAGAATATTGGTAGATTTTATCCGTTGGTCACAGCGTGGCATTACTCGGTGATCTGGGCGGGAATGTTTTCTCCTGGGCCGGTGAGTCTGCCATCACCTGAAAGAAGTACACAGTGAACCAATGAAAAAAATTGGACTTATTGCGGGAGGGGGACAATTTCCCATCCTTTTCGCCCGGGCAGCAAGGCAAAATGGAGTCAAGGTAGTGGCGGTGGCCCTTAAAGGGGAGGCCGACGAGCTGCTGGAATCCGAGGTGGAGGCATGTTCTTGGGTGAGCCTAGGGAAACTGGGCCGGATGATTGAGACTTTTCAAAAAGCCCAGGTTACTGAAGTGGCGATGGCGGGGGCGGTGGCCAAAACCAAGCTCTTCAGCAAAATCAGACCGGACTGGAAGGCTGTACGGTTGCTCGCCCGGATGCTCCACAAAAAAGACGATGCGATTTTAAGGGCTTTTACCGAAGAACTGGAAGCGCACGGAATCAAAGTTAGACCTTCGACCCTTTTCCTGCCAGAACTGCTGGCCCCCCCTGGCATCCTGACGCGGCGCAGGCCCAACGCTCGGGAGCGCAGGGACATCAACTTCGGCTGGAATCTGGCCAAGGAGATCGGCAAACTGGACATAGGGCAGTGTATCTTGGTTCGGGATCAGGCAGTATTGGCAGTGGAGGCTATAGAAGGCACTGATGAGACAATCAGGCGCGGAGGTCATCTGGGAAAAAGCGAAGTGGTGGTTGTGAAGGTTTGCAAGCCCCATCAAGACCTGCGTTTCGATGTTCCTGCTGTAGGGCTTCAGACCATCGAGACCATGAAAGGGGTGGGCGCTTCGGTGTTGGTGGTAGAAGCTGACAGAACATTGATGTTTGACAGGGAAAAGATGATCCAGGCTGCCGACGATGCCAGGATTGCCATCTTGAGCAGGCCAGCGGACAGGGAAAAAGCTTCGGAGTTAGATGGATTGATGCTGGAGTTGAACCAGCTTGAAGCGGAAGTGGGGGACAGTAGGAACGCGCTCTTGGCTGTGAAGCCAAGAATCACGGTCAACGCTTCGGCTCCAAAGATGGCTGTAGTCGGAGTTGGCTACCTGGGTCAGTTTCATGCGGAGAAATACGCGGCTCTAGAAGAGACTAATCTGGTAGCTGTAGCTGACGTCGAGCCAAGCCGGGCGCGACGAATGGCTGAGGATTTTTCGTGCCAGGCATGTGCATCGCACCGGGAATTTATTGGCAAGGTTGATGCTGCCAGCGTGGTAGTGCCTA
>CP070843.1:3628832-3635482 GCA_020350905.1 Deltaproteobacteria bacterium
CTTTCCATCAGCTTTGGCTTTTTCAGCCCAGGCTTTGACTTCACTGGTCAATTCATCTTTTACATTTTTGACATAATGAATGAAGTACATATCGACGTATGACGTATTCATTCTATGAAGTGAGGTAAGCAGCTTTTCAGTTAATTTATTCGGATCTGAAGCCGCAGCCTTGGTGACTAGAAAAACTTTTTTTCGATCGTTGGGGAATTTGGCGAAGTATTTGCCGATTGCCTTCTCATTTTTCCCCCAACCATATCCATCGGCCGTATCCCAATATGTTACACCCATTTTCAGAGCTTGCCTGAATATTAACAGGTCCGACATACCCAAAACACCACCAAGGGAAAGAATAGAGACATTTACTCCTGTTTTTCCAAACGGTCTAGTCGGCACGGTCAGAGGAGGAACTTCTTTTGAACTGCTTTTATCGGAAGCGTTCACAAAAGGTGCCAGTGAAGCAATAATCGATCCGGCACCGACGGCACCAGCCGCTTTCAAAAAAGTGCGTCGTGAATCTTTCTTTTCTTTCTCTGACATTGGTTCTCCTTCGCCAATTCCCCAAGGTGGTCGGACCAAGTCAATATCTGAAATAGCAAAGAAAGAATCCTGCCTTAGGGGTAAAAATAGGGCTTAGGGGCTCAATTTTGGTATCAAAAACGGCACTCTAAGCCCAGAAAACACCTATTTGGGGGACTTATATTAATAAATTCCAGTTATATGGCGTGGTCCGACCACTTCCCCGTTCCGAATTGATGAATTATGGATCAAGCTCGGTTACTGTTCTAGGCTAGCCTGTTGATTCTTTCTGTCTACCGACTTCAGCAATGCATAGAGGCTTTCCATGTGCGGGGCGTCAACGCCATGTTTTTTAGCTACCCGGAGTCCGTTGCCCAGAATGGCCTCAACCTCCATGGGTCTCGCCGCCTCGAAATCAACCAGCATGCTGCTCTTATAGGGTGCCATGGCGCGGGTGCCGTCAATGTTTTGTTGTACTACCTCCTCTGGCAGGGGATGGCCGGCAGCCTCGGCGATCCTGCAGACTTCCTCCATGACTTTCCGGGCTAGCTGCAGTGATTCTGGGCTTTCCACCATGTCTTTGGTGTCGGCACCGCCGCCCAGAACTGAAATGGGATTGAAGGGCGCGTTCCAGACAAGCTTTCTCCATCTGGCAGTCACCACACCTTCACTGACCTCACACACCACTCCTGAGTCATTAAAAAGTGTGGCGAGTTCTTCGGCTTTGGCCGATTTACCCGCAGGAAAACGGCCAATAACCAGACGACCGAAGTCGGTATGATCTATGTGGCCAGGGCTTGTGCGGGTGACACATATGAAAGCCAAACCGCTTATGATTTCATTATCAGGGAAGGCTCGAGCCACGGGTTCCTCGATCTCAACACCGTTTTGTAAAAGAACGATGGCTGTTTCCGGTCCCACCACCTCTTTGATGATCTCTGCCGTGTCAATTTCAGGAAGCACTTTGAGCCCGACCAAAATGTAGTCAGGGGGAGGGCCATGTTCACCAAGATCTCGTATGACTTTTTCTGGGGTGAAATTAAAATCTCCCAAAGTGCTGGTGACCGTTATACCTTTGGATTTTACTAATTCGTAATCCGAACGGCAGAGAGTCGATACTAAGGCTCCGGCCTGGGCCAGTTTGCCGCCGTAAAAGCCACCAATTGCCCCGGTTCCTACAATAAGTATTCTCGGCTGCATCACTCCATTACTCCACTACTCCAACACTCCAGTACTCGATTCTCCCCCTATTCTCTAACTTTAGCGATACCCCACTACTGGTTAATGTACCCTATTTTCACCCAAATTGGGCATAAAAAAGGCAGCGTCATTAATGACCCTGCCGTTGGCTGCAAGGATAAATGAGGTGGGATTTTTTTCAGTGCAAATCTGCTGTCTCTTTTTCGGGTCGGCTCATGGGCCAAAGGCACCCTGGAGTCGAGGGGAATTATTTACTAAAGCCATAACCAGTTTTCTGAATGGAGGTAAGTTTGGCGCCAGTGAATTTCATCGTTCCCGAGAATCTTCCACTTCCACGATTGTATGACCACAATTCACCGCCTCCGTCACTGCCCGGATATCTATAGGTAGGCTCGCCGCATTTGGCCAGAACTGACTCTTTCGTATCCTGCCCGACCTGTACTAGTTTGGTCCCGCAACGGACAGGACTCAACACTGATTGCCCCATTTGCGCCAGTGCTGGAACCGCCACCATTGCTGTCAGGCTAATCAGCACGAGAGAAAACATCAATACAGCTGGTCTTTTATTCATAGCCTTATCTCCGTTCTTGTTTCTTGCCCTGAATATGGCATGATAGAATCCATTTCATACTAAGGCTATGCAAGATTCATGTCAACCTTCTTGCTGACATGCTCATATTCTTCAACCGAATGATTTGTCTTCAAGATGTGTGTCTAATACAAACATACGTTAATAATCTAGAAAGTCGATCTTTCAGATCCACCAATATAGGGACAATTTATTTATCCTTGGCTCTTGCCCTCAACCGCTCCATCAGTTCTAGAGCTTTTTTCTTTGCATCACGCTCATTTTCATCCATTACTTCCGCCCAGGGCTGGGTGACACGCCAGGTTATCTTTCCGCTGATAGGAGGTTCCGGATAGGCACCGATGTCGTGTACAGAATAACCACGAAATTCTACTGGATTTTCTTGATAACACGACCGCACGGCCTTCCTGATCAAGTCCGGATTTCCCTCGAACTGGAGGTCGATCAGTGAAACCTGCTTTCGAAAACGATCAATCGCCTCCATCGGCACATTGAACAAGAAGGGATGGGGCGCATCCGTCTCTCTGATCCTCTTCTTTTCATCAACTCCTTTGAGGATCAAAGCTTTCAAAGCTTCTCCGGTCAAGTGCCCAGGGGACTCCGGGCCACCAATGACAAGGTAGCGTATATTGGGGTTGGCAACGACGTTGCACACAATTTTTTCAAAGCCAATATTCTCGGTCTGTACGGTTCCCGAGAGTGCTGCGCCGCTTTCCACGCCGGCTCTCACAAGATTTTCAAGTTCGGGAGGGATTTTGTCTGCGTCAGTAGTCAAAATGATGGCCACGGCGACCGGTGAGAAATCGTTTCCTCTGAGGTACCTGCCTTCTTCGGGTGGGTAGTCTGGGTGTGGGTTTACTTTAAGCATGGTTCCTCTCCGGTTCATTGCCGCAGGAATACTTTATACCATAGTATCAGCTTCGATGAACAGCCGACAAAACCCAAAGAATCTTCCCCAAAACACATTGAGATATGAGACTGGTTAGTGTATGCAATAGTATCAAAGGAAGCTTGATTGAAGATTTACCACAGAGGCACAGAGTACACAGAGAATGTTGTTTTTTCCCTGGCCGGGAGACGACGGCCAGGGAAAAGAGCCTCCGCCTGTGGCGAAAGCTCTTTAGCCTGGATCCAACCGTTGACATGAAGCCACCCGGTTACTAGATCGTGCCCGCAGGGCTGCGATCTCTTGCCCGATCGCCGTCTCCCGATCGGGCAAGAATATAGTTCCCTCTGTGCTCTCCGTGTCTCAGTGGTTAGTAAATAAAAGTGCATATCGAAATCTAATATCCACAGTATGCGGAGCTAAAGGCATATGCGTTATCGAAATTTGTCCTCCGGACTCTCCACCCTGCGGACGGGGCCCCGGTTTCGAAACAAATTCAAGCTGGATGTGAAATATGAGATATGAGAATGTGGGATAATAAATTCTAGTGAAGAATAGTGATTCTCACATCCCACATCTGCAGTTCAGGATTTATTTCGTGCTTCGGATTTAGAATTTGCTCAAATTCGATGCTAGAATTTGAGAGGAGGAAAATACACATGGAAATTAAGAAGGTCTGCGTTCTGGGCGCAGGAATAATGGGATCGGGCATCGCGCAAGTGGTGGCAGCTGCAGGTCTTGAAGTAACCGTGCGCGACATTGAAGATCGTTTCGTTGAAAAAGGTCTGGCAACAATCAAATTTCATCTCGACCGTGCCGTGGAGAAGGAAAAGATAAAGGCTGAGACTGCAACGAGGATAATGGCTCGCATCAAAGGGACAACGGATATCAGTGAGGCGGTGACCGAGGCTGACTTTATTATTGAAGCTGTGGTTGAAGATATGAGGGTGAAAAAGGAGCTTTTCTCAGAGCTCGATGCTATCTGCAAGTCTGAAACCATTTTGGCTTCCAATACCTCAGGTCTATCCATTACTGAAATAGGCTCAGTGACCGGTCGGCCGGACAAGGTTGTCGGCGTTCACTTTTTCAATCCCGCGCCCGTGATGCAGTTGGTGGAGTTGATCCGCGGTTTCGTGACTTCTGATTCTACCTTTGCGGTTACCAAGGCTTTCGTGGAGCAGTTAGGAAAGAAACCCATCGAAGTGGAGGAGTCCCCGGGTTTCGCGGTGAATCGCATTCTATGCCCGATGATAAACGAGGCTATTTTCGTCTACTCCGAATCTGTTGCTTCGGCTGAAGATATTGACCAGGCGATGGTCCTGGGAGCGAATCACCCCATCGGTCCTCTGGCGCTTGCTGATCTTGTAGGCCTCGACACGCTCTTGGCTGTGTTGGAAGGGTTACATCAAGAGCTGGGCGAGGGTAAATACCGACCGTCCCCTTTGCTGCGAAAGATGGTTCGCGCTGGTTTTTTGGGGAGGAAAAGTGGTAAAGGTTTTTATGACTACAGCAAGTAGTCATTGCGCATTTTTCATTATCAAATTATTGATAATCTGTGACTATCCTATTTTGATTGTCAATTTTTGATGATAAAACACCAATGTGAAATGCTAAATGTGAAATGAGAATTGACAAATGAGCGAAGGGAGTGAGCGAATGCAATATGAACTGACTGAAGAACAACGCATGCTGCAGGACATGGTGCGGCGATTAGCCAAAGAGAGAGTAGAACCGGGAGCGACTCGACGCGATGCTGAAGGCGAATTTGACTGGGAAATGGTGGACTTGATGCGGGAGAATGGTCTCTATGGGATTGACTTTCCTGAAGCCTACGGCGGTTCCGGGGCGGGTATGCTCGCCCTGGCCATTGCTGTTGAAGAGTTGTCCAGAGTAGATGCGGCATGCGGGCTCTTGGTTGCGGATCATGAGTTGGGAAGTTTGCCCATCTTGCTGGCAGGCAACGAGGAGCAAAAACAACGGTTCTTGCCAAAGCTTGCCGCTGGCGAACACCTCGCTGCCTTTGCCCTGACTGAGCCGGCAGCCGGTTCTGATGTTGCCCGACTCAGGTGTCGAGCCGTTAAAGATGGTGATACCTACATCTTGAACGGTACAAAGAACTTCATTACTAATGGTGGGGTGGCTGATGTAATAACGGTCTACGCCATCACTGATCCGGAAGGAAAGGCTCACAAGAATGCCGCTGTTTTTGTTGTGGAAAAAGACACGCCTGGTTTTTCTGTGGGGAAGAAAGAAGACAAGTTGGGGATTCGCTGGTCTGATACGGTGGAGCTTATTTTCGAAGACTGCCGAGTGCCCGCTGAAAACCTTCTCGGCCAGGAAAGCGAAGGTTTTCACGTTATGATGAAGACTCTTGATTTTTCTCGACCGGGGGTTGCTGCTCAGGCGCTTGGTATTGCTGCCGGCGCCCTCGAGTACGCTACCGGGTATGCAAAAGAACGGGAAAGTTTCGGCAAGCCCATCATCAGGCATCAGGGCGTCGGTTTCAAGCTGGCGGAGATGGCAATGCGAACCGAAGCAGCTCGGCAGTTGCTCTACAAGACCTGTGCACTGTATCAAGAGTTATCCAAGGACATGAGTCGCCTGAATCCTGAGCTCATTCGCATGAGTTCCATGTCAAAGTGCTTCTGCGGTGATGTGGCCATGTGGGTTACAATCGAGGCAGTGCAGGTCCTTGGGGGTTATGGCTATGTCAAGGAGTTTCCGGTGGAACGAATGATGCGAGATGCCAAGATAACCCAGATCTATGAAGGTACGAACGAGATCATGCGGTTGATAATTTCGAATACGCTTTGAGGGGGATTTCGGATTGCGGATTGCAGATTGATGAAAGGTACAAGGTGCAAGGTACAAGGTACAGGGAGGAGTAAAGAACAAGAAAGGCATAATGCCTAGTACCCTGAACCCTAACTACTGGCTTCTGGCTACTGGATATGAGATGTGAGATAGGAGGAGAGGACCGGAGCCTTTATCGCACATCGCACATCCCATATCTCACATCGCATATTTATTGGGAAAGGGGATTTGAACCGTGAGTAAAGATAACGACGTTGTAATCGTGGCGGCAGCTCGAACTGCAATTGGGACATTCGGCGGAACACTGAGAGAAGTGAGGGCACATAAGCTGGCGGCTCACGTCATGCGTGAGGTATTGAAGCGCGCCAACAATTTGGATCCTCATGTGGTCAGCGATGTTATCGTTGGCGATTGTTTGCAAAACGTTGATGAAGCCAATACAGGCCGTGTAGCCGCTCTGGCTGCGGGAATTCCACACCAGGTAACTGCTTTCACCGTTCAGCGGAATTGTGCCTCTTCCATGCAGGCCCTCATCAGCGGGACACAGCAGATTCTCTGTCAAGATAGTGACGTGGTCTTGGTGGCTGGCGTTGAATCAATGAGCTCTGCCCCCTATTACCTGGACAAAGCTCGCTGGGGAATGAG
>CP070843.1:3635582-3639863 GCA_020350905.1 Deltaproteobacteria bacterium
CCCAGTTTCGTGGTCGCAGCAAGTGATTCATGAAATATCCGGGCTAGAATAACGGAATGACAAAAAATGGTATTACATCACCATTTGTCCCGAATATAATGCGGTTGCCCTATACGCCCGGACCATGTACTTAGATGTTTTAGATAAAGTGTTATCAACTGCAATCCCCTACCAATTCGCTTCGGCTTCAAATAACAACTTTCTGACATGATGATGAACTGGCATGGCAGGAGCCTATATGGAAACAAACTGCGACTGAAGATGTAAAATTGCGGTGGAAATTTGGGCTCGGAGACAAGGTCCAATACAACGCAACACAGAAAGCCACGATAACCAGCGAAGGAAAGACAACAGAACGGGAGTATGCTGTCACGTTACAGTATTACGTTAAAAAGGTTTCGAAAGAAGGAACTGCACAAGTTATTGTGAGCGGAAAGAACTTGGACACCAAGGGAACAGACTCTGAGTTGACTCGGTTTTTATTTCACTCTTCGCCGAACCTTGGAAGTTTCTCGATGTCACCTTCTGGTAGGATGAGAAATGTTAGCGGATTGATAAGTATTAGGTCTCTTCCAACATTGTCCCAACGATTCGTTAAAGATAGGCTCAAAACTGTAAATACGTGGTTAGATTTAATCTACCCAGTTGCTACGTCATGCTATAGCAGACCTGCTAATATGATTTTTCTCCGGGATAACGTAAGAAAAGAGTTATTTTTGAAATAACGCGTGGCCAGTTTTGGAAAAATCGAGTCTCAGGGAAGCATCAAAGGAATGTTTGTTTTCGATGTAACGATGGGAGGATTAGTCAGGATGCAGATTAGTCCTTTTTCGAGACGTGCTTTAATCCAGACAGAAGACAAGATAACGGAACGTGAAATCAATGTTAACAGCATAACGCAATTGGTTAATTATTCCACGCCAAACCGGCCAACCATTCTACAACAAGGTGGCAAGTGATTCTACTCGACCGGGTCGGCAAAGGGGGTTCAATCATGGATTCAAGGGACGAAGGGCCATTGACAACTCAAAAGCCCCCCATCTACATCGTTTCCGGTGGGGCTGGGAGCAGCGGTGAGCAATTGGTAAACACTGTACTGGCGCAATTCCCCGAGAACCGAGTGGAAGTGGTCTTGGTATCTCAAGTGCGCCAGCTGGAGGAGATCGAGAAAGTTGTGGCTCAAGCTGCCACCACCGGCGGCACCATAATCCATACCTTGGTGGATGGCCGCTTGCGTGGAGCACTGCTCCGGCTGGGGCAAGAGAGAAGTGTGGTGACTATTGACCTAATGGGCCCCTTGTTTTCCCGTTTGACTGATGTGCTGGGGCGGGAACCAGTCGGCCAGCCCGGGTTATACCGGCAGCTGCATCAATCTTACTTTGACCGAATAGAGGCCATTGAATTTTCGATATCCCACGACGATGGCATGAAACCCGGAGATTTGTCTCTGGCTGATATTGTGCTGCTCGGAGTGTCACGTGTGGGTAAAACCCCGCTCAGTGCGTATTTGGCCGTTCTGGGCTGGAAGGTGGCTAACGTGCCCTTGGTTATGGAGCTGCCCCTGCCGCCGAAGCTGTTTCAGATCGATTCCCGGCGTGTGATAGGATTGAGCATTGAACCCGATCAGCTTATAGTTCATCGCCAGAGGCGACAGAGTGAATTGGGTTTGTCTAGAGCTTCGCCCTACACTGATCCAGCAAAGATCTATGAGGAGGTGGAAGCTGCACGCAAAGTCTTTCGGAGAGGTGGTTTCAGCGTGATAAGTGTCACCAATAAACCGATCGAAACGATTGCCAACCAAGTCATTAGGCTTATCAGCAGACGGTTTAATGAAGAGAGCCGCAAACGCTGAGTAAGAGATAACCCCCTACCTTTTTCAAAGAACACTGCGGAGTCACTAGCCTCACTTTCTCCCTGGTTGCCTCCAATGCTCCATCTCATTTAACACAGCCCACCTCGTTGTTGTATCCTGAAAGCAGTAATGAGGCACGTTTCTTGCCCAAAATATCCTCACAACCGCTCAGTTCTACCAAATAAAGTAACATAATTCCAATGAGTTGCATAAGTTTGTCCATTATTGGTAGTTTACAGTTTAACCCTATTTAATTGCATATGTATTTTTGCGTGCCTCGCCGAAAACTGGCCTTTATTGACAAACTTTGTCCCACAACACTCATCATTCGCTATCTAGGTCTAATAATAGGTTTGACTTAACTATATATAGATAAAGAGAAAATACTCTTTTCGTCCGCTCTGGCATGGTTTTTGTTGTAGTAGAATCACAAAAGTGGCAGGAAAGAAAAAATACTCCTTGTCTTCATCCTGCCACGGCCACGGCACCCATAGGCTTCCTGCGGTCAACCAGATTGGTTTTCTGTGGTGGTCAGTGGGGGCTTTTTTGCGTGCTAATTTAGCTGAGTTTGGCTTTCCCTAACATGCTATATTTGCAACCTTTTAAAACGATACCCTAGTGCGGCGAGAGAATACAATTCATGAACAAGAAAATCTCCCCATATATACTGATATTCGTTTTCCTCCTACCCGCATGCAGTGGTAGTCAATATGTATGGAGAAGTGATCCGCCTTTACAAAGCTATAATAATAGATATTTTGCTATTTCCACTGTACCGATTATCTTATTTGATGGCTATGGAGCATTTGCAATAAAAGTAAAAAATAAGACCAACAGAAATATCGAAGTCGATTGGAATAGAACAATTTTCATTTCTAATGCCGAAGCAAATGGCGGTTTTATGTTTCAGGGTATTGCGTACGAAAGAAGAAATTGTCGCATTCCTCCGGATATTATTCCACCATACCGTACTCTCAGAAAAATAGTATTTCCAAACAACTTGGTTGTGAAGTCAGATGATGTTTGGGTACATAAACCGATGGAGAAAGGTGAAAACGGCCTATATATAACTGTTAAGATTAATGGGAAGAATATGGGAGCAACACTTACCTCGCACTTATCAGAGAAACGAGAACAAAAATCAGAAGGTTACCTATAGACTTCTGCCGGGTATCTGGTAGATTCCTTTATTAAGTAAATTGATTTTCTAGCCAAGAACAAAATCCTCGTTATTTTCATGAAGCTGAGATTCTTTTGTCTTGAGAACCCAATAGCAACCTTGCCTCCTCCAAAGCTGACTGTGGTATTTTCCTACGCCATCATCTTCCCTATCCCCAAGAATGTGGTTTCTTACTGCTTCACATAAGTTTTCAACACTCTTTACTAACATAAATCCCACAATAAGAGAGTAGAGTCTCGTTTCCCCTCCTGCAACATTCCGCCAACAGTCATGTTAGGCAATGTAAAAGCGCAAATTCTTGCAATATTGCAAGAAAACAGAAGAAAAGCCAGGATTTGTTTGGAGCAACAAATTGTTAATAACTTATCTATCATGTTAATATTTCAATGCTTTCAACGTATATACAAGATTTGCAATAATTCCTGTACTTTGCAGATTAATTTTCAAAATTTTCATGTCTTTCAGGTAAGTTAGTATTTGTGTATAACTCAGAAGGGTCGAATCCAATTCTCAGGACTTTCCATATTTGACCGACTAATATATGGTCAGGTAAGAATAGTCTGACCAAACGCTATGGCAGTACTCTGGTCTTTTTAAGGGGCACCAGGATGATGCCATGAGTAGAGGGAGATACATTCGTTGGGTAACGGATTCTGGACGAAGCCCAGAATGGCTTCTGAGAGAATACCGGAACAAGGTTAAGAGAGTCGTCCATATTAGGCAAGTTCTCAAGAATCCCTGCCGCATCAATAAACATACTGGTCGCTTCCCTACTCCTACCGAGATAAATACCTACAAACAAAGTCTTCCTATCCGTGAAAGAGATATCGAAAAATGCCGTCAGGCCATACGTTGGCTCGCTCGCCAGGGGTTCATAAAAAAACCTGACCTTCCTGCCTCGAATGTCTCTAAGTGAATCGGAAATGAACCCCAGCCTCAGTCTCGTACCCCACAAGTGCCTAAAGTGTTCGGTTGGAACGGGTGGATTTCATCACCTTGGCTTGCAGTATTGAGCAATGTCCTAACCCGGATATTTTATGAATTGCTGTCGCGAGACCACGAAGATGGGCGTGCCACCTGGCAACCGCAGGGTGTTGGTTCCGAGGCGTACCTGAACGGTACGTCGCAGGGGCCGACACCCGAGGACGCCAGGAAGGACGGCCATATTATTCGCGCTCGCTGTGCTCCGCTCAGTCCCGCAAGCGGGTTCCCAGTTTCGTGGTCGCAGCAGGTAATTCATGAAATATCC
>CP070843.1:3639963-3647674 GCA_020350905.1 Deltaproteobacteria bacterium
GCTCAGTCCCGCAAGCGGGTTCCCAGTTTCGTGGTCGCAGCAAGTGATTCATGAAATATCCGGGCTAGCTGGCTAAGGGTGTAAGTAGGATCTATCACTTCCACCTCCCAGGAACTCAGTTTGCTCTTATACTTGAGGGCTTCGCTGGCGATGTGAGCGGGCAGGAAATACAAATTTTACCACTCTTTTTTTCATACTTGACTCCGTTACTTTTCTGTGTTAAGGGACGGATCTGAGCTTTCAAGTCGGTTGGGCTTTCGAGGATTTGGCCTTCGCCAGAGTGGCGGCCTGGGGCTTGGAACAAAACTTATTGAGGAGGTCAAGGCAGTGGCAGAAGGAACAGTTAAGTGGTTTAGTGAGAAGAAGGGGTATGGTTTCATTGAGCAAGATGAGGGTGGGGATATCTTTGTCCATCATTCCGCCATCAACATGCCCGGTTTCAAAATTCTTTATGAAGGGGACCGCGTGAGCTTTGACGTGGGACAGGGCACCAAAGGCCCCGCCGCCCAGAACGTCACAAAGCTTTAGTTGGCAGGAACTCGTTTATCAGGGGCATCTCATCTGAGTAAGATGAGATGCCCTTTTTATTTATGTACGTCTCGCCGAGGCAGCAGTGAATTGTCTCAATTGTGTTGCCCCAGAAGTCCTCTTATTAAGAAATTGATCTCCTCTATTTCACCCCATCCTTCAAAGCTTTTCCTGCCACGAACCTGGGAATCTTCCGGGCCTCAATGAAAATTTGTGCGCCGGTCTGAGGATTCCTCCCTTTCCTTGCCTTTCTTTCTTGAACCTTGAAAGTTCCGAACCCTACCAGTGTAACTGCGTCACCCCTCTTTAATGCATTGGTGATCGTCGAGAAAACGCAGTCTACTGCAGCCTGGGCCTTTTTTTTGTTTTGACTACCTTGGCGACCTCGTTAACCAGAGCGGCCTTATTCATGTCGTCCTCCTTTGTTGAAGGCAGTGCGGCATCTTAACCCGAGACGTATACAGAGCTGTGGCCAGTTTGTCAATAGTGGGCTAGAATGACATGTAGAGTAGGGAAGACTCTCCCATGTCGTGCCAACCCAGTTGATACCTTTTAACTATATGAAATTAATAATATATTTTAATTCTTTCTACCACAGATGTCAACCTGTATGAGAATGAAAATGATGCATGTTATTAAATAGTTGTACAGAAAGAACTATTGGCTCTTTTCTTGCAGAACCTGACGCTTGCATTATTGAGGTTATACACTACGGATGTGCGACATACTCTAGGGTTTTGGGAGGTCAATGATATGAGAATGCCTGGTTCGGTCAAACGACGTACGTTGAGAGCCTACGCTGTTTTCACATTCCTGGTGGCACTTTGGACCCCCATAAACGTAGCCTATGGACAGCAAAGCTCCCAAGGCAAAACAGAGAAAAACTTCCTATGGTCCGTAGAAAGGGGGAAAAGTACCATGTATCTCCTCGGATCAATCCATCTCCTACCAACGGAATTGATAGCGCTCGATGAAGCAATCGAAGCCGGTTACAGTGATTCCAAAATCATCGCTTTCGAAACAAATATAGATGGCCTAAGTGATCCAGCTTTTGAAGCTAAGGTGACAAGCCTTGGCCTTCTCCCTGCGGGTCAAACACTGGAGCAGCATGTCTCTAAACAAACCTATGCCTTGCTGCAGCAAAAAGTTGGCGAACTTGGTCTTCAGGTAGAGATATTTAATCAATTCAAGCCCTGGCTCTGCGCTTTGACCCTGACTAGTATGGAGCTCCAAAGATTGGGGTTCAATCCAAATTATGGAATAGATAGATTTTTTTTTGATAGAGCAAAGCAAGATGGGAAAGACATACGCTTTTTGGAAACCATTGATGACCAACTAGGGTTGTTTACAGAGATGAATGGGCAGGAGGAAGACTCATTCCTTGCCAAGGTGCTACAGGATCTTGGCACTATGCGGGTGAAGGTAATTGATATGATCAATGCCTGGAAAAGTGGTGATTCCAACAAATTGGCATCTATGGTGAAAATGGAGTTTGAAGGTTATCCCGAGGTCTATGCCAAAATGTTGGTGGAGAGAAACCAAAAGTGGGTTAAGCAAATTGAAGATTTGTCAAAGCAGAATGGTCATACACTCGTGGTTGTTGGTGCCGCTCACTTGGTTGGAGATGACAGTATATTGGAGCTTCTGAAAAGGAAAGGATTTGAAGTGGAACAAAGGTAAGATCAGGAAAAAATGGACACTAATGAAACACCGGCATCTCGCAACTTCACCCGCTAGCCCAAGTTCAACCTTCCTGAAAAATATGCAAACATACCCTAACGTCTGCTTCCTCAGGAAAGAAAACCAAATCGTGCATTTTTTCTTTTTGACAGAATGTCAACACTGAGCATAGGATTATAGTATATAATACTCATATTGAGATCCGTAAACTCGGTTCTGGTTTGGAGGAGAAATGAATAGCAAAGTGTGCTTGCAAGACTCCCAGTAGAGTACTTTTTCTCCACTGGGAGTGTACACTATGAACGTGATGAAATTCGACTATTCGATTAATAGCTGGAACCTTACGATTTTGGCTACCGAATGTTACCTCTGATGCGTGCCACTGTTAATGTAAATCTCGACAGACTCTACCATCAACGATCGCGGATATAACCTTTCGGTAACACCACCTCCTGAGGTTTTTCAGCAGCACTTATTCTATTTTCGCTAGCGCATGCTCTACCCCGTTTAAGGTTAGCTGTTTCCATCTGGACTCACTTTTCCCTTTTGTCTCTTCTTCTGAAACACACTTGTTCGCTCTCTGGCTCATAATTTACTCACCAAAAATAAAACTCCTTTGAGGATGCGGAAGGCGAGGAGGACGGTCATGTTAGTGAGACTGATTGAAATGATAGAAAATAACGCCGCGAGTATGGCGAAGGAGCTCAAAGGAAAGCTTGTTAGCAACCCAAACACTTCGTCCTACCAGACTCTGGTTGACCAGGAACTCTATCAGGATATTTTTCAAGTTTATAGCCGTTTAGGCCACTGGCTACTCAGAGATACTGAGAAAGGGGAGGTAAAAACTCACTACTTCAGCATCGGCAGGCAGCGGTTTGAGGAAGGTTTCCCTCTTCATGAGATAATCCAAGCGTTGGTTGCCACGAAAAAACACATCTGGGATACGATATTGGAAAAAGGAATAATGAGAACGACAAGAGAGCTTGATTCTGCTGTTGATTTTATTACTTACCTGAATCGTTTTTTTGATATGGCCATTTACTACACCACTCTTGGCTACTACCGGGAGCTTCAATTATAGAAGGCAAGTTAATTGGAGCTGCAAAAACTGCTTGAAATACCGAAACAAGCTGTATGGAGGCGCATCGTGCTTACCAAAAAGATAATTGATCTAATTGAAGCCAATGCTCTGCAACTATCCAGAGAGATCAAAAGGGAGTTGTTACTTCATCAATCAACTCGTTCATACCAGAATATCGATGAGAAGATTCTGTATGATTGGATTTATGATGTTTGCAGCCGCTTCAGCTATTGGCTTGACGAAGATAGGGAGAAAGGTGAGGTCCAAGAGCACTACAAGAATCTGGGCAAAGAGAGATTCAGGGGAGGTTTCGAACTTCCGGAAGTGATCAGTGCTCTCTATCTCACCAAAAGGCGACTGTGGGAATTCATTGCGGCAAGCAGGGAAGCTGATTCAGCCCTCAACCTGAACCAAATTGTTGAAGCCTCTTTCCTGCTGGTAAGGTTTTTCGACCATGCGGTGCTGCATGTAACCGAAGGGTATGAGGAGATGTTGCGTGAATATAGTTATGAGGCTCCTCTCAACAATCCTGAACGGCTGGCTGAAGCGATTGCAGCCAAGGAAAAAAGACAAAAGGAGTTTCTCGAGGAGCCCAAACTCCCCACCTTTTCTTACACTAAAGGGATGATAAGGCTTGGTTATTATCGTCAGGGTTAATTACCAGTGGGGAAAAAAGAGGAGGTTGACCATGAAAGCAGGCATAATTTTTACCGGCACTGGACCCATATTAATACTGACCACGTACAACTCCTTTGAGGACGGAAATTTCATTTCAAAACTAGACCTCAAGGGAATCAAGAAATTCATGGCCTACGAAGTGCCCCTGGACCTGGTGAAGAAAAAATATGGTCAGCAGTTTGACGTAATAATGAAGGACGTCAAGCAGACAGATGATCTCAGGGTCCTTGATTTCGACGGACACAAAGTCTTTTACAGCTTCTCGTTTACTGATCTCGGGGAACCATATCAGCACGAGGCGGCCTAATAATAGCTGTCCGCATTACTCATGAACAGCCTGCTGCAGCCGTGGATTGTTCCTGCAGCCTCCTTACTCGCTCCACCACTGGTGGATGGCTGTAGTAAAAAGCAGCGTAGAGGGGATGTGGGTGGAGATTGGCTAGATTTTCCTTAGAGAGCTTGATCAAAGCCTCTGCCAAATCCAGCGGTCTTCCCGTGAGCTCACAGGCAAATTTGTCCGCTTGCCATTCATGCTTGCGGGAGAGATGGCTCAGTGCTGGAGTCAAGGGAAACAGTAACAGCGAGCTGAGAAATCCAAGTATGAAAACTCGCACGTAGAACGAGCCCTGTTCCAGGCCGATTATTCCTGGCAATCCCTTCCAACCAAGCAATTTGTAAGCAAGGAAAATTGCTCCCAGTGCCACTATCTCGGTCAGGATAATTCTTTTCATCACGTGCTTCTTCTTCCAATGCCCCACCTCATGGGCTAGGACCGCCAATATTTCCCGGTGAGTCATACTTTCCAGAAGGGTATCAAAAAGCACGATTCGCTTTACCCTGCCGATTCCAGAGAAGTAAGCGTTGGAGTGGAGGCTACGTCTGGAGGCATCCACCTGAAAAACATTCTTCACCTTGATCCCTACTTTTTCAACCAGAGCCCTGATCTCAGCTTCCAGTCCTTCAGTCTGCACCGGTTCAAATTTAAAAAAGAGCGGTTCGATAACATAGGGCGAGATGTACATGAAAAAGATGCTAAAGAGCAGAAAAACAGCCCACACCCACAGCCACCACCACCCTGGACTCAAGCGAACAAGAAAAAGGGCAGCCGCAACCAGAAGCGTCGAGAGCACGGTGGAGATGACAGTGGACTTCACCAAATCGCTTAGCCAGAGCCGACCTGTCATGGTATTGAAGCCGTAGCGGTTCTCAATATTGAAATTCTTATAGAGACTGAAAGGGATACTGAAAATGGTCCCAGTGTACAGGAGACCCAGTACAAAAAGTACACCCTGCACGACAAAGGATTTGGAGAGGGAAGTGACCCAGCCATCGTAAATGGTGATAAATCCCCCAAACAGAAAAACAATCACAACAAGGTTACTGAGCAGCGACAAGACATTGCTGAGCCTGCTGGTTTCGGCCGTGTACGATATAGTTTTTCGTAAGGTCTCAGCATCAATGGCTGTGGAGAATTCGGCAGGGACTTGATGGCCTTTTTCTTTCAGGTACTTGATGTTTAACCACTTGAGACCAAGGGAGACACTGAAAAAAAATAGATAAATAATGAGAATAATCACTTTCATGGAGCAAATGATACTGCATTCGTCTCGTGGAGTCGAGATCTAGTTAGGGTATGCGCTCTGTGGCGCTATGCGGAATGGAGGGATAGGTTAGTCTGGGGTTTTGACTCTCTTTTGTCTCTTCGCTTCCTCATAAAGCTCGTAGAGCTCAGGAAAATGCTCTTTCACATGCGCTACTGCCTGATCGCCGCTCAGCCCTTCCCTCTGGCTCAGCGTTCGTACCAGCTGATCCCAAGCCTTCAGCAGTTTCTCATTCTTCATCACACACTCTCCTTGGGATCAGTGGAAGCGCCACGTTTTTTTGTCGATATCTCTAAAAAGAAGAGTTTCTCGTTAACTTGACTCAGAAGTTTTTTCATGACTTTTTCCGAAATAATCCCCGCCAGGTAAGCCTCCTTGATTCCGTCCTTTTCTGCATGGAGTAATCGTTCTTCCGCCAGATGCAATTCTTCTGCAACCGCATTTTGATGATCGGCGGCAGCTTCCTCCAAATCCATATGCAGTTCTTTCACTCGATCTTGCAAACGCGGTGCCAAGAGTTCGTAGTTGCTTTGGCTCAGAAGCCCGCGGCCAACCATCTGCTCCAACTCCAACTGCACTCGGCCTAAGGCGAAAACTTCACCCTTCCTTGTTTCATAAGATTGCTGAGAGTCGCCTCGAATCAGCCCGAGCTTCTGGAGCACCATCTTGATGCTCAATCCTTGGACCAGCAGGGTAAAAATCACCACCGCAAAAATCATGGCCATCAAAAGCTGGCGTAGGGGCAGGTCTCTGGGCAAACTCAAGGCGAGTACCATGCAGATGGCTCCCCGAATGCCGCCCCAGAAAAGCACTCCCTGCCAGCTTCCAGGTAGAGGCTTATCCACTTTACTAATTAGGGGCGCAGTGCAAAACACTGCGGCGGCTCGCCCACAGACCATGGCCGCCACCGCCAGCAGCACAGCTACCCAAAGTGGCCCAAAGTGAACTATTTTCACTTCTATGCCGATCATGAGAAAAAGAACGGAATTTACCATAAAGGCTGCATATTCCCAGAAATCGCTCACTGAAACTCGGGTCGTGGGTGACATGGCCCACCTAGTACCGTAATTACCGGTCATTAAACCAGCCCCTATGACCGCCATCACCCCGGAAATGTGCAAGTGCTCTGCTAGCAGGTAAGCACTGAAAGCGAGAATGGTGGTCAAAGTGATCTCAATGAGATGGTCGTCCACCAAACTCATTACCTTGGCCATGGACAGGCCTAGAAGCACTCCAATCCCACCTCCCCCAACCACGCTCACGACAAATTGGCGCCCAGCAGAAAGGAGATTGAAATCGTCACCTTGGGCCATTCCCAGAAGAACTCCAAAAAGCACCACAGCCACGCCGTCATTGAAGATGCTCTCGCCCTCGATTATAAGCGAGAGCCGCCGAGTTACTCCAAGTTCTTTGAAAAGAGCCAACACCGAGATGGGATCGGTGGCGGCGACAATGGCACCAAAAAGGAACGCATGTCCCCAAGAAAAATCTGGGCCTCCATTCCACAACTGAAAACCGGAATAGCTAACAACAGCAGCGACAGTGGTGGCGAGAATCACACCTGGCAAGGCTAACATCGCAATGGAACGAGCATTTTTCTGGAGATCAAGTATGTCTATGTTAAATGCAGCTTCAAAAAGGAGGATTGGCAGGAAGATATGAAAGACCAATTCCGGGGTCAGGAGCATCTGGGGCAGAAGATCAAGTGCCCCCATCACTATGCCTACGACTACCAAGGCGATAGTGTACGGCAGCCGAATGTATTTGGTGAACATGGCAACGGCTGCTGCAATTATCAGCAACCACAATGCTTGCGCTTCAATGCCAAGTCCCATACGATTTTATCTCCAAGAGCGACTCCCATTGAGCCTGGTGTTGATTTCAAAGGAGCCGGTGGGCAAAGAGAATAGAGTTTTGTAAACAGTAAACAGTGAACGGTAAGAGGACTAAAAGATGATTCTGCAACTGTTCACCATTCACCGCTTAGCGTTTACTCTTTTTTGCTTTATACCCCGCGCACCATGCCTGGTTCTATTGACAACTGGATTAACCTGGTCAGAGGTTATTTCCCAGCGCTCGCCAGAGGCGATTCTCCTTTCTTCGTCACCCGTCCAGACACCCAGCCCACTATGATACCCAGAAT